>NZ_JADAXG010000002.1:0-1171531 GCF_019837545.1 Bacillus sp. 17RED48
ATGGTTGTTATGAGAGTTTGAGTTGTAATTATCAGGGTAGCTAGATTCATGGTTGTTATGAGAGCTTGAGTTGTAATTATCAGGGTAGCTAGATTCATGGTTGTTATGAGAGTTTGAGTTATAATTATCAGGATTGGAAGTTATGTTGTGACTGTTACTTCTTTGTAGTATTTCTACACTGATTGAGCTTATACTAGTATACACTTCATTTCCTTGATCATTTTTCCAGGATAAAAATGATGAATTTTGCCCCTGGAAAGTACCTATGTAATTCCCTTGTCCCTCTAAAGTTCCTGCAGAATATACCTTAATTAAATCTCCTGTATTTAATTTATTCATCATGAAATATTTTCCTCCCTTTCGTTTTTAAGTGATTCAATATAATCGGTCCACCTTTATTACAAATATAAATTTTATATTTTTCTTAGCCGTACCATTCAAATTTTAAAATTAATTAATTCCACATCTCCTTTATACTATTCTAACTATAAAAATATATTCTAAATACCACTTAATAATTTTTTAAAAATTAAATGGAAAAAATACAACTAGCATTCTACTTGAACCCTCATGTGTATCCTTCTTGATTAATCGCATGATAGAGATAACACCACTCTCCTTTGACTTTGATATAAGTCTCATCTAAATGCCAAATAAAATGTGTAGATTTATTTTTTTCCAAATTTGATCACCATACTCGTGTATCCAACGTCTACCAAAATAAGGTTTTGGTGCAAAAACTTCGAACTATCTGCAAGTAATCTCCCAAACTTGGACATACTGATTGATATTATCCCCTTAAGGTAAACTGTATAAAAAGACCATGGATAGACATGGATGCTACACTTTTACTTGGGTCATGGCCAAAAAAGGAGATACATTTCAAACGTATTCAAATGAATGAAAGATACAAACTGTAAAAAGTTATTTACATGGTGAAGGTAGCCAATCAACTGTAGCTAAGAAATATAAGCCAAAAAGTAGAACACAGTTAATGAATTGGATTCGGAAATGCCGAAATACATCAAATTTAAGAAGAAACAACCGTGGCAATAACGGTTTGAAAAGCCCCTTGAAGGGTCGTCTTCGTACGAGATTCAATAGTATTGAAGAAAAATTAGAATATTACAAGGCTTAGGTAGCTTATTTAAAAAAGCGGTATCCAAATCTGTAGGAGGTGTTTTTGCCCAAACAGCTAAGTATGAAATTATTGAAGAACTACGTTCTCAATACAAAGTAACATGGCCTATCATCATTGCGGAGTTAAATTGTTCAAGTTATTATAAGTGGCGCTCAACGTGTATGCAAAAGCAATTACGCCTTTCAAAAGATTAATTGCGTGAACTGATTCAGGCCATTCATGTAAAGCACAAGAAATTTGATTGTCCTCGTATGAAAATTGCCTTACAAGAGGCTAGATTTTTAGTGAACCTCAAAAAGGTATACAGACTTATGCGAGAACTCCAAATTCAATCACTCATTCATAAAAAGCGACGCTTTTTTAAAGGTAAATCCCCAAAGATTTTTCATAATATAGTAGAACAACAGTTCCGAAACCGAAAGCCGAATGAGGTACTTGTTACAGATATCACTTATTTGTCACTCAAGGATAAATTTCTCTATTTATCAGTCGTTCAAGACATTTATAACAATGAAATCGTAGCTTGGAAACTCTCGCATCGCAATGATTTACAACTTGTTCTAAAAAAATTAGATTTAACAGCGCAAAAAAGAGCTGTATATGGAACTATCATCCACCCAAATCAAGGATTCCAATATACATCTTTTGCTTATCACCATGCGCTTCAGCAACTAGGCGCCATTGGCAGCTACTCCCGTAAAGAAAACTGCCATGATAATGCCCTCATAGGATCCTTTCATTCTCATTTAAAATCCGAAGGATTCTATGCGCAAAATATAAAACAATTGAATAATGCTAGTATAATACAAACTGTGGATGAATACATCCACTACTATAATAATGAACGGATTCAGAGGAAATTAGATAACATGTCACCTATAGCTTATAGGAAACATGTTATCTAGGTTTTTTTTCTTTGTCTCACCAAATGGGATCAGACCACACATCCATCAACTTAACATATATTTTTATACAAAATGCGGTCTTTCCACGTAGTTTTTTATTCTCTTTTATAGATGTTATAAAAGTAGACACGTCAAATAAACCCTGATGGGTTTCAAATTTTTCGCTATGCTACCTGATGGGCAGAAGTGGTATACTCATACACAACACCTAAAATATCAAAGACTGTTTTTTTCTCAAATCTGTGAGATTTTCGTCCATTTCGCTGCAGGAGGTTAAACAGACGAAGGAGAATCTTTGATAATTCTTGGGTATTTTTATGTAGTGCTTGATGAAAAAGTAAGAAATAATTTTTAATTATGTACATCGCTTTATATTCACTTAGTTCTTTCTGTTTCTTACGTAACAGGAGTTCTCTCATTTTAAACATAGTAGAAGATCATAATAGGATACTAATGAGTTGTCTATAAAGGTGGCATTCTATTCGCTCTTGTTTAATAGATTTACAACGATGAATTCAAAACCAAGATTTCCATATTTTAAATAACAGCTATCGGGTAAAAGACTGGCACGGTATCAATTGTGACCCGTTTCCAGCCTCTCCCCATAAGAACTGCTCGTGAGGTTTCCCCTCAAGCAGCTCACCCCATAAACTTCATCAAAAGGGTTATGAGACCTATCAAATGGCAGACACTTTCATCGGAAACTCTCTGCACTTTTCAGGGGAAGGACTTTCCAGTCCCAGTACACCATAGAGATATTCGTTACTCCATCTCTGCCATCCGATGCTACGCTTTCGTCGTTTCCTTCTCGTTAACAGTGTGCGAATTTTCATCTCCGTATAATCACGTACTTCACTGAATGCTTGACTAGAGTTCCCAACCCGGAAGTAGTTCACCCATCCAGTCAGTACGGCATTGATTTGTTTTATTAAGTATTGTGCTGGCTTCGCTCCTACGTTTTGAATGAGTTCGCGAATTTTTGCTTTCACTGTTGTGCGAGCTCTCTTCTTCGGGATCATGAAAACGAAGAACCCATTCTTATTTTGGTTCGGTATTCGTCTCAGGTCAAATCCTAAAAATCCGAAGGATTCTCCTTTTAGGACATTGACCATCTGAGTCTTCTCCAGATTCAGTTCAACTCCCAAAGGCTTTAACTGTTCCAACAGTCGTCGTAATGCCAGTTCAGCCCATCCACTTTTACTGGAGTGTCCGCTTACAGCGATAACTATATCGTCGGCAAAACGGTGATAGTTTACAGCTTCGTAATTTCCCTTAGCTGTTTTGCGTCGAATGGTATCAAATGTCCAATCCACTTCATTGAGGTAAATGTTCGCGGCTAGTGGAGAAAATGGCCCCCCTTGCGGGACACCGATCTTTCCTGTTGCCTTAATTACCTGTTTTACAAGATGCATAACCTGTGGGTCTTGGACACGTTTCGCGATTTTCTCCAATAATATGTTGTATCGGATTGTATCAAAGTAGCGTGACAAATCAACATCAATTATTATGGTCATACGGCGTAATATACTGCGTCGTACTTCTGTCAATGCCTGATGTGGAGAGCGTTTCGGCCGAAACCCATACGAATTTGGACAGAAATCAGCTTCAAAAATTGCTTCTAATATGAGTTTGAGCGCTCCTTGTACTACACGGTCTCGTATACACGGAATTTGTAGAGTTCGCATTTTGCCGTTTGCCCTTGGGATTTCTACTTTTCGGTTGGCTTGTGGCCGATATATTCCAGCTTGCAATTCTTCTTGAATACCCGTTAAGAATGGGATAACTCCTTCTAGTTCTATATCAGCAAAACTTTTCCCATCAATGCCTGGAGCACCGTTATTTTTCCTTGCCTGTTGATATGCTTCGTGAAGGATTTTCATTTTGGTAATGTGGGTAAATAGCCCCTAAAACCGGTGCGTAGGTTCAGACTTAGCCTTTCGATAGATTCGTTGCCTTAGTTCCTGCAAAGTGGTGGGTGTTTTTGTCATGGCACCCTTGCCTTATTTAGTCATACGAAATGTTTACAGGTTCGGACTCTTTCCTCCCCGCGCGTTTTGCTGCACGCAGATCTCTGGTATACTACGATCCGTTCCGCGCCACCCTAACACCTACCGTTCTCACTTCCCGGTCGCGGTTGTAGAGACGGTCTCCTCGATGAGGTTTTTTCATCGGGTGTCGAGGGCTTCTCCAGTTTCCACATTATCTTTCTCTCCATGTCGCCGCTGATACCCCGCCGGTGAGAACTGCCGTTCCAGACTCGTTTCGGTCAGTTCTTGTTGCTTTCGCACGTTATCGACCGTCTCAGCCACGGGAATTGCGTGTAACGAGGCTACATCTACGTTCACTGTACGTTACAACCTGGAGATTTGCCCACATGCCTTTTGCATGTGATGTCAGAGGGCTTCGCCATGTCGCTTTCACTTCATGGCGCCTCTCAGGCTACGAGAGTGGAGTCTATTCTCCCGATTGGACTTTCACCAACTAGATAATGTGTCCTTATCTGGACACGCCAATTTGCCAACGCAGTGAATATAAATCATAGATTTTCTCTTTCGGTACCCATTCCGTAGGAATGTTTGTCATATATACCGTAATTCCTTGTAAAATTTTCGTACGATCTGTATATGTAATCCCTTTTTTCTTTTCACGAATAGCTCGATCATGTAGACGCTTCTGTTTTTGCACCTCTGTACATCTATAAACCACAATGCGAGTGGGTAGTTTGTCTTTGCTCCCTACATATACATCATGTAATTCATAAACTTGGCCAGGTTGTAATTGGCTCATGATGTCTTCCAAATGAATTTGTATATATACCGGTCTCAATTGAGCAGGTTTTGTTTTAAATACCACTGTTTCCAATTCTTTTCTATATATTTTAGTTGGTAATTTAAGACGCGATAAATTATACCCTTCCTTATCTTGGATCGATTTAAAGTCTTGTAAACGAAAATACCCTAAGTCACGAATATATAGTTCATTCTTTTGTGTCATGTCCATTCGAGTCGCCCCATATGCTTGATCACTTCGTTTTCCTGGTTCAATTTTCACATCAGAAAACTCTCCACTCAACAAGTCATACTCTAATTGGATTTTCACACCAGCTGTATGACTACAGCCTCCGGCACCAGGATAAGTAGCTGCGAATCGATCTGGAACTTGAAAGGTTGTAGAATCAAAGATGCGAATCCGCTCAAAGTAAGCAGAAAGAGAATGAGAAATTGTAGATGATCCTCCAATTTTAGCTTGTAGAAGTGTAGTAAATACAGTTCGAAAGAAGGCTACAGAAGCCGAGTTAAATCGTTGATCCAGTCCCTCAAGACTTAATAAAATTCCTGTTGAAGTTTCTAATTGACTACAAAGTTGAGTAAGAGAGGTTGTAGCAATTTGTTGATTTAACAACCATACACACAAAGATAAAAAATGGTGCCCATGGTTAACTCTACTATAATAAAAAGCGAATAGTATGTTTAATATAAAAGTCTATTATTCTTTTTTATCGCATCATATAATGATTAACTATATGATATTAATTTAGTATGTTATGTTTAAAATGTAAAGGTGGTGTAGCTGGGGGATAACTTCTATAAGGTAGGTTTAAAAATAGTGGTTAGATTTAGTATAAAATCTAGGGGAGGAATTCTATGCGTGTACAAGAAATCTTGCTTGAGAACAGTAAAAAATACATGTTAATTGATGAAAAAGGGATTCCGATTGTTCCGGTAGTAAAATATCTCAAATATTTGGATAGTACAGGTAAAAGTAGGAATACTCAAAAGACATATTGTTATGCCCTAAAACAATATCTTTTATATTTAAGAGAAACTGAAAAGAATTACAAAGAAATAAAGTTAGAAGACTTGGCAGATTTTTTTGGTTGGTTACGTCATCCGTATACTAGTTTAAATATAGCGTCTATTACTCCTGTGAAATCGAAAAAGACTGAAAAAAACAGTAAACTTAACCATTACTACAGTTACAAATTTTTATGATTATTTATACCGTAACGAAGAAATATCTAAAGACATGAATGAAAAACTAATGCGTCAGATTTATACAGGAGGAAGAACACGATATAAGAGTTTTCTATATCATATTAATAAGAATAAGCCCTCTATTCGAAATGTATTAAAAATAAAAGAGCCTCGTAAAAGAATTCAAATACTCACAAAAGAGCAAGTGCGACAAACTTTCACAGCTACTACAAATATACGGGATGCTTTTCTTATTCAACTTCTGTTTGAAACGGGATTACGTATTGGAGAGGCTCTTTCTCTATATTTGGAGGACTTTATATTTGACCACCAAAAAGGACATCGGATTCGCTTGAGGGACCGAGGAGAATTAGAGAATGGTGCAAAGCTCAAAACAGGAGAACGGGAGATATTTGTATCACAACACCTTATGGATTTGTATGATGATTATCTATATGAAATTATTGATGGACTAAATATTGAAACAAACTTTGTCTTTATTAAGCTGCGTGGAAGAAATATGGGTAGACCTATGAATTAAAGCGATGTAGAATCTCTCTTTAAACGCTTGCGAAAGAAAACAAAAATTGATATTCATCCTCACCTGTTACGACATACACATGCCACCATATACTACCAACAGACAAAGGACATCAAGCAAGTACAAGAGAGATTAGGACATGCTCAAATTCAAACAACAATGAATTTGTACCTCCATCCTTCGGACGAAGATATCCGTAAGGATTGGGAAAAAGCACAATACGCATTTAAAATCGATGAAAAAAGCTGAAGGTGGTAAATATGAAGCGAAAGCGACAAATAAATATAGAAGAAGTAAATTTTCATGAACGATTGAAATATGAACTTTCTAGTTATATAGAAAAAACAATCCAATCTGATGGATCTGTTACCACTAACCGTGTGGAAAATCCCTACATTTTAATGAATAACAATTGGAATATCAAATTCTTAGAAAGTATCCCTCAATTTCGGAAAATGGTGGATAATTACAAGGGAAAACGTCGAAATGTGCATTTTCGAATAAATAGTCCAACTGTTAATCTTGAAATAAAATATGTATGGTATCAAAAATTATTCAAAGAACAGTGGGCACTAAGTAGTGGTTTTAATCAAAAGGCTGCATCATTAAACAAATTATCCATTTTTCTTAACGAAAAGTACCCCCTCCTTTCCTCTTTATTTGAGTTGGATATGGAGAAGGCTGAACGAGAATGGTTGTTTTGGTTAGAACAACATGGAATTCCTACAACAAAGACATCAAAGACCACAATGTTCGACGGATATACACATAAATCCCCCGCAGCAACCTATTTTCGTATCATTCATTCCAACTTCTTGGTGTTAGCAGATTCGCGTGATGAATGGGAGAAAGATCGTTGGGATGTACGGATATTACATACCAAATATGGGATATACTACAGCAAAAGTTTAACCTCACATTTTCTTGATTTCACTAAAATAGAACCAATGAAAATAAAAGATAGTACAAAAAAATATATCAAGCAACGTTTAATGGGACGACAGAATCTTTCGTTTGCTACAGCAAGAGTCTATTCAAAAACTTTAACTAAATTTTTTTCTTTCATATTTTCATTAGAACCAACATGGAATGATTTGAAAGGTCTCAAAAGACCTCACATGGAGCTATATATTCAATAGTTTCATGAAGATACCAAAAAGAAAAAAATTGAAAATCCAGAAAGATATATCTCAGAAGGCTTGAAAATTATCAGTAAGTTCTTAGGGGATATTCAAAAATACGAATATGAAATTGCTCCAGCTACAAATGTAAGATTATTAATTTTCCCAGGAGATAAACCAAAAGTGAAAAAAAAGCCCTATGGGCAAATTGATTACATTCCTGACTTTGTACTGGAACAATTATTCGCTCATCTTAACGAACTTCATAAAGACATCATACCGGTGGTATGGGTAGCATTTAAAACGGGCCTTCGCATTTCAGATGTATTAGAACTCACAACAGATTGCCTTGTACAATTGAATGGCAAATATTCTATTGTGACTGATATTGAAAAAACGTTTGTACAAGGTCATCGTATCCCAATTGATGAGGAGCTCGCAAAAATTCTTTCGGTTTTAATTTCAAATTCCAAAGAAAATAGCACACAAGATAATAATCCAGAAAAATATATCTTTGTACGATATCAAGGGATACAAAAAGGTAAGCCCTATACGCAAGATTGGATTCGAAGACATTTGAATGAACTAGCAGAACATAAAAACATTGTAGATGAAAATGGTGATACTTTTCGTTTTAAGACCCACCAATTTCGTCATACGTATGCTGTGAAATTATTGAATGGCGGGGCAGATATTTTAACAGTACAAGAATTACTAGCTCATGCATCTCCTGAAATGACTTTACGGTATGCTAAGCTATTGGATGAAACCAAACGAAAAGCATTCGAGTCTGTTATAAATCAAGGAGTTTTCAGCTTTGATTTGAATGGTGAGGTACAAAAGATTAATGAGGGTGAAGATATTCCTGAGGATATCTTACAAGCACTCTGGCAAGAGCATAAATTAAATGCAATGGACAACCCTTATGGAACATGCCACGCACGATTGAAAGGAGATTGTCCACATATGGAAGCACTACCTTGTTTGACATGTAATAGTGGTAGCCCTTGCAAAGACTTAGCGATTGGATTTTCAGAGCTGGATGTTGAAAAATATGAGTTGCACATTAAAACAACAACGAGAGCTGTAGAAATAGCTAAACAGCATAATCGTGAGGATATGGTTGAGAAACATGAAAAGAATTTAAACAGATATCAAGGTATCTTAAATAATATTAGAGAAGGTAATATTATTTTTGGCCGACAAGATCGTATAAAAAGAAAGTATGGTGTGAAGCATGGTTAGTTATAATCGTATAGAGCAACTAAAAGCAATTCATGCAGCCAGAAAGGCAATCACCTCTCAAAAAGTTGATGAAGCAATCCAAAGGCTCGTACGAGCCAATCAGAACATCAATTTTAATAGTGTAGCAAATGAGGCGGGAATTGCTAAAGCAACATTGTATAATAATCAGAAGTTCCGTAAACGGATTGAAACCCTGCGTCAACAGCAAACACAAACTCCTACATCAAAACAGATAAAACGTGAGATGAGTGACAGCAATAAAGATGTAATTATTGAATCTTTAAAGCGAAAAATTAAGAAAGTAGAAGAAGAAAACAGGCAATTACGTAATCAACTAAAAGTGGTATATGCAGACGTATACAAACAGATATAAGTAAACTGGAAAATGTAATTGGTTTGCTCATATTTAAAATATATGACTCTGTTAAGTTTTAATATTGACTTTTACACTTAAATTAGGGAACTTCATACAAAGTTCCCTATACCTTCAATCATCTTAATTTTTCTATTCAGAAGAATAATCAATTGAATTAGCTCTTTTAACTAACACTCTAGATATCACCTTGTCAGAAGTTTTTTCTCAAAAATAAGCATGTATATTTATACAAACTTTTTCTAGTTGGTTTTGATACAATAAAATTAAAAATTACTTTCGTAGGTTCTGGTGCAAAAAAGCTAAACGGTTCGAAAATGTTCTTTCAAACTTGGCCATACTGGTACTACTACTAAAAAAGGTGCGTGATTAGGATGGAAAAAGAAAATATATTCAAATGGAAACATTACCAGCCTGATATCATTTTATTAGCGGTACGTTGGTACCTACGGTACAACCTCAGTCTTCGTGATTTGGTGGAAATGATGGAAGAAAGAGGATTATCCTTGGTCCATACAACGATTATGCGATGGGTTCATCAATATGGACCTGAATTAAATGAGCGGATTCGAAAACATTTGAAACAAAAAAATGATTCCTGGAGAGTGGATGAAACCTACATCAAAATCAAAGGCAAAAAAATGTACTTATACCGTGCTGTTGATTCTAAGGGAAGCACGCTTGATTTTTATTTGAGTAATAAACGAGATGCGAAGGCTACCAAGCGTTTTCTAAAGAAAACCCTGGCTTCTTATCATGTAACAAGACCTCGTGTAATAACTGTGGATGGTGATAAAGCCTATCCCGTTACGATAAGGGAATTAAAAAACGAATCTGGACTATGCTTGGAGTAAAATCATTACGAACCGCTACAAAAATGATTGCTGGAATAGAAGCCATGCATATGGTCAAAAAAGGACAAACTCTCCAAAGGCAGATATATCTTATCAATGAACTCTTTGGTTTAACAGCATAACGTTCCATTCCGCTAGGAATCTTTTACTCTTCTTTCATATCCCACTATTTTTGCACCAGAACCTTATGTTATGCAATAGATTTTGTGAGTAGGTGTTTATTTTTCGCAAACATGTTGATTCTTATTTAGAATCGTTAACGGTTATATCCTTGATTACATGTACAGCCAGAGTTATGCCCTTGGTTACATGTGCAACCGGAATGCAGGTCATCATTGTTAGTATAATTTTGATTATACATACCACTAGAGTCTTGGTTATAGTTGCTTTGTATACCCTTTCATACAAAGCAACTCGATGCTATCTATATAAAATGTACCTTCGGTTTCTCCTATTTCAATCCGTACATGATCACTTTCTGGGAATACCTCTACTGTTTTTGTCATATATCCTTCTTCACAAGAAGTGAACTTCATCGTTTCCTGATTGCCGTTACAATCCATCATCGTTACATACCCTTTTCCAGGACCTTCTTTTTTGGCAATCACACGTAACACATATCCATGATGATCTTGGACATGCAGATTCTGAGATACCCCCGCACTCCAGTTTGATAGAACTAATACAGAAGCTCCATCCATTTGTTGTACGTCTATTTTACCTGTTGCATGCCATCCCTGTAACCCTTGTGTAAAGTCACCATTTGTGATGCCATTTCGCGCATTATATAAATTGTACGCCTGCATGATACGTGCGTTTAACTCTTGATATACATCATAGTTCATACCTGGAGCATCCGGTAACCAATCATGGTATACATAGGGAATCGACTGTACCAAATGATCGGCGTTCTTAATATAATCTAAAGTAATATGATAGTGTAATTCGTCTCCTTGTGCATTTGTGAATAATGCATTTACTGCCTGCTTTGCTGGATCATAGGCTTGTTGTGTTTCCATTCGCTTTTTCTCCATGTGTTGTTTCCATTTCTTTTCCTTCTGTTTCACATGTGCCAATGCTCCGCCTGTTAGTGGTCCTTCTTCAATTACTTCTAGATTCCCTAATGTAGCATAACCATCTGGGGAAGAAATTTTAAACAAGACCCAAATACCTAAGTTTTTATTTGTATCTAATTCTCCTGTATCAATATGAAAATCAAATGGATGACGATCGTGACACATAACCTGTTTTTTACCTTGGTTTGACGGGCATGCATACATATTAGAAGCATATCCATCTGGTACTGGTGTAAGATACCCTTGACTCATTGTAGACTGGGATGATGAGTCACAGCGATAATCTCCACATGAAGGGGTAGGCTGCATATAGGCCAAATCATTTGGAACATCCATAATGGCATCAATTTCTTTCCCATAGCGTGTTACCACTAATTTTAAATCTTTACTACTTCCTACAAAGCCTCTTACTCGATAACGTGTATATGGTTTTAATTTGGATTCATCTATTTTTTGATAGATATAGGTTGGAAATAGGGTTCCCTCAATATCTCTTGCCCCAAACATATGAAGATAATATCCTTTAAAAATGGAACTATCCTCTCGAATCTCGATCGTCGTACTGGTTTTCCAGCCGCTTGATGCATCTTCAAAATCACCATTATAGAGTAAATTACGAGCTTGACTGAGTTGTTTCGCCTGTTTTACTTCATCCCATAACATCATTTTTTTCTGTGGATCTTGTTCATTAGACATACATTCTATAGAAATTGCCGCTTGATCGATTTCATAGTCTGTCGTTTCTAATTTTAGTGTATTTTTGATATTATTGGCATACATAGTATTCACTACCTTTTCTACTTATTTTTCGAACAGCCTTACCTCCTACTTCAGTACATACTTGGTTTTATTCGACAAATAAACTATTTACAATTTCTTTTTCTGTGTCTAAGGATTGTAATGCTGGACAACTACATGTGCATACTTCTCCTGCAAATTGACATTTCGTACATTTTTTAAATGGGATATCAATTAGGATGAGTTCAACTTTGTCAAAGTCTATATAGTCAGCAGAATTAGTTTTTATAATTATTTCAACACCTGATTGATTAAATGTAGTAACCAAAGTGTCCACATATCCATAGGTTGATCCCAGCGTAATTGGAACAGGAAAAACATTGTTTATAGCACCACTCGGCGACCACCTTTCTACTAATACAGCACCATATGTCCAGGATGAATAGAGAATTCTAACACGATAATTTTTATTCGTGGATGCAGGAGTTAAACGTATTTTTAAACGTGCTTAAGATGGTAGTAATCTTACTATATCTCCTCCTGTATGAGCAGGTCCAGCTAAGACTTGGGCTGTTTGTTGGCTATTTGATTCTAAAGCAAAAGCTTTTACTGCAGGAATTTTCCTAATTTTATCTGGGGCAATGGTGTTATAAGGATCAACGCTACTATGCATAAATGCAAATGAATATCCATCTGTGCCTATTCCCCCCGTCTGATTTCAATCATAATCTAGCAACATGTATGACAAAATATGATTATAGTTATTGTATGTTGGAGGGCCAGCTACTTCTTTATTTGTAAGAAAGTTAAAATTTGTTCGAATAGCAGGTAGATTAGCATTGCCTGTTAGAAAACTATAACCTTTATTGTAAATATCTACGCAATATTTCGTATGCTGTGCCATATAACGCTTTAGGTGAGAAGCCTGTCGAAAATCAAGTGAAGTTTCATCCATCAACTATTTGGAACTGCTGCATAAAACAAATTTCATTAGGAATCTATAAATCTTCTTCAATAAATGCAACCTTTGCACCAGAACCTTAGCGCAGGTCTTTTTCGTGGGATGGGCAAAAACACCCATTTTCAGCATCTATGAATAAGTCATTCACTTTTTGTTTCACCTTTTTTAATTTTTGTTCTGATAGAATACGTGGTAATGGATGTGGGATAAATTCAATCTTATCAATTAACAAAGTTGTATTTGCATTTTGATCTAGACGATTCAAATAAATAAATATGTTTTGGCTGGGATTTAATCGAATTGCACTAGTAAATTGAACCGATTTAAAGTTTTGAAATTCTAAAACATTATAATCCGTACCTGAAAAGGTTTCACTGAGTGAAATGGATTGTCCTGTTACCCCTGGGATTGTAATGGCTATCATAGCCCTATCATTCAGGATACCATTTGAGGCATAGCGAATACGTACATCATAAGATTGTTGAGGACCAGTGTATTGACATCTAAGTTCTAAACTATCTTTTAAATATACTAAATCCCCACTTGTGTGACCAGGGCCTTGAATGACTCGGGATTGATTACCTAATGCAATACCCTTTACAGCTGGGATTTGGGTGATTGCATTTATAATAATGTTATTTTGTTGATCTATATCCTTTTTTGTCCAAGCAAATGAGTATATATTTGTTGGGTTTTCGTATATAGTTCTTGGTGAAGTCATCAAAATTGCATTTAAATACTCTTCGTTTTTTGGAGGAAATGAGAGGTCTGTACTTTCAGTAGTAAGACCTTCATTGCTTGGTTGATAATGGTGGTATTGTGTTGCATTTCCATAATATAGTTTTAAATCCGTGATTTGATTAGCTGCAAATAAAGGAGGTCCTACGGGAAGTGCAATATAATGTTTGTTTCTTAAAAGAGTAACTCGAAAAATATTTAGTCCATTTGCAAAAATCATTGGATCATGACGACCATTTGATTGTCCGTAAAAAGGTTGCTCATCCTCCTCTGAAGGAACAGTCTTAATAAGACCGCGTCTGTTTGCAATACCTGATAAATAATTAACACCTGATCCAAATGTTGTATTAAAGTTAAATCCTCTTAGTATTCTATACAAATTCGGTCTCATTGTTAAGGCGTTTTCCAGTGCCTCGAAATATTGCCTCCCAGACTGAGTTATCCCAAGTAAATTTGAATAAATGGTTCTTGTAAGTTGTATTTTGGTATCTATTGGATAGTAGGTTGGATCATAATTTGGGAAGGCTGCAACTAAATCTAGTACGGTAAGAGTCATATCTCTACGATATGTATTATAGATATCCCATGTGATATCATTAGAATTTTTAAGTATATTTAAGCCGCTTCTATAGGTTGCTGTACAATAATTAACATATTCCTGTATACGTGCCTGCAAGAATTTAAGATACTCAGTTGATGTTCCAGCAGCAGGTACAATTTGTGAAGAATATATATCTTGATTCCATTGATCCGCGAATCTAACCCCTTGTTGTAATAAATTTAAATGCAGATTAGCAGCATGTGCATACGAACTTAATAACACTTCTTTATAATTAGATTTAGGATTCCCTAAATGAGGCATATTCGCATCAAATTCATTATGGACAATTTCAAATCGTTGTTTAACATTATCAGCAGCTTCTTTTAACTCTGTCGTTGGCGGGGATCCAGGACTTTGTTTCTTTTTCAAATCCATCCAACTATTAAGTGCAACTTTGTAGTTGTCTAATACTCTCCCAAACCCATCCACAGTTTCAGCTGCAGTTTTTTGTGCGTCATCAGTTAATCTTTTACCCAAAAGTGTTTCTCCAAGTGCGAAAAATTGAGTCCAAACCGTTCTATCCTCCTTTCCACCTGGCCAAACAAGGGGTAATAGTGTTCCAAAAGCTATTACTATACCACCTACTATAGCACCTACTATAGGAAAAGGAGCAACAGCAAGTGCAGCAAAAGCCGCTATCATTGTGCCAGTTACAATTATGCCCGCACTAACCGCAGCTCCTGCATCTGTTATTAGATTCCCACTATTTTGGTTATTCCCTTGACATATATTGAGCCAATCTTTGTAATTAGTTTGTTGTAATAATTGGTTCGGGTCATTTGCGAAAGGATATCTAGAATAATTATTGATTCTGTTAGATGGATAAGATGGGGGATTTACATCTGCAATTTCATATTCATTATTATTATGATTCATAAATATTCCTCCTCTTTCTATGAGCAAATTTGATTTTTATTTCAGAATAATAAACACTATCTGATACAATTCCTAATGCAAGATATGCCACGATACAGTACTATTCATTCCTGCTGAAAATAGAATTTTTGGGCAAGGACTTTTATCAAATTAATTAATAAAAAGATAGAAATCTATCAAGTATTTTGCATAAGAAATACTTGATAGACTAACCATGTAAATGAAATTCCAACTCAAAAATCTATAAATGAATTCTGAGTTTATTACTCATAATCATAACCCTCTTATATTTTAGATATTCAGCATTTTCTATCCAATATTTTTATTTCTAAATTTTGTAACTGAACAGGCTTATCATAAATAACGTAATACGGTAACCCCCCTTACATTATAAGTATATATGTGGAAAAAATTCCAGTATGTTTTTTTCTCCTATTCACCAAAATAAGGGGATGATTTAGAGCATTTTGCAATAAAAAAAGGGAACACAAATTAGATTACACAATTGTTTTTGAATATTGATAAGGAGGGGGTCTGATGCGAAAAAATAAAACAACTTGAAAATGATTTTTCGTACCAGAACCAAAATATTCTTTACCATACAATTTTCTTTTTTTTGGGGGGCGTATGACCCCTTCTATAACTGTTGATGGAGATAAGGCCTATCCTGTTGTGATAAGGGAACTAAAAGACGAACAGTGCATACCACACGGTATGCCACTTCGTGTGAAAAAATATTTAAACAATATCATTGAACAAGACCACCAGTTTATCAAAAAACGGATTCGGAATATGCTTCTCTTAAAATCATTCCATAAAGCTACAAAAATGATTGCTGGAATAGAAGCTATGCATATGGTCAAAAAAGGACAAATTCTCCAAGGAGAGAAGTCGGTCCAAAAGCAGATATATCTTATTAATGAAGTCTTTCGTTTAACAGCATAGCGTTCAATTCCGCTAGAAATCTTGTATTCTTCTTTCATATCCTACTATTTTTGAATCAGAACCCTCAAAAAAGAAGGAATGGTTGCCATAGGCCTATTTCGTTCGACTTACTGTTGGTGGTTTGCCAATTCCTATTATTTTCTTGTAATGATTTTCCCATCTCGTATCATCAATGGTGTTTTCCATACTGATAGATCATAACTATTACTACTATTTATTATTTTTGAATTTGGCATTACTATTTCCAAGTTATTTGGGTATGATTTGAGCAGTATAGTATTATAGTCTAACGCTATCCACGGTGGTGATACTTCTGTTCCATTAGGACGAGTTAATCTATATTCGTGCGCTTTTACAAATCTTGAAAATCTTACTTGTTGAGGATGGATATTAACATATCTATTTTTTTCTGTTCTTAATCCTAAATCATCTGGTGTTCGAGAAATTGATGTGTTTAATCCGTGATAAATTTGTTATCTAAAAGCATGTGACTTATCTCCAAATCTTAAATTCCAGTCTGCTCCTATTACGATATCTAGCGAATCCTTCATATTTTCTTGCGCTTCTGGTCTTATCCCAGTTATTTCATCGAATTCTCGTGACCCACCGGATGGAAGAAGATATGACCATAATTGATGCCAATACTGTCTATATTCTAAAACATAATATGGACTTTGCTTAATTCTTTGATCTAGTGGAGCTACATCATTTACAAATATACATGGAATTAACGCACTTCCTATAGTCGCTCTTGGGGCATATTGTGGAAGTGGTCCCTCATCATCCAAGTTACTCAAATCCGGTACGGGGCTTAATCTTGTTGGCGATGGTAATGAGGGAATAGGTACGGGCGGGATTCTCTCAGATTCTCTAAAACTTAGAAGAGTATTTGGATTTGCCAAGCCTGAACTAGCAGGAGTAAATACAAGATTAAGTAAAGTTGTTGTATTATCATTACATGGTCTTAATACATAACCTGCACCTGATGGCTGTGTTTGTAATCTAAAATTATTATTAGTAGCTCTGTTCATATTAAAAATTTGATTTGCCCCACCATTATATAACCTAGATGTTAATACCCTAAATAGCTCTGATGCATTATCCATATATTCAAGTACGCGCCCATTTTCACGACTTGCAATTACATAACCATCCCCATCGGCTTGATAAAAAATATAAAAGTATATATCAGTACTTAATTCAAGAGAACCAACTAATGTTTGGTGATCTGTAATTATTTGACGACATTCTCTAGGTTCGAAAGGTACGAGCTCACCAAGTGGATAATTTCTCTCCGTTACGCAATTGGAGGATTGATTGGTAAACATAATTGCTTGGAACCTTTTGCTTTCGTCAGGTAAATTAGGAGATTGAGATTTAATTAGGTTACAATCATAATAACTTCTTTCACTTTGTCCATTCCAGTCCTTTTCATTTCCTTTATGTCTTTGAAAGGAATAGGAATTGTTCCACTCTTCATTCTCTTTAAATTATTTATTTTGCACGTATGAGTTACAACCATAGTTCTCATTGATTTTATCCTCAGTATAATTTTGTTCATCATGCTCTTGATATGGCTTCATTTTCTTAGCACTCCTTACCCTCTAATTTCTAACACATTTGTAATGTCCTTTACTAATATATGTCACATATAAGTGGAAATATGTTGAATATCCAATCTAAATAATAATTATATTGTAAATATACTGTAACTACTCAGCTTAGTTGGGAAAAAGGCATACCAAATCCATGTTTTCAATTCGAAAACATGAAAAGGAAAATACTCCAATAAGAGAAAGAATCTATATCAAATAGAGAAGTTCTCTTATGAAATCGTGCTATTCCAAGGAACCGTTCCGGTTTCTATAACCTGTCCTATCGCTTGTAAGACAGAGTGTTTTTGTTTTTTCATGGTACTCATAAAGCTCCGTATCTGACAAAAAAATTCTGCACCTTTCTTACTTCGGAAAGTCCCAGACACTTTCTGTTTTACTTTCGTCATTCGAATGTCCCGTTCAGCTTGGTTATTATCAAATGGAATGTCTGGATGTTCTAAGAATGCTAGAATTCTGTCAGCGCATTTGACGAAGCGATTCCATAAATTTTGAGCAGGCGTCCGCTTTCCTTTCTTTTTTAATTCCGTAGAAAAGGCTGGTTGTTTTTTCAATATGGATTGGTAGACGACAAACAGATTCTGTTGCTCCGTTTTTGGCAGAATTCCTTTATATTGTTTTTTCAGCGTCAGAGCTTGCGTTAGAAATTCCTGCATCTGTTGTGCCCACTTTTGACAAGTACTATCAATAATCCCCTGCAAATCTCGTAAGAGGTGGGCATTACATAACACGTGGCGACAATCTGTATACACATCATATGGTTTCCAGCCATCATGCATCGCGATTCCAGAAAAAGACGGCAGTATTTCACCTGCATCCATCGATTCTTTTCCACGTTTTTGGTGAATATGTTGCAATGTCACCTCCGGTGTACTGGCAGTATGTAACCATTGTGTTTTATTTTCTACTCGCATACCGGTTTCATCAAAATGGACAACAGGAGACTGAAGAATCTTCTCTTTTACTTCTTGGAGGAAGGGCTGCAATGCAGAAGAAAAAGAATGGGCATGATTGACTAACGTTCCTTCACTGATAGAATGCCCAAAACAATCTTGAAAGAATTCTTTTGTTCGTTTCAAAGAAAGACACTGATAATGCGTTAGATAGGGAATCAGTCTTTTTATATTTGGACCATATTGAACAGGACGAGAGACGGTAAAAGGAAATTGGGATTCTTGGATAGACTGGCAATGTGGACATTCTTTTTGTTCCACTTTATGTTCTGCCACTTCTATCTGGATAGGTGGTAAGTCATACACTTGGCGAATGCGGTATCCTTTTACAGGTTCGTGGTGTAAGGATGTGTTACAACAAATACACTGCATAGGAGAATAAGTAATCGTATGGTCCGGAGTCGTTGTCAAATGAAGCGTATGTCCTTTATGGCCCAACTGGCCACCGGTTTGACGCTGGGATGATTTGCGCAAACTCTTTGTAACAGGTTTACGCAAACCATCTGTAGAAGGTGGTTTATGACTATTTTTGGAGTTTTTTTTTAGAACGATTTTCTAATTCTTCTATACGTCTTTCTAATTTAGAAAATGTTTCTTCAAATAAAAAAATAACAGCCGTAGGTCCTTTTTTATATGCATTTAAAATGACTTTTCGATCGACCATATTATCACCTCCACACTGTTTGATATACTCAGTAGTTACAAATAGGAGGCATATGAAACTAGTAAAATTAAAAAAGCCTCCGTGAGGAAGCTGAGTAGTTACAAATATTTTTTGAATTCAGGTTTCCTGTTGATATAGGCACGAAAAGTAGACTGGGAACATTGCAAACCATGATTATCCGTTAGATATTGCCATAGAACCCGCATATAGTAAAAAGTTTGTTTAGAGTCATCTGATAAAAGAGCTAAAATCACTTCATAATAGGCATCGATTTTTGATGTTCTCTTTTTGGTCCCCTTTGGTATAAAGCCATTCATGTATTTATCAATGGTACGTCGATCAACCTTCCATTCTCGTGCTAGTTGACTTTTATTTATTTTCATCTTTAAGTTCTCCATTAAATTTTTTAAATTAGATAAGTCTGTAAGACTTTTAATTGTAAATTCCGTTGGAATACCTAGTTTGATATACACACTAACCACCTCAAAGTCTGTATGTAGAATCCTGTTGAAAATGTACATGCTTATTCAAGTGTTAATGTGTACATTTAAACTAGCATTTATAATTTTATAGAAGAATTAAAGAATATGAACATAATTTGGAACAAAAGAAGCTTTCTTAAATAGAAAAATCTTCTTTTTACATACTACCCTATTTCAAGAGAAATTCTTAAAAGTCAAATAAATACTTTCTAACAATTTGATTTTTCGTTATTTTTTGTCAGTTGTGTGTTATAATGAGGATGTACATGTAAAATGGTTTGAAATACCAGTATAGACTCATTCAGGAAAAGCGCGTTCTAAAAAATAGAACGTGCTTTTTTATTATCCATCTAAATAATCTTAATAATAAAAGAGGAAAAAATACACCCTTTAAAAAATATATACATATACCTTTGCTAAGGAGTGTGAAGCCTTTGAAACAATTTAAAGAAATATTAGAAAAAGGGGCGATACCTATCGGTCAATCCGACACATTTGGAAAATCGTTGCGGCAATTTGATGAAATACAATATGAAAATGAAACATACCTTATTATTTGGCATCCTATTTATAATGAATTTGTCGGTTCTCATGAATCAGGGAATTGGATTTCTCATATTGATTTACATAAATCTGTTTGGATCAAAAATTTAAAAGAAGCTTTTGCTACGAAAAAATAAAAGAAGGTTCTAACCAGAGAGTTAGAACCTCCTCTACATACTTTTTAGGGAATTCGTAAAAAACGAAAGTAAATATAGTATATCATAAGTACAAAAACATTTATTTGAAAAGATAATAAAATCGTCTTATTATTGCTTGTTAATGTAGGCTAGTGTTTATTGTATGGTTTGGTTCTATTGACACACAGGCCACCGTTACCAAAATAATTACTACAAATTCATTTAAAAATGTACCGCTCAAATTTATTGAACTATTCTTTTCAGTCAATGAAAGTAACTCTGTCGCTCCATCTAAAAAACAACATATTTTTTCTTATTCCTCCTTTTCGAGGAGAACCCCTATACTGATATCAAGACAACTGAAAAAGTGATAACCTTGAAAAAACAACATATACTTTATCGGTATACAGAAAATAAAAAGGAGTTCAATACCTATATGTAGCAGGTATTGAACTCCTTTTTATAGTTGATTGGGATTTTTCAGTGCCCTCTGAATAACGCATAGCTCTTTAGAAAATAATTGTAATTTATCTTGAAACGAAATATTTATAAAAAAAGTTATCCTTTCTAATTCAATTTTTTAGAAAGGATAACTTTTTTTGACACTTGGGGGTAGTAGAAATTCTTTAGTTGATGGGCACGCGTCTGAACCCCTATAATACATTGTATTACCTCCTATAAATTCATATGGTATTTTATGCAACATGAAATATAAGGAGCTTATTCTTAATGGGAAATCTCTAGAAAGAACTCATTCTAGTTTTAATTTAAAATTCCCCCTTGAATTGCTTACAGAATTGTAGAAAAAGAAATAAAAATAAATTCGCAGACATCGATTTTTATAATTTAGGTCTTGATAACCGTTTGCACTTACGTTTTCGTTTCATCCCGCCTGCTTCTATAGCTAATTGATTAAGTGTAGCGGGAGACATATATCGATATAACTCTTCGGCAAATAAAGACAGCTCTTGTTTTTGATGCATATTCATAAAAAGCACGTCACCCTTTTTCATTAACAGTAAGAGAATAGTAACGTGCTTTCAAGTTTAAGAATAGTCTAAAATCTTAAGTTAATGGATGTGGGATCAGATCAGTTGCAAGGTGTCTTAAACCTAGTTACAATTTAGAAAAAAAGCGAGAAGAATTACAAATTCGATATTTTAAAGAAAAACAGTTCAAGAAAGACATTATTTTGGTGGCTGTCGTTTTCTTTAAGTTGTCGTGACGTTTCTGAAATTTTGAAAAAACGTAGAGTTTCGATTCACCCAATAACCATCATGCGCTGAGTTCATGAATATGGAAATCTCATTTGTCAGATTTTGAAAAAGAAAAACAAATCTGCACAGCTCTCTTGGCAACTAGATGAAATCTATATCGAAATGAAAGGCGAATGGTGATACCTCTATCGAGCTATCGATAAAGATGGACGCACATTGGATATTCAACTTCGCAAAAAACGAGATCATCAAGCGTCATATGCCTTTATGAAAAAACTAGTGAAAACATTTAGAAAAGCAACGGTCCCCACAACAGACAAGGCTCCAGCGTTACATTACGCGTTCAATAAATTGAGAAACAGGTTTTTATAAGCATATCACTCCTTGTGCAATCAAGCATTTGAATAATTTCATCGAAATAGATCATAGACATATCAAGCGACGTTTTTCCAAATCCACAAAATTTCAAAATCTTCGCTATGCTTCACGTATCTTGAAAGGAATCGAAATCATTCATACTATATAAACAAAACTGTAGTTCACGACTGAACTGCAGTTTTTCAACGTACATAAAACCACCTCTAATTAATTTTAATTACTCCCTTACACAGGTATGCTATGTAGCACACATACTTATTGATCGAGCAAATAAAAAACATATTGAAAAATTTTTTACATAAACATATAGAAGAGCATATTTGCATTTCTGATTCAAAAAGTTGAATTTTCAGAATAAAAGGAGGCGTATCTCATGGACAGCAAGTATCAAAACCACACCCAAGGTGAATCACAAGGTAATCCTCTTGCATCCAATATCGAATCTAACATACACAAGCATCCGAATGAAAAAGAAAAGAATCATCGATTGCCATTTAGTGTCGTGCTGAATATTCCAAGAGGATTTCAAATAAAAAAGGAAACCGACCCTAAATTGATTTATGATTTAAACCATCTGTCTATGATAAAGGAAACAAGTAAAAAATCCATTGAAGTAGATAATTGTGGGTATGTTGATGTTGATTTACATGCATTAAAAATAAAAGGCTGTTTATTTTTCTTACTTAATCTATACATTGAACCAATTTATGATAGTAAAATCTGTACAAAAAGTACTAGGGATGGTTCTATTGCTTTATCTTATCAAGAAACATTGCATGTTGACCACGTAGTAAAATATAGTGTAGGAAGATTACCCTATTATGTTATTGATAATGAACATGTCCAGATACGTCATTTAGAAATACAAGTATTTGATGATAATTGTCAGATGGCAAAAATATCCGGTGAATTTTACTTTGAATATGAATAATAAATAAAAAATTAGTGAAATTTCCATGTGTCTTATCTGAAATCGTATACACTTTATTTATCTTACAAATAAAAATTTATGGATACTAATGAATGCTAGTCTCTTATTAGGCCAATAATATCCCCCTCTCTATATAGGGGGATCAAATTTAAGGTTTTATTGCAAAATTTCTTAATAGATAAAAAGTAGTATGATTGCAGATGGATTTTATACGATTGTTAGTAATTGGTCTAATTCATTGTATGTTGAACAAACAAAGTTTGTTTGTTGCAAACCTCGCTTAGAAAGCTTTGCAACAGAACCAAATATTGTATTTCTCAAATCAAAATTATGCTCATCAAACCTATATTTTTTAATACTTTTAATGGTTTTGACAATCGGCTTCAACGTTTTCTCCTAAATTCACATTATTTTTTGAATGTGTAATGATTGTAAACTCGTAAAATGTAGATTTGTTTCTCCATCTAACCATTTGACAAACGAATAATCCATTGCTAAAAAGGTCCCCCATTTTTTCAACAAATGACCATATGAATACACTTTTATAGGATCTCCAATTTTTACTTTCCATTTTTGATACACGGTATGTCGTTTACAACGATTACATTCACATACCCTTTGTTGAGCCATCTTTAGAAACCCCCTTATGAAGAATATTTTTCATTATATTTAACATTAATCATCTTGATTACAATCACGTTTTTTCTCACATTTACATTCCCCTTTACAATCACAATCACGGTAATGATGTTCATCACGATAACCATATCCATAACCATAACGAATTTTTTCAATATTAATGGCATCTAAGCTGGTATAACAGTCGTTTCCATTTCGTTTGATCCAATAAATAAAGTCTTCACATTTTTCCTCTGTAAAACGAATAAAGATTCCTTCTCCTTCATATCTTCCTGCAGTATACACTTTTATTCGATCGCCCTCACATAAATCAAAAAAACGTTTTCTCGTCATTTTAACCGCCTCCGATTCTTTATTCTCTTTTCATCTCACCAATAGAATATGCCGTACATAAGCCCATTGATTGGGCGGTTTACCAATTTATATTTTTTCAAATGTAATAAGAAATTTTTAATTCTTTTAATTACCTTGATTCGATAATCGTTCCACGCTGATAAATAAATGTAGTCATCTTTGTGATTTGTAGAACACATTTTGATTTATGAATCGGTTCAATACAGACATTGAGTATAAAAGATAAGCCCCCTATCTTTAAGGGATGTAAATCAACATCTACTTGACTATAATTATCAATTTAAATTAATTAGTAATTTAGGATCAATTTATTTTTTATATAAATTTTCGGGGGAAATTGATAATTATAAAAAAAGTAAGCTGTGATTTTTTCATTTGGATGTATGGTAGATTGTAAGCTAGGAGGATACGCAAGAAAATAAAAATTTTGATTTATAGAAATTTTTGTTTTGATTTGAGCACATACGTTCCGCAGATCGTATTTCGCTCCTTTCATTCAAATACATATATTTTATGTAATAAAAGCAAATATATGGTTGTGAATCGCCCAATCAACAATCCTACATAGAACATATGATGTTTGTGGAATGAAATATTAAAAAAAGGGAGGCTGCTAGTATGACGCGAAGACGTTTTTTTGATTTATGTGAGGGCGATCGAATAAAAGTGTATTCTGCAGGAGGATATGAAGGAGAAGGAATCTTTATTCGTTTTACAGAGGAAAAATGTGAAGACTTTATTTATTGGATCAAACGAAATGGAAACGACTGTTATACCAGTTTAGATGCCATTAATATTGAAAAAATTCGTTATGGTTATCGTGATGAACATCATTACCGTGATTGTGATTGTAAAGGGGAATGTAAATGTGAGAAAAAACGTGATTGTAAAAGAGATGATTAATGTTAACTAAATGTTTTATGGTTCTTCATAAGGGGGGATGAAGGGAGAAAAAAATCTATATGTTACAAGTTTACAATCACTTCAAATTTAAAATATAATGTAATCATAAAAATGGATAACTTATAAAAGGAGGCCGTCTCTGACAGCTCCCTTTTTTAGTTTATTTGTGTTTAAACACAAACAAACTTTGCAATAGAGCTTATTTTACATAGTAATCATTGTACCAATTTACAAAATGAGCTAAACCTTCTTCAATTGTTGTTGAAGGATAAAACTCCACATCAGCCTGCAAATCAGAGATATCTGCATAGGTCTCCTTAACATCTCCTTGTTGCATCGGTAAGAATTCTATTTTCGCCTTTTTTCCAATTAACTTTTCTAATATATTAATAAAATTCATCAATTTAATAGGAGTGTTATTACCAATATTATAGATTTTGTATGGAGCATAGCTTGAACTTGGATCAGGATTAACGTTATCCCATCCTCCATTATATATTGGTGGCTTATCGAGTAATCGAATTATTGCCTCAACAATATCATCAATATAAGTAAAATCTCTTTTCATATCTCCATTATTAAAAACCCTAATTGTATTCTCTTCAATAATATTTCGAGTAAATGAGTAATAGGCCATATCAGGCCTCCCCCAAGGGCCATATACAGTAAAAAATCTTAGTCCCGTGGTTGGTATATTAAATAAATGACTATAAGTATGAGCCATCAGTTCATTAGATTTTTTTGTAGCAGCATATAAACTTACTGGATGATCTACTGGGTCTTTTGTTGTGAAAGGAATGTTAGAATTAGCTCCGTAGACAGAACTAGAGGATGCATAAATTAAGTGCTCTACATTATATTGTCGACATACCTCTAAAATATTTACAAACCCAGCTAAATTGGAATTAACGTAAGAATCTGGATTGTCAATACTATAACGTACTCCCGCTTGAGCGGCTAAGTTTATGACTATATTAACCTTTCTATCTTTAAATAATTGAATCAATTTTTCTTTATTTGATATATCTATTTTATAAAATTCGAAATTATCGTTTTTTTTTAACATCTTAAGGCGATCTTTCTTTAAAAGAATATCATAATAATCATTAATACTATCTACACCTATAACATTGATATCTTGAGTTAACAAACGTTTTGTTAGGTGGAAACCAATAAAGCCTACCGCCCCTGTCACCAAGATTTTCATAATACTAATTCCGATCCTTTCTATAAATAAATTTAATTATCAAGTTTTATTGCATTTGAAAAGGGGTTTTGGTTTTGGTTTTGATACTGCACTTTTAAATAAGGGAGAAAATAGTAAATCAATACCCTCTGTCCCTACATGTACAGTAACAAATCAACCGAAAATCATTTACTTTTCCAACTAAATGAGGGACTGAAAAACAAAATTCTCCCTTTCGAAAATAATAAATGTAACGAAAAAAGTGTTATCTCACTTTGCTACATTTTTTTGATTTGTCCATAAGAAAATTCAATCCTTCCCTAGCTATATAAGTGTATTATTATTTAATAGACAATTTTGTCTTTCTTCCATTTAGCATATGTTTTAGGCTCTATTGCTTTCACTTGTTCTAGAAAAGAATCTAAAAAATTTCTTTCTCCTAGGTTTTTAAATAATTCGAGAGGGATTTTTTGTTCATGTGAAAATGAGTACACATGATCGACTAATTTAAAACCGTTATTGGTTACTATAATATGCCGTAGTGGGGCATCGATTTTTTTGAAACCTGATTTTTTCATCTTTTTTAATATATAGAGTAATTGCCTTGTTATGTCTTCAGAAAGTACAGATTGTTTTTTTAGAAAAGTGTTTAAATCTGGTCCAGAGAGATATTCCATTAAAATATAATTTGATCCTGTTTCAAATACTTTTGGGATAAAAGACAAATGTTGACTTGATAAAAGAACATTTTTTTCCCGATTTACATGTTCAATTTTCCCGTATATCTTTACACATTGGTCTTCAGACACCCGATAAACAGCACCTTGATGTCCTTTTCCAATTAGTGTTTGTGTAATCGCACTATCTATTTTTACTCCATTCCCTGAACCTCCATGAAGGACCGGAATGTTTCTAAAGTCCAAATTTTTCCGATTTAAATATTTATTCCACTCATTGAAAGTATCCGGTTCAAGCTTTTTCACTTGGGCTAAGAACGAGTCCTTTAACAGGATTGTTTTTAAATCTCTTAATAATTTTAATGGTACATGATATTTTTTTTTGAAAGAATTCTCATGGCCAACCACCTTAAATTCCTCGTTATCAACTACAAAAATATTGTGTAGAGAGGCGTCTATCATGGTAAGTTTTGTTTGCTTTAACTTCTTAAATATATTTAAAAGTTTCTCTACTATAGAACTAGGCATATACATACATTCTTTAAGATATTCTTTTAATGTTGGAGCATTAAAGTATTCCATGACTATATAGTTTGATCCAATATCATATAACACAGGGATAAAGGGCAAATGTTGCCCAGCTTTAAGGATTTTCCCCTCCACTTTTGCTTGTACTGGGTCTGAATAAATTTTTACACATTTATCTTCTGCAAGTTTAAATACAGCACCTTGCGTTCCCATTCCTATCAGCGGATAGGTGGTGGGATTGTGAATTTCTAAAGATTTTTTACCTTTGGTTACAGTAATCGCTTTGAAATCTTTCATGCTTATCCTCCTAATTACTCATCTTTAGCTTACTAATAAAGTTGTTGAATATAATCAAGGGCCTTTTTCACATTTTGAGCTCTTTGTGGTTTTTTATCTTTTTTACGAGAGACTACTGTTTCATCCCTTTTAGACTGTTGTTGAAGTTGTTGAATATAATCAAGGGCTTTTTTCACGTTTTGGTCTTTTTTAGGCTTTTTATCTTTCTTACGAGATACCACTATTTCATAATCTTTAGGCTGCTTTTGGAGTTGTTGAGTATAATCGCTAGGCTTTTTTTTATCCTTCTTACGAGGTGATATTGATTCTTTTTTATGTTTTTTATAAGGGCCAACTAGTTCATCATAAAATTCAGCTTGTTGTTGAAGCTGCTGGACAAGGCTAAAACTTTGTTCAATTTTTTTACGCGCGGCTAATGTATATGTTTCCCATCTGTCTCTATTAGTTAGCATGAATTCAAGGGCTTCTGCCAACTCATCTACATTATTTTCTTGTACTAATACACCTTCTTTATTATTTGTTATTAATTCAGGGATGCCCGCATGATCAGTCGAGATCACAGGTACCCCAAGCGCCATAGCTTCTTTTAATGTATTAGGTATACCTTCTATATCTCCATTAGTGGCTTCTAAGCTAGCTGCGCAAAATATATCTGCATTGGTCATTTGTTCTCGTACTTTATCTTTAGGGATATGGTTTAATAAACGAAAAGAGTCTCCTAAGTTAAGTTGAACCGCCAATGATTTTATATATTCTTCCATTTCTCCCCCACCAATAATTGTAAGGGTGGCTTTTGGAAATTTACCACTGATTTTTTTAAAAGCTTGCATTAAGATGTGATGCCCCTTTTTTTCCACCAATCTACCAACAGATAAAATGCTTTGAGAATTTTCTTTCTGAATAGTCTGGTAATTGTACCGACTAAGGTCAACACCTCCATACAACACCCTAATTTTTTCTTGAGGACAGCCCCAAGAAATTAGCCTATCAGCTAAATACTGACATACTGGAAAAAAACGTTCTCCTTGATCAAAAAGCATTTTCATGTTTTCAAGATAGCCAATAGGCTGATTAGCTAGCGTCGCATCTCTACCTCGAATACTTGTTACCAACGGAAGGTTTGTTTCAATTTTAAAAGGAAGTAATAACATCCCTAATTGACCATGATGAGCATGTAAGAGTGAAATCTTATTTTTTTCCACATATTCTTTTGAAGAGAAAATATCACTAAAATAATGAACTTTCTCATTCAAAAGTGAAAGATCTACCATATACTGAGGTTGTCGTACCATATGAATGTAATCATAATTTGGAACTTTTCTGATCTGTGAAATATATTGGGTCGGATCGACTCTTAAATTCAAATGTAAAATTGTACGCAATTAAATGTTCTCCTTTCAATTATAGCAAGTAAATTTTGGGGTCTTTTCATTTATATTATGAACGATTTTTTATGCGCACCTGGACTAAATGGCATTAAATTTCTGATTCTGTTGTAAAGCATTAGAGGGAATCTGGTGGGGTTATACTTTTATAGAAAATTTCTTCAGCCACTTTAAGTCAGAGTGTTTTCATTTATTGAGATTAATATGAGATAAAAGGTTTTGCTATTCTTTCAAATGAAAATACATATAAAAAAACTACATTCTTCCGCAAATTAAAAAGGGTAATAGAGGTTCAACGTACCCTTTCTAGAAGAAAGGAAGGATCTTCAATCTGGTATAAACAATGTAAAAAAGCGGCAAGAATCCATGAACATATTACAAATGCAAGAAAAGATTACTTAGATAAGTTCTCTACTGAAATCATCAAAAATCATAGTGTACTTGGTATGAAGGTCCTATAAGTAATATGCTCAAATAAACTTGCCAAAGCAATTCGTCTTCTAACTGTAGGAACTGAACTACAGGGATAGCCTAATCAATTAGAAACTGTTAGGACGTTAAGTAGTGAGTAGTTCAATTCATTCCAATAAGAATTGCTGGTCTTCCTATTGGGTAATACTCAATTTTTTTGCAATCTCGGATTCGGTTTTCTTCAAAGCAATTTCTACCATCAAAAACAAGCGGTTGTCTCATTATTTTCATTAATCTCTCCAAATCTAAATTTCTAAACTCATCCCACTCTGTGACAATAAATATAGCATCTGCATCCACTACCGCTTTAAGAACTGAGCTGGCAAACTTAATTGTACCCCCTAGAATTTTTTTTGCATTATCAATTGCAACTGGATCATAAGCTACTACTTCTGCCCCCAATTTTACTAATGAACGTGCGATTTTGATTGATGGCGCTTCCCTCATATCGTCTGTCTCTGGTTTAAAAGCAAGCCCCAGCATCGTAATTTTTTTTCCTTTTAAATCCCCCAAGCGATTTATTGCTTTCACTACAAGGAGTTCCTGCTGAAAATCATTAATAGCTACTGTTTCTTTTAACAAAGAAAAAGGCATTCCATGTAATTTGGCGGTATGAATTAAAGCTTTAACATCCTTTGGAAAACAAGATCCACCATATCCAATACCAGGCTTTAAAAAGGCTTCTCCAATCCTGTTATCTTTTCCCATTCCCTTTGCTACCTCTTGAACATCTGCTCCTACTACTTCGCATAAATTAGCAATTTCATTGATGAAACTTATCTTAGTAGCCAAAAAAGCATTGGAAGCATACTTTATCATTTCTGCACTTTGAATACTTGTTAACAAAAAGGGTGCATTTAATGGAAGGTACATTTCTTGTATTTTTTTTGCCACTTCTTCATTTTCAGAACCGATTATAATTCGATCTGGTTTCAGCGTATCCATAATAGCGGCCCCTTGCCTTAAGAATTCAGGATTTGAAACCATTTCAAAGGTCACATTTTCGTTACATATATCCATCATAAATTTTTTTATAATTTTAGTCGTACCAACAGGTACTGTGCTTTTTAATACAATTACAGCACTCCGCACCATGTTTGCAGCAATATCCTTTACAGCTTGCTCAAGATAAGTTAAATTAGCACTTCCATCCTCCATTTGTGGTGTTCCTACGGCAATGATGATAATCTCAGCGGAATTTAATGCTTCTCGATGAGATGTTGTGAATAGTAATTTTCCAGATGCAGCATTTTGAGTAAGTAAACTCTCCAAACCTGGCTCATATATTGGAGAAATCCCTTGATTTAAGCTCTTAATTTTTTGCTCATCCGTATCGATGCAAATGACATTATGCCCTATTTCTGACAGACAAACACCCGTAGATAGTCCGACGTACCCTGTACCTAAAATCGCTATGTTCATATTATTCAAACTCTCTTTTTATAATTTGAAATTTTTCTTGCGTACTTATGTCCCTTAAATATGCAAGAACTTCATTTTTTATATCGTCCCTGTGCAAAGCAAAATCTATTGTTGCTTTTATAAATCCAACTTTATCACCAATATCATATCGTTTTCCCTCAAAATTATATGCTAATACTGCTTGCTCCTTATTCAGCTCATTTATTGCATCTGTTAACTGTAATTCATTACTAGCTTGATCTATCGGAAGTTTATTTAAAATTTTGAATATTTCAGGTCTTAGGACATAACGCCCCATTATTGCATATCTAGAAGGAGCGTCTTCTTTTTTTGGTTTTTCCACTAAGCAATCGATACTAAAAAGGTTCGGCTGAATCATCGTCCCTTTTGGCTTAATTATTCCATATTTACTGATATCCTTTTCTGGCACACTCTGAACGGCCACAACGGAGCTGTTGGAATACTCAAAAACATCGATGAGTTGCTTCAAGCAAGGTGTTTCGGACATAACAATGTCATCCCCTAACAAAATAGCAAAGGGTTCATTTCCAATAAAACTCTGCGCGCAGAGTATTGCGTGTCCTAACCCCTTTGGTTCCTTTTGGCGGACATAATAGATAGTTGCTAAACTAGATATTTGCTGAACTTCCTTTAAAATATCTAGTTTTTCTTTTTTTAAAAGTGCATCTTCCAACTCATAGGACTTATCAAAATGATCCTCTATGGATCTTTTCCCTCTACCTATTATGATAATAATTTCCTCTATTCCTGAAGCTACAGCTTCTTCTACAATATATTGAATCGTAGGTTTATCAACAACCGGCAGCATCTCCTTTGCCTGAGCTTTTGTTGCAGGCAAAAATCTAGTACCGAGGCCTGCAGCCGGAATAATTGCCCTTCGAACCCTCATAAAAGCCCTCCTTTTTACATTCCTTAGTCTTTTATATGCTAATGGTCAATTTTCGGTATAGTTAGTAGCCTTATTAATAATTTTTTTCTATTTAACAGGGTTTAGCCAAAGTTCTGTTATAAATGCTTTTCTAACTTTTCGTAAAGGCATAAGCAGCCTAAGCATCCCATTTTTTACGAAGTAGGATGTTCAGCATTTATAAAAATTAATCATTAAATACAGATAATAAGATTTTTCACAATATAATATATTGTCCAGTTTCCAAGTTACTATATTTATTCATCCAACGAACAATCGTTTTTGAGTGAATAGAGCCTCTCGCTCCTCCGAAATTTTAGAAAAAATCAAGAAAATCTTAGGCAGAATAACATTAACAACCTATACCACAATCTGCTTTGAATTGTTTTTTATATCTCCATCTGCCAACCCCGCATCATATTTAGCAAAGGTTTATCTTCATTTTGAAAATTTTGCAAAAGAACCTGTAGACACAATTCACCTATTTATTTGTTAAAAAAGTCCATTCCAGAAAACCGTGATATTAGTGGATTTTTTTATACCATGGATAAATACGCTCTCGTTTTTTTCATTTGTGAATATAGTAAGTTTAGGAAACTTAAAAGGTGGGATAAGTATATGACTAATTACTTTTATGATGATAGTGAATATGGTAAAAAGCGTAATTACTTTTATGATGATTATGAATATGGTGAAAAACGTAATTACTTTTATGATGATAGTGAATATGGTGAAAAACGTAATTATTTTTATGATGATTATGAATATAGTGAAAAGCGTGAAAAAGAAAGTAATAGAAGATATGATCATAAATTTTCATCACCTATATGTAATCTTTTTAAGAAATTAACCTCAGGCGATGATGTGGACACTCTAATTATTGCTGGAGAACCTCATTCTGTGGATGCATTTGTAAGTTTTGATGAAAAAGATGGTATTCTAGCATTTGTGAAAAATAATGGTGCATTATTTATTGTCAGTTGTGATAAAATTGATGCGGTCATTATTGATAATTAGTAGTGTTAAATTAATAAAAAATTACGGATAAATAAAGTTTTTTTAATCGAATGGTCATTTAAGATTAGAAAAAAGAATTTAGATGCAGTCCTTTAATTACACAATTAAATTGGTCCTGATGCAAAAATTTCAAAATGTCAGTAAGTAATTTTACAAACCGGAACATACTAGTATTCTAAAAAAGATACAATCATTATGAAAAGACTAAATCTATTTAAGTGGAAACATTATCAATCTGACATTATTTTATTGACAGTAAGATTATACCTTTTGCTAATTGCTAACATACTTATTATCGAAAGTAAATTGGTGTGATGTAGGTTAAAAATAACTAAAAAATTATACCTCTTTTTTGATGTGTAAAATTTACATAACAAAAAAGAGGTACTCTCATGAATAAAATGAAACATTATAACACGGAAAAAATTTAATTTAACATATCTACAAAAGTAGTTCCAACATTATTCTTACGCTTCATATGTTCATCTTATCAGTATTATATCTTTACAACCTAACATTTTAATTATAAGATACAAATTCACACTCCCCTGTTCCACTGCCATAATCGCAAAAGCATAACGAAATGTATGTGCATTTACAGGGGTTTCTCGATAGTTTAAGTACAATCCCTTCTCCATTTTAACATAATTTTCCTCAGTAGAAGCTCCAGATGGTACGCTCTATCAATTATTTTTAAATCGTATGTGTTTTGACATGCACATTTGAAAAAGAAATTAAAACTCTTTATTTATAAGAGTTTTTTTATAATTTGCTTACTATTCCCCCCTTTTCAAGGGATGGGCAAAAACATCCTACATGTAAAAGCTACTGGTTTTGGTCGTGTAGATTTGAATGTTAAGAAATGGTCACACCATTCTCATATGTATTATATAGTAATGGTTGAAACTGCTTGTTTGTAAACTATTTGCTGTCTACCATGATCAATTCATAAAAATTATAAATTTGTCCATTGTAAGAATTTCCCGGTTATCCGAATACCAATCTTTAAAAATATGGTGATTGGCTTTTTTGGTTTTGGTACAAAAAGCGTGAAGTATATGAAAATAGTTTCTCAAACTTGGCCATACTAATAGTATGAATCTAAAAAAGGTGCGTAATCCATATGAAAAAGAAGAATGTATTTAAGTGGAAGCATTATCAACCAGACATCATTCTATTAACTGTACGTTGATACCTACGGTACAACTTAAGCTTGCGTGATTTAGTGGAAATGATGGAAGAACGGGGAATATCCTTAGCTCATCCAACTATTATACGTTGGGTACATCAATATGGACCTGAATTAAATGAGCGAATTCGCAAACATTTGAAGGTTCTGTTGCAAAATTTTCTAAGCGAAGTTAAAATGTAAAAAAATGATTTGAGGAGCCTGATACATAAAATATTTTAGAGGAAAACAGTTCAAGAAAAACGACAATAGTAGCCGTCGGCTACTATTGTCGTTTTTCTTTAAGTTATCGTGATGTATCCGAAATAATGAAAGAACGAGGGATTTCCGTGCATCCTACAACAATCATGCGTTGGGTGCATGAATATGGCAATCTGATTTATCAAATTTGGAAAAAGAAAAATAAATCAGCACATTTCGTGTGGCATTCAGATGAAACCTACATCAAATTCAAAGGAGAGTGATGTTATCTCTATCGTGCAATCGATCAAGAAGGATACACCTTGGATATCCAACTCCGTAAAACAAGAGATCATCAGGCTGCCTATATGTTTATGAAGCGATTAGTCAAAGCTTTTGGAGAACCAACGGTTCTCACAACAGACAAGGCTCCTGCTTTGCTGTGTGCTTTCAAAAAACTAAAAAATAATGACCTATATGTACATACGAAACGTTGTACCGTCAAACATTTCAATAACCTGATTGAACAAGATCACCGACATGTAAAACGTCGTTTTGCTAAATCCTCTGGATTTCAAAATATACGTCATGCCTCACATACAATAAAAGGGATTGAGACCCTTCACGCCCTTTACAAACAAAAACGGAGTCTTTCACAAGACTCCGTTTTTTCGGCATATCAGGAATTACAACAGTTAATGACAATTGCTTAAACTCTATCCCTAATGTATCGACCTATTTATACTTTTTTCAAACTTTGCAACAGAACCTATTTGTATTTATTTTCTTTTAAGTATTGAAATCTCACACATTCTTTTTCTTCAAGAAGACCTGGAACTTTTTTGGTAAATCCAGCTCTTTTCTCAGTTCTTCATTCTCACGCTTGAGTTTTTTCATTCCATACTGAGAATGATAAAGTGCGCTTCCACGGCCTGGAAACGCACTCTCCCCATACTCTTCATATTCATTTATCCAGCGATATAGCGTATTAGAATGAAGGATAATTCTTTGGCAACCTCTTTTACAAACATATTCTCTTCCAATACCAGCTGAACTGCAGCCATTTTAAATTGACGATTATAGACTTTTCTACCCATAAACTGAATCACCTTTTTCTCTTAACTTTGTGTTCAGTTTAGTGTACCATCTCCACTCTCTATATTTTTTCTAACTTTGCAACAGAACTTTTCTATTAGTATATCTCTCTTCTTTCCCTTTTTGGGTTATGTTTATTAGCTAAATATCTAGCATAGTGAATTAAGTTTCTAGCTACATCTAGTTCAAGATTAAATATATTAGGTACACCTGGTCTCCAATTCACTTCAAACAACCATAGTTTCTGGTTGTTATCAATTCCAACATCAATTCCTAATTCATCAAATAATACATCCCCATACAAAGAATTAAAATGGTTAGAAAAGTTTATCGCAAATTGCTCCAAATACCTTTGAATATTGTACCAATCTTTATCAAACTCTGTTTTTAAAAAAACATCTAAATAAGTACTATAACCACCGCTACCCATATTTGATACAATACTTCCTAATCGGCCTATTCTCGGGTATATTGAAGTAATAACCCAATCTCCTTCTCCATTTCTTTGAACATGCAATCGAAAATCATACACATTACCAGATTTCATTTGACATGAAATGAACTGTTGAACTATATAGCCTTGTTCTTGAATTTTATGAGATACAAAACTTAGTAATTGTTTTTTATCCATAGTTGTAACTTGCTTTGAATCATTCATATTGTAATACATCCCATGTTTTTCAATAAAAACAATCCCCTTACCTTTATTTCCTGAAATTGGTTTAATAATAACTTTTCCATAGCGATTAATTATATCAAAAAACTTATTAGCATCAGTTAATCCATAAAAAGGAATAAGGTGTTGCTTAAATTCTTCCGTTTTTTTTATTCTGTTATATACACTTAATTTATTTCCCACCGAATAACTTGTGAACGGAATCCTATCGTATAGATAGTCAAAAATTTGCTGATTTTTATCACTAACGCGATTACTTGCATTATAAATAACATCAGGAAAAGCAAATTCTTGTTCAATCCACTTACCATCTTCATACGTTTTACCTAAAATCTTCTCGGTTTCTATATTTACTTTCCCTAAAGTAAAATAAAAAAAGTTTACATCTTCAGCTTTTGCCACAGCAGCATAAGCATATGTTTTCTTTACTACATTCGGATCTTTCTGATGATGAAGCATACCAATTATAGTCATATTGGTTCCTTTCCCCCTCTTTTAAAAAATACTTTTCAAATTAAGTATCAAATTCATTATAATATATATTCATTTCACTCCTTATTTGATCATTTTCGGAAAATCAAGAACATACTTGACCTCATTTTAATATTCTACCTATATAAATAATAAATCTGAAATTTTATAAAATGATTATGGATAGGGTGAAATAAGATGGATACTATTGTTTTTATTGAAACAAATAAATCTGGATCAAGTAGGGAAGCAATCAAAGCAGCGGAAAAACTAAATTATTTTACTGTTTTGTTAACCAACAAAAAAAAAATTATTGAGGAACGTGATACATTCCCTGATGTGCATCAGATGATTTTTACTGATATAAACGATTATGATAATATAATACTAACAATTAAAAAGTTGAAAAAATCAGAAAAAAAAAATAAAAGGAATCTTTAGTTTTATTGATCCTTTTGTTTCTGTAGCTGCACGTTTATCAGACAAATTTTGCTCGAATATTGTATCTACTCAAGCGATATATCAAATGGAAAATAAAATACTAACTCGTAATGTACTTAAAGATTCACCAATCTCACTCAATTATTTAATTTACAAACCGACAGAATCATTATCATCTTTTCTTAAAAAATCAAAAAAAATGAAATTCCCTCTTATGGTAAAATCCCCTAAATCAACAGGGTCAAAAGATGTATTATTTGTAAAGGATCAAGATCAATTAATTTTATCTATACAATGTCTTTTAAAAAAATTCCCTAATGAAGAAATTTTACTTGAAGAATATGTAGATGGACCTCAATACTTAGTGGAAGTTTTAGTTCAAAATGGAAAAGTTCATATTATAGCGATAATTGAACAAGAAATTACACTTTTTGAACGCTTTATTGTTACTGGGTATTCTTTACTAGGAGAGGTAGACAATAAACTATATAATAGTCTTTTCAATACAATTAATTCTATTATTCAGGCTTTTAATATGAAAAACGGAGCTTGTCATTTAGAACTCCGGAGAATAAATGATATCTGGAAATTAATTGAGATAAATCCCAGAATATCAGGCGGGGCAATGAATGACATAATTGAAATTGGATTTGGAATCAATTTGGTGCAAGAAACTATTCAGTTAATGTTAGGAAATAAACCTTCGCTAAATAAGAAACATTATAAATATGTGTATACTCATTACCTAACAGTTAAATCTAAAGGAAAACTTATTCAAGTTACAGGGAAAAATCGTAGTTCTAAATATCCTGGTGTGGAGAAGGTTCATATAAAACCTAGAAAAGGAACTGTCTTACAACCACCGACATCAATGGGACATCGATATGGATACATTATAGCAGCATCTTCTCTTAAAACAGAAGCACAAAAAATAGCTTTAGAAGCTGCTAAAGAAATTTTTTTTGAGATTGAAATAATAGATACAATTCACTAAGAATTACGGGTTATAACACATCAAAATTTATTCTATATCTACTTTTTTGTATTACTACTTTTATAAGTAATAATATCAAGAATTTTTTAGACATTTACTACTTAAAAAGATTTTTATTATATTATGTTGATCAAAATGCTTTAACTGAATAAAATTTACACCAAATATTAATATAATTATATAGGCAAAATATACTTCAATGAATCCCCCCCACTTAGTAGTTCTAACGAGCTTACTTGAGTGGGAGGGTTCTGTTGCAAAGTCTTCTAAATGAGACTACACTCTAGATAATAGTGTAAGGAGAAACATAAATGAGATACTTTTAAGGAAAACAGTTCAAGAAAGATATTATTTTAATAGCCGTCGGCTACTACTGTCGGTTTTCTTTGAGTTATCGTCATGTCTCTGAAATTTTAAAAGAACGTGGTATCTTAGTTCACCCAACAGGTTCTGTTGCAAAGTTGGAAAAAAGTATAAATAGATCGATACATTAGGGATAGAGTTTAAGCAATCGTCATTAACTGTTGTAATTCCTGATATGCCGAAAAAACGGAGTCTTGTGAAAGACTCCGTTTTTGTTTGTAAAGGGCGTGAAGGGTCTCAATCCCTTTTATTGTATGTGAGGCATGACGTATATTTTGAAATCCAGAGGATTTAGCAAAACGACGTTTTACATGTCGGTGATCTTGTTCAATCAGGTTATTGAAATGTTTGACGGTACAACGTTTCGTATGTACATATAGGTCATTATTTTTTAGTTTTTTGAAAGCACACAGCAAAGCAGGAGCCTTGTCTGTTGTGAGAACCGTTGGTTCTCCAAAAGCTTTGACTAATCGCTTCATAAACATATAGGCAGCCTTTGCATCTCGTTTCCTACTCAAGTAAAAATCAATCGTGTTTCCTTCGGAATCAATTGTACAATATAAATACATGTTCTCTCCTTTAATTTTGAAGTATGTTTCATCCACTCTCCAAGAATCATTAGTTGGTTTCAAATGTTTGCGAATTCGCTCATTTAATTCAGGTCCATATTGATGTACCCAACGCATAATAGTTGTATGAGCTAAGGATATTCCCCGTTCTTCCATCATTTCCACTAAATCACGCAAGCTTAAGTTGTACCGTAGGTACCAACGTACAGTTAATAGAATGATGTCTGGTTGATAATGCTTCCACTTAAATACATTCTTCTTTTCCATATGAATCACGGACCTTTTTTAGATTCATACTATCCGTATGTCCAATTTTGAGAAACCATTTTCATATATTTCACGCTTTTTGCACCAGAACCTTAATGCTCCCTAAAATCCGCTTACCGTTGACAAACATCTTGTTTTTTTATCTTACGTGTAGGAATTCTTATAAGTTTTTAAAAATATATGTTTAAAAACTTATAAGGAGTGATATACATGTCTAATTTTTATTTATCACTAAATATACCACCACATTCTTATTTATATGTAGCTTTTATTAAGAATAATTTAATAATAAAAACTATTACAAAACAAAATACCTGTAATTTTTTTATGGTGTTCGAAGAAACCATTCAACTCCCTGAAAAACCTGATCATTTCCGACATATTTTTTATAAAAGGTAACGTGTACTAACTTTCAAATACTCTAATAAAGGAGAAGAATATATGTCTATTTTTGTTTTTGAATGCTATGTACCTGCAAATTCACTTGTACTACTGAAGATTGAAACCCATAATTTAATTGTTTGGTCGGATTTAATTGACACTTATGGGTATAAAGAAGATTTTCATTTTAGACTGACAATTGAACATGAAAATGTCGATGAAATTAATAGAGTAACATATAATTTTCTATCACACCCTGCGTTACCTTAAAAAATTCCGAACGAAACTAAAAAGAATATATCTCTTTTGTTTTTTGACACCCTATTTTTATTTTTTTACTAAAATAAAATAGGGTTCTGTTGCAAAGTTATCTAAGTGAAATTAAAATGGAAGAAAAATGATTCAAGGAGCATGACACATGAGATATTTTAAAGGAAAACAATTCAAGAAAGGTATCATTTTGGTAGCCGTTGGCTACTATTGTCGTTTTTCTTTAAGTTATCGCGATGTATCTGAACTTTTGAGAGAACGAGACATATCGGTTCATCCTACAACAATCATGCGCTGGGTTCATGAATACGGTAATTTGATTTATCAAATTTGGAAGAAGAAAAATACATCAGCACACCATGTTTGGCATATAGATGAAACTTACATCAAAGTAAAAGGAGAATGGCGCTATCTGTATCGTGCAATTGATGGAGATGGACATACTCTAGACATTCAACTTCGTAAAACACGTGATCATCAAGCTGCCTATATGTTTATGAAGCGACTCATTCAAGCTTTTGGAGAACCAACGGTTCTCACAACAGACAAGCCTCCTGCCCTACTCTGTGCGTTCAAAAAACTGAAACATAACGGTTTTTATGTGCATACAAAACATTGCATTGTTAAGCATCTAAATAACCTCATCGAACAAGATCATAGACATATCAAGCGACGTTTTGTTAAATCCGTAGGATTTCAAAGCCTTCGCCATGCTTCACGCACCTTGAAAGGAATCGAAACGATTCATACTATATACAAACAAAAGAGAAGTCACATTCCAGACTTCTCTTTTTCGACGTACAAGGAATTACAACAATTATTCATAGCTGCTTAAATGATAACCGTATTTTGTAAGCGGACGTATACTTTTTTGAACTTTGCAACAGAACCTTTCTTCCATCCCTCGAAAAAAGAGCGGAATACGAAATAGATTGTTATAGATATTTAGTTATTCGTCATTGAAAGAAATTGTAGAAAGCACATCCAAATATGTATTGGATATATTTTTACTAGGGAAAACCGAATGATGGGAATTTTACCTGTGTACAGAAAATTGTACTTTTACGAACAAGAGAGAGTGGGCATTTTTCCCCGAATCTCCGAAAAAGAAAGAATCGTTATCATGGGCCATGTGTGGTGAGGCATATCAGTACGCCTATCATTATATACATAGCTAATATAACAACTTCAACACACTCTCTTCTTTTATAGAGAGTGATTATTGCATATATTTTTAAAATATCCATTCTTAATCAGCAATAATAAAGAAGGAAAAAATACACTCTATAAAAAATATATACATATACTAAGGAGTGAGATACCTTCGAAAAACTTTAAAGAGACTTTAGAAAAGGGAGCAATCCCTATCGGTCAATCCGACAAATTAGGAAAATCGTTGCGGCAATTTGATGAAATACAATATGAAAATGAAACATATCTCATTGTTTGGCATCCCATTAATAATGAATTTGTCGGTTCTCATGAATCAGGAAATTGGATTCCCCATACTGATTTACATAAATCACTTTGGATAAAAAATTTAAAAGACTCTTTTGTTTCGAAAAAATAAGAGAAGGTTCTAACAAAAGATTTAGAACCTTCCCGACATACTTTGTAGGAATTTCGTAAAATCGATAGGAAAATGTATACCCATTGATTTTCAAAATAGCACCTCCAAGATTTTTTAGATTTCTCTGTTGATATATAATTAACCTACTATATTTTGTTGTTTTATCTGCTGTTCTTCTATGGTAGCGAGCGCATATTTATTTTGAAAACGCAAAAAAAATCCACGTGTTTGGCATTCTTTTTTTTAGAGCATCTTTAAATCGGTACTACTAATATCAGTAGCTTCTATAATTGCAACATAATTGTTTTGGTGCTGGGATAAAACGAATGAATATTGAAAATCGTTTGCTTTGAATAAGAAGTCCATTTGGGATTCTATTTGCTCACCATCAGATAGTGTCCGACCGAATTTTTTCAGTGATTTAGAAGATAATTTACTAATAAGGGGTTGTTTCTCACTACTTAGGGGATGTACTTTCCGTGTTAATAATAAACATAGTGGTAATTTGCTGTCAGTAAAGTAAGTATTTCATTTGCCTAAAATAGCAAGTCTAAATACCTTTTTCTTAGGGTATATGCTTCTTTTAGCATGTCAGTCACTCGGCCCATGTGTATCTCTCTATCTGTTTTCAAATATAATTAGTTAATGTGAATGGACTCACCAAAAATTTTTGCGATGTGCTCAAGGAACGCGACAATTGGATAATGTATAAGTGTATGATTTTGTCCAAACGAGATCTCTTTTCTCTCTAATAAAGATATGAGTTGTTCTATGCTTAATTCTTGCTGTTTTATTTTATTATACTGCTGAAACACAATGTTTTTCCACTTGAATGATGAGCTCAGAAAATAACTTTCTCCTCTGATCGGTTTGTTAAAAATATTTTCCATTTTTTCTCTACGCTGTTTTTCACGAAAATGTGTCTCCCTATGTTTTAAAATAACCGCTCCCTTCATTTCATAGGTATTCAAAATGATTTCAGCACTGTGTACGTTAGACAGCATTTTTTATATGTTCCATAACGTGAAATTGGACATCCATCGACTTCAAATAGGAAAAAATATACTTCTTACATGTCTACAATAATAATAGTTTCTAGTACAATCACGATATATCCTGTTATTTTTATTGAGTTTTGATGGTTCTGGTGCAACAAGGCTAAACGATTTGAAAAAGTTCTTTCAAACTTGGTCATACTGGTACTACTACTTAAAAAGGTGTGTAATCAGTATGAAAAAAGAAAATATATTCAAATGGAAACATTATCAGCCTGATATCATTGTATTAGCAGTACGTTGGTACCTACGGTACAACCTCAGTCTTCGTGATTTGGTGGAAATGATGGAAGAAAGAGGATTATCCTTGGTCCATACAACGATTATGCAATGGGTTCATCAATATGAACCTGAATTAAATGAGCGTATTCGAAAACATTTGAAACGAACGAATGATTCCTGGAGAGTAGATGAAACATGCATCAAAATCAAAGGCGAAAAAATGTACTTATATCGTGCAATTGATTCCGAAGGAAATACAATTGATTTTTATTTGAGTAATAAACAAGATGCCAAAGCTGCCAAGCGATTTCTAAAGAAAGCCTTGGTTTCTTGTCATGCCACAGGACCTCGTTCTATAACTGTTGATGGAGATAAAGCCTATCCTGATGCGATAAGGGAACTAAAAGACGAACAGTGCATACCATACGGCATGCCACTTCGTGTAAAAAAATATTTAAACAATATCATTGAACAAGACCACCGGTTTATCAAAAAACGGATTCGGAATATGCTTGGATTGAAATCATTTCATACAGCTACAAAAATGATTGCTGGAATAGAAGCTATGTATATGGTCAAAAAAGGACAAACTCTCCAAGGGGAGAAGTCTGTCCAAAGGCAGATATATCTTATCAATGAACTCTTTGGTTTAACAGCATAACGTTCCATTCCGCTAGGAATCTTTTACTCTTCTTTTATATCCCACTATTTTTGCACCAGAACCGATAAAAGCCCTTCTATTATTAAAAAGGCGCCAAATATTCAAACCAAAGTGAATTTAGTACCAGTCAATTTTGGTAGTGAAGCAATTGTAGGATTAACATGCACAGAGCAAAGCAAAGGAGCAACATTCCACATTTGTAATCCTGTTCAACTAGAGTGGCAACAATTTATTGTACATCTACAACAGACTGGTTATTCGCTTGAATTAATACAAGGGGCAGGATTTATGAATCTATTTACGAATCATGAGCTATCTGAGGAGCAAAGATATGCGTTAGAATTATTGGTACCTGTATTAGAAGAAACGGAAAAAATTCAGAAGCTATAATAACTTGTCATCATACACAGCAATTTATAAAAGCGCTGGATATAGTGTGTGAACATCCTAACCAAGAATGGATATCCAAATTAATTTCGTATGGTAAAGAAATCAAATTTTTCCCGACAAAAAGCTTACCACTATTAATAAAATAATAGGTGAAAATAAAATCTTATATCATTTGAAGAGGTTGGTGCGAGCCAATTTTTTCAAATGATATTTTTCGTTTATAAAGGTACACTTTTACAGATACATAGAAACATAGGGAAAACCGTATCCATAAAAGTTGTATTTTCATTTTACAGATGTCTTTAATTTTTATATACCTTTACAGATATAAATAAGCTATAATTTTATTTGAGGTGAAAGAATTGCAATATAAAAAGTTTGGATATGTCAGGGTTTCCAGTAAAGACCAAAATGAAGACCGTCAAATTGAAAATATGAAATGTCTTGGGATAGAAGATCGGGATATTTTTATCGATAAGCAGTCTGGGAAAAATATGAAGAGAGAAAATTATCAAATGTTAAAACGATTAGCTCGTACGGGCGATACAATTGTTTTTAATTCCTTAACAAGATTAGGTCGTAGCATGAACGATGTGCTAGAAGAATTTAGATATTACGAACAACAGCGAATTAACTTACAATTTATTAAAGAACCTTTTATTAATGTGAATTATAGTGGAGAAAGTACAAATGATGTCATTCAACAGGCTGTACAAAAAGCAACTCTTACCATTCTTTCTGCCTTTGCAGAAAAAGAAAGGAATGATATCAAACAACGACAAGCAGAAGGGATTGCATTAGCAAAGAAGCAAGGAAAACATTTAGGTAGACCACCGATACAAATTACGGAGCAATTCATTGAGGCGTATGAGGCATGGCAGTTTGGAAAGATTACGGCGGTCGGAGCGATGAGAAAATATGATATAAAGCGCTCTTCTTTTTACAAGTTAGTAAAAGAGTACGAAGCACAAGAGAAAAACAAAACATATGGTGAAAAATGAATGGTTTTGAGAAAGGATAAAATTGAGTTTCTTCCTATTATATAGGGAGTGAAACTGGTACTTTAGCATACATCTAGTAGTCCTAATCAGTTCTTGCGAAATTTGACGAAGACGTGATATATATTAAGGGGATCCCCTTGATAGGTGGGGGTTGCTATTACACATGTCAAACAGGGTACATCCATGCCATAATTTTCAAACAAACGTTTGATTCGTCATTATTTGCACAAAAACAGAAGGATTCGCTATAAATAGCGGATCCTTCTAATTGAATGCATCTTTAATTATTAAAATGTGTCTAGGAATCCGTCATCCTCTTTTGATATTTCAATACCTTTTCACAAAACCCTTTTTTGTATTTAGGGGTAGTAAAAAGCCTTACTTTAATGTATGTGTGGTTCTACCCCTTATAGTTATCCTCATTGTTTGGAGTATACTGGCCATTTGAACTTTGGTTATAATCATCCTCATAGCTTGGAGTATACTGACCATTTGAACTTGGGTTATAGTTATCCTCATAGCTTGGAGTATACTGGCTATTTGAACTCGGGTTATAGTTATCCTCATAGCTTGGAGTATACTGGCTATTTGAACTTGGGTTATAGTTATCCTCATAGCTTGGAGTATACTGGCCGTTTGAACTTGGGTTATAGTTATCCTCATAGCTTGGAGTATACTGGCCGTTTGAACTTGGGTTATAGTTATCCTCATAGCTTGGAGTATACTGGCTATTTGAACTCGGGTTATAGTTATCCTCATAGCTTGGAGTATACTGGCTATTTGAACTTGGGTTATAGTTATCCTCATAGCTTGGAGTATACTGGCTATTTGAACTTGGGTTATAGTTATCCTCACAGCTTGGAGTATACTGGTCGTTTGAACTTGGGTTATAGTTATCCTCATAGCTTGGAGTATACTGGCCGTTTGGACCTTGGTTATAGTCATCCTCATAGCTTGGAGTATACTGGCCGTTTGGACCTTGGTCATAATAATTATTATTGTAGTCTCGCGCAAAAGTAGCACTTGAATTTTGTAGATAGGCTGTATTTTCATTCATCATTTCTACACTAATGTTATTCAAGTTTGTATATACCTTATTTCCATTATGCTTTCTCCAACATAGAAACCATTCATTTTTATCTTCCACAACACTTATATATATACCTTGTGCCTCTAAATTCCCTCCGGAATATATATAAATGCAATCACCTTCATGCAAATTCAAAAATTGATGTTTCCTCATCATGTATCCTCCCTATTTTTCAAATGATTTGTTACTGAAAAATAATAGTACATGGTGATAAAATAGCATTTTTCACTATACTCTTGCTAATCTAAATCTTTGATTGTTTCCATTACTAAAAGGAAAAACTATTATTCTTGTTCCATTGGGTGGGTTTGGATTTCCACCTGAAACATCTAAAACTAAATTTCTATTTCTAAGACTTCTAAATATATATCCACCCTGATTAGGTTCTAAAATCCAAAACTGGGCATCATCTGCATGAAATGTGTATGCAAATACCTGATTAGTATGAGGATAATCCATAGATAAAACTAAATTTCTATTACTTAAATTTCGTATTATATATGCATTTCTTTGTTGACTATATATAAACTCCCATTGTGCATTTCTCTGATTCACATCGTCCCATAAATGTACAATGGAGTTTCCACTTAAATTCATATCTACAAGACTTCTGTTGTTGAGGCTTGTTACAATTTTAAAATTACCCCTAACATCTTCAGGGAAGTTTAACGCAATTGTGCCGTTAATTAATCCTCTTCCAGGGAAATCAGCAGCAACAATTCCTGTATGAGTAAATCTACGGTCTAAAATTCTTCTAGCTGCAAGTACATTCATTCCTCCCCAATATACAGGTCCTATTGTGGGGCGATCACGTGGGAAATCTGCCCATCCACTAAGTACAGGGCGAGAAGATGCAACATCTAAAAGACTATTGTTATTTCGGCTCCTATAACCAGATGCTATAAACCAGGGTCTTGGTCCTGAAAAACCACCATTGCCACTTAAATGATTAATATGAATTCGATTCCTATTATTCATTGCGTTAAAAAAATGATTTCTAACAGCTGTCCATTTACTGTACATTTGATTCATGCTTACCTGCCACTGATCTTGTATAGCCAACTGGCCCCAACCAATACCAAACTGCCTATGAGAGTTAAAATTTTGGAGTAGAATAATTCTCCCTCGGACTTCTCCTAATGTTGGATTATTACTAGTAGGGTTCCAAAAATATTGCTGAAATGTAGCCCGTAAGGATTCAAAAGTTTCAGAAAAAGTCCTTGTATTACCACTGGGATTGTATTCTTCTTTTATACGCATTACAATTGTTTCACTGGGATTTTGTATTAAAAATCTTGACACGGGCAATAAAACACCGATAGTAAAATTTGCATTTTGGTAGTCTATTCCATGATGGATATAAAAATTATTATTATAATGCCTACAACGAATATCAATATATCGGATTCCTGATTCTAATTGAATTGTAAGGTTCATTGTCTGATTTATAGATATATGTCCACCTAGAAATCCATAACGTGCCATGGAACCATGTGTTCCTGGAATTGATAATTCACTGATTCTACGAGAATTAGGAATATTAGCCATCCAATCTGTTTTTGTATTATCAACAGTTTGATTAACATTAAATCCACTTCTATCTATTGTTAATACTCCGTTAAGATCAACGTAATTATTATGTGCAGTTGGAACGATAAGGTCCCTTGTTTGATTATCACAATTCCTCATAAATTAAAAACCCCCTTAGATTTCTCTAATGATATACATAGAGGCATTTCGTGAAGTATCCAGTATTTCATATTCATTTTTATGTTGATATGAATTCCTATTGTTCCCCCTCATATGGTCTCTATTTTTTCTAAGTCACCTAATGAATATATGCCCGGTGTCCTTTAAACTATTCGTAATGCTTTTATGTATTCCTCTAAAAGTGTTTCTACAAATAACCCCATTACTTTTGATTTTTAGACCTTCTCTTTTTGTATTGCATGTAATTTTTAAGCTTTAGATTTTTTTTAGAACGATTCTTTATTTGTTGTTTTTTAGGGTGAAGAAAGGGGAACGCACTTCTATGTAAACAAAATTTAAACGTGGGTAAAAATCCCCGATATAGTTATGGCTGAGTTGAAAAAATGCAACACAAAAAATTTGGATATGTAAGAGTTTCCAGTAAAGACCAAAACGAAGAACATCAGATTGAGATTATGAAGCATCTAGGAATAGAAGATTGAGATATTTTTATTGATAAACAATCTGGAAAAAATACAAAAAGAGAAAAATATCAAATATTAAAACGATTAGCTAGAACAGGAGCTACAATTGTTTTTGATTCCTTAAACGAGGCTAGGGCGTAGTATGAATGATGTACTTGAAGAATTTCGATATTTTGAAACACAGCGTATTGATCTCCAGTTTATTAAGGAAGCATTTATTAATGTAAATTATAATGGCGAAAGTACAAATGATGTCATTCAACAGGCTGTTCAAAAAGCAACTCTTACCATTCTTTCTGCCTTTGCAGAAAAGGAATGATATTGTTTAAATATTTTTTGACACGAAGTGGCATACCGTGTGGTATGCACTGTTCGTCTTTTAGTTCCCTTATCGCAACAGAATAGGCTTTATCTCCATCAGCAGTTATAGAACGAGGTCTTGTGGCATGACGAGAAACCAAGGCTTTCTTTAGATATCGCTTGGCAGCTTTGGCATCTCGTTTACTACTCAAATAAAAATCAATTGTGTTTCCTTCGGAATCAATCGCACGATATAAGTATATGGATTTTGTTGTAAATTTAATTGAGCTGAGCTAAACTGTAGGAAAATCGAGATGAGGCAAATGACACATGAGATACTTTAAAGGAGAACCATTAAAAAAAGATATTATTTTTAGTGGCCATCGGCTACTATTGTCGTTTTTCTTTAAGTTATCGCAATGTTTCTGAAATCTTGACAGAACGAAGAATTTCTGTTCATCTGACCACCATCATACGTTGGGTGCATGAATATGGAGATCTCATTTATCAAATTTGGAAGAAAAAAATAAATCCGCACATTCCGTATGGCATGTAGATGAGACCTACATCAAAGTCAAGGGGGAATGGTGTTATCTGTATCGTGCGATTAATTGAGAAGGGTACACCTTGGATATTCAACTTCGTAAAACAAGGGATCATCAAGCCACATATATGTTTATGAAAATGTTAGCGAAAGCTTTTGGAGAACCAACGGTTCTCACAACATACAAGGCTCCTGCCCTACTTTTTGCACTCAAAAAACTAAAAAATAACGGTTTTTATATGGATACAAAACATTACACTGTTAAGCATTTCAATAATCTCATTGAACAGGACCACAGACATATCAAACGACGTTTTGCCAAATGCGCAGGGTTTCAAAATTTTCGTCATGCTTCGCGTACAATCAAAGGCATCGAAACCATTTATGGTATATACAAACAAAAGAGAAGTCGCATTCCAGACTTCTCTTTTTCGACATACAAGGAATTACAGGAGTTATTCAGAACCGCTTAAACGATAACTATATTTTGTTGCAATTTTTTACTTTTCAAACTAAGGTACAGAACCCTTTGAATTGTTTCTGTACCTTAGTTTAACATTTTGTATTTTTTGTAAAACTCGTTCGTCTCATAAAAAGTATTCTCTATTTTATCCATATAGATTTTTCGGTTTGCATGTTGTAAAATTTAATTATTAAAAAATTCATAAATGCGTTCTTAAAATAATCTTTTCTGAATATTTAAAATATAATCATTCTAGGGATTATTTATATCCAGTCGAGCATTATCATTAATCTAGTACACTAAATACCTTTAAAAATGAATTGATCCCTCAAAAATACCGTTTGGTTGCAATTAATGATTGGGAAATTAACGAAAAATTCGGTTTTGAGCTTGTATATTCTAAATCTAAACAGGACGTATTACAACGAGCAATTGATATGGCAAGTGTAATTGCTAAAAAATATTGTGAAAAACCCGTTAAACAATAATTATATTATGTAGTGAAGATCATTCTATAGTAGGTTTTGAATTTTAGCTACGTTAATAAAAATATAAGCAATTATCTTCCTGATCCAGGAACAGGAATTTACATTCCTTCGAACATACATTATATTCCTGTTGGCGGTGGCCACTAAAAAATAACACCTACAGTATTGAAGTGAACCCGAATGGTGGTACATGAAAAAAACACCTCCTGAATTCGCATACTAAGTATGCAAATTTAATGGAGGTGTTTTTCGTTTGAAGACAAGAGTTCATTACCCAGAAGAAACAAAGTGGAAAGTCATTGAAATGAAGAAAGAAGGTTATTCAAATCGTACAATTATGGAGAAACTCGGAATTAAAAATGTTTCCCAAATTAAGACATGGATGAAATGGTATCGTACAGATCAAACGTATCGTTTTCAACAACCTGTAGGAAAGCAATATTCTTATGGAAAAGGACCGAAAGAGCTCAGTGAATTAGAACAGCTACGCTTAGAAAATAAACATTTAAAAACAAAATTACTTGTATGGGGAAAGTATCTAGAAATCGAAAGGGGTTGAAACCAGAAACTGTAGTTACTTTATGGAACGATTTAAGAACAAAACTAACGGTAAAAGAATTGTGTAACGTATTAGAATTACCCCGGTCCACGTTTTATCGTTGTTTACAACGAACGGAAGATCTAAAAGATGATATAGAAGAGAAAGTAAAGGATGTTTGTCTTCGGCATAAATTCCGATATGGATATCGAAGAGTGACCGCTACTCTTCGAAAAATGGGACTGTGTGTCAATCATAAAAAAGTATTACGAATCATGAGACAAAATCACATTCTTTCAAAAGTACGTCGAAAGAAAAAGAAATATATCAATGGTACGGAACCAATGGTAGCCCTTCATCGATTGGAGCGCCAATTCGATGCATCCAGACAAAATGAAAAGTGGTTTACGGATGTGACGTATCTCTTATTTGGAGAGCGTACCTTGTATGTATCAACGATCATGGATGCCTTTAATCGTGAAATTATTAGTTGTGTCATCAGCGAATCACAAACACTGACATTAGCGATGAAAACATTGAAACAAGCAATGAGAGGGCGAAAAGTAAAAGATGTCCTTCTTCACTCGGATCAAGGAAGTATTTATGCAGCAAAAGAATTTCAAACGTATGCCAAAGAAAACGGCATGATCACCAGCATGTCCCGGAGAGGAAATTGCCATGATAATGCCGTCATGGAAAGCTTCTTTGGTCATTTAAAAAGTGAAGCTTTCTATTCACAAAAGATAACAAAAGTATCCAACACAACTGTGCGAAAGATTGTGCTAGAATACATTCATTACTACAATTGTGTGCGAATTCAAGAAAAATTAAACCACCTATCCCCTAAAGAATTTAGGGAACAAGTGGTTTAGGTGTTTTGATTGGTGTCCCGTTTTCGGGGTTCACTTCATATTTGTAGGTGTTATTTTAATCATTTAGGCTTGTAAAATGTTACGTATTTTTTCTATACGTAAATTTGTAAACTTTGCAATATCTTCTATTGGCATTCCGTTTTTGTGCATACCACGAATAAGTTGCATTTTCCCCTTTTCAATCCCTTTTTGTTCTGCATAAGCAAACTTTGCGGCTTCATCCATCAACGCTTTCTCCCTTGCTTCATACTCTTGTCGGAAAGAAGAATCTTGGCTCATACGTTCCCATTTATTCATGGCTTTTTGTAAAATAGGGTCTTGGTTCATCGCAATATCCTCCAATGTTTGAGTTAATCGTTCATCTTCATTCGCTGGAAGTAGTAATAACCATCGAACAAACGAATCTTCCCAGGGATTTACTTTTTCATTACGCTAATGTTGCATTAATTTTGGAATTTCCACGATATGAATTTCAATATCATCACTTAACTTCTTTTGTTGTTGTTGATTCCATAGGATTCCTGTTGTATGAAATGCTTCATATTCTGGAAACATCACAAAGTTTAATAAATTAATCGTAATGGTTTTGTGAAGAGAACTATAACACATCCCCCTTTTGTAATTGAGATGTATATAATCTTCCCCAATAATACAGGCTTCTTTTAATCATATCATGATTATTATTCAATTGAATTTCCACATTTACCTTTGTTCCTGTATCTAATGTCGCTGAAATATCTAAAATTGATAATTTATCTTCTTCATGTTCTCGGTGCAAGTGTGGGTCTTCTAATTGTAACGAAACAATAGGTGATTCTAAAGAATCCTGTAACATCGCATTTAAAAAAGCAATCAGAATATCTTCATTTCCACTTGTGCCAAATAGTTGTTTAAAAGCAAAATCAATGCGTAAATTCACTAATTGTTGGTTGGACATGGGTTTTCCTCTCCCCATCTCATATGATGTTTTTCTTTCATTGTACATAAAAGAGCGCTTTACATGCAAATACGCCCTTATGTCAACTATATGGGATCATATCGTATACCACTAATATCAAGCCCTTAATAACGATCAGTTTATTTGGTTCTGGTTAGTCAATTTTAATAGTAATAACTACAAGGTTTTTTAGGTCAACGAGTGCATCAAATCCGTTTGTTGGTTCATCTAAGCGTACGAAACCTGTTTTCAAGCTCCTAAATACTATTCTGATTCCATGCATGATTTTCAATTAATTCCCATTCATCAAATGGAAGTAATGCCATTAAAATATCATCATCTTTATATCCTCCTTCTAATAAGTAATGAATATCTTCTTCCCTTGGATGAATCCATTCAGTTCCAAATGCTACTTGATTTTGAAATTTTTCTTTAATATGTGCTTCTAAAGCAAAAGAATAAGAATGACGAATCACTAATAATTTCCGAAAGTCAGGTGCACTATAACTACCCTGATTCTTAAGTTGAGAAAACCTCTTTTCCATATTAGAAGTACCCCCATTTTTAGCAGGTTAGTGTTACTATCACCACAAACATAAAAGTAATTATACCTCCTTTGAGATTCGACCCAATTTAAAAATTCTAAGGTTATAAATTGATTAAAACCTCTATGATGAAAAAAACGTTTCCCTCGAAAAACACGTTGCACAATAATTCCTTTGAAATTACTTAAGAACTCTAGGGTCTGTACATCTTTTTTCACTTTTTTTCTTTCTTCTTTTCTACCAACACATCGCCTGTCTTTAAGTTCCTTATAAGTTGAAAATGTTTAACAAAAGTACTACCTTTCCATCTTGTTCCGCCACTAAACAGTTTTCATATCTCAAATAATAAAGCAATATCACTTGTAAAATAACGGAAATAAAATTAAGGCATAGCAACAGGAAAAATTTACAGTAGTTGACCTATAAAAGATAAAATAAAATATTGCATAGAGGTGAAATACATGGATGAACAATTAGCAAATACAATTTTGGATCCGCTGAAAAAATGGTGAGATAAAGGAGTATGTTGTAACGAAGGATGTATTTTATACGTTTAGGAAAGTTGTAGTAAATCGAGAAAATTTTAAACATATTATTGGGAACGCACAACGCTGCGGACAGATAATTTATACATATTCAGAAACGCCACGTTCATAAATAGAAGATAAAGGGGAGAAGAATTATGGGCGATTTTAAACAAGGCATTTTACCGCATTGGGATTATATGTGGAAAGATAGAGCCAGAAATAGATGTAAGGGAATGGTTATAAACTTACTTATGATATTGCAAAAGTTTTAAAAGCACCCATTGAAGTGCTGTTTTGGTTTGAAGAATAAGTTAATTTTAGTGCAAGTAAGTAAACATTCCTATTAGGGGTACAGCCGCATGCCCATCAACTTAAGGACAGAAACTCCAAGTTTTTCCATTGATTGAAATGAAAAAACTTTTAAACAGTATAATCCTCTTAAAAATAAGCATACGAAATAAACCCTAACGGGTTTCATTTTTTTACTTATGCAGCTTTCTTTTGTTTTCCAAGTCCACTATACTCATAGATAACACCCATAATATCAAAGACAGTTTTTTTCTCATATCGATGAGATTTCCGGCCATTTTTCTGTAGTAGGGTAAACAGGCGGATTAAAACCTTTGTTATTACTTGGGGGTTTCTCTGTATTGCTTGATATAACAGCGATAGATGATCTTGAATCATCCCAATTGCTTTATATTCGCTTAGTTCTCTTTTGTGCTTTTGCAACAGAAGTTGGCGCATCTTAAACATCGTGGAAGAACAAATAAAAATAGCAATGAGTTTTCCATACACATGGCATTCTAATCGCTCTTGTTTGATAGTTTGCCAATGATGAATTTGAAATAGAGATTTCCACGTTTTAAATATGATTTCGATCTGCCAGCGAAGAGAGTAAAAATCATGGATTTGTTCCATCGGAACCACCTCCCAAGGCGTATTTGTAACATATATATTGATACCCGTTAATCGTTTACTCTTTTCTGAAAACGTAATCCCCTTTTTACTTTCGGTATAGCTTTATTTTTTTCTACGTTCCAGTATTTGTTCCTCTGTTAATCGGTAGATAATTACTCTTGTAAATAATCTTTGATTCTTGCCAATATACGACTCTTTTATTTCGTACGTTTGTCCTGATTTTAACGTGTGCATAATGTTCTCTAAATCAACTTGGATATACTGTGACTGTTTTTTGATTGTCCCATTTCGAAAGTATTCTGGAAATGGATTTTTCGTATAGACGGTATGGTTTAACTTAAGTCTTGATATATAGCACACGCCACGTTGATCCATTTGATCTAAGTCTTCTAATGAAAAATAGCCTAAATCACGAATACACAGATCACCCGGACGTAAGGTATCTAAACAATCTGTTCCAAATGTTTTATCATTATTTTTTCCTGGCCCTACCTGGAAGTTTAGAAACTGTCCGCTGTGTAAGTCATATTCTAATTGAATCTTGATACCTGCTGTTTGTGCACAACCACCTGACCCAGGATATACATGTGCTAAATGTTTCGGTACTTGGAAGATCGTCGCATCTAAAATACGGATTCGTTGAAAATACGTGAGTGCTGTACTTGAAATGACTGATGTTTTACAAAGTTTACTTTTCCATAATGCAGAAAAAATATATTTCAAAAATTCAACCGCTTTTTTATCAAAGCGTTTATTGAGTCCTTCTGGACTCATTAGAGTGCCTGTGGCTGCGTGTAATTGACTGCATAGTCAAACGAGAGAATCACTCGCTGTACGTTGACTGACCCAGATACATATGGTAGCTAATTCATTTCCTGAAAACTTTCGTTTTCTTTTTACAAAACCTAATTTTTTTGCGAGTTCTTCCAAAAGAGAAGGGGTTAAATGACGATACAGCTCTTCAGAAAAGAGTTGTAGTTCATCTTGAATCGAAAGATTCATAAAAAATGTCATCCTTTCTATCTAGCTTTTTAGAAAGAATAACTTTTTTTGACACTTGGGGGTAGTCTTATTTCTTAAGTTGATGGGCATGGGGTACAGCCGAGATACGTGTAAAAATAGTTCATAGGCTTACTTTTATTTTCATCTATGACCTATTGAGCTTATAGAGGGATCGTTTCTTCTATTGGCTGGGGGATTTTCTGTAAATCAATTACATAATCCCCAAAGCGTTTTATATGTCTAGTCATATAAGGACTTGGTCTTTCTAAATCTTGGCGTGAAAAGCGATAACCTTCTTTTTTTAGTTGCCATAAAATCATAGTGATATCTACTAAATTTTGAAAAATTACAGAATTGGTGATTAAATCATTGTATTTAATACGTTTTTCCTGTTCGATTGGATCGTTTTCCATAATAATACCATCGCCGCCAAAAAACAACCATTTTGAAAAACCATTATAGGCTTCTACTTTATTGGCACTAGCTGTAATTTGTTCACGTAATTTCATATCTGAAATATACTGAAGAAGGAAGATTGTTCTAATCACTCTCCCAAGCTCTCGAAACGCTTGATATAATCGGTTTTTCTTACTATTACTACTTAACTTTCTAAGAAGCGTCGAAGGTAATATTTTCCCCATCTTAATCGAAACACCCACTTGAAATAAGTCTTTCCAAAGTGTTTCAATTAACCCCCAATCAATTACATCTTTAAATAAAGGGTCTATATGTTTATAATGCGTATGTTTATCTGGACGGAAAAATTTTAAATCTTTCCAATTGCGAATTCTAGGCATAAGATGAGTTCCTAATAGATAGGATAAGGCAAATACAAGTGTCGATTGTCCTTGTGTATCAGCATGAATGGTATCTGGTTGAATATCAGATTTATTTTTTAATAGTCCATCAATAATATATACCGCTTCCCAAACACCACAGGGGATAAAATGACTAAAAAGAGCGATATAATTATCCGCAACATGATGATAGGCAAGCCCTCCATATCCTCCATAACGAATATGGTATTCTGATACTAAATTTTCTATATACATATCATGTTTTGTTCCATCAGCTGAAGCTACTTTTCCCGTTACCCATAATTTTGGTAAACTAAATGTATTATATTGATTCAAAACATCCTGAAGTGCCGCATTTAATTTCGGAATATGAATATGTCTACGATTCACAAACGAAAGCATGTGGGCTATAGTCGTATTACGCATATGTTTGGCTGTTTGCGTAGGTCCTAAATTACATCCATAACCAAATGTAGTAACAATATAACGTTCCGTTGGATTTTCTAATTTAGGATCCGATCCGGATAAGGGACCAAAATGTCTTGTCCAATGAGTCCAATGTTCTACATTACAAAGTATATCTAATACGGTTCGTTTGGGTAAACGTTGTATAATTTCTTTTTCTAACAATTTACTACTTGTAGACACATCTCTTCGTGCTAATCGTTTTAAAATAGGTTCTCCATCTTCTGTTATAATCACCTGGCCATTATCCAGATAATTTAAATCTACCGTATTAGCGACAGAAGCTAATGTGTGTTTTAGTTGCTTAACAAAATGAGTAGGAGATAAAAGAAAATTAAGTTCTTCACAATATTCCTTAACTAACGGTTCGCATTCTTCCCAAGACAGTAACTGTTTCCTATAATCAGCGTATTTTTCAGAACCTTGTACACTCACATCACCTGTCTTTAATTCTGAAGCTAAATAGGAAAATATACAGATTTCAAGACGTTTACGATACAATAAATTAGAATCCTTTCCAACTCGAAGAGTTTGTCTCCATTGCTCGTTTGCGAATGATAAATCAAGATTAGTAGGAAGGTGTTCTACTCTTCGATTTTCATTTTGCAACAAAAATTCTAAAGCTTTTATGAGCGAATCATCCTGAGTCGTTGAATCCGATTTTAATAATGAAATCAATCGAAATAAGGCTTTTCTATGACTGTTATAGAACTTTTCTAATAGAGGAAGATAGTTATTCCCGTTATACGAAGAAATAGCTAAGCAATCTTGTTGCAAGGAATCTATACCACCTTTTTCTTCAAACAACTCTGTTACTTTACTTCCTATTATGTTCGAATCATCATACATATGAGTCGTATGTAAAACTTGACTTAATATGGAAATAAGGTTTTCATTTAGAGAACGTTGCTGTTCTCGTAAAAGATTCAATTCTTCTTTTCCTCTTTTATGTATCCTTGCAATCCTGTTTAAAAACATATCTATTAAGTTATCTCTTGTTACAATTTGCGAACGATAAATAAAAGATAATAACAACATATACCTTTTGGCCATATGAAAGTCTTTTATTTCCGATGCTTCTGATGCAAAGTGTTTAATTTTAGAATTATGATTATTTTATCCTGGTTCTCATTTGTCACGTAACCGTTTGTTTCCGTGACAAATGAGAATGAAAGCTTAGACGAATGAAGGGGTTTTATCAAAAAACAACAAAACTTATATTTTTTTCCGCTATTACAGGGACAATTCTCATAAATATTTGCTGGTCGTTTAAATGGGAAAAATCCCTAATTCGAAGGGTTATTCTTTAAAAATTTCTGCAACAGAAACGTAAAAAGATAATAATTCTTATTTACACTTACAGTTTTTATGAAGATTTTGATTGTGATAATTAGTACAACCAGAATCATACGGACTATTTTGATCTAGATTATCATAATTTTGATTATACTGGTTATTATGACCTTGGTTATAATAATCATCATAGCTTGGATTATGCTGGCTATTCGAGCCTTGGTTATAGTTATCATCATAGCTTGGATTATGCTGGCTATTCGAGCCTTGGTTATAGTTATCATCATAGCCTGGATTATACTGGCTATTCGAGCCTTGGTTATAGTTATCATTATAGCTTGGATTATACTGGCTATTCGAGCCTTGGTTATAGTTATCATCATAGCCTGGATTATACTGGCTATTCGAGCCTTGGTTATAGTTATCATCATAGCCTGGATTATACTGGCTATTCGAGCCTTGGTTATAGTTATCATTATAGCTTGGATTATACTGGCTATTCGAGCCTTGGTTATAGTTATCATCATAGCCTGGATTATACTGGCTATTCGAGCCTTGGTTATAGTTGTCATTATAGCTTGGATTATACTGGCTATTCGAGCCTTGGTTATAATAATTATTATTGTAGCCTCGCGCACATGTATCACCTGTATTTTGCAGATATACTGTGTTTTCATTCATCGTTTCTACACTAATACCATTCAAATTTGTATACATTTCATTTCCATTGTGCTTCCTCCAACGTAGAAATAACTCATTTTTATCTTCCACAACAGTTATATATCTACCTTGTGCCTCTAAATTACCTCCGGAATATATATAAATACAATCGCCTTCATTCAAATTCAAAAATCGACGTTTCTGCATCATGTATTCCCCCTATTTTTTAGATGATTTATTATTTGAAAAATAACATTACATTGCTATAGAATAGCACTTTTCACTACACACTTTGTAATCTAAATCTTTGATTGGTTCCATTATTAAAAGGAGAAACTAATATTCGTGTTTCAGGACGTATATTGGAACCTTCAACAGTTAAAACTAAATTTCTATCTCTAAGACTTCTAAATATATATCCACCCTGATTAGGTTCTAAAATCCAAAACTGAGAAGCATCTCCATTAACTGGATAAGCAAATACATGATTCATACGAGGAGCATCCATAGATAAAACTAATCTTCTATCAAATAAATTTCTTATTAGATATGCATTTCTTTGTTGATTATATAAAAAAGCCCATTGTGCATTTCTCTGATTCACATCGTCCCATAAATGTACTATATTGCTAGAGCCTAAACGCATATCTACAAGACTGGCGTTGTTGAGCGTTGTTACAATTTTAAATTCATTATTTTCAATAGGGATAGTGTGAATGAGTTGTCTATGCCCCTGCCAATCATTACACCTTACAGAAAAAATTCTTAATTCATTTGGATAATGCTCTAAAATTAAATAGGTACGCTGCGATGCGCTTCCAGATAAAAAAACTGGTATCCCCCCTGCACTACCCATACGTCCTAAAGTGGTATGTAGATGCCCACCAAAAATTGCTACAACACCAAATTCTTGAAATAAATTGATATATGTTTGATTAAGTCTTCCAGTTTGATGAACATTTACAATAATGATTCTTCCTTCGTTTCTCGCTATTGCCAATCGGTTTCTTAACCAAGGTAAATTTTCACGTACATGCATAGATAAACTACGTGCATCCATAGTAGGATAATTATTTAACTGTATAGAACATATACGGTCAAAGTTAACAACATAAGCAAAACTTCCAACATAACGTACACCTTCTCGTGTAGAATCAAATCGATTCGATGGTACACGCGCTCTTACATGCCGGATTAAACTCTCCATTGAGGTAGCAAAACAATTATTGCTAGAACAATGACCGAAATTGTTTTCAATATCATGATTTCCTAAACCATAATAATAAGGTCTTCTTAATACCCCAAACAAACTATTCATTGTATTCCATTGGCGTTCTGGGTGCCAGATATCATTATGTCCAAATTCAGTAATATCCCCGTTGATAATGACAGCTGCCGGTCGATTAATTCGATTAGAATGCTCAGTATATGAATTAATATTTTCATATTGTTCACGTATTAATGCTTCTGAACGTCTACGCCTAGTTGCCCGATCTTCTGAATTTCCATTTTGACATGGTGATACATTTCGAATACTACATGGCTGAAATGGAGTACCATTCGCACCATCTGTACAATCAGACCAAGGATATTGAGGATCAGAAGTAAAAACTAAAGATTGTATCAAACTATTGAAACTAGTGGTAGTGGAATTTGAAATCTGCTGTTGATTTTTTTTCATCACATATCCCTCACTTTAGCTATATAAACTATTTTCAAAGAAAGGCTTATTTTAATATACTTTAATCCAAATAGTTCGGATCACAATTGCAATTTGGATACTTTTGATAATCGTACCGACCATTATTTGATAATCGTTCCACACTAATAAAGTCGATATTTGTATATACTTTATTCCCTTTTTCATTTCGCCAACATAAAAAAAAATCATTATTATCTTTAAATAAACCAATGTACATTCCTGAACCTTCCAATTTTCCAGCAGAATAAATTTGAAGTAGCTCGTATTCTTTAAAATTCAAAAATGAATGTTGTAGCATGATATAGCACCCCTTTTTTCACAAAATAAATGTATAATTTCCAAAACATATCTTAAGAAAACGATAAAAATCAATTCTGTGACCATTTAAATCATATGTTGGAAACGATCTTGTAATTCCAAATTTTTAATTTGCAACTAGAGGGAGTTCGACCTTCCAGGTACAGGCAGTTTTTGGGATGAAGCAAAAAGAGAAAAAAGAAGTGAGCAAAAAAATTATATGCCAACAGGAATCTATGTAAAGTCTAATGAACAGGTTACAATTACAGTATCAGGAACGCAAAAGATTAGAGCGATTATTGGGACACATCAATATGATAAAGAATGGGGAAAAGAAATTATATCCAAATAAACCAACACGTTTAGAATCAGAGGGAGATTATAATAGAGCCTTTGCATATTTAAAATAAACGAATAAAGAATATAAAAATATTGACGACCTTTTTGTGAAACTTGTTATGCTTTGGCAGCTTCATTTAGCATATGGCGATGATTTTTATCCAGATCTTCACAAACTATATCTAGAGCTACCAGAGAATCAACTCCCAAAAACAGACGAAGATAACATACAAGCATTTATTTACAATACATCGAAAGTAGAAAAATAAAATTCACTTCCATTTTTTGATAAATGAGGATTGAAGGCAACCCAAGAAACGAGATAAAAAGTAGAAGCTTTAAATAATCCAACATTAATTGCACCTATATGGGAAGCAACGGATGCTAAACCTTGCTGTATTATCAAAAAAATAATGAAGGCAAGTGCAAATAGTGAGGAATCATGGCGTGATCCAGCAAGTAACGCAATCGATGACAATCCAAATACAATTTGGCATAGTCAATGGAATGCACCACATCAATATCCATATAATTTAACGCTAAATCTCGGAAAAACACAAACCATCACTCAAGTAGCATGTCTTCCAAGGCAAGATTGGACAGAAAATGGTATTATTTTAAACTACAATATTTATACAAGCACAGATGGTTCCAACTATCAAAAAGTAACGTCTGGAACATGGGAAAATAATAGAGGGAAGAAAAATTTGCAACATTCGAACCTATTTCTGCGAAATATGTAAAACTAGAAGTAACGAACGGATTTAATGGGCATGCTTCAGCAGCTGAAGTAGATATTTTAGGTTATTAATTATTTACACTTATAAGTGAGCATATAATCGCAGAGTGGATTTTGAAATATTTTGAGAATCTACCCTGTGATTATTTTTTTTGCGTATTTCATGTTCTGTTTTTACTTTGTGATTTTTGATATAAAATTACGTGAATAAATTACAGTTATTACCAATAAAGTAGAAGTTTATAATGTTTTTTCAAAATGTTATAGATATAACTATGATTTTATGAAAACTAAAAAATGAAAGTTATCACTTTTTTTACACCAAAATTTAGAAAGGCTAAATCCTTATATGAAAATACACATAAAACGCTTTGGGGATTATGTGATTAATTTACAGAAGATTCCTTAACGATTAGAAGAAAAAATCCCTATATAAAACCCAATAGTTCATGATTTGGAAATAAAAGTAAGCCTATAGCCTATTTTTACACGTATCTCGGCTGTACCCCATGCCCATCAACTTAAGATTGAAAAAACTGAGCTTTTATTCAGCCGGATTAAAACATTCTTAAAAATGCGCATACCAAATAAACCCTAACGGGTTTCACTTTTTGATTATGCAATTTTCTTTTGATTTCTTAGTCCATTATACTCATAGACAACACCCAGAATATCAAAGATAGTTTTCTTCTCATATCTGTGAGATTTTCGTCCATTCTTCTGTAGAAGATGGAACAGGCGAATTAAAATCTTTGTTATGCTTCGGGTGTTTTGCTGTATAGCTTGATATAGAATGTATAGATGGTCTTGAATCATTCCGATGGCTTTATATTCGCTTAATTCTCTTTTCTTCTTTTGTAAAATTAATTGTCGCATCTTGAACATAGTAGAAGAACATAGAAAAATAGCGATGAGTTTTCCATAAATATGGCATTCTAATCGCTCTTGTTTGATATTGTGCCAATCATGAATTTGAAATAAGGATTTCCAAGTTTTAAAGATAATTTCAATTTGCCAGCGGAGGGAGTAAAAATCATGGATTTGTTCCATCGGAACCCATTCCAAAGGGGTATTGGTAACATAAATGTTCATACCAGCTAATCGTTTACTTTTCTCTGAGTACGTAATACCCTTTTTACTTTCCGTATACACTTGTTTTTTCTTACGTTCTAGAAATTGTTTTTCAGTTAATCGATATATAATAACTGGTGTAAATAGTTTTTTATCTTTCCCAATGTAAGCATCTGTTATTTCATAGACCTGTCCTAGTTTTAAAGTATTCATAATGTGTTCTAAATCAACTTTGATATAATGAGACTGTTTTTTTACTGTCCCATTTCGAAAGTATTCAGGAAACTCATTTTTGATATACACCATATTGTTTAGTTTAAGCTGCGATATATAATACACACCTCGTTGGTCCATTTGATCTAAATCGTCCATCGAATAATAACCTAAATCCCGAATACATAGATCGCCAGGCCGTAATGTCTTTAAACACTCTGTTCCAAAGGTCTTATCATTATTCTTTCCTGGCTCAACTTGAAAATTCAAAAACTGTCCGCTTTGTAAATCATATTCTAATTGAATCTTTATACCCGCTGTTTGTGCACAACCACCTGATCCAGGATACACACTAGCTAAATGTTTTGGCACTTGAAAAATCGTTGCATCTAAAATACGAATCCGTTGAAAATAGGTGATTGAAGAGCTTGGAATCACGGATGTTTCACAAATTTTATTTTTTAATAATATGGAGAAAATATGTTTTAAAAAACAAACAGCCTTCTTATTTAAACGCTTATTGAGTCCTTCTGATTTCATCAGAGTACCAGTGGCTGCGTGTAATTGACTGCATAGTCGAACGAGAGAATCACTCGCTATACGTTGACTTACCCAGATACATATGGTAGCTAAATCTGAGCCAGAAAACTTACGTTTTCGTTTTATAAATCCAATTTCTCTTGCCAATTCTTCTAAAAATACAGGTGTAATGTATCGTTTTAGTACTTCCGCAAATGGTTGTAATTCATCTTGAATCGAGAGATTCAAGATGAATTACAACTATTTTCTAAAGAGCTGTACCGTCATTTAACCCCTTCTCTTTTGGAAGAACTCGCAAAAAAATTAGGTTTTGTAAAAAGAAAACGAAAGTTTTCAGAAAATGAATTAGCTACCATATGTATCTGGGTAAGTCAACGTATAGCGAGTGATTCTCTCGTTCGACTATGCAGTCAATTACACGCAGCCACAGGTACTCTGATGAAATCAGAAGGACTCAATAAACGCTTTGATAAAAAAGCGGTTGAATTTTTGAAATATATTTTTTCTGCATTATGGAAAAGTAACCTTTGTAAAACATCAGCCATTTCAAGTGCAGCACTCACGTATTTTCAACGAATTCGTATTTTAGATGCGACGATTTTCCAAGTACCGAAACATTTAGCTCATATATATCCTGGATTAGCTAGTTGTTCACAAACAGCAGATATTAAGATTCAATTAGAACATGACTTACACAGCGGACAATTTTTAAACTTTCAAATAGGGCCTGGAAAAAATAATGATAAAACATTTGGAACAGATTGCTTAGATACCTTACGACCGGGTGATCTGTGTATTCGTGATTTAGGCTATTTTTCATTGGAAGACTTAGATCAAATGGATCAGCATGGCGTGTGCTATATATCAAGACTTAAGTTAAACCATACCGTCTATACGAAAAATCCATTTCCGGAATACTTTCGAAATGGGACAATTAAAAAACAGTCACAGTATATCCAAGTTGATTTAGAGAACATTATGCACACGTTAAAGCCAGGACAAACGTATGAAATAAAAGAGGCGTATATTGGCAAGAATCAAAGATTATTTGCAAGAGTAATTATCTACCGATTAACAGAGGAACAAATGCTGGAACGTAGAAAAAAACAAAGCCATACCGAAAGTAAAAAGGAGATTACATTTTCAGAAAAGAGTAAACGATTAACGAGTATCAACATATATGTTACGAATACGCCTTGGGAGGTGGTTCCGATGGAACAAATCCATAATTTTTACTCCCTCCGCTGGCAGATTGAAATCATATTTAAAACGTGGAAATCTCTATTTCAAATTCATCATTGGCAAACTATCAAACAAGAGCGATTAGAATGCCATGTGTATGGAAAACTCATTGCCATTTTTGTCTGCTCTTCCACGATGTTTAAGATGCGCCAACTTCTGTTACAAAAACACAAAAGAGAACTAAGTGAATATAAAGCAATTGGGATGATCCAAGATCACCTATCTCTGTTCTATCAAGCGATACAGAAAAACACCCAAGAAATAGCAAAGATTTTACTCCGTCTGTTTACCCTACTAAAGAAAAATGGACGAAAATCTCATCGATATGAGAAGAAAACTATCTTTGATATTATGGGTGTTATCTATAAGTATAGTGGATATAGAAACAAAAAGAAAGCTGCATAAATAAAAAAATGAAACCCGTTAGGGTTTATTTCATATGCTTATTTTTAATCATTTACCCCATTTAAAGAGATTTTAGTTTGAATAAAAGGTTCCGGTGCAAAAATAGTAGGATATGAAAAAAGAGTAAAATATTCCCAGTAGAATTGAACGTTATGCTGTTAAACCAAAGAGTTCATTGATAAGATATATCTGCCTTTGGACAGACTTCTCCCCTTGGAGCGTTTGCCCTTTTTTGACCATATGCATAGCTTCTATTCCAGCAATCATTTTTGTAGCTGTATGCAATGATTTCAATCCAAGCATATTCCGAATCCGTTTTTTGATAAACCGGTGGTCTTGTTCAATGATATTGTTTAAATATTTTTTCACACGAAGTGGCATACCGTGTGGTATGTACTGTTCGTCTTTTAGTTCTCTTATCGCAACAGGATAGGCTTTATCTCCATCAGCAGTTATAGAACGAGGTCCTATGGCATGACAAGAAGCCAGGGCTTTCTTTAGAAATCGCTTGGCAGCTTTGGCATCTCGTTTACTACTCAAATAAAAATCAATTGTGTTTCCTTCGAAATCAATCGCACGATATAAGTACATTTTTTCGCCTTTGATTTTGATGTATGTTTCATCTACTCTCCAGGAATCATTTGTTTGTTTCAAATGTTTTGGAATACGCTCATTTAATTCAGATCCATATTGATGAACCCATCGCATAATCGTTGTATGGACCAAGGATAATCCTCTTTCTTCCATTATTTCCACCAAATCACGAAGACTGAGGTTGCACCGTTAATACAATGATATCAGGCTGATAATGTTTCCATTTAAATATATTTTCTTTTTCCATACTGATCACAACACCTTTTTAAGTAATAGTACCAGTATGGCCAAATTTGAAAGAACATTTTCAAATCGTTTAGCTTTGTTGAATCAGAATACTTTGTAATAATGCTTATTAACAAGACAGTTACTTTAATTTAAAAAGGACAAGAAAATGAAATAAAAACGTTTCTAATAAGATGGAGGTCAATCCAAATAGCATGGAATTCCATCTCTAAACAATATGGACATAAAATTGAATAATTATTGCTTTCAATTTCAATAGGCATTAAATCTTTTACTTCTCCTCAATATATATTTTCTTAGTTTTTCCAAAATATATATGTGCTAAAAATATCTAATGTTTTACTTAAAATTTACTTATTTGTTATAAAAACATTTTTTCCACCTTTTCAATTAATTAAAGAATTAGTAAAGTAACTAGTAAAAAAATAATAAGAGGAAACAAAAGATTACTATCTACTCTTTTGTTTCCTCTACTCATAAATATTATTTGTACTTTTAAACTCATTCTGTTTCATACTCTATTTTCTAATCAATCAAACATCCCTCAACCCTTTATTTAAATATTTTCCTCTGAAAATCTATTTTAGAGAATAATCTTCTTGTCTCTTAAACCCTTTTAAATCAATATACATCTTAGTTTTTTACTTAAAGCTAAATAATTCCCCTCTAGATCATGCATATAAATAACGCTTATTATTCATAATCGATTCAACTGGAGCTGGTAATAAACCTTTATATTCATCAAATTGACTTAACTTCTGTAAAATATCAGGGAACGTCGCTGCTTCTCCTTGTGTAACATAGTTAGAATCCGAACGCGGATAAGAAACTATCCCTTTTTGATATAGTGCTTGTGTTATATCAAGCGTCTTTTTCGGTGAAAATTTAAAAGCTTTGTTAGCTGTCGCTTGCAGTGCTGATAAATTAAATAAAAACGGCGGCTGAAACTCTTTACGCTCCGTTTTCATTTCTTTTACTACGGCCGGTTTCCCTTGGCAAAATGCTGCAATTTTATTTGCCATATCAGGGTCTTGTAAGCGAGATTCATTGTCTTTCTCCCATTTCCCCTCATACTTCTTTCCTTCTATATTAAAGGTTGCAAACACTTCCCAAAATGGCTCTGACTTAAAGTTCTCTATTTCTTTTTCACGCTTTACAATTAATGCAAGTGTCGGTGTTTGTACACGACCAGCTGAAAATACATCGTTCATTCCTTTTTTCTTTAGCAAAATACTAAAGACACGCGATGCATTCATACCAACGACCCAATCCGCACATGACCTTGTATACGCCTCATAGTACGTATTAATTGTATCTGATTCATCAAGCAAGTTTTTAAACCCTTGGTAAATAGCTTGCTTCGTTAAAGATGAAATCCAAAGACGCTTCATCGGCTTTTGCACGTTGCAAAGATTAATAATGTTTCGTACGATTAATTCCCCTTCACGCCCAGCATCGCCCGCATGAATAATTTCTGTTACCCCCGGATTATGTAACAGCTGTTTCACAACGTTAAACTGTTTATACTTCGACTTTGTTACTTCAAATTGAAAACGCTCTGGAATCATCGGTAACGTATTAAGTGACCATTTTTTCCACTCTGCGTGATAATGCTCTGGATTACATAACTGCGTCAAATGACCAATTGCCCATGTACAGTACGCTCCATTTGGAAATAACTCATTCGCTTCTACTTCTAAATATCCATCTTTCCGGCGATATTTAAATTGTGAAACAAGAGCCAAACCTTGATCTGGTTTCTCGGCTAGGATTAATACGTATCCCATTTATAGGTCAATCTCCTTTACTCTCTATTTTATAAGGTATAAGTCTTGTTCGACCTTTTTAATAAGTCAAACAAGTAAATGCCAAATAATTTAACGCTCAAAAACAAGAAAATTATTTAACACTTTATAATTCCCCTTCGTTAAAAAGTTTCAAATCTTTTTACTTCCTAATCCTATTATTTATTCTAACTCCGCGTAATAGTTTTTAATTTTCATTCCCATAATTTTTTCCGACTACATCAAGGATGTCAAATACACATAACTCTTCTGTCTCTGTCAATTTTATAGTTCTTTTCTTCACTAAATTATATTCATCTACTAAATATGTTTCTTTTGTTTTCCACCATGTATATCCAGATAAAAGTCAACATTACGAATCATTTAATCTGTTTTATATGGAATCCATTTACTACTTTTAGAACAATAATAAATTAAGCTAGCTATTGCTCAACTCAATTCTAAATTCTTTTTAAATATCTTGAAATCTATCCATTAATTTTAAAGCAGCATAAGTATTGAAATATTCTGCATGACTTTTGGCTGTTACAGTTTTAAAGTGTTTAAAACTCTCATACCGCTCACTAATATATTCTATTAAAGAAACAACTAAAAGAGCATAATCGGAATAGATACCACTAAAAATTGTCCAATAATTCCCGTTATTTATTTTTAAAATTTTATTTAAACTTACATATAATTGGTATATTTCTTCGTTTTTAATATCAAACCATTCTTCATTTAAAATACGTTTAGTAGCATAATCATGTTCGTTTGCATTTACAAAAGGGTCTTCTTTTAAAGACTCATATAATGCTAATGTTAATCGATAAAACATGTTACTAAGAAGGTCAGCCACTCTTATTAATTCATTTACAGAGGAATCTTCATCGTCAGATACAGAGTTAAACCCTTGCTGCTTTGCCGCATTAGCGATGCGATTGGTTCCTTCAGGATCGATTTTTAAGTTTACCGTATTTATATCAATTTTTATTTCTTCTAATAGCTTAGATAAGCCAATGAAAACTGGTTTGTAGTCCCATTTATATTTTTCTTTTGGATGGGTTTTAATACGAGCATTTTCTAAGATATATAACATTTCCTGTAAAGTTAACAATTCTTGTTTCTTTCTTTTCACATCATATATATTTCTAATAACTATTTTCAACATCGATTTGAGCTTTTCTAAGAAGTCTGCGGAACTCACTGTACTATTAGAAAATAATCCTGCTAAAAATTCTTCATCTCTATAATTAAAGAGAAATTTGATCACTGAATAGATAAATGCATTTTCATTTGCAATACCAACAGTAAAAGTCACTTCTTTAAAGTATTGCTTAATTAAGTATTCGGTTTTACTATACAAATGGATATGTAATATTATTTCTTCATTATCTAGAAATTGAAACAAATGAGAATAAACCCTTATTGTATTATGTTTAAGTGAATTAAAACCGAATTTAAAATTTTTTTGTTTAATAATACTACCTTTAAACTCTTGATTTTCATTGAGACTGTATATAGTTTTTAAATATCTTTCAATTGTTGAATATTGGTGCTGATATGTTAATTCTTTCTCCTGTTTAAAACCCCAAAAAAAACCTACAAATAAATCATTATTAGATGGTAAGTATATATTTAAACCTTCTCCATCTTTATAAGTAATAGCCCTATCATGGGATGATTCATCAAAATAAAAGTTGAACATCGTTATTTTAGCCCCCATAGTAAATAATAATCCTATTTAGGAAAATTTTTTTAATAATTAATACATCCCTCTCTTTAGGAAAATCCCCTTTATTCTATAAGGGATAAGTATTATCCGACATTTATAATAAGTCACACAAGTAAGCGCCAAATAATATTGCACCTAGAAATGCAAACATTATTTGACGCTTTTTAATTTTACTTCGTTTTAAAAGTATAAATCTTTTAGCTTTCAAACTCTACTATTTCCTCTAGATCCGTATAATAATTTTCATTTTTCATTTCCATACAGTTTTTTCTCTTTTCAGGTGTACGTTGTGCTAGATTATTTTCATTCTAATAAAATATAAATTCATGAATTGTTCTAAAAATATTTAAGTACTTCTACATCCAATCTTTTAAATCAATAGATGCGATGTCTAATTCTGTACTTGTCATGAAAAATTCTTCAGTTTTAGAAAGGACGGCTCTATTTGTTCAATGAAAATCGTTTCTGAAATTAATCCGTTGATATATTCATTATAAATAACTAATTACTTCTTCTACTAATTTTAACATTGTTCTAGATATTTCTTTTACAGCTAACATTAATTTTTCTTTGTCACCTGTGTTATCCTCACTAATCATCTTGAAGCTTTCATAATAAGCATACACATTAAAATGTGTGCCTTTTATCACAAATTTATTTGAACTATCTACATTATACCACTAATCTTTGTTCTGATTATTATCACACCGTGTTTATGGCATATGAAGTTACCTTTTTTCAAATCACTTTCATTAAAACCAAAATATATCAGATGCTCTTTTTGAAAGTAAGATACAAGATATTAGTAATCATAGTCATCCTCTTCTAAAGAGTTATCTTGTGTCTTAAACTTTACAATATTATCTTTTTTATCATCTAACGTAGGATTACCTATTTCTATACGTTTACTGAATTCTTCAATGTACGCAGCGGGATTCCCGAAAGTTTCAGACAGAGCATAATTCACTGTATCTGATTTTGTGCTACCTCTGTTCATCACTTTATCTAACTCTTTTTCAGACCCTATAATAGTATAGAATAATCCGTCTAGCAAAGCCTGTTGATTATTAATTGTTTGTTCTAGTACTTTAATCTGTTCATCCTTTTTGCCAAGCTGTTCTAATAAGCTTTTGGAACTTTTTTGAAGATTATTAATTTTATTTACAATTATATCCAGCAAGTCATTATACGGAAGGAGATATTTAATTAAAGATTCTTTATCTCCGTAATATTTTTCTACTACATCAAGAATATCAAAAACGTCTAAATCTTCCGTTTCAGACAAGGAGATAGTTCTTTTCTTTACTAAATTGTATTCGTCTACTAAATGTTTTCCTTTTGTCTTCCACCATGTATATCCAGGATAAAAATCAACTTTATTATTATCGTATTGCGATTTCACGAATTCGTAGATATCCTTGTATGTGATTTTAGATTTGTTATTGTGGTTTTCATCATATTCAACAATCAGGTGCCTCAATGCCGTCTCTTTTTCTATATCATCTAGAATCCCTTTAGTACCGATTTTATTCATCATCTAAAACTCCTAACATAGACTTTAATTTTGCGATTCGCTTAATGTCTAATTGAATTTCCTTTGATGCGGAAGATAAATCTTGCTTAGTATGATTATTTACGTTTTCGAAGTTATCTAGTTTCAGTTTAAACAGAGACTGTATGAACTTAACTTTCCCTCTTGTTTCTTCATAAAGTAAATTTAGGTCAGAAGCTATAAGATTTCTTTTCTCTTCCATTTCCTGATTAGAAATGGACCAATTTTCACAAAAATAACAGCCGCGGTGTTTCCAATTAAAACTAGGACAGGGCATAGTCTTGTCCATACAGGAGCCCAAATCTAATTTTAAATAGCCCTCTTGTTCCTTTTCATTTATATTCTTGTTGATATAATTTTTTTTACTTTGATTCTCAAAAAAACCTTGAGTATTTGGATGTAAAAATGAAATTTCATTTTCGTTAAATGTAGAGTTTATTGGTTTATAGTGATTAAATTCTTTCTCCATTTTCTGTATTTCAATATCCATCCAGTTTTCCATATGATTGAAATAACTATATTGAGTGTCTTCTGTGATATGTCCTGCTAATCGTTGAATCTCAACCTTGTCATATCCCTGCATCATCATATTAATAATTGCGATGTGTCTTAAATCACCAAGGTTAATCATTGTATCTATACTTCCGACTGCTGAGTCAGAAATAAATGCTTCTTTTGATCTCGTAGCATACTTTGTCCGATAATGCTTATTTATAGAAACAATATTAATGTTATACTTTTCGTGTATTATTTCTTTAAAAAAACTGGCTATTGTATTATTGAAATTGTTATAGTTAAACAAAGCATCTTCATCGTATGTTTTTTTATCGTATCTAAAATAATGACGATACACATTGGGTGAAATTAAATAATTCGATAGTCCATACTGTTCCGAGAGAATTAGATAGTCTTGAAAAAGCTCATACAACTCTTTGGGAATAGGTAACGTGTCGTATTCATTGTTAGTTCGATGTGTACCAATTCGATCGTACTTCATTCTTGGAAATGTGATGAAATGATTCCCGTCCTTTAACGAAAAGCAATTTCTTTTAATGTGACAGAACTCAATTACCCTCATAGGAATAATAGTTGTTAGATTCCACCATAAAACAAGAGGGCAATATTTAAGTAATTCTTCACTTTTGTTTTGTTCTGCTTCTTTGTACCAACTGTCCAAGCATTGTTTTACAGTTAAAATATCTTTAATAGAGGGCAACTCTCTGTAGCTTTTTTCCAACTTGATTTTGGCTTTATACTCGCTCAAATCATTTATGAAATATACAAATTTATCACGATTATAGAATTCTAAAAAATCGACAAGATCCGTAATAAACATATACATAACATTATTAGACACTTTTTGGACTTTATATTGATTTTTTGAACTTCTACGGATGAGATTGAATTCCTGTATCATTTCCAATAATTCATTAGTATCTCTAAGACATTTTGTAGATAAAAAAGCAGCAACAAGAGTTGAAAGCTTTGCCTGCGTTACCTTTAAAGAATTTTCATTTAGTTTTTTTGCTATCCAACATTTTGCTGCAATTAATAATTCCTCTTTATTTTCACTTCCACTAAACCTTAAGAAATCTTCCATTTTCTTATAACTAAAAACTACATCACTTCGTGTAAACTCTTCCTTAAAAATCCATTCATTATCTTTAAAATTGACATGAACTTTTTTTATCCTATTATCATCATAGGCTTCCAATAACCTTTTTGCCTCTTCTACATTCTTGATGACATCAAATCTAGCACTTCTTATATCCTCTGGATTAATACTACTGAAATCTAGCGTTAACGAACTTAAATTTCTGTTTCGCACCACACATGTGACCCCCTTAGTATTCCCGATGTTCTAAATTTTTTTAAACCTTTTGTTGATAAATCAAAACCTAAGTTTTTTATTCGCTCTGTCTTTCCTTTTACAAATCCATCTACAACTTTTCTACCAAATCTACTTCTTGCTTGATCTACAACGTTATGCAGAAGGAAGAACTGGTTTGCAAGTTTCTGTTTTTCACCGATAAGTGCACTATCAAACTCTATTGATATCTTTTCCATCATAAATATATAATTGTCCATTATATTTTCTAGGGCATACACATTAATCATTGATGCCGCACAAGTATCGCACGATGGTCTTTCACCGTATTCATTCTCATATTTACATTCAGAATAGATACATTGGTGGTATCTCTGTTTTGAAGGAAGCGAGCCCGTTAGAGATTGGTAAAAAAGATCACGAAGTCCTTCTAAGTCCAACTCTTCAAGATATTTTAATACATGATTTCTTTCTGTTGCAATTCTGTTGATTAATCCTGCGGTCGCCTCAATTTTAAAAACATCGCCGAAATGCTTATTTACCTCTAACATTCTTCCCGTTTCGATACTTTTATTTGTTTCAGGACCAAAAAGTATATTCGTTAGGGTTTGTGTTACAAATCCAAATTGATTTCTTTCAAATAATTCATCTACAAGATTTTTCACCTGTCCGTCAGAAAGTTTAATATAATGTTTTATAGTAGTTTGAGCTTGTAGGTGGCTTCGGGATACTTGGGATTCTTTTAGCCCTTTCCCCATATGCCTAAGAACTGACCAGATTAGAGTACTTAGCGTTCTATTCATCTTCCTATTTTCAAATTTAAAGTCAGTATTGAAATCTATAAAAAAATCCTTATGTGGATTATACGTTTTCACTAAATGACCTGAAAGTTCTATTAAAGCGGAACTGGTTTCTACTGTTGCACTTCTACGAAATTCACAGATGCTTATTGCAGTTGCAAATGCAATTTTAAGCGGCTCCCCAATTGTGAAAATTCCTTCTGCGCTAACATCAGTTTTATTTACCTTTGTAACATATCTACCGATCTGATAGATAATATTGTTTGCATCCTCTATTGAGGGATCATTTTTCTTTAACCACTCCAAACTTTCAATTGAAGTAGTCGATAGATCAATTCTTGGAATTTGAGTTATTATCGTGCTATGTCTCCAATTATTTGTTAATTGAACTAAGATATATAACCAACAACTGTCATAGCGTTTATATTTTATATAATCCCAAGTCTGAAGTAAGTCACTAACGTCTTGAATTGCCTTTTCTTTATGAAATGCTACTCGATTGGTATATTTGTATAACCCATGGTATTCCTCTAAAGAATATATATCTGTAGCTACTTCCTTAATCCTTTTAAAGTTTCTTGGATCATTTAATTCATCCACGTTATATGGTAAAGGAAGTCCTTCCATAGCAAAGGCTTCAATCATTTGTTTTAAAAAATTGTAAAAATCCCTTTGATAACTTCTCCTAATATTAAGAATGTCGTTAAGAAATTTATTATTGATTTCTTTTCCAGAATACGAGTATATTTCTTGATTAAAAGTAGCGAATATTATTTCCGTACATCGGGCAAATTGATTAGTCTGAAATATAATCCGAGTCTTATCAGACATCCTAGTTCTAAGAAGGAATTTTTCGACATACTGGTACCATAATAATTTCGTATTCCCCTGACTTTTCGTAAATTTAATATTTAGCACTTGTTCAACTTTATATACAAAATCTTTAAAAGGATCTTCTATGGACATAGTATTCATGTCCCAGTAAAGTTTGTAATCCTCCCATAAATTATCAATTTCATCTTTTTCATATAGCTTCATTTGGACACCATAATATGAAATCAGTAGTGCTGGGGGAGCAACCTTTGTTACTTTTATTCGAACCTTATCTTCTGATCCCTTAATATATTTTGCAAAAGCATCACTGTATTTTTTTTGAATTTGCTTCGCTGTATAATAATGCTTGTTATATGTATCAATAAGCCTTTCTTGTTCAAAATGTAATTCGTGTACTTGCTCTTTATTGAAGAGCATTCTATCTCCGTAATGCTCAGAGATTACCAACAAATTTTCTTTTATTAATCTTTTGATAGTCGCATTACTACAATTTAATATCTTCATAGCCTCATCAGAAGAATAATAGCCGTGTTGATTTTTGTATAGCTCAAAGGTATGTGCTCTCCACCCCCATACTTTGTTACCTGCCACCATTTTTATCATTTCAGTTAGTTCTATTGAAATATCTTGCAATACAAATATATCTAAATTACCACCGAGTATTATTTCATCTGGGTTTAATTTTTTATAATATTTGTAAATCGTATACTGACTAACAGACTTTTCTAATTGTCTAAAAAGGGATTTCTTAGGTATATAGTTCCTAAAAAACCGATCTATATCTCCTTTTGAATACAACTCATTAACAGCTCGACCGTACTTTTCATCAAAGTAATTGTTCTCTAAATCAACCTTTGTTATTTTACATTCGGTTGGTAACTCTTGTATGGACTCTTTTAATTTATTAATAAAATATTCGTTATTTTGGTTTTTATTAAACTTCTCCACAGCTATTTCGTATATCGACATATAGTCTTTAAAATTCATTTCTAATTCCTCTTCCAAAATCCTGAACCTCCTTCCACATTTTGTGATTAGTTGGCATGTTTAAGTCGGCTATATTTTCTGATTGGTCAGGAGAAAGTAAAGTTAAAGCCTTTCGTATATTGAAGGTAGCAGTTATGATGTCGAAATAGGATTCCATAGATTGGGTAGATCGATCCCCCCGTAATACTGCGGTTTGTTTTTCATTAAATCCAGCGTCCAAACACATATTAGTAAACACCCCTCTACCAATGTGTGATCGCCATTTAGTTTGAGAGAAGTCTAGATAATCCTGATATCTCCCAGGAGTTCCAAGTAGCATCCCTAAATAGGAATTCTTTAATTTTAAAAATCTCTTATCATACGTATCTGCCGACATTGGATTCCCTTCGGAATCGTAAAACAGTGCAGTGGGGTGCAGTGGTTTCTTTACCTTCTTAAGTACGACTTCTATATGATGCTTATATAAGTATTTTAAAATCGGATCAATCAAGCAGGATTGGTCTCTAGGATTTTTTACCTGCATTGTTGAAACATCGTTAAATCGAGTAAACAAATCATTTTGACGGTCTCTTATAAGCAGCACTAAACCTTCCACGCCATATTCTTGCCCGTTCTGCGATTTTAGAGCCGTTCTAATTAGGTTTACTACCTCTCCTTTACGCAACCCTCCAAATATTTGCAACGCCACTCCAAATGCAATGTCAGGTGTCTCATGCTTCGCTACGTAAAGTATCTCGTGAATATACTGTAAGCGAATAAAGATCCTATTCTTGTTAGATGCATGATTTTGAGGGACTATATCTTTTCTTTTTACTTTTTCACGTAAAAGCGTTTCATCGGTCTTTTTATAGGTAAAATCAATTTTATATACTTTTCTTATTTCTTTTCGGGTTCTTACAGATACTAGCTTGAATTTCGGCTTATACTTTAGCACTTTTTCATCCCATAAATACTTGTAAAACTTAGATAGGAAATTCTCTTTCATTTCCAATGTCCTATTTTTGTTTGATTTCTCATCCACGCAGTATTGTAGATAAGCATTTGCGTGACTCTCTTGTAGATCTTCCAATCCGCTGATATCAGTATATTCCGTCAATTTAAAATTCACTTTGTCTAATATAAAGTTTAAAAAAGGAACGATAATTTGTACTACGGTGAGTTCAGTATTTATAGAACCAGAATTTCTATGATAGTGTTTATATAAAAAATGAGTAATTGGATGCGGGTATGTCTCTCCAGTTATTAAATCTTTTAATACTATGATAAAAGAATTAGTCTTTATAATATTCCCCCCCTGTTTTCGAGGATATTGAACTGCTTTCCAATCAAACTTATATTTATTTTCTATCACCATTTTCTCCAAATAAACCACCCCTAAATTAAGAATAGTCAATGTAAAAAAATTCAAAATCGCTTCTCTGGAAATTCTCCTATGACAAGATCCATAAAACACTTGAATTTCCAAAAAGTACATAAACATCCACTTTAAATTTAGTACTTTTATGCCTCTCTTCATCTAAATTTCCAGAATCTCTTTATGAACTATCGGGGACAAGCTCGTCCCGACCAAGTAACTTACTCCTACAGCCCATATTGTCTCTAGTACTGATGCAGCAGTTAAACTTACATGATAAGTGATATTTCTCATACACATCTCTCCCTTAAACGTTGAAACCAGCAAATAACTAACATATCTAATTAAAGTTAAAACGATTAAGGCTGTAAGTATAATTTCAAGGTCCTGGGTTAAGCACACTCCCAGCGGGGTTCCCCCCGATAATTCACAAATCTCGAATGTCTATAATGTATTATACTGTTTCTAAGTTTTACTTTCAAAATAACTTAAAGAATCCTTACTTGTAGAAACGTCTCTTTTGAAATACAACAAGCGTATAATTTACCAAATTCGACTTTATATATAAGTACTACTGACCTGTTTTCTGTCTTTATTTAAATGTAAAAAGCCAAGATTAACTATTTATTTTATAAAGTTTAATCAGAAATATTTTTTGGGATTTTATTTAGTAAGAAACCACCTTGAAATAATAGTGATGGTAATAACTTATCTATAAATCCTGGTACAAGGATTACTTTATACGCTGCAGAAAAAACAAAAAAATATTAATACAAGACACCCCTTTAGATATATCATATCTAAAGGGGGAAAACTATTGTTATTGTGTTTAGTTTGAAAATAAATGTAAATGCCTTCTTACTTCTGGTAAACTATCAATTTCACATATCTTTTGCCACTTAATTAATATATCTGGCGTACCTTTTTTCTTCTCTTGAAACACTTTATAGGCTACACCAGCCAGCCTCACACATAGTTCTCTATATATTGCATATGATGATTTAGGAAACAGTTGAAATTCACTCTCTTTTGTTAAAACTTTTATATCTACTTCTTCGATAAGGTACTCCAAACCTTCTAACACATAATTCCAGTGCATCTCATTTAGTACATTAGGGAAATACAGTATACAATCACCTATGTCCCCTAATAAGTTATCTAATTTAGGTTGACGACGACTATAAACTTTATTTATCCAATTGTCAAAAAGAATATTTGGAATTTCTGGTGCAATCCCTCTTTGCTCGTATATAATCCAGTGTAAGCAACCTTTACTTGAGTACTTTACTCTACTTTTATCACTTGACTCTAAATCTTTTTTTAACATTTGATATACATAATCTATATCGTAAATCTTCAAATGTAAGGTTGCCGGAAGAACATGAGAGATTTGAATTCCCTTTCTTTTAAGACCTTCAAGTAATTCCTTTATCTCCATTTTGATTTTATCATCAATACTCTTTAATTTTAAAAATATTACGGTAACCATTAAATACGCAAGATTATACATGTGAGTTTCAGGATTTTCATGAAAATCCTCTTCACCTAATATATTAAATTTCTCCTTTTCCTTCTCCCACCAAGCCAGCACTTTCTTTAACAATATTATACAATCTTCTTCACTGTAATTTATATCCGTCTCACTCTTTAGGTCTGGGAATATGGAAGGAGCGCTATTAATCCATTCAGTTACAAATTCAGCGAATTCAATACCACCACTATATCCACCAATTTCCGTGAAAATTCCTGGTATATCTTGCTTCACTATCCAATTATAATAATTCTGTTTAACCTGTTCCTCATCTTTTTTAGGCAAACGTAAAAAGAAACTGTTAAAAAATTTAAAAGTACATGGTATCCCCGTCTGCTTGTCAATTCGACTGTATAAGGACTCAGCAAATTCCTCACACTGTCTTTTTGTTAACCCACAAATTTCAAATAAACTATTTAACCTTACTATTGCATTATCTCTAGCAGAATTGTTGAAATCTCTAACCAATTTTATTAACCTTGTAATGGCATTATCCAAAGCTTCATCCGTTCGATTAACCTTATAATTTCCGCTCCATTTTATGTGCCCAAAAGGCTCAAACCACCTTGGCTTTTTCTCTAAATCAAACCCTTTTTCTCCAATTATCGGGAGTTCCAACAACGTATTTAATTGTTGATATATTTCCTCATCACTCATGTCATATAATACTCTTTTAAACATGGAATTCAATTGAGAGTGCACAAGATGGAATTGTTGAATTTCCTTTGACTTATACATTTTTATCATTAAATTAAAAACTTCTTTCTTTTTCTCTTTTGAAAACCGAAAATATATCCTAGATATGATTTCTATTAAGTTAGGTAAGAGCCTACTAGAAAAACTAGCAATATCCTCCTCTTGAGAAATCCTACTCATCGCTTGCACAAGCGATGGAACAAATAATTCATAAAAAATTTCAACTTGTTCTTTTTTTAAAGAAACAATAAATTCCCTTGTAAATATTTTCTCAATTTCTTTGGTATCTCCTGTCCTAATTAAAGCACTCATTGCTAGCAAAGGTGCAGAATGTTCTATCCATTTTGTTGCATTTATAACAGATTTTTTATACATCGTTACTATGCCACACCTTTTAGGCATAGCTACTTCTTCAAACAAACGTAAAAAAGCAAAAGATAAACGTATTTCTTCTACAAAAACGCTTCCATAGGAATAATGGCGCTTTATTATTCCTGGATCGAACCCTTGCGTAATACTAACATTTCCTTTCCATCTAGGAACAGAGTCTTTTAATAAAGAATCCATTACTTCCACTTCTTGAAATGGGTTACATTTGTATTGTGAAAGTTTTGTCCATCTATCACGATACTCCCCAAAATCATTTTCAAAATCGCCATTATTCTTAATACTCCTTAATAAAACCATTGTCCATCCTTCTTGAGAAAGTAAAGAAACATCTACTCTATTGGCCTGTAATCGTATACGAATATCTTCTAAAGCTTCTTCACACTCTCTTTCAGCTTCCCTCATCTCACCTAATTCAGCAAGTATAGATGCCCTTTTAACCTGCCAAAAAGGAAAGTTTTTATTTCTTGGCCACTCTTTGAAAACACGCTGAATACCTTCCTGATCCAATTTGAACAAATTAAAGAGCGCTTTTTCATAGTACCACCTTGAAGTCCACTCAGGACTTTGCTTCACAACATCCTCAATGGTATCCATCCAATAATCGAATTCCGCTACTTTGTGATCCCCTCTAACTTCTCTTATAATTGCAAATATTAATTCCACCCAACACTTTTGTAAAAATTGCCAATCAATAGTTGATGTCAAATTTGACTTGAAATCTTTTAATTTTTCCTGATTTCTATATATATTTTTAGTTTGAAAGATTGCATTAAATTTCTCTATGATTACAACCATTTTACTAATATTTTCAGTGTATAACGGTACTAGTGAAGTCTCAATTCTCCAATTCAACTCATATAGAAGCATTAGTGCATCTACATAAGTTAACTTATCAAGATTATTTAGTATAGGATTGATCGCTCTACCAGTTTCTCTCCAAAGGCTATCTCGATTGTTTTTAGGAGTAATTATCCAACCGGGATGTAACATATGTATATGCTTCCAATCCTTTAAAATTTTTAATAGATCCTTTTCTTCGACTTTTTTACCAAAACCAAAATCCATTTCAATATTTGGAATATCAAGATTTTGCACAGGTATATATGGCAAATCCTCATGCTTACTATGAATAACGTTTTCTACATTAGGCCACCTTAACACGTCTGCTTTTCTACCATATTTTAGATTTAATAAAAACCATTCTAACGCTTTTTTATGCTTTAATATCCCAGGATATTTATAGTCTGGAAATAACGGTGAAAAATCAATCGGGGTAATTCCTCTTGCCTCTAACATTCTTCTTTGGGTAGAAGAAACAAATCCACAAAAGTAAATAGGCGGGGTATTTTTACCTAAATTATCTCTTACCCAACCTATCCAATTTAAGAAATTCGGATCATCTCCCGAAAAGCCAATCAAACATAATACGTTCTCCATAATTGTTTGTTGTACCATATTAACAAACGGAGCATAATTTATTGGGTAAGTTCGATAGTCCTCTTCACTAAAAATAAAAGGGCGATGCGAAGGGAAACTTCCATGTAATTTTACTATCCTAGGTTTCATACGATTTGGGATATCTGAGGTATTTAAAACTAAATTATATTTTCTATCATATATGTATTTTGTGGTTCTTTCTAAAAGAGTGTCATAATTTGTGGTATAAACATCTGCCCATGGCAAAGACAACAACACTTTATGTAGGCTACCCGGTACATAATTTTCATCCGGTAGAGAACTTATAATTAATTCGTCAAGAGCTTGTCTTCCAAAAACCTCTTCATATTCACTCGCAAGTTTCAGGACATCTTGATTATAACTGTCACTATAAGGATATAATTCAGCTTTCATTTTTTCTCCTAGTTGGTTCCAGAGTAAAAATTCACCTGAATTATCTGATATTTTATCAGCGTTCAGACTAAAGCCAGCTCCCACCATTATTGAAACATTCCCATATTCTCTTTCACACCAAAGATTCTCTCTTATTTTTTCAATATGATGTTGGTCAGGTAAATAAATTACATCTTTCATAATTATCCATCCTTTTTAGGTAATAATTTTACTATTACATCACAATCATCAAGCGTCTAAAATATAATTACCCTTGTAAAATATAGTTTAATATTAAAAAGTATCGACTTGCTTATTGCTATTTAAAAATCGATACTTTAAGATATTAATCCGTTTACGGGAGTAGGAAAACACCATCGTCTTGTATATTACTCTCTAACTCTCCATCTGTCATAGCTCTAATTTTTTTAAGTTTTTCAAATAGGTCATCTTCAAATGGATTGTGATGAGCGATATCCCAAAAATAAGGTTTTAACATTTCATGATTATACACATATTGTAATAACCCCATATATTCTCTGAAATCCTCTGCGTTAAATTTGGAATGTCGCCCATCATAAGTAGTACTAATTTGATTATATATAGACCCTTTAGGAACAATTAAAAATGAACCATTAAACCAGCGCTTAATACTAAATAACGCTTGTTCATCATCTTCTCTATACGGTTCATACCCTTTATTATTGTTGATGATTAAATCTTCTGATGCTAATACCCTGAAATCATTGAGGTATTCTTTTATCATTTTTTCTTGTTCTGCAATACTATCAGGATATATAGGATTTAATTTTTCAAACTCTAAACGAAAATAGCTAAACTCTGGATCTTCATTTGGTAATTCCCATATTAACCTTTTTATTTTAAAAACCTGCGACATGTTAGGCCCAAAATTAAGCATAACCATATCTTTTTCTATATCATCAAATATTTCAATACCTATTGAATCCATTCCCCCACCATCATGAATAAAAGTATGATTGAAGTTTACAATAGATAATTGCTTAAGAATGTCTACTACTTGAATTTTATCTCTCCAAATTAATGTACTTGGATATTTTTGATGAATAACATGTTGTTCTATAAATCGCCAACGGCTTTTATCAACTTTAGCATTATCTTTAGATATTTCTTCCCACGCTATTAGTCTATTTAAAAACTCCTCAATTGTGGGCCTTTTCTCTGAATTTTCAGCCGTTGAATCCATTAATAATTGGTATAATTCTACAAAATGTATTGTTTCATATTTATTTTGTAATTTGTTATTTTCAAAACAATTAAATTGGCCATCAAATGCAAATACTTCTCCAGTAATTATAATCCAAAGGGTTTTTGCAAATGAATACACATCTGCTGGTCTGGAATCGCTAACTAACGAAGGTGTTCGCATTTCAGGAGCCATTGTTTTTCGATTTCCTATAGGCTCATTATCTCTAGTTATTCCCTTTTTTTCAGGGAAATCAATCAGTCCAAAATCTCCAAAACAATATTCATCCTGATAATATAATATATTTTCTGGCTTTATATCCCGGTGAGCTATTGCTTTAGAATGTAACTCACTTAATGTTGTTGCCAAGCTTTTAAAAATATCTATTAAATCATAAATATTATTACATTCCTTAATTTTTTCTTCTAAAGGAACTGCTATGGGCATTACAAAATAATAATCTCCCGTTTCTTCACAGGGCAATTTATAATCTAATACTGGTATTATCCCTTTTTGACCCTCTTTAAATAATTTGTGCACTTTTATAGCTTCAGTTTTAAATCTTTCTATTTTTGATTTAGATCTATCCTTATTTTTTAAAATTTTGACTGCAAATTCTTCTTTAGAATCATCCTGCATTAGAAAAACTCGTCCATTTCCACCTTCACCAAGTTGTTTAATTCTTTTATAATTAGAGTATCGCATTCATTAATCTCCTTGATAATAATTTCTATTTGGCTTACTCAATTAAGTTTTAAAATTAATGGTTTTTATCACAATCAATACAATAAGAACCTGCAAGTTTTCCAAATTCAAAAAATTTCCCACAATCTGGGCATCCTTCATATTTTAAAGAACAATTCTCACAAATGTTTTTACCACTATGAGTAATATATTCAGCTGAATTCTTATTACAATCCTCACACATTTCTTCCCAGATATCCTCATCAATTAATCTAGATTCTCTTTGAATATCTAGAACATCAAATCCATTGATAATAATTTTGAGTGTATTTGGATCTATAAAATTATCTTTATCTATGGTAATAACAAATTCAATAGTTATTGAACCTGCTAACCTTAATAATGCCTCATATGAATGTTCATATTCTTTTGAGACAAGCTCATGAATTGTAGTACCAATATAAGTTTCAAAACTCCCCTCTATAATAGCTTCTTTATTATCAAGGTCTATTGTATTTATTTCAATCTCGGGCATGTGGCATGAATTAATTACGACATTTGAAAGTACGTTGTTTACGAAGGTTTCAACATCACCACTATGATTCAGGTAAAAAGAAAGACCACTTCCATGTAATATAGTCCTCCAATCCAATTCCGATATTAAATCTAATATAATTGTATCGGCGTTCATCTCTATTTGAGTTTTATTGTCGATCATAATTTGATTTATTTTTGAAACATACTCTATAAAATTATTGCGGCTCATCAAAACAAATCGTTCGTCACTATGTTCAGAGAATTCTAAAGTCAATTCTTTTCTTGGTTTTAATGGTAGTTTATTTTTGTCTAAAATCCACCAATCTTCTTTAAGCTCTTGAGTAACAAGTATTACTGGATTCGTGATGGAACTAGCTTTTTTTAAAATCTGCTTCCAAAGAATTAAATCGCCAAATTTTTGTCTCTTAGTTTCATCTTTCTCATCTTTTTGTAAATCTTCATATCCAGGTGGAATTTTATATTTATACCTCTGTTCTCCCTCAGCATACAAGCTCAATAATGTAGAAATATTAAACGGATCCCCAACATTTCCATGTTTTTTAATTGTATCTATAAATAATTGAATTTTATCTGTACTAAGCATCTTTTTATTTTGCTTAATCTCTTCTTTAATATCTTCTTCATATTTTTTTGCTTCATCACATATTAATGAAATCATCTTATTAATTTTAACTTCCAATGTGGTCACATGCGGGAATTTAAATTTAGTGTACTGAGCAAAGCTCTTTGCAATTTCATTACGTGCTTTCGTCATAGTTGATTCAACTTTTGCTGGCACATCTTTATATTTATTGTATTGTCCATTTTTTACATTTTTTTTGTTTTTATCAAACTCTTCCAAAGTTTGTGCAGGGATCCAAAATTGGTCTACCGGAATAGAATTCATTACTTTTAAAATATCTTCTGTAGTATCCGAAGAGCATTTATAAAGATTTAGAAATATATTAGTATCAATAACTATAATGGGATCCTTCCCCCATACTTTTTGAAAATCTTTGAATGAATATTTATTAGTCACTTATGTGCTCCTTCCCTTAATGAGTGTAAGTTTCTATGTTATATTTTTCTATACAACTTGTAATTCTTTTTTTAACACGTTTCCATATAATCATTTCACTATAAGTTTCACAGGATTATTTACCAAATTATATATATTGTTATTAGATTAAACCTTTATCGTAACCGTATTAATAAAATTATATCATGCTAAAGTTATCATTGTGTCAAAATTTACAAATAACATAGTTGTTTCATTGTACTTCTATGAGATTTCTTCAGTAAATAAACTAATAAAAAAACCTTATATTTATGTTATTTCATAGATATTGTTATTTTTTCTTTCCCTTGATTTTTTTGCGAAACATCTCACAATCACTTCAGTTTTGAATTACACAAGTATTTTTTTAATATACATTTAATTTATAAGCAACGCAGATTACGAACATTTTTTTACGTTTGCCATTGTTTATCGCTACGAGCTTTGTCATTCTCGTTAGTTTGTTAGCTATGCCATGTCATAACTACCCCAGCCATATAAAATGTCATCTCGCTTATTTATCGTATTATTTTCACAAGCCAAGTATTAAGACAGAATGCCTTGACGGTACAAACATCATGAGTTCTCGATTCTCAATATTGTCCACTCAAATATTAGCTATTTAATCTATACTAAAGCAAAAAACCTTGAAAGGCATGTAGCCAATCAAGGTTCTTTGTTAAATCTATATTTTAAAATTACCCATAACTTCTTCTATAAGCTCAAGTACTTAACTTCTTGTTTGGTTGCCACATTCAAATTTGTTATCTCCAATATGCATACCGTATACTTCTTAACACCTGATTCTAGTTTTCACATGACACTTCATGATGGTACAACCCTCATGAAGTGTCGATGATCAAACATAGTTTTTGCAAATTATTGTTATTCAAATAATAGACTAAACCTTAATAGCCATTATCTTTACAGCATTAGCACAATCTTTCTCACAACCCTATTGAAATCATAATACTAAACTTTTTAACGAAAAAATTGGTTTAAAAGTAATTTCGATATTTTTATCACCATTGTTACTTAGAAGTTTAAGTTTTTGATTATCACAAGTTATTCTATCAATATCTTTTAATTTAAAATCAAATATCGAACTTTTAAAGTTTTGATAATTTAAACTTAACCCACATTCTTTTTCGTATATAGAAATGGTCAATACTAACTTAAATCCCAAATCATCATTTTTACTATAAATAAACATACCTGCTTCTTTGTCACCAATTACTACTGGCTCATTCTCAAATAACTCAAGTAGTTCAAACTCATCATATTTTATGAACATTTATAGCCTCCTATCTCGGTATTACCGTAACAATATCTCCATTATTATTTGTAATTACTGTCACTTTCTCATTTTGATGAGTAAAAGTTCCATCATACTTACCAGGTTTTATAGGTGTATTTTTAATTGCATCTTCAACAACAGTTGGAGTAATTCCACGTGGATCTACATATTTTGTAACAAATTCATGATATTCTTTAGTACCAAACTTCAAGCCTTTTTCAGTAGCTTTTTGATGTGCTCTAGTTGATAACTCAGCTCTCACCTCAAGGGTATTTGGAGCCATTCTTTCTAAAGCATGTTCAGAATACTTTCTACCATTTATTATTCCTCCACCTTTTGGCATACTCCAACCGATTTCACCCGTACCCTTAACAGGTGGTCCATCTGGTGCGACTGGCTTAGTCGGTGGCCCTGTTGGTACTGCTGGCTTAGTCGGTGGCTCTACTGGTGCAGCCGGCTTAATCGGTGACCCTGTTGGTACCGCTGGTTTAGTTGGTGGCTCTGCTGGTGCAGCCGGCTTAGTCGGTGGCCCTGTTGGTACTGCTGGCTTAGCCGGCGGTTCTGCTGGTGCAGCTGGCTTAGCCGGTGGCCCTGTTGGGGGGCCTGACTTAGTCGGTGGCCCTTCTGGCGCCATTGACATAGTTGGTTTACGCGTTATTACTGGATGTATACCAGTCTGTAATACTACTCCAAAATCATGAGCTGAAGGTGAAATACCTCCAAACAGCCAATTCACAAATATAACTCCTAGAGCGGCTCCCGTTGCTCCAGTTTCAAAAGTTTCACCTTGAACCACTTCAGCTGGGTCGATGTACTCCCATTTTTTCTCTTTACCCTCTGATTGCATTCCTGTCGAATCTTTGTAAATAATAGGGTTGTTCGAAGAATAAACAAAAAGGTTTACTCCATCGATCATCCCGGCTGGGTCACTATTCATCCACCTCCCTAGCCATGGTGCATAATATCGTGCACCGTGATAAAAAAGTCCATTTTCCACATCCCGTTCCTTACCTGTATAACGATAGCGCTTTATACTCCTCTCAGTAACATTGCGACCAGCGCAATAAGCAGTGCTACCAAACGGTGTGTATTCCTCATAGGTAATCACCGAAGCGTTTTCATCTAGCTCAAGAGTAACCGAATTAAGATGGTTGCTAAGTTGGTAACGAACAAGTGGTTGAAGCTTAGCTATTGGAGATTGATTTTTGATTGTTTGCATTTCAACCAATGCAATGCGCTGCTTGTCATCCATCACATGTAACGACTCTTGCTCCAGCTTCACTATACCATTATTATATTCACGAAATATCTCAAAACCACCTAGATAAATGCGCTCCTTACTTATTGCACCTGTTTGAGTTTCAGTCACCTTGCGCACGCGTTGGCCATCTGAGCTATAGACATAGTACGTCTTTACATGCGCTTTCTCAGTTGGGAAAGTGTCATTATTAATCATTCTCGCTGTAGTGCTCAATTGATTCCTAAAGTTCCAGCTCATCTGTAACAAATGTGGCATTTCCGTAATGTTACCATGTTTATCATATGTGTATTTTGCGCTATATCTAGGTGTAACAACATAGTTAGGCAAATTGACAGGGTCACCGGGAAGGCTGGTAGCAAGCAATCGATTACTGTCCAATGCATATTGGTAACGCCGATTCCAAATGACTTGACCTGGTTTTTCAAAATTGTGCCCTGCGTGGTGTACCATTTGTATGATGTTGCCGACCTCATCGTAGCAATATGCCTCAACATAGTTCTGCAACGACTGGCAGTCGTTAGGCAGTGTTGATACAGAATGTAAGCTGTCATCCCAGTCATACTGCTGGCCATTGCCCTTGTGTTCGCGCCCACTGGCAGCGATCAAGCGGTACAGAGCGTCGTAGCGATATTTTGCCCCTGGCAGCACACACTGGTTGTTATGAAATACGCGATTTTGTGCATAGTCGTGAACCTCCGTAATGTTGCCCACGGGGTCGTAAGTGAAGTTCAGGTCCTGCAACAGCGCACAGTCACCTTTACGAGTAGTTTTTAACCGGTTCAGTCTGAAGGTGTCCGTCTCATAGTCATAACTGGTTTCTGTTCCATTTCCATATTGCAACTGTAGACGCTGCCCTCTTGCGTTATATTTAATGTTCTTCACCAGATGCTGGCTTGCATCGCTGACATCGAGCAGTTCCGTAGGCTCATTGGAGCGGCTGTACCATACGTCTACGCGCTTCAGCAATCCAGCTTCATTGTAAGCAGGCTGGGTAACGTTAATACGCCGTGGTATGACCGCTGTACTGTACGGAGCGATAATTTGTATAGGCCGGTTAAGAGCGTCGTAACGGGTGCTTGTAACGAAGCGTTCCACTTCAAGGTCAGAGGTCTGTGGTACCTTTGACCAATCTGGGATTTCCTTATAATCAACCGTAAGTTGGCGTATCGAGCGCAGTAGGTTTCCTTTGAAGTCGTAAGACTCATTGGTAACTACCCCTGCTGTTTCAAAGTGCTCGTGCAGCTTGCCACGTAAATTGTACTTCTTATCGTTGTCCGCTCCTTCACCGTAGACCAGTTTTTCAAATTGAATCTCGCGAGCAGGATTGGTCGGGTCAGCTCCAGTGACAAATGAGCCGGTCAGTCGATGCAATTCATCATAGGTCATCCTGTTGACAAATGAGCGGCTATCCCAGGAAAACATCGGCTTACCCGCTGCATCATTCAAGATCCAATGGTCTCCGGAGTCCATGCTATGTTGAAAGAGGAGATTGCCCGCAATATCGTAACAAGGTACAAATCCTTGCAGATTGAGATTGTTTATATCGTTGAATGGGCGTACGCCTTCAAGCAGCGGTGGCATGATGTATTGCATCACACGATTACCTCGCGAGTCTTGTACCCACAGTGGTTTACCCTCTGCATCAAGCCTAGTAAACGTCACATATTTTTGGTCGATCAACGTATCAGCTGGTCCCACTCGGTTGTGAGCAATACTGATCACCTCGCGCCCGAGGCTATCGAGCACTGTCACCAATGGTGTATCCGCATGTTCAATAGTCAAACGAGCTGCACGTTGGTTTTCTCTCGTTGCAGTTGGTGCGCTTTTTTGGGTATACCAAGCATTACCAGACTCCCTTACCGTATCGTTTGCATCGTAGTGAGTCGCATGCCACGGCGAAAATTCCACCCGACTGTAGGAGCCATCCGGCATCTCTGTTCGTGTAACTCGCCCTGCTGCATCATAATACATCAACGTCGCCATACCTACCTCAGTCAATATCTCAAATTGATGCCTTAAGCTAAAATATGGCTCATACTGTTTAACTGGTTTTCCTTTGTTGTTCAGGACAATTTTACCGGTAACTACCCAACGTAAAAGCCCGCTTACCGCTTCAAGTTCAGCCTGCATTTTCTTTACTAGTACATTGCCTGTTCCATCCGAATACTCAAACCCACATTGTACCGGACTACTTGTTTCGTCAGTAGAGTGCTGCTCCCGCCCGATTCCACATGCGCAAGCGGGATGCTGTCCCCATATCGTCTTTCCATCTTCGATGATTTCCCCAAAGTAATACAAGTACCGTGTACTGGCGCTGCGTAAAAAACGCTTAGCATCGTCAGTATTATAATCATTATAGACGAAAAAATTCTGCAGGGTATCTAAATCCGGATTCAAAAGTTCATCATCAAATCCGTCCAAATTGTCAGCTTCACTTCCTTTTCCCATTACCGCCATTGCAGTATGCAAACCTAAAATATCGAAGCGTACTTCGGAAAGGTTGTCGTTCACATCTTTCATTTGACATGGCGCCAGCACGCGAAAGTCGAACTTGGTCACCTCCGTACGGCTTCCCAGTGCATCGGTGCTTGATTGAATGAAAAGATCATATGGGTCATAGGTTGTTATAGTTAGGTTCCGAAAAGGGTCAGTGTAGCTCTCGGGTAAATAAAAGTGCTTAGGAGCATCAGCATTAAAACCTACTACCCCAGAACACATCCAATATTGCCCTGTCGTATTTGTACTAAAAATAGCTAGATCCGAGCCAGTCAAGTAGCCGCTTTTTTTCTTGTCAGTGAGTACCGATTGAACCTCCGGCTTGATCTTATCTTTATAGACATGACCAAGAATATCATCGGTAAAAGCCAGTTTGTAACTTTCATAAGGTATAGCTAGCGCATTCAACTTCCCCAGTTCCAGCGGTTTGTCCAGGGTTGTATCGAAAAATAGCATGCGTACGTGTTCTACCATTCTCTTTTGAGGCGAGATGCCATTTGGTAACAGGTGGTAGGCAATCTCTTCAACAGGCACCCCTCTTTTCTGATATTTGTCACTCAGTTTGTATGCGCGCAACTTATCCAACGTGAAATAGCATTCAGTAATGTTAGCCATTGACTGTTTATGATTAATACCAGTTAGCTCGTAGGTCAGCACCTCACACGGCAGGCGTAAGCGATAGGTGTCCAGATCAAGAAGGTCGTAATTAGGCACATCGTTGGTATAATACGTCTCTATGTACGATATATGCAAATCAGACTGCACCTGCTGTATCAATGTTTGGACATCCTCCTTCAATTTGGCATCAATATACTTTTTCAAGCGAGGATAGGCCACGTTCAAGGATTGTTGAATATTTCCATATTCGTCCCTGCTTAAGTTAAGAGTGTGCACAATGCGTGGATCAGGTGTCAGTTCTTCATTCCGAAAGTCTAGCTCATAGTGATAAGTGATAGATTCGCTCTCCGTTACATGAAAAACAGCATGTAAGTTGTTCAATTTCGGCTGCACACGATGAATGTCGTAGTTGCGATTAGAAACCGAGAATATTTTGACAGGCTTATGTATGTTACCCGTCAATCCGTCCACATCAAGTTCATACACCTCTTGTCTCAACATCATACCTTTACATGCTCGCAACGCTTCGCGCCACTCATCGGTAGTGAGATCTAAGGTATCGAGTTTAGGTTCAGGGAAAACATTTTCCCTGAATGCACCTAGTACTTGCTTAGCAGATTGCTCTTCCTCAAACCAGTTTGGGAAGTACTCATCCTTAAAATGGCTAAAGATGCGTTCACGATCAAGAAATGCGCCTGTATGATACCAAGTCACAGTTTTGATAGGAGGTTGATATAGTGTTTGGTCAACGGTTATATAGGGGCTGTTTGAATTCGCTACCGTAAACACTCCGTACTCTTCCACATCAACCTGTTCGATGCGACCAAAACCACGAAACTCACGCTCCTGTCCATCAAAGTATCCGTGGTGATAACTGTAGGTATTCGAAAAAGTTGTATTACGCCACTTGTCATGAACCGTCACCTTCTCTACACAGTGCACAGGAAACGGTAACTTTGTTATCCAGGGTTTCCCCTCCTGTTTGTCCTTTAGATAGAACTTAGTCGAAGGTGCATACTCAATAAGCGTTTCAGCACCTAGGTTATTAATGACTTTAGTCAAAAGGTACGGCTTTTGACCTCCCATCAGGTCAACATACCTCATAGGTTTTTGGACATCGCCAGGTAAAGGCGAGGACCAAACCAGACAAGTAGTCCCATTACCAAGCAAGTCTATTGTCGTAACCGAGGAAAGATTATTAACAAGTGGAAACTGACTTAATTGATATGGCTTACTCCAGCGGTTACCTGATTGATTAAAATACAAACGTACGCCATCACAGCCAAGATAGATGATGTCGGTGACACCTGTGCCATCGATGTCGGCGAGACGAATGTATTGTTGGTTAAACTGATCCAGACTGTCAAACCAGGGTGCGTTGTCCATCGTCACCTTGTCCCCAAAACGTCCATACCCTAAATTGGGCCAGTAGCAAACCTCCTCATTGCAGATACGCACCAAGTCAGTCAAACCATCACCAGACATGTCAGCTAGGTAGACATAATGGGCACTGTCAGCAAAGACAAGTCGCGGCCCTTTTTCTTCATCAAACGGCTTGTATCGTGTTTCTAATGGTCCAAACCCCTCCTCCCCAAGGGATGGATACCAAACAACATCATCTTTACTCATTATGATATCTGCATGCCCGTCACCTGTCAGGTCAATGAACTTCAAATTGAGCTCCGCCCAATCAAGGACTGGTAAAGATTTGAACGGCCTAAACGGTTCCCAACGTCCATCCACTGTGCGCTTATTGAAGCCAGGCGATGGTCCTTGAAACCTAACAAGATCAAGACGGCCGTCACCGCTTAGGTCCAATAATTGATATTGATTATCGGCAGTAAGGAACGGTAATTCTGCGACACGTTCAGCAGGACCAAAGCAAATAGCTGTGGTTTGAACTCTGTTTTCATTTCGAAAGTTAATAGGACTAAGGTTTCGCTTGTAAAACCAGCTATTTCCCTGTTCGGTCAAAATTCCGGATACCCCTTCTCCGTCTAAATCGACCCATCGATATTTCCCACCATCTAATCCAATAGGGAGATTCTTTAAGCTCTCCGGATCTATATGTTGAATTTCTTCATTAATATTAGCATGGCTATATTGGAACTCAAGGGGAGGAAAACTCTTGTGTAAATACATTTTTTCTGTTTTCCGTTTATATCCCGTCTGTTTAATGCCACTTAAGAATAATAAAATAGGTTTGTTATCATCTGTTCGATTCTGTTCATGCGAGTAAGTAAAATCAGTCGATCTCACTAGACAATTCTTACCCACCCCTGGTTCTTCTGGGAAGTGGTGGAACATCAAGACTCGTTGGCAAGTCCTATATGTGCGAATCTCAAAACCTGATCTATAGGTGGAGAAAGCATCTTTCCGACAAGACCATGAGTATTTTTCATCAGGTGTCGGTGTATCCTGATCGTGTTCACCGTAATCAAGGATCACTTCAAACAACCAATCTTTTGGCAATTGAACAGATGGTTGATTCTCGGTTAGGACCGGATAATGCGGTGTACAGTTTCCATACTTAATTGACTTAAGGTAGCGGTTGGCAGAACGTGTCTGGTCATTACGATTTTTCTCATGAATCTGTGATAAATCTACCCCCATTGAATTTTCCTCTTTGTATCGGTACACCATTACATTGCCCTTATCATCGTAGCTCTCACATATAAGCCACCTGAAAATCCGTGTCGGATTCGATGGATCAGTAATACGGCTGTTATCTGTTTTCCCGTACCAGTTGGTTATATTATCTTTGGAAATAGAGCGCCAAAAAGTATCTTTTGGGTTACTCTGATTAGTCCAGTGCTCAATTCGAGAGAAAAGCCCCTCAATTCTTGGTCTATAGCGTTGAATCTTAAATTTCACCCCATTACATATCCTAAATGTTGACCACCTCTTACCATCCTTTGATGTTACAGGAACAAGATCTTCCATACCGGATAAAATATAAACATCAGAATCATTGGCATCTTGATATTTCGGTATTCCTTTATCCGTTTTACGCGTGATAGAAGGGAGAGAAAGGTTCCAGCCAAAGCCAAACGGACCATTACCAGCTGCAGAATCGTAAGATAATGTTAGCTGAGGTCCAAATTCGGATCTCCCAGGACTTGTGTATATGGGAACATCTAACGAACCAGTACCGGTAATAGGGTTTGTGTTGAATTTCTCCCCTAATCCCCGAATAGCTCCACCACCTTTCGGTAAAGAAATTACTGGAGCCTCGTTTGATGAAAAATTATTTTTCTGGGAACCATCTTTTGTTTCCACAATTTCCATCTCCTATTCTGCAAATCTTAGTAAACAAACATTTTGTTGTTCCCTATATTTAAAAGTGAGTATGTATACTTATTAAGGTTGACCAAGGCTTTAAAAGCCTTGGTCTAAATTTTCCAACGCTAAGATATACATTACCTTAAAATCTCTTGTACGAGCAGAACAAATAGGTATTTGTTATTTCACCGACATCCATCGGGAATTTAAACACCCCTAGTTCTTGAATGCCATCTGCAATAAGTACTTCATTGTCGATTGTTAGTACACCATGAAAAAGCCCTGGCCAATTAGCATCAGCTACACAAGGAATGCTGCGTACATCAGTTTGGCATTTTTCATCCTTTATCTGGTCAACACGCTGCCCAGCCAGAAACTCGACAATGTGGTGAACGCTTGGGTCTGCACCAGGTGCTTCAAAAAGAATTTCGATCCTAGTTACGCCAACCTTTTTGTTTGCAGTTAGATAAGGGAACATACTCCTGCTGAGTGGAATCCCTAATTTCTTATTCGACGGATGATCTGGCAAAAGACTGGAAAAAGCATACCAATTGTCAGGAAATTCATTCTTGATATCAAAGAAACGTATGCCCTCTCCTGGCAGGTTTTCCTGTGCACACTCGTTTGCAGCTTTACGAAGATTCTCTCCGCCTTCTCGAGCTGTAAAGTTTAGATGCAGGATCACGTCGCTCAGGGTATCCAAATCAAATTGATTGTTCTCTAATGGGAGTTCTATCCTCCATCTGCTCACTGCTCCGGAAAACTCAAATGGCAGATACCGTTCATCGCGGAAGTTTAGTTCAAACATTCCGGAGTCATTCTGTCCACTAGAGGTTGCAATGGCCTCTGTAGCAGCATAGGTGGAGACAATCCGGTTATCATCAGGCATAACTTGATAACCATTTTTCCAGCGATCATCATGACAGCACGTATGCGGCGGATCAATAAGCCGAGGATCGACGCGTGTTTTACTGTCTAATAAGGTTAGGCGGCAGTGTACTCCTGTGTAAGGACCAGTTACACTGGGAATGGTCAAGGTCACATTTTTGATCCGGCGCATATAGTGTCCAGGATAGTCAAGGTCAAACATCCATTCAGGTATATCAATTTCACAGTATCCGGCCCTTTGCAGCTGCAGGAAGGCCATTGGAAAATGTAAGCGCATTGATAGGTGCTTCGTTAGTTCATATTCACGAACATTTTCATCATAATACGCCTTTTCCATATGACGTAAACCAAGTTGCAACTGTTCTCCACTTAAAAGACCTTCATGAAGATTATCCCAAATTTCTGCTGGGATGAACTGTCGTGCAGTATGCCCGCGCTCAAAATTAAAAGCGCGCTGAGCTTGTCTTGCGTAATGCAGTGCTAATTCATACATTTGATAATACATAGCCGCCGTTTCCTGCTGAATCCACAAATAGAGTGCATGGTTCGTGAACTTGTCTCGCAAGAAGTCATGCACCTCTGCGGAACTTTCTATTTGCTGTTCATGATTGTTAAGTTCCCGCATCGCTATACTACGGCGCCGATCGGCCGCAAGAATTTGCCGTTCAATTTGTTCAAGTTCAATTGTAAGAGTGTCTACCTGATGTTTCCACTCTTGTTTCCTGCGTTCCCAACCTGCTTTTGTTAGTCCAAGAGAAGCAACCGTATTCAAAATATCTGCTGCTGTATTAGCAATCCTGGCACCAGCAGAAAACATCATGCTCATTTTGCTACCCGGAGGCAGTTTGATAAAACTGCAAGGGAATCCTACATAAGGGTCAGGTATTATATTCATGGTTTGACCTATCCCTTCTACAATATTCCCCGCAGACCTTACCGTCGTCGAGCTAATGGTTAGTGGTTCATATTGAGTTTCTCCGCTAATCAATCCATTCATGATTAAATTTTGGTAATATTGCAAGCGTGTCTGCGTCATCTCTTTTGTTTTTTTCAACGCTTGCAATTGCCAGTCCGCCTCACGCCACTGGTTTTGACGTACCTCTAAACCTAAATTAAGCAATTGCCGTTCATGCATAGAGCGCATAGTTGATAAATACTCTGCATCACCTTTCTCATACGCTGCTAGTAAAGCATTGCCCAAATCTCTGACATCGGCTGCCACTTCCTGTGCTTTTTCTACCAAGACGGCAAAGCGGTAAGGACTTGGTAACAAGCACCAATCACTTTCGTCGATACAAAGATTATTGGTATCTTTCCAGCAATCCCTTATTGCACAATCGCCGAAATACGGCATACTCTGGTTCGGACGTCCATTCTTTAGTCGTTTAGAGTTCAAACCGGAATGAATTAAAGCCAATCGATCTTTGATATTTGTATATAAGCACATCAGCCGCGGATTGACTGGTGCACAATCTGGTGTAAAATTCGCCACCGTAAATTCTTTTGATGTTTCATCTTTTGAGAATACGGTTATCGGCGCAGGCCCTAAAATCTTCACCATTGTGTCAAAAATGAGACGTGCTTGCTGGAATGCCTCTGGTGTATTTTTCCGCATCAAGGCATCCCCCCATCGCTGAGTTGTTTCCAAATAATGGAGAAGTATAGAGCGCTCTTTTACCTTCGGATCTGAAACGGGTTCACTTGCGCAACAGCACGTTTCTTCTGGTTCCATCTCCTCAGCATCAACCGACAAATCCTCCTCGATGTAGCCTGATTCCGATTGATCCTCATTGCAGACCGACCATGAATTATCGTTCTTTAACGGGTTATATACCAATTCATACCATTTTAAAGCTGCTTCAAACTGGCAATGTACTCGCAAATGGCCTGCTACAGAAATGGTCGGACTAAACAACGAAGGCAATAAAGGCGCCCCGGGATCAAACCATGCAAAAAAAGGAAAAGCAGACAAGCCACCCACCAAATTCTGGGCAGGAATAGCTGCCGGAGTAGGCAATGGAATCGCCTCATCGGTTGCCATGTCATAACGGAAACCAGGCGGTTGTGTAGAATCATGCCCTTCAGGGACTTCACCACCAACAATTTCGAAATACAGCGAATCACCGATACGACCTGAAAATTTTAATTCTGGAGTAACATCCGCTTTGATACTTAATCCTTCATAAGAACACCGTGGTTGTTGAAATTCACTGTTATGCACCCTACACCAACGCAAATGAACAGTTGGGCTCGATTCCCAATGAAGCAGGCCTGGCAATTTATCTCGGCGCTGCCAATCTGTTTTAGGGTCATCAGCCGTTGCACCCCATTCGGCCATTTGTTCTGTTTCATGATAATAACGTGAATCCTCTATCCAAAAATAGTACTCATCTATCAATGCCGGATGGGATTTTCCACATATATTGCAACACACAGAACTGTCTGATGAACCGCACTTTGGTTCGAAGGTAGTACTTGCTGGTGGCATGCCGGCGGCAGCCACCCGATAGAATTTTATACCTAAATGGACAGCAGCCTGAAGCCACATCGGCAGATCTGTCGTTTTCCATGAATGTCCCATATTGGTGACCGAATGAATGGACGGGTTTATATGGCTTCTCACCACCGTTGGATCTTCATCCTCCTGGTCATTCTTTTTACTCCGTACGGGCGCCAGCCATGTCGGACGTGCATGTCGTTCCGGCGTTCCCAATAATCCTAATTCTTCCGTTTCAGGATTAAGGAACTGTATCTCCGATGCATCACGATGCTGTAACAACGTTATTCCTGGGTGTTCGGGCAGCCGTGATCCACTCCAATAAGTCAGACCACCCGGTACTGGCATTGTCAGTGTTGCACTTCGTAGTTTCGATTCTAAAAATTGGTAAGATTCCGTTTGTTTTGCTTTTTGCCATTCATCCCACTCTACCCAGTTTTCCCGATAGATGACGCGTTTTTTACATGCTTCCCAAATGCAATAGTTCGCAAAATGCCGATCCCAGCTAAGAATGAAATTCGCTGATGCAATAAACTCCGGCTCTAACCCGAGTCGGGCACGCTGAATAAACAATTGAACTGAACTGACTGCTTCCTCGATTCGGCTTGCTTTTTGACATATATCCGCTTCCACATCCATCAGCAGCAGTTCACTTAGATGCTTCGCCTCCGTAGCAACACCTCCCCAAGGGAGTACTATGCGGTCCATATGTGTCAGGTATGCGACTAACGCCGCACGCCCGCGCTCGCGAAGACCATCATTTAGGAGTTTGATCTCTTTATAACGACGCGGGTCACCATTTTCGATACATCCCTCACGATAGAATCGGGTTAAATTACAATTACCGGAGTCCTTTTTGTTAAACGCAGTCTCCTCCACAGAAGGATCATCTGAGGCCCAAAGGTCCGGACGCGTTTCCCATATATTTTTTTCGTAAAACTGTTTTTGCAGAGAGCGAATCCATTTTTCTGAATGCCAAACACGTACCGCCCAGCGATCATCTTCTAAATCTACTGATGTTACTCCATAACCCGCATAATATCGCAGTACCAAGGTGTCGTGCCTTAAATCGATACCAAGGTGTCGAACTAATTGAGCTGGCTGGTCTTCATGTAATTCAGCGGACTCATGGAAAAGTAGCCACGCTGGTTGTTCCGGCGAACGCTGGGTTTCAGTCCTCATCACTGTGTAGTCAAAAAGACGTTCCCACCAGTCAAACATCGCCTGCATACGCTGGCTAGTTGGGGCCACTCGCTGATCTTGTACGGAAGAAGGTGCTTCATAATTATCTAAGACTGGTAAAAAATTCACGTCAAAATTAGCCTTATGTGTCAAAAAATCACTATCTTTTCGATAATATGACTGCCCTACAAAATGAACCGGATGTGAAAGAATATAACCCAATTCTGACTGCCCATCATCAGCAATCCTTTGTGCCGAAAGGTGGAGACGGCTTACAAAAAGCATAGCTTTGAAAGCCCGCTGATAAGTTCGTCGAATGTCTCTTACCGTACTAGTAAAATGTACTGAAAGAAAGGCTTTTGCTGCGTCAAAAAGCTCAATCCCAGATTGCAAAGTGTCATCCTTCTTGTCTTGAAACAGTTTGTCATGAGGCACAACTAACCATTCCATTTCTGAATCTGCTCCCTTGTATTTAAGCTGGAATCCAGTCGTTTGCGGACAAACATCTTCCGGACCATCAAAGACCAACGGCTTTCGTTCAAGTTCTATATCTAGTTCATAAAAACCCTTTTTCAACGTGGTAGGTTTTGTACATGCCGGCGGAGCCTCTTCGTTCGGCCAGTCATGGCTAAGCAGTACCCAAGTCTTTTGCCCCTGTTTGAGAATCACACGCCAACGATGCGATTGTTCAGCCTTTTCAAAATCAGGCACTAGTCCGGCCGGGGTAGGGGCACCGGCGCTAAACTCATACTGTCCTTCACTTTCTATCAACAATAGCCCCTTCCACCGAAGCGTAAATGGTTCCACCCCACCAAAAATCTGTCCGTCTGCATTTGACATGGCGAAACCGTTTCGTACCGTAGCAAAATGCAGTATTTGTTCAGATGTAAAGGAGAATCCCATAGCAGGCACGATAACCGGAATCGGCGCATTCATGACGTTTTCCTCTGGCCCAAAAGTATCTACGCCTCCGCGCACTTCGCGCCAGCGCAATATCTGACCTGCATCAAAATATTCCGCTAGCATACCCGTTCCGGTAAGACCTAACAGTGTAGCATACGCTCCTCCATTTGGACGAGGCTGCCAAGTTACCAAAGGTGTTTTGCCTTCGTCGTTTTCCCAGGACGTGATGGCTCTATTTTCATCTGCCCACAGATTTTTTAATAGTAATTTGGCAAGTTGTATCTCCTCCGGATTAAAACTACCGGTAGCATTCGCTGTATGAATAGCCAAATGTTCAGCAATGACCTGGCATCGCTGGTAAAAAAGAGCAAACTGCTGTTGAAACCATGCCCAGCGTTTATCTTCATCCTTCTCCTGTATCAGATGTTCTTCCGCCTCACCGAAATGATTAAAAATGAAGGCGAAATTGACCAAATCAATACGGGGTAAGAAACAAAGGTCACTTACAGCCTTTTGTTCCTCCAAATTTAACTGACGGATCCGGCTGATTTTAGCCAAAACGGCTTCATCAGAAAGTGGAATTTCCATCCAAAGCTCCTCCGCTGTTATATCATAATGAAAAGGACCATCAGGTGGCGTATTCCACATCAGCTCAGAAGTCGGTGTCGAAATAGGAAGCTTTACTCGATACTGTTTTTGTAACGAACTTACAGCAATGCCACTATTAATAAGAATGGATGGGAAGAAATGTTGTCCCAGAGAAAGCCAGCTGCTGCTAGCCGGTTGTAACCCCAATTCTTCCCGGAGAACTGACTCCATACGTATCCAAGTCCATTGCTTGGTTTCTTCAGAACTCACTTTGACAGCCATCAGTTTTTTACGCAAAGCCCAGAGCGAATTCCGATCCTCATCATCAGGCAAACCCAACGGGGAGTCTTTCGCCTCATTGGCCGTTTGTAACGGGAAGGGATCGTCGCCCTGCAAATGTTCTTCGTTAGTAAAAAGAAACAGCAATTCACCGACTGTAAATTCAGATGCATAGATTTTAGCCAAAATTTCAGCAAAGCGCAGTGTATGCGTCGGATGTGCATGCCAACTGTCCGTCGGATTGTCGGGATTGAAACCGGCAAGTACCGATAGCGCGTTGAGATTATTCTTCAGTAATTTAATAAACTCCGGTTCACGGCATCGACAGTTATGGGTATCAATGGCATATTGTTGTATTTGATGGAGCAGGTGTTCCACCGCCCAGTCCCACTTGGTCGCTCCCGGTACCCAAAATGCAAGCAAGTGGAGTCTTTCTGCGCTGGTTACACCGGATTGAGGGATTGTCCCATCTGTAAGCGATAAATGAAAATCATCGCGAAACATTTGGAAAGCTGCCAACTGCCTGATAAAGTCTGGGTTGCTTTTTGTACCGTGGAATAGTTCTAATACTTTGCAAATGTCACTTAACTCCCTAAACGTGTAACGAGCATTTGGTACTTCTCGTATTTTGCGCCAAAGTCGAATAAAAACAGCCAGCTTTTTAAGAGCTTCCTTTGAATGTTTAGAATCCTCAAACTCAATTATGTATTCATCTAAACAACAAGGTTCACAATCTGGGAATCCCTTTTCCCTGCTCGCTTTCGAACCAAACTTAATAAACTCTGATTTCCATAACTCAAGAAATTCAAAATACGACAGACACGTGCGCTTTAAAAATTCTGATAAGCGGACAACCATTTCTGTCCAATGTGTCCCATTGATTTTTTCTGATGCAAATCCATACAAAGTGTGCAGTTTTTTATTTGAGATTTTTTTTTGGAACAAAAATTGATACTCTTCTGGCGTTATACTTAAGTACTCAATCGCCGTTTCAATCCGAACCGGGTAACGCCATAAGTGGCTCTGGAATTTTACTGGTTCCTTAGTCGGATCAAGGACGAATTCTGTAATCTCTTTACGAAAGCGCCGCATAGTAGCAAATCTACTTGTTCCTAACTGCTTCAAATAAGTACGCGCAACATCTAATGGCTGTGAATACGGAAGCGCGCACGCGGTAAAATCATTTTTCAATTTTTCGTAGGAAGCCTGCTCTTTGGTCACAACAGCTGGTGTAACATGTTCAGGTAATGCCTCCAGCAAAGGGATTGGATCATGCTGATAATCTTTTATAGGAATGTCCATTGTCGTTAATTCATGACCGCCTACCACATCTTTTGCTGTGTTATAAACCATTCCGGACACCGAGTTATGAGCAACCATGTATTCTAACGATTCATTGACAAGATCAATTAATGGAATAGGTACATCTAAATTTGCTTTTGATCCTAACAAGTCACCAAGTGATCCTCTGCGTTTTTCTAAGATCGATGCCACCGTTTCCCCGGTTTTATTAGGTAACGGATTTTCACATGTAGAATCTGGCGAAACCTGTAACAAATCATGTAGGTAAGCAATCGGCCCTAACGGCGACAAATGTGCAGGAGGAATGCAGTTGACCAAAAATCCATCAGGATTAACCGGTTTAAACTCGGACTGACCAGATACAGGGCTTGAAGCAATCGTACCAGAATGATCCCAAATGTTTTGCGCATAATCATATGCAACTGACCCAAGCAACGCTTCTCTAAAATCTTCAAAAGAAATTCCTTGAATGCTATTAGCATCAACAAAGCCTCGTGCCCAAAGTGCTTCCATAACGGAGAACCGCTTCTTGTCGGGACTAATGTCCTCTGTAAGGTCGAAAACATTTTTAATGCACTTTAACCATTCAGTAAATTGTTGCTGTGCATCCTTATCACCCGGGAAAATACCTTTTAGTGTGTCCGCTAATTTTGAAGCGTGGTTTGAGTTGTTTGGGTCCCAATTACTGAACGAAAAGCCTCCAGGGTAATTGGTCGAGTTCAATAATTGATCCAATGGATTACCTGGCGAACGATCTAGAACAGGTGGAGCACTATTAGTCGGCGAACTAGTTGCTGTAAATACATTCGCAACATCAAAAACCTTTCGTAAATAACGAATATAGGCTTGTGCCCGTACTTCCCTTGTTCCTGGCTTAGTAAAATCCGGGAGCGGATCAGGATTCGTACCAGGATCAGGGATCAGCAATGCCTCCCAATCACCACTGGTTTTGGAAACTAGCTCGGTCACATTGTCTACATTAAAAGGTGGACTAGTTATAGCGTTCTTTAACGGTAGGTGATTATGGGTAACGACTAACAGAACAAGTTCAAAATGTCCGGCGATATTGTTTACGGATAACGTTTTCCAAAACGCGGTTATATCAGGTCCCGCGAAAGATAACCAATCACTCACTAACCCATGAGCCGGGGTTCCTGGAGAGATTATGGCAACCGGCGTGTCGTTCTCACCTGGCGAACCTAACGCCCGCAAACGCCTAGCAGCTTGAAAGCGGTTCACTCCAGTTGGTTCGGTCAATACCTTATCATCAAGAAGTTGCTCAATATCTGATACAACCTGCTCTTCAGTATACGAGGTGATCATTTTAAAACGCTGTTCCCGCTTGACTTGAGGAGGCAAATTCGCTGAGAGCGCATAAAAATATGCCGCTGGCACCTCAAAGGCAGGATTCAATATAGATCCAGATGACTTTATTATCACTTTTACTTTATGTTCAGGAGTAGCAGTGAAAACCGGAAAGAAGTATTCTGACTGTGTGGCTTTTTTGATTTTCTCCTCACACCATATTGCCGCCGAGAGAGAGAATATGAAATTAGCCAATCGTTCTGCTTCAGTATTGTGCTTGACATAGTAAGTCAGTAATTCCCCCTCAAACATTTTTCGCTGGTTCTCTTCATTACTATTGGCACTATGGGGACCGGTGTACATCTTCTCCAGCTCAGGGTGTGGAACCGGGAGTGGGTAAGCATTCCGATCCCAAATAATTTCATATGCTATATGTCGACACTTAGCGAGGCTTAGGTTAGAAATGTCCCCAGTATTACCCGGTTCCTGATTTAGTACGTTCTCTACGGCTGTTCGCAGATTCATGAAATTAGGTGCTGTTCCATCCTCCTGCGACGCGATTCCCAAGTCCAGTTGTTCCCCAGGAGCTGGCAAGGCTAAATGTAAGCTAGTTGTAGACAATATTTGATATTGATTGGGATTTCCAGGCAAGGGATCAGATGAAAGTGGCACGTTATAATAAATTTGTTTATGAATAATATCTTTTCCGCCACGCATAATCACCAATCTTATATCTGCAGTCCTATACTCCTCTCCAGCTGGAGGATCAGGTATTTCGATAACCGCGGTTGCTACTGAAAAAAATAGACGACGATATTTTTTGGGTGGTGGAGGGATTGTAGGCACATTTTCTTCGATTATAAAGTGTTGAATAATTCTACTATCAGGATGCTGAATTGGGATTAGGTCATCTCGGTTATTAGACTCATTAATAGGCGATACAAAGATCGGCTGTTTATAAATGGCAGGTTCATAATCAGCCTCCCTGCCATCAGGATGGTTAAAGGATACTTCATTAACAGCTATTTCTAACTCGTTGAGATAACCAGTAAAGGTATCAGCGGAAACAGGCTCTTTTGGGTGTAATCGAATGACAAGCAAAGATGGCATAATTTTACTCCTTCCGAAAGGTACTCTTTTTTTTTTATTTAAATATTCTAATTCGTTTACTTCGTTATAGTAGTCATTCCCTTTCATGTATTTAATACTCAGATTTATATTGTTCAAATCTATATATTATATACGATAAATTCCTATTAGAATTTATAAAATAAATGCAAAAAATGCTTGTTGCCCTACGCATTGTTCTTGTGGAATATTGAAATACACGTAGTATAAGCAATCTTTTTTCTCGAATCATATAGGTCGAACTTGCTTCTTAGACTCCAAACTTTTCAGTACTAATGGGACTGAACAAACAAACCGAATACTTCTATTCACTTAAAAATTAAAAAGCCTTTTCAAAATTTGAAAAGGCTTTTTGCTCATTATTACACCATTTATTTATTCCCCCAAAAATGGATAGTCTCGTAAATCGCGCCCACCCAGAATTGTACAGGTCTGTTGAAACACTCCTTGAATGCTAAAAGTCGCTCTTTCATTGGAAAAATCGGGATTGGGATCGCACACCATGAGACCATTTCGACCATCCACTTCCTGCGAATAAAATTTTCCGTACCTCCCACATCAAATCCGTGAACTGCTAAATATTGAGCCAAGGGCCACCCAAGATAACCATCAATGTCTGCAATTAAAACTCTCATAGTTTCATATAACCTTCTTATATCTTGGTTCTTTTAGTAACACTTATCCCAAAGGCTGTAAAATATGGGTGATTAACTAATACTAATCTATTAAAATTCATAAAAAAGTTTCGAATTTGAACAAAAAAGATGTTAGGTAATACCCCCATACGAAAATCAAAAGAATTATGATTTAAACAGTAACAAGAGTGGGAGTCATATATCCCGCTCTTGTTACTTTTAGAAACTTTAATTGACTACTTTCATTCTTCACCCCCTTCGTAAAAAAACAATTATTCATAGAACTAAAAAAGAGTTACATTATGTACCTCTTTCAAACAATCACTCGCTTTACAAAAACATTTAATTTAGGCTTCTATCTGGAGTACCTTAACATCGCCATCAACTTAACGAAATTAAATACTCTTAAAACAAAAAAATGCGCTATTCTTTATGTAGAATCTTAGAAAAAAATAGCGTTTTTGGGTAGATATTTCAGATGAATTACAGCTTTTTTCTTAACAACTCAAGCGGCACCTATTACTCCAAGCTCTTCAAAAGCTTGCAAGAGAAGCCGTGTTTACAAAACTTAAGAATAGGTATCAATCTCAGAAATTAGTAGCACTTTGTGTATGGCTGAGTCAAAAGTCGCTAGTACATCTTTAACACAGTTATGTAGTCGCTTAGAAGCTTATACGAGAGTGCCCATGAGTCCAGAAGGACTTAATAAATAATACAATACGCGAGCTGTAAAATTTCTTCAACATCATTATATATAAAATTTGTATATGTCTCAAAGTTTTTTAATAACCTTTCTAAAGGTATTACTAACTAAAAAATTCATTGTAACCTCATATTTACAACTTATTCTTTTCATTAATCACATACCTTTTATAATCTGAACCTATTAGATAAAATAGTTACATACCCCCTCCTTTTTATACATATGTTCCACCTATACACAACACTTTTGTTTGAACTGATTTATAATAATAGTCAAACAAATACAATCCATTTAATCCTTTATATATCATGGGTTAAGAGGGTTATAGGAAGTGTATTTATTATTGTTTGTCCATTCTCATCCATATAAAATAATTAATTTCATTTTATAACTCCCTATCTGTATTCCAGTGTTACTTTCATTGTCTATCTGTTTAGAGGCGATGATAAAACAACAATCTTATTTATCATTCGCGGTTTGTCTCGCAAATGGGAGACCTATAATATTATACGCTTATTCTTTATGGCTTCACAATAGAAACTCTTCATTTAACTCTTACATTCACATGCTCATAATTAAAAAGACGTCCCAAAAAATCAGAAGCCTTCTTGCTTACATTTATGAAATTGTGCAGATAATATGCAGATATAAATAAGCATAAGTACTCTCCATATGAACATATGATGAAATGAATGATAGGACAGGGAGGTATCATAATGTTCGCTTACACATTAACCGCCTTAACACTTTGTTGTATCTCGATTCTTATTACATCATATATATCTAAACTCAAGGGTACCCTAATGGAGTATATGGTATTTATTATGTCTTTTAGTATGAGTACGGGTTTAAGTATCGGTTTTTATTTAGGTATTCTTTTTAAAGGTGAATTACTATATTCTACTTTGCTTGCGATTTTGATTAGTAGTTGTATCGGTTTTTTAGTCGGTCTACGGTTTCACCTATTTACTGCTTTAGAAGGAATGTTCTCTGGATTAATGGCAAGTATGATGGGAGCAATGATTACAGAAATGTTAAACGCTCAACAAGCTCATAGTATACTGTTTATTAGTCTTTTACTTACGATAACAATAACTATGTCATGTATGATTCAACTTTTATCAGAAACTTTTTCTACTTTTATTCAACGGCGTTTTTTGTTATTACTATCAATTAGTGTGGTAATTATCGTTGCCGTATTCGTGACATTCCCAGATCATACTCCCCCACCTTCGTCCGGGCATGATCAACATATAATACATTGACATTTGGAATATAATTGAAGATGCTTTTCGAGGAAATATCGCGGTTTAAAATGAACAAAATAAAAAGACGCTCAAACTTGAGCGTCTTTCCCGATCATTATTTCGTAACAACTTCATCTTCTTTTACATTCACATTATTTTCTCTCATAAACGCTTCAATCTCTTCCACTTCTCTAATAATATCTTTTGACAAGTTTTCATGTCCGTCTTTCGTTACAAGAATATCATCTTCAATACGAATTCCAATTGATTCTTCTTCAATATAAAGACCAGGTTCAATTGTTATTACCATACCTTCTTCTAACACTCTATCTTTATATGTTCCTACATCATGCGTATCTAAACCAAGGAAATGGCTAACACCATGATAATAGTATTTTGATAACTCTTCGTCTTCTTGAATTAAGCCAATTTCTTTACACTCTTCTGCTAGTACCTTTTTTGTATGCTCATTTAATGCAGCAAACTTTACTCCTGGCTTAATGAGTTCCGTTGTTTCTTTCAATGCTTTTAATACAATATTATACATTTGTTTTTGGCGACTAGAGAATGTTCCATTTGCCGGGAATGTATAACTAATATCAGCGTTATAGTAGTCTTTTTGAGCGCCTAAATCTAGCAGTACTAAATCACCATTTTGAATTTGTGCATCATTGTCTTCATAATGAAGAACTGTAGCATTTTTTCCACTTGCCAAAATTGTATTGAATGCATGATGCTTAATGCCAGATGATTTCAGTGTGAAATCAAACTGAGCTTCTAATTCATACTCCATCATGTCAGCTATTGCATGCTTAAGTACGTTGTAAATGCCCTCTTTCGTTACAGAAATTGCTTCTTTAATAATTTCAACTTCTTCTTCTGTTTTAAACACTCGTAATTCACAAATATTCGGATATACATTACCAATTAAAACGTGTGGATACTGTTCTCTTACATGTTTAGCAAAAGCATGCGTTTTGGTCTCCGTACCATTCCACTCACGACGCTCTAAATCTAAATATAGATGCTTCACATTTTCTGTAAAAAGTATATTTGAAATTGTCTTTTCAAAGCTATCTAAATATACAACTTTCTTTATACCTGAAATTTTCTCTGCTTCTTTGTTAGAAACTGTTTTACCGACCCATTTTTCCATGACTGGATCCGATTTTTCAATGAACAGTGTTTCTTCAACACTATTTCCAAACTTCTTCAACATGAAAATAACATTTGGTTCCTCGATTCCTGTTACATAGTAAAAATTTCGATTCGGCACAAATTTATAATGTGCATCCGCTGACATATGAGGTGCTTGTCCAGCAAATAAAATAGTAATAGATTCATCTGGTAATGTGTTTACTAATCGTTCTCTATTTTGAGCAAAAAATGTTGATTTCATAATATTCCCCCTAGCGTTCTATGTATACTGGTAAATCTAATTACCCAATACAATTCATTCTATTATTGTTATAATTTTTCGTCAATTAATAGTACTCATAGTGAAAGGAAATTTTTCATTACTAGGGCCACTTACAATCGAAATTATGCATACCACTCCACAATTTCTTGACATTTATTCCATATACTTAAAATCTCATATATAGGAAAGGAGCTACTACTTTGAAACATTATGTAGCAACAAGATTAGCAATTACTTCTTTATTGTTCATTACAGGATGTTCTAGCAACGCCGAAACAGCACCAGTGAAGAAAGACACGGTGCAATCTCAGCCAAAACATACAGAAACAGCAAATACAATTCCGCAAAACTTCTATAAGGAAACTACATTTGGAAAAATCGAGCACATTCACGGAATTGGCTATGCAGGAAATATGCCTGGGGTTTCTATCGCCACTCATAGCGGGATAAAAGTTTATCAAAATGGAAAATGGCTTGAAACTAAGACTGAGCTACATGATTATATGGGGTTTCAGGCAACGAAGAACGGATTCTTTGCCAGCGGCCATCCTGAACCAGGTGCAAATTTAAAAAATCCTTTAGGATTAATGAAAAGTTCTGATGGCGGTAATACCCTCGAGAAGCTAGCGTTTTATGGAGAATCTGATTTTCACAACCTTGCTGTTGGATATAATACGGAAGCAATTTATTTATACAATGAGCGTCCAAATTCTAAATTACAACAAGGTTTTTATTTCAGTACGAACAACGGACAAGATTGGAAAAATAGTAAGTTAAAAGGTCTTTCAAGTACAATTCATTCCTTTTCCGTACACCCTGATCAATCTAGTGTAGTCGCGGTAAGTGCTAAAGATGGTGTTTACTTATCTACAGATTACGGAAATACATTTGAACTATTGTCTACATCACTTGAATCGACAGCAGTTACATTAAGTAATGAAGATGTTTTTTACGCCCCTATCAATAAGCAAATGATAACGAAGAAATCAATTGCTACAAATGAAGAAACAAACATACAAACTCCATCTTTAGATTCTAAAGATACAATTATGTACATATCACAAAACCCTCAAAATTCAGCTGAAATAGTATTTGCTACAATGAAAGCAAATGTGTTCATTTCTACAGATGAGGGTAAAACGTGGAAGCAGATTACGAAAGAGGGAGCATTCCAATTTAATTAGAAAGGTGAATATAACGTGTTTTCAACAATTAGTGAATGGAGCTACCAACTCATGTCTCCTTTAATGGATGTCGCGAATGCTACGAAATCAGTACCTCTTTTATTTGCATTTTTATTTGGCGTAGTAGGTACCCTTGCTCCTTGCCAATTAACAGGAAACATAAGCGCTATTACACTTTATGGCAATCAATCTTTACAAAAGGGACATGCATGGAAACATATATTGTTATTCATTTCAGGAAAAATAATAGCTTTTACAACGCTTGGACTATTCGTATGGTTCTTAGGAAAAGAGTTTCAGCAAATATTAACTTTGTACTTCCCGTGGTTACGAAAAATAATTGGACCTTTATTAATTTTAATGGGGTTAATGTTGGCAGGTATTATAAAGAGCAGAAATTTCTTCTCGATCAAATTTATACGAAAACAAAGTGAAGTCAGCTCATTTTTACTTGGATTTTTCTTTTCGTTAGCTTTCTGTCCAACTATGTTCGTTCTATTTTTCGGAACGTTAATCCCTTTATCTTTATCATCTAATTATGGGTACTTGTTTCCGACATTCTTTTCAATAGGAACTGCTCTACCAATCGTTGTCCTTATGTTCATCATCTTCTACCTCGGATTAAACGGAGCATTATTGAAAAAGAGCCGAAAAATAGGGAAAATTATTCAGCTTATAACCGGTGTTCTTCTGATATTCATCGGACTTTATGATACTACTCTTTATTGGTAATATATACAAAAGGTAAGCTTCAGTGAAATGAGCTTACCTTTTGTATCATTTTTTCTTTTGTTGTAGTTGATTTAGTAAATTCTTAACAAATTCTAAGAACAGCGGATCATTCTCTTTTTTAGGTGACCATTGCATAATAAGTTGTCGTGGAATTTTAATTTCTATCGGTTGCACGATAAAGTCATGAATGATTTGTTTATGCAGTCCTGATAACGGAACGATTGTTATACCGTTAACTTGTAAAGTAAGTGCTAATGCCGAGCTAATTGACTCTGACTCCATCACTTTATTAACTGTTATTTCATTTTTCATCAAATATGGTTCAAGTACTTCTTTACAACCAGAAAGCGGCATAATAAAAGGATAATTTTTCAACTCTTTAATAGTAAGGTTAGGTGGAATAGTCTTTGAAGAAACCATAACATAAGGATCTTCACCAATAACTTCATAATGAAATCCTGGTATTAAATTTTCTTTTATAGAAATAGAAAAATCAGCACTTCCAGAAGACAGCCAATCTAATACTTCTTGATAGCTTCCTTCTCGAACTGCAAGCACGTACTGACTTTGATCAATATTACCTAGTTGGATACACTCCGCCAAACAATATACAGTAACGGAAGGATACGTAGCTAGTACAATCTTATACAAGCTTCTATTTTTTAATTGTAAAACTGTTTCTTCAAGGTTTTCATACTCCATTAGAAGTCGATCTACACAAACTAAAAATTCCTTTCCATTTTCAGTTAACATCGTTCCTTGTCTAGAGCGATCAAATAAAGTTAAAGCATATCGTTTCTCTAATTTGTTTATGATATGAGTTATAGCGGGCTGTGTCATATGTAATTCTTTCGCTGCTAAACTAATGCTGTTCAACCGAGCCACATTTTTAAAAACTTTAAAATCAAAAACGTTCATTCTGTTCTCCTTATATAAAAGATATTTATATCATCTATAAATATCCTTCATTATATTTATCAAACCACTTCAGATACACTAATTATACACCATCAATATTACGAAAAAATAAAGCATATAAACATTAGAGGAGTGTTGATTAAATGAGTACTTACATTTTAATACATGGAGCATGGCAAGGTGAATGGGCATGGGAATTAGTAAAACCTCAACTAAAGGCTTTCGGACATACAGTTGTTACACTAGACTTACCTGGAAGTGGAAAAGATATGACTCCATCACAAAATATAACGCTAGATTCTTATGTTAATGCAGTAACAGCTACTATAAATCAACAAAATGAAAAAGTTATTCTTGTTGGACATAGTATGGGTGGAATTGTAATTACGCAAACAGCTGAACTTATACCAAATAAAATCGATAAATTAGTATATCTTTGCGCATTCTTACCACAAAACGGAGAAAGTCTTGGTAGTAAATTAGATGGTGAAGCTGGTCCACAATTCTCAATTAATGAGAATGACATGACTGCAGAACTTATACCAGAGTTGACTGAACAAACATTTTTAAATGCTACAAAAAATGCAGCTATTAAAGAATCTTCTTTCAAACAAATGCGTCCTCAGCCACTAGGACCGTTTCAACAAGAGCTAAAAATTTCTGAAGAAAACTTCGGAACTATAGATCGCATTTATATTGAAACAACTCTAGATAGAGCGATTCCAATTGATTTTCAGCGCCGAATGAATACAGAAACTCCTTGCGCGAAGGTTATTACTTTAGAAGCTGATCATTCACCGTTCTTCTCTAAAACATCAGAACTTGTTAGTCACTTACATGAATTAAGCTAAGCTTTATATTTTCCTTGTAGACACCCACTTACTGTAATACGGGTGTCTACTTTTCTTTTACCCTTCTTGACATATTCATATAAAAAAGTTAAAATAACTATAAATTAGTAAGTAACTAATTTAATTTAAAATTAGAGGTGAAAGAAATGAAAAACATTTTATTCCGTATTAACGAATTATCAAAAAAAGAAAAAGCATCTGGATTAACAGTTGATGAAAAACAAGAACAACAAATATTGCGTCAAAACTATACAAAAACATTTCGTGGAAGCTTAGATTCCATTTTATTAAACACAAAAATTGTTGATCAACATGGTCTTAACGTTACACCAGCCGCATTACAAGATGCTCAAATACGTTTAAAATTAAGCAAATGAAATCAAAGCTAAACAAACAATCGTATAAAACATAAAAAGAGCCGGAATTCCTATTTAGAAATTCCAGCTCTTTTTATTGTTTTTTCTAATTTAACATATAAACGATACATCGCAATTCTCCACGATACAATCATCGCAAATGCGAGCAAGAAAAACATTCCGCTTAACTCTGCTAAATCAATTGATTGACTTAAATATGATTTTAACGCTACTCGTACAGCCAATAACCCGACTAAAATAAATATGAATGCTTTTGACGGTTTCATATATATATGTTCGCTTCTTATTTCAAACTTAGTTGTTTTAATAAGAAATATAGAGAAAATAAGTCCTATACTAATCGCCTCTACTATTTCTAACGATGTTAATCGAAACTCCGGCAAGAAGTACATCATTGCGCCGGTACTCATAAAAATTGGCGGTAATATAATTTTCTTTTTCGTTACCGGTTTTTTCGCTGCTTTAAAGCGAAGAAACATTACTCCAACAGCCATACAAACCGCTATAATACTTGATAAAAGTGCTATCATATTCTCCACTCCTATCTATTTAAATGACTTTTTGAGCAAAATCATAAACCAAACGAACCCGATACTTATAATAACATGACCTAATCCAGCCATATGGCTTAAACCGTTAAAGTCAGTTCCATTTACTTGTAGTAGACCTCTCCATAGCATTGTAGCAATAGTAAAAATTAATCCTACATTATAAACAACAAACCATGCACGAAAGCTCTTTGTTTCTTGTACATGAAACACTTTACATAAAGCTAAAGCAATTAAAAAGAATACGAAACCGAGCACTAATACATGTGTATGCACCAATTGCAACATTGTGGATCCTTTAATTCCTTGTGCTTTCGTATACTCTCTTGCAAATACTCCTGATAATAAACCGATAATTAAGTAAATGAATGCTGCATTATATAATCTCTTCATTTTATTCCTCCTGCTGTAAACTTTCTATATTCACTGCAATCATTTTACGCAAAGTTTATGAATGGAATATGAACAAAATATTACATTCAATTTTTGAAAATAAAAAAGCCATTCCACAATTAATAATTGCGGAATGGCTTTTCAACTTATTTTAAATCTTCTATTGAGAAAGCACCTGGAAGTAATTGCTCAACAGTTACTTCTTTTTCATCACCTTTTACATTCGTTAGTAATACAGGCATTGTCGGTTCACAGAACTCAGCAATTACTTGTCTACAAGCACCACATGGTGAAATTGGTCCGTCCGTTTCGCCTGTAATAACTAAGTAACTAAAATCGCGCTCCCCTTCTGATACTGCTTTAAAGATCGCTGTTCTTTCTGCACAGTTACATAAACCGTAAGAAGCATTTTCTATATTACAACCAGTATAGATTTTACCTTCTTTCGTAACTAATGCTGCACCAACAGGAAATTTCGAATACGGAATATATGCTTTTGCTAACATCTTATTTGCTTCTTCGATATATTTTTTCTTATCCATATTATTTCCTCCTCAAAGTAAATGTAATGATGATTAATCAGTAATAACTGTATGAACTAATTTAGGAGCCACTGCTGTTTCAGCGATAGAAATGTTTTCATAAATTTTAGCTTTTACATCTTCTACATTTTCGCGATTTGCATAAATCGTTACGAACGGCTCGCCTTCTTTTACTGCATCGCCCACTTTTTTACGTAACATTAATCCTACCGCTAAATCGATTTCATCTTCTTTTGTTGCACGACCAGCACCAAGTAACATAGCAGCGATACCGATTTCATCTGCAACAATGTTAGAAATAACACCTGAAGTTTTTGCAGGTACATCAATTACATACTTAGCTTGTGGCATTTTTTCTGGATTGTCTACAATCGAGCTGTCTCCGCCTTGGTTGCTTAAGAACTCTTTAAATTTCTCAGTTGCTTTTCCATTTTTCATAACTTCAATTAACATTTCACGAGCTTCTTCTAATGTACTTGCTTTTTTCGCAAGTACAACCATTTGGCTACCTAATACGAGTACTAATTCTGTTAAATCTTCTGGACCTTCACCTTTTAAAGTATCAATCGCTTCTTTCACTTCTAGAGCGTTACCAATCGCAAAGCCAAGAGGTTGTGACATATCTGAAATAACAGCCATCGTTTGACGTCCTACGTTATTTCCGATACGTACCATTGCATGTGCTAATTCTTTTGCATCTTCTTCTGTTTTCATAAATGCGCCAGCACCTGTTTTTACATCAAGTACGATCGCATCAGCACCAGCTGCTATTTTTTTACTCATAATTGAACTTGCGATTAAAGGAATCGAGTTTACTGTTCCTGTTACATCACGAAGTGCATAGATTTTTTTATCTGCAGGTGTTAAGTTTCCTGTTTGTCCAATAACAGCAACTTTGTCACGGTTTACAATATCAATGAACTGCTCTTTCGTAATTTCAACGTGGAATCCTTCTACCGCTTCTAATTTATCAATTGTTCCGCCTGTATGTCCTAAACCACGACCAGACATTTTTGCTACTGGTACATCTAAAGCAGCTACTAATGGTCCTAATACTAATGTTGTTGTATCACCAACACCGCCAGTTGAATGTTTGTCTACTTTAATTCCTTCAATTGCTGATAAGTCGATTGTTTCTCCAGACTCCACCATTGCCATCGTTAAATCTGCACGTTCACGATCTGTCATATCTTTAAAGAAGATTGCCATTGCAAGTGCACTCACTTGATAATCAGGAATACTTCCGTCTGTATATCCATTAATAAAGAATTTGATTTCTTCAGTCGTTAATTCTTTGCCATCACGTTTTTTTGCAATAATATCTACCATTCTCATTACAATCACCATTCCTTTTTATATGATATGAATCTATTAAAATAATAAGCCAACGATTGTTGCTGATAAGAAACTTACTAATGTTGCACCGAAAAGTAATTTCAAACCAAATCTTGCGACTACATTCCCTTGCTTTTCATTTAAGCTCTTAACTGCCCCTGCAATAATTCCAATTGAAGAGAAGTTTGCAAATGAAACTAAGAATACAGATATAATCGCTGTCGTTCTATCTGAGAAATTAAAGTTGCCTTGTGCTAAATCTGTCATAGCGACAAATTCATTTGATACTAATTTTGTTGCCATAATATTTCCGGCATTAACTGCTTCATGCCAAGGTACACCCATAATAAATGCAAATGGTGCAAATACATAACCAAGAATTTCTTGGAATGAAATACCGATTACACCTTTAAATACTGCATTAATGAATGCGATAAGTGCAACGAAACCGACTAACATAGCTGCTACTGTAATCGCAACTTTAAATCCGTCTATAATATATTCTCCTAATACTTCAAAGAAAGTCTTTTTCTCTTCTTCTTGTACTTCTAACATATCTTCTTCTTCAGTAACTTCATACGGATTAATGATAGAAGCGATAATAAAACCACCGAATAAGTTAAGCACTAAAGCGGTTACAACATATTGTGGTTTTAATAACACCATATACGATCCAACGATAGACATTGAAACGGTAGACATTGCAGATGCACATAATGTATACATTCTTTTCTCTGGCAATAAGCCTAATTGTTTCTTAACTGAAATAAACACTTCAGATTGTCCTAAAATTGCAGAAGCAACAGCGTTATATGATTCTAATTTCCCCATTCCATTTACTTTACTTAATGCTAGACCGATAGATTTCACAATAATAGGTAATACTTTAATATGTTGCAAAATACCTATTAAAGCTGATATAAATACGATCGGCATTAATACACTTAAAAAGAACGAAAACTCTTTTTGATTTACTAATCCACCAAATACAAAATTCACACCGTCAGCGGCATATTTTAATAGCTCTCCAAAACCATCTGCTATTCCGCTAATTAATACATTCCCTACACTTGTATTTAATAATAAAAACCCCAAAATGAATTGTAATATAACCATCGTTATGATTGGGCGATATTTGACTTTCTTTCTATTATTACTAGCAAGCCAAGCGATACCTAAAATCAATACGAGGCCAAAAATACCAATTAAGTATTTCATAAGCCGTCTCCTCCCATTCGTATCCGCTTACATTCTTTTCAATTGTTAGAGCAATAGATACACTTTATTTTGTGTATCTATTGCTTTTGACTTCATTAATGATTAGTAGTTATCTGTAGCACCTTTTGCATCATTTAATACGATTGCAACACTAGCACTTGCTCCAACGCGAGAAGCTCCAGCAGCTACCATGTTGTCTGCATCTTCACGTGTACGAACGCCACCAGATGCTTTTACACCAACGTTTGGTCCTACTGTTTTACGCATTAATGCGATATCTTCAGCAGTTGCTCCGCCAGTTGAGAATCCAGTTGAAGTTTTTACGAAGTCAGCACCAGCTTTTACTGATAATTCACAAGCGCGTACTTTCTCTTCATCTGTTAATAGGCAAGTTTCAATGATTACTTTTACAAGAGCTTTTCCTTTTGCTGCTTGTACTACTTCATAAATATCTTTTTCAACGAACTCATTGTCACCGTCTTTTAAAGCGCCTACGTTGATTACCATGTCAACTTCAGTTGCACCTTTTGCGATAGCATCTTTTGTTTCGAAAGCTTTTGTTTCAGTCGTGCTTGCTCCTAATGGGAAACCGATTACAGTACAAACATCTACACCATGTCCAGCTAATTCTTCAGCAGCTAGCTTTACCCATGTAGGATTAATACAAACAGAAGCGAATTTATATTCCTTTGCTTCTTCGATTACTTTCATAACATCTTCTTTTGTAGTATTAGCTTTTAAAATTGTATGGTCAATTAACTTTGCAATATTCATTATCTTCACTCCTCATATCTTTTAACAACTTCATTCTAACTCTTAGTTGAACAAATGTAAATATACTTTTGAAATTTTGTTCATTCTTTTTTAGAAGGAATCTCTTGTAGTAAATAAAGCGCATTCTAACTAAGAAACACTTCATATATAAAATGAAAACTTTTATATTAACAATGGTAGTATGTATCTCAATATCCATAATTATTTTTAAAAAGGCAATTTGTATTCAAAAACACTCCCATAATTCATACATAGTAAAATAAAAGCCTTTTATTTCTAATCTTTTTGATAATGTAACAATTCCTTCGCTGTATGCTGATCTATAATTAATACATTTGCATACCCGCCACGTAACGCACCATCAATTGCTTTTATTTTTCTATTACCACCAGCAACTAAAATAGAGCGTTTCTTTAATTTCAGTTCTTCTAGCTCAATTCCAATGGTCCGCTGATTAATTTCTTCACTACTAATATTTCCGTCCCCATCAAAGAATCGTGAACAAATGTCACCGACCGATTGTTTTTTGAGTAAACTCGTTTCATCCTTATCGAAATAACCTAATCGGAATAATAGTGCTTCGTCTCTCACTGTTCCTACAGTGAAAATAGCAATATTCGCTTGTTTTCCCATTTCGATAATGTGATGAATATGTCGATCCTGCTCTACTAATTCTTTTGTCACTGCATTATCAAATATAACTGGAAGGGGTAGATTTCTTGGCGTCGTTTGAAAAGCATCTGCAAATAAAGCAATAGTCTCATTCGCATATGTATTTACACTTGAATGACTAATACCACCTTTTAACTGAACAACTTCTACACCTTTTACATGTTGTGGTACAATTTTTCTAGCGATTTCATACATCGTCATTCCCCAGCTTACACCAACGATATCACCATTTTTAACCGTCTTTCCCATATACTCAGCTGCATATTTACTAATATACTCTGTAATCGTTGCATATTCTGGCACTGGAGAAAATACGACATGTGCCTCTAACAAGTTGTACTTTTCTTTTAGTAAATTCCCAACGTTATCTAAATCAGCAAATGGATCGGCTATACTAATTTGAACAAATCCTTTTTCTTTCGCGTACTTTAATAGTCTAGAGATAGTCGGCCTTGAAATATTTAATTTGTTAGCAATTTCTTGCTGACTATAATCTGACTGATAATATAACCTTGCAACTTCAACGCTTAATTGTTGTTTATCTTTATCCATAGCAACTCGTTACATATCCTTTCCTGTATTTCCTTTTCGTTACAAGCATTATACAGCTTTATGCAAGAAATTTCGACTACCGAATTTTATCCGCCTATACTGCTACTTCACTTAATGTATGCAATGACACTTTAATCAATGGTTTTTTGTCCATCCCCCTACCGATTATCAGCCCGACCCTCATAATGTAAGATTTTTTCTTATAAAGCAAACCGGTCAGGTTATTGAGGAACTTATTTTTTAAGTTCAAATTAGATACGTGTGTAAAATTTGTATGAAGGTATGAAATCAATTGTAAAATGGTAGTTTTAGAATAAGTAAATAAGAGAAATAACCACTATTGATTATTTCTCTTTTCATATACATATTTATTTTTTGAAAAACAACCTCACTCCAAATACTAATAATACTGCGCCCGTAATACCCTCTATTGTACGGTTCACTCTTTCTTTTCTTAGAAAAGTTCTTAATTGACGTATGAGTGAGATATAAAGTAAATACCATATTGCTGTCAAAGTCGTAAATGTGACTCCTAATAAAAGAAATTGAAGGAAATGATTTTGATTACTCACAATAAATTGGGGTAAAAAACTAAGGAAAAACACAGCAGTTTTTGGGTTTAAAATTGCCGTAGTAAATCCTTGTCTAAAGCTTTTAATTGCTCCAATATCCTTAGAGTCCATTTCTACTGAACCTGACATAGCTTCTTTTTTATATAAGGCACTTTTAATTGACTTTACAGCTAAGTAAATTAAATAAAAAGCCCCAGCATATTTTATAAATGTAAATAACATAGCAAATTTCATTAGGATGGCAGAGAGTCCTAGCGTGGCCATTATTGTATGAATCATCATTCCAGATATCGTTCCTAAAACAGTCTTTATCCCACCATTTTTACCATGCGAGATAGTGTTTTTTGTAACTAGTGCAAAACCAGGACCAGGCATTATTATGATTAACAGTGCTGTAAGGATGAATAACAAATAATTTTCCATGTTCTAGTATTTCCTTTCCAATTTTTAGTTTTGCTTACAGTATAACTTTTTTCATTAAAACATTACATATAAAAAGCTTGATCAGAAGTTTATCTAGGGTATTAGTATCGATTTGATTAAACATTACCCTAAAACTATATGAATAAAAAACATGACAAATTTAAATATCAAATTACAAGTCCAACTCTCACAAAAAACAGGATAAAAAATAAACAGCGGAACTAGTCCACTGTTTACTTCGCCACACCTTCATGTAATTTTTCTGTATAATCTTTTACGTCTTTCCAGCTATCTTTTGCTGTATATAAGTCTTCTTTTATGAAGGTAAATTCTTCAGGGCTGATTTCTTTAACATTTTGCAGTAAATTATTATATTTTGCCCCTACTGTATACCATTGATTTGATATATTTTGCAGTGCTGTAATTGCTGCATCAATTGTTTCAGTCATGTTTGTTGTTTTATTTTTTACATCTGTCAAAATTGCGACTTCTGCTTGTGCGCCAGAAATTCTATCCTTTAAATTGGCTATTTCTCTTTCTGCATTTGCGATATCTTTTTTCGCAATCGCAATCATCGGTCCACCTGCAAGACATGTAATTAGTGCTACGCAAAGTACGCCACCAGCAATGACCATATCATTACTCTTTTTGATTGAATCGTTATATGTATTGATTTGTTGCTCTAGAGCTGGGATACCAGCATTCGTACTTGCTAATATCGCTGTTAATTGATTTGTATCCTCTTTAAAACTATTTGTGTCTTTCGCCATTCTATCGCGAAAAGCTTTCAAATCCCTTAATAATACATCTACCTCATTTTGATTCTTTACAATATCCGCATACAACTTTTCTAAATCCGCTTTTAACTTTACGCTATCCTTTTGATCAATCGCTATTAGCATGCTATTATAATACGCTTGAAAAGTATTATTGTAATTAATAACATTTTGATCTGTTTTCATAATTTGAGGCTTCATATAATTTAACCAATACGCCGCGTTAATTTTTGCATCTCTTTGGTGCTGAATCATATTTCCTTTAAACTCACTATTAATGGAACTTATTTTACTCAAATCAGTCTCTTGCTGATTTTGAATTAATTTTGCATATGAATCCATTGCAAATATGCTCGATGTCGTTTGCGCCATAACATCTTGGAATCCAGCTGGTCCGAGAGAATAGTTTTTCGCATTTTCTTGTAGCACCTTTGCATTTGGTTCTGCTGCAAAAGGATGTAAAGGGAATGCGTTACTCGTTGCCACCCCAGCAATCATTAACGTTAAAAGACATTTTTTATAAAATCTTTTCTGCATTTTTTTCACCTATTTTCTTTATAAGGGGATAAAAAGCTCCTGCTCACAACTGAACAGGAGCTTCAAACCCTTCATCAATACGTAACGCTCTAACGCTTCGTATTTGATTAAGATTTTTTCGTATCTACTACTTTAATATCTTCAGCATAAATCTTTTCTGCATAGTCTTTAATGTTTTTCCAGCTATCTTTCGCAATGTTTAAATCTTCTTTAATGAAAACAAGGTCATTCGGACTAATTGAATCTACATTTTGAAGTAAAGAATTGTATTTTGATCCCATTGTGTACCATTGGTTTGAAATGTTTTGCAACGCTGTAATTGCAGTATCAATTGTATTTGTTAAATACTCCGTTTGTGTTTTAATGTTCGTTAACCCAGCTACTTCTAATTGAGCAGTTGTAACTTGTCCTGTTATTTTTTGAATTTCAGCTTGTGCATTATCAAGCTCTTTCTTCGCTAATACGATTCCAGCTGTACCACCACCTACAGCTGCTGCACCACCTGCAATTAATGCGACTCCTAGCGGCGTTCCTGCACCTGTAGCAATAACTACTGCACCACCGATAATTGCAATTGGGCCTAGTGCTGTTGCAACAGATGAACCGATAATAATTGCATTATATTTACTAATTGCTTCATTGTACGTTGTAATTTGATTTTGCAGAAGCGGAATTCCAGCATCTTGACTAGCTAAAATAGATGTAATTTGATTTGCATCACCTTTGAAGTTTTGCGTATCGGACGTCATTTTGTTTCGGAATTTTTTTAAGTCTTCTACTAACTGATCTACTTGCGCTTTATTTTCATTAATACTACTTGATAATCTAGTTAACCCTTTCGTAAGAGTCGCTTTATCCTTCGCATCTACCGCAGCGACTAAAGTATCATAATAGTTTTGGAATTTCGTATTGTAGTTAATGATATTTTGATTCGTTGAAATAAGCTGTGGCTTTAATACATCTAACCATTGCTTCGCATTTCCTCTAGCTGTATCTTGGTGCTGAATTACTTTCCCTTTTAAAGCCGCATCAACAGACGATACATTACCAAAGTTAACATTCCCTTGTTTAATAATTGTTAAAGCGTACAGATCCATTACTAAAGCGTTTGAACCCGTTCTTTCCATTGCATCTTTTAAGCCTTCTGGTCCTAATGAATATTCTTCATAGTCATTATAAGCTTTTGCTACCGCATGAATTGGAGCTTGTTTCACTGTACTTTCAGCTGCATACGTATGCGCCGGCATAATGTTCCCTGCTGCAAATACTGCCATAAGTGCTGATAGAGCCATTACTTTATAAGGTTTTTTTGTCATTTTTCTTCTCTCCCTATATCGCTAATTATTTTTCTGCTTAATGTACTTCAACGTTTGTAACGTAATCTTCAAATTGATTCGTTTGTTTATTCATTTCATCACTTACTTTTTTAATTTGGTTGAAATGTTTTTGAAGTAAACTACTGTCTGTATATGTGCCTTCTTCAACATTCTTTTGAATTTGGATCATATTATTGTTTAAAACTTTCCAATCCGTTAATAACGTTTCTAGAGTTGTAATTTGACGATCGATTAGTTCTGTAAAGCTACTTACTTGATCTTCAACGAATGTAATTTGTGTTGCCTCTGCTTCAGTTTGTGATAACTTTTGAATAAGTGGTAATAGCTCTTTTTGCTTTTGCTGAATGCGAAGAGCCGCTTCTCTCGTTTGGCTATCTGCAGCATTTACAATTTCATTACTTAAAGTACCGATAGAAACGAAATCAATTGTTTTCGTTTGCGCAGTTTGATTTGTAATTGTAAATACTTGTTTACCGATATTAATAGAACCTTTAATAATTTCTTGAGGTCTATTCAAAATAGTCGTTAATTCCGCTTGAATTTCCCCTTGAATTCTTTTAATATCTTCTCTTAACTTCACAATATCTCCACTTGATCCTTGTAGTGTTTTTATTGCTTCATCAGCTTTAAGTGATAAGTTGCTACTATCTTTGTCTAATACCGTTTTAAATCGATTTAATTCTAATAAGTCTTGCTCCATACTCTCTTGGATGCTTTGTACTTGCAATTGTAATTTTCCATATGCATTTGTAAAATCTGCTTTTGCTTGTTCATCTTCATTTACGTTTCCTGCTAGTTCATAGAGCTTACTATAATAACTATTAAATCTAGTACTATATCTCATCATCTCTTGATTTAAGTCGATTAGCTTCGGATTATATTCATCAATCCACTCTCGTACATTTGCCTTTGCAAACTTTTGATGATTTGTTAAGCTACTCATAGCATTTACCTTAATGTCTGGCTGTTGTAAAATAACTAATCCGTATGCTTGTATAAGTGGTGACTGTGATCCTAACATCCTAATTGAATTGGATAATGTATTTGGAGCAATTACATTTTGTGCATATACTGTTTTCACTTCTGTTTGCCCCTCCTTAGCGTAAGCGCTTACAGGAATAAAACAACTCGTAGATACTGCTGTAACCAATAACCCTGTAATTAAAGTCTTTTTCACTTTAACTCCTCCTATGTATTAGCAACTATTACTATCGCATTTTATTATTCTATTTTCTTGCACGTAATTTGAGATGGTTAAAATAGAGAACGTTCTTACCGTGATTCATATACGAACCATCTCTCCCAACTTTTATTGCTACAGTACTCACTTATCGTTCTAAAACATTTCATATGTGATTAGTATGAATAACATTGTATAAAATTTCTATTTCATAGCCATTTCCACATTCACACAGTGAATATATTACATAAAAATATTATTCATTTTAAGCTAAATAACGTACGCAAATATGAAATTTCGTTTTGTTTTCATGTAAGTTTTGTACTGTAAGGTCATTTAAACACAGCTATTTATCTATCGTAAAGAAGTATTTTCATTCCCTTTATTTTCAAGCTTTCCTGTCCTTATTTCAAAATATAATCCACTTCACTTTTTCAATTGAAATATCCATATATCACAACAAAAACTCCTACTTACTTATAGATATAAAAATTATATCAATATATCTTTTAGGTTCATATGCAATTATGCATAGCGTATACACAAAAAGGATAGCTTCACTTTCGTAAAGCTATCCTTAAAAAATCTTCTTACTTTTTCAAATGATATGGAACTGTTGTAATAACAACATTTCTTTTATAGAGTAAATACGCACGAATGAGTAAACTAGACTGATTATGAAGAATGTTATGCCAACCTTTTTTCGGAATGAACTGTGGTATAACGACAGTAACTCGGTAATTTGATTCACTCGCTTTATATTGCACTGTATCAATAAACTTTGTTAGCGGTTGAATAATACTTCTATAGTGAGAATGTAAGGTAACAAGTCTTACTTCAGGTTGCCACTTCTTCCATTTCTCTTCAAATTTCTTTTCCTCTTCTCTGTCAAAAGCAACATATACAGCGATAACTTGATCTGCAGAAAGAGCCTTCGCATAGTTCAATGAATTTTCCACCACATGAGTCATGCCCGCTACAGGAACGACAATTACATTTCCCTCAATTGGAACAAGTGGTTCACAAGTTTTTAAACTCAATTGATCGCCCACTGCATCGTAATGCTTCTTAATTCTATGGAACAAGAAGATGATGGCAGGTAAGAAAATAAGGATTGACCAAACTTGTGCAAATTTAGTTAAAAAGAACATGCTCATTACGATAAAACTAATAACTGCACCAATTAAATTAACCGTTAATCTCAAAGCCCATCCTTCAGGTTTTTCACGAAGCCATTTTAATACCATACCCGTTTGAGAAAGTGTAAATGGAATAAATACACCTACTGCATATAACGGGATTAAATGTTCTGTTTGCCCTTGGAAAGCTACAATTAAAATAATCGAAGCTATCCCAAGTATAATAATACCGTTTGAGTAACCTAGGCGGTCTCCTCTAATCGTAAACATTCTCGGTATAAATTTGTCTTTTGCAAGGTTAACTGCTAATAGTGGAAATGCAGAATAACCTGTATTAGCAGCAAGAATTAATATTAAAGCAGTTGTACCTTGTATGAAATAGTACATGAAATTACGTCCAAAAGTTTGTTCAGCAATTTGTGAAACAACTGTTACTTCCTTACTTGGATTAATTCCGTAATAATAAGCTAAAAAGACAATTCCTGAAAATAAAACGGCAAGTAATGCACCCATTGCAAGCAATGTTTTCGCTGCATTGTTAGGTGCAGGATCCTTAAAGTTTGGAATTGCGTTAGAGATTGCCTCAACACCTGTTAAAGCCGAACTACCCGATGCAAATGCTCGTAGCAGTAAGAACAAACTAATTCCCGCAACCGGCGTTCCAATCGGCGTGTGTAAAGTCGGTGAAACGTGACCAGTTAAAATATTGTATATCCCTACCCCAATTAATATAAATAGTGCTAGAACGAATAAATAAACCGGATATGCTAAAACGGAAGCTGATTCCGTTACCCCTCTTAAATTTAAAATAGTAATCAATATAACAAATATAATCGCAATGATTACATTATGTGCATGTAAACTTGGAAAAGCTGATGTGAGCGCATCTGTACCTGCGGACACACTTACTGCAACAGTTAAAATATAATCGACTAATAAAGATCCTCCAGCTATTAACCCTGGATTCATCCCTAAATTTTCTTTTGATACAACATACGCGCCTCCGCCATGAGGATAAGCAAAAATAATTTGACGATAAGATAAAATAAGGGCTGTCAATAACACTAATACCCCAACAGCGATTGGAATTGAATACCAATAAGCAATCGCTCCAAGACCTGCTAAAGCAATTAAAATTTGCTCTGGTCCGTATGCAACCGATGACAATGCGTCAGAAGATAAAATGGCTAACGCCTTCGTTTTATTAAGCTTTTGCTCTCCTAACTCAGTTGATTTTAACGGTCTTCCAATTAAAAACCTTTTAATAGATGAAACCAATGCTGTCCACTCTCCAATAATTTTGTACGAACGATTCTGCTAGTTACAGCGGATAAACAATTTCTTCAGAAAACAAAAATGTCTACAAGCCATAACGAAATAGACTTGTAGACATTATATTTTTTGTCGCACAAGCTCCACCTTCCTTCTCAATATAACGCTTACGAGGTTAGCTGTCGGATTCGGGCCTATGAGTAGCCCTACCTTTTTCAAGGATTCACCCCATTGGATTAAGTACTAATCCATAAGAACGGGTCCCCCGCACCATGCGGTTTCAGCGATTTAGAAAATTGAAACTGTGGATTATAATACTCCTTTATTTTCAAAATGTAAACAAAAATTTTGAAAAAGAAAAAAATAAAATGATTGCGCATAATCCGCTGGTAAATATACATAATGAATACTAAAAAACGATAAAGGAGACCCATATGTCTAAAGAAAAGAAGCCTATTTTTTCCGATTCCTATTTAGATGCATTAGCAAATGAAATTAATCAATTATACGGTAAACGTGAACAGGAAATAAATTTGACAGATAGAACGAAAAGAAATAAATAAGTTGTCATAAAAAAAGAAAGCAATACACTTATATATTGCTTTCTTTTTTATTTTTTCATACATCCAATTCTATTGCTGATTTGTTAAAGATCATTTCTTCATACACTTTTAAATTTTGATATACCGCACCCAATAATGGTGCTTCCATAGAAAACTGTTCTGCTACATCTAGTAAGTATCCTTGTATGTGCTTCCCTTCAATGGACGAACCTTTTTCCATATCACGCTGCATCGATGACTTCATATCATACGAAATTTTATCAATTGTTTTCATATGTTCCTGGGCAATATCTTCCTTAATTGGTGCCCCTATATATCTCATGATTTGCACACATTCTTCAAATAAGTTTTGAATAAAATCACGTCCACCTTCGCTTTCACGAATCGGTCCTATTGGTGCACGCATTAATGTTGTCACACCTGACATTACAGTAATAAATAAATATTTATGCCACATATCTTGCGTAATATTTTCACTTAAAACAAAACTAGATTTCGTACCTGCAAATGCTTTAGCAATATGCTGTATTCTCTCTGAATCTTGAAACTTCATTTCTCCAAACAGAAGTCTGTTGGCAGCGCTAGTTTGTACAATTTCTCCTTGATCGTTTAACGTCGTCTCGATAAAACATAGACCGCCAATCACTTTCTCTTCACCAAATTCTTTTTGTAATAGTGATACATGAGCAATACCATTTAACAATGGAATGATGACAGTATTTTCACCTACAAACGGCTTCAAATCTTGAATCGCCTCGTTTAAGTGATACGCTTTTGTTGAAAATAAAATGACATCAAATGGAGAAGTTCGATCTTCTTTCGTTATTAATTTCGGTTGGAAGGAAAAATCCCCATTCACACTACGAATAACAAGTCCCTTTTCCTCTAATTGCTGTTTTCTTTTACTACGAACAAGAAACGTAACATCTTCCCCTTTTTCGACTAATCGGCCACCAAAAAATCCTCCGACGCCACCAGCTCCTAATACTAAAATACGCATACAACATCCCCCTTTTCAAAATACAATTTTATAACATGTAGTATACATAACATTATACATGTCCTCTACTAAATAAGCTGAATTTTCATTCTTAATCAAGTATAAAACAGTGGTTATTTTCAAATAAATTTGGGCATGTTGTTTTTATAGCATATATGAAAGGAAACAATGTAAATGGAGGCAATACAGACAATCGAGGAAAAAGATGTAGCAACAGCTATATTTCAATTTATATTCCCGTTTTCTTTTAAAACCGGATATGAACAAAATATGTTCCCTTTCTTACAGAAAAATGATTTTCGCCCTTTTCGACTCGATCATCTTGAAAATGAAAATACATACTACGGAAAGTTTCAAGTTTCACATCAAAATATGGAAGCATACTATCTTTCATTTACAAATAAAATTCTATTTCCTCACTCAGAGCACCAAAAAGGATTGCAGCGCTATTCTAAAGACCTTAACTTAACTGGACATTTAACAACAAATTTGATTTCCGTTCCATTCAAAATTCATTCTATTGACGTAACACTTTGTCCTTATGAGCTTGGCTTCTTAACAATTCGGACAGAAGTAGAAACCGCTCCAAACATGACATTGTCAGAAGCAATCGAATTTGCCGCCCGCTTCCGTGTCCTTGAAACTAAAAATGATACAACTGAAACTATCTGTATTGAATGTAACGGAAAACAATATTCACAAGTAGAGAAGCTCATATTCGGCGATTTATTTCATGGCTTAACAGACTTCTTTGAGAAAAAGAGATTGCGGAGTTCTTACTTTCAAACATTCCCCTTCTTTGAAGATCAACGAATGTATGTACAAACTTTATTATCCATAAACAAAAAGTCAGACCTTCATGTAATCGATGTATACCGAGCTTCCAGTCTTTCCGGATTAACAGACAATGGCAAGCCCTATATTAGCGCAAATAATGTTCCTTATATTCAAGATTATTTAACAAAACATTCTTATCAAAGATGGGCTCCTAATCGCTACTTTATTATGGAAGAACATATTTTCACATGTATAACAAACGAGGATGAACACGAATTCGCTAAACTTGCTAGTCAAATGTACGGAGAGTTTTATTACGCTTTGTTATTAAATCTATTTCATAAAGTTGTTTTATTAAAGATGGCAAACGCTTATGCTGAACTAAACATTGATCAAGATACAAATGAAATAGAGAAATTAATTTATTCAATCAATTCATTTACAGCGAATTACTTTTCTTTAGAGTTAGTATCCCAATCACAGAGTGAAGATATTTTTTTCCGCTTAAGAAAACTATTTAATATTGAAGTACTTTACTCGAATGCAAAACAAAATCTCGATAGTTTGTTTAAATATCAAGAAAATGTCGCTTCTAAAAAAGATAGCCTTTTACTATTAATTTTAACGCTCTACTCTGTAGTAGGCCAAATGTTAGGGTTTACTATGATTGATCTTTTAAGAAACACCGATTCAAACAAAATCTCGTCGCCACTTGAATTTTTCGCACTTTTAATAGCAATCAGCGGCATAGTCATTTCATTTATTTTAGGCGCGCAAAGTTTATACCAATGGAGTCTACAACATAAACGAAGAAAATCATGGGTAAAACAAACTGTACTTTCTGCTGTGAAAGAGAAAGATGATAAGAAGTAAAGAAGGTTATTTTCAAATTACAAATACGTGGTACGCTTCAGTAAATGAAATTTTTATTAGCGATTTTTAAATTCTATCGACTTACCGACAAAAACTGACAAAAAAAGTACCGCATAGTAAAAAAAGTACTCCAAAATAAAATTTGGAGTACTTTTTTATTACACTAATTTATCTTACTTTCCTGCTTCGATTTTCTCTAATGCAGCAGCTACTTGCTCTTCAGTTAATTCGTGTTGCACGATATAACGATTACGTGGGTGTACACGACATTCATGAGAACATGCACGTAAATGTTTTGCTTCGTTTTCTTCAGAACATAAAATTTTCTTATTACATTCTGGATTTGCACAGTTTACATAGCGCTCACAAGGTTCACCTGTAAAGTGGTCTTTACCAACGATAACATGCTCTTTTTGGTTTACTGGTACAGAGATACGCTCATCGAACACGTAACATTGTCCATCCCAAAGCTCACCTTGTACTTCTGGGTCTTTGCCGTACGTTACAATACCGCCGTGAAGCTGACCTACATCTTCGTAACCTTCACGAACTAACCAACCAGAAAACTTCTCACAACGAATTCCGCCTGTACAGTATGTTAAAATCTTTTTACCTTCAAGTGTTTCTTTGTTTTCTCTAATCCAATCTGGTAATTCACGGAATGATTCGATATCTGGTTTAATTGCACCCTTGAAGTGTCCTAAATCAAACTCATAATCATTTCGTGCATCAATAATAACTGTATCTTCTTGTTTCATTGCTTCATAAAAATCTTTTGGCTCTAAATACTTTCCAGTTATTTCGTGTGGGTTAATGTCATCTTCTAGACGAAGTGTCACTAACTCTGGACGAGGACGTACGTGCATTTTCTTGAATGCGTGCCCTTCTTCTTCATCTATTTTAAATACGATACCGTCAAAGCGTGGATCGTTGTTCATTGCTTCCATGTATTTCTCTGTTTGTTCTACAGTTCCAGAACAAGTTCCGTTAATTCCTTCTTTAGCTACAAGGATTCTTCCTTTTAATTCAAGTGAATTACAAAATGCTAAATGCTCTGCAGCGAATTCTTCAGGGTTTTCAATTGTTGTATACATGTAATATAGTAATACTCTGTATGGTTTTGTAGTTGCCAATGTATTTCTACCACCTATCTAATTTTTAAAATCATGTATAAGTTAACGTTCATATCAAAACATATATAATAAGAAAATGTATCCAAAGTTTTATGCATCCCATTTTCTTCTCTTTATACTATTTTCTATAAGTTAACAAAAATAAAAAACAAGATTACACATCAAAACACTATGGTTAAGTTGTAATCCCAATATATTATATATCATACAAATGCAATTCCATCAATTAATATGCTGTATTATAGGCTTTATGTTCACATAAATTTCAAAAATAGCCCTTTAATTCATTATGTTTCCCCACGTCATCACACCATAAACTCCCAATTTTTTATAACACGACACCATCTATTGCAGCAAGGCATATAATTTGCACTAAGGAAACATTTGTGTTCAAATAAAAATATCATCTAATACATCTAAATGTATTGAAATAAACAATAAGAATACTTACAATAATTTCATCAAGTTAACATTTCAAAGGGGAAAACTACTATGAATAAAGATATATCAAAAGATGAACAAGTCCCTTCTCAAAGTACAACTGTTCAATCCGCACACTTAGCTTTAAGTGGCGAAACGAAAGGCTGGAAACGACTGTTACCGTTTTTAGGACCCGCTTTTATCGCATCCGTAGCTTATATTGACCCTGGTAACTTTGCTACAAATATCGCAGCTGGTTCACAATACGGATATTTACTATTATGGGTTATATTCGCTTCTAACTTAATGGCAGTATTAATTCAAACTTTATCAGCTAAATTAGGAATTGCTACGGGAAATAATTTACCTGAAATAGCTCGCGAGCACTTTCCAAAACCTGTGTCTATCGGCTTATGGATACAAGGTGAACTCGTTATTATGGCTACAGATTTAGCTGAATTTATCGGGGCAGCACTCGGATTGTATTTATTATTTGGAATTCCTATGTTACCAGCTGCTTTAATTACAGCAGTCGGATCATTTATTATTCTTGAGTTTCAACGCAGAGGATTTCGCCCACTAGAAGCTATTATTACAGGGATGATTTTTATTGTAGTAATAGCATTTGGAATCCAAGTTTTTTATGCAAAACCAGAATTAAGTCCCCTTCTTTCCGGACTATTTATTCCGAAATTCCAAGGTGTAGACAGTATATTACTTGCAGCAGGGATATTAGGTGCGACAGTAATGCCACATGCAATCTATTTACATTCTGCATTGACACAACGCCGCGTGGTTGGAACAACTGACGAACAAAAGAAAAAGATTTTCCGTTTCGAATTTATTGATATCATTATTGCAATGGTTATCGCTGGAGCAATTAATGCGAGTATGTTAATTGTTGCTGCTGCACTATTCTTTAAAAATGGCTTGCATGTTGAAGATCTTGATGTTGCTTTTAACCAGTTCAGTACTTTAGTCGGTCCAGTATCGGCTGCTTTATTTGGAATTGGGCTCTTATCAGCAGGACTATCTAGCTCTTCTGTCGGTACAATGTCAGGTGACATTATTATGCAAGGATTCATTCGAATGCATATTCCGTTATATTTACGCCGCTTTATTACAATGATTCCACCCTTAGTTATTATCGCTTTAGGAGTAAATCCAACTTACGCTCTAGTCATGAGCCAAGTCGTCTTATCATTCGGTATTGCTTTTGCATTAGTACCACTTATTATGTTTACAAGCAGTAAAAAAATTATGGGTGCACTCGTTAACCACCGCATAACAACCTTTTTCGCTTGGATTATTGCTGCACTTGTTATCATTTTAAATATTTTCTTACTGTATCAAACATTTATAGGATAATGAAAAAAGGTATTCCAATAAAACTGGAATACCTTTTTTCATTACCACTTATGTATGTACCTCTTTCTGGCATTATCGCACCTTTTTCAGTTCGAAAGTAAAGTGGTAGTCCTTCCGAGAAAAATATACTCACCTTGGATGGATCCTGCCTTTGGTGATGTATATGTAAATGCGGCTCACTTGAACTTCCTGAGTTACCGACTTGAGCAAGAACCTCTCCCTCATTTACATGTTGTCCTTCCCTCACTTTAATTGAGTCTTTCTTTAAATGCGCCAGAACCATAAATGTCCCTGATTCGTCTAGTCGTAAATAAACATGATTCCCCGCCATTGACTGGAAATCATCCGATCCCGGAACTATATCTTTTTCATCATTATTGATTGATACAACTGTTCCATTAGCTGGTGCCATTACTTCCGCCCCATATATTCCATAATCCTCTAACATACTACTTTTCACTTCAGCAGGCGGAATAAGAATATCATACGCCCATCGTTCATTTGGTTTGATAACGTGATAGTTCGTTTCTAACCGATCGCCGCCCCAGCCCACTAGTGCTCGTTCATTTAAAGGAAAACGAACGACTATTTTAGGGCTCATAGAATGTACATCTGCTGGGTAAGCAAGTCCGCCTATGTTAGCAAACCACCCTAAAGGCCAAGCTCCAATTATAGAGAAAAGAACGATGAAGAGTAGCGTTCTATCTATTCGCTTTCTGAAAATGCCTTTCCACACAAATAGTAATACTGAACCTATCAAAATAAAGATTGATACTAAACTAAATGCTTGTATAATCCACCAAAAAATGACTATTATAACACCATTAGCTAAATAAACTACACTCCAACTTATAATTAAAAACGCAACTAAAATTACTAATACATATTTCTTCCACATGTTGTATCCCCACTCTCATATCTTTGTTCTACATGATACGAAGTGAAAATTACGACATACAAAAGAAATACTTACGACTTTCTTACATTTCTTTATACTGCGGTAAAACGATAGTGAAAACCGTTTCTTTATCGTTACTACGTACAGTGATATCTCCTTTATGAAGTTCCCCTATACTTCTCGCAATTGCAAGTCCCATTCCTTTTCCACCCGTATGAGAGCTACGTGATTTTTCACCACGATAAAACTTCTCAAAAACGTAAGGAAGGTTCTCATTCGGAATGCATTGTCCAAAATTTTCAATTTCTATTTCAACATTCATGTTTCTTTTAGAAATTTGAATCAAAATCTGTTTTCCGTCTTTCCCGTACATAATACTATTATTAATTACATTTTCGAACAGCCTCACCATAAGCGCTACATCCACTTCCACATGTAACTCCTTATCACCGTTAATATAAAAGCTCATATCGGCATCATCTAGTAATGGTACAAAATCAATCATGATTTGTTCAATGAACGCTTTCATATTTACTACACTTTTATTTAATTCAATCTCCCTATAATTTATTTGACAATATTCTAATAAATCATCTACTTGATTTTTCAATTCATAACTTTTTCGCTTTAATATACTTACATACTGTTCACATTCTTCTCCATTTGAATGAAGCTGATTTCCTAACAGGTCCGCGTAACCGATTATAGATGTTACAGGTGTTCGTAAGTCATGAGAAATATTACTAATCATTTCAGTTTTCATTTCCTGCGATTTTTTTTCATTTTCGATAGACTCTTTTAAACTTTTAGCCATTCTATTAACATTCGCTGCTAATTCACCAATCTCGTCATTTTTTGAAATAGGTATATGTATTTCTAAATTACCATTACTTATTTCTTTCACGTTCTTATTTATTTCAGATAACCTTTTCATCATTGTTTTTGTCATGAATGCAAAGTATATTGTAGTAAAAGTTAAAAAAGCTATTAAATATAACAATGAATATTTTTCCTCTAATCCAGTAATATGACTATATATATTTCCAACTACAATTTGAAACGCTATTATACTTACAGTTGCTAACAAAATGCTACATATGAATGCGATAAAAAACTTAGCTCTAATGCCTTGTAATGATTTAATCTTCAATTTTATATCCGACTCCCCAAACATTTTGAATAAACTTCGGCTCTTTTGGATTCGCTTCAATTTTATTTCTTAATCTTGCAATATGAACCATTACTGTATTATTACTTTCATAGGCTCTTTCTTTCCAAACGCTCTCATATATTTCTTCAATAGTGAACACACGATTCTTTGCAGCGGCCATTAAGTACAAAATATCATATTCAGTTTTCGTAAGATTGATTGTTTCTCCATATAACATTACTGTTCTCGACACTTCATCGATTTCTAACCCTCTAATGTTTATTTTCATTTCTATTACTTGGGCAGCATTTTGATTGAAATATGTATACCTTCTTAATTGAGCTTTCACTCTCGCTATAAATTCAATTGTACTGAACGGCTTCACAATATAATCATCTGCCCCAGTACTAAACCCAATTACTTTATCTACATCCGATGATTTCGCGCTTAAAAACATAATTGGTAAACTATGTTTCTCTCTAATCCTTCTACACAATTCTATCCCATCCATATGTGGCATCATAATATCCAAAATAGCAAGTTGAATACTGTTATTATTTATTATTTTTAAAGCCTCTTCTCCGTTATGAGCACTAAAAACTTTAAAACCTTCTTGCATTAAATTCGCGTTAACAAATCGAACAATATCTTGATCATCATCTACAATTAAAATTGAGTTTTTCTCCATATACAAACCTCTTTTTGAAATATATTCCACAATCAATTTTATCACAAATTAAAACCATACTTCCCTCTTGAATAATCTTTATTTTCAGACTAAATTATATAATAACAACACATTCTAGTTTCAGAAGAAATGGAGTGAAAGTATGTTTCCTATATTAAAAACCGACCGACTCATTTTACGAGAACTTACCGAAGAAGATGCACCGAGTATACTACAATGCTTTTCTAATACTGACGTACTGCGCTATTATGGCCAAAAACCATTACAAAATGTTGATCATGTGAAACAAGTCATTCATAACTTTAAGCTGAGTTACAATGCAAGAAGTGGTATAAAGTGGGGAATTGAATTAAAAGGCAAGAAAGAACTCATTGGTACCATTGGTTTTCACGATTGGTCTTCTGAGCATAAACGAGCTAATATAAGTTATGCCTTTCTCCCTGAACACTGGGGAAAAGGATATGCGACGGAAGCTGTTTCTGACGTTATATCATACGGTTTCCACACACTTCACTTAAAGCGGATTGGGGCAATTGTCTTTCTTGAAAATGAGGCTTCCAATAAAGTGCTATTAAAATTAGGATTTGAAAAAGAAGGCGTTCTAAAAAATTATATGTATCAAGATGATATCCCATATGATACAAATTATTATTCTTTATTAAAATGAGTTTAATAGAAATTATACGTAAAAACTCGTTTCAGCATAATGAATCAAGATAGTGGATTTTTAACGAAAGATGGGAAACCGAGCGTTTTTCATTTCTTAGATCATCATACGACTGATGCGAAGTACAATAAATTATATAATCTAAACAAAGGGCATGAGCATATTCTTACTCATGTCCCTTTTTTACGTTCTTTTTCTGTTTTCGCAATGCTTTTGGAATGTATACACAGAAAGGTTCGCTTTCCATGTAATCTCCCGTCATTGCATATGATTTAGAACGAGATCCTCCACAAACATATCGAAACCCACAAACTAAACTTTTTATAAGTTTTCAATATCATTACCTCTTTTCTAAAACCATAAAGAACGTACTATCCGGTAGCACAACCGCATTCCCAGACTCATCTTTAAAATCGATTTTCTCGCTAAGATGTTGTGTATATCCATCCTGTAAATAGTTCATAGCTTGAACGATGTTTACTTTATCTCCAAAGATACCCTTTACGAAATCCTTATAGTCGTTTGGCGTAAAGATTCCAAACTGCTCTTGCACCTCGTGAACAAAGGAATCCTCACCCCATGTATACGTATATAAGAACTCCATCGCATCGTTAACAGGCATTTTGACTGTATTGTCTGCAAGTACCTCATACTGGATTATACGCCCCTTAAATTCACGGACATACTGCTCTAAGAACTTCATTCCACCTGCATCTTTAAAATGAATCACACGCATTAACATTTTATCTTCAGTCATGATGCCATCACGAATGATAATACGACCTCCTGGCTTTATCACCTCGTAAGCACTCTGTAACCCCTTTTTAATTACTTCATGATTGAATTTCTTCCCTTCATACTCGATATAAGAGAACAGTTCATGAAGGATAGAAGAATATACAATCGTATCAACCGATTCTTTATCAAACGAACTACCTAAGTTGATTGCATCCCCTTTAATGACGTCCCAAGAACGACCTTCGTCCTGTTTCTTCTTTTTCAACGTATCAATCACGTTTTTGGAAATATCGATACCGTAGATTCGTTTATTTTCGGTCTCTTCTTCAATCATGTCTAGCATAACACCACCACCAGCTCCAACATCTACAACCGTATCTCCCTTTATATAATCAAGAATAATTCGTTTATCATCAGCCGAACTATTCATATGTTCCAAATACACTTCTTCGTTATGGAATCTATCATATGCGTCCTTTCGTAACCCGAAGAAATCAAAGAGCAGTACATTTGCTCGAGCATGCATCATATCTATCTTTTCTGCCTCTACACAGAAGATGATTAACGCCTCACCTACAGCAGAAAACTGAAACGACACATACGCAGTCTTCATATCTTCATCGACTTTAATCTCAAAAGAAACATGTGTTGTATCCGGCTTCTCGTTCTCACGGTACTCCCGTAGATACTTCTCAATAACCCGCTTACGATACACATTGTCCTTCTTCTCACCTTTGAAATCATAGTGCAACTGCTGCATCAATTTCTCGAAATGGATATGTTGAACCTTTCTAGTTCCTATCTCGTTCTTTAACATAACAAAAACTGTCCAAATATCCTCGAAGCTAAGGGCATGCATAGACGGTTCTACATACCACAAATCCTTATCAGATAAAAATGTTTGAACGTTTCTCTTCTCGCTCCCCATAATTATATCTTTTTCAAATACTGACTCCTTATGTTTTGGCGTGAGTCTATGTACACGAGAAGTAAATGGCTCCACATAACCATCAAATAGCCCATCAATTGTAATCTTCACATCGTTCTTTACTTCGCTCCACAAAGATTTTGATACACCTTCAATAATACATTGATTAAGATAGTATAGAATCTCCTTTAACCTAACGTCTCCGTATTCTTCTTTATATGTGTCAATTAAATCAATATGAGAGTTCAAACGAGCCTCTCCGCGGATATACTGCCCGATTAATCCATGTGTTCTAATTAAATCTCGAACAAACAAATACTCAGTAGAGTTTAAGTTTGTCTCTATATGTTCGATAAACTGAATATCACTAAAGATATCAGCAGAACCCTCGTTATGTACCAATAGATTGATTCCGTTCTTCTTCCATTTCTCTCGCTGTTTTAAAGAGCCTACCTTTGCAAGCTCACTATACGTTAGTACTTTTTCAATAATGCGATACGCTTCTTCATCTAAAGACAATCCATCTAACACTTGCAGCGTACGGTGTACATAGTACAACACCGCATCTGTTTTTAATTCACCAAGTACTTGTACATTCTCATAGTTTTGATGTATCTCCTCTGCCTCGATTAGATACTTTAACCACGTAGGGAGAATATTAGAAAACCCTTCAATGTATTTATTTAGAATCTCAATATTTTTCACCTTATTTACCCCCATATATAATCAATTTCAGTAGTATGGTCTGGGATATCTTCTCTAAAAAGATTATCACCTTATGCCCCCTTTACCATCTATATCTCTTTCAAATACAAATGCATCAAACCGAGTCTTTTTATCATGTAAAAGAGAGTTATCAATTTCGTTTCTAACATGCCAAGTTTGTAACACATTCTTTTGTTCATCTCTTATTTTAACTTCATCAGGAATTTCGGCGGAATAAACAGCAGGACGCAGCGAAGCATTTCTTACATTAATAAACATTTGTTGTGATAGAATCAACCGAAAATAGAAACGGCAAGCGGGTGCACTCCACTTGCCATTTTTTCATAGCTTAGTATGTATTTGAATTTCTTTTGCTTTCTCTTTTTCACCCTTCACTCGTACAATTAAATCATATGATCCGGATTTTGGCGCTTCAAAAGAAAGCAGACCTTCTTGTTGAGAAGTGACTTCTTCTTCATAAATAACCTTATCACCTTTTGTAACTTGCAATAAAATCGTACCTTCTTCAACGGCTGCTTCATAAGGAATTTCCACATTTCCTTTTTCAGCTTTAATCGTTTGCACATCGTAATACCCTTGCAACGAACCAATTTTTAAAGTCGTTTCGCCATTTTTTTGAACCTTTGTGACTTGTGTTGCTGTATTGCATGCGCTTAACAATACAACAAGAGTGAGAATCATAAATAAACGTAGTAATTTCATAGAAATTCTCCTTTTTTATGTATATGAATTAAATTTCTAACTCTAAATTTTGTACCATCTTATTTCCCACCTCTTAAAATAACTGTTTTTATAATAAAATAAGTAATAGAAAATAATAAACAAGTACCCATTGTACCAAAAACTGCAACTGAGATGTTACCTGCTAATGTTTCATTTGGATCTAATGCATTAGGTAAAATTGTACCCAAAATTGCAATACAGGCTAATACAACCATAAAATATTTAAATCTTTTTATTTTCTTTTTCATACTAATTATCCCCTTTATTCCTTAACATTAACTTCTAAACCAAATCCCATAAACCTACATCAGGACCTAATGGTACATGGAATTTGACTCTGCTTTTTCTAGCTTCAAAGGATCCCCCTAGATTCCCAAATTAATATCCCCAAGTATTATACATACCAATTAATTCATATAGAAAAAGCCCGTTCAATTCAAATACTTAAGCTCCCTTATTTTTATAATACTCAAATAATTATACACAAACATCGCTATCGATTCATCTTAATACCTCATTTACCTTTTAAGTATATCAATGACAAAATATATAATTTAATATTTTTTATATAATTAAAAACAAACATAGTTACAACAAGAGATTGTTTTTATGCTGATTTGTACTGTATTCCCTTATTCCATGTACTCTTTAAAAAAACCTTACTTTTTAAAAAGTAAGGTTTTTTGTATTTATTCATTAGCGATATAAGCATTCTTATACGTATAAACACCACCAAATTGATGCTTCTCAATTCCTTTTACATAATCCTTTTGTACGTAGGCTGATCCCATTTGATAAAGCGGTGCAACTGCAGCATCCTCTAGCAGAATACGCTCGGCCTCTTGCAATGCTTCCCATCTTTTCTTTTGATCTAGTACAAAATCGCTTTTCGCTTTCTTTATTAATTCATCGTAGTGAAGGTTAGAATAATTCATTTTGTTATTCTGATTATCCGTCGTAAAGAGTTCTAAATAACTAATTGGGTCTTTATAATCCGGTCCCCAATTTGCCATAGATATATCGTAATCTCCTGTTTGTTCTAACTGTAATTTTTGCTTAAATGGCTGTTGTTTAATTTGTATCGTTAATCCTTGCAAATTCTTTTCTAAGTCACCTTTTATATATTCTGCTATACGTTTTGCATTATCTTGTTCAAACGTTAAAAACTCTAGGTTTACTTGTTCTACTCCAAGCTCTTTTTTCGATTCTTCCCAAATCTTTTTCGCATTTTGCAAATCATATGAAGAAAGATCTCCGTTTTCTTTTCTAAAATCTTTGCCAGTCTCTTCATTTATATGACCAGCCGGTACAAGTTCGCTTGCAGGTTTTGCCCCGTTATTAATAAAGTGAGCAACGAAATCTTCTTTATTTAACGCGAATGAAATAGATTGACGCACCTTTTTATTTGCTAACGCACTATTTTTTTCATTAAAACGTAGCATAGCAATTCCTGAATCGCTCGACATATGTAAGTCCTTACTTCCCTTATACTTGTCTACAAATTGAGAATTAATAGGCACTCGATCCAAATCACCAGCTTCGTATAAATTAACAACCGTCATTGTATCTTTTACAATTTGAAAGTTTATTTCGTCTAATTTCACTTTCTTTTGATCCCAATATGTAGCATTCTTCTTTAATTGAAACTCTTGTTCATGCTTCCACTTCTCTAATACAAATGGCCCGTTATATATGAGATTACTAGGTTCCAATGCATAATTCTTTCCTTGTTCTTTCAAAAATGATTCATGCTGTGGTAAGTAAATCGGCAGTGCTAACAACTGTAAAAAATACGGAATTGGCTGTTCGAGTTCCACTTCTAACGTATAATCATTTATTGCTTTAACCCCAAGTGTATCAAGAGGCATTGTTCCTTTATTAATTTCTTTCGCATTTTTCACATGAAAGAGCATGTACGCATATTGAGATGCTGTTTCAGGTTTAATTGCACGTTTCCACGCAAACATAAAATCATTTGCTGTCACACTGTCTCCATTTGACCATTTTGCATCTTTACGCAAATCAAATGTATATTTTTTACCATCTTTACTTCTTTTAAACGATTTTGCTACCGCTGGAATAGGCTGATCTTGATCATCTAATACATACAAACCTTCAAATATGTTTTGCATAACGTGCGCTGATGTACCATCCATCGTTTTCGCAGTATCAAGAGAAGGAATTTCTTCTGATACTGTTACATTTAACACTTGTTTTTTAGCTTCTGCATCACTTTTATTCGCTTTATTATTACAAGCTGTTAATAATAAAGTTGTAACAAGTGCCATTACCATTAAATGGCTCTTTTTTTGCTTCATGAATTGTTCTCCTTAAGTATAAAATATTATAAAGCGTTATATATTATAGCAGAAATATGAACAGAAAGATGCGACATTCTTTTGAATATTTATTCGTTCAAGAAAAAAGCTATCCTTTTAAAAAAGGATAGCTTTTTCAACTACATATAATTACCTATCTTTGTAAACCTCGTTTATAACGACTCGCTTCAAATATAATACGCTCTTCATCTAACGTTTTACATTCACCATTCCAAACGACACGTTTTCCGTTAATAATTACATCGCTTATATCTTTTCCACTAGCGGCATATACAAGGTGTGATAACACTTCATCTGCTGGTTGTAAATGCGGCTTATTAGACGGATCAATCGTAATAAAATCGGCACACTTTCCAACCTCAAGTGATCCTGTTTGTTTCATGCCGATTACTTCAGCAGCTCCTTTAGTCGCAAGTGTAAGAGCCGTTTCAACTGGTAATGCTGTTGCATCTTGATGAATACCTTTTTGTAGTAAAGTCGCTATACGCATTTCTTCAAACATATCTAAATTGTTATTAGATGCCACACTATCTGTTGCAATTCCTACTTTCACTCCTGCTTCTAGCATCGCTTTTACATTCGCTATACCAGAACCTAGTTTTAAATTACTATTCGGGTTATGAGCTACTCGAACATCATGTTCTGCTAAAAATGCACGCTCATTTTCATTTAATACTACACCGTGTGCAATAACTGTTGGGCGTTTAAATAAACCGCAACTTGCTGCATATTCTACTGGACGTTTTCCGTACTGTGTTTCAATATCACGTACTTCACGCTCTGTTTCCGAAAGATGAATATGAACCATCGTTTGATTTTCTACTGCAATACGAGCACACTCTTCTAACAGTTCTGTAGAACATGTATATGGACTATGCGGCGCAACCATCGTAGTTAACATACCACTTTCGTTATAGTAACGCTTCACATATTTTTCAGCTTCTTCAATCGCTTTCTTCTCATCGTCCTTCTTTCCGAAGCTAAATAAAGTTCTTGAAACAGCAGCTCGCATCCCACTCTTTGATACCGTTTCCATAATTGCATCTTGATCTACTCCAATTGGATTAAACATATCAGAGAATGATGTTGTACCACTTTTCACCATTTCAAGTAATCCTAATTCCGTACTAGCAACCGCAAGCTCTGGCGTAAACTGACTTTCAAGTGGCCAAATTCTCGTCTCCAGCCATGGTTGTAATAACATATCATCGCCAATACCTCTTAAGAGACTCATTACAACGTGTGTATGTGTATTTACAAGCCCTGGTAAAACCCACTTTCCTTTCATATCAATTACTTCATCTACTTCAAAATCATTAGCGAATTCTCCGCTCTTTACATCTATAATTTGATCATTTTCTACAATGATATATCCATTTTCTATCACTTCGTTTTTTTCATTCATCGTTACGATTGTAGCGTTTACATAAGTTGTTTTCAAAAGTATTTCCCCTTTCAACTCTATGAAGTTCCCTTTAATAAGTTACCACCATTATAGTAACTTATTAAAGATTAAGAGTCAAAAGATAATTTGAATTCTTTCATTATCTTTTCCTTCAAAATGCTATATTGTTTTTCATTTGTATCCGCAAATGCTTCTTCCCGATTTGATTTCTCATCCATATAATCCATTTCTCTATTGAATTGAGCCCCTGTAAAATCAAGCCTCTTCCCATCTATACAGTTATAAAAGTGCCACACCTCTCCTATTTTTGTCTTCTTGATTTGCCCTCCGCATATATCTTGAATGACTAAAGCCGTTACACCACACTGTCCCTTTGCTGGATTTTCACTTGTCCACTTTGAACTCGTTTCAATCGACCACGATTTTATTAGTGCTTCATATATTCTTTTTCTCTTTATATGATCCATTTTCAGCTTCTCCTACTATTAATTGTTTTACACATCATATTTCAAAAGAGGCAGTAATCGCTCCTTAAAAACCGTTGATGGTGTTTCCCCGATTAACTTTGCTCCCATCTTCAAGTAAAACCCTTTTGCATTCGGATCACTATCAATTGTAAAACTTTTTATTCCTAGTTCATTTGCTTTTTCTATTACATACTCCCAAAGTATTTTCCCGTACCCTTTCCCTTTGTAACGAGGATGAATGTATAGGAAATCGAGAGCATTTTCATTACGTAAAAATGAAAAAAATCCAATCATCGTATTATCGTTTTCTAAAACATATACAAAATTATTTTTTATGTACTCATCGGTAATTGTTAAATCTTCCTTACAAGCAAGTATGAATTCTTCGCTATAGTTCCACGTTGCTTTTGAATGTAGTGCGAGTTCACTTAATTCATTTACTTCACTTAATAACGCTTTTCTTATCTTCATGATTCTTTCTCCTCACATTCAATATATAAACTCTTAAAATGATTCGAAAAGTAATTTAAAAAACCTCTTATTTCCGTAAATAAGAGATTACTTTTATAAATCTTTATTATAGGTAACAATTTTTGAAAAGAAAAAGAACGCCATTCCTGAAAATTGACGTTCTTTTTCTTTTAACCTTTATGGCATATTATATTGAGAGTCATTTGTTTTACTATTTTTATACTACATAACTATATATTTTCTACTACTGCTTCAAGCATTGTTCCATTTTTAGCATAATTCGTATGCCAAGAAAAAGCTTTTTCTAAAACATGAGGGGTTTGTCCACCTCTTGTTTGTGCTTCTTCGAAATAAGCTCTTAGCTGGTCACGATACATTGGATGTACGCAATTCTCAATAATTAGTTCCACTCTTTCTCTTGGCGCTAGTCCTCTTAAGTCCGCATACCCTTGTTCAGTGACGATAACATCTACATCGTGTTCCGTATGGTCTACATGCGAAACGAAAGGAACGATACTTGAAATGTTGCCGCCTTTTGCAATCGATTTAGTAACAAAGATAGCTAAACGCGCATTTCTTGCAAAATCGCCAGAACCACCAATACCGTTCATCATTTTTGTACCTAAAACGTGAGTAGAATTAACATTTCCGTATATATCTAATTCTAAAGCAGTATTAATCGAGATTAATCCAAGGCGACGAATGATTTCAGGATGATTAGAAATCTCTTGCGGGCGCATCATTAATTTATCACGATATTTTTCAAAGTTAGAAAATACTTGTTGCATTTTCTCTTCAGAAAGCGTGATGGAGCAGCAGGAAGCAAAATTGACTTTCCCAGCATCCATTAGATCAAAGACCGCATCCTGTAAAACTTCAGAATACACTTCTAAATTTTCAAACTCCGAATCTAGCATACCGTGCAATACTGCATTAGCAACTGAACCAATTCCAGATTGTAACGGCGCTAAACGATTTGTTAATCGACCTACTTTAACCTCTTCTCGAAGGAACTCTATTAAATGCTGTGCCATAATGACAGTTTCTTCATCTGGAGGAACAATTGTCGATGGCGAATCCAGTTGATTCGTAAACACAATTCCCTTCACTTTTTCAGCATCAATCGGAATACCGATTGTTCCAATTCGATCATCCGTTTTTACGAGCGGAATTGGGAGTCTTTCCCCTTGTTTACCTGGTTCATATAAATCATGTAGCCCCTCTAGTTGCGTAGATTGAGCCATATTCATTTCAATAATAATGGACTTAGCATGTAAGGAGAATGCTAAGGAATTTCCAATTGAAGTGGTTGGAATAATCATGCCATCTTCAGTAATCGCAACCGCTTCCAAAATAGCGACATCTATATCCATAACGTCAGCACGGAGTAACTCTGCTGTATGAGATAAGTGCTGATCCACAAATAAAAAGTCTCCGTTATTAATTCCTTTTCGCATAGTCGCATCAGCTTGGAAGGGCAATCTTTTCCCTAAAATTCCTGCCTCAGCAAATAATTTATCTACATCCGAACCTAAGGAAGCCCCTGTATAAACATTCACTTTAAAAGATTTATCATTCTTCACTCGGTTTACAAGTGCAAATGGGACTGCTTTTACATCCCCAGCGCGTGTAAATCCACTTAAACCTAAAGTCATTCCACTTTCAATCCATGAAGCTGCTTCTTCAGGTGTAACTACTCGATCTTTTAAACGTTGATCCCTAATTCTATCTAAATTATTCTCCATATGTAATCCCTCTCTTAATGAATATTCATAATTATTTCACACATTAACAGTATCAAAATAGGAATTTTCTTACACAATGCCGAAAATTCAGATAAAACAGCGAATCTAGGTTCTAAAGCAGAAACATTTAGAATCCTAGAAGCTTACGAAAATAGCTAGCATATGATTGACTCACTGGTACCCTCTCTCCGTTATCCATAGAAAGTAAAAAAGTAGAATGCGTATCAGGGTAAATCGCTTTAATATGATTAACATTTACAATAAAAGAACGGTGACATCTAATAAAAGAATCTTTCGGCAGCAAGTATTCGAATTCTTGTAGCGAGTACTTATGTGTTCCTGTTAACTCTTCTGAATTCACATACGTCTTTTTATCTTTAGCTTCTAAATACATGACCTTTGAGAAAGGAACTGGAACCCAGCCGTCTGTTGTTTTTAAAGTAACGACCGACTTACCATCCGTTAAAGCGGGATAAATTGCCGTCACGCAACCTTCAATCTTGCCATTATTTGAAAAAGGTACGGCCATTCCATGATAAGGAATACCGAAAACATCTCGGTTAATAAACTCAGAGGCTTTTTGCTTCGTTATCATTGCTTTATGAGCAATCGTCCCTTCCTTAATAGGATCTCCGGTGCTAATCTTTAAATCAATTCGTTTGCTTGGTCGATAGTAAATATATTCTTTCGTATTTGAAACGGCGATTGATATTTCATCTGAAAATAATTCCCCAACAACATCTAGTAGTATACCTAATGTTTTATCTTCCATATTATTAACACCTCATTTACTATTATACTACTATTATGATTTATAAAACCGTTCAGCAATTTGAACGGTTTTACAGATTATTTAGTTCACCTTAGCCCCATAACATCTTGCTACTGCAACTGCCTGCGCTATATCTAATTTCACATTTTTTAAATCAAAACTTGTAAAATCAATTCTATCAACTACCGCCCCTTTTAAATCTGCACCACTAAGTTTCGCCTTACCTAATTGTGCACCTGTTAAATCTGCTTCACGTAAATCTGCTTTTTCTAAATTACATTCATATAGGTCAGCTTCAATTAAACGTATACCCTTTAACATTTGTTTACTTAAGTTCGCGAACCTTAAATTCGTATATGACCAATCGCCCGATATTATAGTTATTCCATCTAAATTCGCTTCTTCAAAATCAGAGCCAGTCATTTTACATTCTTCAAACTTCGATACGAATAAATTCACACCAACAAACTTACAATTCGCAAATGTAGTTCCTTGATGGATAGAAGCGTTAAATAGAGCACCGGTAAAATCACATTCTATAAAATTACAATTTTCAGTAGAAACTTCCGATGCATCTATCCCTCTAAAACGGCATTTTATGAAAGTACAATTTTTCAATTCCTCTTCTTTAATCAAAACATCTTGAAAATCTATTTCTATATACTCTTTATTTACAAATTCACTCATAACTATTCCTCCGTCTCCTTAAAGAAACCTCACTTGAAAAAAGTGAGGTTTCTTCTCATACAATATGTCCATCTAACCAAGAAATCAAATCTTGAAATACTTCATCTCGATTTACTTCATGGAACATTTCATGTCTTCCATTTTCATATAGACGCAATGTTACATCTTTCACGCCACATTTTTTATAATTTTCATATACTTCTTTTACACCTTTCCCCATATCCCCAACAGGATCACGATTTCCTGAAAAAATATGTATTGGAAGGTTTTTCGGTGTTTTCTTAAACTCTTCTAGTTTATTTACTTCTAATACCCCAGAAAATAATTCACGATAAAAACTTGTTGTACAAATAAATCCACATAAAGGATCCGCAATATATTTATCAACTTGATTATTATCTGAAGATAACCAATCAAATTTCGTACGATTTGGTTTAAAGTGCGAATTGAAATTTCCGAAAGATAAAAAGTTTAGCATCGGACTTTTCGTTTTTGCCCCGCGTAGTTTCATCTCGATTGTCGCTACTTTATGACCAATGACTCCTAAGAATCCCGGGTTCCCACCAGTTCCTGAAATAAGGAATCCATCATATAATCCACCTTTAAGTTGTACAGCACGTCTTGATAAAAAAGAACCCATACTATGTCCAAGTAAAAACAACGGGCATGTCTGCTCTTTTCTTATCGTTTCTGATACAAAAATAACATCAGACACAGCCTCATTCCAACCTACATTTGGTTCAAAATGACCATAATCTTCTTCTCTTTTCACTGTTTTCCCATGACCTTTATGATCATGCGCATAAACACCATACCCTGCTTCTAATAAAGCAGCAATAAAGTCTGTATAAACACCTGCATGTTCTGTCATACCATGTGCAATTTGAATAATCCCTCGCGGATCTCTTTCTGGTAGCCACTTACGTAAATAAATTTCCGATCCATCCAATGCCGTAACGAAACTTTCCTGTACGTTCATTTCGTCAGCCCCCAACTCTATTATGTATATCAAAAAATGAATATCCATTCATTATTCTTATTATGTATTATATGCAATTGCTTTCATTATGACAAATACTGCACTTTTCCAATTAGCTCTATAACTATTATGTTGACGAATTTAAAATAAAATTATATAGTAACTTACATAAAGTAATTATTATATTTTTGGGAGGTTTCTATTATGATGCCATCATTATTTTTAGCACACGGATCACCGATGCTTGCTATTCAAGATACAGAATATACAAGTTTTTTAAAAACACTTGGAGAAACATATAAACCGAAAGCAATTGTTATTTTTACTGCTCACTGGGAAAGTGAAGTATTAACGATTTCCTCATCAGATAACGAATATGAAACAATTTATGATTTTGGAGGTTTTCCTCCTGAGTTATATGAAATTAAATATCGTGCGAAAGGCTCTTCTAACATTGCATCTATGTTAGAAACAAAATTTAAAAACAAAGGTATTCCAGTCCATCATAATATGACGAGAGGTTTAGATCATGGCTCATGGACACTCTTGCACCGCATGTATCCAGAAGCAAATATTCCTGTCGTCCAAATATCAGTCAATCCATTCCTTCCTGCAAAAGAACAATTTGAAATTGGAGAAGCACTAAAAGGACTTAGGCAAGAAGATATTTTAGTAATCGGGAGCGGTGTTACCGTTCATAATTTACGAGCTTTAAAATGGAATCAAACGACACCCGAACAATGGGCAATTGAATTTGATGATTGGATTATTAAACATATGCAGACTACTGATAAAGATGCATTATTTAATTGGGAGAAAAATGCCCCTCATGCACAACTAGCAGTACCAAGAGCAGAGCATTTTGTTCCTTTATTTATCGCTATGGGAAGTGGCGATAATAACGGTGAAGTCATTCACCGTAGTTACGAGCTTGGTACATTAAGCTATCTTTGTCTCCAATTTTAAAGAAAAGGATGAAGCAATCGTTGCTTCATCCTTTTTCTTTTTCATTCACTTAGTTAACTAACTTCCAAATGTCGTTTCTCTGATACCTCTTCGTTCTTATTGTGAAAATAAACCCAAATGCACGCAATAAATAATAGTGATGAAGTAGAAAAGAAAACATATTGGAAGCCCGCATGTGCTGCAATTTGTCCACCAAGTACTGGTCCAATCATATTTCCTAAAAACTGAAACGATTGATTATACCCAAATATTCTTCCCGTTACATGGGTTGGTGTATGTTGTTTTAGTAGAGTTTGTACGGAAGGTAATAGTCCTGCTTGTGCAATACCTAATAAAAAGCGAAGAATTAATAGTTGCCAAGCTGAGGTTACAAATGCTTGCGGAATAAAAATAATTCCTGCAGCAAACAACGCTACAACTAACGTTTTTTGAGGACCGATATGATCTGATAATCTACCTAACTTAGGAGCTGCCATAATAATCGCTAAACCTGTCGCAGACATGACTGCGCCTGCAATCATTTCAATATGAGCTGTTCCTGGGCCTTCTAAATTCTTTACATACAATGTAATAATAGGTTGAATTGACATGTTCGCAAGTTGAATAATAAATGTTGTTACAAATAAACTAATAATTAAATGCTTTGCTGGAACCATCGTCCATACTTTTTTCTGTTGTACTTTTTTTGCTTGAGCGGAGTGATTCTCTTCATGTAGGAAGAAAAAAACGATGAGAAAAGAAAGGAATAAAAAAGCTCCTGTAACAAGAAAAACATGGCGCATTCCAATTAACTCAGACAAATAACCACCAAGTAATGGGCCAAGTAAAGAACCGCTCACGCCACCTGTTGAAATTGTGGAGATTGCCCAACCTGAATGTTCTTTCGGAGTTTCTGCTGCAATAAATGTCATCGCCGTTGAAAGGAAACCAGATACTGCTCCCATTAAAAATCTTAGTGCTACTAATTGATACACATCCGTTACAAATCCCATAAGCGTCATAATAATCGCCATACCTAGGCTCGCACGAATAAGCATCAATTTCCGTCCATGTATATCACCCAGCTTTCCCCATATTGGTGATACGATCGCACCCATTAAAAATGTTATACCAAATGCAAGTCCCGACCACTGTGCAATACTAGAAGTGCCAGTTACTCCTAATTCCTCAATATAAAAAGATAAAAAAGGAATTACTAAACTCATACCGGCTGCAGTGGTAAAACAACCTAGCCAACAAATCATTAAATTTCGTTTCCAGCTGGCCATTTTCACACCTTCTTTCTTTAGATACCCATTCTACACCCTTTCTTGTAAAAAGTTTAGTAATTTGCTTTATTTGTAAGATTTACTACAAAACCCGCTATTTTCTAGTAAAAACCACTACATCTTTACATTATTTTCATAAAAAAACCAACTCCCCTATATGGAGTTGGTTACTTATTCTCTAACGGTATTAAACGCGCATCACAATTTCGCTCATAAAACTCAATCGGACCTGCTTGTCCAATAATTACGTATTCATATCCTTCTTGCTTCATACTATGTAAACAACGATGTAACAATTGCTTCCCTACACCTTTCACTCGATTTTGTTTCGCTGTGCCCATTGGACCAAACAATCCCTTCTTTCCTCTCACTACATCATAACAAGCGAAGCCTACTATCGCTTCTTCTTGTTCTGCTATATAAATAGGTAAATTATCTTTATATGTACGAAATCCATACGCTATCGAATGCAGCCAACGTTCACCAAATTCCGCCTCAACAAAACTTGCTAATTTTTCGAAATCAGAAGAGCTAGCCTTTCTAACAGTACAAGTTAAATCATTATAAGTAGGAACAAAACATTTTAGATCAACCGCTAAATCTCTTGGCTCAGCTATAATATGTAATATATCTCTTTGTATTTGTGCATTTTCAATAAACGTATTTACACGAAATAGTGCATATATAACATGCCCTTCATTCATTATTACTTGCTGAAAACGTTCCATACGTTTCTTCGCTATTTGTAAAATTTCTAGCACCTTATAAGATACCTTATATTGTCCTATTTTTTTATACTCTTGATCCGTTAAATCGTATTGTTTTCGTAATGAAAGTTTTTCTAAAAAATCCGTACCCACGTTACGAAACAAATACATATACAACTCGCTGCAAACTCCAGCACCTTCTTTACACATGCCTATAAGCAGATGAGCTGGTTGAATGATATTACTTTCTGCCTCTTCTGCTGCAATCTTCAATATGTTATGAACACGTTTTGTAAATTTATACTCCTCCATATGTATCTCCACCCCCTATTACTTTACTATTAAACCGTAACCATAAATAAGTGAAACAATTATTCCAACTACCAATATACCTGGCAGTAAATTTGCCACTTTAATTTTAATAATACCAAGTAAGTTCAATCCAATAGCGGCTATCATAATACCACCTGTAGCTGTCATTTCCACTATAAATTGATTCATTAATTCTTTCGGGACCAAACTATTAATTTGTGTTGCAAAAACCGCAATCCCTCCTTCGTATAAAATAACTGGAATCGCCGAAAATACTACACCAATTCCTAAAGTTGTCGTTAATATAATAGAAATAAATCCATCGATAATCGCCTTTGTAAATAAAATATCATGATTGCCGCGAATCCCGCTGTCGAGTGCACCAAGTATCCCCATCGCACCAATTGCAAAAATTAAAGTAGCTGTTACAAAACCTTCTGATATGCTCCCTTTCCCTTTCGATCCAACTTTATTTTCTAGCCAATCTCCTAACTGTTTTAATTTCCCCTCTAATTGTAGCCATTCCCCGATGACGGTACCAATAACTAAACTTAGTATGACAACAAGAAAATTTTCACTTTTCAATGCCATTTGAAGTCCAAGCACAGTAACCGCTAAACCGATTGCATGCATAATTGTTCCCTTCATACTTTCTGGAATTCTACTAAATAATTTACCTAGTAAAGTACCAAATATAATACAAACCCCATTTACAACTGCTCCTAATATAACCATTTCTCATTCTTCACCCTTCGAATTCTTTATTTCTATATTTTGGTTTATACATTGATTTACAGGTTATCTATATGTTAACTTAATATTGAGAATATTAACAAATGTTTTTCACTACATAAACCGCAATTTTTTGTAGTTATACATAAAGTGAAACTTTAACTAGCGCGAGTTTTACTGCCCACAAATTGCGGTATAAACTCAAAAGGGACGGTATTTATGAAAACTTTACTAAAACGATTTCTGTTAATAGCCTTTTGCATTACACCAATTGTTTTATTAATTAACTACTCTTTTACTTCAAAAGCGAAAGACAAACCCGATTTGCAAAACAAATCTAGTAAAACCGCTTCAACAAGTGAAAAGAAAATAGAAGATCAGGAAATTACACTCACCTTCTCTGGTGATACTATGTTCGATTGGCAATTACGTCCTGTAATCGAAAAAAACGGGGCTGATTATCCATTCCAACATGTAAAAGAAGAAATAACAAAAGCTGATATTTCTTTCGTTAATTTAGAGTCAGCATTTACAACGAGAGAAAAAAAAGCACCTGGGCAACTATTTTGGATTAAAAGTGATCCATCCACACTACAAGCTATAAAAAACACTGGATATGACATCGTAAATATCGGGAATAACCATACACTTGATTATGGGCAAGATGGATTATTAGACACGATTTCTCACGTAGAAAAATTAAAGTTCCCATACATTGGAGCCGGAAAGAATGAAAAGGATGCCTATACCGCACGAGAAATTACTGTAAAAGGGAAAAAGTTCAAATTTCTTTCCTTCGTTCGATTTATGCCTGATACGAATTGGGTAGCTCGTGACAAACCTGGCGTTGCGAACGGATATGATTTAAATCTTGTAACAAAAACAATTAAAGAGCAAAAGAAAGATGCAGACTATTTAATCGTCTATATGCATTGGGGCGTTGAAAAATCCAATCGTCCGGTAGAATACCAAAAACAATATGTACCTAAAATGGTTGAAGCAGGAGCTGACGCGATTGTCGGAAGTCACCCACATTGGCTACAAGGATTTGAGTATTATAATAAAGTTCCTATCGCTTACTCATTAGGAAACTTTTTATTCCCAAGTTATGTGAGCGGGAAAAGCGCCGAAACTGGCGTATTAACTTTAACTTTTAAAGGAAAGGATGTCCAAATGTCATTCAATCCTTACATCATTCGCAACAACCAAGTTTCCCCTGTAAATGAGGAAGAAAAGAAAAAAGCTCTACAATATTTACAAACGATTTCAACTGACGTAGAAATTGATGAAGCAGGGGAAATAAAAAATAAACGCAACTAGACAGCGCAAGATAAATTTCTCTGTAACATACATTAGAGGATAGGTGATGAATATGCTAAAAGACTTATTAGAAAATATAAACCTCTTAGAAAACATCTATAAAATGTCTATAGCAATCCTACTTTTATGTTCCTTTTATTCTGTGAGACTATTTAAAAAAATAAAGCGAGAGCGAAATCTTACTCCCTTTGAATTTACAATGTATGTAATTATTCGCATTGCGATATTTTTTTGGTTAGCTAGCTTTATTCTTCTTGAATTTAATGAGTATCTAGTTTAACTTTAAAAAAGATAGAACAAGCATTATATTTCCCCGCTTGTATCTATCTTTTTTATTTGGGTGCTAACTCTTTCCTTCTATTAAATAAGTAAATCAAACAAAACAGGATTTTTATTAAGCTCCATAAATTGAATATTATTTTCTTTAAAACGAGTAATTAATTGCTCATAATCCTCTTTATGTTTTAACTCTACTCCGACTAGTGCTGGGCCATTTTCTTTATTATGCTTCTTAATATACTCAAAGCGCGTAATATCATCTTCTGGCCCTAACCCTTTATCAAGAAATTCTCTTAGCGCACCTGAACGCTGCGGGAATTCAATGATAAAATAATGCTTTAACCCTTCGTAAATGAGCGAACGTTCTTTCATTTCTTGCATTCTATCAATATCATTATTTCCACCACTTAGCGTACATACAACTGTTTTACCTTTTATTTCATCTCTATATAAATCAAGCGCTGCAATAGATAGTGCACCAGCCGGTTCAGCTACAATTGCATTTTTCTTATACAGTTCTAAAATCGTCGTACAAACCTTTCCTTCTGGTACTAAAACAATATCATCAATTACATCTTTACAAGTTTCAAATGTTAACTTCCCTACCTTTTTAACAGCTGCCCCATCAACAAAACTATCTATTTTCTCCAATGCGACATTTTCATTTTGAAGAAAAGCCTCTTTCATAGATGCAGCTCCCATTGGCTCTACACCAATGATCTTTGTAGCAGGACTAACACCTTTAACATATGTACCAACACCTGATGCTAATCCACCACCGCCGATTGCTGTAAAGATATAATCAACTGGTTTCTCCATATCATGCATAATTTCAACTGCCACTGTTCCTTGACCAGCAATAACATACGAATCATCGAACGGATGAACAAACGTCATTCTATTATCCTCACAATAGCGCTGCGCTTCTTGGAAAGAGCTATCAAATGTATCACCAACTAATACAATTTCTGCAAAATCACCACCGAAAAATTGTACTTGCGATACTTTTTGTTTAGGCGTCGTTGTTGGCATGAAGATTTTTGACGGAATCTTCAATAAATTGCACGTATAAGCAACTCCTTGTGCATGATTACCTGCACTTGCACAAACAACACCGTTTTGTAATTGTTCTTTCGATAAACTTTGAATTAAATTGTACGCACCACGGATTTTGAAAGAGCGAATTAATTGTAAGTCTTCTCTTTTTACATAAACGTCACAATCATATTTCTCAGATAAAACTGTATCACGTTGTAACGGTGTTTTAATAACGATATCTTTCATGCAATTATGAGCCATTAAGATATCTTCAATTTTCACTCTCTCCTTTACCTTCTGCACCATTTCATATCATCCTTATCTCTTTTAAATTGGCTCAATCAAAATTCGGGATTTTTAGAACTGCACCTGTATTCGCCGATGTTACCATCTGTGCATAACGTCCAAGCCAGCCAGTTTTCACTTTCGGTTCTGGTCGTTTCCATTCTTTTTTACGCTTATCTAATTCTTCATCACTAACTCTTACTTCTAACAATCTTTCCTCAACATCGATACAAACGATATCCCCTTGCTTGAGAAGTGCAATCGTTCCGCCCGCAGCTGCTTCTGGCGAAATATGCCCTACCGAAATACCACGTGAAGCTCCAGAAAAACGACCATCCGTTAATAGCGCAACATCTGCACCTAATCCCATACCAGCAATCGCTGATGTTGGTGCTAACATTTCCGGCATACCAGGGCCGCCTCTTGGTCCTTCATAGCGAATAACAACTACATCGCCTTTCTTAACCTTTCCAAGCATAATGCCCGCAAGCGCCTCATCTTGTGAATTAAAAATAACGCAAGGTCCTTCAAATCGTTTTACTTCTGTTGCCCCACTTTTAATAACTGCCCCATCTTTCGCAAGGTTTCCTTTTAATATACGTAATCCCCCTTCTTCACTATGAGGGTTTTCGAGAGAATGAATAACTTCCTTATCTTTAATCTCTGCATGAGCAATGTTTTCTCTTAACGTCTGCCCAGTAGCCGTTATTCGGTCTAGATGAAGTACCCCTTCTTTTCGGCTCATCTCTTTCAAAATTGCACTAATCCCGCCCGCTCGATCAATATCTTCCATATGCCAATTGGAAGCAGGGCTTACTTTACATAAATGTGGTACACGTCTTGAAACGGCATCAATGCGGTTCATATCGTAATCTAATCCAGCCTCTTGCGCGAGCGCCAATGTGTGCAACACTGTATTTGTTGAACCGCCCATCGCCATATCAAGTGCGAACGCATCATCAATTGCTTCTTCCGTTACAATGTCTCGCGGTTTAATATCTCTTTCAATTAAAATCTTTAATTTCTCTGCTGCTTGTTTAATTAATTCTTCGCGTCTTGGATCGATGGCTAAAATACTTCCGTTACCCGGAAGAGCTAAACCTAATACTTCACATAAACAGTTCATAGAGTTCGCTGTAAACATACCGGAACAAGAACCACAAGATGGACAGCCATGATCTTCAATATCCTTTAATTCTTCTTCTGAAATTTTACCAGATTGATAAGCTCCTACTCCTTCAAAAACAGAACTTAAATCGACAACTTCTCCTTTAGATGTTTTTCCAGCCGCCATCGGACCACCTGAAACGAATACAGTTGGAATGTTAATACGAAGTGCAGCCATCATCATACCGGGTGTGATTTTGTCACAGTTTGGAATACAAATCATACCATCAAACCAATGTGCATTTACAACCGTTTCTACTGAATCTGCTATGATTTCACGACTCGGAAGCGAATAACGCATACCGATATGCCCCATCGCAATACCGTCATCTACTCCAATTGTATTAAATTCAAATGGAACCATACCTGCTGCACGCACTGCTTCTTTAACAAGTTTCCCAAACTCATTTAAGTGCTTATGACCTGGAATAATTTCAATAAAAGAATTACAGATAGCTATAAACGGTTTATCAAAATCTTCATCTTTCAAACCAGTTGCTTTTAATAAACTACGGTGCGGCGCTTTATCAAAACCTTTTTTAATCATGTCACTTCTCATCTTGTCAAATCCCCTCTTACGTATTTTTCACTTATAATCTCTTATTCTATTTCTTTACTAATTCTTTCGGTGCGTGAATCCAGCTCATCATTTCACGAAGCTCTGCTCCTACTTTTTCTAACTGATGATTTTGTTCTGCTTTTTTCATCGCATTATACGTTGGTCGCCCAGCTTGATTTTCTAAAATCCACTTCTTCGCGAATTCACCTTGCTGAATTTCTGTAAGTACTCGTTTCATTTCTTTCTTTGTTTCATCTGTAACAATTCTCGACCCTGTTACATAATCTCCGAACTCTGCCGTATCGGAAATAGAATGGCGCATGTTCGTTAAACCACCTTCGTACATTAAATCAACAATTAACTTTAATTCATGTAAACATTCAAAGTATGCAATTTCAGGACGATATCCGCCTTCTGTTAATGTTTCAAAACCAGCTTTCACAAGTGCCGTTACCCCGCCGCAAAGCACTGCTTGCTCACCGAATAAATCCGTCTCTGTTTCTTCTTGGAATGTCGTTTCAATTACGCCTGCACGTGTACAGCCTACACCTTTTGCATACGCAAGAGCTAAACTTAATGCTGTTCCTGTTGCATCTTGATGTACTGCTACTAATGCCGGAACACCATTTCCTTCTTGAAATACACGCCGAACGAGATGACCTGGACTTTTTGGCGCGACCATCGCTACATCTACGTAACTTGGCGGGTTAATTTGTCCGAAGTGAATATTAAATCCATGTGAGAAAAGTAACATTTGTCCTTCACGGAGATTCTCTTCTACTTCTACTTTATACACATGTGCTTGCTGTTCATCTGGCAATAGCATTTGTACAACTTGCGCGGTTCGAACAGCTTCTGAAACAGACATTACTTCAAATCCATCTGCTTTTGCTACTTCAAAAGACTTACCAGGCCGAACACCAACTACAACTTCCACACCAGAATTACGTAAATTTTGTGCCTGCGCATGACCTTGAGATCCATAACCAATTACCGCAATTGTTTTCCCTTGTAATAACTCTAAATTTGCATCTTTCTCATAATACGTTTTCATATTCCATACACTCCCTATAATTTATTTACTTGCAGTACATCAATTAATTTTTTCAACTGATCAACAAGTAATGTCGCTTCATTTTCAGTACAAACTGCTGTGAGTTTCATTTCAGAAACACCACTAGTATCTCTTTCGTTTAAATGTAAAGAAGAAATATAATAACCACGCCGAGCAAAAATCCCACTTATACGTAATAAGACGCTTGGCTCGTTATGAATAATGAGTGAAAAAGTATGGCTCATTCTTCCCACCTCTTCATAATCATTTCGTTATTCCCTTTGTTTGGCGGAACCATTGGAAATACGTTTTCACCTTCTTCTACACAAAAATCAACTACGACAGGACCTTCATGAGCAATTGCTTCTAACATCACTTGTTTCGCCTCGGTTGAATTCGTCGCTCTTAATCCCTTCACTCCATAAGCTTCTGCCACTTTCACAAAATCTGGCGATCCGATTTTTGACTCTGATAAACGATTTTCATAAAACATTTCTTGCCATTGCCTTACCATCCCTAAAAATTTGTTATTTATAATAAATACTTTTACAGGAATATTATTTTCAGCAATTGTTTGTAGTTCTTGAATGTTCATTTGAAAAGAAGCATCGCCTGCAATACAAATGACGAGTTCTTCTTCTTTTGCAAGCTGAGCACCAATTGCCGCCGGGAAACCAAACCCCATCGTTCCTAGTCCGCCAGATGTTAGAAAAGTCCGTGGGTTTTTCGCTTTATAAAAATGCGCAGCCCACATTTGATGTTGTCCTACTTCTGTCGTAACAATCGCTTCACCGTTCGTTAATTCACTTACTAGGCTAATAACATGCTGTGGTTTCAACTCACATTCTTTTTGATTGTAAGAAAGAGGATATTCCTCTTTCCACTCCTCGATTTTCGTAAGCCATTCTTTTGTTTGTGTATTAATCGGCATATGTAACAACATGTGTAATGCTTTTTTCACATCTCCAACAATCGGATATTCCACAGTTACATTTTTATGGAACTCCGCAGGATCTATATCAATATGTACCTTTTTCGAATGCGGAGAAAAGAGTTCTAATTTTCCTGTTACACGATCATCGAAGCGAACACCTAACGCAAGTAATAAATCACATTCTGTTACTGCCATATTTGCAGCGTACGTTCCATGCATGCCGAGCATTCCTAAAAATAACGAATCTCCCGGCGGATATGCACCTATTCCCATTAAAGTGGAAACGACAGGAATACGATTCTCCCTCGCAAACTGGATGAGTTCATCTGATCCACCTGCATGAATGACACCTCCGCCGATATAAAGAAGTGGGCGTTTTGCTTTTGAAATTTCTTTAGCCACCTCTCTAAGCTTCCTACTGTCTGGCATAGGCTCTATTTTGTATCCTGGAATCTCAATTACTTCATTATAAAAATTTGTTACATTTTCATTTTGAACATCTTTTGGAATATCAATTAATACTGGTCCCGGTCGCCCGCTTTCGGCGATATAAAAAGCTTCTTGTACAATACGTGATAAATGATTCACATCACGAACTTGGTAATTATGCTTCGTAACAGGTACTGTAATCCCGATAACATCTGCTTCTTGAAATCCGTCTTTTCCGATGAGAGGTTTTGCAACTTGCCCTGTAATAACAACTAAAGGAATCGAATCCATATAAGCATCTGCTAAACCCGTAACTAAATTTGTCGCCCCTGGTCCAGAGGTAGCAAAGACCACCCCGACATTTCCAGAAGCTCTCGCATACCCTTCTGCCGCATGAATGGCAGCTTGTTCATGACGAGTTAAAACGTGCTTCAAACCACTTCCGTATAACGCATCGTATACTGGCAAAATCGCTCCGCCCGGATAACCGAAAACAGTCGTTACACCTAAATTTTTCAAACATTGAATAACGTGTCCGGCACCTGTCACATTTTCACACTGTAATTTCTCACATGTTGTATGCTGCTCCATTTTAATTAACTCCTCTCCCTATCTACAGTAAGCTCTCCGCCAGTCCTGGAACACGTACCCCTCTTTCTCTCGTTAACTTTTTAAATTCCTCTGTCAATTGTTTCGTTACACTTCCCGGTCTCCCATCTCCTATTTCTCTTGAATCAACTTTTACAACCGGAATTAATTCTGCTGCCGTTCCTGTTAAAAACACTTCATCAGCTACATATACGTCATGACGAGTAAACGGTCTTTCCTCACACCGAATATTAAGTCGCTCACATAGCTCGATAACACTATTTCTCGTAATACCTTCTAGCGCTCCTAAATAAGAAGGAGGTGTTAACACTTTTCCATCTTTCACAACGAAAACATTATCTCCAGATCCTTCACAAACATATCCTTGTTGATTTAACATAAGTGCCTCTAGCACTCCTGCTTGCGCCGCTTCAATTTTTACAAGTACGTTATTTAAGTAGTTCATTGACTTAATGCGTGGATCTAGTGCATCTGGCGTATTACGTCTTGATGCAACAGATACAACGCTTAATCCATTATCGTAAAATTCCTGAGGGAATAACTTTAATTGTTCTGCAATGATAATAACGCTCGGTTTCACACAACTTCTAGGGTCGAGCCCTAAGTCACCTTTTCCTCGTGAAACAATTAAACGAATGTAAGCATCCGCATACTCATTTTTTTGCAACGTTTGTAAAACCGCTTCTTCCATTTCTTCAACCGTCAATGGGATTGTAAGTAAAATAGATTTTGCCGATTCATATAATCGTTTTACATGTTCTTTTAAACAAAATACATTTCCACCGTAACTACGAATTCCTTCAAATACACCGTCTCCGTATAAAAAACCGTGATCATATACTGAAACAACTGCCTTTTCCTTTTCTACAAATTCCCCATTCATATAAATGTACTGGTTTCCCATCTCACATCGCTCCTCTTTTTTTCTCTCTATTTTTGCAATCTATTTCTATATCGATTGCTGAGATGAGTATTTTTAACAGAATATTCAGTATATAAACCTTAAAAATATACTCGTCTCAACAATCGATTACATACATACTTGTAGCAATCCATTGCTGAGACGAGGGAATCGTGGTACCACTCAGCTTCCTTACACTTCTCACGAAATATAAGCTCTGCAAGTCCAATTAGACTTTTGTTTTTCTATCGGAAACAACTCCGCTACTTTTTACTAGTTTCAAAAGTAGTGCTCCGAGGTGATCTTCAATGATGAAATTGTTACCGCCCTCACAGCTTCTAGGCGGCTCTCTGAAACAATTTTTATCATTTACTCTCCTCTTCTACGCATTCTCTTATTCGATTTTTTAAAATAAAAACTCTCGCCTCAGCAATCAACTACTACAATTTAGTAGCTTTGATTGCTGAGGCGAGAGTTTCGCGGTACCACTCAGCTTCCTTATACTTCTCGCGAAATATAAGCTTTGTAGGTCCAATTAGACCCCCGTCCTTTTATCGGAGACGATGCCGTCGCCCTCTACTCAGTTTCCCTTTCGCAAGCGATGCTCCGAGGTGATCTTCAATGATTCGATTGTTACTACTCTCACAGCCTAGGAGCAGCTCTCTGAAACGATCATAACCATCTACTTTCCTCTTCTTTGCATATGTAACATATGAAGTTGGAAAATTCTTAATTAACTTTTATTTGTTAAACGTATTATAGGACGTTGTTCTTTTCATTGTCAACATGTTTTTCCGAAAAAAAATAAAATTCAATCAATTCAAGAGAAGTTTATTTATTTTTTCTCAAAACAAAATCGGAATGAACTTCTTACACATACTCATATATTACTTAAGTATGTTCGCATTACTACATAAAGAAAAACAACTTAATAACATATAAAATTTTTTGAGGAGATGAGAAAACTATGTTAAAAGGAAAAGTGGCATTAGTTACAGGAGCAAGCCGAGGAATTGGACGTGCTATTGCAAAACGTTTAGCAAACGACGGTGCATTAGTTGCTATTCATTACGGAAATCGAAAAGAAGATGCTGAAGAAACTGTTTATGAAATTCAATCAAATGGCGGATCTGCTTTTTCTATCGGTGCAAACCTTGAATCTTTACATGGTGTAGAAACCCTTTATAGTTCTTTAGATAACGAATTACAAAAAAGAACTGGTAGTACTAAATTCGATATTTTAATAAACAACGCTGGAATTGGTCCTGGTGCTTTTATTGAAGAAACGACTGAACAATTTTTTGATAGAATGGTTTCAGTAAATGCAAAAGCACCATTCTTTATCATCCAACAAGCTCTATCTCGTTTACGTGACAATAGCCGAATTATTAATATTTCATCCGCTGCCACTCGTATTTCTTTACCTGATTTCGTTGCATATAGTATGACGAAAGGCGCTATTAATACGATGACTTTCACACTAGCAAAACAGCTCGGAGCACGAGGAATAACAGTGAATGCAATACTTCCTGGATTTATTAAAACAGATATGAATGCGGAACTCTTGAGCGACCCAATGATGAAACAGTACGCTACTACCATTTCCGCTTTTAATCGCTTAGGTGAAGTAGAAGATATTGCCGATACCGCGGCATTTCTCGCTTCTCCAGACAGCCGCTGGGTTACTGGACAATTAATTGATGTGAGCGGAGGATCTTGTTTGTAATTTCTTAATCTACTTACGCAAAAAAAGGCCAGCACTTTTGCTGGCCTTTTTCATTGTGTAAAACGATACCCTACTCCCCAAATTGTCTCGATATATGATTTATCGAATGGATCGAGTTCAATTTTGTGACGAATATTTTTCACATGTACAGCAACCGTTGCTGCATCACCAATTACATCCATCCCCCATACAGTTTCAAAGAGACGATCTTTACTAAATACTTGATTTGGATGTTCTGCCATACAAGTTAATAAATCAAATTCTTTTCCTGTTAGCATGACCTCAGTTCCATTTACAAATACACGTCGGGCCGATTTATCAATAAGCAATCCTCGAATACGAATTTCATCTTTTATTTGTTCTCGTTTTCCTGTTAAACGATCATAACGAGCTAGATGAGCATTTACACGTGCCACCATTTCACTCGGGCTAAACGGTTTTATAATATAATCATCTGCTCCAAAACCTAACCCTTTAATTTTATCGATTTCCTCTTGTTTTGCGGATACCATAAGTATTGGGATGTCCTTTTTCAATCGAACTTGTTTACAAATTTCATATCCATCTATTCCCGGTAACATTATGTCTAAAATTAACAAGTCATAATCCTCCAGAAGAACTCTTTGTAAACCTTTTTCGCCAGAGTAATCAATATCTACTGTATACCCAGCAACCTCTAAATAATCCTTTTCTAACTCTGCTATAATTGCTTCATCTTCAATAATTAAAATTCTTTTCAAGATGCTCTCCTTTTTCTAATTGATTTTTTGTAATGTAAATGCCAGCGTCGTTCCTTTACCTTTTTTGCTTTCTACCCAAATATCACCACCATGTTGTGTGATAATCTGATGTGCAATTGACAAACCAAGTCCGCTTCCACCTGTTTTAGAATTTCTAGAATAATCTGCACGATAAAACCTTTCAAATATATGAGGCAACGCCTTCTCTTCTATTCCTACCCCATTATCTTTTATGTAAATCGTTACATAATCAATAGATTCAGTCATGCGAATTCCTATATAGCCCTCTTCTTTATCCATATACTTCACACTATTCCAAATGATATTTGTAATAACGCGTCGTAATTTTTCACGATCACCTTTTACCAAAATAGAAGTATCCTTTTGAGCATCCCATCTCACTGCAATTCCCTTATCTTGTAATTCAAGCTGTAGTTCTTCTATACAATCAGATAAGTATTGATTAATTTCAACCTCTTCAAATTGAAACGGTTCCTCTTTTAAATCAAGTTTTGAAAAGAGAAAAAGCTCGTCAATTAATTGATCCATATCAAACACTTTATGATAAATAATCGTTAAATATTTATCTAATTGTTCTGGAGTTCGAGCGATACCCTCTTTAATTCCTTGTACATAACCTTTAATAGCCGTAATTGGCGTCCGTAAATCATGAGAAATATTTGAAAGCAACTCTTTACGATTTTTTTCATATTGCATTTGCAACTCGACCGATTCCTTCAACCTGCCACGCATCTCTTCAAACGATAAACTTAATTCACCTATTTCATCTTTCGCAAGTGGCTTTACTTGAAAATCTAAATCACCCTTTTGAATTCTTTCCGTTGCCTGCTTTAATGAATGCAATGGTTTAATAATACTCCGTGATATAAAATATGTTAATATTCCATTCGTAATAATTAACCCAAGTATTAAAGAGAATACGAAATACGGGAAAAATTCTCTAATCATTTCTTCTAAAGGATTTACATACTCAAATACAAAAATACTAACCTTATCCTTCTCTTCATCGTAGTAATCAAATTGCTTATAGTAAAAAGAATTACCCTCTATTTTCACATCCATTCCCTTTCTTTGTCCTTCCGTTTCAAATGCGGGTAGGTATTTATCAAACGAAGAGATTTTAAAATATGGGGATGAATATGTAAGCTCATCATTTTTTCGAATTAGTAATCCTGCTTGATTATCGTTTAATTCTTTATCAGTTTCCTTTAAAAAATTTATATCCTCCAATTTATCTGGAGCATACGATGAAAGAATTTTCAACCTACTAAAAATATCATCTTCATCTTCTTTTGTACGAATAGCTCCCTCCTGCTCTTTATCAATGAGAGAATGACTATTTTGATTAAGACCAATGATTGCTTTTGCAATACGAATATCACCAAATAAAGTAACACTAATTAAAATAACTGCTATACCGCAAAAAACGATTGGAATAATTACCATCGCAACATACGACAACAGCAATCTAATACGGATTGACATTACAGAACTCCTATGAACATTATAATTTTAGCTTGTTACAGAATTCACCGGAAACGAAACTTGACTCATCCAAATACCAGCTAATAATACGAGTATAGCTAGAACAATTTCTAAGAGCAATAAACGGCGATTAACTGTTCCAATATCGTTACCCCATGTTTTCGTTTGTCTCCATGCTACAATTGTAATTATACATACAGTAAGAATCTTTATATTTAAAAGGTTCGTCCATATTGAATTAAAATTAAAAAGTACCCAATTCCTCGTCTGTAAAAACACAATTAATTCCCCAGAAAGAAATGCTAGAATAAATGAAATACCAGCAATAATACTAAAATGTTTACGGAAACGCTTTTGATCAAATGTAATTTTGTATAATGTTGTCCACGCTATAACAAGAGCTAAATAAATAAGTGCTCCTAGCCACACTGCAATACTCATAACGTGGACCATTCTAATTATAACTGCTGCCCAATTTGGATTCGTAATCCATACATGACCTGTGAAAGAAAAACTCGCAACAAGAAATCCCCAAACTAGCGCATACCATTCGTTCCCCATATGCTGTAAAGACATAAGAACTAATAATAGCAGTTGAATCATAATAATAAATGAAAATGGCGAATGAATAAGTAAACTTCCCTTCGGAATAACTGACTTATATACTATTAATTCGGCTATTAATCCTACTACAAGTATAGAGAAGAAAATCTTTTTCATATTCTTCATTCTTTGCAATATGGAAGGTAATCTATAACGTTTTACAAACATATCGATCCACTTTACTCCTGCTCCAATTAAAATCATTCCCTCTACAATATAGCGTAGTGTTACTATCATAACATCTGAAAATACTGAGCCACTCCCACTCGCATTTCCCTCTACCACTACATTAGTTTGTAATTCTTCTCCAATTGAAAAGGGATAGCCTCCCTCACTCGGATGTCCGTCTGCAGAAATCATAGACCACCTTACTGTGTAAGTACCATTATTTAAGTTTGGTAATTTCACTTTTATTTTTTTGGGGTTATCTAATATTTCAACCTTTGATACTTGCACTCTCTTTGCACTTGGATCTAGCAGTTCAATATTGACTACATTTCCTGTAACTGGTTCACTAAATTCAAGAATAATCTGTTCCGGTTGTACTGTAAGAACCTCCCCCTCTTTAGGGGTGGCTCCTACAACACTTGTATGAGCAAATACACTACTATGAGAAAATAAAAATATACTTACACTTGTTAAAATAAATACTATCATTCTATAAAGCATGAAAACCTCCGTATTATTATTCTGGATGATTACCTGAGTGATCTCCGGTAGAAAATGGAGTAGTTACCCCCTCATAATTCATCATCGTATGCATTCCTTTTTCCGCATGAACGAGATGATGACAATGAACCATCCATAGTCCACTATTATTTGCCTCTAAAGCAATTTCATATTCTTCTCCCGGAAAAACATTAACTGTATCTAAGTAAATCGGACTTCCCTCCATTGGTTTACCATTTTTAGAAATAACCTGGAATGTATGTCCATGCAAATGCATTGGATGAATTTCTTCTCCCTTATTTTTAAAGCGAATCTTAACTTTATCTCCTTTCTCTACTTTAATGGGTGGAATATCAGGTGATGTCTTTCCATTAATCGTATACACCCATTTTTCTTGTCCATTTACATCTTTCACACCTTCTGCCAAATCCATATCATAGACCTTTGTAAACTTTGAATCTATCGTAAACTTGCCAACTTCTTTTTCTCCATATTTCGTAAAGTCAAACCATGGATAACTCTTTATATCAATAGGTTTTTTCGGCAAAGAACCGTTCCCAATAGTCGCCGTTAACATTCGATTCATTTTCTTAGATGGATCCACATTAATAAGTTTTACACTCGTTGTTTCCGGCATTTTAAAAACAAGGTCATAACGTTGTGCAGCTCCCATCGGAAGAATTGCTTTATCTAGCTCGTCCCCACCTTTTATATCACGACCATCTAATGCGATAATTTGAAATGGCGCCCCAACTAATGTCATTAAATGCGTATTATTCCCAGCATTAATTAAGCGAAGGCGTACTGTTTCACCTGGTTTTGCATCCAATCGTAGTCCCTCACTTGTATCATTTAATGTAAATACATCGTAATCATCTCCATCAGATAAATCTTTGAGTTGATCATTACTTGGCATCATTAACGGTCCTTCTAAAGTTTGCGCCTTTTCATTTCGAATATGATTGCTAGGATAGCTATCCCAATCTTTATCTTGTTCGCCATTATGCTTACCGGTTTTTATGGCTCCTGTTTTCCATCCATGGATCGCCACTGTATAATCCTTTTCATATTTTACAGCTGGTTTATTCGGTTCAATAACAATGGTTCCAAATAGTCCCCGTTCCGTTTGTATTGCACTTTTTTGATGTGAATGATACCAATATGTCCCTACCTGATTAGCATTAAATGCGTATGTATATGTTTCACCTGGTTTTATAGCATTTTGCGTAACACCTGGAACACCGTCTACCGCCGCAGGAACATCTAATCCATGCCAATGGATTGTAACCGGTTCTGGCAATTCATTTTTCAAATTTACAACAATACGTTCACCTTGTTTAACTCGAATTTGAGTACCCGGTGATGTTCCATCAAAGGTCCATGCATCTACCTTTTTCCCATCTCCCAAATCTAAACTTGCTACTTTCGCCGTAATATTAAAAGTTTTTGTAACCCTTTTTTTGGCATCTGAATTAGCAATAGATGTAATTGATTCTGAAGTAGATGTTGCATCTGTTAACTTCTTTTTTTCATTTGTACCTGGGTAATTATTTATTAAAAAATATCCAAAAATAACTAACCCTAATAGTAAGCATGCCGCAATCAATATATTTCTTAAATCGCTTTGTATAAATTCCTTTTTCATATTAGTCTCTCTTTCATTTTTTGTTGTAAACTATTAATTTTCATACGTGGATTCATTGCCTATCACCTCACATATTCACTTCGATTTACATCATAACACTCAGAAAAAAAGAAACTTTGAAGGAATTTTAAAGACTTTATAAAGAAATATATTTCAATTTTTCTTTACTTCTAAATCTTTTTTATTGCGTAATAAAAAAGATTGTATAATACTATATAAAACATATATATTTAGGAGGATTACAACAATGTCCGAAAAAACATACGAACTCGCAACCTTCGCAGGCGGTTGCTTTTGGTGCATGGTAAAGCCATTTGATGAACTTCCTGGTATTCATAAAGTACTTTCTGGCTATGCAGGTGGTCATGTAGAAAACCCAACATATGAACAAGTAAAAGCTGGTACATCTGGTCATTTAGAAGTTGTACAAATTACATTCGATCCTTCTATTTTTCCATATGAAAAATTACTAGATTTATATTGGCCACAAATCGATCCAACTGATGATGGCGGACAATTCTTTGACCGTGGTCCCTCTTATCGCACTGCTATTTTTTATCATAATGAAACGCAAAAAGAGCTTGCTGAAAAATCAAAACAAGCTCTTGCAGAAAGCGGTATGTTTAAAGAGCCAATCATAACTGAAATTCGCCCGGCTGCACCTTTTTATGAGGCTGAAGAATACCATCAACATTTCTATAAAAAGAACCCAGAAAAATATGCTACTGAGCAAAAAGAATCTGGCCGTGAAGACTTTATAAAAGAAAATTGGCAAAAAAAATAATAAAAATGCATCGTACCTTTTAAGTACGATGCATTTTTATCTTTGAAAAAAGTACCATGCAATGATGAGAACAACCGCTGTCAATGTCCAAAGTGCGATTTCATTTTTCACTCTACTCTTCTTCTTAGTCATTTCATTCCCTCCTAATAGCAATACAACATATTCAAGATTTCCTCTGTTTAATTGTCCATCTTATATACGTGAATACATCCGTACAAATTCTTATAACAAGACCACCAATGATTCCGATTGCAATTGAAATTACTAATGTCTGTCCAAAACTAAAAGTAGTTGTGTATGTTATGTAGAGAACAACGCATACAAGTAAAACATCCGGTAAAGAAAGCAAAAACTTTTTAAGCATTTCTTCAGCTCTCCTATGTCTTATTTATCTCTTCTACTGTAGCTTTGAAATAAGATTTGTTTAAAAACTCCATTTAGACCTTCATTTTACGGAAAAGAATAAGACCCCCTTTTGAAAAGGGACTCTTATGTACATGTTCTATTCCATAATTACTCCTAAAATAGAATAATATTACTAATGATTTGTTGTACATTAACTATTTGCCAGGCAATCGAATGTTGCGCCAACTACCTACATCGCATTGACCGTATGTATTATCACCTACTGCTACCACCGTGCCATCTAATTTAAGACCGACCGTATGCGCACAACCAGCTGCTACCGCTACAATATCGCGCCAATCACTTACATTACATTGACCATACTCATTCCAGCCTACTGCCACCACGGTACCGTCTGATTTAAGTCCGATTGTATGATTCGTACCAGCTGCTATTACCATAATATCTCTCCAGCTGCCTACATCGCATTGACCAAGTTTATTATTACCCACCGCCATCACTTTTCCATCCGTTTTCAAACCAACAGTATGAAGGTAACCTGCGGCCAACTCCACCATTCCACGCCATTCACTTACATTGCATTGGCCATATCGATTATTCCCCACTGCCGTCACTGCGCCGTCCAATTTAAGACCGACTGTATGCCAATCACCCGCCGTGACCGCCACAATATTTCTCCAGCTACTTATATTACATTCTCCTTCTTTATTTCGCCCCACCGCTATTACCGTGCCATCCGGTTTAAGTCCAATGGTACGACGCCATCCCGCCGCAACCGATACAATATTATGCCATTCGTTTACATCACATTGATCATGCTTATTCCACCCCACCGCTTCCACAGTATTATCACTTTTCAGAGCGATTGTATGAGCATTACCCGTGTTCGTCGCCATATGAACATTGCCCGCTGCGACTGCTTCAATATCACACCAACGGCTTACATTGCATTCTCCTTCTTTATTTCGCCCCACTGCCACAACTGTGCCATCCGATTTAAGAGCAACTGTATGACCACGACCTGCCGCTATCGTACCTTTAGGCCACCGTTTCACTTTTAATATCTCTTCGTAATTCATGTTTTACCTCCTTGCATATAAGCAACTGTATCCAAATAGATATTTTTATCTAATTTCATTATAAATGACCCGACTTTTTTTATAAATTTACAGCTATAAAAGAAGCCTATTACTACTTCTTCAAAAAATAAAAACCTCCAGTTTAAATACTAGAGGTTTTTTCTTTATTTCTTCAATCGTTCGATAAAATCGTTCAATTTATCAAGAGATTTCATATTCTGATTACAAGCTACACCATCTTTACAAATATAGTTTCCCTTTTTAACGAAAGTTCCTTGTACATCACCTTTAATTTCAACTAAAAACATCCCTACTTCTTCATGTCCATGACATAATGAACAAATACTCTTTTTATTTAAACTTTGGAACGTTCCTTGCAGACCAACAAACTTATTTTTATCATTTTTCGCTATAATAAATTTCCTGCTTGACCCTTTATCAATCCAGCTTAAATAAGATAATTCTTTCATGTCCAGTTCTTCCATATCAGGAAGTTTTAATTTTTTCGCTTTAGGAAATAATTTTTTTAATGTTTGCGCTGTAACTTCCTGAAATGGAATTACATACGGATTTATTTTCATTAAAAACGATTCTGCATCTTCTCTATTTTGAACTGTTAATACCGTATCAATTAACTCTTTTTGTTCATCCGTTAAATTCTCAAATACATGTATTATCTTTTCAATCGCTAGTGATTTTAACGCTTGAATTACACCTCTATCATTTGCCGTTGCATGCCCGTTTGCTAAAATATAAGCTTGTGACTTTATAAAATTGTATTGATCACTTCTAATAAAAGCTTCCATCTTTATCACTCCATACAAATTGTTGATCTAGTGTTATTGTATACATAGATTCAGCTTTTTGATATGTAAAAGATAACTTAGAAACGAATATTACATACATCAATTATGTTCTACTGCTTCATTTCTTGACAAAAGAAGCCATCATCTGTTTTCCATTCTGCATATAATACATCTTCAAATTTAGTAATCCCTTTTTGCTTTATTTGTTTATAAAGCCATCCTTCATCAAAACCTGCTTCCCTCAAATTATCTTTCACTACTTTCCCATCACTAATTAATGAAATAGGTAAGTAAACAGGCTTATGTTTTAAACTTAAATCATTTATAGTGGGAGATTCATATTTACTTTTTTTCAATACACTTATGTTTCCATTTGGTTCCAAAATCATATACTCAACTTCTCGGATTGAAAATATATCTTTTTGTTGTCTTAGCATTTGTTGTAATTGGTTAATATCCAAATGATTCGATTTTAATTGTTCTCTGTCAATACGTCCATTTCGAATGATAATAGAAGGGTATCCTTCAAAAAACCTTCTTGTCCCCCTAAATTTTTGTGTTATCACTTCTATTGCGTAAATTAACACTGTCCATACAAGTACCGCATATAAAATAGACCATACTCTCACTTCAGGGTCATATATCGTATTTCCGACTAATTCCCCAAGAACAATGGCAGAAATAAAATCAAATGGCGTTAACTGAGATATTTGTGTTTTCCCTAATATTTTAGTCGCAACCAATAGAACAAAAAAACCAACAAACAGTTCTATCGTTATTTGTCCTAAATGATTCATATGTAGTCACCTTTCTGTCATATGAAATATAACATTTTTATTCCTATTCACATTTCTATGCCGTACAATCACGATTCACTTTTACTATTATCATTCCTATTTAAAACCAATATATCCAATATATACAAAGAAAAAAAGAGTCTAGTTCAATTTTATAATTGAACTAGACTCTTTTATTTTCATTTAGAATACACAATCTTTTTAATCGTTTCTCCGGAAAGAAAATGCTCCTCTGCAAGTTGATGAATGGAAACTCCACTTTTAAACGCTTCTTTAATTGTTTTATTTCTTTCATCTAATTGTTTTCTTCCTCCAGATCGTGTACCCCATTTATAATGTTTCGTTTCTTGTTTTGGAATGTAAATTGTTTCACCTTGTATATACTTTTGAATTTCAGTAATTAAACTTTCTGGTAAAACCGTCGCAGCTTTAACGTATTTCATTTCTGCTCGCCCCTTATTTTTTATGGTTCATTTCAATAAGGTGCAAAGCCAAATATAAAAAAATGATACGAGCTCATTTTAGGCGATTGTATATTACTTTTCTACCTCACGCAAAGTATCGCCATTTCCATACTTGGCTTTGCATGAGACGCTGCAGTGTCCGGCAATTGAATTGTAATCGCCATATAAACACCTCCTAATATACCTTTTGCATTTTATTATATGATAAATCCCTTCCCCTTGCATCCACATCCTTTTTAAAGCATGAAATTACTTAGTTTGATATAATACTTTTTAGTCCAATCCAAAAATATAGTGAGGTTACTTTATGAAAAAGAAAATAATCATTACAATCGTTACATTATTCATTATTACTGTAGCATTGTTCGGAACATACAAATTGATGAACGCAAGAAGTTTTCAATTGTTTGGAGATTTAACAAACCGAGTAGAAACAAATGAAAAAGTGATTGCTTTAACTTTTGATGATGGCCCTACGAACAATGTAAAACAAATATTACCGCTACTAGATACATACAATGCAAAAGCTACTTTCTTTTTAATCGGAAATGAACTAGAGAAAAACTTATCGTTAGGAGAAAATATCGTACAATCTGGACACCAAATTGGAAACCATACATACTCTCATAACAGAATGGTTTTTAAAACACCTTCTTTTATTAAAGAAGAAATAGAAAAAACGAATGCATTAATCCGCCAAACAGGATATACAGGCGAAATTGATTTTAGACCACCTAACGGTAAAAAGCTAATTGGTCTGCCCTATTATTTAAATAAAAATAATATCGAAACAATCATATGGGACCTTGAACCTGATACTTTTTATAAATCTGCGTCCGATAAAATTGAATATATTAATAAAAATGTAAAACCAGGTTCTATCATTTTATTACACTCTATGTATGATGGGGCTAATGAAAATTTACAGACCATTGAAGGTATTTTAGACTCTTTATCTAAGAAGGGCTATCAGTTCGTAACAGTAAACGAACTGCAAAAAAGAGCAAAATAAAGTAAAACTTTAATCAGTGGGGGCTTTTACGGGCAGTTGATCCTCCACCTAAATTCTTCACTTTCGCTGAGTTTTGAGGCGGGGGTCTTACTTCCCGTTAATACGGGATAAAAAGGTAGCGTATCATAGAGCGATACGCTACCTTTCTTTTTAAATAATGCCAAGTACATTTAAGAATACGATAATAATCGCAATTGGTGCGATAAAGCGAAGTAAGAATAACCATAATACGAACAGTTTATAGCCTTTATTTTTACTTACACCAAGCTCTTTCATTAATACATCTTTCTTCATTTTTAAAGGAACAAAGATGGAAACTAATAAAACACCAAGTGGCATTAGTACGTTACTCACTGCATAGTCCGCTAAATCAAAGATTGTCTTTCCGAAAATCTTCAGATCACTTAATATACCAAATGATAATGCTGATGGTACTCCAACAATGAAGATTAATAATCCTACAATTAAAGCCATTTTTTCACGTTTCCCTTTACCTTTTGCAGTTAAAGATGCAACGCTAATTTCTAACATTGAAATTGCTGATGTAATAGTAGCAAAGAAGAATAGTAATAAGAAAACGATGAAGAATAATTTTCCGAATGCCATTTTACTGAAAATAGCTGGTAATACGATAAATAATAGCCCCGGTCCTTGAGATGGTTCCATACCAAATGCGAACACTACTGGGAAAATTGCAAGTCCTGCAAGTAATGTAATTACTAATGTTAAAGCTACGATAGAAAATGCTGAACGCGGTAAACTTTCTTCCTTCGGTAAGTATGAACTATATGTTACCATTACTGCTACACCGACCGATAATGAGAAGAATGATTGACCCATCGCATATAAAATAACTTCTGATGTTACATGTGAGAAATCAGGTTGTAAGAAGAAACGAACGCCTTCTCCTGCGCCGTCTAATGTAAGGGCACGAACGATTAATACAAAGAATAAAACGAATAATGCTGGCATGAAATATTTATTTACTTTTTCAACACCATTTTGTACACCTTTACTTACGATGAAAATAGTAATAAGGATGAATAATAGCTGTGATCCAACTGCTAAATACGGATTGGAAATGATTTCACCAAACGTAGCTTCGTATGCCCCATTCCCTTCCCATAGTCTACCTGTAATTGCATTCCATAAGTATAATAAAATCCAGCCTCCTACAACACTGTAGAAAGAAAGTAATATGAAACAAGTTACAATCCCTAATTTCCCTAACCACGGCCATCGTGTTTTTGGTGCAATTTCTCTATACGCATCAACAGCCTCTTTTTGTGTACTTCTTCCGATAACGAATTCAGCTAATAATAGCGGTAAACCAATTAATAATGTGAAACCGATGAAAATAAGGAAGAACGCCCCGCCTCCTCCGATGCCGGCCATATATGGGAATTTCCAAATCGCCCCTAGACCAATTGCTGAACCTGCTGCAGCTAATACGAAACCTAATTTTGATGTCCATTGCTGTGAATTCATTTGTTAATCTCCTCTCTGTCTCTTTTTCTTTGTTTCAGTTCAGTATTTATATTGTTCTATCAATACTCTTTTCTAATACGTTCACTTCCTCCCTAATCATAAAAAAACGCCCCTACGTAAATACGTAGGGACGACAAAAATATCGCGGTACCACCCTAGTTATGAAGATACAACAAAGTTAGGACCTAAATAAAAAACGCCCCTACGCAAATACGTAGGGACGATAAATTATCGCGGTACCACCCTAGTTATGAAGCCACAACAAAGTTAGGACCTAAATAAAAAACGTCCCTACGTAAATACGTAGGGACGATAAATATCGCGGTACCACCCTAGTTGTGAAACAATCTTCACCACTTTATTTGATAACGGTATAAACTACCGTCTTTCATTTCCTCAAAATATGAGATTTATGAAAGATGCTCCAGGACGAACTTCATGAATAATCTATATACTGATTCACACCAACCATCAGCTCTCTGAAATAGGGAGATATTCACTACTATACCCTTTCATTGCCCAAATATTATTTTCCGAATTGATTACTATCATTTTTATCACACATTAAAAATAGTGTCAACTTATATTTTGAATTTTTATGTATTACATTCTATTTAAAAAATGTAAAATATGACTTTTAAATGAATAATATTAGAATATTTATGTTCCATACTATATTAACTTCTCTAACAGGTTTATAGTAGTATACGATAAATGCAAGACAGCACGAGTAGGAGGAAAGAATTTTGTCTACTTCAAAAGTTTTAAAAGGTACTGCTTTATTAAGTGGTGCAACAATGATTTCACGTATATTAGGTTTTATATACTTCTTCCCTTTTCAACTATTAGTCGGAACACAAGGGGTCGCTTTATATGGATATGCATACTCTTGGTACGGTATTTTATTAAGCTTCTCAACAGCTGGTATTCCTATTGCCGTTTCCAAATTTGTTGCAAAGCATAATGCGCTCGGTGATTATAGTACAAGCAAAAAATTATACAACTCTAGTGTAAAATTAATGCTGTTTATGGGCTTTTTAGGATTTTTAATTTTATTTATTGGGGCACCATACATATCACAATTTATTATTCGCTCGAAAACGCCAGATCCACAATTTATCGCCGATGTAACACTTACGATGCGAGCATTAAGTTTCGCACTTATTATCGTACCAGCTATGAGTGTTACACGTGGCTATTTCCAAGGTTTTCAACATATGAAACCAAGTGCCGTTTCTCAAGTCGTAGAACAAATTGCACGCGTTGTTTTCATTTTAGTTGGTAGTTTTATCGTCTCAAAACTATTAGGGGGTTCCGTAGCTTCTTCTGTTGCAGTTGCTACGTTTGGCGCTGTTATCGGAGCGATTGCCAGCGTTTCAATTTTAACGTTGTACTGGAAAAAATATAATAGATTAAAGCCTCCCGAAGGAGAATTAAAGTCAAGGGCATCAAATATTCCATTAAAAAATATTTATATGGAATTACTTCGATATGCAATCCCAATTGTATTTGTCGGTATTGCAATCCCGCTCTATACGTTAGTAGATCAATATACTGTAGCTGATGTCCTTAGAGCGATGGGCGAGCCTTTAGAAACAGCGAATGCAGTGTTCGCTTATATAACGAACTATGCCCAAAAGTTAATTATGATTCCAGCTTCACTTGCAACTGGATTCTCGTTAACGATTATTCCAGCTATAACGAAATCTTATACAAGCGGGAAACTAGAAGAATTACAAGAACAAATTTCAAAGATATTTCAAGTCTTGTTATTCTTCACTATCCCAGCTGCATTCGGTCTTGCTAGCATCGCTCACGATGCATTCCGTATGGTTTATGTAAATCCTGAAATTGCACTTGGTGGATCACAATATTTAATTTCATTTGCACCTTCTGCTATATTAAGTGCGATTTTCACAGTTTCAGCAGCTATTTTACAAGGAATCGATTATCAAAGAAAAACAATGATTGCATTCTCAGCCGGTATTCTCGTTAAAGTTTTAGTAAATACACCGCTCTTACATTTATTTGGCGGACACGGTGCTGTAATGGGAACAATTCTTGGATACCTCGTTTCCAATGTTATTATGTTGTACTGCATCGTTAAGTTTGCGAAATTTAAAATTGGCGAAACAGCAAAAACAGTATTTCTTATTACGATTTATTCCGCAGCAATGTCTGCTGTTGTAATCGCATTAAAAGCAATTTTAAAATGGTTAATTCCTGGACAATCTTATATCGAATCACTGCTTATTGTATGTATTTGTGGCGTCGCAGGAGGACTTGTTTACCTTTTATTCGTATTAACAAGCGGACTTGCTTCACATATTCTCGGTGATAGGATTCAGCGATTACCCGTACTAGGTAAATTAATCAAATAAAAAGAAGGGATGTAACGCATTGTTACATCCCTTCTTTTCTACTTCGCATATTGAATATGTTTTTGTTGTTCAACAATATGTAATTCTGGAGCATGTTGTTCTACTAAATGTAATAGCTCTTCGATTAACACCTCTAACTCCTGTACACTATACTCCGGTTTCCCTATTAACGTATTCTCCATACGCTCATATAAATTTTCAGGCTTAATACTCATTCGTTCCACATTATTCGGCATCCATTTAAATGCAGGATGATGCACATACATTCGGTTTAGACCAAATAAGACCCCAAATATATTTCTTTGCACTTCACAAATAACATCATAAAGCATAAGCCAATCTTTTCGTTTTAAAAGAGCCTCGCGATTATGCCAGCGATTGCTTAACCAAAGATTTTCTGAAATCATCCGTTTCGCTAGGTCTTCTGGATATGATACCACTTTATCTTTTAATTCCTGTACTTTCTCTTCTCCATACAAACTAACACCATCATGAACGGATGAGACAATACATTGTTTTTCATAACTTATATCATATTGATCCACCACACCTAAAATCACTTTCTCTACTGTTTCAGTTAAAAAGTTACTAATCTCTAATTTAATTCCCTCTTTTGTCAAATATGTTTCCGACCATTCTTCTTCCTCGTAAGGATGATATGACAATATTGTTCCACCAATATGATTAATAGGCCCTTTACGATCCTCGTCCTCTGGTGGTGCTGACCATAAAATATGTAATTCTATATCTGAATGTTCATCTTCTAACTTTCTAGCTACTGAACCCGCTAAAATAACAGCTTCAATCTTCGGATTTCTCCTATAAATCTCCGACATTTCTATTGCTTTCTCTTTTAATACCACTTCATTTCCCCCTAAAATTGCAGTACACTCTTACTCTTACTTTTTCATTTATCTACTTCGATATGACGCATTATATTTCCTTTTCACTGTTCCACTAAATCATATTTCTATCCAATAACGCTGAACAATTTCCCCACTATGAGAAGAAACTACTTCATTTTCTAACACACCGCCAACCTTTTGAATCGTTTTAGCCGAAGCAATATTAGTTTTATCGCAAGTTATTAACACTTTCTGCAACCCTAACTTTCGTGCTTCATATAATGCGAGTTTCAATTGTTTTGTCGCGTAACCTTGGCGACGTTTATTCGGATGAACACTATATCCAATATGACCACTTTCCCGCAATAATTCTTCGTTTAATCGTTGTCTAATATTCACAAAACCTATAAGTTCCCCTTTTTCAACACTTAAAAATTGACTAGATGGTACTCGATTACCTAGTAAGTTTTCTCCCAGTTCCTGTTTACTCACTTTTTCAAACCATTCATGGAGAGAATCAAAATTATGTAAAGAACTACTGCCGTGTGGTTGTTCGTCAGCATATAAAAACGCTTCCCGATACTCCATAATTTGTTCACTATGTTCATTTGTTGGTTTTAATAGTTTCATTGTACTTCCCCTCTCTTAACTACCTACAACAAACCCCTTAATAGCGCTATTTCACCATTAAGGGGTTTCTATCATTTTTATTCAAATAATCCCATACTTAAATACCGTTCTCCCGTATCAGGTGCAATACATAAAACTTTTTTACCAGCGCCTAATCGTTTTGCTATCATAATCGCTGCATAAACAGAAGCTCCAGAAGATGGTCCAACTAATAACCCCTCTTGTCTTGCTAAGTTTCTCATTGTCGTTAAAGCCTCTTCGTCTGCAATTTGAATAATTTCGTTATACACTTCTGTATTTAAATTTTTCGGGATAAACCCTGGACTTGTTCCTACTAGTTTATGAGGACCTGGAACACCGCCTGATAAAACGGGAGATCCTTTCGGTTCTACTACTGCAATATATAAGTTTGGTAGTTTCTCTTTTAACGTTTCCCCAGTACCTGTAATAGTTCCACCAGTTCCTGCCGTTGCTACGAATGCATCAAGCTCGCCATCCATTTGTTCATAAATTTCAAGTGCAGTCGTATAACGATGAATATTCGGGTTTGCTGGATTTTCAAATTGTTGCGGAATAAAACTATTTGGTATTTGCTTTTGCAGTTCTAACGCCTTCGCAATTGCTCCTGGCATTCTTTGTTCTGCCGGTGTTAAAACTACTTCTGCTCCGTATGCTTTCAATAAATTTATACGCTCTTTTGACATATTGTCTGGCATAATTAAAATCGCTTTATACCCTTTCGCAGCTGCATTCATTGCTAAGCCTATTCCTGTATTTCCGCTTGTCGGTTCAATAATTGTATCTCCTGGTTTGATGAGACCATGCTCTTCTGCAACGTGCAGTAAATTATAGGCAGCGCGGTCCTTCACACTGCGTGATGGATTAAACATTTCTAGTTTCACATACACATCTGCTGCGTCTTCTGGAATAAATTTAGATAATCGGACGACAGGTGTATCTCCTATTAATTCTGTAACATTTTCACATAATTTCATAGTGCATCCCCTATTCTATCGTTTTCTTATCATTTGGTAATAACCAAGAAGTAAGTCCAATTAATGGCAGACAACTACATAGTAACATAATGAATTGTAGACTATATATGTCAGCCAATTTCCCAAGTACTACAGATCCTAAAGCTCCTAGTCCAAACGCAAGCCCTACAATTAATCCAGATACCATCCCTACTTTTCCAGGAACAAGCTCTTGCGCATAAACAACAATTACACTAAAACTACTTGAACTAATAAAACCGATACATAAAAATAGCGGTACAACCCACACTAGCGAAACGTGAGGTAATAAAAGGGCGAGTGGTGCCGAACCTAGCATTGAAAATACAATAATTGTTTTCTTTCCAAATCGATCTGCTAACGGTCCACCAAAGAAAGTTCCTAATACACCGGCAATCATAAATGCGAATACGAAATACTGGGCATTTTTTATAGATAAACCGTAATGCTCAATTAAGTAAAATTGATAAAAATTCCCGATACCAGCACCGTACCAAGAACGTACAAAGGTAAGAAAAACAAGAAGTAGAATAACAAATTTAATATGTGTACTTACAATCGCATTTTCCGCCTCAAGCGCAGCCCTCTTTTTTCTTCTCACAGCGCCAGTTGCTAATTCATTCCTATACCAATTTGATACGAAAATTAATAATACAATTCCTACCGCTGCAAATGCTGTAAAACCTAAAGAACCAATTTGGCCGAGCGGAACGAAAATTAACGCTGTAAAAATAGGAGCTAGGGAATTCCCTGTATTTCCTCCCACTTGATAAATCGCTTGCGCTAAACCCCGTTTTGCACCAGCTGCCATATAAGCAACACGAGCACCTTCTGGATGAAAGACTGCGGAACCTAATCCGATAAATAAAACAGAAATAATAACAATAATAAAGTTCGGTGCAAACCCAAGTCCAATCATCCCAAGCATACTCGAAAACATACCGAGTGGTAATAAAAATGGTGACGGCTTCTTATCCGAATACATACCAAAAAACGGCTGCATAATCGATGACGTCATATTTAATGCAAACGCAATCCACCCTACTTGCATATAGGATAAATTCATCGTTTTTTCCAAAATAGGAAACAATGCCGGCACAACTGCTTGCATCGAGTCATTTAAAAAATGACCGAAACTAATTGCAAATAGTATTCGATATATCGTCGGTGTTTCAACAGTGTTTTTTTGCGAAACTGCCTGCATACGTGTATTTCTCCTTCCTGTACAATATATATATTTATTACAGCAAGTGTAATAAAGTAAAACTTTAACCTCAATAAATTCTGACTTTTGAAACATTTATATTCTATACTGGTTTCATTTCTTTTTCCAGAAATATCACTTATAGAAATAATATATTTTTTCTATAAGTTTTATCGGATTTATTTATAGAAATTTTCTATATTTTCTTTTATACTAGGACAGAGATGAAGGAAGGGATGACAACTATGAAGAAAAAATCTAAAGGAATCGTTGCACTCTCAATCACATTATCTATACTTTTAACAGCATGTGGTCAAAAACAAGAGGCAACAACTACCGGAGAAAAGAAAAAAGAATCTTCAAAACAAGTATTAAACATTGTAGAAGCTGGGGAAATTTCTACACTTGATTCATCTATCGCAACTGATGGGTTTTCTTACGCTGCATTAAACAACGTAATGGAAGGATTATATATGCCTGGTCCTGACAATAAACCTGTTCCTGCAGCAGCTGAATCATACAAACTGAGCGAAGATGGAAAAACATATACATTTACATTACACGACTCCAAATGGTCAAATGGTGATCCAGTGACTGCTCATGATTTTGAATATGCATGGAAACGTGCCATAAATCCAGAAACTGCTTCTGAATACGCACATATTATGTTCGATATTAAAAATGCAGAAAAAATAAATAAAAAAGAATTACCAATTGATTCATTTGGTGTAAAAGCGATTGATAATAAAACGCTTGAAGTACAGTTAGAACACCCTGTTCCATACTTTTTAGGGTTAATGGGATTTGCAACATTTTATCCTCAAAACCAAAAAGTTGTAGTAGCACAAGGGAAAAATTACGGACTTGAAGCTGCAAATGTAGTTTATAACGGGCCGTTCCAATTAAGTGAATGGAAACATGATACAAGTTATAAAATGACAAAAAACCCGAACTACTGGGATAATAAAAATGTGAAGTTAAATGAAATTAATGTAAATATCGTAAAAGATACTTCCACAGCCGTTAATTTATTTGAAAGCAAACAAGTAGACCGAATTACGATTAATTCAGAGTTTGTTGATAAATATCAAAAAGATCCGAGCTTAAAGAAAATGGAACGTCCTTCTATGACGTTTTTCCGATTTAGCCAAAAGAATCCTTTATTAGCAAACAAAAATGCTCGAAAAGCTATTTCGCTCGCTTTTGATAAACAAGGAATCGCAACAACGATTTTAAATAATGGTTCTATACCTGCGAATGCATTCGTTCCGAAAGGATTCGTAAAAGGACCTGATAACAAAGATTTTCGCAGTACAAGTAATGTAAAAGTAGAAACAAATGTGAAAGAAGCTAAAACACTATGGGAAACGGCGAAAAAAGAAACAAATTTACAAAACGCTTCTCTTTCAATCATAACAACTGATGAGTCTAACGATAAAAAAATTAGCGAGTTTTTAAAAGGTGAATTGGAGAAAAACTTACCTGGATTAAAAATCACATTACAGCCACTTCCAGTAAAAGCATTTTTAGATCGTGAAGGAAATGGTGATTTTGAAATTTCACTTTCTACATGGGGACCAGATTATCCTGATCCTACAACATTTTTAAATATGTTCGTCACAGATGGACCATTTAATAAAATGAGCTATTCAAACAAACAATACGACGAATTAATTGAGAAAACGAGCTCTACTTTAGCAACTGATTTACCAGCACGTTGGAAAGCGTTCCAAGATGCTGAGAAAATATTACTGGAAGATGATGCAGCTATCGCTCCAATCTTCCAATCAGGACTTGTATATTTAGAACGTCCAACAGTAAAAGATGTTGTTATTCGTCCATTTGCAGGAATTTATTCTTATAAGTGGGCTTCTATTACAGAATAAGAAAAAGGCGATCCTAACATATATTAGGATCGCCTTTTTTATTAAATCGCAAAACGCTTATACTTTTCGTAATCACTCGTCTTACATTCTACTTCTAGTTTCGTACCTTCGTTTTCATAACTTGTAGATAAAACGTGCGCATGATTATTGAAATAAGAAACTACCTGTCCTTGATCATACGGAATTAACATTTCACACTTCGTATACTCTTTATAAATGTGTGAACGAATCATTTCGACAAGCTCTTCTATCCCAACATGTTTCTTCGCTGATAAATAAACCCGGTCTTCTTGTACTTTCGGAATTTCAACGTCTACCATATCTGATTTATTATAAGCATAAATGGTTGGAATATTTTCTACTCCAATTTTCTTTAACGTTTCATTTGTAATATCAATTAATTGTTCGTAATTTGGATTTGCGTAATCTACAACGTGAATAAGTAGGTCTGCTTCAGCTACCTCTTCCAATGTTGAACGGAAAGCTTTTACAAGGTGATGCGGTAATTTGCTTACAAATCCAACTGTATCTGTTAATAAGAATGATTTGTTATCTGGCAAATCAATATTTCGTACAGATGTTTCTAACGTCGCGAATAACATATCTTTTTCAAATACTTGTTTTTCTTCAGTACCATTGTAAATTTCAAGCATTGCATTCATCGTCGTTGACTTTCCGGCGTTCGTATAGCCTACTAATGCTACAACTGGTACTTCATTTTTCTTACGTTGCTTTCGCTGCGTTTGACGCTGGGCAACAAGTGCTTCTAGATCTTTATTTAAAACTGAAATTTGTTCTTCAATTTTACGACGATCTAACTCTAATTTCTTCTCACCGACACCTTTATTTTTCGTACCAACTCCGCCGCTCTGTCTTCCTAACGATTCACGAAGACCGATTAAACGAGGCATCATATACTGAAGGTGCGCTACCTCTACTTGCAACTGTGCTTCTTTCGTTTTCGCACGTTGCGCAAAAATATCTAAAATTAATATGGTACGGTCAATTACTTTACAATCTAAATCCGCTTCTAAATTTCGAATTTGTGAAGGAGATAATTCGTCGTTAAAGATTACCATATTCGCATCTACTTCATTTACATACGCTGCTACTTCTTCAATCTTTCCTTTTCCAATATAATGGGAAGGATTTACTCGTTGTAAATTTTGCGTCACTTGCCCAATTACCTCTACATCACAAGCTTCTGCAAGGTTTGTTAGCTCTTCCATTGAATATGCAAAATCATCTTCATTACCTAAATTCACTCCAACTAAAACTGCTCTTTGTAATAATTCTTCCATATATTTATTCCTCCATTTCGATTACGTAAAATAAAAAACACAGGTTACTGCCTGTGTTTTCGTAAACGGATAAGGGTTCACCAAAGAAATAGAAGAAAGTTATACTTTCATCCTATCTCATAGTCAAAAAGTCCCATGATCATATAACGCATCCACAATAAGTGTTCACCTATACGATCTCATTCTATTTATAAAGGCAAAACAAAAAGAGGGCGTATTCGTCCCTCCCTCTTTTTCACATATAAGCTTAATAAAGGGTTCCTTTAAAATAGGCAGACCAATCCCGTTCACTCTGTACACAGACAGAGCCTTTGAGCGCTATTCAATTATTGGCACAAAGTATTGAGACGTAATCTGATTAAGATCAAAGGAAGCCCCTCCGTTCATTTTAAGTTACATAAAGTGTAGCATAAGTAATTCGCTTTCACAAGATTAAACCACCTATAGAAACAGAAAGAAAATCTTTGTATTTTTACTTTAATCGTCATTTTTTGCGCATTCTTCTTACAATAAAAATCACAAGAGCTACTATCAGTAACAGACCTATAGAAAGAGTAACAACTTGCCACCAACTTAAATCACTCACCATTTCTCCTTTCAAATCCACTTTCTTCGTCGGAACAGACTCTTTTGCAATTTGACTTAAAGCCACTTTGTCCGCCCCTGCCTCATCTAATCTCTTCGTTCTACTGCAACTATGTGTGTATAATTGTTTGTCTGATCCTCTTTGAGAAGAATATACTAAGTACTCTCCTCCCTCTACAAAGTGAAACACACAATCACCACCATTTGTATATACAATAATTTGCGAAGATGTTGTCCCTTTCCAAATTCCCTTCACTTCAAATAATACTTCAATTCCACCCCCTTCTTTCCTTCCAACCTCAATTACCTTCCCCTCAAACACTACATCGTTTTTTTGAAATGCATCTTTTGCTGATACGTTAACACAATCACAAGCATGAGATTTCTCTGGAAAAATAATAAGAATAAAGCTATAAATAATGACAACAGAAACCATGTATAAAATCCTTTTCAAGGAGCTCAACTCCCCCCATTATCAATTTTTGAAACTTCTCGTATATTATTTTTACAACACTCACCAAATTCCTTCATAGTAAGTTAAGCATTATCGTTTCAATACAACAAAAGTCTTTATTGACATTTTTATAACCTGATATTAGTATCCGGTTATAAAAATAAAAGTTAGGAGATGTTCCCATGCATTCTAAATCCCGTATTACTGCAATTGGTACTCATGTTCCAAATCAAATATTATCTAATAATGATTTAGAAAAAATGATCGATACGATTGATGAATGGATTGTACAAAGAACAGGAATAAAGGAAAGAAGGATTACTAGCGAAGGCGAATACTCCTCACACTTAGCCATTAACGCAATTGAAAATTTATGTACAACATTTAAAAAGAACTTAGAAGATATCGACTGTATCATCGTCGCTACAACAACTGCTGACTATGTTTTTCCTAGTGTCGCATGTCAAATACAACAACACTTCAACATCCCCCATACACTAGCTTTTGATTTAAATGCAACTTGCGCCGGTTTCACATATGGACTACACGTAGCTAATAGCTTAATCACTTCTGGATCACATGAAAAAGTACCTGTCGTAGCGACAGAGACATTATCAAAAGTTACCGATTACACCGATAGAACGACCTGTATTTTATTCGGTGATGGTGCTGGAGCTATTTTATTAGAAAGAGATGAAAACAAACCAAGCTTTATCGCTGCTCATATGGGAACAAATGGTGCTGGTGGCATTCATCTATACAGAACAAACTTATCTACTACTATGAATGGTACACCACTACAAACAAATGAAAAAATCGTTCAGAATGGGAGAGAAGTATATAAATGGGCAACACGTACGGTACCAGCAGGTATAAAAGAACTATTACATACCGCCAATATGCAAATAGATGATATAGACTGGTTCATACCACACAGTGTTAACTTACGAATGATTGAATCTATTTGTGAGAAAACAGAAATTCCAATTCAAAATACTTTAACGAGTGTAAAATACATGGGGAATACATCTTCAGCTTCTATTCCACTCGCTCTAGATTTAGCTAGAAAAGAAGGGAAATTAAATAACGGAGACACACTTTTACTATACGGGTTTGGTGGTGGTCTTACTCATTTAGGGCTTATTGTGGAGTGGGATTTAAACTAACATTTTTCTTTTATACAACTAACTACAAAAAAGCAGCATTCAAAGATTGATTACCTCCCTTTGAACGCTGCTTCTACTATCTTAATTTTATTTACCTGTCCGAGTCCATATCACAACAGGAATAAGCATGAAAGCTAAAACTCCTCCTGCTAATGACAATGCCGCATAACTTGAATTTGCCACTACCATTCCTGACATCGCTCCACCTGAAGCTCCAGCTAGCGCAATAAACACATCTATTTTCCCTTGTGTTTTTGCACGTGTGGAAGGTATAGTTGCATCAACAATTTGAGCCGTACCACTGATTAAACCGAGGTTCCATCCTAATCCAAGTAAAGACAAAGCAACAATTAATAGTATTAAAGAATCACTTGGCGCTATCGCCGCTATGACACCTGCTGCTAGTAAAATCACTCCACCAGCTATACTCATCGTAGTTCTGCCAATTTTATCAATTAACATTCCCGTAACGAGAGACGGAAGATACATTGCACCTACATGAAAACCAATTACAAGACCTACTGCACTTAAAGCATGACCGTGGTGTCCCATATGAACTGGCGTCATCGTCATAATCGCAACCATCACGATTTGCGTAAGTATCATTACGATAGCTCCAACTGTAATACCTCGTTTATTTTCTGTTGCTTCTTCTATTACTGGTTGCCCTTTATATGTATGCTCTTGTTTATATGTTTCTATCATATTAGCAATAAGTAACGGATCTGGACGAAGCATAACAAATAGAATAAGACCAGCTAGTATAAATGCTGCTGCCGATAATATGAACGGACCAGCAAGTTCAGGAATTCCAATTGAATGAGCAAACCTTCCCATTACACCTACTAAATTTGGACCTGCGACTGCACCAAAGGTCGTCATTACCATCGTAATACTAATAGCAGTTGCTCTTTGCTTCTTATTCGCTAAATCGGTTCCAGCATAACGTGCTTGTAAATTCGTAGCTGTGCCCGCGCCATATATAAGTAAAGAAACTAGTAAAAGAATAATACTATTTGTTAAAGCTGCCACCACAACTCCAATAGCCCCTATTCCACCTACTATAAAACCTCCTGCAAGCCCTATGCGACGACCATGTTTTTGTGATAACTTCCCAACAAAGAAAGCCGCTACCGCAGATCCCATTGTAAACATAGCAGCTGGTAACCCTGCATATGCATCTGTCCCAAGCATTTGCTGCGCAAGAAGTGCACCTACTGTAATTCCGGCAGCTAACCCTGCTCCACCGAACATTTGTGAAATACTTACGATTAGTAATGTTCTTTTGTATAATTTTTGTTGTTCTTCTTCTGTATATATATGATTACTTATTGAAGCATCTGCTGTATCTATCATTTCCTCACCCTCTCTATAAAACTAATCCCCCTTGTTAATGTACTATAGAACAGCAAAATCCCCAATTTATAACTCTTAAATTTATTCATATTTTATTGCTCCTCCACTTCAAATAATAATCCCCTAAGTTTTAACACTACTCTTCTGTATTATTAAAGTTAAATAATATAATAAAAAAACTACATAACATATGATTTTATATAGATACCGTAGTAAATTTATTGTTTCCAAACAATGATTAAAGTGCGATTTATTATAAATAACACTGCAAGAATAATAGCAAAGGTTATTTGATCAACAGTATATAGAGCAACAGAGCTAACTCCAAACAATATGATTTCTAACATAAACCTATATGGTTCTGTCAATTTTAATGATGCTTTAGGTGCAATGAACCGCCCCCATATTATCGCAAAAAGTAGTGGTGAACCAATACCAAAAACATATTTCCCATATACATCCCCAAAAAATTGAAAGCCCCAATAACATAGTGATGCAAGAGCAAATAATTCTATAAAAAATCTTGTCACCAGATTTATATGTTTTATAGACATATTATAAAGCCCCCCTTGAAAACTTATGTAGAATCCTATAAAAATAATATTATGCATCCTATATTTGAACTTGATACGTACCTATTCATTGTATGTAAAAATACTTATTCATACTATTCAGTTCATCTTTGATTTTGGCTGATAATGAATGAGAGTAAATACTTAAATGATAGTGACACATATGCCTATAAGCACAAAGGGAAGAACTTCGCCATTCACGTTTCGTCCATGGAGTTCTTTCCTTTGTTAATAACCAACTTTCAATAATTAGGGTGAAATTCATATTTAGCCTATTTCCCTTACAATCCCCCTACTATCCTTTTTTCCCTTCTTTTACTCAAAGCCTTTCCTTCCCAAAATAACAAACTTACTAAAGCAAAAACTAAGATAATCGGCACACTTGCTTTATATAAATCTGTAAAACTCATTGCCATCTGATTTTGAGCATAGTGATTCACATCATCCGAAAATGCGAGTACTTCTTTCTTTATACTTTCCTCTTGTTTTTCAACTTCTTTTGTCACTTGATTCATAACTTCTTCTCTTTTTACATCTCTATATTCTACTGGAATTTCTCTTAATACTTCATCCACTTTTTGGTGAATTAATGCATCTTTTTTCTCTTTATTTAACCCTACAAATGTTTCATTTTGATGTTTTTCTACATTTGTTTCTATACTTTGGTTCTCTATTTTTCCTTTTGTTATTTCTAATATCTCAGCCTGCTGGGCACTACTCACATGAATATTATGCAATTTTTCTTCTGCATAACGATATACATTCTCTTTATTTACAGCTAAATTGTGCGTTAAGTTAGATACAAATATTGCAACTGCTAATACAATTCCTACTTGCCGCAACATCGAGACAACACTTTGAGAAGCGGTTAATAATTCCCCTTCAAACGAAGAAGCACTTAAAACTGTAATTGGACCTACTACTAAACCATACCCAACACCTAATATCATACATGGAATAATAATTTCAATATTCGTTGAATTAACATCAATCATTTGCAACCAATAATAAGAGAAACCCATAACAAGAAAGCCTGACAAAATAATAGTTACTTTTCCGAGTTTTTTAATTAAAGTTGCTGCAACTGGTGAGACAAAAAATATCATTGCTGAAATAGGTGTCACTAAAAAAGCTGCTTCAATTTCCGTTCGGCCTTGTATTTTCGTCAAGAACGTCGGAAGCAATACAGTAACTCCAATTAAAAATAAATTACTTAATATGACAACGATAGACGCTCCGACAAACATTCGATCTTGAAATAACTTTAAATTCACCATTGGATTATGAATCTTTCGTTCTACTAAAACAAATAGAATAAGAGAAATAGTGCTAATTGCATAACAAGACAAAGCAATATTACTTTGCCATCCCCATGTATTGCCTTTTACTAATATGAGAGTAAAAGAAAAAATTGCTGTGCTACTTAATAGTAGTCCTACCCAATCTATTTTTGAGATAATACGTTCTTCATTTTTTATTTGCAGCATAATACAGCATAAAATGATTCCAAGAATACAAATAGGAACATTTATGAAGAACACCCATCTCCAACCGAAATTTTGTGTAATAATTCCACCTATTACTGGTCCCATTGCAGCTGATAGTCCTTGTGTTACCCCTAAAATTGCAAGTGCAACATGTCTCTTTGCTAATGGCATTGCTGAAACGCCGATTACCATACTTGTCGGAAATAAAATTGCTGCACCAATACTTTGTATAAAACGAGAAAAGATGAGAAAATCGCCCGTATTAGCAAAAGCACAAAGCACTGATCCACCACCAAAAATTATCAAACCAAGAATATACATCTTTGCTTTCCCAAAAATATCAGCTATCCGTCCTAGTGGAATGGCTAGTACTGCAATCGTCATCGTATAAACATTTAATATCCAAGACATCTTTTCTAATGAAGTATTTACACTCGTTTGTATGGCCGGTAAAGCTATATTCATAATTGTCGTATCAATCATACAAAGAAATATACCTAAGCACATTAAAAAGACAATCTTAATACCCTTTGATTGCTCCATGTTCATCTACCCCTTTATTTATTATGAACGTGTTTTTCATTCTTCTGTTTTATTGTGTTTTTTTACTTCTAGTTGCTCTAGTTTTCTTTTCAATGTCTCTACTTGAGCACTATATGATGCAATACCTAAATCGAGTGAAATTTCCTCAACAAAAGTAATACCTTCTCTCCACTTTTCATATTTCAAACGAAGATCCGCAATGTATACCTCTTTCCTTTCAATTTCGTCCTCAATCCATTTTTTTATCGCCTTGTCATCGCTATAATTACCAAAATACATCCTCATTAAAAAATCTGAACGTAAAACATCTTTCTCTACATCTGTTTGCATGTATTGATAAAACTCTTCACGCCCTTCATCTGTAATAAAGTACATTTTCTTATTCGGTTTCCCTTCTTGCATAATAACCTCTTTCTTTATTTTCCCCTCTTTTTCCAACTGTCGTAACGTTGGATAGATCATTCCAAAACTCCCATCAAAAAAATGAGTAAATACGTCTTCGAACACAATTTTAATATCATAACCAGACAATTCTTTTTCCATCAATAAACCTAAAACAACATCTCTTCCCTTCAAAATAAGACCCCCACATAGTATATAATCAATAATCATATTAACAATATTAATATGATTATTGATTATATACCCTATTCTATTAATTGTAAAATGTTTCTAAATAAAAGAACACCCTGTAATTTTATTGTTCAAAATTACAGGGTAGCTCTACTTTATATTTCATATACAAACTTTGTACTATTTTACAACTTCATCTTGATTAGCTTCAAAACCTTCTGTCTTACCCTCTTTCATTTCATAATAATACGAAGGTAATTCTATACCATGCTCTAAGAAATAATCCTCAATTAATGCAATAATGATTTTTAACGTTTTCACACGAGCATACAATTTATCATTACTTTCGATAATTTCCCATTTCGCATTTGGCTTATTTGTTTTTTCAAACATGTCTTCCATTGCTTCAACATACTCGTCCCACTTTTCACGGTTACGCCAATCTTCGTCTGTAATTTTCCATCTTTTCAAAGGATTGTTCTCTCTATCTTTAAACCTCTTTAATTGTTCATCTTTACTAATATGATAGAAAAACTTCCCGATTATATAATGATCATCTGTTAATAGTTTTTCAAAATCATTAATCTCATCATACCCTCTCGTCCACTCTTCCTTTGTAGCAAACCCTTCAACACGCTCCACTAACACACGTCCGTACCATGAGCGATCAAAAATAGTAATTTGCCCGTACTGAGGAAGTTTTCGCCAGAAACGTTGCAAGTAATGGTACCGTTTTTCATGAGGTGCTGGTGCTCCAATTGGATTTACTTGAAACCCGCGCGGATCAAGATGTTCCGTCACTCGCTTAATCGCTCCGCCTTTTCCAGCCGCATCCCAGCCTTCCATAACGAGCATAACCGCAATTTTTTCTTCTTTTACAATTTGCTGCAATGCTAATAAGCGCCTTTGATATTTTTCTAGTCTCTTATTGTACTTAGATTTCGATTCAATTCTTTTCGTTACATCTACTTTAGCAAGATATCCATTTTCCATAAAACAAATCCCCCTTGTTGTATGACAATGTTATTTTAACATATTATTGGAAATTTTTTCACATTAGAAAAAACTGTGTAGAAAAATCTCTACACAGCTTCCTTCTCTAATTGCACATCTACTTCAATATTCTCATTTTTATTTTTCACAGCTTTTATAAAGAATACAGCAGTTAACATAACGGTAATAACCGCACCTACCATATAAGATGTGTTTAACGGAATATTAAAACCAATTTTTGCATTTAAAATGTAAATGAAAGTCATGAGTTGCATGACTTTCGCGGGAATTAAGGAAACAACATACGGTTTCCCTTTTATGAATAAATACATCGTTCCAATCCATCACGCAATTGCTGCAGTCGATTGGTTAGCCCAAGAGAAATATCTCCATCTTATTCACAAAGAGAGACTATATTTTTTTACAATTGAATTATGGTATACCCTCTCAAAAAAAGAAGATAATAACAAATAAATCCGTTACAGAATGGGAGTACTTTAAAGATGAAACGAAAAATATTTTCTCTCTTTGCACTAATCTGTTTCGCACTACCAATACAAGCTAGTGCATACACATTTCACTCACTACCAATTGAATCAAAGTCTAAACAGTGGTATATCGAAATTGACAAATCTCATAACGCAAACAAGCAAGCAGTGCAGCCAAAACAGGGTGTATATGATACATATAGTTTACTCGTAAAAAACATCGGTAATGATGTATCAAATGTATCAGTGGAAATACTTGATAACACTCCTACCTCTAAAGCTACTTTTAATCCTACTACGTTAAATAGCAACGTTTCTAAAAGTCAAACAAGCTCTGACTACATCGTATTCCCTTTAGACTTTAATAGCCATAATTTTAAAGTCGTCATTACTTGGGAAGAAAAAAATTTCTCATACAACGGTCATCCGGTAAATGAGGGGGAACAAATGAAACAAACATTTGTGTTTAATGAAGAATAAGCCCTAATTTGATTAGGGCTTATTCTTCATTTACAAAACCAGATTGAATCGCTTCTGTTACTTCTTTTGTGATTTCTAGTTCTGTTGCTTCCGTACTAATTTTCTTGTCCCAAATATGTACGGAAGGCTTTTCGTTACAAAGATGTTTTACTAATACTAGTTGATTATATGTTAGCTTATTTTCTCTATGGGTGGCGATATAGATTGTGAAATTTTTTGCTTCAAAGACCTTTTCCTGCAAAGTGTATTGGCTGACCAATTCCTTTGCTACTATATCGTTCAAGTTTTCTATAATCATATAAGTTATTCTCCTTTCCCTTATATCATCAATCAACTCGTCGAATACTTGGTACACATAATGCTACTCCCATTGTTACAAGTACTAATATAACTAGTGTTATAATCGTTATCTCGCCACTTATGACAATAGCTAACCATCGTTATCGAACTACCTAAAGTCGAAAATAATTGCCCAATCCATAAAATATTAATATATGGTGACACTTTGACCGGCAATAACAATTTACCAATATAACTTACATTTTTCTCTGTTCGTATTTCTCCTTGCATACCTCTCTCCTCTTTTCAAATTAAGTTAATATCGATTATAAAACAGAAAATTCAATCTTCAATAATTTTAATTATATATGAAACTGTTAAATTATTGGTAAAAATATAAAAAAGGTGTTTTCATAAATGAAAACACCTTTTTTATTTATAATTTTAAGTTCTTCTTCAATGTCCAATACTTTTCTTGAGCATTTTCAAATGAAAATTCTACCCAACCGTTTGGATCTTCACGATATACATTTACTTTCTTACCATTTTCTAATTTTCCAACTTCATTTTGTGTAACATTCGGTACACTCTTAATTGTATAGCCAAATGGATATGGCACTTGATAGTAAGAGCCTACTAATTGAACAGTACCTGTTGCATCTTTTGCATAATCTTTATATGGAATGTCTTTTCCTAATGCCTCTACATTTAATGTATTAGGATTTTTCGGTAATCGTTTTACATTTTCATAATCTTTCTTGTTAAACGGTTTAATACGCTCCATAATATTAGCGATTTTGCCAGCCCATTCTTTATCTGTTGCATACTTTTCATTCATATCAGGTAATGTGTAACCGCTGAAATAATTTGCACCTTCTTCTAAGTAGTTCTTCCTTACATAATCAGCATTGTAAGAAATACTTTCCTTATATGACGGTAAATATTTTGCATATGCAAATGGGTCACGATCATATGCTCTTAAACCAAATAAATTATGTTTACGATATGCAATTTCTGATTTACCGTACGCAGATTCTAAGATTGCATGTGCAGCTAAATATAGTGCGCTCACACCGTACTCATTTTGTGCTTGAATAAAATCTTTACCAGTTCCAATAAGTGGACTATCCGAATGCGATTTTTTAATGAAATTATCAATCTCTAGTGCCGTTACGTTAGATGGCAAAGTTACGTCTAAATTAATATACGATGGCTGTTCAACAGGAACATCATTTTTAATTTGCATCGCTTTATATAATAATTGTGCATAGCTTTCACGTGTTAATACACCCGATGGATCAAATCCTCCAAGCCCATTCCCTACCGATACACCATTGGATTGCAATGCACTAATTGCTTCTTTTGCCCACCAGTGTGTTGCATCTATATCATTAAATGTATGTGGTGCTTTTACTTCTAATTTAAATGCTCTTTGCAAAATAACAGACATTTCAGCACGAGTTAATGATTCTTTCGGTCTAAACGTCCCTTTACCATCACCTACGAAAATCCCCATATCTGTTAATGCCAAAATTTCTTTTGGGAACATCGTCGTTCCTGCGCTAATATCAGAGTATGGATTTTTATAATCGCTTTTTAATTCTGGTTTTAATGCGCGATACATTAATGCTGCTACTTGCTCACGAGTTACAACGTCTCCAAAGCCAAATTTACCATTATCGTAACCTGCAATAACCCCTTTTGACGTTAAATCAGTAATCGCTTCAAGTGCCCAATGATTTTTCGGAACGTCTGGAAACTCTTTTGTAGATGCAAACGAAGTTGCTGGAGCCAGCACTACTTGAAGTGCGACTGTCACTGCTAACACATTAGAAATAACTTTTTTCATAAATTGTTTAACACGTTTTCTATATGCTTGTACCGTGTTAACTTGCCTCCCTTTATCGTATAATTTTCCCTATTAAACTAACAAACTCTTAATTAGTCAACAGTAAAAGTATACGTGATAAAAATAAACTAATCTACCTTTATTTTATTCATAATCAGCATAATACGATATATCTTTTTATTCCGATATAAAATCACAAAAACTTACATAAAAAGCCCACCTCTATATAGACGATGGACTTAACAATCAACATTGTTATTTCGTTAAACGAGATTTTGAAACATCAAAACCTTTCCACTCATAATAATCTAAAATACCCGCATAAATTGCCTCAGCAGCTATTTGTCTTCCAGATTCTGAAGCTAACTTCTCATAATCCGCGCTGTTATCTAAAAATGCTAGCTCCGTTAGTACTGCTGGCATCTCATTTTCTCTTAGTACATAAAAGTCTTCTGGTTTCACACCACGATCTCTTGTATCTAGAGCTTTAACTAATCGCTTTTGTATTTTATCAGCTAACATATAACTATCTTTTTCACGCTCAGTTAATTCTTTCTTTTCAGATCCTTTATAATAAAAAGTTTCTGTTCCATGTCCATCATGTTTTTGAGAAGCATTTGCATGGATACTTACAAAAATATCTCCATTATGTTCTTTCGCGAAATCCACACGATTTTTAAGGTCTTCTCCTTGTTTTTCACCAAGACGAATATCTGTTTCACGTGTTAACATCACACGGAATGGAGTATGTTTCTCTATTAAACTTTGTAATCTTTTAGATGTATCTAATACAATATCACTCTCATGTAATCCTTGTGTTGCTTTCCCAGGATCTGTTCCTCCATGACCTGGATCAATAATAATCATCTGTTCTACTAAAGGATTACCTACTTTAAGTGAGTCAGCCTTTGCAATAAACTGTGCTGCTTCTGCTTTCGTTACAGTTTTCTTAGGCTCCCACTTCTCACCAGTACCAAGAGAGATGCCTAATTCAACTAGGATGTTAGCTTTTTCTTTACCCCAGTTTAATGTTTCTAAATCTTTGAATTTAGTTGCTGGAGTACCGTTTACTTTAGACTCTAATTTGTAAGCTTCTACAAGAAGAGATGCCATTGAAACTCGGTCAATTTTCCCAGTTGGGTCAAAGACGCCTGGGCCTTTCCCTTTAACAACACCAGCTTTTTCTACAGCTGCGATGAATGGAGTGTACCAATCGTTTTGAGAATCACCGAAAGATGGTTTAGCATTTTTATCGATTGGTAAGTTTAAGATTTTAGCCATCATTGTAGCTGCTTCTGCACGAGTGATTTCTTTTCCAGGCTCGAACATTCCTTTATCGTTACCTGTAACTGCACCTTTATCTACTAAATAGTAAATAGAATCTTCTGCCCAATGTTTAGCTACGACATCTGGAAATTTTTTTGTTTGTGCGAAACTACTAGATGAATAAGTTAATATACTAGCTGCAATTAATCCTGCTGCAATTATTCTATTTTTCATAGAATATATTCCCCTCTCAAGTACAATGTATTTATATAACAGACTAATTATAGTTCTGAAAATTAGTAATAGTCAATTGAAATTTGTATAAATTTGTATTATTATTGTATTTTTTGTCATATATAACTATAGTTAAAAACTATAAGATTCTTATTTTATAAGAGGAGAGGTTCCCATGAGCAAGGATTGGAAAGATATAGAACACCGTATGTATACAATGTGTATGATTCAGCGTAATAACAAAGTATTGCTAATACAGCGCCCCGATCATCTAGGATTCCCTGGTTATATCGCTCCTGGCGGTAAAGTAGATTTTCCAGAAAGTATCGTCCAAGCTGCTAAACGAGAAGTAAAAGAAGAAACTGGATTACTTGTTTCAAATTTAACTTTTAAGGGATTAGATGAATACGTAAATCCGAAAGAAAATGTTCGATATATGGTATTTAACTATTGGACAGATTCATTTGAAGGTGAACTCCTTTTGAATCCTCCTGAAGGCGAATTATTATGGGTACCAATCGAAACAGCATTAAATCTTCCTATGCAAGATTGGTTTAAAGAAAGATTCCCATTATTTTTTGAAAAAGGTACGTTTGAAATTCAACGCGTTTGGGACCGAGACTTAGATAAACAAGTTACTATGACAATTACGCATACATAAAAAAAGCTTGGAATCTCTCCAAGTTTTTTTACTTCTTCTCTATTTTCTTAATCTCATAATCAATTTCTAAAAACTTAACTCCAAATATCCACATTCTATGATTTGCTTCTAGTAGTTGATCCGTGCACTCTTTCATAATAAAAGTCTCTGCTAACGGTAAACGTATTGTAAAGAAACGAGTATGTAAATAAATCCCCTCATCCCCCTTACCATTTTTTCTCAACTTACTAGTAATAATGAAATCATTACTCTTATTACATAATTTTAAAACCCCCGTCATATTCGAATATGGTAAAGGTAATGCAATATTCATATATGTCTCGCTCTTATATGTGTGCTTTGAGTAAAGAGCTACAAAAATAGATTCTCCTGCTTCATTTTTTCTTAGCCAAGCCCTTACATTCTCCCTTCCATCTTTCTCATCTATTATCCCAACGATAGAGCCATGCATCGTTTCCCACTTACCGCCCATTCCTAAATGTATTTGTCCTACACGCTTACTCATTTTCTCATAGCAAAATGCAACCGGACGAAACCAACGAGCCCACTTAATATGCGATTGTAACTCATACTCTTTTGTATTTTCATAAAAACGAGTAATACTTAAAGGAATCTTCGTCACGTCAAATGCCTCACTATGAAAATCATTCATTTTATCAACTAAACCTTTGTATTCCTTGCTATCTATTAAATTTCTGTTATGTAAAAATGCTTCACCAACTGTCGCATTTCCTCTTAACCCGCTCATTGGTTTCCCGTAATATTTATAATTCGGGGCACTATTTTCAATCATCCAGCCGACAAATGCTGGTAACGCTACTCCAATTCCATTGACAACACCGTGAATCCAAACCATTTGAGCAATTGTAATCATCAGTACATGTTTCAAATTCCCATACGAATATATAAGTGAAAACATAATTGTTACCATGAGTGTACTAGACGATATGATCAGGAGAATCTTTGCACTGATAGCATTAAATTTCGTGCGCCAAACATAAATCCCATAACCATAAATAGCACATAAATATAGGAACACTGCAAAAAATTCAAATACTCTTGAGTACGTAATCCCTATTGCAACTGTCATAGGTGAAATGACGATGACAAACATAATAGCATCATATACTTTACTTCTTTTTTCTCTTTTTCTCCCAATTAAACCAGCTGATAACGGCAATAGAAATGCCGAATAATGAAAGTGTGCAGCGGTAAGCAAAACAATGTCAGAACTAAAGTGCATAATGGAAAGCTTTGCTACTGAAGCAAAAAACCAAAAACCACCTAGAAACAAATAAATAAACGCACTATCAATAGCTGTCTCTTCTAACTGTTTCCATCCTCTTTCTAGCACTCTACTTACACCAAATAACGCAATAATTCCTGTATATACAAACCAAAGTATCGCAAAGAAATAGTGATTTGTTACGAAAGCTAACGTTGCACTAATTGCTGCGATTGGATATAACAGCGATACAAATTTATAAAAAGATACATACGATCCATTTCTTGTTTTCTTATCAATGATGCAAAATGACATCGGTATAAATAACAAAATAGATAATAATATAATTGCTTCCACTGGGTTTATATTTGACCACTCACATATTAGAAAAATAATATAACAAGCAAGCCCAACTATTATATTTTTCATAACATTTATTTCCTCTCCACAAATGTTCCCTTATATAAAAATAATGAACCAATTAACGGATTGCGTACTTGTACATGAATTCGAAAACATTGTAGTGTTTCATCATAACTTTCCACAATTTTGGCCTCTCCGTATAAAAATCTAGGTAATAGGCATTTTCTTCCAAACATGTAGAACCATTGTTTCTTTGAAGAAATATGTATTGCCCCCACCTCATCAATATGAAAATCCAACGTAGAAACAAGTATGTGCGGTTCACCAAAATAATCTACAATTTCATTATTCTCTTCATCCAACTGCATAACGGCGTTAAAATATCTTTTTTTATTATGAAAATAAAAAGTACGATTCCACCGCACAAGTTCATTTCCATGTTCATCTCGCTCAGCGGTATTATGTATTGTAAATGGCACTTCCTTCCCCCGCTCAGAGAAAAACATTCTAAACTTCGATGCAATTTTTAATATCAATTTCACGAAAAAAGAACCTCCGTAAATTTCATCCATATTTCCTTCTCCAGTAAAGCTATTTTCTTCTGTAATTTCATAGCGTTTCTGTAATTTTGGATGAAGCTTTTTATAAGAATCCCCTAATAATCTTTCATACATATTAGCCATACATTATCCCTTTCTCTTCCTCTTGCAATTTTTTGCGCTTGGCAAATTCGTGCTATTTATATAACCGACAATTGATAACCCCATTAGTAGAACGTTTAATGTAATTGGATTAAACGGCTCTGTAAAGCTTACGATATTCGTAAAACCCGCCGCTATCGTTAAGGCTATTAACATAAAAATATGTACGATAAATACTTTTCGTTTTTGAAATGGCAACAACCATATGACACCAAAAATAAGTTCTAGTAATCCAATTATTTTAAGTACAAAAATACTATGTTCAGTTGAACCAATCATCACAGATAGCATTTTTACTTCTTCTGAATGAGTAAACAATAGTTTCGGCACTATTCCTTGATACATCCATACAAAAGCAAATAAAAAACATACGAGCCAATATGTCATCGTTCTTCTAATTAGTAATCTCGGATGAAGTCCCTTTTCTATCCATAATTTTAACGCATCAAAACTCCAAGCAGTCGCCCAGCCTAATAACGGACGAAACATATAGAAATCTATTACATTTCCTATACGACCAAACCTCGTATCGTAATCATATTGCGTCTCAAAATGAATGTATTCTTCACGCGGTGTATACTTCCAATAACCACGCCCTATTTGAATAAGTGATAATTTATTATCTGTCCAAAATTTTAAAGAAGAAATTCTTTCACCCGTTTCTTTTCTTATTTCACCTATCGATTCCCCTTCACCAGCTATTTCAAGTCCAAATCCAATTTTAGTTTTATATAAAAACTTCTGCGGTTCTCCTTCTTTTTTCTCTAAATACGAAATTTCAGTAAAGCGAGCATCCCATTCTGTATGTATATCTGGTTCCTGTGTATATCCCCATATTTTTTCCATTGTTGTGTTCATTTCTGCCGAAACATAAATAGGCTTTTTCCCCTTCATTCTTCCACCTCCTATGCACTATAAATTTAATGTACATGCTATGAATTTATTTTGCTACAGTTTTCACAAACTCCTTCAAGAAAAGAAAGAATTTTTAAAATTTATACAAAACACTTGATTCCCCGAAAAATTTAAATTATTATAAAACAAATGTTACCAACAACTTCATAAATCAAACACTCTCGCCTAAAACGTGAGATAGAGGTTGCGATACTTATGATTATTCTAATGGAGACACAGAGATGTCTATGAAATTAGATGAAAGGAAGTATTGCCGAAATCGATAATTTTCTCTGCATTTATCGATTGGGGCTGTTTTCGAATAGAAACAGAACTGTCATATGTACAGAAGTGTATGTATGAAGAGCTATCTACAAAAAAGAGATATCATTTTTATGGTATTCCTTTTTTGGCGGTTTTTTTATTAGCTCCGTTTTCTGTTTCCCTTTTCCTGTAACAGCACCATCCTCACTTATTTGAGATGGTGTTTTTTGTTTTTCTCTGGTAACTACAGGAATATTGGGATCTATATATGTCCTAATCTATTCTTAAAAATGGATGAAAGAAGGAATTCGTAATGGAAACGATTGTACAAAAATTTGGTGGCACTTCTGTTGGAAGCGTTGAGCGCATTCAACATGTAGCAAATTTAATTATTGAAGAATATGAACGAGGACATAGCATCGTCTCTGTCGTTTCAGCAATGGGAAAAAGCACAGATGAACTCGTAGCACTTGCTAACGCGATTTCAGAAAATCCGAGTAAACGCGAAATGGATATGCTTCTATCAACAGGAGAGCAAGTGACTATTTCATTATTAACGATGGCACTACAAGCAAAAGGCTATAACGCAATTTCATTAACTGGATGGCAAGCTGGTATTACGACAGAATCTGTACATAGTAGTGCACGGATTACTGAAATTCATACAGATCGAATTCAGTCTTATCTTACTGAAGGCACGATTGTTATTGTAGCTGGCTTCCAAGGAATCAGCGAAAACCATGAAATTACAACGCTTGGCCGCGGTGGTTCTGATACAACTGCTGTTGCATTAGCTGCTGCACTGAAAGCAAAAAAATGTGATATTTACACGGATGTGACCGGTGTATATACGACGGACCCACGAGTTGTAAAAGATGCTTATAAATTAGATGAAATTTCTTATGACGAAATGCTAGAACTAGCAAACCTCGGTGCTGGTGTATTACACCCGCGTGCTGTTGAGTTTGCTAAAAATCATAATGTCATGTTAGAAGTTCGCTCAAGTATGGAACAAGAAAACGGAACAATTGTAAAAGGAGAATGTAACATGGAACAACAATCAATCGTTAAAGGTATTGCATTTGAAGATAATATTACACGCGTCACAATGAAAGGATTGGAACAAGGTGCACTTTCAACAGTTTTCTCTACATTGGCAACAGCACATATTAATGTAGATATCATCATTCAAAGTATTACAAATGAAGGAACTGTTCACCTCTCCTTCTCAATCCATTCTAATGATTTAAAAGAAACATTAGAGGGATTGGAACAAAATCAAGAAACACTTCACTATGAATCTGTAGAATATGAAAATCATTTAGCAAAAGTATCCATTGTAGGATCTGGTATGGTCTCTAATCCAGGAGTTGCTGCGAATATGTTCACTACTTTAAAAGAAGAAGATATTCATATTAAAATGGTAAGTACATCAGAAATTAAAGTATCTGTCGTTATTGACCGCCTTCATTTAGTAACAGGTGTTGAGGCGCTGCATCAATCATTTATGGCAAAAATTGAGCCTTTAGTGCAGATGAGTTAATTTCCACTAGTAACACTTAAAACAAATTATATGAATCTATTTTCTTCCTATATAAATAGAAACAGGGTAGGACTGTTTTGTGGGAAAGTCGAAGTTATTCTATCGAATAGCAATTACAGTATCAAATTCTTGAAACTACTTGAACATAATAGCATTCACGAAATAAAGTTCATGCGTATCTCAGTAGTAGAAGGTTTTCGAAGTGTTGTTCGTTAACAAGATGTTATATACTATACCTGAAAACACCTTGTCACATTTCCCTACACTGTGACAAGGTGTTTTTTATTTAGAAGAGATTTTAGTATAATTATGGGGAGAATTAAATAATAAATTTATACATATAAGGAGATAAAGACTATGGCAAACAACAGATTACTAAGAATGGACAATGTCAGCATCGTTGTAGAATCCCTTGATAACGCAATATCTTTCTTCGAAGAGATTGGATTAAAACTCGAAGGGCGAGCTACTGTCGAAGGTGAATGGGCTGGTCGCGTAACCGGACTCGGTTCTCAGTGCGTGGAGATTGCTATGATGGTGACCCCAGATGGCCATAGCCGAATTGAACTTTCTCGATTTCTCACACCATCTACTATAGCAGATCACCGGACAGCTCCTGTAAACACCCTCGGTTATTTGCGCGTCATGTTCACTGTCGAAGACATTGACGAAATGGTATCGAGACTGATTAAGCATGGTGCTCAACTCGTTGGCGAAGTAGTTCAGTACGAGAACTCATATCGACTCTGCTACATTCGTGGAACCGAAGGAATTTTAATCGGTTTAGCGGAACAACTCGGTAACAAGTAAGTAATGTTTTATAAGAAGTCTTTACTGAAATAAAAATATTTAAAAGAACTTCTTGATTAATAAAACTTAGATTTTCAACCCCGTCCTAGCTTTAAAACGGGGTTATACTTGTTTGAGCTTTTTAACATACTATCAACATCCCGAAATCATTATAAAACAATTCAATTACTTGTTATACTCTTTCCTAAGAAATATAACTAGCTCTTCTCACTTTTTATCATATATATCTTTTCTTTTAAAAAACGATCTGAACTCATTCAAAATAACTTTCTTCACGTCAGAGTAAAAAACCATCATGAATAGTGCTATTCCTAATAAGATCTCTTGCATTCCTTCATAATCAACGAAAGCACTCACAATTAGCAAACCAAACCCAATATAAAAACCAAACTCATTCTCTTTCTCAAAATACTCATCTTCATCAATATGTATTTTCTCTTTTAAATTTCGGTTCCCTTTTATTAACTCATCGAGCGTAACATTATACATTTCGCTAAGCAAAATTAAATTATCAATATCCGGACAGCTTTTATCATGTTCCCATTTATACACAGCTTGCCTTGTCACACCAATTTTTTTAGCAACATCTTCTTGTGAAAATCCTTTTGATTCTCTTAATTTTTTAAGTTGTTGTCCTAAGCTCATAACGTCCCCTCCTTTAACAAATTATTACATAATAGGAGATAAAAAAGAAAGAAACTATTGGTAAAATTCACTGTAAACCATTCGTTTACACAATAAAAAAGAGAGAATAACTCTTTGAGTTATCCTCTCTCTTCTATTAAAACAGATGAATGTTTTCCTTCTTGCAAGCTTCACGTAAATCGTCAGGCCATACAGAAGATTGAACTTCACCGATATGTGCTTTTCGTAAGAAGTACATGCACATTCTTGATTGTCCAATACCACCGCCAATTGTTAATGGTAGTACGTCTTCTAAAATACCTTTATGGAAATCATACTCACGTTTGAAGTCTTCACCTGTTTTCGTTAACTGCTCATCAAGTGATTTACTATCAACACGAATTCCCATTGATGATAATTCGAATGAAGATTGTAATACTGGGTGCCAGAATAAAATGTCACCGTTTAATTTCCAATCATCATAATCAGCTGCGCGTCCATCATGCTTTTCACCTGAACGAAGTGCATCACCAATTCCGATAATGAATACTGCACCATGCTCTTTCGCAATTGCATGTTCACGATCTTTCGGTGTTAATTCTGGATATTTATCTTCTAGTTCTTGGGAAGTGATGAAAACAATTTCTTCTGGTAAATACTTTCCAAGGAACGGATACTTTTCAAATAAGTGGTCTTCTAAATCTTTGAATATTCCATAAATTGTTTGTACTGTTTTTTGTAAGTAGTCTACAGTACGCCATTCTTTTTGAACGATTTTTTCCCAATCCCATTGGTCAACGTAAATGGAATGTGTTGCATCAAGTTCTTCATCACGACGAATTGCGTTCATGTTTGTATATAAACCTTCACCAGCTTCATATCCGTATTCATGTAATGCGAATCTTTTCCACTTCGCTAGTGAGTGAACAATTTCTAATTCTTCTCCTGAATGTAACATATCAAATTCAATTGGGCGTTCTACACCGTTTAAGTGATCGTTTAATCCTGATTTTTTCGTTACGAATAATGGTGCAGATACGCGGAATAGTTCAAGGCGTTTTGCTAATTGATCCTCGAAAAATGTTTTAACTTCCTTAATTGCGATTTGAGTCTCTCTTACTGTCATTAATGATTGATACATGGTGGTTTCCTCCTAAAATGTTTGGATGTTGTGAAAAGAAGCCAACAAAAAAAGCCCTTCTTTCCCAAAAAACTGGGACGAAAGACTTTGGTTCCGCGGTACCACCCAAATTAGCAACAGAGGTTGCTCACTTATACAATACGGAGATGAAATATCTCGATACTGTTCTTCTTGTAACGGCGAAGTTCCCGGCTAAGTCTACTTTCCTGTAAAGGATTTCGGTTAGCAACTCCAGGAGGTTCTTCATAATAGGCTTCGTATCAGGCTCACACCACCCCTGACTCGCTTAGACTACATCCTACTACTACTCGTCCTTTCATAGTCGTTTTGTTGTCACATCTCTGAAACATTTTATTAATGATTATTCTATACAAAAAATAAAGAAAGTCAACAAAAATTTAAAAATATTTTTCAATTCTTTATTTTACGGCTTTATTGATTGTTTTCAATATAACATCTTCACTTCTTTTGCCTTGTCAATCCAAAAAACGTTTCACTAACCGAGACTAACATATACACAACAAGTAATGTAATCGTTCGAAATATAGAATCCGCAGTATTTCGTATTATTTTCATTTTCTTTGTAATTCCTTTCAGTTTACTTGCAAATTCATGTTATACTATAGCATTCAAGCAGTTTATTTTTACTTAAAGTAATCATAGTCATTTATAAAGAGTATTTTCTAAATCATTGACTATTATCAAATAAGATTTTTATATAACGGAGTGATCATATGAGTAAAACGAAAGCAAAACCGAAAAAAGGTGTAGGGCAAGGTACAGGAAGTAAAGGATGGAATCGTTGGCAATCAAGTGCAAAGAAAAAGGCAGCTGCAAAGCCATACAAAAGTAAAGGTACAAAGAAGTAATTTAAATAACATTTGATTTCTTTACTTTGTACAAAACAAAATATAATTATTACAACAAAAAAGCTATGCACTCATACATTTGAAGGCATAGCTTTTTATATTAAATCATTAAAATATCTCGAATTTCTTCCTCCGTGATTGATGATAATTTCTCTTCTCCCGGCTCAATCACTTGAGCGATTAAATTTTTCTTACTCTCTTGCAGTTCATGCATTTTTTCCTCAATTGTTCCGTGGGCTACTAATTTTATAACTTGTACTGTATTTTTTTGTCCCATTCGATATGCTCTATCTGCTGCTTGTTGTTCAACAGCTGGATTCCACCATAAATCGTATAATATAACCGTATCGGCACCCGTTAAGTTAAGACCCGTACCACCAGCTTTTAAAGAAATGAGAAATAGATCCCCTTCCCCCTCGTTAAATCGATTACATAGCTCTACACGTTCTTGTGATGGTGTACTCCCGTCTAAATAAAAGTATGGAATCGCTTGACGATTTAACTCACGACCAATAATAGACAGCATCTTCGTAAATTGAGAAAAGATTAAAATTCTCTTACCAGTACTTCTACATTCCTCTAGTATCTCTAACAGTTGTTCAAATTTAGCTGAACTCCCCTTATAATCATCAACGAATAAAGCCGGATGATTACAAATTTGTCGCAGTCTCGTTAAACCAGCTAAAATTCTAATTTTATTTTTACGTAACGTATCTTTATCTAAATGTTTTAACGTTTCTTCTCTTAACTTCGCTAAATAAGCAGCATAAAGCCTCTTTTGATCTGGTAATAACTCCGATGACTGTAAGTGCTCTATTTTATCTGGAAGCTCCTGTAATACGTCTTCTTTTAATCGTCTTAATACGAAAGGTTTAATGCGCTTCGCTATATCTTCGCGCCTTAAATCACCGAATTCTTTTCTTCCTGGTAATAATTCCGGAAATACGACATGGAAGATAGACCATAACTCTTCTAATGAATTTTCGACAGGCGTTCCCGTTAGTCCGAAACGATACTCAGCTTGAATCGTTTTTACCGCTCTTGCAGTTTGCGTTGTAGGATTTTTAAACGCCTGTGCTTCATCAAGAAACAGTGTATGAAATGGCCTTGCATACGATCTTATATCTCTTCTCAGTAATGGATATGACGTAATTACGACATCAAATTCCGCTATATCTTTTAAGATTTTTCGCCGCTCTGTTTGATTTCCATCTGCAATCACTGCTCTAATATGCGGAGCGAATTTTTTCAATTCACTTAACCAATTATAAACAAGAGATGACGGAGAAACGACTAATATAGGCAGCTTCTTCTCTCTAATTTCAGGCAAAACAGAATCTATAAAAGCAATACTTTGCAGCGTTTTTCCAAGCCCCATATCGTCTGCTAAAATACCACCAAAACGGTAATGGGCAAGTGTTTTCATCCACTCGAATCCGTATACTTGATACTCTCTCATTACAGCATGTAAAGTTTGCGGCACTGTAAACTTTAATTTTTTCGGATTTTGAATACTTTCAACTAAATCTTGCACAGATTCATCTAAACTTAAAACATTACCTTCGTGAAGTCCACTCATCCATTTCACACTCCGAATAAGCGGAACATTCACTTCTTCCCCGTGTAAAAATTCTTTTCGAATACCCGATTCTTTTACAAACTGATTAATTTCATTAAACTCTTTGCTCTCTAGTGATAATAAAGAACCATTCGCTAATCGGTAATATTTGCGTTTCTCTTCAAGAGCGACTAATACACCTTTAATTTCTGCTTCCGGTATTCCTTTTATATCAAAACGAAATGATAACCAATCAATTCTTTCTTTTCTTCTCACTCTAATAAGTGGTGCTGTATCCCCTTTATGAATACGTAATTTAATTGCTGTCGTCGCATAAATATCAACTAATCCTTTTAACGACGGAACGACGTGATATAAAAAGTTATACTCCGCCTCTTCATTATGCATAAAGTAACCGCCTTCTGTTTTCGCAAAGGCACTTTCACTCATAACGTCTAAAATCTCTTTTTCCTTTTTCTCATCACGATTAAAAACAGACGGCTGTCCGTCTTCTTCTAACGGATTGATCATGACGTTTCCATAATGAAATTCAAGACCTGCTAACAAACGATTTTTCACACGATCTAAATACAGTTTTGCTTTTAGCGACGGCGTTTCAACACGATCTGATATTACTTTATCAATTCGTACCGTTCCAAGTTTCATTAATCCTGGCACAACTTTCGCTACAAAATGTTCCATCTTACTTTCAGGAATATAAAACTGATTGCTATTTGAGCGATTCATCATCTTTTGCAATTCAATAAGTCGCATACAATCTTCCATAGGTAAATGATATAATTTCCCATCGTAAAGAGCGTTGTTATACATTTCCATAACTTGAACACGATTTAGGCCGTCTATATGAAGTGTGAATCCACCATTATTTCCTTTCGTAAACTCAAAATGTAATGGCAATAAACCGTTTGAAATTTGTAAGCCCTGAAACTGTTGTTCATTTTGTTTCAGTTGTACATACTCAACTTTAGAAAGTGAAGAGAGCATATCTTTCCACGAAGCTGGCGGTATGAATATCATACTTTCATCTTGTTTCGCATGTACTTCTAGTGCATCTTCATACATTTTTTCGTTATGATATATTTTAATGAGTTGTTGTATAATCGCGTCCGTTTCTTGTTTAAAACTATGTACATCTGGCGTGTATGTAAATTCATTGGAACAATGAAAAGTCTCTCTTTTCTCCACTTTAGAAAGAAATTCTCTAATCTGATTTATAAAATATGTTTTCGCAAGTTTTAACTGAATTCCAAGAAGGGCCCCACCGCTTTTCGTTGCTACTGGTGAACAGATAAACGCCACATCTAATATTTCACGTGTATCAAAACGGTGTTGTTTACTTTTGGGCCTCAGTGGTTTTTCTGCAAACAACTGAAACATCCCGTTTGTTAATTGATCACTTCTGCTACTAACAGAGCCCATGCCACCCGTTTGCTGATTATAATTTATTTGTATTAGTACGGCTGCAACATGTTGACAGTACGTTTGAAAAGACGCTAATGAAGGACAACTGCATCTCGCAACTACATCACCTTTTTTAGCTTTTTCTACTGTAACATGAAAATCTTCATTCCCTTTTACCGTCGCCTCACAAATTTCTTTCGTTTCATCATAATGATTCACAATTACTTTATTTGCTTTATAATAAGCTTCGCCTCTTTTATATGAGGTCTCTCCGCATACTTCTTTTATAATCGATTTATTTAATGTAAAGCTCATTGTTTTGACACTTCCTTAATGTAAAACCATTTTCTCTTACTTAACATTTTACATGCTCAACGAGAAAATATAAAATATAGATTTAACAAAAAAAGGTACTTATTTATAAGCACCTTCTTCACTCTATCTCCATCAACCGTTTCGCTTCAAAATACAGCACCTGAATAAATTTCTTCGTATTAATTCGTATATGGCCAGAAGTTGCTACTTCATCCTTTGTCATTTCTGTCATCCGCTTTCTAACTACAGTGAAATCAAAAAACTTCGGAGCATAACTTTCAAATTTCGGATTTGAAAAGTCTGTCAGTCCAAGGGAAGCTAAATGATTCAAGGATTGATAAATTGCTCTTCTTACACGTTGTTCAGATGCTTTTCTCTCCTTATCTATATCTGCATCCGAAGTTATATGATCTAATTTTTTTAATGTTATTTGGTGAAAGATATCTTTTAAAGCAGGAAATCCAAATTCAAATGTTTGCGCCTTTTCTTGTCCATATAAATATTCCAGCATACTAAGTAAATCTTTACTTCCGTTCTCTCCCGCAATACCGAGTTCTGCTAGTAAGAAGCGTCCTGAATCTGATATCTTTTTTCCTTCTTGCACTGTTTCACTACGCATTTGCGGCTTTTCCCACTGAAACACATTATTTAATGATTTTTGAATGTCATATATAGAACGTTCCAAACGAATACGCTCTATCACTTTTCGTACAACAGATACTACTTCTATTTTGTTTAGTGGTTTCGTAATATAATATTCCACACCAAGTGTATACGCCTCACCAATGAGCTGTTTCGATTCAACTTGGGAAATCATAATAATTTTCCCAGAAAACGAAGATGCTATATGGCGAACTGTTTCAATGCCATCTCTCATCGGCATTAGTAAATCAATAAATAAAATATCTACTTTTTTATAATTTAGCTGTTCTGCTTCAATAAACGCTCCATCTTCCGATTCTCCAATTACTTCCCCAAGATCGCCATCCTCAATAATTTGCGAAAGCATCGAACGGAAAACTTCATCATCATCTACGATATAATAAAACAAACCTATTCCCCTTCCCGCTTTAAACTGCACTCCGGTAAACAAACGATAAACTTACACCCTTTTTCAGTTTCATTGTCTTCTAACCTTACTTCTCCGCCGAGCTCTGTAACCATTTCGTGTATGTAAGAAAGTCCAATACCTGTTGACGGTGTTCCTGTTTGATCATACTTGGAAGTAAACCCTGGCTTAAATACTAATTTCTTATACTTTTGTGCAATACCAGGGCCATCGTCAATTACTTCAAAGATTACATGTTGATCTCGTTTATATAACTTAATACGAATGAGACCTCTATCTTCAATTGCTTCCACTGCATTTGCAACTAAGTTATTAAAGATTGATAGCACTGTATACACGTGATATGCAGCGTGTTCACCTTCTATATGTTTAGAAAAACGTATATCTTTCCCTAGCATTTCAGCATATTTCTCATTTATTCTTACGATCATTTCTGTAAGCTCATGACCTTCTACATACTCAGCCACATTTTTATCTAATAACAGTTTAGATAACCCTGCAAAAATTCTTTGATTATCCTTTTTTATTTCATGTACTTCTCCCGCTATTTTCAATGCTATTTTACTGCTAGAATCATCGCTTGTCTGTAAATTCCGATATAGTTGATATGCTTCTTGTGTAATCAACTCTGCATTTTGTAACGTTTTTTTCAAGTGAACAGATTCTACATATAAATTTGAAAGGTGCATTAACATTTTTTCATTTTCTTTTCGGACTTGTGACTCTTTTAATTTCGTTTCATATAAAATCATCATATTTAAAAAGCCAAGTGCAAAGAAACTACGGAAAATAGCAATAATAATTAATTTATTCACTTCAGAAACTGTTATTGTTGTACCGAGCACTACCATATGATAAATCGCAAGTTCTGACATACTTGCGATAATTTCAATTGTAATTCCAAGGCACCCAATAACAATTGGTTTCTGATGAAACTTATTCACCCTAAAAAGTGAAAAAAGACTTCCATAAATAAAATAATAAAAGAACACAGCATAGCGCAAATAAAATGATTCTGTCATATGAAATGAACCTTGCATGATCCAATCAAGGCATACACGGAATAAAACGACACATATACCGACAAGAATACCTGCAGCCGCTGCTGGTATTCTTCTTAAAAATAGTAATAAAAAGAAGAAAAGCGGTGTCCCAAAGCTAACGCGAAACGTATCGTTAAAAGGATGAAAATTAAGCTCTCCAGCAATCGGAACAACAACCATTAATATAATTAAAAGGGATATATCTTTCTTCCATAATTGATTCCAATTCAAAGGTGCCACTTCCTATACTTTTTTCGACAATAAAAGTGAAAGCCCGCTTATTATAATAAACGGGCTTTATTTCTATATTCTAACCTTTTCTACCGCTTTTATTTGGCGGTACTCCGGCTCCCATATTGCTTCTTTCACTGCAATCTTGATATCGTTATCACTTAAGTTCTCTCTAGCAACACCTTCTGCAACGGCAACTTTCGCTACTTCAATTGCAACCATTTCCGAGATATTACGTAACTCTTCAACTTCTGGTAAGATAGGTGCTCCTGGCTGACTTGTATCTACCATGCTTGCAACTGCTTCAGCAGCTGCTGCAAACATTCCATCCGTCATGACGCTTGCACGTACGACAATTGTTCCAAGACCAAGTCCCGGGAAAATAAGTGCATTATTTGATTGTCCAATCACATACGTTACACCGTTGTATGTAACTGGTTCAAATGGACTTCCTGTTGCAACTAATGCTCTTCCTTCTGTCCACTCGATTAAATCAGCTGGTTTTGCTTCAGCAAGTGGCGTCGGATTCGACATTGGTAAAATGATTGGTCTTTCTACGTGAGAAGCCATTTCTTTAATAATCTCTTCTTTAAATGCACCTGCAACAGTTGATGTACCGATTAAAATTGTCGGTTTTACATGTTTCACAACTTCAGCAAGTCCGATCATATCATTTTTCTTCCACTCACTTACTTCCGCTTCTTTTCTTGCATATGGAATTTGGAAATCAAGAAGATCTTCCATATTATCTGTAACTAACCCGTTACGATCAATACACCAGAAACGCTTATATGATTCTTCTTCTGATACGCCAACGCGGACCATTGCATCTCTAACTTGATCTGCGATACCGATTCCAGCCGTACCAGCACCAAACACAACAACGCGGTGTTCACTTAGTGGTACACCCGAAACTTTCACTGCCGATAACACAGCAGCAAGTGAAACTGCACCTGTACCTTGAATATCATCATTAAATGTACAAATATCATGACGATATTTATCTAAAATTTTTCGTGCATTTCGAGAGCTAAAGTCTTCCCAATGTAAAAGTGCTTTCGGGAATTGTTTATTCACTGCTTGTACAAATGTATCAATAAATTCATCGTAAGCTTCACCAGTTATACGAGGGTGACGATTTCCAATATAAAATGGATTGTTTAATAGTTCCTCACGATTTGTACCCACATCTAAAATTACCGGTAATACACGGCTAGGATCGATACCAACTGCGGCCGTATAAACAGCTAATTTCCCGATTGCGATGTTTATACCACCAACACCCCAGTCACCAATTCCAAGTATGCCTTCTCCATCTGTTACAACGACTAAATCAATGTTTTCAGCTGTTGCACCGATATTGGCGAATGCTTCTTCGATACCCGACGGATCGTTAATTGATAAATACACACCACGCGGTTTACGGTATTCATGACTATACCTTTGAATTGCTACACCGACTGTTGGTGTATATACAATTGGTAACATTTCACGTAAGTGATTTGTTAATATACGATAAAATAATACTTCATTTCGATCATGTAACGCTGTTAAATATACGTTCTTTAATAAATCATCCGGCTGAGAACAAAATTGTTCATACGCTCGGCGTGCTTGTTCTTCTAATGTTAAAACTGCTGGCGGTAATAACCCTTTTAAACCTAATTCTTCTCTCTCTTCTTGCGTGAAAGCGACCCCTTTATTTAAAAGTGGTGTCGATAATACTTCTACTCCTCTTAATGTCGTTTCTAATGAACCATTAGAAGCTACTGTAAACTTACTCATAACATCCCTACCTCTATTCATATATAGCATTTCTATATTGTAAACAAAAAAGAGGGGATTGTCCCCCCTCTTCTTTTAATTTTTCTTTAAAAGAGTTGCTCCTGCAATCCCTGGGTGCGTCATTTCGAATGGATCTAGAATTAACTCTAAGTCTTCTTGTGACAGTACACCGTTTTTCACACAAAGTTCTCGAACGGATTGACCTGTTGCAATTGCTTCTTTCGCAACGCGAGCTGCTGCTTCATAACCGATATGAGGGTTCACGGCTGTAATAATTCCTACACTCTTCTCAACATACTCTTTTAAGCGATCTTCATTCGCTTCAATTCCTTTTAAGCAATTATCTGTAAAGGCACGGAAACCGTTATTCATAATGCTAATAGATTGAAGTAAGTTGAAAACAAGTACTGGTTCCATAACGTTTAATTCTAATTGTCCTGCTTCTGAAGCAAGGCAAATTGTATGGTCGTTACCAATTACTTGGAACGCAATTTGATTAATTACTTCTGGCATAACAGGGTTTACTTTCCCTGGCATAATAGATGAACCTGGTTGACGAGCAGGCAACATAATTTCCGCTAAGCCAACACGTGGACCTGATGCCATTAAGCGAAGGTCATTCGCAATTTTAGACATATTCATCATACATACTTTTAGTGCTGCTGATACTTCTGTGTATGCATCCGTATTTTGCGTTGCATCTACTAAGTCTTCTGCACCAACAAGTGGCAGTTCACTAATTGTAGCTAAATGTTTTACAACTGCTTCAATATATTCTGGATCTGCATTTAAGCCTGTACCAACTGCAGTTGCTCCCATATTTACTTCATATAGATGTTGACGTGATTGCTTGATACGTTTCATATCACGTTCAAGTACGCGAGAATACGCTTTAAATTCTTGTCCAAGACGAATTGGCACAGCGTCTTGTAAATGTGTACGACCCATTTTAATAACATGATCGAACTGCTCTGCTTTTAATTCAAATACATCGTGCATATAACCCATCGTTTGTAATAAGCCTTCTAATGCATTTAATGTTGCAATATGAATCGCCGTTGGGAATGCATCGTTTGTTGATTGCGCCATGTTTACATGACTATTTGGACTAATATAATGATAGTCTCCCTTTTCCATTCCTAATAATTCAAGAGCACGATTGGCCATGACTTCATTTGCATTCATATTCATTGAAGTACCTGCTCCGCCTTGGATTGGATCTACGATGAAATGATCATGCCATTTTCCATCAAGAATTTCTTGAGCGGCTTCTGCGATCGCGCCGCCCTTGTTCAATTCCAATCTTCCTACATCTGTATTAGCAAGCGCTGCAGCCTTTTTTACAATTGCGAATGCTTTAATTAAGCCTTCATGGATTTTGTATCCTGTAATTGGGAAGTTTTCTACTGCACGCATTGTTTGTACGCCGTAGTACGCATAGTTTGGCACTTCTTTTTCACCTAAAAAATCTTTTTCAATTCGAACACCATTTTTAACTTCAGTTAATGTTGCCATGATTATTCACTCCTTAACGATTTCTTATGCTGCTTTTGTTTCTTTGACTGTTTCTACATATTGTTTTGCTTTCTCATTATCGAATTCGCCTTCCCACTTCGACATAACAATGGCCGCTAATGCATTTCCTAATACATTGACAGATGAGCGAATCATATCTAAAATGCGGTCAATTCCCGCAATTAACGCGATACCTTCTAGTGGTAATCCCATTGAACCTAACGTTGCTAATACAACAACGAACGATGCACCTGGAACTCCCGCCATACCCTTGGATGTTAACATGAGAACGAATAATAACGTAATTTGCTCTGTCAGTGACATGTGCACACCGTACATTTGTGCAACAAACAATGCCGCTAACGCTTGATAAATAGCCGATCCAGTCAAGTTGAATGTATAACCTGTCGGAATAACGAAAGAGGCAACTGCCTTTGGACAACCGAACTCTTCCATTTTTCTCATTATATTAGGTAAAACAGCTTCTGAACTTGCTGTCGTAAATGAAAGAATAAGTTCTTCTTTTAAAATTTTCATTAATGTAAAAATGTTTACGCCAACCATTCGTGCATTAATACCTAATACAATCACAACGAATAGTATAACAGTTACGTATACAGCTAGCACTAGTTTTCCTAAAGGAAGTAGTGTTGCTACACCAAATTTTGCAACCGTAACTGCAATTAATGCGAATACACCAAATGGTGCAAATTTCATAACTTGATTTGTAACCCAAAACATCGCTTCGAGTACACCTTCAAAGAAGTTAAAGACGGGCTTTCCTTTGTCTCCAATTGCCGCAACTCCTAAACCGAATAATACTGAGAAGAAAATAATCGGTAATAAGTCACCTTGTGCAATCGATTCAAATACGTTTTTCGGTACAATATGAACAATTGTCTCAGCAAAACCTTTCTTCTCTGTAGCATCTGCTGTTTGTTTATAAGAAGAAATATCACTTTGCTGTAAGTTACTCATATCAACGCCAGTACCTGGTTGGAATATATTCGCCGCAAGTAATCCCATTAAAATAGCAATCGTCGTAATAATTTCGAAATAAAGAATTGTCTTACCGCCCAGTTTCCCAAGCTTCTTCATATCTCCTACACCAGCTACCGCAACAATTAATGCTGAAATAACAATTGGTACTACAATCATTTTAATTAAGTGAATAAATATATCCCCAATTGGTGTGATATAAGAAATCGCCGTTTTATTGCCATAAAAGATTGCCCCTACTACAATCCCTAAAACAAGCGCGACAAAAATTTGTGTTGCCAATCCGAATTTTTTCATTTATGTTCATCCCCTTCATGCGAACGCTTTCATTTCGTATTTATAAAAGCTTACTCACACATCTTATAGGCGAACCTACAAAATCATACAAAAACCTACAAGTTCGTCACAAAAAATCCGAAAATTTTTCTTTTCTTTTTCATTGACACCTTTTCATTAAAAAGAAATAAAATATACTTGATAAGTAATCAGATTGTTTCGTATAATCAAAAATATATATACTTACAACAAATCGAAATGAAAAGGAGTGGATGATATGAAAAATTATGTACAAAAATTCGTCTTATCTTCTTCTTTTCTTTTTCATTTTCTAAAAAAGGAACAAAGGCATTTGCCTTTGTTCCTTTTTTATTGCGATCTATATAGGGGGAATTGTTATGAGGCCATATAAACGTGTCTTAATTAAATTAAGCGGCGGTGCACTTGCCGATCAAACCGGAAATAGCTTTAACTCCAAAAGATTAGAACATATCGCAAACGAGATTTTATCCATTGTTGATTTAGGTATCGAGGTATCTATTGTCATCGGAGGCGGTAACATTTTCAGAGGCCATTTAGCTGAAGAATGGGGAATTGATCGTGTAGAAGCTGATAATATCGGTACGTTAGGTACAATTATCAACAGTCTAATGCTACGCGGCGTTTTAACAAGTAAAACAAATAAAGAAGTACGCGTTATGACTTCCATCCCGTTTAATGCTGTAGCTGAACCATATATCCGCCTACGCGCAGTACATCATTTAGATAACGGTTATATCATTATCTTTGGAGGTGGTAACGGGCAACCATTTGTTACGACAGATTATCCAAGTGTCCAAAGAGCCATTGAAATGAATAGTGACGCTATATTAGTCGCAAAACAAGGAGTAGATGGCGTCTTTACTAGTGATCCAAAACATAATAAATCAGCAAAAATGTACAGAAAACTAAACTATAACGACATCGTTAGGCAAAACATACAAGTAATGGATCAAGCCGCTTTATTACTTGCCCGTGATTATAATTTGCCAGCACACGTCTTTAACTTTGATGAGCCTGGAGTTATGAAAAGAATTTGCTTAGGTGAGCATGTGGGGACATTGATTAATGATGATGCTTCATTGCTTATGCATGAAAACTAATGATTTCTCATTAAAAAGGGTGTCTATAAAAGACACCCTTTTCCATTAACCTTTATAAATAAAAATCCACCAATCCTGCTAATTTCTCCTTACACCGCTCCCAAAACGATAACGTCTCAAAAAACTCTTTCGTCATCTCTTTTGAATCACGAAAATCTTTTGTTAACGCCTCATTCACTTCTGATACGATAGTCCCACCGTGAATATACAAGTTCATCTCATCATTAATATAAAAGCTACGTGCCGTTATGTTCGTTGTACCGATAACAGTTAGTTCATTATCAATCAGCATTAACTTTCCATGAAACATTCCTTTTTTATAACCATATACTTTAATCCCATTATTAACAGCTTGACGAATATAAGGATACGCTGCCTCTTTAATGAGAGGAATATCTGGTTTATATGACCAAAGTATTTTCACTGTGACACCACGTTTTTGCGCTTCCATTAAAGCATTCATAAATTCTTTATTTTTCGCTATAAAATAAGGTGTTGTAATGACAATTGAATGCTTCGCTTGTTTTATTAATTCGATATACTTTTCAGCGACGTAATGTCCATTATAGTTAGTCATCGTATGTAATGTGTTCCCTTTACTAGCTTTATTCGTACTTCTTTTTATATGTTCTTTCGTATCTCGTTTCCAATCTAAAGCGAATTGCTCTTCTAAATCTTTCGCTCCTTCTCCTCTAAGCCGCACATGATAATCACGCCAATATCCAAATCGTTTATCTTTTCCTAAGTACTCATCTCCCATATTAAAACCACCCGTATAGCCAATCTCGCCATCAATGGTCGTAATACGGCGATGATTACGATGGTGAAGTGAATAAAATCCGAATGGCAATTCAGGTTTTCTACTATATGTAAAATGCACACCACTTTCCCGCAATTCATTTTTCATCTTTCTTTCAAATGATAAATCATTAATGCGATCAACTGATAAATAGACGTTTACTCCTTCTTTTGCCTTCTCTTTTAATAAGTTTAAAAAAGTATGGCTACTTTTATCATCCGACAAAATAAAAAAGTACGTGTAAATAGATTGCTTCGCCTCTCTTATATCAGTAAATAACTGTTTATAAAATGACTTTCCTTCTACATATAATTGAAAATCACTATAATGAGGAGCGTACTCTGTCGGCATATTTTTCCCGACTTCCATTTTTCTTCCGAGCGTAACGTCAATATGCATCCAAATTAAAACAAAAACGAAAATAGTAATTACAATAGAAGTAACTCGCAATATTTTTTTAATCATTTTGATTTCCTTCCGCTCATTTTCTTTCCACCTTTCTATTTTGTCATTCAAATTTAGATTTCATGCTTCATACAAAAAAGGATGCGACTTAACGTCACACCCTTTTCATATTAAACAAAGTTTCTCGCATCATTATTTCTTCCAAACTTATAAATAGCAATTAAGAAGAATGCTACCGCAAAGGCAAATAAGATTAAAATATTTAAATACAAATCTGAAATCGGAATTCCTTGTTGTAGTTTTGATACTGTGTCTAATAGCCATCTCTGTGGAAGAAAATCAGCTACTTTTTGCACTGCTTTCGGCATAATGTCATATGGAAAATAACATCCAGCCAGTAAACATGTCGGTACAATGATCATATTTTGCAGTGCATTTGCTGATGCTGAGTTTTTCGAAAAAGCGACAAGGACTAACGATATTCCAATCGCTATTAAAGCAAATAGCATGAGTACACCAATCATCACTATGAAAGGCATATTGATATTTATATGAAAAATATTCGTTAGGAATAAGATTGTAATCAGAATTTGTACTGTTAATAGCAGCATATTTACCCCGACATTAGATAATATGAATTTCTTCCCATCTATCGGCGTTGATAAGAGTCTAAAATACGTTCTATTTTCTTTTTCTTTTAAAATATAACCTGATAAGTTCGCTGCTGAAAATAGCATAAACATAATAAGGTAACCCATCGTTTGGTTTGTCATATCTTTATTTTTCGAAGTATCTTCTAGCGTCTCAGTTTTCATTTTAAATGAACCTTTTTGATATCCTGCGTACATAGTATCAAATGCACTTTGATCTGTTCCTGCTACTTTACTAATAGCTGCTACATTATCAATATAATTGTATAAATATGATTTTATAAATCCTGTTACTTGATCACCTTTAATCGATGAAATTTCAATATGATTTGGTTTCCCTTCTCGAACACTTTTTGAAAAACCAGAATCTAATGTAATAACTCCATCAAGTTTTTTGGAAGTGAGTTTATCTTCTACTTCAGATTCTTTAATTTTACTTACCTTTACATGATTTAATCCTTCTAAAAATTTCACCGTATCATTTGCTATAGATTGATTTTCTTTATTAATAACCCCGATATTTAACGTCCCTTGCCCCATATTCCCATACATCGAGAAGGAGATTAGTGTTCCGATTATCGGCAAACTAATAATAATGAATAACCCTTTTTTATTTTTCAAAAGGACAGATAACGTTTTTTGTATGAGCCATAAAATATCTTTCATACTATAGCCCCTCCCGTCTACGTAATGCAATAATTGCAATTAATAAAAAGAGTGCTGAAATGCCAAGGTTTAAACATATTACCGGTAGTGCTGCTCCTACATCATTTGCATAAATAATTTTCATAACAGCTGTGTTTGCCCACGTTAATGGTGATAAATTCGTAACGAAATTTTCTTCTATTACGAAATATGCACCACCAAAAATAGAGGCTAATTGCACAATAACCATAATAATCGCTCTAGATGATTCCGGTGTTTTTGTAATATATCCAATTCCTAAACCGAAGCTAATTGCTAGAAAAATTTGTGTTAATAAAATAAGAAATATGATTCCAAGATGGTCGCCCCAATTCGCTTGAAAAACAAATTTACTAAATAACATGACGAGTAATATGCACAGAGCATTTGCTACTAGGCTACCAAGTACTTTTCCAATGAATATTTCAGCCTTACTTATAGGTGCAGCAATGAGACGATCTCCTGTTTTACGTATTCGTTCTCCTCGAATTAAAGAACTCGCTCCCATCGCAGCATATAGTGCAATCATCGTTGTCATTACAACCGCGTAGTAATCCATAGAACCTGGCTTTTGTGCAGCTTGTAAAGATGTTTCTTTTATATAATCATTATGATTTCCGCTTGAAATAACCGTGCCCACCTTACTAGGATCAACTTTTGCAACTTCGGCCGCTACATTGTACTTATCAATAAATGTTGTAAGCATGCCTTCCACAATACTTCCCTCAATACTACTTTTGTCACTTCCGTAAAATTTCGCACCATCTTTATTTAATTCTACATAAGCAGCATATTTATTTTGCTTCACTTCTTCTTTCCCATCTATACTGCCGGAAGCTTTTTTAAAATGAATACCCGATTTATCGACTTCTTTCGTAAATGCTTCGAACGTTTGAGAAAATGTGCTACTCGTTTCATCTTTGTAGAGCACTTGTATATCTTTAATCGCTTGACTATCGCTATCAAATGCATTCGTTAACGCTGTTCCTAACACAAGCATTAGTACAATCGGAAATGCTAACATAAAAACTAAAGTTCTTACGTCCCTGAAATCTCTTTTAATATGCATAACTGCAATATTGAAGATGTTCAATTGATGAACCTCCCTTTACCTTTTCTTCATTTACCTTTTATTTATCTCGTAAGTTTCTTCCAGTCAACGTAAGGAATACTGTTTCTAAGTTCGGGGCCTGCTCCTCTAACGAACGAATTTCAATGTCATGATTAATGAAATGCTGAATAATTTTATTTAAATTATTTACTCCTGCATCCGAGTTTACCTTGATTACGTTCTCTTCAACTTGAACAGCTTTCACACCGTTTATCTCTTTTAACTTTTCTACATCTAAATTTTCTACTGACTTCACTTCAACCCAAATGTCTTTCGTATCAGTAATAATCGCTTTTAACTGTTCTTTCGTTCCTTCTGCAATCACTTTACCGTGATCTACAATTGCTATTTTAGAACAAATCTCTTCTACTTCTTCCATGTAGTGACTCGTATAAATAATAGTACTTCCCATTTCATTTAATTTCCGAACAGACTGAAGGATATAGTTTCTTGACTGTGGATCAATTCCAACTGTCGGCTCATCCATAATAATTAACTTCGGTCTATGAGCGATCGCACAAGCGATATTCAGTCTTCGTTTCATCCCGCCAGAAAAGTTTTTCGGGTAACTTTTATGTTTATCACTAAGCCCTACAAATTGAAGTGCTTCCTCTACTCTCGCTTTTAGCTCAGCTCCTCTTAACCCGTACAGTCCAGCAAAGAATTTCACATTTTCATAGGCAGTTAACTCTTCATAAATCGCAATATCTTGCGGAACGATACCGATATTCATCTTCGCAAATCGATTATGTTTCTTTATATTTTTTCCTAATATGCTAATTTCACCTTCATTACTTCTTAACAACCCAGCAATCATATTTATCGTTGTACTTTTACCAGCACCATTTGATCCTAAAAAGCCAAATATCTCTCCTTCTTTAATAGATAAAGACATATTATCTACCGCGATGAAATCACCAAATTTTTTCGTTAAATTTTTAATTTCTAATGTATTCATCATTTCACCCCTATTTCGGTTTCTCTGCTTTTAGTATAAACAAAAAAAATGAACCTGCTCAGTGCAGAAGTTCATTCTTTTCACATGAGATTATTCACTTTTTTCATATGAGATGATTCATCCTCGTCATAATTTCCTATATGGGCAACAACATCGTTACTGAAAAACCACTTCTTCCGTCTACAATAATTTTTCCGTTTACTGATGCTGTTCGCTCCTCCATCCCCATAATCCCGAGACCTTTCTTAACGAGAGCTGCACCTTTTCCATTATCCTTCACTTGTACTTTCACCATCTTATTAAGTACATGAATATCGATTGAAATGACTGTCGCATCAGCATATTTCATCGCATTAGTTAATGCCTCCGTAACATTTTCACCGATAATCTTCCACTGAATCGGTGAAATCATATCTAAATTCCCTTTATATACGAAAGGAATATTTATTTCATGCTTACCGGCAAATTCCTCTATGAATAATTTCATACGATGAATGCCAATTTGCTCAGTTGGTGGCTTCATATTTTTTAATGTAACTCGAATACTTTCAATTCCATCTTTTGAAATATGAATTGCATTTTGTAATAACTCGGCAGATTTTTCTTTATCTATCCCCATTAATCTCTTTGCTGCTTCCATTTGAATTAGCGCCCCTGTCATCGAGTGGCCAATTTTATCATGAATTTCTTGTGACAACCGATTTCTCTCTTCTAACTTAAATGTATACTCTGATTGCTTTATGTACTCTTTATTTTCATGTAAACTTTTCGTCAACCGCTGCATATCTTTTCGCATCTTATCATTTTGTGATTCAAGCTTTAATACACGCGATATATACCGTTCTGCCATAGTTAGTACAATGAAAGAAAATGCAACAATTAATCCATATGTCATTCGAATACTTTCATCGGTAAAGATAATAGGAATCATCATAATGATAAAGATCAGCCATTTATTCTCTATATAACGAAATATAATTTCATATAAGTTCAATGGTAAAAACAAAATAAAAAACGGATGAATCTTCCATGCGAATAATATAACTATTCCAATTGACAGAGAAGTTAATATGTTTTTGTGCGTACCTTTTTTAAATATAGAGATTAGCACGTTTACAGAAAGATATAAAAGCAAAGCAAGTATAATCCATGGTAAGTTCGCAACATTTAAATAAATGTAACTAAACACAATATATATAAAGACAATTAATTTACTTACAATTAACCAAAATTCCATATCTTTAATCTACTTTCCCTGTTAAATAATAAATCGCAATTTGTGTACGATGTTCAAGTCCAGTTTTCCCTAAAACTGATGTAATATAATTAGCAATCGTTCCTTCTGATATGAAAAGTTGCTTTGAAATTTCTTTATTCGAGAAACCTTTCGCAATTAATGCGATAATACTAAGTTCTCTTTCTGTAAAAAGACTTGTATCTATTTTACATTCATCCTCTTTGCTCTCCATTAAATTGCTCTTAATTTTATCAAGCACTACATCTTGCATAACAGTTTGACCGTTATATACTCCTTTTATTGCATCACGAATACGCTCTGGATCATTATTTTTTAATAAATAACCTTTCGCCCCGTTCTTCACTGCGTCCAAAATATATTCATCATCATCGAACGTCGTTAAAATTAGTGGTTTCGTTTCCGTTTCTTCACAAATAAATTTCGTTGCCTCTACCCCGTTCATATTTGGCATACGGACATCTAAAAGAGCGATATCAACGTCGTTCTTTTTGCAATATTCCACCGCTTCCTTCCCATCATTCACAGTATCTACTACTTCGAACTCTTCATATGTATTTAAAATAATTTTCATGCCTTCTCTAATAAAAGAATTATCATCCGCTATTAATATTTTAATTTTCATGTTTGTTAGTATGGACCTTCCCCTACTAACATTCACATCCTTTCTTCACGTAACATTTCCCACTTGCTCATTATATACTTCTTTTTACCATTTTTTCACACCTTTTTCATATAGCTTCCTTCCTAAAAATATATTATTCTTTTTTTACAACATGTGTAGGGTGTCCAATCGTTTCTTACGTCTATATAATAGAATGCGTCAAAAAGGAGGGAGAGACCCATTGAGGAAAAACAATTAATTGAAAAAGCACAGCAAGGAAGCGAACATGCTTTTCGTATCCTTGTGCAAACATATCGTCATTATATTTTTCAAGTTATCTTTTCTATTTTAAGACATGAAGAAGATGCGAAAGATGTTACACAAGAAGTATTCTTAAAAATTCACGCCTCTCTCCCAAATTATCAATTTCGCGGATTAAAAACGTGGATGGCACGTATTGCCACCAATCACGCTATTGATTATAAAAGGAAGAAAGCTAGAGAAAACGAAGAACTCTCCTTATGTAAAGAAACTGGGGAAAATATAAAATCCTCTCATAATATTGAGGCTTTATTATTGACGAAAGAGCAAAAATTACTCATTGCTCAAAAACTGAGAGAACTTCCCGAAAATTACCGTGACGTCGTTCTCGCACATTACTTAGAAGAAAAAAGTTATCAAGAAATTTCTTTACAGGAAAACATTGAAGTGAAAACAGTCGAAATGAAACTGTACCGGGCAAGAAAATGGATTAAAAAACATTGGAAGGAGGAAGAGTTTCTATGATGCATTATTCAAAAGAGGATTGGCGCAATTATACTTTAGATTTTATAGAAAGCAATGGACGTGAATCTATGGAAGAACACCTTTATGAATGTGATCATTGTTTAGCACTTTATATGGAAAGTATCGATGAACAACATGAAAACCTTCCAATGATAAATGATGATTCATTTACGAACGAAGTTATGATGCAAATTAATTTTGAAACGCTACAACCTAATGAAAATATAAAAACAAACTCACTAAAGCGCACCATTATTCACTACATAATTGCGACTGCGGCTACAATTATTTTTATGGTAAGTGGTTTATTCCAATATATTTTCACAGCGACATCAAATTTCGAGAAATCTTCAAAACATAACGAGTCTTCTATCTCACAACAAATTGTAAACAAATCGGTAGACACATCAAAAAAGGACGGAGGTTCAAAGCATGAATAAAAATCCCTTTTTAGCACTTGTATTAGGGCTAATTCCCGGGCTTGGACATTTATATTTAAAGAAATTTGGACGGTTTATTTTATATAGCGGAGGGGCTGTATTTCTATTTATCTTTGCAGCATTTTGTACAATAGCATTAGGTGCGCGTGATATTGCTTTTCTTTCTCTATTTTTACTAGTCGTCTTATGGGCGATCAATTTATTAGATTTAGTTATCACTATTATTAACCAATCGAAAAAACAAGCTGCAGGAGAATTTACAGAGTCCTCTAAAGAAAGCGAACGATTTTATATCATTCTCCTATCCATCATCCCTGGACTTGGACATTTTCAATTAGGACTTATGCAACGTGGACTTACATTTTTAGTAGCTTGCACAGGAATCGGAAGTATGATTATTTTCGTTGCACTTTTAACATCGCAAGAAAGTTTCCTTATCTTCCTTATTACATTACCTGTTTTATGGATTTACAATTTCTTTGATGTTGTTCAGCAACTCCAGAAAAAAGAACGTGGCGAGCAACTAGATGATCGTACTATTTTCGAAGAGTTTGAAGAGCATCGTGAACAAGGAAAGAAGAATAAAACATTCGCTTCTATTTTAGCGATGTTCCCCGGAGCAGGACATATGTATTTAGGCTTACAACGCCGCGGCCTTCAGCTTATGGCAGCCTTTTTACTTTCTATATATTTACTCGACTTATTAAGACTTTCAGCGTTTTTATTTTTAGTTCCAATCATTTGGTTCTATAGCTTTTTTGACGCTTTACAACAAACTGCAAAGTATGGAAAAGAACGTGTACATGACGAACCTATCATTGATTATTTTATCAATCATCAAAGATGGATCGGTATTGGGTTAATTACACTTGGTGGTTATTATTTATTAGATCAAACAGTCCTTCCTATTTTGAATGATTACTTTGCAACTATATTTAACATTCATCTTAGCGAACTGTATTATCGCTATTTCCAAACATCTATCGTTGCACTCCTCTTAATTGGTGGCGGCTTTAAATTGTTAGTTGGAAATAAAGAAAACAAAGGTGGTACACAAGAATGAGAACATGGCGCGTTGGAACATTTTCAATGGGGCTTTCTATTATTTCATTAGGTTGCTTCTTACTATTTTCAGTTATAAAAGGTACTGAGGTATTAGATTCCTTAACAGCTTGGTGGCCTGTTTTACTTGTCATACTTGGCCTGGAAATTTTACTATACCTTCTATTTTCTAAGAAGGAACAATCCTTTATTAAATATGATATTTTTAGTATTTTCTTTATCGGCGTTTTAGGAAGCGTCGGAATTGCTTTTTACTGTTTATTATCCACTGGATTACTAGATGAAGTTCGTCATTCTATTCATACAACTCGCCAAACGAGTAATATTCCAAGTGAACAACTTGATATACCTGAGTCTATCAAAAAAATTGTAGTGGATGCAGGGCAGCACCCTCTAACAATAGAGGGAAATAATACAAATCAAATTCACCTTCTTGGAACATATGAAATGACGACGAAAGCTAATGAAAAACTCAATTTAAAACAAGAAGATTTTCTTTCAGTTCAAACAGCTGGGGAAACGATGTATATCACTTTAAAATCATTACCAGTTCAACATACGTTATGGAATTCAGCACCACAGGTCAAACCGACACTCGTTCTTCCGCAAAATAAAAATGTAGAAGTTCGTGCTTCAAATAACGAGCTATCCCTTTATCCAGGTCAATTACAAAATAATTGGTTTGTACAAGAAAGTTCAAATGTATCTGTTCATTTAACGAAAGAAAGCGATGTATCTTTAATCGCCGTAACAAACAAAAAAGAAGCACATGGAAACACAACTTGGGAACAAGTTGAAGATTTAACGAAAAAAGAAAATAATTCTTCAGAAGGAAATCCAGAATTCAACGAGCAAGAACATTGGTATAAAAATTCGATTAAAACAGGAAATGGGACGTACAAATTAAATATTGAGAAAGCTTATAATATAAATATGAGTATTATTGAAAAATAAAAAACCTTCCACAATTGTGGAAGGTTTTTCTCATATAATCGCTTTGATTCCTTCTAATACTAATCCAATCATAAATCCGCAAACCGCTCCGTTTACTCGGATCCATTGCAAATCTTTACCGACGTTATTTTCAATCATTTCAATTAACATTTTATCATCTAACTTATCAAGATTTTCTTGTACAAGTTTTCCGATTTTCGAATGATTCTTTTCAACCAGTGTGACAACTTGTTTTTGTAACCACTCTTCTATTTTTTGAACAATCTGTTCATCTTCTTTTATTTTATTCATTTGTTTTTGTAAAAATGGCATAACATATTTATCCGTAAATTCTTCATTTTTCACAAAAGTAATTGCCCTTTGTTGTACTTGCTCCAGCATCTCTTTAATTTTGTCAGTAGCATCCCAATTGGCAATCCATTTTTCTTTCCAATTTTCTAATTCTTGTAGTAACGCTTCATTTTCTTTTACATTTATAATTTCTTGACGAATATTCGCTAATATAAGTTGTCTTGTGCTATTATCTGCATCTTGTAAGCTGTTAATATTGCTAATAATAAACTTCTGCAAAATACCGCCAATTTTATCTTCATCTACAATATTCATAAACGATTTCAAAGTAAACTGTAAAAATCCATCTACTTTTATGTTTTCCATCGCCTTCATACCTAAGCTTCCGAGCTGGTAACGCGCTTCATCTTGCGCTGTCCAATCTTTCACTTTTACTAAAATGTAATCAAGTGTCTTTTCATCATATTCTTGCACAACTAATTGATCAACAAGCACTTGTAATATGTTGCTTGTATTAATGGTGTGCAAATATGCTTTTAATTCTTTTTCAATAATAACCGCTAATTTTTCCGTATCTATTGTAACAATCGCTTTCTCAGCAATTGTTACAATTCCTTTTTTTACAGCGTCAGACTGCATTTCTCTCTCAGCAATTTGCAGTACCATTTGCGCTAGCTGCATTTCTTTTACTTTATTCGTAATACTTTCTTTCGTCAGCCATTCATTTTCTAACGTATGAATGAGCCCTTTCGTTACTCGTTTACGATTTTTAGGTAATAACGCAGTATGCGGAATTGGAATTCCCATCGGATGACGGAATAATGCTGTCACCGCGAACCAATCTGCAAGTCCGCCAACTAACCCAGCTTCAAATCCCCCTTGTATAATCTCACCTGCTACCGTTCCTTGAAAAGGGATAGAAGCGGCAAATCCTACTCCCATAACCCCAAGCGAAATACCCGCTATATATTTAGTCTGTAATGACATCGTATACACATCCTCTTATTATGTAAAATAAAGCTTTTTTGTTATGTTTATTTAATATTTGTTCTTTATATCTATACTATAATGAACTAATGCGAAAATAACAAAGAATTTATAATAATACATATGTCATATAAATAAAAAATGAGGCCACAATTAGCCTCATTTTTCTAATATTGTTAATGACTCACCTGTTTTATAATACCCATTCATCACATCTTCTGGAACCATACTACCGCCAGTTCCCCACACAATATGAGTACCTTTCTTCATCTTTTCCATTAACTGTTTCTTTTGTAAATATTCATCTTCTTTACATACTTTCACTGGACCTATCATGCCCGCTAACGCAGAGGGCTCTAAATAAATATTTTCCGTATCAGCTAGTTCTTTTAACAATCTATATAACTCTTCATCACTTACTGTGTAATTTCCACTCAAAAATGGTTCCATCGTTTTACCAACAAATCCAGACGGTCTTCCTACCGCTAGTCCGTCCGCGTCTGTTACATTATCAATCCCTATATCTTGAACGGCAATTTTATCATGAAGTCCTGTCATTAAACCGAGTAACATACATGGAGAGTGCGTAGGCTCCGCAAAGAAACAGTGCACGTTGTCTTTATACAATAACTTTAAACCAAATGCGACGCCGCCAGGTCCGCCCCCTACTCCGCACGGAAGGTAAACGAATAAAGGATGATCTTCATCTACTACAATCTCTAACTCTTCTAATTGCTTTTGTAATCGCGATGCTGCTACTGCGTATCCTAAAAATAAATCATGGGAGTTTTCATCATCTACAAAATAACAGCTAGGATCTGCATCTGCTTGCTGACGCCCCTCTTCTACTGCTTTACTATAATCAGCTTCATATTCAATAACGTGCACACCTTTACTTCTTAATAAACCTTTTTTCCATTCTTTTGCGTCTGCTGACATATGAACAGTTACATTAAAACCTAGTTTCGCACTCATAATCCCAATGCTTAGCCCTAAATTACCTGTAGAACCTACCGCAATTGAGTATTTTGCAAAAAACTCTCTACATGTATCACTATCTAAAATAGAGTAATCATCATTTTCTGTTAACATTCCATGCTGCAATGCTAATTTCTCAGCATGTTTCAACACTTCATAAATGCCGCCTCTAGCTTTAATTGACCCTGATATTGGAAGCCCGCTATCACACTTTAATAGCAATTCTCCTACTATAGGTTGCCCGTAATTTTTCTCTAAAGATTGTTTCATAGCAGATATCTTCACTAAAGGTGATTCTATAATGCCACCTGTTCCTTTCGTTTCCGGGAAAACTTTTGCAATGTATGGTGCAAAACGCTTTAATCTCTCTTCCGCGTCTTTTACATTTTCTTTATTCAATGGAGAATCTTTTATTGCTGTTTCGTACTTTTCCATGTTCGGATTCACCCAAAACACTTCTTCTGTTGCAATTAATTTATTTATTAGTGGATATTCCTCGTTTAATTTCTCTATTCCCTTCATTTCTCTTCCTCCTCATAACCTTGTAGCTTACGATTCAATAAATTATAATTAAATTAATTTAAATATAGTTTAACATAAATTATTCGCTTAAGTTAATTTTAATTTAATTTTTTTAAATATAATTTAATAATTAGTAAGGAGCTTTTATCATGGAAAATATAGATATCGGTAAAAAAATTGAAAAACAAAGAAAAGAAAAAGGTTTAACGAGTAAAGAACTAGCAACGATGGCAGGTATAACACCATCTATGTTAAGTCAAATTGAGCGTGGGTCTGCTAACCCTTCTATTCAAACATTAAAAGTACTCGCTAAAGCGTTAGATGTTCCAACATTTAGCTTTTTACTGGAAGATACAAATACAGACGATTTAATTGTACGTTCTCATAAACGAAAAAAAATGATTATCGATAATTTATCATATGAAATGCTATCACCTGATTTCACAGGAAATTTAGCAACAGCAATTATGACTGTTCCACCGAATACAGCTTCATCAGAAAATGTACTAGAACATAAAGGTGAAGAGTTAGCATACGTATTAGACGGGAAAATCACATTACATTTAAATGAAGAAAAATACATATTAGAAACGGGTGATAGCGTAAAAATACCCGCTTATTTAAAACATAAATGGATAAATCAATTCGAGAAAAATGCCATTGTTTTATTTTCTGTTACTCCTCCAATTTTTTAATATATAATAAAAAGATAGCCACGTACGGACACACTCCATACGTGGCTACCTTTTTATTTTTTCGGTATCAACAAAATTCCTAAACTAATAACAAAAAAGCTCATTATTTGCTGTGCTGATAAACCAAATAGAACCGAATTTTGTTCACTAACAAGTGAAATAATGATATGAGCAAACCCCTCAACAATTAGAAAAACACTTATATTCTTTCCATTTCCGAGCCTTTCATTTTTCATCCATAACAAGCCGATTATACAAAGGGCGAGAATGATCTCGTATACGAAAATAGGGTGATATAAAAATTTAGATTCATATATTTTCACACCCCAAGGCAATGTCGTTTGTACACCTATTTTGTGGTTGAATAGAAAATAAAAAATAATACTCATACATAGTCCGATAGGTAATGCATCAAGTAAAATACGAAGCGAAAATTTTCCTTTTTTACTTTTCCAAACAATGTATACACTCGCAATTACACATCCTGCTATAATATGCTGCATACTTCCTACAGCTAATAGTGCCTGCACTGGCGACCTAAAAGCCCATACTGGATTTAAAATTGCCGGTGCAAATTTCCATACAAATACGATGATAAGAAAAGCATTTGTTACTGCATCCATCATTTTTTCATATGGTACACTTTCGTTCTTCATCTTTCGTTTCATCAACATAAACCCAAATAGACTTCCAATTATAAGAGATACGGATTGTAACCTCACGATCCACTCCATCACTATGAAATCCCCTCTTTAACTCTCAATTAATTTCTTAAATTTCTCTTCTAATTGATCTGGAGGTAATACGCCTCGTACTTGCTCTACGATAATTCCATCTTTATTAACAAAAAATGTTGTTGGTAACGAAAATACTTTATAATCTAATCCAGCTACTCCGTCCATATCTAGTAAAACAGGAAACTTAAATCCGTGACGATCTGCAAATGCACTCGCTTCTTGTACTGGATCTCCAATTGTCGCATTTACCGCAAAAATTTCAACATCCTTTTTATATTTATCATACATACGAACTAAGTCAGGTGCCTCCATTTCACATGGGCCACACCATGATGCCCAAAAATTAATAAGATATGGCTTTCCTTTTGCATCATTTAACGAATACAACTTCCCGTCTAACCCTTTTAACGTTATGTTTGGCGCTTTAAATCCTACTTGTGGTAATACTTCTGTTTCTTGTAACTCCGCTTGTTTTGCTTTTCTTTCTTTTTCTTCTTTTTTTGTATTATAAAAATTAACTCCGGCCCAAATCAATGCCCCGGCCATTATAATCGCAATTAGCTTCTTCACTTTTCTTCCTCCTCATTTTTAAAAGCCTTTAAATCCACCGAATAGACGAATAAAGAATGCGGTAATTTTCGTCATTTGATTTGTATACAATAAAACCCCTGTTACAATCATCATTCCACCGCCAATTTTCATCATGACGTTGGCATATGTAACAATCCATTTTACCTTCCCAATAAAGAATGCCATCACGAAAAACGGAACCGCAAACCCAAGAGTATACGCAGTAATATAAAGAAGTGCCCCTTCAGGATTTGTCGCACCAAGCATGAGTACAGCTGAAAATATCGGTCCAACACATGGCGTCCAACCCGCTGCATATGTCATACCGACTAAAATCGAGCGAATATATCCAGTCGATTTACTTCTGTATTGTACCTTTTTCTCTGCCATAAGCCACTTAGGTTGAAACAAACCTGTCATAAACAGTCCCATCAAAACAATAAAAATCCCACCAATTTGTTGAATCAATTTTTGGTTAGATGAAAATGTTATTCCAATCCAACTTACCGATAAACCTAACGCATAAAATATAACCGAAAATCCAATCATAAAAAATACGGTATGTATAATCGCTGATTTTTGCATAATTCCACGATTCTCTTTTAAATCTTGAATAGACACACCTGTAATATATGATAAATAAGATGGATATAGCGGTAAAGAACATGGTGATATAAATGACAATACCCCTGCCCCAGCTACAAGCCAAATTGTTAAATCTGCTGCATTCATTTTATTCCCCCTATAGCACTACAATGAGTAGTGTTAATTCTTAAAAAAAGAGGCTATATGCACTCTCCGACAATAAGTACAATCGACATACAGAATAAACCTAATGTTACATATACCGAATTCGTATGCAACGGAATATTGAGCTTAACAACTTTTTCATTTAACACTTGCTCGATTCGTAAATTTATTGCTGTTTTTGCAAATGAAGCTGTCACACATCGATTTTCCATTGTCTTTATTTTAATTAATTTTAATAATGCACTACCTAATTCGAATGAAGATTTCATCTTTTGCATTGCATATTTATCTGCTGCTAACTCCTGATACACATGATAGCGCTGCAATAACCCTTTTAATATCGGGATGTACACCATTCCTTCTGCTAATAACGTAAAACAAAATAATTTTAATGGATCTCGATTAGTTTGATGATATTCTTCATGGAAAATAATCGCATCCATTTCTTCATCTGAAAATGTTTGAAGCATGCCTTCTGACATGACAACTTTCGGACGAAATAACCCAATTGTAAATGCCGCAACTTCCGCGGTCGGCAATATATATATTTGTTTTCCTTTTCGAATGAAAGGGATAAGTACTTTTTGTAATTTTTGACTATAGAAAAATTGTCGCCAAATTCTTTTGCATACTATGAGTACTGTAAATAATAGTAATCCAGCAATTATAATACGAATGAGCGATAATTCCTTCATATGTTGTTCTAATTGAAACAAGCAAAAATTTGAAAGAAAGAACGCCTTATTTTGAAACAGAAATGGATATGTAACGTAATACACTAACATACTGAAAAAGAGGGTACTAACAATTACTGCTAACAATACGATTTTACGCATTTGCCATTTCATTTCATTGATCCTCTTTTTTTAACTGACTCAATTTGTCTTCTAATTTTTTTATTAAAGTCGGATCAGCCTGCTCTAACTCATCTAGCATATGATTTAAAACTAAATGTCCAAATTCCCCCATCAATTCCTGTGTCATCTTCTTCGTTTGATTGGATAAGAATTCTTCTTTTGTTTGTACAGTACGATATATGCCACTTCTTTTCACAGTCTGTTTTTCTAAGTGGAATTTCTCTACTAACCTGTTCATAACTGTCATGACCGTATTAAAATTCACAGGTGATTCTTCACTTAATTTCTGCTGCACTTCTTTAATCGTAATACCCTCGGTGGACCAAACGATCTCCATAATTCTCGCTTCAAGTGGTCCAAAAAAGTGATTTAATCCTTGCTCATTTAACTTGTAGTTTTGAGTAAACATAATGTGGCTCCTTTCACACTACGAATTGTAGTATAAATTAAATGAAAGGTCAAACAAAAATGATATACACTAAAATTCACTACCTATAAATACGTAGGCCATTCCATTCATTTTAAACCTAATTTCTCTCCAAATGTCTCAAAGAGATACTGCTCTAATATTTGTACATTAAACTTCTCATTGCGCCCAAGTGCAAATAATTCCCGATCCTTTGCTACGATAGTATCTAAAGGAATAACGACATTATCCACTATTTTTGTAATTTCTATGATGTTACTTTTTACATTTACCTCTGTTTTAAATTCAATATTTTCTAATACGATATGTGAACGTCTTCCTGATGTAAAAAAAGTAAAATTAGGATTTTTAACAACGCCAATTTCAGCCTCTAACGCATATAAATAGTGAAAAATTATATCTCTATGTCCATCTTTTATTATTTTTTCATCCTTCTCATCATCTAAGTATTCTTTCACCTTCGCTGCAAACTCAAATCGAAAATCCACCTTTTTCACGCTCCCTTTTTGTATTTTTATATTAAACAAATATATTGAAATAATTTTACCATATTGTAATACAACTTCCTATTAAAAGTAAAAAACGATTTGTGAAATCTCTATTATTTCCGACTCCTTTTTAAAGTATAAACACTAATTCAATTTGAATTAATGCTTCGTTATATCCATTTAAACATATTGTTTCCATATTTTGAAACAATAGTATGAAGTATTATATATCGATAAAGTGAAACTTTAATCAATGAGGGTTTTGTTCATCCCCACTGATTATCAGCCCTCACCAATCAGGCTTTTACGGGCAGCCCACAAATATCGGGGTAAATTGTTTCAAATTCATTTTTCTATAAAGTTCTCACTACCTTTACTATTCCGATATACTTAAACTATATTTTCTACTTATTCATTACATGAGAGAAGGAATGTTACTCTCTTCTATCGAATTTTTATATAACAAAAATGATTAGGTGGTGCTTTACTATGAAATTAGCTGTCATTGGTGGCGGTGATTTACAAGATTCAAATCACTCGCCTATTAATGAGCGACTTATAGAATTAACAAATAAACAGTATCCAAAAGTATTATTCATTCCTACAGCTAGTCATGATGATGAAAGCTATATAAAGCTATTTTTGGACACGTTCGAAACACAATTACACTGTGAAGTACAAATTTTACGTACTATAGCTGATACACCTTCTAAATATGAAATAGACGAAATGATTCAGTCTGCTGATTTAATTTATCTCGGTGGCGGGAACTATATTCACATGCTTACACAATGGAAAGAACATAAACTAGATGAAAAATTATTATTTGCTTTGCAACAAGGAACGCTCATTGCAGGCAATAGCGCCGGTGCTATGTGCTGGTTCACATCTAGTATCCGATCCGATTATGAAGGTTCTGGTTATATAGAGTGTAACGGTTGGGGGATTGTTAACAAAAGGTTTTGTCCACATTATAATCAATTAAATAGAATGAACGCCTTCCATTCCTTTTTACAAAATCATCAAGGTAATATAGAAGGAATTGCACTAGAGGATAATTGCGCTTTATATATTACAGAAGAATCTTTTGAAATTATCGGTGAACCTGAAAAAGCGTGGGAGTTTTATATGAGTGATAACAAGCTCATTAGACAACATTTTGATATCACTTTAAAAAGCTATTTGTAAACCTACACTTACAAAAAATGTCCCTAAGTATAATAGCTTAGGGACATTTGCATGATTTAACTCACTAGTCGTGTAATTCGTTTCTTCTGCCATGAAAGCTTATAATATGCATACTGTAATATTAAGCTGACAATAAATGCTGCTGGGTACCCAATCCATATCCCTTCTATGCCAAGACTTGTATGGTAAGAAAGGTAATACGCTACAGGTACTTCAACAAGCCAAATTGATACAACACCGATAACAGTTGGCCATAATACTGTACCACTCGCTCGCATTGTCGCACTAATAATTTGCGCATGCCCGAAAATTAAATAACTCCATAACGTAATCATAACGAGGCTATGAGCAATTTCAATTGTAGTTTGACTCGTTAAAAATAGTGATAGAATGTCTCTTGAGAACAAATAAATAAGAGATATTAGCACACCACCGATGACGTAGTTCATAATAATCCCGGCCTTCACAACTTTCTGCAGTCGATCGAATTGATTTGCACCAATTGATTGCGCTGCAAAAATAGAAACTGTAATACCAAGGCTAACTGCTGGCATTTGTACATAACTTGCAACCTGATTCACGACGCCATATGCCGCTGTTGCATCCGAACCGTAACGATTTACAAACGCGATTACCGCAATTTCAGATAATGAAACTAATATCATATTAATACTCGCTGGAATTCCGAGTCGTAGCAATAGCTTTAATAACTCCCCATCCATGCGAAGATATTTCCTTACCGTACTATCTAATTGTAGTGGGTGATTTTTCTTCTTTAAATACACTAACATGACAATGAACGTAATAACTGTAGATATAACAGAAGCATAGGCTGCTCCATACACATCTAATTTCGGAGCTCCTAACCATCCGAAAATAAGAATCGGTAATAAGATCATATTTAGCGCTGTACTTACAATTAAAAAGTAAAATGGCGTTTTAGAATCTCCTGTACCCCTCATAAATGTTGTGTATGCGAAGTATAAAAATAAGACTGGCATCGATATAAATAAAATACGCGCATAATGAACACTTATATCAATAATATTTTCTGGCGTTCCCATAAGGCGCATAATATCCATCGCAAAAACACTACCTATTATCGCCAGCACAACTCCAATAATAAAGGTAAATGTCAGTGTCGTACCAACGATCGCTTTTAAACGATCTTCGTTTTTAGCACCAAACGCCTGACCAATTAAAATCGAACTACCTGAACCAATACCAATTACAAATGAAACGAGTAAGAAAAATAGCGGGAAGAATGCTGAGATGGCTGCTAAATCATTCACTCCAAGCCATCTTCCTACTACTACCATACCGAATAATTGTCCAATCGATTGTAGTACATTACTTAATAGTAACGGTACTAAAAACATGGACATCGACTTCCAAATCGGTTTACTCTCACTTTCTAACTTATGTGACTCCGCACCTTCTTTATTGTTATCTGTAGGTGGTTTCAAATTTCATTTCTCCTTTTATTAAAAATCTGTTTTTCAACTTCTATCTCTTTGTATATTTGTTATAATAATGTGCTTCTATGCATATTCTTTTCCGTATGATTATAACTTCACCCAATATTGGCTTCCATCTGCTGTTCTATCTAAAAACCCATATTCGATTAAATATCTTCTTAAAGTTACAAAATCCGGATATACTCTTTCTATGACAGTATTTACTTCTTTTTCAGTGTACTTTTTATTACTATCAAACTTCGTCACTAAATGGCGTAATATAATTAATTTACGCTTTTGCTTTTTCGGAAATTTAGAAAGCGGTCCATCTAATCCTTCTGTAAAGTGTGCTTTTAATACTTCATTATTTTCTTCTTCCGTAATATTGTAGCGATCATCTACCATCGTTGCTGTTCTATGAATGGGTACAAATTTCGTTTGTACTTTTGATTTTTCTTCTGATAGTTCCATTAACGCTAAAAACACTTTCGCTTGCTTCATTTTCTCTCGAAGTGTAAATCGATGATTTCGAATGGTCGAAGTACTTCCACCATCCATCTCGTTTACAATCTCTTTATCATTCAGCCCCATATGGAAAAACTGAACCATTTTCTTTTGCAAATCAGTTAAACCAGTATACTTCTTATCAAGGTTTAATAAATAATCAAACATAGACGTATGTTCATTTTGCACATGCAATTGTACAAACTTCTCTGCTTCATACAAAACTTGATTATCTTGATAAATAACTCCCTTAATAAACGCTTCTCCACAAGCTAAACAAATATACTCCTCTGCTTCCGCTTCAAACACATACCCTTTCTTCAATTCCTCAACCGACGCATCCCAAAACTTCTCTGATATATCATTCACACTAAACACTCCTCCAAAACGTTTATTTAAAGACTAAACAAATCACAATAACGTTTGTTATCACTTCACCATCTTAACATAACATAAATAAACATTTCAACATTCCGTTTACCCATTTTATAAACTTTTATAAAAAAATCTATTAAACAAACTAAAAAAAGACTTAAAACAATGAAAAGCGAATGTATTTAATAAATGAATTACGATAGGATATGAAACAAAACATGACTATTCTGCACGACCTTTGGTTTACTGTTAAACAAAATTACAAATTTCTCACCTATTAATCAAATTTACGGTTCACATCATACTCTCGGTCTTTCACCTGCTATATTGAAAGAAGTGAAATATGCTATTCAATATTTAAGTAATAACAACCTAGTTCAACATGGAACTGGTATTCACTCATTCCAAAACTTCAGCATTCAATTTTAAATACAAAAAAGGTGTTTCCGTATACGAAAACACCTTTTTATCTTTTATATATTCTAATTACAATCTCTACTAAAACTTTACTTCCCTGTACGAATACATGCTTTCCGTTTCCATCTTCAACAAATTTATTAGTACAACTACCCATAATCATCATACAACTAATTATGACTAACGCTACCTTTCGATTCTTGTAAGTCACTTCATGCCACTCCACTATTACAAAACTTCATGTAAAATTTATCCCATCAAGAAATTTTACATGAATAATAAGCCGAAAGAACATGCAATTCTGCATATTTACACGTTTTATCGCGATGTTGTGATTTAATTTAGTTAAAGAACAAGTATACCGAGGTGATTAACTTGAAATTTAAAGCGAAAAAAAATCCTTTTCACTTCATTTTTATTACATTATTTATAATTTTTTTCATTTTATTATTCTTCCAAAATGAAAATTCTATTTTTTTCACTCTCATGATGTTTATAAATATCGTAAATCTTTCTTCATTCTATTTTTCTTACTACAACGTAACGGAATCATCTCTTGTTGTAAAACATGGTTTCATATTGCGTACTGAAATTCCATTTGAAGAAATTCGTCACGTTACATACTCTGGTAAAAAACTTCATTCAAAACAATGGACTAGACAGCAATTAGAAATCCATTACAATTTATTTGACTCTGTGACAACTTTCGTACCTCAAGAAGAAGAAAACTTCCTTTCACTCTTAAAAGAAAACTGTCCACAGATGAAAGTATTGAATATGCCTGCTAACAAATAATATATTTTGGTACTTGCAGTAATACAAATGGAAGACCTACAAATAAATATCAAAAAAGCCAAGATTCTAAACATAGAATCTTGGCTTTTTTATTACTCTTTCGGAGCAATCATTTTTTTCGGATCGACAATTTCATCAAATTGTTCTTCTGTTAGTAATCCAGATTGCAGTGCTGCCTCTTTTAACGTTAAGCCCTCTTTATGAGCATGCTTCGCAATTTTCGCTGCATTTTCATATCCGATATGCGGGTTTAATGCTGTAACAAGCATTAATGAACGATTTACATTCTCTTTAATTACTTCTTCATCTGCTTCAATACCAACTGCACAATTATCATTAAATGAAACAATTGCATCTGCTAATAAGTGAGCGGATTGTAAGAAGTTATATGCAATAACAGGTTTAAATACGTTCAACTCAAAATTACCTTGACTCGCAGCAAATCCAATTGTTGCGTCATTTCCCATCACTTGCGCTACAACCATCGTTAACGCTTCACTTTGCGTTGGATTTACTTTACCTGGCATAATAGAGCTTCCTGGCTCATTTGCCGGAATAATAATTTCTCCTAGACCACTACGTGGACCACTTGCCAACCAACGCACATCGTTAGCGATCTTCATTAAATCAGCTGCTAATGCTTTTAATGCACCATGCGTATATACAGCTTCATCATGGCTCGTTAATGCGTGAAACTTATTTGGCGCAGAAATAAATTGCTTACCTGTAAATTGGCTAATTTCCTCTGACACCATCTCACCAAATTTAGGGTGAGCATTAATACCTGTTCCAACTGCAGTACCACCAATCGCAAGTTCTTTCATATATGTATTGCTCTCTGCAATCATACGCTCTGTTTTTTCAAGCATACGATGCCATCCGCTAATTTCTTGTCCTAATGTTAACGGTGTTGCATCTTGTAAGTGTGTACGACCAATTTTTATAATATGTTCAAATGCAGTTACTTTTTCTGCTAATGTTTCTTTTAATTTCGTAATTGCTGGTAATACGTGATTTTCTACTGCGATTACACATGCTACATGAAGCGCTGTTGGAAATGTATCATTTGAACTTTGAGACATGTTCACATCATCATTCGGATGAATATGTACGTCAGATCCCTTCTCTTTCAAAATTTGATTCCCTCGATTTGCAATTACTTCATTCACATTCATGTTTGACTGAGTACCACTACCTGTTTGCCATACGACAAGTGGAAAATGTTCATTCCATTTCCCTGCAATCACTTCGTCAGCTGCTGCCACAATTGCTTCTGCTTTTTCTTCTGATAGCTTTCCTAATTTTTGATTACTAAGTGCTGCACTCTTCTTTAAAATGGCAAATGCTTTTACAATTTCAAGCGGCATTTGCTCTGTTCCAATCGGGAAGTTTTCTTTACTACGTTGCGTTTGTGCTGCCCATAATTTATCAGCTGGAACTTTTATTTCTCCTATTGTATCTCTTTCAATTCTGTACTCCATTTTTTCATCCCCTTGAAAATAAAATACCTACATTTCTCATTTTAACAGACTTTCAATCAAATGATAAGAATTCTCACTTATATATATGCAAATATTCAATATTTTTTTCAAAAATTCCTCTTGACCTAAACTTAAGTTTAGGCTGTATCCTTACCATTGTAACCTACTATAACACTACTGGAGGAATTTAAAATGAAAAAATATGCTTTCATAACAGGTGCGAATAAAGAGATCGGATATGAACTGGTTCGTCAATTAGCAGAAAAAGACTATCACGTATTTTTAGGTGCTCGTAATAAACAACTTGGACAACAAGCGGTAAAATCTTTACATGTTTCAAACGTTTCCTATATTCAAGTAGACATTTCTAGTGCTCAATCCATTCAAGAAGCAATCAAAAAAATCCATGAAACGACTGACCACTTAGATTTATTAATCAATAATGCAGGCATAGCACTCGACTTCCATACGATACCTAGTGAATTAAATATTGAAACTTTACGCCAAGGATTTGAGGTTAACTTTTTTGGAACATTCCAAATGGTGCAAGCCTTTTTACCATTATTAAAGAAATCAAGTAACAGTAAAATTATTAATGTAACAACTGACATGGCCTCACTAACAATGTTTGCTAGTGGTGAAACACACCCGATTAATACATTAGGATATAATTCTTCAAAAACAGCTATTAATGCTTTAACATTAGCTTTTAGCAAAGAATTTGGCACTAACGGTCCAGAAATTTTCGGAGTAACTCCTGGTTTTACAACTACTGACCTAAATGGAAATTCCCCAGGTGGCCATACGACTAATGAAAGTGCTAAAATTATTATTAAATATGCATTAAGTGAAACAAACTATAATGGTAAAATACTAAATAAAGATGGCATTATACCTTGGTAATAAAGGGATGAACGATATGTATTATACAATTGGGCAAGTCGCCAAAATGCACCTCTTAACTATTTCTCAAATACGTTATTACGATAAACAAGGACTGTTCCCTTTTCTTAAAAGAAATGAAAAAGGAGATCGAGTTTTTGATGAAGAAGCACTGAAATATTTAGAGATGATTTTATGCTTAAAAAACACCGGTATGCCCATTCAAAAAATAAAACAATTTATCGACTGGTCTATGGAGGGAGAATCTACAATCCTTCGACGGTTGGAATTAATGCAACAACAGGAGACCAATGTCTTACAACTCATTCAAGACACTGAAAAAAACTTAAAAAAGATACAACAAAAAATTGCTAAATATGAGGTCGAGATAACTTCTTCAACTCCTATTACAAAATAAAAAAATCACCTTCTACATATTGTAGAAGGTGATTTTTTATTTTATGATGCTTGCTTTCCTTTATCGGCATCATCTACATACCAAATAAATTTGCCTGTATATCCGTAAATAACTGCTAAAATTAATGATACGAAGCTTAACCACATAAATGGAACGTATGAGAATGTTGCTACACCTAAAATACCAGCCATAAAAATACCATTATCAGACCATGGAACCATACCTGAAGTTAACGTTCCACCTACTTCTGAGTTACGTGCTAATACACGTCGGTCTATTTTTAATTTATCATAGCTATCTTCCATAATTTTCGGTGTTAAAATTAGTGATACGTACATCGCACAACCAAATATATTTGCTAAGAATGCCACGATTAATGTAGACAATGTTACATTGCCTGCAGAATTTAATTTCTTCTCAAATTTTGATACGATTACTTTTAAAACACCTAGTTTTTCAAGTAATCCACCAAATCCTAAACCGAAAATAATAACGGCTACTGATCCAAGCATACCGTTAATTCCACCACGGTTTAATAACTTGTCAACAAACTCAACACCAGATTGAATTGAAAATCCGTTATACGCTGTTCCAATCGCCTCTCCAAAGTTCATTCCTTGGAAAAGAGCTGCCCAAATTGCACCAATTAAAGCTCCCATTGCAATTGTCGGCATAGACGGTTTCTTCATCGCTAATAGAACAATAACAATGACCGCCGGAACAAGCATCCATATTTTAATATCAAATTGCTTTAATAAAGCTTCTTTTAAAAACTCTACTCGATTCAAATCTACATTATCGCCGCCATACATCCAACCAGCTACAGTAAACATAATGCTAGTAATAATATAAGCCGGAACATCTAATACGAGCATAGCTCGAACGTGAGCAATAACGTCTACTTTCGCCATAGAAGCTGCAAGAACTGTACTATCAGAAAGTGGTGATAATTTGTCGCCGAAATAAGCTCCTGAAAGAACTGCACCCGCAACAAGCGGAAGTGGTAATCCAAGTCCCTCACCAATCGCCATCATAGCAATACCCGCTGTTCCTACTGTTCCCCATGATGTTCCTGTTGCGATAGAAGTAATCGAACATATGATTAATGTTGCTAATAGGAATATGCTAGGGTGAATAAATTCTAATCCATAATAGATTAATGTTGGTACTACGCCACCAGCAATCCACGTTCCAATTAAAGCACCTACTGCAACTAAAATCAGTATTGCTTCTAATCCGTTAGAAATTCCTTTCGTAATTGCATCTTGCAATTCTTGATAACGAAATCCTAATCTTAATCCAAGCGCAATTACTAAAAACCATGAAATAAATAGCGCTAATTGAATTGGGAGATCAAAAATCGTTTGGAAGGAAAAGACAACAGCAAGAAATAGTAATAAAAGAACTATGATTTCTAGCATCGATGGTAATCTTACACTTTTCATTTTTTTCTCTCCTTACAAGTCGATAACATGACGTGTGTCGTCTTACATGTATGTAATATACAATTAGCGAAGACAAAACAAAATTTTCATATTATTTCGATTTATTTTTCCAGTATAATATAACACCTTTTCTATTGTAAAAGTAGATGTTACTTTTCGCAATGGAAAATATAAAAAATGTTACATTTTTTATATAGAACAATCCATAAATAACTTTTTTAATATTTGCCATAACAAATTTTTTACTATTATCCTCACCTTTTAAGGACTACCATTTTTCCCCACAAAAAAGCACACATCATTAAAATGATGCATGCTCCACTTTTATTTATACATATTTTGTATTTCTTCTTTATTTTTAAGTATTTCCACAAACTTATCACTACAACCTTTCGGAAATAACACTCCGAGCCCATATGAATGCTCAAACTGAAAATGAGGGTACTTCGCTTTGACCTCATCCCAAAATTTATACACGCCGAAATTTCGATCTTTCACCTCAATATCGTGAAATAACACGATACCGTTATTCGCAAGTTTCGGTAACCATGTTTTATAATCATGAGAAACTGCTTCATACGTATGATAGCCATCAATATGCAACAAATTTATCGTTCCATCTTGAAACTGATCCACAGCCTCATCAAAAGTAGACCGAATTAAATTCCCTATTTGAGGATAACTCGTGCTCACGAATTTACTCACTATTTGAAAAACACCTTCTCCATATGGACCTGTGTGCTCATCTCCTGCCCAAGTATCTACAGCAAAGCATTTTGTAGATACTCCTCCATCTTTTACCCCTTGGCAAAAACTAAAAAAAGAAGCTCCTAAATGTGTACCTAACTCAACTAATATTTCTGGTTTTTCAAATCTTACTAAATCATAAGCGAAGTTTAAATGTCCCACCCACGCAGAGTTCATTCGAATATATGGACTATATTGATCAAATTCAAATGTTGGTTTATGAGTAACCCAGCTCATCACATTTCTCCTTCTACACATATTTTTAACAAACCAAATTACTCTTATCTTTATTTTTTTATCATTGTAATTATGATTTTATTTCATAAAAATATGAATTATTATTCCTTTCTTATTGCGGTAAAGCATCGTATACATACGGATCTGCAGGCGTATTAATTTTCTCTACTTTACTTACTTTTACAAGTGGAAATAGTGTTCCTTTATATGTCGTTTCGTCCAACAAACCTGTTATTTTCACCCATGTTTCCTGTGGGAGCTTTTTTACGTTTTCCCCTGCAACAATCATCCCCCAGACTGATGCATCCGCAATACAACAAGTTATGCCGTATCGCGCCACTACCGCTTTATCACCCGTCACATCCTTATCATTATATATAAACCCTGAGAATGTAATTTCTTTCCCTTTAAACCCTTTTACATCTTGGCCAATTATACTCATTGTTTGAACATAATCCTTATCCTCTACTTGTATTTTTCGTTGTCCTAACATACTTTTTTCTAATTGTTCTTCCACTTGATTAATCACTTTTAAATTCGAGGTTTCATCTTGATCAACTAATCTTTCTTTCCAAACAGAATTTGCCTGTATTCCCCCTTTTTCGTTCTTTTCCATACTTCTCGCCTGTACACTTTGATTCATACCTCTTTTTCCCGCTAAACTTCCGTCAATTGTTACACTTCCAAATAGAAAAGCACTAATAATCGGAACAACAAATAAAACATATACAAAGAAACTTTTCATCCCTGATTTTAATGCTGTATGATGCTTACAACAATTACAATCATCCCGTTTTTCTCCCCCATCTCTCCAAACTTGTAAAGAACCAAGAAGTAAAATCACTACAAAAGCTATATACGTAAATTTAATCATTTTTGGAGCGATAAAATTATAAATATTGCCTGTTACAAGTAGTTTAAATAAGAGCATCGCTAAACCAATTAAAATAATGCCACGAATATAGCGATGATAGGCCTTCTGTTCCTGTTCCTCCACTGTTTCCCACCTCCTATAACGTTGTAATTTGCACGATTGTGTACACCGATAAAATAATAATTCCAATCAAAAAGAATACAAATCTCTTTTGAAAATAAGCAAATAGCATTAATGTATTTTTCATATCAAGCATAGGTCCAAACACAAGAAATGCGAGAAGTGCTTTTACAGAGAAGACATGTCCAAAAGATGCCGCTATAAATGCATCAGCTGCTGAGCAAATGGATAAAACATAACCAAATCCCATCATAATAATTGGGGAAATTACTTCATTATGGGCCACTGCATCAAGTACATTTCGATCAAAAAACGTTTGAAATACGCTCGCAAAAAAAGCACCAATCAATAAATATTTACCCGTATCAAAAAACTCATCTACAGTGTGATTCACAACATTCCCCCAGCCCTTTTTTTCTTTTTTCTGAACCGGATCCTCTATATCTTTTAAAATATTGTTCCCGCGATAGACATAATACACAATTAGCCCAACTAATAGCGCCGCACAAATCGTTATCCCAAAGCGTGCATATACAATTACATCATTTTTTTGAAATGCATATACGGTAGATAAAAGAACAATCGGATTCATAATAGGTGCACTCAATAAAATTACAATTCCTACATGAAGAGGGAGTCCTTTTTGAATAAGTCTTCTTACAATTGGTATAATGACACATTCACACATCGGAAAAATGATTCCGACAAATACCGCTGGAATCATTGCAACAATCTTTGATTTCGGCATTACTTTTTGAATCATATCTTCCGTCACAAACACTTGAATGAGTGAAGAAACAATTACCCCTAATAAAATAAAAGGTATTGCTTCGAATATAATACTTAAAAACACGGTATTCACATTCAACCATTCTTGTGGCATACTTTTGTGCAAATTTGCTAGACTTGTAAAATCTACAAAAAATAATAAAAAAAGAAAAATAGAAATAAGGGCTATTCCTATTAATTCTTTTGAAACTCTATTAAAGACCAACATTATCCCCCACTTTATTCATATTAAATTGTATACTTGTCCAAATGCCCTACACTACTACAGCACAAATTTTATAGTCTATTCCTATTCTTAAATCGTAATCATTATGATTTATTATTGATTTTTTCTTTTCTATCACTTAATATAAAACGTAATCATTACGATTTAAAGGAGAGATCATTTTATGAAAAAAGTACCTATCACTGTATTAAGTGGGTTTCTAGGAGCTGGAAAAACTACTCTACTACATCATATTTTGGCTAATAAGAGCAACTTAAAAGTGGCTGTTATCGTTAACGATATGAGTGAAATAAACATTGATGCATCGCTTATAAAAAAAGGTGGGTTTTCACGTACGGAAGAGAAATTAGTAGAAATTCAAAATGGTTGTATCTGCTGTACACTACGAGAAGATTTAATGATAGAAGTGAGTCGGCTTGTTGAAAACGGTGATATTGACTATATAGTTATTGAAGCTTCAGGTATAAGTGAGCCGATTCCAGTTGCCCAAACATTTACTTATACTGACGAAGTACTTAATATCGATTTAACGAGAAATTGTCGCCTCGATACGATGGTTACAGTTGTAGATGCAAATAAATTTTGGGATGATTTTGCAGATGGTGAAAGTTTATTAGACCGTAAACAGGCTATCGATGAAAATGATACTCGAGAAGTTATTGATTTACTAATAGACCAAATTGAATTTGCGAATGTCATTATTCTTAATAAAATTGATTTACTAGAAAAAGAAGATAGGGTAGAACTTCATCATTTACTACAAAAATTAAATCCCGGTGCAAAAATTATTGAAGCTTCATTTAGCAATGTACCATTGCAAGAAATTTTAAATACAAATTTATTTAATTATGAGGAAGCGAGTCAATCGGCGGGCTGGATGCAAGAACTAAATAGTGAACATCATACACCCGAAACTGAAGAATATGGTATCAATTCCTTTGTATACCGTCGTAAATCCCCTTTTCATCCTGAACGCCTTATGAATTGGCTAGAAAAATGGCCTGTAGATGTTGTAAGAGCGAAAGGCTTTTTCTGGCTCGCATCTCGTAATAATATGATAGGGCTTCTATCTCAAGCAGGTTCCTCTATTACAATTCAAGGAGCAGGTGAATGGATAGCCGCATTACCTGAAACTGAAAGAAATCAAATTATTAAAGAAGAACCCGAAGTATTGAAAAACTGGGACGAGCGATATGGAGATCGAATAACTGAGCTCGTATTTATCGGTATTGATATGAATCATTCTGTGATTGAACAATCATTAGATGATTGTCTATTAACAGACAAGGAAATGGAACAAAAGTGGAATACATTTGTTGATCCTATTCCGGCTTTTACTTACACTTCATAATCTAAAATAAAAAGGCTTCCGTAAACAGAAGCCTTTTTATTTTATCGTTCTCTTATTTAACAAATTTTCTTTAATTTGAATAACACTTTACATTAAGAAAGAAATTTCAATTTATTAATGTTTCTTTCTGTGATATATTGCATATTGTATCCGATATATATTTTTAAAAGGAGGACTATATACAGTATGGATCCAAATCGTTTAAAAGGAATCATTATGGTTGTAATTGGTGCTTGTTTATGGGGCTTGTCCGGGACAGCTGCACAACAACTTTTTCAATATGAAAATGTTTCTACTGAATGGTTAGTTACAATTCGTTTGCTTATATCAGGCTTTATCTTGCTCCTTATTTCATCATTCGGAACGAGAAAAAAAGAAATATTCGGCATATGGAAACAAAGATCTGATGCTACTAAAATGATATTGTTTGGCCTATTCGGTATGCTTGCTGTACAGTACACGTACTTCGCTTCTATTAAAGAGGGAAATGCCGCTGTCGCAACATTATTGCAATATTTAGCTCCCATATTCATCACTGTATACTTACTTTTCAAATGGAACGTTCGACCATCAAAAATTGATTTCATTTCCATTACCCTTTCATTAGTAGGCACTTTTCTCTTACTAACAAACGGGTCTGTTCATAACTTGGCTGTTTCTACACCAGCTATTATTTGGGGTATTTTATCTGGATTATCTCTTGCTTTTTATAGTTTATATTCAAAGGGATTACTAGAAAGGTGGTCTTCCTCTGTTATCGTTGGATGGGGCATGATTATTGGGGGTATTGGCGTTACGATTCTACACTTTATTTCTACAAACGAATTCATTTTATTATCGACTATGAAATATGTAAAACTAAGTACCCTACCGCTCATAACATTTGTCGTCATTTTCGGGACACTGATTGCATTTTATTTATACTTAGACAGCATACGATACCTGACTCCGAAAGAAACAACATTATTCGGTTGTACTGAACCACTCGCGGCTATTATTTCTTCTGTACTTATATTGCACGTACCCTTTCAATCTTTTCAGTTATTAGGGGCTTTTTGTGTCATTGTAATGGTGCTCATCTTAAGTCAAAAACCGGATGAAGGGAAACAGGAATTAAAGTTTGTTCATGAGAAAAAAGAAAATATACAACGAAAGGATTGAATTCACTATGCCCATCCCTCAAAATTATAAAAAACAAGGAAGAGTTTCGGCAAAATCACTCGTTTTAAATCAATTACAAGATTGGATTATTGAAGGTGTTTTACAGCCTGATGAAAAAATTAATGATGGGGAATTGGCTGAAGCACTAGGAGTAAGCAGAACACCTGTAAGAGAAGCACTTCAAATATTAGAGCTTTCTGGATTAGTGGAAATGGTACCTGGGCAAAAAACAAAAATTGCTCCTATTAAGTTAGACGACATTCCTATCATTTATGAAACGATGGCTGGTCTTCACTCTATTATAGGAAAGCAAGCACTTCAAAAAATTACAGACGCTGATCTGAAACTACTTTCTGAAATAAATGCTGATTTTCAGCGCTCTATAGAGAAGAAAAACGCAAAACAAGCTTTAAAACTAGATATACAATTTCACAATACAATTTCTTCTATTGCTAAAAACCAATATATTGAACCCTTTCTAGAAAATATGCAACTTCATGTTCTACGCCTTGAATATTTATTTTTCCAAAACTTTGTTCCAGCAAGTCAATCTATTGAAGAACATCACTCTATCATTCAAGCATTGCAAAAGCAGGACGAAAAACAAATGGAACAAATGATGTCTCAAAACTGGCTCCGTCCAATGAAAGAAATATCAAAAATAATTTCTACGAAATAATAATAAAGCTGGTTACACAAAATCGTAACCAGCTCACCTTTTACTAATCTATATAGCTATGCCTGAATATCTGCATAATCTTCCATATCTTCGTACTCTTTTTCCAATTCTTCTAAAGACAGCTCGTATAATTGTCGGTCGCGAATTTTAAACACACCTGCTCCAATTAACTCATCAATTAAATGCCTCTTACGATTTTCAACAGCAAAACGGAGTTGACTACTCATCTTTTAAAAAACTCCTTTCCACGATCATTGAAAATGATAATCTTTATCAATTACCACTTTTGATTATAAAAGATGACTCTTTATAAGTAAAGTAATTTCATGAAATATTTACCTTACAAAGTATTTGTGGCCACATTATATATATGTATGCCGTGCGAAAAATGTTATGACACATTTTCTTATCCTTTTTCTTTCATACTTTGCAAGTTGTCTCACTATGATTAAATTCACCATCTATTTCTACTTGAATGGTGACATGTTCTACATGAAACTTCTCCTTTAATACATCCGTAGCCTCTTTTAATACATTTTGCGTTTCATCACCTTTAATAATCAAATGGCAAGTTAATACTTGAAAATCAGATGTGACAGACCATATGTGCAAATCATGAACTTCTTTTACAACCGTAATATTTAATAATGTACTTTTTACCTCTTCAACATTTATGTGTTGGGGTGCACCTTCCATTAATATATGAACGGTATCACGTGTTACACGCCATCCGCTAATAATGACTAAAATAGACACAAGAATACTAGCAATCGCATCAGCAACAGTCCATCCGAAAAATTTAATAAATAGCGCAGCAATAATCGCTCCGACTGATCCTAATAGATCGCCTAATACGTGTAGGAACGCGCTTCTTAAATTCAAATTCCCCTTCACATCTCCGCCTCTCATTAATATCCAAGCTGATAAAATATTAATAAGCAGACCAAGTACAGCAATAATGAGCATCCCATTACTAGCAATCTCAACTGGCTCTTTAAAACGGCGAATTGCTTCAATAAAAATGTATACTGAAATGACAATAAGAACGACACCGTTACATAATGCCGCTAACATTTCGACTCGCTTATACCCATATGTTTTCGCAGTTGTTGCTGTTTTTTCTCCAAGCTTGAATGCAAGTAAACTTAGCGCTAAGGATACTGCATCACTTAGCATATGCCCCGCGTCAGATAATAGTGCTAAGCTATTCGTTACAAATCCCCCAATAACTTCAGCAATCATAAAGCTTGTCGTTAATAAGAAGGCAATTAATAACGCTTTTTTATTTTTTGAATGACCGTGATCATGTGAATGTCCCATACGAATGCTCCTTTAAGTGCAATATCTGTATGTTAGTATGAAACACATTCCCTATCTTTATCCCCCATTAACTGCCCATAAACGCCCGCTTCCTCTATCTACACACTTCGCTATTTTTCAAACAAGTCCTTTTTCTCAACAAAAAATAAGACTACTTCCTTTTCAGCTTCATATTGTTTACTAATGAAAGAATTTCTAAGGAGGTTACTAAAATGAAACGTTTATTTCTCTGTATGGAGCGTGAACTTGTTGTAGTGAAAGAACAATATGGTCACTTTGAAACAGCGTATCACTTACAAAATATGCAACCTACCTGTATTGCTGTTGATCCATTTCAAAAGAACCGTGTATATTGCGGCACATTTGGACGAGGTTTATGGTTAAGTGACGATGGTGGGGATTCATGGAGACCGATTGGAGATTCATATCGTTACTTTGATTTCCCTAAAGAAGATGGTATTTTACATTCTTCGATTACTTCTATAACGATAAGCTCAAATGAGCAAGTTAACGGCTATGGCGTCGTTTATGTCGGCACAGAACCGAGCGCTTTATTCCGTTCTGAAAATGGTGGTGAAACGTGGACTGAACTTAAAAATATGAAATCATTATTATCTTCTTATACGTGGGCTTTTCCGCCTAGACCTTTCACCCATCACGTACGCTGGATTACAGTTGATCCAAACACCCCAAATACAATCCATGTTTCAATTGAAGCTGGTGCTGTTATTCAAAGTAATGATAGAGGGCATACTTGGATTGATAAAAAATTTGGTGCTCCTATCGATGCTCATCAATTGCTTATGCACCCTGACGCTCCAAATCGCCTTTATGCATCATGTGGTGACGGATTTATGGGCGGACCTGATCGTGCATATCTTGAAAGTTATAACAGTGGAAACAGCTGGATCTCATGCAGTGAAGGACTTGAACATCATTATCTATATAGCATGGCTATCGATCCGGCTGATTGTGATACAATCCTCGTTTCTGCCGCACCGAGTGCTGACCTCGCTCATCATCGTATTCCTTATGAATCTTATATTTATCGTAAAACGAAAGATTCTCCTTTCCAGCAAGTGCAGCAAGGTCTACCATCTGCAATTGGTACAGTCATTTCAATGTTTGCAACAAATCCAGCCGAACCACATACGTTTTACACTTTAAATAACAATGGCATCTTTCAATCCAATGATAGCGGCGAATCGTGGGAACAACTAAACATTCCTTGGAAAGATGAGTATAAAACGCAGCATCCGCATGCGTTACTTGTAGCTAGTTCTTAACGAAAAAAGACTGCCTAACGGTTTTAGGCAGTCTCTCTTCTATTTCTTTAAATCAATTACGATATCATCTAGAACAATATCTTTACTCTTCGCTTCTTTTTTCGGCACTTCAATTTTCTTCTCTTTTCCATTCACATACTCCACTCCACCATGATTTTCAGGTGTATGAACTCGCAAGTGCACACGAGGTGTAACGATAAGCTTTGTGGCATTTTCGTTTAACTTTTGGAATGTAGCACTCCAACTACTTTTATGGGGTTCTGCTACTGTACTACTTCCGCCATTTCCTTCACCAGCATAATGATTTCCTAAATCATCTTTTATTTCTAACTCAACATCCGCACTATCCCATATACTTCGTAATGCCTTAGTTTCTTCTTGATTATAAAAAACGATAAAGGACATCGGGGTTACTTCCATTTTGTCTATATTTACTTTTATTAATTCATTTTCAGAAACCCTATTAACCTTTACTTCTTTACTATCCATTGCTTTTAAACTAAGCGCGAAATTCCAGTTCCCCTTTATTGCATTACCTTCATAATCCAACTCAATTGCCTCTATATCCCACCAAACATTTGCAACATCTAACCTTTCACTACCATGACCACTCATCGTAGTCATACCTACATACTTTCCCTCTCCAACTTTTGTAACGTCCGAACTACCTCCTCCGCCATCAAAGCCCATCACTTGCGGACTTCCAAATGGGAACGGTTTCTCTCCTAAATCTTTTTCGCTTTCAATAGAATATGTGATTGTAATTGTTCTACCATCGAACACAGCATCATTAATTGTAACCTTAACCCCATTACTCTCTCTCGTCATATTCAATTCAGTCGAAAATTCTTTATAATTTTCATATAACCCTGTTCTACCATTATCTAAAAATCGGAATATGTCACCTATAATTGGCAATACCCCGGCATATGTAGGAAACCCGATACCAAGCGTTGCAACTGATAAGCCTACTAAAATAGATGCAGCAGCGACACTTTTTTTCCAACTTTTCATCTTTTTCTTCGTACGTATCGATTGTTTTACATTGCGCTTCGCTTTTTCTTTTTCAATTTCAGAAGCCTCAATTTCCTCAAGTTCTTTTTCATCTATATCAATGTCATTTAATAGTTCATAAATGTCTTTCATATTGCACTACCTCCAAAACTAATATTCGTAGCATTTTGTTGTAGTTTCTTTTTTCCACGGTACACACGATTATCGATCGCTGCCCGAGTTAACCCTAACTTATCTCCTATTTCTTCTGTCTTCATACCGAGAAGATATTTCATAATGAACACCTTTTGATCTAACGGTTCTAATTGATTAATAAGCTTCAATAACTCTTCCCTATCTTCCATAACGATTAATTCATCTTCCGCTGACTTTTCCGTACTAATATGAAACTCATCTGAAATAATTTCTACTTTCCTAGTCGCTTTCCGATAATAATCAATCGCCTTAAATTTCGCAATCGCCGCAATCCATTTTTTAAAGTCACTCGGCTCTCCATGAAATTTATTTGCGTTATTCCAAATGGAAAGAAATATATCGTTTACACATTCCTCTATGAGTCCATCATTTTGAACTGGAATAAGAACTTTGTGCGTTATTCCTTTTATGAGTGGTAAGTATGTATCGACAACGAATTCTAGTGCATCTTCTTTTTGCCGTTGTAATCTTTTTATAAAATTTTTCTCATTTGATTTCATGTAGCGATTCCCCTTATTTTTTTGTAAAAGCTTTTACACCCTATATAACGTCTTACAAAATATTTTCTCTCATCTTTTTTTATTTTTTGTATGTTATGGAATACTTTCCCTAAGCCATTGTCTCACATAACTATGTATTACAAGAAAATTTTCTCAAGTCTGCCCTTTAATTCATGTAGTACACTATTTATGTAGTGACTTTTTAACTTGATGTACATTTTATTTCATTAATCTACTATTTTAAATTAGGAGATGAGATGTGTATGTGTGGAATTACAGGTTGGGTCGATTGGAAGGAAGATCTTTCAAAACAACATGTTATTTTAGAAGAGATGGCAAATAGTATTCAGCATCGTGGTCCTGATGCTGAAGGATTTTGGTTTTCACCACGTGCGGCTTTTGCACACCGGCGTTTAATTGTTATTGATCCAGAAGGCGGGACACAGCCGAAGACATTTCGTGCTGGTGATTATACGTATGCTCTTACTTATAATGGAGAAATTTATAATTTCCGTGAACTGAGAGAGCAACTTCGAAAATGTGGTCATGCATTTGAAACGCATTCAGATACAGAAGTGTTACTACATGCTTATTTAGAATGGAAAGAAGATTGCGTACAACATTTAAACGGAATTTTCGCTTTCGCCTTATGGGATGATCAGAAGCAACAGTTGTTTTTAGCACGTGATCATTTAGGCGTAAAGCCACTCTTTTATACTGAAAGAAATGACAGCATTATTTTCGGATCTGAAATTAAAGCATTATTAGCTCATCCATCTGTTCCTGCTGAAATTGATGCAAATGGCATAAGCGAAATATTTGGATTAGGCTTATTTCGAACTCCAGGATATGGCGTCTTTAAACATATTCAAGAAGTGCGTGCTGGACATTCTATAACGTTTACACGTGATAAAAAAGTAGTTAAGAAGTATTGGAATTTAGAAAGTAAAGTTCATACAGACTGTACTGAAGATACATCATCACATATTTTATCTATTTTACAAGATACAGTAAAAAGACAATTAATTGCCGATGTTCCTCTTGTCTGCATGTTATCGGGCGGGTTAGATTCTAGCGGTATTACTGCACTAGCGGGGAAAGAATTTGCCGCTGAAAATAAAACACTTCATACGTATTCCGTTGACTTTGTAAATAGCGCCAAAGATTTCGAGCTGACATTTGCTCGCACTGGTTTAGACGCCCCTTGGGTAAAACGCGTTTCTGAACATGTAGGGACATCGCATCATGACATTATTGTGAATGCTGAAGAATTAGCAAATCACTTATTCGTTCCTCTCCGTGCAAAAGATTTACCGAGTGCTGGCGAAATGGAAACTTCACTATATTTACTATTTTGCGAAATGAAAAAAGATGCAACTGTAGCTTTATCCGGAGAATCTGCTGATGAAGTATTCGGTGGGTACCCTTGGTTTCATCAAGAGGATTTACTATTTGTCGATAAATTTCCTTGGCTAACAAATTGGAAAAACACTTCCCCTCTTCTACTAAATGAAGTAAGTAACCAATGCAAATTAGAAAACTATATTGATACACGATTCCAAGAAGCGATACTTGAAGTACCTACTCTTGAAGGCGAAAATAAAAAATCCGCGAAACAACGTCAAATGTTTTATTTATTTTTAACGAGATTTCTCCCGTTTTTACTTGACCGTAAAGACCGTATGAGTATGGCTGTAGGATTTGAAGTTCGTGTACCGTTTTGCGACTATAGATTAGTTGAATATTTATGGAACGTTCCTTTCAACATAAAAAGCATTGATAATATTGAAAAAGGTATTTTACGTAGAGCACTGCAACCTGCTTTACCTGACGATGTACGCAATAGAAGAAAAAGTGCTTATCCAACTTCACAAGATCCACATTATTTACAAACAATCCGTCATTTATCACTCGACTTGTGCAGTAATAAAAACAATCCTATTTTCTCACTTATTAATCATTCCACATTACTTGCCATTGCCGATGAAAGTAATAAAGAAATTAACAATTTTGAAGCAAGAAGTGCTATGGAATATATGCTACAAGTAAATGAATGGTTGAAAACGTATCATATTCATATTGCTTAACAAAAAGGAGTTCAAGGATAAAAACCTTGAACTCCTTTTATATTAATTAGCACATTGTTTATTTTCAGTATCAATAGACCACCCAATAATTGTGGCACAATCTCTACCTTTCCACTGCAGTACATTTGTTAATACTGGCTCAATCTGTAAGCAACTTCCGTCGTGCAATATTTCTACTAAAGATTGATCATCATCAAATTTTCGTTTATCACACTCTAAAATACCGTCCGTTGCCATGACGATGTGATTCATTCCTTTTTCTAATCCCCTTACACCTGACGTAAAACAAGGTGTATTTGCTGCGAAAATATTTTTCCTACCGATATATTCGTAATTCTTCCGTTTATTTAACCGCCCTTTACTATTCTTCGTTTTCTCAGAATGGAATAAATATGCGAAGCAATCACCAACTGATAGCCAATATAAAAATTCACCTTTTCGTAAACAAATTAAGCATGCAAGTTCCTCATCATCTTGATCACATTTTTCAATAAACAGCTCATCTGTAAATAACGCTAATAAGTACATATGTGTATGATGAAAAGCTAAATGTATTGGGTATGAGAATAGCTCTTTTAGTTTCTCTTTTCTTTCTGAAATCGCTTCTATTATATAATTTATATTTTTTGTTTTGTGGTGTGTATCAAAAATCATAACAAATTCAAATTGTAATTCAGGATCCCACCAAGCAAGCACCGCATCTCCTCTTTCATATGCATCACTTTCTTGATTTCCCCCATATACGCCGACTGAAAGAGGACCACATTTTTCAACATGTATTTCATCTACATACATCTGTTCATGACTCATCCATTTAAATGTATTCACAGCTATCATCCTCTCTCCTGCTAAATGTATACCTTTACACATAGATTACCTTATATTTCAATAAAAATAAACTTTTTCAACATTTTCCATCCAAATAAAAGGATTTTATTTCTATTCTCACGAATATATCTTACTATGCGATATAAAAATAGGGGGATTTATCATTATGAAAGACATCAATCAACATTGGGAAAGTATTTATTATCACTTACGATATGAATATGAAGACAACCTTTCCCACCAAGCCATTCGTATTTTACAAATCGTTTCTCGTGAGAAAGATATAACAATTGGAAAAGTGGCTACCGAGCTTAGTCTCTCTCATAACACAGCGTCTGAACACGTAAAGCGCCTTATTCAAAAAGGATTTATCATGAAAGAAAGAAATAAACAAGATGAAAGGGTCGTAAACCTTACTTTAACGAAAGACGGCATTGAAGTATTAGAAAAGCATACTTTACTAGATAAAGAAAAGATAAAAATATTAGAATCACAGTTATCAAAAGAAGAACAACAATTAATTGAAAAAGCTTTTTCGTTATTAGCGAAGGAGGCAAAATATGCATTTCCTCGTTAAAGTTATCATTTCGGCACTTATTATCGGCGTGATTACTGAAGTCGCTAAACACTATAGTACGATAGGTGGCTTTATTGCTGCCCTTCCTCTCATTAGTTTACTGAGCCTATTTTGGATTTCTTTCGAAGGCGGGAACAAACAAGAATTAAGTCAATTTGCTATAGGCGTATTATACGGATTTCCTGCATCTGCACTACTATTATTTATCGTCTATATTGGTCTAAAAAACTCTTTTTCACTTAGTACATCTGTCCTGTTTGGTATAGGTGTTTGGTGCATTGTTTTTGCTTGTCAAAAATTATTTCAAGCTTAGGTGGGGATTATTATTCATAAAATTGTAGAGGTATTCGGAAAAAATATAGAAGTATATATAAAAGGAAGTAGTAAACAAACGGTAGTTATTCAAACCGGAATGACTTGCTCATTTTATAATTGGCTTCCCATTATAGAAAAGCTTTCACAACACTTTACAGTCATTTCATACCATCGCCCAGGTTATGGAAAAAGTGAACTAGGGAATCATTCACGTACTACATTACAAGCAACGAAAGAACTTCATATGTTACTACAAAAACTGGATATTCACGAGCCAATCATTCTAATCGGTCATTCCTACGGAGGCTTATGTGCACAACATTTTGCTATGTTACATGAAGATAAGTTACAAGCACTTATTTTAGTTGATTCTACTTCTATGAACTTACACCGATTAGATGAACTTCATTTACCAATTTCTGATCAAACTGATTCGGATGATATGTGGCTTCAAAAATATATGACATACTCCAAAATGGATGTAGACATGCTTTATAATGAACTAAAACCTATACTCGTTGATCAATCAAGACAGTACATCGAATTTTCTACCTCTCCTCTATTATATAAAGCGACAGCTTCTGAACTATGTGAGTGGAAAAATTGTGCCCGCTCAATAAAAGAGCTACATAAAACATTAGAAACACCTTTAATCGTTATCGGTAGAGACCCTCAATATTCTATTACTGAGTTGACTGAGGGTGGCATGCCAAAAGAGGAAGCCACACAACTAGAAGCAATGTGGCAAGAACTGATTCATGAACAACTACAACTCTCAATAAATAGTCAATATATACTTGCCGAACATGCTGGTCACGGAATAGAAAATGATCGACCAGATATTATTATTGAAGCAATTCACCCCTTGCAAATAAAAAAAGGAAGCAACTAACGCTGCTTCCTTACTTATCTATTCATAATCTTCTTCATCATCGATTTCTTCATAATACGAATTCCCATTACTTACATATATAGGGCCATTCGCAACGTCAATACGTAATACCCATGCCCACGGCACAGCTAAACGCTTATGTATCGCTCGCCAAAAGCTCATTGATTTTCTTTCGTACTCCTGGAACTCCTGAAGTAACTCTTTGTAGGAGGAACCGTCTAACTGAATATTTGCTTCTAACAAACGAGAATGGGCATAGTACTGCAGCTCTAGTTCAGCAGCAATTTCCATTTCTTCTTCCGTTGCCATACCAATAATTGCTCCATCTGCTGGTACAATTTCAAATACGTTCTGAACTTCAATAAGCCCTTCTTTCTCTTTCTCAAACATGTAAACAGCCTCCTTTAACACAAATTTTTTATGTTACAAAGTCATACTTCTACAATAACTTCTCCCTTTCCTCTTTTTTTGATAAACTTTTACAAATTATTTATCTGATAATCTGTAGACTGTATTCTTTCAGCAGAACTGAAACAATTATTATCAAAAGTTAATTTATACACGTCAGGCATATGAAGGATTTTCCAAAACTGAAAATCATATTTCGAATCAAAATAATTCATTAGTAATACCATAATATTCCCATGAGTACCTATTACAATATTCTTACCTTTATATTTTTTTAATATACTTTGCATACATATTATAGCGCGTCTTTGTGCTACATCATTTGATTCTCCGCCTTCGTATGCATAATTCCAATCTCCCCACACTTTCTCCATAGCATCATCAAAATCCTGTACCGGCTCTGTACTTAATAACATTTCACGTAAATCTTCTTCTATTTGTATCGATATATTATATGTATTCGCGATTCCTTGCACAGTTTGAATTGCTCTTTTGTACGGGCTAGAGATCACAACATCGATATGTTTACCTTTTAACAAGCGTGTTACATTCTCTGCATCGCAATGCCCTTTTTCAGATAACGGCCGTTCCCGTTCTTGTTTTGTATATGTAGAGTGGGCATGGCGAACGAAATATATTGTCGTCATTTTTCAACTTCCTTTCTTATTTTCAATCTATATTCAATGAAACAAATAAGAAATCCTGTATTATAAAAAGAAAAGGACACTTTCTAAAAAGCGTCCTTGTTTACATAATAAAATTATTCCATTATAATTTCCTTCTAAACTCTTCATCTGTTATAGCATCTTGAATAAAATAATCTATATTATTTCTTAGCTTTTGATATGCAACTTGATCTTCTATACCATTAAACATAATTACAACTTCTACCTTATTCCCCTTCTTATCTGTACTATACAAACTTTTTGTCAATACGAATGCGGTAGATCCACCTTTTTGACCAGCAAATTCTAACTTACTATTATCAACTGTTCCTTTGAAAATATTCTCGATTTCTTCTTGCATTGATTTTGGAAAATACTTTCTACTATTTATCTTTTCCATTATACTCATATAATCTTTAGCGTTTGCACCCACTAATCGATCTGACCAAATTCGCTGAAATTCCATATCTACTTTTAATGGGATATCCCGTTTTTTCCATTCTTCTTCATCTTTCATCCATTCATGAATTTGTAACACATGTTTATTATACTCATCCTTTGACATGTTACGTATCATTTCTAATGATTGATTTTCTGGCTCATGAAGCTCTTTTTCTACATACCCTCTCATATATAGTGCAGCAGTATACGAAGAGAATTTGTCATGACTAGTAAGCTCTAATTCTTTTATACTTTCATTTACCCTTTCTATTCCAAGCTTATCTAACAAATATGTTGTATTTGCATTAGAACTATAATGAATCATCCCTTTAGCGACTTCTTCTAAGGCGATTTGTCCATTTTTCACTAATTCTCTCGCTTTGGCATCTTCTAACCAGTCAGGATGCGCTCCACCATCAGTGTTTTTAACGTAATATTTTTCTAACTCCTGCAATGAAATTTGTTCATCACGGCTTATCTTTCCTTCTGACACTTGCTTAGCAAATTCAACTGCTATTACGATTTTTGCCGTACTCGCTAATGGCAATTTTACATTTTCATTTATAGATGTTAATATTTTCCCATTTTTTCTAATTAGTAATGAACATGTTTTATCATCTTTATGTTCTTTTATGTACTTTAATACGTAATCAGGATCTTCTTTTGACAAATAGTACTTCATAATAACAAAGAAAGCTATAACCGCTACTATAATGACTCCTGCAACAATTCCTATAATCTTTAATATGTTCACAATATGCCCCCTCTATAAATCCCCTTCTATATAATATATTATAGCGAATCAAAATACAAAATTATACAAAATAGAGTAACTCTTCCTAAAAAATGAAAGAGTTACTCTATTTCACATGATGTTATTTGTCCATTTAACGTAACAACTATATTTGAGTCGTCACTTTCTTTAACGCTATTTAGTCGATTTGAGTTAGGAGGACCAATTACAACTGACTCCTTAATTGGCGAAAGATCCTTTCCTAATTTTTCTGCACTTACACCATATGCAGCTTGAAATACTTCTGGCGGTGTTAATCTAAGTATGTCTGATCCTTCTGCTGTTTCAAACTGATCGTTATTGAAAAACAAATGTAATTGTACTTCTTCTGTTATCGCTGTAATCCAATGCCACCATCCCATTGGAATAAAGACAGTTTGCCCCGCCTTTATATGATAATTTTGCAATTGATTCGTTTCGGGATTTAAAATGGATGTAACTGCTTCTCCTGATACAACAACATCTAATTCCCACGCATTCGGATGCCAATGCGGTTCCCGCATATGCCCTTTTGTCATAAATAAATCAACAAACGCTCCTCCTATCATCGCTGGTAACTGTGTTGACGTAACTTCATATGCAACGTTTTTATCATCCCTTTTAAAAAAGACATTTTTTCTCGAATCAAAGAAAAGGTTTGGAGTTCCTGAACTTTTCTTTAAATTTTTATTATCTGGAACATAACCTGAACTACTCATTTTATCCCTCTTTTCCACTCCGAACATTTCTACTTTCACACTGTATCCTATGGAAAAAATGTATGAATGTGCCTATCATTCACATAACAAAAAAACATGCCTTCATGATGAGAGCATGTTTTGTGATATTCTTCACATTGTTTAGTTAAAAAATAAACTTTTTACTTGCCATGATGTAACATTAAATCACTAAGTTCTTCTTCAATGTGATTTAATTTCGCAACGCCTTCTTTCCATTTATGAATATAACGTGAAACCCCGACAATAAATAAACCAATAATTGTAGAAAGAATAATACCATATACGATTGTTACAGTACTCATAGTTACACTTCCTTATAATTAGTAATGTTGTTAGTAGTTATATTTTTATTATAAACCTTTTTCTTTTAAAATACTTCGATTTCAACTTTTTTTAACAAAATTGATTTTTCTAATATTTCGTTCGTAAAAATGGCATATTTTTCACAAATTATACAAAACTTCACCATATGTACTATTACCATATGAGTTATATTGTTAAATAGGATAAAGTGAAATTTTAATCAGTATGGGGGATCTATCCCACACTGATTATTAGCCCGCACCAACCGGGCTTTTACGGACCGTTACTGTGGGATAAAGGGGATGATATACTATGACGACTTGGTTTATTGTAATGTTAATTGTATTTGGGGCATTTAAAATTATCGTTTCTAGCCTTCCCAACTCTGTTATTGAATCCATTATTAGCAAGTACGAGACACATCCACAACTTGAAGAAGAGAATGTGACTGTTACAATTAATGGAAACAACTTAGAAGGCGAACAAAAATCCAAAATTATTCATGATTTTAACGAAGGTTTATTTTTAGATCGCTATTACGCACCACCACACAATGAGGGCACGCCTTTAATTATCAATGAAAAACGTGGTAAAAAAGATTTTATCTTTTACATTTATAGTCATGAAGAGCATGTTGATGTTGTAAAGCAACATAAAAAGAAGGTAGTTGCTTATAGTTTACGCTCTAAAAACCTTCAAAATAATGATATGTTCGTGTCAGCTGATTTAGCTTAATACTCATATATTAGAAAAAGGAATCCATATATACGGATTCCTTTTTACTATTCACTGAAAAATAAGCTCTGTCTTCAAACTATCTTTCGGTAACAACCATCCTTTTTGTTCTAATCTCTTCATTAATAATTCTCTTTGTTTTGTTGCAATACTTTCCTCATTTGTTTTAAACGACACTTCTATTACGAAATCATCTTCTATTTTCCCTGTATTACTTAGTGGCCAAACTTCAATATTCGTTTTTATATTTTCAAACTCCCCTGTATACCTTTTCATTAATACAGGACCGTAAATACGAGAGTTCTTGAGCATTTCTTCTCCCCAATTCGTATACGACCATTTGTTCATTTTCCCTGGCAACTTTTCTATTAACATGTTTTGAGCGGCTAGTTCGTTCGGTAAATCAAGTACTCCATACCCTTTAGCACTGTAGGTTTTCTTATTTGAAATACTTAACGTTTTCTTCTCAAATCCCCAATCTATTTCCGCCTCATAGTTATCGGTTTTACTATCAAATCCATCCTTTTTAGCCACTTCTAGTGCATCTTGAATTACACCATTTTGAATAGGATATCTTTTTTTATATGTTAGCTCAAAATCTTTACTAAATTCTTTCTTTCGAATTCTCGCAAACCACCCTTCATTATTTAAATTTTTATTTGCTGTATCTAAAAATTGCACTTGTATTCTTTCATAATTTGTACCAGCCTGAAAATGTTCTAATATCTCTTGGTTCATTTCTTTGTTGTAACCTAATACTTGTTCTGGCTTTAATAATAACTTCACTTCAAAACTAGGTGTCATTGGACTGGCAGCAAACCCTTCCTTAACGTTATAAAGGAAACAACAAAATAAAATGCTTACGAATACAAATACTTTTTTCATATACCTATCTCCTTTGCATTTTAAATGACTTCTATACGTTCCATAGTAAGTGAATACACATTTTCATACCCTGCCGTGCTAAGCTTTTTCTGTAATCGATCCGTATCCCCTTTCAAAGCATGTACTAACACCGTATGTTCTGGTAATAATGTATTTAACATCTCTTTCACATCTCTTATACTTTGGTGAACTTTATATGGAACTCGCTTCACCCTACATTCTTTACCTACACGTTCTTTCAAAACTTTGTCTGCAAAACTCCCTTTAGCAATATGTCCAGTAAATATAATGGAATGTCGTTCTTCATATCGCAGTTGTTCATAATATAACTGCGCTCGTTTCGTTTGCATATTCGCATCACTCATTATAACTATTCCATAACTATTTTGCGTACCGATGTCATGATCCATAACGATTATGTTTCTTTTTAAACTCTCCAGGATCCGTTCAAGTTCTTCATTATTTTTGAGCCAATCTTTATATACGAACATTTCTTGGAATCCATCCAAAATTTCTTGATCTACTATAATGGGAAGTTCTTTATACTTTTCATATAAATACAATACGATATCTTGCGCTCTACCAAGCGGTGGCAATGGCAATAATGCTATTCCTTTCTTTTGCGCAACTCGTTCAATTTCTGTACACAGTTCATTTATTCGTTCATGTTGCGAAACATCATCAGTATGATAAGCGGCATCTACGATTGCGACTTTTATATCGCCGCGCAACTTCTCAGGTAAATTAGCTCGTAGTATGTTAGACTCTGCTGAATAATCGCCAGAATAAAATACATATGTATGACTCATGTCCACTAAAAACCAAACAGCCCCCAATACATGCCCACTATACCCCCATTGAAAACGCAATGTAGGTGTAATCTGTATCCATTCATTCGGATTACTAATCTCATCAATATATACATAATTTAAATCTTTAACATTTTGGTCGTTATAAGGTACATTCCATCCTTGCGTCAAATTATAGTTTCTCCATTTTTCATAATAAGCGGGAAGTTGCTCCTTCGTATAACGAGTCGTCCAAATTTTTTTCTTATATCCATACTTCGCTAATAAAGGTAAGCCCATCGTATGATCTTCATGAATATGTGATAAAAATACTGCATCTAAAAACGGTACAACTTCCCTATCTATTTTTGGATAACTATCCTCATATGATCGATTAATACCACAATCAAATACTATTTTCGTCTCTTTATTTTTTACGAAGTAGCAGGAACGACCGTATTCTCCCGCTCCTCCCCATACTTCTATCCTCATCATGCTACCCCTTTTCGTTTTTGCTCCATATGTTGCAGAAGTAATAAACATATTGTTGTAAGTCCAACGGAAACGACAGCCATTGCCATGCCAATAGATACTTCTCCTTGTTCAAACTGAGCAAAAATAAATGTTGCTGACGTTTCTACTGATGGAGGTAATACGAGAAGCGATGCTACTAATTCTCTTATCGAGATTGTAAATGTCATCGCCCATCCAGCAAGAATTCCCGGGATAATAAGAGGTAATATTATTTTTCTAAAAATATAAATATAATTTCCAGAAAAAATACTTCCTGCCTGTACAAGAGAATCATCAATTTGCCCAAGCGATGCTTTTACATACTGCACCGTATAAGGTAAAAAAAGAACGACGTACGTTACGATAACCATAACTGGTGTATTGTAAATTGACAGGGGCATATAGGGTGAATTCCAGAATAAAATAAGCCCTACAACCATCACGATTCCTGGTACCATATTCGGTAACATACCGCACATATCAAGCCATTTTTCAGAAGACTTTTCGCCCTTTCGGATCATAAGTGCCAAAAATACTCCAATCATAGCAGCAATAATCGCTGTTATAAGTGAAAAAAGAAAACTGTTCCATAAAGCTTCTAATCCTGGAGAGCCAATTGTAAATAATGCTTCATAATGGCTCGTTGTAAAGTTATTTACCTGTAAGCCGTCGCCTCTTAATTTCGATAATGAAGCAATCAGTATAGAAAAATACGGGATTCCAATTGATACGATTAATAAACCAATTACATAAACCCATGCTACAATGCGCGTAAATATAGACAATGTATACCTTTTAGATTTCACACCTTTTCCACTAACCATTGCATATGAGTACTTTCGATTCAAAACATTTTGCATATACCAAATGAGCATACATGCACTAAGTAATAAAGAAGATAATGCTGTTGCACTACTAAAATCAATCGGCCAACTTGAGATAAATTTATGAATCTCTGATGTTAACACATGAAATCCTATTCTTCGTCCGAATGTAGCCGGTGTTCCAAATTCAGCAATCGTCTTTACGAAAATGAGTAAAGCACCCATTACATAACTTGAAACTAATAATGGCAATATTATTTTTCTTAAACGGTAGAAAAAGCCTCCACCATGAACTGCTGCAGCTTCTTCTTTACTACTCCCAATTTGAAGTAACGTATTTTTCAACATGAAGTAAAGGAATGGGAATAAATGCAGACTCATAATTAAAACCATGCCGCCTAAACTAAAAAACGAAGATGAAATCGTCTTTAGCATCGGAAAAAACTGTTCGAAATAGCCGTTCGGTTGCATGAACAAAATCCAGCCCATCGATCCAATATACGGCGGTGTCATAAATGGAATCATAAAAATAATATCCAACTTACTATACTTTCCAACATCTGTTTTACTCATAATGAACGCTAATGGAAATGCAAATATAGTTGCTCCTATTACTACGAGTACACCTAAAAGCATCGAGTTTAGAAAAATCCCCGCTAATCCACCACTCTGCATCACTTCAAAAGGCTTTAAAAAATTCCAACTACTATTTTCGTATACACTAGAAAATAAAATGAGGAAAAGCGGAATGACGATTAACATCGCCACAAGCAACAACGCTACCGTCATTCCAACTTGTCTTACTGATACGAATCGATTTACCATGTAATCACCATCTTATTGAAATACTTTCTTAAATTGTTTTCCGATTTCATCTTGTTCTTTCTCAACTGTTTTCCAATCAATATGTAATACCGGAATCTCTTCTACATTCGGTCTATTTTCAGCTTTTATATCTGTTCTGCCTGGTAATAAGTACGCTTTAGCAACTTGTTTTTGCACATCATCTGATAATAAATAATCAATAAACTCTTTTGCACCTTCTACATTTTTACTATCCTTCATAATCCCTGCTGCACGTGGGCTAATAACTGTTCCGCTTTTTGGATAAACAATATCAACCCGTTCACCCTTTGCTTTTGCACTGTACGTCATATAATCAACACCAGCAATGACCATGTCTTTCGCACCTGTTACTACTGGATCTAACGCTTCTTGATTTGCCCCCGATACTGTAACTTCATTTTTCTTAAGTTGTTCAAATAAATTCCATCCATCTTTTCCATGCTTTTTCACATAACCTGTTACAAAGTCTAAAGCTGAACCTGATAGTGCTGGATCCGGAAGATTCACTTTTCCTTTCCATTCCCCTTTTGTTATATCGCTCCAATCTTCAGGCGCTGTCTTCACATTTTTTGTGTTATACACAATTCCTAATGCTGAAGCACTATATCCAAAATAATGTCCTTTATCATCCGACCATTCAGAACGAAGCTTATCAGCTTGTTTCGCTTCTTTATAAGCTAACGTTTGTCCATCCTTTTTTAATCCTTCCATCGATGGTAATGATGCAAGTACGACTACATCAACGACTGGATTTTTCTTTTCAGCTTCCATTCTCGCTAAAATCTTACCTGTTGTTCCTTGAAACATTTCTACTTTTATACCTGTTTTCTTTTCAAAATCCTTTTGAATCTTTTCTGCTAATCCTTTTGGTCCTGCACTATATACAACAATTTTCTTTTCATTCGTAGTTTTACTTTTTGCATCTACATTGCCTGTCTTTGAACTACACCCTGTTACTACAGCCGAAAATAATAAAGTACATACAAATAAAGACTTAAGCGAACTGAATTTCTTCATACGATTCTCCCCCTATATGATGAATACATTTTTTTGGCACATATAACGATACTGGTTTACCGATGCTTAATTTACTATTGTGATAAACTGTCCATATTCCAAGTGCACCCATGTTTACTTTCATTTCATATCGTTCTCCTACATATGTAACGTGCTGAATTTCACCTGTATACATTTCACACACTTCATTTTTCGTCCAGCTCACATGCTCTGGACGAATCATTTGTTTACCCTCTACAAGCCAATTTGCTTTACCAACAAATTTTGCAACAAATTCATGAGACGGCTTCACATAAATATCTTCTGGCGTTCCTTTTTGTAATACTTCTCCTTGTTTCATGACAATAATTTGATCTGACATTGACATAGCTTCCGTCTGATCGTGAGTGACATACAATGCCGTTAAACCAATAGAATGAACGATATCCATAAGCTCTAAGCGCATTTCTTCACGCAAAATTGCATCGAGTGCACTAAGCGGTTCATCAAACAAAATAAAATGAGGTTTTGTTACAATCGCTCTAGCAAATGCAACACGTTGCTGCTGTCCACCAGAAAGTTCGTGTGGATATCTTTTCTCCATACCTTGCAGACGAACTCGCTTTATCGCATCTTCTACCTTTTCTCGTAAGTGATTCGTTTGCTTTGTAGCCCTTAATCCAAATGCAACATTTTCAAATACAGTCATATGCGGCCATAAAGCAAAATCTTGAAATACCATACCGATATTACGTTCATGAGGAGATGTTTTTATTTTTTTCGCACCAGAATACATGCACTTATCTCCAAAATATATTTCACCTTTATCTGGCTCTTCAAGTCCTGCAATCATTCTAAGTAAAGTCGTTTTCCCGCATCCCGAAGGTCCTAAAAGTGTGGTGAATTCACCTTGTTTCATGACAATTTGTAACGGTTTTAACGCCTGCGTTTTTCCAAACTTCTTTTCTAATCCATGAATTTTAATATCCATCGTTTCACCTCTCTCCCCTCACTCTTAACCTGCTTTCATTCTATCTGGAAGATTTATACTGAATGTTAATGTACTGTAAAGATTAAATTAAAAAACTTCTAATAAACTATTTATTTCTATAGATTTTTTCTATAGTTAAAATAAAAAAGGCGGGCAATTCATAATGAATCTCTTAAAATTAGAAATTGTAGTGCTTATTAGGAAATATAAAAAACTTACACTTGTTGCAGAAAAACTTGGTGTTAAACAACCTACTATTACATTCCATATAAAAAGCTTAGAAGAGGAACTCGGTGTACCTTTATTTGAATTACGATCCGGGAGATATTTCTTAACGGAGGCTGGTGAGGCATTGCATCATTATGCTTGTAAAATAGATGCACTTATGAAAGAAGCTAGGCGGGTCACGCAAGAGTTTAAAGATTTTCATAAAGGCGCTATAACAATTGGCGCTAGTTATGTACCAGCGACTTATCTTTTACCAGAAATTATTCACCAATTTCAATGCGAATTTCCAAATATAAAAATAACACTCATGGTAAAAACAGCTCCTGAAATTCGAACGATGCTACAAAATCATGAAATTGACCTCGGGGTAATTTCTGCAGCACCGTTTGATGAATCCCTTTTAAAACAGACAAATGTAATGCCTGATACACTTGTTCTTGCTTTCTCCAAAGAACATCATTTTTCAAAAAAAGAAAATGTATCACTACAAGATATCGAAAAGGAACGTATATTATTGCATCGTAATCCATCTACAACGAGAGATTTACTTACAAAATGGACGTTAGCTCATAACATTACGTTCCAATCTGAAATTGAATTAGATTCATTAGAAACGATGAAACAAATTTTAAAATATGGTAATGGCATTGCTTTTATTTCTAAACTCGCTATCGAACAAGAAATACAACGAAATGAACTACGCTACATACCCATCCCTGGATTTGAATTTCAACGTAACATTTATACGATTCATCATGAGGACAGATGGAATTCTAAAATTATTTCTTTTTTACTACATAGCATCACTTCTTATGCCGCAAAAAATTAAAAGGCTGTCGTTATACACGACAGCCTTTCAAACTATAACTCTATTTATTTTTCTTCGCTTCAATTTTTGCTTGCGCCTCTTCAGCCTTATCTAATGCTTCTGAAACTTTCTTCTCTTTTTCTTTCACGTCATCTATACTATCGACCGCTTTAATCAGTTTATCAATTCCCTCTTCTTCTACCTTTCTCCGCTTTGCCACTCTTTCATTTACTTTCTTTTCCACATCTTTTGCTTTTTGAAGCATATTCTCTGCATTTGATGTTACAGCTGTTTCAAGTGCATCGTCTTTTTTCATTTGCAACACTTCATTTGCAATGTCTTTTGCTTCTAAATACTTACCATCTTTTAATGCTGTTGCTCCGTGATCCATTTTCTCGGCCATTTCTTTATATGATTTTGCTTCATTTCCTGACTTTTCTTTTTCCGCTTTTTCAAACCACATCGTTGCATCACTATATTTTTCATCTTTCAACGATTGCATACCTGTTTCTATATATGTGTCATAATTACTACATCCAGCCATTACGACTAACAGAAAAAGCATAACAAAACTTAATTTTCTCATGATGTTTTCTCCTTTTCTTTGCCTGCTCACTATACTGTAACATACATGAAAAAGAGTTTCAAAAACTAAAATACTAATTTGGTCATTTTTATAATGATAAGTCGAATTTTTATTATTTTCTTATTTTTAAGCCGACACACCTACTTGTTTTTTCCCCATATGTTGCTTTACTCCAACTAATACAACTAACAATAAACCTCCGCCTATCGTCATCATAACAATGCTAGTTGGTAACATATCTAATAATAATCCATATACAATCATACCGAGTGGTGCGATTGCAGTAGCAATTGTTTCAAGTAGGCCAAACACACGCCCTAAGTAGCTCGGATCTGTCGTTTTTTGCATATGTACTTGCATCGGAATATTTACAATCATAATTGCTATACCCGTTAACATCATAAAAGCAATATAGTAAATAAAACTTGCCCCTTTTGAAATGGTAACTACCAATGGGAAGACTGTACATAAACTTAAACCCGCAAACAAAAACAGCCCAGTATAAATAGAACGAAACGGATTATTCACTTCTTTACGCACCGATAAAGCAATCGCACCCATTAGCATCCCGACTGCTAACATTCCCTCTACGATACCGAGTTGCTTTGAAGATAAATGCAATGTATGGACGATAATGTATGGAAGTGCAACGGTTAGCCCACACGCAAAAAAGTTTACCCACAATGCTATTTTCATTAAACCATATATTTCATGCTGTCGTTTTACATATGAAAACCCTTCTTTTATACTCGTCAAGAAATCCTCTTTACTCTCAGCCACTTCTTTTTTATATAAATCAAATACAATAAATAATTGCAAAATAACTGCTAAAAAGAACGTAACACTATTTAACAAAAAAAACGACTTAATTGAAAAGAAACCAAATACAACTCCACCAATAATTGGCCCTAAAATATTTGATAAAGAAGCTGCCGTTTGATTTAAAGCACTCGCTTTTTGAATACGCCCCGCATCTACTAAATTAGGAATAGACGAAGTTAATGCAACAGAATAAAAACTTGCACAAATTGATAATAATGCTGCTGAAATATAGATAAAAAGAAGTGAAGGTCCAAATATAGTAGCAAGAATAAACATAATAAGCATCGTTACACTACTTAATAAATCCGTGCCAATGACAAGCCATTTTCGATTCACACGATCAGCTACAGCACCTGCAATCGGACCACAGATCATCCTTGGTAGTGATCCGCAAACGAGCGTAATAGCAAACCCCATCCCTGAACCAGTTGTCTTTAATACGTATAACCCCATTGCGAATGTATAAATACCTGCCCCTAATAAAGACGTCATCTTTCCAATCATCATCAAAATAATATTTCTCGTTGCAACTTTCATTCTTGTATCATGTTGTCCTATACTTATATCTCCCATAATGACTTTCTCCCCTTAAAAGTTAAATTGTGTTAAACTTATTATATAATCAACTTTCCAATTTTTACAACAAAAAGTTAAATACAATTTAACTTTTTGATGATAAAGGAGCAATAATATGGCAACTCTCGGCGAAAAAATTAAGGCATTACGAAAAGAAAAAAAACTTACACAAACAGAGCTGGCAGGTTCGGAACTGACAAAAAGTATGCTTAGTCAAATTGAAAACGGAAAAGCTACACCTTCCATGAAAACATTACAATATATTGCTGAAAAACTTGAATATGAAACGAGCTTTTTATTAGAGGAAGACGATGATGAAATTGTAGAACTCATTACAAAAATGGAGCAACTCATAAAGGAAAATAAATGTGATGAAGTATATGAAACTCTACTACCGATTGTTCAAAAAGAGCTATCTTCTACTATAAATACGGCTCGTTTATATAAACAGTTCCTAACAGGAGCAGCTATTATGAACGATTATAATATTGAATCTTACGTTGAAACCGCTGTTTCTATATTTGAAAAATATGCTTTATATCGAGAAAGCACTGAAACGAAACTACTGTTTTACTATATGCTCTACAAACGGAAAAAATATAAAGAATGTTTACAGTTGATTACCAAAATTCGCGATGAATATAAAACGAAGAATTTAGAAATGGATCTTATTACACATATACAATTATATTTAAAAGAAGCAATTATTTTACTCGCATATGGCAATTATGAAAAATGTGAAAAAGTCATTTTAGATGCACTTGCATTTTCAAAAAAACACCAAGTGTATTATAAAACAGATGAATTTTACCGTATTTTATCTTATCAAAAAATCATTACAACTGATAAAGAAAGATATTTATATTACATAAAAAAATCTGAGCAATTTGCCATTTTTACAGAAGATACTTTATCCGCTGCAAATATACATATATTAAAAGCTTATTACTACAATACCGTTACGAATGAATATACAATTGCATTAGAACATTTAGAACAATTCCGAGAAAAACTAAAAGATGTACCAATTTTTCAAGACGATGGACTGTATTATATTGAAAAAGGAAAATCTTTGTATGGCTTAAAACGTTATAAGGACGCTTTGGAAACATTAAAACATGCTACTATACCAGATTATATGAGTCATCCACTTGATCAATCGTGGTTATTAACGGCTGGATCTTATCGTGCTCTTTGCTATATAGAACTTCAAGATAAAACAGCTGCACTCAAAGAAGCAAAAGAAGCAGTTCAAGCGATAGATAGCTATCCTGATTCCATCTTCTCTTCATTTATTAAAGGAACATTACAAATAATACAAAAACTTTAAGAATGTCTCGAAATGGTATATTATTCCTCTTTTTTAGCAAAGATAATAATGATGGGAGGAATATAAATGAATATTCAACGTGCAAAAGAGCTTTCTGTGTCAGCGGAGCAAGCTAATGTCAGTTTTCAAGGCATGCCTGTTACGATTCAACACGTCGACGAAAGCAATGAAACCGCCCGCATATATGAAGTTAAAAACCCAGGACGCGAATTAACAGTTCCAGTTAATAGCTTAGAGGAAATATAAAAAATGCCACTTCGACTTTTGAAGTGGCATTTTTCATCCTTTAGATTACTTATTATAAATTTCTTCTATCTTCTATTTTACATGGGATGAAAAAATAAGAATTTTCTACTTCTTTTCTTTTTGTGACCTGCTAGAATACAAACTATGGATTAATTATTTGTACTATACATTAAGGGGGAAAGACAATGAAATCTGATTTAGAAAAAAACAAACCTTATTATGCAGTTATATTCACTTCTAGTTTATCAAATGATACAACAGATTATAGTACCGTTGCCGAAACAATGGAGGAACTTGCGAAACAGCAACCTGGATTTTTAGGTGTAGAAAGTGCACGAGATAATTCGGGCCTCGGCATTACAATTTCTTATTGGGAATCACTTGAAGCAATTGAAAATTGGAAAAAGAACGCCTTACATAAAGAAGCGAAAAAAAGAGGCCGTGAGCAATGGTATGAAAACTTCCACCTGCGTATTTGCCTTGTTGAGAAAGAATTTAAGTTTCATAGAGGTACATTGTAACGATGGAGAAAAAATTAGCTCTCGTTGCTGTTCATGAAATTTATGGTGTGAACGACCATATGCATCACGTTACCCACCACTTCACTTCATCTCATATAGATGTATTCTGTCCTAATCTTCTACAATCGCAACATGCATTTCATTATAGTGATGAAGAAAAAGCATATCAACATTTTGTAAATAATATTGGATTTGATGATGGAAAAGAACAAATTAAAGAATTCATCAATACTCTTTCAAGTAATTATTCACATATTGGACTTATCGGCTTTAGTGTTGGCGCTACCATCTCATGGCTATGCAGTAACAATCCGAAAATAGATTTTATTATCGGATGTTACGGTTCCCGTATACGTGACTATATTCATATAAAACCTACATGCGCTACCTTACTTATTTTCCCTGAAAAAGAAGTTAGTTTTTCAGTATCCTCTTTCATTCAAACATTGCAGCAACAAAAAAATCCTTTATTAGAAATAAAACAACTACACGGTGAACATGGTTTTTTAAATCCGTACACTGAAAAATATAGAGCGAACTCTACAAAGCAGGCATACAATGTAATAGATGCATTTCTTGCAAAAACAATCTTATAAAGGAAATCCAAATAACGCTTACATTACTCTTACTTCTTTTCATATTCATTGCCTTTTTCGCAGCGCTAACTATCATTTTTATAACTGTAAAAAAAGGGGAGTTTTTCAAACGCCCCCACTTACAATCTATTATCGTTTGCATTTTATTTTTTACAAATTGGATCTTATATTCAACAACTTTTTATACGTTACCTCCCGAGAAAGTTAGCGAATTCATATTCTTGCCCATTTGGTTTCTCCTTTGTATTTTAGGATTTATCGTTTTCTGGCGCGAATGGAGAAATAATCGTGTGTTCTCCATATGTATCTGTTTTCTTTCCGTTATTAGTTTTCTATTTGAGTTATTGTTGTTAGTTCTTTCGGGGATGTAATAGAAAAAGGAAGAAAAGCCAACTTTCAACTTTTCTTCCTTCTATGTTTACCTTTAGCTTTCACTGTCACTGATTCACAAGGTGTATAATATATTTGAGGTGTCGCCTTATCAACAAACATCATAAACGTAATGAAGCCGATAATAAAGAAAATAAACAACGTTAACAAAATTGCTCCTATCGTTAAAAGTATCATAACACCACCCCTATATCTTTCATGTTATTACACCTTTCGCTATTATATGAGCGTAATCCTTTTTAGAAAAAGAAACGTAACAAAATAATCACAATCACTCCCGTTAATACTGTACCTAATAAACTACGAGTATATATCGCAACAAGAAATGTTGGGATTGCTGCGATAAGGTAATCCCACTGCATCGTCTCATGCATAAATAATACTTGGGCTAAAAGTGCTGCTAATATCGCAATTGGTATGTAATTTAACCATTTTAAACCCCAGTCTGGAATTTGTAGTTTGCTAAATACGAGTAGAGGTAAAATACGTGGCACGAGTGTGACAGCTCCTGCTGCTAGTAAAAGTAATAGTACGTCCAATCTCATTTCCATTTTTCAATTACAACTCCAATCGTCGCAGCTAGTAATGTTGCGATAATAACCGCTATACTATCTGGCATAAATAAGTGTGAAACGTATGCGATCATAATCGCTACAATTGCAACAGTAAGATGAATTGCTAGTTTCGGTTTACTACTTATGAGCTGAAGAACAAATAATCCGATAAACATTGCTGGTAATGCATAATCCATGCCATATGTATGCGGATCTGGTATCCACTCACCAAACAGCCCGCCAATAATAGTAGCAAGAATCCAATTTAAATATGCTGTGACATTTAACCCCATCATCCACCTGTCACCTACATATCCTTTTTGCGCTGCGTGCTGCACTGCAACGCCGAACGTTTCATCTGTAATTTGAGAACCGATAATTACATTTTTTAATAGAGGAAGTTTCGTAAAGTATGGTGCAAGGGCAGCACTCATTAGAAGGTGGCGTAAATTAACAAAAAAGACGGTAAAAATAATTGCTGAAGCAGGAGCGCCAGCTGCATACATACCAGCTAATATAAATTGGGCAGAACCTGCATAAATTAAAGTGGACATAAACGCAATTTCAATGATTGAGAAACCTGCTGTTTTTGCAATTACACCAGCTGCTATACCGATACTTAAATAACCAAATACAGTTGGTAAACAATCTTTTACTCCTTGCTGAAATGTATCATCGCTCTGAAAAGCTACATGGGCCTGAGCTTTACTCATTCGTATCATCCTCCATTCCTTCCATCGTTCGTTTTCCTGTTACGACATGAACTAAATCTATATTTTCACGCCATAACGTATCTAACTTATCAGCCCCAAACTCCTTCGTAATTTCTTCAACCATAATATCGTGCCGCACATACTCTGTAGCAACGAGAACTAAAGCTGGGTCATACGTTGTAACGGCCCATGAAGTGCTATCATTTGAGAAGTTCGCAATTAATACTTCCTCTCCATCACGAGCAATAACGGTTAAATGACCACCCATTCTCTTTTCAACAACGTGGGGCGTCATATAATTATGGTGAAACGTCGCACCTATTTTTGTATTGGGAGCGCCAAATAAGATTGAAAATATATGTACACCTTCCTCTTCCTTTTGACGAATATATGGCTCAATTTCATGCACTTGATCTTCCCAAACAGAAATCCATAGCTCTTCCTTCGCCCTATTAATTATATTGCATATTTCTTTTACAACACGATCATTGGAGCGAATATGCGAAATTACATCTATTTGTCGCTCTTGTTCTAAACAATTTAATTTTCGGTCTAAAAATTCAAAGGAATTTTCAAAATCTTTTCGCATTCGATCCATTAACTCCGTAGCTGGTACTGGTACATATTTCACTGGTTCAGTAGGAACGATATGCACCGCTCCTTTATCCATCAATTTACCGAGTACTTCATAAATCATCGAACGCGGTACCCCTGTTTGCTTACTCACTTCATACCCGGTTACTGGGGAATGTTTTAATAGTCCAATATACGCTTTACATTCGTACTGGGAAAAACCTAACTTTTGTAATTCCTTTATAATTTCATCCATCAGCAATCCCTCACATTCTATATAACTCTCATCTCAAAACGATACATGTTTATTAGTAGTTATTAGTATACCTACTAATATAAAAAAACAGACCCACAAAGTCAATTGATAATTCTGAAATTTAATCCAAAAATAAAAAGCCTTCTTATGAAAGGCTTTTTGTACATAACACTCCTGTTATTTTAACTGCAAAGTTTTTGGCGACTTTCCCCTTAAATGCTCCCGTAAAGTAGAGCCTGTATACTCTTCCCTAAATACACCGGCCTTCACGAATAAAGGAATAACTTCACTAAAGAATAGATTTAGTGACTTTGGCGGTCCTCCTGGAATAGCAATAAATCCATCTAACGCCCCTGCTTCAAATCTATCTATAATTTGTTTCGCAACGTCTTGTGGTGTACCAACCGCGACCCAATGGGCGGAGCCAACAACTTCTGGTCGTTCTAGTATTTGTTCAACAGTTGGTTCATTTTTAATAATGTAGTTCCGTAATAATTCGGCATGAGTTTTACTGCGAACAGCTTGATTCCGACTTGGCAGCATCTCTTCCGTAATCTTACTTTCTAGCGGAATCCCTCTAACGTCTAATCCGAGAACCATTTCGAGTAACGAGAATCTCTTCTCTTTTGTGAGATGTTGATGTGCTTGCCTATGCATTTCTAACGCTTCTTCATATGTATCACCAATAAAGAAATATAATCCAGGTAATACGCGTATATCATCTTGCTTTCGGCCATGCTGTTCTGCTCTTCTTCTTAAATCTTGACGCAGTTCCATTCCTGACTCTACATCTGGCATTGCAGCAAAAATTGCATCCGCAACAGAAGCAGCAAAATTCCGTCCTGACTCTGAAGCACCAGCTTGAAATAATGGCATTTCCCCTGAAATATGCTGCGGAATATTAAGTGGACCTTTCACCTTAAAGTATTCACCATTATGCTCAATAGGCTTTACCATTTCTCTAATAACATCAGGATTATCTACTTTCAATACTTCATTCGGGTGACTCCCCCAAAGTTTTCTTACTAACGCTGTACATTCTGCCGCTTTGGCGTATCGTTCCTCAGATGATGACATTCCTTCCTCACCAAAGTTTTCAGCGCCGTCAATGGATGTAACAATATTCCACCCTACTCGGCCTTTACTAATCCAGTTCAAAGATTGTAATTGCCTCGCTAATATATATGGTGGGTAAAACGAAGTTGACGCAGTCGTAACGACTCCAATTTTTTCTGTTGCATAAGCAATAGCAGTAAACAGTAATGTCGGATCTAAAATGACATTCCCTTTATTACGAGCAATTAAATCCGGGTGCGCCACTAAATAATCTGCTTTAAAAACAAAATCTAACTTAGCCTGTTCTGCCTGTTTCGCTAACTCTACTTGTTCATCAATTCCTGAATCAAATATACAGTCTTCTTCTTTCTTTCTCGAAATTAAACATAACCCAATGCAAAGTTGTTTTTTTGTAGACATATACACACCATCCCCTTATTTTTAATTCATCTAGTTAAATAAATGTTGCTATCATTATAAAATTCTATTCTTATACAAACAGATAAATTGATAATGATTATCAATATCATTTTATGGGGTAACTGTAATAAAAGCAATAAAAAAAGACTCCCGCTAACGGAAGTCTCCTATCTCAATATTTCATTCGCTTCTTTTTCATAAATTTTATCAAATGAAGTCATAACGCGTTGTGACGCTGAAATCATTTTTTGATCCGTCATAAGATCAGCCATCTCTTTCGTCATATCTACATTTGAATTTTCTAGCATATGATTTTTTACTGTCCCTACCCCGTTCGGTAAATCAGCAATGTTTCCTTCTGCTAGAGTAAAGCTTTTGTTCTCTCTTTGTACGAGACGATTATTCGCTTCTGCACCTACTGTTTTTGTTTGCAGGCGAGCAATATTATTTTGCGTCACCGCATCATATAACGTACCGTCTGCTTGTACAGCTACCTTTGCTCCTTCTGGAATACGAATACGTTCATTATTCTCACCCATTACGAAAGCACCTGAAGTTGTTTGCAGATAACGATCACTATTTACTGTAAAACTACCGTCTCTTGTTAAAAACGTTTCATTATTTTTAGATGTAACGAAAAACGAAGCTGCGCCAGACGTACCGTCATCTAAAAAGAAATCTGTAGCACTATTTGTCATTTGTATATTTCCTTGTACTAAGTTCACATGCGTTGCGGCTGGTACTACAGCGTAATCGACCGAACCGATATTTGTCACAGCTCCATCACCACGGCGATATGTATCTTGTACATCAAATACTTTAGAAGTCATATTTTCTGCTTTAAATCCTGTCGTTTGAGCATTTGCAACGTTATTCGAATGAACATTAATGCGCTGCATATAATTCATCATACCCATAGAACCTATATAAAGACCGTTCATACTCGTTTGAATAAGGCAGTTGCCTTATCCTTCACCTCTTTTCTACGATGTTTGTAACATTTGTTTCGCTAAATGTTCAGCTGTAGCGATATGTATATGTTGTTTCACGTCTTGTCCGTCTGTCATTAATACAATTGGAGCTGATGATACTGCTGGAATTTTCAACAATTCACCACTACTTGCTGTTTCATCAAATTTCGTAAATACGATACCATCAATATGAATATCTTTAAAATTCGTAATGATTTCAATCATATCTTTACTTTTCATCGAAGCTGATAACGTTAAGCAAATATAATCTGGCTCTACTTGTCCCATCGTTTCAATCATTTCTTCCACTGTTTCTGACGCACGATAATTTTTTCCGGCTGTATCAATTAAAATATAATCGACGCGCGCTTCTTCTTTAAAATACGTAAGCGCCCTTGTCATTGCAGCTTCATCACGTACAGCGATTACTTCAAATCCCATTGTTTTTACGTAATCTTGCAGTTGCTGTACTGTTCCAATGCGCGAATGATCTGTCGTAATAAAACCGACCGTTTTTTTCTTACCGTGAAACTGCCATGCCATTTTCGCAAGTGTCGTCGTTTTTCCAACTCCAGTTGGACCAATTAATGCTATTGTTTGTACTTCTTTTTCAAAAACGTTTTCCGTGTTGAAATGGGATCTCATATCTTCCAATATGTATCCGATCACTTCTTCTTCTGTAATCATCGTCGCATTCTCAAACTTCACTTTTAACTTTTCAGCATATGCATGAATGAAGTATTGTTCTACATCGTTTTGCTCTAGCATGCGAATTACTTTTTGAATAATAAACGGTACAGATTCTTGGTTTTCTTTTTTTACAACCACTTCTTCTTTCTTGACCGGAACAACTTTTTTCACAGTTTTTTGCTTTTTTGTTACTTTCGCTACTTTCGTTTCTTCCGTCTGTTTCACAACGACGATACCTTTTTCAAACAGCTTTAATAGTTTCTCTTTCTTTCTTGTCCATTCTTCACTATTTCCTGTTTGCATCGCCGCATATGACATAGAAGTCGTCACGTTTTCTAAATTGTGCAGTACCGATTGAATTCCGTTCGCCTTCACAATTTGTTCTGAAGGATCATTTACAACATCCATTAATTGTTCGTGAAATTGAGCTGTGGCTTCATTCACTTCTTCCTGTTTATCCTCTGGAAAAGCAACTAACATTTCATAATTCTTTTTCCAAAAAAACGGGATGTTTCGTTTTACACTTTCATCGACAACGTAATAATAATCTGTACCATATTGGTCAAATAACTTTCGATACAATTCATTTTTCGAAGCTGCTTTTATTCGCATTAACGCTTCTTTCTTTTCTGTACTTTCCATTACTTCACCCCCTACTATTCAATATAGGCAATTTGATCTACAACAATTTCCGGTGCTAATTCGCTAATACAAAGTACTTGCGCTTCTACTTGATAACGCTCAAGAAGTCTTACAATCGCAAATCTGAAATCTTTTCTACGCGTTAACAATACTGGTTCTCTTCCCATTAAACGAGCTTGTTTAAAGACACGCTGTACTTGTTCAACAACACGTGTTTCTAGATCTAAATCCCAGTTTAATAAGTAACCTTGGTATGAATTATTTACAACATCCGCATCTAACTCGATTGAATCTGAGAAGAGCGCCGCATAAATTTTACCGTCAGGATTTTTCGCATTTTCACAAATAACTTTTGAAATACATTCACGGACGAATGACGTTACACCGTCTACATGGTTTTGATAAATTTCTTTTCCGTCAATAATACCTTCAATAATGGTTGGTAAATCACGAATAGAAATACCTTCTTTTAGAAGTTGTTTAATAACATTTTGAACGAGTGATAAGTCGATTTCTTTCTTCTTAATCTCTTCTAATAAAACACCGTTATCATTTTCAAGCGAGTTAATTAAGTCTTTTACATGTTGACGCTGAATTAACTCATGAAGATTACGTCTAACGACAACATCTAAATGTGTAATTAATATGCTAAGTGGCTCTAATACTTGATAGCCTTTCATTTGTGCATCTTGTACCATATGCTCTAAAATCCAATATCCATCTTCACCGAAAATTGGATCTTTCGCTGGTTCTGCATCTAAATCTGCCATTACATTCGGTGTTTTCAGTGCTAATAAATAACCTGATTTTAAAACACCTTCAGCTGCCTTCGCACCTTTAATACGAATAATGTAACGTCCGCGTGGTCTAAAACTCGTATTATCTTTAAAGTTAATGCCAGGAACGTTAATACCAAGGTCGGTAATAATCGACTTCCTCATAAGAACAACTTTATCACGAGCTGTTTCCCCGTTAATCTTCTGCTTTACAAGGGCTGCTAAATCTAAACCGAGCTCTACTATAATTGGATATTTATCTGTAAATACTCCGAATGAATCTTCCACTTGTTGCAGCTGTTCATCTTCGCCTTGAATCATTTCTAATTCTTTTTGAAGCTCGTCTTCTTTTTCTTTCTTTATTCGGTTTTTATTGCGAATTCCTAAGAAGATAATTGTTCCACCAACGAGTGCGAATGGTAGAAATGGTAGCGGAGTGAAAATACCCATCGCAATAAATAAACCACCAAGCGCATATACAACGACTTCATGTGCTAATAACTCTTTAAAGATACCTTCTGTTACTGTATCCGCTGAACCATCAAATACACGTGTTACGATAATACCTGTTGAAATCGCAAGCATTAACGAACCGATTTGGTTTACGATTCCGTCACCGACAGTTAACTGTGTATAGTGAATCGCTGCTTCAGCAAAACTCATTCCTTGCTGCATTATGCCGACAATTAAACCGAAAATAATGTTTACGAATAAAATGACGATCCCGAAAATAACGTCCCCTTTAATGAACTTCCCGGCACCATCCATCGCTCCGTAAAACTCTGTTTCCATATTTAATTTTTTTCGTTTTGCCTGTGCATCTTTTTCAGTAATAATACGCTGGTTTAAATCCGCATCGATTGACATTTGTTTCCCGGGTAAAGAATCAAGTGTAAAACGAGCTGCAACTTCAGCAGTACGAGACGCACCGTTTGCAACGATAAACTGGAATATGATTAATACTATGAAAATAACGATACCAATTAATAAGTTCCCGCCAATTACAAACTGACCGAACTCTTCAATAACATGCCCCGCATTTCCGTCTGTCAAAATCGCTCGCGTCGTCGATACGTTAATCGATACGCGGAAAATCCCGATTAATAACAGCATCGTCGGAAATGACTTTAATTCATCCCACTCGTTAATACTTGTTGCTCGCATATAAATAAGCACTGACATACTTAGTAAAAAAACGATAACGATATCAAGTATAAATGGTGGAAGTGGAATTAAGAGCGCCACTACGAATGACGCTGCTAAAAAGATAGAAAAATATGTTCTTGCAGAATCTATCTTAAACACAAGAGATCTCCTCCAACCGCGCTATTATACTTCAAGTTCATTCGTTTGAATTAAATAGCGCATAACTTCAATTACAGCTACGTATAAATCTTCTGGAATCGTCTCATCTTCCTCGACTTGATAATATAAAGAACGAGCAAGTGGACGGTTTTCCACCATTGGTATTTCTTGTTCGCGGGCAAGCGTTCGTATATATAATGCGAGCTCATCTTCCCCTTTTGCAACGACAATTGGCGCCGCATCAACCTGTTTATTGTACCGAAGTACGACCGAAATATGAGTCGGGTTGTTTACAATAAATGTTGCACCATCCATCTTCTTCGCAATTGTCCCTTGCAAGATGGCATGCATAAAGTTTTTTCGCTTTCCCTTTACTTGCGGGTCCCCTTCATTATCTTTATGCTCCCTTTTTACTTCTTCTTTTTTCATCTTAATATCTTGTTCGTACTCCCATTTTTGATAAATAAAATCAATAATAGAAAGAACAATTAATATAATTAAAATAGCTAAAAAGATAAATTTAATTTGCCTAATAATTTCAGTAAGTGACGCAGTCCAGTTAAATCCAATCATACTAACAATCTTCTCTAAATTCTTTTTAAACAGAATGTAAGCGACGTAACCGATTAATCCCATATAAAATAGTGATTTCAAAATATCTACTAAACTTTTACGACTAAACAATCTCGTAAAATAGTTTTTTGGGTTAATACGTGACGCTTTCGGCTTAATGACTTTAGAAGAAAATAAGAAACCGACTTGAATCATATAATTAAATAAATGAAAAGCGTATACGAGTATTAATATTGGCGCGGATACTTTTAGTAATAAAATCCCCATCAAGTAAAAATACTCGGTCGAATCTGTATTTTTTCCAATTTGATCAAACAGCACCGCTACAGAATTCGCAATCTCATATCCGAGCCAATCTCCGAAAAAGTACACGACAACTGCTAATACTAGTATGGAAAATAAATTATTTAAATCTTTACTCCGGGCAATATTCCCTTCTTCACGCGATTTTTTACGCTTCTGCGGGGTGGCCTTTTCTGTTTTATTATCCTTTGCCATGCGCGTCCCCCTACTTCGTTAAGAAAAAGTTAAATAGTTTCGTATATTCCTCAAGCAATACATCTGTCATATTTTTAAACACATAACCGAGCATCGGTACACTCATCGCAATAAACAAAATACCACACGTAATTTTAATGACGAATGCATTCATAAAAATATTTAATTGCGGAGCATTTTTTGCGATTAAAATAAGAACAAAGTTAATGATGAATAAACTTCCCATAAGCGGAAGAGCAATTTCAACCGCTGATGTAATCGCAAATAATAACGTTGCGAGTAGACTATCTAAAAAACTAGTCGTCAGCAATTTTGAAATCGCCTCTGTATATTGAAACGACTTTAAAATCGTGGCAACGAAATAATTAATGCCGCCAAGTGAAATAAAAATAATAAGAAAAAATATATCAAAAATGGTTGAAAGTAAAGTAGACTGTGATCCTGCATTTACATCAAACAAACTTGCCTGTGATAAACCTATATCGAAGTCTAAAATATGCCCTGCCATTTTCGGAATATTCCACAGCATTTCTACAATTTTTGAAAGCGATAATCCAATTACAATTTGCGTACCTGCATAAGCTGCAACGTCCCAAGTTGTCTTTATGTGAGAGACATCAACTTGATCGGCCACTGTAATCGAAAGAGCAAGTCCAACTGTAACCTTCGCCATCGCTGGAATGGATCGACCTGAGAAAAACGGTAAAAAATATAAAAATGAAGTAATGCGGCAAAACGCAAAAAACGTCGCCGCCCATAATTCCATATTCATTTCAGTTCACCCATCTTAGTAGGAACGCAATAGCGATGGGATTTTATCAAATAAATCTAAAATAAGTGTCGTTAACTCTTGAAACATCCACGGACCTAAAATGATAATAACGAGTACGATACTCGCCATTTTCGGTAAAAACGTCAGCGTTTGCTCTTGAATTTGCATCATCGCCATAATGACAGCGATAATAATAACGACAATCATACTTACACCGGCAACCGGCATTAAAATCATAACCCCTTTATAAAAAAAGGTTTGAAAAATATCTATAATTGGTGACGTATTCATTTATATGACTCCTATCACATAGCATCAAACGCTTCAGGCGACCGTTTTAAACATAATGTCGACGATTTTTGTATATCCACCTAAATATACGAAAACGAGTATTTTAAATGGTAAACTTAAAATCATCGGCGGTACCATCATCATCCCGAGGTACATTAAAAGTGTACTAATAATCAAATCTATAAATACAAACGCTAAATAAATGAACATCCCCGTTAACAACCCTTTTTGGATTTGCGTTAACGTAAAGGATGGTACGAGCGTAAATAAGGAAAGATCTTTCAAATCTTTCGGCAACTCTTCTCCGCGCACTTTCAGCATCATTTTTAAATCATGCTTATACGTATGCTTTGACATATACTCTTTCATAATCGGAGCTGTCGTCTCCGCAGCTTGACTTACAGTTATTTTCTCTTTCGTCATCGGATCCCACACATCGCTCTTTAGCTGCCCAAGTACAGGCTGCATCGTAAAGAGTGATAAAAATAAGGCAAGTCCAACAAGCACTTGGTTTGGTGGTAAATTCATTACTCCAAGTCCTTGACGTGTAATCCCAAGAACGATCATAAAATAAGTAAAATGTGTAAATAATAGAACGATAGAAGAAGATAATGATAAAAGGGTAACGAGCGCAAATAATTGTACACTTGAATTACTCGTAAACTCTTTTCCATTTTCGAAATTAATAAAACCGTTCGGGGCCGCATACGCTGGATTTACAAAAATAATTGAAAAAACGATAGAAAATACGAAAATAACGGCTAATAATGATAACTGTTTCTTTATTCTCATGATGGATCCTCTACTTTTTTCGTTTCACTCTTCACCGCGTCTTCTAGCGCTTGTTGAAACTGATTTCCTGTTCCTGTTAATTGCACAGATTGTACACCGTTATTACTAATAACAGTGAACACTTGCTTGCCATCCACTTCAAATAAAAAGGCGCTCGTTTGATGATTTAAATACACGCCGTCTTTCACTTGAATATGGCCATTTTCACCTTGTTTAAAAAACTGCTGCTTGCGCGTCTTTTTCGTCATATAATATGCACCGTAGCCGAGCGCACCAAACAGTAAAACGACTTGAAATAAGGTCGTCATATACGACATATGACTCCTCCTCTACTCTTTATCTTGCATTTGACTTTGCGCTTTCATAAGCGCAGCTTGCTTCTTATCGGCTTCAATTTCAGAAATGATAATACCGAACTTCTCGTCCATTACGATTGCTTCACCGATACCGACTTTCATATTACTTAAATACACATCTACTTTATGTCCTAGGTTTTTCTCTACTTCCAGAACATCGCCCACTTTTAACTGTTTCACATCACCGAGCGTAATAGATGACTTCCCAAGCTTTACACCAAGTTCAATCGAAATGTCTGAAACAGTATCAATATGTGCTTTACCTGCTTCATTTCGCTTCCCTGCAAAATCTTCTAATCCCATTAATGACACAGGAGATACTTCATGTTTCATATGGATCCTCCTACTCTACAAAACTTTTAAATAAGAGCGCCTTACGCGTTCCATCTTTTCCAATAAAACAATTAAATTTATGCTTTCCATCTACATAACCAAGTAATTCATCCGAAACTTTCGTATGAAGCGGAATAATATCTCCCTCTTCAATTTGTTCAATGTCACCCATTGTCATCTTTTGCTCACCAATTGCAACGTGAACAGGTTTATACACTTGATTTACTTTCACTTCCACTTCAGACGTATACTTCTTACGTTTATCCGAAGAATGTTCGACAATATTTTCAGACGTTAACTTATCCATAATTTCTTCAACAGATAAGAACGGAATACCGATACGCACTGTCGTATTCCAAAAATCTGTTTTCATATTTACGTTCAGTAATGAAATGATATCACTCGCTGTCGTAATCTTTAATGCATTCGGATCTGTCTCCGTCGTTACAAATTTCGGTTCAATCGCCACAACACTTTCAAATGATTGCTCTAAATTTTTACAAAGGAGCATAAAAATATTATCCAGTGTTAAAAACTCAAATGCGGTAAGTGGTCTGCGCATCGTAAAGTTACGCTTACTATCTCCACCAAGCCAACATTCATGAATATAAATAACGAACGCTAAATCAATCTCAATAACAATTTCTCCAAGCTCTGGAAGGCCAAGATCAATAACGCAATATAAATAATAATCTTTCGGCATTTTCTCCACATACTCACTCGTAAACGGAACTTGCTCAACCGTTGAAGGCTCAAGCTCAATTGGAATACGCATACGCGCTGCCAACGTCTGTGACGTCTGTTTACCAAATGTAGAAGCAATCGCTTGCAAGCTACGTAAATGCTCAACACCGAACTTCTCCGGTCTATTAAAATCATACTCTTGAAATTTCTCTTGCTTCCCTGCTTCTTGTGCGAAAGCTGGCATTTCCTCGCCTTCATTTACCGCCTTCAGCAGGGCATCAATTTGCTCTTGGCTTAATTTTTCGCCACTCATGACAATCCCCTTCCCTACCTTTTCAATTCAACGATTTCAACGTACATCTTCCCGTTTTTCGTCAAAATCTTTCCGGTTCCAATCTCTTCATTCTCAAGCATAAGACGCACCGTATTTTTCGTTGAATTTTCAAGACGATACAATGTACCTTTCGTAATATGAAGCAAATCTTCAATTTTCTTTTTCGTATTTCCGATTTCAAAATAAATTGTTAACGGAATATCATCTTGTAATTTCAAATCTAGCCAACTCCCATATCATGTTCACGAAAATTTCATGTTCTCTCTATATATGAAATTTCTTATTTTGAAACGTCGATATTTAATATTTTTTTAATATATCCTTGCGTTTCTTTAAATGGTGGTACGCCTCCGTACTTTCTCACATTACCAGGGCCAGCATTATAAGAAGCAAGTGCCAATACTAAGTCGCCGTTATTTTTCTTTAAATAACCGCTTAACTCTTTCACACCGCCCTCAATACTTTCAGCTGGTGAAAATGGATTTTTTATACCCATCTCTTTCACATTCGCTGGCATAAGCTGCATAAGACCCATCGCACCTGCATGTGACACCGTTTTCGGATTAAAATTAGACTCTACTTCAATCATTTTTTGAATTAACGTTTTCGGAATTCCGTATGTACGGCTAGTGCGATCAATAATATCCTCATACTTCCCCTCATTGGAAGAACGTATTTTTTGAATATTATACTTCTTCGTTAATTCCCACGTATCAGCAGCCTCATTTTTCGTTTCTGGGAAACGTCGTTCAAACTCTTTTTGTGCGACTTGCACTTCATCTACGTTCTTCGTTTCAGCTTTTTCTTCAGGCTTACTCGCTTCCTCTACTTTATGAATAGATTGTTCCGGTTTATTTACGACCGTTTCTATTTTCGTAGATTGTACCGGCTGACTCATATCCTCTACCTTTGCCGGCTGCGTAGTACCCTTCGTCTCCTTCGCAGGTTCACTCTGCAACTTCTCTTGAAAACGACTACTAACGAATGCTTGTGGACTACTTAGCTTTTGCTGAATTTGTCCTTTCTTATATGCAAGCACTTCTTTTACTATATTTCCAACTAACATAATATCACCTTTTCGGTAAACAAAGATAATCTAATATTAGAGTTTTTTTTTAAAGTTTGCAATAATCCTTTTAATAATATTGTAATAAAAAAACGACTAAATTGTTAAACTGTTATTTTTTTATATTTATTAATTCGAATTTTTAGTTGACACCCATTGTAGCAAGGATTACAATAAATCTCGAAATTGATTTTTTCGCATATTACCGTTTTTCAATTTGCAGAAAAGTCAATATAAAAAAATGGGGGTTCTTAACATGAGAATTAATACAAACATTAACAGTTTACGTACGCAAGAATACATGCGTCAAAATCAAGCAAAAATGAGCAATTCTATGGACCGTTTATCAAGCGGTAAACGTATCAACAACGCTTCTGACGATGCAGCAGGTCTTGCAATCGCAACTCGTATGCGTGCTCGTGAAAGCGGTCTAAACGTAGCTGCTAACAACACACAAGATGGTATGTCATTAATCCGTACAGCTGACTCAGCATTAGGTTCTGTGTCTAACATCTTACTTCGTATGCGTGACCTTGCAAACCAATCTGCAAACGGAACAAATACATCTGATAACCAAGCTGCAATGCAAAAAGAATTTGCTGAACTGCAAAAACAAATTACTTACATTGCAGATAACACACAATTCAATGATAAAAATCTATTACAGTCTAATTCATCTATTAACATTCAAACATTAGACTCTTCAGATGGTAACCAACAAATTGGTATTGACTTAAAATCAGCTTCTTTAAAATCTCTTGGAATCGAAGAATTAGCAATTGGCGCTTCTGCGAATCCACTTGCTAAAGCTACTGTTGAAGCAAGTGAAGCTTTCGACAAAGCTTCAGCTGATACTGTTGCTTTTAAAACATCAATCGACACATTAGCTGCTGGCCCTGCAGGTGCTGAGAAAGATGCTGCAGTTCTAGTTAAAGCTTATATTGAAGCAGCACCAGGTGGTAAAGCTGCTGCTAAAACTGCTATGGATGCTAATGCTGATGCTAAAAAATTAGGTGAACAATTTGACACTCTAGAAGCGGCTGAAAATGGTAAAAAAGCTGAACTTACTATGGCTTCAGCTAAATCAACAGCAGATACTACTGCTAAAGGATTAGTTGACGCGTATAATACTGCTAAAACTGATGCTATGGCTGACCCTAAAGCTAAAGCATACCTTGAAGCTAAAATGGCTTATGAAAAAGACACAAGTAATGTAGCTAATAAGCAAAAATTAGACTCTACTAAAGAAGCAATGGAAAAAGATCCAGCTTCTAAAGACTTAGTTGTAAAACTAGATGCTGCTAAAGCTGCTGCTACAAATGGTACTCCATTAGATGCGGTAAGTAAAATTGATGCTGCATTAAAAACAGTTGCTGACAATCGTGCAACTTTAGGTGCTACATTAAACCGTCTTGATTTTAACGTAAACAACCTTAAGAGTCAGTCTGCTAGTATGGCTTCAGCTGCTTCTCAAATCGAAGACGCTGATATGGCGAAAGAAATGTCTGAAATGACTAAGTTCAAAATCTTGAACGAAGCTGGAATCAGCATGCTTTCTCAAGCAAACCAAACGCCACAAATGGTTTCTAAGTTATTACAATAAGCCATTTGAGTTAGCTTCATGAATAAACCTCTCTGCTTGCGGAGAGGTTTATTTTTTCTATATAAATGAATTATTTGTAAAACCTTTCTTTTTTAGGTAGGATAGAGCATCCATGTTGCGTAGAAGCGGTCAATCCCTATCTCTCCCCTTATGTTAAAACACAACTAGAAGATAAGCATAAGTCCTTTTTTCTTTTCATAGCTGTTTATCGGCTTTAAAACTATATATATGAATTTATAAAATAAGGAGTGTATATTATGCGTATTGGTACGAATGTCTTGAGTATGAATGCTAGGCAATCGCTATATGAGAATGAAAAACGTATGAATGTTGCAATGGAGCATTTGGCGACTGGTAAGAAGTTAAACCATGCTTCTGATAATCCAGCCAATATTGCAATTGTGACTCGTATGCATGCACGAGCGAGTGGTATGCGCGTGGCAATTCGTAATAATGAGGATGCAATATCGATGCTTCGCACAGCCGAAGCTGCACTTCAAACTGTTACAAACATTTTAAAACGTATGCACGATTTAGCTGTTCAATCTGCAAATGGTACAAATTCAAATAAAAACCGTGATTCACTAAATAAAGAGTTTCAATCTTTAACAGAACAAATTGGCTATATTGATGAGACGACTGAGTTTAATGATTTATCCGTGTTCGACAGCCAAAACCGTCCTGTTATATTAGATGATATTGGTCATACAGTAAATATAACGAACCATATTCCTCCTTCCCCTACACAACATGACATCAAGATTTCAACAGAACAAGAAGCAAGAGCTGCAATTCGTAAAATTGAAGAAGCTTTACAAAATGTATCACTTCATCGTGCTGATCTCGGTGCTATGATGAATCGTTTACAGTTTAATATTGAAAATTTAAATAGCCAAAGTATGGCCCTAACAGATGCTGCATCTCGAATTGAAGATGCGGATATGGCGCAGGAAATGAGCGATTTTTTAAAGTTTAAATTGTTAACTGAAGTTGCACTCAGTATGGTTTCACAAGCAAATCAAATACCACAAATGGTTTCCAAGCTACTACAATCTTAAAAAATCATCTTCCTTCTTTGAAACGATTCCATACAAAACAAAAGGGAAATACATATACACTATGTATCTCCCTTTTATTTTGTACCCAAATTTTATTACTGCGTTACACTCATAACCTGTCCACTACGATCAACCATAATTTTCATTTTACCGTCTTGTGCGTTATATAACCCTAATTTATGCAAATCTTGTTTACATTCTTTTACGAAGAAAGGCAATGTGCGAATTTGATCAATATCAGAGCTCGTAATGAAATGAATTAAATGATGCGTCATTTCTTTTATATCATGAACAAGTTCTTCCTTTTCTCGCTTTAGCCTTTCATTTTCAGCCCGTAATACATGCAATTCGCCTTCGAGTCCACGTGCGTTCTTTTCATCCTTTGAACGCTCTGCAGCCATGCTAGAAAGCTTATAGATTCCTTCCATGAACTGATGTAGTCCACGCTCTTTTCTTTCACTACACTGGCTAATTGTTTCAAAATTATCAACAATACCAGATATAACTGTTACAAGATTTTTTTCGGTCTCTGTATTTGGAACTTCATTTCTTAATTCTTGTTTGTTTTCTTTTTTCATTTCAACAATTGGTTCTTTTACAGGCGGATATTTTCGCTTTCGTCCTGGTTTTTGTTTTTCAATATTTTCAAACGGTATTTCACATTTTTTTAATTTGTAATACGTATTTTGCAATTGACTTTCTGTTTTCGGAAAAAGATTTAGTTCTTTTTTACTAACGTATTTTGAAATATTAATAATGTTTAAACCGTGACGTTGGGAAAATTGATACACTTCATACAGTAACTCTAGCTCAGACTTCAGCCATGTAATCGCTGATTTTTCATATGCTCGCATCCCACCATGTTTTTCTATATCTATTTGAAATAATACCATTCTATTATATAAATCAACTAGTTCTTCATATTTTACTTGGAATTGTTTTTCTATTTTTTTAAATTCCGTTTCTAGTTGCACATCGTTCATTTTATTATTTGACATGTTTTGTAAAAGACTTAATACATTGATTGCTGTGTGGTGATACATACTCTGTGTCACTCCCCCTCATCCTTTCACAATTCTCATCTGACTCCCATGTCTTCTCAGAAAATAGCAAATTTTACATATCCATATTATAACATTTCGAAATTATCTGTCAAATAATAAACATACAAAAATATATAGAAAGTATAGAAATAGAAAAAAGATTTTTAAATTAATATGTATAATTGCATATTAATCATATTATATGGTATTTCGGATATATTTTCACCGAAAAAGTTTGCGTTACTACGCAACCTTACTAGCATATTCCAAAAATACGCTCTCTTATATTTTCAAATAAACAAGCTCGCTATTTATTCATTAAACGAATTGAAAATCTCGAAGTAGAGACTATTCATACAGCCACAAACACTCCAGAAATGTTTAATCTTCCTACCTGTACAGCAGAGTATAGAATGCAAAAAAGGAACTAGCCAGTACTACTTACACGTGGCTAGTCCCCTCCTCCCTACTAAAAAAATAGAGTTGTATATCAGTTCTTCAAACCCTCAATTAAAGGCTCTTTTCTTCTACTGACCTAAAACCACTCCATATATCTGGCCTCACATCGCAGGGGCTCTATTAGGCACTGACCCTCGCTAGATTCTCTCTTCCAGCCAATAAAAGCTTTTAAAGTACTAACTTATCAACTAAGCCAATTAACTCTTGAATATCTGGCTTACTTACTTGAGCATTTGCTCCTACAGCTTCGCCTTTATGGAATAATTCATTTGTAATTAATGAAGAGAAAATAATAACCGGTAAACGATTCATTACTTCACTATCCTTAACAACTTTCGTTAAATGATGTCCGTCCATTTTCGGCATTTCAATATCAGTAATTAGCAGGTGAATATGTTCAAACATTTTTTCCCCTTGCTCTTTCGCTAATTTTTCAATTTGTGCTAATGCCTCTGCACCATTGCTGAAGAAATTCATTTTCGTATATCCAGCTGATGATAATGTTTCTTCTAATATTTGACGAAGCATTGCTGAATCTTCTGCAATATAAATCACTTTTTCAGCTCGATCCGTTTTTTGCTCTAAACCTGCAAGTGATTTATTGTCATAGCCAGTACCGCTAATTTCACATACAATTTTCTCGTAATCTAATAGTAAGATGATTTTTCCATCTAGCTTTACAATACCAGATGTCGTTTCCTCTAGTCCCATAGATAATGAAGCTGGCTCATCAATTTGTTCCCACGAAATACGTTGAATACGATGCACTTCATCAACGCGGAAAATAACTTTCATTTGGTTTAATTCAGAGATAATAAATTTCGTTTGATCAAGTGGCTTTGTTGATTTTAAATTAAGAGCCGTTGCTAAATTAATAACAGGTAAAATTTCACCACGTACTTGAACAACACCTTCAACTGCATGATGAGATTCTGGAACAGTTGTAACAGGGAATGGATTAATGATTTCACGTACTTTCATTACATTAATACTAAATAGGTTTTCACCAACAGTATATGTGACAATCTCTAATTCATTTGTTCCACTTTCTAATAAAATACTTTGTGCTTGTGACATAAAGGTGTCGCTCCCCTTCCATTAATTCCGTATATCTAATTATTAAGCTTTATTAAACCGAAAAAGTCAACTACCTATATGAAAAATATAGATAGTCGAACGATTTATTTTAAAAGACGCTTAATCTTGTATAAACGAAGCAAGTGCCTCTAATAATACTTCTTGTGCTCCTACAATTTCTGTCGGCATTGCTTCCCACTTTTTCGAAAGCCCCGTTTCTACTCTTATTCTTAGCTCCGAATCCATTTCTTCTAGCACATATTCTTTCGTCGCTATATCAACATCAAGTAGCGCAAGCGCATATAATTCTGGATCATTTATTTTTTTAAATAATTGTTTCAATATAGATGGTGCTATATGTTTTAATTTTTCAATATGAATTTCCTTATCCGAAAACAGTAACTCATATTGAATAAACGTAACATTTTCTTTAATCACTTTAAAATAGCAATTATTTTTTTTATCATTTACAAAGTAACCGTTCGGATCTGCAATAATACTCTCTACTTTACGAATTAAATCTGGCAAACTACTCGCCGCCATTACAGTCCGCTGCTCAACCTCACTTGGCGAAATGAATGTAACGCGATACTTATTCTGCGCCATCCTCCTCACCTCTCCTTTTATAGAAATCTATCGTCACATACTATCCAGAAGGCGCTGGCCTAATATGAAATGATTATCTCATTCCCAACTATCTCCGTACGCCTCCATAGCTCTATTCTTACAAATAGGAGCTCGTCTGGATCATAACTGTTTCTCCACACTAAACTTTGCTTACCTCTTCTTATACTACCCTAGTAACTCTCCATACCTCTGTCCTTACACACCAGTCGCGGCCCTATTAGGCACTAACCGCTCCAAAACAACGCTAGGTCCTCTCTTCAACCCTAAAAAGAGCTTTTAAGGTCTTTTTAAGAGCTTTTCAATAACTCGATGTTATTGAACCAAAATGCAATCTGCTGATCCGTTATCCCTGATAGTGTAATAAAAAACTCACGGCACTTCATCTCGTCCTTAAACAGTTGATACTTCCATTCTCCTTCGCTACCAACACTTACGAAATAAAACTCATGAATACGGCCAATAATTGATTGCTTTTCACCAAATGAATATGCAGGTACTTGCTTAATTTCAAATTGATCAGGTAAATATATATGCTCTTCTCTTTCCATTTTCAACACTTGCTCTGCAAGTTCACGTTTATTTTCGAAAAAAGGCAATTGTAAAATTCGCTCTTGTCTTGTCGTCATACGAATAAAAAACCCTTTCTACTACATTACAATTTTACTTTATGATATATTATCGAATTAAGTTTACAACTTCATTTAATACTTCATCTGACACTTTAATTACTTTCGCATTTCCTTGGAATCCGCGCTGATAAAGCATTAAATCAACGAATTCTACTGATAAATCTACGTTTGAACTTTCTTTTGCTGATCCTCGTACATTACCTGCACCATTCTCACCAGCAACACCTACTCCTGGAATACCCGCTGATGGTGTCGCAACGTAATTTCCATTCCCAGTTTTCATTAATCCACCTGAATTCGGGAATGTAGCTATAGCTAGTTGTCCTACAACTTTCATACTACCATCTGAATATTTCATCATAACGAAACCGCCGTCAGAAATAGAGTAGTCATTTGCAATTGCAGCTGGACGCCCCGTTACTTCTGTTGTAGAAATAGTTTTCCCTGTCGGATAATTTGTTAAACCACTTAAATCCAGTTTCAATCCCTTTCCAAAAGGAATATCAACCGTTCCACCTTTAGTAATTTCACCAGTTACTGGATCTTTTTGTACGGGTTCATCTGTTTGCTTTAAATTCCCTAATGTATCAAATATAAGAGGTTTGTTGTCCGGCATACCTTCAATAGGCTTAAATTCTTTTTCGTTTTTAGAATCATTTCTTACAGAAACTGAATATGTATATTCGCCTGGCACTGGCTTTTCAACTTCTTTACCATCTACAGTCTCTTTTGTAGTCTTTTGTTTAATATTTACACGTAACGTTAACGAGTTTCCTTCCGCATCAAAAACTGTGAATTCGTGAGATAATGCATTTTGGTTTCTAGGAAGGTTTCCGCCTATTGTCGCTTTATCTGTTTGAATCCCACCAACAGCTGATCCCATTGGAATATGAATTGGGCTTGGTCGTGAAGAAAAATCTACTTCTTGTGTTCCTGTTTTTACACCATAACCTAGTACATACTGTCCACCTGTATTTGTAACATAGCTATCTTTCGATACACTAAAAGACCCTTTTCTCGTATACTCTACATTTCCAGCATTACGATCACCAACTAAAAACAAACCGTTTCCTTCTATCGCTGTCTCCATCTTATCACTAGTTAAAGTAATAGAACCATCACTAAAATCTGTAGATGTCCCACTGAACTTTACACCGTTACCAATACTCTTTGGATTCGTGCCAGCATAAGCACCATCACCACGTGAACCAACCGTATTATTATATAGCAAATCATCAAATATAGCCTTTTGCTTTTTATATCCAACTGTTTGTGCATTTGCAATATTATTTGAAGTAACACTTAATGCATTTTGTGCTGCATTCATCCCTGTAATACTTGTATATAACGCTTTAATCATAACCTTTGTACACTCCTTTTATTAATCTGGCTTAACCTCTTCATTTTTTTCTATATCATCTTTCTTCTCATCTTCCGGATTAGTTTCTGTTATCGGTTTATCAGAAACCCTTTCTATGAAACGAAGTGAGACAACTTGATTATCAACAATAAGTTGCACATCGTTATTTTCAGCAAGTCGAACTGTTTCCACTTGACCAGTCACTTGCTTTCCATTATTGCTTACACCTCTAACGTACTTTCCTAAAAACTTCATCCCTCCATCAAGAGCCGTCGAATACATCGTTGATTGCAGTTTATCTACTGCTTTCGTCATATTCTGTACTTGCTCCATAAGCGATAGCTGTGCTGTTTGGTTCATCATTTGGTTCATATCCATCGCATTAAACGGGTCTTGATGTTGAAAGCTTGCTAAGAAAAGTTTCAGGAAATCATCTTTATCCATAATACCGGGTGTTTTTTGAGTACTTGCTGATACTCCGTTTGCTTGTTGAGCTGTCGACTGTGCACCAGTAACAGATGCGTTTTTTGTTTGTGCTCCTGCTTGTAACGGAATATGATTTGTACTCGTTGTATTTAATCCAACTGTTGGCACACTTTATTCCTCCAATAATCCCGCAAATTCTTTTGCATGTTGTTTTTCATGTTTCGTACTTGCTAATTTTTGTTTTTGTCTTTGCTCTTGTTCTCGCTGTTCTTTTCGATTTTCATCTTTATCTGAATAGCTAATTTGAATATTGATTTCTTTTTCTTTTAACTTCAGTCTCAATTCATCAAAAATGATTTCAACACGTTTTTTCGCATCATGTTTTTCCATTTCTACGTGAACATCAATTTGATCTCCATGTTTTTTCATAAACACCGTTAATGTACCAAGTTTTTCTGGATTTAACTGAAATAAAACACGCTCTTGTTTCACTACAAATTTTTGCAACGCTTCTACTTGTGCTTCCATTTTCTTTCCTAAGTCAGGTAACGTAACTTTCTCAGCGCCACTATTTGATTTTCCTATTTGATCCGTACCCGTTGCTTTATTTAATAACTCCGCACCCGTTGAACTCGAATCGTTTAACACATCACCTTCAGGCAACTCTATCTTTACATCATCGCCCTCAGCTTTTGGAAGATCTACATCTAAGTTTTTGGAATCTTCTTGTTTCTTTGCAATATTACAAGTTTCTGTTTCTACCACTTTCAATACTTGCATCGTTTGCTCCGGCATCTTCATTTTGTCTAATACCATTTGCATTGTATCTTCTAAACATATAGCATTTTTGATATTCATATTTGAAAGAAGCTCTTGCAACTGTTGTAATTCATTGGCGGGTAATTCGTTAAGTTTTATATTCCCATATTCTTTATATAGCTCTTGTATTTTTTGTATGTATTGATATAACAATTCCGGCTGCACACGTAATTGTTCAATTGCAACCATTTGCTCAGATACTGCTAATAGTAACTGTTCTGTCTCTTTTTTTTCTTCTTTCTTTACAATTGGCTCTTCTTTCGTTACTGATTGTTTAGAAAGAATATATTCTTTTTTTTCTTCTTTTGGTGCTTCTTCTCGTTTCATTTTCTCCGTTTTCGGCTGCTTTTTATTTTCCATTCTCATCGTACGATCGAATGAAGAATCTTCACTTTTTGATTGTACTTCTAGCCCTTTTTCTTTTTGCGGAGGTAAACTTTGTTGCACCGGTAATACAGACTGTATCACTATATTCACCTCATCCATTCATACACATTTTCAAATCAAGAAGCATTTTTTCTTCCTGCTTTTCTCGTACTTTAGCAAGCTTTCTACAACCTTCTTGATACATCTCATCAATGACACGTTCTTTTTCTTTTACTTGCTCTAAAAGGCTTTCATTTTTTCGAATAAAATCTTCCGTTTTTTTAATTTTCCGATTCCATTCTTCTATTCTTTCAGGTGAAAACGTATGTGACGAAAGCATACCGGCCATTATACGCTGCCCAGTTTGTACGACTTTACTACGCGATTTTACTACATATAAATCATATTCTTTTTTTTGTTCTATTTTTCTTTTTTCACCTGTTAATTCATACACTTCTTTCAAAATCTGTTCTTTTTCTTGATTTATTTGCAATTTTATCGTGTCGTACTGCTGCTTATCCACCTGTTTTCATAGCCCCTTCCTATTATAACGTTCTCTTTTTCTATTATATAGTTTTTTTCCAAAAAAATCTGTGAAATATTAAAAAACAAAAAAATAAGACCTCTTGGGCTGAGGTCTTATACTGTATGGTGCATCGCTTCAACAATATCATCAAATTGGAAACTATCAGATCGACCTTGTTTTAAAAACGTATTTATACCTTCTACTTTGTTTTTACATTCAAAAATATAAGCATTTTCTGCATTTTCTTGAATCGTCCCTAATTTAAAATACAATTCATTTTCTTTATAAACAGATAAGATTTTTCTCATTTCATTTGCAAGTTGCCAATGAGTTGGCGAAACAATTTCTTCCATAATCCTACTCACTGAGTCTAGCACTGAAATAGCAGGGTAATGACTAAGTGTTGCAAGTTCACGCTTTAACACAATATGCCCATCTAAAATACCTCGTGCTAAATCTGGTACAGGTCCGTTTAAATCATCCCCATCAACGAGTACGGTATAAATACCTGTTATGGATCCCTTTTGTGTTTTCCCAGAGCGCTCTAACAGCTTCTTCATATAACTTTCCATTAAGAGTGTTTTACCACCGATCGGCAACTCTTTAACGGCAATATCAACACTTCTACGCGCATCAGCAAAACGAGTAACAGAGTCCATCATAAGTAGTACGTTATTACCTTGATCACGGAAATATTCAGCAATAGACGTTGCAAGTTTCGCTGCACGAAGTTGCATTAGGTGACTTTCATCTGACGTCGCTACAACAACGACGCTTTTTCGCATTCCTTCTTCACCTAATTCTTTTCGAATAAAGTCTTTTACTTCCCGGCCACGTTCTCCTACTAAGCTAATAACATTAATGTCAGCTTTTGCATTTTTTGCAATCATTCCGAGTAAAGTAGATTTACCAACACCAGAACCTGCAAAAATACCAATCTTTTGACCGATGCCAATTGTTAGCATAGAATCAATCGATTTGATTCCAGTTTCAAATACATCGGTAATTTCTTCACGTTCAAATGCATGAATAGGCGGGGCATCTAGTTTTATTTTTTGTAATGGAATATTCTCTGCATCCTCATTTAGTACTTCGCCATTTGCGCCTAACACTTTTCCGAGTAAATGATTACCACGAGGTATGACAACATCTTCTGCAACTAATGTAACTGAATCTCCATAACATACTTTTTCTGTTTGTTCAAACGGAAGTAGCATATTGTTTTCTTTTTCAATCGCAATCACTTCACATAAAACATTATGTTCCCCAACGAAACAAACATCTCCAATTTTCGCCTTTGGCCCTTTCGCTACGAAAAACTGTTCTTGTACACTATGAACTTTACCGACTTTCGTATAAAACGGGGTTTCAATAAACGTATTCCATTTATGGTTTTCATTCATTAATAGTCGATTCATACATTTTGCTCCTCAAATACCTTCTCTTCTTCCCATTTCTGGCGAAGTTTCGCAAATATAGGTGCAAATTTAAATTCAAAGAACTCTTTCTCTTCTTCTAGAACAAATTCACCGAACTGTAAGGAGAAATCATATTTCCATTCTACTAATTGTAGTAACCAATACTCTTTCGTATTTTCCTTCTCTTCTTGAATACGTTCAAATGTTTCTGGATGTACTGTAATGACTAATTTTTCAAACGAAGTAGGCAACGTTTGAACGATACCAGTTAAAATGGGTAACACATCAAGCAATCGTGAATCTACCGCTTGATTCACGATTTTTTCTGCTAGTTGAAAAGATTGATTCCATAATAACTCTGTCCATTCATATGCTGTTTCTTGTTGTTCTTTTTGAAACTGCATACGTGCTGCTTCCATCTGTTCCATTTGGTCATGAATATGCATTTGAAATTCTTCTTTATCTTGCAATAGCTGTTGACGCTCTCGTTCTAGCATTTGCTGTTCTTGCCTTAGTTGATTCAGTTCAGTATGTAATGATTGTTGCTGTGCAAGAAGCTCTTCATGGTCCACCTGTATTTCTTCTTCGACTTGAACTGGTATTGGTTTTGGAAATTGTAATTCATACGTTTCTTCAGAAAAAGAAACAGAATTCTTCGGAATTCTGTTTTTAAATAAGGACATCATCTTCACCTCTTTGAACGATAATTCTTCCTTCCTTCTCTAGCTTTTTCACTGTGCCTGTAATCGTTTGCTGTGCCTTTTCAGCATCCGTCATCTTAAGCGGCCCTAAGCCATCTAATTCTTCTAGAATCATCTCTTTACGGTTTGAAGACATACATGTAAATAATTTCTCTTTAATTTCTTCTTTTGCAATTTTAAGTGCTTTCGCAATAACACCGTTATCTGTAATTTCTTCTAATACACGACGAAGTGCAAGATCTTCAAGTCCGAGTAAGTCTTCAAATACAAACATGTTTTCTTTAATTTTCTCAGATAACTCATAATCCATTTCATCCAGCTTTTGAAAGACTGTTTTTTCAACACCTCGTGAAACATTATTTAAAATGTTTACTATTGTTTTCAAGCCATCCGTTTTATTAATTGCATTAAATGCCATATTATTTAATTTTGATTTTAATAAATCACCAATTTGATTTATTAATTCACCATCAACTTGCTCTAGCTTCGCAATCCCCATTACCGTTTCTACTCGCTTATGATCTGGTAATCTCTCAATTAATTGAGAAGCAAGCTGCGGTTTAATATAAGAAGCGATAATCGCAATCGTTTGTGGCGATTCATCATTAAGTACAGTAAGAAGCGGTTCTAAATCCGCAAGTGAATTTAAGAATTCAAACGGATTATCTTTGTTATACCAAAGATCTTCCAATAATTTTTCTAGTTCGTCTTCTGGCATATTTTTAAATATGCGACGAATATATTCTTTATCCGGAGTCACTAAGTTTAATTCTTTTACATTTAATTCATACAAGAACTCCCCTAGTACATTTTCTAACGTTTCCGGTTTATATACACGAAACTTCGCGATTTCACGAAGTAATACTTCTTTTTCCTCAGCCGTCATATATTCAATGACTTTTGCTGCCACCCCTTCTTCTAATGTACGAATAAGGATGGCAGCTTTTTCTTTGGAGGAGATTTCATCTAACATCGTTGTTCCTCCCTTACTGTCCATTTAACCATTTTTTAATTACTTTTGCAGTTCCTTCTACATGTTCTTTCGTAGCATCATGCACTTGTTCATCTAACGTCGGTTCTTTCGGTTCTTCTGGTTCTGGTTTTGGCTCTGGTACTATTTTTTCTTCAGGAATTTCCATAATACTTTCATTACTTGCAGCAATTTCCTCTTCTGCTAAGTATTCTTCATATTCCTCTTCTTCTTTCTTTCTCTTACGTCTTGCTAATAAGAACCATACTAGACCACCAATCGCTAATAAACCAGCTGGAATTCCACCGAATAACCACCAGTTTATACCGCTTTCTTCTGGCTCTTTCTTCTTCTCTTCTTTCGGCTGATCAAACTGAACAGTTACAACGTTAACTTGACCGTTTGTAAAGTTTCCATTCGGATCAGCTTGAAGGCCAGCAGCTGTGCCGATTGCTTCTTTGAAAGTAGTCATATCCATTTTTCGTTTTACTAACGTATCATTGTCTACCCATACTACAACATTTGTTTTCGTTAATTCTGGGTGTTTCTTAATTGTTTCAACTGTTTTATCTATTTCATAGTTTTCAATTTTGTTACCATTTTTATTATCATAGACGATTTTACCATTTTGATTATTGTTCGTACCGTAGTTTGGCACTTCGCCGTTCGCTGTAATACCAGCGCCTTGCTTCGTCTCTGCTCCTTCTTGTGCAGTAGAGCTTTCTTCTTGCTCTTGTTTGCTACGAAGTACACCTTTATCACCATATTTTTCTGACTGGCGTGTAACTTCATCATAGTTTACAGACACTTTCGTATTCACTTTATATTCATTCGGTTTAAACATCGTCATTAACGTTGCATCAATATCTTGCTTTAATTTACCTTCAATTTGTTGCTGCATCTCTACTTCTTTTTCATAAGAAGAGGAACTAGTAGAATGCGCTTCATCTGCTCCTTTTGAGATAATACCTTTTTTGCTATCAATCACACTTACTTCTTCTGCTTTTACACCCGGAACTGCTGCACTAATCATTTGCTGTATACCTGCAACCTGATCTGCCGTTAATAATTGGCCACGTTTCACACCTACAGTAATTGCCGCTGTTCCTTTTGCTTTTTCTTCATCAAAAATTGTCTCTTTTTCAGGTAATGTAATTTGAACATTTGCCGTTTCAACTGTCGCAAAGTTTCTTACGATATCTTGCTCCAATTGCTTTTTCGTACCGACAATTTGCTTCATTTTTTTATCTTGCTCACTTGAACCGAGCGAGCTTTCTAATAAAATTTCCTCACCGCTTTTAGAATTAAACGGTAAGCCCATCCCATTCATTTCTTTTCGAACCCATGGAGCATCATTCTTTTGCACACGAATCGAACCATCGGCCGCTAATTGATAATCGACACCTAACTTCGATAATTCTGCTGTAATCTCTTGCTTATCTGTATCATTTAAATTTTGATATACAACAACATATTTATCTGGCAAGGTGAAGTATAAAAGTGCTCCTGTTACAATCGCTAAAAGCGCAGCACCGATTACTAACTTATGCCACGTTTTTAATGATTGGATAACATTTTTTATCTTTTCCATTTAAACACACCCGTCCACTTTCCTAAATTTGCATATTAATTAGTGACTTATAATTTTCAATAAGATTATCACGTACGAGAGCAGCCGTTTTCATTTGGGATTCTGCCTTCTTCTGCTGAATTAAAACGTCATGCGTTTCCCCTACCCCTTTAGTTAGTAAATCGTATACTGCTGTTTGCGCATTGTTTTGCGTTTGATTCATATCTTCCAATAAATCAATAAACTTTTTCCCCTCAACTACAGATGTTTGAGACGTTTTCGGTGCACCAATTGACTGAATTGCTCCAAATGGTTGCGTATTTAACATCGGTTGGATTTTCATATTACTATATTCCCCCTTATCCTCTACCAATTTCTAAATCTTTATCAAGCATTTTTTTATTCGCATTTAATACACTTGTATTCGCTTCGTACATTTTTTGGGCAACCATTACATTCGTCATTTCAGCAGTCACATCAATATTTGGATAACGTACATATCCTTCTTCATTTGCATGCGGATGTGTTGGATCATACACTAAGTTTTCAGTTTTATCTGCTTCAATACTTTTTATTTTTACTCCATTTGTAGGAGACCCATCTAACATATTTGCAAAACTATTGTTTGATTCTAGCACTACACTACGACGCTCATATAAATTCGCCCCCGGAGCAGCCGTTGTATTTGCATTTACAATATTGTTAGAAGTAACTTCCATCCACTTTCTCGCTGTCGTTAGCCCTGAGCCACTTGCATTAATTGCCTGAAACATCGTTGTCTCTCCTTCTACTTTTAACGTCCGCGTGCCGCTTGGTTAATTGCATATTGTGTATTAATCGCGTTAATTGAAATACCGTATAACTGATTTGCTTTCATTAAATCTAGCATTTCTGTCGTTACATCCACACTATTTCCATCTTTATTCGTTTGCATTGATTTTGTTTGCATCTTTGCATATGTATTTTTCGTATTCACTGTCGGTAAGTGCATTTCATTCGTTTGATATAAATTTGGATTACTCTTTAAGTCCGCAGCATTGTTCTTATATAATGCACTACTTTTATTCATTTGCTCAGCAAATGTTACATCTTGTGCTTTATAGCCGGGTGTATTCGCATTTGCAATATTACTAGAAACAGTATTTCGTTTCGTCACTAAATAATTCATATAATGGCCTACATCACTCACTAAATCTGGCATATTCCACACCCTTTCTTTTTTAACTTCATGATCCACTGATGGAAGTTTCACTTCATTATTTATTTTCTTATATGTGTTTATTAAAATATTAACAATCATGTACCCTTACATATTTTATTCCATTTTTCCATTGTTGTCTTTAGAAAAATACAAAAATATAAAAAAGAATACAAAAAAACTGTATTCACGCAATAATCTATGAAACATTTCAATATATGATTTACAAACTAAAGTTCATTTTCATATTATTTAGATTACTACTATTATTTCATTACAGTCATAAAATGAAACCTCAACCAGCGGAAGTCTTTATTTAAACAAAGGAATGGATCCCCTCTTAAAAGGGGAATCCGTTTCTAAACTCTATCACTAAAATTTACCGTAAAATGAATTAGCTTTCATGCGCCCATCATTTGTCATAATCATTTCTTCCAAAATCTTTTGCTTATCTCGAATATGCTGTGCCGCCTTAATAATGAATGGGCTTACTTCTGCTGCAACTTGCGCACGTGTTTCCTCATCCAATGTCATCATCCAGCGATTTAACATTTCACTCTTCTCAGCAAACTCTCCATCTGACACTTGCAATTCACCGATTTCATTAAAACAGCCGACAAACGTCCGATAAATATCATTGTTCATTTTCAAGTGCTCCGCGGTAACCATCTATTAAATCTTGTAACACTTTCACAATCGCATCCATGTCTTTTGCTTCACGTGTTACTTTCATCGTTTGAATTTGAATGCTAATCCAATCGTATAAGCCATATAAACTATCATATAAATCTTTCGTAATTTCAGGATTTAATTGAAGCTTTAATTCTTCAAAAATACGTTCTAACTTTTCAAGAAGTGCATCCCCTTCTTGTAGTTTAAAAGTATGTAACAGTTCTTCTAAATTACGAAACTCTACAATACATCTTTCATAAATAAAAATTGTATTTTTAATTGGATTACTCGTCATAATATCATTTTGCATATAACGTTGCCATGCTTGCATACAATCACTTCCTTACCTTTCATTAATCATCACTTTTTTGTTTTGTCATTGCTTTAATTGTTTTTAATTGGCTATCAAGCGCTGCTAATGTACTCTCTAGCTTTTGATACTTCTTCACAATTTCATCTTGTTTTTGCAAGTTTTGCGTTTCAATATCTTTAATCTTTTTATCTAAATCACTTACACGTGAATCAATGTTTTTTACTCGTTCTCCAACTACACCTTTATCACCAAATAACTTATCAAGTGGCTCTTCCATCATTTTTCCTAAACCGTTAGAACTAAAGAAAAATTGCTTCGCTGCATCTGGTTTTTCTTTTAACGCTTTCGTTAATGCTTCGTCATTAACTTCCATCGTTCCATCTTGCTTTAATTGAATACCAAATGAGAATAAGTAATTGCCATCTTGTGAAAATGTTACAACATTGTTCATAGCTTGACGCACACTTTGCATAATAGCTTGTCCTTGGAAGGCTCCACCTTTACCAGCAAAGATATCTACTGTAGCAACAGCTTTATTATAATCTGCAACCATCTTTTTAATAATATTTGATGCGTCTGTTACGTTTGAGTCATTTACTGTGAATTTTAGATCTATGCCTTTTGCTTTTGGTTCTGTTGTTGTACCTGCATCTGGTGTTCCTTCTACTTTCAGCTCAGTTACTTTTAACAATTCAATTTTCACGCCTGGAAGAGCTTCAATTGTATTGGTAGAACTTTCATCTGTGATACCATTAATACTATATTTAGCATTTTGCGCTTCATTAATTGTATTGAGCGCTGTGCCATCTGCCTTGGCTAAACCCATATCTTGAAATAGTGTAGATGTGTTCGCTTCAAACTTAATCTGTCCATCTGTTCCCTCTTTTTTCGAGGTCATGAAAATTTTATTTCCAAGTGTATAAGCTGATACACCATAATCTCCATCATTAATTTTGTTAATTAAATCTTTATATGTCATATCAGTTGTTACTTTTAGTTCTTTATCACCTAGTTTTAATGTTTCATCTTTAGGAAGCTTTGCATTTATATCTTTAATTTCATTTGAAGCTATTTGATGACGCTGCGCAAGCTGTGTAATTGTCATATTGAAAGTGCCGGCAATCGCACCCCCATCAGCTTTTACGTTAATATAACCGTCTTGTGATGTTGTTACCTTTTTTTCATTTCCTTTAAAAGCCGCTAAGTTTTTAAAAGTTTGCGTGAAAGAGCTAAATTCTGATTTTAAACTTGTATATAATAGTTTATCTTGTGAAAGTTGGTTTTTTTCATTAGCATAAGGCGTCTTTCTCATTTCTAACGCTTGCATTTCTAATTCTACAAAGTTAGATGTATCGATCATATTATTTCCGAGGTTCCATATTTGTTGTCTACCACCGATACCTGTTAATGTTCCTGCCATAATTTCTCACTCCTTATAGATTACATGTAGTCTAAAATACTCGTTTTACTCATCGTACTAACTGCTTTAAGCGTTGCCTCATACGTTGCGTTTATATAAGCTAAATCAGAGATGGCAACCGCTAAATCGACATCTTCAATGTCTTTACGGTTTTCTTGAAGTGCTAAGTTTTGCTCGCTTAAAATTGTTTTAAACGTCTCCATTGTGTTCATTGTCGAACCAACTTCAGTTGTACGATTAATGATGCCATCTAAATTTTTCTTATTTTCTCCTAATAACGGCTGTAATGCTTTTTGGTCACCTTTTTGCATCGCTTCACTCATCTGTTTTAACGTTTTTATAACAGGGGATAATAGCGCTTCACCGTTACGAAATGCTTTTAATTCATAACCGTCATTTAATTGCCAGTTCACATCATTTTGTCCACCTTGATACGTACCATCTTCTGTAAATGGTGGTTTCTCTGTACTATCACCACCGAAAATATAACGACCTTGCTCTTTTGTATTTGCTAAATATACAACTTGTTTTAAAATTTGATCAATCTCTGCACCGATGGCTTTCAATTCTTTTTCACCATTTTGCTCACTTAATGCCTGCAACGTTAATTGATCTGCTCTCGTTAAAGATTTAAAAACACCTTGTAAAGTATTTTCAGTTTGTGTTAATACATTTTTCGAATCCGCTAAATCTTTTTGCATTTGTTCCATATTCGCCAATGAATGTTGAATCGCAAATGATTTACTTGCCGCAAGTGGATCTTCACTCATAAAAAGGTTTTTCTTCCCTGAAGTCACTTGATTTCGGTGGTATTGTTGTTGCACATTCAAATCCATTAACTGATTCTTTGCCCAGCTTGCATTTTGAAATGTAGATACTCTCATTTCTATCTCCTCCTTATATATTTTCAATCAATTACTATCACTTATCGAATAATCGAAAATAGACTATCAAACACTTCATTCATCGTAGTAATAGCTTTAGAGTTTGCAACGAAATATTTTTGGAAGGCCATTAAATTAACCATTTCCTCTTCCATATTAACGCCTTCAACACCCATTTTTTCTTGCTGAATCCCCTCTAATAAATCCCCATGAATTTTTTGATAAGCATTCACCGCACTTTTATCAGATGCAACACCAACTACGAATTGGTCTAATGCTTGTTTATAAGAAAGACCTTCTTTATACTTTCCATCTGTAATTGCTGCTAGTTTATTTGCTGTTTCAGCTGATATTTTCATCTTCGAAACATCTTTTGCAAATTCAGGGTTTAATTTCATATCTTTCGCTTGATCTCCAACGAAGAACTCTTTCCCCATTACTGTGTTCACTTCATTCTTTACAGAACTCATTAGTTCTTCAAGGTTTTTCTTATAACTAGCAATCTTCGCTTTCGTATCGATTGCTGATTGGATTGCTCCACTAGTTAAAGGAATTTCCGAACCGTAAATTTCAGCAGTCATTGGCTCTTTTTCTTTATTTAATTGAAGTGGATATGTATCTTGTCCATTTACTGTTAAAACACCATTCATTCTAACACTCGCGATATTAGGATTCATAGATTCATAAGACACTTCTATATTTGCATACTTAGACATTTCTGTAATGATACGATCACGTTCATCCAAAAGTTGATTTGGCACTTGTGTACCTGCTTGTCCAATTTTTTTATTCGCTTCCGCTAAGCTGCCAGCAAGACGATTAAATTCATTGACATGCGCTTCAATATCTTCTCTCGTTTGTGCTTCTGCTGTATCTAAGCCTTTCGCCAGACGATTTACTTGGCTTGTAAATTTCCCAGTTTCAGAAATTAATGTATCATAGTAATTTGGTTGTTCTGGATTTTTTGCAACTTCACGAAAGGCATTGAAGAAGCCATCCATTAAACTAGATAATGAATTCTTCCCTGTCGTTCCAACCATAGATTCTACACGTGATAAAGTCGAATTCATGTAGTTATAGTAAGAGAGTTGAGATAATTGATCGTTAAACTGTTTCGTCTTCACTTCATCTGTAATACGGTCAACGCCTAACGTTTGTACACCGTAACCTATTTTTTGTTCCGGTGAATAGCCCTGACTTGCCCCAGCCGATCCGTAATTCACCATTTGACGCACATAACCAGGCGTATGAATGTTAGATAAATTTTGTTTCGTCGTTTGTAATCCCATTTGTGCCGCTAATAAACCCGATAGCGGCGTATTATAATCAGATAATCTCATAATGTTTCACTTCCCCTTTACAATAGTTCGTTCATAAAGATTTGTGAATTATTGTTTCGCTCTAAATTATATTCAGAAACGGAATCCACAATACTTTCTGTAGTTTTTAATAGTACGTTTAAGTAATATTGATTTTTCAAAAGAATCATTTTTACATTCTCTTCTAATTCAGCTACATTTTTTTGTAATTCTTCCATTTTTTCAATTTCTTCATGAGAAAAATACGAAAATAACGCACTTACGCGAAATGATTCCACGCCCTGTTCTTTACAAAACTGAACAACCATTTCTTCAAATGAACTTGATAACTTTTTTAAACCATCAATGTACTGCAATTGCTCTACTTGTAACTTTTGAACTGCATTTACATTTTTATGTTTTAAATTCTCATATATTTGTTCTCCAAGCGCTTGAATGTTTTCATATGCTTTTTGAATAATAACAAGCTTTTCATATAATTGTATGTACATATAGCTTCCTTCCCTTTTACAAGACTAAATTTACAATTAAACCGTGGATTTCTCCAATCTGATTTAACATTTCTAAATGTCCCGTTTTCGTATTAATTAAATTCATAACATCTTCTAGCTCATTTAATCCCATTTCCGCCTGTTTTACAATCGTCATTTTCTGTGAATATCCGTAACGCGGATGACGAGACATGACATCTTTATATTGCAATACATTATCTACGTAAAAATTCAAAAATGATTTTACTGTATTTTTGTATTCCATTACATTATCAAGCGTTAATTCCATTTCAATTTTCTCTTTAATTTCTCCAATGTTATCGACAAATGCTTCCATTTGTTCTAGCAATTTATCTTTTTTCGGATCTGCATGCAAATTATCCGAAAATGCAAGTCCTGTCCTGACATTTGCTTCTTTCGGCATTTGAGTAGCAGGCGGTATATGCGATAAAATTGGATTATGCGAGATCGAACGCAGCATATATATCACCTATTTATTTTTTTATTTCTTCCTAAACTTAATCGTAAAATCCAGTTATTTATAATTATACTCTGAACACTAATATTTTGCAGTTATTTTTTATAAAAGATATGTTACAATTTAGCATGAGGTGGCACAAATCTATGAATATTTTTCTTTGTGGTTCAAATCAATTAACAGCATTAGATCAAGAAGAAATAAAAAAATTTTTAACTGACTATGCTCACAAACATAAAATTTACATATTATGTTATAAATCTATCGAAAATGAGATTCTTCGTTTTTTCATCGAAAACGAAAGACTCGCTCAAAATTTATGCCTTTACACGCTACAGCCGTTACAAGCATTAACAGATGAATTTCAAGAGGTCCTTGATTACTTAAAAAGACACGGAGCCGAGTATGTTACTTTTGATCATCCTTCCGACTCCATTTACCGATCGGATTATATGTTTTTTGTAAAACAAATAATCGAAGATACCGATTTAGTTCTCTGTTTTTATAATGGGGACAAGCATACATCTGTCATTCCCGTTGACGTTGCAAAAGAAGCAGGAATTGATGCTGTTATTTATGATTTACCAGGTTTACATGAAAAACAGATGAAAAAAAACTTTGAACAAAAAATCCGTATGATGTAAAGGGGGAGGCACAATATCGTTATTGTGCCTATTATAAATATGATAATTGAACAAGATTATGATCATTTTATCGCGAGTTTTAAACAACAATTCAATATGGATATCGCTTCATATAAACAAGATAGAATGCGTCGTAGAATCGATGCTTTTATTTCGAGAAAGGGCTTTGAGAACTACACTAGTTTTTTAAGCAATTTACGTACCGATCAAAATTTATTTTTAAGTTTTATTGACTATATTACAATTAACGTTTCAGAGTTTTTTAGAAATAAAGAACGTTGGCAAACATTAGAGACGAAAGCACTACCAAAATTGCTTGAACAAAATAACGGAAAATTAAAAGTATGGAGTGCCGCTTGCGCTGCCGGTGAAGAACCATATACACTCTCTTTAATTTTATCGAAACATTTAGCTCCATTTCGTTTTGAAATACAAGCAACAGATCTTGATTTTCACATTTTAGAAACTGCAAAACGCGGTCAATATACAGAACGTTCTTTAAAAGAATTACCTATTGATTTGAAAGAGCGTCATTTTACAAAAGAGAATGATATATATTCATTACATCAAAACATTAAGCAAAACGTGACGTTCAAACAGCACGACCTGTTAATGCAGTCATTCGATACAAATTACGACTTAATCATTTGTCGCAACGTAATGATATACTTTACTGAAGAAGCAAGGGTAAAACTTTATGAAAAGTTTAGTCGTGCTCTACGAAAAGGTGGCGTATTATTTGTTGGTAGTACTGAACAAATTTTAACACCTGAACGATACAATCTTCAGCGCTTTGATACATTCTTTTACGAAAAAATATAAAAGAGGTCGTCACAATGTAAAGTGACGACCTCTTTTATATAACTCGAATTAAAATAATAGAAACAATCCATACAAAGAGAAAAAGAAATGTCATAGACCATTTATGTTCTTGCATCGTTTGTTTCAGGGCCTGTGATAATTGTGTCATATTCATTTCTGCAAGCGCTCTCCATACACTTACATCCCGCTCTTTAGCAGTGCGATCTGTAACGCTAATTAAAATAGTTTCGTTAGACAATTTCGTTATGTAAGCAGTAATAACCGTTACCATTAAATTTATATTTCCTTCTGAAGAATCACTTTCCACTCTAGAAATGAGTGCACTTACATCTAATAACGGAATATGTACCTTTCTACCAAATGATAGTTGTACTTCTGCGAAATCATACGTTCCATCTAACAAAGGAAGTTCTTTTATATGCGCCTGTTTAACAAGCCCTTGTAAACTTCTCATTACTTGTTCAAATACTTTTTCTGTTTGCTTTCCTTCACCAGTTAACGTATGTAACTTTTTAAAGAGTTGTAATACTGTATCCATCTCTTTAGAAAGCATTTCCTTCATAACCTTTCCATCACCTAAACTCGCAAGTAAAATCCCTATTTCATTATTTCTCGAAATAATCTTAGACTGTCCAGTAAACACTAGATTACTATGCTTTCGTTCTTTCTGGATTTCATGTTCCGAAATAGCTGCAGGCTGTTTTAATGGTTGTAGCGTCTTATTTTCAATTGTCGTACGTTTAATCTCCATCTAAGCGCCTCCACTACTATGAAATTATTAGCCCCATTCTTTATTACTTTTTAAAACTAAAAACAATACGAATAAACCTGACATGATAGCAAATACATTAGAAGCTTGTATTCCCTGTTCACTTTTTGCTTCTTTCTTATCTTCTGGCTCTTCTTTTTTCTCTTTCTTTTTCGAAATGACTTGATTGTTATTATCTTTATCTTTTTGAGCCTTCGCTTTATTTACTTCCTTGTTGTCTGTGAGAGGCTCTTTTATAACATAAGTAATTTTTTCTTTCTCTTTCAATGGTTCTTTTATAAGATCGTTTACTTTCTCTTCTTTTTTCGGAATTTGAACAACTGGCAGTTTTTCTTCTGGAAGCGGGATTTCTACTTTCGAGTCTTCCTGCTTCTCAGGTTCTTCCTTAACTTCTAATTTATCTTCATTCTCTCGTTCTTCTATCTTTTTATTCTCTTCTGGTTTTTGCTCCAAAATAGAAACGATATACTCACTTTCCTCAACCAGTTTATTGCCGGCCGCATCCACTATCTCTACAAGTATTTCGTATGTCCCGATTGGCAACGCATCCGTTATTTCAAATACTTTTTGCCAATCCATGTCGCGCTTATTGTAATCTAATAAAAATGTAATCTCTTTATTTTCTTTCCCTTTTAATATAACACGAACCTCTTTCACAACTGATTCTACGTCTGTCGCCTTCACTCGCACACGTATAGAATCGCCTTGTTTCCGTTCAATTAGCTTCTCTTTCGCCTCGTCAACAGTAACTTTATGCAACTTCGGCAGTTCTTTATCTATTGTTGGCGTGTCATTATTTATACGAATAAATGGGACTTTCACTTCATTTTCTATAAGCTCTTCTTTCTCAGTTTCTTTAGAACTTTGAATGAGCTGAAGATTCCAATCACCTTGCAAATCAAAAGTTTCGACCTTGTAGTTAGCAATCCATCGCTTCGTTTCCTCTTCATACTTAAACGATAGCATTCTTTCTTGTTCATACTGATCGCCGTTTTTTGGCAAGCGCAAAATACCTTTTATACTTTGAACATTTTGCTCTTTCGGCTCTACAATAACCCGCACTTCTTCGCCAACTTTTAATTCCGACTTATTTACTGTAATAACTCCTTGATCCGTCTCTATCTTTTTTTCGACCTCTTGTTCATTTGCTACTTCTTGTTGTTCCTCTTTACCTTGATTCAATTCCACTTGCTCTGGCTGCTCTTGAACTTCTTTGTTTTCTTCTTGTACATTCATTTCATTTAGTTTTTGATCTGGCTCAATTTGTTCTTCCGCCTGACTTTGCAGAGGGAAGAACAAATACATATGTATGAATAACCAGCTCATTAGAAAAAACTTTACGTTTTTCATCTACTAGCTCAAACTCCTATTTCAACGACTTATAGCGATTTCGTCACTTTTACTCCAAAAAATCCATCTACATTTACAAGTTCACCATACGCCACCAATACATCATTTACATAAATACGAATTGGCTCGTCAATATCCTCATCCAGTACAACCGCTTCATTCTCTTGTAAACTTAAAATATCTTGAATTGTTTTCACTGTGCTTCCAAATACAAATTTCACATTCATTTCTACATTTTGTAAGATGGATGTATCCATGTATACTGGTTCCATTTGTTTTACTTCTTTAAATTCAATAGGTTGCACAACAGGTTCTACAATTTTTTCTTCATCAATTTCTTCCGTAACAATCTCTTCTTCCTCTTCCATCATTGGATATAGAAGTCTTCTTACCATTTCTTTCGCTTCTGAAATCGGTAAAATTTGATACATTTTCGATTGAAGCAGGTCACCAATTTCAAGGTTGAACGTAATTTGGACGAGTTCGTCCACTTTCATTGACTCTCCCAAATATTCCATTTCTTCTTTTAACGTTACGAATTTAACATTTGGTGGTGTCATGTCCATTTTTTCTTGAAACATTTCTGACATCGCCGTCGCAGCATGCCCCATCATTTGGTTCATAATTTCTTTAATACCACTCAGTTCTAATTCACTAAGCTCCTTCTCTGGATCAACTTCCCCTGTTCCCATCATCATTAAATCTACCATTGTTAAAGCGACATCTTTCGTAAATACGAATACATTCTCATTCTTTAGCCCTTCAACAAAATCAACATTTAAAATAACAAACGGGACTGGTACTCCGTCATAATGACGAACATTAATTGATTCTACATTGGGCGTACTAATTGTAACTGGCTGATTTAATAGTGTTGACAATACTGTTGAAGCTGAACCAATTGAAATATTTGCAATTTCACCAAGGACATCTTTCTCTTCTTGTGTTAAATGCTCTTTTTCAACTTGTTCTTCTACAATCTCCGTTTCCACTACTTCTGCTGGCTCATCTTTTTCTTCTACTCCACCAGATAATTGCATTAATTTATTTACCATTCGTTTCGCATGTTCAACTGAAACAATTTGCACAAGTTTAGAGTTTACAAGATTATCTATCTTTAAATCAAACGATACTTTAACAATCGTTTGATTCCCATCAATCTCAGAAATTTTCTCCATTTCTTCTGATAACTTTACAACTTTAATTGTCGGCGGAGACATATCTACTGTATCTTGAAAGAATTCTGACATAGATGTAGCTGCGAACCCCATCATTTGATTCATCGCTTCTTGTACAGCACTTAGCTCTAATTCACCAAGTTCTTTTCCGTCTTCCACTTCACCTGTTCCCATCATCATTAAATCAGCAATGGATAATGCAACATCTTGCTTAAGGACAAGAAGGTTTTCCATATCTAATCCTTTTGTAAAATGAATGTTTAATACAACGTGTGGAACTTCGACGTCGCTTGAATCATATAAATCTACCAATTCTATGCGAGGAGCAGTAATACTTACTTGCCTATTTAAGATTGTTGATAATACAGTCGAAGCTGAACCAAATGATATATTTGCAATTTCGCCAAGAATATCACATTCTTGAGGCGTTAAATGCTCATTTTCTTTTTCTAGCACAATTGTGCTCTTATCCCCTTTTGTGTGTTGCTCAGGCATTTTCTCTGCCTCCTCATTTCTGTTTTTCTATCAAATGATATAAACTCTCATTTTATTTTAACAAACTTATTATATAAAACGTTAATATGTATTTATTCCCATTTTTAGATTAGTAACGATTAACCAAAAAGCTCCCCAATTGTATACAAGTGGGGAGCTTTCCTTCATTCCTATTATAAACCTTCTGGGTTTAAAATGAGGACCACTCGTCCATCACCGAGAATTGTCGCACCAGAGAAATAATTCGAACTCTCTGCAAAGAAGTCACCTAATGACTTTAAGACGATTTCTCTTTGACCGATAATTGTGTTTACAATAAGTCCATAGCTGCGATGTGTATTACGAACAATTAACACAGGAACCATTTGACCATCATATGACGCAAACGCCTCATCTACTGTTTTCTCACCAAATACAGTACTTAAATGCTTCACTTCAATAATTTGATTACGGTAATTTAACACATCTTTTCCTTGTAAGGATTGAATGTCTTCTTTTTTAATCCGAATTGCTTCAACAATATTGCCAAGAGGGAAAGCATAACGTTTATCATTCGTTTGAACAAGCATAGATTGAATAATGGACAACGTTAATGGCAGTTCAATTCTAAATGTACTACCTTTCCCTTCTTCAGAATCAATAATTAAGTGTCCACCTAAACTATGGATCGTATGTTTCACTACATCTAATCCAACGCCACGCCCAGAAAGGTCTGATACAACTTCAGCTGTACTAAATCCGGGTTGGAAAATCAAATCAAATACTTCACGGTCCGTTAATTTATTTGCCTCAGATTCTGTTACAACACCATTTTTAATCGCTTTTTCTAATACTTTCCCTTTATGAATTCCATTTCCATCATCCGTAATTTGAATAACGACATGATTTCCACTATGGAACGCTTCTAATTTAATCGTACCTGTCTCATTTTTTCCTGCATCACGACGTTGTTCAACAGTTTCAACCCCATGATCAATTGCATTACGAATTAAATGGACGAGTGGATCACCGATTTCATCAATAACAATTTTATCAACTTCGGTGTCTTCACCTGTAATTTGTAAATCGATTTTCTTCCCTAAATCTTTCGCTAACATACGTACCATACGCGGGAAACGATTGAAAACAGTTTCTATCGGTACCATACGCATGTTTAGTAGTACATTTTGAATATCTTTTGAAATATCGCCTAATCGATTTAAATGCTCAATTAATTCCTTGTTTTGAATTGCTTGTGCCAATTCATCTATACGACCACGCTCAATTACACTTTCTTCAAACATGTTCATTAATCTTTCAATTTTTTCTAATTGAACACGTATGGAACGATTTTCCACTTTACCATTTTTCGTTTTTGCAGCGCTTTTAGCAGGTGTAGCATTAGCAGCTTGCTTCGATACTTCTTTAGTTGATTCCACATGCGTAGCCGCTTGTAAATCTTCCTGCATAGCTTCTTGTGTACCCAATTCTTTCGAGACTACTTCTTTTAATGTATGTCCTTGCTTTACTTCTACTTTCTCAATTTCAGAAACATGAAGCACTACTTGTTTTAATTCTTCTTCACTTTGATCAGTATCCATAAATACTGTGAACTCAAACCCGAAAGCATCTGCTTCAATTTCTTCAATACTTGGAACTGTTTTTTGTACATTACCTACATTTTGCAGTGCTTCAATACACATAATTGCACGTACTGCTTTTAAAATAGCATGTTGCTCAACAGTTATATGCACTTCATGCGAAACTGCATCATCATTATTTATAGGTTCTTGCTCAATATATTCCGCAGGAGTTTCTACATTGCCATTCAATAATGCTTCTAATTTCTGCTTAGTTGTAATTACATCAATATTGCCCATTCCGCCTTGTTGCACATCTGCAACCATCTTCTCTAAATTATCAATGCACTCAAAAATCACATCAATAATCTCTGCATTTACAACTATATTCCCATGACGAATTTCATCTAAAACGTTTTCCATTTTATGCGTTAAATCCGCCATTTCCGTAAATTCCATACTCGCTGACATACCTTTAAATGTATGGGCTGAGCGGAATATTTCTCCCACAACATCCATATCAGTGGGATTTTGTTCTAAAGTTAGCACATTTTCATTTAGCGATTGTAAATGTTCTTCTGATTCCTCAAAAAATATATTTAATAGATCTGTTTGCATTTTCATCCCCTACCTGTCTAACAAACATTTCATTTATGTATAACAATTTAGTGTTTTAAAGCAAGAAAAAAGGGGGCCACACGCATATCCGCTATCAATGTTTAGATTCCTTGTGGCACCCCTTCTATATTAGCTGTTTGCTACTTTTGTTAAAGCTTCAATTACTCGATCTGCTTGGAACGGCTTTACAATAAAGTCTTTTGCTCCACCCTTAATTGCATCTAATACCATACCTTGTTGTCCCATTGCAGAACAAATAACAACTTTTGCACTTGAATCAATTTTAATAATTTCTTTTAACGCTTCAAGTCCGTCCATTTCTGGCATAGTAATATCTAATGTTACAATATCCGGTTGAAGTTCTTTAAACTTCTGAATTGCTTCTACTCCATTCTCTGCTTCACCAATAATTTCAAATTCAGAATTACTTTTTAATAAGTTTTTAATCATCGTTCGCATGAACATCGCATCGTCTACAACTAAAATTTTATGTGCCATTCTTTTTAATTCTCTCCTTCTATGTATAAATATATCTTAATATTTCACCTTATCATTCTCACTCATTATACAAAATAAAATGATAAAATTTAATATTTTTTTAAAAGAATTTTCGTATTTTCATTATTTTATTATTAAAATGATAATATACTATTCTTTTATGTAAATGACAACGCGACGGTTTTTCTCCCAATTTTGCGGTGAATCATTTGGTACAACTGGCTTTGTGTCTGCATATCCTACCGCAGCTAGCCTTTTATCATCCACATTATACACTTCGATTAAGTGGTGAATCATATTTGCTGCTCTTGCTGAAGACAGCTCCCAGTTAGAAGGGAATTTGTCGTTATGAATCGGTCTACTATCTGTATGCCCTTCAACAACAATCGGATTTGGTACTGATTGGAAAAAACCAACTAATTGACTTATTATCTCTTTCGCTTCCGGTTTAACGTTCGCGTCACCCGTATCAAATATTAAATTATCTACTATAACGACGCTTACTCCCGTATCCTCTCGATATACATTCACTTGACTAATACCGTTATTATCTACATATGCTTTTAACTTTTTATATAATTCGTCCATTCTCTTTTTCGAGACCATTTTTTCATCATTTTTTTCATGCGAAATATCTGGTATTGTATTTTCCATTACTTTCGCATCTACTTGCTCCACGTCACTAAACTTTTCAAGCATCTTTGACAATTTTACTGCATCCTGCTTTGATGTAGCAACTAGTAATACAAAGAAAGTTAATAATAACATCGTTAAATCTGTAAAAGTCGTCATCCAACGAGGCGATCCCTTTTGCGGTCGTTTCATCATAACCATACCACTCCTTGAAATATTAGGCTGCTCGTTTTACTTTTTTTATCTTTGTTTCGTATACATATGTATCGAGTTTCAACTTTAATTTAGAAGGAATTTGACCGCGATATAATTCTGAAATCGCTTCAATAACAAACTTCTTCTCTGTATATAAATCTTCAATACCACGATACACTTTTTCAGCAAGAGGAATTGCAATCATATTTGCAAGTACTGACCCATACAATGTCGTTAACATCGCAACTGCCATCCCTGTACCAATTTGCGATGTGTCTTGCAAGTTTTGAAGCATAATGATAAGACCGATTAAAGTCCCTATCATGCCCCAAGCTGGAGCGAAATCGCCAATTTTATCTAATAATGCTGCCCCTTTTCTTAACTCATACACTTCCGTTTCAACATCTCTCATTAACACTTCTTTTAATTCATCTTCATCGTAACCACTTAACATTAATCGAATTCCTTTTTGAATAAAAGGATTGTCTACTTGCTCTCCATCAACTTCTAAAGAAAGCAGGCCATGTTTTTTAGACTTTTTCGAAAAATCAACAAATAAATCCGTTAACTGTTCTAAATTTTCTTCTTTTCTATGTAAAACAGTAAAAATGCTTTTCGTATATTTTTTTATTTCTCCAAATCGATATGCCACAACAATTGTCGCTATAGTTCCCCCTATGACAATTAAAATAGATGAAACATCTAAAAAGTTTTTAAAAGCTTTTATTCCGCCGCCAATCATAATTGCCGCTATCACTATGGCAAAACCTACTATAATGCCGACTGGGCTAGAAATGTCAAACTTCCTTTTTCTTCTTTGTGGTCTAGCAAATCCTTGATTTTCGTCTCCCATATTCCTGCCCTTTCCTTTTCATTTTTATAAAACATTTTTTTATTTTAATAATGCGTTTTCACATATAATAAGTATTATACGCTTATCATCTATTTATCGCAATATACTCATAGAATTGACACATTTTATTTCCATATTAGAATTACAGTATGGAAATATGAGGAGGATTACAATGGAACATAACATTTTACAAGTCATTGCACTAGCAGAAAAATTAAAATATGAAATGCGACATAGCTGGCTTTCTAACGGACGTCAAGAAAGTGTTGCTGAACATACGTGGCGCATGTCTCTAATGGCCATTTTAGTTGAGCCTTATTTAGATCAAAAAGTAAATATTGAAAAATTACTTAAAATGGTTATTATTCACGACCTAGTCGAAGCTGAAGCTGGTGATATTCCTGCTTTTGATACAATGAATAGTCATGAATTACAATTACAAAAACAAACAAATGAGCAAGAAGCCATTTTAAATATTAAACGAACATTAAAAGGTTCTCTCGGTGAGGAATTATATGATTTATGGATGGAGTTTGAAGCGAAAGAAACGTACGAAGCAAAAGTAGCTAACGCACTTGATAAGCTTGAGGTGAAAATTCAGCATAACGAAGCTGATATTGATACGTGGCTACCAATTGAGCATAAAATGACATTCCAAGTAGCAAAGCATACAAACTTTGATTCTTTCCTATCTAAATTACAAAAAATGATTGAACAGGATGGAGAAAAGAAATTACTCGCTGCCGGCATTGACGTGGAAGCTTGCAAACGATAATGAAAAGACACTCAATATGAGTGTCTTATTTCATTATTGTTGATATAGCCTGCTTGTATATAAGCTGTTGTTTTCCATCAACTAACATTAAAACGGTAAATTTGTCTATCGCAACAACTTCTCCTACTATTCTAACGCCACTCTTTAAAAAAATTGTAACAATACCTTTTTCTTCTTTTATTTGTTTATATAGCTCTTCTTGTAAATGTTCCAAATACTTTTCTCTCCTTTTTTACAAAATATCTTAATATAAAAAACTATAAATTATTTATTTGTGTACTTTATCTTTTACATTCATAAACTTATTAATAAGTATATCTAAATCTCGGCTAAATAACAAAACTTTATCATGATCCAATCCGTGTCTAGCAACAAGTTGGATTAGCTCTTTCTTTTTGTTTTCTATTTTATTGTGTAATTTTCCCATCTCCATCTCTTTACTAAAACTCCCTTTTCCCATAATATTACTTGTAAAATTATAGTACAAATCCTCTCATAAAAAAATATAAAAATGGTTTTTTTTACAATTTTTATATTTTTTATGAACAAATCGCAAAATATATAACGATTTCTTCACATATCCCTAGCACAATATACAATCAAAATAACCATACAGGCGTTTGTCTAATTACAAAAGAGACTGGCTCCTTTTCCATACAAAAAACATACTGTATATAGTAGTCCATGAATTATATAGATTAACTTACTCAAAAGGAGGAAAACATATGAGCTATGGTGGAAGTTGCGCTGGTTTCGGCGGTGGATTTGCTTTGCTTATCGTACTATTCATCCTTCTAATCATCATCGGATGTAGCTGCTGGGGTGGCGGCGGATACGGATACTAATATATCCTATCCTTAACAAATGAACGAAAAACTATACGAAAACAGCTCATATTTGAGCTGTTTTTTCATACTTTCGTATGAAGTGATATCCCTCCTTTTTGTGATTTCAACTAATAAAAAAACGTTTACTATGAAATAAGAAATATTTTACTAAGGAGGATTACAATGATTAAAGGTCTTTACGAAGCACATTTACCTGTCAGTAACTTAGAGATATCAATATCTTTTTATGAATCACTTGGACTGAAATTATATAAAAGAGGAGATGATATTGCTTTCTTTTGGATTAAAGAAAACGAAAGTTGGCTCGGTCTTTGGGAAGGCACAGAATACAAAGTTAATTATCATCCCTCTTTACGACACATCGCCTTTCAAGTAAGCTTACATGATTTAGAAGATGCGATTCATTGGCTAAATCAAAAAGGCATTTCAGCACGAAAAGATTTTGGAATGGAACCAATTGAACCGATTGTTTTTCCAGAATTAGCGCATACCGCCGTATACTTTAACGATCCTGACGGAAATAGTTTAGAATTGATTGCACAATTACCTATTGGACTTCCTACAGCAGAGAAAGTGTACTTAAGCGAGTGGAAAAAACAAGTTCAAGCATCATCATTACATAAAGATTAAATTTTATGTCAGTTTCTTATTCCACACTTCTAAAAACAAATAAAAACTTCAATAAACTATTTTACGGGCAAACGTTAAGTGTACTTGGAGATTGGTTTCATACTGTAGCTTTATTAACATTCGTCTATAGCCTAACGGAATCTCCTTTTATGATTGCACTAACTTTTATAAGTAAAGGTTTACCCCAGCTTCTTCTTAGTCCTTTCATAGGCGGAGTTGTAGATCGTTTTTCTAAAAAGAAGATTCTGATTTTTACCGATATTTTACGAGGCATAATCGTCCTCACTTATTTATTTGCACTATATAAAATCGAGATTATTTTCATTTCTAACATATGTTTATCCGTACTTTCTTGTTTATTTGAGCCGGCTAAACAAGCAACCTTAAAAAATATCGTACACCAAAATCATTTCGTAACTGCTAACTCTCTTTCTAGTACAATTAATGGTTTTATGTCTATTATGGGGGCTTCTTTGGGCGGGATAATTGCACAATCTTTACATATTGAATTCGCTTTTTTAGTAAATAGCCTGTCATACTTTATTTCAGCCTATTTTATTTATAATATGAGTGTCCCTTCTCATGATACTTGTAACAAGAAAAAAGCATTTTTTACTGATATAAAAGATGGTTACACATACATATTACAAACAAAAATCATTTTAACGTTAATTCTTGTCGGCATTTCATGGGGCATGATTGGAGGCGCTTATCAGCTACTTCTAACGATCTATGCCGAAAAAATTTTCCACACCAACATTGGAATTTTATATACGGTTCAAGGGGCTGGGCTTATGATGGGAAGCCTTCTCGTTAATCTTTATATGTCTCATAATAAAGAAAAAATGAAAAAAGCATTCGGGTGGGCCTATCTCCTACAAGGAATTTTCTTTCTCGGATTTATTTTATCCAATCAACTTATTATCGGTATCATTACTATATTCTGTATGCGCATAGCAGGAGGAATCATCGTTCCACTTGATACGACATTACTTCAAACTTATACGAAGGAAAATATGATTGGTAAAGTTTTTTCATTCCATTATTCCATTTACGGATCTCTTATTCAGTTATCTATGTTTTTTACGGGATGGCTTTTAGAAGTTCTTTCTCCTCAAGTTATTGGTACCTTGTTAGCTATATGCTGTATTTTTGTGAGTTTTATATGGCTGTTCTTGTTTTATCGAGGGAAACTTAATGAAGAATCTACTATCACTTAATAGCATGTTTATGTACATGCTATTTTTATTTATGTCGAAATATAAAGGAAAAAGGCGATTTATTTCCCTTACGTTCTAATTTTTTAGAATGTACAATAAATTTAGATCATAAGAAAGGAGATATTATAATGTTTGACGATAGACTTACTATTTCAGCTGAGCAGCAGAAGCTCATTTCTAATGCAACTCGCATTCAAATTCTTCACCTTTTAAAAGACGAGGCACTCACTGCAAAACAAGTAGCTACTAAACTAAATAAATCTGCTGGTAGCGTTCATTATCACGTTCAAATTTTATATGATGGAGGGTTACTTGAATTAGTAGACACGAAAGAAAAACGAGGAATTATTGAAAAATATTACAAGGCAAAATCTGCTCATTTCTATATTGAAGAAAGCGGCACAGAAGGAACGAATACAGGCAGTCATATTGTATCTCATTTATTTTTAACTCCAGAGGAATTACAACAGCTTACTTGGGAAGTTACACAAGTGTTATTACGCTGGGAAAACAAAACCGCTCGTCAATCAAGCTCCGAAGAGGAATACGCTATTTCCTGCAGGATTAAAAAACAATGAAAGAAAGGTCCAACTGCTTATGAAAAATAAATTATTATTATTGTCGGGAACAGGAATTTCTCGTTTAGGTGATTTTATGTATCTCATCGCCCTAAACGTAATGGTGTTAAATAGCACAAACTCCCCTGCTGCTGTAGCAGGATTATGGATTGTAGGTCCAATTGCGACCGTTGTTACAAAAATATGGTCTGGTAGTATAGTAGATCGATTAAACAAACGGTCCATTATGCTCATCACAGATATAATTCGGGCAGCTCTTATTGGCTGTATTCCACTATTTGATTCTATTTGGGCCATTTATATTTTTATCTTTTTGACTCGTATTGCCACATCATTTTTCGATCCAGCTTCATCTTCTTATAAAACAATGCTCATACGAGCTGAAGAACGCGCTCAATTCAACGCTTGGAATAACTTTTGTACAAGCGGGGCTTTTATTATCGGTCCAGCCCTTGCTGGAATACTTCTCACCACGTACTCAGCATCCTTTGTTATTTACTGCAACTCACTTTCCTTTCTACTTTCTACTATTCTCATTTATTTCTTACCAAACATTACGTTACAAACAAAGCAAAACGAAGAAGTTGCAAATACTTTCGTACAAACATTACGAAGTGATTGGAAACAAGTTTTTTCATTCGCTCGAACTGAAAGTTACATTATTCTCATATTCGTTTTATTTCAAGCTACTACGCTTGTCTCTATGGCACTCGATTCACAAGAGGTTGTTTTCACAAAACAAGTACTGTTTTTATCCAACATGGAATATAGCATGCTTGTTAGTATAACTGGTGCTGCTTACGTTTTCGGTTCATTACTTGTTTCTCTCTTTGCTAAACGATTACCAATTCAACATTGTATCGGATTAGGTATGATTTTCACAGCAATAGGCTATGTAATTTTCGCCTTTTCAAATTCATTTATAGTCGCAGCGAGTGGTTTCATTTTACTTGGCATTTCTTCATCATTTGCTGGTACTGGCTTTATAACATTTTATCAAAATAACATCCCTGTACATATGATAGGACGTATCGATAGCGTGTTTGATTCAATAAAAAATTTCATCCAAATCTTTTTCATTTTAGCAATTGGGGCATCCGCACAATTCCTTTCCGTTCAAATCACTGTAATAAGCAGCTCATTACTCATTCTTTTCCTTTCCTGTTTATTAGCAATCCGTGTAATGACGCCTTCACGAGAAAAATATTTTAAAGCTACAGGGTCATCATTGGAATATTAAGTGCAATATAAAAAGCGGCTATTATGCCGCTTTTTTCCCATATTAAAGGACAGTAAGACCCCCACTGATTAAAGTTTCACTTTATGTTAAAATATGTATTGGATCTGATTATGTAGGAGGGCTATTTTGGAGATTATATTCATTTTCATATGTATTATATTAGTAGCTTCTATTTTACAAACAAGTACAGGTTTTGGCTTTTCTATTATGGCAACACCTTTCTTACTCATGTTATTTCTACCACAAGAAGCTATACAAATAAATATCATTTTATCCTTAATTATTTCCATATCACTCATCTGGAAAATAAGAATGGACATTGATTTTATTCTAATGAAAAGATTAATTTTCGGAAGTATAGTTGGTGTTCCTTTTGGTATTTTAATTTTCACTTCCATTAACATCAACACATTTAAATTAGCAATTAGCATCCTGCTCTTACTATTAACGTTGATGCTAATATGCAACTTTAAGATTAAATCAACAAAATCTAGAGATTTCTTAGTCGGTGGATTATCCGGTCTTTTAACGACAAGTATCGGTATGCCAGGACCACCCCTGTTACTTTACTTTACAGGAACTGATACGAAAAAAGAGAAGTTGAGAGCAACTACTTTAGCTTTTTATCTATTTATATATTTCATTAGTCTTCTAACTCAAATACTCTTTACTGGCACAAACAAAGCAATTTGGCAATCAAGTTTGTATGCTATTCCAATTGTATTTTTAGGTTTATTTTTAGGACAAATTATTTTCAAATGGCTTAATCAACGGATTTTCAAAATATTTACGTATATCCTTTTGAGTTGCACGGGTATGTATCTTCTTATTGAAAGTTTGCATTTGTTGTAAATAAGTTTCTCAAGATAAAGATACTTTAGATTGTGTAATAATATATAAATTTAAACGAATTTATATATTATTACGTGCGGTGAAGTATTTTACATCATAACTAAAAAACATATTTTAGAGATACAAAATCATAAATAAAATACTAACTAAACGATAAAAAGCGACTATTATGCCGCTTTTTATTTTCATATTAAATATTTTAAAACTAGAAGCCCACCTATTGCTATTACAAAAACATTGAAAAAAATCATCCAATGTTTTTCAAACTCCTTATATCTCTCTTCTTTCACTCCACATTGTTTTAGCTTTTCAAATAAAATTGTTAATTCTTGATTATACTCTTTACTTCCTAATTGTATATAATTGTTATTTATTTTAATTCCATATACATTTTTCATTTTTTTATGTTGCGAAACTGCTTGAATTGAGTTTACTAGTACATTGTATTCATTCAACTTTTTAAAATAACAATCTAACGCTATAATTTGTAACCTTGTATTAGTTAAAACAATGTAATAATAAAAAGTAGCACCTGCCGTGAATATATTCGGTATAACTTTAGAATTAACAAAGCCTCCTTCTTCCACTAATATTTCACACTCGATTTCTTCTCCTTCTTGCAACTCTTTCCGAACTGATTCTTCCAATATTTGCATCGTTAATTTCTTTAATAATTCCCCGTTTTTCACATAATACTTATCTATATTTATACACTCATTCGCTTCTTTCTCTAAACGTGCAATTTCTTCCCTCGAGAAATTCGATTGTATATATAATCCACCGTTACTTTTAATTCTTTCGCAATATCGTCAATAGAATATCCATCAATATACCTGTTTAAAAAGATATATCGATCTTTGTTATTTAAATCTTGAACTATTTCCATAATCTCTTCTTCTTGTTCTATTTCATACCTATCATGGACACTTGTATCTATTTCTACGTCTTTATCGATTTTATTCTCTTTATATACTTTCTTTTTATATTCCAATGCCTTTAATTTAGTAATACCAATCATCCAAGATTTTAAGTTTCCTTTTTCTGTATCAAATTGGTCGATATGAAACCAAATGACAGTAAATACATCGTTATAACAATCATCCACATATTGTTTTTCAATAGGGGTACTTAATGATTTATGAATAATGTACAAAATTAATTTTCCATATTGATCAATCACTTCTTTCAAAGCATCTTGATCATGTTTTTTCATAGCTATAATTAAATCCCCTTCAGAATTGAAAATCATAAGTATCTTCCTTCCTCAGTTCCCCTTTAGCAGCTGCTTTTACTTACTATTGGCAGTTCATTCTCATTTTCTATCACTTTTGTAAAAAATTCTTAATTTTTATTTCTATGTATATAATAGCAAATAAAATACCTAAGTTCAGAAAGTGGAATCTACATTCTGAACTTAGGTATTAACAATCAAACTTTTCACTTATACTAACGTTTCATCACAAACCTCTGTTACATTTTTAAAGTATTGCAAGTTCTCCTTCACTTCAGCTTCGTTAAATAAATTGAGCTGCTTCATTATTTCAGCAGCAAATTCAACGTAAGCAGACCCTACCGCTGTTATGATTTTCCCATCAACGGTTACATCTTTATTTTGTTTATATTCCCATTCATGTAAATGTGCTAACTGTTTTTCATCTGATGTTAATGATGTTGAGAATTTCTTCTTATTAAGTACGCCTGCTGCATGTAGTAAAGATGTTCCTGCACAAATACCCGCTATCCATTTGTTCTGCTTATGTAATTCGTTCACGATCGATAACAATTGTTCATTTTCTAAATGGTCAAAAATATGTCCTCCTGGCACAATAAACACTTCATAGTCTGCTACTTCAACCTGCTCGATAGAGACATGTGGTTGACATAAAAAACCACCTTCTCCTTTAACTGTTTTTCCGTCTACAGTTGCTGTTATTATTTCGAATTCCTTACTTATTAAAAATAAACTCGCTATATTTACTTCAAATTCTGCAAATCCATCAAATAAAAAGATTAAAGCTTTTTTCATATTATCTCCTCCCTCCTATACTTATTCGAAGACAATCATATTTCTCCTCCAAAAAAGGCAGACCTGCATGCAGGTCTGCCTTTTTACTCATTTCTTATTAAATCCTTTTTCACTTAAAAACTCTTTCATATGCATTCTTTTCTCTTTGGACATAAACGAACTCATTGATTCCGTCCATGTTACGTTTTTCTTGTTTGCTAATCTTTCTTTATAGTACGAGCTCATCGTTTCATCGTATTCGTTTAATAATTCATCATATTTCTTTTCATCATATCCATTTTCATGAAGGATTGCCGCTACTGGTAAACGTGGTTTCACTCCATGATCTTCATCTGGTACACCAACTGTCATTCCGAATACAGGATATACTTTATCCGGTAAATGAAGCAATTCACTCACTTCTCTCGGGTTATTACGAATACCACCAATATAACAAATACCGTATCCTAACGATTCTGCTGCTAACGCTAAGTTTTGTGCGAACAGTGAAGCATCTACCGTCGCAACGATAAAGTCTTCTACTCCTTCATACTTTATCTCTGTACTATGTTTTTCACATGCCATTTCAAGTCGTTTTAAATCTGCACAACAAACAAAGAATGCTGCACAGTCTTTCACGTGAAGATTTCCAGATAACTCTGCTAGTTTAACCTTTAAGTCTTGATCTGTTACATATATAACAGAATACGCCTGTACAAAATGTGAGGAAGCGGCATGTTGCGCAGCTTGCACCATTCTTTCTACTGCATCTTTCGGAATTGATTCTTCTTTATATTTACGAACTGAAACGTGTTGCTCCATTTTATGTATGATCTCATTCATGAAAATCACTCCTTTTTTCTCTTCATAATGAAAAATTAACATATCTTTTTCAATATTCACAACTTATAAGCACAAAAAGAGCAATTCTTTTTGAATTGCTCTTTTTAAAACGTTTATTAGTGCGGTAAATGAAATTTTATTGACGATAATTTAAATATATCAGCGATTTTTCGAATATATCGACTTACCGACGAATAACGACAGATTTACATCAAATTATTTCTTGTCTTATTACGCTGTTTTCAAAACTTTAATACCTTTTACGATATTCCAAATGAAGTAATAAATCCCTACAAGAATGAACACCGCATATGTGATCATCATTCCAATTCCAGCACCATCGGATTGATTGAAGCTTAAACCATATATGCCGGATACTGCTAATCCACCAAATAAAATCGCATACGGGAAAATATGTGACCAAAATGCTTTTTTCGCGTGGTATTTCACTTCATCCTCCGCAACGAAGTACACGATAATTGGCAGTAAAAATGGTGCAAAAAAGATACTAAAGTAACATAGTGAAGATAATATATTATTTCCTTTCATCCGACTCACCTCTAAATAGTTTTTGTTATCTTCATTATGTCAGGAATCCATTCTAGAAACTATCGCTTTACCTTTCATGAACATGACATATTTGTAAGATTTCCCTCTAAAATAATCCCGCCTGAAATTTCAGGCGGGATTATTTTCTCTATATTCGATTCATAAACCAATATTGAGTAATGGCTAAATACTCTCGTAAATTCGATGAAATGACAATTCGCTTCGGTGTTTCGGCCGGAAGACCTTCTAATTGTAAACCTTGTTTTGCTGCTATTTTTTTCGCTCTAAACATATGGAAGTCGTTTGTTACGATCATTCCCTTTTTCATATTGTCCGGAATTAAAGGTTTTGAGAATTTAATATTCTCATCTGTACTCGTTGACTTATCTTCCATAATGATGCGGTCTTCTGCAATTTTCAGTTTCATTAATCCATTTTTCATTGCTAATGCTTCTGAAATATCTTCTCCTTTTCCTTTCCCTCCAGATACTATAGCAATTGTTTTCTCATGTGATTGTAAATACTCAGCTGCTTTATCAATACGATATTGCAATGAGTACGACGGTTTCGTTCCGTTTACTTTCGAGCCTAATACAATTATATAATCCGCATCGTAGGTAGCATTCATTTGCCCATGCTTATAAATGTTATATTGTAAAAATCCTGCATAAACGGCGCAAACCATTATAATGCCTATCATATACTTAATTATTTTCTTCTTTTTCATATCCATATACTCCTAAGTTCTTTGCTTCTTTCATGATAATATCCATTTATTTGTTTGTATACAGACAAATTCCAATTCAGCCTAATTTATCCTCTAGAAAGTAATATTTATATTTCTTTCGGGAACAGTAAGTACAACTTTGCACGAAGGAGTGTCTCTATTGCTTCTCTTTTTATGTAACGTATCGTTCTTTTTCATCTTATTTTTACTATCACTTAAATTGCTCGGTAAATCTGCTTTAGCACAACTAACGCCTCATGATTTTGGGGCTATTATCTTTTTATCTTATTTAGCTTTTCAGGCCATACCAGTCTCTGGTGCTTTGCAAGCTTTTCTCGGTATGGTCGTTATTACATGTTTACATTTGCTTCTTACAAAATTAAGCTTACTAAACAAACTAAATCGTTTTATTCTTGGACACCCCATTATTTTAATTAAACATGGTGACATTATTTTTGAGAACTTACAAAAAAGTAGATATCCAATTGCTGAACTACTGTCTAACCTTCGCGTTGCAGGATACCCAAGTGTTCACGAAATTGAATATGCTATTTTAGAAGCGAACGGAGCCATTAGCATTTTACCAAAGCGTGAACTTGTACCATTAACTCCAAAAGATTTGAACATAGATGTTACGTATGCTGGATTACCAATTGCTCTTATTGTTGATTCGCAAATTCAATACGATAACTTAAAGTTAATTCATAAGGACAAAAAATGGTTATATAAAGAATTAAAAGAAAAAGGCATCACTAATATTAAAAGCGTTGCTTTCGCGTCTGTTCAAGAAACAGATGGATCTTTTGCAATTAGTTTAAAAGAGTAAAAAAATCCCCTTACTTGCTCAAGGGGATTTTCTTCATTATATCGCTTCTTTCTTTCCTGTCATATTTAACGGAACAGGATGTTTCATACGATTCATCGTAAATACGATAATCGCTGTCAATACTTCAGCTACTGGCATAACGAGCCAAATTCCATTTATCCCAAATAATTTTGGCATAATCCATAATAATGGAATAATAAATAGTAACCCTCGGCTCATTATAATAAGCACTGATTTTGTCGTTTGTCGCACTGATTGGAAGTACTCTCCATACACAATGTTATAGCCTAAAAATACATATTGGATAAAGAACAAGCTAATACCCGTTAATGTTAACTCCAATAACTCTGGAGATTGGACATCAAATAGACCAATAATATATTTCCCGAAGAATAATCCGATAACTATTGCAATACCACCGAGTACTACCGCAATTTTTACAGCGAACTTTAATCCTTCACGCAATCTTTCTGATAAATTTGCCCCGTAATGGAAACTAGCGATCGGTTGTAACGCTGCTCCAACACCGAAGAATAGTAGTAATGTCATCGCATGAATACTGTTCACCATCGCATAAGAAGCGACTCCTACTTCTCCTGCATATTGAACGAATGCAATGTTAAAACCGATTGTTACAATTGCAACTGTGCTTTCTGCTGTAAAGCTCGGGAAACCAATTACCATAATTTGTTTAACTGTATCCCATTCAAAATGGAATTTCGTCCATTTTAAAATACTACTTTTTCTAAAGAAGTGAGTTAATAATACAAGGAAACCAATCGCTGCTGAAAGAATAGTTGCTGAGGCAGCACCTGTTACGCCCCATCCAAAGATGAAAATAAAGATATAGTCAAACACTATATTTAATACAGCCGTTACAACTAGACCTGCCATTGCTAAATTAGGATTTCCGTCATTTCGTATAAATGTACTTAAAATATTTTCTAAAACGTATATCATTCCAAATGTTAATAATACGTGTAAATAGTCTAAAGCATACGGTAAAATCACTTCGTTTGCACCAAATAAGTATGCTAAATCTTCTATTCTCCATAAGCAAATCGCTGCTAAAACACCTACGATAATTACTGCTACCGTCATGGATTGAGTAAAAATAGACCTTGCTCTTTCTAATTTATTTTCACCTAGTGCAATGGAATATAACGTTGCTCCGCCCATTCCAATCCATAATGAAATAGAGAAGAAAATTGAAAACGCTGGAATAGCCACGTTTACTCCTGCTAATCCGTTCGCTCCAACTCCCCGACTAATCATAACCGCATCAATCACAATATTAACTGACATTAATACCATTCCAAGAACAGCTGGTATTAAATAAGAAATAAATAAACTTTTTATTGGTTTTTCTCTTAATTTTTCTGTTGTTTCCATCATATAAATGCTCCTTTTTCAATGCTCTGTTCATAGTTTAAACCTTCAAGTTACTTGAAGGTCAATAGAGAATTAAAAAATAGGTAACTGAATTATCGTGTTTGATGCCAGTTTGTAATGATACGAGTCCTACATCTTATTGCTTTGTTTTTTCATTATAGGAATTTGAATTTCTGTTACTTGCTCCTCTGGATTTTCTGTTACAGACCAATCAATCAACCCAATCTCAATCGAATCTCCATTCACTTCGTAACCTTCTTTATCAATGTATGAAAGTAACTCCCTATACGTTGCATCTGTTTCTTCATATGGTCCATGGTGATAAGAACAAGCAAATAAACTTTCTTTAATTTCATCTGAAGTATGCACTTCATACGGCATATAATCCAAAAGAATAAACACACTGCTATATGCTTGAAATTCATTTTGCATGAATGCTTTTTTGGAAATTGTCACACCTATATCTCCTGAAAATAGACTATCATCCATTTGCTTCATATTTTTTTGAAGCGAATGAATATAGTAATCAAACATATCATCTGTCGTATTCGGCGCCACTGCAATCGCTGTTATTTTTCTTTTCGGTATCTTTTTAATAACAATTCGATCGGTTTCTGCTTTTGTCGCCTTCTTTATTAAATGAATTCTATGTTCCATTTTCGCCAAAGCATACTCAATGTCTCTTTGTTTTTTCAACATCATTTCTTGTTGTTTTTCCAGTAAATTGAGTGCGTATGCTGGATTTCTTTCATCAATATATTTCTTAATTTCCTTTAATGGAATATTTAATTGGCGTAAAAATTTAATCGTATCTAATAGTGAAAATTGATCGATTGTATAATAGCGATAATTTGTTTGCGGGTCCACAATAGACGGATGAAAAATCCCCTTTTCATCATAATAGCGTAAAGTAGATTCCGCTATATTATGCATTTTTGCCATTTCTCCAATTGTAAAACGTTTATTTAATAACATATATCCTTCTCCAATTCATAAAAAATGTAGCCTTATTTCTTCTTATTATATAGTGGTTCCCTCCATACCTAAATCGAATCCTATCATGAAAATCTGCTATTTTTTCATTGATTTTTCATACATTTTATTATATATTAATTACAGGTTCAAATTACGAGTTCAAAAGAACTCGTAATCAGACCCTTTGTTTAATGTGTTTTACATATTTTCATTAGGCAAATTCCGAGAAATCGTATGATAAAAATAAAAATGATGAGGAGAGGATCCGATGGATTTCGAATTTTTCTTTCAAATTGCACTTATTTTATTAAGTACAAAGCTTGCTGGTGATCTTAGTGTTAGACTAGGTCAACCTTCTGTACTAGGTAAATTAATTGTCGGTATCGTTATCGGTCCAGCTATATTAGGTTGGATTGAAAATTCAGAGCTTCTAACACAATTAAGTAATGTCGGTGTTATTCTTTTAATGTTTATGGCAGGACTTGAAACAGACTTAGAGGAATTAAACGCAAATCGTAATTCTTCTTTAGCAGTTGCACTTGGAGGTATCCTTCTTCCATTCGTAGGTGGTTACGTTTCTGGTCTTGTTATGGGAATGGAACAAGGAAATGCTGTATTTTTAGGATTACTTCTATGTGCGACAAGTGTTAGTATTTCCGTACAAACACTTCGTGATTTAGGAAAGATGAAAACACGTGAAAGTACAACTATGCTTGGCGCAGCTGTATTTGATGACATTCTTGTTGTTATTTTATTAGCATTTGCAATGAGCTTCTTAGGTACAGACGATGTTAACTTAACAATGGTTATCTTGAAGAAAGTTGTATTCTTCGCTTCTATTATTTTAATCGGATGGAAAGGTGTTCCTGCAATCATGCGCTGGTTATCACCACTGCGCGTATCTGAGTCTATCGTAAGTGCGGCTCTTATCATCTGTTTCTCATTCGCATATTTCGGTGAATTATTAGGAATTGCTGGTATTATCGGTGCTTTCGCAGCTGGTATCGCTATTTCTCAAACGAACTACAAACATGAAGTAGAAAAGAAAGTAGAACCAATCGCTTACGCTATGTTCGTTCCAGTGTTCTTCGTTAGTATCGGTATGAATATTACATTTGACGGTATTGGCAATCAAATTTGGTTCATCCTAGCATTAACAGTAATCGCTGTATTAACGAAACTAATTGGTTGTGGATTCGGTGCACGAATGACTGGATTTGACGCTAAGTCTTCTGCCATTATCGGGGCTGGAATGGTTTCTCGTGGTGAAGTTGCACTTATCATCGCAGGAACAGGACTGTCTTCAGGTCTTTTAGCACAAGATTACTTTACAGCTATCGTTATCGTCGTTATTTTAACTACAATGATTACACCACCAATGTTAAAATACACTTTTGGTGCTAAAGATAAAGCAATGAAAGCAAGTAAATAAGCTTTCTACAATAAAAAGAGATTACTATCTTATAAGATAGTAATCTCTTTTTTCATTTTATCTTTAAACAATCTCGTTCTTTTTTAACCCTTTTTCAAAAATAATTCGTGCTTCTTCATCATCCATATCATTACTAAATGAATACACCATAATGCCGTAATCATCTATATATTCACCTAGTTTCATTTCCTCCACTTTTTTATAAAAATCGTCTGCCTCGAAGTGCAGAATATAAGCATCCCAAACTGGTTCATTTATTCTTTTGTACGCCGTCACTTCTAAATCATATCCATCTTCATAATATCCGATGTGATAATGTTGACTAGGATCATATTTCTTCATAAAAATTCCCCTCCCTTTGAAAATGTATCATATTTCACATAATAAACAAAAGCGAGCCGTATTACGACTCGCTTCGTTCATTAAATGCGTTCCATCGCTGTCTTCAACGTTCCAACAACAAAGGCGATTTCTTCACTTGAAATAACAAGTGGTGGTGCTAACGTTAAGACGTTATTATATCCTGCTGTTGTCATGCCGTTTCGTCCTATAATTAACCCTTTTTCTTTACAAGCATTTACAACACTTGCAATTTTGTCGTTATCAATTGGCTCTTTCGTCTCTTTATCATTTACTAGTTCAATTCCAACTAGTAGACCTTTCCCTCTAATATTCCCAACAAGTGGATGCTCTCCAATTTCTTCTTTTAATTGCTCTAATAAAAGCGAGCCCATTTGTGCAGACCGCTCAATTAAATTTTCATTTTCCATAATCTCCAAGTTTTTAAGCGCTAATGCACAAGCCGCAGGATTTCCACCAAATGTATTAATATGACGGAAGAATTCATATTCTCCCTTCCCTTTAAATGCTTCATATATTTCTCTTTTCACAGCTGTCGCTGATAACGGTAAATATGCACTCGTAATCCCTTTTGCCATCGTAATAATATCCGGCTGAACGTCATAATTCATAAATCCAAATGCTTTTCCTGTACGTCCGAAACCGCAAATTACTTCATCGCTAATGAGAAGTGCACCGTGTTTTTGACACGTTTCATGAATAGCTTTCATATAGTCTTGTGGCGGCATTAAAATGCCTCCGCCCGTAATAATTGGTTCCATAATAAAAGCTGCAATCGTTTCACTTAATTCCCATGTCATAACGCGATCTACTTCTTTTACACATTCTACATCATAAATGTTCTCTCTTTCTATTTCAGGCATACGATAACAATCTGGCGGTGTTACATGTAAAAATCCTGAAGCAAATGGCTCATATTGATATCTACGCTGTGCTTGTCCCGTCGCTGCCATCGTTGCCATTGTATTTCCATGATACCCACGGTAACGTGACATAAATTTATAACGATGCGGTTCACCTTTTTGAGCATAGTATTGCCTTGCTATTTTAAAAGCCGTTTCGTTCGCTTCCGAGCCACTATTAGAGAAGAAAATAACATACTCCCCTCCAAGCCACTCATTTAATTTTTCTGCAAGCTTTATAGCCGGTTCATGCGATTGTGACATCGGAAAGTATGATAATGTTTGTAATTGCTTATAAGCCGCCTCTGCAAGCTCTTTTCTTCCGTATCCACTATTCACACACCAAAGACCACTCATACCATCTAAATATCTTTTCCCTTCTATATCTTCAACCCAGCACCCTTCTGCTTTTGCCCCTACCATTGTACTATTTGGACTAAAGGGACGCATTCCGTGCCAAACATATTGCTCATCTTTTGCTAATAATTCATCAGTCTGTTTCGTTTTCATCATTTCTTCCACCTTCCATAACAACTTATTTTTCACAAAAGCTGCGCTGGTGCCATGATGATTTAAATTTCTCCCTGCTTATTTTCATTCCACAAAATTAAGACAAAATCCTACTTACAATACAGTAATATTTACAAGAAAAAGGAGCTTTTCTTATATATCGAAAAGCCCCTCTTTTTTTAATGCGACGATGCATCACTAACACCATGACCTGTATTAGATTTTACAAGAATCTCATCAAATTTCGCAGCATCTTCTTTCTTACTAGATAAAACTGTTCCTAAATATGCTGCAAGGAATCCAAGCGGAATTGAAATAATTCCAGGTGTCGTATATGGGAAAATCGCTTCCCCCACAAATATAGCTTTTCCAGCTACAGGGTTCCAAACATTTGGACTTAATGCTACGAGAACAATTGCTGATACAAGACCAACGACCATACCCGAAATAGCACCTGTTGTATTGAAGCGCTTCCAATATATTGTGAATAATATAACTGGTAGATTTGCACTCGCTGCAACTGCGAATGCTAATGAAACTAAAAATGCTACGTTCAATGTTTGAGCAAATAACGCTAGTATAATGGATAATACCGCTACCCCAATAGACGCATAGCGAGCCATTGAAACTTGCTCTTTTTCCGTTGATTTCCCCTTGCGAATAATTTCATTATAAAAATCATGTGCAAATGCTGATGCTGCTGTTAATACAAGGCCTGCCACTACAGCTAAAATAGTTGCAAAGGCAATTGCTGAAACGAAAGCAAATAAGAAATCTCCACCTAACGCTTTAGCTAATAAAGGTGCTGCCATATTACCAGCAGGGTTTGCTTTCATAATTGCCTCATTCCCTACAAATGCTGCTGCCCCAAATCCTAAAAAGATTGTCATAATATAAAATGCGCCAATTAACCACGTAGCGTACACAACAGATTGCCGTGCCGTTTTTGCATCACGTACTGTAAAAAAGCGAACAAGAATATGGGGTAATCCGGCAGTACCAAGAACTAGTCCTAAATTTAAAGACAGTGTATCAAGACCATCCTTATACTTTACTCCTGGATTTAAAAACGAATCTTTTAACGGAGTAGCAGTTTTCATTTGCGCGAACATTTCAGTCACACTAAAATTAAATTTTGAGAAAACGATAACAGAAATAATAAATGTACCAGCCATAAGTAGTACAGCCTTAACGATTTGTACCCAACTCGTCGCAGTCATTCCGCCAAAAATAACGTACACTGTCATTAATGTACCAACGATTAAAACTGATGTCGTATATTCGATCCCTAATAATAATTTAATAAGTGCACCAGCCCCAACTAATTGTGCAATCATATAAAAAATCGAAATCGTCATTGTATTAAGCGCTGCAACGCCGCGAACTTTTTTCGCATCAAAACGTGCCGCAATCATATCCGCTAACGTGTACTTCCCTAAATTTCTAAGCGGTTCTGCAACAAGGTATAGAACAACTAAATAAGCAACTAAAAAGCCGATACTATAAAAGAACCCATCAAACCCAGTTAATGCGATCGCTCCGGCTATACCAAGAAATGACGCAGCAGACATGTAATCTCCCGCAATGGCCAGACCATTTTGCCAACCAGTTAATCCTCCTCCAGCTGTATAAAACTCACTTGCATTTTTTGTTTTCTTTGATGCAAAATAAGTTATGACGAGTGTACCAAGAACGATGATTAAAAATAGTGCAAAAGCGGTTATATTCAAAGTCAGCCCCTCCCTTTTTGCATATCTTGTAGAATTTTTTGCGAGATTTCATCAAAGGATTCTGCTTTTTTGCTATAAATCATACATAATGACCACGTCATGATAAATTGCGCAAATGCAAACACCCATGCCCACGTAACATCCCCAAATGCTGGTGTATTGAGTACCTTTGAATACGATGTTAAAATAGGTAATGCAATAAAAAAGCTTAAAAAGAAAATACTCATCGGAACGATAAACTTCTTTTTCGTATTTAATAGCAATTGAAATTCTTCTGACTGAACAACCTCTGTATAATTCACTTCATTTTGTAACTTACGTGCTGACGTATCATCTCTTTTCATTCCCATTCCCCTCTCTTACTGAAAATACAATTCCCCCTTGCATACCTAAAGGCTGAATTTTATAAATATTCAGAAACTTATTTCCATTTTAGACAATCCATACATTCCTGCAAAGATTTTTCGATAGACATTTTTCGGCAATTTCCCCTAAATTTTTAATATACTTTTTCAACATAAAAATTACGTACTTCAATCTCATACCAGTCAAGATTTGATGCCCATTAAAACAGAATAAAAAAGTAGTGCTTATCGCACTACTTCTGTCTTTTTCTCTTTTTCTAAATTACGAGCTGTTTCGCTTAATTCAACGTCCTTTCCATCTTTAAGCGTTCCAAATATGAAATCGAATACGGGATTTGAAACACCAAACCAAAACTTTTCATTTTTATAATGGTGTAATATGTGCTGTTTTTTGAGCCATCGTCCAAACTTAGTGAACGGACGAATTGGCTTATGTGCAATATAATGTTTCCATTCATAAACGAGAAGCATAATAATCATTCCAATTCCGAATGAAAGTGTAATAGTAACACTTTTTGTTATAGCGTATGATATAAGTAAATATATAGTAAAACTAGGTATACTAAACCATACAGGCAAAAATAATAGTTTTAAATCATCTGGATATACGTGATGATCATAATGTAATCTTCTTAACATTTTTAATAAAAATACGTTTTTAGGTGGCTTTAAGTGAAATAAAAATCGATGTGTCATATATTCGTTAAGCGTATAAAAAACAATCCCAAACAAACACGCGAACATACCGATCCATGTGAAAAATTGCATTTTTAAAATAATGATAAAAACAAATAAAATACTATACATAATAACGATATCATGTTGTAAAAAGAACTCTTTCCCCACTCTCTTCATCTTCCTTCCCCCTTTTCCAAAAAAACAGCCGCAACATATCGTTACGACTATTTCTTTTATTTTTTATTTTATTCTATTCACTTTACAAATTTGCCTGCTGCTCTATTGTCGAGAAAAAATTGTTCGATCCAAATATATTTTGCTTTGGAATAATATGTTCCACCGCAAACACTGTTACTTCTCCTCTTTGTACCTCTCCAATAATGAGCCCAAATATTTCATGATTTACCGCAAACGTCGGTTGCTTTGTTTGTAGTAATCTTGCTGCAGTATGAAATACCGCTTCATATAGTGGATTCCTATCAGTAATTTCTTTTCGGATTTTTGGTGCTAACGTAATAATAATTTCTTTTCCGTCAATAGTGGTTCGATACATAAAAATCTCCCCTTCAATCTTATGTGAACAACTGTAAAGCTTTGTATGCAAAATGGATAGAATATCCTACTAAAATAATACCTGCTCCGGCTGTTATATAGCCAAGTGCTTTTTGCTTTAATAAAGTTCTGCCAAAATGGACAGAAAAAGCAATATTTAAATTCCATAAAATAATGCCAACGATAATACAAAGACTGTACAAAAATGCTTCTTGTTTCGTTACCTTCGTAAGCAATGAGCTAAGTGTACTTCCGTATATACCAAACCAAAAAACAAGATTTAATGGATTGGATATCGCAATTAAAAAACCTGCCATAAACGATTGTTTCAGGCCACCTACCTCTTCCTTTTTATATTCCATATTCGTGTGGGAAATTCCTTGTTTTACACTTTGAAATCCTAAATAAAATAATAAGAAAAACCCTGTGCAATACATAAAAGCTTGTACATATGTATACATAAACACAGAAGATAAACCGAAGTAGATGAGAAGCATAAACAAAATATCTGCAGTCATCCCACCAATTCCAACAACCCACGCATGCCAAAAACCTCGTTCAATTCCTCGTTTTAACATTTCAATATTAATCGGACCTACTGGCGCAGCTAATGAAATACCTAATACAATTTGTTGTATAATCGCTCCAAACATCGCTCTATCCTTTCTACTTCCTTTACTATTAAGTAATGTTGTAATGATTAAAAATAGACTAGCTTTCATCAAAATATTTACTACTAAAATACCCTTTTTTATCCAAAATATACAAAAGAGCCATCTGGATGATGGCTCTTACTTTTCTAACTTATGAAGAAAAGGACATTTTCCTTTTACCACCTCTACATCGTCTCCTATGAAGTATTGTTTCCATTCGCGATGATCTGGATCACCATAATGACTAATATTAGGATGTTTCGGCAGCTGATCCCACTTTTCAACTCGATCTCGGACCGTTTGTCTTGAATATGCTCCTTTAGGGCGATCCCCTTCTAATCCATCAAAGATGGTGCGTGGTTGAAACCCAATAACGAGAGAATTTCCTAAATGCCTAGTTTTTCTTTGTTTATAAGCTGGCGCATTTCCAAATGCGAATATCGGTTCACCACCAAATGAAAATTCCCATAAGTAATGGTCTGGGTCTTCCGGAATTTGCTTCGGCCATGTTTGATCATCGTTTTCATGTAAATATTGTAGTACTTTCCAAAAGTAATCACGATAATATTCCAGTGATTGTTCCTCACATTCCGGTTCCACAAAAAGAAAGAACCCTCTTCTTACAATTGGGCGCTCTTTCATTAACTCTAAAAAAGATAACATTGTATGTGGCAAATGACTCCAATCATTATGAGAGAGAAATGAATAACGAAGTTCATTCTTTTTTAAAGCTGTTAAGCCGAAATAACACGGGAAAGTTGGTTCTAGCACGACACTCGAAAAATTTTGAAATTCTTTTGTAACCCAATTTGGTATGTCAGTTCTCGTTCTCATTCCTTCATTATCTAATAAATAAGACTCATTCATTCTTTCTTTCACCTCATTATGTATAGCATTCAATTAAGAATATTACATACTCGGCCTGTCCTATACCTATTTAAAAATTCGGCTGGAAAATTATTTAAAAATACAAAAAAATAAAATCGCTTACTTGACTAATTTCTACCAATTCGTGTATATTTAAATTAATCATTTAGCAGAATATTCAAGATTATAGCATTTTTAGTTTATATTATCTTTCAAATGAATTTCACTAAATGAAAAAAGCAAATGTTTTTAGGAGGAATTGTAGCATGCAAGGAAAAGTAAAATGGTTTAACAACGAAAAAGGTTTTGGATTTATCGAAATGGAAGGCGCTGACGATGTATTCGTACATTTCTCTGCTATTCAAGGTGACGGCTACAAAGCTTTAGAAGAAGGTCAAGAAGTATCTTTCGATATCACTGAAGGAAACCGCGGACCTCAAGCTGCTAACGTAGTAAAACTTTAATCCAACATATAACAGGAGGTTACCTTACTTGGTAACCTCCTTTGTTATTCCTTTGTATATTTCCGTTTTACAGAGCAAAAACTATGTGAAATGCGCAATATACAAAGGAGGAAGTAATAATGGGATCAGAAGTAAATGATTTTGAAGAAGTGAAATTCCGTGTAGAAACAGCACAAAAAATGGTAGGATCAGCGACAATTTCAATGGATCCAGATACATTAGAGCATGCAACTACTGCTGTAGAAGCCGCTCGCTCTCAGCTTGAAATTATGAAATCTGTTGCGACAGATTTAGATGAGCCATTTTTAATGAATGAGGAAAAGAAATTAAGTAAATGCGAGCATCAATTAAATGAAGCAAGACACTAAAAAACATCCAGAGAATTTTCTCTGGATGTTTTTTCATGATAACTGTTCTCCATACTTTTTCAATGTTTCTCCAACTGTACATTGTCGTATACAAAAGGAATGAGCATAATACTTACTATTTGTCTTTCGATTATGTTCTCGCAAAAAACATCCTTCACAATACGTTTCTAATAAGTCATTTACCTCTGTAATGAGTTGCTTTTTATCCAACTTTGCACCTCTCTATTCGGTTATTTCTTTATGACTATCAATGACTGTTCCTTCTAATGCTTGCGTAGCTAATTGATGCGCTTCTTTATTTTGTTTTCTAGATATCGGCTCACATACAAGTTTTAATTTCATTTGCTTCGCTTTTTGTTCAATTTGATCTAAATAATGATTTAAATGCTCATCATAACACGGCCATTCTCCAGCCAATTGCTGCAGTACAACTTGAGAATCGCCGCGAAGTGTAACTGCTTCATACTTAATTCCTAATTCCTCGAGTATATTCATGCCATATAGTAATGATGCATATTCCGCTTCATTATTATCATATATACCTTCTATATATGCATTACGGCGAATTCGGTATTTTGTATTTCCTTTTTTATAGTATACACATACACCTACTCCAGCTTCTTTCGTCTGTACATCATAACCGCCATCAAAATAAACGAGTATTTCTTGGGGCTCTTCCTCCACTTGTTTACTCAGCTTTTTCATTTCCTTTAATGACCATTCTGCATCCATTTCATCATAAAATGATAGTTCTTTCACTCTTCCTGTTTTCTCGAAATCCTCTGCAAATTGCAATGCATCTTCTATGTTCATATAATTTGTCGTTAATTCCGTCTGTAATCCGCTCTTTGTTTTATACAACCAATGGATTTTATATTTCATACTAGATTCCCCTTATATAAGATTTCTTATATGTAGTCAGCTAATGAAAGCCTCACTTTATTTTATTATATTGTATCAAGAGTCACAGCATTATATTCAATTTGCTTACATACAAAAAGAGCTATCCCTATAGGAATAGCTCTTTCATCTATTGCATAAATCTTTCAAATTGTACTCGTTTATTAATCCAGTACATTACAGGCATACCAATCGCCATGACAACAAATTCACCGATTGCACATGTTAACCAAGTCAACATAAATGGTAAATCAAATGCAAGATGAAGTTCAATTGCAATCATAAACATTGTAATTGTAAAAATAACTGTATTAAAAATCATACGAGCCCAAACACCTTTAATAAATCGCATAGAAATAATCGTTGCAACTAATGCAAGAATAGATTGCCCTACTCCAAATACTAAATCGTAAGCGATCATAGGTGAGAAAAAGAGATTTGTTAAAAATACACCTAATACAATTCCGTAAATTGCTTTCTTATTAAATACAACAAGATGATTAAACATCTCTGAAATACGAAACTGTACATTCGTAAAGCCAAATGGCTGAATCAGCATAGAAACAGCAATATATAATGCCGCTAAAATACCATTACCGACTAATGTTCTAATATTCATGACAAAATCTCCTTAGTTTTTTTACGTGGGATGGTTTCGAACCACGTTATTCGTTTTTTAAGCAACAAGATTATATTCTACGCAATACACACTCTTTCGTCAATAGATCCCTATCATTAACTACCTTTTTTCTTTTGGACAACGTATAATAAAACATATGAAAGTTTTAGGAGGTTTCACTTCATGACAGCAACAATTCAAAATGAAAAAGTGATCGTTTCCATTTCTGACAATGGTGCAGAATTACAAAGCGTTCGCTTAAAAGAAGATAACACTGAATACTTATGGCAAGGCGATTCTACTTATTGGGGGCGCCGCGCACCAATTTTATTCCCAATTGTCGGCCGATTAGTAGATAATACATACTACGTAGATGGTAAACCATATTCTTTAACACAGCACGGCTTTGCTCGTGATCTTACATTCTCTGTAAAAGAACAAAGTGAAACAAAAATCACTTACATTGTTACTAGTAATGAAGAGACATTAAAAAAATACCCATACGAATTCGAATTACTCGTTTCTTATGAACTAGATGAACAAATCGTTCATGTAACATATGAAGTAAATAATCCTGCTTCAAAAGAGATGTTCTTCTCAATCGGAGCACACCCTGGTTTCAACTTCCCCTTATTAGAGGGCGAATCATTTACAGATTATCATTTATCATTTAATGATTCTGAACGCTTAGAAACAAGCGTATTAGAAGGACCTTACCTTTCAAGTAAAAAACAATTAATTGCTGAAAATACGAATGAATTACCACTTACATACGATTTATTCAAAAATGATGCGCTTATTTTTGAAAATATGAATACGGATGAAATCTCTATTCGTTCTCATAAACATAATAAATTTGTAAAAGTAGAATTTGATGGATTCCCATTTGTTGGCGTGTGGACACCAGGCGAGAACGCACCTTTCTTATGTATTGAACCTTGGTACGGTATTGCTGATGAAGTAAATCCAGCAAAAGATTTCAAGGAAAAAAAAGGAATTCAATCTTTACAAGCGAATGAAACATTTACATGTCGTTATAGTATTACAATCGGCTAAGTTACTCTATCCCCTACTTCAAGGAAACATATAAGTAGGGGATCATCTTATAATATGGAGGTTTCTCATTTTGATTGAAGTATATATTGATGGTGCATCAAAAGGAAATCCTGGTCCTTCTGGTGCAGGCGTGTTTATTAAAGGGGTGCAACCAGCTGTACAATTATCACTGCCCCTTGGGAGAATGTCCAATCATGAAGCAGAATACCACGCTTTACTTGCGGCATTAAAATATTGCACGGAGCATAATTATAACATTGTCTCTTTTCGTACAGATTCGCAACTTGTCGAGCGAGCTGTTGAAAAAGAATACGCAAAAAATAAAATGTTTGCACCACTATTAGAGGAAGCATTACAGTACATAAAAAGTTTTGATCTCTTTTTTATTAAGTGGATTCCAAGTAGTCAAAATAAAGTTGCTGATGAATTAGCTAGAAAAGCTATCTTACAAAATTAACGGGGGGATGAGTGTGAAAAAAGATTGGATTGCTCCTCTTGCGTTATTATTCGTCTCTTTTATTTGGGGAGCTACATTTGTTGTCGTTCAAAATGCTATGTCTTTCGTTGGTCCATTTACTTTTAATGGTATTCGCTTTTTATTCGCTGGAATTATTTTATTATTCGTTCAAATGATTTTCTCAAAAAAATCTTCAAAACAAGATATAAAACAGAGTAGCCTCGCTGGATTAATCGTTGGATTCTTTTTATGTATTGGCTATGTATTACAAACATTCGGCTTACTTTATACAACTTCTTCAAAAGCAGGCTTCTTAACAGGGCTTAGTATCGTTATGGTACCAATTCTATCTTTTATCTTTTTAAAACAAAAAGCTACTATTTTTATCGTATTTGGTATTGCTGTAGCAACAGCAGGTTTATACTTATTAACAGCTGGTGATTCTTTTCAATTAAACATCGGCGATATACTCGTTCTCGGTTGTGCAGTTGCTTTCGCTGCTCATATTCTCGTTAACGGCTTCTTCTCTAAGAAAATATCACCTTTATTATTAAGCACGTCGCAAGTATTAGCTGTCGGTATGTTTTCTTCTATTTGCGCCTTTTTGTTTGAAGATTGGGAAAAATTATTTTCAGTAGCACTATGGACGAATTCTTCTTTTTTATTCGCTCTATTTCTAACTTCCCTATTCGCGACATCCATTGCTTTTTTCATTCAAACATCTGCACAAAAACATACGTCTCCAACGAGAGTAGCAATTATTTTCGCAATGGAGCCCGTTTTTGCTGCATTAACAGGCGTTCTCGTTGCAAACGAACAACTTTCTATTTCTGCTATTATCGGATGTCTATGTATTTTCCTAGGCATGGTTTTTGTTGAATTACCTTCCAAAACAAAAAAAGAAGCGCAGGCTGCGTGAAGTTACGCTTGTAACTTTCGCATAAAAGCCTTAGCGCTTTTTTTATCTGTAATTTCTTCTTCTTTCAATCGTTCTAATAACGCAACAAAATAACTTCCATCAAACTGTAATTGATGTTTAATTGTCGCTTCTATTGCCGCGTTCACAATACCATCAGATGCACCAGTATATCCTTGTCCGAACATAATAAATCCTTGTGCTTCCTCTGATAATTTAAATCCTTTCGTATGTAAGAATGAAAGATAATCTTCTACTGTTTGCATGTTATTCCCACCTACTCAAAAATTCTCCATCTCCTATCATACATGTTTTTACACGCTATGAGAATGAAATTTCTTTGACAACTTTGTAAATCTATCGTCTACTGCATAGACAATAGAGGATTTCCTTGTAATATGAATGAATATGTATAGTGGAACTTATTTCATATTAAAGGGGAGACACGATGAAACAAGCACTATTAATTATCGATGCGCAGCAAGAATTAATGGATGGAAATGAACAAGAAAAAGAAGTTTTTCGTAAAACCGAGTTATTATCTACACTAAATACAGCCGTACAGAAAGCGATAGATGCAAATGCCCTTATTGTTTTCGTAAAAGATATCGATGTTGCTTCTGGTAGTGGAGAAGGATTTGAAGTACATAATGAAATTAAAGTACCTCAGTCTGCAATCCTTATTAATAAAGCAGCAACAAACTCATTCTATGGCACTTCTCTACTTGAACTTTTAAAAGAAGAAAAAATTAATCATATCGTTATCGGTGGATGTAAAACAGAACATTGCATCGACACCGCAGTTAGAACAGCTACTGTACAAGGATTTGATGTTACATTAATTAAAAACGGTCATTCCACAACTGATTCTAACGTATTATCTGCAGAGCAAATTATTGGTCATCATAATAAAACTCTACATGGACATTATAATGTTGATCATTTTTCAATGGTTAGAGATGTCGAGGAAGACCTTTTTCAACCCACTCACGACCAATATCGTGATTAGTAAAAAGAATCCTTCATTCAGAAGGATTCTTTTTCATCCGAAAATTTGCGCTGCAATACTATAGAGCCCATTATTCCGTTTTAATAATTGTTCACTATTTCTCATCATAATTGGTGGTGTATTAACCTTTTGAAAGCCAACAGCCTCTAATTGATTTATAAAATCTTTTTTACCCTCTGGTACATCAATTCTTACTTTACCATGATGTTCTCTTGCTAAATAATGTACAATTCTCATTGCCATCGCATCATTTTCAGCAACGACCGGACCTATTATTTTATTTTCTAGTGTTTGTATACTTAAACCGTAACCTAATACATTTTGTTTGTTGTCCTTTACAACGATGCATTGTTCACTTTGTATAATTCTTTTCTTTAAAAATACTTTTCTATTTGTTCCAAACGCATATTCATCTATTTTTATTATTTCTTCTAAATCAACCTCTTCATAATCCATCATACATTCTTCATTTTCTACACATTTATGATTCACATTGTATGAGTTGCATATGTATTTAGAAACATAGCTCACTGACTTGAACCCTAACTTTTCGTATAAAGGCTTTCCCTCATCCGTAGCAATAAGCATTATTGGAGTTTGAGCTGATACAGTCATAATGCATGAATTCGTTATCGCCTTTCCGATCCCACCTCCCTTATAAATCGGATGTACAATCACCATTCCGATAGACGCTAATTTCTCCCCATATAATATAATTGCCGCGCTAGCAATAAGTTCCTTCCTCCCATTCCACACACCGTATACAATACCTGAGTCAAAAATAGTCTCAATTTCTTCTCTGTTATAATCCCAGCCAATATAAGAAGATAATGCAACAATATCCTCTATATTTTCTTTTCTAAGACGATCCACTCTTATTTTCAATCCAATCATTCCCCATCCCCTTATCTAGACATTTAAATCATTATTATCAAATCAACTTGTACATGTTTCACTTTATCTGTCACACACATATCCTATTTTGACCAAGACTATATTGTAAATGAGGTGACAACATGCCCATTACGAATCGATTTTCTACCACCACTAACGGCGCACTCGCAATTACAGGTAATACACTCGGGTTAAGTAAAATTAGTAATCAAAACCGTGCTGGTACAATCGGGGCAATTGGTGCATTCGTAACTACGAATACTGCTTTACAAGTAACGACTTTTCCTGCTGGTACAACATTAAACTATACACAAAATAGTTCTACCGCTATTTTGAATATCCCTGCTGGTAGTACTATTCTTTACGCAGAACTCGTTTGGGGTGGAAACTATTTATCTCGTGATCAAAACATTACGAGTGTATTAGGAAACCCCGTTTCTTTTACAACACCTGTGTCAACATACTCAATTACCCCTTCGGCTGTTACAGCTTCAAATCAAACATTCGTTTCTGGATCTGTCACATTTGGATTTTACACACGATCAGCGGATGTAACGTCACTCGTTCAAGCTGCTGGATCTGGATCTTATACAACAGGTTCTGTTCCTGGACTTGTAGATCCTTTAGACGCTTCTAATGGAGCCATTAATTCTGCAGGATGGACGCTTATTGTCGCTTATCAAAACGGTTCCTTACCCGCAAGAAATTTAACAATTTACGTAGCTGGTAACCGCGTTTCTGTAGAAACCGGTAGTGCAGATGTATCTGTCTCAGGGTTTTTAACACCTGCCGGGGGACCTGTAAGCGGGAGATTATTTTTAAGTTCTACTGAAGGGGATGCTGATTTAACTGGGGATCAAGCTTTATTTGGACCAAATTTCAGTTCATTAAATGCATTATCTGGGCCAAATAATGCTGTTAATAATTTCTTCGGTTCTCAAATTAATAATGCTGCAGGGAACTTAGATACAACTGGTACATTTGGAACGCGAAACCAGAGTGCCTCTACAAGTACAAATATCTCCGCTGGAAGACAAGGATGGGACATTACTTCCATTGATATTTCTCCTTATTTAACAAATTCCCAAGTATCTGCCTCAATTCGTTTAACTACTAACGGGGATGCATATATGTTAAATACAGTCGGTTTACAAATCAATATAAACTCACCTAATATACAAGCAACTAAAAGCGTGAATAAAAGTGTCGCTACAATTGGAGATATTCTAACCTATACAGTTACTGTTCCTAACACCGGGCTTCTTCCTGCAAATAACGTTACTTTTACAGATGTTCTCCCTAACGGTACTTCCTTTATACCTGGAAGCGTAACGATAGATAACGTACCACAAACAAACGCAAATCCGGTCGCCGGTATATCTCTGGGGACAATTAATAATGGCTCTTCTCGTACAGTAGCTTTCCAAGCGACTGTCGTTTCTCTTCCAAGTCAAAATCCTATCTCTAACACTGCGAATATTACATTTCAATATACACCGATTGCCGGAGGAACGACTTTTAACGGTCTTGCAACAAGCAACTCTGCAGGAACACAAATTAACCTCGCAGATATTAATGGAACAAAATCAGTTAACAAAATCTTTACTGACATTGGTGAAACGTTAACTTACAGTATTGCCTTAGCTAATATAGGAAATATCGCTGCAACGAACGTTATATATACGGATCCAATTCCTAGTGGGACTACTTTCATTCCAGGAAGTGTAACTGTTAACGGAGTTATTCAAGCTGGAGCGAATCCCGCTAATGGTATATCCATTGGAACCATTGCTGCAAATTCTACTACTACTATTTCATTTCAAGTATTCGTTCCTTCTATCCCCCAAACAAATCCAATATTAAATAGTGGTACAACAACATATCAATACATTCCTGTGCCAAATCAGCCTGCAGTAAGCGGGACTGATACGACGAATATCGTATCTACTCAAGTGAATAACGCTACTGTAACTATGGCAAAAGCAGTAGATAAAAATTTTGCAGATATTGGTGATACGCTAACGTACACTGTTTCCTTTACAGGTACAGGTAATACGAATGCGAACAATGTTATTTTTACAGATGTCATTCCTACTGGAACAACTTTTGTTCTAAACAGTTTAACAATAGATGGAACGACACAAGTTGGAGCAAATCCTGCTAACGGTGTGAACATTGGATCTATCCCAACTGGCTCAACAAAAAATGTTTCCTTTCAAGTAGTAGTAAACACAATACCCGCGTCAAATGTCGTATCTAATGGATCAAGCGCTTCTTATCAATATACTGTCAATCCTAGCCAATCACCAATTACAAAAAATATCTCTTCTAATCTTGTTTCCACTCAAATTAACAACGCGAATTTAACATTAACAAAATCAACAAACAAACAATTTGCCACAATTGGCGAAACGATAAGTTATACAATCTTCATTACAAACAGTGGAAATACAGCTGCAACTAACGTGCAACTAACAGATCCACTTCCAAATGGAACGATATTGACTCCTGGTACTGTAACATTAAACGGAGTTTTGCAAAATGTAGATTCTCTCGTTGCTTTACCTATCGGCACAATTCCTGGCGGAGCTACTTTTACACTTTCTTTCCAAGTAACAGTCATCAATATTACCGCCCAAAATCCTATCATTAATAATGCTTTCGTTTCTTATTTATATAGTATAAATCCAAGTCTGCCACCAACTTCAAAAACAGCAAATTCTAATTCTGTTACATCAACAATTAGACTAGCAAATCTTCAAGCTACTAAATCTGTAGATAAAACATTTGCGGAAGTTGGAGATGTATTAACTTATACCTTTTCTCTTACAAACGATGGAAATGTTGCGGCGAACAATGTATTACTATCCGATTCAATTGCGAATGGTACTGCCTTTGTACCAAACAGTGTTACGATTAACAATGTTGCTCAGCCAGGTGCTACACCAGCTAGCATCAATATTGGTAGCATCAATGCAAATACTACAATTACAGCTTCATTCCAAGTATTAATAACTAGCATTCCAAATCCTAATCCTATTTCAAATAGCGCTTCTATTTCCTATAACTTTATCGTGGATCCAAACGCTTCACCTGTAAGTAAGAACACTACTTCAACCACTACATTTACTCAAGTAAACGATGCAAATGTCATTTCAGCAAAAACAGTGGATCGAGCGTTTGCTACTGTTGGGGATGTATTAACTTATACTATTCTTTTAACGAATGCAGGAAGTGTTACTGCTGATAGCCCTACTTTCGTAGATACAAATCCAGTTGGTACTACCTTTATTCCAAACACTTTCCTTATTAATGGTGTACTCCAAAATAACGCTGATCCAAACGTCGGTGTTCCGTTACCTTCCATTCCTGCTAACGGTGAAATTACTGTTTCTTATGAAGTAACCGTCACTGCTTTACCTACACAAAATCCAACAACAAATTCATCTAGTACACAGTATAGCTTTATTCTAAATCCAGGCGATCCACCAACTATAGAAACCTCTTTAAGTAACACTGTAAGCACACAAATTAATTTAGCGAATGTAGTTATTGTCAAACAGGTAGATTTAACTATTGCTGATGTTGGGCAACCAATCACATATACAATTGCTTTAGCTAACCCTGGGAATACTCCAGCGAATAATGTAGTCGTTACCGACATACTCCCTCCTGGTACGACTCTTGTACCAAATAGTATTTTTATAGGCGGCGCTTTACAGCTAGGTGCTGATCCAAGTGTTGGTCTTCAAGTTGGGACAATTCCCACAGGTGGAATTACAACCATTGTTTTTCAAATTAGTGCAAATAGTTTACCTTCACCAAATCCAGTTCAAAATAGTGCTGCACTACAATATAGCTTTATCACAGATCCAAATTTACCTGCTGTTGTTAGAAATGCCACTAGCAATATCGTAACGACACAAATTAACACCGCAAATCTTGTTGCTACGAAACTAACAAGTACAAATTTCGCTGATGTTGGCGATGTCATAACTTATGCAACAATTTTGACGAATAACGGCAATCTCCCTGCCACTAATGTAACGTTTACAGATATCATTCCAGATGGTACCATCTTCCTTCCTAATACTGTAACGATTAACGGTGTCCCTATAGCAAATGCAAATCCTGCTAACGGCATTTTGATCGGTACGATTGGGGCAAATTCATCACGTACCGTTTCATTCCAAGTTTTTGTACCAACTATTCCTGCTGTAAATCCAATTACGAATCAATCAGGCACTACATTCCAATACACGTACGATCCATCCAAACCAACTGTCATGCAGATGGTGGTATCTAACACTGTACAGACAACTATTAATAACGCCTCGATTACCGCCACAAAATCTGCTGATAAACAGTTTGCGAACGTAAATGATATTATTACGTATACGACTACTTTAACGAATAACGGGAACACTCTTGCATCAAACGTGATTTTTACAGATGTAATTCCAAACGGGACATCGTTTATTCCTAATAGTGTAACAGTAAATGGGAATCTACTTCCTAATGTAAATCCAGCGAATGGAATAGCAATTGATCCAATAAATCCGAATGCAAATACGATAATTTCGTTCCAAGTGCAAGTAAATTCCATCCCGAATCCGAACCCAATACCTAATCAAAGTAATACAGCATACCAATATGTCATAAATCCTAACTTACCTCCAACATCCGCCAATGCGTTAAGTAACGTAATAACAACTCAAATTAATAACGCTACAATCATCGCTACGAAATCAGTGAACACACCGACTGCTGCAATTGGAGATATCGTTACCTATACGATTGCAGTTACGAACACAGGAAATATCCCTGCTAGTGCTACAGTTTTAACAGATGGACTTGGACCAGGCGCATCCTTCATCCCAAATTCCGTTACAATAAATAACGTTTCCCAACCTGGATTAGACCCGTCATTAGGTATTCATTTAGACGATATTTCACCAGGAGGCACTACTTTCATTACATTCCAAGTGAAAATCCTCGCTATTCCACCTAGTGGAACTTTAACGAATAATGCTCTTGTAAACTACGAATATGCAGTGAATCCAACTGAAACACCAGCTGTTGGTAGTACCGTAACAAACACGACAGTTACACCGATTGTTGATGCTACTTTAGTAATAAATAAAAATGCTAGTACAATTTTTGCTACAATTGGAGATACAATTGCATTCACTTCAGTTGTTACAAACACCGGAAATACTACTGCTAATAACGTTGTATTTACAGATACAATTCCAAACGGTACCGCTTTTGTCCCAAATAGCTTTAAAATAAATGGTGTAACCATCCCAAATGCAAATCCACAAAACGGTATCACTATTGGTAACTTGAATTCAAATGCATCGGTTACACTTAGTTTTCAAGTAAATATTATAACTCTTCCAAACCCTAATCCAATTCCTAACAAATCCTCGCTTCAATATAGCTTTATTGTTGATATTAATGAGCCGCCTGTTTCACGAACAGTTCAATCCAATAAAACTTTTACACAAGTAAATACCGCTTCCGTTATCGCAACAAAAACTGCAAGCAGTGCATTTGCTGCTGTTGGAGATACAATTACGTATACAACTACCCTCACTAATAGCGGAAATACTACCGCAAACACACCTGTTTTTATCGATATATTACCACCTGAACTTTCATTCGTTCCTGATAGCGTACAAATTAATACGATCCCACAACTTGGATTTAGACCAGAGAGCGGGATTTCTTTAGACCCCATTCCAGTTGGAGGAACGACAACAATTAGTTTTCAAGTTATCGTTGGCTCAATACCAGCTACAAATCCTACGTTGAATCAATCCAGTACGACATATTCTATCATTGTGGATCCTACCCAGCCACCGGTGACAGAAACAGCTACAAGTAATCCAACTTTAGTGCAAATTAACGAAGCATTTATTCAAGCAACGAAAAATGTGGACCGTATCTTTTCTGACGTTGCACCAGGAAATTCATTTTTAACGTATACTATTTTATTAGATAATATAGGGAACACGACTGCTACGAATATCATTTTTACAGATCCAATTCCAAATAATACAGTATTTATAGAAGATAGCGTTCGAGTAGGTGGGGTTTTATTACCTGGAGTAAATCCGGCGAATGGGATACCAATTGGGGATATTATTGCAGGAGATTTTATAAACGTCACCTTCAGTGTGCAAGTAGTTAGTATTCCAAATCCTATTTTTACAATCGGACCTGGAGGGCCAAATTCACCGGTTGTAAACGGTGCTTCTATTAATTATCAATTTATGACAGGACCTAATTTACCACTCGTTTCAAGAAGTACGACATCCAATCCTGTTTCGACACAAATAAATTCTGGGGAAATTGTGGCAATTAAATCTGTAGATAAAACTTTTGCAACAATTGGAGATACAATTTCTTATACAATTTCATTAAGCAATCCTGGAAATGTAACATCACAAAATGTAATATTTACTGATATGTTACCTGACGGAACAACATTTATTTCTGGAACTCTTATAAACGAATTAGGCACTCAACAAATTGGGAATCCAGCTAGTGGGATTCAGATTGGAAATATAAACCCTGGTAGTATGGTTGCTATTACGATAAGCGTACTTGTTACAAACATTCCGAGTATAAATCCAATTTCGAATTTTAGTTCTGTACAATTTGCACATGTGGTCGATCCTAGCCAACCATCCGTATCACAAACGAATGTATCTAATGCAGTTTCAACAACAATTAATAGTGCAATATTAAATACAACCAAAACTGTTGATAAATCTATTATTTCCGTCGGTGATACACTTACGTATACAACTACAATTACGAATACAGGAAATACACCTGCTACAAATATAACTTTTACAAGTACCATTCCTCCTAGCACTACTTTCGTACCAGATTCGGTCACAATAAATGGCATCCAACAGCTTGGTGCACAGCCAGCACTTGGAGTAACTATACCAAATATCGCTCCAGGTGAAACAGTAACTGTTACTTTCCAAGTAAATGTTATTTCTGTTCCACCTTCAAGCTCGATTATGGGTAACGATACGATTTTATACTCTTATACTGTTGATCCAAACGGAACTCCTGCTACTACTTCTACTTCAACGAATATTGTTACAACCCCTGTATTAGATGCTATGATTACGATGATTAAATCAGTCGATCAAACACTTGTAACGCTAGGTGATACCATTACCTATACGACAACCTTAACGAATAGTGGTAATACAAACGCAACTAATATTACTTTCACTGACCTTATACCAGATGGTACAACGTTTATTACTGATAGCGTTACAATAGATGGCATCACGCAAATTGGTCTTAATCCTAATACAGGCATAACAATTGGAGCAATTGCTCCTAACAGCTCAATAGCAATAGCATTTCAAGTTACCGCTACTTCTACTCCTGTTCAAAATCCTATTGCCAATTCCGCTAGTTCTTCTTACACATTTATCACTGACCCTAATGCCCCTATTGTTTCAAGAAATGTTACTTCAAACACAGTGTTCACTACAATTAACACAGCTACCATTCTTTCATTAAAACAAGTCGATAAATCCTTTAGTCGTATTGGAGATACACTCACCTATACTGTTACTTTAACAAACAATGGAAACTCATCCGCACAAAATGTTATTTTCTCAGATACAATACCGAGCGGAACTACATTTATTACAAACTCATTTTCTATTAACGGGGTTCCTCAAAGTGGTGCGGACCCATCGAACGGTGTAAATATTGGGCCTATAACAGCTGGGTCTACAGTAAATGCTTCATTCCAAGTAAACGTGGCGTCATTACCAACCGAAAACCCAATTGTAAATTTCTCATCAACATCGTATCAATTAGTCTCACCGCCTGATGCAGAAACTTCAATTAGCAATCCTGTTTCAACTCAAATTAAAGAAGCTATATTATCCATGACGAAAAACGAGAGTGTATCCTTTATAGACGTCGGGCAAACTGCTTTTTACACTACTTCTATTTCGAATATAGGAAATACAGATGCAGCCAACATTGTATTCACAGATGTATTACCGAGCGGACTCACATTTGTTCCTAACACATTAACTGTTGATGGTGTTTTACAACCTGGCGCGAATCCAAATACAGGTGTATTACTTGCAGCACTTCCGCCTAATGAAATATATAGTATCGTATTTCAAGTTACGGTTAACAGCATCCCACCTATTAATCCTGTACCAAATACAGCATCAACGACGTATGAGTTTACTGTTGATCCTGTTAATCCTCCCGTTTCAAGTACAGCTAATTCTAACACGACGCTTCTTCAAATAAACAATGCAACTATTATTAGTACAAAAACAGCAAATCTTACTTTTGCGGATGTTGGTAATACAATAACATTTACACTTAACCTTCCTAATACCGGGAATGTGGCTGCAACTGATGTTACCGTTATCGATATACTTGATAGCAATTTAAGTTTCGTTCCAAACAGTTTCACAGTTAATGGGCAAACCATTCCAAACGCTGATTTATCTACTGGTGTAAATATCGGTTCAATTAATGGTGGAAACACATCAATCGTCACATTCCAAGCCATCGTTTCAACCCTCCCAATCAACAATCCTATTTCTAATTCGGCTCTTACCACTTACCGTTATATTGTTGATCCAGATCAGCCGCTCATTTCAACTTCTAATCAATCTAATACAACGACGACACAAGTTAATAGCGCTATCCTTACTGCACAAAAAAATTCAAATGTGGAAACAGTAGATATTGGGCAAGATATTGTCTACTCCGTTACGATTACAAATAGCGGAAATGTTAGTGCGACGAATGTTATTTTTACCGACCTAATTCCAGACGGAACTTCCTTTGAACCGAATAGTTTTACACTTAACGGAACTACCATCCAAAATGCAGACCTAATTACAGGCGTTCCAATTGGTGATATTGTGCCAAACGAATCTGTCATTGTAACATTTCATATTAGTGCCGATGAAATTCCGCCTATAAATCCAATTACCAATCAAGCTAGTGTTAGTTTCCAACATATCGTCAATCCAGCTAATCCTCCTGTTTCAAAAAACATTACTTCAAATAGTGTTACAACAACAATTGAAAGTGCTATTTTAACTACTACTAAAATCGGAGATAAAGCTTTTGCAACGATTGGTGATACGATTACGTATACAACTACGATTACGAATACAGGAAATATTCCTGCTAATAACGTTATTTTCTCAGACCCGATTCCATCGTGGACACAATTTGTTACAGGATCAGTTATTGTTGATGGCACACCATTAGCATCTACTTCTATCATTGACGGTATTGGCATAAATACAATCATTCCAAATCAAACTGTAACAATCATGTTCCAAGTTCAAATCACAAGCAACCCAACAACGTTCACACCTGAACTCCAAAACTTAGGATTTGTGAACTTCCAATATAACGTAGGAAATGCATTACAGGCTCAGCCTGGCAATGTGGAAACGAACGTCTTCGTTACTTCTATTAATTCAGCAATACTTTCAGCTGTAAAAACTGCTAATACTGCCTTTGCAAACATCGGCGACACGATCACTTATACAGTTTTAATTCAAAATAGCGGCAATACAAACGCTACGAATGTAAATTTCTCAGATCCGATTCCAACAGGAACAACTTTTGTTGAAAATAGTTTTACTGTAAATGGAAGTACCATTCCAGGTGCAAATCCAAATAACGGAGTGAATATCGGAACCGTGAACACCGATAGTTCCTTAACAGTTACTTTCCAAGTCATAGTTACATCCACTCCACCTTCGAACCCAATTACAAACGTTGCATCTATTCAATACAAATTTATAGTTAATCCAGCCTCTCCTCCTGTTACAGGTACAATAACTTCTAATAGTGCTTCCACACAAATTAATAACGCGACTGTTACAACTGTTTTAGAAGCAAATCGATCAATCGTATCTATCGGAGATATCATTACGTATACAGCAACATTAACGAATACTGGAAACTTCCCTGCAAATTCTGTATTACTCATTAACGGAGTTCCTGAAGGGGCATTATTTGTTCCAAATAGTGTTACGCTTAACGGGATTCCACTTCCAGATGCAAGTCCAACTCTCGGTATTCCAGTTGGTATTATCGCACCAGGTGATTCTGCTACGATTACGTTCCAATTTCTTGCAAATTCTATTCCACCGCAAGGAGCAATTATAAATCAAGCACTTACAAGTTACACTTATATTGTCGATCCAAGTCAACCTCCAGTTACAGCAACATCTTCATCTAATACGGTGAATACAGCTGTCGTTGATGCATCGCTATCTGTAATTAAAAATACAGATTCCCTTGTACAGTCTACTGACGGTACAATCACTTACACAGTAGTCGTTCAAAATAACGGGAATACAACTGCAAATACAGTTACTTTAACAGATTTGGTCCCAGAGGGAACTGCATTTATTCCGGATAGTGTGACCATTAATGGCGTTTCAGCTCCAGGTACTGATCCAAACGTAGGGATCTCATTAAACGCCATTGCACCTTCAGAAATCGTCACCGTCACATTCCAAGTTATCGTTCAATCCATTCCAAGCGCGAATCCAATTTCTAATATAGCCCGTATTGACTATACTTTTATCGCCGATCCAACTGCTCCTATCATCGCTCGAACCATTACGTCTAATCCAGCTTTCACACAAATTTCGGATGCGAATGTTCTTTCTTTAAAAGCTGTCAATGCACAACAAGCAACAACCGGTGACATTTTGACCTATACGATAACGCTAGAAAATACCGGAAATATTCCAGCTACTAATCTCATATTTTCAGATACGCTTCCAGAAGGGACTACATTCGTAGAAAATAGTTTTACACTTAACGGAACAGCTATACTTGGTGCAAATCCAAATGCAGGTGTTACTTTGCCTAACCTAGCAGCAAACGCTACTCACCTTATTTCGTTCCAAATTCTTATTAACGATTCATTCTCACAACAATTGATTACAAATCAATCTAATACAACATATACAATTCAACCAGACCCAGGGCAACCACCTATTACTGAAACATCTACAAGTAATATTGTCATTACAAATTTCGTGCAAGCACAATTGACAGTTACAAAAACGTCCAATCCAATCACTGTAGATATTGGCGGAACTATACTTTATATTTCTGAAGTGAAAAATACCGGAAATGTTGACGCAATAAATATTACTTTTACAGATTCTATTCCAGCTGGGACTACATTCGTTCCAGACAGTGTCACAATTAACGGTGTACTTCAGCCTGATGCAAATCCTGAAAACGGAATACCAATTGGAACGATTCCACCAAATAGTTCCAAAACGATACTATTTCAAGTACAAACAAATAATCCACCTACTGAAACCGAAATTGTAAATCAATCATCTGTAAATTACCAATATGTAAGTATCCCTACAGCTCCACCAGTGAATCGCTCTGCAAATTCTAATATTGTTACAACATCACTTCAAAATGCAAATATTATTTCTGTTAAACAGGCGGATGTTACTTTCGTATCCATCGGGCAACATATTACCTACACAAATACACTACAAAATATAGGAACTGTTCCAGCTAACAATACGGTGTTCATTGACAACATTCCAGAAGGTACTATATTCATTGAAGATAGCTTATCAATAAATAACGTGATTCAGCCTGGTGTGAACCCTGAAAATGGAGTAACCCTCGGCACGATACAACCAAATGAAACAGTCACTATTTCATTCCAAGTACAACTTACAAATATACCCGAGGGCAACACAGTCATTAACATTTCAGACACTTCGTATGAATACCAAATTGACCCTAGTTCTCCGATTATTCAGCGTAGATCATTATCAAATGCAGTAAATACTGAAGTGCGGACGGCAAATGTGAGTGCAATTAAATCCGCTAACAGATCTATTACACGCATAGGTCAAATCATCACATATACAGTCGCAGTTACAAACGCTGGTACAGTACCTATTACAAATACTCTCCTAATTGACGCAATTGCTGCTGGCACCACATTCGTTCCAAATAGCATTCTTGTAGATGGCATACCGAGACCTAACGAAAATCCAATTACCGGAATCACCCTTGATATTATCCTTCCAAACAATACAATTATCGTTACATTCCAAGTAAATGTAGTCTCTGCACCTTCTCAAAATAACATTAATAATATCGCCGTCATCCACTATGAGTATCAGCCAGACCCAAGCTTGCCACCAATTTCAGAAACGACATCTTCCAATACTACAAATATACAATTTATTGATGTGATTCTTATCGCTACAAAATCCGCTAATACAGTATTAGCTAATATTGATGAAACCATTGAATATACAGTACTCATTCAAAATAACGGATCCACTACAACTAACTCCATCTTTTTTACAGATACTATAGAGGATGGAACAGTATTTATTCCGGGAAGTGTAACAGTTAACAACACTGTACTTCCTGCAGCAGATCCAAATATCGGCTTTTCTATTCCTAATATCGCAGCAGATCAATCGACAACAATAACGTTCCAAGTTTCCGTTACGAATTTACCTGCTGTAAACCCAACACCTAATACTGCAAACATCGTCTACGATTTTATTTTCAACCCTGACTTTGCACCTATTCAAAAATCTACTACTTCCAATACTACTTTCGTCCAAATTAATGACGCTGATATCGTTTCACTGAAAACAGTTGATTTGATCTCTGTAGCAATTGGTGACATTTTAACTTATACAACAACTTTAACGAATACAGGAAATACGGATGCTACTTCTGTTGTATTTACAGACAATATCCCTGATGGAACAGCCTTTATAGACGGTAGTGTGTTAGTAAATAATATCCCTCAGCTTAACGCGGATCCAAGTACTGGTATACTTGTAGGAACGATTGCTCCTAACACTTCTATCCCAGTCACGTTTTCCGTTACCGTGGTATCTCTTCCAGCTAGCAGTCGTATCCAAAACCAATCAACTTCTCGTTATACAATTAATGGCGAGGAACAAATATCAACTAGTAATATTACCTTCACTGAAGTTATTTCTGCTAATGTACTCGCTATAAAAACAACACCTATCCAATATGCTGACCTACAAACGATTATCCCTTACACCATTTCCATCACAAACAGTGGGAATATACAAGTAGAAAACATTATCGTTACAGATATCATCCCAGCAAATACGAGCTTTATAGAGAATAGTGTTATTGTGAATGGCACCGCTCGTCCAAATGACAATCCACTTAACGGGATACAACTTGATAACATTCCGTCTAATACGACAGCAACTATTCTATTCCAAGTACGGGTTACTTCAATTCCGCAAACAAATCCAATCTCTAACACGAGTACAATTGAATACCAATACACGTTACCAGATCGACCACCTATTACCGAAACTATTATTTCATCAGCTGCCGTAACAACAATTAATCATGCGACTTTGAATAGTAATAAAACTGTTGACCTAGCATTTGCAACAGTCGGTGACACGTTAACGTATACGATTACACTCAATCAAACTGGTAATGTTGCAGCAAATGATGTAGTCATTCAAGATATTATTCCTCAAGGTACTACGTTTATAGAAAATAGCGTCATTGTAAACGGAGAAACTCTTCCGGGAGTTAATCCAGTAAGTGGTATACCAATTGGTACCATAACTGTTGGCGGAAATGCTATCGCTTCATTCCAAGTGTCTGTGACTTCTATCCCAACACCAAATGAACTCAACAACAACGCAATTACTACCTTTAACTATATAGTCAACCCAAATAACGTACCTGTTACGAATGCAACTACAACCAATACCGTCACAACGACTGTCCAAAATGATAATGTCTTTGCTATTAAGTCTGTTGATGTAACGAATGCATTACCTGGTCAAACTTTAACGTATATAATTACGATTACAAATAGCGGTAATGTTACGATTGAAGACCTTCTTGCCATAGACACCGTACCAGTAGATACAGCCTTCGTTACGGGCAGCGTTACGATTAACGGAATCAATCAACCTAATGCAAATCCTGAAAATGGTATTACATTAGGAAATCTTGTTCCTAATGAAGCTGCTATCATTACTTTCCAAGTAACAATCTCTTCTTCAACTCTTCAATCTGCAATCAATAACGATGCTTCTATTTCCTATACTGTTACCATTGATCCGAATGAACCGCCTATTACAATTACAAAGCAAACAAATACCGTTACAACAACAGTAGTTGATCCGATGGTTCGCATTGAAAAGACAGCTGATAAATCTATCGTAACAACAGGAGAGACCATAACTTTCACATTGGAAGTAATAAATCATTCACCAATTCCTACAATCAGTACTTCTGTCCTAGATATCATTCCAGCTGGTACAACATTTATAGAAAACAGCGTAACAATTAACGGTACTCCGGTTCCAAATGTTCGTCCAGACACTGGTATTAATATCGGCGCTTTACCTGCAGATGGAGTATCAACGATAACATTTAAAGTTCTCGTCACTTCTATTCCTTCAAACAATACAATTGTCAATTCCGCAACAGTTACAGCAGCTTTCCAATTGACACCACAAGACCCGATTATTACTTTCATTGTTAATTCAAACATTGTACGCATACTAGTTCAATTTATAACTGCAACAGTAGTAAAAAACGCTTCCGTCAACTCAGCTTATTTAAACCAATATTTTGATTATACGGTGCGTATTACAAATACTTCTGATATTTCACTTTCAAATGTTTCATTACAAGATACCATTCCACTAGGTTTACAATTCATGAACGGCACTGTCTTTATTAACGGCGAACGCTCTCCACTAGCGAATCCGAATATCGGTTTCCTAGTCGCTACTAATTTGGAACCAAACGAAACAATTAGCGTGTTATTCACAGTACAAGTGATAAGTCCACCTGTTAATAATGAATTTAAAAACACGGCGGATATTTCGTTACAACTTCAAGTCTCACCTACCGACCCACCAATTACAGTAACCGTTACAAGCAACGAAAACACCGTCAACTTTATTCCAAAAAATCCTGATGAAACACTTCCAAATTTCAATTGTTTCTTTGACGGCGAACATTTTATACGCATTACCCCTCGAAATATACGAAATTACTTTTGGACTTGGATTTGGTGGCGTTAATTTAAACAAAAAGAGATTGTAGTTTGGTTGAACCCAAATTACAATCTCTTTTTTATTCCCTTTATCGTACTACCTAATAACTCGTCCAAGCATTTACAACCAATCATCATCTCAAGTTATTTTAGTCGTAATAAGCTGGCCAGCCTCATTAATCGTTACTTTCCATTTCGCTCCACTAGCAGTCTTCATAATGATACCTTTACTTGCTTCTATTTCAATATCTCCAAACATTCTTCCGCCAGTTGTCGCTAACCAAGCATTCCCATTTTCCATCGACGATCTTGCAAACATACGATTAATCCGAAAACGCTTTTGGTCTTGAGAATAACCACTCAATGTAATTCTTACTTTATATAGTTGACTCGCCTTCATATTCGATATAATTGTATCGCCTACATTTAATGGAACATCCGATGCAACAACCCAATTTCCAGTTGCACTTAATGCATATTCGATTTTAATTTTCTTCGGACTCTCTCCCCATCCAAAATACATGCCAAAACAATTCAACATTTTGATTGGATTTTTCGTAAAATCTAGCTCAATCACAACTGGATTACTATCTGGAACATCGATATAGTTTACACTTTGTTCATCTATTAAATTAAAGCAATTTGCGAGATTCCCCCCGTAAGGTAATTTCCCACTTACTTGCTTAACAGTATACTTCTGTGGAGCATTTACTAATATATCATCTTGGTTCCCTATTAAATGTGGTTTATTTAACGTAATCGGCAACTGAATCCGAAGAGATTCTTCATAGGTAGACTTACAAACATTGTATTGTCCTTTATCTACAATAGTTGTGGAAAGTAAATTCGAAAAAAGGTAGTTACGATGCGAATTAGAAGAAAATTCAATGACAATCTGTTCACTACTCATCCGGTACGTATCCCAAATCATACAATCAAATGTATTATAGGCACCCGTACAACGAATGACTTTTTTCGTTTGCTGTCTACATTGTACTTGAATATCATGAAACGTATTTCCTGAACTTTCATTTGGTAAATCACTGTTTCCATCAACTTCTATCCCATACTGACATCCATCAATAAATATAGATTGAAATACATTTGCGTTAATCCAGCAAGGTGTATTTATATCATCTATATATTCTGTCTTCAAATGTATTGCAGTTTGAAAGTTTTTAATTTGAATAAAGTTAACTTGAAAGAAACTAATATAATCCCATGCTTTTTGACAATAAAAGTGTATAGCCTTACCTTTATATGACGACGTTGCATTTACTATATTTATATTTGATATAAGAGAGTGATTAGGAACTTCTATTTGTTGTGAACCGGAAACATAAATAACAGTAGATTGAAACACTGGATTTATAACTTGAACTGTACCACCCGTAATAGATGCATTTTGTTGCAGTTCAAACGCATTAAAATCTCCATCAATTTGCAACGTAACAGTAGGATCTAGCTCTAACCTTACATTTGATTTAATAACAATCGGCTTTACAATTTTGTACGTATTTATCCCTGTAATTCTAACCGTCGAAATTCGGTTCGCTACACAATAATTTATAGCTTGCTGAATTGCTAATGAGCTATCATTCCCTGAATTCGGAACTGCTCCAAAACAATTAATATGAACGCTATTTTCTGGTACACAATCTTCTTGGGAAGAAATATATTCTGACAAAATAAATTCACTCCTCATATTACCTTTTTCATATAATATGTGAGTTTTCTCTTAAAAGTTTCTATAATAAAAAAAACAAACGACTTGCACGGTCATTTGTTTAATTCATATATACTTTTCGTTTCTTCTATCATTTTAGTTAATGAGAAATATCTCTCTGCTTTCTCTCGTGCTTTCAGTCTAATACCATTCACCTTTTTCTCATTTCCTTGTAGTTCCTCAAGCGCACTTGCAAATACTGATTCGCAATATTCAGATAACAAAACACCTGATTCCCCATCTATTACCGCTTCATTTATTCCACCAACATCTATTGAAACAATCGGTGTTCCTGTAGCCATTGCTTCAATTACTACCATTGGAAACACTTCACGAAAAGATAATAAAAGTAGGGCATCCATATTTCCTATAAACCTATGCGGCTCTGAAATATTCCCTAACATCTTTACACTTTGCTGCAATCCATACTTTTCTATTTCTTTCATAATAGATTCTTTCTCTGGTCCATCACCAGCAATATAAAACAAAAAGTCATCTCTTTTTTTCAACACATTTGCAATTTTTACAAATAACTGATGGTTTTTCTCCTTGGATAGTCTAGCTAATATCCCTATTTTATAAATAGATTCTTTCTTTTTCTGCTGGAATAAAAACTTTTCAATATCCACACCGTTATAAATTGTCTTTATTTTCTCTTCTGCTACATGCATTGAAATTAAATTATTCTTTTCAAACTCACTTACTGTAATAATATTATTCACATATTTATTTATAAAATAACGAAAAAAAGTTGGCATTTTCTTTTCTAATATCGTTACATTATGTTTCGTATATACGACTTTTATCTTTTTTTTCATGAACTTTTGAATTAAAAAGGAATATAATACCATTCGAAAACTATTTGCATGAATAAGTTCTATCTTTCGTTTACAAATTTCTTTTCGTAAGTAATGAATATTTCTCAAATGATTCCATCGACTAAGTAACATGAAATTTTCTTTTCTAGTAAGAGACTCATATAGTTCTCCATCACCTGCAGCTGTATAAACCGTAAATTTCTCATCACGCAAATTGCTTTCCAATTTACAAAAATAACTCTCGGCTCCTCCAGTTATCAATTTATCTGTCATCAACAGTATATTCATAATTGCGTCTTCCCAACTACATTGATTTTATTTTTTCTATAGGCATGAAAAGCATACTTACTAAAATAGTAAAAGATTTGCACTGCATTCAGTCGTTTTTGTTCCCTTAATAATTTCCAATATCGAAAAGCCGCTTTAATTTTATTTCTCGAAACAGAATTTGCTACAATTCTATACTTCGCTAACACTTGCTGTATTCCTTTGGCTTCATGTCCTTCATCTAATAAGTTCAGCCATAACGCTGTATCTTCTGGCTGTACACTAGGCATTTCAATATGCGGAATTTTTTCACGATCAATCATTACTGTTAAACAACCGATAATTGTATTTCCTGCCAAACGATGATAGTCAACAAATTTTGGTACGTTCACTTCTCGATTTAGTTCATTACTGTTTTCATCGATTAAGCTATACGATGCATATGAAAAAGCCGCATTCATTTCTTCCATAAATAACAATTGCGTCTTCAATTTATGTGGCAACCATATATCATCGCTATCTAAAAAGGCAATATACCTTCCTCTCGCCTCTTCAATCGCTATATTCCGAGCTTTAGCAGCACCAACATTTTCTTTTAATGATAATAATCTAATACGCGAGTCCCCTTCTATTATCTCTTTAATTTTTGCAAGAGATTGGTCAGTTGAAGCGTCATCAACGATAATCATTTCCCACTCTTCATATGATTGATTCTGTACAGATAAAATCGTCTCACCTATAAATATACTATTATAAGAAGGTGTTATTACAGAAACATGAGGCGCCTTATTATGTGCTGATAGACATTTTACCATCTACCTTTCCCCTTCCTTCATATATTGAAATGTACTTCACAACCATTGCTAAAAATAAAAAGAACGCTTCGTTAATAATGAGTGACAATGACATCATCTGAAATAAAAATGCAATCATAGTCAATAAAAGATACGGTTTTTCACGAAACAAAGTATACTGCGTTAACTTGAACATTAATATGAATAAAAAAGCGCTATATAACAGAAAACCAATTGTACCCGATTCAGACAAAATTTCTAAAAATGTATTGTGTACATATAACTTTTCATTAAATTGAAACTCATAATAATTCGAAAAATTAAATGCACCGATTCCGATATATGGATTGGATAAATAATATTTAAAAGCAGCTTCCCATAATGTAAATCTACCACTTCCATTATCATGCGAAAAATCAGAAATTCGTTTATTCAATATGTCATCCAATTGGCCACCCATTACACTATTCGATAAACTAAAAATCACTACACCAAACAATAGTAAACTCATTATTATTTTTATTTTTTTTGCAAAACTAGATGTACATACATATACAAAAACGACAAGCACAAGTGCCAATATTCCTCCCCTTGAAAAAGTTAATAAACTTGTCGTAACACATAAAATCAATCCTAAAATGTTCGTCATATTATGTAGGTTTGTCATATAATACATAAAAAATATTGTATTATAAAAAATAAAAATGTTAGGATCATCTAGCAAACCAATTAATCTTGGATACCCTCTATCAACTAATAGTCCAGCAAAAATTTCTCTCTCTTCTCCACCGTACAATCCAAAGTGCTGTAAACCGACTATATACAGTATTAGGCTTACAACATTAAATATGAATCCTACATAAACAATAGATGATTCAAGTGTTGCTATTTCAACATTTCCTAATAAATTTCTCATTATAAAATAACACCCTAAAACAAGTAGCACACCAAGAATCATACGAATACTAGCATGTAAATATATAGAAAGAATTCCACTGTAACAATAGATGAAATAAAATAGCAAAAATACAACTTCATGAAAATATAGCTTTTGAATATGAAAGTTTTTAACTGTTAAACAAAAATATATAACTAAAAAAATCATATATATCTTCAGCGAAAATCCAATATATATGTTGTATTTACTTAACATGACAAATAATATTAAGAGCATAATCCATTTCATCGATATCTTTATATTATTTTCCATAGGCTATATCCCCTGTTTCGTAATATAATCCTTTTTGCGTGTTTTTCTTATAAACGAAAGAAGAAGTTTTTTCAACTCGTAATCATATAGGAATATACCAACTACTACGATTAACGTATTCAAAACGAGCGCAATGAAATGATATGTATGCAATATATATTGCACTCCAATAAAAGTTACGCCAAAATAAATTGTATACGGTATTACAATTTGGAATACAATTTTTTTCTTCACTACACTTACCGCTATATACCCAACTAAAGCCACAATTTCAAATAAAACCATAGCGTAAGCCGCTCCTATCACTCCACCAATACTACTAAAGCTATAAAGCATAATCCCACCTATCACTAATGCTATACATTGCACAACCGTTCTTTTATTTTGACGTCCACTCGTTGTTAAGCCGTCAGCTATAGCAATATTTAAACTTTGCAGCACAATGAGAAATGATAATATTTGGAGTGGCTCTACTGCATTTCTCCATTCCTCATGAAAAAATATAGAAATAAAGTATGGCGCTAAATGATATAAACTTATCGTCATACATATTCCCACAATCGCCATTGATTTTATTTGAAGTAAGTTTAATTTCGTATGCTCTTCTAAATTATTCTGATTATAATGCTTAAAGAGCACTGGATAAAATGCCCCTGCAATCACCCCTGGTACTTGATATAAAGCTGCTGGCATCCGATAAGCCACCGCGAAAACACCTACCATACTTAATGGCAATGTATAGTTAAGTAAGATAGGTGCTAATTGTGGCGTACTCATTATTAAAAAACCACTAATAATAAAAGGCGTCACTTGCCAAAACAACGCTTTATGAATTACGACTTTCATATTCATACTCGTCTTTCTTTTCATTACATATATGCTGAATACACCACCAATGATATAACCAAATCCATATAAACGCGCAGTTATATAAACTGGTAACTCTCCAAAAATACAAAAACATGTAATGATAATGACAACTGCTGCTGATACAACTTTAATAAGCGCTATATACTTCATACGCTCCGTCAGCTGAAAGTAGGCAATCCCTATATTTTGCCAAGTTAATCCTATTAACATGAAAAACATTACGTTTATCATCATGTAAATTAAATTTCTATCCGCATACATATAATGAATAGCAATATAGCCGATTATAGAAATAAAAATAAGTAAAATCATCCTTACTTTTATATACGACGATAAAATCGTCTCTAAGTCTACTCCATCTTTTGCGCCTTCTCGAAAAAACGTATTCGTAAGTCCTAAATCTGTAAAAAATAACATAACAAACGTCACTGCTATAGCAACACTAAACATCCCATAATTTTGTACATTAAAAAAATTTGCTAAAGCAATTAAACTCACAGCCTGAAGAAGATTAGCTAAAATCGTGCTATAAAATAGATGGATAATATTATTTAAAATAGATCTACCCATACCTGCTCTCCTTTGCAAGCAACCTACTTACATATATTTATCTTGCACCATTACCGTTCAATACTATTAAAACGGTTTTACATAAAATCCGAATGTCCATCTTAATCGTTTTCATTTCAATATACTCCATATCCAATTTCAACTTTTCTTTCGGATCAAGATTATATCCTCCATTTATTTGTGCCCATCCTGTTAACCCTGGCTTCACTATTAAACGATCCTTGAATTCTGGGATATACGTATCAAATTGTTTATAAAAATACTCTCTCTCTGGTCTTGGTCCGACAAAAGACATATCACCTTTTAAAATATTTAAAAGTTGCGGTAACTCATCAATTCTCGTTTTCCTTATAAACGATCCAACTTTAGTAATTCTTGGATCATTTTCATTTGCCCATTGTGGTCCATTTATTTCAGCATCTTTTACCATCGACCTTAATTTAAATACATTAAATTTCCTTCCATTAATCCCTAAACGTTCTTGAAAATAAATTGGAGCTCCTGCTGTTTCGAAAGCAATCATAATACAAAAGAACAACATAATTGGTAGCGTTAATAGTAACAATATGAGTGAAAATATAATATCAAACAAGCGTTTCATACTTCGATTCAAAATACTGGTCTTTTCTTGAGCCGGAATCGTATACAACTTGGCTTGATTTGTTTCACGAATCATAGATCGTTACCCCCACATTCAAGAATATAAAACTATACCTATTAATTCACATTCTTTCCTCTTTATATTTACTATCACTTTTTGCACCGTACGTAGGGAATCTTTTCTCTTTTTGACTGCTAAGACCACTCCATCGCATTTCCCTGCAATCATGTGCGTAGCAGGAAGCTCAAATACTTCAGAGGAATACAAGAAAATATAATCAAAATCTTCTTTCCACTTCGCAATTACATGATCAAATTCATCCGTAGCAACTAAAGGCGTTCCGGTGTGTACTGTTTTTTGGGCAGGAATACAATATAAGTATTTAGATAAATTACTAGAAAAAGATTCATAACTACAAGGGGAATCGTTTATTATATCGTTCACTGTTTTCGTATAATTGCTTTGTAATAGTAGATGTAGTTTAGGATCAGAAAAATTCACATCGATAAGTAACACCTTTTTTTTCATCTCTGCAAACACTAGCCCTAGATTTACTATAAGCGACGCGACAACACCTCTATCCTTCGTTGAAGTAACTGTGAACACTTGTTTCCCCGATTTTTTCAACTCGTGATACACCGTATAAAACTGCTCTTTCATTAGAGCATCATGCGGATTAAATGGCAGCTTTTTCTTTGTCTTAAACATCGACATGTTCACCTCGATATATAGATGATTGCGCATCAACTTCTGTAGATTTCTTTTTTCTATTCGGTTTCATATTTATGTGACCAATAACAGATACTGTTGTTATTTTCTCTAAATCTTGTTCCACGTATATACGCTCATCAAAATAATCTCGAAATACAGCTAAACCTATCCCAACAAAAAAGCTAACAATTAAAGAGATAGGAATGATAAGTTGCAATTTCGGAAACAACTTTTCAGCTTTTTCCTGTAACTCAGGGTCAGTTAATATTTTTATCCCCTGTACATTCGTATACTGTTGAAAGCTTTTTTGAGATTGTTCTGCCAATGACTTTACAATTTCTTTGACGATTGTAGGATCTGAATCTTTTACTGTAACAGTAACGATTTGAGAGTTGTCCATATTCACCACTGAAATTTTTTGTGCTAATTCATAAATTGATTGCTCTAATTTTAAATTTTTTTTAACCGTTGAAATAATGAGTGGACTTTTTAATATATCAACATACGACGTTACAAGTTGCTTATTTTCCTGTGTTTTATTCACCGCATTTTCCTTATTAAACCCATCTAAATTCCCAACGAGAATTTGCGTTGAATATTGATACGAAGGCTTTAATACATACATAGAAATAAGAATTAAAGAAACTGTTACACAACACATCGTCAAAATAATTGTTACTACTCTTCTTTTCAAGAGCTGCTGAAAATCCTTCATACTAATTTCTTGCTTCAATTATTTCACCGCCTTTGTTTGAATGACATCCTGTAACTCACTTTCTACAGATAGTCTTTTCTTTTCTAAATTCGATTGCTTTGTTATATACCTTCCGATCCTGAATGCGAATTTTTCTACAAACAAATAAGAAATAATTGCTAGTATAAACGAAAGAATGAGCGATAACATTAAAACAATAGGTAACGGAAATATTTCATGAAGCATATACACTAGGGAAAATAAAGATATGATGTGGTATAAATAAAGACTGTAAGAAATCTTCCCCAAATATAACAAGTATTTATTACGTAGCAAGGATGACAAAGTTGCTACTGACAAGCTTAATATGACAAATAAACATGCACTTATCGCTACTACGTAGTCTCGAAATATAAAATTATTAAGCAAATTAATTTCTCCAACAAGCCCTTCATACATATAAAGTAAAACCGCAAATAAAAACCATGCAATTTTCTCATTTTTAGTACGATTACTATAAAAAACTATTAAATTATTTTTATATTTCGCAACTAGTGCTCCTAGTAAAAACAGCACTGTGTAATGCAGAGTTAATGCATAACTAGTTAATGTTAAACTTGAGTGAAATAAAAATAAAATCACGACAGAACATATACTAAAACTAAACAATGACAATAATGAATACCTCAACGTTTTTCGTAAACAAACCATCAAAACTAACGGGAAAATTATTGATATTCGCATTTCATGAACAAGTGACCAAATTACGCCGTTATATGCATCTGTATTATATTTCCCAATCAATAAAATATGTTGCGCTATTAAGCTTAAAGAACTTTCAATCGTCCATGAGCGATTAAACCATTCACTTAAATTAGAAATACCATATTTACTCATTGTAGTCTGGCATAAAATAGCTATAATTATTGCTACGATATATGGAATATAGATTCTAGATATACGCTTTAAAAGGAATGATCCATAGCTATCGTAGTTTTTTTGAATGGATCTATACAAAACAAATCCACTCAAAACAAAAAAAATAATAACAGATTCGTTACCACTACTAAAAATTAGACGAGCAGGTGTTTCTTTTAATAGATAAATAACAAATGGTTTATTATCTTCATAACTGTAATTTTGAAATACTGAAAAAACCATTAAATGATGGCCAATCATTACTATCAATGAAGAAATTCCTCGTATAGAATCCAGTTCTTCATACCTATCCATCGTTTTACATCAACTCCTACTGAAATGATAATAATCATTTCAAAGCGACACCATTATTCATATTCCTCTCCTTTCTTTTCATTCCAATTTTTCATATTAAAATGATTTTATAGCGTAATTTTGAATGTATTGTAACATTTTTTGTAATATTATGAATAGTAAATCTTAAAAATTGATATATACCAATTACAACCTCGAAAAATGAATAATATTGACAGAAAAACACTATAAAAATATCTTGCATAGTTACAAAATTAAAGAAAGGAATAGAGTTTTTTCAATATAAAAAAAGATAGCCTTTAAAGGCTATCTTTTTTATTTTATTTAATTATTGGCACCACTATATGCTACATGTCGTTTCTCAATTCTTTCTTCAATTTCTTTCATATTTTCTTTATTATTTAATAGTGATTGTTTATTTTCAATTAATAATTGTTTAAAAGATTTTCTCACTTTTTTTCTCATTTTCATTGTCCTCCTTGGGGGATGGTTTATATAAAAGATAAGGAATTATCTGTGTGCCCTTATAATAATTGATTGTTGTGAATTCTATTTGAACTTCATATGAAAATTCCGTTTATTTTCTGACAACTTTGTGAACATGCAAAAATGCGATCATCCTAAAACCATTTTGAAATTGCTTCATTTCATTATAAAAGTTGCTATTGTCATCAACTTCTATCCATATATTTTGTCGAAACATTTATATATTTAAATTTGAGTTCGATATAATTTTATTTACTACGATACTGTTCGTAAAAACAAAAAGAGGGATGTTGTATAAGTCAAAGTTTGACTTATATAACATCCTTCTTTCAAAACTATTTATAGCATATTGATTAATATTTCAGGTCTTCCCCAATTCATTTCTTCACAAACGAATCTAAGTTTTTCTTCATCCATTGTGTGTAATCCTTCTTCTAGTGAACATGAAATTGGAACTTCACAGTGAATTTGTGCCAATTGTAATGAAATATTTAAGTTCTCTAAATCACTTTCAATCTTTGTGCGCTGCGCTTTCGTTAATTTTGCTACATTTTCTAGTACGGTTGCTACTGTTCCATGCTCTTGAATAAGTTTATACGCTGTCTTTTCGCCGATACCTTTTACACCTGGATAGTTATCACTCGTATCTCCCATAAACGCTTTCGCATGCACGATTTGCCACGGCTCTACGCCTTTTTCTTCCATGATTTTCTCTGGTGTGTAATATTCGTAATTTCCAATTCCTTTGCGCAAGAGCATAACTGTAACGTTCTTATCAACAAGCTGAAGTAAATCCGTATCACCTGTTAAAATATAAACTTCCGCTTCATTACAGTATTGTTTTGCAAGCGTACCAATACAATCATCCGCTTCATACCCTTTCATACCGATAACTGGAATAGACAATTTCGCAGTCATTTCTTGAACTAAATCAAATTGCGGAATTAATTCTTCAGGTGGTGCTACACGATTCGCTTTATAATTCGAGAACGATTCTGTTCTAAATGTCGTACTACCCATATCCCAGCATGTTACGATATGTGTCGGTTCAATTGCTTGCATAGCTGTTAATAAATGTTTCATATAACCATGAATCCCGTTTGTAGGGGTACCATCTTGTCTTTTCATAAATTGTCCGTAGACACTTGTTGCGTAAAAAGCACGAAATAATAGTGCCATACCATCAACTAATAATACTTTTTTCATAATCCCTCTCCTACCAAAAAAAATAATAACCCCACGTCATCACGTAAGGTTATATAAATAGATTACCATTCTACGTTTTTTCAACTTTGTCTATTATACATTGTTTTTGTATATTTAGCATCATTTACACATTAAGACGTTCTACTACAACAAGTATGAAGAATTCCTGTATACGTATTTTTCCCAGTCGAAACAACTACAGCCTTTGCATTTCCGCCAACAATATGAGTCCCTTTGAAACATACGTTTTCAAGTTCAAGTGGATTATAGTCTTTCATTCGTTTTAAAGGAATAAATCGTTTACGCTCAAGGTGATAGCAACTTTCAAATTTCTCAATACTTGCATCTTTTCCTGTTAGCACGGATTCATTTACTAATAAATCATTCGCGTAAATGATACGTACATCTGCCGGTACTGTATCACCTTCTGAAAGAAAAATCATATCCCCAGGAACAAGCTCTTGTACTGGCACATTCATCATTTTTAATTCACCGTTTAAACCAGTTACACTAGAACATTCTACTCGAGACACAGTAATTTTCTCACATTGTAATCCATCACGCACATGTTGTTTTGAAAAACCTGGAATCATTCCACTTAGCTTCATCATTACTTCCGCAATACGCGCTCTTTTTGAAATTAATTCGTTTCGGCCGTATACTTGAATGCGTTTTTGTGCCTCTTTCATAGATAATCCGTCTCTTGTTGTTTTAAAATACGCAAATACAGATTTTACATCTCTCGTTGCGATTTCAATTAATAAATCTTTATTTTTTTGAAGCATTGTTTGTTCTTTCATTGATTTTTTACTTAATTTATATGACGTGTTACCCACAGTTTTGTTTGCATATAACATATTATCGTCTCCTCCTGTACAACATAGGAAGAAACGCTTTGTTTCTCAATTTATCCACTTTACCGTAACAGTGTCTAGCGCTTAAACATGCATATAAACGCTACATTATGATAAATATAGAGGGAGGAACAAGTCGTTTCCTGCCTACATCATATATTTTTGATTTGAAGTATATGGGTAACGGAACCGAGTCAGAATTTGACATGCTCCTCACCTCCTCGTTTAATTTTATAGTTTATACTATGAATTTACTCATAGCTTTGTAACAAAAAGACCCTTACTCCGAAAAGAGTAAAGGTCATGACATACACAAATAAACGATTCCTAAACAATTAGAAATCTACGGACCTCTCCCTCGCCGAGTTTTAGCACTGTATAGCATAGGTACATTACCAGCTACGTTAAGAAAAACCTTAATTCGATCATTCCTGTTGACCCATTGGCGTCTCTCGACATTTTTGGGCAGTAGCATTTCTCTATACAGGAGCCTCACCTAACAGAGACTTATTTTTATTACATAGAAAATGTTACTCTTATTTAAAATAGATGTCAACAGTAGCCTACAATTTTTTCGAAATGTATGGCGAACTAACGTATATAAAATAAAAAACTTCACGTTTAAACGTAAAGTTTTTAATAAGTTATACAACCAGCAATTACAATCCCAATGGAAAGTGATAAAAACATAAGAAAAAGACCGACTGCTTGGTTATCTTCTTCAAGACTTTTATTTATATTAAAGCGTGGTGTAAGCCACTCAGCTAAATAAAAGACGATAATTTGAGCCAAAATCCCAACAGCTCCCCATGAAACCATATCAAGAAGTGAAATGGAATTAGCTGCTGTCGAATATAAAACAATAGCTAACCCAAGTAATCGTCCTCCAAGTACATAGCTTACCGCCTTATTTCCTTGGGCCATTAACTTAAATTCTTTTACTTTCGTTGTCACTTCCATGAGAAACAGACCAATGCATAAAAGGCCCAGTGTTACTGCTAAATATAATAAAAAATTAATCATATACTTTCCTCCTTTTTTATACCTACCGGTAAATAGTACGATTCATTCCCCGTAATTTTTTCCCCAGCGCGAATACCGATACTACTCGCTTTTCCAGCAATTAAAAACGAACCAAACACATACGACAGTTTCTCCATCCCTTTCTCAGTTTCCAAAGATACGACTGGAAGTTCTGTATACTTTTGAAATATCGGCAGTGACGCTTTATACGTTTGGTGTGCATTTTGAATCATAATATTTTCGTCCTTATCGCGAACGGTAATTGTGTCTCCTTCTCTACCAAATGAAGGTTTTTGAACGAAAGAGCCTTTTCCTAAAAATAAATCTGGTTCTAAATATGTAGGTAACATATATTCTTTAATCCACTGTTGTTCCTCATTTGTATAAAAGGCCTTTTCTTCTGCTAACCCCCAAATAAGACACTGAATTGATTTTGGCTGAAGCAAAAATGCTGACAAAGGATTTATTATAAAAAGCTTTCCGGCTTTTACAAGTTGCAACAGTTCCACACCTACGAAGTCTCCTGTTTCAGGATCTTGATCCTCAATTAAATCTTCTATCGGATATGTTTGGCGATATAAAATATCAATCTGTACTCCATCCCTATCCACTAAAGCATCTTTTGTAATTCTAAGTTCTGACATTGGCACTACTTTATTTTCAACATGGCATAACTGACTCAAATACATAGTCGTATTCCAATCCTCAATATGTTCATGATGTGCTGTAAAAACAACATTTGGGTTATCTATTCCCTTTGTCGCTTCCATTACAGCCTTTGTAACACCAGAAGATAGTAATCGTTCTTGACCCAAGTTTGGATCATCATAGCCTAGTTTTCCACAAACTTTTCCATTCATTTGAAAGCATTCCATAATAAAAGTTGGTGTATCACTATTAAACTCAAGCATTTTAATTTGGTTATCATTTGTTAAAACGAAATCAAATCGTGAAATAACAGATTCAGGATATAATCCTTTCATTCTAATAAACGATAAGCTTGCAGGAGGATACCCAAGTTCAAGAAGCTGTTCGTCACTTAAATTCCGCAAAAGTTTAGCAGTCTTAAAAAATATTTTCCCCATTCGTTCAGTTGCTAATTGCAATTGTTTCATAGTCTGATTTGTTATAAAAAAAACATGAAACAAACTATACTCACATTCATATAAATCCGACCAAAAATTCGGATATTTCGAGTAAAATTCTTTTCGATCCCTTATGTATTGCGACATATGTTAGCCCCCAAATCCTCCCTTTGAACCGCTTCCAATTCCACCTTTAAATTCCGCAGACGATTGATAAGATTTAAACGCCGATGAATTTTTAAAAGTGGATTTATTTTGATAGTAACTCCCACCATAAAAATAATGCCCACGATAACCTGACCTACTATCATCACACTGCCATACCCCAAGTTCATCATCCCAATCCCAATCTGAACAACTATTATCATTCGGTTTTGGGGGAAGATCTTGCTCGCAGCCAAATAAGGTGCCAGTCATTAAAGACGTTACGACACCACCTACTAGCCATTTCGTTTTCGTCACCTTCGCACTCCCCTTTTTAAATTCTATTCCTATTATATAAGATAGCATGATAAAGTAGAAGAAAAAGGAAGAAGAGGGATAAAATGCGCTTAGAATATCGACTTAATGATGAAACGAAAAGGTATCCTGCTTTATGGAACTACGCAAATATTTCTAATTCTGAAATCATCGCACGCATGACGTGTGAATATTTTATAAAAGATAACAAGACATATGTTGTTACTGCAACTTCAGTAGATCCAGACGGAACAGCAGTTATATATATTCAAAAAGAAGAGTTTGCAAATGACCCTTCAGATCCTACATACTCTCACATCGGTTTTGAGGTTAGAGAACTAAGTGAAACGAGTTCTAGCATAATAGATCGGAAAGATGTATGGAACTATGAAGAAATTTTGCCATCTCTTCATTCAGACCTTATATATATTCAGCACGACGGCATGCATATGGAGTTCGCTTTAGATTCAAGAGAGATTGATGAAGATAGAAGGTGCTATATTTATTATGGAAACTTCACAGGTGAATCCAGATAAAACAAATATATTTATGCAACAAAAAAACCTTACGTATAAAACGTAAGGTTTTTATATAGCCCCACATATGCCGTTCTCTCTAGATGTCCATAAACCTGCTCTCACAGGTGGATGCTCTCACAAATGTTTGTAACTTCCTTCTTAAAAAGACGGCTTGTTAGCTACATTTAAATATTGAACTTCCATATTAAACTTATTGGTTTAAGACATGCATAAGCTACGTACACCGTAGGAATTTTATATAATGTTAGTTGAAATAAGACCCCCGCACGTGCCGCTCCTCGTAAATGTCCAAAAACCCGCTACTCGCAGGTGGATGCCCTCACAGTTACCGTACATCTTCCTCCACAAGGAAGGCTTGATGATGGTCGCTAAATATTGAGCTTCCGTATAACTAACATCGGTTTTAGACATAAATAAGTTACGTACACCGCAGGATGTATTATTTACTTGTCGTTATATTATCACATTGTTTCCAATGTGTAAAATACAAAGTTTTTCGAGCAATTTCTTGCTTGTGACCTTATTTTAATACAAATTATTTTTGCATGCAAGTGATTAATCTTCTTCTTTTGCAATTTGATTTTCTGGATAAGAAATCCAATCACTCCAGCTACCTGCATACAATTTAACATTTTGGAATCCAGCTAATTTCAATGCAAGGATATTTGGACATGCTGTAACACCAGAACCACAATATACAATTGTTTCCTTATCTTTCAAAAGATTTCGGAATCGTTCTTGTTGCCCAGCTTCATTCTTAAATTGTCCTGATTGTACAATTCCATCCTTCCAAAAATAGTTTACTGCTGTCGGAATATGTCCTGCTTTTGGATCAACTAGTTCCTCTACACCAGCATAACGTTTTGGCTCTCTAGAATCAATTAACGTAACATCTGCACCTGCATGAATATTCTCTCTCACCGTTTCCATCGTTACAAGCATATGATCTTGTACATTTGCTTTGAATGTTTTTCGTATAGCAACAGGAATTTCCTTTGTTATCGGTAGTCCATTCTCTTTCCAAGCTGGAAATCCACCATCTAATATATATACTTTCTCATGTCCTACATAGTTTAATAACCACCAGAGACGAGAAGCATTTGCACCCGCTTGACTGTCATATGCAATTACTGTCGTATGTTCACCAATACCAGCTTGTGAAAGCTTGTCTGCAAACTCCTCAATATTCGGCAATGGATGGCGACCACCATGTTCTGTTACAGGACTTGATAAATCTAAATTTAAATCAAAATATAACGCATGAAGAATATGTTCTTCCTCATACTTTTCTCTACCCCAATTAGGATTCGCTAAATCAAAACGACAATCGATTATACGGACATTCTCATCCTCTATATGCTCACGTAACCATTCGACTGTAACTATCATCTTTAACGACCTTCTTTCTCTTGCAAACGACTTACATACTCCATAACCATTTCTTCCGTAACAAATTTACGTTGCAGTGTAACACCATTTTTTGCAAGATCATTAATTTGCTTTGTTACAACATTAATGATATCAACCGAAAATTCTTTCCCCTTTGACGCAAGAGATACGGCTGCTTCAATAGCTGCTTCACGCTGCGCATCTAATTGTAAACATGCTTTTACACTTTCATTTTGTTTACGAGAATGTGCTGTAATTGCTTTATGTACTTCCATCTTCTCTTCCCCCTAAATAAGTTATACGTTCTTATTCAATTCCATTGCAAGCCGAATCATATCACGACATACAATCCCATTTTCAATAATCTCTTCTTCATAATGCTTTGAAAAGTAATCAAAATCAATAGAAAAAATACGAAATCCACATTTTTGATATAAAGCAAGTTGTGAAACACTAGAATTGCCTGTACCAACTTCAAGTTTTGACATACCATATCCTTTAGCAGTTTCTACGGCATGACTTAATAGCTGCTTTCCAATCCCTTTTCCTTGCAAATGCTCTACAACTGCAATATTCATAATTTCCATCGTCTTCGGCCTTGTTTCCAAAAGAACATATACACCGACAACTCTCTCCTCTTGCTTAGCTACATATGTTAACCCTCTTTGTACATATGCATCAATTTGCTGCTCACTTGGATCAGCAAGCAATAGTAAAGGTTTCGGTATAGCTTCTTTCGAAATATACTCTATTACTACACACATAAAAAACTCCCCTTTCTCTATTGTTCTAAACCCTCCTTGTCTACCATAAATAATAGAAAGGAGGGATTCACCATGGACAACAATGAGAAAAAATGCAACGTCATCTCTATTGATGGAAAGAAGAAGAAAAGCGACACGTATTCCTACCCAAAATTAGTAGTAGAAAACAAAACATATGAATTTTCTTCATTCGTCTTATGCGGTGAAACACCAGACGGCCGACGCCTCGTTCTTACTCATATGATTTCTACAGATGAATTTGCTGGGTTTGTCAAATCTTTAGATACAGTATTGCAAAAGAAAATCGAACGAATCTTTTTCTCATAACGACTATATCACATAAATTTCTTTTTCAATCTCTACTAACTGCTTTTGCAACTGTTCTTTACTTTGTTCATATAGTGATACATCAATTGTTTCAGCCAATGCAAATAATACACTTTCATAATAATTCATCACATCTTGCTGCATCACTTTTTGGAATAAGTTCCATTTCAAATCCCACTCTTGCTTATAATGATGAACAAATAAATCTTTTTCATCAGCTACATAGTTTGATACGAAGGGCTCTAATACAACTTTAGCCTCTTCTTGCATGAAAGCTTTATCATTCTTTTCAAAAAAGCTTTTTTCATTTTTAAAATGCGCTAGTGCTTTTTTGAAATCTTTTATTTCAACTGAAGGGAAAGGTTCTTTATGTGCAATATCTTTATATTTATAATCCACTGTTCCACTCATAGAAATTGATTCATTTTCTACTTTACAGTTCACCACAATTTCATTCTTTGCACGCTTCATCGCTTCATCTATCCATTTTTCAAGGCGTAATGATGTCGCACGCATTTCTTGTAATAAATCATGCTGAATAAATGCTACTAATTCCATAACGCACTGTTGCAACTGCACTTTCACATTCCCATCCGTTCGCAGCGATGCTGGATTAATAAATTCAGTAAACACATCGTTATAGCGTAGGAATAGACGCTGTTGCACGTAATAAAGCAATTCTTTCACTTCATTTTGCATCGCCTGCTCTTCAGCGAGCACACTATATGATGAAATAATATGAAGTAGCTGATCACGCTCTGCTTCATATTTTTTCGTTTGCTTCTCTTTCTCTTCATTCCCCTGCTTTGCACCGTTTATCATATTTACTAAAAGCTGATCTGCTCCTTGCAATGTACCATATAAAGCATGAACAGATACGAGCATTAAATCTCTCATCATAAAGGATGTAAATGATTCCTCGAACTTAACAATCCCAGAGTTTTGTAAAATACCGTACTTCTCTTTTTCAATATTCTTTCCTTGCTTCTCTTCAAGTGCACATAAACTTGAAATTGCAAATAAACGCGGATTTCTAATACCGTATTGCAGTAGCTGGTCTGCGATATAACCTTTTACCATTTCAAGTTCTTCTTCAGACTCTGCTAAATCGGCCGCATTTATTAAAAAGAACATTTTATCAAGTGCAAAAGTATCCTTTACACGACCAAGCTGGATTAAGAATTCACGGTCAGCACGAGAGAACACATGATTATAATACGTTACAAATAAAATAGCATCTGCGTTTTTAATATACTGGAACGCAACGTCCGTATGGCGGGCGTTAATAGAATCCGCTCCAGGTGTGTCTACAAGCGCTACTCCTTGCCTTGTTAAAGCACAATCATAATAAAGCTCCATGTACTCAACAAAACATGATTTTTCTTCATTCGCTACATAATCAGAAAACTCTTCTAATGTAACTTGTACCTGCTCGCCTAAATGAGCAGAAACCGTATCATACCCTTTTTGTACCGCTCGTAAAAAGCTAAATGTTGTTTTTTGCTTCCCAGTTGGTGAAGGATATTTCATAACTTTATCAATTTGTGCTAACGCTTCATCTAACGTAGTAATCTCATAATGAAACAACTTATAAACAGCTTTCATATCTTCTAATAGAGCTTGCTTTGATTTGAATTGAACCATTACTGTTCCGTGTGGTTTTTCCTCTGTAACCGGCAAAATTTGATTAATCGTTGCCGTCGTCGGATTTGGTGATACAGGAAGTACATTCCCACCAAGCAGTGCATTAGCAAATGATGATTTCCCAGCACTAAAAGCTCCGAATAACGCTACTGTAAATTGTTTCGTTTCCACACGACGCCTTTTTTCTATTACCTCTTGCTGTACATGTTTCAGCGCTGGCAATGGCTCTAATATCGTTTCAGCTTTCTTCACTTTCTCTAATATACGCTGAATATTTAAAGCTGCCGTTCCTTTTATCTCTTCCTCACGAGCCATTACGTGATCGTTTACGCTTTCCTGCTCTTGTAGTGTGAATTTCTCACTAACAATTTGTGTTTTACTTTGCAATATCTCCTCTATTTGCAAGCCTTCTGGTGTAGCAACACGCTCGTGCCAAACATTTTGCAAATAACTTTCATATGTCTCTAAATTGTTACTGTATTGCAATTGCGTTTCTTTTGCCGTTTGCAACATCGTATATTTTTCAATCTCTTCTTCAATGCGTGCAACTGCTTCCTTCACCTTTTGCTTTAAAACGACTGCACTTTTATCAAAAATTTGCTGCGCTTTTGTAAAATAACGTTTCTTCAGTTCATTCGCTACATCCGCTGTATAAAGAAGTAAGTAATCCCCTGTGAAACCTGCACCTTGTTTAATGACTTCAGCTAACATTTCTGGTCCAAAAGCAATTTCTAAAGCATATATGTCTTTCCCAATTTCCTCTGTGAACAATCCTTCTTCTTTTAAGAAGGCAACAATAAATTCTTTCACATGAAAATCAAGTTGCGTTTCAACAGTCTTTTGCAAAGCAGAATAAAAAGCATCTAAACGTCTCTGTTTTTCTTGCTCCGTCTTTCCTTTCGCAAACAGCAAACCGACCTTAAATTTTGTTAATTTCGTTTCTAAATACACATTTGCCAATTCTCTCATTTCAAATGGCATTAAATACGCGTTATCTAATATAGCTTGTAAGCCTTTTATAAATTCGTTTCTCACATGAGATTCTTTACTAGCCTCGCATTGTTTAGTTTCCGTTAGCTCTTCTTTCTTTTCAACTATCTCTGAAATAGAAAGCGGCGATGCTAGCTCTTCCTCATATTTCAAAAGAGCTTTTTCATTTTCTGAAAGAATAAACGAGAAATGTTCCCCCATTAAATATTCTGTTTCTCGCTCCATTCCATCTCTTACATACTGCACTTTTTCTTTCATAATAGAAGTAATTAATGTTTCTAAGCTCCCAATTTCATTATGTGTATGGTTCATCATTCGCAATGAAGTATAATACACTCCATCTACTTCAATATCCCAGTTAGAGAACGATTGTTTTACACTATCTTTATAATCCTCAAACGATAATTCATTTTCTTTATGTTTATCTATTTGATTTACAACTAGATAAACCGTTTTATTACGTTGTTTCAATTCTTTAACAAATTGCAAATTCACTTCCGATTGGACGTGATTATAATCCATCATATAAAAAATTACGTCTGCTAGATGCAGCGTTGATTCTGTCGCTAATTGATGGGCATCATCTGTTGAATCAATCCCTGGTGTATCAACTAACATAACACCCTCAGGAATTGGCGCATCATTCCGATAAATATGAACACCAATTACCTCATCACCGTCTTTACAAATTTGTTTTAATTCTTCCGCTGAATATGCACCATCATATTCGTACTGTTCTCCAGATTTAACTGTTACAACAACACGATCCATTCCTTTTTCAATTTTGACAACGTTAGCGCTTGTCGGAATTGGACTTGTTGGTAACAACTGCGCTTTATATAGATGATTCATCATCGTTGATTTCCCTGCAGAGAAGTGACCGCAGAACGCTATCATAAGCTGTTCTTGTTTATATTTTTGAATCACCTCAAACAACTTTACACTATTCTCTGCATCGCCGTGTTTTTGCCACTCTTCATAAAAACAAACAAGTTTTTTCATACCGTTTGTCTGTACTATGTTTGTCATCCCCTTGTTCCCCTTTATCCAAGATGTATATACTTTTTCCCGCTATTTGCGAGCTCATAATCATCAGGAGATACATCCCCTCATCGATTACAGTTTCACTTTACTATCATACTAAATTTTCAGCATATTCTCATTAAAAATAAAAAATCCCTTTCATTCTTTTTACAGATGAAAGGGATTTTATGTCATATCACTCATTTTGCTGTTCCTACTCCATTTAAAACATACTTTGCAATAACTGCATATACAGCGACTGTACCTGCTACTAATGCGTATACCATACTCATGCACCAACCTTTTTGATAATGATTATCACTTTTGAATACATTTTATCATTAAAGAGAATCATTATCAACACTTTTCATAAAGAAAGCCCCTTATAAGAAGGAGCTTTACTGCCTGTTTTGAAGAAGGTTAAAACTTGTTGTGCACTCTTATTATATCTCATAATACACATCTTAACAGTTTTAAAAATTGGAAATTACCTATATACCCTCCTCTTTACATTTTGTATAATAAAAGGGAATTACTTAACAAGGAGGAAAATAATGACACAAAATATTTCACAAAGCGAGAGGATACACTCCATCGATATTATTAGAGGAATAGCTGTACTAGGTATTTTTCTTGTTAACTGGCCTGTTATAGCTGGGATTGACTCACGTGATCTTTCAGGAATTTATGAGGGGCTAGATAGCTATATCCGTCTGTTTTACGATATGTTTATTCAAACAAAGTTTTATACCATCTTTTCGTTTTTATTCGGCCTAGGCTTTTACATTTTTATGACTCGTGCTGAAGCGAAAACAGATCGACCAAAAACTTTATTTGTTCGTCGCTTACTTATTTTATTATTATTTGGTTTCTTACACTACGTTCTTTTATGGGACGGAGACATTTTACATACTTATGCAATCGCTGGATTTTTCTTATTTTTATTTTATAAGAGAGAACCTCGTACCATTTTAATATGGGCAATCGTTTTATTAAGTATTTTTCAATTTCTTATGCTAATTGCTAGTATTGGTATTGCCTTCATGCCAAAAGATGAACTTGGGTTATCCTTACCAATCATGCCACTTGAAGACTGGGTGTCACAAATACAAAATCGTTTCCATGCATTTTATGCTGATGGAATTGGACTAAACGCATTCATGCTCCCAGAAACAGTTGGGCTATTTTTACTTGGTTTATATGCCGGTAAAAAGGATATTTTCCGCCGTACGAAAGAGTTAGATCCAAAGCTTAAAAAATGGCAAATTATTATGTTCATTTTAACGTTGCCAATGTGGTTCTTCATGGTCCGCTATTTCTTATCAAAACCATCTTATGAACCAATTTATATGCAAGGCTTTACAATGTTTAGCGGAAAAACATTATTCATCTTCTACATTTTCACGCTTATGCGTTTATTACAGAAAGAAAAATGGCAAACATTATTACGACCATTCCAATATGTTGGTCGAATGGCGTTAACAAATTACATCTCGCATACAATTGTTACGTTACTTGTATTCGGACTATTGTTCAAAAATGATTATCTTGCTCCATTATGGGTAGGTCCTCTATTTTGCATTAGTTTCTATACGTTACAAATCTTTATTAGCCGCTGGTGGCTATCACGTTATCAATACGGGCCACTTGAGTACATTTGGCGTCTTGGTACGTACGGGAAAATGATGCCACTTAAAAAGAAAAGCAAGGTCTCATAACGAGACCTTGCTTTTTTTACGCTTCTCTTACTGCACTTTGCATCGGTTGTTCTAGTTGCAACATTTGAAGTAGCACTAAATAAACCATTTTAATTGATGTAAGGGGGCACAATGTAACTGGAGAAATATTAAAAGGGACTAGAGAAAAAATAACATGAGAGAACGTCACTTTATATTCCTATAAGAAATCACAATGTGCGATCCAATCATTTGTTTTACTATTTTTAGCAAAATAAATTCCACCGCCATGAATAATCTTTAAATGGGCTTTGGGATCGTCTGTTATTTGAAAAATAAATTCATAATCCGCAGGCCATTGGATACCTGATTGTGCAAAGCAAGCATAGCCTCCTAATTTGTGTATGTAATGATTTTCTTCAAAAATGTCCTCGTAGTAGTCAATCTCAATTGTGTTTTCAAGTTCAATAATTCTATCTTGCACGTTGTTAGGGAAATCTTCCGTATCCCATTGTGGAAACTCATCAGCTACTAATCTTGGTATTAAGGGAAAAGGTTTTAGATTTGGAAACGTAAGTGACATTTCATTCGGTACTAGTTCCTCTAAAGAATCATATTCTCTAACACAAAAATTTCCTGATAAATTGGACAAATCTTTAGCAAAGTTTGGAGAAAGAAATACTGCAATGACTTTCATATCTTTTACTGCTTCTGGAACAAAAGGTATTTGTGTTAAATTAAGCATCATAATCGCATACATTTTGTCTTGATAACGGTCGATTGGGCAAGTTTCATTTGGGAATGAATAGGGAATCTTTCCAATCCAACTTTCATTTATAGATGAATCAGGTCTTTTTCCGCCTGTTTGAAAGATAGTTGCTCTTTTTCTTAAGATATTCTTTATTTGATCTATTTCCAAAATATTTCTCCTCCTAAATATATATTTTGGTTTCTCCTTATTTTAACGGATAATTATATTCTAACAATAATGTACATTTTTTGTTATAACGCCCCTTTTGAAAGCTGTTGTTAAGCAGCAATTTCAAGGGTCTTTTTCTAGTTTTACTGTCGATTTAAAACAAATTTGTACTGTTTATAAAAAACATACCTTTTTGAATAAAGTTGCACCGTTTTGCATCATCAGGTAAAACTCCTGTAGTAATGGAGCTTTAGAATTAAAAGTAGATCTGGAAATTGAGACATTATAAACTTATTAAACTAGCTCAGTAATAAAAACGATGGGTTCAATTTGATTGGTATTTTAAACATCACTACAAATTAAAAACCTATCTCAAATGAGATAGGCTTAATTACATACAATTCGTATTGTGTCTACTTACTTTTTACGCTTCCCTTACTGCACTTTGCATAGACACTGGCTCTTCTTTTACTTTCACTTTACGCTGCGGCACCATATTAAATACGATATTTAAAAGTACTGCTGACGCACTTCCAAGTACAATTCCGTTATCTGTTAAAATACGAATGTTTTCAGGAAGTTGTGAGAATAATGTAGGAACAACTGTAACCCCAAGCCCAATTCCTACAGAACATGCAACGATTAATAAGTTTTCTTGTTTACCAAAATCAACGCTACTTAACATTTTAATACCATATGCCATTACCATACCGAACATCGCTAACATTGCACCGCCAAGTACTGATTTCGGGATAATAGTTGTAATAGCTGCGATTTTAGGAATGAATCCAAGAACAATTAACATACCACCACAAGTATAAATAATAACGCGATTTCTTACTCCAGTTAATTGAACAAGTCCTACGTTTTGAGAGTATGTTGTATATGGGAACGCGTTGAAAATACCGCCTAACACCATCGCTAATCCTTCTGCACGATACCCTTTTGTTAATTCTTTTTCACCGATCTTTTTATTGCAAATATCAGATAATGCAAAGTAAACACCTGTTGCTTCTACAATTCCTACGCAAGCAACTAAGATCATCGTAATGATTGGCGTCAATTCAAACGTTGGTGTACCGAAGTAAAACGGCTGAATACCATGGAACCAATCCGCTTCTCCAACCGCTTGCAAACTTACTTTCCCCATAAATGCTGCAACAATTGTACCGAACAATAGACCAAGTAAAATAGAGATTGAACGAATAAATCCGTCAAAGAAACGATACATAATGATGATAAATAGTAATACACCAAATGCTAACGCTAAATTTTCAAGACTACCAAAATCCTTACTTCCTACTCCTCCAGCCATATCATTAATTGCTGCTGGAACAAGTGTAACTCCAATTACAGTAACGACAGATCCTGTTACGACAGGTGGAAACAGTTTTACAAGCTTTCCAAATAATTTCGCAAAAATAACAACGAATAACCCGGCAGCAATAATTGCTCCATAAATAGAAGACACGCCGTATTGTTTCCCGATTGCAATCATTGGCCCAACCGCTGTAAATGTACAACCAAGTACAACTGGAAGTCCAATACCGAAAAAGCGATTTGATAATGCTTGTAAAATTGTCGCAACGCCGCACATTAATAAATCAATTGAGACTAAGTATGTTAACTCTTTTTGATTTAAACCAAGTCCGCCGCCCACAATAAGCGGAACAATAATTGCTCCAGCATACATAGCAAGCATATGCTGCATACCAAGCGATGCGATTTTAAATGGATGTTGCTTCATCGTTTATTTCACCTCCGCAGTTTCTTGCTGTACAAATGTAACTGTGCCGTTATCAAGTGATGCAATTTCTGCTAGTGACTCAACACGAACTCCTTGTTCACGAAGCTTCTTTCCTCCATCTTGAAATGCTTTTTCAATAACAATACCAATTCCTGCAATACTTGCTCCAGCTTGCTCTACTAAACTCATTAAACCTAAAGCAGCCTGACCGTTTGCTAAAAAGTCATCAATAATTAAAACACGATCATTTTCATCGATATGATTTCGAGATAATGAAATTTCATTCGTTTCTTGTTTCGTAAATGAATGTACGTTTGCAACGTACATATTATCTTGTAACGTTAACGATTTACGTTTTCTTGCAAAGATTACTTTTACACCAAGCTCTAATGCAGCCATAACCGCTGGTGCAATGCCTGAAGATTCAATCGTCACGATTTTTGTAATGTTCTCTTCTTTAAAACGTTTAGCAAATTCTTTTCCGATCTCTTGCATAAGTACTGGGTCAATTTGATGATTTAAAAAGGCATCTACCTTTAATACGTCACCAGATAAAACCTTTCCTTCGTTCAAAATCTTTTCTTGTAATACTTTCATGTTTGTTCCCCCTCTTATGCAATAAAAAACTCCAAAAGCCGCCACCACTCGTTACAAGTGAGAGACGCGCTTTTGGAGTTTCGCAAAAAAGAATGCTAAACAAGCAAATATATTCGTCCTCACTCATAGTCAAAGTATTTACGGTACTTCGGTAGAAACTTGCAGGCCATATCCCCGCGATTATATGAGTGTAGCTAACTATTTATTTTATAGATGGATTATAACGCACTTTTTATACTTTGAAAAGCATTTCTTAATAAAACACGTACAAATTTTATAAAAACATCATTTTCGTTCGAGTTTTGTAAACTCTTACATATTATTTCAAAGTGTCGTTAAAATGATTGGCCCATCTTTTGTAATCGCAATTGTATGCTCATATTGCGCTGATAATTTCCCGTCCATCGTTCTTGCAGCCCATCCATTTAAATCTACTTTCGAATATCGCATACCTACATTGACAATAGGCTCAATTGTAATTACCATTCCTTCTTGTAGTTCAGGCCCTTGTCCTTGTTTCCCAAAATGAAAAATTGCTGGTTCTTCATGAATCTCTTTACCTATTCCATGTCCCGTAAAGTCTCTTGCGACAGAAAAACCTTTATTTGCTACATAACTTTCAATCGCATAGCCAATATCTCCTACATGATTACCGATTATCGCCTGATCAATTCCTTTATACAATGCATTCTCAGCTACTACCAATAACATTTCTGCTTCTTCAGAAACATTTCCAACTCTATACGTCCAAGCAGAATCTGAAAGACCACCATTTAAGTTTACTACCATGTCAATTGTTACAATATCACCCTCAGTTAAAGGAACATCCGCCGGAAACCCATGACACATTTCATCGTTTACAGATGCGCATATCGCATATGGATACCCGTTGTAACCTTTCTGTTCAGATGTTGCACCGTGCTTTTCTAAATATGCTTCAACAAACGTATCAATTTCTTTTGTCGTAATACCTGGTTTCATCATTTGGGCAATTTCCCTATGACATGAAGCAAGTAATTTCCCAGATTCATGCATCAAATCTATTTCATTTTTCGTTTTAATTGTAATCATTCTATCTCTCCTTGCTAAACCTGCTATTTGCTACTAAAGTTCAATCATACACATCCTCTTCCAAAACTTCCAATTATAAAAGCAAACATCATTTCTTCTATTTTCCGAATATAAATTTTTATTTAATTCGTTTTTTAAAATATTACATCTAGTATTTTTTATTGATGTTTATTTATAAACAAAGTATATTGTTACTATACTATTAAAAGGAGGATTGTTAAAGATGATGCATGCAGGAAGACTACGTCAGCAACCTTTGAACACTAAGTAATTTAATATGTTCAAAGGCTCTGTTTTCATAAAGCAGAGTAAACGGGATTAGTCTGCACATTTTTAATAATCTTCATCGGAAGAGTACACTTTCCACATGAAGAAAGGCAGATATACATCTGTCTTTTTTTCGTATATTTTTTCATACAAAGAGAGACGTTTATTCATTATATCCTCGTTTACTCTTAACCACAGACAGAAGCCCGTCTGTGGTTTTTTTATGATTACATTTTCTTATATCTCGCTACTTTAAGCATATTGATGTAGTTAGAGACAAAAAGTAACAGAAAACGCATGAAAACATTGAAATTAGAATAAACATTTGGAGGAAATAAAAATGAATACACTTAAAGTGAAACAATTAGCAAATACGAAAGGCCTAAATATATTAGAAGATTCAATAGAAATCAATGAATCTGGCGTTGACTTTCAAGTAGCACACGTTAAAGAACAAAACGGGGATAAATGGATACTAAGAATTCCTCGTAGACCAGAATCTATGAGACATGCTCTACGTGAAAAAGAAGCATTAGAAATCATGAAAAAACATGCAGAATTCCAAATTCCTGATTGGTCTATATTTTCTGAGGAACTAATTGCTTATAAACAACTAAGCGGCGTTCCTGCCGCTACTATTGATATAGAACAACAAGGTTATATATGGACCTTTAACGAAAAGAATGTACCAACTGAATACCATACTTCATTAGGAAAAGTTCTAGCGAATTTACACTCATTACCTCAACAAAAATTTAATACTACAGGTGTTGAAATTCTTACTGCTAATGAATTAAGAACTTCTATGAAACAAAGGATGAATCGAGTGAAGGAACAATACCATATTAATCAAGACTTATGGGATCGTTGGCAAGCATGGCTAGCTGAAGATTCTTTTTGGCCATCTCACGTAGGAGTAAAGCACGGGGATATCCATCCAGGTCATATCCTGATTAATAATAAAAATAAAGTAACTGGCTTAATCGATTGGACAGAAGTAGGAATAGGTGATGTATCTATAGATTTCACATCGCATTATCTACTCTTTGGGAAGGATGGACTAACAAAGTTAATTCACTCTTATGACAACGCTGGCGGTAAAACTTGGTCAAAAATGGATGAACATATTATCGAACTTCTAACAACGAGTAGTATTACTGTTGCTGAATACGCTCAAGTTTCAGGTTTGAAAGACATGCATGAAATAGCTGTGCACATGCTAGCAACTGAAAGATAATGAAATTGCAAAAAAAACAGAAGAACCCTCTTCTGTTTTTTTGTTATTTTTTACATATATAATTCATTTTCAAAAACTCAAAACAACTACCATTTGTTTTCTGTATAAACGTTCCAACAACTTCAAATCCTGCTCTTTTATACACTTTAATCGCTCTCTCATTACATGTCGCTACTGATAGTGTTATATACTTGCAACCATATTTTTCTTTACTAAAAGCTAGTCCAGCGTTTACGAACTGTAAACCAAATCCATTTCCAGTTATATCAGGTCTCATTCCAAGACCTATATCAAACGTTCCATCATTTATTTTACAAACAGTAAAAAAACCAATGAGAGTGCCGTTTTCCTTCACAGAAAATGTATGATCTCCTCTACTCTCATCATGTAAAAACTCAGCTAAATCTTCTTCATCTGCACCTATATCGTAAAAGGAATACCTCCCTTCATAATGCCAGTTATATGCAATTTCTTCTGCTTCTTCTTGCGTCATTACTGTATATGTATAAGCCATTCTTCTATCCCCCTTGAAAAAAAGAGCTGCAATTAAGCAGCTCTTTTTTATAACTCATAGATTTCTTTATACTTCGCTTCTAAATAATCTGCTAAGTAGTTTGCATTTAATCCTTCACCTGTCACATCTTCTAAAATTTCAAGTGGCTTTTTCGTTTTACCGTATTGGTGAATATTTTCTGTTAGCCATTCACGAATTGGTGTTACGTTTCCTTCTTCTAATAATGCATCAAAGTTCGGAATGTCTTTTAACATTCTTTGCTTAAATTGCGCTGCATACATATAACCAAGCGCATAAGATGGGAAGTATCCAAATGAACCACCAGCCCAGTGAACATCTTGCAATACACCTTGTGCATTGTTTTCCGGACGAATTCCTAAATATGCTTCCATCTTATCATTCCAAGCCTCCGGCAAATCCTTCACTTGTAATGTACCATCAAATAATTCTTTCTCAAGTTCATAACGAACCATGACGTGAAGCGGATATGTAAGCTCATCTGCTTCTATACGAATGAACGATGGCTTCGATTCGTTAATCGCATCATAAAACTCATCTACTGATATATCATTGAATTGACCATCGCTATACTCTTTTAATAAATCATAATTTTTCTTCCAGAATGATTTATTACGACCGATAAAGTTCTCAAAGAATAATGATTGCGACTCATGAATACCCATAGAAGTTCCACTACATAGCGGTGTACCTTCGAATTTCTCTGCAATATTTTGTTCATATACAGCATGGCCACATTCATGAATTGTTCCAAACACTGCCATACGGAAATCTTTTTCATCATAGCGTGTTGTAATACGAACGTCCCCTCTATTTAATGTAATCTCAAATGGATGTACCGTTTCATCAAGACGACCTGCTTCAAAGTCATAATTCAATTGCTTTAATAACTCTAATGTAAAGTTCTTTTGTTTTTCTTTTGAAAAATGTTCTGATAAAGCACTTGTCTTTAATCTCTTTTGTGACTCCGATATTTCTTTTACGAGCGGAACGATACGCTCACGAAGTTGACCAAATACGTGATCTAACACTTCTACTGTAATACCTGGCTCATACATATCTAATAATGTATTATATTTATATGTTTCGTAACCCCAATATGTAATGAATTTCTTTTTAAATTCAACTATTTGTTCTAAATAAGGACGGAACATTTCGAAATCAGATTTTTCCCGAGCTTCTTCCCACACACTTTCCGCTTTCGCTTCTAATTTCACATACGCCTCGTATTCCGCTTGTGGAATTTTCTTATTTCTATCATATTCTTTACGACACTCTTCAACCATTTTCTTCGTCGTTTCAGAAAGTTTATCTTCACTTATTAAAGCTTCAAGCTCTGTTAAATAATTTCCCATCTCATCTGAAGTCGACATGACAAACACTTCTGATGAAAGCATACCAATTACTTCTGAACGCTGGTCTACACCTTTTTTAGGCGCACCTGTTCTTAAGTCCCAAAACATTAAGCTTAATGCTTCCTCATAATTCTGTATCTTCTTCACATATGTTAAAAATTGTTTTTCTACTTCATATGTAGCTACTGTCATCGTATAAAACCTCCCTTTTCTACCTCAAACTTAATTCGACATGGAACTCTAAATCCCTTTTATAATAGAAAAAAAGCTTGGCAAGTGCCAAGCTTTCTCCTTATAATTCTTTACCTTCTACTGGTAGTACGTTTTTCACCGCTTCTATCACTTTCTCATCTTCTGTATCAGATAAGAAGATTGATATAGCACCTTTATCGTCGCTCGTACGAATTAAACGTCCAATCCCTTGACGAAGACGTAAAATCATATACGGTACATCTACATCCCAGAATGGATCATTTACATGTTTACGCTTCGCTTCAAACACAGGATCGTTTGGAGGGAATGGTAATGACCAAATAATAACATGCGATAATGATGAACCAGGAATATCTAAACCTTCCCATAAATGAACAGCACAAAGTACAGTCTCTTCTTCATTTTGGAAACGAGAAACGAGCTGACTAATTTCTTGATCCCCTTCATATAGGAACGGAACGGACATTTGTTCTTTACTTACATATTCTTTAAACGCTGCAAGTTCTTGTGTTGTACGGAATAATACAAGTGTACGTCCATTTGTTTTCTGTATATTTTCAAGTGTATATTGACACTTTCTTTCCCATTCATTTTCTTTCGTATGCGATAGTAAGTTTACTGCCATTTGCTCCTCATAATCAAACGGTGAGGCAACTGAGAATGATAAGTAATCTTTTACCCCTAGGCTATTTGCTGTAAATGCGAATGAATCGTTGTTAGATAATGTAGCAGAAGAGAAAATATACGGGATTTTCTTCGAGAATACTTTCTCTTGTAATACTTCTTCAACTGCACGTGGCATAATCACTAACGTGAAGGCTCCATCACCTTCTTCACCCCATGTAATTACATTTTTCTCGTGCATGAACAGACGAAGTGAATGTTCTAATACATCTAAATGTTCATCAACGATATTTAAATCATACGTGTTTACTGTATGCATTTCACTTTCAAATACTAATGCATCACCGACTTCACCAATTTTCGCATAAAGTCTATTCGCTTCAGCTGTTACTTTTTCTGTCACAGTAATTTCTAAACGATCAGAACCGGCGATTTCCTTTTTATTTTCTTGTAACACATCAAAGAATCGCTCTGTTTGCCAAATTGTTTCTTCTACTAAATGCGCAAACTCTTCACGAATATCGTTTTGCAACAATCTTGTTAAAAGTTGCTCCATCATCGTTTGCTTTAAACGATATGTTAAAGCTTTTTGAGCTGCATATTCTACAAGATGTCCTTCATCGAATACAACGCAGCTACTTTCAGGTAATAACGGAATTTGCCCTTCACGCTTACGAGCATCGTACGTCCAAATATGATCCATGTAGAAATCTTGAGAACAAATAATTAAATCTGCCGCTTTACGATAATGTTCACGAGAAAGAGTTTGACCACAACGATGACGAGAATCACAAGTGAAGCAATCTTGGAAGTAATCCCAATTTACTTTTGACCATTCCTCATCATTTAAAAGTGGAAATTCTTTTCTGTCACCGTAGTGGGTAAAGTTTTGCATCGTACCATGATCGAATACAAACTGTGGTAATTCGTAGTATACATCTTCAATTACTTCTGGAGCTCGTCCACTCATAACATCTTCAAGTTTACGTAAACATAAATAATTATCCATTGATTTCGCAAGTCTAACATCAACAGATAGTCCTAATGCTTCAGATAACTTAGCAATGTCCCCTTCTTCTTTCACAAGCTGCTCAATTAACGTTTCATCAGCACAAGCGATAATAGCTGGTTTTCCAGTATAACGCGCATAGCAAATTGCATATAGAAGATATACAATTGTTTTCCCTGTTCCTACACCCGCTTCTGCGAACATTACTTTCTTTTCTTGGAAAGCACGCTCTAATTGAAACGCCATAAAAATTTGTTCATCACGCTCTTCAAAGCCTTTTTCCGGAAGGATATCGTAAAACACATCTCCAATCCATTCATTCAACTTATCATAAAAATTATCTTGTTTCCCTACTTCAAATGGTAATCTCTTCTCAGTAAACATCCTTAGCCTCCAACCAAAAAGTTTTTCTATAAAAAGATATAGCAACTGCTACTCATATGTGTGCAGCCACTTTCCCCTGTTGCCATACATAGAAATACACGAAAAAAAATTTTCCTTTCGAAAAAGGAAAATTTTTTTCTATATTAATGACTTTAAATATCGTTTATCAATCGCTGTTTCGTGTGAAAGAGCTGACAAATATTCTTCTTGTGCTTTTTGTATTTCATCTACAATCGCACCTTGGCTATCCACTTCTTTCCCGATCTCATCATACGTACGATGAATAGCTTTTTGAATCATTGATAATTGGAAACTATCCATATCACGTCCTCCTTTACGCATTACATAATAGCCAGTATATGCGCGCTGGAGGAGTTTTATACTATGAATTACGCGGTGGACGTTTTCCGAAGTATTGGTAGTAATCTGTACGGATAAATCCATTAAATAGTTTACGTTTCTTCGATGCATCTTTTCCATAACACTTTTCAAATGCTTCGTAGCTTGTTAATACATACGCTGACCATGTGTCTAATGGGTGGAATACTTGTCCCATTTCTTTGTACAATTGTTCAACGAGTGCTTTTTCACTTAAACGTTCTCCGTATGGAGGATTCGTTACAACATATCCATAATCCTCTTTTGTCGTGAAATCTTTTACTTGCATTTGTTTAAATGTAATTAAATCACCTAAACCTACTTCTTCAGCGTTGTCTTGAGCAACTCGGATCATACGATGATCGATATCTGATCCAATGATTTGTAGTGGTTGATTATAATTCGCTAAATCTTCAGCTTCTTGACGAGCTTCACGCCAGTTTTGTTTACCAACCCAGCCCCACGCATCTGATGCGAAGCCACGGTTAAATCCTGGTGCAATATTTTGTCCAATTAATGCTGCTTCAATCGGAATTGTACCTGATCCACAGAAAGGATCCACGAAAGGACGATCCGGCTTCCAGTTTGTTAACTTAATTAAAGACGCAGCCAATGTTTCTTTTAATGGAGCTTCCCCTTGATCCATACGGTATCCACGTTTATGAAGTCCAACACCACTTGCATCAATTGTTAATGTTGCAATATCCTTGAGCATTGCGATCTCAATACGGAATAACGGACCATCTTCTTCAAACCAAGTTGTACGTTTATATGTTGTTTTTAATTTTTCAACGACAGCTTTTTTAACGATACGTTGGCAATCTGAAACACTGAACAACTCAGATTTTAACGATTTACCAATTACAGGGAACTCTCCGTTCTCTGGAATATAATCTCCCCAGTTTAATGCTTTCGTTTTTTCAAACAGCTCATCAAATGTTGTCGCTTTGAATTCGCCAACTTTAATTTTCACACGGTCCGCAGTACGTAACCATAAGTTCGTGCGACAAATCGCCTTTTCATCTGCTTCAAATGTTACTTTGCTGTTTTCCACTTGGCATTCATAACCAAGATCACGAACTTCTCGGGCAACTAACGATTCAATACCCATTGCCGCTGTTGCAATTAAAGTAACTTTTCCCATTTGCATTCACCTCTTATGTATAGTTAAACAATAATTAATAGCAATTTGTCCTATTAATCATTACATTTTACGAAGAATTTTCTCATTAACCATTTTAACTCATAATTTATAACTTCATACAAATAAAAAGCCCTCCTCTAACAAAGGAGAGCTGAGTTATTTCATAGTTGGTTCATAACGTTCTGTAAGCCATGTTCTGTTCCTTTGTACTGCAAACGGCCCACGCCTCGTACTCCGGTGGCAATCATCTATCTACAGGTTATACAACCTGTCCTTTCCCATCGTTCATTTCCTTGGAAAAGATTCCCCTACCATTATTTGGGTTTCTCGCTCGTGGGGTTTACCTCGTTCCACTCCTATCATTTCTTCAAGGACTTCGTCACTGTGGCACTTTAAAGGTAGTCAAACCATATCCGAAAGGACTTAGGTTTTTTCCCTGCCGTTAAACCAGCCTTACAGCCAGAATACCCTAGCTTATGAATTGGCTAGGCACGAACACTACAGCCATCTCAGGCCGTGCGAGCATGGACTTTCCTCTACAACGTTGGCGTTGCAGCGATTACCCAAACGTTATGACATCCATTAGTATAGTGGAAACAAAAAGATTTTGCAATGTTTTTTTCTATGTAAAATGCTTTAACCTTTTTACCACTAAAAATTATTCGTATAACTTACTTCCAAATACAGCTTTTTCTAAATTAGATAGACGTTTTAAAATGTCCGTATTCGTGTTGTTATATACAGGTTGTGCAACTGGTGTTTGTACAACTGGTTGTTGTGGCACTTGCGTTGCTACTAATTTTTGTTCCTCTAATTCACGCTTTAAACGAGCATTTTGTTGCTTTAATTGATCAAACTCCTTGTGGAAAGCTTCATAGTCTTTAATGATCATGTCAAGAAACTTGTCTACTTCTTCTTGTTGATAGCCTCTCATGCCTGTTTTAAATTCTTTTTCTAAAATATCTTTCGCCGTTAATTTAATTTTATCCGAAATCATTTTCTTCACCTCAAATTTTTGCCAAAACTTTCATTACCTAAATTTTTTCAGAAACAACGCCTTTTGTCAATCATATATACGAGTACTATATTACATATTACTCAGCATTATTCCACTGTTCCTCTTCTATTATATCTTGTAAATCAGAAAAAAGAATGAAATAACTGTGATAATTTTCTATTTCTCCTTTTTTCTTTGCTGCTTCTACAATATATTTGGGACTCCCTGGTTTTTCTTCATCATATACAGCTAAAAGTGCATCACTTTTTTCAATAAAAAATTGATTTTTTAATTTAAATTGTTCCGGGCTTTCGTACTTCCGTTTCGTAATACTATCAATATGGTCTGCTTGAGAGAGAATACATTCGTAATATTCACGGTTATCTTCCTTCCAGCTTTCTTCTTGTTCTAAAAACGGAGTAAATACCGCTAATTTTAGATTTGGATATTCTACTTGAATTTCAAAAACAACTTCAGCAGCCCATAATTCGACTCCTAACTGCCCACTTATTATCACCCATTCCAAACCTTCTTCTACAAAAGTAGTTAATTTTCGGTGCAATGCTTTTTTTATACATTCCACCCCTGGATGATCATTTTTAAATATACCAAGTTCAAATGGCTTATATCCCGTTACAGCAATAACTTTCATATCAACACTCCAATTACAAAAAAAGAACTAGCATTTCGCTAGTTCTAACATATCATTTACTTTTTAAATATTCCACCAACGTTTGGTCCAATATTCGGACCTACTGGTGATACATTGTTTGGTAAAAATGGTGATACATTTGGTCCGAATGGTGATACGTTTGGTCCAAACGGAGATACATTTGGTCCTGGACCAAATGGTGATACGTGATGTCCGTGATGTCCATGATGTCCATGACCACATGGTCCACATCCACCGCCGAATCCTGGATCGATTGGGTCTACAACATTTACATTCGAGTTTGTTTGTGGGAAGAAGTTTTGGTTTTTAATTTGTTGATGATGAACATGTGTTGTATGCGTTGGGAAAATGTGTGGCACCACCGTTGTTGAAAAAGAATGTGTTACACACTGTTTCGTCGGATGAATGACAGGAGCAGTTGTACAGATAGGTCCTACAGGCTTATGCCCTCCAAAACAAGGATGACAATGATGCATAGTTTTTTCTCTCCTCTCTCGTTAAAAAAATCTGACTACACTTTACAATATGAGAAAAGAGGGAAAGCCGTTTGTTATATATACCCATTTATTACAAGGAAATTTGTCTAGCTTTCTGCTTTATACGTAATGCTTTTTATAGACAATCCCCCAAGATTACTTACCAAAAAAACCTCCAACTTGCTTTACAATACCCGTCACTTGGTTCATCGCATTCATCATTTGTCCAGCTGTATTCATCATTTTATTTACATCATAGTTACCATCTGAGTTTTTAAATTGGGAAACAAAACTAGAAAATTGACTCGGTTGCTGTTGTTGTTTTTGTTTATTCTGCGTCGGGTACGGTTGTTTTGGTGGATAAAACATCGCTTGTTGATTTCCATAGGGAGATGGTGGTGGCATATAGTATTGTGAATTCATATAAGATTGCTGTTGTTGATCCATATAGGGCTGCTGCTGCGGTTGATTCATATACGGTTGCTGTTGCTGATCCATATAGGGCTGCTGCTGTTGTTGCGGTTGATTCATAAACGACACTTCAAATGGCTGGTAATAATTTTGATTTCCATAATGAGGCTCGAAAGGATACATATTATACCGTAAATATGTATCCGTATTATATTGGTACATATTTTGCTGTGTATATGGATTAGATTGCTGATATACGTTTGGTTGTTGAAACATGCATTCTCTCCTCCTTCACATAAGTTTCTACATATATAATATGTACCAGTAAAATAATATGTGTGACGGAGTATCTGTCTATTTTTGTCGGAAGTTTAAATTTTTAAAAAATTAAAAAAGAAAGCCCTTCCATGCTATGATAATAAAGAAGAAGATTCTCATGGGGGAGGAATCAACATGGTATTAGGGGATTTAAAACAAGCGTTTTCTCAAAAAAAGGGGTATTACACAGAGAATGTAAATGAATTGTTAGACTTTGCGAGACATTGGTATCTCGAAGGAAAAATATGCATTTCAGATTACCGAACATTAATAAAAGAATTAGAAATAAACGGTGCAACAAAACCTACAACAATGACAGAAGCATAAAAAACAAGAGGGTTTCCCCTCTTGTTACTTACATTGCTCAATTATATTTTGCAAAGTATACGAAATGGCTTGATGTGTTTCAAAGAATCGCTTACCTTTACCTTTATTTACAAAACATTGCAACACATTTGTCTGTAAATTATCGTACACTTGATCAATTTGCTGTACATGTATATACTTCGGTTTTTCTTCCTTAATCCATTTATAAGCTAATTCTTTCCACACTTTTAATTCCTCATCTACCATATCTACAAATGGTTTCATATCCTTATAAAAATCGTACTCAATCATTTCTCTTTTTTTCACATTCGCTTCATTATTATACTGCATGAGTTTTTCTGAAGATTGTATTAATGCTTCATACTTCATTTTATTCCCACCTTATTATGCACTCACTACGACGTTTTGAAATGCCTTCACCCAATTCCCTTTTTCTTCGTGATGCACTAATTTATTTTCCATATGCTCAATATGCATTTCTGTTATTTCTATTTTATTGCATATTTTTTCACTCGTATCCTTCAATGCATGATTCATTCTAATCCCTATATTCATTTCCAGCAAATCGAGAGAACTTAACATTTGATCCATTGTTTTCATTACATCTTCCTTCTGAACCATCGCCATATACAAAACGCCCCCTTCTTTGCTTTTCCTTTGTCATGTAATTTCGCCGAATGACTCTTCACTCCTGCTCACATGACAAAACTAGTTGTTATTCGTCAAAGAAATCATTTTGTATGTCATTTATAGAAATGGTAACAATACAAAAAGGAGGTGTATGAAAATGGCAAAGAACAAAAACGAAAAAAAGAAAAAACAAAACAAACAAAATAAACCCGAGACTGGCAACCCTAAGTTAGATGGTCCAAACTTCCCTGCTACATAAAGTGAAACTTTAGCACTTTTACAAAAAGCTAATTTCTAAAGCATCCTTAATCTCTTAATTAAATTTTTAGCATACAGGGCAGGATTACTTCACATTAAGAAGTCCCGTCTTCATTTATGAAGACGGGACTTCTTTTTTATTATATCACGAACTCATCCATCCTTTTAACAAAACGATTTACGATAGAAGCAACATATATTTGCTCCCTCTTTCTTTTATACCATTCTGTTATATCAACTTCCCCCTTATACTCTTCCAGTAGAAACAACTCATTTATTTCCGTATCTCTACAAAACCAATCTCTCATACTTATTTCCTTATGCGCAACGACAGGATAAACCTCTCTAAGGGCTGGCGTACAAGATTTTCTAGCTTCTCTTACATAATATTCATAATCTGCTCTTGATCCTGTGTGTATAGTTTGCAATGCAAACCTATGGAATGAACTTTTATAATTCGGATGAAACAGTAACTCCGCTAGTTTCTGCCCTAGTTCTATACGCTTTTGTAACGTTTCAAATTGATAAACTGAAAAACCATACATCCTCCCTTCCACAGTCGGAAAAATAACAGCACTAATATGAAGCATTTCTTGCAATTTAAAAAGTGCAGTATGGAATACATGTTTTTTAAAATATGTATTCTCAATAACTGGTTTTTGAATTTTATTTTGCTCATTTATAATAAGCGCTGTCATGAGCCTATTTATATCTTTTTTTTCCCAAAAATAAATCCATTCTTTTTCCATAAAAATTGATACGTTAAAATATTGTAACAAATAGAATAGTGGTACCTGCCTCCTCTTACTTTCTTCGTATAACAATAGCTGAGGAAATGCATCTAAAAAAATAATCCAATTCGCTTCTTCATAAGTCAGAAACAAATGTTTTTTTACTGTTTGAGGTAAAACAGTAGCATAATATATCCCTTTTAAATCAGTCATATTCCATCCCGCATTTCTCGAGACCATACTTGCTAAAAAGGCCCACCTAATTTCACTGTTCCTTACATAATATTCTTGATAAGAGTGTGTTCGAGAAATGTTGTCCATATTAGCCATTTCTATTTTCCCCTTAATGTTATAAACGATTGTTTTTTCTTCGTCTGTACAAACCATATTTTTACGATATTGTTTAATTTTTGCATAATCATTCCATGTAAACATAAATAAGTCATCATACCTTTCTTCAAAAAGGTCACATCTTTTTTCATTTTTTGTTATAATCACCTTTGTAAGTAATTCTTAGCAAGTTGGGAGTGGACACACTATGACCATTCGTTACCCAAACGGAAAACGGTACAATCAAGCTTCACAACCTCATAAAACACCAATTAAAAAACATACTTATAGTAATAGAGGTATGTCCCTTGAAGAGGAATTGAATGAAACAAATGAATATTACTTAACCCATAATATTGCATGTGTACATAAAAAGCCTACACCTCTTCAAATTGTAAAAGTAGATTACCCCGCTCGAAGTGCTGCAGTGGTAAAAGAAGCGTATTTTAAACAACCTTCTACAACAGATTACAACGGTGTATACAAAGGGAAATACATCGATTTTGAAGCGAAAGAAACAAAAAATAAAACCAGCTTTCCACTTCAAAACTTCCACCTTCATCAAATTGAACATATGAAGCAAGTACTCGCTCATGATGGAATTGCATTTGTTATTATTAAATTTACACTTTTTGATGAACTTTATTTACTAGATGCAAAACATATTATTGCATTTTGGAATCGTCAAAATACTGGTGGACGGAAATCGATTACGAAAGAAGAAATAGAAGAGCATGGATCTTTATTATCATGCGGTTATCACCCTCGGATTGATTATATCCGTGTACTAGACACGGTTTATTTTTCGTGATAGAGTCATCACTAAGGCTCTTTTTTCGACTTTTGGGGAGAGAATGAAAGGTAGGAGAAAGTATAATGTCAGATAATTATCGTTCTCGTACAGAACGAAATCATGTAAAAAATCAAAAGCAAGAAACAAATAAAGAGAACAAACCAAAGAAAAAAGGCTCCTTTTTAAAAAAATTCCTTATAGGTTGTCTACTTCTTGGTATCGTTGGTCTTGTAGCTGGCGTTTCCGCTTTCTTTGTTATGGTGAAGGACGCTCCAAAATTAGACAAATCAAAACTTGTCAATCCTTTATCAACAAAGTTTCTTGATAAGAATGGGAACTTTTTCTATGAATACGGTGCTGAAAAACGAACCCACGTTACGTATGATCAAATTCCAAAGGTAGTTGAAAGTGCATTCCTTGCAACTGAGGATTCACGTTTCTATGATCATAATGGAATTGATTTTAAACGAACTACAAAAGCAGTTATGGAAAATGTCACTGGAGGCTTCGGATCTCAAGGTGGTAGTACGATTACACAACAAGTAGTCAAAAACTATTTTCTAACGATGGACAAAACTGCGAAGAGAAAAGTACAAGAATGGTACCTATCTTACAAATTAGAGCAACAATACTCTAAACATGAGATCTTAGAAATGTACTTAAATAAGATTAACTTAGGTAACCGTTCGTACGGTATTGCAACAGCAGCCAAAAAATATTATAACAAAGACTTAAAAGACTTACAGTTACATGAAGCTGCAATGCTTGCAGGTTTACCCCAAGGTCCTAATATTTATGACCCAACAAAACAAGACAACGTTGAACGAGCTACACAACGTCGTAACGTCGTATTATCATTAATGAATCGACATGGTTATATAACAAAAGATGAAATGAATAACGCAATGAAAATCTCTGTAACTGAGGGTCTTCAACCGTCTTCAGAAGTAACTGAGATGAAGTATCAAGCATTTTTAGATGCTGTTGTAAAAGAAGTTGAAAAAGAATATCCCGATATAAATATCGGTTCAGATGGTTTAACGATTCATACAACACTTGACCAAGATGCTCAAGATTACGCTGACAAAATTATGGATGGCAATCTCATTAAGTATCCTAACGATCAATTCCAAGGATCATTCGTATTTATGGATACACAATCTGGAGAAGTTCGAGCAATTGGAGCTGGGCGTAAAGAAAGTAAGTCTACTTTCAAAGGTCATAATATGGCCATTGATCTAAAACGCCAAGTTGGTTCAACAATGAAACCAATTTTCGACTACGGTCCAGCAATTGAGAATTTACAATGGTCTACATACCATCAATTAAATGACTCAGAGTATACGTATTCCAATGGTAAAAAAATACGAAATGCAACAAATAGTTACAAAGGTGACGTTTCACTACGTGAAGCTTTGAAAAAATCATTAAACATCCCGGCTTTAAAAACAGCCCAAGCGGTGGGTCTTCCTAAGTCACAAGCGTTTGCTGAAGGGTTGGGTATGACATTTAAAGACGGCAAAACATATGAATCAACAGCAATTGGTAGTAACGATAGTTCTCCATTAGAACTAGCAGGTGCATATGCCGCATTTGGTAATGACGGTGTATATAATAAGCCTCACTTCGTAAAAGAAGTCATCTTCCCAGACGGGAAAAAGAAAAACTTTAAGCCGAAAGAACAACGTGCAATGCACGACTATACAGCATATATGGTTACTGACGTACTTCGTGACGTAATAAGACCTGGTTCTGGTGGTACAGGTCCAACAGCATACGTTTCCGGTATAGACGTAGCTGGTAAAACAGGAACACAAAACTTTGATGAAGACGTTATAAAAAAATATGGTATCCCAGCTGATGCAAACAGAGATAGCTGGTTTGCTGGATATTCACCGCAATATACAATGGCGGTGTGGACTGGTTACGAAAAAGATAGCTCAGAAAATTACATTGGCGATCGCTCTACTAGAATTGCGCAACAAATGTTCCAAGTAATGATGAGCAAATTCGCTACAGATAAATCTCGTTTCGAACGCCCTTCTTCTGTACAAGAATTATATGGTGAATTGTACGTAAAAGGTGCTAAGAAAGATGCGGTTAAACAAATTAAAGTAGATGCACCTAGTGGTCTTAATGTCGCTTTCGATGGCGCTAGCACAGTTACACTAAACTGGTCTGGACCAGCAGAAGTTGATGCGTATGCAGCAAGCTATAAAGCAACTGACGGTTCAAGTGGTAGCCTATCAATAAGTGGTACGACAGCTACTCTTGGTGGTATTAAACCAGGCGTTACTTACAGCTTCTCTGTAGTAGCGAAAAAAGGTAATGGAACAAGCCCTGCAGTTGGTGCATCCTTCACTGCACCTGGCGGAACTCCAGACCCGAAAAAAGCTGAAGAAGAGGCTAAGAAGAAGGCTGAAGAAGAAGCTAAGAAAAAAGCTGATGAGGAAACTCAGAAAAAAGCTAATGAAGATAAACTAAAACAAGAAGAAGCTAAGAAAAAGGCTGATGAAGAACAGCGTAAACAACAAGAGCAACAGCAACAACAAGAACAACAACGTAAACAACAAGAAGAAGCTCAGAAAAAGGCTGCTGAAGAAGAAGCCGCTAGAAAGAAAGCCGAAGAAGAAGCTGCTAGAAAGAAAGCTGAAGAAGAGGCTGCTAGAAAAAAAGCTGAAGAAGAACAACACAAGCAACAAGAACAACAACAAAATACCGGAGGAGATACACCTCACGCAGACGGAAATGTTGTTACAACAGAATCTTAATACAAAAAAAGAAGTCCTTTCTCTTAACGAGAAAAGGACTTCTTTTTTGTTATCATTTTCTTTACATATAGCTTTTCTATTTCAATATACAACTGCGCTAACTGAATGTAGGAATGATAATTATTCGGTTTCTTTATAATGAACGAATATCGCTCCATAAAATTAACTGGTTGTACTTCCAATTTACTCGTATAAGCTTCCATTTCATTCAAACTATGAACAGGTTGCTCATTTAACCAAAATACAATCGATAACAAATGTGCCGCAAAAAGAATCATTGGACCTTCAGCTTCTTGCTTATTTCTGTTTCGAAATAGTGTAGCAATGTCTTCATGCTTACTTTTCCACACTTTCAACAGTACAGGAATACTATTTTCAATTTCATTCCATGGCTCATATTGTCTTTCAATATCATGTATAAAGTAAGTATTTTGTATTATTTCTTCAAAAGATTGGTCTGTGTGATACGTAATCGAATTCGCACTCTCTTTAAAAAATGGTACGCACCGAAACTCTTTCGGTATTTCTATAACTCGCTCCATCCTTTATTTCCCCTTCATTCGTTTCTTTCCTTCGCGACATATTTCTAGTAATCGGCACTCTTCACATTGTGGTCGTTGCGCCTTACAGTAATAACGTCCAAAGAAAATCATACGGTGGTGTGTAACTCCCCACTCATCCATTGGAATTTTCTTCATCAATGTCTTTTCCACTTCTAACACAGAATCTTTCCATCTACAAATTGCTAACCGTTTACTCACTCTCTCTACATGCGTATCAACAGCAATCGCTGGAATTCCAAATGCAACCGAAACAACTACATTCGCTGTCTTTCTTCCTACTCCTGGTAGTTTCGTCAGCTCGTCCCGGTCTTCTGGAACTTTCCCGTTATAATCATCTAGCAACATCTGGCACAATTTTTGAATGTTTTTCGCCTTATTTCTAAACAATCCAATGGAACGTATATCTTGTTGTAATTCTTCTAAAGACACACTTAAATAATCCTCTGGTGTTTTGTATTTTTGAAATAAATTTTTCGTCACTTTATTTACAAGTGCATCTGTACATTGTGCAGATAATGCCACCGCGATTACTAATTCAAACGGATTATCATGAATTAATTCACAATGTGCTTCTGGATACATATCCGCCATTGTGTCTAAACAATAGCGAATTTGCGTTTTATTTAACATATACTTCCTCCTACATTACTGCTCCAACCAATTATAAAAAGGCACTTTCCCAGTAAATTTCGTCTCTTGTTTTGTCGTTTGCTGCGTTCGTTGTTGATTTGCTCTAAATTTCCGTCCTTGGTTTTGGGCTTGATCTACTGTTTTAATACCATTCTTTTTCCACTCAAATAAAATACGATCAATATATCGGAAATTAAGCTTACCACTCATTACAGCTTCCCTGAGGGCCGCTTGAATTAAATTCGGATGATGTTGATCTTGATCTTCCCACATACCCAACGTTTCACATTCAAACGGAGAAAGTGGTCTTCCAAATTCTTTTTCAAATACTGTATATAAATTTACTTGCAGTTGTTTTATTTCTTTTTGTTCTTCCTCTATTGATTCGTTCATTAAGAAATGCAATATTTTTTCCCATAGCGGTTGTAAAGAATAACTTTCACAAATCATCGCTTCTGATTTTTGTCCACCTTCTAATGATAAAAAACCTTTTTGAATCAATGTCTGAATTACTTCCATACATTTCATTTCAGTAATCGTCATCCGTTCTGAAATCTCTGACGGAGTCGGGAACGAATTGCCCGATTCTAAAAATGTGTGTACATGAAGTACAACCATAAATTCCACTTCATTTAACCCTAATTTTTTATAATGCATCATAAGTAATTTTGGAATTGCAATGCTTCCCTGCTCAAACCACTGTAACATCATTTTCTTTTTCATCACCAAACACCTCGCTCTCTAGTATAACACACCTTTCGCTATTTCTTTTTGTCACAATTCGTCAAAAAAACCTCCCTATTATGTAGGAAGGTTTTTTGTATTGCGTTAATAAAATATACAATTAAGCTTGCACTTTACTTTTCATAAACGTATGAATGCGTTCTAATGCTTTCTCTACTTGTTCAAGAGATGTCGCATATGATAAACGAACATTATTTGGAGCACCAAATCCTGTACCTGGTACAAGAGCCACTTTTTCCTCTTCTAATAGAGCTTTTGCCCAATCATCTACAGTTTCGTATCCTGATAAAGCTACAGCTTCTTTTACATTAGGGAATAAGTAAAATGCACCTTGTGGTTTAATGCAAGTAAAGCCAGGGATTTGAATTAATTTATCATAAATAATGTTTAATCTTTCTTCAAATGCTTGACGCATTGTTTCTACAGGTTCTTGTGAGCCTGCATATGCTGCAATTGCGCCGTATTGAGCGATTGAAGTAGGGTTTGACGTACTATGACTCGCTAAGTTCGTCATCGCTTTAATAAGCTGCTTATTTCCTGCTGCATATCCAATACGCCATCCTGTCATAGAATGAGATTTAGATACACCATTAATAATAAGTGTTTGTTCTTTTAATGCATTAGAAAGCTGGGCAATCGAAGTATATTCTGCTCCACCATAAATTAATTTTTCATAAATTTCATCTGAAACGATTAAAATATCGTGTTCTAAACATACTTCTCCAAGCTGTTGTAATTCCTCTTTGCTATAAATCATTCCTGTTGGATTGCTCGGTGAATTAATAATAACTGCTTTCGTTTTCTCTGTAATTGCCTCACGCAGCTGCTTCGCTGTAATTTTGTACTCATTGTCTTCCAGGCCTTCTACGTAAACTGGCTTACCTCCAGCAAGCTTTACTTGCTCAGGATAACTTACCCAATAAGGAGTTGGGATGATAACTTCATCTCCTTCATCAAGCAACACTTGGAATAATGTATATAATGCATGCTTTGCACCGTTACATACAATAATTTCAGATGGATCATACGCAATTCCTTGATCACGTGTAAACTTCTTCACAATTTCTTGTTTTAACGCTTGTAATCCACCTGTTGGTGTATACTTCGTATGTCCTTCTAACATCGCTTTATGTGCAGCATCCATAATATGTTCTGGCGTATTAAAGTCAGGTTCTCCTGCCCCTAATCCAATTACATCATGACCTTCTGCTTTTAATGCTTGTGCCTTTGCTGTAATTTCTAAAGTTGCAGATGGTGTTAAAGCAGCTACTCGCTTTGCTAATTTCATTTGTAGTTCCCCCTACATCTATTTTTCAATGCTGTAATGACCAGCATAAGCCCCATTTTGAAACTCTAAATAATAATACGTATAACGATCTTCCTGATCAATATATGTAATTTCCCACAACGGAATATCGTTTTGAGCACCTAATTTTACTTTTATAATTTCTTTTGGCTTTGGCTTCGGCTCATCGCCTTTTCCTGTAGCTTGTTCAGCCAACTTTTGCAAAGCTTCTTTTTCAGGAATACCTTCACTCTTTTTCTTCACAAGGACATTCCCTTTTTTATTTGGCACCCAAACAATAATTTGTTCTCCTTTTTCGTCTACACCTTGTACGACTGTATATGAAGAATTTCCGTTATAATAATCTACAGATTTTACTTTTGTAAGCTTTGCCTTTTCTTTTGCAATTTCTACAGATTTTTCCTCTTTATGGATTTTCTTTTCCATTGCTTTATTATAAACATACGCCCCATATATTCCGCTAGCAACGATTACGATAACGATTGCAAAGATCCACTTTTTCATTGTATCACTACGTTCTGTAAATCGTAAATACAGCTGTTTCTTTATCTTTTTCGTCTAATGCTAATCCGAACATGAGGTCCTGCTCTTTTAACGTACGATTCAAACTATCAACAATTTTATACAAATCAGACGAATATTTAAGACGCGTCGTTGATAGGACTTCGATTTTCTTATCCATGAAAAAACTCCTCCGTTACACAAAAATTTCTAATTATAGAAGAACGCAATACGGTTACAATAAGAGTACATTCTTTACAACCCCTGCTTCATCACCCATCTATTATAGCAGGACATGTACTGCAAAAAAAGGTTTCAAGTCGAAAACCAATACATTTTGTATACAAGAAGTAAGAAAAATAAAATTCCTCCTACCCACATTTTTTACGCCTGAAGCTTAAATGTACTTCAGGCGTATTTTTCTTCCAATTTTATTTATTTGGCCGTTCCTTTAATTGTTCTAATAATTCTTCTAAAGGGCCTTCATAAAGCGGAACAGTTGGGATTGATTGTAAAAAACGTTTTCCATAAGAAGCGCTTGTCAAACGACGGTCTAATACAAATACTGTTCCGGTATCTGTACTTGTTCTAATTAGACGACCAAATCCTTGTTTGAAACGCAAGATTGCTTGCGGGAGTGCTAACTTAGCGAATACGTCCTGTCCTTGATTTTGTAACCACTCTCCTTTTGCTTCCATCATCGGTTGATGCGGAGGTGTAAAGGGAAGTCGTACAATAACAAGACAACTAAGGGCATCTCCAGGTATATCTATCCCTTCCCAAAAACTACTTGTTCCTAACAAAATCGATTTGTCGAACTCTTGAAATTTACGAATGAGACGACTTCGGCTCTTATTATTCACACTTTGCGTTAATAATAAATACCCCTCTAATTCCTCATCATTTTTCAAATTCGTATACGCTTCTTTCAACATCTCATAAGAAGTGAATAAAACAAGCATTCTACCTTTTGTAGCTTTCGCTATTTTTGCAATATGTGCCGACACAGATTCAATATATTCTTCATTACTTGCTTGCTTAATAAAAGGCACATCTGTTGAAACCATTAATTTCATCTGTTCTTCAAAACGGAATGGTGACGGAACCTGTAATGTATTGGGAGCAAAATCATATAAACCTAGCTCTTCTTTTATATAGTCAAATGAATCGTTTACTGTTAACGTTGCTGATGTGAAAATAACACTCTTTTTCTGTGTTAAAAATTCATCCGCAAGCCTTTCACCAATATGAACAGGCTGTGCATATAAAACGGTTGAATGAATTGTCCCCTTCGTTTCAGTCTCCATCCATGTCACGTATGAATTTTTTTCTAAAATGAGTAATTGTAAAGATTGTTCCATCTTTCTCAACAACTCAATTAAATGCATAAATTCACCTGTAACAACATGCATCTCCCATTCTAATTTACTTTGCAATATATCAACTTGCTTCTCAAGTGTAGTCAATAATTTTCTTACATCGTATACAAAACGATTTGTTAACTCGGTAATGCTATCCCATAACTTACCTTTCTCTACTTCCGTGTTATATCGATAAATGAGTGGCATATTGCTTATCCCTTGTTCCTGCTTTGTTTGTTTAAAGATGAAAGCACGTAACATTTGGAATAGCTCATCCGCATCAAATTTCAATTCCTTCAAACTATGACTCACCATACGAAAAGTCGAACGAGAGGCTTGCTCTGATTTTTTCATCATTTTATATACTTTAGAAAGTACATCATCTGTTTCTAGCGTACCAAGACGAGATAAAACTAATTGAAAATACATACAGGAGAACTGTTCACCTAATGTTCTACTCGCCGCTTCCTCGATATGATGAGCTTCATCAAAAATAATATGTTCACATGAAGCAAATAGTGGTTCTTCGCTTGAAAAATCTTGAAATAATAACGCATGATTTGTAATAACGATATCTGCAAATAATGCTTTATTCTTTGCTCGTTGATAAAAACAACGGCTATACCAGTTGCTTTGCATCCCGCCTGGACTATGTACATCACTACAAATACGGTTCCAAAGTAACTTTCCGCCCTCAGGAATATTTAATTCATCACGATCGCCAGTTTCTGTTTGCAATAACCACACTAAAATTTTTGCCTTTGTGAGCGCCATATCATAATTTTTCTCTTCCTCTTGCAAAGCATATTCAAATTTATGTAGACAAAGATAATGCTTTCTTCCTTTCAAAAGAGCTACTTCAAATGAAAATGGCATTATTTTCTGTAATAATGGAATTTCTTTTTCTAATATTTGTTGTTGCAGTTGTACTGTTTGGGTACTTATGATGACAGGTTCTTCTTTTTTCGTTGCAAAATAAATACTTGGAAGTAAATATGCAAGAGTCTTCCCTGTTCCTGTTCCTGCTTCAATTAGTGAAAACCTAGAATCTCTTAGTGCTGTATATATTTCCTTCATCATAATCTGTTGGCTTTCTCTTTTTTCAAACTTTGGCATATTCAATTCAAGTTTATCGATTGCCTTATGCAAGAAAGCATCAAATTTAGATGAACATGTTTCACTGAGATTTAAAGCATAATTTCGTTTTCGAAGCGCAATATTTCGATATACTTCATACCCCTCTGCCGCTTTTCTACCATGCATCATTTTCTTTAAAATATTTTCAGAAAGTACATCCGCTATATCACTTTGAAAAACATCGCTCAATTCATAAAGCGATTGCAAGGTGACAAGTGGCAAATTTACAATTTCATTTAAAAATTGTAAAAATAATTCCGCTGTTGCAAGAGCATCACTATCCGCACGATGCGGTTGATCGTGCTCTAATTCATGTTGTTTAGCTAAATCACGTAATTTATAACTATCAGCCGTCGGCAAAAGAATTTGCGCCAACTCAACTGTATCAACTTTCGGACAATGTACTTCTGTATATCCAGCACGCCTTAATTCTTCTGTTAAAAAATTCCAATCAAAGTGAACGTTATGTGCAACGAAAGCTGCACCTTGCAATAGCTCAACAACCATCGGGGCTACATCTTGAAATAACGGGGCTTGCTTAACCATACTCTCATCAATCCCTGTTAATTCTGTAATAAATGGCGGAATCTCTCTCTTCGGATTAATAAAAGATGAAAAAATCTCTAGTATCTCTCCATCTTCCACTACAACAGCTGCGATTTGGGTAATTTTATCCTTCCCGTCCTTCCAGGAGTTCCCTGTCGTCTCTAAATCCACAACGACATAACGTTTACTCATATATGTAACACCTCAATTTCTTACCTATCAAACACAAAATTATATAATGTTACTATACCACGTTTTATCTCATCTTAATGAAAAGATGCACAAAAAAGCTATCTCCGTAATAGAGATAGCCTTCTTACTTATAATATCGTACCCGCTTTTTCAGCGCCTAACATTTGGATAATTTGATTATCATCGTCTAATACTGCAATTTTCGGCTCTTGGTTATGAATATTTTCTTCTGCCACTAAACCGTAGCAAATAATAATAACTTTATCCCCTGGCTGTACAAGCCTTGCAGCTGCACCATTTAAACAAACAACACCGCTACCTCGTTCTCCTTTAATAACATATGTCTCTAAGCGAGCACCATTATTGTTATTTACAATTTGTACTTTTTCATTTTCTATAATATTTACTGCATCCATTAAATCTTCATCAATTGTAATACTACCTACATAATTTAAATTTGCTTCTGTTACCGTAGCGCGATGTAACTTCGCTCTCATCATTGTGCGAAACATAGATGCTCCCCCTTATTTAACCGTTAATGTTATATTGTCAATTAATCGTACATTCTCAAATTTAACTGCAATTGCTAAAATCATTCGTCCTTCAATTTTATCTATTACTTGTAGTGAAGGATAGGCATATAAATCAGCATAATCTACAGTGCCTTTCGTATACGTCTCAATATACTCTTTCACAAGAGTTGTAATGATTTCTGCATTACGTTCGCCTGCTTCAATTCTTTCTTTCGCTTTACATAGACTGCTGTATAAATGAGGAGCCTCTTCACGCTCTTCTTGTGATAAATACACGTTACGAGAACTTTTCGCTAATCCATCTACTTCCCTCACAATATCCACTGGTACGATCGTAACCGGGATATTAAAATCAGCGACAAATCCTTCAATGACAGCAACTTGCTGTGCATCTTTCATACCAAAATAAGCACGCTTTGGCAATGTAATATTAAATAGTTTCATTAGTACAGTCGCAACTCCAGCGAAATGACCAGGTCTTTGTTTGCCACATAATACATCAGTACGTTTCACAACTGCTACTGTTGTCGTTTGTTCTGCTGGATACATTTCTTCTACGCTCGGATAAAATAAATAATCTACACCGTTTTCTTTTGCTACATTTTCATCTCTATCAATATCACGAGGGTATCGATCTAAATCTTCATTCGGCCCAAACTGTAGTGGATTGACAAACACGCTTAAAACTACAATTTCATTTTCTGCTCTTGCCTTACGTAATAAAGTCGCATGACCTTCATGTAAATAACCCATCGTTGGAACAAAACCAATACTTTTTCCACTTATACGAAGTTCGTTTGTAATTTGCTGCATCTCTTGCACTGTAGTTACGATTTTCATTATTGTTTTCCTCCGTATAACGCTAAGCATTCTTCCTCTTTCATTGTGAACGAATGTTTTTCTTCTGGAAATTGTCCCGTCTTTACTTCAGTAACGTATTGTGAAATCCCTCGCACAATCTCCTCTTGAACAGACGTATATTGCTTCACAAATTTCGGAACACGATTTACGCCGTATGAGATAAGATCATGATAGACAAGTACTTGCCCATCTACTTTTTTCCCTGCTCCAATTCCAATCGTCGGAATTGTTAGTTGCTTCGAAATTAATTCCGCTAACTGCATTGGCACACATTCTAACACAAGCGCTATCGCACCAGCTTCCTCACATCTCTTCGCATCTTCTATTAATTTTTTTGCACTTTCAGCATCTTTCCCTTGTACTTTATACCCACCTAGTACTCCTACAGATTGAGGAGTTAAGCCTAAGTGTGCCACGACAGGAATTCCCGCATTCGTCAAGTAATGAATAGTTGATACCACTTCCCCTGCACCTTCTACCTTCAATGCATGAGCACCACTCTCTTGAACAATGCGGCGTGCATTCACCATCGTATCTTGAGGCGACACATGATACGACATAAATGGCATATCAGTTACAATAAACGTCTCTTTCGCTCCTCGGCGTACAGCTTTCGTATGATGAATCATATCCTCTACTGTGACAGGTACTGTTGAATCGTAGCCGAGCACAACCATCCCAAGGGAATCTCCAACTAGAATCATATCAACTTCAGCTTCTTCTGCTAACTTAGCAGATGGATAATCATACGCCGTTAGCATCGTAATCGGCTCACCTTGCTCTTTCATCTTCAAAAAATCTGTTTTTGTTTTCAAAAACTACTCCTCCTTTATACAGGAGAGAGGAGATGGCCGAAATCATATAAAAAACCCCTCTGGCCATAAAAGGGCAGAAGGGTTGTGTGTTAGTCGGCATTATTCATCCCTCTGTCCCAGTCCGTTATTGGATCAAGGCAGAATCCAAGTTATTATTTTTCGTATTGCTTCGAATCATGGTGCAGTTCGCTCTGATACTGCCCACATTCGAACTAATTATAGCAAACTCCAAAAAGGAATTACTACATTTTTTTGAAAAAATAATTTTTTATTCCCATTACGGTATGTGAAAATTTCATAACTAACGAACTCATAGAAAGGGTAAATAGCTTTTAGTTTATATGCATTGTATAACTCGTGAACTAATGATGCAGGTTAATTGAGAAAAGTACTTACAAAAGGAGAATTGCGAATGTTTATGAACAAATGGTTATTTCCATCGACCGGTTTGCTTCTGATGATTGTAGTGATGATAACTTTTAGCTCCTTCCATGCATTTGCCTCAGTTAACGTTGTAACACAACCTATCGATTCAACGAAAGTAATTGAGGTCGAACTGAATGATGATTACTTTCATCCAAACGTCATCACCATTCCAATTGAAGAGTCAACAACATTGTTATTAAAAAACAAAGGTAAGAATGAACATACCTTTACAGTAAAAAAACTCGGCATTGATGTCGTAGTCGAGTCAGGAAAAGAAAAAAACATTACCGTGAAACCTAAAAATACTGGTACATATGAATTAATATGCCGGTACCATCTTCTTAAAGGAATGGAAGGCAAAGTAATAGTCAAATAAAAAGAAGTTCCTTTTTGGAACTTCTTTTACTTAATTTCGATATCTGCAGAATGAATGTGATGTACTTTCCCTTCATGGTCCTCCAGAAGCAATACACCATCCTCTGTAATTCCTTTTGCTACCCCTGTAATTGTCTCTCTCATCGTTCGAGCGGTAATTTCTTTCCCGACGCTCACAGCGTAACTTTCCCAAAGAATTTTAATGACAGAGAAACCATTTTGTAAATACTCTTCATATAATTTTTCTAGTTGTAAAAAGATTTGTTGCATAAGCTCTGCACGAACAATTGGCTCACCGGATTCAATCGCTAAAGAAGTAGCAATATGTTGAATTTCCTCATCAAAATGTTCTTGCTTTTGATTCGCATTAATACCAATGCCCATAATGACAGCATTAATTTTATCAGGATCTGCCTGCATTTCTGTTAATATACCTACAGCCTTTTTACCTTGAATTAAAATATCATTCGGCCATTTTATTCCTACGTTTACACCCGTGCACTTTTCAATTGCTTGTGCAACGCTAACAGCCGCTAATAAAGTAAGTTGTGGTGCATGATGAACCGGGATTGATGGACGTAAAATAATACTCATCCAAATTCCTGTTCCTTTTGGTGAATGCCATTTCCTGCTTAAACGACCTCTGCCAGCTGTTTGTTCTTCTGCAACAACAATCGTTCCTTCTTCCGCACCTTCATAAGCAAGTTTTGCTGCAATATGCTGCGTGGATTCGACAGTTTCTTCAAAATATACCGTTCTACCAATATGTTTCGTTTGTAACCCTAACTGAATTTCATTAGCAGTTACTTTGTCTGGCTTACTCGCAATGCGATAACCTAATCGACGCACAGCTTCAAGTTCATATCCCTCATTCCGAAGGTCCTCCATATGTTTCCACACAGCGGTTCTTGAACAACCAAGTTTATCACTAATCGTTTGGCCAGATACAAACGCGCCATCCGCTTCCGAAAAAACTTGCAATAACTGCTTTCTTATAGTAGATTGCATTCTTGCAGCCACTCCCTTATACACTCTTTCTCATTACCTACGTTTCCTTGTACGATTGCTTCCTCAATTTTTTGAATCATTTCAGCAACCCACGGACCGGGCTTTTTATTTGCCCAGTTTAATAAATCATTCCCAGTCACATTCATTTCTTGGCGACTCTTTATTGGCAATACTTCAAACAACGTTTGTACTCGTTTAACAGATGTATGATCATAGCTTTCAATCATCGCTTCATATACTCTTTCGGCCATTTCAGCGATATGAAGTCCCGTTTTATAAAGAAGAACTGTATCCCAATCCTTCTCCTTTCTCGTACGAATTGTTAATAAAACTGCGACGATATCTTTTATTTTTTTATTCGAAAACTTCCATTGACGTAAAAAGACAGATGGATGCTCTTCCCCAATACAATATAAGAAGAATGCCCATGCCTCAATGTCCGTTTCAAAAGAATCCCAGTTATACTGCGTAGCTTTTAATAATCTCTCTTCTGACATTTGTAAATATGGCAGATGAGAAAATAGCTTCGTTTCTACTAATTCTTGCAAGCCCTTCACACAATATGTACCAGTTAACAGTTTCTCAAACTCCACTGTAATTCGCTCAATTGCAATATGTTCTAGCAAATGTCCATATGTTTCAATTGCTTGTTTCGTTTTCATTTCTAAAGAAAAACCTAACGTACTTACGAAACGAATACCACGCATCATTCGCAGGGCGTCTTCTTGAAAACGATCCGCAGCATTTCCAACCGTCACAACTTCTCTCTTTTGAATCGCTTCCTGTCCAGCAAATAAATCAACCATTTTGCCTTCTTCTGTCATCGCAATTGCATTCATTGTGAAATCACGACGTTTTAAATCCTCTTCTAATGAACGAACGAATTGAACACTACTAGGTCTTCGAAAATCTTCATATTCGCTCTCTGTTCGAAAAGTAGTTACCTCATAAGGTTCACCATTTTCTACCACAATTACAGTTCCATGCTCAAGACCAACAGGAACATGTCTTGGAAATATAGCCATCACTTCTTCTGGTAAAGCAGATGTCGCAATATCAATATCACCAATTGGCCTATCGATAATAAGATCTCGTACGCTTCCACCGACAAAGTAAGCCTCATGTCCTTGTTGCTTTAAAGTCTCAATAATAGAACTAGCTTTTTTAAATCTTTCCATTTTTGTCATCCCTTAGTACATCGTAGTAAATCGTTTCATATTGTGAGACGATTTTTTCAGAGCGGAACTGCTCGTAAACACTTTCTCTTGCTCGCTCTCCCATATTACGGTGAAGTTCTTCATCCTTTAATAGCTGAATGGCTTGATTTGCCACTCCTGTTGGATTGCCAACTTCACATAAATATCCTGTTTCACCATGTTGAATGACTTCCGGAATACCTCCAACCCTTGTTCCGATACAAGGTACACCACACGCCATCGCTTCTAATAAAACAAGACCAAAACTCTCCTTCTCTGAAAGAAGCAACATTAAATCACTCATCGCAAGTAGTTCTGCAACATTATCTTGCTTCCCTAAGAATAAGACGCGATCTTCAATATGTAGATTTTTCACTATCTGTAAAATCGTGCAAAATTCTGGTCCATCTCCAACAAGAAGCAACTTCGCATCTACTTCTGTAACAATTTTAGCAAATGCCTGAACAACATCTTGCACACGTTTCACTTTACGGAAATTTGAAATGTGAATTAGTATCTTTTCACTCTCACTTATACCGTATTCTTTCTTTAATTGAGACATATCACGCTTGAAATATACACGTTCGTCTATAAAGTTATATACCGTTTGAATGTTTTTATTTGGTTTTACAAGCTCATGCGTTTCGTTAATTAATGAATGCGAGACCGCCGTCACAACATCAGATTGCTCAATACCAAAACGAATTAAATTATTTAGCGAAGGGTCGGAACCTAACACAGTAATATCTGTTCCATGCAAGGTTGTAACAACTTTAATACGCTCTCCAATCATTTGTTTTGCTAAATAAGCACAAATTGCATGTGGTATTGCGTAATGCACATGTAAAATATCTAGGTTTTCTCTTTGTGCAACTTCTGCCATTTTACTCGCTAACGCTAAATCGTATGGTGGATATTGAAATACAGAGTATTGATTTACCGTCACTTCATGAAAATAAATGTTTGGATACACTTTATTTAACCGGAATGGTAAACCCGATGTAATAAAATGAATTTCATGCCCGCGTTCCGCTAATTGCTTTCCTAATTCTGTTCCAACAACTCCAGAACCACCTACAGAAGGATAACATGTAATACCTATTTTTAATTTCATTTACATCCCCCTATTAAATCAGCATGTAATAAAACCGGTTTCTTACTCATAAATCCCTCGGCATATAAGACTCCAACTTCTTTTCCAAACATTTTCTCTCGAGCGACCACAGTTTCAACATAACCTTCTGTTAACGGCGTTTTCACACCATCACTACTTGTTGAAAACTGACTTTCATATGCTTCTAATGCTTCCACTTTTATAGAAAGGTACTCACTTATATCTATACAAAAATTCGGTTTATGAAAACCATTAATCATATAATAATAAAAAGACTCCACACGATGTGGTGGAAGCTCTGGCATATATTTACGAATTCCCGCTGAAAAAATAGCTTCTTCCACAAGTTTTGCACAATTCGCATGATCTGGATGACGATCTTCATAATACGGCGCAAAAACTAGTTTTGGTTTATATGTACGAATCACCTTTACAATTTCACGTATATACTCTTCTTTCATATACAAACCACGGTCTGGCATCGCTAAATTCAGTCTCGTTTTTACTCCCATTATACGAGCTGCCGCCTTTGCTTCTTCTTTTCTCAATTCTATTGTTCCATTAGAAGAAAGATCAGCTTCTGTTAAATCACAAATACCTACTTCATACCCTTGCTTCGTATATTTAGCAATGGTACCGGCCATGCCGATTTCAACATCATCGGCATGAGCACCAAACGCTAATATATGTAATCCACTCATAATTGTTCCCCTCATTTTCTAAACTTACGGTAATCTAAATCTCCTCGCTCTAATGCGTGCATTAACATTTCAGCACTTGCCATGTTCGTTGCAAGTGGAATCGCATATACATCACATAGACGAAGCAATGCATTTACATCTGGTTCATGCGGCTGAGCAGTTAGTGGATCCCGGAAAAAAATCACCATATCCATATCATTTTTCGCAATCATGGCACCAATTTCTTGATCACCACCAAGAGGACCCGATTGATATCTTGTTACAACTAAACCAGTTGCCTCCATAATACGAAGTCCTGTCGTCCCTGTTGCAAACAATTCATGTTGTTCAAAAATTGGTTTATATGCGTATGCAAACGAAACCATGTCATTTTTCTTTTTGTCATGTGCGATTAAGGCAATTTTCATCCGTTGTCTCCCCTTTAGTCGATAATGTTTTCTAATCCGTACACAAGATGATCTAAATTCATTACTGTATCAATTGATAGTTTTACACCTGACATAAAGGATGCACGATTGAATGAATCATGGCGAACCGTTAACATTTGTCCATCTCCACCAAACATTACTTCTTGGTGTGCAATAAGTCCTGGTAAACGTACACTATGAATGTGAATGCCGTCTACATTTGCACCACGAGCACCTTCTAGTTGCTCTACTTCATTCGGGTGACCTTGCTGCTTTGATTCACGGTTTTGACGAATTAATTCTACTGTTTTTACAGCTGTACCAGATGGTGCATCTAATTTTTGATCATGATGCAATTCAATTACTTCAACATCTTGGAAGTACTTCGCTGCCATTTGTGAGAATTTCATCATAAGAACTGCACCAATTGCAAAGTTTGGAGCGATAATTGTTCCTACTGCTTTTTCTTTCGCATTCTCTGTTAATTGCTTTAGTTCTTCTTCTGTAAATCCAGTTGTACCAATAACAGAACGAAGTCCACGCTCAACTGCTAGTGTAACGTGTTGTTTTCCAACTTCTGGCGTTGTTAAATCTAACAACACATCTGCTTCTACTTCCTCTAAACAAGTATGTAAATCCGCGTAAATTGGCGCTTGTAACGCTGGCATGCCCGGTAAATCAGAGATTTTCTCTCCACCATGCTTATAATCCACTGCTGCTACTAAATTAAAATGTTCCGTTCTTTCCATAAGAAGGACTGCTTCATGTCCCATACGTCCTCTTGGTCCAGCGATAATTACTTTAATTTCTTTCATTATTCTTTCTCTCCCTCATCAATACGTGTCCAGCGATCTTTATCGCGAGTATTAAATTTATTCATTACAATGTTATGTGCTGTTTCTAAATCAATATTTAAACTATTTGCCATACAAATCATAACAAATAATACATCTCCAAGCTCTTCTTCAATACTACGTTCTGTTTCAGTTGTTTTCTTCGGTTTCTCACCATAATAATGATTAACCTCTCTTGCAAGCTCCCCCATTTCTTCCGTTAAACGAGCCATCATTGCAAGTGGACTGAAATAACCTTCTTTAAACTGACCAATATATGCATCTACTTCTTTCTGCATATCCTTCATCGTTTTTGCTTCCATACAATTCACCTCTAATCCTTCCTCTTTCATGTTAGCCAATTCATCGCGATTTGACAAATATTATTCCCCGCAAAACACCTATTTGCGCCCCTTTTTTGGATAGACTATAATAAAGTGAAACTTCTTTTGCATGCTTTTCGCAAAAGATTAGTTGAACCAATCGGATTTTTTTAGCCTTCACTATTTTTACTAACAACTAGAAATTACTTATCATTATGTTTTACCGTTTCAGCGGAGCAATGCAATCTACATAATTAGGGGGATTTCTATATGACATCAAATTTGAAGATTCGAAATATCATTTTCATTTTAATCGGTTCCGCTATTTTTTCTTTCGGTATTGTGAATATCAATATTGAAAATCACCTTGCGGAAGGTGGATTTACCGGTATTACACTATTATTGTATTTTCTATTTAAGTTTGACCCTTCTTACTCAAACTTAATTTTAAATATCCCTATATTTATTATTGGTTGGAAGTTACTTGGAAGAACGACATTTTTATATACACTAATCGGCACCTTTAGCGTATCTTTATTTCTATGGATTTTTCAGCGTTACGATGTTCTGAACTTACATTTAAATTTACAAAATGATATGACACTCGCGGCTTTATTCGCCGGGGCATTTATTGGTATCGGTCTTGGAATAATATTTAAATATGGCGGGACTACTGGCGGTGTAGATATTATCGCGAGACTCGCTCATAAATATGTTGGCTGGAGTATGGGGAAAACGATGTTTATGTTTGATGCTATCGTCATTATCGTCTCGATTCTTACATATTTATCATACCGCGAGGGCATGTATACGTTAGTTGCTGTTTTTATCGGTGCTAAGGTCATTGATTTTATGCAAGAAGGAGCTTATGCGGCGAAAGGAGCAACTATTATCTCAGATAAAAACGATGAAATTGCTGCCAAAATTTTATCTGATATGGAACGCGGAGCTACTTTTTTAAAAGCTGTTGGATCGTATACAAAAGTGGAACGGAACGTATTATATTGCGTTGTTGCTAAAAATGAAATCGTGAAATTAAAAAATATTATTACTTCTGTAGATCCTCATGCTTTTGTTGCAGTAAGTGATGTACATGATGTAGTTGGTGAAGGTTTTACGTTAGATGAAAATAAAAATCCGTTACATACATAAACGCAACTAGAAAAGCTCTCTAGCTTTTCTAGTTTTTTATTACATGTTTTTTAAGTTTCTCTAAATCCTCATAAATAAGCTCCAATAAACTCCGATTATAAAAAATGGACGCAGGATGAAAAGTCGGGAAAATATGATATTCTTTCTCTGACCATGTAAACTCTGCACTTTGCATATCCTTTACTTTTTGAATAGGCTGTTTTAATAATTGTCCGTGCACATCAGTTATTTTTTTATTTTTTCCTGTTAAACGTTGAAGGCCGATATTTCCAAGTGTGACGATAAGATTCGGGTTTATTTTCTCTAATTCATAATCTAACAAAGGTGCATGGGCAAGTATTTCTCCTTGATTTGGCGTTCTATTATACTTTTTCTGTATGATTTCACCATTTCGTTCTCTTTTCTCTCGCCACTTATAAGGTCTACTCCGAACAGCGCTCGTAATATATACTTCTTCCCTTGTAACGTGAATCCGTTCTAAAAAAACCATTAATTGTTTTCCCGCTCTCCCGCTAAACGGAATCCCATTATGAATTTCTGTTTCACCAGGCGCTTCTCCTAACAGCATAAATTTTGGATTTTCAGGACCTTGTCCACTTAAAAAGCCTTCTAACTGATAAGAAGCGCTTTGTTCTTTCACTTGTTTTACTATATGACTTGGATATTTCACTTCCCCCACCGCCTTTCCGCATTATTTCTATTCCTTCTATTATTTCTATTTGCAATACATTATATAATTCAATCCACAAAACAAAAAAGACTATCAAAATTGATAGTCTTTAGTCGTCGCTACGCTGCATACCAGTATACATTAATACGAGACGTAATAATTCAAATACCGCTACAGCTGCAGCCGCTACATATGTTAATGCCGCCGCATTTAATACTTTACGAGCTTGGCCATATTCATCTGTTGATACGATACCTAACGCTTCAATTTGTTGCATTGCACGCTTTGATGCATCAAACTCAACTGGTAATGTAACGAGTTGGAACACAACACCTGCTGCCATTAAAATAATTCCTAATAACAATAGTTTTGACATTGTCGCAAATATACCAATCATAATAAATACCCATGATATATTCGATCCAAAATTCGCCACAGGCACTAACGAATGACGAATACGCATAAAGTTATAATCTTTTGCATCTTGAATTGCGTGTCCTACTTCGTGTGCTGCCACTGCTGTACCAGCAACTGAATGACCGTAATAGTTATCTGTTGATAATCGAACTGTTTTGGCAGTTGGATCATAATGGTCTGATAAATGACCTGGTGTTTCTTCTACAGCTACGTTGTATAATCCATTTTCATCTAAAATCTTTCGAGCCACTTCCGCTCCTGTCATACCTGATGTTGAATAAACTTGTGAATACTTGCTATAAGCACTACGTACTCTTGACTGTGCATACAACGGTATGATCATTATGATCGCGAAGTAAATTAAATAAAACATCATGAACCTCCATTGAAGTTTTAATTATAGTACTTCTCATTCTATTTTCTTCTGTCATCATTGTCAATGAATAAACCTTACAATCCATATCTTTATTTATTGCATTATCTATTCTTAGAGTGTACATTACTTTTTCTTTTTTCTCTCTCTCCTTTATACTTTCTCCATCCAACATAAGTTAATGTGAATAAAATAAGACCTCCAGTAATTGTCATAAACCAAATGAGAGAGGGTGCAATTTCATCTTTTTTTACTGTGTGAAATATTTTTTGCAAATCCCCTTTAATGATTCCTACTTGCATTTGCCCCCCTTTCGTATTTAACATAACGTTACGAAATTCATCCAAATAAGATAAATGGGCATTTACACGCTGCACTTCATTTTCTGGCAGGGCGATCATTAAGCTTGGATAAATAATATTAAATTCATGTAAAAATGTGTTTAACGTTTGTTGAAACTGTCCCGTATCTTCTTTTTTCATCGCTTTTTCCATTTGAGAAAAGGCACCCATTACTTTTCTTTCTCTTTCCATCCAAAGTGGTTGATATTTCGACACTTGCGCATCAACAGCGAGCTGCAGGGCTAACACATTATCAATTTTAACTTGTTTACCTAAATCTGTTTCCGAGAGAGATTGTTTCGCCTTGTCGTAAGCTAAAGAAATAACTCTAACTTGATCTGGCGTTACTTCTTGCTTCTTTTCATTCCCCTTTATAACAAACTGCTCGGAGAAATGTTGTAATACTTGTACTGCTTTTTCATCTTCATTACGCTTCACTAATTGTAATGAGTCGTCTAACAACCCTGTTAGTTCACTCCACTCTTCAGCATATATACGTAACGGAAACATTATAATTAGAAATACTATTAATCCAATTAATGTTCTCTTCATCACGGTCCCCCCTATAACTACTAGTACAAAATATGTTAATTTGGACAAGAATAGAACAGTACTGGACCGAAAAATATATTATCGTTTTACAAACAAAAAAATTCTCTTTAAACAGAGAATTTTTCCTTTGAAATCCTTTTCTTTTTTACGAAATATCTATACAAGCTGTAACAAAGTATGCTGCCGCATAAAATAAATAATAAAATTGCACACGCAGCATGCATAAAGAATTCTTCTGGTAGCATTAATATAATTGGATCCGTTTCAATATCAAACATCCAATAATCATTACTGAATAAAAGCTTATGGAATAATACAAAACTCTTTTCAAAATTAATAGCGATCGGTAACATGAGCGCGATCGGTAAGATAATTGTTAAAATTGATCCGTGCAGTAAAAACTTTTCATTTTTCTTTTTTAATAAATAAATGCCGCCTATTATTGCAATCATAATTGTCGCATACATTACATATTGAATCTTTACTAAAATATTTTTAACATCTACAAAATGAATACGGCCATTTGTAGACATATCTAATGTTGGCAACTGCAATGCTCCATCATAAAACGGCGATAAATATGTAATAAGCACATCATAATTTCTTTTAATATCATCCTTCGTCATATCCGCTAAATCTGGAATGTTTAAAAAATCAATTTCAAAATAATATAGCCATTTTCCGTATACAACCGCCGTTGTTGCGAGTGCAAATATAGAAAATGCTATGCTATATGAAACAACTATAGTAATCAATCGATCCAATATTTTTGTACCACTCTTATTTTTCTTCATTTTCTCCCCCTACATGTTCTAACAATCATAAAGAAAACTGTTTTCGATTCTCACGCAAGCAATAATAATATGTAATACATAGTGTGGTGATACTTAGCCAAAACGTAAAGTAACCAATTTCTTCTACAAACAAATGCATAATTCCATATCTCGGCATTTGCCAAAATAAATAATCAATTGCATCATTATGTAATGTCCATATAGCCGCTACCGCAAAATGCCATTTTTCTATACGGTAAAACGGTGCATATAACAATCCTTGTACTGCCATCGCAAAATGCGAAAACATTAACAGATATCCGATAAGACCAATGGGACCTTTTACATAGATCATAATTGCATTTACAACAACAGCCCATATACCATATTTTATTAAAGTAACAATCGCTAACGCCTCTATTAACCCCCAATTTCTCTTTCTTAAAAAAGCAATTAAAACAAAGACAAAAAAGAGACTCGCCATCGGGCTATCAGGTACAAACGGCCAAAATATAGGTGAGGTCTCTTTTAATTGATTTCCATACCATATAAATCCGTATATTGTACCTAATATGTTAACAACTAATAAAAATAATAATACAGAGCGTTGTCTTAACATTGCATACAAATAAACCAAGCTGCATGTCCAACACCTTTCAAACAAAGTCATTCTTTCCTCAAACTCTACTCTATTATATAGTAAACTTTCTTTCATCAAAATAAAAAGCTGACTACAAATTTTGTAGTCAGCTTTTTATTATTTTTTATTATACTTAGCAATGAATTCCGAAAGCTTCTTCAATTCCTCATCCGTACCTTTAAATACGCCTTTAGGCATTGAACCTTTTCCATCTTTCGCAATTTTAGCAATTTCTTCTGGCTTTAAAGTTAAATTTTGCAGTGCCGGTGCTGCTGCCCCGCCTTGTAAATTGTCACCGTGACACGTTAAACAAGTATTTTTTTGCATTAATTTATAGCCGTCATCATTTTTATCAACTGGTGCTGTTTTTACAATTGCTCCTTGTTTTTTTGCAGCTTCCCAGTCGTGGTGTGCTACAGATTCCCAAGTTAAAAAGATAATTGATGCAATGGCTAAAAGCATAAATCCAGTTGCTACAGGACGCTTTAACGGGCGTCTTTCTGGTCCTCGATCAAGAAATGGAGCTAATAGTAATGCGCCAAACGCAATCCCTGGCATAATAAACGCTCCAATTACAGTAAATGAACCAGAAGCATAAGAATACTTTAATAACTGATACAAGAATAAGAAATACCAATCTGGAAGTGGTATATATCCGGCATCAGTTGGATCCGCCATTCTCTCAAGTGGTGACGGATGCGCCACTGTTAAACATAAATAACCGATTAAAAAAACTGCACCAACCATCCATTCTTTTAACAAGAAGTTCGGCCAAAACGCTTCTGTTTTTCCTGGGTATTCAGAATAGTCTTTCGGAATATTTGGTTTCCTAGCTACTGGTACCCGAGAATCTCCTACAAACTTCATCCCTTTGCCGCGATGCATAATCTCCCTCCTTTAGTTCTTTCCCCTTTAATTTAGCAATCTCTTATAGCGGACCGGAAATACCTTGTTTGCGAATCATGATGAAGTGGAAGGCCATTAAACCTAGAAGTGCTGCTGGTAAGAAGAAGACGTGAATAGCAAAGAAGCGAGTTAATGTTTGAGCGCCAACAATTTCGGAATGACCAGCGAGTAATGTTTTAATATAAGGACCAATGAGTGGCGTTTGCTCTGCAATTTGAATCCCTACTTTCGTAGCAAATAATGCTTTCATATCCCACGGTAGTAAATATCCGGTAAAACCAAGACCTAACATAACAAAGAAAATAAGAACACCAACAATCCAGTTTAACTCACGAGGCTTTTTATACGCACCCTGGAAGAAAACTCTAAGTGTATGTAAAAACATCATTACAATGACGAGACTAGCGCCCCAGTGGTGCATCCCACGAACAATTTGCCCATATGCAACTTCATTTTGTAAATAATAAACCGATTCCCAAGCATTTTTAATATCAGGCACATAATACATCGTCAAAAACATTCCTGATAAAATTTGAATTACAGTAACGAAAAAGGTAAGTCCTCCAAAGCAATAAACGAATGCAGAAAAGTGATGTGCCGGGTTTACATGTTCAGGTACTTCATGATCAGCGATATCACGCCATATTGGTGTAATATCTAACCTTTCATCTACCCAATCATAAATTTTATTTAGCATCTACTTTGCACCCCCTTTTGGCTTCGCTTTTCCTAAATACAGCGTTCCATCTTTTACTTTGGACTCGTATACATCAAGCGGAGCAAGGGGCGGCGTGCCTTTAATGTTCATCCCGTCTTTTGTGTAACGGCCCCCGTGACATGGACAAAAGAATTGATTCGGATGTGCTTTGTCCGAATTCCAGTTAACTGTACACCCTAAATGTTTACATACCGGAGAGAACGCAACAATGTCTCCGCTTTCATCTTTATGAACCCAAGCTGATTTTGGCTCTTCGGACTTGTACCAACCATCAACCTGCTTCACCTTAAAGTCGAAACGTTTCGGCTCTGTTGTAATATCCTTTACTTGTGCAACAGCAACCATATCCGTTCCCGCTTCTTTTCTTAACACCGGATCAAGCGCAAATCGCGTCATCGGCATTAAAATACCCGCTGCCATAAAGCCTCCTACCCCTGTAAGGGTGTAATTTAAAAACTGTCTTCTTGATACACGATGTTCTTTCTCGCTCACGAAAATTTCCCCCCTCTATCAGAAATTGTCCCCTCGTGATAAATTATATAAAAAATAAAAACTAGGACACTATCATGATATAATACGCTTAGGTACAGGTCAATATCATACTACTCGTAATAATAAGAACTTTCTGTTTATTATTACTTTCCCCATTTTTCTTCTAACATCACCATTATATTTTTTATATGTGCATGAATAACTTCTCTTTTCGCTTGATCACTAAATTGTTCTAACGCTAATGAAGGAAACCAAAATAAATCTCCTTGTAACTCTTGCATATCTTCTTTCCATGAAAAATCACTTGTAACATAAGCAATATGCTTAAAACCTTGCTTTTGCAAATGATTTGTCCATTCTTGCAAACGACCTTTTTCATTTTTTTGACTTTCTACTAAATACGTAAATGCAGGTAGTAAAAGTACTCTTCCTTTATATTCTCTTTCCAACTCCATACTCAACAATTCGATAAATTCACCTTGTTCTACTACCATTTTCATTTCTTTTGCTGCCGAAATTGATAAAAGTGGTATAACACCGGTATCTACATACTCTCTTGCTTGCTCAAACTGCTCCACATCTTTTACACTCCATTTCAAATGTCTTCCCTCCCTTCATCTACAAATTACAGAACTTTCACTTTATATATATTAAACCATACTAAAAGAGGTAAAAAAAGAAAAACTACCTATATTAAGGTAGTTTTTCTTAAAAAGTCTGAAATTTGTAAAATTTTATGAATCCAAATGAATTCTATAACATCTTTAACTCAGCTGTTAACTTATGAAACGCTTCCTTATCTTGCTTATCCAGCGCTTCATCAATTTGTTTCAAAAGACGTTCTCTTCTAAAAGAAAATACACTTTCTTCTAAAAATCTTTCTGCAAGTAAACGATCTTTTTCATTTACTTCAATATGCTTTGGTAAATACGGGTTTTCTTCTAATACAGCTACATAATTGGCATTTTGAAACGATGATTTAAAATTGAGTTGAATATAAATATCTTCATCTCGATTTAAACGAATATCATGAAACGATTTTTCAGCATCTGTTGTCATAACATTTTGTTTAAAAAAGTGAAATGGTGTGTCCTTCACACAATTCGCGGACATCACTAAACCACGCGGACAATATTTTGCATGCTCTACGAAGTGGACTTTATGCATCAATTGGTCATGACTCATTAAATAATTCAAAATCCATACGCATTCACGCTGTTTCAGTTGGTAATTATTCAAAAACCATTTTACAAAATCCTTCTTCTCGTTTACAGAAACAGGGGTATTCATAGCAATTAAGTCCCTCCTCTGTCTTTCTCTTTTCTTTTTAGATTCAAGAAGCGGCATTCAGTTTCCTTCCAACTTATGAAAAATCCTCTAAATTATATAACAATTCTTCAATATGAATTTGTGTCGGGTCTAGTTGTATTAACTGAGTAAATACTTCTTTCGCCTCTTTTCGCATACCTTCTTCCAATAAGAAATAACCGTACTCTTCCAAGAAGTCTGGATGATTCTTAAAAGAAGTATATGCACTTTCATAGTGTTTTAATGCATCCGAATACATTTCTAATTGTTTTTTTGCAAACGCAAGATCCCAAAGTAGTTGTGTATCTGGTTCTCCGCTATCAATCGCACGCTCTACAACTGCAATTAACTCTTCATATTTTTCTTGTTCTTTTAAGATATACGCATATTTTAATATCGCACCTAAATGTCCTGGATCTAACTCAAGCGCTTTTTGAAGCACTTCCTCTGCTTCCGCTATTTTTCCTAATTTCGCCGCAATGTTCGCTAATTCTACATAAAATGGTACAGAAAGCTCATCTACTTTAATTCCTTCTTGAAGTGTTTCATAGCTTTCTTGAAGCATTCCTTCTTTTTCATAGCTTTTCGCCAAATACATGTAAAGCGATGCATACTCCGGATCTAATTCTTTTAGTTCTTGCCAAGCACCAATTGCTCTTTGGTATTCTTCACCTTGGTATAATGTGAAGGCATATCCAAATAATGAGTGGATATCTTTTTGTTCCTCTAAACCTGCTTCGTAGTAAGAGATCGCTTCTTCCCAATTCCCAATCGCACTTAACGTTTCTGCGAGGCGAAGTGCAATGACAACTCCACCCATTACTTTATGTTCCGCTAATAGCGACTCATAATGAGTGATTGCCTTTTGTTCTTCACCTTTACTACTATATAACTCTGCTAATCCAAACGTAATAACAGGTTCGTCAGGCATCATTTCTTTCGCCTTTAATAGTTTTTGTTCTGCTACATCATCGAAACCTTGCATTTGGAATAAATCTGCAACAAGTAATAACGATTGGACATATAAATCATCATTTTCTGGAATATCATGAAGCACTTCAATTGCTTCATCTTCTTTGTCTAGATCAATATATAATTCTGCTAAAAATACAGTGAATTCACTTTCTTCCGGATACAATAAACGCAAGTCTTCTGTAATCGCTAACGCTTCATCCGTAAATCCAAGTGTATGATAGTAACGAGCAATATCATATTTCTCTTCATCATTCGCAACTTTTAATTGCTCTTTTAATAATTGTAATCCTTTTTCCGCTTCACCATTTTCAATATATGAAACAGCTTGTTCAAACTTTTGCATAAACGTCTCCTTTAATTCTAAAAAATATTCTTTTCTGTTCATTTACCCCCGATTGGTGCGGACTAATAATCAGTGAGAGAATGAGCATCCCCTCACTGATTAAAGTGTCACTTTATCATAAGCAACTATGTGTACGAACGCAACCTTTAGAATGAGCATACTTCTTCTTGTACTTTCACTGATAACATTCGAATATGACACCGATACCGCATTACTACTTTCTATTGTACCGTTTTCTTTCATTACCGTGCAAATAACTTCCCTTATTAATTATTAACACACACGGATCAAGCTTTACAGGCCTTCTCCACTTCGATCTTTATTTAAATAAAAAGACTCCTATATAGGAGCCTTCACACACTCTTAAGAGTATGTTTCTTCTTTCTTTACTTGCTCGTTTACAAGCTCTTTCAATAATTCTATAATTTCATCATTTTCTTCTTTCAAACCTACAGTAATACGAATACCATCATGTATACCAAATGCAGCACCAGAACGAACAATATAGCCTTTTTTCATTAATCGTTCGAAAGCTTCATTACCAGGAACACCGAGCTTTAAGAAAATGAAATTTGTTTGAGATGGATAATAGAATACGTTATATTCCTTACAAAATGCGTAATATTGATTTAATCCTTCTTCATTCTTTTTCACACATTCTTGTAAAAACGTTTGATCTTCTAATGCAGCGAGTGCTACAGATTGCGCTACAGTCGATGTATTAAATGGTAACCTTGCTACTTCTAGTTGCCCAATTAACTTCTCATTACCAACCGCATATCCGATACGGAAAGCAGCTAAACCATATGCTTTTGAAAACGTGCGTAAAACCATAAGATTTTCATACTTTTCAAGAAGTGGTAATGTTTGCGGATAGTCTTCTGCTCCGGCATATTCATAGTATGCTTCGTCCATAATAACGAGCGCTGACTTAGGAACTGATTCTAAAAATGAAAGTAATTTTTGTTTCTCTACATATGTACCTGTCGGATTATTTGGGTTACAAATCCATACAATCTTCGTTTTATCATCTACTTGCTGTAACATCGCATCTAAATCGTGAATGCCATCTTTTAGTGGTACTTCACGAACTTCTGCTCCTTCAATAACAGCATGGTGATGGTATTGCGAGAATGTTGGATTCGCCATTACAACATTTGTTCCTTCGTGTAGTAATGCACGGCTAATCATTTGAATGACTTCATCTAATCCACTACCAAATAACAGTTGTTCTGCTTTGACACCTAACTGCTCTGCTACTTTTGTCCGAAGTTCAAATGCATATCCATCTGGATAAAGAGCGTATTGACTCGCTAAAGAAGTTAATGCTTCTGTTACGCGTGCTGAGCAACCGAATGGATTTTCGTTCGATGCTAATTTCACAATTTTTGATAATCCATATTCCCTTTTTACTTCTTCAATATTTTTCCCAGGTACATATGCTCTCAAAGTTAACAATTGCTCTTTCACTCTCATTTTTCTTCCCCCAGTCATTTTATTCAATTACAATACGGTTATAATCCCTTACTATAATCGTTTATCATTACCGTCACTATTACGAGAATACCTCTAAACAAGCACTTCGCAACCTCTTAAGCCATATCCTTTTGAAATGCCTCTAACGCAAGATGAACAGTCTCATCTGGAATAGATACGACGTTCACTACCCCATATTCCTGCATTAGCACCATATGAATTGCTCCAGCATTCGCTTTCTTATCCTGTTTCATCAATTGAACGAGGCGTTCTACATTCAAATCACTTGGCATTTTTGGATAGCCGTACTTTAAGAACCACTGCTTCATCTCTTCATAAGAAAGATCAACTTTGTACACTTGCTCACTTAAAAACAAGGCAAATAACATTCCAACCGCTACTCCGTCACCGTGAGTAATATTTCCATATCCTAGTTCTTTTTCAAGAGCATGGCCTAACGTATGTCCAAAGTTCAAATGGGCACGTACACCTTTTTCTGTTTCATCTTGTGATACAATATTTGCCTTTACAGGAATTGCCTTCGTTAATATATGGATTAACTTCTCATCACGAAGATCCGCTAATGTTTGCACTTCTTCTTTTAGCCAATGATACAGCTTTACATCACCAATAAGAGCATGTTTTATCACTTCTGCATAACCTGAACGCCACTCTTTTTCAGGAAGTGACTGTAAAAACGGCGTATGATATACAACTGCTTCCGGTTGATGGAATGCACCGATCATATTTTTACCTAACAGATGATTGATCGCTACTTTCCCACCTACAGCGCTATCGTGAGCTAATAAAGTCGTTGGAACTTGAACGAAGCGAATTCCACGCATAAACGACGCAGCAACAAAACCAGCTAAATCTCCAATCATCCCGCCTCCAAGTGCGATAATTAAAGAATTTCTATCTAATTTATTTTCAAGAGCTGACGTATGAGCCGCATAGAAATTTTCAAAAGACTTCTCTTTTTCACCACTCGGTACGACAAATGAAAATACGTTTTGCTCTATTTGCAATGCATCTACAACTGTCTGTAAATGGAAAGATGCAACAGCTTCATCTGAAATGATCATGATATTTGATACAGATGGCTGCATGTTTTGAATGATTGTTGTCAAATGTGACAACGATTCTTTTCCTACATGTACATCATATTCTTTTGATTTCGTTTGAATATGTATGTTTCCCATTAAAATCCCCTCGCATATTCATTATGTTTCTCAATATTTTCACGAATAAGGTCCATACGATCTAATCCGAATTGTTCTATTAAAGCTGTCGCTAATTCCCAAGCCACAACCGCTTCTGCAACGACACTAGCTGCTGGCACAGCACAACTATCTGAACGTTCAATGCTCGCTGTAAAAGGCTCTTTCGTTTCAATATCTACACTTTGAAGAGGTTTATATAGTGTAGGTATCGGTTTCATCACACCTCGCACCACAATTGGCATTCCAGTCGTCATACCGCCTTCTAATCCACCTGCATTATTTGTTCTTCGTGTATATCCATGTTCCTCGTTCCACAGAATTTCATCATGAACTTCACTTCCCGGTCTATGCGCTGCTTCAAAACCAATTCCAATCTCGACGCCTTTAAAAGCATTAATGCTCATAATTGCGGCTGCTAATTTTGCATCCAGTTTTCGGTCATAATGCACATAGCTACCGATCCCAATTGGCATTCCTTCCACAATCACTTCAACGATTCCACCGATTGAATCACCATTTGCTTTCGCATCATCAATTGCTTTCATCATTTGGTTACCTGATTCTTCATCTAAGCAACGTACAGGTGATGCTTCTGTAATACTTTTTAATTCTTCAATTGAACTATACGTAATTTCCTGAGCCTCAACACCGCCAATTTCAATTACATGGCCAGCCACTGTAATACCAAGTTCTGCTAACACTTTTTTAGCAACCGAACCAGCAGCTACACGCACTGTCGTTTCGCGTGCTGAAGAACGCTCAAGTACATTTCTCATATCTCTATGACCATATTTAATCGCACCATTTAAATCAGCATGTCCAGGTCTTGGTTTTGTTACTTTCCTTTTCATTTCTTTTTCTTCTTGTTCCGTTAAAGGCTCTGCGCCCATAATTTTTGTCCAATGTGCAAAATCACGATTTTCAACAACAAGTGCAATTGGAGAACCTAATGTCTCTCCATGTCTAACACCACTTACAATTTGCGCTTGATCTGTTTCGATTTGCATGCGTCTACCACGCCCATACCCCTTTTGCCTTCTAGCTAACTCTTCATTTATATCATCCGCTACTAAAGGCAGTCCTGCCGGAACACCTTCTATAATCGTTGTAAGTTGTGGACCATGAGATTCACCAGCTGTAATATATCGCATACGTTATTCCTCTTTTCGTATATGTATTTATCCCGCTATATTAAGCAATGATATTATCTTTCCTTACTCTAAAAATATGAAAGAAATTATATATTTGATCAGCCATTCGCTTATTCTCCGATAGGCCTTTTACTTTACATATCAATATATCATAACAGCTCTAACTTCGTAACTAATTGAAATAAAAAAAGTGCAAGAAGAATACCCCTATTCTCCTTGCACTTTCTACTATTATCACAGTGATTAAAGCGTTTACAAATTATTTCAAAATAATTAGTAAATCCATTCATTCATTAATTTTGAGTAGTCAACTAATTCTTCTTCCTTAAAGAAAATAGCAATCTCGCGCTCTGCACTTTCTAACGAATCAGAACCATGGATAATGTTTTTCGCAACAGTTACACCGAAATCTCCACGAATTGTTCCAGGAGCTGCTTCATGTGGTCTTGTTTTACCCATCATGTAACGAGCTGTATCTACTACACCTTCACCTTGCCATACCATTGCGAATACAGGTCCAGATGTAATAAAGTCAACTAATTCACCAAAGAAAGGTTTTTCTGTGTGCTCAGCATAGTGTTGTCCAGCAATTTCCGGAGTGACTTGCATTAATTTTGCACCAACTAATTGAAAGCCTTTCTTCTCAAAACGAGCTACGATTTCCCCAATGAAGGCACGTTGTACACCGTCTGGTTTTACCATTAGAAATGTTTTTTCCATAAAAAATCTCTCCACTTCTGAATTATGTATGTAATTGTATATCCCCACACACATATTAACACCCTTATCACAATTGTGCAATAGTTTTGAAATAGAGAGATTATTTTATTTTTTAGAAAAAACACTAAAATTTTCGTTTTCCAATATACTTTGCTACATTTTGTAATGCATACTTCGCTTGTCCACGTGGGAGTGGTTTTATAATTTCTAATGCTTTATGTAAATAACGTTCACTAAACGCAAATGCTTGATCAATAGCGGTACTATTCTTTACAGCCTCAATAATTTCTTTCATTTCGTCCGCTGTTGTATTTTCATGTACAGATATGATTTTCTTACGAAGCACTGGATCTTCCATAGCGTATAGGGCAGGAAGCGTAATATTCCCTTGTAGTAAATCTCCGCCAGCAGGTTTTCCAAGCTTCTCTTCTGTGGAAACGAAGTCTAAAATATCATCAATAATTTGATACGACATTCCTACAAAATACCCATACCAAAATAGTCGATTTACCGTATCACGATTAGCACCAGCAGCAATCGCTCCTAGTTGACAACTCGCAGCAATTAATAATGCTGTTTTTCGCTTTATTCTTCTTAAATACGTTCGTAAATTTTGGTCATAATTGTATTTATCTTTAATTTGTTCAATTTCACCTTTACACACTTCTAAAATGGTATGCGATAGCGCCTGATGCGCCTCTGGAATTTCAATATTTGTAATACATTCAAGAGACTTAGCGAACAAATAGTCCCCTGTATACATTGCAATACGATCTCCCCATTTCGCATTCACAGTTGCACTACCACGTCGTAAAAATGCAGCATCAATAACATCATCGTGAACAAGAGAAGCCATATGAATAAGTTCTAACGCAACAGCTACATGCTTAATTGCATCTAACTTATAATCTCCAAATTTTCCCGCAAGCAACACAAATACAGGACGAATTCGCTTCCCACCAGCTTCAATAAGTTGTAATGCCGCCTCTTCTACCAATGGCTGTTCAGAAGCAACTGTCTTTTTTAATTCTTTTTCTATCACATTAATATCCGATCGTAAAAAAGAGTACATAAGTTGTAACTTCATATTGTTCACCTTAACCTAAAACTTCTTTTTTCTTTTTTTCTATTTTGATTCTGGTTTCATACCTAAATGCATCGCTGCTACCCCAAAAGTAAACGGCTTCACTTGTACATGTTCAAGTCCAGCTTTTTCAAACATATGAGCCAACTCTTTCATACCTGGGAATGTACTAGCAGATTCTTGCAGCCATGAATATTCTTTAAAACTTTTCGCAAATAACTTTCCAAATAACGGCATGATATATTTAAAGTATAAAATATACCCTTGTCGAAAACCAATCATTGTTGGTTGAGATGTTTCTAAACAAATTACTTTTCCACCTGGTTTTACTACACGTGTCATTTCTTTTAATACGTGCATATAATCCGGTACGTTACGTAAACCAAATCCAATCGTTACATAATCAAATGTGTTATCTTCAAATGGAAGCTCCATTGCATTCCCGTGTAAAAGTTCTACTTGTTTTAATTGTAACGCCTCTACCTTTTGCTTACCGACAGATAACATATTTTCACTGAAGTCTAAACCAACAACCTTGCCCTGTTCACCTACCGCCCCAGCTAGCGCAATTGTCCAGTCCGCTGTCCCGCAGCATACATCAAGAGCTTTGCTACCTGGTTTTACATCCATAATGCGCATCGTCTCTTTACGCCACGCTTTATGTCTTTGAAAACTAATGACAGAATTCATCACATCGTATTTATCAGAGATTTTCTCAAATACATCATGTACTCTTTCTTCTTTTGATTGTTGCATGCTCGTACCTTCTTCCAATGTAAAATTGCTTATGTCTTCGATTTATCTCTTAACACAGAGTTTATTTCGCTTATATCTGTGTGGTTTTCCAAATATTGATTTTCTTTCTTTCTGAGTTCCATCATCCATCCATGAATAACTGTTTCTACCTCCGCTTTATCCTTCATAATCCCTTGAACTGCTTGAAAAACAGGTGAATGTTGTTTATCAGCGTGCAGTTCACATTCTTTTTGAAGACGGTTTTTTCCTAGTACATACGTTATAAATGGTTTCCAATGCGATACATGAAAATGATCACATGTTTTTTGCAAGAGTGCAGACTCAATCGTTACTACACTTTCCATTATGTCATCCATCGTTTCATGCGCTTTTTGATATAACATTATTTTGTGTTCATTAATTTCTTTAATTCCTTCAGCAAGCGCGCGAATTAAAACAATATCACGATTCATAGACAATAAGTAATAATATAACCCACTATAGTAATCACCAGCAAGTACTGTTAACTGGCGACGTTTATGCGATTCAACCGCTTCTTCCCCTGCTTTATTTGATACTCTTTCATGTGTATCAAGCGCAATTTGCACAAGCATAATCGTTACTACATAATGCTCAATTTGTTCTATATGTAAATTTTCACTTTTTAAAGCACCATATAACAATGCTATTTTTTCTTCATCAATAAATGGTTCTTCAATATAGTTTATAAAATAAGGATGGCGTAATTTCTCCATCAATTTCTCTCTTATACCCGCATACCCTCCGTAGATGTCACACACAAAAATCACCCTTGTTTTCTAATTCATAAAACTTATTATAACACATACATTCTATTTTCTATAACCAAAACTTGACTACTCTTTCCAAACTTCCACCGAACTAAATAACATCTTCCATTCTTTTTAGTAGTCTTTCTATTCTCACTCTGCCTTGCTAAAACTATATCATTTATTTACATAAAAAAAAAAGAAAAGCAGTTTCCTACTTTTCTTTACTTTGTTTTAATAAAAGATAAAATTTCACTACGTGCCGCTGCATCATTTTCTAACACACCACGTACTGCTGTTGTTACAGTTTTCGCGCCCGGCTTTTTCACACCACGCATCGTCATGCACATATGTTCCGCTTCTACTACTACCATTACACCATGCGGCTCTAGTACTTCCATAATAGAGTTCGCTACTGTTGATGTAATACGTTCTTGCAGTTGTGGACGACGTGCAATTGTATCTACAGTTCGAGCTAATTTACTTAACCCTGTCACTTTTCCGCCTTGCGGAATATATGCAACGTGAGCAACTCCATAGAATGGAACTAAATGATGCTCACACATCGAATAAAACGGTATATCTTTTACTAATACAAGCTCCTCGTGATCTTCTCCGAACACTTTATGCAAATGTTCTTTCGGATCTTCATGCATACCCGCGAACACTTCTGCGTACATTTTTGCCACACGCTTTGGTGTATCAAGTACTCCCTCACGATTTGGGTCATCTCCGATTGCCTCTAAAATAAGGCGTACTGCATGTTCAATTTGTTCTAAATTAACTTTTGCCATCCGCTAGCCCTCCCGAAAACCTAAAAGTGATACGAACACATTCTAGCATATTTATGTTTTTAAAAGCAAAAAGAAGAGTTCCCAAAAAGGAAACTCTTCTTCCCTGTTAATATGTAAGGATTATTTAACCGCATCTTTTAACGCTTTACCAGGTTTGAATGCAGGTACTTTACTTGCAGCGATTTCAATCTCCTCACCTGTTTGTGGGTTACGACCTTTACGAGCCGCACGCTCACGAACTTCGAAGTTACCGAATCCGATCAGTTGTACTTTATCACCTTGTTTTAAAGCTTCTAAGATAGAATCAAAAACAGCGTCTACTGCTTTTGTTGCGTCCTTTTTAGAAAGGGAACTTGCTTCTGCAACAGCATTGATTAAATCTGTCTTGTTCATGCCATTCACCTCCTCCCAAAGATAAGACTGTATAATGATCATAAAATGAGTCTTACTTTCATTTGTAGGCAATTTTTACAAATTCTATACTACAAAGATGTAGATAAATCATTATCAACGCCTATATTATACGATTCTCCTTTATAATTCAATATTTTTAAGGAAATTGTTACTCTTAAAATGTGAAAATCTGATGAAACTTGACAATTTACAACAATATATTAGATAATGACTGTTTATTTCTCTATTCTATACGCGAAAATCAAAAAAATCCCTCTACGATGAGAGGGATTTTTTCTTATAATATAATCGCAATTAATCCGCCAGATCCTTCATTAATAATTCTTTCTAGCGTTTCTTTTAATTTATATCTCGCATTTTCTGGCATTAAAGATAGTTTCGCTTGAATGCCTTCTCGAACAATAGAGCTAAGTGAACGTCCGAATATATCAGAATTCCAAATTGATAATGGGTCATCTTCAAAATCCTGCATTAAATAACGAACTAATTCTTCACTTTGCTTTTCAGTACCAATGATCGGCTCAAACGTTGACTCCACATCTACTTTAATCATATGAATAGACGGAGCTACAGCTTTTAATTTTACACCAAACCTTGAACCGTGACGAATAATTTCCGGCTCATCCAAGCTCATGTCAGCTAACGCAGGCGCTGCTACACCATATCCTGTTTGCTTTACCATACGCAGAGCATCCGCCACTTGATCGTATTCTACTTTCGCATGAGATAAATCGAGCATAAGCTTCAATAAATGATCTTTCCCTCGAATTTCTACTCCTACTACTTCTTTTAAAATTTGATCATATAATTCATCTGGTGCATATAAATCAATCTCTGCTACACCTTGCCCCATATCAATGCCAGCTAGGCTCGCTCGATCAATAAATTCATACTGACTAAACTGCCAAACGACACGGTCCACATCACGAAGACGTTTTATATCCTTCACAGTCTCTTGAACAGCTTCTTGATAACTTTGGCGTAACCAATGTCCTTCATTTAACACCATCACCCAGCTCGGAAGGTTAACATTCACTTCTAAAACAGGGAACTCAAATAAAGCTTCTCGAAGCACATTGTACACATCTGTTTCCCTTAAACTCTCTACACTCATCGCAATGACTGGGATATCATATTCTTCAGATAAACTTTGGCGCAATTGCTCTGTATCTGGATGATACGGCTGTACAGTGTTGATGATCATAATGAAAGGTTTTCCGACTTCTTTTAACTCATTTACTACGCGTTCTTCTGCCTCTATATAATCTCTTCTTGGAATTTCACCAATCGTTCCATCTGTTGTAATTACAACACCAATTGTGGAATGTTCTTGAATTACTTTACGTGTTCCGATTTCTGCAGCTTCATGGAATGGAATAGGTTCTTCATACCAAGGAGTATTAATCATGCGTGGGCCATTCTCATCTTCATAGCCTTTTGCTCCTGGAACCGTATATCCAACGCAATCTACCAATCGAATATTCACTTCAAGACCTTCATCTACTTCGATAGAAACCGCTTGGTTTGGAACAAACTTCGGTTCCGTCGTCATGATTGTACGACCAGCAGCACTTTGAGGCAGTTCATCCTGCGCCCTTTGACGGTCAGACTCATTCTCAATATTAGGAATAACTACAAGTTCCATAAATTTTTTAATGAATGTTGATTTCCCTGTTCGAACAGCTCCTACAACTCCAAAATAAATATCACCGCCTGTGCGTTCCGCAATATCTTTAAAAATATCTACCTTTTCCAAGTGATTCCCTCCCTCAATATTTTTGGGAATAATTCCACATTTATAGTCAACTAATACCTTCTCTAACGTTGCCTATAATATCTGATATAATATAATGGTATTCTAGAAGTTCGGACAATATATCATATAATTTTGTCCAATTTCATATGACTATTAAAAAATACCTTTTGTTTGCATCGCAAGTTGTGTAACATAAAAAACCTTTCTTCTAGAACTTATTCACTAAAAGAAAGGTTCATGACTTATGATTTTAAAAAAATTGGTTCTCCATTCTTTACCGTATACGGTAAAGAATACGCAGGTACAAATGGAGAATCTTTCGAAAGTATATTCCGAATATCTTCCCCCTCCTTAAATTGCCCTTCATTTTTTTTCAACGCTTCATATAAATCGATTCGATAATCAACATAAATTTCTCCCTTTTCATTGATTACAAAAGGAAGCCCTTTACCAGAATACGGACTTGTCACTTGCGGTACATCTTTATATCCTAGTTTTTTGAAATCTAATTCATACACACCATCTGAAATTACCTTTTTAAAAGGTGGATATTGATGTTCATCTCGATACATCCTAAGCTTTAATGATAATTCCTGGATTTGTTCAGCCATCCTAACATCAATTAACTTTACTGTCGGGTTTGTTTCAACGTCTATTAATACGTATTGGTATACTCCTCCACTTTCATACGCATTTCCTGGCGCTTCTTGTATGTAGCGCGGAGCAATCTTTTGAAAATCAATTGGATACTTTTGATAAATAGGCGTACTCATATCCCGCGTCTTAATTGGCAATATACCCTCATTTTGCTCCTTAAATGTCACTATAGCTTTTTGAACAACCTGTATCTGATCTTCATAAGGAACAGCATTTTGTTTCATATTTTCTTTCGGATACAGACATCCTGTTAAAAGGCTCATACAACAAAATATTAAAATAATATGGACTTTTTTCACTAGCAATCACCTTTTCATACTAATATAACTTGCTCCGTATGTAGCATTTTCGAGACCATTCCCTTTACTGCTGTACAGGTCCACTAAATACAACAAGAAAAATAACAATTCCTGACACAATCATAAGGGTGTACGCTACTAACGCTGTAATCCCTTTCAAAAATTTATTCTTTATTTTGTATCTACTTAGTAAAATAAAACTTACTGCAAAAAACATAAATCCAATTGCTCCTAAAGCAAACCACATTTTTATGAGCCCTTCTGACATATACACACCCCTTTTTATTAATCTATTTTTATACTATTTTAACAAATTAAAATCTTTAAACAAATACAAAAAGAACATTTTACTACAAATTACGAATATATAACTTTAATCAACAGGTTTTTTCGCATCTTCCACTAATCTAGATAAAAATAAAACCGAAGCGAGTATATCTCTCGCTTCGGTTGACCAAATATGCCCAAAACAGCTCTATTCCCATACTTTCATGGCTATCATATGCAATCTACAAACTCTTTGTTTCTTATATTTTATTTTTTAAACATTTTGCTTAACGAGCCAAAATCAGCGGGCATATTATTGTTAATGATCGCTTTTACAATTTGATCCTCTTGTTCTTTCGGCACTTCACGTCCTGCCATAAGAGCCACTTGATGAATCAATTGACGAAGCACAGTCTCATCACGTAAGTTCGCATTCTGTACAGATGATGCTAATTTAAAAATATCTTCTTTATTCACTTTCGCTTCTTTTTCAATGTTATTAAAAATGTTATTATCCATTCTTTTCACCCTCTCCTCAAGTTACTCTTCATCCTATGCAAAATTAAAAAAATGGTGAAAAGACCCATAAAAATAAAAAGCGACAGAAGTACAAATGTACTTCTGTCGCTTTTCTTTAAAGTAAGTCAGGTATAGCTTCCACTTCATGTTTTCGAACACGTCCCATTAATGAGCCTACTGCATCTTTCACATTATTCCCATTGAACAGCACGTCATATAAAGCAGCTGTAATCGGCATTTCAACTTCCATTTTCTCTGCTAATTCGTGAGCAGCTTTCGTTGTTCTTACACCTTCTACAACCATACCCATGCTTTCTAACACCTCTTCTAAAGAGTGTCCTTTTCCAAGCATATTTCCAGCGCGCCAATTTCGGCTATGAACACTTGTACAAGTTACAATTAAGTCTCCCATACCAGTTAGACCAGCAAACGTTAATGGATTTCCGCCCATTTTTCTTCCTAAACGAGCAATCTCCGTTAAACCACGTGTCATTAATGCCGCTTTCGCATTATCACCTAATCCAAGTCCATCAGTTATCCCAGCAGCTAATGCGATAATATTTTTTAACGCACCACCAAGCTCAACCCCAACAATATCCGGATTTGTGTATACACGGAAGTAACTATTCATAAACAAATCTTGTACTTCCTCAGCAGCTTCCATACGCTTTGCTGCAGACGTAACCGTCGTCTCTTGACGTAAACCGACTTCTTCAGCATGACTCGGTCCAGACAGTACAACAACGTCTTTAATCAAGCCCTCTGGAATTTCTTCCTCAATCACTTCCGAAATACGTTTTGACGTACCAGGTTCAATCCCTTTACTTGCATGAATCCAAGTAGTCGGACCCGCTACATATTTCTTCATATCTTGTAATACCTCTCTATACGCTTTCGTTGGTACTACAAGAAGTACTACATTTACATCTACTAATGCTTCTTCTAAAGAAGAGTAGGCTGCGATTGTGCTTGGCAATGTAATTCCTGGAAGGTATCGACTATTCTCATGTTTTGTATTAATCTCATCCATAAGTTCAGAACGATTTCCCCAAATACGTACATCATGTCCATTGTCAGCTAATACCATCGCTAACGCTGTTCCCCAGCTACCTGCTCCAACTACTGTGATTTTTGTCATAAAATCACATCCTCTCCATTAGTCTCTTGCTCTAGCGATAATGTGAATCGGCGTTCCTACAAAACCGAACGCTTCACGTAAACGATTCTTTAAGAAGCGCTCATATGAAAAGTGCATTAATTCTGTATCGTTTACAAATATAACAAATGTTGGTGGTTTTACCGCAACCTGTGTCGCATAGAAGATTTTCAGACGGCTACCATTATGAGTTGGTGTTGGATTCATCGCTACCGCATCCATAATTACATCATTTAATACGTTCGTTTGAATACGGATACTATGACTTTCATTTACTTCATTAATAACTGGTAATAATGTTTGTGTACGTTTTTTCGTTTTCGCAGATAAGAATACAATCGGTGCGTACTCTAAAAATTGGAAATGAGCACGGATGTTTTCTTCAAATGCTTTCATTGTTTTTTCATCTTTTTTCACTGCATCCCATTTGTTTACGACGATAATAACAGCACGTCCTGAATCATGAGCATATCCAGCAATTTTTTTATCCTGTTCAATAATTCCTTCTTCTCCGTCTAAAACGACTAAAACAACGTCAGAACGTTCAATCGCTCTAAGCGCACGAAGTACACTATACTTTTCTGTGCTTTCGTATACTTTCCCTTTTTTACGCATACCAGCTGTATCGATGATTACATAATCTTGACCATCTTTACTATATGGTGTATCAACAGCATCACGTGTCGTTCCCGCTATATTACTTACAATTACACGTTCTTGACCAAGAAGTGCATTTACAAGTGATGATTTCCCTACATTTGGACGGCCAATTAAAGAGAAACGGATTGTTTCATCATCATACGCTTCTTCTTCAATCTTTGGAAAATGATTTGCAGCTTCATCTAACAAATCACCAAGTCCTAAACCGTGTGTACCTGAAATCGGGAATGGCTCGCCAAATCCTAATGCATAAAAATCATAAATATCACTACGCATTTCTGGATTATCAACCTTATTTACCGCAAGTACAATTGGTTTTTTAGAACGATATAAAATTTTAGCAACTTCTTCATCTGCTGCAGTTACACCATCGCGACCATTCGTCATAAAAATGATAACATCTGCTTCATCAATCGCTACTTCCGCTTGTTGACGAATTTGTGTCAAGAACGGCTCGTCTCCAATATCAATTCCACCTGTATCAATAATGTTAAATTCATGATTTAACCATTCTCCCGCACTATAAATACGGTCTCGTGTTATACCTGGTATATCTTCTACGATTGAAACTCTTTCTCCAACAATTCTATTGAAAATAGTAGATTTTCCTACGTTCGGGCGGCCTACTATTGCTATTACTGGTTTCGGCATATACTTTCATCCTTTCAACTTGCTTCTGTTTATTATGTAAAAAACCCTTCTTTGTGCAAGAAGGGATTTGCATTCCAGAATATTTCTCAGCGTATCAAAACACCTCACATTATACCACACGTTACTAATGTTTCACAATAATATATACATTCTCTTGTAAGCGATGCGCAATACCATCTAAAATTGCCTCTAAATTATTTGCAACAAATTCTAACTCATCTGTCGATTCACAAGTAAACAAAGGGGCACCACCAGCAAATTTCTCCGGCGTTGTTGTAATAACCGCGAGAATCACACTTTCTAACATCATCTTTTATCTCCCCTTCCTTTCGGGGCTTCCGATGACATATGAACAGCACTTTCTAACGTCGGCACATTCCCTATGACACCTATCGCTTTCTCTGCATCTTGATCTTGTGGCAAGACAAAAATCCCAACCCTACCATCTTCTAAATCACGCTTTGCCAACGGCACAAGCGCTGGCGTACCAGAATCTCTATAAATCCCTAAAGCAACAGAAACATCATGTAAAATAGCTTGTCGTTGTCCTAAGTTTGAGATTGTCACCATCGCATCAATTGTTTTCGGCCTTAAAATAAAGCCCATTCCATATTTCATAATTTCCTCTTGCCTTGCTGGCAATCCAATATTCATAATGTAAATGTTATCAATATACAGCCCCGCTCCTTCAAAACGAAGTGGAACATGCTCGATATCAACAAGATCATGTAACCTTCTGCCAGACATTAATTTTTTCGCGATAATAAATGCGATTATAGCCATAATTACTCCAGCAATCCACGAATGGAATCCTATATACGCAAACGTCGTTGCAAACGACGTTAACATCGCCAAATAGTTTCGACTTTCAAAAACTAACGCAATCCCTTCAATATATGTATTTCCACGCGGTACGAGCTCATATCCATCTAATTGTTGAAGGGTATTTCTTTCCATATTACGCACATCACGAAACTGTGTTGCTGCTAATGTAAGAAATGTAATAGCAGAAAAATCTTTTTTCAAAATTGACGGAATCGCAATCGCTCCTAAAGCCGCTGCAATTAACCCCATCGCAACGTGAATAATTTTTCCGTGGAGCCTCGTCGGATATTGACGCGTATCTGTCCGGAGCATTAGCACTCTCGTTATTGTCCCCGCTATTACTCCGCATAAAATGGCCGGTGTATATTCAATCATGTATTACCCTCGCCTTTCTTTTACGTGCTTTCCTCTTGAACTGTTCCATGTATACTGATGCTTTTGCAATCCAAAACAAAATTGCCATGAAAAATGTAGCAACGGCGACGATATCAAAAAACGCTAAACTTCCGTAATCATAAGGGAAATGTAGTTTTCGAAAAATAAGTGTCACTAACAATTCCCCCTGTAACATTCCTATATAAAGAGAACATAATCGCAATATGCGATCCTCATGCAATAAAACCGATGCATACACAAGAGCACCACTTAACAAAAACAACCTGTCCACCACAATCCAAATCGGATCATATACTTCTAACAAATGAAAACTTGTATATAACATTGCAATAATAAGTGCCGAAAGTAAGCTATATAATTTTTTCCAAATAGAATATAGTGCGATTCCTATAAAAGCAACAATACAAAGCAAAAGTGCATTTACTGATACCGTGAATGAAGCAATCGTTACATGTAACGGAGAGCAAATAATAAAAATCAATATACAAACGCTTATCTTCCAGCGCATAGAGTCTTTTTTCATAAAAAAAGTTACAACGATCCACCCTATCCAAGCTAAAAAATAAAAAGTACTCCCTTCCATCATTTCACCTCCTATGTTTTCCATTATGGGAACTTTTTATGAAAGTTAATCCACTTTCTTCGCGCATAGTTTTTTCATATAACAGCAACACTTTTAATAAGGAGGTGCTATTCATTATGGGTAAAGATCGTCAAGAACGAAAACTAAGAGAATCACGACGCGTTGAATCTGATCGTGACCAATCACTACAATATCCGGGTGCAACTGGACTGGATACACCAGAGCAAGCCCGAAAACAAAATCAGCACTAATGAACACAAAAAGACGGTTTCGATATTGTACGAAACCGTCTTTTACATAATTATTTTAATGATTTTTACTTATATCAAAATAACATTTAACATCCGAATTTTTCTATGGTTTATTTTTATCTCCACCTATTTTTTCCTTTGCGAAATTAAACCCTCCCCAATAATTCAGTAGCAAACTATCTACATTTTCCAGCCTCTTTTTCAGTCGCAACTTGCACAAGATAGTGTTTATATAGGAATAATTTTATTTTGATAGAATATTAATTCCATTCCTCACCTTAAATTACTAAAACGAACAAAAAACAAAAAAATCAACCAAACGGTTGATTTTTTATCTTCTACTATAATGCGTCGTATCAATACCACGCTGCGTTAACCAATGATACGTTTCGCCCTTTACAACAAGAGGTACAGCCTGTAACTCTTCTATCGTCTTTGCACCAAGAGCTGTCATAATAAATTTCAAATCTGTATGTAAAAGATCAATTTCATCCACTAACTTCTCGATACCATCTTGCATTAAAATACGTAAAAAATATCCAGCAAACGCAGTTGTATTCGCCCCTAATGCGATTGCTTTCGCTACATCAAGCGCTGTTTGTATACCCCCAGATGCAATAAAAGAGAGGTTATTATTTGTAGAGGTTGCTTCAATAATCGAGGTTGCTGTTTGTATGCCCCAGTTATTAAAATAAGAAAGCATTCGCTGTCTTCTTTCATTTTCAACAGCAGCAAAATTTGTACCACCTTGTCCACCAATATCAATTGCCGTTACACCTATGCTCGCTAACTGTTGTACGGTTTCCTTACTCATCCCAAATCCAACTTCTTTCACAATGACAGGAACTTTACTATTTAATACAATTTTCTCAATGCGCTGAAGTACACCAGTAAAGTCACGGTCTCCTTCTGGCATCGTTAACTCTTGTATGACGTTTAAATGAATTTGCAATGCATTCGCTTCAATCATATTAACGGCACGCTCTGCTTGTTCGATAGTTGCCTCACTACCTAAATTAGCAAAGAAAACACCATTCGGGTTTACCTTTCTGATAATCTTATAAGAAGCAGCCTCACTTTCATCTTTTAACGCCGCCATTTGCGACCCTACAGCCATAGCAAGATTATGATGTTTCGCTACATATGCTAATTGCTCATTAATATGTAACGTTCTCTCTCCCCCACCACCAGTCATCGCATTGATAAAAATCGGCGAACTTAGTGAAAGTTCGCCGATTTTTGTTTCACATGTTATTGAGTCATAACTTGAATTTGGCAATCCTTGATGCACAAAATCAATATCATGAAAGCCATGCGTACGAGACTGACCAGTAGAAAGAGCGTATTCAATATGATCTAATTTACGTTTTGCCCTTACCACTTGTACCCCTCTTTATTTCTTTAATTTTTTCAGTTGTTCACCAATAATATCACTTAATTGGAAAGTAGCAGAATCAGCATTTGGTTCATACTGACTGTAATCCTCAATTACATTATTTTCCTCAAGCGTTTCTTTTATACTTAAAGAAATACGTTTCTCTGCAACATGGACTTCAAGCACTTTCACTTTTACTTCTTGTCCCATTTCCAATACTTCATTTGGATTTTTCACGTGACGATTTGCAATTTGAGATACATGCACAAGACCTTCAACGCCAGGTAAAATTTCAACGAATGCACCGAATGTAACAAGACGTTTTACTACTCCCTCACGAATATCTCCAGCTTTTATTTCGCCAGCAACATTCTCCCAAGGTCCTGGCTGAGCTGCTTTAATTGATAAAGAAATACGTTGTGTATCAGCATCAACAGATAATACCTTTACCTTTACCTTTTGACCTTGCTCTAATACTTCAGAAGGTTGCTCTACACGTTCGTGTGAAATTTGTGAAATATGAACTAAACCGTCCACACCACCAACGTTAACGAAAGCACCAAAATCCGTTAATCGTTGCACTGTTCCTTCAACAACGTCTCCTTCTTTTAATGAAGAAATCGCTTCTTTTTTCTTAGAATCTAGTTCTAATTCTACTACTGCTTTATGCGAAAGGATTACACGATTTTTTTCGCGGTCTAATTCAACAATTTTCACGGCTAATGTTTTGCCTTTATAGTCAGTAAAATCTTCTACATAATGTACTTCTACAAGTGAAGCTGGGATAAAACCACGAACACCAAGGTCCACAACTAATCCACCATTCACGATATCTTTTACAGTAACATCAAACACATGACCAGAAGTAAATTTCTCTTGTAATTCTACCCATGCTTTTTCTGCATCAACAGCACGTTTAGATAAGACAAGATCATCTTCTTCTAATTTAATAATTTTCAATTCTAGTATTTGATCTAATTCTACAACATCGCTTGCTTTTTCAATATGAACGTTAGCTAATTCACTAATTGGAATTACGCCATCTGTTTTGTATCCAACATTTACAAGCACTTGTTTCTCTTCAACTTTCGTTACAGAACCTGTAACAACGTCACCAACTTGTAATTCTTTTGAATCCATAACTTCTTCATTCATTTTCTCTACCATGGAAATACCTCCCTACAGAATTGACAAAGCATTTTTATGTATATACGAAATGAAAACATATGTTTTCATTTGCATGTTTAAGAATTTATCATCACATACTCAGTTTTCATACATTTCACTAGAAAATATATTAAACCTATATAAATAGTATACAGCAAAATCATCTTGAAGAAAGTATGTTTTGAAATATAATAGCGAATATATTCTGAAAGTTTTATCCTTCTTTTACTAACTTCTTACAAATCCGATCATTTGTCAAGGAAAGAGACTCACAATTCACGCATCCTTTACATTGCTATATAAACAAAAAAGAAAGAGGTTATCCCCTTTCTTTATTTCGTAAACACTCCTGAAACAATACTCATAATTTTTTGGACAACTTCTTCAATTGATAAAGAAGTTGTATCTAATTCCAATGCATCATCAGCTTTCTTTAGAGGAGAAACTTCGCGTTCTGAATCTAATTTATCACGCTGAGCAATTTCTTTTTTTAACTGCTCTAAATTAGAATCGAAACCTTTATTTATATTTTCTAAATGTCTTCTTTCTGCTCTTTCTTCAACAGAAGCAAGCATAAAGATCTTCACTTCAGCATCTGGTAACACATGTGTACCAATATCACGGCCATCCATTACAACGCCGCCTTTTTCCGCTAACTCTTGTTGACGACGTACCATTTCTTCACGAACAAGGCGATGTTTCGCCACAATAGATACTCGATTCGTCACCTCAGGTGTACGAATTACTTCAGAAACATCTTGTCCATTTAAAAATACAAGTTGTGTATTTTCTCCTTGCTGAAACTCAATATTTACATTCTTTACAACTTCCATTAACTTCTCTTCATTTTCAATGTCCACTTTTTGTTCAAGGGCTGCATATGTAATCGTGCGGTACATTGCGCCTGTATCAATATAAACGTAAGAAAGTTTCTTTGCCACAACTTTTGCAACCGTACTTTTTCCAGCAGCTGCTGGACCATCTATAGCAATTGAAATTCGTTTATCCATTGTAACACCTCATTTTTTCACTTATAAAACAAAACGAAAAGCAGGTATTCTCCTGCTTCTTCTCATTTGCTTCATGTCATTAAATCCTCAATTATTGTAGCATAATCCTCCATAGAAGAAAATGAAAACTACCTATTCACCTGTAAGATTTCTGCTTTGTTTTTTACCATGACACCTTCATAATAAACAATTTTAGATAAATATTTCACTGATGACTTATGTATAAATAACAATTGCACAACAGAAAGGCAAATGAATTGTATTACTAATATACGAATAAAAATTTTCTCCATCTTTTTCAATGTAATTGCTCCCTCCTATCCTACATTTACACATTTCGTTTCGTGATTTTATACATCGTATATATAGCAGCTAACTTTATTGTCATTTTCGAGGCATACTTTTATACATTTCCATTGTCGAATTTACTCAAAACATGTTATGTTCTAAATGTATTTTTCAACTTGAAAGGGGTATAAGCATTGAAAAGAATCCTAGTTTTACACACAGGTGGAACAATTGCAATGGAGGAAGATAAAGAAACTGGGGTCGTACAACCAGGTGAAAAAAATCCTCTTTTAAAATTTATTCCTGATTTAGAAGGCGATGTTGATTTAATCGTTGAAGACGTGTTCCATCTACCATCTCCTCATATGACACCGAGCGAAATGTTACAATTACAAGTCATCATTGATGAAAGAGTAAAACAAGACAACATTCATGGCGTAGTCATTACGCATGGTACGGATACATTAGAAGAAACAGCCTATTTCTTAGATTTAACAGTGCAAGCAACTATTCCAATCGTTGTAACAGGTGCAATGCGTTCTAGTAATGAATTAGGTGCTGATGGTCTATATAACTTCTTATCGGCTGTAAAAGTAGCTAGCTGTAGTGAAGCTGCTGAAAAAGGTGTTTTAGTCGTATTAAACGACGAAATCCATTGCGCTACAAATGTAACGAAAACACATACAAGTAACGTGGCAACATTCCAGAGTCCACAGTATGGACCAATTGGTATGGTAACAAAGCGCGGCGTTGTATTCCATCACGCTTTAGTACACCATGAAACATATTCAGTAAATAAGGTTTCTAAAAACGTAGTTGTTCTAAAAGCATACGCTGGTATGGACGATACATTGTTAGGAGCAATTGAAAACCTTCCAGTAGATGGGATTGTTATTGAAGCACTTGGACAAGGTAATTTACCTCCAAGAACACTTCCTAGTCTAGAACGATTAATCGACAAAGGAATTCCTGTCGTATTAGTTTCTCGCTGTTTCAATGGCATCGTGCAAGATGTATATTCATATGAAGGTGGCGGCAAACAATTAAAAGATATGGGTATTGTATTCACATACGGTTTAAATGCTCAAAAAGCACGTATTAAATTATTAGTTGCATTAGAGAATACAAATTCTCATGAAACAATCCAAAATATGTTTATGCACAATTAAAAAGAAGCTGTCGAAGTTTATTTCGACAGCTTCTTTTTATATTTCCCTTGACGCAATGGTTTGCGCAATCGCATCCCCATGAAATCGACCGTTCTCAATAAATATTTCATTTGCATTATTTCCAGCAGCAATTACACCTGCAATGAAAATATTTTCAGCGTTCGTTTCCATTGTATCCTCTGCATAAATCGGACGTCCTGTTTCTTCATCAATCCGAACACCCATCTTCGTTAAGAAACTATGATCAGGATGGTAACCAGTCATCGCAAATACAAAATCATTTTGGATTGTATATGCCTCATCATCGACTGTAAACGTTACTGTATGTTCAGTAATTTCTTTCACGTGAGCCCTGAAATGCATTTGAATTGTGCCGCTTCGTACTAACGCCTCAAACTCCGGCAAAATCCACGGCTTAATGCTTGGTGAATACTCACTTCCGCGATATAAAACCGTTACACGCGCACCGGTTTTAACAAGTTCTAACGCGGCATCTATACTCGAGTTTTTCCCACCTATAACTACTACATCTCGATCAAAATAAGGATGTCCCTCTTTAAAATAGTGAGCTACTTTCTTCAGTTCCTCGCCAGGAACATTCATATAATTTGGATTGTCATAATATCCAGTTGCTACAACAACATATTTCGCTATATATATTTCTTTACTTCCGTCACGCTTTGTTGTCTCAACATGAAAAACTTCTCCATCTTTTTGTACTTTCTCCACTCGCTCAAAAGCATTTACACGTACAGATTTACGCTTTACTACTTCACGATAATACGCAAGCGCTTGATTTCGAACTGGCTTACGATTTTCTGTAATAAAAGCTACATCACCAATTTCTAATTTTTCACTAGAAGAGAAAAATGTTTGATGAGTTGGATAATTATAAATCGCATTTACAATGTTTCCTTTTTCAATTACTAACGGATTTATCCCTACCTTTTGCAACGAAATTGCTGCTGCTAATCCGCACGGACCGCCTCCAATTATGATAGCTGTTTCTTTCTGCATACTCAGCTCACTCCTAGTCTTCTACCAATACGCTATTTATAAAAACAAGAAAAAACCTACTTACAGCAGTAGGCACCTATCTTTATTGTATTCATTTTTCATATATTTGTCATCTAAACGAAACGTACATCCGATAGACATCTGCTAAAAACTGCTGAAATTTAATACCTTGTTTCCCTAATACATTTTCAGGATCAATCTTTCTAGCTGGGTCAAGTGTTTTATGTGATACGATATCTTTCTTCGGATTCAAGCCGAAGTTTTGACATAAATACGCATGATACCACGTAAAACGGGTATATGCTTCCCAAAAGTTAACATCACCGCCATAACAAAGTTCCACTCCAATGGCAGCCTTATTGGCATCATAACCATATAAGTCATTATCTGTCGGCACACCATATCGAACGTGATAGGCAACTTCATTTATAGGAACAATTTCCAATATTGTTTTATCATCTATAAATGTATGTGCCGAAGCTTTCGGTTGTATTTCATTAAAATAATCCCGATTCCCTATCGCATTGCTACCAGGGTTCCCCGTATCATGACTTACAATAAACCTTACTTTAGAAAGAGGAATTCCCGGTCGTGAACTTCCATACCCAATATAGTTACGCTCTATAGGAAACATCGCCATTACTACCAACTCCCACTTCAGAAGATTACCTTACTTCTTTATATATGTATTCGGTAGCAATGTCCTTATCGCATATTTCTTACGCGAAGAGAAAATCGAAAATATTTGATGTGAACACCATAAATAATAAAATACTTACAGCAACTCCATAAAAACCGTAAAACCAAACACAATCTTCTTTCGTATCTAAACCGAAAAATTTATTTACAGATTGTAATAATGTGCCGCGCTTACTTTGTTTGTTTCTTAATACTTCCACTCGTTCTACAACATCTGCTGGCATCATAAATCTTTGGTCTACTGTCATTTTCATCATTTATCTCTCCTTAAAATCATTTCCGTTTTGTTTATCTAAGGAAAGTATAGCACGTTTGTTCGTGCAGAACAAGCGTTCTTTTTTGTTTTTATTTTATTTTTCAACAATCCAAGTAAGAATCGAGATTACAAAAGCGATAATCGGCCCTACTACAACTGCACCAAATATTAAAAACAGTAGTCCTTCTCCGAACATCCGAACGTTACTTGTTTTTCGGGCTTTCATCGTTCTTGAGAGTTCTCCCTCTAACCTCTTAACCTTTTCTTCTAATTGTTCTACTCGTTCCATCATTTCATTTTCCATATACAACACCTCACACTAATACTTCAACAAAAAAAACGTGATTCCCTCGAAAGGAATCACGTTTTCTCACGATATAATATTATACCCAACCTCTGAAGCGACTTGCTTCAGCCATTTTACGAACACCGACCATATACGCAGCTAAGCGCATGTTCACTTTACGAACTTGTGCTGTTTCATAAATAGAATCAAATGATCTTACCATTACTTTTTCTAAACGTTGTTCTACTTCTTCTTCAGTCCAGTAGTAACCTTGGTTATTTTGTACCCACTCAAAGTAAGATACTGTCACACCGCCAGCACTTGCTAATACGTCTGGAACAAGTAAAATTCCGCGATCTGTTAAAATTTTAGTTGCTTCTAATGTTGTTGGACCATTTGCAGCTTCAACAACGATTTTCGCTTTAATATTATTAGCATTTTCTTCTGTAATTTGGTTCTCAATTGCAGCTGGAACTAAAATGTCGCAATCCAGTTCTAACAATTCTTTGTTTGAAATTGTATTATTAAATAGTTTTGTTACTGTACCGAAGCTATCACGACGGTCTAATAAATAATCAATATCTAATCCGTTTGGATCATGCAATGCACCGTAAGCATCCGAGATTGCAATAACTTTCGCGCCTGCATCATGCATAAATTTAGCTAAGAAGCTACCAGCATTACCGAATCCTTGAACAACAACGCGTGCACCTTTAATATCAATATCGCGTTTTTTTGCAGCTTCGCGAATACAAATTGTTACACCTTTCGCCGTTGCTGTTTCACGTCCATGTGATCCACCTAATACAAGTGGCTTACCTGTAATAAATCCTGGTGAATTAAATTCATCAATACGGCTATATTCATCCATCATCCATGCCATGATTTGAGAGTTTGTGAATACATCTGGAGCTGGAATATCTTTCGTCGGTCCTACGATTTGGCTAATTGCTCGTACATAACCGCGGCTTAATCTTTCTAACTCACGGAATGACATTTCACGTGGGTCACAGATAATTCCACCTTTACCTCCACCGTATGGTAAATCAACAATACCACATTTTAAACTCATCCAAATTGAAAGTGCTTTCACTTCATTTTCTGTTACATTCGGATGGAAGCGAATTCCACCTTTCGTTGGACCAACAGCATCATTATGTTGTGCACGATATCCTGTAAATATTTTAACAGTCCCGTCATCCATACGAACTGGTATTTTCACTGTCATCATACGAATTGGTTCTTTTAATAATTCATATACTTCGTTTGGATAACCCAATTTTTCTAATGCTTCACTAATAACAATTTGTGTCGAATTCAATAGTTCAAAATGTTGTTCCCTTTGTTGTTGTGTTTTTGTTTGAGTTCCCTTTTCGGCTACCATAGTAAGTAAACCCCCTGTAATTTCACTTGTTTAGTAAACCTTCATTGCCTAGTATACACCGTTAAATTTGGAATGCAATAGAAAACGCTAACAAATATATACAAACTATTTCCTGTTGCAAGCGTTTTCACTATCATTATAGTCCTTTTATCGCTTTTAGAAAAGTAAAATACTTAAATATTTAAATATTTTTTATTTTACTTATATATAACAACTTAAGAAGATATTTTTAAGTATAGTAAAGAGCACCCAAATATTTATGATTCCCGCTATACCATCAATCGTTTTGACATTTTCAGACCAACATTTTAGGTTTCTCCAAATAAAAAACAAAACCTTAGCTTTGTTATATTAGCTAAGGTTTTGTTTTTTCACAAAGTAATTGTGTATTTGTTCAATTGCTTGAGAAGCCATTAATTCTTTACCATACTCCATTAGACGATAAATAGTTGCTGTAGACGGATTACCATATTCCGCTAAAATAGCTATAAAATCTGCCTTCAGTAATTGAACTTGCTCCTCTTCTTCCATCCAAAGATAGAAACGCCCATCCCACGTATATAGTTTTCCGCCAGTTACATCAAGGTTATATAAACGATTCGACAGGTTAATTACGTCATCTAGTGTAGCAAACTCATAAAGTATATGCTCGCTTTCATCTAGAGTCACTTGCATTTCAATAAACTCGTCACGGAACTCATCATCTGTATCCACATCTTGATGTTCTTTCGTTACAATTACGACCATTCCTTGCGCTTGTAGAGAAAATACTTCAACTGCAATCGGGCCATCCGCTTCAAACCCTAGTTCCTTATTTGCTTCTTGCATCATATCACGAAATAATTGCTGTACTTTCGGTGCATTTCTCCACAAATCTTCTTTTGTTAACCCTCGTTCAGATAAATCATCAAATGTTAAGAAAATTTTTATCTTATTGTAATTTAATCGTTCCAGCCTCATCTCATACCCTCCCTACGTAACCAATGAATATAATTTTTATTATATGAAATAGAAAATAGATGGTTCTTTTCGAACAACTATTCTAACATTTTTAACCAATCATCCCATTCTTCTTTCGTATCACCAATTAGGCATGTTTGAATGTTCAACTGATCTCGAGCACCTATTTCTCCTATAAATCCAACAGAAAGTTTCTCACTTTTTTCTTGCAACAAATTCATGTCTTTCATCGCATTCTTAAGTTCTCGTTCCTCATTAAAAGAGACTACTACATATGTAGGTTGTATTTGCTCAACAGCTAACAAAATACCATCTTCCACTAAGCTTGACCTAATATATATCGCCTCATATCCTTTTAAGCGTAAATACGTTGAGAAAACAAACCCTTTCAACATATTATTTTCTAACACGACAACTTTGTGTATAGAAGAAAATGATGATGCATTATGATACACCATTCCTAGACGAGTTTGTAAAAATGATACGACATATTGGAATTGCACCATTGTAACTTCATTATTATTTTTTAACGTTAACAATTTATTTGACACTTGAAGAACAATACTTGCTATGACTTTTTCTGTTGCATAAATACTGAAAGCCTCGTTTAACAATGCAGAAGTTGTAATTTCATCAAATTTTAACAAAGCTTGCAGTAAATCGTCCACTAAAACAACTTCTCTATCGTAATGTATTTCTTTTTGAACATTACTCTGCAAACGATTCTCTTCTAATAATTGAACTGCTTGTCCAATCATCATGCCGGAAGAAACCTTGTCCATTAACCATTTCAAAATTTGAATATGTTCTTCTGTATATAATCGATGCCCCGCATGATTCCGCTTTGGGGCAATAATTTGATATCGTCTTTCCCATGCACGAAGCGTACTCGGCTGAATTCCAATTATATTCGAAACAGCTTTTATGTTATATTTCCCGTTTAGAGTTGGCATCATTTCCCTCCGCATAACGTAATAATATGTGTTTGAGCAGGTGCTCGGAAGCGAAGTGGAATCAACGTTGTTCCATACCCATTACTAACAAAAAGAGTCATATTTGAATGCTTATATACGCCACCTTTTAAATATTTTTTAGATGGGAATAATCGAATCTGTCCTCCATGTGTATGTCCACTTAACACAAGTGAAATTTGTTCTTTTCCAGACATTTTATTTATTATATCAGGGTTGTGGCTAATTAATATGCGAAAACCATCTTCTTTGCAATCAGCCAACGCTAAATCTAAACGATCACGCTTCAAACCAACATCATCTATACCGAGTAAACAAATTTTTTCTCCTAGTTCAGACTCAAATACAACTCTTGTATTATCTAAAACTTTCACATTATTTTCTAATAACAAAGCATCTAATTCATGATATTCAATCTCATAATCATTATTTCCCCATACAAAATATACAGGAGCTATCGCTCTTAACTTTTGTATATTTGCAGAAATTTTCGATAAAGGGACGCCTCTTTCCGCTAAATCACCGCCAATAATTACAAGGTCTACTTTTCCTTTTACTTGTTCAATTAATGAACTTGAAATGACCCTTCTATGAATATCAGAAATAAAAAACACCTTTACTTTTTGAAAACTTTTCGGAAATTCTTCAAAAAGTAAAGTATGTTCTAACACAGTATTACGCATCGCTTCTGTATACATTACAAGAAGAAATATAATACCAATACATATGAGAGCACTTAATAAGATAATCCATATCATATATTTTTTACTCCCTTCCTCATAAAGATAATCCTCCGTTTTTATAGTAGGTATGTTACTAGCTATCCTGCTTTGCGGACTTATCTTTTATCGGAATTTTTATTTCTTGACCTACATTCACTTCATCTTCTTGTAAATCATTATACTTTTTAATCACTTCAATCCCAGTTTCATCTGAAAAATATTGCTTCGCTATACTTTCTAAAGTTTCTCCTTCTTTCACTGTATGCGTTACTACTTTCTCAGATGTTGCCTCAGACTCAGATTTAGCTGAATCAAAGAAAATGACCTCAAACGCACTTTTCCCAGCGTTATTACCATCACTTTTCACCTGAATATATTTATCTGTATACCATAAGATACTAATTGGTAGTAATATGAATAGAAATGTTAAAACTCGGACGAAAATATGATTCATTTTAAACTTTTCTTTTTTCTCTTTATTTCTATGAATTTCACTACGCGGCGGTAAACTTTCTTTTTCTTCCACTCGCTCAACTTCTAATTCCTCTTCGAAATCAGGAATTCGTTTTCTCATGTTGTTCACCACCACCTTCCATTTATTTTCTTAATTGGAGTCCCATTATAAAATCAACAAGAAAGTGTGCAAAGATTGTTATAAACAAATTCCCTGTCCATTCAAATACATAACCAAAGACAAAACTAATGAAACAGACGAAACAAAACAAAAATGGCTTTGTTATATACCGAATATGTAACACTGCAAATACTAAACTGGCTATTACAATTCCAAAGTGCGTCTGCACTACACCTCTAAATAAAAATTCTTCTGCAAAGCCGATAATGAACGTAATAACGAGTAGGTGCATAACTGACATTCCTTGAAACATCTTATCGTTAATACCACCATCATCAAACCAAGACTCTGGAAATACTCGCATTGCAACATAATCTAATAACACAATACCAATCGCCAACAAGCCACCTATTATAAGTATAGACACCGGTTCCCACTTCCACAGACTATACACCGATTTTATATCTCGGAATAATATATATGCTAGTAAACAACCGATACCGATAATAATGAACTGTGTGATATACAGATTCAGCCTTATTTCTTTCGGACTCATATCTTCAATATTATGCCTTTGAATGTTCATCATTCCCCCATCTTTTCTAGACCGAAAAGCTTTTGTAACTCTGTTTCCCAATTATAGTCGAAATCCGATTGTTGCGCTTGTCTTTTTTTATAATCTGTTTTTGTAATACCACAATAGTCACAGCAATTTTTCAACTCGTTCTCTTTTCTATAACCGAACTGTTGCAACAAATATTCACGCCTACATTCTTTCACTTGTATCCACGATTTCATGTTTTCTAGCTCACTATATTTATTACGTAGCCTTATTTCTACTTCAGCTATTAATCTGTTCATAATTTCATCTGACAAGCTCTCTAATTTTAATTTTCGCTGTTGTATGATTCCAAGCTGTTCGAGATGATAGCGGATGAAACGCCAATACTGTTCATTAAATCTTGCTGCATTATAACAAATTTCTTCTACCTCTTCTATTGGTAATTCTTTCGTTGGAAACATTCTTTCTTGTAGTAAAGAGAATAAAAATTGTATTTGCGACTGACTTGGCAATTCATCTTCAATTATTGAAATTGGTAAATCGTGATCTAACGGACTACATAGTAAGATAGCTATACTCGGTTCACCGTCTCTTCCAGCTCTTCCGATTTCTTGTAAATAGGAAGCTACATTAGTCGGATAATGAAAATGAATAATATAGCTCGTATTCGACTTATTTACTCCCATACCAAAAGCACTTGTACATATTACAAGCTGCAACTGGTCATTCATAAACTGCTGTTGAATTAACATACGCTCTTCATGTTCCATACCACCATGATAAAAAGCGACACCAGTCACGCCTTTTCCTCTTAAATATTCCGTTAAACGTTCTGTCCACGCTCTGCTTGAACAATATACAATCCCTGGCCCTTGTAAATACATCACCTGGTCCAAAAGCGCTTCTTTCTTCTCTTCTATCGTCTCCACAAATTGTACTTCCATTGCGATATTTGGACGATCAATAGAGTATACATGCTGCGTCACTTTCTTCAAATCTAAACTTTCTGCTATATCCCGGAGTACATCTTTTGTCGCTGTTGCCGTTAATGCTAGCACCGTAGGAGACCCGATATTCTCAATGACTACATTTAGTTTTTTATAGTCTGGTCTAAAATCATAACCCCATTGTGAAATACAATGAGCCTCATCCACAACAAACAATGAAATATGAACTTTCTTCAATTCTCTTATTAACACTTCCGACTGCAACATCTCTGGTGAAACAAAAATAAATTTATATGAAGCTAATTTTTTCATCGCTTCTCTTTTTTCATGTAATGTCCGAAAACTATTAAATGCTATTACTCGGTTTTTCACAACATACTTTAATTGTGTAACCTGATCTTCCATCAAAGATAATAATGGTGATACAACAAGCACGGTTCCTTCTTGCATTAACCCAGGAAGTTGATAGCACATAGACTTCCCTCTTCCAGTCGGGAGCATTGCTATAACATCTTTTCCTTCTAACAAATCTGTAATTACCCCTTTTTGTCCTGGACGAAATTCAGAATATCCAAACCATCTATATAAATATTCCTCAAGCTTCATTTATACCCTCCATCCGCGCCAATACAAGACGAACTTCAAAATAAGAGATACCCTCTCCAACCGCTTGTTTCAACTCACGCAACTTACGTGTTTGTAATGCCTCAATTACTTTTGTCACTTTATCTATTTTGTCTTTTTCCATAAACATCTCGATTGAAAACTCTTTTTCCCGCAAAGCAATTTCAACAAAATGATCTTCTATCGTTGCAACCTTTAAATTTCTAATTGTCGCTATTTCATCTAAAGAGCGTCCTTGTCTCCAAAAATTATATGTTTTTTTCGTTGATAAACTAAATAATTCAGCTCTCTCATTTGGATAAGAGATAATCTCAGCTAATAGAGGAAATTCATTTTCTTTATCGCGAACTTCTTGTATAAAGAAGTGAATTGTACCCCAAAATAAAAAATACACCCGGAATATATCTTGTTTCGTAATTTCCGCTAATTGCTGCAATGTACAACCGATACGTTCATATCCTGTTAATCTATATGTTACAATCGTCGCTTCTACCACATCACCTTTTCCTAAAAGATTATGTATTTCTTTCCATAATCTTTTAGCCAATTCACTTCGCCTATATGGTATACCTGTTAAAAAACGTTTTACCCACATCATTATTTCTGTATCTTGTTGAATGGGAATAAACTTCGTATTATTCTGTTGTAAATTAGATATAGTTTGAATAATTAATGATAATCGTTTCCAAAATGTTTCACCTAATTCACCATAGTGTAAACCATGTAAATGCGCGGGAAAAGCATACACTTCCTCCCATGTATGTAACTGCATTTTACCTTTAGATGTTAACAAATATGTATTTTCATGTATTTCTCGAATCAAATCTACTTGCAACAACTTTGCAACTTCCCGATCATAGTCTGTTCTATTTAACGATTTATATATTCCAAACAAAAATGAAATTCGGAACATATTTCCATCTTGTAACGTTTGCGAAGATCGTTTTCCTTTTAATAAATAATAAATAGAAGAAACGGTCCTTTCACCATTCAATTGTTTTAAACAATACAATAAAGTATATTGTAGTTGCATTACCGCTTCCACCTTTCAATCTAGCTTAATTACTTTTTAGTATGATTGCACCATTCTATGTTACTCATTAAACTTATCATATCGGCACTATGTACTTGTATATAGTATATTGTACCAAACGAAATAACATTTACGTATTTTGAAAATCTTATGACATAATGCAAAAATTAGTTGACACTCTAATTGATAAGGATTATCATTATAATTTTATGTTGAAAAGTTTTAAAAACCGTTTTACAATAAGGTTATAATTTTTATGGCGAGCTTTTCACATACATATTATCAGGAGGGAAAAAAGATGGCAAAATATACAATCGTTGATAAAGATACTTGTATCGCATGTGGTGCTTGCGGCGCTGCTGCACCAGACATTTATGATTATGATGATGAAGGTATTGCATTTGTAACGTTAGACGATAACCAAGGTATCGTTGAAATTCCAGATGTATTGATTGAAGATATGATGGATGCATTCGAAGGTTGTCCAACTGACTCAATTAAAGTTGCTGATGAATCATTTGATGGCGACTCTTTAAAATTCGAATAGTCTTTTATTAACTTCAAAAAATATCCCTCATTAATATGAGGGATATTTTTTGTTTTCTATTTTCATTCTACTTAATAAAAAACCACTAGTAGTTCCATACTACTAATGGTTTTATTTTATATTTTATGCATTTTTCATTTTTGCAAACACCCATACTTTCAGGCGTGAGAATAACGCTACAAATACAATTGTCACAACAATTCCTTTAATCAAATTAAATGGTAAGATTGCCGTTACAACCGTTGTTCTTATAGCCTCGCTAGACATAGCTGGTGAATTTAAAAACCAAGTGTAAGCTGGGAATATAATGATGTAATTTAATACACTCATAATGAGCGCCATTGTAATTGTCCCTAGCATTAATCCTGTCGTTAAACTCTTAACAGTACGATACTTTCTAAATAAGAAAGCTGCCGGTCCAATAAATAAACACCCTGCAATAAAGTTAGCAATTTCTCCAACTGGCACTCCCGTTAAACTCCCTTGAATTCCGTAATGTAAAATATTCTTTATCGCCTCTACAATTATCCCTGCAACTGGCCCGAAAATAATTGCTGCAATTAGAGCTGGTACATCACTAAAATCAATTTTTAAAAATGGCGGAAGCCCTGGAAACGGGAAATCCAACATCATCAGTAAATATGCAATACTACTTAGCATCGCTACACTCACCATCTGCACTACACTGTTTTTTTGTTTCATCTTTCTCTCTCCTTTTCCATCGATCTTCTCATGGAAAGTGGAAAGGTTCTGCTATGCCTACTTTTTCATAGAACGAAAAAACCCTTTGTGTTTTACACAAAGGGAGAATTTAAGGCACATCAAACAGACGTTCAAATCCATATCTTTTTTGAACGCTTGAACCTCCATCTTCTCCCATCCAGACTATACTGTCGGCTTTGGAATCACACCAAATCCTGCCTTAACGGCTCGCGGGCTTAGAACAAAATTACATACTGTTCATCACCGCCGGTCGGGATTTTCACCCTGCCCCGAAGATAGACCGATATTCTATTTTCCACTTTATTATACAACAACATAATCGTATTGTGAACAAAAAAAGTGTAACTTATTAAAAATAAGTTATTAATTTTATATAATCAAAACCAATCACTATATTTTACAATACACCCCAGATTTTTTAGTATTCGGCATTTCCCCTATGAATCCCCTAGTCATATATAATGAAAAGTGATAAGATGTTGAATTGTTAAGATAAGAACATTTTCTGGATTATGGAGGAAATGTCATGAAAAAAGAAAAGAGACACTCTATTCGAGAAACAATGAAAAAAAACTTAAGAAAAGAATACTTTTACTTAAAAAAAGAATTACTTTTCTACTGTCCAATTGATTTAGGCACATTCTCAAGCGAGACATACTATGCTGCTTTCGATGAAGATGGCATCAGTATTTATCAGTATGATAAAAAAACAGAGAGTAAATTAAAACTGTGTGAGCGTCACCCGTGGAAGAGTTGGAATAAAGTGAAGGTGGATCATTATTTGACAACTTCTCAATTTATTTTTCAAGGTGAGCGAAACTGGATACTATCCCTTTTCCAAAAAGGAAAAGAAGCTCAAAAAATAATTGAAGAGCACACATCTTTACAAACTGAAGTTGTTTCCCGTTCTTTCTTGAAAAAACTTCCAGGGTTCCGTTCTAATGCACCGTTGAATAAATACATCGGCAGCATTTGCTACACTGCACTTATTGCATTTTTATTAAAATGGATGATTCCATTTCAAGCGCCACAAATCGCCCTGTACTCCATTTCAATCGGTTGTATGCTTCTTGGTTTACTTTGTTTGACAATCGGTTTAATTGAACCGACTATTGTACTATTTCGAACGAACGAAAAAACAAGAACGAAAGTATTTTACTTATATAGCTACTTAGCTATTTCTGGATTTATATGTGTCTTTATTTTTTGGTAAAAAAAGAGCTAGTTAAACTAGCTCTTTTTTTACTTTACGTATAATTGTTGATTTGGATAAATTCGATCTTGCTGCAGTCCATTTTTATCTTTAACTTCCTTAACTGACATACTAAATTTCCGTGCAATACTAACTAAAGTGTCCCCTTTTTGGACGACATATAAGGATGAGGAAACAACTTCATTTCTCTGTTCATTTAGAACAAGCAATGGATTCATCGCATTCTTTTTCGCCATCGTCCATCTTCCTTGATGAACTTCTAAATGTAAGTGTGCACCTCTCGATTCTCCTGTATTTCCTACTTCTCCAATTATTTCTCCTTTTGAAATATAATCCCCTTGAACTACATATCTCTTATTTAAATGCGCATACACGGCCTCATATTCTCCATGTTTAATAAATACAACGTTTCCATAACTACTTGAATAATAAGACTTTGTTACCTTACCTTCTTGAATAGCTGCCACAGGCGTGCCAATCGGTGCCGCTATATCTATACCGTAGTGTTTTCCATGCCTTGTCCCAAAATAATCACTTATCTGCCCTTCAACAGGCCATGTCCATTCATTTCCCTCTGCGTACACATGTAATTGAGATAAAAACAATACCATCAATAACATGACGCCATATTTTAACACTTTCATATACATCCTCCGTTTTCTAATTAACACCATACCTCCTCTTATTTTGGTATATTACAGAAAAAAGTATACAAAAAAAGAAAGTGAATCACTCCACTTCCTTCTCGTTTTTATCACGAAAAACGATTGCACTGCGATTATACTCCACATCTTTTACTTGTAATCGAGCGTTTATTACTCTAGCTACCGCAAACAAATAATCAGATAATCTATTTACATACTTTAGAACAACTTCATTTATTTCCCCTTCTTTTTGCAAGGACACTACACATCGTTCTGCTCGCCTTACAACTGTACGTGCAATATGAATAGCAGCTGCCGACTCGCTTCCACCCGGTAAAATAAAACGCTCTAATGGCGGTGCTTCTTCTATATACGAATCAATCCTTCTTTCTAAGCTTTCAACCATTTTGATCGTTACTTTATAAGGTATTTTCCCCTCTACTATCGCCAAGTCTCCCCCGCAATCAAATAGTTCATGTTGAATATTTTCAAGTTCATTGTAAATATCTCCAAAAGACCCGCCTTGTAGCTTAGTCATTGCATATCCAATATGAGAATTCGCCTCATCTATCGTGCCATATGCTTCAACTCGGATATTATCTTTATCCACTCTACCGCCTATTACACTTGTTGTCCCTTTATCTCCTGTTTTCGTGTATAATTTCATCACTTCACGACACCCCTCTTATTATTCTTCATTCGACTGAGATAGAAAAAAAGTTCTACTATTATTTATTTAATTGATTTTACAAAAAAATAAAAAACAGTAGAACTTTATTCATTATCAACTTTAAAAACGTATATCTAAATTATACGATTCGGTAAATATACAGAGAATGTAGTTCCCTCTCCAACAACACTTGAAACAGCAATTTTACCATCATGGCCTTGCACAATGTTTTTTGCAATCGCAAGCCCGAGCCCTGTTCCACCTTTTTTCCCACGTGTTCTTGCTTTATCAGCTTTGTAGAAACGATCAAATAAAAATGGAATATCTTCTTCTGGAATACCAGCGCCCGAATCTTGTACTTCAAAAGTAAGACCATTATTTTTCGTATCGATTACAAGCGTTACATATCCGCCTGCATTCGTATGACGAATTGCGTTATCAATTAAATTCGTCAATACTTGTTCCATACGATCTGCATCAAACGGGTATTGCTCAATTGGATTTTGGAAATCAACCGTTAATGCGACTTCTTTGTCCTTTGCAATCCCTTGGAATTTACGACCTATTTTTTCAACGAAAGGATGAATATCAACTTCACCTATATGTAACTCTACATTACCACTTTCCATACGCGCTAAATCTAATAATTCATTTACAAGTTTACCTAAACGAACGGATTCATCATAAATGATTTGAACAAACTCATTAATTTCTTCTTTCGTTTGCACAATATCATCTAAAATCGCTTCACTATACCCTTGAAGCATTACCATCGGTGTACGAAGTTCATGTGATACGTTCGCAATAAAGTCTTGACGCATCTTCTCAAGACGGCGTTCTTCCGTCATATCACGTAATACAGCTACAGCACCGCGAATTTTCGTTTGGTTGTACAGCGGAGTCATAAGAACTACATAGTTCCCTTTTTGTAAATTAATTTCAACCACTTGTTGTTGTTCGCTTTCTACAACGAGATGGAATAGTTCAACAAGTTCAGAAGGTAGTTTTTTACTGAGCTCGACTTCCTTTTCCTCTTGCCAAACTTGTAAGAAATGTTCAGCCGGCGGATTAATTACAACGACTTCACCTTCTTGATTTAACGTAATAACCCCATCTGCCATACTACTTAAAATACTAGCTAACTGTTCTTTTTCTTGCTGCAGGGCATTCATATTAAACTTCAACTGTTTCCCCATTTGATTTAAGGCCGTTGCAAGCTCACCAATCTCGTCCTGAGATACCATAGGAGCCTTCGCATCAAACTTCCCACGCGCGACCTCAAAAGCAACCTCACGCATTTTACGGAGTGGTGCTGTAATTCGAGTAGATAAGAAGAATGCAAAGAACGTTGTTAATATAATCGCTATCCCTGCTGATAAGAATATAAAATCAGTCGTTCTCTCCATACCTTGTATCGGTACTTGTAAAGATTCATATACGAACACTGCACTTTGATTTTTTGAATGCATTGGTTTTCCGACAATCATAATATCATTTTCAGTGTTTTTATTCTTTCTACTATTAGAGGCTTTTCTAATGTTATTCTTAATTTCTTTTTTGTCTGTAAAAACAGCCGCTAATTCTTTATCTTCTTTCAAATCATCCATTGTAAGAGTGACTAATCCTTCTTGTTTCGGCGAAGAAGATATTTCTTTACCATCTTCTACAATAATGATCCTTGAAAGTGGATCAGAGAATTTGTACGCGATATTCTCAATCGTTTTTACATCGGCACCTTCTTCAATTAACTCTGAAACACTTGTTGCAACTTTTTGAAGCCTAGCTTCACTCATATCAACATAATATGTTCTAAAAAACTGTGAAAGTAAAATCGCAACAAATCCAAGCACAAACGAAACGAGAAGTAATATGGTCATCCATAACTTCCCTACTACACTTCTCCAAAGCATCAGTCGTTCACAACCTCAAACTTGTAACCTACGCCCCAAACGGTAACAATCATCTTCGCAGCATCTGGTGATTTTTTGCTTAACTTCTCACGTAAACGCTTTACATGCGTATCAACTGTACGTAAATCTCCAAAGAATTCATATTGCCATACTTCTTTTAACAATTGCTCACGATCAAATACCTTATCAGGCGCTTTCGCTAAGAATAATAGTAATTCGTACTCTTTCGGTGTTAAGTTTACTTCATTACCATCTGCTGTAACACGGTGTGCATCATTATCAATTGTTAAATGAGGGAACACAGTAACATCTTTTGTCGTTGTATCTTGTGTAAAGAACGTTGTTGGTACAGAACGGCGTAAGACCGCTTTCACACGAAGCACTACTTCACGTGGGCTAAATGGTTTCACAATATAATCATCAGTTCCTACCTCAAACCCTTGTACTCGGTTTACTTCTTCACCTTTTGCCGTCAACATAATAATTGGCGTCGCTTTCTTCTCACGAACCCCTTTACACACTTCAATACCATCTTTACCTGGCATCATAAGATCTAATAGGATCAAATCGTAATCATTTTGTAACGCCATTTCTAAAGCTGTATCACCATTGTCCGCTTCTTCAATTGTGTATTGTTCTCTTTCTAAATACATTTTCAACAAACGACGAATACGATCCTCATCGTCTACAATTAAAATTCTTGATTCATTTTCCATTTCTACCCGTTGCGTACTTTTACCACAACGGTTTACACCTACCCTTCTACACTAGTATGTTGCGCTATTCTCGTTTATTTAAGCAATCTTCTAAATGTTTCACTTCCCATATTATGCTTCACAAGAATAATAAAGTTTGTTCATTTTTTTTCCAAAACTATGTATTTTTTTTGAACAGTACATAATGTCCTCGACATCATTTTACAAAATCAACCGCTACTTTGTCATGTTTTTCTCAAAAAAGAAGAAAAGTTGACAAAAATAAAATAGGAAAGTGACATTCACTCTCCTATTTTATTTCTCTATGCGTATGAATGTAAACCCGCGATAATTAAGTTTACTACAATAAAGTTAAACATAATGATTGCAAAACCAATTACCGCTAACCACGCTGACTTCTCTCCGTGCCACCCTTTTGATAAGCGTAAATGTAATACCGCCGCATAAAAGAGCCAAGTAATAAGCGCCCAAACCTCTTTTGGATCCCAGCCCCAAAAACGCGTCCACGCTATTTGTGCCCAAATCATGGCGAAAATTAATGCACCTAATGTGAAAACTGGGAATCCAATTGCAATAGAACGATATCCGATTTCATCCAGTAAATCACTATTTGTATTCTTTACTAACGGCTGAAGTGCTGCCGATACTCGTTTGCGTAAAACAAGTCTTAATACAATATAAAGTAATGTCCCAACTAACACTGACCAAATAACAGTATTTAATTTTTTCGCATTTACAATCGCTGGAACTTCAACTGTCGGTTCTAATTTATTTTCTGTCAATAACTTTCCTTCGTGCGGTCCTACTAAAGCCGGAAGATTGTACTTCATTTCCACTTGTTGTTCATTTTTATCAATCCATTGAAACTTCGCTTCATATTTCATACTAGAAAATACCGTTGTCACTGCAATAAAACCAACTGTACAAACAAGTGTGAACACTACCGTTTCTAACCAAAATGTACGTTTACTTCTCGTTGATTGATCTACATTTTTCAATAAATACATAACACCCGTAATAAAACTAATTGCTAAAATTGCTTGTCCTGCTGCTGCAGTCGTCACGTGAATATGTAACCAATTACTTTTCAAAGAAGGAATAAGCGGAGATATTTCCCTCGGAAACATACTTGCATAGGCAATTAATAAAAGCGCAACTGGTAATGCAAAGAGTCCGATTATACTTACGCGATACATAAAATACATGACAATAAATGCTCCGACAAGCATCATGCCGAAAAACGTACCGAACTCAAAAAAGTTACTAACTGGTGCATGTCCTGATGCAATCCATCTCGTAACAAAATATACTGTTTGTGCAATAAACCCTAAAATTGTAATCGTTATTCCTATATTTGCCCATTTATGACCTTTTTCTTTAATTGCTCCCCCGAAAAATAGAGTTGCAATTAAATATAAAATAAATGCGGTAAAGAGAAAGTTACTACTTATTTGCACCATATCGTTTCCCCACCTTAACTAATTTTTTTATCCACTACTTTATCGCTTGGCTGTGGAATTGCTGTACCTTCTAGTACTCTTTCAATATCTTTCTTTAAACCGAACCAATTTTTATTCGTATGTCCTGCAATCCACCATTCATCATTAACGCGTTGTATCCAAATACGGCGATGATTCCAATACATCCCTTGAATGACACCAACCATAAATATAAATCCTCCAATACCGAGAATCCAAAGCGTTAAATCTTTCCTTACAGTAAGTGCTGTTGCATTTTGCATTTCAACACCTGCAAAGGACATTTTATATTTGTTATTCCCATCTGGTTCTATATTTTGCTGAATACCAACAAAACTCACTTCACCATCTGGTGTTTCAGGCGTAAACATTTTAAACACAAATGCAGGGTTGTTTGGTAATTTCGTTCTCGTATTTGGTCTTCCATTCTCGTCAAAATAAAAATCAGGGAAATAGCTTAATAGTTCTAAAGAATAACCATTTCCTAAATCAAATTTTTCTGTAGGATTCGTTAAATCTACTTTAATCGGTCCCCACTTTTGATTATTTTCTTTGTTTTGCAAATGGAATGACATGCTTTTAAATTCACTTTCTTTGTAATCCACTTGATATACAGCAAATTGATCAAATTTCAGCGGTTCATTCACTCGAATTTCCGCTTCTTTTACTTTTTCTAATTTCGGTTTTTGTCCTGCTATATTTTCGCCGACCGCTTTATATAATACAGCATTCGTTTGGAAGTTTTTCGCAATCATTTTATCACCTACACGGTCAATTGCTTCATCAAAAACTTCCTTGTCCTTACTTTTATCATAAACTTCCTTTATAAATTTCTCGTTTTTTAAATAGTATTGACCATCCGTTCCTGGTATTTCTTTCGTTTCACCATCACGTAACCAAAGCGCTTCGTCTACGTACATACTCGGTAAAAAACGGAGCATTGCACCGAATAAAAAGATAATGAGACCGATATGATTCACATATGGACCCCAGCGTGAAAACCGTCCCTTTTCAGCTAAAATGTTACCGTCTTCCACTTTCACATTATAGTTTGCTTTCTTTAAATTCTTTTGCACTCTTTCCAAGTCACCATCTTGTGGTGTACCAGTCCCGTATAATCTTTGTCTCTTTAAAAAGCTAGGGTGTCTTTTCACCCCTTGCTTCTTTAAAGCTTTATAAAGTGGTATAACACGGTCTAAGCTACATATCACCAGTGAAATACCTATTGAAGCAATTAAAATCATATACCACCAAGAACCGTATAAATTATTAAATCCTAATTGATAGTATAATTGCCCTAAAAACCCATATTCTTGCTTATAATACTCAGCTGGTGCAATCCCTGGAGTTATGTACATTTCTTGCGGAAAAATAGTTCCTATCGCTGATGCAGCTAAAGTGATTACAATGAGCCAGACACCCACTTTTACAGAAGAGAAAAAGCTCCAAATTTTATCGACTATCGTTTTTGTTTGTGTGAGAGATCTCCGAGCACTCCCCTCATAGCGCATATCCAATAGTTTTATATTTTCATTACTTTCAAATGGTTTCCCACATGCTTCACAAAAAACAGTTCCTATTGGATTAACATGTCCACATTCACACTTAATTTCTTTCAACACTCTCACCGCCCCTATATCTATATGTACTATTGTATATTCTAACCTCAAGTTACCGCAATACTCAGAATTTTTAAATCAGAGGCACTATAAGTATGCACCTCATATGTAAAGGCTTTCTTTATTACGGAGTAATTTTCTTTAAATATTCTTCTAACTGTTCTTTCGTTTGTTCACCTATAATTTGTTCGACTACTATTCCATCTTTATCAATCAAAAAGCTTGTCGGTAATGGTCCTACCCCATATGTGCCTATGATTTTTGTTCCTTTATCAATAGCAACTGGGAATTTCAAATCATATTGTTTCACAAAGTTCTTAACAGCAATATCTGTTTCATCTGCATCTAACGCAATAATTTCAACACCTTTTTCTTTATACTTTGGATATAATTCGTTCATATAAGGCATTTCTTTCTCACACGGTTTACACCAAGTGCCCCAAAAGTTTAAAAATACACCTTTTCCCTTTAAATCTTTCAGTTCAATTTTCTTTCCTTCTAAATCTGTCACAACAAAGTTAGGTGCTTCTTTTCCAATTTGCATTTTCTCTTTATCAGCAAAAAATCCTTGATAAAGTGTAAATCCTACAGCACCGCTTAAAATGAGCAGAATAATAACGCGAAATAATAAGCGATTTTTTTTCATATTGTCTCCCCTCTCTTCGACGAGTGATAAATATATGTATTTTTTAATAAATCACCAGCGGAGCATTCCACTGGTGAAAGTTTCACACTATCGATTAGCGCGGCTTTGTAGAAGCCAATGCACGTAATTGTTTCACCTCATGTGGTGACAATTCTCTCGCATCACCAGGTCGCAAGTTACCCACTTCTAAAAAGGCGTAGCGTTCACGCTTTAGTTTCACTACTTTACAATCTAACGCTTCAAACATGCGGCGTACTTGACGATTACGTCCTTCATGAATCGTTAATTGTACAATCGCAGTCTCTTTACGCTTGTCCCAAGAAATAATTTTCACTTGTGCTGGTGCTGTTTTCCCATCTTCTAATGCAACACCTCGTTCTAACATGCGAATTTTCTCACCTGTTAATGGCCCTTTAATTTTTGCAACATATGTTTTTTCAACTTTATATCTCGGATGCATTAATACATTTGCAAATTCCCCATCATTTGTCATCAATAATACGCCAGACGTATCATAATCTAAGCGTCCGATTGGGAATAAACGTTGTCTAATTTCAGGGAAAAAGTCTGTTACAACACTTCTTCCTTTATCATCTGATACACTTGAAATTACGCCAGTTGGTTTATATAGTAAAAAATAAACAGGTTCTTCTTTTTCAAGAGGGATGTTATTTACTTCTACTTTATCTTGAGGAGTTACTTTCGTTCCTAACTCCTTCACTATTTTTCCATTCACTTTTACTTTTCCTTGCTGAATTAATTCCTCAGCCTTTCTTCTCGATGCAATACCTGCTTGCGCAATCACTTTTTGTAATCGTTCCATTTCTTTTTTTCACCTCGAATTTATCTTACCTTACATTAGAAAGACTTGGCAACCGCATACGCTTGACGGCTTTTCGCTTCATCTTACTTAAACAACATAGCGATGATAATAAACATATAAAGGGCAAATCATGTTTTTACCTTTTATTATTGTCCATATTCTTCATATTGCTCACAATAAAAGTTCATCATTTTGTCAAAAATACCGCATAAAAAAACCACTATTAAGCAACACCTTAATAGTGGTCGTATACGTATTATAAGCGAAATAGCATAAAAAATGAATAGCCGCCTTACTTAAACATTAAAGAAACAAACACAATTGAACAAATAATCCCGATTAAATCGGCAAAAAGTCCTACTTTTAATGCATCTCCCATTTTTCTAATTCCAACAGCTCCGAAGTATACTGTTAAAATATAAAAAGTCGTATCCGTACTCCCTTGCATCGTAGAAGCCAATCTTCCAATAAACGAGTCTGGCCCATATGTGGCAATTAAATCGGTCGTAATACTTAAACCAGCAGATCCTGAAATAGGGCGTATAAGTGCTAGTGGAACAATTTCTGCTGGGACATGAATTAAATCTAACATCGGCTTCATTACTGATATCATTGCATCTAATGCACCTGAAGCTCGAAATATAGAAATAGATACGAGCATTCCAACCATAAACGGTAAAATGGAGATTGCAATTTGAATTCCTTCTTTTCCTCCCTCAACGAACGATTCATAGGTTGGTACTTTCTTTATCGTGCCATATAAAAGGATAAAACCAATTACACAAGGGATTACCCATAATGAAATTGTATTTACAATACTCATTTTTTCCGCCCCTTCCTACTCCTTCTTCGGTAAAAATAGCGGTCAATCCAAATCGCTCCGATCATAGAGAGTACTTGTGCAATGAATGTTACCCCAACAATTTCAGTAGGATTCGCTGATTCATACGTCATTCGAATCGAAATGACAGTAGTAGGAATTAAAGTAATCGCTGATGTATTTAACGCGAGAAACGTCACCATAGAACGGCTCGCCGAATCCTTTCCTCCATTTAACTCTTTCAATTGTTCCATCGCTTTAATACCAAGAGGGGTTGCTGCATTACCTAGCCCAAAAAAGTTCGCCATCATATTCGATAAAATAAATCCCATTGACGGATGATCTTTCGGTATTTCTGGAAACAACCTTTTTACTATCGGCATAAAAAGTGCCACTAACTTTTTTAACAACCCTGCTTCCTCTGCAATTTTCATTAAACCGAGCCAAAATACTAATACACTAATAAGTCCTATACAAATTGTTACTGCGTCTTTGGCTCCGTCAAATACGGCTTTATTTATTGCTTCCATCGTCCCATTTATCATGGCATATACAATCCCTATGACTGCCATCGCTACCCATACGAGATTAACCATCGCTCCCAACACCTATCATATGAGAAAAAATTTCTTTCACATTATTCCAATACATTCCCGTCGTAGCTACTAACTTTCGTTTACTATAAAATAAATTCCGTTCTCCAACTTTCTCGTTGCCAACATAAATTTCTGTCTTTCCAACTTTTACTCCATCCTTAAGTTTTGCACTTTTATCGAGTTCAACTTTTAATATGACATTCTTTCTTTCTTGCTCAGTTAAAGGCACCGCAAAACTATTTTTCATATAAACATGATTGGCATATTTCTTTTCTGTTATTTCAGCAAGAGCTCCTTGTCCTACAACGTTCGTTTGCTTGAAACGTTCAAAACCTTTATCAAATAAATTCATATGATCATCCCAATCGCTAGAAGCGCTCAAAGTTACGACAATTAGATCTAGTCCATCTTTTGATGCTGTTGTAACAAGTGTCCGCCCTGCTTTCTTCGTAAAACCTGTTTTTCCTCCTGTCGCAAATTCATAATAAGACGTCACGAGTTTATGTTTGTTTTTCCACGGATAATCCCACGAATCTGATTTATACGTTTTCGTCCCAAAAATCTTCTTAAAGGTTTCGTTCCCCATTGCATACTTCGTTAAAAGTGCCATATCATAGGCTGATGAATAATGGGATCCATCTCCATCCAAACCATGTGGGTTTGAAAAGTGAGTATCTTTCATTCCAATTTGTTTCGCCTTTTCATTCATTAAATATACGAATCCTTCTATACTTCCTCCTACATTTTCAGCAATTACTTGCGCTGCATCATTACCAGATCTAAGCATGAGTCCATATACTAAATCCTCTAACTTTACTTTCTGTCCAGGCTTTAAATAAATTGCTGATCCTTCTACTCTCACCGCTTCATTACTAACCGATACCATTTCTTTCATTTTTCCTGATTCAGCAGCTAACAAGGCTGTCATAATTTTTGTTATACTAGCAATTTTTTGTGGCTCATGTTCTGCTTTTCCGTATAATACACGACCGGACTGTTGCTCCATTAATACAGCATTTCGAGCACTGACATTACTGTTCATCTTTGCATATGTAGGAATTGGCATAACGCTTGCGTACATAATAAGAAGCGTGATTATTACACAAATTCGTCTCATATTTCCCCCCACGTCCTTTTGGCACTTTTTGTACAAGTGTATGCTTGGCCTTTTAAAATATGAACGAAATCTCTTTCTCTTTCTAATAAAAAAGACGCAGAGAACCTGCGTCTAATACGGTGTCCATTCAATTTGTTTCGCACTTTCAAATCTTTTTTCTACATCAGGCCAATTTACAACATTCCACCAGTTTTTAATATATTCATCTTTTCGATTTTGGTATTGTAAATAATACGCATGTTCCCACACGTCTAGTACGAGGAGCGGTATCGTATCCCATTGTGTAAATAATTGATGAAGTGTACTCTGCAAAATTTCTAATCTTCCAGATCGTGGTACCCAAACGAGAAGCGCCCAGCCTGATCCTTCCACTTTAGAAGCTGCTTCTGTGAAATGTTTTTGAAAACGTAAAAAACTCCCAAAATCTTGTTCAATCTGTTGTGAAAGAGCCCCTCTTGGACTTCCGCCACCATCTTTTTTCATGTTATTCCAAAATATCGTGTGTAAGTAATGACCTGATCCATGAAAAGCCGCTTCTCTTTCCCAATGCTTAATTAAATCAAATTGATTTGTTTTTCTCGCTTCTTCCATCATCTTCTCTGCCTTATTTAATCCTTCCACGTAACTGCGATGATGTTTATCATGGTGTAACATCATAATTTCTCTAGAAATATACGGTTCTAACGCATTATACGGATAAGGTAATGGTGGAAGTGTATGCCCTCCAATTGGAACAGCTCGTTTACTATCCCCTCTTTCATATAGTTCATATTCCTCTTCTCCCTGCACGAATACTTCCTGCAAATGATGCTGAATATGTTCTACATCATCACTTATTTCATACATAAACTCTGCATCTGTATCATACTCATGCTCTTTCATACGATCTAATAACGTTTGAATTTTATAAGCAAGCATATGGACATCATACACTTCCATTGCACGGCTATCCAATACGTGAAGAACACTTTCACACCAGCTTTCTACTTCATGAAAGTAATCTGTAAATACACCTTGCTGACTCATGTTACACCTCCTTAATGCTATCCCCATAAATATATTCAAAGGAAATCCCTTATATAACTTTACAAAAGGAAAAGAAGCTAAGTCCCCTTAGCTTCTTTTTCGCAATTAATATTTGTGTAACATCTTTGTTTGGTAATCCGTCTCATAATATTCTAGTTCTTCTCGCATCAATTGAAATTTACCTTCTAAACTCTTCATCACTTGCTCTATAGATGCTGGTGGCGTTTGTTGAAAAACGATGGAGTTTTTCCCTGTATAGGCAGACCGACTATTTTCATACCAATGATCACTCTTTGGTGAGAAAAACTCTGCAATTACTTGATGATAAATTTTATATAAAATTTTCTCAGCTGCTGTTTTTCGAAATGGCTGGCTATTTAACAAAACAAAACATGCATCATGTCCTTCTTCACAAAAAACGAGAAGACGTCTCATTGATGCTAATAACCCTTTATAATATTGCTCGTTCCCTGCTGGTGTTTCTTCTAATAAAGAAGGCAACGTATGATAATTTACATAATTGGTTATCAAAGTAATAACATCTTCTAAAAACATAGAAACTTGTTCTGTTTGATTTTCAACCATCAGATTAGACATTTTTTCCCTCTCCTTTGCCATTTCACGCTATTTCTACTCTTTTATTTTTATGTAATTCAGCCAATATTTCTTGTACTTTCACCACTGTTCCCTCATCAAAATATTGTTGGAATGCTTCTATATTATTTAAATATAAACGTTTTTGCATGCGATGCTCATTCTCTTTCAATAAACAACATATCGCTACAATATCTCGTAAATATATGTCTTGTTCTTCTACTTTACATACTGGATTTCCTTCAAAAGGAGTAATTTCTTGTAAAATTTCTTCAAAATATCGAACGTATAAAACGGAAAAAGTTCTTTCTTTATTATTTAATATATATGTCACTTCAGATCTATTAAAGAAATCTTCTGATGTATTAGGTTTCGCTTTCTCTAACTCATATCCCGCATAACCTATTATAATCATCTACTTCCCCTCTCTTCCTTCTTTCAATTCATTTTAACTTAATTTTCTGACAAACGAAATACTCTTTTAAATATAACCCATATAAAAAATAGCTTCCCTATACAGGAATTTACCTTTTTATTTTTCTTGAAGTTTGTCATAATAATATTATTGTCTCAGTTTTCTTATACAAGGAGAGTTGTATTTATGTCGTTTTCATGGAAACGTTTCTTACAAATCGGGAAAATTATCTTCCCATTTGTTGTATTAACAATTGTATTCTTTCAAGCAAAAAAAGAATTAGCAGGCATTTCTTTTTTAGAAGCAATCAATACAATTAAAAACATTCCAACCGGAGGAGTTTTTTTAGCAATTACACTTGGTGCATTTGCCGTATCAACAATGTTCTTTTATGACTATGTTATGCTTCGTTATTTAAAAGCTGATATACCAGTCCAAAAGATTTTTCGTATCTCATGGATTGCTAATACTTTAAATGGATTTATTGGGTTTGGTGGTCTCGTTGGAGCTGGTGTACGCACAATGCTTTATCGTCCATACATAAAAGAAAATGGCAAACTTATTAAAAGTATTGCCTGGATGACAACCGCTTTTATTAACGGACTCGCAATTCTTTCTTTCCTCGGTCTTATTGGAATATTAGACACAAGTTTTATTTTGCATGAAAAACCGTGGCTATGGCCTGTTCTTATTTTCTTCGCCCTTTTCGTCCCTATATACATTGGCTTTTCTAAACTAAAAAATAGAAAATCAAAGCAAACCGAAGAGCAAGAAGAGGGGGAAGAAGAGAAAAATCCAACTGTTTTATACTCATTAGTTTCATTAGTTGAGTGGGTATCTGCCGGTATTGTTATGTACGTCATACTAATATTATTTGGTATCGATATCGAATTTCAAAAGTTTTTAGGTGTGTATGTAATTGCTGCTTTAGCTGGTGTTGTTAGTCTTGTTCCTGGTGGACTTGGTTCATTTGATCTTGTCTTTTTAACTGGGCTCGGACAATATGGCATTGATACAGGCGTATTACTACCTGCCATGTTATTATATCGCCTCGTCTATTACATTTTACCTTTCTGCCTTGGTCTTATTTTTGCAGCTTTTGAAATGACAGGCGTGGCCATTAAAAAGTTTGAAGATAAACCTTTTATTGCGCCTGCATTAGAAACAACTGGTGTTATATGGACTTTGCAGCGTGATTTTCTAGGAAAACTAGGTTCATGGGCCTCTGCTGCTTTAACAGTATTTGCTGGATTAATGGTTATTTTATCGACCATTCTACCGACAAGTATAAACAGAGCACACGCCTTACATATTCTAGCTCCAAAACATCTTATTCAATTTTCTTTTAGCTTATCACTAACATTTGGTATTCTCCTCCTGATCCTTTCACGAGGCATATATTATGGAACAAAACGTTCTTACTATATGACGATTATTTCTTTAATCGGAGCAGCCATCTTTAATACGCTAAAAGGGATTGATATTGAAGAGACGTTTATTTTATTAATCGTACTCGCTGTATTATATATGCTTCGTAAAAGATTTGTACGCGAGAAAATGGAAGTCTCACTTTCTGATATGGTCAAAGTTTTTATATTCTTACTCATCACTTTATATTTATATAAAAACTTAGGTATTTTATTTGCAGGTGCAAAAGAAGCTTTTAAACCTGATTTTGTCGTTCGTAATATTACGCAAGTGAAACGAAGTGCATTAGCAGCTGCCTTTTTCGTTCCTACATTTTTACTGATTGGCTCACTCATTGCCAATCGTTATCGAAATGAATTTCCCGGGCAACCAGCTAATGATAAAAGATTGCAAAACTTTTTAGATGAACATGATGGTAATGTACTTAGTCATTTAGGATTTTTAGGAGATAAACAATTCTTCTTCAGTAGTGATGGGAAAGCGCTCCTTCTCTTCTCTATAACTGGAAAACGTCTCGTTGTGCTAGGTGATCCAATTGGGGCTCCTTCCTCCTACCGTACTGTGTTACAAGAGTTTTTAGCTGAAGCTGATCGATTTGGATACATTTGTGTATTCTACCAAATAGAAAGTAAATGGATGAGTTTATATCATGATTTTGGTTATAACTTCTTTAAACTTGGTGAAGAAGCTGTCGTTGATTTGAACACATTTACAATAACAGGAAAAAAACGCGCCGGTATGCGAGCAACTTTCAACCGTTTTGAAAGAGAAGGCTATACATTCTCTATTCACCAGCCACCGTTCTCAAACGAATTATTTGAAGAATTAAGAAAAGTTTCAGATGCGTGGCTCGGCGGAAAAAAAGAGAAAGGTTTTTCCCTCGGATATTTTGATCGTGAATATATTAGCCGTGCTCCTATCGCTACATTATGTGATGCGGATGGAAAAATCATTGCATTCACGACCTTTATGCCCGTATATCAAGACGGATCATTGTCTGTTGATTTAATGCGCTATTATCCAGATGCGCCTAGCGGCATTATGGATGCAATTTTCATCCACCTATTCCAGTGGGCAAAAGAAAATGAATACCACTCCTTTAATATTGGTATGGCCCCACTTTCAAATGTAGGTTTATCGACACAATCTTTCTGGTCTGAACGAGTTGCTGCTGCCATCTTTAATAATGTTCGTTATACGTATAGTTTTAGCGGGCTACGTCATTTTAAAGAAAAATATAAACCAGCATGGAGCGGTAAATATTTAGCATTTAGAAAGAATCACTCTTTACCAATTACAATGCTCTCTGTAACAAAATTAATAGGAAAACGAAAAAACAGCTAAACATTTAGCTGTTTTTTCGTTTTTGAACTTGTACAATAAATTCTTTTTCATATTTCTTACCATTTATATAGAAATCTCCCCATATTTTATACGTTCCTTCTATAGGAAATGTAATACGATATTGTAATTGCTCATCTGTATCAACAGGTATTGCGTATAAAAAGTTTTCTCTCGTTTCGTCCACGATATAGAGCGCCTCTACTTCTCCTCTCTCTGAATGTAATTTCAATTTGTCACCCTTTTTCGCTTGGAATTGAAATGTTAACGTCGCTGGTTCATTCGGATGCAATGCACCAAATAAAAGAGAAACTTCATACTCCCCTATTTTTTTTGTAAGTACACTATCGATTGGAAATTTTACTTTTTTCTTATTTTTCTCCTCTATTTCTCTCCCAAAATCTTTCTTCGCAAATGATTTCACAGATTTATTTTTGTCTTCATATAAAAATATTGTATACCCTTCATCTTTCGCTATTTTGGAAGATACCTTATAGGATCCATTTCCTGCAAATGTAGGTTTCATTTGTTGTACATGCTTTAATTGTCCGTCTACAATAACTGCCCGAATTTGATCATTCACACCACGAACTTCGTTATTTTTATTATTTAGTAATTGAAATAAAATATCTACTTTCTCATTTCCTTTTCCATTTGACACATCCCATTTTACTTCCTGAACATCACCTACAGTCTCTGTAGTTTCCTGATACTTTTTTATGTAAAATCCTCCTACTACAATAAATAGCAAAGCAACAAGTCCAATGACAAGATTTTTCAAAACATCACCTACCATTTTTATTGTCTCTGTTCATACAAAACTTCTTACATATATATTCTAGATTATGATTTATGAAATCCTCCTGCTTTGCACATATTACAAATAATTAAAAGATTTTAATTGAAAGGATTGATAGTGTATAATGCAAATGATATTGATTTCTATCGATACATTATAAGGAGGACTTTTCATGAGTGTACATATTGAAGCAAAACAAGGCGAAATTGCTGAATCTATTCTATTACCTGGTGATCCATTACGTGCAAAATATATCGCTGAAACATTTCTAGAGGACGTTACTTGCTATAATAACGTGCGTGGTATGTTAGGTTTCACTGGAACTTATAAAGGAAAACGCGTATCTGTTCAAGGTACAGGTATGGGTGTTCCTTCTATTTCTATTTATGTAAACGAATTAATCCAAAGCTACGGAGTTAAAAATTTAATTCGCGTTGGAACTTGCGGTGCGATTCAAAAAGACGTAAAAGTACGTGACGTTATTATTGCAATGACAGCTTGTACGGATTCTAATATGAACCGTTTAACATTCCCAGGTTTTGATTTTGCACCAGCTGCAAACTTTGACCTTTTAAAGAAAGCTTACGATGCTGGAACTGAAAAAGGCTTACACGTTCGTGTTGGTAATGTTTTAACAGCAGATGTATTTTACCGCGAAAGCATGGACATGGTTAAAAAACTTGGAGATTATGGTGTACTAGCAGTAGAAATGGAAACAACTGCTCTTTATACATTAGCGGCGAAATACGGTGTAAATGCGTTATCTGTATTAACAGTAAGCGATCACATTTTCACTGGTGAAGAAACAACATCTGAAGAGCGTCAAACTACATTTAACGAAATGATTGAAATCGCTTTAGATGCAGCAATTCAACAATAATACATTAAAGAACTCGTCATACGTCTGTCGAGTTCTTTTTATGTGACTTTTTACTAAAAACTACTTTCGGAAGAGACAGATTTTCTCCTCTACTTTTTTGTAACGTTTGTTATAATAAAGAAATCATTTACAGTATTTCTCACAAGAGGTGACGCAGTGAAAAACAGAAGTATCGTCTTTAAACTATTTTTATTAACATCAACATTATTTACAATCATATTCCTCCTTTTTTTCTTAGGACAATCTCTATTTTTAGAGAAATTTTATATTAATAAAAAAGTAAAAACAGTTCAAACTGCTTTTGAAAAATTCGTAGCTAATTATGAAAAAAGCGAAAAAGACCCTGAGGAAGTTAGAAAACTAAAACAAGAATTTCATGATAAAACAAATGCTGATATGCAATTTTTAAATTCTGAGGGCATTATTAAAAGTGACAACAATTACTACATTGATGTAATTAATCCTAAAAATAATGAAACATATTTCATTCCACTCAATAATCTTTTAACGCCTGAAGAATATAAGAAATTCGAAAACTTAGGATTGAAAAAAGATGGCATGATAAACGTCGTCGGTTTGGTACGAGGGAAAACAATAACACCACTAGAATTGACAACAAATTATAATCGATGGCAAAACGAACGTTTCAATTCAGATTTTCAATCCATTAATGGCAACTCTTCTAAAAATAGACTTACAAACCGCTCCAAAACTGTGACTCAAATTGAGTTTACTGGTATTGTATCTAAATTACAGCTTCCATCAAAAGCCGAGGTTCGTCTTGCAAATGATTTTGAAACATTACAAGCCGTTCAATATTTTGCAGACATTATTAGAAATGGCACTGCTAACTCGCACCAATTAAACACTTATATAATAGATGGTGGAGAGAATATAAAAAATAGTATCTTTGTAAAACCTATTGTGGAAAATGGAAAAATTACAGAATACGCTTTTGCCATAGCGTCTTTGCAACCTGTTAATGAAGCAATGCTCGTTTTAAAGGATTATTATGTCTATGCCTTAATCATCGTTTTTCTCGTAATTATTTTATTATCCTTCTACTATTCAAAAATCATTGTGAAACCATTAATTAAAATGAATCGCGTTACAAAGAAAATGGCCAATTTTGATTTTAGTGAGAAATTACCTGTAACAGCAGACGATGAAATTGGTGGGCTTTCCGGCAGTATTAATACGTTATCTGTAAACTTAAAAGACCGAATCGATCGATTAAATGTTGCCAATACAAAATTGCAACAAGATATTGAACGTGAACGTCAATTGGAAAAAACGCGAAAAGAATTCATTTCTGGTGTATCACATGAATTAAAAACACCACTCAGTGTAATTAGAAGTTTCGCAGAAGGAATTAAAGATGGCGTTAGTAAAGATACGACATATTACACAGATGTTATTTTAGAAGAAACCGAAAACATGAACAGACTTATTGTTGAAATGTTAGAATTAGCAAAATTAGAATCAGGTACGTACAAACTAGATATGACGACATTCTCAATCGGTGAATTAATTCAACAAGTCTATACAAAGTTATTATTTAGCATGGAGGAAAAGCATTTACAAGTGAACATAGATGTAGACTCTTCGATAGTTGTTAAAGCGAATCGTAGTCGTATTGAGCAAGTAGTTGTGAACTTACTTAGCAATGCAATTCGCTATACGCCAGATGGAGAAAAAATACAAGTCTCCGTTATAGCAATGGAAGATACAGTAAAAGTCGAAATCGAAAACACAGGAAACCCTATCCCTGAAGAAAGTCTTGAAAAAATTTGGGATCGTTTCTACCGTTTAGATGCATCTCGTAGCCGTCATACTGGAGGTACCGGTCTCGGGTTATCTATTGTAAAAAACATTTTAGACCTCCACCATGCCGAGTACGGTGTATATAACACGACTAATAGTGTTGTATTCTACTTTAATTTACAAAAAGTAAAAGAAGTCAAATAATTTGTCTTAATTTCACTAGGAGTTCACATGAAATTCACACTCTCCCTTTATAGTAAGAAACAAGTTAATCCTTTCCTTTACACACATAAAAGAGGAGAGTGCGTGAAATGAAACAAGCAGGACAACCTATTCAAAATGAAAAACAATTAGAAACTATCAAAAATATACTTTTACAATCTTCGAAACGTGATGGCTTATTATTCGTATTAGCTGTAAATTCTGGCTTAAAAGTAAGTGAAATCTTACAATTAAAAGTTAGTGATGTAATTGATGAAAATGAAAATGTTCGCCATTCCATTTTATTTTACAATGAAAAAGTAAAAAAACATAAATGGTTTGCTGTAAATGAAGACTTACAGCACGCGATCGAAGACTACATGAAAGAACGTAAAACTTGGAAACGTAATGAACCATTATTAAAGTCTCAAAAAGGAACGAAATCTATTACGAGACAACATGCATGGTACATTTTAAACAAAGCTGCAAAAGAAGTTGGATTAGAAGGGATTAGCTCACATACACTTCGAAAAACTTGGGGATATTGTGCATACAAATCAGGTGTTGATATCGCATTTTTACAACACTTCTTTGATCATAGTACTCCATCAAAAACTTTAAAGTATATCGGTATTGCTTAATAACTCTTATACATAAAAAAGGTTACCATTTATAAATGGTAACCTTTTTTATGTTTCACATTCTCTTTTCTTGTCTTGTCTCTCCTATATTGTAGTGGTACTCTAATAGTAAGGGGGAGAAATTATGAACACATTAACAATTGAATTACCGAAAGAAACGGCTGAAAAACTTGATTTATTAAAACAAGCTTATGAAAAGAAAACAGGTGCTTCCATTTCTGAGAGTACTCTTGTTCAAACACTTATCTCAAAAGAGTTTATCCAAGCGATAACTCCTTTTGATTTACAACAATTCATCACTGGAAAAGAACAGCATTAATTGCTGTTCTTTTTTTTGATACTTTATCAATGGTTTACTGGATACCCCGAAAAACTTCTTTGCATCAGCCACACTTTTTTAGAAATCTATCTACTTTTAATGTCTCATAAAAAGTTTTTTATTTATTTTTCGGAAAACTATTGACATTGATAATGATAACCATTATCATTTATTACGAAGCCAACAATTGATGAATCAACCAAACGCTCAGTAACATTGTTACCCCTCTTTTTCATATAGAAAGGCACTGTACATTCCCCCTGTTTGTACAGTGCCTTTCTTGTTTATTATCATTCAAACAAATTTAATTGCTCGGGCTTCGGCTCACCATATGTAATGTCCATCATTTTCATAAGTTGTTTCGCATTATCCGCTGCATCTCCGCCCGAATTATTGTTAAATAGTACATATATGTCCTTTGTCTTCTTTTTTAATTGCTCTAGTCTTTCTACCCATTCTTCTAATTCTTTATTGTTGTAGCGATATAAGCAACGAACCGCTCTCCAATTTTCTCCTTTATCAAGCCAGCCATGAACATTTCGACCATGAAAACGTATTAACACCATCTCTGCATTCGTTACTTCTAATACGAGCGGTACCGAACCTGTCCCGGCCTGTGGCTCATCACAAATGGTATGAATCCATTTCTCTTGTTCCAAAAACTGTAGCGTCTTATCTCTCATTTCCGGATAAAACCATGTTTGGTTCCGAAATTCTATAGCACACGGTAAACCTTCCATTTTTTCTTTCGTATATCGAAGAAAATCCACATTTTTCTTTTTACAATCAAACCATGGTGGATATTGAAATAAAATCATTTTTAATTTATCAGCTTCTATTAAAGGCAGAATAGATTGTTTGTACACATCAAACATCTCGTCGAACGTAGAAAAAGGGATTTCACCTTTCATATGTCCGGTCATCCCTTGATATGCTTTTACGACAAAAGAAAAACCTTTCGGTGTCTCCATTGCCCATTTTGTATAGTTTCGTGCAGGTTGCATCGCATAAAATGAACTATCTACTTCCACAATAGGAAAATGCTCACTATATGTTCGTAATTTATTTCTATTTTCATAGGGATCTATATATAAAGAATCATGATCTCCCCACCCTGTCACTCCAATGAAAAGCAAATATATCCCTCCCTTTTTCACTTCACCTTCTATTCATTCTACTCACTTCCTGAACACTTCGACTAATCAATTTCATTAAGTAGCCCCTTCTTTAAGAGTATCCGTATAAAAATATGATATACTAGATGGAAGAATTTTTAAATTGAGGGGTTATTTATTTATGCTTCCAAACGATGATATTGTATCTCATGAAAAACGAATAGAAGAATTAGAAAATAAAGTACGTTTTTATGAAGAACTTGTGAATCAATTACCACATCATTTCACATACAAAAATCCACATATTGGTTTACAAATAAAGAAAACGAGAACGACTCATTCCATTCAAAACATACAAAAAGAGAATAGAGAGGCTGATTTTCAACTTACTTGCGATTCATTATTTTTATTTAAACAACTTGAAACATACTTTGTTCATATTTTTGATGCTTTTTCACATCATGTAACCTTTGTTGATAATAAAGGAAATATAACATTATGTAATCAAATTGCAGCAGATGATTTTGGTGTAGTACGAAATGATATAATCGGAAAGCCAATTCAACAATTACTACAATTACCAGAAGAAAAAATTAAAGCTCTTGAAACATTAAGAACGGGAACAGAAATATATAATGAAGAAGTTTTAGACAAAAACTATGGCATTTTAAATAACCGAATTATTCGTGATTATAACGGAGAGATTTTTAGAGTTATTAGTGTCTTTCATTATTTAAACACAGAACGTGATGCAGAAAAATTTTCGTTAGCAGGACGAATCGCAGCCGGTATTGCACATGAAGTACGTAATCCTCTTACAACCGTACGAGGTTATTTACAATTTTTACAAGAAACTGTTTCTCCATCTAATAAAGAACTATTTAAAAACTTACTTATTCCTGAATTAGATCGTGCAAATAGTATTATTACAAAATTTTTATCTATTTCAAAAACACGCGAATTTACAAGAGAACCGTTTCCTATTAATACATTTTTACGTGAGTATATTCAACAGTTACTAGCTAGTGAAGTATTTTTACATAACATTTCAATTGATTATAATTTTTCTACCGAATTAGATGATGTATTGGTCCATATTGATCGTCACGAACTTGTGCAAGTTTTTTTAAACCTATTTCAGAACGCTTTCGATGCCCAAGGTGAAAAAAAACTTTCTATCCAAATTACTAGTTATCGCCTAGATAATTTTGTTCGTATTACTTTCACTGATAATGGGATTGGTATTCCTCCAGCCATTCAAGAATACATCTTTGATCCATTCTTCTCAACAAAAGATTCAGGTACAGGGCTTGGCTTGTCCGTAACGAAGAAAATCATTCAAAATCATAACGGTACATTAAAAATGACTAGTACTGAAGATGGTACAACTTTCACTATTTCAATTCCAATCTTACCTAAAACAGCCCTTGAAAAATTAAATCAATGCAAATAAAGGACCAAGCCACAAACTGCATGCCAATTGTTAAACACTCCCAACAATTGGCATGCAGTTTTTTATGTTGCACGTTTCTTCTTTACATTATATAAACCCTTCTCTATATCTTACTTATTTTTGCTAGATGGGCCAATTTCTTATTTTTTTAGAAATGGTAGTTTGTCCATCACGAATTTAGTATGAACTTCATTTTAATATATAGTAATGACTATTGATTCTATGAAAGAAAGGAATGAAAAGATGAACAATAAAAATAAAGGAAAAGTATTTTATGGGAATGATTGTTGCGAAGTCAGAGCTTGTAGTCATATTAACATTTCTAAGTCCGAACTTACAGAATTCGTTAGACTTCTTCAAGCTCTTGGCCAAGCTATTCAAGCTGTCTTTCAAAACCCTTCTCAAAATAATATCGATAACTTAATCGCTGCCCTAAATAACTTACAAAAATTCCTCAATTGCTTAGATTTATCTCCAGCACAAAAACAAATTGGAAATTCTATTATTGCTAATCTATTAACTATTTTAAGAACAACCCTTTCTCATGCGGAGCATTGTACGTTGAACTACAAAGCCTGCTTAATTATTTATTGTATATCGCTAAGTTATTCAAAGTAGATTGTTGTACGATCGACAAATTAGTTAAACTCATAACAGAGATTCAAACTATCCTAGTTCAATACGGATCAGGTTGCCTTGGAGGAGGAGCAACAGGAGCTACTGGACCTCAAGGTGCTACTGGTGCTCAAGGTGCTCAGGGACCAGCGGGTGCTCAAGGCGCTACTGGACCTCAGGGAGCTCAAGGTATTCAAGGTCCAGCCGGCGCTCAAGGCGCTACTGGTGCTCAAGGCCCAGCCGGTGCTCAAGGTGCTACTGGTGCTCAAGGTCCAGCCGGCGCTCAAGGTGCTACTGGTGCTCAAGGCGCTACTGGTGCTCAAGGTCCAGCCGGTGCTCAAGGTGCTACTGGTGCTCAAGGTGCTACTGGTGCTCAAGGCGCTACTGGCGCAACAGGACCAGCGGGTACTCCAATTCCTGTAACTATCGCTGCAATTGGAAACTCCAATGCTCAAACTATATCACCTGGAATGAATATCCAATTCAATCAAGTTTTTGAAATAAATAATATTAATTTTAATGACACTACAGATACTCTAACAGTTTTAGAAACAGGCGTATATGATATTAGTTTCTCAGCGTCTACAACTTTCCCAGGATCTTCACCATTTGGATTCGGTATTTCATTCAATGGTCAACCACCTACTCGTAATTTCTCAACTAACGTTATCGGTAGTGCTGTTTCTTTCTCTACAATCGTTACTTTACAAGCTGGTACAACGATTTCTATACAGCCTACAGCAAACACTATTTCTATTCCTAACACAGGTGATACAACTGCAACACTATCCGTATTCCGAATTTACTAATTTTCAATCAATAAATAGATTTATACTAATATGTATCGTTTAACCGTGCATTAAATCTCTCTTTATATAGAAAGGAGCACTTATTTGGGAGGATAAGTGCTCCTTCTTTACGTTTCTTTACCTCAAATTTACTCTGTCTTAATCCTCATTTTGTATGATAAATAGTGAAGTCAAAGATATGAAAGAGGGATGAAGATGAGAGTTATGTCACTAATACGCATTTGGTTTGCTCTTATGGTATGCATTATTTTATGTGTAGGATTTTTTTTAACTCTAAAATATTCCACTATATCAAAAGCAGAGAGAAAAACTGTTCCATACAAACTTTTGTATACAAAACAAAGCAACATCCCTTATTCCAATACCACAAAGAATGAAAAAAAGGTTATAAAAGGAATGCTTATTACGAAAGCTTCTAGTTCCGAAGCGTTACTTCAAATTGCTGAAACGATTAAAGATCAGTATACAAATAAAAAAATCGATGAAATCACACTTTCTATCCACAATGAAAATAATGGTAATTACGAAGAAGAATTACTTTACGAGCCTATTAGTAAAGGAAAAATAATCATCACATACGATTCTCAATCCTTTGGCAGTACAAATGTTACACTTAACGAGTAATACTATTTATCCCAATTGATATGGGCTAACAACTCGTAGAGATAGATACAGCTCCTCCCACCGATTAAAAGTTCACTTAATTTCTCATACGAAAAAGAGGCGAATTTCGTTATTCGCCTCTTTCTTTTACCAAAATGAAGGAATCCATTCTTTCACTTTATCAATCCACTCTTGTTGCTCTTTTTTTCTTTGTTGTTCCTCTTCTTTTCTTCTCTTCTCTTCTTCTTTTCTTCGTTTTTCCTCTTCTATTGTATTCAATTGTTTTTTATAATCAGCCTCAGATATGAGCGATAACTGGAATGCTTTTTGAGCTGGATTGGCATTCGCTTTTTTCATAATATCCCGGAACATTGTCGTCGTAATTTGACTTCCCCCCGGAACATAATGATCACTATCTGTTTTATCATATCCTACCCAAATCGCACCTACTAAATCTGGTGTGTATCCAACAAACCATGAATCCTTTGCACCGGTGCTTGGTCCATTTACAATTTGAGTCGTTCCTGTCTTACCAGCCGTATCAACATTATTAACTTTCGCCTTTTCGCCCGTTCCCTTTTCGACAACACCTTTTAATAAATATGTCATCTTTTGAGCAATTTTCTCGCTCGTCACTCGTGTCTCTTTCTTATACCACTTTCCAATTATTTCACCTTCAGCATTTTGTATCTCTCTAATCGCATGAGCTTCCACTTGGACACCGTCATTTGCAAATGCACTATACGCTTGAGCCATTACAAATGGAGATGTCCCCACATGCATACCGCCTAAAGCGATCGGATACGTACGATCTTCTGGCACTAATGGAATACCAAATCGCTCTAAAGATTTCAATCCCTTATCCAATCCAATTTGTTCTAATAGCCAAACAGCCGAAACATTGTACGACTTTGCCACAGCTTCATACATTGTCACATCACCGTGAAAAGTGTGATCGCTATTTTGTGGTTTATATTCTTTAATATTAAATGGTTCATCTTTCAATATATCGTATACTTCATACCCTTGCTCTAACGCTGGTACATATACAGCCAAGGGCTTTAAGGTTGAGCCAGGTTGTCTTTTTAATTGAGTTGCATGGTTAAACTGTAAAAACTGATACGGCCCTCTTCCTCCAACTAAAGCTGGTACGCCACCTGTTTTTGGATTCATAAGAACTACACCCGTTTGCATAAGCTGGTCTGAGCCATTATCTTTGAAATAACTCTCATTATTCACAACGTCTTCCACAGCCTGTTGTTTTTTCGGATCAAGCTCTGTATAAATACGATAACCACCCGCTAAAATTTCATTTTGTGTTAATTCGTACTTGTCCATTGCTTCTCTAACAATATAATCTACATATTGAGAGTATTTCCCCTTGTATTTATCATCCACACCACGTTTTAACACAAGACCGCTCTCTTTTTCTTTATTATACTGTTCGTCAGAGATATATCCTTGCTCTTTCATTAAACTTAATACAACATTACGTCGTTCGATTGATTTATTAAAGTTTTTATAAGGCGAATATGCAGACGGTGCTTTAATCAAGCCAGCAATCGTTGCAGCTTCTGAAACTGTTAAATCTTTTACATCTTTATCAAAATAAGATTTAGCTGCCCTTTTTATGCCCCAAGCACCTTCACCAAAATAAATTTGGTTCATATACATTTCAATAATTTCATCTTTCGTATACGTACGCTCTATTTTTTTTGTTAAAAAATATTCCTTTATTTTTCGAGAGTATGTGCGGTCTTGTGTCAGAAATACATTTTTCGCAAGTTGTTGTGTAATTGTACTTCCCCCCGCCACGACTTCTCCTGCTGTAATATTTTTAAAAACTGCACTTATAATTCCACTATAGTAAATACCGTGATGGTTAAAAAATTCCTTATCTTCTACTGCAACAATTGCCTGAACCATAATGTCAGGAATATCTTTCCTTTTAACACCTTCTGTTTTAGAAGAAGCTAATTTCGTCGCAACTTCATTATTTGCATCATAAATTAAGGTCGGTTGCGGAACAGCTTGTTTCAATTCAGATATGTCTTGAATAGAAATTATTATATTTATAGCAATAAATAGAGTAGCAAGTAAACTTCCTAATACAATTAATGAATTACGAAGTTTCTTCCTCTTGTTGAACCACTCCCGCATTTTTTTTAAGTGAGTGTTCTTCAATTTCATTCGTTCACTTCCTTCGTTTGTTTACACTCTTCTTTTCAAAAGGAAGAATATACCTCCTTTTAAATTTATTATAATAACGTAGTCTTTCCTGTAGTGTAAAGCTTTTCTTTCACATTCATACTTTTTGCAAGAAAAGGACATTCTACAAGTAAGATATTCACTATTGATTATTAATATTATTAATACAACAATGAGAGTTATGTTAAGTTTTTGTAAACTTTTCGATAAAATGTTTTAAAAAACGACAGTTTTTTGTTAGAATTGACTAGCCAATATATTTTACATATATTACTTTTGTGGGGGTAACTAATAATGGTATTTAAATCAAAAAAAGATAAATTTTCTGAAATGTTAATGAATGTTTCCGAAAATTTAAAAGAAGGCGCGCAGTTTTTCGTGGAGTATAAAATTAAAAATGCTAGCGATTTAAAAGAGTTTTCTATGCGCATGAAAGAGTATGAGTCAAAAGGTGACTCATTTATTCACGAAATCATTATGGAGCTAAACAAAGCGTTTATTACTCCAATTGAACGTGAGGACATCCTACAACTTGCAATGAGTATGGATGATGTATTAGACGGATTAGATCATAGTGCTGGTCTATTCGAAATGTATTCTATTACAGAAGCTGATGAATACATGATTAAATTCGTTGAAGCAATTAATCAATGTGCGATTGAGATTGCAAATTCTGTTGAACTACTGTCTAAAAAGAAGTTAGTCGACATTCGTACGAACGCGATTAAGATTAAGGATTACGAATCACAATGTGATGATATTCGCCGTCATGCGATTAAGCACTTATTCTCTCGTGAGAAAGATCCGATTAAGATTATTCAATACAAAGAGATTTACGAAGAGCTTGAAGAAGTAGCGGATAGCTGCCAAAGCGTTGCAAACGTATTAGAAACAATTATTATGAAGAACGCGTAAGGAGTTTGATCATGGATACACTCTTGATACTGACCGTTTTAGTAGTCATTTGCGCTTTAGCTTTTGACTTTATCAATGGATTTCACGATACAGCAAACGCTATTGCAACGGCTGTTTCAACGAAAGCTCTAAAGCCTAGACATGCAATTATTATGGCAGCTATTATGAACTTTTTAGGTGCGATGACATTTACAGGTGTAGCAAAAACGATTACAAAAGATATCGTTGATCCATTTGCCTTGCAAAATGGTTCTCTTGTAATTTTAGCTGCTTTACTTGCGGCAATAGCTTGGAATTTAATTACTTGGTACTACGGTATTCCAAGTAGTTCTTCGCATGCAATTATCGGCTCAATCGCAGGTGCAGCTATCGCTGCTGCCGGTATTAGCTCATTAAATCTTAAAGGGTTCATAAAAATTCTTGAAGCTTTAATCATTTCACCGATTATCGCTTTTGTTATTGGTTATATCGTATACAGTATTTTTAAAGTAGTCTTTAAAAACTTTAATTTAACGAAAACGAACAAAAACTTCCGTATATTCCAGATCTTCACTGCAGCATTACAAGCTTATACACATGGTACGAATGATGCACAAAAAGCAATGGGAATCATTACGATGGCTCTTATGGCCAATAACTATCATACTTCTGACGACATCCCGTTCTGGGTACAATTATGTTGTGCAATCGCAATGGGTCTTGGTACTTCTGTCGGCGGATGGAAAATTATTAAAACTGTCGGTGGACAAATTATGAAAATTCGTCCTGTAAATGGTGTAGCTGCTGATTTATCATCATCACTTGTTATTTTCGGCGCAACATTCATTCACTTACCGGTTAGTACAACGCACGTTATCTCTTCTTCTATTTTAGGGGTTGGTGCTTCACATCGTGTGAAAGGTGTAAAATGGGGAACTGCAAAACGTATGTTAATTACATGGGTTATTACACTTCCTATTTCAGCTTCGTTAGCTGCATTATTTTACGCTTTATTACACTTAATCTTTTAATTAAAAGTCGTCTTCCTTATTTTTCTAGGAAGACGACTTTTTTGTGAACAAACCTTTTTCTTATTAAAAAGCGTGTATAATAATTGGTGGATAAGTTATATAGAGGAGTTGGAAATTTTGGAATACATCATGTTACTTTTCATCGGGTTAATCGCCGGGACAGTCGGGAGTCTAGTCGGGCTTGGTGGCGGAATTATTATTGTTCCGTTATTAATTGGATTACACAGTCTATCACCACAACTTGCAGTAGGAACTTCAATGGTAACAGTCGTTTTTACAGGACTATCTTCCACCCTTACTTATATGAAGCATAAACGAGTAGATTACAAAAGTGGACTTATTTTATTTATCGGGAGTGGCCCTGGTGGTATCATCGGCTCGTGGGCAAACAAATTTTTAAACCAAGATACATTTTCTTTATATTTTGGGATTTTCCTTATTTTTGTCTCCATTCTTCTTATGTTACGAGACAAATTAAACCCCCTTTCTTTATCCAATATGACGGTAATTAAGCGTTCTTTTACAGATAACGAAGGAAACACTGTACACTATCAATTCCCACCGCTTCTCGCTATCTTTATCGCCTTTATAGTTGGTTTTATATCTGGATTATTTGGAATTGGCGGCGGTGCCTTACTTGTTCCAGCAATGATGCTACTTTTTGCATTCCCAGCACATATTGCTGTAGCAACTTCGATGTTTATCGTATTTTTATCAGCAATTGTAAGTTCTGCAACTCACATCTCCCTTGGAAATGTCAGCTGGGTTTACGCATTAATTCTTATTCCTGGTGCATGGATTGGCGGAAAAATCGGGGCTTATATTAATACAAAATTAAGTGGTAATGCCGTAATTAATTTATTACGTATCACATTAATTATTCTCGGAACTAGATTAATCATCACTTCTTTTTTATAACGCGTTCTTTTTAGGATGCGTTTTTCTTATACACATGAATATAAAAATCCTCCTAAGAGAACAAATAAAATTAAACAAACACATAATAACATATAATTGGAAATATGTACTTTCTTCAAGTTGACCACTCCTATAACTGCGACTGTTATCTTTATGATAGCGAAAAAATAATTCACTTGCAGTTACAAAGTGCTAACAATGCAAAATCATTTATTACAAATTTTATCCTTATATTTCATTTCTTTGTATATTCTATCGTTTTAATAAAAAAAGATGTCATATTGACATCTTTTTTAGTGAAGAAGTGACCATCCCATAAAATCCTCATGTACTTGGCACGCCCTCTTATCGTTTCGATCATATAATTCAGCATAACTATCTGTTTCTTCATCATAAGCCATCGTATAAATAATTTGGCCGTCTACTTCAACGGATAACACGACTCCACCTTTCATCTCTTCTACATGAATGATAGCATTCGCCGGAATTCTCATATCCGTCATTTTTATCGCATCTAACAATATACTAAACCCCCTACAGCGTATTCATTGCTAGTACTATTACACACTAAATAGTATACTACTGTAATAGCATATATTTCGTCAATGAAATTGCTATTTAAAAGCATATTGTCTTTATACATATACGCTAAAATAGAAGAAATAGAAATGTTTAAATGGGGGGGCTAACATTGATTCTACACAAAGGAGATGTACTATTCCGTCAAGGCGAGGACGGTCCTTTATATTTTATAAAAACAGGTTTATTAAAAGTAGTACGGATAGAAGAAGATGGAACACCATTTCTATTCAACATTATCGTTCCAGGTGAAACGATACCTCACCATTCTTTAATTTCACCGAAGGAATATCACGGTACAGCAATCGCTTTAATGAAAACAGAAGTTGAACCTATAATTAGTAATGAATGGTACGATCAGCTTCAGGCAAATCCTGCATCATATGCAAATATTGCTATGCAACTACAATCAAAATTAAGAATGATGCAACAGCGTATCGATCAATTGACAACCGTCTCTCCGAAAGAACGTCTACATCGTTTACAAGAATGGTTCACACTATATTTAGGTGACATTCCTATATATGAAATATTAACACAAACTGAAATCGGTCAACTCATAGGTATACGCCGTGAAACGGTAAATCGGCTGTTACGAGAACAAATAAAAAACGAGGTAAAATAATACCTCGTTTTTTTACTTATTTCAAACTTCATCTATTGTAAGCTTGCTGCTGGACCGAAAAATTCATAATGAATATGCTCTTGTTCCACACCTAAATTAGTTAGTGCAGCATTTATATGCTTCATAAATGGTACGGGACCACAAAAATAAAATTCTGCTTCAGTTGTCGGAATAATAGTTTGTAACCATTCAGCTTCAATGAAACCTTCTTTATCAAAGTTCTTCATTTCCAAATCTTTTTCAGTTGGTGCAGAATAGCAAGTGTATGCTTTAACTTGTTCGTATTCATTATCTACTGCCTCAACGTGTTCTTTCATTGCATGTGTATTACTATTTATCGCTGCTTGAACAAAACATACATTACGTTTTGAGTTTTGTTCAATTAACGTATTTAGCATACTCATCATTGGTGTAATACCTACTCCACCACTAATTAGCACAACTGGTAATGTTGAATCCATATTTAATACGAAATCTCCTGCTGGTGCACTTACTGGTAACATATCCCCTTCTTCTACATGATCGTGTAAGTAGTTAGATACTTTACCGTCCGGTGTATCTACACCTTTTTCTTTCTTTACACTAATACGATAATATTCTTTTCCAGGAGCATCTGATAAACTATATTGACGATTATGTGTATACGTTTCACCTTCTATGTTTATTTGAATCGTTACATATTGTCCTGGGATGAATGAAGAAACTTGCCCTCCATCTTCAGGTTTTAAATAAAATGATGTAATAACGTCGCTTTCCTTCACTTTTTTAACAACCACAAAGTTACGGAAATCTTTCCATCCACCTTCTTTATGTGCCGCTTCTTCATACATCTCTGCTTCAATGCTAATGAATGCATCAGCAATGACACCATAAGCTTCTCCCCATGCATTTAAAACTTCATCAGGTGCACCTGCGACCTCTTTAATTGCACGTAGTAAACATGTACCTACAATCGGGTAATGCTCTGCTTTAATACCTAAACTTCTATGCTTATGACCAATTTGTTTTACAACTGGAATAATAGCTTCTAAATTATCAATATACGTTGCAGCTGCATAAACAGCATTCGCTAGCGCTTGTTGTTGTCTTCCCTTTTTCTGATTTGTATGGTTGAAAATATTCAATAACTCCGGATGTTCCGAAAATAAAATTTGATAAAATCTCGTTGTAATTTCAACGCCTTTTTCTTGTAATAATGGTACTGTTGACTTTACGATTTCAATTGTTTTTGCACTTAACATTGTATCCCACTCCTCTATTTCCTTAACTGTTTTTAGTTTAACTGAATTGTATAGTACATATTGTGATTTTAATCACTATTAACACGGTGTTTTTGTGAATAATATATGAACATTGCACTTACAAAAGAAAATAAGCCAACTAGAATTCTAGCTAGCTTATTATTTGGACTGTATAGCTTGTTCAATTACCCTTATATCTTTCCCCTCTCCAAACTCTGTATACCCCCAGATGTTCGTTTCACCTCTATATTTATTTACAATAATATCTAAGTCATGGTATACACGATGTGCATAAACTACATACTCAATATTTTGAAGTTCCACACCTTTTTTTACAATTTCATAGCTTCTATTTACATCACGTTTTATTTTTTCATTCTTTATTTCTGTATGTATATTTTTTAAAGACGATTCTTGTTGTTGAAACCATTGTTTAAATTGGTTCCAGTCCCCTTCTGTATAATTCTCTGCTTTACCGTAATTTAAGAAATTATTATAACTTTCATGCGTCATACGAATAAAATCTAGCACTTTTGTCTCTTCTTGCACATCTTCTATTTGAGCTATTGTACTTACCTCAGCAGGCTTATTCGCATAATGTAATAGCAATTTCATAAGACTATAGCTCGCAATGATCATTACGATAATACTCCCGAATACAATTAACAATTTCTTCATATACAGAACTCCTTCTCTACTAAAGATATTACAATGTATAACTATACTTGTAACATTCTCTCGTAGAAATATAATTCCTGTATAAATTCTTCCTATCATTTCGACAATATTTTTCTATACATTTCTCGTTGGTAAATGTTCTTGTAAAACAATGTACCCTTCATAAGCTGTGTAACCGAGTATAGCCATTAATCCGATATAACAAGCAAAGACTGTCCATTTTGTTTTCATATCAACTTTATAATAGTTTTCCTGTTGTCTCTTTTCTGTCTCCCATTCCTGTAATTTTCTTTCTGACATTTCAAATGCTTCTCTTATATGAATTGTATGCGTTTCTTTTTCATCTTCATATGGAACGTAATCAAGCGGCTCAAACTTTGGTAAAAGATGCTCTAACACTTCAATCTTTTGAAGTTCTCCTACTTTTAATTCTTTCTCTCTTTCTTTTTGCCTTAATATATTTATTTCATGTTGCATCATATATATATTTCGATGCACCGCACCTGTTTCTTTTAACTCTTCTTCAAGCCTTGCAACATATTCTTTCATTCCATCAATTCTATATCCTAATTCCTTAATTGGCTCATCTCTCTTTATTACTCTATATAATTCCATACAGCCGATAATAAAAATAAATCCTCCCAAAATACTTTTAAAGTAAATGGAATAACCGAGCAATACAATAAGACCCGCTCCCCAAATCTTTGTACTTACAACTGAGATAATTCGTCCACCATCTAATGGAGAAACCGGAATCAAGTTAAAGAAGTTAATCATACTTCCAAGTAAAATAATTAATGCCCAAAATGGCTCTTTCGTTATTATATAAAGTGGAATCGCAGGTAAAAATGACAACAATCCGAAAAGAGGTCCCATATAGGCGATATAAGCTTCATCTTTTGCATTTTTTGGCATCTCTTTCATCCCAATAAGAGCACCCATAAACGGAATAAATATTGCTGGCGATGTTGGTATCCCCTTTCTTTTCGCAGCCCATAAATGGCCCATTTCATGAATAAACAATAAATAAATGAGCGCTACCCCAAATTTCCAACCATATATAACTGCGTATGCACCAAGTGATATAAACATACTAAATACCGTTGAAAACTTTGCTAATTTAAAAATTGCAAATACCCACTTTAACTTAGAGAGTAAAAATAGCCCTATTGCAACTATAATTCCCCATAATCCTTTTTTATTATTTTTCATATTTCTCTCCTTTATCTCTCATTAATGAATCATATTCATTCATCAAAACTATTCTTTTCTCTATTATGACATATTTTTTTCTATCGTTAGAAATAATGTTTATTTAATCCATTTTTAGCCAAAAATATAAATATAAGGAGGTGTTTGCAAATGAATTTACAATCTCTCATAATAGGCGCTCTATCGTTTTTAGCTTCAACTCTTATTTTTTATACTGTTAGTTACGTATTATTATTAGATTTGTTGCCCAATCACGTATTTATTGCCCTTGTCATCCTTTCCGCTCTTATGATTTCTTTTCTTATTACACGAAAATCAATGAATGAGCCATCTGCAAAAGCAAAATAATAGAGAGGGGTGTTTTCCCCTCTCTATTATCATTTCCTAGGAAAGGTCATATAGACTTTACATTCATCCCGATCCGTAAGGGCTAATTAAAGTTTCATTTTATCTTTGTAAATCCATTTTTTCACCATACTCTTTAACAATTTGAATGATATTTTGAAAAACACCTATTTTTTCTTTTTTACTATTTAATATTATCAAATCATAATTTTCATAATATGTTTCTAATGACTTTAATTGTGATTCTGAAGCATCTTTTACCTGCACAGTAGCATGCAATTCATATTGTTTATACCCTTCCTTTACCTTTTCACCTGAAATTTTTTCACTCTCTTTTGCTCCAATTAATTTTTGAACTTTTTCTGGGAAAACGACTTGTAAATAATATTCTTGTTCCTTCTCTAACTTGTTGTATAGTGATTGTGAAATCGTATAACGCACCGTATAATTCACTTTTTGATCGCCTGCTTTAATATGAAACGCAGTAATCTGCAAATCTTTTTTTGTTACTTCCGTTAAAGGACCTACCTGCATCTCATCTTCTTTTTGTTCTGAAACATTTGGAAATATAGCCAAAAGCTTTTCCGTATCTTTTTTATTCAGCATATACATAGCTTTCTTATATTGTACCCATCCTCGTCTGTCTTCTCCTCTTAGCCATGCATAATATGTTTCTTTTTTTCCATCCCTATTAATTTGTATTTCATATTCCGGTTCACCAAAACTACCTGTTACTTCTTGTTTTTCCGCTTTATCTATAATGTCTATTACTAACTTAGCTTCTGATTCCTGTAACTTTTTCTCTTTATGTTTTTTTTGTATAACGGTTGCCCCTATTGTTTCTTTCACTTCATTCACCGTCTCTTCCACTTTTTTTGTTTCTTTTTTTTGCTCTACTTGACCACAAGATGCTAGTAACATAGCAAATAACAACAATACATATTTCCTTTTCAACTTAATCCTCCTCTTACAATAAGAAATTCTTATACTCTTCATATAAAAAACAAAAACGTGACACACTATAAAATACGCTATACTAAGTATTGAAAGGAGGTCTTTTTCATGTCCATTAATTTTCACGATGCAAATAATAAATACACATACGCACAGCGAAACGCCCATATTTCTTGGGGAGAAATGATAAAAAGTATTACAAATATACAAAACAAACAAATAATTGATATTGGCTGTGGTGGCGGGATTTATACGAAAGAACTTGCTCTTATGGGGGCAAAAAATGTCATTGGACTTGATTTTTCAAAAGAAATATTACAAGCTGCAAAAGAAAATTGTAGCGGCTTTCCAAATATTTCATTCATTCACGGTGATGCACATAGCGTCCCATATTCTATATGATACATTCGACATTGTTATTTCGCGCGCAGTGATTCATCATTTACAAGACATTCCTACATTTCTACGTGAAGCTTCTCGTATATTAAAGAAAAACGGTGTACTTATTGTACAAGACCGAACCATTGAAGATTGTACAATTCCTGGAAGCCCCGAACACATTCGTGGATATTTTTTCTCTATCTTTCCAAAACTCATTGAAATAGAATCAAAAAGGCGGCCAAAAACCACCACGATACAGCAAGAATTACAAAAACATTTTCTTCACGTGTTCCCCTCTCAAACACAATGGGAAGTACGAAAAATACATGATTCTGTAGAAGCATTGCTACAAGATTTATCACCTCGAACAGGTCGATCCATTCTATATGAATTAACAGATCATGAACTTTCTCAACTTCTACAACAAGTCCAGACCGCACTACAAAGCATCTCTCCTATTATCGAAAGAGATCGGTGGACAATTTGGAGCGCCATGAAATTGTAAGGAAGGAAGCCTCACAACATAATGTGAGGCTTCCTTCTTTCATAATCTAATTTTGCAACACTCTTGATAGCCTCCACTTCTGGCCTGTGCACTTCCACACTTCGGACATACTAAATATCTAGACTGATTTGTCAACAAACTACCTTTTTGAAAGAGTAAAACTTCTGCTTGTTTAAACGAACGCGAATAATATAACCACATAAAACCAATTATAGCAATAATGCCAAATAATACTCCCATCGCAAGCATTTCAGTCACCTCTTTTGGTTTGTTCTTTCCAGCAAGTGGATTGTTGTATTATTCTCTGTAAATTCAAACAATACCTTCTTTACTCCTATAAATATCAACTTTCTCTACAAATTTTACAATTCTCTACAAATTTTCACTCCCGTTTTACAATCCACCATTCCCTTTACATCAACGAATATCACATTCAATATTTCCGTATATACATATATCTTTCAAAAAAATATTGACTTTCAAAAAAAAACATGTGACAATACTTTCAGAATACTTGAATAAAAATTCATTGACGAGAACGAGTACGTTATAGGACTGTCCCCCAGAGAGTTGGCGATTTGCTGAAAGCCAACGTTCAGTGCGTAACCGAAAATCATCTCCGAGAAGTAGAACCGAATGTCACAGTAAGTTCTTACCGGCTGTCCCCCGTTACAAGGAACACGTATCATGTTGTACGTTGTAAAGCCGTATACATATAGACTCATTTCTACATGTATAAATTAGGGTGGTATCGCGGGTAAATATAACTCGTCCCTTTCTTTAGGGACGAGTTTTTTGTGTTCTTACAAATGAATTTAAAAAAGGAGGAAAAACAATGAACACTGTATCAAAAAAACATATTTTTTTCACGGGTCTTATGCTATTTTCTTTATTTTTTGGGGCAGGTAATTTAATTTTCCCTCCCATGCTTGGACAAAATGCAGGTGAAAACTTTTGGCCGGCAATGATTGGATTTTTACTAACAGGAGTCGGTTTACCATTATTAACTGTTATTGCAATTTCTTTATCAGGAAACGGTATGCAACAACTTGCAAGTCATGTTCACCCATTATTCGGAATTTTCTTTACTGTAGTTGTATACATCGCAATCGGTCCTTCTATGGGAATTCCACGCGTTGCAAATGTCGCTTATGAAATGGGTGTTAGTTCTTTCTTACCGGAAACAATTCGCTCTAGTAACCTAGCTCTATTTTTATACACGGTCATCTTCTTCGCTATCGTATTTTGGCTTAGTTTAAATCCATCTAAACTTGTCGATCGCATCGGAAATATTTTAACACCTATTTTATTACTCTCTATTTTCTTACTATTTGTTAAAAGTGTATTTACACCACTCGGGCAATCAGGACCAGCAATGCAAGAGTATCAAACTTCTCCAATCTTCAAAGGCTTTATGGAAGGATACTTAACGATGGATACCATTTCTGCGCTTGCATTTGGAATTATCGTTGTAAATGCCATTCGCTCTAAAGGTGTGAAAGATCGTAAATCCATTGCTATCGCAACAGCGAAAGCAGGACTTATTGCCGCTACTGGTCTCGTACTTGTATATGGTGCACTTGGCTGGCTCGGTGCAACTAGCGTCTCGCTCGGATATGCACAAAATGGCGGACAATTACTTACTGTTATCGTACAGCAATTATTCGGTCCCTACGGTTTACTTCTATTATCTCTAATCGTTACACTCGCTTGTCTAACGACTTGTGTTGGACTTGTATCTGCGTGTAGTCAATATTTCTCAACATTATTGACTACATTTTCATACAAAATGTTCGCGATTATCATTTGTGCGTTAGGATTATTAGTTGCCAACTTAGGTTTAACGAAAATTATTGCCATCTCTGTTCCAATTCTACTTGTTGTATATCCAATTGCAATTGTACTCGTTCTCCTATCATTACTTCATAAATATTTCGGTGGATATCGCTCTGTTTATGTAGGTGCTTTAATTGGAGCAGCAATCGTAAGCGTATTTGATGGATTAAAGCAAGGTGGTATTTCAGTTTCATTTATCACACCATACTTTGAATTTATCCCTTTATATAAGGAAGGAATAGGCTGGTTAATACCAGCATTAGCCGGGGCTATTATCGGCCTTACAATCGCTAAGTTAAGCGGTGCGAAAAAAGTTCCCTTAATAACCGATTCCCGCGAAGTAAAAGCATCCTAAAAAACTCCCGAAAGGGAGTTTTTTTACTTTTGATAAGCAGTATGATTAAAACTGCTTATTTTATACGCTTTCGTATAATATTCGATATTTGTATCCACTGTTTCTACTTTGACAACATCGTAGCAATCTTCTTGCTTTACTAAAAATAAATAGTACTCTTCTGTCGCCTCAACAATTGCAATTTTATCTGTTTCAACATTATATTGTGCACAAAGCGCTTGTAATGCGTTCACATAATCCCCTAATTTTTTAGACTTATCCATGCCAAATATCGTTTGAACTAACATACACTCTCTCCCCTTTGTATGTACTGTTAACAAATCAATGATAACGCTCACATTTATTAACGTCAATAAAAAGATTTGGCGTTAACTAATAATCAGTGGGATAGCCCCCACTGATTAAAGTTTCACTTTATCATTTCGTCAATTGATGTCTAAACGCATAAATAACCGCCTGTGTCCGGTCACTTACATTTAGCTTATTTAAAATATTACTCACATGTGTCTTTACTGTTTTGAGGGCAATAAACAATTCATCTGCAATCTCTTGATTACTTTTCCCCTCTGCAATTAATAACAAAATTTCAGACTCTCTTTCTGTTAACTCCTCATGCAAAGGCTGTTCTTTCTTCTGACGCATACGAGACATCATTTTACCAGTAACTTTTGGCTCTAATACCGTTTCTCCATCATAAGTAGCTCGTACAGCGTCTGCTATATCACTTGCTCTTGATGTTTTTAATAAATAACTTGTCGCTCCAGCCTCAATAACAGGGTACAATTTCTCATCATCTAAAAAGCTCGTTACAACTACAATTTTCGCTTCTGGCCATTCCTGAATAATAGCACGTGTTGCTTCAACCCCATCCATCTCGTCCATGACAAGATCCATCAAAATAATATCTGGTCTTAATTGCAGTGCTAACTCTGAACCTTTTCTTCCATTTTCAGCTTCTCCAACTACTTCTATATCTGGCTGCGTTGATAAATATGCTGATACACCCATTCGAACCATTTCATGATCATCGACAAGTAACACTTTTATCATGATTCTCCCCCTCTCTCAATCATAATCGGTACTTTTACTTCTATTTGTGTCCCTTTAGCCGGGAAACTAAGTACTTTTAATGTCCCACCAATCTCATGAACACGCTCTTGCATTGATCTTAAACCATATGAACCAGCCTTATTCACTCCGACTTCAAATCCAACGCCATCATCAATAATTTTTAGAATTGCATATTGATCAATTTTCCGAAGACGTACTTCCGTTTTCTTCGCTTTCGCATGTCGTAAAGTATTGGATAAAGCTTCTTGCACAATACGAAATAAATGATCTTCTACACCTTTTTTCAATTCTATTGGCTCGATTAGCCATTCAATTTTCATATGTTGCTTTCGCGATAATTCCGTTAATAATTCCTCTATACCTTGTGTCAGTTTCTTACCTTCTAATTGTACAGGCCGTAAATGAAGAAGCAATGCTCTCATTTCTGATTGTGCATTTACAACCATATTTTCAACGAGCTGCAACTGCTTTTTTGTCGTTTCTGGAATTTCAGCTACTTGTTCATTAATAGCCGACATCATCATCGACATTGCAAAAAGCTGCTGACTTACAGAATCATGCAGCTCCCTCGCCAATCGATGCCTTTCTTGGGATATCGCTTCTTGTCTCATCTCTTCATTCCAATGAGCTCGTTCATTCGTTACTTTTTGAAAGAGTCCAGCTTGCTCCTCTAATCGACGAGCAAGACCGATTACTTTTCGTTCTACTTCATGAAATTCATCATCTGCAGTAAACGAAACATCGCTCGGAAAATTCCCTCGCTCCACTTCAAATAGAAAAGTATTTAACCCTTGTATACGCTGCTCTATATAGTAACCGATTGCATATCCTACAATTCCCCCGATAAGTAAACTTGTAGTCATAATAAACAAGCCAATTGGAACAGAAGCGATGGATTCCTTCCATAATAAATCATACACTTGTTGCTCGCTTTTCCATACGTATACAATTGTACAAATGAGTGCGATACTAACAGAAGACAACATAGAATAACGAATATACATCCACGAAATATTTTTTTGTTTCTTCATTATACTTTCCTCACTTCCGTATCGCCTACGACAAGCGAAGAAATTATTTTAATACGACGAGGAGCTTCTTTATACTGCTCTGTTCTAAATGTAACATTGCGGTTAAACCCTGTCTCTTCATGACCTGGCAGGATCACACGTCCAACAATAACAGAATGATTTAAAGACAGTTCAATATCATATGGCACATATAAACGAATATTACCAACGACACCTCGAATAACAATTACCGTCTCCCCTTCTGGGATCATAGCAGTTGTTAAATCTATTTCCACATCACAAGCACCATATTGAACATTAATATCCTCAAGTTCATAAATATGATCCATCATTCGTATATTCCCTACAAACATATTTTTTAAATATGGTTCTGTGCGATATATTTGCTTCTCTTCGTCTATAATCCCTTTTTCTTTAATTTCAACCTTCATTGCTTTTTGCTGATGTCCTTGTTGAATCAGTTGATAACCAACTAAAGCTAAACAAGCAAATACGACAAGAACAAATGCTGCTGATGAAAATAAGAAGAATAGAAATACGATACCACCAACAAATAAAAATACATTTCCCCGTACGTAACGATTCTTCTTACGATAATGCCTTCCAAACATAAGCATAATAAATGCAAAAATGAGACCACCTGGTTCAAAATGTCCAAGTATCATATCAAGAAAAAGACCGAATCCAAATATGATGAGGAGCATCCCCATTAATTGTGTTTTTGAAAAATGCTTCTTCATTTCAGCTCCCCCCTTCTTGTCACATATACATAGAAGAAAAGGCATTGCTTTCCAACACCTTTTCTCCTATCACTATATCATAAGCCTGTTTTATAATATACTACTATTATTTTGTTAACTCTTTCGTTAACGATACATCATTCTTCTCTTTCATTTCACGCTCAAGCTTTGCAATCTTCATATCAAATGTGTCACGTTCATGCTCCTCATTTATACGAGATTCTAAGTCGCGAATATGATCTTCAATTTCTTCAAAGCGTAAGAACGGATTATTTTCATCCATTTTATGCATCGCTGTATTCATACGACGATTTGCATGTGCCATATTTTCACGTGCCATTAATTCCATACGTTTTGCATGCATTTCTTTTAATTTATTTTTCATCTCAGCAAGACGACGCTCTAACTCATCAATTTGATCTACAACACCTGCATACATTTCTTCTAATCGAGTTACTTGCCCTTCATAATACGCTACTTCTTCTAACGCACGCTCATGTAGTTGTAATTCGCCTGCTTCTTGAGCGACGATCGCTTGCTTTGATCTTTTATTAACGAAATAACGTGCTTGCTCAAGCTCACGAGCGAAATTAGATTTTAATGTTTTGTGGCGCTCAATTAACTTCTCAATTTTTGTTATTTCACGCTCACTATCGCGTAAATATTGGTTTAACATCGCGATTGGATTCTTTCTTTCTTTCTCATCTAACACATTATGAAAATCTGCTAAAATTGCATCGCGTACACGTCCGAATAAAGATTGTTTCATTATAATCTTCCTCTCTTCTACTTTATCAATTTGATTTGGTTTTTATTAATTTTTTATTAGTTTTTCATTAACTTGTTCCACTCATCTTCAAAGTTGCTATATGGTTTAGAACTTTCTGGTGCAGAATCAACAACTACATTTTTTTCTTTTTTCCACTCACGGTATCCGTAGTATAAAACTACTAATGCTGCGATACCGATTAATGCTGGGGAGTGCGAAAGTGCGATGGACAAGCCGATCAAACCTACAATACCCCAAGCTAACTTTCCAAAAAATGATTGTGCTCGCACAAATGATTTATAGCTCCAGTACACAACTCCTGCTCCGATTGCGAATCCTACAATACCAGCAAGACTACCAAGAGCAATTAAAGCCAAAATACCGGCCGCGATAAACGCTAGAAATTGTTTCATCTTGTGCTTGCCTCCCTTCGATTTGATACTCTTATCTTAACTATTTTTTCACTTTTCCATAACGAGCTTAAGAACCGTTTTCGACTCAGACTTAAGACTGAGTTGCATTCAGCCTTTTGTAAAAATATGCGGTAGGATAGGATGATTCACTCTTTTATCGCACATAAAAAGCCGTACAGAGAACATTCTCTGTACGGCTTTCGTTACGATTCATAAACTTCATTTTAAATTATGCTGTTTTGTGATACTCTTTCTTTCCCGCTACTTTAGAAAACCTCGGGAAACCAATTAATATAGAAATGATTCCACATACTCCAACTAAGATTGGATAAAACGCATATGGTAACAATTCAATCGGAGATAACGCCGCAAATCCTGCTGCCGTTAACATTTGCGCACCATACGGAATTAATCCTTGCACACAGCATGAGAAAAGATCTAATACACTCGCTGATTTACGAGGGTCAATTTCATATTGATCTGCAATGTTTTTCGCAAGCGGACCTGTAAAGATAATAGAAATCGTATTATTCGCTGTACACATATTCGTCAGACTCACTAAGCCAGCAATACCGAACTCTGCTCCTTTTTTCGAACGAATGTTACGCGTTAAAAGATTCATTAAATATTGAATGCCACCGTTATATTGAATCAGTTCGACCATACCACCAATTAAAATAGCAAGTAATACTAACTCCATCATACCGCCCATTCCAGACGTTACACTTTTAAAGAAACTCTCTAACGTGTAACTTCCATCTAAAAGACCGATAACGCCAGATAGTACAGTTCCACCAGTTAACACAATAAGTACATTCCAACCAAGCAATGCTGTAATAAGTACTCCTGCATACGGTAAAATCTTTATCCAGTCAAAGCTATGCGCTTTAATCTGCGTATCGCTTCCTAAAGTAATGATTACTAATAGTACAATTGTAATAATAGCCGCTGGTAATACAATTAAAAAGTTCGTTTTAAACTTATCTTTCATTTCTGTTCCTTGCGAACGTACAGCTGCGATTGTTGTATCTGAAATAAATGATAAATTATCACCAAACATCGCTCCGCCAACAACGGTAGCCATCGTAAGTGCAATTGAGATATCAGTTTGCCCACTTATACCTACAGCAATCGGTGCTAATGCAGCAATCGTTCCCATTGAAGTTCCCATCGCTAATGAAATAAATGCCCCTATAACAAAAATTCCAGCTACGATAAACCCTTGCGGTAAAATTGATAACGCTAGGTTAACTGTAGAATCAACGCCGCCCATCCCTTTTGCCGTTTCAGAAAATGCTCCTGCAAGCACAAAAATTAGAACCATAATCATAATATCTGGGTTCCCTGCACCTTTAGCAAATCGTTCTACTTTTACATTAAAGCTTTCTTTACGATTCATTGCTAAAGCGACCCCTACAGCAATTGAAATTGCTACAAGTATCGGCAATTTATAGAAATCACCTGTAATAATTCCAGAACCAATAAATAGCGCCAAAAATATCCCAAGCGGTAATAAAGCCAAACCATTTCCTCTCGTTTCTTTCAAAGTACCATCTCTCCCTAGTTTCAACCTTTTTCTAATGAATAACAAAAGACCTCTTCCAATGAGAAGAGGTCTTATACATCTATAAGAAACACTCTTCTCATCTTTCAAGCACATGCTTGCTGGATTTGGCACAGCACTCTGAAATCGAGTCCGCTGCCGAGGCATCGTAGGGCCAGTCCCTCCGCCTCTCTTTATAAGAAGGTTTCATATTTATTTTTTAATAATAATTTCTTCCCTAACTTTACTCGCTTACAAAACAAAAGTCAATTATTTTTTGTATAGATTTTTTTGGTAATTATGCAAAAATTTGAATACAACAATCATTTTAACTTTTTGATTTCTTCTTCCAATATTGAAATCCAATAATATTCATTATTTTTTATTGCATCTATTATCCATTTCGTAGTGTACCAAGCTAACTCATACTCTTCTTTTGTAACATCGCTACTTTTATAAGCATCCTCTAGCTCATCTTCATCCAATATATACATTTTACCGTTCGGTAATAACACTACATCTAAATATAAATCATCAAAATACGGTAAACCACGGTCGTCAATTTTATATTCTTTCGCCACATCGATATAATATTGCACTAATTTTTTCTGATCATCTAACATAGCTGTAATCGCAAAGTTTTTCCCGTCTATGAAATATTGAATCCACGTATATTGATTCCCTGCGATACAAAGTTCTTTACCATCATATTCTTTACAACTAGGTTCTCTTACCTTTTTTATTTCTAATATTCCTAGCATTCCTTCTTCTACTTGCTTAACCGTATAATTCTTCTCTATTAGTCGCTTCCACGAAGAACCGTCACCATATTTACGTTTCATTACGTCCGCTCCCCTTCTATATAGAAAAGCCCCCACATATTATGTGAGAGCTTGTTCAAATTATAATTAAGCTGCTTGCTTATTAGAAATTTCTTTCAAGTAGGCTTGTCCTTTTTCAGCGTCATACTGACCTTCCCACTTAGACATAACTACAGCTGCTAAAGAGTTACCTACAACGTTAACTGCTGTACGAGCCATATCTAAAATACGGTCAATACCAGCGATGAATGCTAAACCTTCAGGTGGAATACCTACTGTACCAAGTGTCGCTAATAATACAACGAATGATACGCCCGGTACGCCTGCGATACCTTTTGATGTTACCATCAATACAAGTAATAATGTAATTTGTTGTGTAATAGATAAATCAATACCGTACATTTGCGCTAAGAAAATAGCCGCAATTGCTTGATATAAAGTTGATCCATCTAAGTTAAATGAATAACCTGTCGGAATAACGAAAGATGTAATTGCTTTCGGACAACCGAACTTCTCCATTTTCTCCATGATTTTCGGTAAAACTGTTTCTGAACTAGCTGTAGAATATGCTAAAATCAGCTCGTCTTTTAAAATCTTAAAGAATTGGAAAATGTTAATTCCAAATATTTTCGCTGTAAGTCCTAATACGACTACAACGAAGAAAATCATTGCTCCGTATACTACAATTAATAATTTCCCTAATGGAATTAATGAAGCGAGACCAAATGTAGAAACTGTAACTCCAATTAGCGCAAACACACCAAATGGTGCAAATTTCATAACCTGGTTCGTTACGTAAAACATTGCATCAGCTACACCTTGGAAAAATTGAAGAACCGGTCTTCCTCTTTCACCAATTGCTGCTACACCTAAACCAAATAGTACAGAGAAGAAGATAATAGCAAGCATATCTCCGTCAGCTAATGACTTCATAATGTTCGTTGGAACAATATTTACAAATGTATCTGCAAAGGAATGACTTTGCACTTGCTCTGTCGTATGTGTATATTTCGAAATATCTGTCTTTGTTAACTGCTCCATATTTACGCCTTTTCCAGGTTGGAAAATATTCGCAATCAATAGACCGACAATAATTGCAATTGTTGTAATAATTTCAAAATAAAGAATTGTTTTTCCGCCTAGTCGACCTAATTTTTTAACATCGCCAACACCAGCAACCCCAACAACAATACTTGCTACAACAATCGGTACAACGATCATTTTAATTAATCGGATGAAAATATCACCAATTGGTTGTAAGTAACTCACCACTGCCGGATTGCCAAAGAAAATCGCCCCAACTGCAATACCAAGCGCAAGTCCTATTAATATTTGCCATGCAAGTCCTATTCTTTTCATATTTGTTGTAACCCCCTCTTCGATGTGTCACTCTATCTCTCATTCTATCTCTATAAAACTCGAAATTAAGAGTATTACATATTATTCGACAATTCACTACATTTTGTCCCTGTTAAAAATCATAAATCAAAATTTAAAATCTGACAACAAAATAACTTTGCCCGAATGCAAATAATTTTCTTGACAAAAACAAAACCCATGTCAGAAAACCTCACATGAGAACGATTCCTTATCAGTGTTTCATTGGATTCCTGTCTACTATTTCACTATATAAAACAAATATATTTTTCCTTTATTTTACAACAAAATCCAAAAAATACATCCTTGTTGAACGAATAAAAAAGCGCATCCAACATGACAATTATCATTAAAAAATGATAATTTCCGACAAAACTTAGCAATTTTATAAAATTTTCTTTACATTATGGTTACAACGATAGACACTCTTCTTCTTATGATATATAACATTCATAGGGAAAGGAGCCAGACAACTATGAAAAAGAAATTTGCGGCGTTTAGTGTTTTAGCAGTAGGAACGATTTTTGTTTCTCCACTACTTTCACCCGTATACGCTGAAACGAATCAAGATAAATTATCTAATATTCAATCTGAATTAGAAGGAAAACAAAATGACTTACAAAATAAATCAGCTGAGAAAGAACAAATAGAAAAAGAAATTCAAGAATTACAAAAGAAAATTGACGACTTAACTACTTCTATTAATAAAAACGAAGCTGAATTAAACGATACAAAAAAAGAAATTAACAAAACACAACAAGTAATTACTGAAAAAAAGAAACATATAGAGCAATTACAAACAAACATAGATACGCGTCAGGAAGTTATTAAGCAACGTTTACAATCTATGCAAGAAAAACCTCGTACAAATATCATTACAGAGGTAATAACAACTTCTACAAACATTGCTGATCTTGTTGATAATATGTACTCTGTAAGTTTAATTTTAAACAACGATACTGATATTGTGAAAAAACAAACAACTGATCAAAATGCTGTGACGAAAGAAAAAGAGGCTGTTGAGAAAAAAGAGCAACAACTAAAAGACGCTGAACAGAAATTAGTTCAAAAACAACAAGAGTTGCAAACGAATCAACAACAACAGCAAACATTTATTAGCGATCTACATACGAAAGTAGCAAAAGTAGATTCAGAGATTGAAGGGTTAGAAGAATCCAAAGGTATTCTAGAAAATCAGCGTCAAGCTGTTCAAAAAGCAATTGAAGAAGAAAAGCGTGCCGAAGAGGCTCGTAAAGCTGAGGAAGCTCGCAAGGCAGAAGAAGCTCGTAAACAAGCTACTACATCTGCTCAAACAGCTCAAGCAGCTCCAACACCACACGATACAAATATTGGCGGATTTATTAAGCCAGCAGCTGGATCAAAAACTTCTGGCTTTGGTGTGCGCTCTATAGATAACCATAAAGGAATCGATATCGCAGCTTCAGGAACCGTTCCAATTATTGCCGCCGCTGACGGCGTTGTTATCCGCTCGGAATTATCATCTAGTTACGGAAACGTTGTGTATTTATCTCACCGTATAAACGGAAAAACATATACGACAGTATATGCTCATATGAGTAGCCGTTCTGTATCAAATGGACAAACCGTAAAACAAGGCACTCAACTTGGATTTATGGGGAACACTGGCCAATCATACGGACAACATTTACACTTCGAACTTCACCTTGGAGAATGGAATGTCGGCAAGACAAATGCAGTTGATCCATCTCCTTATATCGGATTATAGAAAAAAACTCGGTGCACACCGAGTTTTTTCTATACCCTTCACACAATATAGGCATTCCACATAGACTACAACTAAACGCCTATATTTTACGGGGTGAATCATATGAATACACAATTACAACAAAAAATAGAAGAGGCTAGAGAAACTTACATCGGCCGGCTATTTACATTTGGCGGCTCAGCATTATTTTTAATCGGATCATTTATCGCAGTCGTCACAGCCTATAAAGCATATAATCGTTTATTAAATACACCTACAACATAATAAAAAGACGGAGAAATCTCCGTCTTTTTATTATGCAAACATTTTAAATACGCCTATCGCATTTAAAAATACAATAATTACAGTTACTGGAATAACATAACGAAGCAAGAAGAACCAAATATTAAATAATGTTTTACCTTTCGTTTCCGTAACTTCTAATTCTTTCATTAACATCTCTTTACTCATTTTATTTGGTACGAATAGCGAAATGGCTAGTACTCCGAGTGGCAGCAATACATTACTTACCGAAAAATCGACGAAATCAAAGAATGTCTTACCAAATATTTTCACATCACTCATAATTCCAAACGATAATGCTGACGGGATTCCAACTGCAAAAATAAGAATACCAATTAATAATGATGCTGACGGACGCTTTTTCTCATTATCTTTCGCAACAGATGCTACTACAATTTCAAGCATGGAAATAGCAGATGTTAACGTTGCAAAGAAGAATAAAACTAAAAACATAATGAAGAAAAATTGTCCAAATGGTATTTTCGCAAATACTGCCGGAAGGACGATAAACAGTAGTCCTGGTCCTTCAGTCGGCTTAACGCCTAATGCGAAAATCGCCGGGAAAATTGCTAATCCTGCAAGTACTGTAACAAAAACCGTTAAACTTACAATAGATGTTGCTGATTTAGCTAAATGTTCTTCTTTCTTCAAGTACGAACTATACGTGACCATTACTGAGGCACCTACTGTTAGTGAGAAGAACGATTGTCCCATCGCGTATAAAATCGTATCTGCTGTCAGCTTTGAAAAATCTGGTTTCAAGAAGAACTCTACCCCAGCAAAAGCACCATCAAGTGTTAAAGCACGAACTATGATTGCAATAAACAAAATAAATAATAGCGGCATCATATACTTACTTGCCTTTTCTATTCCCTTCTCTACACCTTTACTTACTACAAAAATAGTACAAAGCATAAAGATAAATTGCGCTCCAATCGCACTTACTGGATTTGAAATCGTTTCACCAAATAATTTTCCATAATCAACAACACCATTCCAGAAGCTTCCTGTAACACTATAGTATAAATACAGTAAAATCCATCCACCTACAACACTATAGAAAGAGAGTACACTAAAACAAGTTACAACTCCCATACGACCAATCCAAGGATATACTTTACTATTTGGTACTAGTACTTTATAAGCTGTAACCGCCTCTTTTTGAGTGCTACGTCCAATAACAAACTCCGCTAATAGTAAAGGCATACCTATAAATAAAGTTAATAGTAAAAATACAAGGAAGAATGCGCCTCCCCCACCATTACCTGCAACATATGGAAATTTCCATATGGCACCAAGACCTACTGCGGCTCCGGCTGCTGCGAGTACAAAGCCTATTTTCGACGTCCATTGCTGTGTTTCTTTCATCATAAATTCTCCTTTTCTGAATATTTAAACTTTTATTAATTATACACTTTCATTTCATACTCGCACACCTCCTTTAGAAAATAAAAAAGTCCCCTACACGCAAATATGCATGTAGAGGACGATATATGTAATGTAAATACCGTGGTACCACCTCAATTGGATTGATAAATCCCACTTGTTCAAGTACAGGAAAACTCCGATACTCTATCCTTTTAACGGCGGAACCCGGGTTGCCTACTACAATGTTCAACATACCTCTCGCAAGCCCATTCTGTATATTTTATCGTACCGGGCTCCCACCTTACCCCAGCTCTCTGAACGTATCAAATATACATACTCTTCTTGCTCATCGATTTCATTTATTGAAGTTACTTGTGATTATAAATTATATTTTTATAGTTGTAAAGTACAATTTATTCATTATCCTATATGAACTCTTCTCTCTAATTCTTGTAAAAACAATTTTCTTTTTTGTTCATTTTGAACATATATCGAATTTAATACTTCTTGCAACAATGTATTTCTCTCTCTTTTCTCTATTTGTAATTCTTTCACTTTTATTCTAACTTCGTATAAAAAATCAAGATACGATTCATACGCCTCATCATATTTATTTGCGATATCATCACGGATTTTTTTTGCCAATTTCGGACTTGCTCCTCCAGTAGAAACAGCCACATTCAGTAATCCACGATGAATCGCCGCCGGAAAATGAACATTGCCACTTTCCGGGTTCGTAATAACATTTACTAATTGATTTTCTGTGCTATCTTCAGCAATTTTTTCATTTAATACGGCATCACTACTCGCTGCAACAACTAAAAAAGCACCTTGAATATCACTTTTTTCATACTCCCTTTGATACCAACGAATTTGCTTTTCTTCCACTAGTTTCACTAAATTCGCATCCAATTCAGGACTTATCACAATTATATCCGCACCTTGTTTTAGTAAAGGAATAATTTTAAATCCCGCGACTTTTCCTCCACCAATGACAACAACACGTTTCTTCTCAACTCGCACTGTAAGTGGATACATATTGATCTCCCTTCAATAATTTCTTCGTTTTCTGAATTAACATATATTGAAACGCTTCATTTTTTCCTAAATACGGACTTATTTTTATCTCATCCGACTCATATTGGCGCACTTCTTTTTCAATATGTTTCATAAGTAAACCTGTAAATAATAAGTAAGGCAATACAACGATATTCTTTTCTTTTCGTTCAACAACTTCCTTTAACTTCTCCTCAAATTTTGGCTCGGCAGCCGCTAAATAACAAACCTCTACTTTTTTAATTTTCTCTTCATGTTGAAATAAAGAAGCGATCCAGTTTATATCTCTTAATACGTCAGGATCACTACTCCCTCTTGCAACGAGAAGTAGCGTTACTTCATCCTTATCTTCCTGTTCAATGCCACTTCCGCTATACACCGATTTAACAAGTGTTTCTGATACACCAAACGGGTTACCGTAGGTCACTTTAACATTCAAAAATTGATTATTTAACTTTTCCAATTCAAACGGTATATCTTTTTTCACATGACCTGCCGCTAATAAAAAAACTGGAATAACAATAATCTCTGTAGCACCACGCTTCACACATGTACGGAACCCTTCATCAATCGTTGGACTCGCTAACTCTAAAAAACAAACTTCTTGAATACTTGCCTCTACACGGTTCATGCATGACGTAATAAATGCAACCGCTTCTTCTTTAGCTGCTTTCAAACGACTTCCATGACATATATATAAGATGGCTTTCATTTTATAACACTCCGCTTACTTGATACGTACTTTCTGTCTGTTTCTCAAACCAATGGATTTTTTCTCTAAAACGGACCACTTCTCCAATTACAATCATGCTCGGATTTTGAATTTGTTCTTTTTTCGCAACATCTACAATTGTTCCTAACGTCCCAACAACTGTGCGCTGCATTGATGTCGTTCCCCGCTCAATAATAGCCGCAGATGTACTTTTGTCTTTTCCATGCTTCATCAGTTGTTCACATATGTAGGGTAAATTGCTAACCCCCATATATACAGCTAAAGTCTCTACACCTTTCGCTAAATGTTCCCACTTCACTTCTTCTTCAACACCTTCTTTCCTATGCCCTGTCACAATAGCAAAACTTGCACTTGCATCACGATGTGTCACTGGAATGCCAGCATAAGCAGGAGCAGCTATTCCAGCTGAAATACCAGGAACGATTTCAAATGGTACACCTTGCTTTGCTAACGCTTCAGCTTCTTCGCCTCCTCTACCAAATACAAATGGATCGCCGCCCTTAAGCCTCGTTACAACTTTTCCCTTTTTCGCATATTTAATAAGAAACGTGTTAATCGTCTCTTGCTTCATCGTGTGATAATTTGGTAGTTTTCCGCAATAAATTAAATCTGCTTCAGGCTTTGCGTATGAAAGTAACTCTTTATTCACGAGACGGTCGTATAAAATAACGTCTGCCTTCTCAATACATTTCAACCCTTTCACAGTAATTAAATCTGGATCACCAGGACCTGCACCAACGATATAAACCTTCCCCATCATCTCTCCTCATTTCTACTATTAAAGTGAAACTTCCATCCTTATATACGAATGGAAGTTTTCATTATTTCCTATTACCTGTTCCCTACTCATGAATAACAAATGCCGCACCTTTTCGAATCTTCTTTTTTTCAAATAGAGAAATCTCCTTTACTTCTGGCAGCGGTAAAAAATGCTTTTCAAGCTCCATCTCCGCGAGCTTAAACGCCTGTTCTTCACTTTGAGCAACAACAACAATCGGAACAATACTATTTACTAACATAGCTTCAAATCGATATAAATCCATATTGTCCCTCCTAAGACGCTATTACTTCTTCTAACACGGTATTTAACACTCTTTGTAGTGTCTCTATACCAACACGACCGACAAAATCATAAAACGTTTCGGCTGGTAATTTATTCTCTTTGAAATAACTTATAAATGATGCAAGTACTTCAGGTAGGTCCTCACCATCTATTTTTCCTTTTAGCTTTTGATTGTAAGCCCCTCCATCTAACAACGTTCCACCTACATATATTTCAAATGCTTCAACAATTCCTTTTTCCTTCGTTTTCATTTTCACCCCTTGTAATCCAATGTCAGCAATTTGACGTTGACCACATGAATTCGGGCATCCTACCATATGAATACGAACTGGAACATCGAGTGCAATTTGTGTATCTAAGTATTCGGCAATTTTTCGCAATCTTTCTTTCGTTTCTACTAAAGCAAGATTGCAATATTCAATACCAGTGCAGGAAACCGCATGACCAATAAATGATTTCGGGCTTGCTGATATTGCTTCAAACAACGGCTCATTCAGTAAACCCGTTACATTTTCTGGCGGAACATTCGGAATAATGAAATTTTGAGAGTTGCATGTACGAATCTGTCCATTTCCATACCGCTTAGCAATTTTTGCAATCTCAAACATTTCTTTTGCATGTAAACGTCCTACCGGCACATTAAAACCTACATATTTAAGTCCATCTTGTTTTTGATCTTGAACACCATAAAAGTATCCAGCATTCCAACCTTTGAGAGCACTTTCTCCTTTACTTTGCAATGGTCCTGTATACTCTATTAGTTTCTCTTTAAATTTCTCTGCTCCCCAGTCTGCAACTAGAAATTTCAAACGGGCTAAATGACGTTTTTCACGGTATCCAAAATCACGGAATATCGTCGCAATCGCAATCGCTACCGTCTTCACTTCTTCTGGTAAAACGAATACATCTAATTCATCAGCTAAATATGGACGAGCTGATAATCCACCACCTACTTTTATATGAAAACCAACTTTTTTCTCACCATCTATTTCTTTCGTAGCAGGTGTAAATGCAACACAGTTAATCTCTGCGTTTGCTGAATTATAAATGTTAGAACTAATAGACATTTTAAATTTACGTGGTAAGTTAGAAAACTCCTCATTATGTTGGAAATAGTCATATACCTCTTTCACAATACCAGTTGTATCAAACAGTTCATTTGCATCAATGCCAGCAAGTGGATTCCCTGTAATATTACGCGTTATATCACCACACGCCCCTGCTGAAGATAACCCAACTCTTGCCAATCTTTTAAAAATATCTGGAATTTGATGAATTTCTAACCAGTGAAACTGAATCGCCTGTCTTGTCGTAATATCTATTACGTCACGTCCATAATCCTCAGCGATAGAAGCAAGCACTTCTGCCTGTGCATTCGTAATAATCCCTGAAGGAATATTTACACGCATCATAAAATAACCAGCTTCTTTCGGTCTTTGTAAATATAACCCTGCCCATTTGAATGCGTCCCACTCTTCTTTCGGAATAGATTCGAAGCCATTCTCTGCATAGTAAGGAATATCATTAAAGATTTCCAATCCATCTTTTTTTAATTTATTTTTCTCAGTCTGATTTAATTTTTCATTGCTAGCCCATACTTTTTCATAACTCATTTTTTATCCCCCTATATAAAACTACGCTCTTGTAAGTACTTCACGATTTGTTCTGCACATTCTTCAATAGAATACTTGTGCGTTTCTACAATTAATTCCGCTTTCTCTGGTTCCTCATACGGTGAATCAACACCAGTAAATTCTTTAATATCACCTTGTCTTGCTTTTTTATAAAGCCCTTTCGGATCACGCTTTTCACACTCTTCAATTGGACATTTTACAAACACTTCTATAAACTCATCTGCTGCTAATAAATCTCTTACTTGTTTTCGGTCTACTCGAAACGGTGAAATAAACGCTGTAAGAACAACAGTGCCTTGATCTACGAATAGCTTCGCCACTTCGCCAATCCTTCTTATATTTTCCATACGATCACTTTCAGAAAAACCTAAGTCTTTATTTAAACCGTGGCGTACATTATCCCCATCTAGTACATAGTTTCCAATATTCTTTTCAAATAGTTTACGAGCAACCGCGTTCGCCACCGTAGATTTACCTGAAGCTGATAGACCAGTAAACCAAACTACAAAACTATGATGCCCATTTCTTACTCTTCTCTCATCTTTTGAAACAGACGCTGTATGCCAAGTAATATTCGTGTCCATGTCATTCTCTCCCTATTCTGTTACTACTTCTTTTTTCAAACCTTTAATTAGCACTTCCACTACTTCTTTACGACTAAATGTACTTGGCGGAACCTCACCGTTTCGTAATAGTTCTCTTACTTTCGTACCCGATAAAATAACATGATCTTCTTTGCCGTGCGGGCATGTTTTCGTCGAAGCCATCGCTTCACATTTCGTGCAGTAAAAACTATGTTCAAAAAATAACGGTGTAATTCCTAACTCTTCCACTGTAAAGTTTGTAAAAATTTCTTGTGCTTCATACGTACCGTAATAATCTCCTACCCCTGCATGATCGCGTCCTACAATAAAGTGAGTACATCCAAAATTCTTTCTAACTAATGCATGGAATATTGCTTCCCTCGGTCCTGCGTAACGCATTGCTGCAGGAAATACCCCTAAAAAGACACGCTCTTTCGGATAATAGTTTTGAAGTAATACTTCATAGCTTTCCATCCTTACATCAGCAGGAATATCGTCCGACTTCGTTTCCCCAACTAAAGGGTTTAAAAAGAGACCATCTACAATTTCAAGAGCAGATTTTTGAATATACTCATGAGCACGATGTACCGGGTTTCTCGTTTGAAATCCGACTACTGTTTTCCAACCACGTTTTTTAAATTCTTCTCTCGTTTCAATTGGATCTAAATGATAAGAAGGAAACGGATTATTTTCAAAGCGTTTTGTAAGAATAATAGCTCCACCGACATAAACGTTCGGTCGCTCATATAACTTCTTCACTCCTGGATGAGCCTCATCCGTCGTTTTATATACAAGTAACGCTTCTTTTTCTTTATCTGGTACAAAAATATCTTCTATTTGAATGACACCATATATATTTCCATCACTGACAAGCTTTACTTCCTCTCCAATTTTTAGACTCTCTGCTACTTCTTCTGTTACCGGTAATGTAATGGGGATACTCCAAACGCTCCCATTAGCTAAACGAATCGTTTCTACGACCGAATCGTAATCTTTCTTTCCTAAAAAACCTGTAAGTGGGCTATATCCCCCTGTCGCTAATAGCTCTAAATCACTTAATGCAATGTTGTCTAGTTGAATTTCTTTTTTAATTTGTGATACGTCATATGTCTCGTCTATTCGATTTATTAATTCGTTTCTTGTACTCATTTTCAGTACCCTCTCTTAGCTTTATTTTCAAATTCATCTTATTGGTAATGAAGACCACATTCTGTTTTCACTTTCCCGGCCCATCTACCATCTCTCGAATTGCCACCCTCTCCTACAGGTAACGTACATTTCTCACACCCAATACTTGGATATCCAACATCATGCAGCGGGTTATACGGCAAGCTATGTTTGTATACATATCGCCACACTTCTTTCCACGTCCAATGAATGAGTGGACAAACTTTAATAGATTGAAAGCGATGATCTTGATTTATAAACTTTGTATGCTTACGTGTTTCTGATTGTTCCCTCCTTAAGCCCGAAATCCACGCTTTTTCCGCTGCTAATGATTTTTCTAACGGTAAAATTTTTCTAATTTTACAACAAAGGTTCGGATTACTTTCCCATAATTTCTCACCATGTAACTTCGCTTGTTCATCAAGCGTAAGTTCCGGCTGTTTTTCTATAATATTTAATGAAGGAAATCGTTCCCGCACTTTTTGAATTAATTCATACGTTTCTCGAAAATGAACATTTGTATCTAAAAATACAACTTTAGCAGATGGATTTACTTGGTTTATAAGATGCAGTAATACCATCCCTTCCACTCCGAAGCTACATGCGTATACAATTTCACTTTTATATTCTTTATAAGCCCAACTTAATACTGATAGCGCGCCTTTCGTTTCATCTTCTTCTGAAAATGAAACATTATTTTCTTCCCACGTTTCATACGTCAACATGTTCTTTCCCCCTGTAAAAGCAAAAAGACGGTTTTAACCTAATATAATAGGTTAAAACCGCCTCTAGTTTTTCTAGTCAGCGCTTTTTACTTTAAACGTACCTTTTCACTTTTCTCTAATTGAATGACTTTCCCATCTTGCACAACAATTGTAATTGAACCATATTTCATATCAGCAAGCATCGCTTGAATTTTCTCAGATACTTCCTCAAAATGTTCCCGTACACTCACGCGAACAGCCCCCCTTTTTATTCATAAAAAAAATCTTTCCCATTTCGAAAAGACTGTTCGGTAATATATTTTACCTTATCTTTCAAAATGGATTCCATTTTGCTGGATTTAGCACCTTGCTTTCTATAAGCAGGTTGCCGAGCTTCGTCGGGCCAGTTCCCTCCGCTTCTCTTGATAAGCTTTGTATTTGTATTTTATCACAATTCTGATTTTTTTCAATCCTAGTTTTCCGATATATTTTAATTATTTTATTTTATAAAAAAGGAATTGCCCATCCGAACAACTCCTTTTTCCTCATTTAAACAAGTTCTTTAATACGTATGCGATCGTTCCCAATAATATTTTCATATGTTTCGCGCTCTACAACAATTTGTGATGTGCCGCCTTTCGCGAAGACGACAGCTGGTCTACGAATCCGATTATAATTATTCGCCATCGAGTACCCATATGCCCCTGTACAAGAAATTGCTAGTAAATCGGCAGCAGCAACTTTCGGTAGAGTAATATCCCAAATTAACATATCTCCACTCTCACAGCACTTCCCAGCAATCGAAACAAGTTCCTCATTCTCATCATTCCCTCGATTCGCTAACATCGCTTCATAACGAGCGTTATATAAAGCAGGTCTTAAATTATCAGTCATCCCACCATCCACTGATACATATTTCCGAATACCAGGAATGTCTTTCACAGATCCGACTGTATAAATTGTCGTTCCAGCATCCCCTACAATACTACGGCCTGGTTCAACCCATATTTCTGGAAGCGGATAATTACATACCGTAAATTGTTCCCTCACCGCACTTGTTACAGCTCGCACATATGTCTCAAGAGTTAATGGTGTATCTGACTCTGTGTAGCGTATTCCGAATCCTCCGCCTACATTTAATACTTTTACTACATAGTTCGCGCGCTCTCTCACTTGTTCTAAAAATTGATGAAGAACTTCAATCGCTCGAACAAATCCAGCCGTTTCAAATATTTGTGATCCGATATGTGAATGAATTCCTAACACATTATAATTTGATTTTTGTAAAGCAAACTCAATTGCTTGCATCGCTTGACCATTTGACACGCCAAATCCAAATTTCGAATCATCTTGACCTGTTGTAATATATTCATGTGTGTGCGCCTCTACTCCAGGCGTTACACGGATTAATATGTTCACAAATTTCCCATGTTGCACTGCTAAATCATGCAAAATTTCTAATTCTAAGAAATTATCTACGACAAAACAACCAATATTCGCCTGCAGAGCCATCACGATTTCTTCTTCTGTTTTATTATTGCCGTGAAAATGAATGCGCGATGCTGGAAATCCTGCTTGAAGCGCAGTATATAATTCTCCTCCAGAAACAACATCTAATGACATATTCTCTTCACGAGCTACTCGGCACATCTCCATGCACAAGAACGCCTTGCTTGCATATGCTACTTGATAAGAGAAACCACTTTCTTTAAACGCACGATGAAACGCACGGCACTTTCCTCGAATTGACTCTTCATCGTATACATAAAGTGGTGTTCCGTATTGTTTTGCTAGCTGCGTCGTATCGCACCCTCCAATTTCTAAGTGTCCTTGCCCATTGATTCGGCTTGTGCCGTGTAAATACATTTGAATTCCTCCCTTATTTCCTCTAAAACTCATAACCCCAATCTTCTATTCATTGCAGCACGCTTTTAGATAGACAAAAAACGCGCGGAACAATGTTCACACGCGTTTCTTATTAGGAAAAATATATAGAAAAAATAAACGAGTTGTTATCTCCTCAAAATAAGAAACCGCATCAACATCTCCAAATAGCTCTCCATAAAATAAATATTATGACAGTACTACATTTATTCAATGCAGTCCCAATATATGAATAAGGTGGTTATTCATATATTTCGGCAATAGTCCCTTTCAACCTATGATCACAGATTCCATTAAATCTCCCATAGCTTACTCTTTCCTATCGCGGCCTCTACCTTTGAGAGTAGATGAGGTAAGTCTATTTAATTTTCAAACATCTAATTGTTGCTATTAACAATACCAAAGGACCATTTTATTTGTCAAACAATTTTTTATATTGTTTTTTTACAGTTTAATTTCGTATCATTTGGTAAGCGCTTTACTGAAATCTTTGACACTTCCCATTCGCCTTCTTCATTATTAAATGTAATCGTTACCTTCTCAAATGGTGGAGCAATTTTCCCAGCAACTCGTTCATACTTCGTTACTTCAATACTTGCTTGAAATAAATATGTACCGCTATACACTTTTTTTAAACTAATAATTTTAGGACATTGATAAGGCTTCAAGCTCCCATATTGTTTTTCAATTGCTTTATTTATTTTCGGAAATAAAACAGAATAAAGGGCATCTTCCATAAGAGGTGCATCATATTGGGCTACCGACACACTCGGTGAAGCAAAAAGTATAACACTACTGCATACTATAAAATATAATAATTTTCGCATTATAACCTCCGTATTATTACACGATTCTTCTGCGCACGATAATTATCATACATAGAAACTCCGTTTTATTGTCTCCCACTGCCCTTTTTCTACTCAATTATTATAAAAAAGTCCACAACTCTCTTTTATTTTCGTATAATGATACTCATAGTATAATAAACATAATAACAAAGGACTGTTCGTATATATAAAATGAGGCGCTAATCAAACCGGCTCACAAGAACTGTCATGCTTTTTAGGAGAGGAGTATATTATGCTACAACGTCTGTTTCCAAAACTGCGATTTGCACTCGTTGCAGTCGTTTTATTATGGATAAAAACATATATTGTGTACAAGCTAGCATTTGATATTAAAATTGATAACTTCTTTGAAGAATTTATGCTTTTTATTAATCCACTAGCTGCGTTACTTTTATTTTTCGGTTTTGCTTTACTTGCATCTAAGCACCGAAACCGCATTATAGTTGGAATCAGTTTTATACTGTCCTTTATTTTATTTGGAAATGCAATGTTTTATGGGTTTTATAACGATTTCGTTACGTTCCCAGTTTTATTTCAAACAAATAATATGGCTGATTTAGGGACAAGTATAAAAGAACTCTTTACGTACAAAACATTACTTTTATTTGCAGATGCAATTATTTTAATGTTTCTTTCACGTAAATTCCCAGCATTTTGCGACAAGACGCCACTTTCTCGCTCTGAGAAGCGAACTTTCTTTAGCGGTGTAACAGCTCTATTAGCACTACAAATTGCCGTTTCAGTTATTTATAAGCCGCAAATGTTCTCACGCTCATTTGATCGTCAAACTGTCGTGAAAAATTTAGGCTTATACACATATCATCTATTTGATATTACACTTCAATCTAAATCTTCGGCTGAACGTGTATTTGCAAGTGGTGACGGGTTCTCTGAAATTAAAAACTATACAGACTCAAAAGATAAGCAAGTTGATAAAAACTTATTTGGAGCTGCAAAAGGTAAAAATGTCATTTTGATTTCAATGGAATCTACACAAAGTTTTGTTATTAATAAAAAAATAAATGGAAAAGAAATTACTCCATTTTTAAATGAATTTATTAAAGATAGTTTTTATTTCGATAACTTCTATCATCAAACCGGACAAGGTAAAACTTCTGATGCTGAATTTATCGTTGAAAATTCACTTTATCCGCTAGACCGCGGTTCTGTATTCTTTACTCACGCAACAAATGAATATACAGCTACACCAGAACAATTAAAAAAATACGGATATTCTTCTGCTGTCTTCCATTCCAACGATAAAACGTTTTGGAATCGTGATGTAATGTATCCTGCACTTGGATATGATCGTTACTTTAATTTAAATGATTACGTAGGCATAGAACAAATGTCTGTCGGTTGGGGATTAAAAGATAAAGAGTTCTTTGAACAATCGATTCCAAAGCTAAAATCTTTACCACAACCGTTCTATACAAAATTTATTACTTTAACAAACCATTTTCCATTTCTTCTAAATCCAGAAGATCAATATGTTGATGAGTTTAATTCGGAAAGTGGTGTTGTAAACCGCTACTTCCCAACCGTTCGTTACACGGATGAAGCTCTGAAATTATTTATTAAACAATTAAAAGAGGAAGGACTGTATGATAATTCCGTTATTGTCATTTATGGAGATCATTACGGTATTTCTGAAAACCATAATGCAGCTATGGCTCAGTTCCTTGGGAAAGACGCTATTACACCGTTTGATTCTATGCAATTACAACGCGTCCCTCTCATTATTCATGTACCTGGTCAAGAAGGAAAAGTCATTTCTAAAGTATCTGGTCAAATTGATATTAAACCAACGCTACTTCATTTACTTGGTGTTAAAACAAATCAATCAGTTGAATTTGGAACTGACCTATTTATTAAAGAAGAAGATCCACTTATGGTAATGCGTGATGGTAGCTTCGTTTCGGAAAACTATGTTTATACAAAAAACATGTGCTATAAACGAAATACAGGTGAAGAAGCGGACATTTCATTATGTCAACCAAATATTGAAAAAGCAAAAACTGAATTGAAACTTTCCGACAAACTCATTTATGGAGACTTATTACGTTTCGACCCTAACAATCGTTATAAAACCGGAACAATGACAACGAAATTTGAATAGCACCAGAAGCAACTTTTATAAAAGTTGCTTCTTTTTTTACTTATTTTTCAAATCATTCCGCTATGAAATCTTTCACAAATTGGGAATTTTTTTCGTATGAGGAAGAAATTTATGGTATGATAAAATAAGTAAAATTTCATAAACTAATTAAGAATTTATTACAGAAAGCAAGGGATCAGATTTTGTATAGAGCAGCTATTCCAAACTTATTTACGCTCGGAAATTTATATAGTGGATTCTTATCAATCGGCTATGCATCTTTAGGATATTATAAATCAGCTGCTATTTTAGTACTTATCGGGATGATGTTAGATAGTCTTGATGGACGTGTTGCTCGTTTATTACGTGTTGATTCACAAATGGGAAAAGAGCTTGACTCGCTGGCGGATGTCGTAACATTTGGTGCAGCACCTGCTGTTCTCATGTATTACACATCTTTCTCCAATTACGGAATCATCGGACTATACATAGCGGGACTATTCCCTCTTTTCGGAGCATACCGTTTAGCACGATTTAATGTAACACCATCTTCTACTTCAATGAAATATTTCACTGGCGTACCGATTACAGCAGCGGGAGGGCTTGTTGCTTTCTTAACATTATTTTCACATACCATTCCAAAAATCGTTCTTATTACAGTATTTGTAACGTTCGCATTTTTAATGGTGAGCCGCATTCGTATCCCAAGTTTAAAAGATGTACCAATTCCACGATATAGCATCATTATTACACTATTTCTAGTTGGAATCATTATAACAATGTACCAAACAGGGTTCGGTAATTTTTCTGTTTTCTTATTCATTGCTATTCCACTATATATTTTGTATATGCTATCTCAATTTCTCAGACAAAGACCGTCTAAAAGAGCAAATAAAGAAAAATAAGAAACCTTCCGATTCCGGAAGGTTTCTTTTTATTTTGTAACTACTACTTTTTGATTTACAGGTGTTACAGGCTCTTCCCCTTTTAATACGGCTAAAATATTTCTTACTGCCATTTCAGCCATCGCATCACGCGTTTCGAACGTTGCATTTCCTACGTGAGGAGCAAGTACTACATTCTTTAATCCTTTTAGCTCTTCTGTAATTTTCGGTTCAAATTCAAACACGTCAAGAGCTGCTCCTTCAATTTCATTCGTTTTTAATGCATGAGCAAGTGCCGCTTCATTCATAATTGGTCCACGTGAAGCATTTACAATATACGCTGTTTTCTTCATCATTTTAAACTGTTCATCATCAATCATATGATGCAATTTCGGATTATAAGCACAATTAATTGTAATAAAGTCTGCTGTTTGTAATAATTCTTCCAATGTTACATATGTTGCTTCCAGTTCACTTTCAGCTTCAGGCTTTCGATTTGGTCCTGTATATAAAACATTCATTCCAAACGCTTTCGCACGCTTTGCAACTGCCTTTCCGATTTCTCCAAGACCAATAATTCCAATTGTTTTACCGTGTACTTCACGGCCTAAGAAAAATAATGGTGCCCATCCATTAAATCCAGTTGTACGACATAATGTATCGCCTTCAGGAATTCTACGTGCAGCTGCTAAAAGAAGTGCAAATGTTAATTCTGCTGTCGCTTCAGTTGATACTTTCGGTGTATTCGTTACCGCAATCCCTTTTTCTCCGGCATACGAGTAATCAATATTATCGTAACCAGCACCGTAGTTTGCAACAATCTTCAAATTAGGTGCCGCATCAATAACTTCTTTTGTCACCTTTGTAGAAAGTAGACTTAACAATGCATCTTTATCTTTTACACGATCTGTTAATTCATCTAAAGAAATTAATGCATCTTTATCATACATTTCTACATCATGATCCTTTAATAGTTCTAATCCGATTGCTGGAATTTTCCCTGCTACTAATATTTTTGCCACTACTAACACCTCTTCTATAAAAAATAAGATATCTCTTATCTTTCATTGTAAGAAATCCACCTATAAAAACCAAGGAATTTGATCATAGTTTTGAAAATCGACATTTTTTCCCCATAAGAAAAGAGGAGATCCATCTCTCCCCTTTTCTTACGCTTTCTCTTGCGATTCTTGTCCAAGCTTTGCATCGATCGTTCCCTCTGCAACTGTATCGCTAATTTGTTCCTCAATAACTGATTGAGATGTAGCATTCGTTTCAGAAGTATAAGCTTGTTGCTGTGCACCTTGTACATCTTGTACATTTTGTTTATTTTGTTGTTTCACCATTTCTTACCCTCCTTCTTATTCTTTCTTATTTTGAACAAAAAGGGTGGTTTTCATCAAAAAATCGTGATCATTTTGAAATTGTTACTTCTTCTTCCAGTAATCTCATCGTTCTTACTCGTTTCGTAAATGTAGCTATGTGAGAAATATCATGATTACGTAACGTCTTTATATTCTCTGCCACATATTTTCCTAAATCATTCGGATAATGAGCATCTGAGGAGAGAGTAACTGGAACGCCATACTTAGCTAATACTTGTAAATATAGCGGACTTGGACACATTTCGCGTACAGGATAGCGATAGTACAATCCTGCATTTATTTCCGTTGCCGTATTTGTTTCTACTAACGCACGCGCAATTTCCTTATAATATGAAAGTTGTTCATTTTCATCTAACCGATAATTAAATACTTTTATGTTATCAAGATGAGCTATAATATCAAATAAATTAGAGCGAACTGTACACTCAACCGTTTTGAAAAACGTATCATATAAAGCATATAAGTCATGTTCTTTAAAATATTCTTTCGTATCTGGATTATCAAATCCCCAGCCATTTAAAAAATGAACAGAACCAATTACATAATCAAAATCTCCTAATGCGAGTAAAGATTGTAATTCTTGTTCACCACCAATAAAATAATCCGCTTCAATTCCAAGTTTTAGCATCACGCCTCGTTTACTCCATCGTTCTTTCGCCTCTTCAATTGTCTTTGTAAAATCATGCAGTGACGCTACCCTTACTTGACCTAACCATTCCTTCTGTAAACGACCAAGCCCTGAATCACTTATATCGACATATCTTTCATAGTATTCTTTCGCTTCATAAAAACGGTATAAATGATCGACAATACCAACTTCTTTTATACCTTTTCGCAAAGCTTCTTCTAAATATAAATCAATCCATTTCGTTGTAAATGGCCCTTCTTTCACACGTCTTTGCAGGTGTTCTTGTGTTTTCACAAGCCATTCCATAGAATGTTTTTCTTCTTTAAGCGGTTCATAATGTTGCAATGCTTCATTTATTTTAGCTAGCCATCCTATTGAATATGGCCCTTCTTCTAAATGAATGTGATAATCCACCTTCATCTACATTTCCCCCTTATAATGTATCTATTTCACTTCTGTCCCCTACTCGCGAAAGCTTCCCATTTCTTTCTGTCACTTCCTCCATAACATCTTCTAATGATATATTTTTTTCAGCTAATAAAACAAAGCAGTGATACAATACATCAACCATTTCTTTCACTAATTCTTTTTTGTCATTATTTTTAGATGCGATAATTACTTCCGTGCATTCTTCACCAATTTTCTTTAAAATTTTATCTTCTCCTTTTGAAAATAAATAATTTGTATACGATTCAGGAAGTGGATTTCCCTTTCGTTCTTCAATTGTTTCAAATAGTAATTTAAAGGCATTTTCCATATGTATCCCCCTATATAATTTTGTAGTGAAAACATGTTTTCTCTCCTGTATGACAAGCAGGTCCCACTTGCTTTACGACAACAACAATTGAATCTTGATCACAATCTAAATAAAGAGATTGCACATATTGGACATTTCCTGATGTTTCTCCTTTGTTCCATAACGATTGTCTTGAACGAGAATAAAACCATGTTCTTTTCGTTTCTAGCGTTTTTTCATATGCTTCTTCATTCATATAAGCTAGCATTAAAACTTCTTTTGTCCCTTCTTCAATTACAACTGCTGGTAATAATCCTTTTGAAAAGTTAGGTTTCATAACCGCACCTCAACATTTGCATTTCTTAATTTTCTCTTTACGTCCTGCACTGTCGCCTCACCATAATGAAAGATGGATGCCGCAAGTGCTGCATCAACTGTTGTCTTTTGAAAAACTTCTATAATGTGATCAACATGACCACATCCGCCTGACGCGATGACTGGTACGGAAACGCTTTTTGAAATTTCTTCTGTTAAACGAAGATCATACCCGTTTTTCGTTCCATCTGCATCCATACTCGTTAACAAAATTTCGCCTGCCCCTAGCTCGGCAACGCGTTTTGCCCATCCGATTGCATCCATACCCGTATCAACTCTTCCGCCGTTCACATAAACATTCCACTTTTCTTCTGCTACTTTTCTAGCATCAATTGCTACGACAATACATTGTGAGCCAAAGTGTTCTGCCCCTTCTTCGATTAGCTTTGGATTTCCCACTGCCGCTGAGTTGATTGAAACTTTATCCGCTCCAGCTCTTAGTAAATTGTACATATCTTTAACACTTGAAATCCCCCCGCCAACTGTAAGAGGAATAAATACTTTCGAAGCTGTTTTTTCTACAACATCTATAATTGTTTTTCGTCCTTCATGCGTTGCCGTAATATCTAAAAATACAATTTCATCTGCTCCCGCCTCATTATATAAAGCGGCTATTTCAACAGGATCACCGACGTCTTGTAACCCTATAAAATTTACACCCTTTACGACTCGGCCCTCTTTCACATCTAGACATGGAATAATGCGTTTCGCTAACATAACTTTGTTACCTCTAGCACTTCTTCTAAATCAATCGTTTTCTCATAAAGAGCCTTACCAATTATGACGCCGTATATATTCATATCATTTAATTTTTTCACATCTTGAATAGATGCCACTCCTCCAGAAGCAATAAGACGAATGCTCACGCTTTTTTGTAGTAACTCCAATTGCTCTAAATTCGGCCCTGCAAGTGTCCCGTCTTTCGAAATGTCTGTAAACACAATCGTTTGAACACCTACATTCTCCATTTGCTTCGCTAAATAAATGTAAGAAATTTCAGACACATCAAGCCAGCCTCTCGTTGCTACGAAACCATTTTTCGCATCAATTCCAACAATGATTTTCTCTTTATATAGAAGAACTGCTTCTTCTAAAAATTCCTTATCATAAAGAGCAGCTGTTCCTAAAATCACTTTATCTACACCTACTGACAATAACTTCTCTACCGCTACAAGTGATCGAATTCCGCCTCCAACTTGCACAGGAATACGTATTGCCTTGCAAATTCTTTCAATAACGAGCAAATTTACTGACTCGCCAGCAATTGCACCATCTAAATCAACAATGTGCAACTTTTTCGCTCCCAATTTTTCGAATATAATCGCTTGCGCAACCGGATCTTCATTCATTACTGTTTCTTTACTAAACTCTCCTTGATAAAGTCTAACGCATCGCCCCTCTTTTAAATCGATAGCTGGGAAGATTTCCATGCCTCTACCACCCCTTTGAAATTTTTCAACATTTGCATTCCAATGTCACCGCTTTTTTCAGGATGAAACTGTGCGCCGTATATATTTCCTTTTGCTACAAAACCAGGTACTTTCACTCCATATTCACTTATCCCATACACAATTTCATTTGGACAATCTGCATAATAAGAGTGAACATAATATACGAAAGAACCGTCCTCTACTCCATTCCAAAGTGCTATTTCTCCCTCTTTCTTTAACTCATTCCATCCCATATGTGGAATTTTATAAGGAACCTTTAACTTTCGAATAACACCTGGCAATAAACTTAATCCGTTACAGTCTTGTAGTTCCTCACTTTTTTCAAATAAAAGCTGCATCCCTAGGCAAATGCCCAGAAGCGGTTTTCCTGAACTCCCGACTTCTTTTAATACACGCACTAAATTTTTTTCTTCCAATACATCCATCGCTTTCGGAAATGCACCTACTCCTGGTAAGATTACTCCATCACTTCTAAAAATCTTTTCTTTATCACCCGTTACGATGTACTCTGCTCCAATATATTGTAATGCTTGTTCCACACTGCGAATATTTCCCATTCCATAATCTATAATAGCAATCAATTACAACATCCCTTTCGTGGAATTTACACCAGTAATGCTGGCATTTCTTTCGACTGCTTCTCTAAGCGCTCTACCAAACGCTTTAAATAACGCTTCAACTTTGTGATGTGTATTGCTTCCGTATAAAATGCGAGCGTGTAATGTAATATTGGCAGCATGAGCAACTGCTCTAAAAAATTCTTCTGTTAGTTCTGTATCAAAATCCCCTAGCTTCGGATTCGTTAATTCTCCTTGAAACACAATATATGAGCGCCCGCTAATATCAATTGCGACAAAACCTAAAGATTCATCCATCGGTACATATGCGGAGCCATAACGGTTAATCCCCTCTTTATTTTGCAATGCTTCTTTCAAACAATTTCCGAGTACAATTCCAACATCTTCAACTGTATGATGCGCATCAACGAATACATCGCCTTCCGCCTCCACTTGTAAACCGAATCTTCCATGCCTTGCAAATAAAGTTAGCATATGATCAAAAAATCCAACTCCCGTTTGTACAGAAACGTTCTTGCCTTCATCAAGCTGTAAACTTAATTTTATTTTTGTTTCTGTCGTCTCACGTATTTGACTGCACTCACGCATTATTCTTCCTCCTCAAATCTTATTTGAATTGCTCTCGCATGCGCATGTAACCCTTCTTTATTGGCAAGTTCTACAATATGATGTTGTACATCTCTTAACGCTTCCTCCGTATAAGACAGAAAGCTTGATTTTTTCACGAAATCATCGACTGATAACGGTGAGAAAAACCTTGCCGTTCCACTTGTCGGTAACACGTGATTCGGTCCTGCTAAATAATCACCGAGCGGTTCCGGTGCATATGAACCAAGAAAGATAGATCCTGCATGTTTCACATAAGCTAGAGCATTCATCGGTTCTTTTATATGTAACTCTAAATGTTCTGGAGCGATTTCATTCGATAATTGTAGCGCCTCATCTAAAGAAGGAACGATAAAGATAGCTCCATTTCTATTTATCGATTCACGTGCAATTTCGCTTCTTGGTAATGTTTCTAACTGTCTTTCTATCTCTCTTTCTACTTCTTTTGCTAACTCTATATTCGTTGTAATACAAATTGCTGTTGCTCTCTCGTCATGTTCTGCTTGTGATAATAAATCAGCAGCGATATATTTTGCATTACCGGTTTCATCAGCAATAACTACAATTTCTGACGGTCCAGCAATCATATCGATATTTACTATTCCGTATACTTCTCGTTTCGCCAGAGCGACGTACAAATTTCCTGGTCCAACTATTTTATCCACTTTTGGAATCGATTCCGTCCCATATGCTAAAGCAGCAATTGCTTGCGCACCACCTATCGTATAAATTTCATCTACTCCTGCAAGGCTTGCAGCAACTAAAATATGTGGATCAATTCCCCCTTGCCTTGGTGGTGTTACCATTACAATTTTTTTCACACCTGCGAGTTTTGCTGGCAATACATTCATTAATACTGATGAAGGGTACGAAGCCGTTCCGCCCGGTACATATACCCCTACATTTTCTAAAGGCCGAATGATTTGTCCTCTAATGATACCTTTACTCGCGCAATCGAATATAGATTGCCTTTTTTGCTTTTCGTGATACGAAATAATGTTTTTCTTCGCCTCTTGTAACGCTTCTAAAAATGAATGTTCTACAAACATACCCGCTTGTTTTATTTCTTCTTCACTTACACGAAACGCTTTAGTCTCCACACCATCAAACTTTTTTGTATAAAAAGATAGAGCCTCATCCGTACTCTTCCTTACATTTCGAACGATTTCACTTACACTTCTTTGAACAGTTTCTTCTATTATATTAGCGTTTTCTCGTAGCAATTTTATTTTCGATAACGCCTTTTGAAAATCTTCACAAACTATCTCCATTACAAGTCCCCCTATTTTCCTGACAAAATTTCTTGCTCCATCATATTTACAATACTGAATATTTCGTCTTTTTTAGTTTTTAATGCAGCCTTATTTACAATCATTCGAGCAGATATAGAACACATTTCCTCAAATACAATGAGCCCATTTTCTTGTAATGTTTTTCCTGTTTCCACAATATCAACAATTGCATCTGCCAATCCAAGAATAGGAGCAATTTCTACAGAACCTTCTATTTTGATAATTTCTACATCCTCCCCTTTATCATGAAAATAGTTAGAAGTAATATGTGGATATTTCGTCGCAATGCGTTTCTTTCGGTAGCTCTTCGGATTATACGTAGGAATAGAAGCAACACAAAACTTACACACGCCCACTCCTAAATCCAACATTTCGTAAATATCTTTCTCATTTTCCATTAAAATATCTTTTCCAACGACCCCAATATCAGCTACTCCATGTTCTACATAAGTAGCAACATCTACTGCTTTCACTAAAATAAATGAGATATCTGTATTTTTACTTTGAAAGACAAGCTTTCGTCCTTTATTTTTGAGCTCCGAACAATCAATCCCAATCTGCTCAAAGAGCGGAATCACATGTTTTTCTAATCTTCCTTTCGTTAACGCAATTTGAATGTTACGCATGAAGTTTCTCCTTCTTTCTGGACTACCCATTTCTCTTTCCATACATATTCCACTAATGATTCGTTCTTTGCCTCAACGACCGTTACTATTTGATTTTTTCTTGCAAATTGAAAGGTGTCGTTTACATTAGAGAATAAGGATAGCTCTACTTTTTTTCCGTTCTTTTGAAGCAAATTTCGTAATCTTTCCGCTTCTGCTAATCTATTTAACTCATAATGAATAATAATATCTATTCCTTTTCGTTCATATGGTTCTTGTTGCTCTTGCAGCGCCTTCACAATTTGATTGACTTGCACCGCGAGTCCAACAGCCGGCAGCATCTCTCCAAAATTTCCAATTAACTCATCATATCTTCCGCCACTAACAATTTCTTCTCCAATTTCATATATATACCCTTTGAAAATAACTCCCGTATAGTAATCTAAATGTTGGATCATACCTAAATCAATTGATATGTAAGATCCATAGCCTAGTTTTTCAATTGCTTCATATATTTCTTTCACTCTTGCAATCGCCATTTTCATTTCATTACTTGAGGCGAGTTTTTCTGCTTCCTCAATCACTTCTAAATTCCCAAATAGCCTTGGTAATTTCTCAAGTAATCTTACTGTTTCATCACATTGATCTAATTTCTTTTCTCTAATAAAATTTGATAGAGCCGCATAATTTTTACTTTCAATGTATGTCCTAAGTACTCTCTCTTCTTCCTCATGAATGGAGAGTTTTTTTACAATACATTTATATAACTGCACTTGCCCAATCTCTATTGTAAAAGATTGCACCTTCACCTTTTGAAGTGATTGAATGACGCTTATGACGCATTCAATTTCAGCTCTTACGTTATCAATCCCTATAATTTCAATACCACTTTGTACAATTTCATTATATTTTCCAGTAAGGGACTCATTCGCCCGAAATACATTCCCGCCATACGTCAGTTTAAGCGGCGTATCCCACCTCTGCGTTCCCATCACTCTCGCTAAAGGAATTGTCATATCTGGACGTAACACGATAATCCGTCCTTTTTCATCAAAAAATTTATACATCTTTTCTTCATCTATCGGTCTATTTTGAAAAGCAAAAACATCATAAAATTCAATTGTAGGTGTCCTTATTTCCTCATAACCTCGCCCTAAAAAAGTACGTCTTAATTTTTGCTCCACTTCTTCAATTAACGTACATTCTTCGAATAAATAGTCTCTCGTTCCATTTGGGTTTGCCCGTTTCCATTTTGTCATCTAAATTCTCACACCTTTCCCTTTCTAATGTATGCCCATTTCATTCACCTAAACCGAAAATAAAAAGAGCCTTGTAGACAAAATACCTACAAGGCTCTTTAGTAGAGTGTAGGTACAACGGGAATAACCCTTGTGCCTACACGTTTTCACGCTAGGTTCAAGGGCTTTATGTATGATGATGTAGTTGTGTAAGCATTTTAATAGATTGCATGATATTCATAATACTTACTCCCTTTCTCCTCTGATTTTTACATAGTATATAATACTTAATTCTGAATGTAAATACATTTTGAACATTCCGTTATTTCTTAATATAAAGTTACTTTCCTTTCATACTCTACAATTTCTTGTTCATATTGCATCGTAATACTAATTTCGTCTAGACCATTTAATAATTTCTCTTTCCACATTTTCTCGATCGTAAAATGAAATCTGTGCGTACTCGTTGTAATTACCTCATTCTCTAAATCTACTTCTATTTGTTCTCTCGCATCCGTTTTGGCAAGTTGTTCTCGCATTTCTTTATCCATTACAATTGGTAACATACCATTTTTCATACAATTCATATAAAAAATATCTGCAAACCCGCCGGCGATAATAACGCGAAAACCATAATCAGCAAGCGCCCACGGAGCATGTTCTCTTGAAGAACCGCAACCAAAATTATCACCTGTAATTAATATACTTGCTCCTTTTCTATTTTGTGCATTAAGCGGAAAATTAGGGTTTTCATGGCGGTTATTATCATAACGCCATTCATCGAATAAATATTTTCCAAATCCCGTCCTTTCAATTCTCTTTAAGTATTGCTTCGGAATAATTTGATCTGTATCAATGTTATCATTCATCAGTACTGCAGCAGTACCTTTATGAATACGAAATGGCTCCATCATAACTCTCCTTTCTAGTATCAACAAAATGACCGTATAACGCAGCTGCTGCCGCCATTGCTGGGCTAACTAAATGTGTTCGTGCCCCTTTTCCTTGTCTTCCTTCAAAATTACGATTTGAAGTCGAAGCACAATGTTCTCCTTCAGGTACTTGATCTGGATTCATTCCAAGACACATTGAGCATCCAGGTTCTCTCCATTCAAATCCAGCTTCTTCAAATATGTGATGTAGCCCTTTTTGCATCGCAGCTTCCCTTACTCTTTTCGATCCAGGTACAACGAGCGCTCGCACACCTTCTTTTACCTTTCTCCCTTTCACAACAGATGCAGCAATTTCTAAATCAGAAAGCCTGGAATTTGTACAAGATCCAATGAAAACATGCTGAACAGGAATGTCATACGTGCTTTGTCCAGGGCTTAATCCCATATAAGAAAATGCTCTTTCGTCATTTGCATCCTGCTTTTCTGGCAATTTTTCATCAATACGAACACCCATACTCGGGTTGGTTCCCCACGTAACGTACGGTGCTAAATCCGTCACATCTATCGTAATATGTAAATCATAAATTGCATCTGAATCTGTATAAAGTTCAGACCATTTCTTCTCGAATGTTTCAAAGTCATTCGGTGCATATTTACGTCCTTTTACATAAGCAAATGTTTTTTCATCTGGTGCTATAATACCAGCCTTTGCTCCTCCTTCAATTGCCATATTACAAAGCGTCATTCTCTCTTCCATCTCCATAGCCTCAATCGTCTCTCCGTAAAATTCCATTACATATCCAGTTCCAACTGCTACACCGTACTTTGAAAGGAAATGCAAAATAATATCTTTTGCGTAAACACCTTTCTGTAATTTTCCTTTTAACTCAATACCCATCGCTTTCGGCTTTCGTTGCCATAACGTTTGCGTTGCCAATACATGCTCCACTTCACTCGTACCAATGCCAAATGCTAGCGCGCCAAACGCACCATGCGTTGCTGTATGACTATCACCACAAACAATTGTTTTTCCTGGTTGTGTAAGTCCAAGTTCTGGTCCGATAACATGAACAATCCCTTGCTCTTCATCCCCGATATCCGCTAACGGCACCTGAAATTGTTTACAATTTTCCCGGAGTGTATCTAGTTGCTGTTTCGCAATGCGATCGGTAATATTCCAAACATCTTTCGTTGGAATATTATGATCCATCGTTGCGAATGTTAAATCAGATCTGCGAACCGTTCGATTTGTAAGCCGCAAGCCTTCAAAGGCTTGCGGTGACGTTACTTCATGAACAAGATGAAGATCGATATATAATAAATCTAATCCATTTTCGTTTGTCGTAACTACGTGTCTTTCCCAAAGTTTATCTAGCAGCCTTTTTCCCATTATCTCCCTCTCCCTACTAACGCTTGCTCTTCCATCTCTTGTATAACTGCCTTCGTAAATGAAGTTGTCGTCTCATCTCCTCCGATATCTACTGTACATTTTCCTAATTTAAGAACTGCAGATATCGCAGATTCAATTGCATTCCCTTCTCTCGTTAATTCAAATGATTGCCCAAGCATCATTGCAACAGAGCGCATCATTGCAATTGGATTCGCCTTATTTTTTCCGGCAATATCCGGCGCTGATCCGTGAATAGGCTCGTATAATGAAGGTCCCTTTTCTGCATGACTTGCTGATGGAAGCATTCCTAATGATCCCGCTAATACTGAAGCTTCGTCACTCAAAATATCCCCAAATAAGTTTTCCGTTACAATTACATCAAACCGTCCTGGATTCCGAATTAACTCCATCGCAGCTGCATCTACTAAAATATGTTCTAGTTCAACGTCTGGATAACGAAGTGCTACTTCTTCCGTAACAGTTCTCCATAGTTTACTAGATTCTAAAACATTCGCCTTATCAATAGATGTTACTTTTTTCTTCCGCTTACTCGCTAATTGAAAGGCATAAGAAACGATCCGTTCAATTTCATGTCGATGATACGTAAGTGTATCTGTTGCTACTTCGTCCGTTCTTTCTTTCGGATAAGAAAAATAAATTCCACCTGTTAATTCACGAACGACAACGAAATCAATTTCATCAGCGTTTTTTAATGGCGATAAATGTGCCGTTGCGCTTTCTACCGTTACAGGGCGAACATTTGCAAATACTCCAAGCCCTTTTCTTAGAGCTAATAATCCTTTCTCCGGTCTTTCCTTCGCGCTATCCCACCTTGGTCCACCAACCGCTCCAAGTAAAACCGCATCACTTGCTAAACAAGCGGCAAGCGTTCGTTGCGGTAATGGTTGCCCATTTACATCGATAGCACTCCCGCCAAAATACTCATCTTGCAAATGAAAATGATGCCCATATAACCTCTCTACCATATGCAATACTTCCTTCGCACTTTCCATAACTTCTGGGCCAACACCATCACCAGCTAAACAAACGATACGTTTTTCCAATTTCAACACTCCTTTTAACTGAATTTTCAGAACTTTAATTTGATAGGTGAGGAAGGCTTCTCTCACCTATCAAACACTTATTTCACAAGCTGGATAAAAGATTTCAATTTCCCTGCTGCATGGACATATGCTCTCGCCGAAGCTTCCAATACGTCTTGTGCAACACCAAAACCTGATACTTGATGCGTTCCTTCTTTTAATTCAACATGAACATGAGCCAGTGCATCTTGACCTTGTGTAATAGATTGTATGCGATAATCCGCCAATTCACATTCTAATCCTAAAATTCTTTGGATTGCATTATAAATCGCCTCAATACTACCAGAACCAGTGGCTGCATCTTCGTATACATTTCCTTCTTCGTCTTTTAGCACAACTGTCGCGCATTGTGTACTATTTGATACAAAATGTACTTGTAGTTGCGTAATGTTATATTGCTGAGCCGCAAATGCTGATTCCCCAAGCATAAGTGCACGTAAATCTTCCTCAGTAATTTCCTTCTTACGATCAGCTAATTTTTTAAAGGCTTCAAACACCGCATCTCGTTCTTCCTTTGTAAATTCATAACCAAGCTCTTTCATTTTTTCTGTAAACGCGTGACGTCCAGAATGTTTTCCAAGTACGAATAGATTTTGAGATTCGCCTACTAGCTCTGGTTCAATAATCTCATACGTTGTCACTTCTTTTAATACACCATCTTGATGAATTCCTGATTCATGAGCAAATGCATTCGCTCCAACAATCGCTTTATTTTTCGGTACAACCATACCGGTTAATCTGCTTACTAATGTACTCGTCGCTTTAATCTCTTTTAGCGTCATAGAAGACTCCGCTTTATAGAGATCTTTTCTAATATGAAGAGCAACTGCGACTTCTTCTAACGCCGCATTCCCTGCTCTTTCTCCAATTCCATTAATTGTTCCTTCTACTTGCAACGCTCCGCCTTCAACCGCAGCTAATGAATTCGCTACTGCCATCCCAAGATCATCGTGACAATGACAAGAGAAAATTGCTTTTTCATATGAAGGAACGGATTCTTGTAAGTATTTAAAAAGAGAATAATATTCTTCTGGATTCGTATATCCAACTGTATCTGGAATATTAATTACATTCGCTCCTGCACGAATTGCAACTTCAACTGCTTCAACTAAAAAAGCTTTTGCTGTTCTTGTCGCATCTTCTGCTGAAAATTGTACTGTCGGAAATAATGATTTCCCGAGTGTCACCGAGCGGTGAATACTATCTAATACATCTTCTTTTGACATACAAAGTTTATATTTCATATGAATATCACTTGTAGCTAAAAATACGTGTAGACGAGGAGATACAGCACCTTTCACGGCTTCATATGCTCTTCGAATATCACTTTCTTTCGCTCTAGCTAAACTCATAACTGTAGCATTTTGAATGGTATTTGCGATGCGTTTTACCGATTGAAAATCCCCTTCGGAAGCTGCTGCAAAACCAGCTTCCATGACATTAATACCTAGTCTCTCTAATTGCCTTGCAATTTGCAATTTCTCTTGTTCATTTAAATTCACTCCTGGTGATTGTTCGCCATCACGTAGCGTCGTATCCATGAACAAAATCTGCTTCATATTATTTAACCCCTGCCTTTACTCGCGGCTGTACAAACGGCATCATTTCACGTAATTTACGTCCAACTACTTCGATTTCGTGTTCATTCTCTTTCTCATTTGTCGCATGGAAATTTGGTTTTCCTGCTTTATGCTCTGCAATCCAGCCTCTTGCAAATGTACCATCTTGAATTTCTGCTAGCACTGCACCCATCGCTTTCTTCGTATCTTCCGTAACAACGCGTGGGCCTGATACGAAGTCGCCCCACTGCGCTGTATCTGAAACTGAATATCTCATATTTTCAAGTCCGCCTTCATACATAAGGTCAACGATTAGTTTTAGTTCATGTAAACATTCAAAATATGCAAGTTCCGGTTGATAACCGGCATCAACTAACGTTTCAAATCCAGCTTTTACTAGTGCAGTTACTCCGCCGCAAAGCACAGCTTGCTCTCCAAATAAATCTGTTTCTGTTTCTTCTTTAAACGTCGTTTCTAATACACCGGCTCTCGTCGCTCCAATTCCATCAGCATAAGAAAGTGCCTTTTCAGTCGCAACTCCTGTTGCATCTTGGTATATTGCAAATAATGCAGGAACAGCTCCGCCTTCAGCAAATGTACGGCGCACAAGATGCCCTGGACCTTTTGGTGCTACTAGAAATACATCTACATTAGTTGGTGGTTTCACTTGATCAAAGTGCACATTAAATCCGTGAGCAAAAACGAGAGAATTTCCTGCCTTTAAATTTGGCGCAATTTCCGCTTCATATACTTCTGGCTGCAGTTCATCCGGTAGTAGAATCATTACTACATCAGCTTTTTCCGCTGCTTCTGCTACTGTATATACAGAAAATCCATCTTCTTTCGCTTTATCCCAAGAGTTCCCTTTTCTTAAACCTACTACTACATCAAATCCGTTATCACGTAAGTTTTGTGCATGTGCATGACCTTGCGAGCCATATCCAATGATTGCTACTCTCTTTTCTTTTAATACATTTACCGTTACATCTTTCTCATAATAAACTTTTGTCATTTTCATTTCCCCCTATATTTAAATGGTTATTGAATTAACATAACTTGCTTATCTTGTTTTTTCATACTACGCGTAAACGCTGTTACACCTGTTCTAGCAATTTCTTTCAAACCATACGGACGAAGTAATTCAATTAATGCTTCTACTTTCTCCTGCGTACCAGTTACTTGCACAACTATGGAATCCTTCCCAACATCTATTACAGCGGCTCGAAACGGTTCAATTAAACTATATAATTCTGCTCTTGCTACTGATGTTGCTACTTTAATAAGTGCAAGTTCTCTTGCGATCATCGCTTCTTCTGTAATATCTGATACTTTCAGAACATCAATTTGCTTATGAAGTTGTTTAATTAACTGTTCCACTTGCTGTTCATTTTCAACGTGTACAACAATCGTCATCCGCGATATGTCCGATGATTCCGTATGACCTACTGAAATACTTTCAATATTAAAATGTCTTCGTGTCATAACACCCGTAATTCGGTTTAACACACCACTTTGATTTCGAACTGTCGCTGTAACAATTCTCTTCACCTTTTTTCCACTCCCTCCATTTGGTGAACACCTTTCCCTGGCGCAACCATCGGCACTACCTTTTCTGATTGAAGTACACGGCAATCAATTACGACTGGTTCTTGTAATTCAATCGCCTGCTGTATTTGCTTCTTTGCAAGAAGTGGATCATCTATACGAACTCCTTTTATGCCATACGCATTCGCAAGAGCGACGAAATCTGGTTGACACGACAGTAAAGAGTGCGAGTATCTTTGATTATAAAATTCATCTTGCCATTGTCTTACCATTCCTAAAGCTTCATTATTTAAGATAAATACTTTAACAGGCAATGAGTGTTCTTTTAACACACTTAATTCTTGCAAGGTCATTTGAAATCCAGCGTCACCTACAATTGCAATAACTAATTCCTCACGCTTTGCAATTTGCGCACCAATTGCTGCTGGAAATCCGAAGCCCATCGTTCCTAATCCTCCTGAAGTTACCCATTTATCAGGAGTTTTGAGCGGATAATATTGGGCTGCCCACATTTGATGTTGCCCAACATCTGTTGTTACAATCGCTTCTCCTTTCGTAATTTCATATAACATATCAATTGCGTATTGAGGCTTAATACTTTCCGAATTCCTTTTATAAGATAGTGGATACTTTTCTTTTCTACTCTTTAATAAAGAGAGCCACTTATGATGATTTTCTTTCCTTCCTTCTGGTTGAAGTAATACTTCCAGCGCTCGCTTAGCACTTGCAACAATTGGAATCTCAGTCGGCACATTTTTTCCGATTTCGGCTGGATCAATATCGATATGCGCAACAGTCGCCTTTTTAGCAAAATAAGCTAAATTCCCAGTAAGACGATCATCAAATCTTGCACCTATATTAATAAGTAAGTCGCATTCATATAACGCCATATTGGCTGTGTAAGAACCGTGCATTCCTCCCATTCCTAGAAAAAGTTCATCATCTGGCGGAAACCCACCAAGACCAAGTAATGTATGCACAACAGGAATTTCATATTTACGAGCAAAACTTGTTAACTCTTTCGAAGCCTTCGCATGCAATACACCTGCTCCAGCTAAAATTAACGGCTTGTTTGCAGCCCTAATTGCTTGTAATAATTTGTTTATTTGGAGTAAATTCGGTTCATAATTAGGATTGTATCCTGGTAAATCCATTTGTACGTCATTACATCGTTCTCCTTGCTCTACTACCATATCTTTCGGAAGGTCAATAACGACTGGGCCTGGTCTTCCTGTTCTAGCAATATGAAATGCTTCTTTAATAATTCGAGGTAAATCTGAAGCCTTTCGCACTTGATAGTTATGTTTTGTCACTGGCATCGTAAGCCCCATAATATCCGCTTCTTGGAAAGCATCACTTCCAATTAATGTCGTTGCTACTTGCCCTGTAAATACAACAAGTGGTAATGAATCAATCATCGCATCTGCTAGGCCCGTAATAACATTTGTAGCACCTGGCCCACTCGTTGCAATGACAACCCCTGGATTGCCAGTAATTCTGGCATACCCTTCCGCGGCGTGAATAGCTCCTTGCTCATGCCTTGTTAAAATATGCGGAATTTCACAGTCATAGAGTGCATCATAAAGAGGTAAAACAGCACCACCAGGATAACCGAAAATTACTTCTACTCCTTCCTTTTCTAACGCTTCTAACAATAGCTGTGCACCAGTTGCCAGTTTCTCTTCCGTTTTTGAAGACATTGTTCTTATAAGCCCCCTTTTTGAAAACTTTTATCAATAAAAAAAATCCTACGTCCACACTCCAGCTATGTGCTGAAGGGACGAAAGATTTCGCGGTACCACCCTTCTTCGCAAGAATACTCTTGCCTCAGTGACCCATAAATGAGTCTAGCTAATAACGGAGCTACCGTCTAAGCCTAGACAAATGCTTCAGCTTAGCACTCAAGGGCGATGTTCGTCGACGTGAACCATCGGTTTTCAGCAACCACCGACTCTCTGTGAGGCTTCACAATCAACTACTCCTCCCTCTCAACGCTTTCTTATTGTTATAAAGAGTTGCTATCCAACTTTATTTTCTTCGTAAATCTTCTCTCCATCTTCTACAACTAACTTTCGGAATTCTTCTAATAAACGATTCGTATGTAGACCTGTTTGCCCTAAACCAATCGTTCTACCATCTACTGTCGTAACAGCAATTACTTCAGCAGCCGTTCCTGTTAAAAATACTTCATCAGCTACATATACATCATGTCTTGTAAATAACTCTTCTCTAACGTCATATCCAAGTTTTTCACCGATTTCTAATATAGCGTTTCGTGTAATGCCTTCTAACGCTCCAGCAGAACTTGGTGGTGTAATTAATTTATTTCCTTTTACAATAAACACGTTATCTCCCGATCCTTCAGCTACGTATCCTTGATCATTTAACATAAGTGCTTCTTGTACTCCAGCTAATTTCGCTTCAATACGAACTAAAATATTGTTTAAGTAATTTAAAGATTTTACTTGAGGCGACAAAACATCTGGACGGTTTCGGCGCGTTGCAACTGTTACAACCGGAATCCCCTTTTCATAATATTCTTGCGGGAATAAAGATAGTTGTTCTGCAATTACTACTACATTCGGTTTCTTACAAGAATCAGGATCTAATCCAAGATTTCCTGCTCCTCTCGATACAACAAGGCGAATGTATCCATTAGATAATTTATTTTGTCGAATCGTCTCAACAACAATATGCGTTACTTCATCTAAAGAATATGGAATTTCTAACATGATGGATTTTGCTGATTCATATAACCGGACAAGATGCTCTCTCAAACGGAAAACATTACCGCTATATACTCTAATTCCTTCAAATACTCCATCGCCATATAAATAACCATGATCATATACTGAAACTTTTGCCTCGTCTTTTGGAACAAATTCTCCATTTAAGAAAATCCATTGCTCGTTCACTGGAAAGCGCCTCCTATGTTCTATGAATTTTTTATTGTTTCCTAGTTTACTCTCCTTTCTAAATAAATCAAGTAAATTTTTAGAAAATTTTTAATTTTTAATCGTACATACATCTTTGATTATATTGATTTAACAGCATTGTTAACGTTTACAAAAAGTCAAAAAATTTTTTTCGTCAATTTCCCCTAAAAAAAATATTTGTTTAAAAGAAGGATTTTCATCAATTGATACGAATCTATTGTATTCAATAAACGGACGTCCGTTTTTATAAATTCGGGAATATATAACGACTTTTGCTGAAAAAGGGGGAAAATAATAAAAATAACGCTGTCTAAAAATAACATTCATATTTTTCGTTTCGTAATCATAATCCTATTTTTAAAAAACAATTTGTCAAAATGAAGGAGGAAATCAATATGGCGTGTGTACAAATTAAAGGAACGAGACAAGAGGTAGTAGAAATGCTTCAACTATTTGATCTAATGGATACGAAAGGTTTTTGTAAATTCGATAATTATGTAGAGGTAGAACCAAATAATAAAGAACATAATAATTTTATTGCTTCAATTGACATTCATTCAAATACTTCTTCTGCCCAAGATACTTTAAACGATCAATTCGTAAGTCAAATGCTTACTGGTGTATATAACGACTAAATAAAGTGATACTTTAATCAAGCTATCCGTAAATAGCAGGATAAATATATGCTTCCTACCGTCTTTGCATAAATATATACGATGTACTAGAGCATACTAGCAACTAGATGGTAGGAGGTGAGAATTATGGCTAGAATTGGCGTTGAAAACTCATTAACAGATGTTCAACAAGCTCTTCAGCAACAGGGACATGAAGTTGTTACCCTGGGCTCAGAACATGATGCACAAGGGTGCGATTGTTGTGTTGTAACTGGGCAAGATTCTAATATGATGGGTATTGCAGATGCATCAATTAAGGGATCGGTAATTGCAGCTCATGGTTTAACAACAGATGAAATTTGTCAGCAAGTTGAGAGCCGCACTTAAAAAAGAAAGAGGACTCCTTTTGAAAAGGAGTCCTCTTTTTTATATTCACCTAACGGGAAAGTAACATATACTGGATGAAAGCCCTACCTCTCTCTCATCATTACGGTTCCACTGACCGCTCCTTGATTCACTAGTATACATATAAAGCCTACAATAATAATTTATAGGGTTTGTTCACAAAAGTTGTTGGTAAGACTACCCGATCTTTCGCAAACTTTTCGTATTACATTTATAAGATTTATTTACTTTATACTAGCTGTAACCGAGACACGAATTAAAATTTTAACACCAATACAATAACTTGTCAACATTTTTTACAAATTAAAAACAGACAGTAACGGTTTGTCTGTTTTAGAATGGAGCTTTTTCTTTTATTACATATACAACAAAACCGCTTACTAACATACATAAGCCAACTACTAAGTTTTTGATATTAATCATAAATTCCTCTCCCTTATTCCACACATCATATATATTTACAGTTCAATTATTCCGATCATCTTAAAGCGCACTTTTTCTAATATATCATAATTCCTAAAAAATGCAAGTTCACTTTTGGCGACCATTTACAAATTTATCTACAGTGCTTGGTACTGTATTTAAAGCCTTTTCAATTAAATGTGTACTACTATTGAGGTGTAATACTTGCACACCGTTAGAACCGACTACTAAAAAAGCAACTGGGCTAATAGAAACCCCAGCCCCGCTTCCGCCTCCAAATGGATGACTTTGCTTGTGCTCTTTATGCTGCCCTTGTCCGTTATTATGTTTTTCGGAAATAAAATCACCTTTAAAGTCACTTCCACCGGCACCAAAACCAAAAGCCACTTGAGATACTGTTAATACTACATTTCCATCAGCTGTTGAAACTGGACTTCCAACAATCGTATTTACATCTACCATTTCTTTTAAATTTGTCATTGCTGTTTTCATTAAATTTTCAATTGGATGTTCCATTATGTATTGCACCCTTTCCTCATTATTCTTTTTTATACTTTCCAAAATAGAGGAAGTCATACTAACTTTTCCTATTTCAAAAAAATAATTCCACTCTTCTAAGTGGAATTACGCCTTGTACAAGCTCGGATAAAGTAAAATTTTAATCAATGAGGTTTTGTTCATCACCCACTAAGTATTAACCCTTACCAATCGGGCGTTTGCGGGCCACAAATAGCGGGATAAAAAAGAAAAAGAGATGCATACTACTATTGAACCTTGTTATGAAAGGAGTCATGACTTTGACTGAGAAATTTGATGAGTATAAAAAAAGAGATAGAATAGATAGTGATTATAGTGACTATAAAGAAGAATATGCAGCTGAGGTTGCACCACAGCGCATTGATTATGATTACGATGAGAAAGATAATAAAGATGATGTAAGATCGTCCGCCGCTGGATCAACTGCTGGCTTTATCGCTCTTGCCTTATCTATCTTATCACTCTTTACCTTCCCAACATTATTTGGTCTTGTTTCTGTATTACTAGGAATTTACGCTTATAATCGCGGAGCTACTGTAACTGGTGGTATCGCTGCGATTGTCGGCGGAATTGCAGCACTCATTGCAATTTTATTCCGAGTAGCACTTGTCGGATTATTGTTCTCCCTTTTTTAAAAAGAAAAAGGTATCTCGCTTATGCGGGATACCTTATCCTGTAAATACATCTTCCGATGGATATTTGATTTTTTGTTTTGCTGGTCGCGCTAAAGAAAAAACAAGTGTTAACGGTCCAATTAATCCACAAAACATAACAAACATAATAATACATTTTCCAAACGCTGATAACTTTGCAGTAATCCCCATCGTTAACCCTACTGTTCCAAACGCTGAAATTGTTTCAAATAGTAACTGAATAAAACTAAAGTTTTCTGTAAGCATTAATACAAATACTGCTGCAAAAATGAGTATTTGACTGGCAACAGCAATGGCTAACGCTCTCGTTACTGTTGACATTTTTATAGTGCGCTGAAATAAAACGATTTCCTCTTTTTTTCTAAAGAAAGAAAGAACGGATGTAACTAAAATAACAAAAGTTGTTAATTTAATCCCTCCACCTGTTGATACACTTCCTGCACCAATAAACATTAAAACCATCGTAAATAATATAGATGATTCTTCCATTCCCCCGTAGTCAACTGTATTAAATCCAGCAGTACGAGGAGTAATACCTTGGAAGAAAGAAGCCCATAACTTTTCATTTAAAGGTAAATTTCCTAACGTCTTCACATTATTATATTCCAATACAAAAATCACAATCATTGCTATAACATTTAACGCTACTGTTCCAACAATCATGATTTTAGAATGAAGTGATAATTTTCGAAAGCTACGACTATACCATATATCAATTAATACGGTAAAACCGAGACCACCTATTACGATTAAAGAGCAAATCCCAATATTAATAATAGGATCTCCTACATACCTTGTTAAATTATCCGGCCATAGAGCAAATCCAGCATTATTATAAGATGCAATAACGTGAAAAATACTATAGTATACACCTTTTCCAAAGCCAAACTCTGGAATAAAGCGAAACGATAAAAAGATGACTCCAATAAGCTCAATACAAATTGAAAATATAAAGACACGCTTTACTAATTTTACAAGACCACCTATATTTGTCTGATTAAATGCCTCTCCGATTAATAATCGATGGCGTAACCCGATTTTTTTACCTAATACCCAAACAATTAAAATGGCAATTGTCATAAGACCTAAACCACCTGTTTGAATTAAAAACATAATAACAATCTCGCCAAACATCGTAAACGTACTTGCAGTATCTACTACCCCTAATCCCGTTACAGTTGCTGCTGACGTTGCCGTAAAGAAAGCATCTACCCAACTAATATGTACTTTCGTTGCGAATGGTAACTTTAATAACAAACCGCCAACCACAATTAAGCAGAAAAAACCTAATGCTAATATTTGTGGTGGATTTAATCGTATAAAACGATTATACAGCCCTTGTCTTTTTGTTACTTCCATATTCACTAACTCCCTTTTCCCCTCATAACTAAAGGCTTATAAGAAACCTTACATAGCGGGATAAACCTTATATTCTTATAATATAGTTGAGCATAATCCTTTTTTTTAAAGATTTCAACTTTTATTTATACTCGAACTCCACTTCATTTTATGACAAGAAACTTTCTATTATATTTATTCGTACTCTACAACTCTCGCAACAATCATTTTATATGTATCATTTCTCAAATTCTCATACCTTTCACTCTATGTTCACACCAAGGTCACTTCTATCTTTTATAGTATATATATCGAAGTTGTTCCTCCCTAATTTATAAGACATTCCCCAGTGTCTTGAACAACTTCCATCCCTAATTAAATTGACATAAATTGTCCCCTTCCTTGACCATCTCTTATGTGATGGTCTTATTTTTTATTTACTCTACCTCTTATCTAAAACTCCCTCTCTCTTTCACTCTATGTTCACACCAAGGTCACATCTATCTTTTATAGTATATATATCGAAGTTGTTCCTCCCTAATTTATAAGACATTCCCCAGTGTCTTGAACAACTTCCATCCCTAATTAAATTGACATAAATTGTCCCCTTCCTTGACCATCTCTTATGTGATGGTCTTATTTTTTGTTTACTCTATCTCTTATCTAAAACTCCCTCTCCCTTTCACTCTATGTTCACACCAAGGTCACTTCTATCTTTTATAGTATATGTATCGAAGTTGTTCCTCCCTAATTTATAAGACATTCCCCAGTGTCTTGAACAACTTCCATCCCTAATTAAATTGACATAAATTGTCCCCTTCCCTAGACCATCTTATGTGATGGTCTACTTTGTTTTCTAACTAGATTCCCCAACTTTTTTGCTTACTTTAGCAAAAGCAATCTATATTTAAACACAAATTTTTATACAAAATATTCAGAAAATAATGTCAAAACAAGTAGTTTTTCGGTACAATTAATGTAGAAAGCAATTTCACAAAAATAAGGGGGGTTTTATTGAAACAAACAAAAGCAATCTTAATTGCATTATTTCTCGGTTTAGTTGTTGGACTCACTTTAAATTTAGCTGCACCATCCATTTTTGAACCATTAAACCAATATGTGTTCAATCCACTTGGTCAATTGTTTATTCGCCTCATTAAAATGCTAGTTGTTCCTGTTGTATTCATTTCTATCGTGCTCGGAGCTGCTGGGCTTGGAGACCCGAAACAACTTGGAAGAATCGGCTTAAAATCAATTTCATTCTTTCTTGTAACTACAGCCGGTGCTATCTCTATTGCAGTTACATTTGCACTGATTATTCAACCAGGATCTGGCGGTAACTTTAAAACAGAAGGGCTTAAATATGAAGGGGCAAAAACCGAAACATCTTTCGTGGATACATTGCTAAATATCGTACCAGATAACCCAGCAAAAGCGATGGCTGATGGAAACATGTTACAAATTATTGCCTTTGCCGTATTAATCGGACTCGGTATAGCTATTTTAGGAAAACGGGTTCAAGGTATCCATTCATTACTTGAACAGGGCAACGAATTAATGATGTATCTTGTTAATCTCGTTATGAAATTAGCGCCAATCGGAACATTTGGATTGCTCGCTTCATCCGTTGGTAAAATGGGTCTTGCAGGCGTCGCTGCGATGTTCAAGTATATGATTGTCGTTATGCTAGTACTTATTATTCACGGCGTCTTCGTCTATGGCGGATTATTAAAGGTATTAGCAAAAGAAAGTATTGTCCGTTTCTTTAAACATTTCGGACCGGTAATGGCAATTGGATTTAGTACATCTAGCTCTAATGCATCTCTTCCGTTTGCGATGAAAACAGCACAAGAAAAACTTGGCGTTCCAAAAGCGATAAGTTCTTTTGTACAACCACTAGGTGCAACGATTAATATGGATGGTACTGCCATTATGCAAGGTGTAGCAACTGTGTTTATCGCTCAAGTATACGGAGTTGATCTTACTATGTCCCAATTAGCTGTCGTCGTATTAACTGCTGTACTAGCTAGTATCGGTACTGCCGGTGTACCAGGTGTTGGACTTGTAATGCTTACGATGGTTTTAAATCAAGTAAATCTACCAGTAGAAGGTATTGCCTTAATTATCGGTATTGACCGCATTCTAGATATGTCAAGAACAGCTGTAAATATTTCTGGTGATGCAATTTGTGCAATGATCGTCGCAAAATCAGAAGAAAAATATAATACAGATCAATCTGCAGCATCTTAAATCAAAAAAGGAGTGAAATGATTCACTCCTTTTTTGATTTACTTCCTTTTTTCGAACGATATTCTTTTCCTTTGTTATCATTACCAGTATCAAATTCCGCACTAAACTCTTGCTGAAATTGTCCTGATTTTGGTGAGCCTTGATTTCCGCTCCCTTTACTACCATTTCGATTTGTCATATTTTTGCCCCCTTCCTTTACTAGTAGTATGTTACATATTTTCTTTTTTATAATCTTTTACATACGAAAGAAGACCTTCCTCATATAAGGAAAGCCTTCTTCTTCAATACGTAAGCGTTTTCTTACTTGTAATGACTTAAATAAGTTTTTTAGAAATAGATATCATTATATTCATTTCTTCTTCTGAAAGCGCGGAGAATCTTTCTTGTAAATATTTCTTTTTCTCCCCTTCCATTTTTGCAACTAAATCTTTTCCTTGCTCTGTAATCTCTAAATATACAACTCTGCGATCTGATGTAGAACGTGAACGGGTTACAAAGCCTTTATTAATTAATTTTTCTGTAACAGCTGTAATATGACTATTCGACACATTTAACTCATTGGCTACACGTGATACCATTTCTTTATTCGTACGATTCAATATTCTAAGGACGATGAACTCATTCCACGGTATGTAACCACCAAATATCTTTCCAATATCATTACGCAACGTGCGGAACATAGCAAAAACATTTGTCGATAGTTCTTCCATTAATTGCTCTCGATTTTGAGACAACTTTGACAGCCCCTTTTATTTCATTTAGTTAAATAAAAACCTTATTAATAATTTTACATGAAATCTTACTTTTTGTCACCTTATTTTCCCATAATTCGTAGTTTTTTAATAGACATTTCATGATACAATAAAGTTGATTTTCCAGAAAAAGGGGATGGAATAATGAATGAAGAAGACAAATTTTCTAATCTCAATCTAAAAGATAAGACTTTGATTATTGGTTTTGTTATTCTGTTTCTCATTATAATTTTTGCATTTATATTCTTTGTATATGTAGGAATCTTTCATATTACAGGTATAGAATATTCATCAAGAACAGCTCTACTACTCTTTTTTTACTTATTCTTTTATTAGATGGTATTACATATTTTATATTTATTTTCTTTAAAGTGCTCTTTCATCCAATGATGATAAATATGCCCAATTGGCTCTCAATCGCTCTGCTCTCCATAATTGAAATTACGTTAGATTGGTTTGTCATACATACCGCCGACGACTGGATAGAGAGTGTACAAATGTCCAACATAGCTGAACTATGTGTCGCACTATTCCTTTACACACTCAATAAATTATTTAGTGATAAGAAAGAGTAAGAATACAAGCTTTTCTATATAAAAATTGGTACAATGAAAACAAATCATACTAAAGAGGTGTTACTTATGAACTTACAACAATGGGCTGATAAAGGTATGTCCTTTGATACATATGTGAATGAAATGAAAGTAAATCAATACGAGCTACTGCACATTTACAATAACTTTTTAATTCCAAATGAATTACTTCCTGTATTAGAAGAACGCCAAAATGATGGCTGGCGTGTTATCGTATTAACAGCTGATTGGTGTGGTGACGCTCTTTTATGCGTACCTGTTATGAAACGAATTTCTGAAGTTGCAAATATTGATATGAGATTATTAATTCGCGATGAAAACTTAGAATTAATGGATCAATATTTAACAAATGGAACAGCACGTGCCATTCCAATCTTTATTTTCATTGATAAAGATGGAAATGAACAAGCCGTTTGGGGACCACGCGCTCCAAAAGTACAAGAGTTAGTAACTTCAATGCGCGCTACATTGCCTGAAAAAGAAGATCCAACATTCGAAGAGAAACAAAAAGAAATGTACGCTAATTTCCGTGCCACATTAGCTGATGATACTTCTCTTTGGGAACATGTAATGGAAAGCATGATGGAAAAAGTAGTAAAATAAAAAAACTGCCGAACTCGGCAGTTTTTTTATTACATAATGAAGAAGAAATAGAATACCGCAGCTAAAATGAAACGGTAGTAAGCGAACGGTGTTAGTTTTACACGACCTAATAATTTTAAGAATGAAACAATTGCAAGCATCGCAACAACGAATGCTGTAATAAATCCTGTTGCAAATAATGGGATATCAGCCGTACTTAATATATCCCAGCTTTTAATTAAATCTAAACCACTTGCAGCTACCATCATTGGTACTGCTAAAATAAATGTATATTCAGCCGCCGCTGTATGTGACACGCGAGCTAATAAACCACCACTTATTGTAGAACCAGAACGAGAAAATCCTGGCCAAAGCGCTAAACATTGGAACATTCCAATTGTAAAAGCTTGCTTATATGTGATTTCATCTAATGTTCTTGCTGTACTTGGTTTCGAAAACTTCTCAGCAACAATCATTAAAATACCACCAGCCACTAAACTGATGACAACTGGGCCTGGCCCAAATAAAACTTCTTTAATCGCACTATGGAACAATACGCCAAGTACGCCGGCAGGAATCATCCCGATAATAATATGTAATAAATTTAACGATGGTCCCTCGGTTACTTTCCCTATACCTACTAAAGACCATAGACGCTTCCAAAATATAACAACAACTGCTAAAATCGATCCCAATTGAATAACAACTTCGAAAACTTTCGCTCTCTCGTCGTCAAATCCAAGTAAATGACCTGTTAAAATCATATGTCCTGTTGATGAAACTGGTAAAAACTCTGTTAAACCTTCAACAGCCCCCATGATTATTCCAATTAACCAATCAGCCACGAGTAGTGCCTCCTTAATAACGAATATGTAATTTTTCACACCTTATCATAATACCTTATCCCCTTTTAAAGTGCATCCTTTTTTTATTGATTGTACATGTTGTATGCGCATATTTCTTTTCTATTTTTTGATTAAATTGTATGATAGTAAGAGTTTGTTTTTTTAGCGGAAAGGGGATTTTATGAAAGAAACTAATTCATTCTCACAAAAATTAAAGCAATTTGTATTACTATTTTTCCCGATTTTCGTAACGCAAATGTCATTATTTGCAATGAGTTTTTTCGATACGACAATGTCAGGGCACGCAAGTCCTATTGATTTAGCGGGTGTTGCTATCGGAACAAGTATATGGCTTCCCGTTAGTACCGGATTAACAGGAATTTTAATGGCTACCACTCCAATTGTTGCACAGCTCATTGGATCCAAGAAAAAAGAGGATGTTCCCCAAGTTGTCATACAAGCAGTATATTTAGCAATTTGTGCTAGTTTCGTGGTCATCCTTATCGGTTTCTTCGCTGTTTCACCTATTTTAAACGGCATGCGCCTGGAAGAACCTGTGGAACGTATTGCGGCAAAATTTTTAAGTATTATTGCAATTGGAATTATCCCTTTATTTACTTACACTGTTTTACGTGGGTTTATTGATGCATTAGGAAAAACTCGCACAACGATGATCATTACATTACTATCATTACCAATTAACGTAGTATTAAATTATGTATTAATTTTTGGTCATTTCGGTTTTCCAAAACTCGGTGGTGTTGGGGCGGCAATTGCTTCTGCAGCAACCTATTGGTGCATTTTAATTATTACCGTTATTATTATTCGTACGAAAGAGCCTTTCGCATCTTTCAATATCTTTAAACAATTATATCGTCCTTCTCTTTCAAGTTGGAATGAATTCTTAAAACTTGGCGTCCCTATCGGATTTGCTATCTTTTTTGAAACGAGTATTTTCGCTGCAGTGACACTTATGATGAGTAATTTTAGTACGACAACAATCGCAGCTCATCAAGCAGCTATGAACTTCGCTTCCTTGTTATATATGACTCCTTTAAGTTTAGCAATGGCAATGACCATCGCTGTTGGATTCGAAGTTGGAGCAAAGCGATTCAATAACGCAAAACAATATGGATTTATCGGGATTGGCTTAGCACTTGCATTCGCCCTATTATATTCAATTCTTCTCTATTTCTTTGATGATGCAATTGCTTCTATTTATACGACAGATATACAAGTTCATCATTTAGCAAAAGAATTTCTTATATTTGCGATTTTATTTCAAATTTCAGATGCAATTGCAACTCCTGTACAAGGGGCACTACGTGGTTATAAAGACGTAAATGTTTCCTTAATTATGACATTAATCGCTTATTGGGTAATAGGTCTCCCTCTCGGTTACATATTAGCAACTTACACTGACTGGGCAGCAAAAGGATATTGGATCGGTCTTATTATCGGTCTAGCATTTGGCGCCACCTTCCTTCTTGTCCGTCTCTTTCAAGTTCAAAGAAAATATACAACAGAAAACCACCGCTCACGATAGAGGGGTGGGTTTCTTTATGCATATTTTTTCTTTGAACGTATAACATAATGAAAAAGAAAGGTGGATACATATGGACGAAAAAGAAAAAAAGCAATCATTCGATGAAGAATTCGCCCCTGAAATTTCACCTGGATATCGGCAAGATGTACATAAGACACCTAAATATAAAAACACTTCTTTTTTAATGGGCATTACCATTTTTGCCGCTGTGTTACTCGTACTCATCATTTTCGTTTATTTTTGATGGAAGGTGGTCTATTATATGAAGAAACAAAATTCCAATCGTTCAAAAAAAACTGTGAAAATAGAAAAAGGGTATGCAGGTGATTCTGTTCTTACTCAAAAACAAGTCGAGCAAGGAAATTTATATATTGCTCAAAAAGAACTTGGTCAACAAAATGAAAACCTTTAGAATCCCTCAAAGAACTGGGGGATTTTTTTATCCGCTATTTGTAGCACTGATTCATGTTTCACTTTATTGTACATACTGTTTTTGTTCTAACACCTTAAATATATTATTAACCTTTACAATTTTCATTTCATAATTCAATTTCATTTCGCTTCTCTTACCATTTTCAGTACCCGCAACGTACGCTGCAGTTTGATAACGAAAACTTTCATCCGTCACTTCACGTATGTCCTCGTTTATAAATTTATACTCTAAATCCCGAAACCGATTTGGATAATAATTTCCTATTAATTGTTCATATCCTCTATTTACAAATAGTTCTTCACCTTTTCGTTTCACATCTTCTTTATTATTAAGCCCAAACACTGATAATTGCTCTGTCACAAAATGTTCTCCTACCTTTTTCATTTCATTATGAGTTAAAGTTTCTATACTTTTGTTCTTTAATTCATTATTTAATCCGTACTGATCAATCAGTTTAAAGCTAGCAAAAACCTCTTCTTTATATGACCAAAACAATCCAAAAGCGATACATAAAGAAGTGATGAATAGTCTTTTCTTCATAATACTCCCGCCCCTCTTCATAATGATAGGTATATTTTAACATATAGAAAGAAAATTCTGATATCATAAAGTGGAATAAGTTAACATAGAAATGAGGAACAATTATGGACTCTTACAAACAATATATAAAAGAAGCTTTGCCTAATCTTTCTATACATTCATATAAACAAAATGAAGAAGGATGGGATAATGTAGCGGTTATTATCAATGATGAACTACTGTTTCGTTTCCCGCGAAAACAGGAATATGCAATGCGAATTCCGTTAGAAAAAGAACTGTGCACACTTCTCTCTTGTTCACTACATGAAATTGAGGTCCCACAGTATCACCTATTATATAGCAATAATGCTGATGCGGTTCCACTTTGTAGTTACTATACACTCATTCATGGTGAGCCGTTAAAACCAGAAATAGTTACTACACTAGAAAAACAAGAGCGGGAAGCACTTATTACACAATTAGCCACCTTCCTTGCGACTCTACATAGTATTCCTTTAAAACGTGTGGAAGCGTTAGAATTCCCTATAGAAAAAAACTGACCTACTGGAAAGAGCTACAAACTAAATTAAATCAGTATGTTACTAACAGTCTTACTTCGTTACAGAAATCATCTTTAAATCGGTTATTCGAAAATTTCTTTACTTTTATCGATACAACCACTTTTCAAAATACAATTATTCACGCTGATTTTACACATCATCACATTTTATTTAATAAGCAGAACAAAAATATTTCAGGGATTATCGATTTTGGTGATGCTCAAATTGGCGATCCTGCTTTTGACTTTGCTGGACTATACTATAATTTCGGACATGAATTTACTACAGCTGTATATAAACAATACAGTACGCTTACTTCACACGATGACCCATTACTCATTCACCGCATCACGAGTTTTTATCAATACAGCCCTTTACTACATAATATTGTTTATAGCTTTGAAACAAAGAATGAACTTGAATTCCTAGCGGGTACAGAACAACTGAAAGTAATACTACAGGGATGAGATTACATTCTCTCCCTATACTCTCTCTCCTCATACATCATTAACTTTTTATCCATTTCAACAATAACTTGATACAGTTGAAATGCTTGTAAAATTTGCAGTTGAATTCCAAAAGGAGCATTCTGTTCTTTTAACCATTGAAATACTTTCGTTTCATCTTTCATTGATTATTCCTCCCTTTATTAAAATCTGCTACAAATATACGGTATATGATGAAAAGCTTTTCATGTCAATAACAAAAAAGGATACAAACTTGTATCCTTTAATGTACGATATTTTTCTTCTGTTTCGCTTCTTTCTTTGCTTCTTCCCTTTGGCATTCACTACGAAACGCACAACTTATACACTCAGAACGAAAATGACGCTCTGTATAATGCTCAGGTTGTTGCAACATTTCTTTCATTCTAGATAAATCAGCCATTCCAGTTATAATATCTTCCTGTTTCGGAATGTACTCATACTTAGTTCCTTCTATTAAATTAATAACTTCAATTTTTCCGGGAAGAATGCCAAAAGCTTTATAACTGAATACTGTCATTAACTTTTGACAAAGAGCAAGCATTTCCTCATCCGCATCGACAACATACTTTTTAATTACAAACGACTCAGTACTCCACTCACCAACTTCTACTGTCAATGACATGTGGACACCTAACTCTTCCATATATGTTTGAAATTTTTCATATAAAAATAACGGCGGTATCTGACTATCATCTCTTTCAACAAACTGTAATAAGTGATCCGTTAGCTTCGCTAACACAATATAATACTCCGTCTTTGAAGCAAACATATTAATCCTTACCTTTTTCCAATACTTTTCTATTAATATTAAAAGTACGATTTTCGTTTGTTGGCCCGCAGGTAGTGTGTAATATTCATTAATAATTCGATTCACAATCATTTGTGCGATTTGTTGCCATTCAAATGAAGAAGGTTCTCTTCTTTTTATATGACGGAAATAAAATTTATGCGGACAACGCATAAAATCATACAAATGATAATCTGTCATCGTTTTGATTGCGATTTTCTCATGCACTTGCTCTTCATCTCCCTTCTGCCATTAAGAAAGGTGTTTTACAAATTCAGCTCCAAACTGTAAACATTTTTCTACATCTTCATCTTCTGGCGTTAATTCTACTTTTAGTCCTTCTAACACAACTGCAGCTCCGCGCTCTTGTAGCTTTTCTATTAAAATGTCAACCGCCACGCCGTATTTCGGATAAGCCGAATCACATGATCCGAATACTGCCGCTTTTTTCCCGGTTAAATCAATAGAATCCATTGCATCATAAAAATCTAAGAAATCATCAGGAAGGTCACCATCTCCCCAAGTGTAAGCACCTAAAATAATTCCATCATACTGTTCTAGTATAGAAGCTTCTGGTGAATCCATAATATCGATAACTTCAATTTCATTTTCTGTTTCACGAATTGCACCCGCAATATGATCAGCCATTTCCTCTGTATTTCCACTCATACTTGCAAAAATCATTACTAACTTACTCAACTGAATCTCTCCTTTTACCTTGTATCTCTTTTTCTGTTGGAAGCGTACTCTTCTCATCTACATATTCAGAACGAATTACATTTCGTTGCCATTCCATATGCTGATCAACATCTTTATTTTTATCTTTTAATCCCCTCCGCAGAAGGTGAAATTTTTTTCTCATTAACATGTCTCATCCATCCTATTGATAATAATTATCAATTTCAACTACCCTTAGATTAATTGACAGTGATTATCAATGTCAATAACTATTTTTTAAAAAATGATTAAAATGTACAAGCTTGTCCGTTAGCTATTCATATACTATAAATGAGCATAGTTCTTTCTCAGCCCTCTCTGACGGAAAGAAATAAAAGCAACTGCGATAGAGCGCAGTTGCCTTTTTTTATACTTTTCTATGATTTTAGTAGTCTTATCGCTGTCTCTAAAAATAATTCCACTCCATAAATTAAAGCTGATTCATCTACATCAAATTTCGGATGATGATGCGGATAACAAGTATCTACCTTTTCATTCCCCGTCCCCAATTTAATGAAGCAACCCGGTGCCTTTCTTAAATATGCTGAAAAATCTTCTCCTCCCATAGAAGGTTCAAGCTTCACAACACGCTCATTCCCAAACAAATGTAGTGCACTTTCTTCTACTACTTTCGTAATATATTCATCATTAATAACCGGATCATATCCGTATCGATACGTATATGTATACTTTCCTCCATGTGCCTTTGTGATTCCTTTCACGATTTGCTCAATTTTCTCTTCTGCTTCTATTCTTAACGCTTGATTAAAAGAACGCACAGTTCCCATTAAAGTTGCTGCATTAGGAATAATATTATCAGCCATTCCCCCATGAAACTGCGTAACTGAAACAACTCTTTGCATGAAAGCACTTGTATTTCTTGATACGATATGTTGTAAATTTGTAATAATCTGCGCTCCGATAGCAATAGGATCTATCGTTTCTTCTGGCCTCGCCGCATGCCCTCCTTTCCCTTGAATTTCAACTGTAAATACGTCTGGTGCCGCCATCATCGGTCCATACGCAATTCCGATTTTCCCGCTCTCCAATCCAGACATAACATGTAAACCTATTACATAATCAACACCATCCATCACGCCTGCCTCAACCATTTCTTGTCCCCCGCCAGGATACACCTCTTCTGCGTGCTGAAAGAAGAGACGAATCTCACCTACGAAATCTTCCTTTATATTTGATAGCACCTCTGCTGTACTTAACAAAATAGCTGCGTGAGCATCATGCCCACATGCATGCATCATTCCTTTATTCACAGACGTATAAGATTTCCTTGTCTCCTCTTGAATTGGTAAAGCATCTATATCAGCTCGAATCGCAACTACTTTCCCTTGTCCCGTCCCTCTTTTAATTGCTAGTACACTATACTTCGTCGGTCTCGTTACTTCTAAAGAAGAAAATGAGCATAATGTTTCATATATAAATTGTGAAGTTTCTTTTTCATGAAATGATAATTCCGGATATTTATGAAAATGCTGTCTCCATTTAATAATGTTTTCTTCTAAAATAAGATCCTTCCACATCCTCTTCATCAGAAATTCCTCCTCTTATGAAACTTTAACAATTCATACATTAACTATGAAAAACTCAAACAAATATTACATTTCTATACATTCTCCCAGACCACTTTTATACATTCACACAATCCACTTCCTATTTACATGTCAAACCCATTACAAATTCATACTGAATGTAATATAATTGCTAAGTTAGGGATTTTCTTTTTTAGTATTTAGTGCTAATATCAGAAAAGAGCCTTTTGACTTATTTTTACCTAAAATGTGGAATTTTGTTTTTTTCACAATAATGTAGGACATGATACCTACAAAGAGCTATCATTTCATTAAGAGAGGGAAAGACATGGAAAGATTAAAAGAGATATGGTCTCGACCACTCACACAATGGGTTGCAAAGACGGTTTATTACCTTGCAATTTTATTTGCATTGCTTTGGTTGTATGGATTCCATGATACAAACACAAGTACATTTATTTACAACGAATTTTAGGGTGGGAACGTTATGAAGTTATTAGAACAAATTGAAAAGTGGGCTATTGAAACGCCTGATCAAACTGCTTTTGTTTGGCGAGATGCGAAAATTACGTACAAACAATTAAAGGAAGATTCTGATGCGTTAGCACATTGGATTTCTTCTGCGTATCCAGATGATCGTTCACCAATTATGGTGTATGGCCATATGCAACCTGAAATGATTATTAACTTTTTAGGATGTGTAAAAGCTGGACATGCTTATATTCCTGTAGATTTATCTATCCCAGCTGATCGTGTACAACGTATCGCTGAAAATTCTGGTGCGAAACTACTTTTATCAGGAACTGAAGTAACAGTAACTGATTTACCAGTTCGCATTGTAAGTGAAGACAACTTAAAAGATATTTTCTTTACTCATAAAGGGAACACTCCAAATCCTGAACATGCGGTAAAAGGTGATGAGAACTTCTACATTATTTACACATCAGGAAGCACAGGTAATCCGAAAGGGGTTCAGATTACTTATAACTGCCTTGTAAGCTTTACAAAATGGGCTGTAGAAGATTTCAACTTACAAACAGGGCAAGTATTCTTAAACCAAGCACCTTTCTCATTCGATTTATCTGTCATGGATATTTACCCATCCTTAGTAACAGGTGGTACACTTTGGGCAATCGATAAAGATATGATTGCACGTCCAAAAGACTTGTTTGCTTCTTTAGAGCAATCGGATATACAAGTATGGACTTCAACACCATCTTTCGCAGAGATGTGTTTAATGGAAGCATCTTTCTCTGAGAGTATGCTACCGAACATGAAAACATTCTTATTCTGCGGTGAAGTGTTACCAAATGAAGTAGCTAGAAAATTAATTGAGCGTTTCCCGAAAGCGACAATTATGAATACGTACGGTCCAACAGAAGCTACTGTCGCTGTAACAGGTATTCACGTTACAGAAGAAGTGCTTGATCAATACAAATCACTTCCAGTTGGCTACTGTAAATCAGACTGCCGCCTTCTTATTATGAAAGAAGATGGCACCATTGCACCTGATGGTGAAAAAGGTGAAATCGTAATTGTCGGTCCAAGCGTAAGCGTTGGATATTTAGGAAGCCCTGAATTAACAGAAAAAGCATTTACTATGATTGACGGTGAGCGTGCCTATAAAACAGGCGATGCTGGCTATGTTGAAAATGGTCTTCTATTCTATAATGGTCGTCTTGATTTCCAAATTAAGCTGCATGGTTATCGAATGGAATTAGAAGAAATTGAGCATCACCTTCGTGCGTGTTCTTACGTAGAAGGAGCAGTTATCGTTCCAATTAAAAAAGGTGAGAAATACGATTATTTATTAGCGGTTGTTGTTCCTGGCGAACATTCATTTGAAAAAGAATTCAAATTAACATCTGCAATTAAAAAAGAACTCAATGAGCGATTACCAAACTACATGATTCCACGTAAATTCATGTATCAATCTTCTATTCCAATGACACCAAATGGAAAGGTAGATCGCAAAAAATTATTGAGTGAGGTTACAGCATGACCGCATATGGATCATTTTATTTTTTCGCTATAGTGGGCATTTTATTAATACCTACTATCATAGCTGGATTAAAAGGTAAAATGTTGCGTAAATATAATGCCGTTTTAACATTAGTCATGCTCGCTATTATCTTCTCGGATAAACCGAAGCAAGCGATTATGTTAGCCGCATTTATTATTTGGCAATATGCCCTGATTAAAGGCTATTTAATTTTAAGAAAACAAAAGAATAGTACATTCACGTTTTGTGTAGCTGTTATTTTATCGATTTTGCCACTTATTTTGGCGAAAGTCGCACCATTTGCACCTGAACTAAAGTTTATTGTATTTCTAGGCATGTCCTATGTAACATTTAGAGCAGTGCAAATGGTATTTGAAGTTCGTGATGGCTTAATTAAAGAACTTTCCTTCTTTAATTTTTGGGAATTCGTTTTATTCTTCCCTGCGATTTCAACGGGACCTATCGATCGTTACCGCAGATTCCAAAAAGATATTCAAAAACCACCTAGCGCTGAAGAATATCAAAATTTACTATATACAGGATTAAACCGTATTTTCCAAGGTTTCTTGTATAAATTTATTATCGCTTACTTAATAAAGCAATATTTTATGGATCCGGCATTTGCTCAGCAAGATACAATCCTATCCAATATGATTTACATGTATAGCTATAGCTTATATTTATTCTTTGACTTTGCTGGTTATAGCTCATTTGTAATTGGTGTAAGTTATATGATGGGTATTAAAACACCAGAAAACTTTAATAAACCGTTCATTAGTCGTAACATTAAAGACTTCTGGAACCGCTGGCACATGAGTTTATCATTCTGGTTCCGTGATTTTATTTACATGCGTTTCGTCTTTTTTGCAACGAAGAAAAAGTTAATTAAAAACCGTTACACAATTTCTTATATCGGTGCATTTTTGAACTTTTTCATCATGGGAATTTGGCATATTACTGGTGAGCATGTGTATCAATACATTATTTATGGTCTTTATCATGCCGCACTGTTTATTTTATTCGATATTTTCGAACGAAAAAACAAGAAGCATAAGTTTTGGCCAAACAATAAATTTACACATGTCCTTGCGATTGTAATTACGTTCCACGTTGTATGTTTCGGTTTCCTAATTTTCTCTGGACACCTTAACAGATACTTTTAATGCACCCTTCTTATACTAGTAAGAAGTTGCACATATAATATATTTCGGATATAAAGGAGATTTTAAAAATGGCAGAATTCAAAGAGCAAGTATTAGATATTTTAGAAGAAGTATGTGAAAACGATATTGTGAAAGAAAACTTAGATGTTCAATTATTTGAAGAAGGTATTCTTGATTCTTTCGCTGTAGTATCTTTATTAGTTGAATTCCAAGAGCGTTTAGATATTGAAGTTTCTATTTCTGATTTTGACCGTGACGAGTGGGCTACACCAAACATGGTTATTAAGAAGTTGGAAGAAATCCGATGAACAAAGCAAAATTTGGTCCGATGCTTTTAGCATTGGCCCTTTTTGCTGTATTCTTACTTATTCCAACGCGCTTCCTACTTCCACTTTTAAGTGATGAAAAAGTAGAACAAGCTGCCACTTCTTTAAAAGAAGAAAAGATTCAAAGTATGATATTACAGCAAAAGATGTTAGCAGACCCGAAATACCTTCCGATGTACGGTTCATCGGAATTCGCACGTATGGATGCTTTCCATCCATCAAATTATTTCAAAGTAAAGCCTGAAGGGTTCACACCATTCCTACTTGGACGCGGAGGAACACAAGACCTTGTACATGTGTTAAACTTTGCATCTACTATGGATCAATTGAAGGATAAGAAAATGGTATTCGTTCTTTCTCCTCAATGGTTTGTACCACAAGGTATTGATGAAACACACTTTGCACCTAACTTTTCAAAACAACAAGGCTATCACTTGCTTTTCAATGATGACTTAAAGCCTGAAATGAAAAAGCAAATTGCAAAACGTTTATTAAACTTTGAGATCGTCAAGAAAGAAACTTTACTAAAAATTTCGCTTGAAGGTATCGTTTATGATGATACAAAGCATAAAGTAAAAGCACTTGCTGCTAAACCTTTCGCTTATATTTATCGTAACATTTTAGATCGTAAAGATTTATTTACAGCAATGTTTAATATTAAACCGCATAAAGAAAAACTTGACCCTTCATTAAAACAAATGAATTGGGACGAGGCTCGTAAACATGCAGACCAAACGGGTGCAGTAGAATCAGGATCTAACGAATATGGTATCGAAGATGATTACTTCAATAGCAAAATTAAGAAGAAATTAAAGCAACGTGAAGGCTACTTAAAAAATGATGCTTATGATCAATCGCCAGAATATGAAGATTTACAAATTGTACTTGATTTATTAAAACAATCTGGTGCAAAACCACTCTTCATTTCTGTTCCTGTAAAAGGTCCTTGGTACGATTACGCTGGCTTCCCGAAAGAACGTCGCGAATTGTACTACAAGAAAGTTCATGAGCAAATTGAGAAAGCTGGCTATCCAATTGCCGACTTCTCAAATCATGAGTATGATAAATACTTCTTAAAAGATCATATGCACTTAGGTTGGAAAGGCTGGGTTTATATCGATGAGGCCATCCAACAATTTTATAAAGCAAACTAATGAAAAGACCACTTGAATTATTCAAGTGGTCTTTTTCTATATATATTTTGTAATTGTTCGATTACGTTCTCTGCTTCTTTCATAACTCGCTCCACTACATGCTGAGCTGATTCTATTCGTGCTAATGATGACGCTTGCCCTGCCCAAAGCGACATGTATTCTCCTTTATTTTGTTTTGCTGCTTCTTGGCGTATTTTAGAGGTTAATACATTTTGCACTGGATACATGGGAAGCCCTTCTTCTTTCCCTTCATGTCTCTCTATAAATTCATTACGAATACCCCGTGCATATTTCCCGGAAAACGCACGGGTCACAGTTGTACTCGTATCTGTACTATGTAAAACTGCTTCTTTATACACATCATGCGTAATACTTTCTTCACTCGTTAAAAAGGCTGATCCCATTTGAACAGCTTCTGCCCCCAATGTAAATGCCGCAACAAGCCCTTGTCCGTTCATTACACCACCCGCTGCAACAATTGGGATATGCGGGACTGCTGCTACTAACTGCGGAATTAATGCAAACGTCCCAATCATAGCGTCCTGTTCTTTCCCAATAAACGTTCCTCTATGCCCTCCTGCCTCACTACCTTGACCAACAATAATATCTACTCCTAATTCAGCAAGCACCCTCGCCTCTCTCACATGAGTAGCTGTTCCGATGACTTTTATTCCTCTTCTTTTTAAGTCACCTATTTCTTCTTTTTCTAACGTTTGAAATGCAAAACTAACGACTGGTACGTTTTCTTCTATTAACACTTGTAATTGTTCTTTATAGCTTTTTGGGAGCTTTATCGCCTCTTCTTCCCCTATACCGAATTCTCTATTCATTCCGCTAAGTAATACCTTTGCCAAGTTTACTTTCTCTTCTTCTATCTGTATCTCTTTCGTTAACAGTAAATTAACACCGAAAGGCTTATCAGTTCGTTCCCTTATTTTATAAATTGCTTCACGAATTTGCTCAGGGCTCATATAGCCTGCTCCAAGCGTTCCTAGTCCTCCACTATTACTTACAGCTGCAACAAGCTCAGGCGTCGTAATCGCACCTGCCATACCTGCTTGAATGATGGGATACTTAATTTGTAATAGATCTATTACGCGACTTGTAAACACCATTTCTCCTCCTATTCCCCTTATATCTTCTTTATTTGACAAACTTTCCCCTTCTTTTACAAGGGTTGAACTTCATAGGAAGCGAATATATTGAAAGGGAAGGAGGCTAAAAACAATGATATATCCAAATGCGTTACAACAAGGTGATACAGTAATGGTTATTGCACCGTCCGGCCCACCAACAATTGAAAATGTATTAAAAGGGGTAACCCTATTACAAGAAATGGGTTTATCTGTAGTAATCGGGAAGAGTGTTTATGAGAAATATGGATATTTAGCTGGAAGTGATCAAGTTCGGCTCGATGATATACATGGAGCATTTACAAATAATGAAGTAAAGGCCATTTTCTGTGCACGAGGTGGTTACGGAAGTGCCCGTCTCCTCCCTCACATTCAATATGAAATCATTCAGCAGAATCCAAAAATCTTTTGGGGATATAGCGATATTACAGCTTTACATACTGCCTTTTCACGTTATGCAAAGCTTGTTACTTTTCATGGTCCAATGGTTGAAGAATTAGGTAAAGGTGTAGATTCTCTTTCTTTATCTTCTTTCAATCAACTATTCCATCCGTATTCAACCATCTTATCTGCTTCAGAATGTATCGTACCTACCTCTCCATGTACAGTTACAGGCACATTGGCGGGAGGGAATTTAACTGTATTAACGAGTATAATTGGCTCACCCTATGAGATAAATACGGCTAATAAACTTTTGTTGCTTGAAGACATTGGAGAAGAACCGTATCGCATTGACCGTATGTTAAATCAACTACTTTTATCTGGAAAGTTTAATGAATGTAGCGGTGTTATTTTTACAAGTTGTCACGACTGCACTCCTTCTAAACCATCTCGATCATTGCAAACAATACTATATGAATTTTTCGCACCATATCATATACCTGTCCTATTCGGTTTACCGATTGGACATATAAGCCCAAACATTGGGATTCCTCTTGGAGCTACAGCGACAATAAATACAAATAATAAAACACTCTCTATTTCTTCTGGCGTAGCCAATCCGTATTCAAATTAAAAAGGAAAAGCGATTCCGCTTTTCCTTTTATTTATAATAATTAAAAATTCGTCCAGATGCGATATCTGCAACTTCTTCTGGAATAAATGTTTTACTTATATCAGTGCCAACATTTAATACTGCTGTAGCATCTTTCTCAATGCTACCAAATAATTCTTTTCCACGTATCGTAATAAGGGGCGTTCCTTCTGGCAACACGTCTTTTACAAATTCCATTTGAGTAAAGAACGGAACGATCCATCTACCCTCTCCTTGGAAATGACGCAAACGAAGTGTTCCTTCTGTTGCCCCGTCCTCTGCTTCTAGTGAACCAGCAACATAAAACTCAGTAGATAAGAGCAATTCATAAAATTCCTTTTGCTTCTGTTTATCGTCCCCTGCTACAACAAGTACTTCTTCTATTCTTTTCACCGGAATTTGCTCCATATGATGCCACCCCTATTTCAAAATGATTGTACTTAGATTATACGAAATATTCTTATTTTTTTCTACATAATTCGCAATTATTTTCTTAAAATAATTTTAATACTTCTTTTGTCGTTACAATCGTTGCAAACTCTTCATGTAAATTTACAAGTGTCATATTGTGAATATCCTCTGCATTATACTCTTTACCATCTAGACCTTTACGGTTAAAAGTAGCCGTTGCATCACTCACTAAATACGTTGTAAATCCTAAATTTCCTGCTATTCGTGTCGTAGTCTCCACACAATGATTTGTCGTTAATCCTACAACCACTACTGCATTACATTTGTTCTCTCTTAATTGCTCTTCTAAATTTGTCCCAATGAACGCGCTGTTAACAGATTTCTGAATAAGCACTTCACCTGGTAATGGCTTCAGCTCTTCTTTAAAGTTCACCGTTTCCGCTCCTTCATAAAACATCGATTGAGCATTTTCTTTATTTACATGTTGAATATGAAAAACTGGTCTTTTCCTTTTTCTCCATTCTGCTAATAACATTCTCATGTTTTCTTCAGCAAAAAGATTATTTCTCTCACCCCAGTATGGTAATTGAAACGCCTTTTGTACATCAATTATGATAAGTGCTATTTGATTAGTCATCATTTTCTCCTTAATTTGGTTGTAGTTGAAATACAAAACCAAGTTGCTGCGACGCAGTAATAAAACAAATATAAGCGCAAAGTTCTACAATTTCTTTTTCCGTCCAATATTGTTTTAATACATGAAACATATTATCATCTATCGCCTTTCGATCATGAACAAATGTATGCGCAAAAGTAACGGCTACACTAATCTCCTCTGCCTTTTGCACATCATCAGGTCTTCCCTTTGCCATGCAGTACGGACATTCATTCCCATACGCTAATGTTCTTCTCACTTGCTCCTTCAACTCTGCTGAAAGTGTTCCTTTATTGTACAGTGTATCCTCTAACGTACTCCACGAATGTAATATATCCAGATTATGGCCTAATAAATTTTGAAACTTTGTAACTCCTACATTTGATAATGAAATTCTCTCCATCATTTCCCCTCCTATTTCCTTCCGTTTTATTGTAAAATAAATAAAGTTCACTTTACATTTCATATGAATCTTAATTTATATTTTCACTTTACAAAAATTATTATTTTACTGGAGGTATATTTACAAATGCAACTAGACCGTGTCGATCGAAAGATTTTAAATGAATTATATAATGATAGTCGCCTTTCCATGCGTGAATTGGCGAAACGAGTAAACTTATCTGCTCCGTCTACTGCAGAACGTGTTCGCAAACTTGAAAGTGAAGGCGTGATTCAAAAGTACACAATCGATATCGATTATAAAAAAGCAGGACTTGTTTTAGATTGTATTTTAGAAATCACTTTAAAAAATGGTGATACAACACGTATGCAACAGTTTATTCAGTCTTATCCATCTGCAAGTTTTTGTTACCGAGTAACAGGAAGCTTATGCTACATTGTAAAAATTTCTGTTCCTTCACTCGTTGAACTTGAAGATTTTATAAATGATGTTTCTTCATATGCAACGACAGTTTCTCATATCGTATTATCAGAAGTATCTCTTACTCCTGATATTGAACATATCTTCCCAGAAGATTAATTTATTTTTATTCATAAAATACAAAAAAACCCCTTACATTAAGAATAAAAATAATATATTATGTATTAAAATACATAAAGTTCGAGAAAGGGGCTTTACATTGAAAATCTGGTTTTATGAAAAAACGGCACAATTAGACGACTTGCTTGGCATTTGGGATAATGTTCCCACTATCCCTCGAATTGGTGAAAAAGTGGAGATTTTAAAAACAGTCCGTATCGTTACAGATATTAAATATGTAAAGAACGGTAATAATTTTCGTGTAGAAATTATTACAAATTAAAAAGTAGCTCTTTAGGAGCTACTTTTTAGTTATCTATCATGCGCTTTCTTTATAACGATTTTATCTTCTTCTACAGATACTGTTACATAATCATTTTCTTCTAATCGAAGCTTATTTACAGCCTCATCTGGTAGCTCTACAGCCATCAGTCTATCTGTTACAATTACTTGACTATACACTTCATTTTCTTGTGATGCACTCACTACTTTTTCCTCATTTATAAAGCGCACTGGTGGCACACCCACTTCTTTTACAGTACACCATTGTTTCCAAATGTAAGGAATTAACCAAAGTAACCCAACAACTGTCAGACCAATACCGATCCATAAATTACTTTGTGCTTGTAATTCAGTAATTGAGATTGCGCTACTCTCTTCTCCACCTATAAATTGCATACTTGTTGCAATTAAATTATTTAGAGCATGTACAGCGATATTCGTCCATATATTTTTCGTCTTTATGTATAAAAGACACATTACAATACCAAACATAAATGCACCAATAACATCAAAATGTCCTAAACCAAAAATAAGTGAAGATATGATTACAGCTTTTTTAATTCCCCATTTATAAGCCATTCGCTGTAAAAAGAATCCCCTAAAAATAACCTCTTCCATAATAGGTGCTAATACACATGCTGAAATGAAAGTAAATATCGTCATATATACGTTACTCGTGTTAATAACATTTCCGTCTTCTAACATAGTAACTAAGAAATTCGGTAACGTATGTGCTAATATGTAAAATTGAATATGAGATATACCAACTGAAAAAATCATTCCCATTATCGTTGCTAATACAATTAATCCCCACGGTAAACGTCCTGGCTTATCAAAAAAACTCTTAAATACAACATTATTTTTATTTGTTTTTACGTATAACCAAAATAACGGAAATACAAAAAATAATGTTATTTGTGAAATAACCTCCATCGTATTCTCAGAAACATTTGATAGACCTAATGGGATCATCGTAAGGAACACCCCTATAATCATCCATCCAAAAAAGCTACGTAGTCTTATACGTGAAAATGCATAGTGCATATAGAACACCCCCAAAGATAGTAAAATAAATGGTGTGATAACTAAATTATAATATGAATATAGTTGAAATTCTTCCTGTTTGTCTCAAACACTTTTGAACAACATATATAGTAATCATTCTTTTCTTTCAATTGAAATCTATGAGAAAGTTATGTAATAAAAATCCCCGTTTTTACAAGCGGGGATTTCTTTTATTATAATACGTCACGTTTTTGGAATAATGCACTTGATGCTACAAGTAATACAACAAAGTATGCAGCTACAAGTAATAATGAAGTTGTAAATGTAAACTCTGTAAATGTTGGTTCCATTCCGCCGCTTACTAGTTTATTACTATCGTACACACTTAAATTTAAATGGAAAAACACTACAAATTTCGCTACACCTTTTGCAAACATCATCAGTACCATATTAATTGCTCCTTGTAAAAAGAAGAGGAACATCGTAATAATTAATGGTAATACAGACTTTCTAAATACGTTTGCTAAGAAAAATGCTAGTGTCGCAAAGAAGAACGGTGAAAGTACTTGATATAAAGTAGATTTCATTACGATTCCTACCGTTAATTCTGTTTTACTACCATCCATTACAATTCCACCAAGAATCATTGCAATTAACGTGCTAGCAAATATGATAAATACTATAGTAAGTAACACTGTAATATATTTAGAGAATAAAACTGTAATTCGTTTTCTTGGACGGATTAATAACTGCTTAATTGTACCTTTTTGGAACTCATCAGTAATCATACGAGAAGCAATCGTAATCCCAAAAATTGTTGCAAACAAAGTAATTAAACCAATCTCTGAACTTGCAAAATCTAAATATGATCCTTTAAATTCACTTCCGTCTCCCCATTTCAGCATCGCTAAAACTCCCAAACTCTCCAATACTGCAATGACACCAATTAAAATATACATACCTTTTTTCGCATGTAACTTTAAAAATTCATTTTGAATTAATTTAAACATTACGCTTTCACTCCCCCTGTAATCGCTAAGAACTCATCCTCTAACGTTTTATTTTGAACAGTAACTCCGTATACAAGAACATCGTCATTCACAAGTTTTTTTACAAGTTGTGGGATTTCTTCTTTCATTACAGATACTGCAATTACATTTCCTTGCGTCTTACCTTTAATGATTTCATTTGCTTTCTGTACTTGATCTACTTCAAACGCTACAACTACTGTCTCATCATGTTTCGCTTGTTCGTGTAAGTTGTACTCTTGCACAAACTCACCTTGCTTAATAATAACGACGCGATCACACATGAGTTCAATTTCACTTAATAAGTGACTTGATACGATTACAGCAATATTCTCTTCTTTCGCTAAACGTTGTAAATAATCACGAATTTGGCGAATACCAGCTGGATCTAATCCATTTGTCGGCTCATCTAAAATTAAGATTTTCGGCTGATGAAGTAATGCCTGTGCAATTCCTAAACGTTGTTTCATACCAAGTGAATATGTTTTCACCTTTTTATGAATCGCGTGCTCTAATTCAACAAGCTTTACAATCTCAGCAATGCGCTCTTTACTAATTGGTGTAATTGCCATGTTCGCAAAATGCTTTAAGTTTTGCATTCCAGTCATATAATCATATAGTTCAGGATTTTCTACGATCGCCCCAATTTGCTCTAGCGCCTTTTCACGCTCCGTGCGAATACTATGACCGCAAATTGTAATATCGCCCTCTGTCATTGATATAAGACCTGTCATCATACGAATTGTCGTCGTTTTACCACTACCGTTCGGTCCAAGAAACCCGTACACTTCCCCTTCACGAACTTCAAATGATAAACCACGGATAATTTCCGTTCCACCAATCTTTTTTCGAACATTCTCTAACTTTACTACTACATTTCCCAATGCTGATTCCTCCTTTAGACTTCTAGTTTTTTATCAATTATGCGACCTGTTATATAAACAAGTAAAACAAATATACCGATTGAAAAAGCAATACTATATAAATTCATAAGACTTTCTGGATATAGTATAAGATTTATATCCACTGATTCATCTATATAAACTAACTTCCTAATAAAAGTAGATGTAGGTGCAAGTCGGCCTAGCATTTCATATATCATATTGATTGCTTTCGTTACTAATAAAAATAAGAAGAAAATAATTACATACTCCATTTTTTTCTTTTTCAAAGAAAATACTTTAACACCAGCTACTGTGAAAAGTAAAACCAACAATATACTTGATAAATTAAATACATATAACACACTACTAAATACTTGTTTTACTATATCTAGCTCAATTGTACTTTCCGTAAATAACATTCCATAGAGTTCTGTACCTTTTATTACTTTCATCGAAATACTATAGACAAATATAGTACCTATCACTTCAAAACACATTAAACTAATTGCCGCATATGACAATATTGCCAAAACAATTTTTTTACCAGATATCGGTGTTAATCGAAATAATGTACTTTCGGTCATTTTGCCAAATGCAGACATCGCCTGCAGCAATACAAGTACCGCAAAAATTATATAAACTAAGAATACTAAGGCAATCGTAATCATTTGCCTTACTTCTCCTGATTCTTGTTTAATATAATTTCCCATACTTACAAAAGCGACAGCTACAATAAATATGAATGACAATAACGAAATGAAAATTTGTTTTTTATTCGCATTGTACATATATATTAAACTGGCCTTCATCTACTAAACACCTCCTTAAACACATCTGTGACAGCTTTTCCTCGCTGAAAGCGTAACTCCTCTACATTTTCATGTAGTACACTCTCACCATCTTTTAAAAAGATTACTTCGTCAAAAATATTTTCCACTTCTCCAATTAAATGTGTTGCAATTAAAATGGTACAATCTTCACGATAAAACTGTAAAATAAGTTCTAATACGTGTTCTCTAGAAACAAGATCAATTCCGCCCAGCGGTTCATCTAGTACGTATAACTTTGCTTTCCTCGAAAATGTTAAAATAATTTGTAGCTTTTCAACCATACCTTTTGATAAAGCTGTAATTCTTTCTTCTAACGGTATTTTAAATTCCGCAATTGTATCTACTGCTTTTTGAATGTCGAAGTCTTTATAAAAATCTCGATAGAAGAATAAAGAATCTTTTACCGTCATCCAATCATCAAATACTGGTTTATCCGACATAAAAGAAACAATTTCTTTCGTTTCTAATCCTACCTTTTTACCAGCGATTGTAATACTGCCTTCGGAAGGATGCTGCAGACCGGCAATCATTTTCAATAACGTCGTTTTCCCACTCCCGTTATCTCCAACGAGTCCTATAATTTTCCCTTCCGTAATCTCTATGTTTAATTCACGGATCACTGCTTTTAATCCGTATCTCTTCCATAAGTTTTCTATTTTTAATAACTCTGTCATTCGCTCTCCTCCCTCTTCTCATGTAATGAAGAACGAAGGATTGTAAGAATTTCTTCTTCTGAAAAACCTAAATTGTCCATTCCATCTATAAAAGAATGAAGTAATTCTTTCGCCATCTCTTTTCGCAGCTCCATAATTTTCTCCCCTTCATTCGTTACATATCGTCCCATTCCTCTACGCGTTACAACAACCCCATCCCGTTCTAGCTCTTGAAATGTACGCTGAATCGTATTTGGATTTACTTGTAATTCACTCGCTAATTCACGTACAGAGGGAATTTTATCACCAGGCAATAAATGTCCTGTTACGATTTCTTTTTTTATGTATTCCATTACCTGAATGTAAATTGGTGTATTTGGAGAAAACTCTATTTTCATTTCTTCCCTCCTTTTGTATCGGTGTACTAGTTAAATAATACACTGATACAAATAATTTGTAAATACTCATTTAATTACAAAAAAGTTCTATCCCTTTGCTGGATAGAACTTTTTAAACAGAACTCGTTATACGAAAATAATAGTGTTATGTAAACAAATTCATAAAGAAAAGCTGTCTTATCAATGAATAAGACAGCTTTTCTTTATAATCGTATATTAAAAATTAAACACGAAGTCATCGTCAGATAACTTTTCAACGTTCGTTGCTTTTACGTAACCATTCCCTTTTACAGAGAAGAAATCATGGTTTTTCGTATCTGTACGTAAACCATTTAAAACGATTGGGTTAATTTCTTCTTCTTCAAACTTCGGCTCAAGTCCTAAGTTCATAAGTCCTTTATTCGCATTGTAACGAACGAAACGATTTACATCCTCTACAAGACCGATAGAAGTGTAAATTTCTTCTGTGTATGCCATTTCAATTTCATATAATTCCATTAATAACTCTTGTGTTTCTTTTTGCACTTCTTGTTGATCTTCTGCAGAAAGTTCTACGAAGAGTTGTTGTGCTAAAATACCGACGAATACGCCGTGAATTGACTCATCACGAATTATTAGGTTAATAATCTCACCACTTGCCGTCAATTTACCTTGACCTGCTAAGTAAAGTGGGTAGAAGAATCCACTATAGAATAAGTAACTTTCTAAGAATACACTTGCTACCATTGCCATGTATAACTCTTTTTTCGTTACTTCAGGCTTTAATAAACGACGATAGTAACTAGTAACAATACCAGCTTTTTTCTCAAGTAATGGATGATTGTCTACCCATTCAAAAATATCATCAATTTCTTCTTCAGTAGCTAACGTTGTGAAAATATGACTGTAACTCTTCGCATGTACTTCTTCCATAGCTCCCATGAAAGCTAATACACTTTTTGCTTGTAAATTTTCAAGATGAACAAGTACAAGAGGCATCCCTTCGCCACCTTGTTTCGTATCTAAAAGTGTTAAACCACCTAATACACGCTTATAAGCAACCTGCTCTTCTTTTGATAATTGTGCCCAAGTATTTTTGTCAGAAGATACCGCGATTTCTTCTTCTGTCCAAAACTGAGCGATGTTTTGCTTCCAAAACATTAAACTAAAATCATCTTCTTTTTTGTTCCAGTTTACCGCACGCATTCAATCGCCCCTTCTCTAAATAAACATGAAAAATTGATAACTAAGCATGAGCAGGGTTCAGAAAACCCTGCTCATGATGTCTCAATTTTTATATTAAACGGTACAAGCTACGCACTCTTCCACGCTTAACTTACGTGTTCTCGTATAATAAAGACTCTTTAAACCTTTTTTATGTGCATAGATGTAGTAACGTGCTAATTCACGTGTTGAAATATCACTATTAACGTAAAGAATTGTACTAATTCCTTGGTCAATATGTTCTTGGATTTCTGCGATTAAATCAATTAATTTAAACTGATTCATATCGTAAGAAGATTTATAGTACCAGAACGTATCTTTTGATAAATACGGCATTGGATAATATGTTGTCGCATTCGCATATGTTCTTGATTCGATTTGACTTACGATCGGCATTACGCTTGAAGTTGCATTTTGAACGTAACTGATAGATTGTGTTGGAGCGATAGCAAGACGGTATGAATTATATAATCCATTCTTCTTCACTTGCTCTTTTAAACTTGTCCAATCTTCTTTTGTTGGAATATGAATTCCTTCAAATAGTTGCTGAACTTTTTCAGTTACTGGGCTGTAATCTGTCGTTTCGTATTTTTCAAAGTATGTGCCATTCGCATAATCAGACTTATCGAAGTCTTTAAATGTTTCGCCTTTTTCTTTAGCGATTTCCATACTTTTCTCAATAGAGTAGTAATTTAACATCATAAAGAATGTACGAGCAAACTCTTTCGCTTCTGCACTTTCATATGCGATTTTGTTTTTTGATAAATATCCGTGTAAGTTCATTGCGCCAAGTCCAACTGAATGAAGCTCATCATTTGCTTTTTTCACAGTTGGTGCATTCGGAATAATCGTCATATCAGAAACAGCTGTTAAAGCTTCCATTCCCGCATGAACGGCTTCACGAATTTCTTTATTTTCCATTACATTTACGATATTTAACGATCCTAAGTTACAGTTAATATCACGACGGATAATATCCTCTGTACCGTAATCATTTATTTCAGAAGTTTCTTGAAGCTGGAAGATTTCTGTCTCGAATGTTCAACCGAGTCCGCTACTCCTCAGTCCGTTGCTCATGCAACTGCTGTATGTCACCATACAGGACAGACTATATCATCACCTACAGCATTACCTGATTAGGTGCTCCGCTTTTCGAACGCCAATCGCTTGCGCTCTACTCCCATAAGGGATAGTCGTTAGGCTTTTACTTATCTTAATCTTTCAGAAAGTCTCTTATTACTTTATGTTGTCCCATAACTCTGCTATACAAAATAATAAGATACATTCTGAAATTTTATATTTTCATTCTAAGATAAGATTTAGCACGGTAGGTTACCTCAAATTTGAGGCTTTCCCCGTTTAACGGAGTTTTCGACTAGCATTTCTACTAGAAGGTGCTACATATTTAACACAAGTTCGACATCTTCACAGTTCCAATATCCTTCAGTGGATGTTGGTTATTTGCATTTGATTTAAACATTAAGTATGGGTAACCAGACTCAAGCTGAATCATAGCAATTTTAATAAGCATATCACGTGCACTAATATCTAGCGGCTTCTTCTTCACTTTCGGATTGCTCATTAATTCATCGTACATTTCATCAATGTCTATATCATCTAAATGCTTTCCGTATTCTTTATACACCGTATAAGGCGCGAAAACATGGAAAGGTTCGTTTTTCTCAGCAAGCTCAAAGAACTTACTTGGAACGATAATTCCGATTGATAGAGACTGAATACGGCTCTTCTCATCGGCATTTATTTTTTTTGTATCAAGGAATTCAATAATATCCCAATGGAAAATGTTTAAGTATACTGCGCCGGCACCTTTTCGTTGCCCAAGTTGATTCGCATATGAAAACGAATCTTCAAGTAATTTCATAACAGGTACTACACCACTTGCAGCGTTATCGATACCTTTAATTTGCTCACCGCGTGCACGTAGCTTAGACAAGTTTAAAGCTACTCCACCGCCGATTTTTGATAATTGCATTGCAGTATTAATGTTAAAGCCGATTGAATTTAAGCTATCGTCCATCTCTAACAAGAAACAAGACACCATTTCTCCTCTTCTGCTTCGGCCCGCATTTAAAAAGGTTGGTGTCGCTGGTTGGTAGTTTTGTTTTACAATCATGCTTGCGAAGTGTTTTGCCTTCGCAACATCACCGCGTCCTAAGTATAATGAAACAATTGCTACACGATCTTCATAGCTTTCTAAGTATTGTTTTTGATCATTTGTTTTTAACGCATAATCTTTGTAGAACTTAGATGCTGCCATATAAGATTGGAACTCGAAGTTTTCACCATAAGCGATGTTATATACCTCTTCTACTTCCTCCAAGCTATACTCGTCCAGAACGTTGTAATAGTAATCATGTTCTTTCATATACTCCATTCGCTCTGCCACGCTATTAAAATGAACGGTATTCTCTCTAGCTTCTTCCATAAAGACTTCTAATGCCTCTTTATCTTTATGAAGCTGATAAAAACCGTCCTGCATTTGCGTGATTTCATTATTCAGTTCAATGTGTCGCAATCTCCCGCACCCTTTCCTTAAAATATTCTACATCGTTATTTGTTCCTGATAACTCAAATTTTGATACAATAGGCACTTCATATTTAGCAGAAATTTTGTCAGCACTTGCACCGAACATGTCTCCCCAGTTACGATTGCCGCTTGCAGATACGCCTTTTAATTTTTCATTATTGCGCTCTAAAAATTCTAAAACACGTTCTGGTACATTGCCAAAACCTGTTGTATACGTAATTAAAACAAAGTCTTCATCTATTACTAGATCTTCACCAATTTGAACGGCCGGCATATTTAATTTGTGAATGAAACGCTTCACGTTTCCTGTCATAGAATCATATGCAACTATCATTTCCGACCCTCCCTCTCCAATCTATACTCTCTGTATGTTGTTTCTTGATTTCTCTATATATTGTATTACGTTTCAAAATAAGACACAAGATATATGTATAAATTCTTTCTTTTTTTAAATTTTACTTTTCGACAAGACAGTCGATTTTTTTCAATACAATGACTATGAAACAACATTCTAAAACTCATGTCAATAAAGTGCTTTTCAAAAAAGTTGTCAACGAATTTAACCTTATTTTTAAAAAAGTTACCAATATATTTTGTCATAAAACGGCAAATGCTGGAGGAATATATTTCTCCAGCATCACGAAAAAAAGAACAGACATGAAACGATAATCTGTTCTAAAAAACGATTACATTTATCAATTTTACTTTATTAAATATTATACATATACTTTCGGTTCGCGTTACATACTAAAAGATAACTATTATAGAAAAAGATTATTATTATGGAAATTCAATTTATTTATGAAAAGATTATTCAGAGTGCTCAATACGCAAAATATCTTTTACAAATATATGATGTGGATTTTCATCTTTATCAATCATTGTACATACAGGAGCTTCTTCATCAAAGTACACAATCATTCCTTCTACGTACTGAAATGTATGTTGAACTTGTACAGTTACTTTAATTTCTACAGCCTCTTCATATGCTCTTTTTATTTTCTGAAGCATTTTTGCCGAACACTTTCGTTTCTCTGGGTACATGACCATCCCCATAAACCTATTGCCGGCTCTATCTTTCCACATATAATCCCAATGCGGTAATATGCCTTGTTTAAAATCGCCCATAATTCTCCTCCCCTATATTCTTCTAGTTACGAACGTGGCGTTTCTGAATATGTATAAATTACTTGTCCGCCGCGCTGCGCGTTTCCAATAATATGTTTAAAATCTTCACGCCCTACTACAACTTTCCTAAACGTATAAAATACATCTTTCGTTGCAACATACTCCTTTATTTCACCATTTTTCAGCTGATCCAAAATTGTATTTGCTAATTGTTCATCCATGTATTTCACCTCTATGCAATATTTTATTTTATCGTATATTCTATAGGTCAACAACTGTAAAATTATCCAGATGCTATACCTTCATTTTATTTTCATTATTCACAAACGATATCACTTTACTATATGTCCACTAAATATCATATACTAACATAGCTACTTCTCTATATCAAACATTTCGACATTCAATTATGCAAAGTTCCATACCACTATGCTACAATATATAAATAGAACTAGGAGGGATACTATGATTCGGAAAGCAAAAAAGACAGATGCGAAGGCAATTGCGCCTTTATTGTATAACGCTCTGCACGAAATTGCTGAAAAAATCACAGGTAGCACTGTTGAAACAGAAGTATTACTAGGACTTGAAACATGGTTCTCAAAAGAGAGAAATCGACTGAGCTACGAAAACTGTTTTGTATATGAGCAAGACGGGGATGCAGTTGGAGTTATTGTCGCTTATCATGGTAGTGAAGCAACAATGCTTGATGCACCAATTGTACATCACTTAAGAGAATTACATAAAGATGAATCGATTACGTTAGAAAAAGAAGCTGAGCTTGATGAATATTACATTGATACATTATCAGTTTCAAGTGCATATGGCGGAAAAGGAATTGGTTCTCAATTAATTGAAGCTGCTGAAATCCATGCAACTGAAAAGATGTATGAAAAAATCGCATTACTTGTTAATTTAGAAAACAAACGTGCCTATTCACTATACGAAAAACTAGGTTATAAAAAAGATCAAATCATTATGCTCGTAGGCGAACCTTATGCACATCTCGTAAAAACATTAAACATCAAAGTTTCTATATCTTAAAAAGAAAGCACACGATTTATATAAATCGTGTGCTTTTATGTTAAATTCGTATTCAATACATTTCCATTCATCGCCTCGTGAAATGTATATGTTGTACATCCCCATGGCTCTCTGTGCAAAATAGGCGTACCAGACCATCCCATCGCTCTCAGCTCCGCACCAACCATTGCATTAATGTAATTATGACCTACAAGAGCAATACTTCCATGTACGAGAGCATAACGGTGTAATAAGTAAGCTGCTTGCCTTGCCCTCTCTCTTACTTCCTTATAAGACTCAACATCTTTATGGTAACCAAGTATCCATAATGTTCGCCCGATAAACATCCATACGTTAGGTTTACATTTCAACCATGTTGGAGCATAAAAACTCGTCGGAATTTCAGCTTCCCTAAAAAGAGAATTTTGCATAAAAGATAAAGAATTCATTAATTCAGCTGCTGACTGTATAGCACACCTTTGATCACTCGTTACAATCAACTTTGCTGCTTCAACCGCTTCCATTGTTTCCATTGGTATAGGTGCTTTTTCTGTTATAGTATGTAAGTCATATCCTTTCATCCATTCATGAAAGGATGTAACCGTCATTGGTTCTATAGTACGATCTAAGCGACCATGACGAATAAAAGAAATCTTCATTCTTTCCACTCTCCATTCATCACTTACGAACTCTATTATGTACTATTTTTAAATATCATACCACGCAAAAAAAGAAAGTTATACACCTTTACATATCCTCGCCACTCTCATGTGTGACCCCAGCATGTATACCATCCATCCCATCAAAATATGTAGTCGTTTCATGATGACGAATCTTTTTTAAATTTATATAAGAAAATACAAATAAAGTTAATGCTATAACACTCCCCACAAATTCAAACATCATTTTACCGCCTCTAATTTATCCCACTTTAGTAGGTTATTGTATATTTTTCATTATACCCCTATATAAAGATGCACGCATTTAAACCGTTCTTTTTTTCTAATAACTTGGAGTTCTTGCATATTTTCTTACAAAATGTGAATATTTTTCGAATTTTTACTTTGGAAACATTTACAAACTAGACAATATGGTTCAAAATAAGAGGAAATAAAAAAAACCAAAATTATTCTTTTTTTGGAAAACTGTAACAAGGAGAGTTGCTTATGCAGATCGCAGAAACTGGAGATATCATTGAATTTAAAGGTGGAATGCAAGGCCGTGTTCAAAAAGTAAATCAAAACTCCGTTATTGTAGATATAACAATTATGGAAAATTTTAGAGAACTAGATATGGAACCTCTTACAGTTGTAAGTCATAAAAACTATACTGTCATTAATCAAAATGCATAATATAATAGAAAGAAAGGATCTGTATGTTATACAGATCCTTTCTTTCTATTATATATTAACGATTATCAATTGTTTCTGGATATAGATCATGGTTCATCATGCGGTAGTCTGCCATTTTTTCATACTTCGTGCCTGGGCGACCGTAGTTGCAGTAAGGATCAATTGAAATCCCTCCACGTGGTGTGAATTTCCCCCATACCTCAATGTAACGCGGATCCATTAATTTAATTAAATCATTCATAATAACGTTCATGCAATCTTCGTGGAAATCACCATGATTGCGGAAACTAAATAAATATAGCTTTAAAGATTTACTCTCTACCATTCTTTGTTCTGGAATGTAGCTAATATAAATTGTTGCAAAATCTGGTTGACCTGTTTTCGGACATAAGCTTGTAAATTCAGGGCAATTAAATTTCACAAAATAATCACGGTTTGGATGATTGTTATCAAATACCTCTAAAATTTCTGGGCTATATTCAAATAAATATTTTGTATTTTGATTTCCTAATAATGTTACATCTTTTAAATCTTCATCTAATCTTCCTGCCATTTTAAACATCCCTTCTCATTATACTCCGCGTTTATTTCCCCATACTAACGCATGAAGCTGCGGCAATACTTTTGCATTATTCATTTCTTTACAGTTAACCGCTTTTTCAATAAGCCACTCATATTTATCTAATAATTTTTTAATCAACATCGCATCATCCACAGTTTTTGTATCATCATTCCCTACTTGTAAGAAGAATGGAACATCTGGATAACGTTCGTGCATCTTAACTGCATACTCAAAGTCATAATCGTCAAATACTACTACCTTTAAACTAATATCTTTTCCTGCTAGTTTCTGAATAACAGCATCTAACTTCTGAAAATCAGTATTCATCGTCGAACTTGGTGGTTTTGGAGAAATCGTTATCTCATCAATTTGAAGTAACCAATCTTGCCATTTACTCCCTTGCGTTTCGATTGCCGTCCGCATTCCATTCTCTTTTAATATAGAAAGAAGAAACTCAATATTTTTCAACAATGCTGGATTTCCACCTGAAATCGTAACATGAGAAAAATTTTCGCCACCAATTTCCACAAGCTCGTTCCAAACGTCCTCTACTGTCATCTGTCTAATTTGTTCCTTAGCCGATCCATCCCACGTAAAAGCAGAATCACACCATGCGCAGCTATAATCACAGCCAGCTGTACGGATAAACATCGTCTTTTGTCCCACAACCATTCCTTCACCTTGAATAGTCGGACCAAATATTTCTAAGACAGGGATCTTACTCATCGAGCATCCACTCCCGTCTTACTTCCGCATAACTAGTCGGCGTCTCGAAAAGACGAACAAATTCAACACGAGCTCCTTTATATTCGTTCGCACGATTATCTTTTAGTAATGCTTCTGCCATCTTTTCATAAATCCAAACGACCATGTTTTCAGCAGTCGTATTCATTGCTGGTAACGTTTCGTTTAAATAACGATGGTCTAAATAAATTTCTATTTCATTCTTCCAAATTTCTTTTATATCTCCAAAGTCAATCGCAAGACCTATTTCATTTACATATCCACTAATCCCAAATACAACTTTATATGTGTGACCATGTAAATTTTTACATTTCCCCTCATAACAGTGTAAATGGTGTGCTGCATCAAATGTAAATTCCTTGCTGACCATTACTCTTTTATTATGATATTTAAGCTGTTTACGCTGAATATCCTTGTCCATTTTTTGCAAATTTTCTACGATGCGAAATCCAAAGAAATTATCCATTAGTTATTTGCTCCTTCGCGTTCTTGTAGGTACGTATCTAATCCTGCTTTACGAAGCTGACATGCTGGACATTCACCGCAACCATCACCAATGATTCCGTTATAACATGTTAATGTTTTTTCTCGAACAAACTCGAATGCTCCAAGTTCATCTGATAATTTCCATGTTTCCGCTTTATCAATCCACATAAGTGGTGTATGAATTACGAACGGATAATCCATGGATAAATTTAAAGTAACGTTTAACGATTTCACAAACACGTCACGGCAATCTGGATAACCACTAAAATCAGTTTCACATACACCCGTTACAATATGACGTGCCCCAACTTGTTTTGCTAATACAGCAGCAAATGATAAGAATAGTAAATTTCGTCCATCTACAAACGTCGATGGCAATTCACCTTCTTCATGTGTAATCTCCATATCCGTTCTCGTTAACGCATTTGGAGCAAGTTGATTTAATAGACTCATATCTAGTACCGTATGTTTAATTCCTAGTTCTTTCGCAATTTCCGCTGCACAATCAATTTCTAGTTTATGACGTTGATTGTAATTAAACGTTACAGCTTCTACTTCTGCAAACTGCTCTATTGCCCAAAATAAACATGTCGTACTATCTTGTCCTCCACTAAAAACAACAACTGCCTTTTCTTTTTTCATTTCACTCATTCTCCTTCTCTACTACGAATAAGAAGAAAGAACGTTCTTGAACTGTCACAATAAAAAAACAAAACAATACCTAAAGATATTGTTGTTTCCATAGTTTTTTATAGAGGGAGTTCGCGAACCTCTCCCGCGCATCGCACGGAATTCCTTCTTTCATTGACAAAGCTTATTGTAACATATTGTATACTACCAGAAAAAATTTCTGATTTTTCCGCTATTTCTCATTTTATTTCTTTCATTTTATAGTATGATTAATTTAATGTGAGAAGAGAGGAGGCATCCCACTGAAACCCTTTATTATTTATCTCTTTTTAAATATATTATTCATTCTTGTTACAATGCTCGTATACCATTTATTTTGGAATCAAAAAGGGAAACGTTCTCCTAAATTAAACTCAGCTATATTTATTGCATTATGTTGCCTCGCAACCATACTATGTATTACTTTCGGAGCAAAAACAAATTATGGATTTCAATTTGATATGCGCCATATCGTATTAATTGTCGGTACATTAACAGGAGGTCCTATTGCTGGTGGATCTATATTAGTTGTATTAAATATATACCGCTTCTTATTAGGAGGAATCGGTGTTTTCCCATCGCTTATCGGTTCTATCCTTCTATTTATTGTCCTACTATTTACATATAAAGTTTTCAATCGAACTTCTAATCGTATAAAAGTAGCACTTGCCATTATCTACAGTCTCACATACGGATTTAGTTGGATACCTTTCTTCCTTTCAAAGGTTACAAATAAGACTGATTATATACCACATATTATTGTGTATGAGTTATGTACGATACTTGGTACGATACTTATTTTATATTTACTACACATATTACAAACTCAAGTTCGTCTTCAAAACGAACTTATGAATGCTGAAAAATTTCATTTAATTGGAGAAATGGCAGCGTCCATTTCTCATGAGATTCGTAATCCATTAACTTCAACAAAAGGCTTTTTACAACTTTTGCAGTCAGATACATGCACTGAGCAAGAGCGAAAATTATATATCGACATAGCCATTAACGGAATCGAACAAGCAAATCACGTTCTTACAGATTATTTAACCTTTGCAAAACCAAGTATTGAAAAAGAACAAACATTACAGTTAGAAGAAGAACTACTACACGCATTAGCGTTAATTACACCTCTTGCTAATTTAGCAAATGTGCGTACTCATTATATAAAGCAAAGCACTTCTTTTTTTATCGCGGGAGAAAAACAAAAACTAAATCAATGCTTGTTAAATGTTTTAAAAAACTGCATTGAGGCCATGCCAAAAGGCGGTGATCTTTATTTCTCATTAGTTCCTGATCATAAGCATATTCAGTTATATATAAAAGATACAGGAGTTGGTATGGATCAAGAACAAGTAAAACGCCTTGGATCCCCTTTCTACTCAACAAAAGAAAAAGGTACTGGTCTTGGAATGATGGTCGTATTCAGTGTTGTGCAAGCTATGAACGGAAAAGTTGATATTATAAGCGAAAAAGGTACAGGTACAACCTTCTTATTAACTTTTCCACTCATACAAAAAACGTGATGAAATACTCATCACGTTTTTTCTGTTCCTTCAACTAATTCAGCAAAGGCTTTCACTTTACCATGTGGTTTTTGATTTTCTTTACGTGCTTTCCACGCGCGCTCTTCTTCTTTCTTTTTCTTGGACATACATTTCAACTCCTTCTGTTCTTTCTCCATGTAGTATTCCAAAATAAGAAAGAAAACTATGCACGCATCAAAAAAGAAGTGGTCTCCCACTTCCTTCTAATTATCGTTGCAAAATTGCGTGTTTCGCCTCTTTTAACTGCGTAAGATGTCTTTGTTCATGCAAATCAAGAAATTGAACCCACTGATACAAATTCAAATCATTAAAAATAGGATGCTTTAATCCATTTTCAAATAAATCTTTTTCATCTATCACACTATGAAGCGCGTGTAATAGCTCTTGTCGTGAATGTTCTAGTAATTGAATTCCTTGCTGTTTTTTCATTAACGTTTCTGTTGGTTGCATTTGCTGAGGAGCTTCTCGTTTATATGTGCGATCGAGCGTAAGTTGGAGGTCTTTAAATGGAGTCGTGTTTCTTTCATTTTTTTGTAAAGCATATACAAGGGCAGACGTAACTGATTGTTCAACTAAATGCAAGTGATGCAAAATTTGAATAATACTCCATTTATCACGGCGTGGCTTTACATTCACTTCTGTATCATTTAACATTTCAATTTCTGATAATAGCGTGCTTCGAGTAGACTGTAATGAGTTCACCAAACTTTCTAAACTCACATCCATATTTGATTGAAGCATACTTCTTTCCCCCCTTTTTGTTGGTGAAAAGAGGTGCTCCTTATTAGAAACACCTCTTTAGTATTCTGAATTTTCTTTTATTATCTCATCATTTTCTCATTATGTCGATGTTAAACATGTGAAAAAAAGCGCATGTTTTTTACAATTTTGTGTCGTCAATCGCATGTAGCCACGCTTCAATTTCTGTAATGACACTTTTCACACAGCCTTCAGCAAATGGTGATGTTAAATTTGCAACTTCTACTAATTCCAAGAATGATTTACTTCCACCTTGTTGGCACAAATTTACATAATCTTCCCACGCCTCTTGTCTATTATCTCTTGCACGTTTCCAAAATTGCAGTGCGCAAATTTGTGCTAATGTGTAGTCGATATAGTAGAACGGCGAGCTATAAATATGTCCTTGACGTTGCCAGAATCCACCGCGCTCTAAATAATCATTATCTTCATAATCACGATGCGGCAAATACTTTTTCTCTATATTACGCCATGCTGTCTTACGCTCTTCTGGTGATGCTTCTGGATTTTCATATACATAATGTTGATATTCGTCAACAGATACACCATACGGTAAAAACAGAAGTGCTGAACTTAAGTGAGAGAAATAATATTTATCTGCATCCTCTTCAAAGAATGACTTCATCCATGGCCATGTAAAGAATTCCATACTCATAGAATGAATTTCACATGCTTCATACGTTGGCCAATTGTATTCTGGAATTTCAAACTTACGGCTTTCATATACTTGGAAAGCATGACCAGCTTCATGTGTTAATACATCAATGTCGCCAGATGTTCCATTGAAGTTTGAGAAAATAAATGGCGCTTTATAATTCTCAATATATGTACAATATCCGCCACCAGCTTTTCCTTTTTTCGCAACTAAATCTAATAAATCATTATCTAGCATGAAATTGAAAAATTCATCCGTTTCAGCCGATAACTCTTTATACATCGTTTTCCCATGATTAACAATCCAATCCGCATCTCCTTTTGGAGTTGGATTACCAGTAGCAAACTCAAAGTTTTCGTCGTAATACGCTAACTTCTCTACACCGATACGTGCTTGTTGTCGTTTTCTTAATTCCGTTGTAACTGGAACGATATAATCAAGTACTTGCTGACGATAATTCGCCACCATTTCCGCATTATAATCTGTACGGTACATTCTTGCATATCCAAGTTCAACAAAGTTTTTGAAACCTAAAGATTTGGCGATTTTCGTTCTCACTTTAACAAGCTCATCATAAATACGATCTAACTCTTCCTCATTCTCAGCTAAAAATCCGTAATATGCTTCACTTGCTACTTTACGTTCACTTCTTTCTTTCCCTTGCATAAATGGAATAAGCTGCGATAACGTTCTTTCTTCTCCTGCAAAGTCAATTTTTGCAGATGCTAATAACTGCGTATATTGTGAAGATAATTTATTCTCTAATTGTAAATCTTTCACAACTTCATCAGAGTATGTTTTCAAATCACACTCCGCTAAAGCAAATAATTGCTTTCCATAATACGCTTCTAATTCTTCACGGAATGGAGAATGAATTAACGCATTATAATACTTTGTACCATAACCTTGTACAACTGGAGAGAATTCATCAAAGAAATCTTGCTCGTCCTTATAAAAAGCATCTGTCGTATCAACAGAATGACGAATGTAACAAAGATTCCCCATTGTACCGAAGTCGTTGCGAATTTCGTTAATTGAATTGATGACTTGTTTTTGTTCTTCTACAGTTTTAGCGTTATCAAACTTCTCTAAAGCAACAGTAAACTTCTCTTTTAATTCTTCAATATTTGGCCGTTTATATTCATAGTCTTTAAATGACATGAACGAGCCTCCTCTCCATTATATGCATCCTTACTATAATTCAATGCTTACTTACAAATCTCCTCTTATTCTTCAGCAAAATACGGCATATTTTGTCATAATTACATGTAAACAAAAAAGCCTTGGATTTCTTTATCCAAAGCTCCTTTGGAACATACTATTATTTTTCATACTTTCCAATCTTTTTTAATAGATCAAGTAATTCATCCTTTTCCTCTTTCGTTAACATTTCAAAAGACTGATGTATAACTTGCTCATGCCCTGGAAAAATAGAAGCAATAAAGTTCTCTCCAGACTCAGTTAATTGTGCATAAATAACACGTCTGTCATTCGGGCACGGAATTCTCTTTACTAGTCCCTTTTTCTCTAGCTTATCTACAACATATGTAATGCTGCCACTAGCAATCAAAATACGCTCACCAATTTGCTGAAGTGGTTGACCGCCTTTATGATATAGCAGTTCTAATACAGCAAATTCAGTTGGATTTAACCCGTTACTTTGTATAGATTTATTTGTAGTATCCATAACAGAACGATGTACACGAGATAATGCAATAAATACTTTTAGAGATTGAGAAATATCTTCTCGTTCATTATTTGATGTCATACAACTTTCAACCCTTCACTTAAATTCTCAGTAATAAAAAGAAAAAACAGCTTAGTACTTCATGTAAATTCCGAATGAGTATTCACTCATTCATTTCCTCTCCCCAAATATATTACGAATGATTCTTGAATAAAAACATGACAATTTTAACATAGTTTATATATAATGATAATAAAAAAGAAGGAGTACCAAATTTGAAAGTCAAATTCCACAGCATAGTTTTATATATATTACTTGTTATCCTACCAACGATAGGGATTGGTGCTACATTTTATTCATATCATTCGTATAAAATGAAGCAGGAAAACAAACTATCTGCTCACACGGTTCTCTTTTTATATAGAGACTATTTAGATCATCACCTTGGTGAAGCAATTTCCGCATTAGAAATGCTCTCAAAGGTCATAGGAACCGAGACTGGAAATATAAATGGAGTTAAACAAATTGTACATGATACAGATGGAAACGATGCACGTTTTTCTGGTTTATACTACGCTACACCAGAAGGAATCATTACAATCGCATCCGAAGGCGACCGACCACCTGTTGATGTCTCAGATCGCAAATATATTCAAGACGTATTGCAAACGAAGAAAACAACTGTATCATCAGTCATTACAGATCGTGTTCTTGGACATCAAGCTATTATGATTGCTTCTCCCATTTTCAATAAACAGAAGGAAATCTCAGGCTTATTGTTAGCAAGTTTACGCTTTGACTACATTTCATCATCTTTAAATGCCATTAAGCCACAATACCATTTTGAAGTAACTGATAAACATGATGTAGTTTTTCTCACCGATGATAATAACGAAACAAGTGATGCGCATTCTAATATGCTTACTACCCCACTCAAAAGATTAAATTGGAAGGTCTCTGTTTCTCCTTTGCCTATCCATCAAAAAACTTTATATCAGTGGGTTGCAATAGAGTGTATAGCTACTTTATTTTTAATGTCTATTTTATTTTTACTTGCTCAATATATGTTGTTAAAACGTCAAACAAAACTGGAAAGACAACAAAATGAACTACAAAAAATTGAATTGGTTGGAACTTTTGCAGCTAGTACAGCCCACGAAATCCGTAATCCTCTTACCGGAATTAAAGGGCTCGTCGCTCTATTAAAAGAGAAATATAAAGATGAACAAGATCAGTTTTATTTTTCCGTCATCGAACAAGAAATAGAACGGATTAATGAAATTGTAAGCGAATTTCTTATTCTTGGAAAGCCAACTGCTATCATTGAACAAACATATGATGTGAGAACTATTCTAAATGAGGTATCATTAATTATTCAATCTGAGGCGAATCTACATAACATTGTATTCCATTTACATTTGCCAGACCATCCTATTCATATCCGTTGCTCAAAAGACCATATGAAACAAGTGGTTTTAAACATTACAAAAAATGCAATTGAAGCCATGAATTCTGGTGACACACTGACCATTTCCGTAACAAACAATGAAACACACGCACAATTGAGAATTACAGATACTGGAAAAGGGATTCCAAAACATATTCAAAAACACCTCTTTCATCCGTTCTTTACTAATAAAGATACTGGAACCGGTCTTGGACTTGTCATATGTAAACGAATTGTAGAGATGTACAATGGGCATATTTTTATTGATAGTATAGAAAACGAAGGAACGACAGTTCATATCGAAATTCCGTTACACCTAGTATAATTATCCTTATCCCAAAAGGGTAATTATACTTATTTCATAAAACCAGCCACAAGCATTCGCCAAAAATTACTTGATTTCCCTTCATACCCAATTTGAAAAATAGGTACCTTAATAATTGATAGCCATTTTGGTGTTTGTTTTTCTTTATAACGCTGGTACTGTAAAATAAGCTTGTCCAATTCTTGACTCACTTGAATTGTCTCCATACTATTTAACCCACTTGTTAAACCTAATTGAATCATTTCTTCACGTTTCATATGAATATCACGTGAAAGCTTTTCTAATGTGTACTTCCTTTTTACGGTAAACATTCATATCCCCCTTATTATACTTCCATGCTTTTAACTACTTAATCATATTTGAATTTGAAGAATCAGAAATTTTAACATTTTCTCCCTGTAATTTACAAATCTTTACCCTCACTTTGAGAATTATTACAAATTATTCTATCTTTGTAAATACATTCGCAATAATAGACATTTTTTTCATCTTCTTTTTTTACAAATACCAATTAAATAGCGGATTCGCTATTTTCTATATACTTTTCTTCGACATTTTTTGTTTAATTTATATAAAAACGCAAAACATAATGATGATTGATAAAGTGAAATTTAATCATTGGGGGATTTTGTTCATTCCTCACTGCTCGCAAATAGCGGGAAAAAATAGAAAGGAAATATTTATATGCGCAAATATACGATTGCATTGCTTATTTTTACTATGTTCTTACCATCCTTCTTGTTTCCTGTTCAAGCAATGGCCCATACAAACAAAGTCGCTATTGTCATTGATGACTTCGGCAATAATATGAAGGGGACTGATAAAATGTTATCACTTCCTATTCCACTGACTGTTGCCGTTATGCCTTTTCTCCCTTCCACAAAGGAAGATGCGATAGCGGCTCATAAGAAAGGGCACGAAGTTATTATACATATGCCAATGGAACCGATTAAAGGTAAAAAAGAATGGCTTGGACCAAAAGCAATTACAACTGATTTAAGCGACGAAGAAATAAATAACCGACTCGAACAAGCGATTCAAGAAGTACCGCATGCAATTGGGATGAACAATCATATGGGCTCAAAAGTGACCGCGGACGAAAGAATTGTACGACTTATACTTGCAGCTTGTAAAAAACACGGTTTATTTTATTTAGATAGCAAAACAAATCCTAAGAGTGTTGTCCCAAAAATCGGGAAAGAATTAGGAGTGCCTATTATTGAAAATCAATTATTTTTTGATGATGTGTATACAGCGGCACATATTTCAAAACAAGCCCAATTACTCATTAAAAAACTTCAAGAAAAACCGATTATGGTAGCTATCGGACACGTTGGACCTCCAGGTGAAATTACATCACGTGTTATAGAAACTTCTATTCCTAACATTCGCGCACATGCAGATTTTATTTTTTTATCTGATTTAGCATTATCTCCACCTCCTGTTTCAAAATAAGATTCATTACTCGCACTAAAAAAGGTACCAATCTGCATATAGCAAATTGGTACCTTTCCTTTTCACCTTAAATATAGTCTACATGACTCACCCTGAATCCTTTTTTCTCTATTTTTTCGATTAATTGCTTTAATCTTTTTTCATTTAACTCATCTGCTATATTTACGATAACGCGGCGAATATACTGATCACCGTTATCTAGCGTAAATAATCCACCGATATTAAATGCTTTCAACAATGTCCCAAGTTCTTTAATCGTTCCCTTACAATCTTGTGTTGCAATTGTTAATATATAACCACCCGTCCGCATACCGAATGAATCTTCAATAACATCAAATATATTGGAATGCGTTAAGATACCGACAAATTCATTATAGTCATTTAACACAGCTAAAAATGGAAGTCGACGAATAACATAAAATGCTCTAAAAAAAGAATCCTTTTCAAAAATAAATGCAGAGGAATCTTCCAGCATATGTTCCGTGCTTAATTTCTCTAATCCGCTATTACACTTCTTTTCTAAAAGATCTACTTTATAAATAATCCCTATGAATTTCTTTTCATCTTCTGCTAATACAGGGATTGCTCGAAATCCCGTTTCATTCATAATGTGCAAAGCCTCTTCACCTGAATCGTTCATTTTGCAAAATGTTACTTGTTGTTTCGGCAGAAAATGGTATTTAACTCGCAAAATATGTTCCTCCTTACATGTCAACATGTAATCTATATATAATAAGGAGACCTATATTTTATGAGTAAAATTACATTTAAAACGCTTTCATTTTTTATTGACTTGTAACGACATCACAAACATTTTATATAACAGAGCTCTTTGCACCTTTTATCATTAACAACTTTACATGGTAATTCATTAAATATTCTATACCCTCTAGCCATTTTTTCGCTTCTTCTGGAGTTTTCCCCCACACAATCATGCCATAATTATGAACAAGAACTACTCCTCCACCTTCAATAAAATTCGGTACATTATTTTCTAATAAATCAGCGAATTTTTTCTCATCTTCTACAATAGGAATTGTCATTTCTGTTATACCTTCTTTTCCAAAAACACGTTCCACGCTACGTTTATCGAATGTTACTTCCCCTGTTTCTCCATATAACTCTGATATTAAATGGCTATCTACAGTCTGCACTTGTAAAATACATTCTGCACTACTTTTTTTATAAATATCCGCATGCATAAATGATTCTGCAGCTGGTTTTTCTTCATTTTCAAATACTGGCTCACACATACAATTAACAACAATAAAGTCTTCTTCTGAAAATAACCCTTTATCTCTTCCCTCAACGTTTACTAAAAAAGTTAACGGCTCTTTTGACGTACAGAGTGATAAACTAATTTTTGTACCATAAAACCAATCACGAAGTGCCAATTCAGATTTCACATCTTTTAATTCATTCCATTTTTTTAGAAAAAATAACATTTCGTCACCCCCGGCATAATATTTATATAATGTTCGAATCCTTTCTATGTAAAAGGAGTATTTTTTGATTATTCTAAAAATTTAATTGAATTATCACATGAGAACGCCTTTTTGTCAATATAGTTTCACAGCTCTTCTTTAAAATGGGCCATTCATATATCTATACTTCTGTCTATTCCCTACTTCATTTTGTACATAAAAAATACGTTATTCTTTTTAAATCAAAGAATAACGTATTTTCTCATCTTTTATTTCTTTATTGCATTATATAAAAACTGTGCATATTGTTCACGTGTTACGAAATCATCACCTAAAAAGTTTCCTTTTCCATTACCTTTTGATATATTATTATCCGCTAACGCTTTCACATATCCTTCTGCCCAATGACCAGTCGGTACATCAGTAAAGTTCACTTTATTATTTCTATCTTCTTTTAACTGAAATACTTTATATAATACTACAGACATTTCGTATCGAGTTAATACTCCATCTGGACGAAACTCCCCAGTACCATCTCCTTGCATAATTCCAGCTTGCGCAACTGTGGCAATATCTTGCTCAAACATATGCCCTTTCGTATCTGTAAATCTCTCTTTCTGCTCTACTTTATTTTCTAATTTCATGTACCTTTGTACTAAAGACGCAACTTGCCCACGAGTAATACTATCCCCAAATCCAAATTGTCCATTTCCATATCCCTTGAAAATATTTTCTTTCGCTAAATAATGAATTGCTTCTTCTGACCAATGTCCTTTTGGTACATCTTTAAATTCTACTACTTCTACTTTTTCATCTTCTTTAGAAGTATTGTCTTCTTTAGAATTGTTGTCCCCTTTACTTTCTACTACATTTTGAATTACAGATCCTGTAAAAAAGATTCCTGTATCCGCAAATGGATCTTTCACTCCAAATTCATATACTTTCTCACCTGGTGTACTCCATTTCACTACACCATTACTATACGTACCACCATCACTCTTCAGACGGATTTTTGTAGATACCTCGCCGTCTTTTTCGTATATAGGTACTTTTACTTCTTTATTTACTTCTGTATCCTCTAAAAAGACTTTTTGGTTTTGAACATTAATATAAGCTTTCTTACTTAGTTCTATTACTGGTCTAACATCGCGGATTTCATTTGCAACAAAACTTAAATATACTAACTTATTCAACTTACTAACTGGCGATAAGTCTGAAATATAATTTGCTTCTAAATCAAGTTTTTGTAAGTTTACTAGATTTGATAATGGAGTAATATCCTTTAACTCATTATTAGGTAAATCTAATTCTGTAAGCTGAGTCATTTTAGCAAGTGGTGTCACATCTTCAATTTGATTTTTACCGATAAATAATTTATTTAATTGATTCATTTGATCAATACCCGATAAATCTTTAACTTTATTACGCGTTAATACTAAATCTTTTAAAGGTAATGAATATAACGGTTTAATATCTTCAATTTGATTACCTGCTAAAGTTAAGTATGTTACATTTTTCAATGCGCTTAATGGAGCAACATTCGTAATTTTATTATTTGCTAAATTCAAGTAATCTAGTTGTTCCATTTTCGCTAATGCTGTTACGTCTTCTATTTGGTTGCCTGATAGATATAAACTTTTTACATTTTTCATTTCAATGAGTGGTGCAACGTTTGTAATTTTATTATTACTCAAATCAAGAGATGCTAAATTATCCATCTTAACAAGTGGTGTTACATCTGAAAATTCATTACCACGCAAAGCTAAATGATTTAATTGCTTTAAATTCGCAAAGAACGATGGATCTGTTATCTTCGCATTCGCAACTGTTAAAGATTTTAAATTTGGCATATATTTTAATGCACTATAATCAAGAATCTCATTCGTGTTTAAAAACAAGTCCTTTACTTGTAATAACTCCTCTTTCGTAATTGGTGTATTTAAATCTTTTCTATTAAATACTTTTTTATTAACAAGTTCTCTTAATTTGTTATCTGTTATCATATTTTGACTATCAATTGGATAATCCGTTTCCGTATTGCCTGAATTAGCGTTATCATCTGGTTTCTCTGTTTCTTTGTCACCTACAGTTGGATCTTTAATTTCAAATTGAACTTGATATTTGTGATCATATCCGATGGCCGGAATAAGTATATGCATTTGCATATTATGCTTCTTCTCAAATTCGCCAATTTCAAATTGGACTACTTTCGTTCCATTTTTCCTCTTATCTTCTGATAAAACTTTCACATCTTGAAATACACCAGGTTGGTTTTTATCCTCTATTCTAAGATATTGAAAATAATCGCTATCTTGTATTGTTACAGTAACGATTTTTTTCCCATCTTCAATTGCTACTTTAGGATTTTTTATGTACTGAGAAACCATAGATGGCTCATCTTTTTGATCCTTATATATTTTAATCTCAGTATCGTATGTACGTTCACTAGCTGCTGCCACCGACTGGTTTGCTTCAGCTTTTAGTGCTGCTAATGCTGGAGTAGAGTATGTAGCAAATGGAATTGCTAATGTTGTGGCTACTACTAGCGCCTTAATATAACTTTTTTTCAAAATAATATCCCCTATCATATATAATTTTTATAATTGATAAATGTTATCAATTACTTACAAAATAAATGATAATGAATCTCATTATCATTGTCAATGATAATATTACATTAAGTTTATATTTCCAAAGATAAAAAATAAAAAACCCTTTAATCAAAGGGCCTTTTTACCTAGCGTATGAAGAATTTCACTTTTTTCTTTTTCATTAATAAAACCAATTTTTTGCAAAATATTTGCATACAATACAAGTTTATTATATATCCGTTCTGACATGCTTCTCCCTTCTTTCCTTCGACCAACTTTTTTTGTATTGGTAAATTATATGAAAGAGATGAGAAAATGTGTCCACTTTTTGCATACATACAAATCTTTTATCCTGCTATTTGCGGACAGTAAAACTCCCACCTCAAAAACAGGTGGGAGTTCAATTTATTTAGCAAATTGTCCATTGAATATTATGCTTTTTGACTTCCTCTTCAAAACTATAGGGCATTTTCTTATCACAAATTACATGTTGAATACGTGAAAATGCTGCTATTCGGTAATTTCCTTTTACCCCTACTTTTGTATGATCACATAAAATATATGTTTTCTCCGCTAATTTCAGCATCGCTTCTGACAGTTTCGCCTTTTCTAATTCAAAACTAGAAACCCCAAAACCAGGTAACAATCCATCAATCGAAACGAATGCTTTATGAAAATGAAATTGCTGGATTACTTGCTGCGAAATAGACCCTGACACACGTGAATGCTTTGGAGACACTTTTCCACCAATAAATAAAACTTCACCGTGAAACATCTTTTTATTAATAGAAGAAATTAATTGTGTAGCTACTGGAAATGAACTTGTTACAATCGTTAAATTTTTACGATGAACAAGATATGGCACCATTTGAAGCGGTGTACTTCCATCATCAATCGCAATCACATCTCCATCTTCCACAAACGTTGCTGCTTTATACCCAATTCTCTTCTTCTCTTCTATATGCAGCATCTCTCGTTCTAGCATTGGTGCCTCTATTCCAGCTCCCGGAAGTTGGACGGCTCCACCATACACTTTCTTCAACTTCTTTTCACGATCCAATTCTTCTAAATAACGACGAATCGTCTCTGTTGATACAGCAAACTCTCTCGCTAACTCTGAAACTTTTACTTTCCCTTTAAACTCTACCTTCTCAAGAATGGTTCGCTTTCTTTCTTCACCTACTACAGACATAGCTTCACCCCATTGATTTCTACCTCATAAACTGCCTTACTTATACAAAGTTATAACTTTCTTTTTCAGTGAAAACTTCTTCATGAATATGAATACCACGCTTTTTTAGTTCATCAAAAATGATTTGTGGATTTACAAAAGCTTCCTCAGGTGTCACAACACCAGCTTTATTTACATTCCCTTTTGCGATTAACTCTGTAGCAATCCCAAATGGAATACCGACGTTTCTCGTATAAGCTCTTAATTTTTCCCATCCTACAACAGAACCATCAGATAACGGGTGTGTATGATATAATACGTGCCTTTGTTTTTCATTATTTTTCACACCTATTACTTCTACATGAAGTGCATAACCGTAAATTTCTGTTTCTTGCCCTTCTTTCGATTGCAATAAATACTTCGAAATACAATCCATAATGCCAATTTCTTTCCCATTTATGTCAACCCGATCATTACGCAATATACCATAATCATATAAAGCACGTACGAGCTGCATATTTTGCTTTGGCCAAGTTCCTCTCGTCTCTATCAGCTTGACGCCTTTATTTTCTAGTGCTTTTGCTAACGTAATCGTTTCAGAATGCGGTATTATATACTGCGTTGCCTTACCATAAGGCGCCGGTAATTCAATTTCTCTTGGACGCGCAAACGGCGGTACTTGCTTAAACTCACCATCTTCATATACTGTACGCAATCGTAAATGTGGATCATATTCATATGTCGTTGTTTCTGTAATTGATGCAGAAAAAGCAATTGGACGGTACGAGCCATGACTTACACGTACTGACTCTACAGTATCTAGCTGATTTGCTGCATGCATTGCCATCATTTGCGTTACACCTGGCGTCATACCAAAACCAGGTAAACACGTTTTTTCATTTTGAGCAAATATAGAATGAAATTCATTTTCTTCACCAAATCCATTCAAATTCACACCGTGACAACCTGCTTCTGCAATACATCGAGTAGACAATCCATTTAACTTAATTGTCGTACCGTCCATTACAATGTCATAACCTTTCATTTTTGCAACCGTATCCTCGTGATTTGTTACATCTACTTTCACAAAATCAACACGAGGATCGTTGAGCCATTCTACTACTTTCAGGCCCTCTTCTTCATTAAAATCAGCTACTGTAATCGCCTCAAAAGATGAAAATTGTACTAAATCTAAAATTGCTTCACGACAAATTTTACCTGCTCCACCTAAACAAAATACTTTCATCCTATAGCAACTCCTTCAGCTATACTATTTACTAAACGATTTATGTCTTCCTCATGTACGTCACCGATATTTCCAATGCGGAACGTATCTACTTTCGAAATTTTACCAGGATAAATAACAAATCCATATTGCTTTAATTCATTATATAGCTGTTGAAATTCAAATCCTTTTTCTGGATAAATGAAGGATGTAATAATAGGCGATTGATATTTTTCATCTACTAGTGGCTTAAATCCGATTTCTCTCATTCTACTCACTAATAGTTTTTGATTGTTATAATATCGATTGTAACGAGCTTCTACTCCGCCCTCTTTTTCTAATTCAAGTAGTGCTTGATAAAAAGCGTGCACAACATGTGTAGGTGACGTAAAACGCCATTTCCCATTTTGATTTTCCATTGTTTCCCACTGATCGTATAAATCTAATGATAATGAACGTGCCTGTCCCTTACATTTCAACAATTCAGCACGCTTTGCAATAACAAAGCCGAACCCAGGAACACCTTGAATACATTTATTCGCACTACTAATTAAAAAATCAATTTGCAACTCAGCGATATCTATTTCAATACCACCAAAACTACTCATTGCATCAACTAGTGTTACTTTTCCATATTGCTTCCCTAATTTACATACATCTACAATTGGATTGATAATACCTGTTGTTGTTTCACAATGAACAACTGCAATATGTGTAACCTCTTTATCTTGTTGCAATATCCTTTCTACTTCTGCAATATTAGTAGGCTCCCACTCTTCTGTTTGACTGACCACCACATCTATATGTAACATCTCTGCCATTTGTACAATTCGCTTACCGTACGCACCATTTGTACATACGAGCAGCTTTCCGTTTTTAGGAATGACAGATCCAATCACTGCTTCAACTGAAAACGTACCGCTTCCTTGCATTAAAACAGTTGTATATTTCTCCTCTTCTTTCGTTGCTAACGATACAAGTTTAGCTCTTACCTCTTGTACCATTGTGTTATATTCAGCATCCCACGTACACCAATCGTATAACATAACTTCTTTTACTGTTTTGGTTGTTGTTAATGGTCCAGGCGTTAATAATAAATAGTGATTTTCAGTCATGATCCTATTCCCCTTTTATGAAATAATAAGTTCTTGTTTCTCGATATGTTCCATTACGTTTTCGAGTTCCTGCATCGTTTCTATCGTAAAGTGCGCCCCATTTTCAACGAAACGATTGCGAACTACTTCTATTTTTTCACGAAGTTCTACCGGATCCATATTCTCCACTTCCTCTTCAGTTAAGCCGAGTTCGCTACTGCCGAGAATTACACCTACTGTCCACATACCAGCATTTCTTCCCTCTTTCATATCTGATACTGTGTCTCCAACTTTTATCATATGATTCATTGGATATACACCAAGCTCCATCGCATTTTTATAGCACATCCACGGATACGGACGACCTGCTGGAACATCATCTGGTGTTACAAGAAAATCCGGTTTATACCCTTGTAGTGCTGCTTCTTTTGCTACAATGTCCATCATTTCTCTCGTATAACCAGTCGTTGAACCAATTTTAATTCCTCTTTCACGTAAAGAAGCAATCACTTCTTTTACTCCATTAATCGGCGACGCATAGCGCGGTAAAATAGCGAAGAGAATCTTTTCGAATTCTTCATACATCTCCTGAATGTCTGCTTCTGTTGGTAATTGTCCGAAAATACGATTCCACTCACTTGCAATACGAGTCATCTCAGTTAATGCTCTAACATGATCAATTTTCAATAATCCCATTGGCTTACGGGCTTCTTCTGCAGTAATTGCAACACCGCGTTTATGGAAAATCTCCATAAATACTTCCAGTGGTGCAAAACATCCGTAATCAACTGTTGTACCTGCCCAATCAAAAATAACTGCTTCTACTTTCATTCAATCCATCACCCTTCTTATTTATCTTTTTTGCCATTGTGACGTTCGGTTACGAAGTGCTTTCGTTCCCCATTCATATACAACTCTCACTACAATATTTGTAACAACAATAAGTACACTCATTGCAGCTGCTGGTGCTACATTTCCTGCATCATCCATATTTACAATTGATACGGCAGCTAGTTTAAAATCAGCTGCATACAGGAATACAACTGCTGAGACAGTTACCATTGAATTTACGAAGTAGTACATTACCATTTCTAAAATGGCTGGTAAACACATCGGTACCGTAACTCGAAAGAATGTTTTATAAAACGGTATCCCCATCGACTGTGAAACAAGTTCAAACTCTCGATCTAATTTCTTTAAAGCTGTCGTTGCCGTAACAAATGTTACAGAATAAAAATGAATGATATTGACTAGTACTAGCACAGCAATTGTTCCGTATAGAGAATGGAACGGGTTCGTTACGGAAAGTCCAAAGATTTGTATTGTTGGTTGACTAAAGAAGAAGACGTAGCCTACCCCAAGTACTAAACCTGGTATCGCTAAAGGAACGATAGAGAAAAAGTAACCTGCTTTTCGGAAAAATTGTAGCTGATCTATTTTCTCAATCGCATAAGCGAACATAAATGTTAAAACCGCTCCAATTACTGCAGTAATCGCTGAAACAATTACGCTATTTTTAAATGCTCCAAGTCCATCTCCTGTTAAACTGGAAAAATTGAAATGCTCAAATGTAAAGCTCATATTATATGGCCATACTTTCACACTTGCAGCAATACCAACTGCCACAAATAATAGAATGATCATAAGCGTTACTACGCTACAATATACGAATGAAATAACATCTCTTTTCTTATTATTTATTATTCTGTAAGGTACTGATTTGGAAGATAAAAGATTCGCCTGCTTTCTTTGCGTAATGCGATCAACTGCAAAGGCAAATATAGCTGGGATTAATAAAATCATTCCGACAGTTGCACCCATCGGCATATTTTGCTGCCCAATTACTTGCTTATATACGTCAGTAGCAAGTACATTATATTGCCCACCAACAATTTTTGGTGCCCCAAAATCAGTGAAACTAAGTGTAAACACAACGAACATCGCACTAATTAATCCGTACTTTACACTAGGTAAAGTAACAGTGAAAAATTGCTTTGCTTTACTCGCTCCTAACATATTAGAAGCTTCATATAAACGATAATCAGAGCCTTGAAAAGCAATTAATAATATAAGAAATGCTTGCGGAAATGTATACATGACTTCAGCCATTACAATTCCTACTGGTCCATATAAAGGGATTTGTATCCCTTCAAACAAACCAAACATTCCTTTCGTTACTAACCCTTGATTACCAAATAAATATGTCAGTGCGATACCATGCATCATCGTAGGTGCGAATAATGGTAACAACGCAATATATTGAAATACACGCTTTCCAAACACATTCGTACGAGTGATCGCATAGGCGTAAGCGAAAGCGAGTGTCACTGCAATAATTGTTGTCGCGCCCGAAATCCATATCGTATTTTGTAATGATTGAACTAGCGTTGGTGTTGTGAAATATTTACTGAAATTCGCAACACCAATGAAAGCTCCATCTTTATCATAAAAAGCTTGTGTAAACAATTGTAATAAAGGTAATACAAGCATGATCAAAAACGCGAGAAGCATACCAATAATTAATAGTCTTTGTATCCACTCTTCTTTACCGATACGTCTCTTAATCTTTTTTTTCGTACTTTCTACCTTGAAATCTTCTAACATCTCCATCTATACAATGACCTTCTTTCCATATGACAACATATGATTTTCTGAGAAAGAGATTTGAATCGGCTTTCCTTTTCTAATTGCGGTTGCTTCTACTTCTGATGCCAATATATCCACTACAATTTTCTCGTTATAAAGATGTGCTTTTTCTTCTACGACTCGCACTTCCGTCCGATATACAGATCCGCGAAATTCCATGTTTTCAACAACCGTTTTAATACCATCCTTTTGTACAACTGTTACATGCTCAGGACGAATTGCATGTTCTTCATTGTTTTTCGAAAAGAAATTAATAGAACCAATAAAATCTGCCACAAACGGATTGGCTGGTCTTTGATAAATCTCCTCTGGTGTGCCAATCTGCATAATTTCCGCATGATTCATTACAACAATTTTATCGGCCATCGTTAATGCCTCTTCTTGATCATGCGTAACCATAATAGTTGTTACTCCTACTTTTTCTTGCAAATCACGCATTTCTCTACGTAACTTTTCACGCACTTTTGCATCTAAAGCAGATAACGGCTCATCGAGTAACAAAATATCCGGAGACAGAGCGAGCGCACGTGCAAGTGCTACTCGCTGCTGTTGTCCACCAGACATTTGAGCAGGATATTTATCTTTTACATTCAGCAAATCTACAAGTTCTAACGCCTCTAACGCTTTCTCTTTTACTTCTGCTTTTCCATATTTTTTTGTCTTTAAGCCGTATTCAATGTTTTCAAGTGCTGTTAAATTCGGAAATAATGCATACGATTGAAACACCATTCCGAAATTCCTCTTTCCAGGAGGTAATGCTGTAATATCTTTTCCATCCACAGCTATACTACCTGTTGTTGCCTCTTCTAGCCCTGCTAAAATTCGAAGCAATGTTGTTTTCCCACAACCACTTGGGCCTAATAAACATACAAACTCATTTTTTTTCACAGTAAAAGAAATATCTTTTAACGCTGTAAATGCATCAAACTTTTTTTGAATGTGTTGAATTGATAAATATTCGCTCATTTTTTCTCTCTCCCACTCACTTACTTACTTTTTCGGTTCTGCTTTTTGGCCAAAATCTTTTTCCCATTTTTCTAAAATTTTGTCACGATTTTCTGCTGCCCACTTAAAGTCATTCTTTTTGTATAACTTTTCTGTCACATCTTTAGGGAATCCATCTGGAAGTTTATAATCATTTTTAATTGTCGCAAATCCATTTTTCTCGAAGTATAACTTCATTACATCATCAGTAATTGCCCAATCCAAAAATGCTTGCGCTAATTTTTCATTTTTTGCATTATCTTTTTTAATAAGTGCGTTCGCTTCTACTTCCCAACCTAATCCTTCTTTCGGCAATACAACTTCAACCGGTGCACCTTTTTGTTTCTCTTTCAAAGCACTATAAACCATTGATACGCCAACTGGATATTCACCTGCGCCTGCTAATTTCGCTGGTTTTGAACCTGAATGAGTATAAGTTGCCATATTATCATGAAGTTTCTTCATGTAATCCCAGCCTTTATCTTCACCCATAATTTGTAACCATGCAGAAACTGTTAAAAATCCTGTTCCAGAAGAAGCTGGATGTGGCATAACAAGCGTTCCTTTATATTCTGGTTTCGTTAAGTCTTCGTATGATTCTGGCATCGGTAAATTTTTCTTCTTTAATTCTTCTTTATTTATAGCAATCCCCGTCATAAATGCCGTATTACCTACCCATTTTTCTGGTTGCTTATCATCTTTAAATTGCGGAAGAACACGATCTGCGCCTTTTGGAGAGTATCCTTTTAACATATCTTTTTTATCTAAAGCTAATAGACTAGACGCTGCTGTTCCCCATACAACATCTGCTTGTGTATTTTTTCCTTCAGCTAGCAATTTCGCTGTAATAACTCCAGTTGAATCACGAACAATGTTCAGTTTCACATCTGGATACTTCTTTTTAAAAGAATCAAGATAAATTGGTACAAGTTCTTCTTCAATCGCTGTGTAAACAGTTAATGATCCAGATAATTTATCATCCTTTACTTTTGCCCCAGCACTTTCTTCTTTCTTTGCACCACACCCCATTAATAACGAAAATACCATTCCAGTTGCTACAGCTTTAAAGATTGTTTTTTTCACTGTCTCTCTCTCCTTTTATAAATCTTATGTACAACTCAAATATAAACAACTAGTGTAAAAGCAGTATTAAACCAACATTAATCTTTTGTTTGTTGTTTGTTTTTGTGTAATACGTTGCTATTTCTATGTTTTTTCGCATTTTTCTGCCAATAATGAACACTAAATTTACAAATAATTAAAAAAACCTTTATAATCCCACAAAAAAATGAGGCGTTTGTAAAAAACGCCTCATTTTTGTTTACCTTTTTTTGAATTACGATTTGCATACTTCGCGCTATTTTCTCCTTCATACTCTAATGCAAATTCTGCATCTGGTAAGCTTTCTTTCGGAGTTTTATTATTGTTGATTGCCGCATTTTGTTTCACTTTTCTTTTTACCAATACATTCACCTGCTCTCAAGAATTCACTTTCTACCCTAGTTTGAAGCAACATTAAATAATTATTACTGGCAAGTGTTAACAAGTACATAAGAGCCGCTAGATGGAAATACTACCTATGAAGAAAGTATTATAAAAGGGGCGATTATTTTGAAGAAGAAAGATAAAATTCAGTCACCAATTTTAGATGAAACGCTCCCGCATCAAATGAATTTCCCATCTTTTAAAGGAACAGGAAAGAAGATGCAACAACCTTTCATAAATCAATATGACGTCGTAATCGGAGACAGTAAATATGATTCCGAGAATAGTCCACTTCACAATTGGACTGATGAAGTAGACCCTGCCATTATGGCTGGAGAAGAATGGATTCATCCTACAAATGATATTGGGTGGATTTCAGAAGAAAATCAAGAGTTGCTAAAAAAAGAAGTGGATAATAAGAATGACGCTTTTATGCATCCGCAATTTGGCATTAACGACTAAAAAACCATTCTACCTCACATAGGTAGAATGGTTTCATACTATCCAATAATAATTCTCTCTTTCGGGTATTTATAGCGAGGTGGCTGTTCTCTTCCCCCACTAGCCAGTATAAATGTTAAAATACCGACACGCCCAATAAACATAAGTACAATGAGTACAAGTTTACCAACAGTTGTTAAATCTGGCGTAATACCTGTCGATAGCCCTGTCGTCCCGAAAGCAGAACACACTTCAACAATTAAACTCATAAGCGGTACATTTTCCGTAATAGATAAAATAAAGAGTGCTGTGGCACATAATAAAATCCCCATCGTCATAACGACAGATGCTTTTAGCACGTCCTCTTCATGTAACTGACGTTTGAAGACTCTGACCGTTCTTCCACCTCTTGCAAAAGTGTATAACGATAATATACTAACAGCAAATGTTGTTGTACGTATTCCGCCCCCAACCGAACTTGGAGATGCCCCTATAAACATTAATATACTCATAAATAAAAGCGTCGGTTGTGACAATTCACGTATATCCATTGTAGCCAGTCCACCACTTCGCGTCGTCACAGATTGGAATAATGTATAAAAAACTGTTTCATGCCATGACTTTCCTGCTAAAAACTGATTTCGCTCTAGTAGAAAAATCATAATTGTTCCAACGATAACGAGTGCAAAAAATGTCGTTGTCGTCAATTTTGTAAACAACGAAAAGCGGAATAGTTGCTGTCTCCTTTTACTAAAGAATTGCTTTACTTCCATTAACACCGGGAAGCCAATCGCTCCTAAAATAATAAGTAACATATGAATCATTTGCACAATATAATCTTTTTTGTACGGAATTAGTGATTGTCCAGTTAAATCAAATCCTCCGTTCGTAGTTGCACTAACAGCGGCAAAGAAACCGTGGAAATAAGCTTCTTGCCAAGTTGGAAAATAAAGTAGAAATCTTGTACCTAATAGTATTGCTCCAATAAGTTCTATCGAAATAATTACAATTAAAATAGAACGCATCAATTCTACAAGGCCTGATAAATTCCCTTGATTATGGTCTGCCATAATGAGTCTTCTTCTCTGCAAACCGATTTTTTTCCCCGTTATAATCCAAACAAATGTACCAAGTGCCATAATTCCTAAGCCGCCTAATTGTAAAATAAGGGCTAACATAATAATTCCTGCCGTAGTAAATGTATCTGAAATTGTAACAACAGACAGTCCCGTAACACTTACCGCACTAACAGATGTAAAGAGGGCATCGATAAATGTCCATTTCACACCAGCCTTCGTAACAAACGGGAAACTAAGCAATATCACCGATACAACTACTGCTAATAAATAAAACAAAACAATAAGTTGTACAGGACGTAATTTTTGTAAAAACTTTTTTATATCTCTCATTCCATCACTTCGCTACCTTTTTTCTATCGATTAAATAAAGAAAAATCTTCACTTTCTTTATTTGTAAATAACTGCTCAAATAATTTGGCAAATACCATTCCATACACAGTTCCATTACCTCCATACGGCAATGCGTAAAATAAATTATGTATCTCTTTGTCTTCTTTTAAAATAGGGAGACCATCATGACTACCGCCAAATGCTGCCGCCCAATAGTACTCTGCCTGTATATTCTTATACTGCGGGAACATCTCTTTTACAATGTTAATAAGGATATCACGCTTATGCAATAATTTCGTATCACCGATTGTTTGAATTTTCATCGCTTCATCTAATCCGCCTACAATAATACGGTTTTGATACGTTCGAAAATATAAGTAAGGCCGTGCTGTTTCCCAAATTAATGATTGTTCATGCCAGCCTTCAAATGAATCTACCTTATTTGTCACCACTGCATATGATGTTTCCACTGTTGTATTTTTTTCTTTCTTTCCGAAAAGTGCTTCATATCCTGTCGCCATAATAATATTCTTTGCTACAATTTGATTTCCTGTTTTCGTGTAACAAATTAAATCATTTTGGCGTTTTTTTATATGTATGGCCTCTGTATGCTCAAGTATAGTAGCTCCCATTTGATTTGCTTTATGCAAAAGGCTATGCGCTAATAAATACGGATTCACTTCGGCATCACCATGCGTATATAACGCTGCTTGTTTTATAAATGAATACTTCTTCTTCATATGTGAATCGGTAAAATATTCAACCGGGAATCCATAATGGCGTAACGTATTATATTCTTCTTGTAAAAACGATACATCCTCATTTCTACTTGCATAATACAAACTACTTCGTGGAATAAACTGGGGATCAATATCGAGAGTCGGTACAACTTGCTCCATTGTTCGTAACGCTTCGTAACATAGCTTATATGCTCGTACCCCTTTTTTTTCACCAAATGTATGGATAAGTGAGGTTAGCGGTTTATCATGAAGAAATTGTAGTAAACCTGTATTAGCAGCTGTGCTACCACATGCGATTGCTCGTTTTTCAATGAGCGTAACACGCATTCCAATTTTCGCTAACGAATAAGCTATATGAGCACCTGCTTCTCCGCTTCCGACTACAAGCACATCACATATCATATCATTTTCTAATGATGGATAACAAGGTATAGAAACTCCTGTATTCCAAAACAACTTACCAGTCATAAGTTTCATAATTATACTCCTAAAATATAAATTTCTCCTTTCTATCTTTTGTTATTTCCCATAAAAAAATCCAACTAACATACGCTAGTTGGATTTTTTATTTTTAATTAGAACGCTCCTCCAGCCAATTTCCAACCGTCGGATATGTTTGTTTTACCGCTGTTCCACCGTAAACGATCGACATATGTCCCGTTGGTAAACATACATATTGTTTATCTGTGCTAGAAATATGATCTAGCAAAGCTTCTACTTGGCATGGCAGGGCAATATGATCACGTTTCGCAGAAATATTTAAGACATTCGCCTTAATATTTGCAAGGTCTACCTTTTGTCCGCGAATAACGAGTTCACCTTTCACTAATTTATTATTTTGATAAAAATCACGAATCCATTGTCTATACGATTCACCTGGGAATGGAATACCGTCACCAACCCACTTTTGAACTAATTTCCAGCTTTCGACGAAGCGCTCATTTTCTGAACGATCGAGTAAAGCAACATATGGACCTACAAAGTTTGTAATTGGTTTTAACATCTTATTTCCGAAATCAATCATTTCTGGCGGAATATTTCCGAATGTATCAACCGCTTTATCTAAATTGAAGTATTTCTCATCTAATAAAGGACCGTATAATCCTGTTTCGGAGAAATCAAAAGGACTTGTCATAAAGATTAAGTTACGAATTGGCATGTGCGGATGAAGTGCTGCATAAATAGAAGTTAGCGTTCCACCCATGCAATAACCAAGTAAAGAAATCTCGTCCGATTTCGCAGTTCTCATTACTTTCTTCACTGCTTTTGCAATATAATCAAACACGAAATCATCAAATTTCAAATGACTATCTTCTAAACCAAATGTGCCCCAATCAAGCATATACACATCAAAACCACGATCTACTAAATATTCCACTAAACTATTTCCTGGAGTTAAATCCATAATATACGGTTTATTAATAAGCGCGTATATTAATAGGATTGGAACTCTCTGTGTTTTTTCTTGTTTTGGAATGTAACGATACAGCTTCGTTTTATTCTTCGTCCAAATAACTTCTTTCGGTGTTAAACCAACTTGTGGTTCTGGTTCGCGTAATAAAACTTCGCTCGCTCTTTTCACACGGCGATATGCTTTACGATATTCTTCTGGGTACAACTCCAATTGCTTTTCCCATTCCGTTACGAATGTAGTCATTTTTCTATCTCCTTTTCGGTCGATTTATTTCTAAAAAAAGAAGTGCATTCCTGCTATGGATATGCACTTTTTTCTTACTTCATTACATGTATAATCCGCCGTTAATGTTTAATTGCTGACCTGTGATATACGCACCGTCACGGCATAGATATACTACACCTTTTGCAATTTCATCAGCTTGACCAAAACGTTTTTTCGGGATTTTCGCAACGATTTTTTGACGCACTTCTTCTGGTACTTCTGCTACCATTTCAGTATCAATAAATCCTGGGCAAATTGCGTTTACAGTTACATTTGTTTTTGCAAGCTCTAATGCTAATGATTTTGTAAATCCTAACATACCTGCTTTTGCTGCAGAGTAGTTTGTTTGTCCAAATCCACCAGCTTGGCCAATAATAGAAGAAATACTAATGATTCTTCCTTCTTCTGCTTCCGATATGTATGGAAGTACCGCGCTTGTTGTATTAAATACACTGCTCAAGTTCACGTCAATTACGCGCTCCCAATCTTCACGATTTAATTTTTTGAATGTACGATCTCTTGTAATACCAGCATTATTAACAAGAATATCAACTTTACCAAAATGATTCACAGCTTCTTCTACAAGTCTGTTTGCATCTTCTACTTTAGAAACATCCGCTTGAACTGCATAAACGTCATGTCCTTCTTTTCCTAATTCATTTACTAAGTTTTCAGCTGCTTCTTTACTGCTGTTATAGTTAATAACTACTTTTGCTCCCTCTTGTGCTAATGCTACTGTAATTGCTTTTCCAATTCCTTTTGCCCCACCTGTTACGATTGCTACTTTGCCATTTAATTGAACCATTTCTTTTCCCCCTTAAATGAATTTGTGAACGATTGTTATGAATCATTTTGGTACTCATATGAATAGAGTCCATATATTAATTATGTTTCGTTGTTTATATATGAAAAAGAGATTCTCCCTTTCCCTTTTGCACGTTATAAACAAACGCTATTATCATTTTTTATTTTCCGGCTTATTCGCAGGTTTTACTTCTTCTTTTGCAGGTACTTGTAGTTTCTCTAGTACTGCATTTTGCTTTTCTAGTAACTCTAAAATTTGATCAACTTTCGTTTCTAGCGTGCGAATATCTTGTTTTACTTTCGTAACATCACGCTTTAATGTAGGAGCTTGTCCTAATGAATCCACTTTCTCTTCTAGAATTTCCTCAATGTTATCAACTTTATTTTCTAAATTGATAACAAGCGTAGCTACTCTAGCGATATCCTCTCTCGTCGGCACATTCACCTGTTCTAAATAATTTTTTGTCGTATCATTTAATGCTTTTTGATAAAACAAATTCAAATCTAGAACGCTGCCCATCCAAGCAGAATATTCTTCTGTTTTAATTGTTTCATTGAGCGCTTTTCCCCAAAATGTTTCGGTTTGTTCATAAGCATTTTTCCATGCTTGCAATGGATCGAATTTTTGATCAATCACTTCGCCTACACTCCCTTTTTCGTTTTTGAAACAATTCAACCTATTCACTATTTTCTAATATTCTGAATAAAACTTCAAGTCTATATTTTATTTTTCTTTATTTTCCAATAAATGTGTTGACATTAAAAACAGATAGGTGTAAATTGCACTTATAAGCAAAAAATTCCATCTAACTGATTCATGAGGTGATGCACAATCATGCTACATAATGAACCAGAACACCCAGAAAGTTTGGAAAAAAACCAAGCGAAACAACCAAACTCCATGCCAAAAAACTTCTTAGTTCCTTTCTTACTTCTCTGTCTAAAAGACTGGAGTCTTCATGGTTACAAACTCATTCAAATGCTAATGGACATCGGCTTTTCTTCTGTTGACCAAGGTAATGTGTATAGAACACTACGCAAATTAGAAAAAGAAAACCTTATTTCTTCTACTTGGGATACAAGCGAAGGCGGGCCAGCGAAACGAATTTATTCTTTAACAGAATATGGAGAGCAATATTTAACAACATGTGCGACTTCTTTTGAACATTATCAAAATATGTTGCGGACGTTTTTTACGTTATACACCAATGCATTCTTTCCATTTTCTACTTCTCCAGAAAAGGATGAAAAGGATTCTTCATCTTCACCTGGTGGTACAGCAGAGTAATCTGCGTTCACAATATGCAAAAAAACATTTGGAGGTCAAACAATGGAAACTAAGCCATACGAATTAGTCGATGCATTTTGGAAAAACTGGTCTCAATCTCTTTCCCTCTTCTCTTCAGCTGGGAAACAATTAGAGCAACTTACTTTAGAAACTTTAAAACAACAACAAGACGCTTTGCATAAATTAACATCAGGAGTAGATGAACTAGAAAAAGAACTACAACAATTCACTGCTCAGTTCAATAACCAATATACAGATTACGTGAAGCAATTAACTGGAAACTCCTTAAATGATCAAATTAACGAGTGGCAAGGAAAATGGAATGAACTTTCTACTCAAATGCACCAACTTACTGTTTCTCCTACGAAAACATCTTTGTCTATTCTTACTCAAACTAGCGGTCAATTTGAAGAAACAACAAAACAATTTATCGAACAACAACAATTACAACGTGACGAGGTTCAAAAACAGTTAGATGTTTTTTTGGGAGAGTTCAAGTCCAAACAACTAGAACTCGCAAAGCAGTTCGAGGAAAACTCAAAAAATTTATTTACTTCCATCAAGTAAGAAAGATGTGGGAGCTAACTGCAGCACAAACAAAACTCTTTCTTCCTCCTACTACATCAAGATGGCTGGCATTTTTCGATATGGAAAAGAAGGAGGCCAAAATGAATCCATTTCAAGAAGCACAAACTGTTCCGGAGCTTCGTTATGATGAGATTCAAGTCGGTGATCAAGCATCCCTTACAAAAACTATTACGGATGAGGACGTTATTAATTTCGCAAAATTAACTGGAGATGTGAATCCTATTCACATTTTAGATTCTTTTGCAAAAACGACAATGTTTAAAGAACGTATTGCTCATGGCATGCTCGTTTCCAGTTTCATTTCGACGATTCTTGGAACGAAACTCCCTGGCAAAAACACGATTTATTTATCTCAAAACGTTTCATTCCGTGCTCCTGTCAAAATTGGTGATACACTTCGCGTTGTGGCAGAAGTCATTAAAAAACGAGACGATAAAAAAATCATTACGTTGCAAACAAACATATATAATCAATCCGGTGATATTGTCGTGGAAGGTACAGCGACAATACTGAAAAAAGAGTAGCAAATTTGCTACTCTTTTTTCTATCCAATAACTTCTAATCACACCGATTACTTCCGCGTATGAGTACGTCGTTTCCACATAAAATAACGTTACCAGTTTAGATAGGTACTTAGCTGAACTGGACTACTTATAAGGATGTGTATCAACATGGTAAAAACAAACAAATTACTAGTTCCAGGTGCAGAACAAGCGCTTGAACAATTTAAATATGAAATCGCACAAGAATTCGGTGTTAGCTTAGGTTCTAATACAGCATCTCGTTCTAACGGTTCAGTTGGCGGTGAAGTAACGAAACGACTTGTTGCTTTAGCTCAACAACAATTACGTGGATAATACTATACCATATGGCTTAGAGGCAGATATTCTCTGCCTCTTTCTATTTTTAACATACATAATCGTGCTTTTTCACATACTAGTAAGAGCAAACTGAAAGGAACGATATGTAACATGAAACGGATTAATATTAGCATGAGTCCTCCCCGTGTTCTTACTTTGTCTTTTATTATGTTATCAATTATCGGTACATGCTTATTAAAGCTACCAATTGCTACAACAACGTCTATTTCATGGCTCGATGCTTTATTTACAACCGTTTCTGCTTGTACGGTTACAGGGCTTGGTGTTGTAGACACAGGAAAAGTATTTACCTTATTTGGCCAATGTGTCATTTTAACGCTTATACAAGTGGGCGGACTTGGCATTATGAGCTTTGCCGTTTTAATTGCGATTATGCTCGGCAGAAAAATTGGTCTTCAAAACCGAATTTTACTGCAACAAGCGTTAAATCAAACGAACATTGGTGGCGTCATTCGTCTTGCCAAAGCATTATTTTTATTCTCTTTTACAGTCGAATGTATCGCTACTTTAATTCTTTCTTTTGAATGGGTACCAAAATACGGGATTGCTAAAGGGATCTATTATAGCTTTTTTCATTCGATCTCTGCTTTTAACAATGCTGGTTTTTCTGTGTGGAGCGATAATTTAATGTCCCATTCTCATAGCATTCTTGTCAATCTCGTTATTTCCTCCCTCATTATTTTAGGTGGAATTGGTTTTACAGTAATCGTAGATATAAAAAGAAAGAAAAATTTTAAAAACCTTACATTACACTCAAAACTTATGCTCTCTTCTACTCTAATCGTCAATATTATTGCGACTGTTTTTATTTTTATATTCGAGTTCCACAATTCCCTTTCTATGAGAGAATTTACCCCATTTGAAGAAGGAATGGCCGCTTATTTCCAGGCGGTTTCAACTCGTACTGCCGGGTTTAATACAGTTGATATTTCTGCATTATCAAAGCCTTCCCTACTATTAATGATGCTCCTTATGTTTATTGGCGCTGGTAGTGCTTCAACCGGTGGTGGAATTAAGTTAACAACATTTTTAATCATGTTTTTTGGGGTGTTTAAATTTTTACAAGAACAAGATGATATTGTCGTTTTTAAAAAATCTATTAAAGATACTCTCATTGTCAAAGCATTGACCATCACTATTATTTCCATTTCATTTATCTTTTTTGCTATTTTAATTTTAAGTATTACTGAGCGAGTTCCTCTATTGATGAGTGCTTTCGAAGTATTTTCAGCATTTGGGACTGTCGGTCTCAGTATGAATTTCACACCACACTTAACTATGATCGGAAAAGCTATTATCCTCTTTATGATGTTTTTTGGGAAGATGGGACCTTTAACATTGGCTTTTTCATTTGCACGTAAAAAGAACCGAAAAATAAAATATCCGAATGAAGATATTTTAACAGGTTGACAACCGTATAAATTATCCATATAATGAGAGTACAATAGCATATCTCCAAAGGGGAGTAGCGTCCAAGAATATTTCTTGGAAACAAAGTCGTCATTACGTAGAACTTAGTTCTTCCGGCTTTGTTGGCATTTTCATTACATATGTCTAGCAAGACCTTTGCCTATTAACGGCAGAGGTCTTTTTTGTATTAATTTCCAAATTCTTCCAAAGTTAATAGGCAGGAGTATGGGGAAACTAAATAGTGGGGAAATTCTTCACTTATTTAGTACTTATAGAAATGAGAGGAGAATGTACATGGATGTATCATTATTATTGGAGTATGGTTGGGTATTACTCATCCTAATTGCACTAGAGGGGATTTTAGCGGCTGATAACGCTCTCGTTCTTGCAATTATGGTAAAACATTTACCAGAAGAAAAACGAAAGAAAGCACTATTTTACGGATTAGCGGGGGCATTTGTTTTCCGTTTCGGATCACTATTTATGATTTCGTTCCTAGTCGACGTATGGCAAGTGCAAGCAATCGGTGCCATTTATCTTATGTTTATCGCTGGTAATCACTTATTTAAAACGTATGTTAAAAAGAATTCGGATGAAGACACAGAAGAAAAAGAAGCAAAGAAAAAACAAGAGAACTTTTGGTGGACTGTATTTAAAGTTGAGGTTGCTGATATCGCCTTTGCAGTTGATTCAATTTTAGCTGCTGTTGCATTAGCAATGACTTTACCAAAAACAGGCTTAGGTACAATTGGTAGTCTTGATACTGGGCAATTCGTTGTTATCTTTGTAGGTGGACTTATCGGATTAATCATTATGCGATTTGCAGCAACTGCTTTCGTACAAATATTAAAACGTAAACCAGGACTTGAAACCGCAGCATTTTTAATTGTAGGTTGGGTTGGTGTGAAATTAGCAATTTATACATTAGCACACCCTGCATTAAATGTAATTCCGCATTCATTCCCAGAATCTACGCCATGGAAACTTACATTCTGGATTGTATTAGTTGGAATCGCAGTTGGTGGCTGGTTCTTCTCGAAAGAAGTAGAAGTAAAAGTAGAAAAGAATTTAGACGAAAAAGCGCTGTAATTACAGCGCTTTTTTTTCCTTCCCCCTCTCAATGTCCAGAAAAAATTCCATTATACTATCTTTTGTAAACGTTTTCTTAATGTATGTATGTCCTTTTTGTGAAACATTGCACAAACTTATTGAAACTAAGAACAATTCCATGTACTTTATTCATATAAGGAGTATTTATAGATGATGTACTAAAGGAGCGTATTACTCATGCTAGAACAAGGATTAGATTATGTTGTCAAACTGGCAAAGAGCAAAAAACAAATGCTAGATACAAACCCGATGCAATATTTCATTCGTGCCGCACTTGCGGGTATTTATATCGGTTTTATTATTGTACTATGTTTTAAATTAGGTAACTTTTTTCACATTGCAGATTCACCAGCAACTTATTTAGCTGCTTCTATGTTTTTCGGAATTGCTCTCGTTCTTATTATATATGGCGGTGCTGAATTGTTTACTGGAAACACAATGTACTTCACTGTAGCAACTTTAAGAAAAGAAACAACGATTTCTGATACACTTCGTAACTGGTTCGCTTGTTATGCAGGGAATTTAGCTGGAGCTTTATTCTTTGCCTTACTATTTTATGCAACTGGAATTTTCGAAGCAATTGATCACGGCCATTTCATGAATAAAGTAGTAGAAGGAAAAATGAATACACCTACAATGCAATTATTCTTTAAAGCAATTTTATGTAACTGGCTTGTATGTCTTGCGTGTTTCTTACCTTCTCAAGTTAAAGGTGATACAGCAAAAATTATGATGATGATGCTACTCGTTTTCACATTCTTCTTATCTGGTTACGAGCATAGCATTGCAAACTTATCACTGTTTGCTCTATCTTTAGTTTCACCGCATCCGGAGACAATTTCTTTTGCAGGTGCTATTCATAACTTAATTCCAGTTACAATCGGTAACATTATTGGCGGGTCCGTCTTTGTCGGTATGGTATACCATTACTTAACAAAGAAAGTACCTGACGTGAAACAAGAAGAAACTGAATTAGTAGCAGCTCAACAAGAAGAAATCATTCCGTTACAAGCACATATGAAACATTAAAAACTCCAAAGTTTTACTTTGGAGTTTTTAGCTCCCCACATATTTAACAACAAGGTGCGGATTAATTTCTCCTTCTTCCTTTCCCTTATTAATTCTCTGTTTCATCTTGTGCATACCGATGACATCATTCGTATGAAGGTGAATTTCATTTACATATAAACCCTCTTTACAAAAAGCCTCTAGAAAATCTAATCCATTTCTTTCCCCCCATCCCATATTAAAATTAAGGGAAAGAATATTCACATCATAATCCCGAACCATGTGCAAAGCACATTCTACTGTAGTGGCGGGCACCTACCCGTACGGACAACTTCTTTGATCATCCATATATACATTCATTTTCTATCCCCTCTCTATTTTATATACGTGACCAACATGTAACATATTGCTCCAAGACTAATAAAAGGACCGAACGGAATTTGGCTCCTCATTTTCATACGTTTTAATACTATACCAACTCCAAAGAAACAAAGACTAAAGCAAGATGCTAAAAATAAGATCATAAAAATCCCTTTCAGTCCCACTATAAATCCAAGTAACGAAAGTAATTTTATATCCCCTTCACCAAGCCCCTCTGGATATATCTTTTGCATGCAATATAACAAAATGAATATAACGCCACTACCAACTATACTATCTGTCCAAGTCACTAACGGTACAAAAATACATTCTAAAATGAGTAAACAGGCAAACCAAGCTAAAATACGATTTGGGATTAACATATATATGTAATCTGTAACTGAAATAATAAGAAGTAGCGAAAATAGCGATAAAATGATGATAAGCTCTCGTTCCACCCCAATCATATATACAGTAAGAAAAAATATCATTCCGGTTACAAGTTCAAATACTACGTACAAAATTGAAATTTTCCTCTTACAATTCGTACAACGTCCCCGTTGTATACAAAATGAAATGATTGGGATCAATTCTTTTGGCTTTAGCACATACTTACAATAATGACAATGTGAACGAGGGGTAATGATAGACTCACCTAGCGGCACTCTCATCGCAATTAACATAAAAAAAGAACCAAACACCATCCCCACTAACAATGCATATAAATAAGTGAACATCCCTTCCTCTCCTTTCCAGAAGAACATAGCAAAAAAAGGAGAGAAATTCTACTTCATATTATTTCTATTCTATTAAAAAAGCAGGCCATTTTCTGGCCTGCTTTCCCCTCTTTTATACGATGAAATATACTGCTTTTAATGGTCCGTGTACTCCGACAACAAGATTCATTTCAATATCTGCCGAGTTACTAGGTCCTGTAATAAAGTTAATACAAGATGCTACTGCCTCGCCATTTTCTACACGTGTGTTCATATCCTGAACAGCTTGTGTAATACGAGGCACAAGTGTTTCACGTGGAATAATAGCAAAGTAAACAGTTGGTAAAAAGTGTAAAGAACGACCTTGACCTTTATGACTTTGTACAACAATCGTACCAGATTCAGCTAAAGTATAATCACTAAATGCGATTCCAATATTCGCTCTTTCTGCGATACGCATATTCTCTTCTTTTTTCTCAGGATCCCATACATTCACTTCAACATTTTGCTTTGGAAGCTCTTCTTTAAATAAAGAAGTCAATCCATAAGAATCAAAACGTTCATCTGCCGATAACATAATAGGTCCCCCGCCGTTTTCCACGATTACTTTTTGAATATCTTCACGTAAACGGTCGTTTGTCGTTTCCACTACAGTTGTATGAATGTTTGTACATTGATTTTTAAATACTTCTAACAATTCTTCTTGTGAATAATCTTTTAGCGTTTCTACATTCACATTACTTTTCCATGCTGGGCGCTTTACGCCTTCCGTTTTCCGCTCACGTCCAAGTTCTTTTGCAATATTATCTAGAAAGGACTCACGGTTTTGAATTAATCCTGTCATTATTTGTCCCCGCCTTTCTTATGATCTTTATACCAATCACGGAATCGTTCTTTACTTGGAGCCGGGAATTCACGAATATCTGTCCAGTTTTTAAGTGGTCCAACACCTTTTAATACACGGTTGCCAGATGTAAATGGACTCATTGCTGCTGGCGCCATTTTTGATCCCATTTTATATAAAGCTGCTGAAGATGCACCCATACTAAACATTTTCATTGCTAATTTTTCTGCAAGTGGTGCACGTCCTTCTTGCTCAACAATTACTTGACGATGTTTTAATAATAAATCATGCAATGGTATTTTTACTGGACAAGCTTCTGTACACGCTCCGCATAAACTAGAGGCATATGGAAGCTCTTTGTAATCATCATATCCGCCTAAAAGTGGTGTTAATACCGCACCGATTGGTCCTGAGTATATAGAACCATACGAATGTCCACCAACGTGACGATATACAGGACATACGTTAACACAAGCAGCACAACGGATACATTGCAATACTGAGCGGAATTCAGATCCAAGAATTTGAGAGCGGCCATTATCAACAACAACTAAGTGGAATTCTTCTGGTCCATCTACTTCCTCTTCTTGAATTGGTCCCGCTACAGTTACATAACTTGTTAATTTTTGCCCTACTGCACTACGACATAGTAAACCAACTAAAACATCTAATTCTTCCATTGTCGGAACCATACGTTCCATACCCATTACTGCAATTTGAGTTTTCGGAATCGACATAACAAGATCGGCATTACCTTCGTTCGTTACTAAACAAAGAGAGCCAGTATTTGCAACTGCAAAGTTACAACCTGTCACACCAATTTCTGCATCCATAAATTTCTCACGAAGTTGTTTACGAACAAACTTTGTCATTTCATATGGATCATCAGAATTTTCATAGCCAAGCTTTTCTTTAAATACATCACGAATTTGCGTTCTGTTTTTATGAAGTGCGGGCGCAATAATATGTGAAGGTGGATCGTTATCTACTTGCAAGATATACTCTCCTAAGTCACTTTCTAACACTTCACAACCAATCTCTTCAAGGGCATGATTCATACTAATTTCTTCAGTTACCATTGATTTTGATTTTACAACTTTCTTCGCTTGTTTCTTTTTTGCAACGTCTTGAATATACTTTGCTGCTTCCTCTTTCGTTTTCGCAAAGTACACATGTCCGCCTCTTTTTGATACATTTTCACTTAACTGCATTAAGTAATAATCAAGATTTTCTAACGTATGTTGGCGAATTTGTTCACCTAGTTCACGCCACTCTTCCCAGTTTCCTAATTCGTCCGCTGCTTTTAAGCGATTCGTATATAAGCGCGTTTGCGCAGAAGATACTGCTCCGCGCATAAAAGAATCTTGAATTCCATCGCCAACGCGATCATTAAATTTTTTCTCACTGATTTTCATAGACATAGCTTATGTTCCCCCTTCATGAGCGACTATTTAGTACCTCAGCAATATGCATTACTTTTATTTCTTTTCCTAAACGCTCAATACGTCCGCCAATGTTTAACAAACACCCACAATCTGCACCGATTAAATAATCAGCACCTGTTTCCATTGCACTATCTACCTTTTCATCTACCATTTGCTCAGAAATTGGAGTCATCTTCACTGAAAACGTTCCCCCAAACCCACAACAATTTTGTTCGTTTGGCAGTTCTCTCACAGTTAATCCTTTTACGTTTGATAATAAAATTCCTGGTGCCTCTTTTACTCCAAGCAGGCGTGTCATATGACAAGATTTATGAATAGTTGCTATCCCTGGTAAGCTTGCACCAACATCTGTCACTTTTAAAACATCTACAATAAATTGTGTAAATTCATATGTTTTATCGGCAACCTTTTGTGCACGTTTAGCCCACTTCGGATCATCTTTAAAAACATGCGGATACTCATGAAACATTGTCGCACAAGAACCAGATGGTGTAACGATATATTCTGCATCTTCGAAAGTTTCAATCATATGTTTCATCGCTTCTTTTGCTGCTTCTACATGGCCGCTATTATAAGCAGGCTGCCCACAACAAACTTGTGCTTCTGGAAATTCAATTTCACAACCTAAACGCTCCAACACTTCAACTGTTGCTTTGCCGACGTTTGTTTCAAACATATCGACTAAACAAGTAACAAATAAAGTAACTTTCATAATTATTAATCCCCCTTTTTACAACTCCACCAACAAACATATGGTCATCAGATGACTAAGGAAAGAAGAAGTAGGCTCAACCATGGCCTACCCTCTCCCCCTTCTAAAGAAAACGCTTACTTAATCTTTCTCTATTTTATCAAAAAATTTGATTTTTAAAAGATTAAATTACGAATTTATATCGTTTTTACCTGTGACAATATGTTCTACATTTGTTAAATGATCTAGCATTGCTTGCTGCGCTAATTCTACATCTTGCTTTAACACTGCATCATATATAACTTGATGCTCTTCTATAAGTCGTTCTGATGTTGTTTGTTCACCATATAAAATAATGCGTCTTGATTCACCAATCGTTTCAGCAATCATCTCTGAAACGTGATTCATGAGTTCAAGCAAAATGTTGTTATGCGAAGACTCCGCAATTCCCATATGGAACTGAAAATCTGCTTTTTCGCCAGCCTTTTCATCTCCAATGCTCTTTGCCATTTCATCTAACCAATGCTTCATATTTTGCAAATTATCTTCCGTACGTTTTGCCGCAGCTGCTCGAACTGCCCCCACTTCAAGCACCTTTCGTACTTCTAATAAGTTCAAAATATCTTCTTTCTTCATTAATAATTTATTGTTTAATGATTTTGTTAATGAAGAAGAATCGAAATTCTTCACATATGTACCTTCTCCTTGTTTCATCTCAATTAAGCCCATTGCTCTTAGCGCACTTAGCGCTTCACGAACAGCAGATCTACCAACTTGAAACTGCTCAGCTAATTGATGTACAGGAAGTAGTTTGTCACCAGGTTTTAACGTACCATTTTTAATCATTGTTAAAATAGCTTCAGATACTTCTTCGTAAATCTTTTTCGGTTTAATAGATTTGTACTCCAGTTAAATCACCTCAGTATCTTCCAAACAACAATTGAAACGATTTATAAGAACTTTGCATCATAACTATTTTAGAACGAATTGGTAAGAAGTACAAATGTTTTGTTCATAAAATCGTCAAATTTTTAATATTTATTTGATATCAATTTATATGTATTCCTCTATTCATTTGTACTCATGAAGAAAAGCATGTCCTTCACGTTAGAACATGCTTTCTTCAACTTGTATTTTCAATTTAATACTAACCGTCGTTCCATGCCCTTTTTCACTTTCAATTCGCCACTGTCCATCATGTATATGAACAATTTGTCTGACAATGGCAAGGCCTAAACCTGTTCCACCATGTTGACGACTTCTCGCTTTATCAACGCGGTAAAAACGTTCACCAAGATTTTCTAAATGCTCTGTTTCAATACCGATTCCTGTATCTTTTATGTTTAATTCACAGTAATCATCTATCTGCCTGAGTGTTATCATAATATCCCCGTTTTGGTTTGTATACCGTATCGCATTATCTAACACGTTATGAAGCACTTGTTGCATGCGATCCTCATCAATCATTACAATGATTTCTGGATTTAAATTTGTTGAAATACGAATTTTCTTTTCTATAAACTTAATCTCATACGTATCTAACACATCTTCAATCAGTTGTGAAAAAACGATAGGTTGTTTCTTTAGCGGAAAATGTTCACCTTCTAATTGTGCTAAATCTAATAAATCATGAACGAGACGCTGCATACGACCCGCTTCTTTATGAATGAGCTGTGTTACTTTTTCCTGTTGTGGTCCCTTCGCTACGCCATCTAAAATAGCTTCACTATATCCTTTTATATAACTAAGCGGTGTTCTTAGTTCATGCGAAACGTTAGCTAAAAATTCCTTACGCTTTACGTCTTCTGTCTCTAAAGAATTTGCCATTTTATTAAATGCTTTTCCTAATCGTCCAATTTCATCTTCAGAAGAAATTGTAATCCGTTCTGAGAAATCTCCCGTAGCCAAATGATTGGCAACTCGTTCCATTTGCGAAAGCGGTCTCGTAATAGCAATAATAATCTTTCTACCAATCCATATTGTCAGTAAAGTCATAGCAAGTGCTAACGGTGCTAAAATAAGGCCCATATCATATATTAAGTCTTTTATACTTTTTAAAGGAATATAAGAATATACAATGCCAACTAACTTTTTATTTTCTAAAACAGGGATGACAACCCCCATAATATTTCGGTCAAAATGTTCCTCATACCCTATCTTTGTCACAGTTTTTCCATCTAATAATGCTTGCCTGTCCCCTTCACTTATAAGAGAATGATGATGCACATCAAAAGGTAAACACGCGCTTAAATCACGCGGATTAGATACGAAAAGAACATCTGAACTAGATATTTGATCAAATGCTCTTACTTTCTCTTCAAAAGTTGCTATTCCTTCACTCTTATCATATTGCGCAGCAAGACGCTTGCCTTCCATTACTAATGAATCTTTTAAATTATCAACGTATAGTTTTTCATACGAGTATAAAGATACAAAATAAAGAAAGGAAACTGTTACACATACTGCACATACTACTGTAAGCCAAAGCTTCTGTACCATCGTAAACATACGTTACACCTCAAATTTATAGCCTACACCCCAAACCGTTTGAATGTAGTTTCCACTTTCTCCAAGCTTCAAACGCATCGTTTTCACGTGCGTATCCACTGTTCTTGTACTTCCCGCATAATCATATCCCCATACCTTTTCCAGCAATTGTTCCCGGCTAAATACTTGTCCCGTATGTTGGCAAAGAAAATAGAGTAAATCAAACTCTTTTACTGTAAGAGAAATCGGCTCACCATCAGCCTCAATCTTCCTACTTTTTTCATTAATAAGGATCGGTCCAAACTGAATCTCCTCTTGTTGCTCTTGCTTTGTATACCGTCTTAACACAGCCTCCATACGAGCAATTAATTCTCCAGGACTAAATGGCTTTACAATATAATCATCTGCTCCCATACGTAAGCCGTTCACCCTATTCCACTCTTCACCTTTTGCTGTTAAAAATATAATTGGTACATCCGACGTTTTTCTAATTTCTTTACAAACTGAAAGTCCATCCATCTCTGGCATCATAATATCTAATACAACGAAATCATAATGATTCGTCTCTAATTTTTTTAGCGCCTCTTTTCCATTTTCAGCTTCTCCCCACTCGTATCCAAAATTATCTAAGTACATTCCAACAAGCTGCCTCATATCACTTTCATCATCTACAACTAGCACCCTATATTTACTCATTGTCCTTCCCTTCCCTCTCTATGAGTTGAAACGGCCCTTTTCCGACTTTAATTGTTTGTTTTATTTTCAAACTCTTCATATCCATGACGCACACTTCATCACTATCATAGCTTGCTACGTATCCTTCTGCTCCGCTCTTCAAAAATGCAAATGGATTCGATCCTACTTCTACAGAAGCAACCTCTTTATACGTGCTAACATCAAACTTTCTAAGCGTATTCGAACCGTGACTTAATGCAAATACATACTTATTATCCTTCGTTATATTCACAGGCATAAACGGAGCATGTAAAGAACGTACCATTTCTCCGCTCTGCAATGAATACACTAATACTTTTTCATTGACTTGATTTCCATCACCATGTCCGCCAATCCATATTTCTTTCCCATCTGGGCTAATTGTCGCTCCCGTTGATGCTGGGGGAATCATAAAGGATTGTATCACTTCTTTTTTCTTTGTATCAATGGTCGTTAGCTTCGTATCATAAAAGTTTAATACAGATAACTGGTTATCGTGCTCTACCATCGTTATTGGTCCTTTTCCTGTTGATACACTCCCTGTCTCTTTCCCTTTTATCGTAAAGAACCTTACCTTTTGAGCAGTTTGATCGGCAGCAAATAATTGTTTTTTATCCTCGGATACAATCACATTTACAATGCCTTTTCCAGTTTTATATTTGTCCACTTGCCTTCCTTCTGCTAGTGAATATACATACATGTACTCTAACTGCTTGCCATATACAAGTATGTCCTCACCGTTTGGAAGTAGTGCAACTCCTGCCATTGGTTCATTAAGTTCCCATGTCGTAATTAACTTTTTAGTTTTTTCATCAACAAAACTGATACTACCTTCTTTTATATTCGTTGTTATAATAACACTTTTCTCTTTAGCAATCGGTGTATATGAACTTCCTTGACACCCTACTAATAGAAATAAAAAACAGAGAAGAAAAACATACTTTCTCAAAAGATTCCCTCCATCTTCGGATGATTTCGTTATAATTGTAAAATAACAAATAAATGTGTGGAAAGTGTGAAATTTCCCTTTCTTACTGCATTTACATATATAATGTACAACAAATAGAATTTGAGGTGTGCAAATTATGCTTTTTCCTGATTTAGCGAATAAAATTGTACGAGAAGTACGCAGACTAATTAAAGAAAATATTATTATCATTAATATACAAGGTGTTATTATCGCGAGTACAGATGTAGAAAGAATCGGCCAATTTCATGAAGGTGCACTCCGATGCGCGAAACAAAAGAAAACTGTCATTATTACAAAAGAAGATGAACGACGTTTGCAAGGCGTAAAGGCGGGTATGAACCTCCCCTTACTATTTCATGACGAAGTAATTGGTGTCATTGGAATTACAGGCGAACCTGAAAACATTTCACAATACGGGGAAATATTACGTAAAATGACCGAACTACTCATTCACGAAAACTACTTTTTAGAACAACTAGAACTTGAACACCGTTCTTATGAAGCATTTGTCTTTGATTGGCTTCAAAATACAGACTGGTCTTCAAGCTTTCTCGATCGTGCAAAAACACTTGGTATTGATTTATATAAGAAGAAACAACTTATTTTGTTCTCTATCGATCAAAATGACACGATGCTTCAGCGTAAGATTTGGCAACACGTACGCAATCTATTAACAAAGGAGCATCTATTTGTTCGTTGGGGAAATGATCGATTCATTTTATTTACAGCCACAAACTCCAAAGAGCAAACGTATCAATTTTTAAAAAGATTAAAACAAGACTGTGAAAATTCGTTTTCTATTCCTTTATATATTGGGATTGGACAATCCGTTACACCAAGCAATATGAACTTATCGTACGAGCAAGCATTACAAGCTCTTTCCGTATCACTTGAAACGAAAAAAATTGTATTTAATGAAGATTTACGTTTAGAAATGTGCTTACAAGATATTTCTGCTGAAACGCGGGAACAGTTTCTAAGGCGCACCATCGAAAACTTACTATCATCTCCTGAGCTTATGCACACTTTACGCTTATTTATTGATTATAACCAATCCTATAAACAAACAGCTGAACAATTACATATACACATTAACACATTGCATTACAGACTTAAAAAGATTGAGGAGCATACAGAACTTGACCCGAAACAATTCAAAGACTTAAACATTTTATACTTCTCGCTCCTCTTATTAGATAATCATACAAAAAATAATGATAAATTAGATTAATCCTTAGATGATTATACATAGAAAGAATCCCCCAATTTTTTATCATTATAATGAAAGCACTGTTACAACGTTTTTTATGATAACTAAATACGTTAACAGTTTGAGGGGGATTTCCAATGTTAGAAAAGCAAATTATTCATTCATTCGTATCCATTGTTGGCGAAGATAATGTAGATACATCCAATATGGGGCGTTTAACGTATAGTTATGATGCCACTCCAAACTTCCAAGCAATGCCTGATGCAGTCATTGCTCCTCGTAATACAAATGAAGTAGCTGAAGTGTTAAAAATATGTAACACTCACAACATTCCTGTATATGTTCGTGGTTCTGGAACAAACCTTTGCGCGGGGACATGTCCACTTGAAGGCGGTATCGTCCTTATCTTCCGCCATATGAATAACATTTTAGAAATTGATGAAGAGAATTTAACAATTACTGTACAAGCTGGTGTAATTACACTTGATATTATTAAAGCAGTAGAAGAAAAAGGTTTATTTTATCCACCTGATCCAAGCTCGATGAAAATTTCTACAATCGGCGGTAACATTAATGAAAACTCAGGTGGCTTACGCGGATTAAAATATGGCGTAACACGTGATTATGTGATGGGTCTTGAACTTGTCTTACCAAATGGCGATATTATTCGCACTGGCGGTAAATTAGCAAAAGATGTAGCTGGTTACGATTTAACTCGTTTATTTATCGGTTCTGAAGGTACACTTGGCGTCGTAACAGAAGCGATATTAAAACTTGTTCCTATGCCTGAAACGAAGAAAACGATGCTTGCACTATATGAAGATATTAATGAAGCTGCACATGCTGTTTCTTCTATTATTGCAAATAAAATCATTCCAGCAACACTTGAGTTTTTAGACCAGCCGACAATTGAAGTAGTAGAAGAGTTTGCACAAATCGGTTTACCAACTGATGTAAAAGCAATTTTATTAATCGAACAAGACGGTCCGCCTGAAGTTGTCAATCGAGATATTGAAAAAATGGCTAACGTTTGCCGCTCTATGAATGCAGTCGATGTTCGCATTGCAAAAAATGAAGCGGAAGCAGATGCGCTTCGGACAGCTCGCCGTAGTGCACTATCAGCACTTGCAAGATTAAAACCTACTACAATACTAGAAGATGCAACGGTACCACGCTCACAAATAGCTCCAATGGTTGAAGCGATTAATGCAATTGCAAAAAAATATAACATTCCTATTTGTACGTTTGGGCATGCTGGTGATGGCAACCTACACCCAACTTGTATGACAGATGCTCGTAATGAAGAAGAAATGCACAGGGCTGAACAAGCTTTTGCTGAAATATTTGAAAAAGCAATTGAACTTGGCGGCACGATTACTGGTGAGCATGGTGTTGGTGCGATGAAAGCTCCGTATTTAGAAATGAAATTAGGTAAAGAAGGTATTGCTGCTATGCAAGGAATTAAACAAGCCTTCGATCCAAATAACATTATGAATCCAGGCAAGATGTTCGCGAAAGACACTCGCAAAAGAGTGGTGGTTGAGCGATGACAACATTAAATAAAGAAAACATTCAAAAGGAATTTAAAGAACGATTAAGTGAAGATGAACTACTAAACTGTATGCGATGCGGTTTCTGCTTACCAACTTGCCCTACTTACATCCAATCTGGATATAAAGAATCACATTCACCACGAGGACGTATCGCATTAATGAAAGCGGTCGTTGACGGTTTAATTGAGCCAGATGAAGATGTTGAAAATACATTGAATGTTTGCCTTGGCTGCCGTGCTTGTGAACCTGTTTGTCCATCTGGTGTAAATTATGGACATTTATTAGAAGAAACTCGTGATATTATAAATCAAAATAAAAAGTTCTCGATGCCAGTGAGAGCCGTTCGTAAAGTCGTTTTTGAAGGGCTCTTCCCGCATCAAAATCGAATGAGAACATTAACAGGGTTAATCGGATTTTATCAGCGTTCTGGTTTACAAACGCTAACACATAAAACAGGGATTATGAAGTTATTCCCTGAAACACTTGCAACGATGGATCTTGTTTTACCAAAAGTCCCTAAAATGAAAGCAATGAAAGATCGTCCTGCATTTTTACCTGCTGAAAGTACGAAGAAGAAACAAGTTGCATTCTTCACAGGCTGTTTAATGGATACGATGTTTTTAGAAACAAATAACGCAACGATGAAACTTCTTCAGTTAGCTGGTTGTGATATCGTTATTCCGAAAACACAAAGTTGCTGCGGTGCATTACATGGGCATGCTGGTGAAAAGAGTGGAGCGAAAGAATTAGCGAAACGAAATATAAAAGCATTCGAAGATTTAAACATCGACTATATTATTACGAATGCAGGTGGTTGCGGAGCTTACCTCGTAGACTACGATCATCTTTTAAAAGATGATCCACAGTGGGCTGAACGCGCAAAGCAGTTTGTTTCTAAAATTAAAGATATTACTGCTATTCTAGTAGAACTAGATTTCCATAAACGGAATGACTTACGACTTCCATCGCAAATTATTACGTATCAAGACTCTTGTCATTTACGAAATGTTATGCGAACATCTTCAGAACCTCGTATGTTACTAGAAGCAATTCAAGGCGCAACATACTGTGAAATGAAAGATGCGGATCGCTGCTGTGGTTCTGCTGGTATTTACAATATTGTTCATTCAGAACTATCCATGGAATTTCTAGATTATAAAATGGACTGTGTACATGAAACAGAAGCAGCAACTATTGTTACTGCAAACCCAGGTTGCCTACTACAAATGAAATTAGGCATTGAACGAGAAGGACTTTCTCATAAAATGAGAGGAATTCACATTGTAGATTTATTATTAGAAGCAATTGAAACCAACTCGTAATAACTCGTAACATACGTAATAATAGGAAAACGGCTATCTCCTTCGTCTATGTAAAGAGATAGCCGCTTTTTTGTCCGCTACAAGATTAAGAATATGTTACTTTATTATAAAAAAGAACAACAGAAACATTACAGTTGTGTAAAAATCAATCCAGTATATTCCTCGAAAAAACGCTCAAATCATTGATACAATAGGATTCTTCATTTTCAATATAGGTACATTTATCCAAAAACCCCCTCTTAAAACGAAGTATAAAAATGCTGAAAATTCCTTTTATACTCTATGTTTCTCTTATTTTTTCCCTTTTCTTCAATTAGGATAAATTAGGTAATTTTAAAGTCTATGAATTTTTTTCCATCTTTTTTCTCACAAATTGTATGCTACGATGAATTTGTCAGTCAGACAGGCTGTCAAAACAAATCGTGTGAAAACAAATTAAAACTTTATATAGGGGGACACACATCATGAAAAAGCGTGTTTTATTATCTGTAGCTGCTGCAACAGCTCTTACTTTAGGAGTATCATCTTTAGATGCACAAGCTGCAACTGTACAACCATCTAACATAAAGGTTCAAAATATTCAGCATTCAAAAGTGATGATGAAGCAAATGAACCAACAAGAATTACAAGCATTCTTACAATCTATGGGCGTTGAGTCATTAGCACAATGGCAACAAGGAAATTTCCAACCAAACTGCTTCATTCCTGGTCAACAACCAACTGAAAATGTTGTAACTGAGCAACCAACAGCTAAGCCAGAAACTCAAAAGCCTGCTGAGCAAAAACCAGTTGAGCAAAAGCCTGCTGAAGAAGTTCAAAAACCAGAAGCTCAAAAACCAGCTGAAAACAACAATACTCAAAAACCTACTGAACAAAAACCTGCTGAGCAAAAGCCTGCTGAAGAAGCAAAATCTTTAAGCGAATTCGAACAACGTGTTGTTGAATTAACAAACGCTGAACGTGCAAAACAAGGCTTACCAGCACTAAAAATCGATACTGAATTAAGCAAAGTAGCACGTGTTAAATCTGAAGATATGCAGAAGAATAACTACTTTGATCATAACAGCCCTACATATGGGTCTCCATTTGACATGATGAAGAAATTTGGTATTTCTTATACATCTGCAGGTGAAAATATCGCTCAAGGCCAACGTACACCTGAAGAGGTAGTACAAGCTTGGATGAACAGTGCTGGACACCGTGCAAATATCTTAAATAACGGCTTCACTCACATCGGTGTTGGCTATGTAGAAAGCGGCAACTACTGGACACAACAATTTATTACGAAGTAAATAGATTAAAAGAGTCTTCTCATAATGAGAAGACTCTTTTTACGTTTCATAACTTTCTATTATGTATGAGTACAATATGTAGAACATAAACAAAATAGAGCCACAACTTATTACACTAAGTAACACATAAAATCCCCATTTCAAGTTCAAAAACAAGGAAAACCATATACTACATGCCATCACTTGAAAAATCCGCCTACTCACTAAACGAATTTTTTGTAATTTGACTGGGTCCTTTTCCGTACTCTTAACTTTTTTAAATCCTTTACTAAGCATAAAAAGAAACAAACTAATTCCAATTGTTAGTCCTGTCTGAAAGGATATCATGCTTCCAAAATTAATAAAGAGAATGAGCAGATGGATAAACAACATAAATAAAGTAATCGTCTTTAGAAATCCACTTATAATGACATGCTCGCCTTCATTAAGCTTATATACATAATGTGAAATAATATACACGAATCCATGTAAAAAAATAATAAGACAAGGAATAAATGCTATAACAACTTGTTTACTCATAAACTCGTTTGGCTCACCATTTTCATTCCAATGTACTGCCATAAGGTTTGGTAAGTATGAATAGAGGCATAGAGTAACTAAAAGACAAGCGAAAAATATTCCTAGTATATATTTATATTTGACCAAGTAATTCTCACCTCTCTTTTCTCTTAACGGCTTCGCTTCTTTTAGAGAAATTCCTGCAAGAATCTATTTTTCTCAAATTTAAACTTACACTTTATGCATTCATTCTTTGAAATTCTTTCATTGTATTATTTAATTTTGTCGGAAATGGTACATCCACTTCGATCTCTTCTTTCGTAATTGGATGCAAGAAATGAATTTTCATCGCATGTAATGCTTGCCTGGACATATATTTCGTTTGTCCACCGTATAATACATCTCCAACTAATGGATTACCATGATAGCTCATATGAACACGAATTTGATGTGTTCTACCTGTTTCTAATTGTAACGTTACGAACGTAGCATTTTGTTTTTTAAAATACTTCTCTACTTTATAATATGTGATTGCTTGGTCCCCCTTTGGAGAAACACGTCGTCTCGTCGCATGATGGCGATCTCTTCCAATAGCTGCGTCAATTGTTCCTTGCTTACCTTTTACTTTCCCTTCCACAAGCGCTGCATATGTTCTTTTAATTTTTCGTTCCATTAATAAACGATCCATAATTGCACCAGCAATTCTATGCTTAGCAAACACGACACCACCTGTCGTATCTTTATCTAACCGATGAATATGACGAATCTTCGTCTCTACACCTTGCATTTGAAAATGAAAAGCAACAAGGTTTGCAAGTGTTCCCGTTCCACCTTTTTCCGCAGGATGCGTATCCATCTTCTCAGGCTTATTTACGATGAGTACGTGATCGTCTTCATATACTACATCTAATTCACCATATTCAGGCTCTACATCGTATTCTTCTTCCATAAACATATGCACTTGTAACTTATCGCCTTCTTTTAAAAGCTCATTCCATCTTCTCTGTTCTCCGTTAACGGTAATACCTTTTTCCATACGAAGCTGATGTAACAACTTTTTCGGTATTTCCCATTCTATTTTTAATAACGAATCAATACTTATGCCATTCCATTTCGCTGGAACAGTAATTTCGCACCATTCGCCCTTCTTCTTCGTTTCCATACTGTATCACCTTATTTCTATTGATTCTCTCATTGTAACGGAAAACACAATTTGATGCACCGTCAAAAATAGAGGACAGTCTTATAGTAGACTGTCCCCCTCACGCTCTACGCCGTTTCATTTCCTGCAATACTTCTTCCGCTTTTTGCTCATACGATAAATCTTTAAAGAAATCCGCCAATCTTTTATAATCATTATACGTATCTAATAAGTCATCAATTTTTTCTACTTTCATCACTTGTTGTTTTTGCTTCATTTTTACTGGATAACGATAGCCCGATACTTCTTGTATTTTGTAATACTCATCCTCTACTTGAATGACCTTTACAAGTTCCTCCTCTTCCGCATCCATCGTATACCCATCAAAATCTCTCAGCAATTCATAAATAATATGAGTCCATTCATCTTTTGGATAAAATCCTTTTTCTAACCGATAACCGACAATGCGATACATATGCCCATCGTTTTCTGCAAACTGTACTGTATCATTTAGCTTAAACTTAAAATAACGAAACATTGCCTTCACCTACTTATATGTAATGTTCTTATCACATACTATTTGCAAAATGTAGGTCTTGCTATTCATAAAAAAATACTCATCTATAAGATGAGTATTTTTTACGATGATTTTTCTCTTTTCTTTCGAAATGGTAACCACCAGTTCCAGTCTCCAAACAATTTCATTAAACTTGGTACAAGCATAAGACGAATAATTGTCGCATCAAGGAATATCGCTAATGCAACGCCAAGCCCCATTTGCCGTACTGGTAAAATATCAGTAAAGGCAAACGCACCAGTTACAACAATCATAATTAACGCAGCTGATGTAATGATTCTACTTGTTGACACAAGTCCTTCTAACGTCGCTTGATCGTTATCTCCTGTTTCTTCATACAGTTCATGGATACGTGAAATAAGAAAGACTTCATAATCCATGCTAAGCCCAAATACGAGACCGAAAATGAAGATTGGTAAGACAAATAGAACAGGACTCGCTTCTAAACCAAAATGCCCACCTTCAAATAACCAAACAACAATTCCTATTGTTGCACTTAAACTAAGTATATTCATAATAATCGCCTTAATCGGAATGAGTATAGATCGGAATGCAAATAATAATATAACAAAGGTAGATCCAAATATAACAGACATACCAATTGCAACTTTATCTTTAATTTCATCTTCTAACTCTTGTTGGAACGTCGTCATCCCACCTAAATAATACGTAACATCTGTTTCTTTATAATTTTGTTTAAAATTACGAACCCACTGTTTAGCAGTTTCAGTACGTGGTTTTGTTTTCAAAAAGATTTCTATCGTCGTCTTATTTCCTTTCGTATATGCTTCAAATATAGGAGCTAGTTTCGCAGCTTCTGGCGACTCTAACATTCCAGCAACTTGATCTGCTTTCATACCAGTTAACCCGTCGTATAAGCTTCTCACTTCATATACTTTCTTATCATCTTTTAACTTTTGAACGACTTCTTCTATCTTTTGTAAACTTTCTTTTTCTTTCATATCTTTTTTCGTCTCTACCACTAACGTAACATCAGCATGTTTTTTTGCCGTTTTATTAAATGCCTCTTCGTACTTCTCATATGCAATTCTTGTATCACTTTGTTTAGGTAGAGCTTCTACGTCAGGGAACTGCAAATTAGCTGTACGTAACGGTAATAAGCAAATAACAATAAATGTTGTAACAACAATAATCATCGCAATTGGATGTTTCATTACAAATTGTGCAAACTTACGCCACGCCTTTGCCGGCGTATGCGCTACTTGATTCTTTTTTAATATTCGTTTCCCAATTAATGACAATAACGCTGGAAGAAGTGTGAGTGAGAATAAAATACTCATAATCACAACAATCATTCCACTAATTGCGACAGACTGAATATAATCGATTTTAAAGAAAAACAAGCCGGATAATCCAACAAATACACATAATCCTGAAAATACGATAGCGCGCCCTGCTGTTTGATATGTAATTGCTATCGCTTCTTTTACCGTTCGCTTTGCAACTTCCTCTCGAAAGCGATTTACAAATAATAGTGCAAAATCAATAGATAGCGCAAGTCCAATCATCGGTGCAACATTTAACACAAAGATAGATAGTTCCTTATCACTACCTATAAAGTATAATATGCCCATCGTACTAATAACACTAAGTGCCCCATTTACAATTGGTAAAATAGATGCTAAAAGGCTACCAAATGAAAATAGTAATACGAGAAATGCAATCGGTAACCCAATCATCTCTGCTACTTTTAAATCATTTTGCGTTCTTTCATTAATCTCTTTATTAATTTTTGGAAACCCTGTAGGCGTTACTTTTAACGCTGCATTACTTTCCTTTTCGATTTTATCAGCAAATTGTAATGTCTTTTCCATTCGTTCCTTATTTGTTTTCCCGGAAAATAAAATTGTCGCATAGCCGATATCATCTTGTAACATTTCTTTATTTTGCACTGGGTGATGGAAAGATTCATATGTCTCTTTCTCTTGTACATTTTTTACAATTCCCTCTACTTGCTTTTGAAATTCCTCATGTGAAGCACCCTTATTTTTTTCAAAAACGAGTAAAAGTGTATCTTGAGACCTCTTAAAATCTTTATCTAAAATTTCTTTCGTTTTTTGATAGTCCCCTTCCGTTTGGAAACCGTCACCACCTAATACTCCTGGTAGCTTTGGAGCAAAAATACCAAGTGCGATCGCAAGCAATAGTAATGCTACAATTACTGTATAACGAAACTGATACAAAAAAGCTCCTAACTTCCCCCACTTATCTACTTTATGTACATTTGTCTTCACACATTTTCACCTACTTTAAATAATTCAATTGTCATTTATACTGTATCACATCTTCGTACAAACAAAAAACGTCTAGAAACACTATAATGATAGTTTTTCTAGACGTTTTTTTATCTCTCTTTATTAAGCCCCAATCTCTCGGTAAGTAAACGATGACAGTAAATCGCTATAATTAACAAAATACCACCTACGCAATAACCAGCTAAAATATCAGTTGGATAATGTACATTTAAAATAACTCTACTTAATCCAATCGATACAATTACGATTCCCATCAAAATCGTTATAACATATTTCCCCGTTACACTCTTCAAATTTGCCGCAATGATATAAGCAAGAAATCCGAATGTCATAATAGATAACATTGCATGCCCACTAGGGAAGCTATATCCAAGCGCATCCAACGCTTCATTTAACGACGGACGCTCTCTTTTCACAATTTCTTTTATCCCTTTATTAACAAGATGTGTTATTAAAATGCCCATTGGATACACGATCATCGCAGCATAATAACGTTTTCTCCAAAAAACAAGTAAACTTATAGCCAGCGTAGTTACAATCCCGATAGCAGAACCTAATTTTGTATAGTGTGAAAAAAATGTAAGCGAACCTTCTGTTTGTAATCCTGTTACTAATGCTCGGACATATGTATCCATCACTGTAACGCCACCCGCATGTACGCGCCAAGCAACAATGCCAAATACAGCAAGTAATAAAACGATACATACTACCTCATATTGATGCAACTTCTTTTTCAAGCGATTTCCTCCTACTATGAAAAAATGCGATTTCTACTTTAGAAACCGCATTTCCTTACTTATTTACCTTTTGTTTTTAACTCTGTCCAGTAACGATCATAGTCTTTTAGCTTATCGTCTACATCAACAAGCCATTCCGTACGATCTAATTCTTCTTTCGTTAAGAAGATCATATGATTATCACGATATTCTTTACTATGAAGAGGATGAGCTTTTTCATTAGGATTACTGTATCCAATTGACTCGTAGTTTTTCACACTTACTTTTTCATCTAATAAGTAGTTCATAAACTTCTCTGCAAGCTCTTTGTTTTTCGCACCTTTTGGAATTGCTAACGTATCAGCCCAAATTGTGCCGCCTTCTTTTGGTACAACGTACTCTACATCTTTATTATCTTTTGCGATAAATGCTGCATCTCCAGACCAAACTGTTCCGATCCAAGCATCTTCTGTAATGAATTTTTGTTTAATATTATCTGTATCAAATGCTAATAAGTTTGGAAGCAGCTTCTTTAAATCATCTGCTGCTGTCTTTAACTGTGTATCGTCTTTCGTGCTGTTTGAGAATCCATGCTTTTTAAGACCCATTCCTAACACTTCACGAGAATCATTTAATAAAGTTACATGCCCTTTATATTTTTCATTCCATAGGTCAGCCCAGCTTGTAGGAGCTTCTTTCACATACTTTTTATTGTATGCAATACCTGTTACACCCCAAGTATATACTAAAGAATATTTATTCTCTGGATCAAACGCCGGTGTTTTGAAGTTAGAAACCATATTTTCGATATTCGGGATATTCTTTTTGTCTAACGGCGCTAATAAATCCATTTTCGCCATTGTTTTAACCATGTAATCAGACGGCTGAATTAAATCATACTTCGCGCCACCTGCTTGTAATTTCGCAAGCATTTCTTCATTACTTGCATACTTATCATAGTTAACTTTCACGTTATATTTCTTTTCAAAATCTCTTAGCACTTGCTCATCAAAATTGTCAGCCCAGCTATAAATATTTAACTCTTCTTTCTTTTCACCACAACCAGCAAGTACACCAGCAACAAGGCTAAAGCTAATTGCTGCGCCGGCTAATCTTTTTATTAATTTCATCGGTTTATTACCTCCTCGTACTTTCTATATCGTTCGTATTATAAAGGAAGGTGTCCTCCAGAGTTTTCTTCACCATCTGCACCTTTGTTACGGAAGATTTCAGATAGAACCATTAATCCTACGATAGCCACAATTAAAATTGTAGAAAGTGCATTAATTTCTGGTGATACTCCGCGCTTAACCATACTGTAAATGTATAATGGCAATGTTGTTGATCCTGGTCCTGATACGAAGAAACTAATTACAAAATCATCAATTGATAATGTGAATGTTAATAATGCGGCTGAAACAACTCCTGGTGCAATTGCCGGGAACGTTACATAACGAAATGTTTGCCACGGCGTTGCTCCTAAATCATTGGCAGCCTCTTCTAAATCACGTCCCATTCCAGAAAGACGTGCTGCTAAAATAACGACAACAAATGAAATACTAAATGTAATGTGCGCAATAATAATTGTTGTTTTGCCAAGCTCCATACCTAATTGACTAAATAAGATAAGTAAAGATAATCCCATTAAAATATCAGGAATTAAAATTGGTAAATACACAAGACCGTTAATAGCCCCTTCATAACGATATTTATAACGATGTAATGCAATCGCGAAAATCACACCAAGAACTGTCGTTACAACCGTCGTTACGATCGCAATCGTCATACTATTTACAAACGCATCAATAACATCTTGCTTTTGAAATAAATCTGTATACCAATGGAATGTAAAACCTTCCCATTCCGCATTAATGCGAGAATCATTGAAGGAATATACCATTAAAACCATCATTGGAAAATACAAGAACAATAAAATTAACCAAGAATAAGAAACTAAAAACTTCTTCATCTTTGCCTATTCCCCTCCGTTTCCATCATATTTATATACTTTCGTTGCACGATAATATAAGTAAATTAACAGAACAGAGAATAGAACAACAATCATAGATAACGCAGATCCAAACGGCCAGTCACGCGCTCCTAAGAATTGATTTTGAATTACGTTTCCGATTAATGCTACTTTCGATCCACCCATAACGTCTGATACAACAAACATTCCGATAGAAGAAACAAACACTAAAATAGAACCAGTAGCAATCCCTGACATCGTCATTGGTACTGTTACATTCCAAAATGCCTTTGCTGGTGTTGCTCCTAAATCATAAGCTGCTTCTAGCTTACGCTTATCAAGCTGCTCAATCGCTGCATACACCGGTAAAATCATAAATGGTAATAAAGAATAGACCATTCCGAGTATTACAGAAGGTGTGTTATATAGTAAATTTAAAGGTTCACTTATAATACCTAGTTTCAATAGCAATGTGTTTACAAGACCTTGTGAACGTAAAATAACAATCCATGCGTATGAACGAACAAGGAAGTTAATCCAAAACGGGATCGTTGCCAATAATAAAAGAATGGAACGGTATTTGCGATCAACAATTGTAATTGTATAAGCAAATGGATAACCAATTACTAAACAGATTACTGTTGTAATAACTGCAATCTTAACAGTTTCCCATAACGTTCCCATGTATAGTGGATCAAACACACGAGCTATATTCTCTAACGTAAATTGCATTTCCACTGTTCCATATGCCCCGCGCTGCATAAAAGCAAATGCCAATACAAACAGAAGGGGAATTAGGAAGAAGATTAACAGCCACGCGACTGTCGGTAGTGCGAGTAATTTCCCTTTTTTCAATTTAAGGTCACCTCGTCCTCTTGCTCCCAGCCTACGTATACATTATCTCCAATGCTCCACTGCGCTGCTTCTTCAGCAGTTTGATATGCCATTAGTAATTCTGATGTTTTCTCGTCACGTACATACAGCTTTTCCATATTTCCAACAAACTCAACGTCTTCAATATGTCCAAGATGGTATTCTTTTAAAATCGGCTCTTCAACCGAACGTACCTTTACGTTTTCAGGGCGAATTGCTACATAGCCTTCCCCGTTTTTCACAATATTATTTTCACCGATAAATGTCGCAACGAACATTGTTTTCGGCTTATTGTAAATTTCTTTCGGCGTTCCAATTTGCTCAATATGTCCTTTATTCATAACGACAATACGATCACTCATGCTCATCGCTTCTTCTTGATCGTGCGTTACGTATATGAATGTAATTCCTAAATTACGTTGTAAGTTTTTTAATTCACGTTGCAAATCTTTTCTTAACTTAAAGTCTAACGCCCCAAGTGGCTCATCTAGTAATAATACACGCGGGTTATTTACAATCGCTCTCGCAATTGCTACACGCTGTTGCTGTCCACCAGAAAGCTTTGCAGGTTTACGATTACGGAACTCAAGTAACTGCGTTAAACGCATTGCCTCTTCAGCACGCTCTTTCTGCTCTGCTGCCGGTACTTTCTGCATTTTCATACCGAAACAAATATTTTTCTCCACATTCATATGTGGGAATAGCGCATAATGTTGGAACACTAAGTTCATATGACGCTTATATGGTGGCAAATCGTTAATCTTTTCATCATCTAATAAAAGATTCCCTTTAGTTGGCGTTTCAAAACCTGCGATCATGCGAAGTAACGTTGTTTTCCCGCAACCACTCGGCCCTAAAATCGTTAAAAATTCCCCTTCTTTAATGTCTAAAGAAAGAGGTGGGATAATCACTTGATTTCCAAAATGTTTTTCTACTGCTTCAACTTTAATAATCTTTTTCATTTTCCCGTCCTATCTACCTTAAATTTTAATTTTTATATTCATGAATAAATATTTATGTTCTATAGACTATTTTTTGTTTCGATCCAAACAAAAATGGTTGTTTAGCAGCGTTCTCTTCTATTCTTTATGTAGTATGTTTGATTCATTTTTGCATGATACATATGTCGAACAGAAAAACCCCTTCCATTGCGAAGGGGCTATTATCATACGGCTACGCCTACTGATAAACACCATCATCATTTTAACAACTTTCGTATGAATTTTAAAGCACTTTTTGTAGAAGAGTAACGAATTTTCATATCGAATGCCGTAGATTGGGCTAAAATGCTTTTATAATGTGAAAAAGTCCGAAAACTTTCTTCCCCATGATAACTACCTAATCCACTACTTCCAACACCACCAAAAGGTAAATATGGCGTTGCAAGATGATAGACAACATCATTAATACAGCCTCCGCCATATGAAATATTACTCGTCACTTTCTTTTGTACTTCTTTATCTTCAGAAAATACATATAACGCTAACGGCTTTGGTTGTTGCTGAATTGTTCCAATTACCTCTTCTATGTTGTCGTATTCTACAATTGGTAAAATCGGACCAAAAATTTCATCTTCCATAACAGTACTTTGCCATGTAACATTTGTTAACACTGTTGGTTCTATATGTAAAGTTTCTTTTTTATAGTTCCCGCCGATTACCGTTTTACCATCTTTCAAAAATGCACATAAACGTTCAAAATGACGTTCAGTCACAATTCGTACATAATTGTCATTGTTTAGTGAATCTTTTCCATACTGCTCCGCAATTTCGTGTCGTAATGCCTCGATTAACTGTTCTTTCACCGAAGCATGCACATACATATAATCAGGCGCTACACACGTTTGCCCTGCATTTAAAAACTTCCCCCACACAATTCGTCTTGCTGTTACATCTATTTTTGCATCTTTATGTACAATACATGGGCTTTTTCCCCCAAGTTCTAACGTGAGTGGCGTCAACCGTTTCGCCGCTGCTTCCATCACAACTTTTCCAACACCGACACTACCTGTAAAGAAAATATAATCAAACGGTTCCTTTAACAATTCCGTACTCTTTTCTACACCGCCTTCTACTACCGCTACAAGCTCTTCTTGGAATAATTCCTCTAACATCCTCGTAAGCACTTTGGAAACGTTTGGCGTTAACTCTGATGGCTTTAAAACAATTGTATTTCCAGCCGCCAACGCTCCTACAAGAGGTGCAATTGCTAATTGAAATGGATAGTTCCATGGTGCAATAATAAGTGTCACACCGTACGGTTCAGGAACTACTTTCCCCTTTGATCCAAAATGAGTGAGTGCTGTTCGAACCCGCTTCGGTTTACTCCACGATGAAATATGCTTCAATTGAAAGGAAATTTCTTTTAATACATATCCAACTTCCGTTGTAAACGACTCATGAACTGACTTATTTAAATCTAATTTCAATGCCTGAAATATTTCTTCTTCAAAACGCTGAATGCCTTCATAAAGCTTCTTCAAATTATTCTTTCTCACTTCTACACTTCTTGTATGGCCATTATAAAAATATGCTTTTTGTTTATTTACAATAGAAGAAACACTCATTCATTCACCTTCTCCCACTATTTTTATCCAATTCTTTCATTATTTATATAGACTTCATATATAATAAATTTCTATTCGTAAAGTTACATTATATATAATTTCTTCTTTTATATAAAATTCATTGCTCACAAAAAAACTACCGAAAGAAAATCTCTCGGTAGTTTTACTGTATTAACGATATAAGCGAACAGCACCTGCAGAATTATCATCAGCTTGTCCTACTACTTCAAACTTTAGGCCAAGGTTCGGTAAAATACGTCCTGCATCTGGAATCTGTTGATTAATATACGTTTTTGAATCATCAAACTTCGACACACCTGCTAAGCCGTTATACGTATACGTTCCACGAGTTGGAGATACAACTTTCCATGCTGGCGTTTTATCGAATGAGAACGCCGCATCAGCGATTTGGAATCGTGTACTACTGTCAATTGTCGGTTTACCATTTAAAGTTCCTACAATTGCTTCTGGATGAGAGTCAACTACACCAAGGAAACCATGTCCTGGATGTAAACCAACCCAGTTATCTGTGTAAGCTGAGTCTGCATACCATACAACCATACCAGAGTTATATTCTGGACCGCGAGCAAATTTCAATGCGCTATCTGATCCAGTATGATTTCTCCACTCTACATAGTAGTTATGTTTTTTCTTCTCAGTTCCGTTAGAAACTGCGAAACCATCTAGTTTAAATTGTGGTGTACCTTCTGCATCATCAGAGAATACTACTTTGCCATCTACTGTTAATGAAGCATTATCAAGTAGGAAACCGTTTAATGCTAAACCACCATCTGTAATGTATTCAAATGTTAATTTTACTTTCTTACCTTTGAATTGGCTTAAATCATATGATTTATCAACCCATTTTCCATTTGTCGAATGTGCATTTCCACTATTTGCTTTCTCACCAAGTTTTTCAATTAGCGTTTTTTGCCCATCTTCTGTTACAGCATGTACTTCAAGGAAATCATACTCTGCTTCAATTTCATATAACGATTTGAAATCAAATTTCGCATTCGTTGCATTCGTTAAATCGAACAATGGTGTTTCTAACGTTGTATGAAGATTGTCACCTTTTGTGCTGTAGTAGTACTGCTTACCAAATGCTGGAGCAATCGTTTTTATATCTTTATCAGGTAAGTTTACACGAATCATACCTGGACGGTTCGTTTTCGTAACACTTTGGTCTAAATATGTTGCTAGACCGATACCTTTATTTAATTTCTCGTAATCTACTTCTACGATATTCGCCCAGTTACCACCAATTGTTTTTTGGAAAAACTCTTTATTTTGTGGTGAGAAACTCGTTGGCGTTGTTCCTGCAATCTTACCAGCCCAGCTTCCGCCACTCATAACAGACCAAGCTTGAATTGGCTCACCATGACCAGTATAGTCTGTATCATACTCATCTGGAAGGCCTAAATCATGACCATATTCATGCGCGAATACACCAACTGCGCCATCTTCTGGCTCAATTGTATAGTCGAATGCCGCTATCTTTCCGCCCCAATATGGAACTTTCGCTTGTGTACCTTCAATTGGGAATGGTTTTGGTCCAACTGTCCAGCGATGTGACCAAATTGCATCGTCACCTAATTTACCACCGCCTGCTTCTTGTCCAACACCTGCATGAATAATCATTAAGTGATCAATTAACCCGTCTGGTTGCTTTTGATTTCCATCACCATTTACATCGTATTGATCGAACTGATCAAACTCAGATAAATCAATACCGCTATCTACAGCTGCTTTTAATGCATCTTTTACTAAATCACGTGGTCCTTTTGGTCCTTTATTATCATGACCTGTAGCAGCATCCGCACCGTAATCAGCAGCTTTACCAGGAACTGTTAACCATTTTGTAACCGTTCCGTCTACTGTGTAACTACCACCAGATTGCTCTTCATAATATTGTTTAAACGTTTCGATTTTGCTTCCATCCTCTAACGCAAATGGCTCATTACCGAATAACATTTTTTCATAATGTTCTTTGTTAAAGTCTTCCGAATACATATAGCCAGGCTCTTTATCGATATTGTTATGTTTAAAGTCAGCGTACTCTACAAGTAAAACGAGTACTTTATCTTTACGAACTTCACCGTTATATTCTTTTCCCTTTGCTGGAGATGTTGGTACTTTACCATTTAGACCACCCTTAACTGGGCCTGTCGCTGCAGGTGTTCCTGTTGCTGGTTTGTCTAACTTTTCTTTCGTATCTGCTTTTGCATCTTTCACTTTCTTTAAAAAGTCAGATGCTTCTTTCGTAAGTGGGTCCCCATTTGTTACTTCTTTCCCAGGATTTTCACCCTTTTTGTTCTCTACGTATTTTTCGACAGCTTTCTTTGTTTCTTTCTCTGAAGCCTTCGAATCAATTACCCCACGTTTTTTTAGCGCATCCGCTAAACGTTCTTCTGGAATTAAATGATCATCAACTGGGCTCGTAGCTGTCTTATTCACAGGCGTTTCAGCATATGCAGATTGAGTACCAGCTCCGAACGAAAGACCTAATACAGCTGTCAAAGCGATTGATGACAAAACTTTGAACGGTTTCTTGTTCATCCCTTATTGCCTCCCCTAATAAATAATATGTATTACAAATTGAATTTTATTAAAAATTCAATATTTTTTCAATATTTAGTCATATTATGTAATGTTTTTAATATATTTGTAAAAATTCCATAGTTAGCATACGAATATATCACAATTCAACAATGTTTTCTGAAAATATTGAAAATACTTGTCAGAAACTTTATAATTTCCATAGAGGGAATTTAATGGGGATTTTATCTTTGTTTTATCTACAAAATATTTGATAATTCACTATATAAAACACAAAATGCGATTGCATTATCATATATTCTGTAGCAGCAGTTATGACCGATAATTAGGGAGGAATTACATTTGTACAAAGATAAGACTGACGCACTGGACCAAGAATGGATTGATTTAATACTTGAAGCTCTAGATGCTGGTATCGCCCTGCAAGATATCGAACATTTTTTCCAACGTATGAAGCCATCCAGTCAGGCTCAATAGGCTTGTTCTTTTTAACGAAGTTTATGTTATAATAATGACATCATAAGACGACTACATATTGATAGAAAGGTGCGCAAATATGATTGGAGAACGTATAAAACGCCTTCGCTTACAAAAAGGTATTTCATTAACTGAACTTGCCGAAAAAGCTGGTGTTGCTAAATCTTACATTAGTTCTATAGAACGAAATTTACAAAAAAACCCTTCCATTCAGTTTCTTGAAAAAATTGCAGCAGTTCTACAAATTCCAGTTGATACTCTACTTCATGATGAAACAGCAAAGGAAAATCACTTAGACTCCGAATGGACACAACTCGTTAAAGATGCGATGAGCTCAGGTGTCTCCAAAGAACAATTTCGTGAATTTCTTGAATTTACAAAATGGAAGCACGATCAAAAATAATAAATAGAAAGAAGTGCTTACAACCAGCACTTCTTTTTTCTTTATAAAAAAAGCGGGGAATCCCCGCTTTTTAATTATTTTTCTTCGCCAGCTTCTTGGTTAGCATTGAATGTCCATTCTAAATTCAATGAATCACCTTGGAAGATATTTTGTTCTTTCCCATTATCTACAAATTCAAATTGTACCCACAGATAATCCTCTGTGCCTGCTTCTAATCCACCCTTTTCTCCCCACTCAGGAGCAAAGATGTCTTTAGCTAAAAGATCTGGATCAGCATTTTGTAAATCTGCTAAAGTTGTTTCATATACAGGCTCACTTTGTTTATCCCAGTTCCAAAGGAATTTCACTTTAACGTGCTTACCAAAGTCTTCACCAGCATTATCGCCTTTTGCATCTTTCACAGTATACTTTGTTGCTAGTTTAACGTCTTTAATTGTTAATGTACCGCTATTCTTTAATAAGAACTCTTTCTTAATAGAATCCCCTGGTTTTAAATCTTTAATATCTACAAGCGTTTTAGGGTCTAATGTAAGATCTAACGTCCCAGCTGCAAATGTATTGTTAGATACTTCTTTATCGCTAAAGTAAGCGAATGTTCCTCCACCAATTAAAGATAACCCCAATGCTGCTGATGCAACTCCCATACCTAATTTCTTTTTCAGACTCACAATCAATTCCCCCTAGCTGTTTTTTATATTTTTATTGCTATCTCTTATTTAAAATAAGAGATGTAACTAAAACTATATTAGCTTAGCTAATATTTGTTCTTTTTTAAAAACCTTATGTTCATTATAACGAACAAACCTATATAAATACAACACATATTTGTTAATATTTTCAGTTATTTTTATTTCTCAATATTATTTTGATTTTTCAGTAAAATATCAAGAAATCAAGAAAAGATTTTGTTGATTTCTTGACCTATCTCCACTAATTAGTATCCCTCATCCATCTAACTACCTCTAGGTGGCTAAATAAGATGAGAAGGATACGAAAAATAGGCGAGTGATAGTGCCCTCCTCACCTATTTGTTTTATGATCCCTATTTGCTCTGGAATGTTACTATATTTTACTTACTATCTTTATTTTTCTGTTCTTCTTGTTTCTTCTTCTCTTCTAGCTTTTTCGCTTCTTCTTGTTTCTTCTTCTCTTCTAACTTTTTTGTTTCTTCTTGCTTCTTACTCTCCTCTAGCTTTTTCGCTTCTTCTTGTTTCTTACTTTCTTCTAACTTTTTCGCTTCTTCTTGTTTCTTACTCTCTTCTAACTTTTTCGCTTCTTCTTGCTTCTTCTCTTCTAATTTTTTCGCTTCTTCTTGTTTCTTACCCTCTTCTAGTTTTGCTGTTTCATCTACTAGTAACTTCTCAAAATCTTGAATTTGTTTATCAATCACCTGTAACTTTACCTCTTTATCAACATACTCACAATTGTCTTTCACTATATGGAAGCCCGCATTCACATACGAGAATACTTGCTTATTCGATTCGGTTGTATTACTTTTTAACTCTTCTTGCACTTGATTATAAGGACTCTCTATTGATACATATACTTTTTGTAACAATTCTCTTTCCGCAACTATTTTCTCACGCCCTTGCTTCCACGTAGTAAGCACCTGCTCTAACTCTTGAATGGAAGTAAAGGTTAATTTCAATTTCATCCCTTCATACTCACGCAAAATAACTTCCTTATGTTGCTTAGCTTGTTCTGTTAATTGATCAACTGTTTTTGGAAAAATACTTGCTGTAGAAATGGTAGCCGTTACTTTCGTTTCATGAACGAAAGCTGCTTCTGTATAAGTCATCATTTGAGAGCCTAAATAAAAAGTAATAGAACATAAACATGGCAATATAAGCATCTTTTTGAAATTGCTAGGTGGCTTCAGCATTTTAATCTCTCCTATCGAACAACTTGTTCTTTATCAAGAACTATATCTTTATTATAATAAAGTGAATTATAAAATGATATAAGAAATTATGTTTCTTTTTACATTTCACTTTTAGCAGAAAAAGAGACTATCACTTTTGATAGTCTCTTTTTATTGTCCTTATTATTTTGCTTCAGCATCGCCTTGTTGTGCATCAAACGTCCAAGTTAATTGTAGTTTATCACCTTGGAATTCATTTTGATCTTTTTTATTATCAACGAACTCAAATTTCACTTTGAATTTATCAGATTTACCTGCAGAAATACCTTTTTCATCCCAGAACCAAGCAGCTAAATCATTATCTACTGCTGTAAGTGTATCACCCTTCAATTTATCTAATGTAGTTTGTTTCACAATCGTCTCATGCTTATCTACATTTTTTAAGAATGTTACTTTAATATGTTTACCAAAATCATCTTTATTATCTTTCTTCGTATCTTCTACACTATAGTCTGTTTTTAATAGAACTTTTTTAATATCTAATGTACCTTTATTTTCTAATTTAAATTCTTTTTCAACTGTATCACCAGGTTTTAAATTCGATACATTAACAACTGTTGATGGATTTAATGCTAAATCAAGCGTACCAGCCGCAAATGTATTGTTTGATACTTCTTTATCGCTAAAGAATGCAAATGTTCCTCCGCCAACTAATGCTGCTCCTAATACTGCTGATGCAATACCCATCCCTAATTTTTTCTTTAAAGTCATGTCCATATCCCCTTAATCTATATATTTGTCAACTTCCTAAACGGAAAGTATAACCAAAATAACTAGACGGATTGTTCTACTTTTTTCTCTTTCTTTTCTCCGTCAATGCTACGAATAGCGCTAAAAATAGAAATCGCGGAATAGCCTAGCAAAAAGACTCCTGGAATAATAAGAAGCAATGCCGCTCCCGCTTTTGAATTCGCATAATTTAATGCATACCCTGCATAAGGTACTGTTATATCCGCATATTTACCAATAACATTGTCCGCAAGCACCGGTTCTAAGTCTGGTCCGTTGTTGTTATCCCCTTTTGTTTCATACATTACTTTTCCATTTATATCTTTCACACCGATAATACGGTGGGTGATAATTTTTTCATCTTTCTCTTTAAAAGTAATAACATCACCTTTTTGATATTTAGAACCATCTTTCGTCGGCTCTATTGCAATGATTGATCCTGTTAAAAATGTTGGTTCCATTGATCCTGAAAGTACGCTCTTAAATTGATATCCCAGCACTGTTGGATCACCACCACTCGCTTTTGAAGAAATAACTATAAAAGCTAAACAAACCATCAACGCAAATAAAACGAATGAGATAACGTTGCTAATCACCTTCCAAATTAATTTCATCGTCTCTCTCCCTCTCCGTTGTTTTATATTATTTGAAGTATGCAATATTCACTATTGTTCTTTAACAAGAACACAAGTAAATAATATAACGAACAAAACAGAAATGCAATAAGAAAATTTACAATTATTAGTTATTTTTAATATATAAAAAAAGACTGTGACAAAGTCTCTTCACAGCCTTTTAACTAGTAATTTATTTTTCTTCTGATTTCATTCCTGTTGTATTTCGGCGTAGCACTACAAATAAAATAGCTCCAAATAATAGAGCGGCACCTATCCCAATGCTTATTATTTTCACATTTGATTCGTTTACTTCAGGCGTAGCCGTATCTTTTTTAGGCATCGCAAAAGTAACATCTTCTTTGGAAAGAACATTTATCGTCGCAATTGTTTGATTGTTTTTCGTAATATCAACTGCACCAACTACCTCACCACGATGAATTCCTTTATGATACAAAGAATCTTTATCTAATGAAGCTGTACGGAAAATCGTCCTCACGTTTTTCCCTTCATCTTTCTTAAGCATAAGTTCTGCACTTTTTTCAAGTTCGCTATCAATATTTTTATTTAAATACGTTGTCTTTTGGTGCCAACTATGTTTATCTAGTACAGTTTGCTTCACAAATTGACCGAAAGAATAGTCCGCCATCTGCTTCAAATCTTCATAAATTTCAGGTCTTTGAGAAGCCATCACTACATTTATAATACGATTTCCATCCTTCTCATTTAATAAAACGAGCGTATTGCGCGCTTCATTTGTAAAACCCGTCTTCCCGCCAATGCTATATGGGTTTTCAAAATAAGTAGACTTGTTAAAAATAGAAACCGTCTGTCTAGATGTCGTAACTGTCGTTCTTTTCGTATTCATTGCTTGCAAAATTTCAGGATACTTTTGTACGCCTCTCGTAATCATAGCCATATCAAATGGCGTTGTATAATGGTTCGGATCATGCAATCCATTTGGCGTTACAAAGTGACTATCTGTAGCACCTAATTGCTTCGCTTTCTCATTCATCAGATGAGCGAAATTCTCAACACTTCCCCCAATACGCTCCGCAATCGCATGCGACACATCATTTGCACTCAGTACCATTAAAATCATAAGCGCAGTATTTCTATTAATCGTCTCACCAGGTTGAAATTCAATTTGATAATTACTCTTCTCTTGATCTAATGCTAATTGTGAAAACGTAAATTGATCCTCTGGCTTCGTATGCTCCATAAGTAAAATCGCCGTTAATACTTTCGTCATACTAGCGGGAAATGCACGATGATGTGCGTTTTTATCATACAAAACATCTCCAGTTTTCGCATCAATCGTAGTTGCAAACTGACTAAAAACATTTGGCCCTTCCTTAGGTGGTGGTGCCACTTGCTCCGGATTCACTCCAATATTCGTCTCAGCACGTAACGTCATAGGTGTCAAAAAAAATAAACAAATAACGGTAATAAAAGCCAAAATTTTCTTAAAATTTACCATATGACTCTCCCTTTTCCTATACTCTCACAGTCTAAAAACTGAATCTACCAATCCATACGTAATTTGTATTAAATTGGAAGAATATTCACTGTTTTTTACTATATCATACTTTTACGATAAAGAACATAAATATACAATAAAAAATAAGAAAGAATTATTCTTTCTTATCCTTCTCATCAATTAATGAATCTATTAAATTTTGACTAGCTTCCTCAGGTGTAATCTCATCTGTCATCCCCATAAATGACCAACCTTTAGAATCGACCCACTCAACAAACTCTTGTAAAAACTCATCATGTGTAACATCCACATCAAGAATTGATCCATTAATCGAAATCGTTCTATTTCTAGATACACGCATCTTGAACGTTTTCCTTACCATTACAATAATTCTCCCTCTACTCTTGAATATTTATAAAGTGAAACTTTAATCCGTGGGGGTTTTCTTCATCTCCCACGGATTATTAGTTGAACCAATCGGGCTTTTACGGGCAGTTAATCTCCCACCTAACTTCTTCGCTTTCGCTGAATTTTGAGCAGGGATCTTACTGCCCGTTAATGCGGGGTAAAATAATCTTGTATCTCTGTTATACATGATTTTAAGTAAATTGTAAAAAGGATATATTGGCCAGTTTGCATATTGAATCCAAAAACCTATCATCCTGCAAAAATATCAAACGATATGTAAATGATCATAAATGACTAAATAAATTCACATAAAAATAAAACAACTTACATTTTATCACACCAAATACAAATGACTTTCGTACAATAGAATGGAATATAATGGTAGAAAACTTAACATGAGGAGGAACTCTATGGCGCGTTGTACGTATTGTAAAACGAAGTGGACAATAAAAGATGTATGGTCAATACTCGTGACATTTGAAAAAGATTGTCCGTATTGTTTCGGAAGGCAGTATCTATCAAAGAAAACATTGAACGCTATGCCAGAACTTATTAGCTTACCTTTACACTTCTTATTCCCTTTTCTTGTTGATTTAAGTGATGAAGGTCCTTTAGATTGGTATCGAAAAAAATAATATAACCACTTTATTCGAATCGACTTTTCATTACATTCTCTACTTATATATTCCTTAATACACGACTAGCACCATTCCAACTACTTTCCCTTCAAAAGTTTAATATAAAAATATTGTAAAATTTCAGTCAATTATATATAATTACTTTAGCATAAAGATTAAAGTTGCTGGTACATACGCATTTTTGAAGATCCCGTAGCTCAGCAGGGAGAGCGCCACCTTGACAGGGTGGAGGTCGTGAGTTCGAGCCTCTCCGGGGTCATAAAACCTAATAGTATCAGGGCTTGAGAGGATATTCTCAAAAGCTAAAACTGTGGGGGTCTCCATCAGACACCACAAGTTAACAGAGGACTACTTCTAGTCAGCAAATCAGCTGGCTCAGGGGTAGTCCTCTTTTTTGTTTCTATAAAACCGAGAAAGGACTGACAAGAAAATGCTACTTAAGTTTGTATAGTAATTAAAATTATAGTTTTTACACTCTTTGAAATCAGTGAGATAACTCTTAAGACTACTGTTTATTTAACTCAGATTCCCAGTTTCACCTACAGTAATCCCCCTCAGATATCCTAATTTAACGATACTCTACTTAGTAATTCTATACAAAAAATAAAGCAAGGATTTCTCCCTGCTTCTGTTAGCTTCTTTTATTGAGAAGATTAACCACCAATATTCTTATCTGCCATTCTATACAGTTTATATCTATTTTGCCCTCTTCTTTTTTCGATTTCTAAATATTACCTCTAACACTACTACTGCGATGAATCCTACAGTTAGTTGTAAACCTGTAAACAGAAGTTTAACATTTAGAGGAATGTCAGGTGCACTCCACATTAACGTTGGAGGAATAAGGATACCAATAATTACAATAATTCTCATTACCTTCCCCATTTTTTTCTCCTATCATATCTTTAAGATTTACGTTTCTTTTTACAATTCTACTAATTTCTCACGTAGAGCCAATTCACTCTCAGTCATATACCCTCTCATTTCTTCCACAATCTTATCGTGATTAAAGCATAATACTTTTTCCTCACCCAAATAGCCAACTGGATAAGGAACACCTATATAATTGAACTCACGATTATCCGCTGAAATAACCATTCTTCCAATAATCATCACAAATTGTTCTATATCTTCTAGCTTCACAACTGTTCCAATCGGTAAAAGTTTCATTTATTTATTCCCCCTTTTTTTATTGACTTTTTCCATAAGATTTATAACAAATGAGTTCCACACTAGAGAAAATCCAGTAAATATAAGAACAGCCAGCGAAATAACAATTTTATCTTTCCACGTTTCTCCATTTATCATAGCTAGTATAATTAATAGTACCGCTGCAATACATATTACTACTTGTGTGACTCTACGCATTTTAACCCCATCCTCACTCTTCCTTCTTAAATTTAAATGAGAATCCTCCACCATAACCATTAGGTGCTGTTGCGGAAAATCCTGATTCTTCACCTGCACGGATTTTATAACCATATCCACCCAGTATGATTTCACCTTTAACATCTATATCATAGTCACCTAATACAGGGATATAATCAGGGATCTTAATCTTCGTAATTTCCGCTTCGTATACTTGTAAAGCTATCATGCTTTCACTTTTAAAAGAAAATCCCTCAATCCCCTGTACATAAGAAGCTACTCCTTGTTTGCTAGTAAGAGTTAATTCCTCCCCAAAACCTTTAGAAGAATTATATTTATAGGCTATCGTCTCTTCTGCAACAGCGCCTTCTATTTTTAGTAGTTTTTTTACTCGTTTCGATTTTCTTCGTTACTTCTCCGAGCCTTTGCCCGACTTCTTCTGCTTTGACAGGTTCATTCGTAACATAGTATTCTTGATCCTTCCATACTAACATCGGTGGCACTTGTTCTCGTTTGTTACATATTATATAAGTAATACTAGCTATAAGTAGTAGGCATGTTAATAAAAAGAAGATAGTTTTTTATTCATATACTATGCTCCCTACCTATCATTTTATTAAATTATATAATACCCATTATATGTAGTAAATGGATATAGTGGGAATTTTCGGATTTTATATCAAAAAGAAAAACCTTACTCAAGTAAGGTTCATTCTATAGTGACTGATTTATTAAAACGATCATTACGATAATCGCTATAAACATAACAACTAAACAGCCGATCATTTTATAAAAGCCTCGTTTCGTTAACGTCCCACCTTGAACGTCTTTCCGAATAAATAAGAATACGGCTAAAAATAATACAATCCCAATGCCAAAAGCATACATCATTTGCATATATTAATCTTCCTTTCTCTCTTCCATCTTAATATCTTTTCGATAAAACAACAAATGAGATAAAAACTGTACTCATCGTAAGTGCCATTAGTATGTTTAATAGTTCAACCGCAGATAGTGTAATTACGTGTAGATTTAAACCGAAAGAGAAAAGAAGGTAATATGCCGTTAGCGCAAAAAAGCTGAAGAACATTCCTTTATAACGAATGAGTTTCATTCGCTCATCTTTTTCTTTAAATTGCGGATGTAAGTAACTTAAGCAGAAACACATAATCATCATCGCAAGTACTGTATACGTTGGAGCCGGTGGTGCGGAATGCGTCATTATGCCCGCTAATATCATGGTTCCACTCATAATACAGAAAATAATTCCCATAATTAAAAAGTACTTTTGTGAATAATTCATCCCTATTCCCCCTCTTCTTTTCCTTCATAAATAAATACATGTTCTATCGTTGTCTGAAATGTTTTTGCTATTTCAAATGCTAACGGAAGTGATGGATCGTATTTTCCCTTTTCAATTGAAATGATGGTTTGTCTGGAAACTCCAAGTTTCTCAGCCAATTTTTCTTGAGATAGTCCAAATTTTTTTCGGTATTCGACCATTTTATTTTCCAAGGAAATTTCTCCCTCCTCCCTTATCTCGAGTATATATGTAAAGTAAGCTTTACGTCAAGTTTCCTTTACATGCATTTCAGTTTGTTTCACTCTATTTATATAGAAGAAACTTTTTCATTTTCAGCACGTCTATTTTAAAATGAAATATGGAACACTGTAATGAACCTTTACTATATCTCCTCCTCTCTATTTTTAAAATTTAATATCTCCCTATTTGTTTTATCCTTTTAAAATATTTCATTCATCTCTTTATTCCACGAAATGCGTTATTGGTTTTACGGTGTTTTTCGTCATATTTATAGAAACTAACTGTTTATGAAGCATTTTTTATGTTTAGCAACTTTTTTTGTAGAAATCCTTCACTTTCCTTTCAATATTTAACACTATCTAAATAAAGTTTACGATAAATTCATAATTTTTTATTTTTTATACTATATTCCGTTATATTGTTGTATAATATCAATGAAAGCGCTTATTATTTCAATATACATAATTCGAACTCGCTTTTATCGAAACATTCCAATTATTATACTTATATTTACATGCAACAATTTTAGTTATTCGTGTAGGTATACCAAATATATCCACCCCATTTTTCTGTAAAATTACTTTATAACATGAAAGATTAACTTGGGTGATAAGTTATTGTGAATGTTTTTTTACAAAACAGATAAGTAATAGTGTTTGGTATTATGTAAATTATTGTAATAACATAAGAGTAAAGAAAACATTTACATTGATTATTGGTTCATCAATTATTGAAAAGAGCAAAATGCACCTTTTGTATGGAAAAAGGATTATATGCATTGGGAGGTTTAAACAAATGACGAGGAAGAATACAACGACAAACCCTTGGGCCAAGTTCCATGGTCCGAACCTTGGTTATGTTATTGAGCAGTATGATCTTTACGTAACTGGAGCAGGTTCTGTTGATCCGGAATTACAAGAGCTTTTTGAAATTTTTGGAGCTCCTTCGTTTCAAGATGATGTCGTAACAGGGGACAACACAGCAACAAATTTTTCTCCTCAAAACACAGGGAACATTGAAAAAATTCTTAAAGTCGTTCAGCTTGTTGAACAGATTCGTTCATTCGGGCATACGTTGGCTCACATCAATCCGATGGAAGATGCTGCTAATGGACAATCTCTTCTTGAGAAAGCAATGAACGAACTGAGCGATGCTGACTTGAAAGCGATTCCAGCAAAAACAGTATGGCAAGATGCACCAGAAGGTATTCACACTGCACTTGATGTAATTCATAGATTAAAAGACGTTTATACAAAATCTTTAGCTTATGAATTTTCTCATATACAAGATAGTGAAGAACGCGCGTGGTTGCATCAAATGGTGGAATCAAATTCATTGCGTCAACCACTACCAAATAAAAAACGAACTGCTCTTTTAAAACGTTTAACAGCTGTTGAAGGTTTCGAGCAATTCTTGCATAAAACATTCGTTGGGCAAAAGCGTTTCTCTATCGAGGGCGTTGATATGCTTGTACCTGTTCTAGATGAAATTGTTCTAGAAGGTGCAAAGGGCGGCGTAGAAGATGTCATGATTGGTATGGCTCACCGCGGTCGTCTAAGCGTACTTGCACACGTATTAGAAAAACCATATAGTCACATGTTTGCTGAGTTCAAACATGCAAAAATAGAAGGCGCAGTGGCAAATTCTGGCTGGACTGGCGACGTGAAATACCATTTAGGTAGAGAACAAGTCGTTAGTAACGAAGAAGTTAGCACTCGCGTTACATTAGCAAATAACCCAAGTCACCTTGAGTTCGTTAACCCTGTTGTAGAAGGTTTTGCACGTGCGGCTCAAGAGAATCGTAAAAAATCTGGTCTTCCAGAACAAGATACTTCAAAATCATTCGTAATTTTAGTTCATGGTGATGCTGCATTCCCTGGTCAAGGTATTGTATCTGAAACGTTGAACTTAAGCAGATTGAACGCGTACCAAACAGGCGGAACAATTCATGTTATCGCAAACAATGCAGTTGGTTTTACGACTGATAGCTATGATTCTCGTTCTACGAAATATTCAAGTGACCTTGCAAAAGGTTTCGATATTCCGATTGTTCACGTGAACGCTGATGATCCAGAAGCTTGTCTTGCTGCTGCTAACCTTGCGATTCAATATCGTACATTGTTCAAAAAAGACTTCTTAATCGATTTAATTGGTTACCGCCGCTACGGTCATAACGAAATGGATGACCCAGCAGTTACGCAACCACAAGTGTACAAAAAGATTAAAAATCACCCAACTGTAAGAGCGATTTATGCAGATCAATTACAAGCTGCCGGTGTTCTAAATGCAGATGAGGTTGAAACAATGACTCAGTTTATACAAGAGCAATTAAAATCTGACTATGCACAAGTACCGCCAGCTGATACGAGCGCTGCAACAATTCACGTTAAAGTGCCAGATGTTGTTGCAAAAGGCATTCAGCCAATTGATACTGGTGTTGAGATTGACTCACTTCGTGCAATTAATGAAGGTCTACTATCTTGGCCAGAAGGCTTTAACGTATATCCGAAAGTGAAGAAAATTCTTGAGCGCCGTAAAGATGCTCTTGAAGAGAACGGTAAAATTGAATGGGCACTTGCTGAGTCATTAGCATTCGCTTCTATTTTACAAGAAGGTACGCCAATTCGTTTAACTGGTCAAGATTCACAGCGTGGTACATTCGCGCACCGTCATATCGTATTACACGATACTGATACAAATGAAACATATTCACCATTACATCGCTTACCAAACATTAATGCATCCTTCTCTGTTCATAATAGTCCGTTATCAGAAGCTGCTGTTGTTGGTTACGAGTATGGTTATAACGTATTCGCTCCAGAAACTCTTGTTATGTGGGAAGCGCAATATGGTGACTTCTCAAATACTGCGCAAGCATTATTTGATCAATATGTTTCAGCTGGAAGAGCAAAATGGGGTCAAAAATCTGGTTTAGTTCTTCTATTACCTCACGGTTATGAAGGTCAAGGACCAGAGCATTCTAGTGCACGTCCAGAGCGATTCTTACAGTTAGCTGCTGAGAATAACTGGACAGTTGCAAACTTAACGAGCGCGGCACAATACTTCCATATTTTACGTCGTCAAGCATCTATCTTAGGAACAGAAGCTGTTCGACCATTAGTATTGATGACGCCAAAGAGTTTATTACGTCACCCACTTACGCTTTCAACTGCTAGTCAGTTAAGCGAAGGACGTTTCCAACCTGCTCTAGAACAAGAAAACCTTGGTACAAAACCAACTAAAGTAAAACGTCTTGTTTTAAGCACAGGTAAAATGGCGATTGACTTAGCAGCAGAAATTGAGTCTGGTAAACATGAGTATAACTTAGATGAAGTTCATGTCGTTCGTATTGAACAGCTTTACCCATTCCCCGCTGAGAAAGTTCAATCTATTATTAAACGCTTTAAAAACTTAGAAGAAATTATTTGGGTTCAAGAAGAACCTCGTAATATGGGCGCATGGCATTACATGGCTCCAATTCTGTTCGAACTTGCTGGAGATAAAGTGAAAACAGGTTATATTGGACGCCCAGATCGCTCTAGCCCATCTGGTGGCGATCCATTCGCTCACAAAGCTGAGCAAGAACTAATTGTTGCACACGCTTTAGATGTGAAATATAACTTCCGTCAAGATAAACAAGAAATTGAAGTTTTCAGCAACTGAAAGTAACAATGAAGGTTTCTAGCCTGCTCCCCGGACAGATATTCTGCCCGGGGGCAAGCTAACAAATGGAGATTACCGAAGACAAAAGAAGAAAAAACACACCGTTAGGCAAATAAGGGGAGGACATTTAAAATGATCGAAATTAAAGTACCTGAGCTTGCAGAATCTATTACTGAAGGAACTATCTCACAATGGCTTATCAACGTAGGCGACAAAGTTGAGAAAGGTGGCAGCGTTGTTGAGCTTGAAACTGATAAAGTCAATGTAGAAATCATTGCAGAAGATTCAGGTATTGTATCGAAGTTACTAGGCGAACCTGGGGATACAGTTGAAGTTGGTGCAACTATCGCAATTTTAGATGCAAACGGAGCACCAGTTGCAGTAAGTACACCTGCACCGGCTGCTGAACAGCCAAAACAAGAAACAACTGAAGCACCGAAAGCTGCGGCACCAAATGCTGAGCAAACTACAACTTTACAAGGTTTACCGAATACGAACCGTCCTATCGCATCACCAGCTGCTAGAAAAATGGCTCGTGAATTAGGTATCGACTTAAACGATGTACGTAGCACAGATCCACTTGGACGTGTGAGACCACACGATGTACAAGCTCATGCTGCCGCACCAAAAGAAGCACCAGCTGCTCCAAAAAGTCCAGCTCCTGCTCCAGTTGCAAAAACGGAATTCGAAAAACCAGTTGAGCGCGTGAAAATGTCCCGCCGCCGTCAAACAATTGCAAAACGCCTTGTAGAAGTTCAACAAACATCTGCAATGTTAACAACATTTAACGAAGTTGATATGACTGCAATCATGGAATTACGTAAAGAGCGTAAAGATGCTTTCGAGAAAAAACATGATGTACGTCTTGGTTTCATGTCATTCTTCACAAAAGCAGTTGTTGCAGCATTAAAACAATTCCCATTATTAAATGCTGAAATTCAAGGCGACGAGCTTATCATTAAAAAATTCTATGATATCGGTATTGCAGTAGCAGCTCCAGATGGATTAGTTGTTCCAGTTGTACGCGATGCTAACCAATTGAACTTCGCTGAAATTGAAAGCGAGATTCGTAATTTAGGTATGAAAGCACGCGATAACAAACTTTCATTAAAAGAGTTACAAGGTGGTACATTCACAATTACAAACGGTGGTGTATTCGGTTCTCTAATGTCAACACCAATCCTAAATAGCCCACAAGTAGGTATTCTAGGAATGCATAAAATCCAAGTACGTCCAGTTGCGATTGATAACGAGCGTATGGAAAACCGTCCGATGATGTACCTTGCACTATCTTACGATCACCGTATTGTTGATGGTAAAGAAGCAGTTAGCTTCCTTGTTGCTGTTAAAGATATGCTTGAAGATCCAAAATCATTATTATTAGAAGGTTGATAGATTAATAATCTATTAAAGGCTGTAGAATGAATTATTCTACAGCCTTTTTTTATTGCATTCATACGGGACAAATTTCATAACATAAGCTAATAATGTATGCCTAAAACGTAAGGAGGATTAAAATGAATAACCTTCCAATTGATGCAAAACTTAAAGCAAATAAGGATACTTTTTTCCTTCCCGACTCAAACGGGGGTGTCTATTTTCGAAATAATGCCAGTTCATTTCGTATGGACGGTGATGGAATTTACAACTGGATTGAAAAATTAATGCCAATGTTTAACGGGAATTATTCTTTAGCAGAAATAACCGATGGTCTCCCTCTCCCCTATCAAAATCGTGTATTTGAAATTGGAGAGATTTTATATGAAAATGGTTTCGTTCGGGATGTAAGTCAAGATGCACCTCATGCATTAAATAGCGCATTACTTGATAGATACGCTTCACAAATTGAATTTTTAGAAGCTGATTCTCATTCAGGCGCTCTAAAATTCGAAACGTATCGCGCGGCAAATGTCCTTATAATTGGTTCTGGAGATATGCTTACTTCCTTAGTTTCTTCTTTATTAGAATCAGGATTACCTACCTTTCATTACCTTGTTACAGATTATGAGGAAACAAATTACGATCGCATTCATGAGCTAGTAGAACTTGCACATGAAGTTGATGATCATGTCCTTGTTCAGGAAATAGATACGACAATTGATCGTCCCCTGCATGAAGTGTTCGAGCCTTTCGACTGGATTTTGTATGTTTCTCAAAATGGAGATATTGAAGGCCTAAGAGCAGTTCACACGATTTGTAGAGAAGTAGGAAAGAACTTCATACCTGCCGTCTGTTTATCAGCACTTGGTATAGCCGGCCCTATCGTAATAGCTAATCGTGAAGAATGCTGGGAATCCGCATGGCATCGGCTACATGAAACGACTTTACAAAATGAACATTCATCAGCATCATTTTCACCACTTCCATCTGCAATGTTAGCAAATATAATCGTATTTGAATTACTTAAACATGTCGCTGATGATTCTTACCGGGAAAAAGAACCACAATTCTTTTTATTAAATTACGAAACACTCGAAGGAGCATGGCATCCTTTTATAAAACATCCTCTCGCAACTGATGAAAGTTTTACAATTGATACGATAGAAAACCTTTCTGAACAACTTGAGCAGCGTTCCAACCAACATACCTCAACTGATTTATTCCGCTTTTTCGACTCATTAACTTCTAAAGAAGCTGGTTTATTCCATGTATGGGATGAACAAGATTCATATCAATTACCGTTATCACAATGCCATATTCAAGTAGCTACTCCACTATCAGATGGCCCTGCTTCCCTCCTGCCTCTTATGACTTGTGGTGGTTTAACTCATAATGAAGCGCGCCGAGAAGCTGGTTTAGCAGGAATTGAAACATATGTAGCGGAAATTATGCACCGCCTTATTCCTGAACATAATGATATCGGTATTGGCGCTGGAGAAACGATGACAGAAGGTGTATACCGGGCGCTACAACAACATTTAAATAATAAATTGTATGAGCGGCAGTCACATATGCTAGAAGAAATTACGACGATTGATTTAACTGAAATTCATGATAAACATTGTAGATTTTATTACGATGCTCTCTCTACAATTCATGAAACACCTAAAATAGCAGTAAGCGAAGAGATTCTCAGCTTCCCTGTCGTTTGGGTCGGTATAAATGATCGCTGGTACGGTGCATCTAATATTAATATGACGTTAGCCTTACGAAACGCACTACAACTATCACTTCTTCATATTCAAAATGAAGAGACTCCTTACAGAGCTAATATCTTGCCTGAATCCTCTATTATTTTATATGACACGGATTCTTTTAGAGTGGAAATACAAGCGGAAGAAGAAGTTCCAGGTGTGCAATCTGTGCAGCTTGCCTTGCAACATTTAGAAGAACATAATTTTTATCCATTCGTGTTTGATTTAGCCATTGAATCATTTTTGAAAGAAAACTTAGATGGTGTGTACGGTGTATTAATTGCAAAGGAGGACAGTCTATGACTCAAAATATATTGCTTATAGGAGATGGCTTACTTGCAAACTATGCACATGATCAACTATGCAAACAATATTCTATCATTCGCCAACATAGCCTTACAGAAGAACTCCCTGAAAATATTCATCTCGCTCTCGTATTACATGATGGCTCTCCTTCTACTATTCATCATGATGCCGAGCTAATGTTTCGGTCAAATCATATTCCATGGCTACGTGCATTCACTTCATTTGGTGAAGGTATTATCGGTCCTTACATTCATCCTCTTGCAACTGGCTGTTCCAACTGCTCTGATGGACGCCGCTTTATCGCCGGCTTTGATCAACAAGAAATGTGGGAACTACAGCGGAAATATACGTTAAAGGCAGATAATGTAACAAGGCGTGATGTACGTGCCACCCAAAATGGTATGTTACAAATGTGCCATCTTATTCGTGCAGAAACAGAGAAAATATTAAATCATAGCCATTCTTCTTTAGAAAATGAACTCATTTTACTAAACTTACAAACACTGCAATGTACACGGCATTCTTTTCTTCCCGATCCGCTCTGCCCTGTATGTAGCAATTTGCCTGATGATACGGCGGATGCAGCAGCGATTTCGTTACAACCGAGCTTAAAAGCAAGCGAAGCAGCATATCGCTGTCGTTCCATTCATGAACTAAACACATTTTTAACGAGAGATTATTTAGATTATCGCGTCGGTATGTTAAACGGAAAAATGCAGCACTCTTTATTACCATTTGCTGACGTTATTATAAACATGCCATTAATGTTTGGAAATGAAGGTGTTGCAGGCCGAACTCATTCATTTGCAATAAGTGAAGCGACTGCTATTTTAGAAGGTTTAGAACGATATTGTGGTATGTCACCTCGAGGAAAAAAGACAAATGTACACGGCAGTTTTCATGAGTTAGAGGATCATGCACTTAATCCCCCCTTACTCGGTGTACATACAAATGAACATTATAATCGTAATAGTTTTCCGTTTAAACCGTTTGATCCTGACTATGAACAAAACTGGGTATGGGGCTACTCTTTATTACAAAACCGACCACTTTTAGTTCCTGAATCAATTGCTTATTATAGTCTCGGTCATCGAGATGCTTTCGTGTATGAAACATCAAATGGATGTGCAATTGGTGGTAGTTTAGAAGAAGCAATTTTTCACGGCATTTTAGAAATTGTAGAGCGTGACGCCTTTTTGCTCACTTGGTATGCCGAATTACCTCTCCCCCGCCTTGATCTTAGTTCAGCAAATGATACGGAATTACAATTAATGATTCAGCGACTGTACACGATTACTGGGTATGAGTTACATGCTTTTAACGCAACGATGGAACACGGTATCCCAAGCTTATGGGTAATTGCGAAAAATACGCGTGAAAATGGAATGAACGTTGTTTGTGCGGGAGGCTCTCATTTAGATCCTGTCCGTGCTTTAAAGAGTGCCATCCATGAAATAGCTGGCATGTTACTAATAGCAGACGATGAACTCGAACAAAAAAGAGAGCACTACGAAAACTGCTTACACGATCCTTATCTCGTTAATAAAATGGAAGACCATAGTATGCTGTACGGATTGCAAGAAGCAGAAGAACGGCTTCACTTCCTTTTACGTGACGATGCCCCTGTGCAATCGTTCCAAGAAATGAATGCATTACAATCAGTTAATATAGATTTAACATCCGATCTTCATCAACTTTTAAACCGTCTGCAGCAATCTGGACTTGAAGTAATCGTTGTAGATCAAACAGTACCTCTTATAGAAAAAAACGGATTACATTGTGTAAAAGTCATTATTCCAGGCATGCTCCCGATGACGTTCGGTCACCATCTCACTCGGGTTACAGGACTAGATAGAGTGTATACTGTACCGATGACACTTGGATATAGCGCTGAGCCTTTAACGAATGCACAATTAAATCCACATCCGCATCCGTTTCCATAGTAAAGGAGGGGATTCTATGCAGCTGGATACTTTTTTACATCATCTCCATTTTTCTATCGATGAAATTATGCCGAATCATGAAGTGGACTGGGCAGATGCACCACTTCCTTATAAATTATATCGAAATGTACCTGTCATCCCTCTCTCTTTAGAAATTTCATTATCTTTACCTAACTCTTCTACTACACCTACTTTAAAGAAGATTGGTCATTACCTTGGGTACTCATTCGGTTTAACTCAGTTATGTCAGCTAAATAGCGAAAAAATTTTATTCCGAAGATCTATCCCTTCAGGTGGTGCTTTATATCCGAATGAATTGTATATATATTTAAAGATTGACGATTATCCAGACGGCATTTACCATTACGATGCCGCGCATCACCGGCTTGTTTTACTTCGTGAAGGAAATTTCGATTCTTATCTTTCGGAAGCACTTGGCAACCGTTGTAACATACAGTCTTGTTTTGGCGCTGCATTCGTATCCACTATGTTTTGGAAAAACTTCTTTAAATACAATAATTTTTCGTACCGGCTTCAAGGCTTAGATAGCGGTGTTCTCATCGGACAATTACTTGCATGTGCCAAACAATTTGGCTACACAAATGGCGTATATTTTCAGTTTTTAGACCGCGCAATCAATCATTTACTCGGACTGCCAGAAGGCGAAGAAAGCGTGTATGCTGTTGTTCCTTTAAGTACAGAACCGCAAACTGGTTGGTTTCACAATGATTACCATGAAAATAAAACAGTTACTTCTCATGAGTTGTTGCAACAAATTCCGCCGTTAGCCCACGAACATTTCGTTCGATCAAAGCAAGTAGATAAACATCCTATGATAACCAAAATAAATGAAGCTTCTATGATCGAATCGACAGCACACTTCCACACACTACATCATGAAGAGCACTATCAACATCATGCGCACGCTGTACAGTTGCCGCAAGTAGAACGGTTATCGTATGATTTCTTACAACTTTGTAAAGAACGGTATTCCCCTGATGCTGACTTTACTTTCACGAAATGGGATGCAGCCGAGCTCGCTACTTTACTACAAGAAGCGAGCCTCTCCTTCCCTTATTACAACGACCTTGATGGTCAGTATGTAAATGAAAATGCGCGCGTCTCCTTATATGGATGTTTTTATAACGTAAAAAATATAGAAAACGGTGCTTACGCTTATAACAGTAAAACGCATTCCATACAACCACTTCGATATGGAGACCTTCGTTATCCCCTTCAATCTAGTATGACGATGGATAACGTGAATCTTTTTCAAGTACCGCTTTGCCTACATGTAGTCGGAAAGAAAGATTACTATACACGTGCATTAGGCTATAGAGGGTACCGTATTCACCAAATGGAAGCTGGCATACTCGTCCATAAACTCGTTTTCGCCGCAACCGCGATGGGGATGGGCGGTCATCCATTACTAAGTTTTGATACAAATTCATGTGATCAGTTATACGGGATAGATACTGGAAATGAAACGTCTCTTATTCAAATTCCTGTTGGGGCGTATCGAGCGCGGAATTGGTTAAAAGGGGATTTGCGTAATTAGAAGCACGCCGGTGGACGGCGTGCTTTTTTACTAGATTAATTTAAAAATACTCTTAATTTGTCTAGCAAATAACCAATTTTTCGTACCGTAGTTATCATTTAAACTATCTAAATTAATAGATTGTCCGTTAGCAAACTTTAATTCTAACGTTGTATTTTTGTCATTTGTTTTTAAATTACTATTTGTAATGGCATCATACTTTAATTTTTCAATCTCAATATATTCGTCTTTTTCTTGTCCGATCACGACATGGTCTTGGAAGAAGAAAAATACTTCTACTTTTTTACCGAAACAAAATACATTTTTCGTATAAATTAATGTCGCGTTATCAAGTCCGACACATACTTCTTTCATTTCTTCCACAACATGTCCAAAGTCTTCTTCATGTCTTGTATTTGATTCAACAATCCATTCTTCGATTGTTTTCATATTAATTGCCATACTGCGCCCCCTGGTTCGTTCAATGCTTTATTAAAAAATAAATACTATATGAAAATATAAGCGATAAGTACTATGTTTTCAAGGGTGAACGGTATATTCAAAATAAAGTGAAACTTTAATCAATAGGGGTCTTCATCCCCACTGATTATTAGTTGAACCAATCGGGCTTTTACGGGCAGTTGATCGCCCACCTAACTTCTTTGCTTTCGCTGGATTTTGAGGTGGGGGTCTTACTGTCCGCAAATAGCGGGATAAAGTTAAATTTCAAAGTAATATAAAAGGAACACCAATTTCATTAAATTTTAAACGTGTGAACGAGGCATTCTTCATCATCAATTAACTGCTCTCTCTCATCAAATTCAATGTTCAGTTCTTTATATACTTTCTTCCAAAACGACACTGCTGGTACATTTTTTAGAAGTTCGATAACGAAATACTGCCCTCGTTTCTCTTTTAGTACATTCGCAATAACTTGTTTACCGATTCCTTTCCCCTTGTACTGATTCAATATGAAAATGTCATTTATACCAAAGTCGTTTTCCTTCTTCAAAAAAGGACGTTCCAGTAGTAATAAAAATCCTACAATCTCATTATCACTTTTAATAAAATACGGAGTGATTCCGTCATTTTCCCAAAACATGTGCAAATCTTCGTATTCAAAAAATCCATTTGCCCCAATCTTTATATTAGGAGTGAATGTAGAGAGATCATGAAGATATAGTGCGTACAGATTACGTAATATTTCTTTTTCAGATTCTTGAACGGTTTGAAGTGCTACAAACATTTTTAATAATCCCCTTCCCTATATGTAACTGTTTCTCCCTCTTTATTATTCGCTAAAAAAGTTTACCTACCTTTGCAAAAAAATAGCACTTAAAAAGTGCTATTCCGCTCGTCTTGCCGCTTGCTGAATTGGATCCCAAACGCTGTTATATGGTGGTGCGTAACTTAAGTCGACATCTTCTAAATCGTGAATGCTCATTTTATTGAAAAGCGCCATTGCAATCACATCAATCCGTTTATCTACACCTTCTTCTCCAATTACTTGTCCGCCTAATAATTGTTTCGTGTCAGAACGATATAGTAATTTCAAATAAAGTGGTTTCGCATTTGGATAATAGCCCGCCATATTTGTTGAATCTACTTTGACTGTTTTATATGGGATATGTAGCCCTTTTGCTTCTTTTTCATTTAAGCCTGTTCTTGCGAGCGTCAAATCCATAAATTTAATAATACCTGTACCTAACGTACCCTTAAATGCTCTTCGCTTATCAAGCATATTCAGTCCAGCAAGTCGCCCTTGTTTATTTGCAGTCGTTCCGAGCGGGATATGATCATGAATTTCCTTTATAACGTGGTAATGTGTTGCGCAATCACCAGCTGCATATACGTCCTGCACATTCGTTTGCATATATGTATTTACTTCGATTGCCCCTTTATGATTTGTACGTATATTTGTTCCTTCAAGAAAATCAGTATTCGGCTTCACTCCAACAGATACTAAAACAAGATCCGCTTTATACGTACCTTTATCCGTTTCAATTTGTTCCACTCTTTCGTTTCCTTTAAACGCTTTTACATTTTCATTTGTTAAAATTTCAATATGATGTTTATCTGCTTCTTTATGTATATACTCCGCCATATCTGCATCATAAATTGTACCGATATGATCATTTCTCTCAATCATTCTTACTTTCTTACCAAGTTCGACGAATGTTTCTGCCATCTCAAGTCCAATTGCACCGCCGCCAATAATCGTTACATCTTCAACTTTATTCGTCTCTAACGTTTTTAATATGCGCTCAGCATCCGGAATTGTTTTTAAAAGATGAACGCCTTGTAAATCTCGTCCTTCCCATTCCGGCATAACAGGGCGTACTCCAGTTGCAACTAGTAAACGGTCATATGGAAATTGAAAAATATCTTTCGTCTCTGTATGCTCTGCGTACACCATTTTCTTTTCCGTATCGACTTTCGTTACTTCATGACGCACTTTCGCATCAATTCCGTATTTATCACGAAACGCCTTTACATTGCGCGCGATTAATTTTTCTGTTGAAGCGATAGCACCACTAATGACATACGGTAATCCACACTGCGCGTACGAATAAATTTCACCTTTTTCTAATGTTACAACATTTGCATTTTCATCGTTTCTAACAATTTGCATAGCTGCACTCATACCAGCTGCATCTCCACCAATAATGACATAGTTCACTTTACCACTCCTTATTTTTTACATACTCTTTACGTTTTCCATATTTTATAGAAATAACACCTACTCCCATTGTAAAGAAAGAGAATTCCATCTTCAAATTTGGTGCACGAACCTATGCCTTAATAGGTAATCGTCGTGTCTTAAAAACAACATGTTTAATATGCTATAACAGTTACTATTGAAAGTAGGTGAAACATACATGTGCGCCGGCCTTCTCGCCCAGCTTCCAGAGGAACCACAAGAACCAAAAGAACCGAAACCCGCTCTCTCACTTGACCAAGAATTTTCCATTAATGCAACAATATATAGTGCCCGTGCTTGGTTATCTAACGATGATACGTTTGCGCAAGATATTTGGAAAGCTACCCAATTCGCTTCAGCATCACATGCTGGCAAGTCCACCTTTCCAGTCGGTTCTGTTAAAATTATGAACTTTTCTGATGATACAATAACCGTTACTGCCTCACCAGAATCAGATCATGCGCTCAAAATAGTCGTGCCACCCCATTCCGAGGCAGCTCTAACGTCTGGTCCTTTATCCCATATACAAGCTAGTACATCAGGAGGATCAAGCAAAGTCACATTTCTCTTTCACATCTTTTTCTCAAGGGATCCTGGTTCAGATAAATAACCATAAAAAAGGTACAGTTATGCACTGTACCTTTTTTCACGTGTTCTATTCTCTTGATTTGATGAGTTCAACATTATAAGATTCAATATCTGTTAGCTTTCCTGTAAAATACGGATTTTCTCTATACCAAGACTGTTTTGAGAAATACGCTTGCATATCTTTCGTTTGAAACATGTGTCCATGTCTTGCGTATATTTCATTTCTCGCTATTTTCAATTGTTCTTTCGATAAATATGTTAAGTCTGCACTCGTTAGTTTTCGAATATCACTATCCGGTAAGATGAAACCATTATATACATACCGAGTCGCGGAGGGAGGAGTAACATTATAAACAACTGTTTTTTCTGTACTCTTCTTGTGGAATGGAAGATTATAAGACGGAAGTGCCGTTACCGTTTCTACCTTCGTCGTCTCCCTTCCATTTTCTCCATTTCGTTCTAAATAAATCGTCGTACTTCCATCAGTTGCTACCGGTCCCCACTTAATTTCTTCTCCAGCCAGAGCTGTAACTGGCTTTTGATTCACATACAATGTTGCACCAGGTGCATTCGTTTGGACAGTAATATATTGCCCTTGCAACGTTAAATCTATCGTTACATTATTTTGACCTTGTTTTATAAGTACAACCTTTTCTTCACGTGATAGTTTTACATAGTCATTTTTATATTCTGCTTGAAACACTTGAGCCCCTGGAAGAAACGGTCCATATTGCTTCTCAAACTTTTTGTCATCAGACTTATCAATTTCTTTTCCGTTCATTTTTAAAGATGTACCTTTTTCATTTGTAAGCACCGTCGTATAATACGTCTTCGCTTTCAATTTATACCGATCAAAGATAAAGAAATACTTTCCGTCTTTCGTTAACGAAAAGTCTGCTCTTTCAATTCCATTCCCTTGTTTTTCACCTATCCTCAACTGTTCTTTCAATTCATTCAAGTAAGATGGATTTTCTTTTATATACGAAAATAGCGGCATTAGACTCTCTCTCGTTGCAATAACTGATGGATCATCTGCCGTGACGATTTCAGCTAACTTCTCCCCGTCCCTCTCTTGTACAATAGTAATCATTCGATCTACTTGTGCCGCCTGCTTATAATACGATGATCCGTACAAATACAGTCCCACAATCACTACAGCAAGTAATGTTAAGAGTGTAATGCCAAATTTTGTACCGCTGCTCATTGTCTTCTTTACTACAAGACTTTCCCTCTTCTGACCGCAGTTTTGACAAAATTGCACACCGTCTTCAAAATGAGTCCCACAATTTGTACATACATTCATCCATTCAACCACCTTTTCTTTAGAGGCCAGTTAATCCCTGAGTAATGGTTTGAATTATCGTGCTAATGTAAGACCAAAGTACAATGAATGTTGCGATTCCAATTAAAACATTTGCGATAATAAGTGTGTAAACAAGATCTAATCCGCCGTTGTCTAATTTTAATATGGCAACAGTTACACTAATCCCTATATAAGTTGTAGCTACAGATAATAATATTGGTAAGAAAAAGATTAATAGAAAACTAAAAAGAAAAGTAAGAACTAATATAGCGATAGCCGGCGTTGCTATCGTTCCCCATACGCCAAATACTTCAAGAAATGAAAAAGAAGATTTCATCATCTTACCACTTACAAAAATAATAAATCCGACAAACAAAGTTAAAATCAATAAAAAGAAAAAGACCGTTACAGCTTCTCCAAAAAATGTAAGAGTAGAAACATCTGGCACTAACGTTCTCGTAACTGCTGCCCCAGCACTCATCATTCTATAAAAAATACATGCCCCTAAAAAACAAATAAGAACAAGACTTACAATTCCATTTCGTACTTCAACCTTGCCGCTTTTCATAATCGCTGTCGGTGCTTTGAAAGCATGTTTAAAGAACTGAAAATAGCCACTTGCAAACCGCTTCGCTTGCTCTACTGTTTCATTTTGTCGAGTTTCCTTTTTTGGTGCTACGCGTGCTTGTTGCTCACCTTCTTCTTGTGCACCACTCGCTACTGCTTCCTCCGTCAACGAATGTCCACACTTTCCGCAAAATTTTGCCTCTGCTGCATTTTCCGTCTGACACGCTGGACATTTCATTCTCTCATTCCCTCCTTAAGCAGATACCATATAGGGTGTTACAAGTTCAATATATGACTTTGTACATAAAACATGACTACAAGAAAAAGATTATGAAATCCTTCTTTCAAAAGAAATATATGTGCTAGCAATCTTGAAAAATAATGCTATTATGAAACAGAACAAATAACATTTTTAACAGATTGGATGACTGGCAATGGAATTGGTAAACTCAATTTTTCAAATACTCCTTACAAGCGTAATCCAATTATTTTCTTTAATTGGCGTTATCATTGTAATTGGATTTCTATTAGGCTATTTAGAATCTCTCACACGCATGTATTGGTCGAGAGCTTTCGGAAGAAAAGGATTCCTTTTAACGGCGTGGATCGGTGTTCCTATTCATGAACTTGGACATGCCATTATGTGTGTACTATTTCGTCATAAAATTGTAGCAACGCAGTTTTTCCCAACAGATACAAGTCAAGGTGCTTTAGGCTACGTACAGCATCAATACAATCAAAAAAGTGTATATCAACGAATTGGGAACTTCTTCATTGGAATCGGTCCTATTATTTCTGGTATTACTGCACTAATCCTTTTAATGCGCTATTTCGTACCAAATTCATATTTCTTATTTAGTACCACTCTCGAAAAAACAATCGCTTCTACTTCTATTAATATAGAAATGGTTCAAAACATGCTCTTGTCGACGTTCGTATTATTGAAAAGCTTATTTACAATAAGTAATTTATTGAATCCTTCCTTTTGGCTATTTTTATTTATCGCCATTTGTATTTCTGCACATATCGCTTTAAGTAAACCAGATATTAAAGGATCAATAGACGGTGTCATCGTCATGTTTATCGTATTATTTTTATTCAACATAATCGCAGGACTATTTCAGTACGACAGTAACCAGCTAATCGGCAAAGTGATAAAGTATAATATGTACCTCATCGCATTTTCTAGTGTGGCACTACTGTTCTCTTGTCTTTCTACACTTGTTAGTTTTGGGTTTTATAAAATAAGAGGAGGGCGTTCTTTTTGAACGCCCTCCTCTCATCACTTATTGTTCTTATAATCACAATGCTCAACCGGAACACGAGCGTGCCCATCTTCATCTGTACACCATGACTGCGACTGGAAGGCAAGAAAAATACCGATCCATGATTCTTCCTTTTCGAAGTGAATGAGTATACCTCCGTCTTGCCATATACCATTATCACCTTTCCATTTCTCTACATTCCCTTGGTTCATATGAATATCGTGTATACCGTTTCCTGGTTCGAAATGGAAGTAAGAATCCGGTGTATTTTCTTCTGGCCCCCATCTTTCACCAAATGCGTAAATAATCGCTTTTTCTTCTATCGCTCGTTTTATATAACGTTCTATTTTTTCATTTAAATCATTATCAACACCTGCTTTTTCAGCAGGTAAAGGAATCATTTGTTTCGATTCAAATACATTACCTCTTACGTAGTCTAAAGCTACTTTCGGTTCATTGTTTTTTATTTCTGTAAAACCGAATGGTAATGTCGGTAAAATATTAATTGCTTCTGACCGAATATTGTCGCTCGCAAAATATAAAACTTCTGACGGATAACTTTGCGATTTGACGTTAATTGCAATACGATAATCTACTTCTGCTTCACCTTGTAAATGAACTTGATAATGAGGTGTTTTCCCTTTTCCAATCTTTGATTGTATAACTGTACCTTTTAACACGCCGTAGTTTTTTAGGGGCATACATTTCATCTCCTATTCATTTAGTAGAAGCTTTTCATATTTAAAACATTATCCAATCATAAAGAAAATCCTCCTATGTTAGGAGGATTTTTAATTTCTCAACATATACCAAACAATAACCTCTACCACTACTAGCAAAATTGCACCAAAGATCATTAACGTCGTCTTCTTTAACAATTCATTTTCACGATAAGGAATGTTACATAAATACGCCCCTAGTGTAATCCGTGACGGGCAAGCGATTGTCGCTACTGACGATGCGGTGTTTTGCAGTGTTGTGACGTATTGCCACGGAAGCGCTACGTTTTGCGCAGTTTGCATTTGTAGTTTTATAAACATCGCATTTGATCCGGCGTTACTACCTGTTAAAAAGCCACCGATTCCGCCGATAAACGGGGCAACGAAAACGAAAAACGTTCCAAATGTTTCACCAGCTGTTTTTGCCAGTAATGAATGCATGCCAGATGCACCCATTAGTTCTGAAATGGCGATAAACATCGTCGTTGTAATCGCAAAAGGAATCCATTGTTTTATCGTTTGCGAGAGTGATTGTTTAATAATATGAGATGGAATACGGAAGAAGATAATAGTAAATAAGCATGTCATACCGAGCCAAAATCCTGGTGAATATAGTAGCTCTAGCTTGTAAGAGTATGATTTCAAATCAAGAACGGCATATGATCTGAATACATCATGTAATGCTGGTACGAGGCGAGAAAGCAAAATACAAACAGTTAAGAATATATAAGGGCTAATAATTTTTATAATAGATACTTCTCTCTCCGTTGCTGCAGCATGTTCTGTTATTAAATTTTGCTCACTTTTTCCTTTTAATTTAATGATAAGAAAGCCAAATGTAATTGTAACGATAGAACTTAATATACCTGCTAGTTCAACACTTACGTATGCGTTAGAAAGATAGATTCCGAGAGAAAATAATAGAAAGAAACCGAATCCTTCTTTCCACTTTTCAATTACGGCCCGCCAGCCACCAACAACGTGTAAAGAAAGAATGACGAAATAAGCAAACATCGGAATACTTAGTAGTGCCGTATTTGCACCAAGTGTTGTAAGCGGCATATTTATTAGCTGCGAACCGATAATCGTACCAGTTGCCATTGCGCCCCACGAACTAGCTAGTAAGCCGATAAATGAAAGCAGTACAGCCTGAAACGGTTTATAGCCCAATGATAGAAAGATAGGTGCTGCAACCATGAAGCCAATTCCGAACCCACTTACTGATTCGATTAGCGGACAAATACCAAAACACATAAGGAGCATTTGTAATAAACGATCGTGCGTCACTTCTTCTAAAAAACGCGCTACTTGATCGATGTACCCCATTTTGTTCATGAGGTGAAATAAAAAAATACCGAAAAACAAAACGTACCCAACAATAAAACAAATTAACCAACCTTTAATCGTTGCGTGCACAGTTTCACTTATCCCTAGTTGAAACGTTGGCGAGAGTAAAACGATTCCAACAGACACAACGTAAGCAATTAAAGAGGATCTTAATGACGTTTGTTTAAATAAAAATAAACAAATGAAAATCATCATAATTGGGATAAGTGCCAACAATATGGCCATGTTATCATCTCTTTTCATTAAAAATACAATTTTTAACTATTATATAACAGATGTCATAATTTTCAATTGTTTTTACAACAGGTTCAAAAAAGGAGCCAAATGGCTCCTTTCACTCCCATTTTCTTTTATCCTGAAAAACGCTCTGCTGTCCGACTATTTTATCTAACAAAACAAACACAATATAAGCACATATTACTTGCAATACAACATTTCCAAATTTCATTAATTCAAATGAATGGATCCATCGAAATAATTCGTTTAATAATACAATCGAAACGATACTAAATAGTTCTATACTAATCGAAAATATACATATTTCTAAAATAGATTGCTCTTGAATGCGATTTAAGTTGGAAAAGATAAATACATATCCTATAAATAGAGCCATCAATTCTATTTTCGTCATGCTAATGAGCCAAGCGTATAGTGGTACAGTTAAAAGAAGATATAGTAGTTTTCGTCTTAGCATGCTTTCTCACCCTCTAAGTTATATGTATTTTCTGTATATTTTAACATTTATTACGTAAAACAAAAAGAAGAGACTTATGCCTCTTCTTTTTGTTTTGTTGCCTGTATTAATTCACATATTTCTTCTCGCTTTTCATTTTCTAACAGCTCAATGACTTTACTTCCAACGACTACTCCATCACATATTGTAATCATTTCTTCTACATGTTCCTTCGTTGAAATACCGAACCCTGCCACTACCGGTAAATGCGTATGTGATTTTACTTTTTCTAAGTAACTATGAATCTCACCTTTAAAGTTTTGACGTACTCCTGTTACGCCTGCTACTGTAACGGCATAGACGAATCCTTCTGATTCACTCGTAATTTTTTCGATTCGCTCAATTGGGCTCGTTACGGTAACGAGTGGAATTAGCGCAATGTTTGCCTCTCGAAGTAACGGAGCAATAATATTTTGCTCTTCATACGGTAAGTCTGGAACGATGATGCCGTCTACACCTGCTTCTATACAGTTTTCGATGAATCGTTCTTTTCCGAATGCGAGTACTGGATTTAAATATGTCATGAGTACAAACGGAATTTGCACTTCTTTCCTTACCTCTATCAATGCTTGAAAAATACCTTTTACTGTTACACCGCTATCTAGTGCTCGTTTCCCTGCTCTTTGAATCGTTGGACCGTCTGCGACTGGATCTGAAAACGGGATGCCAATTTCAACGATGCTCGCTCCTGCTTCATCTAGAAAACAAATTCTTTCTTTTAATTTTTCAAGGCCACCATCTCCGCCCATTACGTACGGAATAAATGCTTTCTTACCATTTTCAAACGCTGCTTTAATTTTTTCTACTCCCATTTTTTACACCTCTTCCATATAACGTTTTATACTCTCTACATCTTTATCCCCGCGACCAGATAAACAAATGACAAGTCCTTTGTCTTTCTTCATTTGCGGCGCTAATTTTAATGCGTATGCGACAGCATGTGAGCTTTCTAACGCCGGAATAATCCCTTCTTTTTTCGTTAATAATTGAAATGCTTCTAACGCTTCTTCGTCTGTTATTGAATGATACGAAACGCGTCCAATATCTTTTAGCAAGCTATGTTCTGGCCCAACACCTGGATAATCGAGTCCCGCTGAAATAGAATGCGCTTCTTGAATTTGTCCTTCTTCATTTTGCAGAAGGTACATCATTGATCCGTGTAAAACACCAACGCTTCCTTTCGTTAAAGTAGCTGCGTGCTTTTCTGTATGAACACCTTTCCCAGCTGCTTCTACGCCGTAAAGAGCGACTTCTTCATCGTGTAAGAACGGATAAAACATGCCCATCGCATTACTACCACCACCAATACATGCAACGACTGCCTCTGGTAATTTCCCTTCTAACGCTTCATATTGTTTTTTCGTTTCTTTCCCAATTACACTTTGGAAATCACGAACAATTTGCGGGAATGGATGTGGTCCAAGAACGGATCCCATAATGTAGTGTGTATCGTGTACATGTGAAACCCAGTAGCGAAGCGCCTCGTTTACCGCATCTTTTAATGTACCGCTACCTGCCGCTACGCTTTCTACTTTCGCTCCGAGTAATTCCATTCGGAACACATTTAATTTTTGACGTCTCACATCTTCTTCTCCCATAAAGATGACGCATTCTAATCCGAGTAGGGCACATACAGTAGCTGTTGCAACTCCGTGTTGTCCTGCTCCTGTTTCAGCGACAACTTTTTTCTTGCCCATTCGTACTGCAAGTAGTGCCTGACCGATTGTATTGTTAATTTTATGAGCTCCTGTATGGTTCAAATCTTCACGTTTTAAATAAATCTTTGCACCGCCGCAATACTTCGTCATATTTTCAGCGAAATAAAGCGGTGTTTCTCTTCCAACGTACGTTTTTAAATAATGATTTAATTCCTTTTGAAACGCTTCATCTTGCATCGCTTCTTTATACGCTTCTTCTAGTTCTAATACAGATTGCATTAACGTTTCTGGAACGTATCGTCCTCCATATATACCGTAGTGACCTTTTTCATCTGGATATGCGTAGTTCATTTGGAACACTCCTTCGCTTTTATAATAAATTGTTTTATTTTCTTTAGATCTTTCTTTCCTTCTGTCTCTACTCCGCTACTTACATCGACCATGTATGGCTGAATAGTTCGAATCGCTTCTTCTATATTAAGTGCATTTAATCCACCAGCTAATATCGTTTTCTCTCGCAACTCTTTTGGCATATGCACAAGTAGTTCCCATGAAAATTTCTTTCCATTTCCTCCGTGAAACTTTTCTTTCGGGCTATCAAACAATATATAATCCGTTTCATATGTTTGAGCATCTTTCATATCGTCCTCCGAAGTCACTCCGAGAGCTTTTATAGACGGAATATTCAATCTTCTGATTTGGTGATTATCTTCATCCCCATGTAGTTGCACATGCGTTAACCCGCATTCATCTGCAATTTTCTGTATTTCTTCTACTGATTCATTTACGAAAACACCGACCTTTAACACGTTTGCTGGAATCTCCTCAATGATTTCTTTCGCTAGCCCTGGAGTGATTTTCCGCTTACTTTCTGCAAAAACAAATCCGAGTGCATCTGCTCCGTATTCACAAGCACGCTTTGCTGTTTCAACATCAGTGATGCCGCAAATTTTCACTTTCATATGTTCACCTTACAGTCTTCGAAAAAGGTACTTATAGAAGATGATGTCATAATTGCTTCTCCAACTAATACACCTTTTGCTCCCGCTTTTTTAACACGGATAATATCTTCCTTTGAATGGATCCCGCTTTCACTAATCCAAAGTAATTTCTCCTCGTTTAATCGTTTTCCAAGCTTTTCTGTTTGGCTTAAATCAACTTCGAATGTTTTTAAATTACGGTTGTTAATACCGATAACGTGCGGATTTAATTGGATTGCAATTTCTAATTCCTGTTCATCATGAACTTCAACAATCGCTTCTAATCCTTTTTCTAGTACGTAGCTGTACAGCTCTTTTAATTTTTCTTTCGTTAACGCCGCTACGATTAGTAAAATAATATCTGCACCAGCTTCATACGCTCTATCAATTTGAATCTTATCGATTATGAAATCTTTACATAAAAGCGGAATGTTACTTTCTCTTCTTGCCGTTTGTAAATCATGAAACGATCCTTTAAAAAATTGACCGTCTGTTAAAACAGAAACTGCTCCTGCGCCGCATTCTTCATATGTTTTCACTTGTTTTCGTACATCAACGTGTAAATTAATATCTCCTTTTGATGGTGATGCTCGCTTTACTTCTGCAATGACAGTAAACTGCTGTAACGCTTCTACAAATGAATGTGTCTTTCTAATTTCTTTTAATGGTGTATACGTTTCATATAATGCCGCAACTTCCTTTTTCTTTTGGTCTACAATTTTGTCTAAAATCGTCCCCACTTTAATTCACCCTTTCTAATTTTTCATTGCTTGCTGCAATTAATAAGTTTAGTTTGGCTAATGCTTTTCCAGAGTCAATGCTATGTGCCGCTAGTGTAATTCCTTCTTCGATCGTTTCTGCTTTTCCATTTGCGAAAAGGGCTAGACCTGCATTGAATAAAACTGTATCGCGGTAAACACTCTTTTCTCCTCTTAATACGCCGAGCGTAATCTTTGCATTTTCTTTCGAATTCCCGCCTCTAATCTCTTCATTGTTCACTATTGAGAAACCGTATTTCTCGGGTTCAATACTCGTTTCTACTATTTCATTATCTTTTAAAATGACAACATGATTTTCTCCTTGCAATGATGCTTCATCTAAAAATCCACTTCCGTTTACAACAAGCGCCTGCTTCCTTCCTAGTTTCTGTAATACTTGCGCAACTGGTAGTAACATATCTCGTTTATAAATGCCGACAAATTGTGTTTCTAAATTCACCGGATTTGTTAAAGGGCCAATTAAATTAAAGATCGTCGGTACATTTAATTCTTTTCTTATTTTCATAATGCGCCTTAATGCTGGATGCATAGCTGGTGCGAATAAAAATGCAATGCCGACATGCTCTAATAAATAATCAATTTCGTTTGGCGTACTGCTAATATTTACACCGAGTTCTTCTAATAAATCGGCACTTCCTGTTTTACTAGATACAGCACGGTTACCATGTTTTGCAACCTTTACGCCAGCTCCTGCCAGTACAAATGCCGATGTTGTACTAATATTAAACGTTTGTGCACCGTCACCACCCGTTCCGCAATTGTCCATTGCTCCTTGTATATGGTTCGAAAACGGTAATGCCTTTTCGCGAAGAGCTCGAACAAGGCCGTATATTTCTTCTGCTGTTTCACCTTTCGCTTTCAGTAATACTAAGAAGGCTGCAATTTCACTTTCCAATATGTTTTCATTTAATAAAAGAAGCCCTGCTCTATACATTTCCTCTTCTGTTAAATGTTGTCCCTCCACTAATTTACGAAGATAGTTATTCATACTCTTTCCTCCTCCTTCACTTCTGTTAAAAAGGCACGTATTAACTTTCCGCCTTCTTCTGTCGCGATTGATTCTGGATGAAACTGTAATCCGAATAGCGGATAATAATTGTGACGAACTGCCATAATTTCTCCGTCGTCCATCGCTGTCGCTAGTATGTCAAAACACTCTGGCAAACTCGTTTGTGCTGCAACAAGGGAATGGTAGCGCATCGCTGTTAGCGGCTGGGTCACGTATGAAAAGATTGACGTTCCATTATGTTTCACACGAGATGTTTTTCCATGTTTAATGCGCTCCGCTCTAACAATTTCTCCTCCAAATGCTGATATAATCGCCTGATGTCCGAGGCAAATACCTAGTATGGGAACGTTCTTATAAAAATGACGAATCACTTCGATACAAATGCCAGCATCCTCTGGTTTTCCTGGTCCTGGTGAAAGCACAATTCCTGTTGGATTCATCCCTTCTAGCTGTTCTATCGTTATTTGATTATTTCTTACGACTACAATATCTTCTTCGTATTCACCTAACAGCTGATACAAGTTATATGTGAATGAATCATAATTATCAATTAGTACAATCATTTCATTACCTCCAATAGCGCTCTCGCCTTATTTAACGTTTCTTCATATTCAGCTACTGGGTCTGAATCATAAACAATTCCCGCTCCTGCCTGAACGTATGCTTTTTCATCCTTTACGACCATCGTTCGAATGGCAAGTGCCATATCAAGATTTCCAGAAAAACTAACATACCCAACTGCACCGGCGTATACATTTCTTTTTTCATTCTCTAGCTCATTTATAATTTCCATCGCTCTAATTTTCGGAGCACCTGACACTGTTCCTGCTGGTAGGCAATACGCTAATGCATCAAATCCACTCATTTGTTTTCGCAATATTCCGTAAACTTCAGATACAATGTGCATAACGTGAGAGTATTTTTCTACTTTCATATATTTATCTATCGTCACGGATCCAATTTCGCTCACTCTGCCAATATCATTTCGCCCAAGATCTACAAGCATCATGTGCTCCGCTCGTTCTTTCTCATCTTCTAACAGTTCTTTTTCGATTTCCGCATCTTCCTGCTTTGTTTTCCCTCTCGGCCTCGTACCCGCAATTGGATTCGTCATCACCTTATCTTCTCTAACTGATAACAAGCTTTCCGGCGAAGAACCGAGTACAATATAATCTTGAAAATCGATATAAAACATATACGGTGACGGGTTTGCAATGCGAAGTTTTCGGTATAGCGCGAAAGGATCACCAATACATTCACTTTGCAAACGCTGTGACAGTACGACTTGGAATATGTCCCCGGCTCTTATATGTTCTTTCGCCGTTTCTACCATCTCACAAAACTCTTTTTCCGTTATAGAAGAAGTGAATGATAATGTTGACCTTATTTGAATTACTTCCACTGCTTCTCCCTGTAACACTTCCTCTTTGTATACTTGCAACCTTTCATATACTTCTTCATAAGAAGCTGAATCGTCTTCCCTGCATACATATACAAATGATAATTTTTGGCGTAAGTGGTCATACACGATAAACTCACGGTACAGTAAAAGGTGTACTTCTGGAATATTCAATGGATCGTGTAAATCTGTTCCAATGTTTTCATATTGCCGAATGACGTCATAACCAATATAACCAACTGCTCCTCCGCAAAATGGGAATGGACTGTCTACTTGCGCTGACTTGATTACTTCTTCTAACACTTGTATTACGTTACCTTGCAGCTTTTCTGTTTGGCCATAAATCGTTCGTTCCACTTCCGTACCAACGCTTTTCACTTCACCATACGGGTTACATCCTAAATATGAATAGCGTCCTTTATCTTGATGAAGCTGGGAGCTTTCTAATAAAAACTTTTTCTTTCCCTTCATACGTCTATATAAAGAAATTGGCGTAATGCTATCTCCTTCTTCTTCAGCGATTACTACAAATGTTCTTCCCTTTTCTTTTTGCTTCATAAATTCCTCTTTTGTCATCATGCCTTTCACCTCAATCTGAAAAATAAAAAAGTCCTCTACATATCGAAAATATGTAGAGGACGATAAATTTACCGTGGTACCACCTCATGTTGGACGCAAAAGCATCCGCTTTATTCAGGTACAAAATATATACCTTATCCTTGTAACGGCGGAACCCGGGTTGCCTACTGAAAATAATTGTTCAGCATACCTCTCGTAAGCCCATTCCGTATATGGCACCGCACCGGGCTCCCACCTATCCCCGGCTCTCTGTAACGTCTCCAATATACGTACTCTTCTTACTTCAACGATTTCATTTATTTAATTTTTTGTACACAAAAAGGGAGTACTCATCCTATAGAAAGGACGGGTACTCCCGTGGTGCCACCTTAATTCGTTACAAATGTAACGCACTTTACCGTATCAAAAACAATACGTGTCTCTTGTATCGATGAGATCATGTCGCCAAAGCCTACTTCTTTCGTTTCGGTTTGGAAGCTCCGAAGCCCATTCCACATCAATCCCATACTGATTCGCACCAACCATCAGCTCTCTGACATGTTCATCATGTGTACTCTTCTTCATCAACGCTTGCATTTTTTTAAGTTGCACTCATTATAGACCTAACTTTTTTCATAAGTCAATACTTTTAAAAGAATTTTATTTTTCTCTCCTTTCAATATTATATTGACAAAACAACCTCTTTTTATGTAAATATAATAAATACTCTATTAAAAATAAGGTTTTTTGCATGAATATTATATATTAAAAAAGTAAAATGATGTCAAAAAACGCTTACATTTCTGAAAATTCATATTTCTGTATGGATTTTTCAGAATAATCATGATAGATTATAAATATGCATAACGCATCAAAAGACATGACAAAAGGAAGGGGAACTACATGAGTACGCAGATGTTAACTTTAACTTCTATCTCTATTTACATGCTCGGGATGTTAGTAATTGGCTATTTCGCCTACAAACGAACATCCAACTTAACAGATTATATGCTTGGCGGGCGTACACTAGGCCCCGCAGTAACAGCATTAAGTGCTGGAGCAGCTGATATGAGTGGTTGGCTTTTAATGGGATTACCCGGTGCAATGTTTAGCGTTGGATTAAGTAGTAGTTGGATTGCGATCGGCCTAACATTAGGCGCATACGCAAACTGGATCTATGTCGCTCCTCGCTTACGTACCTACTCTGAAATTGCAAACAACTCTATTACTATCCCAGAATTTTTGGAACACCGTTTCCACGACAAATCCCATATGCTACGCCTAGTATCTGGACTTGTTATTATGATATTTTTCACGTTTTATGTAGCTTCAGGATTTGTCTCTGGCGCTGTATTATTTGAAAATTCATTTGGACTCAATTACCATGTTGGTCTTCTTATCGTTGGTGGAGTTGTCGTAGCTTACACATTATTTGGTGGTTTTTTAGCTGTAAGTTGGACAGACTTCGTGCAAGGAATCATTATGGTAGTCGCTCTTATTCTTGTTCCAGTCGTAACAATTATGCACGTAAATGGACTTGGTCCAGCATTTGAAACAATTAAATCTATCGATCCGGCATTATTAGATATTTTTAAAGGTACTTCTGTATTGGGAATTATTTCATTATTCGCATGGGGCCTTGGTTATGTTGGACAACCACATATTATCGTACGCTTTATGGCAATTTCTTCTGTAAAAGAAATTAAAAGCGCACGACGTATTGGTATGAGCTGGATGATTTTTTCTGTTGTCGGAGCTATGTTTACTGGCCTTATCGGTATTGCATACTATTCAAAAGCAGGTTTAAAACTTTCTGATCCAGAAACGATTTTCGTTGAACTTGGCACTATTTTATTCCATCCACTTATTACTGGATTTTTATTAGCAGCTATTTTAGCAGCGGTTATGAGTACAATTTCATCTCAGTTACTCGTTACTTCGAGTGCTATAACAGAAGATTTATATCGTACATTCTTTAAACGTTCTGCTTCTGATAAAGAACTTGTATTTGTCGGTCGTATGGCTGTTCTTGTTATCGCTTTAATTGGATGTGCATTAGCACTTAAACAAGATGATACGATTTTAGCTCTTGTTGGATACGCTTGGGCTGGATTTGGTTCTTCATTCGGACCTGCTATTTTATTAAGCTTATATTGGAAACGTATGACGAAGTGGGGCGCACTTGCTGGTATGATTTCTGGTGCCGCTACAGTAATTATTTGGACTCAATTCAAATTCTTAAAAGAATTCTTATATGAAATGATTCCTGGTTTCACTATTAGTTTACTAGTAATCGTAATTGTTAGTTTACTAACACAACCTTCAAAAGAAGTTGAAGAGCAATTTGAGGATTTCGAAAAACAACATAGTCATAATCTATAAAAAGAAAGCTCTGCTGTTATGATAACAGCAGAGCTTTTTTACAGTTCGACAATCTTCTTCTCAAATTTAACAAATTCTTTATGTTTCGTTAAATTTAACATAACACTACTCCTTTATAGTATGAATATCAGCACTTATACAGAAAGGGGACTTCAACATGTTAGCAGCTTTTCAGCGACAACACACACGAAAATTTTCACCTATCACAAATACTTCTACCTCTTGTTTGAACATACAACCTAATCCACCTAAAATTTCAATTGCTCCTTCTGTTATTTCAGTCATCGGTGTTCATATGGAAAAAAATAAGTTAAAGGTAAGAACTGGACAAAGCACTGAGCTATCAGCTTCCGTTTTACCAATGCAAGCGACGAATAAAGAACTTATTTGGACAAATATGAATGCTGATGTTATCACAATGTATCCAAAAGGTGATACGGTAACGATTACTGGAAAAAGTGCAGGAAGAGCAGTAGTAATTGTCACAACTACTGAAGGAAAGTTCCGTGACCTATGTATGATTCATGTACAACCTTATATGACAAATCCAAAGTAAAAGAGTGGCTTCCTAGCCACTCTTTTACTTCATTTCAATGTTTGAATTTTTACTTGTAACAAGATTGATGAATTGGTCTTTATCTTTAGGAGAAATAACTTCTGTTTTATGTGCACCGTAAACAATTTCAAGTCGTTCCAATGACAATGCATGAGCAGCTATTGGATTTTTCGTATTTGAAATTTGTTTTATATCTCGTATAAATATGCGTTTTTTAACGAGACCTGATCTAATTGTAATTGTTTCTTCTCCGACGATGTATTTTGTCGAAAACCAACTCCACATAAATAATATTGCTAACGGAATTGTAAAAAATAAAAGAAAATACTCTTTTCCTGCAAATAGAGGAGCAAAACACGCTCCAATGACAACGAAAAAAATCGGATATAACCATATATCTTTTTTTGATGGAAATTCCATTAAACTTCCCCTCTCTTGATTTAAGTCAATGAATCTCCTCCTCTTCCCTATTACAATGAAAACAACATTAGAATAGGAGGACGTATTATGACTGAACGAAAGTATGCTTTATTTGCTGGCTTTTCTCTTCTTGTTATGGCATTCATTGCATTTTTTTCTTACGGTTTTGTTCATGGAAATCTCGTTGTACAAGAAGATGCGAGCACGACATTCCATAATATCCAAACTTCAAATTCACTTTTCAAAGCGGAAATCTTCGGTTGGATTATCATTTTCATTACTGATATTGTCGCCGCGTGGGCTCTTTATTTCTTTCTAAAACCAATTCATACTAGCCTCTCATTACTAGCTGCCTTGCTTCGTCTTATGTATACAGCGATACTTGGAATCGCCATATTCAATCTAATATTGGCATTGCTACTTTCAAAAAGTACGATTGCGAATCCAGAAACATATGTGATGTTGTCTCTCAGTGTATTCGAATACATTTGGTCTGTAGGATTAATCATTTTCGGCTTACATCTTTTCTTTTTAGGTTATGTAGCTTTTCTAGCTAAACATATACCGAAATGTATTAGTATACTACTATTCTTCGCGTCTATCGGTTATATCGTAATTCACGTCATGAATACGATGTTTTCACAATACGATACGATGTTTTCAATCATACAAACACTGTTCCAACTGCCAATGATTGCAGGTGAACTCGGATTTAGTATATGGCTATTGATTAGAGGTGGAAAAAACGCTACTGTTTGAGTCTTTTCTTAATTCTACTTAATGATTCTGGCGTAATACCTAGATAACTTGCCAATTGATATTGAGGAACACGATTGATTAAATGAGGTCGTTTTTGTAATAATGATTTGTAGCGCTCTTCTGGTGTCGATGCAATAAATAATGAAAGTTCTTCTTGTATCTCACCGAAATTGTATTCAATCATTTGGCGTGTCATTTCTTCTAATTGTGAATATTTCTTATACACGTCCTTTTCACTATGCAGGTCGCCAATTACAACTAGACAGTCTTCTAGGCACGTTAACGTATGCGGGGATGATTTATCTTGTTTATGATGATTAAAATTTGTGATTGCTTGTTCTTCTGTATAAAAATTTGATGTAACCTCTTTCCCTGTTTCATCTATACGATGTTGCCTAATGCATCCCTTTAATACAAAATAACATTTCGAAGGGACATCTCCTTGCCTTAGGAGCACTGTTCCTTTTTTATATTCTCCAATTTTTAATTCACTGAGAATCATGTGTTGCTCTTCTTCACTTAGTGTTGTAAGGTTTTGCATATACTTCTTTAATATTTCTTCCATTCCCTTCCTCCCCTATATTTCTGTAAAACAAAAAGAGAAGTATCACAACTTCTCTTTTCTTCTCTAACATTATATTTCCTGTGTATACGCCGGCTCGTTTACTACATTTTTTGCTGTTCGTTTTTGTTGCTGTAGTAAGAAAACAGATACACCAAACAATACGAGCATGCTACCGATAATTTGCATTACATTTAGTCTTTCACCGAGTAAGAAGAACGCTAGTATAGATGCTCCAACGGGTTCTCCTAAAATACTCATTGAAATTGTTGTTGCATTTACGTAGTTTAATAACCAATTATTAATGACATGTGACACTGTCGGCACAACTGCAAGTAAAAGAAAAACGGTCCAGTCCCACTTCGTATAACCTGTAAAAGGCACTTGCAATACTATATTATAAATCCCCATAAAAATACCTGCGAATGCAAAAACTGTAAAGCTATAAATCCAGTGTGATACTTTCTTTACTGTTGTTTGCCCGATAAATAAATAACCGACAACCGCTATGACACTTAAAAAGGATAATATATCTCCATAAATTGCTTGTTCACTTAGCCCTAAATCTCCCCACCCAATACACATGACGCCTAGTATTGCAATTCCCATTGTTGCAATGGCTGAGTATGTTGTTCTTTCTTTAAATAAGAAAAAACCTCCAACTAAAGATACAATTGGTTGAAGCGCTAAAATAATCGTCGAACTAGCAACTGTCGTATGCTTTAAAGATTCAAACCATAAAAGAAAATGCAGCGCTAAAAAGAAACCAGATCCAATTAAAAATCCCCAATCTTTTATTTGAATCTTACTAAACTCTTCCCGTTTTTTCCAAACGATAGGCAGCATAATAAGTACGATAATCCATAATCGATACATACTTAATATGGAAGATGGTGCTGAGGACATCTTTACAAAAACTGCTGCGAATGAAATGGCTATAATGGAAATTGCTAATGGTAGTGCGATTGATCTTTCTTGTTTCAAATTCCGTCTCCCCTCTCACCTGTCAAAAATCCCACTTCATTATATCCGTTTTCTTTCACAACTTAAATACTAATTTTTTAGATTCTTCGTACCATTATGGTAAAATAGAAACGAAAGCACCTATTAGTGAATATTTCTTTCTTTTTCACTACAAGCGTCGCTCTTACAATCATTACAGTAAATTTTTATTTAGGGGGATCTACATGAATCAAACAATAGGGAGAATTGAAGAAATTTCATTTTATAGCGCATCACTTCAAGAAGATGTTACACTTCTTGTTTACTTACCGGTAAATTACACACCACTGCACAAACATACAGTTGTAATTGCACAAGATGGTAGAGATTATTTTCAGCTTGGTAAAGCGCACCGTGTAATTGAGCGCCTTCGTGAAACTGAAGAAATTGACCGTACAATTATTGTCGGTATTCCATATAAAAATGTACACGATCGTAAAGAAAAATATTTTCCAAACGAAGTGAAAAACGCTGCGTATATTCGTTTCCTTGCTCATGAACTTGCACCATATATCGATGAAAATTATCCAACTTACCAAATGGGAAAAGGTCGTGTGTTAATTGGTGATTCTCTTGGCGGGACAGTTTCCTTCATGACTGCACTTATGTATCCGCATACATTCGGTAAAGTCATTATGCAATCACCATTTGTGGATGAAACAGTGATGAGCTTAGCAAAAGACTTCAAAAATCCGGAGGCGCTAGACCTTTATCACGTCATTGGGACAGAAGAAACAGCCGTAAAACGCACTGATGGACAAGTTTCTGATTTCGTACAACCGAACCGTGAGCTCAATACGCTTCTGACAGATAGAAATTTCATCACGCATTACGAGGAGTTTGAAGGTAACCACACGTGGAAATATTGGCAAACTGATTTACCGAAAGCTTTCTCTCATATTCTATCAATGAAATAATAGAGAGCAGTATTCAGAATAATTTGATATAATAGATTAAGAGATTTATTTTCTCAAAATCTAACTAGACTTACAAAGGGAGGAATTGGAACATGAAATTAGGCATTGTAATTTTTCCATCTAAAATGATTCAAGATAAAGCGAACGGATTGCGTAAACGTTATGATCCGCACTACGCATTAGTTCCGCCACATATTACATTGAAAACACCCTTTGAGACGCAAGATGAACAATTAGAATCGATTGTAAAAGAGTTACATACAATCGCAAGTAAAACGAACCCTTTCACCCTTCATGTCGGAAAAGTTGGTTCATTCGCACCTGTTAATAATGTTCTTTATTTTAAAGTAGAAAAAACACCTGAACTTACTTTCTTAAATGAGGAAATGCATAGCGAATTCTTTATACAAGAACGCGAGTACGCTTTCGTACCTCATTTAACAATCGGACAAGGCTTATCAGATGCAGAGCATGCTGATGTATTAGGTCGATTACGTATGAAAGATTTCTATTATGAACAACCAATTGATCGCTTCCATCTTCTATATCAATTAGAAAACGGAACGTGGACTGTATACGAAACATTCCACCTTGGAAAGGGGAACAACTAATTTGCACGCACAGATCGTACAAACGGACGAACAACTAAGAGATGCATTCTCTGTACGTAAGCAAGTATTTGTGAATGAGCAACAAGTTTCTGCTGACGAAGAGTATGATGAGTTTGAAGAAACTTCAACACACGTTGTTATATATGATAATGATGTTCCAGTTGGTGCTGGTCGTTTTCGCATACTGGATGGAATAGGAAAAATGGAACGTATTTGCGTACTAGCTTCCCATCGTAAAAAAGGCATTGGAAAAATTGTTATGGATGCACTTGAAGCATATGCGAATGAAAACTCGCTACCAAAATTAAAGCTGCATGCCCAAACACATGCTGAAGATTTCTATAAGAAACTTGGATATGTAACGCATTCTGATGTATTCATGGAAGCAAATATTCCTCACATCGTTATGATAAAAGAATTGTAATTTGAAAACAGGAGGTATCCCCTCCTGTTTTTTACATTGCTATTTTCTTTTTCTTCCGCTAAAGTTAAATGTTGATGCTATAGTTTTGAAGGTGAATATATGACACAAGAAAAATTTTCACAAAAATCATTAACGCACGCTGATATTCCGCGTGCAACATACCATATTCCAAAAACATCTACCCATTTAATTATGGAAGAAGATGCTGATGCAGCGTATTTCCGCGCTCTCGAGCAACAAAATGTATTTTTAAATGAGAAACAATTAGAGGCCGTGCGAACGACAGAAGGTCCTGTCCTTACATTAGCTGGTGCCGGAAGCGGGAAAACCTCTGTTTTAACAACCCGCGTAGGTTATTTAGTAAATGTAAAACAAGTTCATCCACGCAATATTTTACTGCTTACATTTACACAAAAAGCAGCTGAAGAAATCCGAAACCGTGTAGCAAATTTACCTGGTATGAATCGTGCTGCAAGTAGCTACGTTGTTGCTGGTACGTTCCACTCCGTCTTTTTAAAATTGCTTCGTAGTCAAGGATATAATCAGCAAATTTTAGCAAACGAAAAACATAAACAAATTATGATAAAGAAAATCTTAAAAGAGTTACGCTTAAAAGACGATTATGATGCTGAAACGATGCTCGCTATGATTTCACTTGAGAAAAACAAATTGAATCGTCCGAAAGATGTAAAAGCAAAAACACCCGTTGAACAAGAATTTAAAGAAGTATACGAACGTTTTGAAGAAGTGAAACAACGATATAATTATATTGATTTCGATGACATCTTATTAGAAACATATTATATGTTAGAAAATAACACTCCTTTGCTTACCCAATTACAACAACGTTTCCACTATATTGAAGTAGATGAGTTCCAAGATACATCGTATGCACAATATGAAATTGTAAAATTGTTAGCCACGCCAAGAAATAATTTATTTATCGCAGGTGATGACGATCAGGCGATATATGGCTGGCGAGGAGCAAGTCACCAAATTATTTTATCTTTTCCAAAAGAATTTGATAACACTACGATTATCGCACTTAATACGAATTATCGATCCAATCCTTTTATCGTCGGACTTGGAAATGAAGTTATCAAACTAAATCAGGAGCGTTTTGATAAAGAGCTATATTCTGTGCGCGAAGAAGGTGTACAACCTTTTTACGCAAGACCTGCTACGACTCTTGATGAAGCAAATCAAATTTTGCAGCTCATTCAAGAAAAAGTAGATAGCGGCGAACGCAACTATAAAGATTTTTGTTTACTGTATCGCACACATTCTGTAAGCCGTTCGTTACTCGATCAGCTTACAATTCACAAAATCCCGTTTATTAAGCACGGGGCGAGTCAATCATTTTATGAACATTCTTTAATTAAGCCTGTATTAGATCATTTAAGACTGGTGATTGAACCGTTTCGACTAGAATCACTTTCAAATATATTGCCAACGATGTATATCGGGCGTGATGATTGTATTTCATTTATTGAACGTGAACAATGGAAATATGGTGAGGGGCGGTTCCCTTCTCTTCTTCATTTCTTATTATTAAATCCGAGCTTAAAACCTTTTCAAGTGAAAAAGGTAAATGAGCGTATCGATTTTATTAAATTTATAAAAGAATTAGAACCGAAAAAGGCATTAAAAGAAATTATTCATGGTAAAGGAAAGTATTTAGAGTACTTAAAAAGTAACGATCGTTCTTCCTTCACGATGCATAAAGATATACAAGAAGAAATGTTAGAAGAATTAATGGAGTCAGCAACTCGTTTCACCGATATTCCAGCATACTTACAATTTATTGATGAAGCAATTCAAGGTCAAAAAGAAATGGAAGCATTAAAAACAATGCCGGAAAAAAATGCTGTCTCGCTTATGTCTATTCATAACGCAAAAGGCCTTGAATTTCCATGCGTTTTTTTACTTGGAGCGAGCGATGGTATTCTCCCCCATACTTCTTCTTTAAAAGATGCGAATGATCGTGTTACAGAGACTTCTGAAGCTTTAGAGGAAGAACGCCGACTACTTTATGTCGCAATTACACGTGCGAAAGAAGAACTTTACATTTCCTCTCCTCAATTTTTTAGAGGGAAAAAATTAGATATCTCTCGTTTTTTATATACTACGCGAAAAGATTTACCTGAAAAGACATCCACTAAATAAGGATGTCTTTTTTTCATATTGCATTATGTACATCCCTCCTATATAAATTCCATGTTCTTATCATAAGAATTAACGTAATATCAACCATATCCCATTCATATTGTAATAGTGTATGTCAGAACTCACGATAAGGAGTGAACATAATGAGCTGCAATTGTAACGAAGACCATCATCATCACGATTGTGATTTCAACTGTGTATCAAATGTCGTTCGTTTTATACATGAATTACAAGAATGTGCAACCACAACCTGTGGATCTGGTTGCGAAGTTCCATTTTTAGGAGCACATAATAGTGCATCAGTAGCGAATACACGTCCTTTTATTTTATACACTAAAGCTGGAGCACCTTTTGAAGCATTTGCACCAACTGCAAGCCTTTCTAGCTGCCGATCTCCAATTTTCCGTGTCGAGAGTATAGACGATGATGATTGCGCTGTATTGCGTGTATTAACTGTAGTATTAGGTGATACTTCTCCTGTACCACCTGATAATGATCCAATTTGTACGTTTTTAGCTGTACCAAATGCAAGATTAATATCGACCAACACTTGTCTTACTGTTGATTTAAGTTGCTTCTGCGCTATTCAATGCTTACGTGATGTTACGATTTAAAACTAAATAATGAGTTAAGCATGGATTGGGTGGCAGAATTTTCTGCCACCCAATCCATGCTTAAAAGGTATTATTATGTATTTTTTATAAAATTGGGAACTTGTCTAGAACATAGAACCTGTCCTTTTCATTAACTGAAAGTAGAAACAGATAAAGGAGTGAAAAACATGTTCTCTTCTGATTGCGAATTTACTAAAATCGATTGTGAGGCGAAACCAGCTAGTACACTACCTGCCTTCGGTTTTGCTTTCAACGCTTCTGCCCCTCAGTTCGCTTCATTATTCACACCATTACTATTACCTAGCGTAAGTCCAAACCCAAATATTACTGTTCCTGTAATAAATGATACAGTAAGTGTCGGAGATGGCATTCGAATTCTACGAGCTGGTATTTATCAAATCAGTTATACATTAACAATTAGTCTTGATAACGCACCTGTTGCACCAGAAGCTGGTCGTTTCTTCTTATCATTAGGTACGCCAGCTAACATTATTCCTGGATCAGGTACAGCAGTTCGTTCTAACGTTATTGGTACTGGTGAAGTAGACGTATCCAGTGGTGTTATTCTGATTAACTTAAACCCTGGCGATTTAATTCAAATTGTACCAGTTGAGTTAATTGGAACCGTAGACATCCGTGCGGCAGCATTAACAGTTGCACAAATTAGCTAGTAAAAAGCGGTATTTCTTCCTTAGAAATACCGCTTTTTATATTTATAATAAAAAACACTCACAGTAATATGAGTGTTTCATTCTTCATAATGTTTTATTGTGTTCTTCTTTTTCCCGCAATTACATCCCTTTTTCTTCACAAATCCTTGTTGTTGTAATTGTTCTTGGTATGCCTGTTGTTGTGCTTGGTGTTGTTGCTGTATATGATACCATTGCTGCAGGTCATATGAATTTTGCCTTGGACTATTACTCACAGCAAACATCTCCTCTACTGTCAATTCTGTCTATTTACTATATGAACAACTCTTTATTTCCGTTCCCTCATTCTTTTAAACTCCGCTTTTTCTCGTATTATGAAAATATATTATTCTCCTATAAAGTATCCTGTAATCGTTTCAATGATTGCTGCTGCTCCTGCAATAGCTAATAATGCAAGTAACGGCTCTGCAACGATAGGAATCCAATTATATAAAACTAATAAAAAAGCACTAACCCATACACCTGTACACCAATAACAGCTTAATAATTCTCCAATCCACTTTCTTAATCCTTTACCTTTTACTTTTGTAAAAGTTGATACACTTCCATCCGGCTCTGTAATCTCTAATTCATCAATAAACGGTCTTCGCAAAAAAGCTGTAATTTTATCATAAACAATTAAACGGGTGAGCCTAAAAGCAGCTAACGCGAAAATGAAAAATAAAAGCCAACTTGTAAACAGCATGATTCCACCTTCCCTTATCTTCTTTCGCCTATTTAAAAAAAAAGCTCTTGAGATTGTGACCAAATCTCCTCGACTCCAATATCTTATTAATGTAAATACAAACAAGAAGATAAGGAGTGACATTAATGAGTTGTAACGAAAATAAACACCATGGCTCTTCTCATTGTGTAGTTGACGTTGTAAAATTCATCAATGAATTACAAGATTGTTCTACAACAACGTGTGGATCTGGTTGTGAAATCCCATTTTTAGGAGCACACAATAGTGCTTCAGTAGCAAATACACGCCCTTTTATTTTATACACAAAAACTGGAGAACCTTTTGAAGCATTTGCACCAACTGCAAGCCTTTCAAGCTGCCGATCTCCAATTTTCCGTGTGGAAAGTGTAGATGATGATAGCTGTGCTGTATTACGTGTATTAACTGTAGTATTAGGTGATACTTCTCCTGTACCACCTGATAATGATCCAATTTGTACGTTTTTAGCTGTACCAAATGCAAGATTAGTATCGACTAACACTTGTCTTACTGTTGATTTAAGCTGCTTCTGTGCGATTCAGTGCTTACGCGACGTTTCTATCTAATAAGTGAAGTAAACTAAAAAACTATTGGGGTGGTAGAAGATTTCTACCACCTTTACATATTTAAAAGCCGGCCATACTAATCGATTGGATATCATCTATAGACAACTTAATATCTCTCATACTATTTTGCGGCATAATGGATACAATGCCATTACGATACGATATGATTGATCCAATATAAGAAACTGTAGCCGTTTTTATTCTGCACCTTACTTTCGGAATGTAATGAGGACGGTTTAATAAGAAATGAATTTTCTCATCATTATTCATATCCTTAAATGATTTATTATACGGAACAGTTCTCACTGGCTCTTGCTGTTCTTGTACTTGTTCCTCTTCTTCTATTTTTTCTTCTACTTGTTCTTCTTGTTGCTCTTCTTGTTGTTGTTCTATTACTTCTTCCACAGCACTACTTACAGCATTTTCGTTTCTATTACTGCGCTCTTTTCGATCCTCATTTTCAAAGTTTGTTAAGATAATCCTTTTTATTTTCGGTGCAGCAAGTTCCAAATTTACTTGCGCAATATATAACAACGGTTTTCCAACTGTTGAACTTTTATTTTTATTCTTCACACTCGTCCCTCCCACTTCCATACGTAGCTGAATAAATCGTGTACTATTATAGTTATATTCATAACGTGGTAAGAACTTTCGTTAAAAATCATTCTTTCTAAGAACAAATAAAAAGGACAATCTCAACATTTAGAGATTGTCCTTTAAAAATGAAAATTATATTTATCCTAGGATATGATACCCTGAATCAACGTGAATGTTTTCTCCTGTTACGCCGCGTGCTAAATCACTGAATAAGAATACTGCTGTATCGCCAACTTCTTCTGGAGTTGTTGTACGACGAAGTGGTGCGCGCTCCTCAATTTCTCTTAAGATTGAGTTAAAGTCGCCTACACCTTTTGCAGACAACGTACGAATTGGTCCTGCAGAAATAGCGTTAACGCGAATGCCGTGTTGACCTAAATCGTTAGCTAAATATTTCACGCTCGCTTCTAATGAAGCTTTCGCAACACCCATTACGTTATAATTTTTCACAACGCGCTCGCCGCCAAGGTATGTTAACGTTAAAATATTTCCGCCTTCTGTCATTACTTTCTTCGCTTCTCTTGCTACAGCTGTTAAAGAGAATGCACTAATATTTTGTGCAAGTAAAAATCCATCGCGAGAAGTATCTACAAATTCACCTTTTAAATCATCACGATTTGCAAAAGCAATACAGTGTGCAACACCGTGAATTGTACCAACCTCTTGCTTAATTGTTTCAAAGCAAGCTGTAAGTTCTTCATCATTTGTTACATCACAAGGTAATACAAGTGATTCTTGTCCTTCTAATGTGTCCGCTAATTCACGAACGTTTCTTTCTAAACGTTCTCCTGCATATGTGAATATTAATTTTGCACCTGCATTATGCAAAGAGCGAGCAATTCCCCACGCAATACTTCTTTGGTTCGCAACGCCCATAACAACAAATGTTTTCCCTTGTAATAGTTCCATGATATATCCTCCCAGAATTGCTTATACTTGTTATTAGTACCTGATACTATAATTATAGTACCATAAAACCTCTTAAAGGCAAACAAAAAAGTCATTAACTTAAATTTTGTTAATGACTTTTTGTTTCTATAAAAAACCGCTCTAATCCTTCTTCCCAAGAAGGCATTTGTGAAAAACCATTTAATCGTAGCATGTTATGTTGAAAAACAGAATATTTTGGTCTCGCTGCCGCTGCTCCAAATTCTTCAGTTGAAACTGGTAATACATTCACTTTCATATTTGCATACGCAAATATTTTTTTTGCAAATTCAAACCAAGAACATGAGCCTCTATTTGATACATGATACGTACCATATAAAGAAGTATGAATGAGCTTATTAATCATCACATTTAAATCCGCCACATAAGTAGGAGAGCCGATTTGATCCGCTACAACAGACACTTCTGTCCTGTCTTTCCCTAATCGCATCATCGTTTTCACAAAATTATTTCCATGCTTACCATATAACCACGATGTGCGAACGATAAAATATTTATTATGTAACTCTTTGACGAACTGCTCTCCTGCATACTTAGAAGCTCCGTATATATTTATTGGCGACGGATTCTGAAATTCATCATACCCTTCCGGTCTGTCGCCCTGAAATACATAATCAGTACTAATATAAACTAACTTTGCCCCTACTAATTGTGAAGCAACCGCTACATTTCGAGCTCCTATTGCATTTATTACATAAGCAAGATCTTGTTCTTTCTCAGCATGATCAACCTTCGTATACGCTGCACAATGAATAATTATGTGTGGCCTTACTTCTTGTACCACTTGCTGCATTTGGGATATATTTGTTATATCTAGTAACTTTTTATCAAATGGATATATGTCATATTCTTCAGGATTTAACTCTTCTTGTAGTTGCTTTCCTAATTGACCGTTTGCTCCCGTTATGATAAGCCGTTCTTTCATTTCTATGCCCCTTACTTTTCTTTTAGTGGTGTCCACCATTCTATATGATGTTCATACCATTCCACAGTTTCTTTTAGCCCCTGTTCAAACGTATACTGCGGTTCCCACCCAAGCTCATTCTTCATCTTTTGTGCATCAATCGCATAACGACGATCATGCCCTAAACGGTCTGTAACATACGCAATATCTTCTTTCGTTTTTCCTAAGAGAGAGATAATTTGTTCCACAACATCTAAATTCGTTTTTTCATTATTTCCACCTATATTATATACTTCTCCTATACGTCCCTTATGCAGAACAACGTCAATCGCACTACAATGATCCGTTACATGTAACCAATCTCTTACATTTAATCCATCGCCATATAACGGTAGTTTTTTTCCTTCCAGCGCATTCGTAACCATTAATGGAATTAATTTTTCAGGATATTGATACGGCCCATAGTTATTGGAGCAACGCGTTACTATAACTGGTAATTGATATGTTTTATAATAAGATAAAGCTATCATGTCGGCGCTCGCCTTGCTTGAAGAGTATGGACTATTTGGAGCTAATGGGGTTTCCTCGGTAAATCGCCCTGTTTTCCCTAAAGAGCCGTACACCTCATCTGTTGATACTTGCACGAGTTTGATATGTGGATATTTTTTTACTAATTCTAATAATGTGACTGTCCCAATTACATTTGTATCATAAAAAGGGATCGGATTTTCAATACTACGGTCCACATGTGATTCAGCTGCGAAATTTACAATCACATGGACGTCTCGCTCTTTTATGACATGCTCTAGCAGCTCTCCATTTTGAATTTCCCCTTTTACAAAAGAGTAATTCGGATGCCCTTGAAGAGGCTTCACGTTATTTAAATTCCCGCTATATGTTAATGCATCGAAATTAATAATTTTATATGTTTCATATCTTTGTAACATGTAATGAACAAAATTACTTCCAATAAATCCGGCCCCACCTGTTACTAATATATTCATATAACAACTCTCCTACTCAAAAGCTATCTTCACATTCCTGAAGTAACGGTAATATTCGATCTTTATCAGACAAAATAGGACTTGTTACCGGCCATGGAATTGCTAATTCTTTATCGCTCCAAAGTAACCCTGAGTCATGCTCGGCGCTATAATATTCATCTACTTTATACATAACAATCGTATGCGGAACAAGTGTACAAAAACCATGTGCAAATCCTTTTGGCACTAATAATTGCCGGTAATTATCTGCACTTAAAATATATCCTCTCCACTGTTGAAACGTTGGGGAATCTTTTCGTAAATCGACGATAACGTCATAGATTGCTCCTTGCATAACTTGAATAAGTTTCGTTTGTGCTTTCGGATTTTTTTGAAAGTGTAATCCCCGAATCGTTCCCGACCTAGCTGAATAAGATACGTTATCCTGTACAAATGAATAAGTAATCCCTAATGTTTCTAGCACCTTCTTATTATAACTTTCTGTAAAAAAGCCACGCTCATCTCCAAATAACCTCGGTTCTAACAATTTTGCGTCGGTAAAGTTTGTTTCTACAACTTTCATATTCTCACCTATTCTCCGTTAAACTGTTTCCCAAAGTTTATATCCCTCGCTAACGTATTCGCCTTTTGAAGAGAAACATGAGTTCCCGCATCTGTCCACCAACCGCTCATTTCATTATAAGTAAGTACCCCTCGTTTTAAATACCAATTATTAATATCTGTAATTTCAAGTTCTCCCCTTGCGGAAGGTTTTAATTCTTTTATATAAGAAAAAACTTTCGAATCATACAAATAAATCCCTGTAACTGCATAGGAACTTTTCGGCTCTTTCGGTTTTTCTTCAATTTCAATTATTTTTCGGTTTTGAATATTTGCTACACCAAATCTCTCCGGATCATCTACAGATTGTAGCAGTACTTTCGCACCCTCTTTTTGACTTGCAAACTCTTCAACATACGGACGAATATCATCAGAAAAGATATTATCGCCTAATATAACTACCATACGATCGTTCCCGACGAAACTCTCACAGAGCCCTAATGCTTGTGCAATTCCGCCAGCCTTATCTTGCACACGATACGTAAAAGACACACCAAACTCTTGACCGCTCCCTAAAAAACTAACAACATCTCCCATATGTTCTTTACCTGTAATAATCATAATATCTGTAATTTCGCATTGTTTTAGCTTATATACCGCATGATATATCATTGGATAACGTCCAACAGGAAGCAAGTGTTTATTCGTTACTTTCGTTATAGGATATAATCTCGATCCAGTTCCACCTGCTAAAATAATTCCTTTCATCCTGCATCTCTCCCTTATGATGGAGATAGTATATCTTTGTAATGTTCTACAAACACTTTCCGATCCTTCTCATATGTATCCGCATCAAACTCATCCCCGTTGTAGTGAATACACCATAAATTTGCTTGATTAGGGATACCAATTAAATAACCCGCCTTTTGAAATTCTAAAGACTGCGACACATCATAAAAGTGGAATCCTTGAAACAAGTCTTCTCGCCACGGAATATCATATTGTGTGGCCATTAATAATCCATCAATTGCTTGAACTGACATAAATGATTGATTCCCATAAAACAGCTGATCTAAATTTAATAATTGATAATTCTGTCTTCTGTACTCAATCACTTTCCCGACCAAATTTTTCCCTTCCCACCATATCCCGTTACTCGGTAAAAACTGAGCACCAGCTACGCCAATTAAACCAAGTTTTTCGTTATCTTTAAAAAGTGAAATGAGTGTATAAAACATCTCACGATTAATAAGATAAGTATCTTGATGTATATAAACCTTATACTTCGCGGGATATGAAAGTGCTCGGTTATATGCACTTGCCATACTTTTCGCATCTCGTATCGGAAAAATTTGTACGACATAACCAGGGGGAACAAAAAGGTTTCTTATTTGTCTCTCACATTGTTCAAATAGCTCTTCATTATTTATACAAACAACGACTAATATTGTATGATCTTTCATTTTGTAGCCCCTCTATTCGTCTTGATTTACATCTGACATATAGTGCTCCACAAATATTTTTCTATACTTTTCATAGTTTGTCATATTCACATCAATATGATAATGAATGCACCACGCATCACGCTGTACAGGAACCCCAACTGTATAGCCTGCTTTTCTAAATTCAAATGATTGAGACACATCATAATAGTCAAATCCATCAAACAAGTCTTCCCGCCACGGAATATCGTATTGCGTTGCCATTAATAATCCGTCAATACATTCAACTGGCATAAATGTTTTTGAGTCATGATACGGCTTTTCTTGACTCGCCATATAAAATAAATCATTCATATAACCAATGACTTTTCCAACAACTCCTCTGCCTACATTCCATATTCCATTTGGAGGAACATATTGGGCTCCAACCATACCAATCATTCCAAGATGTTCATGTTCCTGAAACAATTGAAGTAATCCATATAAAAATCCTACATTTACAATGAAAACATCTTGATGTATATACACTTTATATTTTGCTGGATGCGAAATTGCTTTATTATATCCACTCGTCATACTTTCTGCGTTTCGAATCGGCATAAATTGTATCGTATATCCTGGAGGAACTGGCAATTGTAATATATGTCGCGCACATTGTGCATACATTTTCCGATCATTTATACACGTAACAAATAATATTGTTTTATCTGCCGCACTCATAATTGTGATTTTTCTGCTTCAATAATATATTGAAATACAACCGTCTCAGCCATGAAGCCACTTCCAAGACGATATTTTTTACAAATTCCATATAATTCCTCAATAAGCGGTTCATACATTTTATGATCAACATATACACGATCTACTTTACTAATTGAATAGCCTGCTTTTAAAAACATTCGTAGCATTTCATTAAATGTAAAGAAACGAATATGTGTTTTATCTAATAAACCATATTCTGTATACGTCCAATTTCCAGCGAGTAGGGGCGCTAATACTGAAATGTGAGAAACGTTCGGGATACTAGCCAAAATTACACCATTTTGCTTTATATATGGTTTTACTTTTTCTATTACAGCCCACGGATCAAATAAATGCTCTAGTACGTCACCAAATATAACGCAATCAAATTGCTCCTCCTCATACGGCATATCCATTGTTTCTATATCACCTAAAACAACATGATCTAGTTTTTCTTTTGCTTGTTCTGCCGCCTCTTGGAATGCCTCAATTCCTGATACACGTGTGCCATTTTCTTTTATGGCAGCTCCCAATGCACCACTCGAGCAACCGATATCAAGAACTTCTTTCCATTCCTTTTTTATATGCTTTAATAAATTCGGATTCACTGCATTATAATAATGCCCGGACTTTTCTTCGTATAAAGAATTTTTTGGGGAATTCATTTTACACACTCCTTATGCAAATTGAATTTGAAATATAAATCTCATCTAAAGTCTATAGATGTAACCAGTACTGGTTACATTGCCGATACTTTACTATATAGCCAATCTATTAGAGTTAGAATCGTGCTACATCATTTCTAGAAAAACGCAACCTATAACGATTTATATTGTTTATCAAAAACACTCCGAAAATATTTACGGTTATATTCAATTGCAGCATTATTTGGAACATAAGAAGCTGCTAATTCATTGTAATAATAAGCTTTATCTTGCTCGCCTAACTTGCTATAACAAATACACATTTGTAAATAGGGAATCCATGTGTAGCTAGCTGGACTGTGAAAAGGACTCTCTGTTGCCATTGTCACTTCTGTTGCAAGTTTAAACCAAAAAATTGCTTCATTGTATTTTTGTTGATCCATATATATATATCCTATTCTTGTACAATTCTCTCCTCTAGGGACATCATACCGAAATGACTTTACACAAGATTCAACTGCCTTCTCCCACATTCCAAGCTTTGCATAGCAATCTCCTAATTTACCACATGCATAAATTTTCTCTTCATACCAACCTTCATCTTGATTAAGAAATGTTTTATAAAGTAAAACTGCATCATCATATTTTTGATTATCCATAGATTCATTCGCGTAATAAAACAAATCTCTCGGACTCAATTCTTCTCCAGCTGCTACAGCATCCTGAAAAATTTTCAAATTGCGGTTCGTTACTTTCTTTTCTTTTTTATGCGTAACCGCAACATTACTATTAAAAATCTCACCAAAAATAGCTAAATACTCATGCACCTTTCCAAACCATTGAAATTCTTTTTCACGCTTTACAAGCCGATATCTTTTTGTACAATATAAAGGTTTCCCATTAGAATCCATTACAAGATGATAAGGCATCGAAACAGCATCCACATTAGAATCTAATTCTTTTTTTAATAGCTTCAATGCCTCTTGAGCATCTTCTAATAACACATCATCAGCATCTAGCCATAATATATATTCTTGCGTTGCTTTTGAAAAAGAAAAATTTCTAGCTGCCGCAAAATCATTAATCCATGGAAAGTCATATATGTTAGAGGTATATTGAGCTACAATTTCTTTCGTTCGATCAATGGAACCTGTATCAACTATAATAATTTCATCAACGATTTTTTCTACTGCATCTAAACATCGACCGATTGTATCTTCCTCATCTCGAACAATCATACATAGACTAATTGTAATTCCTTGCTTGTTCAACATAATCACCCTCTTCCAAATCAATCATATGTTATACATACAATAAACTTTCCACTTTTTTAACTTGCACAAGCAGTTTAAGATTTCTTTTCAATAATTCAAATGTCCGTGTCATTTTCTTCCGGTTTTGCATCTACTATATAATGAACGCTTTATGGAGGTGAATTTATGTCAAATAATAATTATTCAGATGGATTAAATCCCGATGAATCTTTATCAGCTAGTGCATTTGACCCTAATCTTGTAGGACCAACATTACCACCAATACCACCGTTTACCCTTCCTACCGGGCCGACTGGACCGACTGGACCAACTGGGCCGACTGGGCCAACTGTACCAACTGGACCTTCTGGACCGACTGGACCAACTGGGCCGACTGGACCGACTGGGCCGACTGGGCCGACTGGACCGACTGGACCGACTGGACCGACTGGGCTAACTGGACCGACTGGGCTAACTGGACCGACTGGACCGACTGGACCGACTGGACCGACTGGGCTAACTGGTGCTACTGGGCCGACTGGGCCGACTGGACCGACTGGGCCGACTGGGCCAACTGGGCCAACTGGGCCAACTGGGCCAACTGGTGCTACTGGACCGACTGGCGCTACCGGACCGACTGGACCAACTGGGCCAACTGGGCCAACTGGGCCGACTGGGCCGACTGGGCCTTCTGGCTTAGGACTTCCAGCAGGATTGTATGCCTTTAACTCAGCTACAGTTTCTTTAGCTCTTGGAATTAATGATCCAGTACCATTTAATACCGTTGGATCTCAGTTTGGTACAGCAATTTCTCAAATGGATGCCGATACTTTCGTAATTAGTGAAACTGGTTTCTATAAAATTACTGTTATTGCTTATACAGCGGCAGTAAGTTTATTAGGAAGTCTTGGAATTCAAGTTAATGGAGTTAATGTACCAGGTGCGGGCACAAGCTTAATTTCACTTGGAGCTCCTATCGTTATCCAAGCCATTACACAAATTACTACAACACCATCACTCGTTGAAGCAATTGTTACAGGAATTGGATTATCACTAGCTCTTGGTACAAGTGCATCAATTATTATTGAAAAAATCGCTTAATTTTGTACTTAGCAGTAAAACTGATATCAGTTTTACTGCTTTTTCATTATTAAATTCAATCATTAAATCTTTCTTTTCTACATAGTCATAATGTTGTATGACATTCCGCGGGAGGCACTTATATGGAAAATAAATCAGCTGTTCAGCTTTATCTTGAGCTATTAAAGAAAACAATTTTATTTGAAATATGGTTAGAATACGAACCATACTTACCTGCTTCGTTACATATATCTAAAGAGCTATCCTATGAACCAGTTACAGTTCCGCTTCCTTTATTTCTCAAGCAATACGTAGAAAATCACAATTTGAAAATCGTTGATCCTAACGTTTCAAAAAGTGAGCGTCAAGGTGGAAAGGATTGGCCAAGAGCAGCACACAGTATGGTTGGTCGAAAACGTATGAATCAATTACATGAGGCTATGGAAACTGTTGTAAGGGAAAATATAGAAGGTGATTTTATTGAAACTGGTGTATGGCGCGGAGGATCATGCATTTTTATGAATGGTTTTTTACAAGCAAACAACATTACGGATCGTACTGTGTGGGTTGCCGATTCGTTTGAAGGTCTGCCAGCACCTAACTTAGAACAATATCCGAAAGATTACGGTGATTATTTACACACATTCGATTACTTACGGGTTTCTTTAGAAACAGTACAAGAAAACTTTAGAAAATACGATTTATTAAATGATCAGGTGAAATTTTTAAAGGGTTGGTTTAAAGATACATTGCCTTCAGCACCGGTAGAAAAAATTGCAATTGCTCGCCTTGATGGTGATATGTACGAATCAACGATGGATAGTCTTGTAAACTTATACGATAAAGTTTCAACAGGTGGCTATATTATTATTGATGATTACGGATTGGTAACATGTGCAGAGGCTGTAATTGATTTCAGAAAGGAAAGAAACTTACAAGCTCCTATTACTAAAATTGATGATTTCGGTATTTATTGGCGAAAAGAATAGAATATAACTTTATTTTTTGAGGGGTCCTATTACACTACTTATTTATAAAAACTAATTGTGTAAAGTTCCCCTCACTATAAATGATTAACTTATATATACAATAGAAATCCCCTACTTTACTACAAGGACGGAGTGAATGTATGAACGAAAACGAGAAAAAAATCACATTAATTCCACCACCAGAACTCGTTCAATATGTAGGTGGTAATTTTGAAGAAGTTGGAAAAGAGTTTATGCAGTATTTTATTGAAATTGGCAATTTAAAATCAAATGAAACAGTGTTAGATGTAGGCTGCGGCATTGGCCGAATGGCGGTTCCATTAATGAACTATTTAAGCGATGAAGGTACTTATTATGGATTTGACTTATTCAATGCGGGAATTACATGGTGCAAAAATAACATTTCTACACGCCGTAACAATTTCCATTTTGAACATGTCGATATATATAATCAATTCTACAATCCCGATGGAAAAGAAGATGCTTCCCAATACAAGTTTCCATATGAAGATGAATCATTCGATTTTATTTTTTTAACGTCTGTATTTACCCATCTCCTTCCGAAAGAATTAGAACATTACGTATGCGAGATCGCACGAGTTCTGAAAAAAGATGGGAGATGTTTTATTACTTTCTTTTTAATTACCCCTGAATCATCCTATTATTTAAATGCAGGACTAAGTACGTTAGGTTTTTATCATCAAATTGACAATTGTTATGTTCTAAATAAAGATATCCCTAATTTCGCAGTTGCCTATCCTGAGGAAGATATTCGTACCCTATTAAATAAATATGGGCTAGAAATACAGTCCCCCCCTCATTATGGTTCATGGTGTAGCAGAACTGAACACACAAGTTATCAAGATATTATTCTTACACAAAAAACTTCTGAAAGGTAGTTGTATATGAATAATATAAAAAATCCGCCTCTCGTTTCCATCCTTATTCCCACCTATAATCGACCACATTATTTTAAAATTGCTTTAGAAAGTGCATTAGCACAAACGTATTCAAATATTGAAATTATTGTAGGGGACGATAGTACAAATAATGAAACAGAAAAATTAATATACAGACATTATTTACATAAGCATAAACATATAACATACATTCGAAATGCCTCTACTCTAGGACAATTTCATAACGCCCTTATGCTCTTAGAACAGTCAAATGGAGAGTACATAAATTTCTTAATGGACGATGATACATTTTATAATAATAAAATCGAAAAAATGATGTTTTATTTCCAACAAGACCTCAATAAAAATCTCGCACTTATCACATCCTATCGCACTTGGATTGATGATAATGGAGATATAATTGAACAACATCCCTCCATGAAAAAATTATATGAGGAAGATACTCTACTAAATGGGAAAGATTTTGGAAACCGTATGCTTATGGCAGGACAAAATATTATCGGTGAGCCTACAATCGTACTCTTTAGAAAAAGCCTATTAACGGAACCTTTCGGCACTTTAAATGGCAGAAAATATGGTTGTAGTGTTGATATGGCCTCTTGGATAAGTTTACTTTCAAAAGGTGATGCAATGTATATAACTGAGCCCTTAAGTTCATTCCGTCTCCATACTGGACAGCAAGTACGTCACAAATTCCTTGAGGGCTGTGAAGATTTTTCTCAGCTCGTTTTAACCTCGAAAAAGTATGGTTTCTTACAAGACGCCAAGTATTATAAAAAAGGTTTGATAAGAGCTTACGGATGGTATAAAAATGCGACCAAATTTTACGATCTATTTCCAAACCTCATTCCAGATAAAAATACACATGCACGACTTTCTTATTGTTTAAATATCATTACAAAAGAGCTCCGTGCAATATAGTCCATCACAAGGGAGGAGCTATTCCTTCCTCGTGATGTATGACTTCCCACAAATAGTGGAATAAATGTATGCATAGTCTGCTTCTATATTATTTTTATCATGAAATGATCCATATACTTACTAGGCAATAGAAAGGAATACATACATTGAAAGATCCAAATTCTCAATATCAAATAGACTACGTATTACTATTCATCTTATTTGCCATTGGGACTGTTAGTTGCTTTGCAATTGCAAGTGCACAAGCCTCTTTACCACCATTTTTGCAAAGCGTAAATTTTGTATTAAAGCAAATCCAATGGTACTTCATTGGATTTATAGCCATTGGTATGATTATGATTATTGATTTCGATCGTTATCAAAAAATTGCTTGGTATTTATATAGCTTTGCATTGGTACTACTTATTGGACTAGAACTTCAAGTACCAGGTGCTGTTACAATAAAAGGTGCTACCGCTTGGTACAGGCTTCCCGGCCTCGGAAATTTCCAGCCGTCTGAAATTATGAAATTGTTTTTAATTATCGTCACTGGACGAATTATAGCAAATCACAATGAGAAATATTTTTTCCGGACAATACACGGCGATTTTTTATTACTCGGAAAAATATGTGCAACGAGTTTGCCACCCCTACTACTTATTGCAAAGGAACCTGATTTAGGAAACACAATGGTAATTTCAGCTATGCTCGCAGCAATGATACTAGTTTCTGGTATACGTTGGCGGTTTATTTTCGGATTAGTTTCCGGTATCTTTGCTGCTGGCGTTACATTAACGTATATTTTTTTTACTCATACAAAATTCTTTAAAGCACACATTTTACAAGAATATCAACTAAATCGCTTCTACGGCTGGTTAGCGCCATACAAATATGATGCACAAGGCTATCAATTAAGACAAGCTTTCTTAGCTACTGGATCAGGGGAAATGCAAGGAAAAGGTTGGGAAAATGGACAAGTATACTTTCCAGAACCACATACAGATTTTATTTTCACCAATGTCGCTGAGCAATTCGGATTTTTAGGCGCAAGTGTCATTATTTCACTTTTTTTCTTACTTATTTTCCGCATGATTCATATAGCTTTAGAAAGTAATGACCCTTTCGGTAGTTACATCTGTGCTGGTACAATCGGAATGTTTACTTTTCAAGTATTTCAAAATATCGGGATGACCATCGGATTACTACCTATTACAGGAATCACATTGCCCCTTATGAGCTACGGAGGAAGTTCCTTACTCACATACATGATAGCGCTTGGATTCGTTTTAAACGTTCGCTCAAGAACGAAAATCTTTATGTTTAAATGACGTACAAAAACAGTATATTTTTATCTCTATCCTTTTTTAGATATACTAATGAAAAATATGGTGGAGGTTTAAATATGAAATTTGACATTATAGGGGATATTCATGGATGCTTTCAAGAGTTTCAAGATTTAACGACGAAACTCGGATACAACTGGAATAGTGACCTGCCGTTTCACCCTGACCAACGTAAGCTTGCATTTGTTGGTGATATTACAGATCGCGGCCCTCATTCATTACGTATGATTGAAATTGTATGGGAACTTGTCATAAATAAAAAAATAGCTTATTACGCTCCGGGAAATCACTGTAATAAACTATACCGTTTTTTCCTTGGGCGTAATGTGACAATCGCTCATGGACTCGAAACAACTGTTGCCGAATATGAAGCACTGCCTTCTCATAAACAAAACATTATAAAAGAAAAATTCATCACACTTTATGAGCAATCCCCTTTATATCACGTACTCGATGAGAAAAGGTTAATTGTATGTCACGCTGGAATTCGGCAAGATTACATAGGAAGACAAGATAAAAAAGTACAAACCTTTGTATTATATGGCGATATTACAGGAGAAAAACATGCTGACGGCTCTCCTGTCCGTCGCGACTGGGCAAAAGAATATAAAGGAAAAGCTTGGATTGTATATGGACATACACCCGTTAAAGAACCTCGCTTCGTAAATCATACAGTCAATATTGACACTGGCGCTGTATTTGGTGGCAAACTAACCGGACTACGTTACCCTGAGATGGAAACCGTGTCCGTCCCTTCCTCCCTGTCTTTTGTCCCTGAAAAATTTCGCCCAATTTCATAACTATCCTTATTTCAGATACCATTCACAAATTACGAGGATTACCGTATCATTTAGGCTGTTCTCCTATAAAAACTAGGTAAAGTAATTAAAAAAAGATGCAATAAAGTGCATCTTTTTTTAATTACACGGCATATACTGTCGCAGGAGGTGACAGAATGAAGAAAAAATCTTCTAAACAAAAAAGAAAATGCCCGCCTTTTTATCTACCCATGTACGGAATTAACAACTGGTGCAGCATTCGAGCTGCAGCTTTAGAAGAACCGGACGGACAAGGGGCTTCCCCCAAAAACAAAGCTAAACCAAAATATGTCTCTTTAGAAAATGCTGTAATGAGCCGCATAATCGATAATAGAAAAACAAAGATGCAGCAAAAAAATAAACCTCTCTCTACTCACCCTGAACAGATTGTGCCTTCTGAGCAAACAGAGAAAAATACAGAAGAAGACATCCCTGTAGCAATTAATAAAAAAGCAGAATCAGAAATTCCAGCTGCTATTATAAATCAAGTGAAAAAAATGAGAGAAGCATTAGCACCATCCAATGATATACAAACAGAAAAAACGATCATAATTCAAACTCCTACACCTGAAAATACAAAAGTAAAAAAAGGCGGACGGTATGCACATGCAGAGGGGCTTCACTCTAATGCAGAGGGTACAGCTTCACATTCAGAAGGGCTTCTTACACACGCAAAAGCTTCTTTCTCTCATGCGGAAGGATCAAAAACGAAAGCAACTGGACATAGTTCCCATAGTGAAGGAAGTGAAACGACAGCAGGTGGCTCTTATTCTCATGCAGAAGGTAAACATACAATCGCTTTAGGCGAAGCAGCACATGCAGAAGGAACCGCGACTATCGCTAACGGATTCTCTTCTCATGCGGAAGGTAATCATACATCAACAGCTCATTTTGCGGGTAGCCATATTATGGGGCGCTTCGGCATAGCAGAAGAATCTTATTCTTGGTTTATTGCAAACGGCACAAATGAAACCGATCATAATATCGGTGCAAAGTGGCTTGCTCATAATGGGGAAATGTATATTGATGGCGCTTCTTACAATGCAAGTGGAACTGATTTTGCACAAATGTTTGAAACAGCAGACAATCATTTTATTGATGTAGGTTATTTCGTTACATTTAGTAGCGAAGAAAAAATTCGGATCGCTACTTCAAATGATTCATTCATTTTAGGAATATCTAGTGCAACCCCTGCCCTTATAGGAAATAGCGGTGCTTTAAGTTGGCAAAAACGCTATAAAACAGATAACTTTGGAAAACGCCAATATGTACGTACGGAATCGCAAGACATACAACCTCTTTTAAATACAGAATGGGATCCAACTTGCAAATATATAGCAAGAAAAGATCGTACCGAGTGGCTTCCTGTCGGATTAATTGGACAAATGTTAGTACGCGATGACGGCACTTGCGAAACGCATGGATATTGTCGTCCAAATAACGATGGCATTGCTACAAAATCCGAAAGTGGCTTTTTCGTTATAAAGCGCACGGGTGAAAATCAAATTTTAATATTATTCCGCTAAGAAAAAAGGGAACAAAATTCTTCGTTACATAAGAATTTTGTTCCCTTTTTAAGTATGCCTTAATACCTCTTCCATATCGCTTGGAATCGTTGTAGTGAAAGACATTTCCTTCTCTAAAATAGGATGATAAAACGTCAAAGATGTACTATGAAGTGCTTGACGTTTTATCACATCTCTTCGTCCTCCATATAAATCATCACCAAGTAACGGGTGGCCTATATGAGCCATATGTACACGAATTTGATGCGTTCTTCCGGTCTCAAGCTCAAGTGATACATGTGTCTTATGATTGGCGCTATCCATCATTCTAAAATGAGTAACTGCTCTTTGCCCATTTTCACAAACGGTTCGCTCAATAATGCTATCCGATTTTCGTCCAATCGGTGCATCAATCGTTCCTTCTCGTTCTATCATCTCACCGTGAACAATTGCTTCATATGTTCTTTTCACAGCTTTTTGTTGATGCTGTTTCGATAAAAGATGATGCACGAAACGATTTTTTGCAATAAGCATAAGCCCTGAAGTATCACGATCTAATCTTGTTACGATGTGCACCGTACTTGCAAGATGCTGCTTATCATAATAAGATAAGAGCGCATTCGCAACACTCCCTGCCGGATGTTCTCTAGACGGAATCGTTGACATGTTCGCCTCTTTGTTTATGACAAGAACCGCATCATCTTCATATACAATACTTAAAGGGATATCTTCTTTAATCATCCCTTCACTTCTTTCTTCCACTGGAAAAAAGACACGTAATTCTTCACCAGCTTGCAACTGATGACGAACACTCGCATGTTGATTATTTACTTCAATAGCTCCGCCGCGAAATTTTATATCCGTTAAGGCGGCTTTAGAAATCCCTTTTGTTTTTAAAAATTCTCTAACTAAAGTTCCCTCTTCAGCCGATTCTATATCCCATTTCAATGTAAATCTGTTCAAATATATAAACCCTTTCTATTTATCTGCAACAAACGAGTCACGAACTCGTTTCCAGAACGGGAATGGACGGAAACGAACAAATCGTACTTTCTCGTTTGCAACGCGATACTGGATTGATTTCACATCTTGATGAACCATCGTTAAATGGTCCACCGTAATTTGTAAGTTCATTCCTGCAGCCGGCTTCAACACACATGTATGATGCTTCGGCAATACGAGTGGCGAGCCTACAGTACGAAACACACGGTTATTAATAGATGCCATTTCTGCAATTTGAATCGCTTCAATAGAAGGGTGAATAATCGCTCCGCCAAGCGCCTTATTATACGCAGTACTTCCCGAAGGAGTAGAAATACAAAGACCATCTCCGCGGAACGTTTCAAAGTACTCTCCGCGTATTTCTACTTCTGTTACTAATGTACCTTCTGCACTTTTTACAGTTGCTTCATTCATCGCCAAATACTGTGATTCTTTACTCCCATTCACATAGCGAATAATCACTTCTAAAAGCGGATATTCCACCACTTGGAATGGTGTTTTAGCAATTGCAATTACTAATTTCTCTACTTCTGTCGGTAACCAATCTGCATAGAAACCTAAATGCCCTGTATGTACACCAACAAATGCTGTTTCATCCAATCGATTATAATAACGATGAAACGCGTATAAAAGCGTTCCATCTCCCCCAACAGAAATTACAATATCGGGTTCCTTTTCATCCATTATAAATCCAAAATCTAGCAAGTATTCTTTCATCGTGCTTGCCAGTGTATCTGATGATTGATCTCCCTTTGACATAATTGTAAATTTCATCGCCCAACACCCTTTAGTTTATGATTCGGAATCCTTCGTTTCTTGTTTTCTTGAAAAAGCTTTCTGCGCTTCTTGAATCTCAAGACGAATAGAAGACATTTCTTCATCTAATAAAAACGCCGCTTCCGCTGCGCGTTGCAAGCGTATTTTAATATCTTCAGGAAAACGTCCACTATATTTATAATTTAAAGAATGCTCAATTGTTGCCCAAAAATTCATTGCTAACGTGCGTATTTGGATTTCTACCAATACTTTTTTTTCTCCCTGAATCGTTTGAACGGGGTAACTAATGACAACGTGATAAGAGCGATAGCCGCTATCTTTCTTTTGCGTGACATAATCACGTTCTTCCACGATTTCAAAGTCATTTCGTTTTCGAAGATATTCTACAACAGGCTTAATCTCATCAACAAATTGACACATCATTCGAAGGCCCGCGATGTCTTGCATATCTTCTCTGAGCCGATCCAGCGGTACATTTCTTTTCTCCGCTTTATCAATAATACTAGCAACCGACTTTACCCTTCCTGTTACAAACTCAATTGGAGAATGCTCTGTTAACATTGCAAATTGAGTACGCATTCCTTTTAGTTTCACTTTCAGCTCTGCCACCGCTTGATGGTAAGGTGCTAAAAATTCTTCCCAATTTCGCTTCATTTCAACCACCACCAAAATCAATCCATTTGCTTATAGAAATACTTTTTCTACAGCAGTTACTAGTTCTTCTCCGTAATTTGCATTACCTTCAATATTTTCAACTAAATATTCTACTTCTTCTTTTAAATTTTCTAATTCCATTTCAACGTCATTCACACGAACGAACATTACTATATCGTTATTCATCGCTTCATGCATTGCTTCCCAGCATGTGTGCGGAATACTTACATAAATGAAAGATGATTCGTTTTCTAAAATATATAAAAATGATAAATTGTCTGAGTCGACAAGTACGTGATTACGCGCACTTAACTCCTTTACCTCTATTTCATTATTTTCCGCACAAAAAATAAGCGCATTCTCTCTCTTTTCTACGCTCTTAACTTGAATTTTATTTTGCATGCTCTAACTCCTCCATCTCAACTTCCTGTCTTACTTAACAGTATTATTGTATCATAACATGGACGCAAACAAATAAAACATTGAACCAAATTTATGAAAAAGCGATAATGTGTAAAGAATTATTTTTTAAAAGGAGCGCGCATACAATGACACAAGAAATTGAAATTGAATTTAAAAATATTGTGACAGAAGAAGAATTCGATACATTATGTAAATCATTCTCTATTGAAGTATTTACGAAACAGGTGAATCATTACTTTGAAACACCAGGCTTCTCATTAAAAGAAGCTGGCTCTGCACTTCGTATTCGTCATAAAGGCGAAATTTATACATTAACATTGAAACAACCTGCAGAAGTCGGCTTGTTAGAAACGCATCAAGTCGTAACAGAAGACGAAGCAAGAATGATGATGGAAACAAACGTAATCATTCCAGGGACTGTAATGGATCAACTACACAAATTACAAATTCCTGTTTCCACTTTAACTTATATGGGTAGTTTAACAACTGAAAGAGCCGAAACACTATTTGAAGGCGGAACGCTTGTCTTTGATCATAGTTTCTATTACAATCACGATGATTATGAAATTGAATTTGAAGTGCAAGATGAAGAAACAGGAAAAGCTGCATTTATTCATTTATTAAAACAGCACGACATACCAATCCGTCATACAAATAATAAAGTAAAACGCTTTTTCCTTGCCAAACAAAACAAAGCACGCTAAAGTGAAAATTCCACTAGTGAATACGTTCTACTAGTGGATATATCTCACTTTTTAAAAGGAAAAGATTCTTTTACATTTGAAAAATAAGCAAAGAACGTTATGAAGGCTGTTTATTTGCCCTCTAGAACATTCCATTGCTACAATAGATATACATTTCATGGAAAAAGGAGTTTATAAAGGATGAGCAAGCAACCGATGACACCATTTGAAGCAATTGGCGGTGAACAATGCATTGCAATATTAGTAGACACGTTTTATTCCTATGTCAGTAAACACCCTGACCTATCTCCCATCTTCCCGGATGATTTAACAGAAACCGCTAGGAAGCAGAAACAATTTTTAACGCAATATTTAGGTGGTCCTAATTTGTACACTGAAGAACATGGTCATCCTATGTTAAGAGCACGCCATCTTCCGTTTGAGATTACTCCAAAACGAGCAGAGGCTTGGCTATCATGTATGGAGCAAGCAATGGATGACACAGGAGTGCACGGTCATATAAGAGAGTTCGTTTTTGAACGTTTAGCGTTAACCGCTCAGCATATGGTTAATACTCCAAACGAAACAGGTGAAGTGTAATGGATAAGCAGGAAGCAAAGCATATAAATATGCCATCTCCTTCCGCATGTGAGCATAAGTCTGTAGAAGCATATTTATTTATTGATCCACTTTGTAAAGATTGCTGGGAAATTGAGCCCTTTATTATTAAACTATGGCTTGAATACGGGAAATACTTCTCTATTCGTCATATCGTAACAGGAAAAGTGGACGGAACGAACGCTTCCTCACACAAATGGAATAAACCTGCTAATATTCGATTTGTGTGGGAAAAGACAACAAGTTTACAAGGTTTTTCATGTGATGGAAAGGTACATATGCAAGAAGCATCGTCAACACCATATTTAGTTTCGATGGCAATTAAGGCAGCGGAGTTACAGGGCCGAAAAGCAGGTTCGAAGTTTTTACGAAAACTCCAAGAATACATTTTCCTTGAAAATGTATCAAACCCTGACTGCGAATTATTACTTGCCTGTGCAAGAGATAGCGATATTGATGTAGAAGAATTTAAAAAAGACCTACATTCCGCTAGCGCAAAAAAAGCTTTCCAATGTGACTTGAAATTTACAAATGAGATGCATATTACAGAAATACCTTCTCTCGTATTCTTTCATGCAAATTCAGATGAAGAAGGTATTAAAATCGCTGGAACATATTCCTACGACGTATACGTACAATTATTGAAAGAACTTGTAAAATGTGAAATCGAGCCAGAACCATTACCACCTTTAGAAGTGTTACTAGAAGCAACGCAATTTATATCTTCAAAAGAAGTAGCATTTATATATGACTGCTCGCAGCAAGAAATCGAGCGTGAACTGAAAAAATTACAACTGAAACGAAAAGTACAAATGATTGACGTAAAATGTGAGCGTTATTGGAAATGGATAGCAAAAGAAGAAGACCTGGTGTAAAACACCAGGTCTTCTTCTTTACGGCTTATAAAAATATTAAAGGGGATGGGAGAAATTTTCACGTTCAAACAAAGGGGTATATGTTTGTATGTGAATTCGTTCACGCTTATTATATTACAAGATTCGACGTCAGATGACAACCCCTTTTGTCGAATTTCACACTTTTGTCACATTCTAAACGTTTTCATTTCTGAATAAGCTATAAAAAAGCTATTTTGGAGGTGTTCTGTATGAAAAAAACATATATTTTACTTATCTTACTAGCTGTCATCGTTTCTTTTTTCTTGTACATCCTCTCTCTACTACAAGCTTTTCCTAAAATTATTGCCTTCCCTCTTTTATTTGGAGTCATTGTCATCGCTCTCTCTTATTTCAACCATAAAAAACGATTTAAAGGGTTTTAACTACAAAAATCACCTGTAAAACTGCCTTCTAATTTAGAAAAAAGAAAGAAATTCACCTTATTCTTTCGACAAATATCGACAAAAATATTTAAAACAAAAAAGACGAGGGAAATTCCTCGTCTTTACAATTACTTCTCTTCAAATAATAATGCTTCTAATTCATTTAATTTCTCTTCAAATACTTGTAGCGCTTCTTTTACCGGTTCTGGAGATGCCATATTTACTCCAGCTTTTTTCAGCACTTCAATTGGATAATCTGAGCTTCCTGCTTTTAAGAACTCATTAATGTAACGTTCTACTGCTGGTTGCCCCTCTTCTAAAATTTGTTTAGATAAAGCCGTTGCTGCACTAAATCCTGTTGCGTATTGGTATACGTAATAGTTGTAGTAGAAGTGCGGAATACGAGACCACTCTAAACCAATTTCTTCATCGATTACTAAAGCATCACCAAAATATTTCTTATTTAAATCATAGTAGATCTCCGTTAACATGTCTGGCGTAACCGCATGTCCTTCTTGTACTTTCTTATGAATAATATGCTCAAACTCTGCGAACATCGTTTGACGGAATACAGTACCACGGAATCCTTCTAAATAATGATTTAATAAGTATAGACGCTCTTTCTTATCTTCTGTCGTTTTTAATAAATAATCGTTTAGAAGTGCTTCATTACAAGTTGATGCTACTTCCGCAACGAAGATTGAATAATCACCGTATACGTGCGGCTGCGTCTTTCTTGTATAGTAACTATGCACGGAATGACCGAACTCATGAGCAAGTGTATATAAATTATTTACATTATCATGCCAGTTCATTAAAATATACGGATTTGTTCCATATGCACCAGATGAATATGCTCCGCTTCGCTTTCCTTTATTCTCATACACATCTACCCAGCGATTTTCATATGCTTCTTTTAAAATGTCAACATACTCATCACCAAGTACATTTAAAGACTTTAATAACATGTCTTGTGCTTCTTCATACTTCACGTTCATTTTCACTTCTGGTACAAGTGGTGTATATAAATCATACATATGAAGCTCATCAAGTCCTAGTGCACGCTTACGAATATCAATGTAACGATGTAGCAAGTGTAAATTATCATGTACAGATTCAACAAGTTGATCATATACCGCTTCAGGAATATTATTATTACTTAATGCCGCTTGACGTGCAGAATCGTATTTACGAACACGCGCATTGAAATTATTACGTTTCACAGCTCCGCTTAACGTACTTGCAAATGTGTTCTTATATTTTCCGTACGTTTCATATACAGCTTTGAATGCATCTTCGCGCACACGACGATCATCACTTTCTAAAAACTGAATGTAACGACCATGTGTAATTTCCACTTCTTCTCCATCCTCACCTTTAATAGATGGGAATTTCAAATCCGCATTATTTAACATACCAAATGTATTACTTGACGCACTCATTACTTCAGATGCTTCTGCTAATAGAGCCTCTTCCGCTTCAGATAATACGTGCGGGCGTTGACGCGTAATTTCTTCTAATGCATGTTCATATACACTTAAGTCTCTATTTTCTGTCAAGAATGTTTGCAGTGTATCTTCTGAAATCGATAAAATTTCAGGCACAATATATGCTGTGCTACTAGATACTTGTGAATATAAATTTGTTGCGCGGTCATTTAACGCTTGATACACAGAGTTTGTTGTATCTTGATCGTAACGCATATGTGCATATGTATATAGCTTACCTAATCGCATTGAAATTTCGTCTTCATATTGCAATGCTTCAAGTAAATTGTTCGCAGAGTCACCAAGTTTCTCTTTAAATTCAGTTAACTTCGGTAATAGCTCTTTAATAGCTTGGAATTCTTTTTCCCATTCTGCATCTGTTTGGAAAATATCTTCTAATCGCCACGTACTTGATTCTTCAATTTCTTTGCGATCTGGTAATGTTTTTACTGTGTTTTGTTCAGACATCCTTTAAGCCCTCCTTTAAATATCTCTACTTACATACAATTCGATTTTTTCTTATGTAATTCCTTCACGATCAGTCTTTATTATATCCCCTTTTCCTTCTCTCATGTTGTACTTTGCCTCAAATAAAGATAAGGCATACGCTAAGCAAATTTCATCATATTTCATAACTTCCTCCTCTGTTTTTAACATAACTACCTCTCTTTTTTTCCGGTACTTATAAGTCCCTACTTTCTGCAATACACCTGTATAACATAAAAATGTCATATATTCAGCAACTGCTACTTTCCATATATGCCGTGAAAAGTACGGGAGCATGCGCCTTTTCACATACGTTTTCACATAACTACATACATATTGAAGGGAAATACAATCCCCTACCGCAAGCTCACCTATACACTTTATATATAGAAAAGCTTGCCATATAAATGGATTTGTTTGAAAAGCAAATGAGGACGGGAGTGGCACACCGATTTCAGAAGGAAAATTTGCTGGGGTACATTTACATTGATATAAGAGGCGTAATAGTGACTTATGATTGTAATTCCAAATCGGCAGCGCATTTTGCCGAAAATAGCTCTTTCGCTTTTTCCATTCCTCACCTAATGTTTTTTTTCGGAAAGAGACGGGAGAAAAGAGCATTTCAAAAGTAGTCGTTTCAGTTGGTAAGTAGATAATATGTGAGAAAGAGACGCTTGTAGAAAATGAAGTGAGAAACGCGCATTTCATAAATAATTTTTGTTTCGAACAGAAGAAAATAAGAAATGGCTGAGGATAAGATTGTAAGGAGAAAGCCATAAGTGAGGAGAATTTCATCCAATATGCTGATTGCCTTTTCAATTGATTTCCACCAATGATCCAAATGACCTGTATACCAGCTCGCCAATACGAATAGGTTCGTTTGTACAGCTGCTCTATAGAGAGATTAGCGCATTGATATTCAATCGCAATTGTTCTCCCTGCTCTCTCTATGAAAATATCTGGTCGTTGCTGAATTTCCGGAAGATAGTGCTCTATATACACAGGAAAGTTTTGACGTTTGAACCACCTATATAACAATTCTTTACCGTGCATATGATACATAGATTCTGCTTCATAAAAGGCAAGACACGCGTCCATTTTCTTATGAGCAAAATGCCAACTTTTTTGTTTCCCTAATTTCATTTGCACTTCCTTCCCGCAAGCTATGCAAAAGAAGCTTTCCATTTTACGCATACGATGTAAAAGCTCTTCATCATGATGATAGAGTAGATGAATTTTTTCTCCGTTTTCTCTTTTGGCGATAAACATCGGAATCACACCCTTTCAGCTCCTTATATTCTACAATTTATTACAAATTCCTTTTAAAAAAGAGATGTCCCAATTTCGGACATCTCTTTTTATAATAAAGGTGATAATAATCGATACGTCGATTCAACAATTCGTCTATGAAGACGCCTTTTATGAAAACGATCGACATGAATTTCACTTGATTCTTCTATATCCTCTTTATAATCTTGAACAAGTTTTCGAATGCTGTCTGTATCATATAAAAAGGCATTTACTTCAAAGTTCAAATGAAAACTTCTCATATCCATATTAGCAGTCCCAATTGAAGCTAAATCAGAATCCACAATGACAACTTTACTATGGAGAAAACCTTTTTCGTATTCATATATCTTTACCCCTGCATCTAAAAGCTCTGGGAAGTACGATCTCGATGCGTAAAAGACGGTGCGCTTATCAGGCTTACTTGGCATTAACAAACGGACATCAATACCAGCAAGTGCCGCTACCTTTAATGCGGATAAAATATCATCATCCGGAATGAAATACGGCGTCGCAATCCAAATGGATTTCCGCGCAGAAGCAATCATGGCAAAGTATAAATGTTTAATTGTTTCCCATTTATTATCTGGTCCACCTGCAACGAGCTGTACGCCTCCCCAATGATCACCCTCAACTGCTTTCGCTTGTAAATATTCAGGGGCCAGCACAGCCTCACCAGTCATATAAAACCAATCTTGAAGGAAAATAAGTTGCAAGCTTTGAACAGCTTCACCACGCAAATATAAATGCGTGTCTCGCCAAAAACCGAAATATTTATCCTTTCCTAAATATTCATCACCAATATTTAATCCACCGACAAACCCTTCGTTTCCATCAATAATAACGATTTTCCGGTGGTTTCGATAATTAATCTTATCGTTTAAAATCGGAAAGCGCACAGGGAAAAACGGAATCATTTCTACTCCTGCATCATTCAATTCTTCAATATATGAATTCGATAACCTAAAACTTCCAACCGCATCATATAAAAAACGAACGACAACACCTTCTTTTGATTTCTGTATTAAAATATCTTTAATTTCTGTTCCAAGCTTATCATCACGCACAATGTAATATTCCATATGAATGTGGTGTTTCGCTCGTTTTAATCCATCTAAAATGGCCTGAAACGTTTCATCTCCATTTGTTAATGTTCTCGTTTCAGTTTGAAATGAAATATTTAAAGCGCCTAAGCGGTCCGCTAAACGAAATAACAGCTCTTGATGCTTATGATTGCGCAAAATCCGTTCTTCGTAATCTTCATGCCCCTTATATTGTAAAAATGCTTGTTCATCGAGCAACGCCTTCTTTTGGAACATTCTCTTCCTCCGAAAGTTCTGTCCAAATAATAAATAAGCGAAGAATCCAAATACCGGAAAAATACCTAACACAATGAGCCATGTAAGTGTTTTAGACGGATGACGGTTCTCTAAGAAAATAACGCAGCCAATTAAAAATGCAGACACCGTAAATAAAATACTAATAATACCTAAAATCGAAACATCTTTTATCCCAATTACATCCGAATAAAATGCTACATCAATAAACATACGTAACGAAACAAATAATGCGAACAATAGTAGAACAAAGAAAATCAACTTTAATGTATTTTTCATCTCTTACCTCCTTACTAAGAAAGCTTTCCTATTCTTCATATAAAAAGCCGATTTCATACTACAGAAATCGGCCTACGTTTTAGCAGGAAAATTATTGCGAATTGTTTCAAGCGCACGCTCTTTCACAATTTGTTTCCCATACTCACTTACACGATGAATTGTTAAAGTTGATTCTTCTCCGTATTCTAAAACAATACTTAAAATACGATCAATTTCTTCTTCATCATGTAGCACTTCATCGAATTCCACATATACATAATAGCGGTTCTCAAATGAATACAGCTCATCTTTTATATCTTCAAAGATAAGACGGTGGCTTAATGAAATGACATCTTCAAAATCATTAAACTTAATTAAAAAGCCAAACGTACCATCTTCGTTAAAGTTTGTTCCTGCTTGTTCTTCTACCTCCTCCACTAATTCTTGCTGGAATAATGATTCAATGCCTTCATCTAGAGGAATGTCTATAATTTTATCTACACCTATTGGTAGTTCTAGCTTTTGTCCATCCTTTGAAAGCTCTGCTTTCGTTACAAGTACTTCAATCCCTTTATCGACTGCTTGCACTTGAATCCATAACGGTCCATCAATAAAGAAATCATCATGATCACGAGCTTCGTCCATCATCTCCCAAAAGAGCTCTTCACTTCGTTCGCGGTCATACCAAATTTCTTCACGATTAAACCCTCTATCCTCTATATCAATGTACGTAATAAAAAATTTCATCGTATGGTCATTAATTCTTTCAATATCCAAAATACAACTCTCCCTTCCTGCTTAGAATTGTTATGAAGGGATTCCCCACTCATATGACAAATCAATAGATTCTTGTACTCTCATTTTATGATAAGATTCTCCAGAATGGAAATAAAATCGATTTATTTTACAAAAATAGTTATATGCCTATCTTCATTCGACCACCTACACAAATATATCATTATAGCGATTTCTCACTTATGAAAAATTTGGACATACATTTCCACCCTCCCCCGTACACTGTAATAAAGTGAAACTTTTATTAGAGAAGATTATTTAGTCTCTCTTCACCACATACATACAGTTCGCTTATTAAAACTTCATAAATGGAGGCAGACGAATGGACTTAGAGTTTTTAACATCTGTACTAATGATTGTCGGTATCGATGTTGTATTAGGTGGTGACAACGCAATCGTCATCGCACTAGCTAGCCGAAATTTACCTGAATCGAAACGAAATAAAGCCATTTTGATTGGTACTCTTTTAGCAATCGTACTAAGAATTATCCTTACTATACTAGCTGTCTATTTACTCGACATTCCATTTCTACAACTTATCGGGGGCGTTTTACTTACATTAATTGCAGTGAATTTACTAACTGATAATAGCAACGATCTTTCTGCTATTCAGGGGAAAACAACTTTATTTCAAGCTGTGCGTACAATTGTATTCGCGGATCTCGTTATGGGGTTTGATAACGTTATTGCCATTGCAGGTGCAGCTCACGGAAGATTTTTACTCGTAATAATCGGCTTACTCATTTCTATCCCGATTATTATTTGGGGTAGCAAACTTATTTTAATACTTATGGAACGCTTTCCATTCCTCATTTATTGCGGAGCAGCGATTCTCGCCTATACAGCAGGAAAAATGGTTACACATGAAGACAGGCTTGCAACGTTCTTTCATAATAATCCAAATTTCACCACAAGCATGCCTTTCTTATTCATTTTCACTGTTCTATGCATCGGTATTATCGTGCAACAAGTTCGATTACGAAACGTGAAACATTAAAAAAAACCTTCTACTATATAATAGGTAGAAGGTTTTCATATTATTATAATTAATTTACAAGACGCTGTGCTTCACGTAATTGGAACGTTCTTACTGTACGTGGTAAGAAACGGCGGATTTCGTCTTCATTGTAACCTACTTGAAGGCGTTTCTCGTCAATCATAATTGGACGACGTAAAATCCCTGGATAGTCACGAATCATCTTATATAAATCTTGAAGTGGTAAAGACTCTAAATTTACATTTAATTCTTGGAAAACTTTTGAACGAGTAGAAATAATCTCATCCGTTCCGCTTTCTGTCATACGTAAAATCTCTTTAATTTCCTCAATCGTTAATGGATCTGAGAAAATATTACGTTCTGTATAAGGAATATGATTTTCCTCTAGCCATAATTTCGCCTTTCTACAAGACGTACAGCTTGGAGAACTATATAATGTTACCATACAAAGCTCACTCTCCTTAAAGAGTACAAATTCTGTACTAATTACAGTTTAAATTTCTAAATTCAGCAATTTTTTACAATACCTTGTCTTATAACAAAGTGCAAAAAATCGCATTTCATGTAAGCAACAACTTTTAGCAAACAACAATTACTTTTAATAAGTAACTTCTATAATCATTATACAATAGATTTTGCAAGAAATATACAGTAAATTTCCTTCTAATTGAGAAAACTCATCCGTGTATTCCACTGCTATGTAACATAATTACACTAACTTCAGCTGTACTTGAACAATAACCTTCAACCCTCTTAATACTGGCTTGTCATAGATTTTTCATGTGATATACAGTTATTTCCCCATAATCTTCTCTATGAAAAAGAGAACGTTTTCTTACCTTTTCTTGATAAATCAATTAAGATATGTAAGACTATACAAGTGAGAATCAAAAGGAACACTTGTTCTTATTTTAACAAACATCCTCATCCATGTCTATACGATTTCTAAAATAAATCAATTATTTTTCTGACATTTCTTTCTTTTTTATCTTTTATCTCATACAATAAACATACAGACAGGCAAAGGGGGAATTTTCAAATGATTGCTTTTTTTATTGATTTTGTCACCGTTGCTGCCCTCATCATCGGAATCACAGCATTGATTGGTGTCATTACAAATAGCATTGGTGAAAAACTCTTTGGCGGAAAAGAAAAGATGAAGTTTGTTAATAAAAGTTTGGATGTACAATCCGGCTGGAACCAAGTTGGGGGGAAAGGTATTTATAAGAAACGTACGTATTAAAAAAAGCAGGTAATCACCTGCTTTTTTCTTATTTCTCTACTGACGCCCATTTAAAGCTTAAATCGCCGCCATATTTATGGTTGTACATATTTTTAATTGATTCTCTTTGTAAGTATGCTCTACCACGTTGATATACTGGAACAATCGCAGCATCATCAAGTAACATTTTCTCTGCTTCCAGTAAGTTTTTCCAACGAGCATTTACATCACTTCCATCTTTCTTCGCTTTCATGATAATTTCATCATATTTCGGATTAGAGTATTTCATTTTATTTTGTGATCCGTCCGTTACGAACATATCAAGGTATGTAACTGGATCTGGGAAGTCTGCACTCCATCCAGAGAATGACATCACATAATCGCCCGCATCTTCTAGTTTTAGTTTTTGCGCAAATGGTTGTTGTTTAATTTTCACTGTTAAACCTGGTAAATTCTTTTCTAATTCACCTTTTAAATATTCACCTGTTTTCTTCGATAATTCAACATCTTCATTTAATAACTCTAATTCGATTTCATTTTTACCAAGCTCTTTTTTACCAGCTTCCCAATATTTCTTCGCTTCTTTCACGTTTGGTTTTACAATATCTCCATTTACAGCACGGAAGTCTTTCTTATCTGGCCCTTTAATGAAGTTATCAGGAATTAATCCTGTTGCTGGCTTAGAACCGTTATTTAATAATGTATCAACGAACGGCTTACGTTCAAAAGCAAGTGAAATTGCTTTACGAATATTTTTATTTGCTAAAGCTGGGTCTTTTTGATTTAAACGAAGGAAGAATACAGATGTATCTTCTACCGTTTGGAAATCTGGTTTTCCTTTATATTTATCGATGAACTCTGCTAATAACGTCGCTCGATCGACTGCGTTTGTTTCATATAAATTAATTGGCGTAGACGTATCTTTTACAATATTAAAGTTTACTTCCTCAATCTTCACTTCTTTATTGTCCCAATATGACGCGCTCTTTGTCATTTTAAAGCTACGTTCATGTTGCCAATCACTTAATGTAAATGGCCCGTTATAAAGTGTTGTATTCGCTTCCAAACCAAACTTCGTACCTTGCTCTTTCACAAACTTTTCATTCACAGGATAGAAGATTGGATATACCATTAAATCTACAAGGTATGGAATTGAATTGTCTAATTCCACTTCTAATGTATGATCATCAATCGCTTTTACGCCTAATTGATCTGGACTCATCTCTTTTTTATTAATTTTCTCTGCATTTTTTATATCATACATAATGTACGCTGATTTCGCAGCTGTATCTGGGTTAATCGCTCTTTGCCATGCGTATACGAAATCCTTCGCCGTCACAGGTTCACCATTTGACCATTTTGCGTCTTCACGTAATTTAAATGTATATTTTTTACCGTCTTCTGACTTTTGGAATTCCTTCGCTACACCAGGAACTAGCTTATCATCTTTTCCTAAACTGTATAAGCCTTCCATCGTATTAGTCATTACTCTTGAAGAAACTGCATCAGCTGATAACGCTGGATCCATCGTTGGAATTTCTTGTGTTTCAATTAAGTTAATAACTTGCTTTGCACCGCTTTTCCCGCTATCCCCTTTTGCGTTCGCTTGCGGCTCATCTTTTTGGTAGCTACATGCCCCTAACATCATGCTCATCGCTACTGTTGATACTACAAAAACTGGCATCTTTTTTTTCATACTTCCACCCTCCACAAAAAATGTTAGCCCTTTCATTTTCAAACAAAAAGAAATATATATATGTTCTAATAATTCATATTATACACACAAATATATTTTTTGTATATTTATATTTCTATTTCATTAAAATTTTCTGTTAAAAAATAAACCTTTGTAAACGTTTTATATTGCCGTTTTTCCTTACTTAAGTGTTAAAAATAACTATTTTTATATTTTTCTAAATTATCAGAGAAAAATATAATTTATATCTTATAATACTTTACGCATAATTATCCCCCTCTTTTTATCATAAAATAGTGCTACCTTCACATTAAAGATATGTAGGTTAAAATGAGTGCAAAGGATAAGAAAATATGTTACGATACACTTTGCTAAAAATAGATATCGGTAAAGAGGGGACGGGACATGACAGCAATTCAAGCAAAAAACGGGCCGACAGAGAAATTAAGTTTATTCTTATTAACATGGCCTATTTTTCTAGAAGTTTTTCTATTTATGTTAATGGGGATCGCTGATACTTTCATGTTAAGTGCATTATCAGACGATGCTGTATCCGGGGTTGGTGCAGCGAATCAATACCTCCATATCGCTATTTTGGTACTTGAAGTCATCGGGAACGGCGCAGCTATCGTCGTATCTCAATACCTCGGTTCCAAACGTTTTATGGAAGCATCAAAAATATCAGCTTTAGCCGTCACATTAAATTTAGTGGTCGGACTCATTATAAGCGCTGGTTTTCTATTATTTTCAAAACATATGATGATGGCAATGAACTTACAAGGCGATGTACTCATGTATGCACAAGGCTATTTATCCATCGTCGGAGGCGCTATTTTCCTTCAAGCTATTATTAATTCATTAGCCGCAATTATCCGCGTACATGGCTTCACAAAGCAAGCGATGTTTATTTCACTTGGAATGAATATTATTCATATCGCTGGAAACTACGTACTCATTTTTGGGAAATTTGGTTTCCCAGAGCTCGGTGTACAAGGGGCTGCCATTTCTTCTGCTGTCAGCAGATTAATCGCACTTATCGTTTTCTTCTGGTTACTGTACCGCGTTATGGAATACCGTGTGAAATTACAATATTACTTCACCTTATCTAAAGAATACATCGGGAAAATTTTAAAGATCGGGATTCCATCTGCATTTGAGCAGGTTATGTATCAAGCTTGCCAAATTGTCTTCTTATACTATGCAACATACTTAGGAACGGAATCATTAGCGGCTAGACAATACGCTACGAACATTTCTATGTTCACTTATTTATTTGCTATTGCGATCGGTATGGGAACAGCCATTATTATCGGACGCCTCGTTGGCGGTGGCGAAAAAGATGAAGCGTATGAACGCGTATGGAAAAGTGTGAAATGGGCTATTGGCGTCACTTTATGTATGGTCGCTCTCGTTATTACATTCCGCACACAATTAATGGGGCTATTTACAGATAATCCGCACATTATTACATTAGGTGCGTCAGTTCTTTTACTAAGTGTCCTACTAGAAACAGGGCGTACAATGAACATTGTCATCATCAATTCACTTCGTGCAGCTGGTGATGCAAAGTACCCTGTTTTAATCGGTGCATTCTCTATGGTATTAATGAGTTTGCCACTCGGTTACTTTTTCGCCTTCCATTTAGATATGGGGCTCGTTGGTATTTGGCTAGCGATTGCTATCGATGAATGGACACGTGCCATCATTATGTTCTTCCGCTGGAAAAGTAGAGCGTGGGAACGTTATGCACTCGTTAAACCTGCAGAACAAGAGGAGAGTGTTTCTGTTCAGGCACAGTAATACTCCTTTAATTAAGGTGTATTCATTGGTAAAGGAAACTTATATCTGCGATTCTTTAAATATATCGACTTACCAAGAAATGTTGACAAATCTATTATATAGTAGAAAAAAAGCCAATCTTCCGTAACGGAAGATTGGCTTTTTTATTATTGATAAATCTCTTTATATTTCTTATACTCTGCTTCAGAACATAATACGAAATGTCCTGGGCGAATTTCACGCATTGTTGGTGCTTCACTACCATAATCATGTTGTGATGGATCGTATACGATACGTTTACGATTGCGCTCATAATCTGGATCTGGAAGCGGAATTGCTGATAATAGTGATTTCGTATATGGATGAATTGGATTCGCATATAACTCTTCACTTGTTGTTAGCTCAACGATTTGACCACGGTACATTACGCCGATGCGATCACTAATGTATTTTACCATTGATAAATCATGGGCAATGAATAAGTATGTTAAACCTTTTTCCTTTTGTAACTTTTTCAGTAAGTTTACAACTTGCGCCTGGATTGATACGTCAAGTGCTGAGATTGGCTCATCGGCAATGATAAATTCAGGTTCTACAGCAAGTGCACGAGCAATACCGATACGTTGACGTTGTCCACCTGAGAATTCATGCGGGAAACGGTTTGCGTGCTCTTTATTTAAACCAACTGTGTTTAATAATTCATGAACACGGTCCATACGCTCTTTTTTGCCTTTTGCTAGTCCGTGAATATCAATACCTTCTGCAATAATATCCCCTACTGTCATACGAGGGTTTAATGATGCATATGGATCTTGGAAAATCATTTGCATTTTACGGTTGAACTTCTTCAGCTCTGCGCGAGATTTTTTACCATGTACATTTTCACCATCGAACAACACTTCACCAGCAGTTGCATCATATAAACGAATAATCGTTCTTCCAGTTGTTGATTTACCACAACCTGATTCTCCTACAAGACCAAATGTTTCTCCGCGATAAATATCAAATGAAATATCATTAACCGCTTTGACAACACCACCACTCACGTCGAAGTGCTGCTTTACATTTTTTACTTCAATTAATTTCTCACGTTGTTTAGTCATGTTGTTCACCTGCTTTCATTTGAAGAATGCGTTTTTCAACAACTGCCGGCGGTCTTACTTCTGGAGCTTGCTCGTGAAGTAACCAAGTTGCCGCATAGTGTGTATCACTTACTTTAAATAAAGGTGGGTCCATTTCAAAATCAATTTTCAGTGCCTGTGGGTTACGTGGTGCAAAAGCATCTCCCTTTGGCGGCTTTAATAAATCTGGAGGCGTTCCAGGGATTGCATATAACTCTTCTTCTGAACCATCTAAACTTGGCATAGATGCGATTAAGCCCCAAGTGTACGGATGTTTTGGATTGTAGAAAATTTCATCAACCGTTCCAATTTCAACAACTTTACCAGCGTACATAACTGCTACGCGGTCCGCAACGTTTGCCACTACACCTAAGTCATGCGTAATGAAAATGATTGCCGCTTCTGTTTTTTGCTGAATGTCTTTCATAAGCTCTAAAATTTGCGCCTGAATTGTAACGTCTAGCGCTGTTGTCGGCTCATCGGCAATTAATAATTTTGGGTTACAAGCTAACGCCATCGCAATAACTACACGCTGTCTCATACCACCTGAGAATTGGTGAGGATATTGTTTTAAGCGCGCTTCTGGATTTGGAATACCTACAAGGTCGATTAATTCTAACGCAACTTTACGTGCATCTGCTTTACTCATCCCTTGGTGTTTAATAAGGCCTTCCATAATTTGATTTCCAATTGTCATCGTTGGGTTTAATGATGTCATTGGATCTTGGAAAATCATCGCGATATCTTTCCCGCGCACTTGTTGCATTTCTTTTTCTGTTAATTTCGTTAAGTCACGACCTTCAAATACGATTTCACCGTTTTTAATACGTCCTGGAGGATTCGGAATTAATCCCATTAACGCTTTAGAAGTAACTGATTTACCAGAACCAGATTCTCCTACAATCGCTAATGTTTCTCCTTTTTTCAAATCAAAAGTAACACCGCGTACAGCTTGTACTTCACCTGCATGTGTATCAAAGGAGACTTGCAAATCTTTTACCTCTAGCAATGTTTTCATTTTTACTTCTCCCCTCTTTTACTTACGCATTTTTGGATCTAACGCGTCGCGTAATCCGTCTGCCATTAAGTTGAATGCTAAGATTAACATACTGATGACAACCGCTGGGATGAACATCATATGTGGATACGTTTGAATTGATTTATAGCCATCGTTTACAAGAGAACCAAGTGATGCGAATGGTGGCTGAATACCTAAACCGATGAAGCTTAAGAACGCCTCACCAAACACTGCTGTTGGAATTGTAAACATTGTCATTACGATAATTGGTCCCATTACGTTCGGGATTAAGTGTTTTACAATTAATTGTGTGTTTGTTGCACCTAATGTACGAGATGCTAATACATATTCTTGATTTTTTAATTTCAGGATTTGTCCACGAACGATACGCGACATCCCTATCCAACCTGTAATCGCCATTGCTAGTGTAATTGACCATATACCAGATCCCATAATGATTACCATTAAAATAACGATGATTAAGTATGGAATACCGTTAATAATCTCCATAATACGTTGCATAATATTATCTACTCTACCGCCATAGAACGCTGAAATACCTCCATAAGCAACCCCAATTACTAAGTCAATCGCCGCTGCTAAAAGAGCGATATATAACGATACGCGTGTACCTTCCCATGTTCTTGTCCATAAATCACGTCCAAGATCATCTGTACCAAACCAGAAATACTCTTTAATGTCACGTTTTTCATATTGGTCAACACCATATTGATCTGTACCGTCAAATGGTAGCCAATGAACATTTTCAATAACAGGAATTTTCGGTGGTAATTTCGCACGACCTAAGTCTTGTTCTTTATAAGAATGCTTACTTACCATCGGTCCTAAAACTGCTAGTAATATAATAAACGCTAATAAAATGAAACCGAACATTGCCCCTTTATGTTGGAACAAACGTCTTCTTACATCTTGCCAAAACGTTAAGCTTGGACGGGCAATGACTTCATTATCAACATTATTTTGATTGGCTTGTTGAAATAAATCTGGAGATAATTTTTGTACATCTTTCATCATTTTTTCCCTCCCGCTAAACGAATACGAGGATCAATAATTCCGTATAAAATATCAACAATGAAAATAACTAAGATGAAAATCGCACTATAGAAAATTGTAGTTCCCATAATAACTGTATAGTCATTCACTGTAATAGATTTAACGAACTGTTCCCCCAGTCCTGGTACAGCATATATTTGCTCAATAACTAATGTCCCTGTAATTAATCCTGCAACCATTGGTCCTAGAATTGTTACAACTGGAATTAATGCGTTACGAAGCGCGTGTTTAATAATGATAACGCCTTGGCTAATCCCTTTCGCTTTCGCTGTTAAAATGTAGTCAGCTTGCATAACTTCAATTAACTCTGCACGAGCAAAACGTGCGATTGTTGCGATAACTGCCATCGATAAAGCGATTGTAGGCATTACTGTAAACTCTGGTCCTTTCCAGAATGCTACTGGGAACCATCCGAGTTTTACCCCTACGAAATATTGTAGTAATGCAGCAAATACGAACGATGGTACCGACATCCCGAGTACGGAAATAATTGTCGCCCCATAATCGACCCACGTGTTGTTACGAAGTGCCGCAATGATTCCTAAAATTAAACCGATAAATGTTCCTAATATAATCGCTTGTAAACCAAGTTGCGCTGATGGTCCAATACGATCCACAATCATATCTGTTACTGGACGGTTATCATATTGGAATGATACCCCTAAATCACCTTTTGCTAAGTTACCTAAGTAACGTGCATATTGAACTGGTACTGGATCATTTAAACCATATTTTTCAAGAATGATTTCTTTTTGTGCCGGTGATAGTTTCTCCTGGTTTTTAAGCGGAGAACCCGGAAGTAATTTCATCAAAAAGAAAGTCAGTGTAGTAATTAAAAATAATGTCAAAGCCATGTACACGAAACGTTTTAATACATAACGTCCCATAGTCAAGCACCTCCCCGTTTTTCTCAAAAGCAATAAGATAGTTTAAAATATTCTTACTTTTATTTTTTTAAAATAAGAGCATATGCCCATCATAGGCATATACCCTTATTCATGATGGAAACCATTTTTAGTTTTTGAGTTCAACCCACTTATAGCTAAATTCTCCGCCATATTTATGTTCTAATATGCCAGTAATTGAGCCACGTTGTAAATAAGCTTTTCCTGGTTGATATACTGGAGCAATCGCTGCATCTTCAAGCAGTTGTTTTTCTGCTTGTAATAATGCATCCCAGCGAACTTGTACATCAACTTCTGTTTTCGCTTTTTTAATTAAATCATCATACGCTGCATTTGCGTAATTTACTTTGTTTTGCGCATTACCTGTCGTATACATTTCAAGGAATGACATTGGATCCATATAATCTGGACTCCATCCCGCGTATGACATTGCGTAATCTCCACTTGCTTCAAGTTTTAATTTTTGTGCAAATGGCTGCATTTTTGTTGAAACTGTTAAACCTGGTAAGTTCTTTTCAAATTGGCCTTTTAAATACTCTCCAATTTTTTTAGCATCATCAGTATCAAAGTTTAATAGCTCTAACTCTACTTTGTCTACACCAAGTTCTTTTTTACCAGTTTCCCAGTATTTTTGAGCTTCTTTAGTATCCTCTTTTATAAGCTTTCCGTTCTCTTCACGGAAGTCTTTTCCATTCGGACCTTTTGCTAAGCCTTTCGGAACAAAACCATATATCCCCTCTGAACCATCGTTTAAGATCACTTTTCCGATATTTTCACGTTCAAAGGACATTGCAATTGCTTTTCGGATATTTTTATTTGCTAAAAATTTATTCTTTTCATTTAAGCGAATAAATTGTGTAGATGGTCTCTTAATCGTTTTAAAGTCAGCATCTGATTTGTATTTATCTACAAACTCTGATGTTAACACGACACGATCAATCGCTTTCGTTTCATATAAATTTATAGCAGTTGAACGATCCTTAACAATATTGAAGTTTATTTCCTCAAGTTTTACTTCTTTATTTTCCCAATACGTTGGATTTTTCTTAAGTTGGAAACTTTGTTCATGCTTCCATTCATTTAATACGAATGGACCATTATAAAGTGTCGTATTGGATTCTAATCCAAATTTTGCTCCTTGTTCTGTTACAAACTTCTCATTCAAAGGATACAATGTTGGATAGACTGTTAAACTTACAAAATAAGGAACAGGGTTATCTAATTCCACTTCAAGTGTATGATCATCAATTGCCTTTACACCAAGTTCTTCAACTGGTAATTCTTTTTTGTTAACTTTCTCCGCATTTTTAACATCAAATAGTATGTAAGCAAACTTGGCACCCGTGTTTGAATCTACAGCTCTTCGCCAAGAATAAACGAAGTCTTTTGCTGTTACAGGTTCACCATTAGACCATTTCGCATCTTCACGTAACTTAAATACATACTTTTTGCCATCCTCTGATTTCTCATAAGATTTAGCGACACCTGGAACAAGCTTATCGTCTTTACCCAGACGATATAATCCTTCCATTGTATTATTCATGATGTTAGAAGATGTTGCATCTGTTGATAACGTCGTATCCATAGTTGGGATTTCAGCTGTCTCGGTTAGATTTAAAACTTGCTTGTTTGAGGATTTTTCTTTTGCGCCTGCTTTATTATCCTCTTTTTGGTAACTACAAGCTCCTAACATACTGACAGTCAACGTCGATGCAAGTAATAACGGTATCTTTTTCTTCATGTTGTGTTGCCTCCCCTAATTGCACTTCCTGTACCCTCACTTGTAAAAATGTAGAATTGAAAGAATAATCTCCAAGTTTCTACAATTTTCATTATACATATAATATAACAATTGTGAATATAGTTTTTTGTTTTTTTGTTAAAATTTTTAATAAAATGTTTATTTTTTTATTTTTTTGTAAAGGGATACGTTAACATTGCTACCATCATCTTGAAATCAGACCTTTAATTGCGTATAATTTTCAAAAAATTAATTCTAGTACATATTATAGCTTTTATAGTATAATAATTCTAGTAATATTTTGACGGAGGGGAACATTTTGAATAAAGTTTTTTTTCATACTTGTATACTAATTTTCATAGCGATAATTGCTTCTAGTATTGGCGCATTCCTCGTTTCATCGCAATTTTTGTTGAATTTTGTCAATATATCGTTTTATGTCGCACTATTTTTTATTCTTATAGGCGGTTTTTTATTCATATTTCAAAATGGATTTTTTAACGTAACAATTTACGCCTTCCAAAGAGTATTTGGTACGAACAAAAAAATTGAGTCTTTAATTGAAGAAGTAGAGGAACCTGTCGATAAGAAAGAACGTATTTATAAAACATATTCATTCAAATGGACGTATCCAATTTGCATTACCGGTATCGTTCTTGGGTTGTTCTCGACCCTCATTAGCTTTACTATTTTGATGTAGTTTGCAAACACTATCCCATATGATATAATAATCAGCAAAACATTTTGTTATAAAACTTTAGTTCTTTCATATTAAAGGAGCTTAGGTAACAATAAATACATTTATATGTATGCGATGATAAAGAAGAGTACATATTGAGGCAATTTCAGAGAGCTTGTGGCTGGTGTGAACAAGTAATTGCGCAGTATGGAATGGGCTTTTGAGCACCAAACCGAACCGAAAGTAGTAGGCTTTGGCGTTATATCCAAACGTTATTATGGATTAGAGAGATTTCACAGTAGTGAAATAATTAGGGTGGTACCGCGGTCCATTCGTCCCTATAGTTTTTGGGATGAATGGGCTTTTTTGTTTGCCTTCTCTTCCCCATCACGCATTCAAATTTAGGAGGAATTACTTATGTCAGTTATCTTTTCTGGTATTCAGCCGAGTGGAACGATTACACTTGGAAACTATTTAGGAGCTATGAAGCAATTTACAGAGCTTCAAAATGAACACGACTGTTATTTCTGTATTGTAAATCAACATGCGATTACAGTACCTCAAGATCCCGTACAACTTCGTAAAAACATTCGCAGTCTTGCTGCACTTTATGTAGCATGCGGCATCGATCCTGAAAAAGCTACTTTATTTGTACAATCAGAAGTACCAGCACACGCTCAACTAGGATGGATTATGCAATCAGTTGCTTACGTTGGAGAATTAGAGCGTATGACGCAATATAAAGATAAATCTTCTGGTAGAGATTCAGTTCCAGCTGGATTACTAACGTATCCACCATTAATGGCTGCTGATATTTTACTTTACAACACTGAAATCGTACCTGTTGGTGATGATCAAAAGCAACATATGGAATTAACACGCGATCTAGCAGAGCGTTTCAACAAACGCTTCCGTGAAGTGTTCACTGTTCCTGAAATTCGTATTCCAAAAGTAGGAGCTCGCGTTATGTCATTAACAGAACCTACGAAAAAAATGAGTAAATCTGATCCGAATCCAAAGGCAATGATCAGTATGCTTGATGAACCAAAAACAATTGAAAAGAAAATTAAAAGTGCTGTAACTGATTCTGAAGGTATCGTGAAATTTGATAAAGAAAACAAACCTGGAATCTCTAACTTATTAACAATCTACTCTTCATTCTCTGGAAAAACAGTTGAAGAAATAGAAGCAATGTATGAAGGAAAAGGATACGGAGACTTCAAAGGCGACCTAGCACAAGTAGTCGTAGAAGCAATTCGTCCAATTCAAGACAAATATAACGAACTAATCAACTCACCCGAACTAGACGAAATTCTAGACAAAGGTGCAGAAAAAGCAAACCGTGTTGCATTCAAACAACTACGCAAAGTAGAAAATGCAATGGGGTTAAGTAGAAAACGTAGGTAATGTATAAAGCGGAGGCGACTGTTTATCCCTGAAGGCTAAGGTTCTTTCCCACAGAAGGTGCTTTTTACCTTCTCGTGGGGAAGGTTCTTAGACGCGAAGGGCTAGGAGCCGGAGCTGGATTACTACCAAAAGCGGAGGCAGCTCGTTCAGAATGTTCGCTGGATCTAAGTTACAACAAATTAAAAAACCGCCAATTGGCGGTTTTTTAATTTACCTTTTGCTCGTTTTCCATTTCCCATAACTTTTCAAAAAATGGCTGTCCTTTTACGAGACGCTCGCATAATTGTTCGTGCTTCTCAGACCAGCCTGTTTTCGCTTCATCATACAGTTTAGCCCAAATATCTTCAAATTCCATATGTTGAACCATTCCGTATGCTGATGGATCCCACTCTGTGAACCAATAGCGAATTTCTGCTGTGTTTTTCGTTGTATGTAATTGATCTAACGCCATAAATAATAATTGTTTAAGCTGTCTTTCTTTACGAGTTAAGCCATTCATAATGAAAGGTGATGGTGATAAAATATGATGTTCTTTTTCCATTTCTTCTACTTGGAACTCATACTTTTCTGCTTGTACGTTTTCTACCATCTCATATACCATCTGCTCTTGGCGCGGTATAAGTCTGCTCTTTCGAATTGGTACATTGTAACCAATTGTGTCAATCGCAATAATTCCTTTTCCATCTGTAACAACAAAGCAATACTCTTGCTGCAAACGTTCATGATTTTTACGAATATATGCCTTATGATGTACGTCTTCCAACAATTTTTGCGGAAGCTCTAACAATTCGTCCTCGATGTAATGATATAATGTGGCATCTACTTTTAATAATGGCACTTGATCTAATAGCTCAATCGTATCATCTTTCCGCCATTCGTAAAAATGACAAACGTTATACCCATTCTCTTCACCTTCAAACCAATTTACCCATACATCATGTAGATATAACATTCACTACCCCTCACTTCACTACTGTTTGTATCAATCATTATGTTCAATTTTTCTTAACTTTATTCCACCTAAGGAAATATATTCTAATTATTATTTTTTCTTCTATTAATACTAAAAAAACAGGAAATAGAGCTCCTGTTTTTTATATATGAAATGTATTTGCTTTATTCAATATTTCTTTTGCATCTATAGATAATAAAGAAAGTGTATCTTCTCCTTCCAATGTTACACAATCTTTAACAATATGAAATCCAAGCGCATAGCCAAGCATCTTTGGATAAGAGTGAAATCCATTTAATAAGATGTCGTGCTCCCTTGTTCCTCGTTTTATACTTATTCTTTCATGTACAACATTTTTCCAATAATAAATAGCCTCTTCTTTTGAAAGATACATCGTCCACGGTGCATTGTTTTTTTCTGAATATCTTTCCGTTACCGCTTGCTCAGCTAGCCCTTCCATAATCATCGTATCAAGTAATGTATATTCTGTTTCTTTCGTCTCAATTTGATGTAACCTGCATATGTGATGATATTCATGCGCCAATAACACCTTTAATTCTTCCACCGAATTCCGTCCACATACGAATAAGAAAATAACGTGACGCATAGATAATCCAGCCCTACCGTTATACTCTTCTTGTACAGTTCGATTATAGGAATCTGATAATAAAATAAAGACAGGGACATCTGGACCGTTTAACCAGGTTTTCAGTTTCTCATACTCCGTACGTAACTCTTTCCAAACTTCCTTTTTCTCTAACTCTTTAACTTCTTGTTCTCCTCGTATAACTGGGCGGTACATACCTTTAGAAATTAAAAAGCGATACAACCTTTCTTTTGGCAACGGGATATACTTCGTAAACTTTTCACACAGCTTTTCTGGCCGTCCATAATATAGATGTAACCACTCAGCAGTTTCAATAATCCCCATCTTTATCCCTCCTTTTTCTTATGTATATGCAAAAGGAGAAAAAGGCGTAAAAATAAATAAGGAGTTTTTTCGTAATATGCTACGAAAAAACTCCTTATTTCATCTATTATTTATACGATTTAAATACTAATACTGCGTTATGACCACCGAATCCTAGTGAGTTACTTAATACTGCATTTACTTCTTGTTGTCTCGCTTTATTTGGTACGTAATCTAAGTCACATTCTGGATCTGGTGTTTCATAGTTAATTGTTGGAGGGATTACTCCGTCTGTAATTGATTTAATTGAGAAGATCGCTTCAACAGCACCAGCTGCTCCTAATAAGTGACCTGTCATTGATTTCGTTGAGCTAATTGCTACTTTGTACGCATGCTCACCGAACGTTTCTTTAATTGCCATCGTTTCATACTTTTCATTCGCATCCGTACTTGTACCGTGCGCATTAATGTAATCAATATCTTCTGGCTGTAGACCTGCATCTGCTAAAGCTTGACGCATTGCACGCACGCCGCCTTCACCACCAGGAGCCGGCATTGTAATATGGAATGCATCACCAGTTGCACCGTAACCAGCGATTTCCGCATAAATGTGAGCACCACGAGCTAATGCATGCTCTAATTCTTCAAGAATTAAAATACCTGAACCTTCACCCATTACGAAACCGCTACGGTTTTTATCAAATGGACGGCAAGCTGTTGCTGGATCTTCATTAAATGTTAATGCTTTCGCTGAACTAAATCCTGCAAATGCCATACTTGTTAACGGCGCTTCAGCTCCACCTGTTATCATTGCATCAGCATCACCACGCTGAATTGCTTTAAATGCATCACCAATTGAGTTTGCACCAGATGCACAAGCTGTTACAGAGCAAGTGTTAATTCCTTTTGCTCCTGTTGCGATCGATACTTGACCTGCTGCCATATCTGGAATCATCATCGGTACGAAGAATGGACTCACGCGGCGCGGACCTTTCTCAGTAAAAATCTTAAATTGTTCTTCGTATGTTTCCATACCGCCAATACCAGAACCAATCCATACACCAATTCGAGGTCCGTTTTCTTCTGTAATTTCAAGCTTTGCATCTGCAACTGCCATTTTCGCTGCTGCTACTGCATATTGTGTAAAGCGATCCATACGGCGCGCTTCTTTTTTATCAATATATTTCTCGACTTCAAAGTCGTTAATTTCTGCTGCTACTTTTGCTGGAAATAGTTCCGGATCAATTCTTGTAAGTCGTCCGATTCCAGATACACCCTTTTTAATGTTTTCCCACGCTGTTTCAACATCTGTTCCGATCGGTGTAACAGCTCCTAGTCCTGTAATTACGACCCTCTTTTTCTCCATACAAAATACACTCCTTTTTTTCTCTCAGTCCTTATTTACCCCAACGAAGAGCAACTGCTCCCCATGTTAATCCGCCACCGAAACCAACAAGTATAATTAAATCACCATCTTGAATACGTCCATTTTGCAATTCCTCTACCATTGCAATTGGAATTGAAGAAGCTGATGTATTACCAAACTTTTCAATTGTCATACTCATTTTTTCTTGTGGTAAATTTAATCTCTCTCTTGCAGATTCCATAATACGAATATTCGCTTGATGTGGTACTAAAAAATCCACATCCTCTTTCGTAAGTCCCGCTTTTTCTAACACGCGAAGACAGGAATCACCAAGTTGGCGAACAGCAAATTTAAAGACTTCTCTGCCGTTCATCATAACATACTCGTCTTGATAAAGATGCTTACCGCCACTTCCGTCTGCTCCTAATTCGAAAGATAGAACGCCTCTTCCTTCTGAAACAGCCCCCATTACGATAGCACCGGCTCCATCTCCAAATAGTACTGCTGTATTTCGATCATTCCAGTCTACAATTTTAGATAGTTTATCACTACCAACTACTAATACATTTTTATAAGTTCCCGTTTGAATAAATTGCTGCGCTGTAATCATTCCGTACATAAAACCAGCACACGCTGCACTTAAATCCATTGCGGCTGCGTGTTTTGCGCCAATGGCCTCTTGAATGACACAAGCTACTGCTGGGAATGCCCGATCTGGTGTTACTGTTGCCACTAAAATCAGATCGATATCCTCTCCGCTAATCCCGGCATCTTCAAGTGCTTTTTTAGAAGCCTCTACCGCCATATATGAAGTATCTATTGTATCATCGGCAATGCGTCTTTCTGCAATTCCCGTTCTCGTACGAATCCATTCATCAGATGTATCTACGATTTTCTCTAAATCGTGATTTGTGACTACTTTTTCTGGCACATATCTTCCGATTCCTAAAATGCCCACGTTCACATCGCAGCCCTCCGTTTTATATCAATTATTATGACTTGGTACTAATTTTAAAACATAAATGTATTTTTGTCTAGAATATATTTCAGCTCAAACATAAATCCAGCATTATTCACTTTATTGTTTATTAAAAGAAACAGAAACATACCTTTCCTGTTTCTTTTGAAATATAAAAAGGCCCGAACCGCTTCTATCCGCGGTTCGAGCCTCTCTTCCCTTCCAAAAAAGAAGGTTTTATTCTTTATCTGCTTTCCCAAGCTCATATGCTTCGTTCATAACTTTCATCAATAACTCTAATACTGGTTGTGCTTTCTCCATATCAAGCGCAATTCCATTATCATCTAAAATGGCCTTTGCTTCTGGTAAATGCTTCATTGCGATTTGTAAAAATTGCATGCTTTTCTCATTCATATTATGTTCTTCCTCTCCATTAAAACTTTCACATACATAGTGTAACACGCTCGCTATCCTTCGTATAACTCTTTATATTTTTTCATATGTGCCAATTGTTTATTTAGACCGTATTCTAACGGAGTATTTCTTTTTATCGAAATAACCTCGACAGTATCATCTCTTTCTTCCTCGCTCTTTTTATGCACTTTATCCGCTGCACGTAAAAGGTTCATACCTTTTTTCCATAATGACTTTTTACCACTAAGTAAATTGTATATGCCGAGATGCTCCTCGTTCATTCCATTTTCCCATAAGTATTCACATACATCTTCCACGTACAATAGATCACTTCCATTTTCCTCACTCGCATAATAGCACTCTTTCTCATCCAGTTCTGATAAAATGAGCTGATGATACATCATAAAAGATGGTTGCCATGGCCCATATAATGTAGGAACTCGAAATACACTATATGGTGCCTCTCCTTTTTTCAATCCTTCTTCCACTTTCGAAAATAAACGTTTACTTTCAGATTCATCTGCGTTTCCTACTTCAATAGAAGAAATTAGATTTAACTTTACTTTCTGTTCTGCACACAGTCTTATAATCCGCTTTAAATACTGTAATATAACTCTTTCATTCCGAAAGCCACTTTGTTGATTTGGCTCATACAAGCAAAAGTAAACCGTATCGAACTTCTCTCCTTCTACTGATCTCCATCCATCTTCATCTCTTATCGAATAATACGTAAATAACGCATTTCGTCCAATCAACAATAACTTCTCTTCATTAATTTTTGTCATGTTCTCGAATTCATCAAAATCAAGACCGTACACTTCTACTTCTTCTGCAATCATTTTATTCACAAGGTGATAACCTACAAACGTAAGTGCACCAATAATTAGCACGCGCTCCATACCACCAACCCTTTCTCCTTGAAACAAATAGCTCCTCATTTATGTATATGGGAGCTTCACAATTCTTCTTCATATTTTTTAAAGAAATCAGTCGTTTGCCTAACCATTTTATATTTCACATCTTGCAGATGGAATAAGACAGAAGTATCGCATTGATTGAATTGCCTCATTTTCTCATATTTACGTAACAACTGTTTTCTTCCTCTTTTTTCTTGTGTTGATACGAAAACTTTAACAGGTACACAAGACGGAAGAAGCGTAAATGATTTCTTATTTATTTTAGATTCTAATTCTTCTTCTTTGGAATCATACGCCAAACTTAACTCCTTCACTAATCTTTTGTAAAAAAACTTATGCTCTTTTTCAAACTCCACATATTCTGGTAAATCTAAACAAGGATTTAACATAATGACAGAGCGTATACATTCAGGGTATTTGTTCATCATTTCAAGTGCTACAAGTGCACCCATACCATCTGCCATAATGTGCATTTTCGCATTTAATGTCTCTTTTCTCAAAACAACGTCATATAAGCGTTTTGCTAGACGAATAGATTGGTCGTTTCCCCAATGTCTTCCATATAAATTAGAGGAAAAGACCGTATAGCCTTCCGCAATAAGGCCATGTAAAAAATAAGACCTTCCTGCATGCTGTGTCCATAAACTTGTACCATTCTCAATAAAGTAGTTGTAATCACCGAGAAGCATAACAGAAAACCCATTTGGCTTCTCCGGTAAATAAATGACACATGGTTCTTTTTCTAAATAAAAAAAACGTTCCGTAATACTCATTTTTCCCCCGCCTTATTTTCTAAACGTATAAAAGTACTCTTCTATAATGTATGAACGGAATGCAAATTTGCGTTGAAAAATCTACAAATATTTTTCTATATTCTTTTTTCAATTGTGTTACAATAAGGACAGATTGAACGAATAGAGGTGTAAAATATGCGTTTCATTTGGGCATTAATTTGGTCGTTCGCGCTTGTACATATGATGAGCTACGTAATCGGCTCTATGACTGGCGGTACATACGATTTTAACCAAGCGTCTATTTTCTCAGTTGTTCTTGCGGTATTAGTACTAGCAATTTCAGCTACAATTCCAAACGAGCCAGTAGAACAACACTAAAAAAAGAGTCCGGATTTTATCCGAACTCTTTTTTATTTTACTTTACATGAACGACTAATTCGTTATTTTCTACATCAACAACTACGTGACTGTTATCAGTAATCGTTCCTGCAATTAATTCTCGTGCTAATTTCGTCTCAACTTGACGCTGTACATATCGTTTTAATGGACGAGCTCCGTACATCGGATCAAAGCCAGCTTCTACAACAAACTCTCTCGCTGCGTCTGTTAATTCTACCGTAATATGACGGTCAGCTAAACGACCTTGTAATTCTTTTACAATTTTATCAACAATACCTTTAATTTCATTCGTTGTAAGAGGTTTGAATAAAATAATTTCATCGACACGGTTTAAAAACTCTGGTCGGAAATGTCCTCTTAATTGCCCCATTACAAGTTCTCTTGATTCCTCTTTAATGGAGCCATCTGCTTCTAATCCATCTAACAAATGAGCAGATCCTATATTTGAAGTCATAATAATAACCGTGTTTTTAAAGTCTACTGTACGTCCTTGAGAATCTGTAATGCGTCCATCATCTAACATTTGTAATAAAATGTTGAATACTTCTGGATGTGCTTTTTCGATTTCATCTAACAAAATAACTGAATACGGTTTACGTCTTACCGCTTCTGTTAATTGACCGCCCTCTTCATATCCAACATATCCAGGAGGCGCACCAATTAAGCGTGACACAGCGTGTTTCTCCATATACTCAGACATGTCGATACGAATCATTTGCTCTTCACTGTCAAATAACGTTTGTGCTAATGTTTTTGCAAGCTCAGTTTTACCAACACCTGTCGGTCCTAAGAAAATAAATGAACCAATTGGACGATTCGGATCTTTAATACCAGCGCGCGCACGAAGAACTGCGTCTGATACAAGGCTTACCGCTTCTTCTTGACCGATAACACGCTCTGATAAAATTTGCTCTAAGCGTAGTAATTTCTCGCGTTCCCCTTCAACGAGTTTTGCGACAGGAATACCAGTCCATCGTGAAACAATATCCGCAATCTCTTCTTCACTTACTTCCTCACGTAATAAACGATTTTCCTGTTTATTATGTGCGCCCATTTCTTCTACTTCTTTTAATTCTTTTTCGATAGCTGGAATTTTCCCGTGACGAAGTTCTGCTGCTTTATTTAAATCGTAATTTCCTTCTGCTTCTTCTAACTCACGGCGCAGACGCTCCAAATGTTCACGTAAGTCACGCACTTTATGAATGTCTTCTTTTTCTTTCTCCCATTTCGCTCTCATACCACTTGCAACTTCTTTTAAATCCGATAATTCACGTTGCAACGTTTTCAGGCGTTCTTGGCTACCAAAGTCCTTCTCTTTTCCAAGAGCCGCTTCTTCAATTTCTAGCTGCATAATACGACGCGTTACTTCATCTAATTCTGTTGGCATAGAATCAATTTCTGTTCGAATCGTTGCGCACGCTTCGTCAACAAGATCGATCGCTTTATCTGGTAAGAAACGATCCGAAATATATCGATCTGATAAAACGGATGCTGCTACAATCGCGCGGTCATGAATATTTACACCGTGATAAATTTCAAAACGCTCTTTTAAACCACGTAAAATCGAAATTGTATCTTCAACAGTTGGTTCTTCTGCTAATACTTGTTGGAAACGTCTTTCTAGCGCTGGATCTTTCTCAATATATTTACGATACTCATCTAACGTTGTCGCCCCGATACAATGCAGTTCACCACGCGCAAGCATCGGTTTTAACATATTTCCTGCGTCCATCGCACCTTCTGTTTTACCAGCGCCGACGATTGTGTGAAGTTCATCAATGAATAATAAAATGCGTCCTTCGCTCTTTTTAATCTCATTTAATACAGCTTGCAGACGCTCTTCAAACTCACCACGGAATTTCGCTCCAGCTACAAGCGCACTCATATCTAATGCGAAGATTGTTCTATCTTTTAATCCTTCTGGTACATCCTTCTTCACAATACGCTGTGCTAATCCTTCAACGATTGCTGTTTTACCAACACCGGGTTCACCAATTAAAACCGGGTTGTTTTTCGTTTTACGTGAAAGAATGCGGATTACACGTCGAATCTCACTATCTCGACCGATAACAGGATCAATTTTCCCTGCTCTCACTTCCGCCACTAAATCACGACCATATTTTTCTAACGCTTCATAAGTTGCTTCTGGATTTTGACTAGTCACTCTTTGATTCCCCCGAACTGTCATTAAAGACTGTAATAAGTTATCTTTCGTAATATGAAATCTTGTAAGTAATTGATTTATATCGCCTTTTTCTTCAGAAAAAGCAAGCAGTACATGTTCAACTGAAATGTAGTCATCCTGCAATTTCTCTGCTTCTTTTCCTGCTCTTACAAGTAGTTGTTGCAGAGCACCTGTTATATATAATTTCCCTGCTTCTGCACCGCTTCCCGTTACAGAAGGTTTTTTCTTAATTAAACTTTCAGCGCCTTGCTTTAACGCTTCTATATCGACATTCATTTTTTGAAAAATACGTACTGCTAACCCATCTTGCTCTTCTAATAATGTAAACAAGAGATGAACAGTATCTACTTCTTGATGATGATGAGATACCGCTAAAGATTGAGCACTCATAATCGCCTCTTGTGTTTTTGTTGTCATTTGATTTAAGTCCATCTTTACAGTCCTCCAAATGTTTGACTTTCTTTGACCTTTGATTTGATTATACGCCAACTGACTTTTTTATACAATAATTTTGCTTATGTATTTTCAAACTTATTATTGGAAAAAGAAAAAAGGAACATTCATTATACAGTTGAAAAATATACGGTAAATGAAATTATAATTTGTAACGACAAAAAAGCCGCAATAATGATTGCGGCTTCTGTTACGGTTTTCTTTTATATGTCCACTGACGGTTATGATTCGCGTTATCTGGAAACTTTTCACCAGCAGTTAATTTCACCATTTGCGGATCTTTTACCATACTTCCTGTTTCACCAATTTCTACGTAAATACCATCGTTTGGCGCTTTTTGTCCAGAACGAAACCTGCGATTTTGTCCCATTTCCATTCTCCTTCCATGACGTCTTTGCCTCATTAGTATATCCATTTTAAAAGAAAGCTTTTCTGTCATGTTTAGGAAACAAGTACTACATTTCGTTCTTGTACATATACATGAATGACACAAGCTTAGGAAGGGATTTCTTTCCTATTTGTAGAAAAAAAGAAACCAACCTACTATAGGCCAGCTTCAAAGGAGAGTCAAACATATACGAGAAGATTACATGTTCATTATAAGCCTCATCATACGAGCAATGTAACCCTTTTCACAATTTGTACATAATGAAAGAAACATTGTTTGAACTTTCTAAAAAGATGTTGACTTTCCCTAATTTCCAGCGAGAAATAGTAGACACCGTAGCACTTTGCGACGTAAGATGGATATATAGTGAACTTTCCATCTTTGGTGTTCTCACCCAGTTTAACCTCTTATTTCTGCATATTAAAAACGGAAATACAGATAGAAACAAAAAAATTATTATAAGAGGTGAAATTATGAATAAACAGCATTTAATCGCATTAGACTTAGACGGCACTTTATTGACAGACAACAAAATAATTTCCACTCGAACGAAACATACAATTGCAAAAGCAAAGGAACAAGGACATATTGTCGTTATTTCAACAGGGCGTCCATTCCGTGCTAGTTTTGATTACTATAAAGAACTTGGTCTGAATACACCAATCGTAAACTTTAACGGCGCTTACGTACATCATCCTCTTGATTCAAAGTGGGGAACACATCACTCTCCCCTTGAGCTAGCAACAGCCCAAGAAATTGTCCGAGCTTGCTTTGATTTTGGCGTGAAAAATATATACGCTGAAGTAATGGATGATGTGTATGTTCGTGAAATTGATGAAGATAAAAAACATATTTTCGAATTCGGTTCTCCAAAGATTTTTACAGGAGACTTATTAAATACTTTAAACGATCATCCAACTTGCTTATTAATTGACGCACATGATGAGCATTCTAGTGCAATTCGTCAACATTTAACTGATATGCACGCTGAAGTAATCGACCATAGAAAATGGGGCGCACCTTGGCCAATTATTGAAATTGTGAAAAGCGGGTTAAATAAAGCTGTCGGATTACAAAAAATTTCTAGTCATTACAACATTCCACAAGAACGAATTATCGCTTTCGGTGATGAAGATAACGATTTTGAAATGATTGAATTTGCTGGTCATGGCATCGCAATGGGTAATGCAATTCCTGAATTAAAATCACTCGCAAATCATACGACATTAACGAATGAAGAAGATGGTATTGCGCTATATTTAGAAGAGGTTCTTGGATTATAATCTAAAAATTCCCTGCTTATAGTTTCTCGCCAAACGCTCATACTATTATTAGACGCAAAAGTCAGCGCGTCGATTGTTTTCAGCTAAATAAAGGGGGTTTTTCGAATGGGTAAAAAGAACAAATCAAAACGTTTTATCCAACAAGGAGCCGATGCTGTTATGAAGCATGATGCAAGATTCCCGTACAGAGGTACATTAGCTGAGGCAGAAAAAGCGAGAAGTAACTCTTCTTTTGGAGGGGTTTAAATGGGGAACTTACTATTCCAACAAGCTAGAGATGCCGTTGCAAATGCCGTATCTTGTTCAAGCGGTACTGAGCAACAAGATCTCGTATATAGGGCAAAAAATGCTTTGCACTCTGCTTATGCAAACTCTTCAACAGCTGAAAAAGTTCAGCTACGCGAAATGCAAGAGCAGTTGCAAAACATTACGAATTTACATTAAAAAAGAGGACCAGCTTTGGTCCTCTTTAATCTTTTCGAAATAATCCAAACACCCCGACCGTTTGCAGTACGTTTGTAAATGCACCTGGGTCCACTTGTTTAATAACCCTCTCTAATTCATACAGTTCATAACGAGTAATAACAATCATTAACATTTCCTTATTTTCATTTGTATAAGCACCTGTTGCTGGGATAGTTGTAATCCCCCTCACTAAGCGTGAATGAATCGCCTTTCGTACATCTGTCCCATTCTTCGTAACGATTAATGCTGTAATCTTCACATGCCGCGTATGAATCGCATCGATAATTCGAGTTGAAACATACAAAGTCACCAAAGTATATAATGCTTTTTCCCATCCATACACATAGCCAGCGGCGATAATGATCAGTGCATTAAAGAAGAAAAAGTACGTACCGACAGGCTTGTCTTTAATCTTTGATAAAATCATGGCGATAATATCTAAACCACCTGTAGAAGCCCCCCACTTCAACGCAATTCCTACTCCAATCGCTGAAATAATCCCGCCAAAAATCGCATTCAATATGATATCGTTCGAAACCGCCCTAACCGGGATAATTTCTAGAAACAAAGTCATAAATATAACGCAAAGAAAACTAAAGAAAGTAAAGGCCTTTCCAACCTTTTTCCACGCTAAAATAACGACGGGAATATTAAACAAACTAAACAACACCCCCGTTGATATGTGAATAGATAAAAAGTCACCTAATATTTGTGATAACAATTGAGATAATCCCGCAAAGCCACTCGCGTACACTTTCGCTGGCGTTAAAAATAAATTCATTCCAATCGCGTTTAACAAACCAGCGACGATTACAACGATTAACTTCTTTATAAGTTCGGTATAATTCAACTTCAAATCCATTTCTAATCCACCTTTATTATTCATGAATGCACTGCTATACATAGTCTTTACGAAAAAGGAAATGATAAACGTACAACGTTTAGAAATGGAGTTGATACATATGCCACATACGAGTGATAACGACAAAAAGGCACGCGATAATAACGCAAAGCGTACGCAAAAAAATGAGCAAGAACAAAAAAATATTCAGCAAGGGAAACGTGCCTATTCTAAAAAGACCGATCACCTTTGATTCCATCGTACATCAACAGTATTGTTGATGTACTTTTTTTTACATTTCACAGGAAAAAACATTAAAAATTCACTTCATGTTCACTTCTATATTCTACAATAGCGATAACATATTCGGATGAGGTGTTGGCATGAGAGGGAAACACATTTTCATTATTACTGCACTAATAAGTATATTAATGCTAGCTGCTTGCGGACAAAAAAATAGCTCAGCTACAGTCGCTACGGCAACAGACTCAACCATTACGAAGAGCGACTTCGAAAAACAGTTGAAAGATCGTTACGGAAAAGACATGCTATACGAAATGATGGCACAAGACGTTATCACGAAAAAATATAAAGTATCTGACGATGATGTAGATAAAGAAGTACAAAAAGCGAAAAATCAATACGGAGATCAATTCACAGCAGTACTAGAAAACAATCGTTTAAAAGATGAAGCTGATTTCAAAAATCAAATTAAGTTCAAACTTGCTATGAATGAAGCGATTAAGAAAAGTGTTACAGAAAAAGACGTGAAAGATCACTATAAACCAGAAATTAAAGCGAGTCACATTTTAGTAAGTGACGAAAATGAAGCGAAAGAAATAAAAAAAAAATTAGATGCTGGTGCTTCATTTGAAGAACTAGCAAAACAAGAATCGCAAGATCTACTATCAAAAGAAAAAGACGGAGACCTTGGATACTTCAATTCAGGCAGAATGGCGCCTGAATTTGAAACAGCGGCCTATAAACTAAAAGTCGGACAAATTAGCAATCCCGTTAAATCAACAAACGGTTATCATATTATTAAATTAACTGATAAAAAAGAGTTAAAGCCCTATGATGAAGTGAAAGACTCTATTCGTAAAAACTTAGAAGAAGAACGTATTGCCGATCCTACATTTAGTCACAAATTACTACAAAAAGAATTAAAAAAGGCAAATATTAAAATAAATGATAGTGACTTGAAAGATACGTTTACTCTTGCGCATGAGCAAGAGAATTAAAAAAGCACCGCCTTATTTTTACAGCAAAATAAGGCGGTGCTTTTTATTTAATTTACTTCTTAAAATACGTCCAACCTTCTTCTTGATAAATCTTTTCTTCTTTCATCAACTTACCAAGCGCGCGCTTAAATGCAGCTTTACTCATGTTGAAGCGTTCTTTAATGTCTTCTGGGTGGCTCTTATCCCAAAACGGCATTGCTCCGCCTCGTTCTTCCATATATGCATAAATTACAGCAGCATCATCTTCCATTCCTTCTTCTTTACGAGGAAGAAGTGAAATGTTAATTGTACCGTCATCTTTCACGTCAATAATACGGCCCGTTACACGTTCACCGATGCGGACTTGTTCTTTTCTTTCAGTATGGTGTAAGAAAGCACGGAAATGCTCATCAGTTAGTATGAATGAACCAACTTGAAGTGAACGATACACACGTCCATTTACGTTTTTATTACGCATAGATGGTGTCGCATCTACGATAATCTCTTGCATATCACTGTCTCTTGCCGGAAGAGCGATAAGTCGATCACGATTCGTTAATTTTAACGTGCAATATAATTCGTCTCCAACTTCAGGCCATACTGGCATATAAATTGGGAACTCGTCAGCTGGGATTAGTATATCTTTTGATACACCAATATCAACAAACACACCTAAACTAGGGATAACTTCTACAACTTTTACCCAGTTCCAATCAAAAGTTGTAATAAGTGGCTCCTTCATTGTTGCTGAAATACGATTTTGATGATCAAGGTATAAGAATACATCAATCGTATCGCCTTCTTCAATTTCCCCAACTAATTCGTTTTTATGTAGGAAAATTTCTTCTTCTTCATTCCCAACCATATATCCGATTTCCGTTTCGCGTAAAACAGTTACCTGTTCAATCGCTCCTAATTGTAAATACATATTTTTTAATTCCCTTCTATATATATAAAATTAACTTTTTATATTTTTATCATTCCAAACAAAAGTTAATTATAACACGATTTTTCCTTTATTTGTCCAACTGCCCAAAATTCACTATAATAAAATGAGGTTACATAAATATAAGTATGAAAACACTTAAGTCCAGACTCGTTTTCAGCTATACTTTAGTATGTACAGTACATAAAAAGATTAGAAATTTATTTGGAGGTGCTAACTATGGCAAAAGAGAGTTCTTTTGACATCGTTTCGAAAGTAGAATTACCTGAAGTAACAAACGTAATTAACATCGCATTAAAGGAAATCCAAAACCGATATGACTTTAAAGGAAGTAAAAGTGATATTAAATTAGAAAAAGAAGTACTAGTTTTAACTTCTGACGATGAGTTCAAATTAGACCAAGTAAAAGACGTTCTAATTGCTAAACTTGTAAAACGTAACGTTCCAATTAAAAACTTGGATTACGGAAAAGTTGAAGCAGCGACTGGTAACACTGTTCGCCAACGCGCAACACTTCAACAAGGTATCGATAAAGATAACGCGAAAAAAATTAACAACATCATTAAAGAAATGAAATTAAAAGTAAAAACACAAGTACAAGATGACCAAGTACGTGTTACAGCGAAAAGCCGTGATGACTTACAAGCAGTTATCGCAGCAGTTCGCAGCGCTGACTTACCGATTGACGTACAATTTATTAACTACCGCTAAAAAGAAAAACTCCTCTAATTAGAGGAGTTTTTCTTTTTGTCATATAGGAACAATATGACAAGGACAAGAGGGTATTTGCGGTGAAAATTACTGAGCGAACAGAGTCTATTCATACGAATACCTTACAGGTGACCGCGTAGTTAGACTAGGTCTCATTGTAGAATTTTTTTATACATGGAATTGAGCATGCCCTTTTAAAAATAAGGAAAAGACTTCTTAGGACGTTTCCCTTCAACTTGAATCACTTTCCTTATCAATTGAATCCCAAACCAAAGTCACCACAACTACCTCCATAAACCAAAATCTCTCTCCCTAATCAAGCGTAACAATTTATGAGTATAAGAATATTTTCCACCCTTCAATGTAATGTAAAATTAATAAGGGATCTTATTTTGTGAAAAAAAGTTAATTATAAAAGAGTTAGAAGTGGTTATTTGAAGAAATTAATAATATGTTTTTTATTGGCTATATTCTCTCTAAATATTAAAGGATGTTCTAATAATATGACTACACTAAAGGATAAATCTAATTGCATTCACAAAGCTTGGTACAAAAAACCTATGTTATGTAATAATTTAAAGAAGCACTAAATAGTTGATGATAAAGGTCATAAAAAAACACTTTAAGTTGCCTTCCTCTTACTTGAACCATCTTAATTGTAATATGGAAGGAAAAGAAGTATAAGGTGTTAATAAGGATGCAGATTTCAAAATAAAAAGTACGTTAAGTAAACTTTCATTCAAAAATTCATATTAAGTAATAATATTTTAGAATCAAGTTTATAAAAAATATTAAGAGGTTTATAAGTGTAAAACCTACGGGAACTTTTCCTGTGGGTTTTATTGTACTATAAGTATTTATTTAGCAATTATGTTTTTCGAAATATTCTTCTTTAATTATTTGTAATTTTTTTTCGTTTTTTGTTAATTCAAATATAAATAACGCTTTTTTCATGTTATTAGCAACTTTTTCTTTATTAGATTGTTTAAGCTTTAATAAATTCGAACCTTTTTCATAGTATAGTTCACCCAATAAGTATAAAGTATTTAGATTAATAGCTAATTTGATACCCTTATCAATGTATTTTTTTGCTTCTTCGTATTGATATGTGTAACTTAAACATTTTGCTAAATTATAAATGATTTTTAATTTAATTTCTTTATCTCTAGGAAAATCTAGCTTATTAAAATTATTTAAACATCTTTTTAATATATTAATACTCTCTTTATATTCTTTATTTTCTGCATGAAATATAGCCATTGTCTGCATAATATCTATTTCTCTCTCTGTTAAAAAATCAATATTCGTTACAGTTATTTTTAATGCATTATTTAAAAGAGTTAAAGCCGTTTTTATTGAGTTATTCACACGATATATAGCAATTGCTTCATGCCATATTAGAAATTGTTTATCTTCTTTTATTCGAAAATTATTTAAGTTTTTTTCTTTTGTTACTATTTCATAAAGCTCTTTATATTGATGTTGTCTTATGCAATCCTTCATTACGCATTTTACATTTTCTATATATTTAAATTTTTTGTTTTGAGTTAGTGCAAATATATTATTTGGATCAATACCAAGTCTTTCTGATAATTGATATAACAATATGCTAGATGGATAAATCACACCTTTTTCGATCTTGCTAATTTGACTTTGTGAACATATTCCATGACATAATTCGGATTGTGATATATTTTTTTTCATTCTAAGTTCTTTAATGGTAATACCCAAATCGTAAAATTCCATTTTTCCTCCTCAAATATAGCTCTCAATGAGTATCAGAATATTTTTCACCCTTTAATGTAATGTAAAATTAGTATAGTTGCAATTGTTGTTTGTTCTATAGGTCTTTTCACTTCTTTGCTCAGCTGCATTTCAAGGCGATAGCACTCCACACAAAAACAGGCTAGGGAGAAAGTTTTCTCCCTAGCCTGGGAATACCTCTCATTAGAGGCCTTTTCATACTCCTTAAAAGCAACGCCTTACCTTAAACTGAAGACGAGCTACTAAAGAACAACGCGACTCATTTCCGTCTCTTTTTAACCGCAAGTGAACTACCCACCACTTAATACCTCTTACGAGCTTACCCCGAGTGGGGGGGCTTCTCGGTTCATCGCTACTTTTGATAGCTAACGAATTTGTCCTAGGACAGCCGAGCTAACTCCCTTGTTCCAAAGGTTATTTTGTTACTATTTATGCCAACACTAATAAGCGAATGGCTTCCTTTTTGATATTGATTGCTGCATTATAATCACGGCCAATTGTGAGTCCACACAAACACGCATACATGCGTTCACATAATGGCATTTCTTTTTTATTTCCACAATTACTACACATCTTTGTAGAAGGAAACCATTTATCTATTTTTACAAGCTGTTTCCCTTGTTCTTGTAGCTTATATGCTAAAAATGTCGTGAACATCCTCCAACCGTTGTCCGCTACACTCTTACCAAATCTAAATGCTCGTGACATTCCTTTCATATGTAAGTCTTCGATTGCTACAACGTCAAAACTCGTAGCTAATTCTTTAGACTTATGATGAAGAAAATTTTTACGTTGATTGGCGACCTTTTCATGCAATTTCGCTACATGAATGCGTTGTTTCTTCCAGCGCTCTGAACCTTTCACACGTCTTGCTAATACTCGTTGTGCCTTCGCTAATTTCTCTAACATCTGACGATAAAAGCGAGGATAATTGGCTTTCTCATCTTCGCTACTCACATACAATTCAGCCATTGCGAAGTCTAATCCAACTACAGTTTGTACTTCTTTTTGTACAATCTCTTTTTCATATTCAGTCAAGATGGACACATAGTATTTACCAGTAGGTGTCATCGAAATCGTACACGATTTGATGATATGGTTTGGCGGGATTTCTCTATGTTGCTTCAGTTTCACCATTTTCAACTTTGGTAATTTGATATAACCATGAAATAACATAATATTTCCGTTTACTCGATTCGTTGTATAGGATTTTCTACTCTTTTTACTTTTGAATGTAGGAAAATCACTTTGACCACTAAAAAAATTCTTATACGCAGTTTGCAAGTTTAATTGCGCGTTGGCCAATGCCAATGAATCAACTTCTTTCAACCATTCATATTCTGTCTTATATTTTGCAGGAGTAGGGATTTTTTTTTCTTTAGTTCTTCCTTGTCCTCTTTATATTTTTCATATACTTCTATTCGTTCAGCCAGCATTTTGTTATACACAAAACGTACACACCCGAATGTTTTTCGTATGAGATGTGCTTGTTCTTCTGTTGGGTACAGACGAAATTTATACGCCTTATTCTGCTTTGGCATATCCATTCACCTCATTTTCCGCTTCATTTTCCATAAGCTATGACGGTGATCACACAACCTGAACACTACAAGATTATTATCTACTTTCATTGTTATACCAAAATCCCCCTCTTATAAGACTGATTATATCAGAGGCAAAATAAATAGGAAAACCAAATGTTTGGCTACGCCAAACCGAAATTCATCTCCCACCTGCCGCTAGACTATCGTCTTTCACGCGCCTGAGGAAGGAGACTTCTTTCGGATATATGTTAAAAACGCAATAAACAATACGTTCACACCGACGATTAAAGAGATAAATAACCAATTCACACCTGTTTCTCCATTAACTTTATACACATTTGATTCTTCGCGCTTTAGAACGAGATAAAACTTTCCTTTTTCTTCTCTTATAATTTCATCTTCTAACAATCCTTTTAACTCTTGTTTTTCACCAATCACACTTACAGGTAAAGCAACTTTTTGTGTTTCTTTCGTATTATTAATCGCTACTACTGTCACTTCATCTTTATACTTTCGTTTTAGTACACTCATTCCATCTTTATCATACAAAAGCTCAAACGTACCGCGTCGTAAAGACGGTCTCGTTTGTCTCAGTTCACCGAGTTTCGTTATGTGTTGCATAAATTTCTCATCTGATTTGAAATCCATTAATCGTCTATTATCCGGTGTATCTCCTCCATCTAATGCAATTTCAGTCCCGTAATAAAAATTCGGAATGCCTGGTGCTGTTAATAAATATGTAAGAGCTAGTTTCAAACGAGATGGCGGATAATTCATATTCTCTTTTGCAATACGGGCAAACCTTTTTGTATCTTGATTATCTAAAAATGTAACGGATTCCCCTTCTTTTTTACTCACATCATATAAAGGTTTCACCGATACATCCACTTTAGAAAAAGATTCTACTATTTTTTCGTTATATTCACTATCTTCCTCTGTCATAATACGAAAATCTTTCTTTATCGCTTGCATATCTTTTTGCACGTCATCCCAGAAAGAACGCGACATTTTTTCACTATGCATCACATAGCTTCCATCTAAATCAACTTCTTTGATCCACCATTTCATCGCGTCAATGACTTGTTGTTCGTTTTCTCCAAGCGGAAATTGAAGTACAACTTTTATTCCTTTTGCGTGCGCTTCTTGTACAAATTCTTTCACATCATTTTCTGTTCCAAAATGTTCATTTACCTTTTGAAAATTGTGCACGTCTAACCCATCGTACTTTCCACTTTCAAAAAGTGGAGAAAGCATAACAGCGGTAAAGCCCATTTCTTTTATGTAATCCAGTCTTTTTATAGTCCCTCTTATATCTCCGCCCTGATATCCTTCTAAATTACCAACTTCTAACTGCTTGTCATTTTTCGGTTCTCCATTATTAAAGCGATCAATCATAATGGAATATATAACTTCGTCTCTCCACTCTCTTTTTTCGTCTGCAAACGTATGTATTGGTACAAATAAGACGACAGCTAAACAAAAACAAATGAATAGTTTCCTAGTCCGTATTTTTCCCACACGCATCCCCCATGTTTTTTAATTGTAAGAATATTATACCAATTTTCCGAACAAATCGCATATGTTGATTTCTTTCTCCTCAAAATACTTCATGTTAGATTTCCTAACATGAAGTATAAATTTTTCTGAATTTTTAGTTGATTTTTCATTTCATTTCGAATATGATATGAAACATAACAAGTTGATGTTATTATTTCTAACATTATAGGAGGAGAGAGAATGAATATGGGGGATACGGTTTTTATGTTTGTAACGACAGTAATGGTCATGTTAATGACACCAGGATTGGCACTTTTTTACGGGGGCATGGTTCGCAGTAAAAACGTACTCAGTACGACAATGCATAGCTATAGCGCAATGGCTATCGTTTCGATTCAGTGGATTGTGATCGGCTATTCTTTATCATTCGGACCAGACTGGCACGGACTTATCGGTACACTCGATTGGTTCGGTTTAAACGGCGTTACCTACGCACCAAATCCAGACTACTCATCTACTATTCCTCACAATTTATTTATGATGTTCCAACTCATGTTCGCTATTTTAACTCCCGCTTTAATTTCAGGTGCATTCGCCGAAAGAATGCGATTTTCTGCTTTCCTTATTTTCATCCTTCTATGGACAACAATCGTTTACAATCCTGTCGCTCATTGGGTATGGAGCGTTGGTGGATGGCTAAGAGAACTTGGCGCGTTAGACTTCGCTGGTGGTAACGTCGTTCATATTACATCTGGCGTGGCCGGCCTTGTATTAGCCATTTTTCTTGGAAAACGAAAAAATATAAACGGTACTTCTCCTCACCATTTACCATTCACAATGTTAGGCGCAGGCTTACTATGGTTCGGCTGGTTCGGTTTTAACGTCGGAAGTGCATTATCTTTAAACGACGTAGCTTTAACTGCATTTATTAATACAAATATAGCCGCTGCTGCCTCTGCATTAACTTGGATGCTTTCAGAATGGTTCTTCCAATCAAAACCGACTGCGATGGGAGCTGCTTGTGGTGTAGTTTCCGGTCTAGTCGCTATTACACCAGCTTGCGGGTTCGTTACACCTTTCTCCGCTCTTCTTATCGGAGCAATTGGCGGCGTATTATGCTTCGGCGCAGTCTTCTTCTTAAAAATGAAATGCGGATACGACGATACACTTGATGCATTCGGATGCCACGGTATCGGCGGAACTTGGGGCGGTATTGCAACAGGACTATTTGCAACTACTGCTGTAAACAGTGATGGCGCGAACGGATTATTTTACGGAAACGCCGCTTTACTGTTCAAACAACTGGTAGCAATCGGCGCAACATATGCATTCACGATCATCATGACGTATGCCATTATTAAAATAATTAACTTCTTCCTCCCTGTTCGGGTAGATGAACACGAAGAACATATGGGACTTGATATTTCGATGCACGGAGAGAAAGCTTACGAGTACACTGAGCGGGTGAACTAAAAAAGAGATGCAGTCTATTAGTAGTAGATTGCATCTCTTTTTATTGTACTTGTCAGCGTTAGATACCCCACCTAGTATTCCAGTGAATATATCGACGATTTTTTAAATATATCGATTTACCAATAAATTCCGACATGACGAAACTGAAGAATATTCCGGTATAACTTACGAAACACCATACTTACTTTTATTCAAACTTAATATAATAAGAAACGCAATCGCTATTACAGCTAAAAAGCGAACTGGATTAAACAGTATTCCTACCGTTGCATTAAAACGATGATAAATAAAAGGAATCACCTCAAGTACCATTAGCCCCATCGCAATTTGAAACGTCTCAGCCATCGCTTTATTTTTTATAAACGCAGCGCGCTCATCACCTTGTTTCCCAATCGCTATAAACATTTTTATAATAGCAAACACTACAAATAAAAAGACGACCGCTTAACAGTCGTCTTTTCCTATTTATTTCGGAGCATTTCCCACATATTGCGTAATATCAACATTTAAAGATTGTGCTAAACGCATTCCGTAATCGTGATCTGCACGGAAGAAGTTACAAATAGCTAGTAATTTCGTGCGCTCATTTACGTCTTTTAAGTCATTTGTTAAGTTTGCAATTAAATTGTCTTGCTCTTCTTTAGAGAATGAACGATAACGCTCACCTGCTTGTTTGAAATCATTTGGTTTGTCAATTTTTTCACGAGATACATAACCTTCTACTTTCATAGTTGAATCGCGGTAAGTCGGGTCTTCAACTGGATTTTCAGTATGACGGCTCGGTTCGTAGTTAATTGTAGATGGATTTTGATTTATTTGCATCGCACCATCACGTTGTTGGTTATGAACAGCTGCGTACGGGCAGTTTACAGGAATTTGTAAGTAGTTCGCACCAAGACGGTAACGCTGTGTATCTGGATAAGAGAATAAACGACCTTGTAATAATTTATCTTCAGATGGTTCAATACCATTTACAGTTGCACTTGGAGAAAATGCCACTTGTTCTACTTCTGCGAAGAAGTTTTTCGGGTTACGATTTAACGTCATCGTCCCTACTTCCATTAACGGGAAGCGATCTTCTGGCCATACTTTCGTCGGATCTAATGGATCGAAATCTAAAGAATCCGTTTCCTCTAGTTGCATCACTTGTACGTGTAAATCCCACTTCGGATAGTTTCCTTTTTCGATTGCATCGAACAAGTCACGAGTTGCATGGTTGAAGTCTTTTCCTTGTACTTCTTGCACTTCTTTTGCACTTAAGTTACGTACACTTTGCTGTGGTTTCCAGTGATATTTAATATAGACGATTTTACCTTCTGCATTAATCCATTTAAATGAATGGACACCGAAACCTTCCATTTCGCGATAGCTTGCTGGTGTACCGTAATCAGAAAATACCCACGTCATCATATGTGTAGATTCCGGACTTAACGTCATGAAGTCCCAGTAACGATCTGGTGTTTGAACATTTGTATCAGGTGCTGGTTTTAAAGAATGCACCATATCAGGGAATTTAATTGCATCACGAATGAAAAAGACCGGTAGATGGTTCCCTACGATATCGTAATTTCCTTCCTCTGTATAAAATTTAACAGCGAACCCACGTGGATCACGAGCTGTTTCCGGAGAACCTTGACCATGAATAACCGTTGAGAAACGAACAAATACAGGCGTTTCAGTTCCTTCATTTTGTAAAAATGCTGCTTTCGTATATTGCTTCATGCTGTTTTTCGTTACGAATACACCGTGAGCACCTGCACCACGTGCATGCACAACACGCTCTGGAATACGTTCACGATCAAAGTGAGCCAGTTTTTCTACTAAATGATAGTCTTCTAATAATACCGGTCCACGGCGACCTGCTGTACGAGAATTTTGGTTGTCTCCAACTGGAGCACCTTGGTTTGTTGTTAAGCGATTATTTGGATTCATCTAGGGGGATCCTCCTCTTTCTTTCATAGTAATTATTATTTATTTAAAATTATTATAAACTAATTATTATTCAAAACTAAATTCTTGTCAACTATTTCCTTCATTTTTTTGGAAACAATTTCAGCTAAACAATCGATAAATACAGGTTGTGAATTTGGCATATTTGGTCTAAAATATGCCAAATTCAACTCATCAGTTACAACTTTACATTCGTAATCATTGTCATATAAAACTTCTAAATGCGCTGCGACAAAGCCAACTGGGCAATATATGAAAGATTCATATCCATGCTCTTCATATAAATCTCTCGTTAAATCTTGCACATCTGGACCAATCCATGGATCAGGCGTATTTCCGGCACTTTGCCAACCCGTTGTATAGTTTTGAATATTGGCAGCCCCCGCAATTAAATCTGCTGTATGCTGCAATTGCTTCACATAAGGGTCCCCTGCTGAAATAATTTTCTCTGGCAAACTATGTGCTGAAAAAATTACGACTGCTTTCTCTTTATCTTCAATCTTTGTAAATGTTTCTTTTATTTGATCTGCCCAATAGGAAATAAATTTCGGTTCATCGTACCATTGTTCAATTGGTTCAATAACAGGGCCACCGATTTCTTTTGAAAGACGAATAGCACGGTCATTATACGCTTTAATGCTAAATGTAGAATAATGCGGCGCTAATACGATACTAATCGCTTGCTCAATTCCATCTTCTTTCATCTCTTCTACTGCATCTTCTATAAATGGAGCGATATGTTTTAAGCCTACATAACAAGTAAATTCATACTCTGTAAACATATTATTCATTGCATCTGTTAATTTATGCGCTTGCTCTTTCGTAATTTTTGCAAGTGGTGAAATTCCGCCAATCGCTTTATAGCGCCCGATTAAGTCTTGGAGCGCTTCTTCTGAAGGTTTACGCCCGTGGCGAATATGTGTGTAGTATGCTTCTACATCATCTAATGATTCTGGCGTTCCATACGCCATTACGAGTAAACCTATTTTTTTCTTTGTCATCTATATAACACCTCAATTTTATAAATGAGAATCTTTTTCAAGAACATTTGTTTCCAATTATAACAACTAATAATAAGTACGTCAAAATAATTATTCTAAATAAGTATTCTTTCTAATATGATTTTGAATTTCATTTGACAATTTATTTAATAGAAAAGCGACTTACTTTTATGTAAGTCGCTTTTCTTCTATTCTTTAATATTTACCCCATACTCTTTAAACCAAACATGCATTTGCGCTAAATGAGCTAAAAGCTGCGGACCAGTCATTAATTGACCGAACACCATATAACTACAACAAAAGAGCACAGCGTGTATATAAAGTGCTACCAACACTCTATATACCGTCCGCCTACTCTAGATAGGCAAACACTTGCTGTACTCTTACGGACTATTTTACAGTACGTAAGAGCTCCTTAGCAACAGTTTGCTTACACTTGGCATTCTGTTGCTTTTTTGTTTATACAAAGGGGCTAATTAATGATGAAAAAGAAACGTATCGATGTTATCGCAACTAAAGAATCCTTCCACAATCTTTCTACATTTAAAGAAGTAGAAGAACTTAATAAAACTGTACGTGCATATAGAGACACTATCCGTATGTCTATTAAACGTACTGACGTACAATCAAAACTTATTACATTACTTGAAATTTTAAAGCGTCACAGCTGTAAATATGTAGGCGTTAGTTTCCTATGCAAAAATAGAATAGCTGAAAAAATGGAGGTTTCATATAAAACTGTACAACGTTTAATGAAGAAACTTGTGGATCTAGAGATGGTTAAACAAGTGGCAATGAAACGTACAAAAGATATGCTGCAAACTTCTAATGCTATTATTATTCAACCAATTGTGGAAGAAGTGTCCAACAAGGTAGATACAAAAAGTCCTACAAAGTGTCCTACCATTAAAACAACCCCTGTTTCCTTAAAACAAAATATAAAAGATAAAAACAAACGTAATAGTAATGAGAATAGCAATACTCCAGAAAAGAATATTGAACAAGCTGATTTTGTTGCTCACTGGGTACCAGAACGTTTTATTTCTCTAGTTAGCTCTTTTTACAGTGAATCAAAAACAATTCAAGAACTGTGGAAGGTCGTAAGACAGTGTAATAAAGTTACAAACTTCTCTACAGGTGATAAAGCATTTGATAAAGACCAGGAGCTTACCATCGGCTTAAATGCGATTAAAGAGTTCGTTATGAAAATTAAAGTTGGTACAAAAATGAACAAGGGTAAATTTGCTTATTTCAACGGGATTGTAAATAACTTAATGGACAAGTTCTACTTTGATAAAGAGTTTATGGGGATATAATACCTCCTAAAAACACGAACAAATGTTTGATTTTTTTCTCAACAACTTGGTATTATATGGTTAGATATTCCATACATAAAGTGAGGTATACACCATGCAACCATTAACAAGTAGACAAGCTGAAATATTAACTTTTATCCAAGAAAAGGTCATAGAAAACGGATTCCCTCCCACTGTTAGGGAAATTTGCAAAGCTACTGGACTTGCTTCTAGTTCCACAGTACATGGGCATTTAATGCACTTAGAAGAGAAAGGTTATATTCAGCGAGATCCATCTAAACCTCGTACAATTAAAATCTTACAAGGAGGATTTAAACATGATTATCAATCCAATAGCATTTGAAAAGGACAAATTGATTAGAGAAATAATTTTGGCTCAAAAACAAAGTGGGCATCTGTTATACCACCACAATAATCACATAGAAATTGCACATCTTATTTATGAACATCACGGCTATAAACAATTTTTACTAGACAATCCTAGTGCGGTAAAAATTTCTTTAGAAGAATTAAAAGGGAAACATAAACAAGTAATTAACCTCCTCGAGCGCACAAAAAATCTCTAAATGCACATTCCAAATTTACAAAATGTAATATTTACAGTTATTACGTAAAATTGGTATGATTTACTTATTACTTCAAGGAGGTTATTTCATGAGTTATGATACTGTAGCATCGCTACAACGTATGCAACAATTAGAACAAGCTCAAGCTACAGCTGGGAAACGATTAGTTTTAAAGCCAATATATTCATCTGTAGATGTTGCATTAATAATTGTTGCGGTTATTTTATTCATTCCAACCTTCACTTTTTCTTTAGTGGCATTTTTAGTTTACTATTATACAAAATTCTTTTTCATGAAGACACGATTAGTAAAGAATGTAGCTACAGGTGAGAAGTTTTATGTGGATAAAGAAGAGTTTAAACAATATAAGAAGGATTTTAAAAAGAAAGAAAAACAAGTTAGAAGAATATCGGACTTATAAAAATACTGATTGCAATATTCATTTGTTAAATAGAAATATAATTAAGGGAGAATTATAATGACAAATTCTTTTGATAAAAAATCTTTAGATGAGAAAAGACAATGGTATGAGGAAGAAGTACAGGATTCTCAACCCTATAAACAATCATCTGCATATACAAAGACCTTAATAGACGATTTCAGTAAAGGACTCTATGTAATCTCATTAGCTACTAGCCGAGATTATACATTATATAAAGAATCGGCTTTAATATTCGGCTGTGCTGATTTAGTGGGTTCAGTAATATCTATAGATATGGTATCTAGAGAAATATTGCTTAATGCTTCTAAGAGAGAATTAAGATATATGTTAGAAGCGGTAATAAAATATGCAGCTGTCGATCAGATATGCCATGGAAAAACATTAGAAGAAAAATTGGATTACTTATATAAAGAAATTCCTCGTTCTTCTATTAGTCCTATTAATGAACTTAAAGGTTTAACGGACCTTATGATTGCAGATACAAATGATCTTTACTCCTTACTATCACAATTTATACATCCGTCCATGAAGCAAATTAAGGAATATAAACTACAGTATGAGAATGGAAAAATTGGATTTGAAACACATAAAGAAATAGATTCCTTTAACCGTTTATTATTTAGGACTTTTGATATTATTTTATATTTATTATTAAAAAACATGGGGTATTATGTAACTAAAGATGTTTTTTACGTTCTGAAAGATGATCCAAAATGGAAATTTTTCAATGGGAAACATGTTAAAACATTACCTAATAAATATAGATCAGAAATCCAAACTAAATAAAAAGAGCCGACTCAATTAAGAGCCGGTCCTTTTTATTTATCTTCATACCACCATTCTTTACAATCCAGCCATTCTTTCATAGCTTTTAATTGCGCATCTGATGTTGGTTTAGAAACAAAATATGTTAATCCATCGGATTGTAAGATAAAATCCGCTGTCATTTTAACAGACGTTAATGCTGCCATAACCTCTGGCGTTTCATATGGTGAAAAAGCTCCTGATTGGATAATATTTTGTTTAGATGCTTGTACTTCGTGGACATTGTTAATATACCACCCTAACGTTTTATCTCCTTCTAACAAATTAATATCCACTTTCCCAATACCATCAATATGACCATTATCAGTATATTGCCAGATATCACAAGGATAAGATGGTTTCTTTTGTGGATTGCCATCATTTGTACCGTATCTTGGCAACCATACAAAATCAGCTTGTACACTCTGTAAATTGTATTCACCGTACATATGATGAGCTACATAAAACCCTACTTTCCACCCTGCAGCTTTACATGTATTAATAAACGCTTGCGATGCTTTAGCTAAATCATTAAGATTCCCTTTGCTTTTCATCGACTTTACTGTATCGTCTTCCACATCTAAAACTAAGAATTTAGCATTAGGATTTACCCTTGCTAGAAAGTCTTTTGCTTCCACAATTGCATCAGCTACTGATACAAAGCACCCATAGGCATATGCAGCATGTGGAATACCGTATGATTCCAGTTTAGTTACATGCTCATTATATAAATGATCTACTAGATTTGAACCGTATTGTACACGACAAATAGCCAATTCAATTTGTGGTGCTGCAACAGGCCAATTTATTTTATCGTTCCATTTTGAAATATCAACGATATGTCTCATTATTTATATTCCCCTTCGTTTTGATTATCAACAAACCATTTACCAGCTGATGGATTTGAAATAACCCCCGCAGCAGCTAAAATGAATAGAATTACATCTACATATTCCTGATATCGTCCTAGATTAAAATGAGGGATAGTATCCATTAATACCATCCCTAACAAAGCAAATAGAGCGACCCATAAACCTCTATTTTTAAGTTTTTCTTTCATCATTCTCCCTACTTTCCTGCAAATTTAAAAAGCAATGCGATTGCTCCAGCAATAAGTGAACCGATTACTGTTGTTCCCATCCAAAAAACTAATTTATCTAAACGATCTACACGCAAATGTGCACTTTTTGCTGACTGTTGTGCTTCAATTGCTAACTCCCTGACATTACCAAGCCCATCAATTTTTGTTTCTACCCTTGTTAATCCGATGATTACTTTTGTAAAATCATCGTGGTTTTCATGTTCTGGCAATTTTCCCATCTCCTTTTTGGCAATAAAAAAAGACCAGCTTATGACTGCTCTGTTGGTTCTTCCACAATAGGTTCTTCTTTCACAGGAACGATTTGTTTTACATCAATTCTAGAAAAAATATAATCACCAATTACAACCGTAATAGTATTACTATTGTTCAATTGTTCATTTATAAAAATTGGGTCATAATCATTTGTCGTAATCTCAATTACCTTACCACCGTTCGTATGAACTTCTACCTTTTTAGTACCTTCCACATTGAAAATACTTAATGGAAGAATACGTTTCACATCGATACGCTGAATAATAAAATCACCAATCAATACCGTGATTAAATCATTACTATTTAACTGATCATTGAGCACTTGTGCATCATATACTTCAGTTTGTACTTGGTGCTTTAGTCCACCTTGTGTATGGATTTCAATTGTTTTCATTAGAATGTACCTCCTATACGTGATTGAATGAATAAACGTGAAATAATATTGGCATTAACTCTTCCTAATTTATCAGGCGTAATAGTTATCTCATGCCACTTGTTACGCTCAATCTTCCCTCCACCATCTTTAGATAGATAAGGGATAAGATTAATATTCTGTGCTGATGTAGAGTCCACAGGGACTATATTTCCATCTACCTTTACTGTTACTCTACTTGGTTTCTCTGATAGCTTGTATATCCCATGCTGAATATCATGAGTATGGTCAGGCAAGCTGATAGTATGCGTATGATTTGGGATATTAATTTCATGCGTATGATTCGGAATATTAATTTGATGTGTATGATTCGGAATTTGCACACTATGTGTATGCGCCGGTATACTAACACTGTGAGAATGTGCTGGTATATTAACCTGATGTTTATGTGATGGAACATTAACAGTATGTGAATGTGAAAAAGCATCACCAGGAATAACAACCTCATGTAAATGGTATCCCCAATTCTCTGAACCTACACTGTTTTGTGGAACACCAGACATTAAATGCATCTCTGCAAATGATTTTTGTGTTGTACTTGGGACTGCACCTCCACCTGCTTCACTAGTAAATGAACCACCTCCACCTGAAGTAGAAGTTTGAGTAGATCCTCCACCAGAACTGGAAGTTTGAGTAGATCCTCCACCACTAGAAGTCGAGTTTACAACACCGCCACCAGAACTAGTTGAATTCACAACAGCTCCACCTGCAGATGTAGATTCTACAATTGCTCCTCCACCTTTTGTAGCCCTACTATACGCTCTAAATTCTTCAATCTCATATGTTAGTATCAGCGAGTTTATATTCACCAGATCTTCTGGTAAAAAAAACTTAATTACAGCTGGGTTCTCAGGGTCACAATTATCGTTATAGTCGTGTGAATCAATGTTAGTTGCACCTTGTGAATACGTTTCGTTAATCTTTTGCCTACGTTCTAGGTCAGCTTGTGTCGTACCTAAATCTTCAATTGGGTCTCCAATTTCCAAGCTCATATTTAACGGATTACCAGTAACATCCGATTTACCTTTTTTCATTAAACGTACATCTACTTCAATGCCTAATTCCTCATCAGTAATCCTTACTAACTTGCCATATTCGTATTTTTCAAACTTGTATGGATCTATTAGTTCATAATCGATAGCATTAACAGAATATGTGAGTTTCGGTCTGCTTCTTTTGTTTAATAAAGCTTGTCCAGAACTAAATAAAGTGTCTACATTCTCAAAACGTTTATCTACCCATATATATTTTTGAATTCCATACTTATCAATAATATGTTTTGGCGCTTCAATATAAGGTTTCTTTGTGGGATTCACTTTTGAAATATCTAGCTGGTTAACTCCTTCACCATATCCCATAGGATAAATACGAGTAATAATATCGGTTGGATCTTCTGTTTTTGTAATCCCTTTTAAATTTTTCTTGAATCTAAGTTCACCGGTAATTTCATTACTTGCTTTCTCTAAATTCAATGTCCACGGATAATTTTCTACTGAATCATCCCAAGTCCATGCATGAGGTTCATCGAATGGTTTGGGGACACTAAATAAAGGACCTAATATTGTATTTTCATGTTCCCAACTATAATGAAAATATCTTGTGAAATCACATTTACCTAATCGCCAATGTTTAGTCTCTTGTTGACTCAAAAGATATTCAATTACATCTTTTGTTGTATAGTTCGATAATTGATGGTAACGAAAAAGCACGTCACTTAGCAAAGTAGCTAGAACGTGCTCACATTTATACGTTACTGTTTTTGTATTCTCGTTTTTCACAGTTTCTTTTGGAAGGATACGAAACATCCCAATACGTTTGCCATTATCAAATAGTTCAAGGAAATCAAATGCTGTTATTTCTTTGTCCTTCAAATCATTTAAAGGTAATGAAAAAGCAGCCGTCCATATTGAGTTGAACTGCTGCTCGTAACTTATTTTAAAAGCATTTTCTAAATACGCTTTTAACTGTAATTGTTTGTTGTAGAGTTTTAACAATGTATCACCTCAATTCAAAATAAAAAGAGAGACGATTGTCTCTCTCGATTTATAAATATATTCAAACCATATTTTGTTAAGAAATATACTAGTCTTAGCTAACTTTGCTGTTATTAATATATTCCGTTTTATTTTTAAAGTTAATTTGACTTAACTTACGTCCTATTTTAACTGATGGCTTTTCAACTAAATAATAAGCAATACTAGACACTATTATTGAAATAACAATAGCCAATACTAATGAAATCCACAAAGGGAAATGTTCATTAGACACATATATAACAGCTATTAAAATTGGCATGTGGTACAGATACAAGCTATAAGATATTTCACCTATATAATTTATTGATCTCTTTGACAATATTTTCTTAAATAAATTTGACGACATTGCTAAAATGACAAAAATCGCTGCCCCTATTACGGTCATCCACTCATTTATTATATTTTTATGGATGATTTTCATACTTGGCAATAAAAAGCTATATGTGTAGAAAAGAGTACCTATCATAAAGACTGTAATTTTACTAAAAGTAGTTATTTTATTATATAAACCAATCAATTCATATCTATGCTTCGCTAATAATGCGCCTACTATAAAAATCGTTAAATAATGTAACGTATATAAATAGTGGTTTTTAGCAACGCCTAATTTACTAACCAGCAGTAGACTGATAAAGCTAATTATTAAACTTAAAATAGTACTTTTCTTCCAATCTAATTTCATAACTACAATCATTAAAAGAGGGAATAAAAGAGAAATTCTCATCTCATGGGCCAATGACCATATAACAGAATTGTATGCGTATGTATTATAATCACCAATAAAAAATACATGAGATATAATTAGTTTTATATTCGTAGGGTGATCCCATAATTTATTAAACCAATCACTAACTCCATTTATGTCCGTTTCTGTTTGAAAAATACTAAACATTGATATCGCAAAAATAATAGATATTACATATGGTATATATATTCTACACGTTCTACGAATAATATATTTCCCGTATGACAACTGTTTTTTATTATAAAATGGCAAAGACAAAACAAAACCACTTAGCAAGAAAAAGAGTATTACTGATTCATGCCCAGACCAAAATAAGTGTAAAGGCGAGTCTCTCAGTATGATTGATAATGCGGTTTGTTCTGGCAAACCACCTTTGTAACCACCATATATTGGTATCACTAACATACAATGACTAAAGACAACAAATAAAGCTGCCAACCCACGCATAGAATCTAGTTCTTTATATCTCAAATAAATCTCTCCATCCCTTATACTGTAATCACTTACAAATTTAATAATATAAGAAAATAAGTATATATTACAATATAAAATGCAAGATTTTTATTCGACTAAAATCATACCGGATTCCCCATAGCGTCTACCCATCCATTACCATCTTTATTTACCCAAATTGGCTTATTCAAATTGGTATCAAAAAACTGCAATCCTGGCTCTAAGTTACTTGTTAAGCGGGTCGAACCTCTACGAATTGGATGTAATGTAAACCAGTTATTGAACTCTTTATCATAGATTTTCAGTTTCTTTTCACTTCCGAAATATCTAAAGCATCCACTTGCAGCATTAGAGGGAACACTTACGCCATCAGCAAATTGAATGCCTACAGCGCGTAAATATGCAAGTTGATCTCCATTTCCGTTTCTTACGTCTACTGTATTCGACATATCGCTAATACCAAAGCTAGCCTCGGCTACACCTGTATTAACTAAACGAAATGTAGGATTTGTCCCTTCATATCTAATTTCCTTTGCATTTTTTATAGTAAATGTTCCACCAAGAGCATCAATCGCAATTGCATATAAGGCTCTAAGAATTAAATCTGCGTAAAGTGTATCACTTCCGTTTCGCAATGACCACCGTTCTGATTTAGAATCCGGCTTCATAATAACTGAGTTCACGTTAGGTTCAATCAATTTAAGGATATTCTCAGCTAACATAGAACCTTTATCGCCAAGATTAATATTTTTACCAGATTTAACTTTAAGATTATTCCTTGCTATAAAATCAAGGTTTATATCTTCGGTGGATGGTTGAATACCAGATAAGGAATTAAGACTTTCTCCTACGGATAATCCTAGATGCCAATAAAGGTTTTTATCCATTCCGGCATAAAACACATAATATAAGCCATCGACTTTCACAAAAGTAGAACGGTAGATTTGCCCATTATCAAAAGCACCTGCATTAAGTGAAGGTGTTAAACAAATATCAAAATCTCCCCATGTATTTCCGTCTGGCGAAAGAGAACACATCAATATTTTATTATTAAGAGCTATTTCCCCTTGTTTATATACATTTAAAAGCATTTCGTAGCCTTTATCCGTTTTTACAACATCTATGTGCCAAGCTCTATATATTCCAGGTAATGTGTAGTTTACTTTGACAGGTTGTGTCCAATTAAATCCATTTGATGACTCCATATACATTACATTTGCAGCTTCATTAACGAACCACATTTTATAGCTATTAATTTCAATACTAATGGCTGGACTTAAGCATTGTTTCCCTGAAGGAACTGCATACATGGTTTCTTGAGGTGCCCATGTTTTCCCATCATTTGAAGTTCTTCTATAAATATATTCTGATCCGTCCCCTGCATTATAACGATACCAACATTCCAAGATGTTATTACTATTTAACTCTAAATGTGTATCGCTATAGTGTGCTTTTTTTGCCAGTTCTTCTGCTGTTGGTTCAGCTAACGGATTAACAAGACCCGCTGGAGTTGTCCAATTGATCATATCGTTCGACACCGAAATACAAGGATTTTCAAACTTATCATTGGATCTTGGATAAGGTGTATGGGCCATCCAAAACTTCCAACCGTTCCATCCTCCAGGGAAATATTTAACCTTCGGATGTGTCGTTTGATTAGATCCTTCATACGTCGGGACATATATAGGGAACGAAGCATTAGCTTTATTTATCAAACTATAATTAGTTTTAGATTCAAGTTCTGTAAAATCATCATCTAATCTAGCTTTTAATGAAGTTTTTTTATTACCTTTTGTGTCAACACTTGCTTGATCCGCAGCCGGTGATGAATCTCCACTTACGACAAGTATATCTAACTGCTTTTGTACATTATCAACCCTCGTTTCAGCTGTAGTAGCTTTATTAACAGCATTATTTGCTACACTTATAGTATTACTTGCTATATTAATAGCATTACTTGACTTGGATTCCGCATTAAATGATCTCTTTAATGCTTCATTTGCATTCTTAATACCTTGATTAAGTTTTTGGGTTCCCTCAGGTAATTCGTCTGTTAATAAAATCAAAGGTGCATCTGCCATCTCTCTCACCGCCTATCAATATTTACCTTGAAATTTAAATGTTATTTTCAAATTCAAATTACCCCCATCAATTTTCACCATATTTTCACCCGGGGAAAGTTCAAGATTCTCCAGGTTGCCTTTCACATTAAATAAATAGTTCTTTCCATTTTTTATAACCGTGTAATGTTTTGCATCAATTAATAAGTTTTCATTGTTTAAGTCTCCAAAAGAAAAACTCTTACCATTTAGAGTAAGAGTTAAACCTTTAACAGTTCCTGAAATTTCCACAACAGGTCGAACAACTAATAAACCTATATTATTAACAATTAAATTCTGCGGAGCATCTATATCATACTTTGATTGTCCCGATCTATAAGAAAAAGGGATTTTTGTTGTAAATGGAATAGGTGTACCCCATGTTATTTTATCTGTACTTTTTACAATAGAATAAGCACGTGGATCATATGCAACCAAGGGTAGTACAAGCGTCCCGTCTTCTGGCAATCGTTCCGGCAACATTTGTTGAGATAGTTCCACAAAATAATACTTACTTGGGTCATAATCTCTAATCATTTTAATTTCCCGTGGATTACCATACTTATCAAAGAAAAAGGAAGCAAAACGTTCAAATTTCATTTGCATTTCAGTATGAAATCTTTCCATAATCTTCAATGGATAAGAAAATTCTTTTTCCTTTATTTCAGTCCCATAAGTAATAACACCTTCTCTTCCAGGAATACTATACGTTTTCCGTGAAAAAGAAGGTGTCAATGGGTCGTCATAACCTGGTTCACAAATGAAACCAAAATCTTCAAATCTATATTTATCATCTAGTGTAATCATAAAATCACTCCTTGACCACGAGCGCTAATTCTATTGTTCTGATTTAGCTGCTTACTCATACCAGGAGCAAGTCTTGTATTTAATTCTTCAGAGTCCACATAAACATGAACTACAATATCACCATTTGTTTGTGGCATGGTATCAGCGATACCTTTACCAATTGCACCAAGTGTTTTCTCATTTAAAGGTAAAACTCCCTCTGGCCCAGCTTCACCTGCACCTTGGAAATTCCCACCGTTCATTCCAAAAATAGTAGGACGAGTGAAAATACCACCTTTAGCACGCCATTCCACACCAATACCGGATGGGTAAGTAATATCCTTACCTGCTATGTTTTTGGTGCTTGTTTCTAAATTGAAATGTGGCATTTTAGGCATTTCTGGTTTAGGGATTTTTAACTTCAAATTATCAAAGAATCCTTTGATTTTATCGATGAATCCCTTCACCCCATCAACAGCCTCTTTTATTGGATCCATAATGAATCGTTTGGCTGCTTCAAACTTTTCTTGTGCCGCATTCTTTACAGAATCGAATTTTTCTTTAGCTGAATTATATAAATCAGTAAATGTTTGTTTAGTTGAGTTATAAGCTTCAGTTACTGGATCAATCACGTATTTCTTCACCAAATTCCAAGCTGTGAGCGTATAGGATTTTATAGTTTCCCAGTTTTCTAATATCCAATTTTTTAAGTCACCAAATTTCTCTTTTGCTGTGTTATAAGCTTCTTGCACCGGTTGTACAATATATTGCTTACACAAAGCCCAAGCAATTTGCGTTGCTAACTTCACCATTTCCCATTTTTCACTTAGCCAAGTAACAAGTTCACCAATTTGGGTACTCATCCAGTCATACATTTCTTTCATAGGGTCAACAATATATTTAGATATCAGAGCCCAAGCAATCTGCGCACCTGCCTGTATTAACAACCACCCTGCTTCTAAAACGACAGAAACCGCCGAAATAATTGGATCTAAAACCGTAAGTATTGTATTCCAAGTTTCCTGCCATGCTTGCGTCAATGACCCCCACAATTCAGATGCTGTTTCTACTAAGGAAGACCACCAAGAAGATGCTGTTTCTACAATTCCGGACCATAAATCACTAAAAAACTGACCTATTGGGTCAAAAAATTCATGCATCATTTCAATGAATGACGACCAGGCATCGGAAAAGTACTCAACTGTGGAAGACCATCCATCACTACAAGCCTGAACTATACCAGACCACAATTCACCAAACCAATCTTTAAACTCGGACCACTTTTCAGAAAGCCAGTCGGTTATGGCTCCCCAATTTTTTATTACTGCTATAACGCCCGCAATTACAGCAGCTATCCCAGCAATAATAAGCATAACGGTTCCAATCGTGGTACCTAGTGCTAAACAAGATATAACTACAGCTGCAATAATAGGAGCTAAAAGACCAACTACAGCAGTTAATCCTAGAAAAATAAAAGTAAAATTTTGAATTGGTTCTGGCAATTTAGTAAACCCATCAACTAAGGTTTTAATCCCCTCTACTACCGGAGGTAAAATATCTTTAGCTAGTTCAGCAAGCTTTGCTCCAAGCGGTTCAATAGCTGCTTGCGTTTCCCTTAATGCCTTTTGGAATTGTTGACCCAACGATTCTTCTTGAAGCTTTTTCATTTCTTCCATACGGCCGTTTACATCACCAAGACCACCATGAACATTATTTAAACTCAATACTGCTTCTGCACCCATGTCTTCCCATTTCACGCCAAATAGAGCAACACCAATTTGGTTTGCCTTTACTTTGTCATCCATCTTTTGAAGGTCACCTAATACAGCGTTAAATACATCCGCTGCGGTTCCTTTTCCTTCGTTGAATGATTCCCATACTTTTTGTGTCTCTTCAGATAAATCGCCGAATCCTTCTGATACACCTTTAGATCCATCTTGTACACGAATACCAAACTCTTTTACAAGGTCATTAATGTAATCCAAATTGTATGATCCGCTTTTAGTTCCATTCGCAAGAATGGTGAACATCTCTTCAGCTGAGAACCCTGCTTGTTTGAAGAGGGGAACATATTCTGAAAGGTTGTCAAACAATTCATCTGAGTAATTAAGCCCTTCTTGGGCAGCTGCTGCTAATAGATCAAATGTTTTCTCAGTAGATAATCCAAATTGGCTCATTACTTGTCCTGCACCACGAGTGGCTTCGTTTAAGTCCACGTCATAGACTTTAGCAAGTGTTAGAACATTTTCAGATGCACCTTGTAATTCTTCATGCGGAACATCTCGCATATTTTGAAAAACTTTTATAAGAGCCTGATCAACTTCTTCAAGGCTTTCACCAAATCCCTTTTTCCACACGTCTTGCGAAATCTTACCAAGATTCTCTGCACCTTTTTGAGTTAACCCTAATGAAGATTGTATTTTCCTTTGAGACCTATCGAAATCTATTGCTATACCCACAGTAGATTTACCAAGTTCAATTAACTGTTGTGACATCCCTTGTAGTATTTGAGTGGCTTCCATCATGTTGTTTAAGTCTAATTTCTTACCAAGTTGCTCCATACCGTCTGCAGCTTGATCTCCACTTCGACCGACACTCTGTAATGAATTCTCAAATTGCTTCAATGTGGTTTTCGCTTGATTTAATTTCGTTTCGAGCTGCTTTACTTCTGCGGAATTCTCACCATATACACGCTTTGCTGCACTTAATTGTTGTTCCAAGTTGTGGACGACTCTATCAGTCATTTCCATCTGCTGACGTAATTGTTTCTGTGCTAATTCCAACTTATCTGCTTCACTAGCGTTTGCGCCTAATTCAGCGTTCTGGAGCTTAAATGAGCTCGTCAGGCGCTTTTGTTCAGCTTCTAGTTGTTTAGTATTAGCTTCAAGTTTCTCCATGTCTCCACGTGCTTCTCGTGCTTCAATGGCTTGCTCCGAAAGACCTTCATTTACCCTTTTCATTGCATTATTAAGTGAAGTTTCAGCACGTTCTGCATCAAGTAATTTACCGTACATTTTATTGAGTTGTTCGGCTGTTGTATTAGTATCCTTAGACATTGCTTCAAATTCTGTACGTAACATTGATGTACGCTTTTTAGCAGCTTCCATTTGTATCTCAAGTTTCTTCTTTTCAGCTGCTAATTTATCAGTCATTGTGGCATCTTGTCCCATTGCTGCGATATGGTTCTTATATTCCTTAGCTGCATTATTCATAACCATGTTAATTTGCTTCAATGTCTGAGCATACTGAACTTGACCATCCATCTTGAAATTAAGAACAACGTTTCTTTCTTTATTCCCTGGCATATTTTCACCTCATTTCTTAATAGAATGGAGTCTGATCTAAATAAACTCTTTGTGGCTTTACAGCTTTCTCTTCAAGTGCATCAGGATTGTTGTATCTAAGATGCATAATGTATTGTTTTAAAAAATGATTAGGAGTGATTTTCCAAAAATCATTCATGTTTAAACCGAGCAACGTATTACCGACATAAAAATAAAAATCCCAGTCCAACTCGGACTGAGATTCTTCATTTTCATTCAGTATGTTCTTTACTTTTTTTCTTTCTTCAACTTCTCCATATCAGAGTGTTGGAAGTTTTGTCCTTGAAAAATTTCGAATACTACTTCGAAAATACCAGGTACATCATAAAGTGGAATGGCATTTTTAATTTCAGTCGGTGTACACTCTGTTCCACCGCTGCGTACCATTGCATAAATCAACGAGCGCATCAGTTTTGCTTCGTTTTCTCCTAAACTGAATTCTCCTTTTGCCATCATAGCATTCATTTCTTTTTCAAACTCATGATACGGCTTCCCATAAGATTCTTCCACATGAGGGAATGATTCAAATGTAAAAATGACAGGGATATCAACGCCCTGTATTTTGATTTTACTTAAATTTATTTCAACGTTAACTAAATCACTTAAACGTGCCATAATATCCCTCCTATTGTCCTGTAGTTCCACCTAATTCTGCTAATTGCGACTTATCACAGATAACTTGTTTCATGAAATCCTCAACAGTAATACCTGTTGCTGAAGAACGAGCTTCCGAAAAGTCTACTTCTGTTACATCATTGAATAGCAAAGGAGTAGCTTCCATAGCTAACGCTTGATCTTGAATTTCTGCTTCTTCCGTTGTGGTAGTAAATTTCTCTTCACCTGGTGTAACTTGTACACGAGGATACCAGCGACCAATACGTGAACCGTCACTTAAAGGAGCTACAAAACCAACTGCAAACATTGGAAACTCTTTTAATGTTGCTTTATTGAATACAACACCTTTTTCAGCAAGATAACCGTAGATTGCATCTTTAACGAATTGCGGTAAAGCTACATGACTTAAAGACAATGTATATTTTGAGTTTTTACTCGCATTAACGAATAATTTATTAGATGCCCACTTTTGAGTTACTGTACTATTACCAGCAATACCAATCTCAACGATATTATCCATTTGATAGATTTCTTTATCATAAGTAGGAATCTGAGCTTTCGTATCTTTACCGCCTTCCATCATTGCAATATACAATGACTCAATACCTACTGGATACAATAATTCTTTTTCTTTTGTTGCTGCCATTTCTATCATCCTCACATTCTATCTATTATTTTTTGTGCCATAATATCGACAATCTTATCGCCTTCTGCATCAAAGGTATTCTGAACAAAGTGTTTTCCTTTCACACGACCCTTACCATTTGCTTTTTTATGACCATGTTCAACTAAATACCAATACCAGGCTTTATCTTCAAATTCCACAGACACTCGATCATTTTTAATAACTACCTTTAGACTCTCTCTTAAGTGTGTCCGTTTGTTTTTATTGGATGCTTTGATTTGCGGTTTTAATTTACTCGCAAAATACTTTGCTGCTTCGTCTAATACATCTATTTCGACCTTTTTATTCACTCGTAATAGCGTATTAATATCTTCTAAAGCTTCAGCAAAACCGTTATTATTACTAGCCATTACTGAATGCACCTCACATACGTTATGAATTGCGTTATGGTGTCATCATTTTCGTCATAACCCATTCCATCAAATTGAGAATAAGAAACGCCAGCATCGTTAAAAACAGCCTTTAACGGTTCATAATCTTTTTCAGTACCGCTTGTAATAACTGCAATCTGATAAAGTGGCATTGACTTCATAACCCTTGATGATGCACGTTTATGCTGTTCATTCACAAACTCATACACAATGTAAGGATACTTTGCTGTTGTGGGTGCACTATCACGATAAACTGGAATGCCTGACTTCTTCATGATGTCTCGTAACTCTTGAAAACTAATTTGCATAAGACAGTGACACCTCCATTAGTCGGTCTTCTTCTTTTACGTAAATACGCTCAATATCGTAAATACGCCCACCAACTTTTACACGGTAATCCTTTTGATTGTTTTCAATCTCTCGATCAATACGCACTTCAATTTTCTTTACAATTTCATTCGTATCTTTTGTTGTAAATTTATCAGTGGCCGTAACTCCAATGTTGTTATAGCGAATTTTCCGTTCTAATGGATACCCCATAATAGGACGGTCTGTTTCTGAATCAATGGTCTCTCCTAATTTAAGTAGTTCTCCCATCCATCTGAGTTTATTTGTCTGTCTCTTCATCGACAAAAACCTCCTGGACAAAGAACGGTGTTAAAGCATCAAGTGCCTGGCCTAATTCTTTTTCAGCGACCCTGTAATCATAGAAAATGCCGGCGACCATAATAATTAAATACTCGGTCTGTTTGCCTGTCGCATTCTTTACATAAGTCTTTGCTTGATTGATATAAAAAGAGAGCATAGAATCATCCATGCCCTCTTCCCAATGAATATGAGATTTTAGTTTCTCAGTTAAATCATCCATATTAAGCTCCAGTTGCTGCTTTTAAAACATACTTATAAACTGGCACTTCAAATGGTGAATGAATTAATTGTGCATCTAGTAAGTTCCAGATACGGAAACCTACACGGTTTGTACGTGAGAATAACTCAACTAATTTTTGTACTTCTAACGATCCAATGACATCTTGAATATAGAATTTAGAGAAGTCACCAAAGTAGAAGACTGGCGTATCTGGTTCGCCTGCAATGTCAATTGCATCTTCTTCCTCAACAGGGAATCCTAATAATGTATAACCAATTCCACCTTCCGCTTGGTTAAACGGACGAAGTAATGGGAAACCATCATCTGTTTTCATTGTTTCAATTTTTGTTAGTGCTGCTGTATTTAACACCCATCGTGCTTTTTTACGTACTTCTTTAACAGGTGTATTTTTCATGATTACTAATGAATTGTATAGATCCTTTTCTTCCGTTTTAAATTCAACGGCTTTCTTTGCTAACGCACCATCATTGATGTTATTAGGTTCATCACCATTAACCATATATTGAGTTTCTTTACGAACATAAGCTTTTTTCAACTCGTCCATAACGATTTGTTCAATCGGTAAACCTGTACGTGCTAATAACTTTTTCGTTACAGTAGCAAGCGCATCAAATTCCGTTGGTGATAATTCGATTTCATCGAACTCAATATCTGTTTCTGGGATTTCATTATTTGTTCGCTCAGTTTTATGACCTTGAGCTTCTGCTTTTTTAACTAATACAGGATACTTAATATTTTCTTTTGTTTTTACTCCCGTTCCTAATCGACGTAAGAAGTTTTCTTCTTGAGCATACGTAATAATTTCTTTACTTAAGAAATCTGGAATAGTAACAGAACCATTTCCAGTAACTAAGCCTAATGCACGGGCTTCTGTTTCATCAATGTTACCTACAATATAGTTTGCAAAAGCTGAACGAGTTTCCTTTTCTTTGTTTTTAGTAGATTTATGACCTTTAGTAGAAAGACCTGTTCCAATAGCTGCCATGATTTCAGAACGTTGCTCTTCTGACAGTTCAGTTTTTGTATCTGAATTTTCTTTTGCTGCTGGGTCTTCTTTTTTATCTGGATCTTCTTCTTTCTTTTTGTCCGGATTTTCTTCTTTTTCGGCTGCTTCTAATTTCGCAATTTCATCAGCAAGAGTTTGCGCTTCTTTTGTTAATGCTTCTACTTCAGCCTTAACCGCTGCTAATTCTTCTGAACGAACTTCACCCTTCTCTACTTTACCTTGCAATTCTGCTAATCGAGCCTTATTTCGTGCTTGAGATGCTTTTAAGATTTCTTTTAATTTCATGTTACATTTCCTCCATAACTTTTTTTATTTGTTTAATAATGTTGTTTCTTTCTTCTGTATCATCTTCCACAACTGTTTTTACAGCTGCTTCTTCACTTCTCATTTCAATCATGGCTGTATTTTCGCCTCTGGTTTCAATGGAAGTCGCAACATAGGCTGGTGTCATATCCAAAATAGAAACTTCTAAAAGCTCTAATTCTTCAATAGATCGTTTTTGAACACCAGATTCACCTTCTTCCCAGGAATCTTTTTCAGAAACAAAACCAAATGACCAGCCACGTAATTCTTTATTTCTTGCTTTCTCAATCACTTGTTCATCTGTAACTGTAGCAATGGCCCTTAAACCAATATTGTCTTCATACAATTCCAAATTTCCACTTTCAATAGAGCCAAGCTTTCTAGTTTTATTGTGGTTAAAAAGCAAGTCCACATTCTTCGCTTTCTTTAACGCTTTTTCAAACGCCTTAGGAACAATTCTTTCTTTGAAATATCCCCTCGGAGAAGGCAACATCCGACTTTCTCTGTCCACAACATTTACATAGCCATCAAGTATGACTTGATTACCTCGGACCTCAATTTTCATTCTCTTCACCTCCTCCCAATGAACCATCGGCCGCTTCTTTCTTGCCGATTTCAGTCAAGTCATTTGAAATGTATATAGCTTTTGATTCCTTTGTACCTTGTATAGGGAATCCAAGCATATCGGCGACATTATCAGGTGAAGTAATGGCTGTACGCACAAGGTTGTAACCAATATTCGTTTTGTTGCTATAAGTAACAAAATCAAGAATATTAATCTTAAATTTGATACGTTTCCCTGAATTTTGGCCATAAAAAAGAAGACTCAAATGGTCTTCAAAATTTTTCATTATTGGTCTAACTGCTTTGTTATGGATATACATCATTGCTTTCTCAATATCTTCTTTGATTAACTCTGTGTATGTATCCACATTTATACCTAAATACTTACCTAAATCCTTTTTATATACATTTAGGTATGCTAGGGTCTTTTCATCGTCTAGCGGGCTTTTAAGCGTATCAATTGAGTATCCTTTTCCAAGAGGAATCATTTTTACAGACCTAGATTCATCAATTGATTCTAATTGATCTAAAATTGCATTGATTAACTTTGACTGTGCACCATTCTGTGGATTGATATGAGCATCCAAATTTAACAGGAATGCTAATAGTCCACCCTTTTTATATTTGTCAGTTAAAGTTTTCTCAGCTGACATAACACCCTCAAGTGTATCTCTTCCCAAATCAAGAAGACCTTTTCCTCTTAAATGATCTGCACCAATATTTTTCACATGCCGAATCATAAATGGAGGTATTTCGTGACCACCAATATTAAAATGCTCTACTAAATTATCATCTAACTCTGTAAAAACATTTGAAGCTAAATGTATTTGAGCACCATTTAATATCGGGAATGTTTCTCCCTCGAGTAAATAGGTATTCGTCATTAATTTAATGAATTCAGATTGTGTAAGATAGTTGTTCGGATTCCTTAAGATTTGAAGTGCAATATCATCTTTAGTTTCATTACCGAATTCATCCTCCACAACAATATCAGCCAATACCATTTGATTACTAATATCCTGTAATAATTCATAAACATCACTAGACTGCAAGATATTTGAATCTGTTACATATACACCGCCGTAACGAATACTTTTTCCTAAAACATCATCAAGATAACCTCGCTTTTCAGCCTTTTTAAATAAGTAATTTGAAAACCTATCCCTTAAACCCAATTTCTCACCGCCTTTCACGACTTATCTTCCTTACGGAAATTATATATATTCTGCCTCATAATACGGATTAATCTATTGTAATTTCCACAAAGTTCTATATGATCTTCTCTTTCGACTTCTTGAAAGAAATTGCAATTTTTAATAACCTGGTCCATAAGAGCTACTCTCTCTGCGACTTCCTCCTGCAACAAATGATACTTTTCATAAAGAATTGGTCGAACCTCTTTTTGATATACATTAAAATCAAATTCTTCAAGCTTATCAGCTACATCGATTACTACTGAATTTTCCCCATGAATTTTAAGGATTTTATTATAAACTTCTAAGGTTTCTTTCAATTCATTTCTTTTTTCTTTTTTCTCATCTCGAATAACTTGTTGTTCAAATAAATCCTTTTGAGTTTTTCTACTCCATAGCTGAGTAAAGTAAACAGCCCCCAAAGTAGCTACAGCTGTTGTAATAGAAGAAAATAACGGTATAAAATCTTTCATAATAGCACTTCCTTATCAATTAATATTTATATTTAGTATAACTGATAAGATATAAAACTACTTTTTTATCGATAAATATCACCAATCAATTCATCCATTCCCTCTTCTGTTATGCTATCCATAACCATCATCGTTTCTTTATGGGCACATAAAAAAGCAACAAATCCATCAATCTTCTTTTTGGACTGTCGCTTACTTGGGGCTTTCATTCCGTTAATATTTGTTACAACTACAACGTTAAGAGCGCAATAAACAAACAAAGGATTGTCGGTCATTATACGTTTTTCGTAAATAAGTATTTCTGAATCATCCATCATCGCATTCATAACGTTAGGATACTGACCTACAGAAATACATTCAAGACCAAGATTCTCAAGTTTTTCAATTAACTTTTGAGACATCGCTGGATCATAGTTTATTTGTTGTACATCATACAAATTTAAACATTCCACAATATAATCCATAACCTGGTCCTGATTTATCATCTTTCCATCACAAAAAGTAACAAAGCCACGCTCAGCCATATCAGTATATGGAACGTTATCTTCTTTTTCACGATGTTCAATATCTTCAGTTGGTACGAAATACATTTGTTTAACCTTTAAAATTGACTTTCCATCTTCGGTATAACCAGCGTTAGGGAAATTCAAGCTTACACATGTTAAATCGGTTGTTTTCGATAAATCTAAACCGATATAGCAAGTTTCACCTGTTAAATCGCCCAGATTTTCCACAAGAACATGTTCAACTTGTCCTTGCTCAAAGAAGTTTTCAGCCCCATTTACGAATACATTCAAATGTTTAGAAAGGAATTCGGCTTTTTTATGCGCTGAACGTGATGCTGAAATGAATTCTGTTTCAAGTGCACTCATCGTCACAGACACACCGATATTTGGATTAACCATTGCCCAAACATTACGGTCGGTCCAATCATAATTCTTGTTAGGTTCGTATATCATGACGAAACTTGAGTCATTATCATCACGTTTCAATACTTCTTTTGCTTCACGATATACTCGCATACCAACCGATGAAGAACCTTTACCAGCCGTTGATATATTAAACATAATCGGCTCCGCACGAGAAACCTGCGCTGATTTAAAGTTGTCGTATTGATCCATATTTTCTTGAGCATGAAGCTCATCGTTTAAAATGAAGTGTGGATTGGAACCTTCAATGGATTGAATGTTTTTACTCATTACAATGAATTGGTTCTGATAAGCCAAATCATCACGAATATAATCATATGTCACACTGGAAATCGTACCTTTTGGTCCTTTATAAATGTGTGAGCAATCCATTAATACATCATGGTTCATAATTGTTGCTGCAAATGGCTTTGCTGCATATTGAGCCTGGTTAAAATCGCTCGCACAACAATAACAATCGGCGCTGAGTACGCCTTCACCGTACATCGCATAACCAAGAGCACCAACACCGATTAAAGTTTTACCATTCTTCTTAGGAACTTGAATGTAAGCTTCCCGGATAACTCGAACAACTTTGCCTTTTTCATTTTTATGAAGCCATCCATATATACAGGAATAAGCAAACTTCTCCCAATCCTCAAGAATAAAAGGTTGTCCAGCTAAATCACCTTTAGTATGACGGACAAACGTTTCAACCCAATCCATCATTTCATTAGCACGGTCCACATCGAACCAAATATCTTTACGCTTTTTCCATTTATAATAACGATCTACCATTGCTTTGATAGTATCGGGATATTTTTTAGGATTCTTTCTTACTTGTTTTGCATAAATATCTGCATAGTTAACGCCACGTTCAATCATTTTGCACCACGCCATTTATTACGATGTTCATCCAATTCATTAACTACTGCTTTAGGTTTTTCAATCGTTTCAGTTTTACCAACAGTAGAACCGCCAGTGATTTGTCTACCTGCTTTGGCTCTGTTAGTAAGCCCCAATAAATCCAATGCTTTTGTTTTTTTATCAGACCAAGTTTCCACCTGCTGCGCCAATGGATGCTTTGAATTATTTGTAGCACCAGCTTTATTTGTATGTTGCTGCGTCGGCGGAAACCCTTTCTCTTTCCATTCGATAAACATCGTCATATAAACTTCGAAAATATCTAAATATGATTCAATTAATGGATCTAAAGTAAGGGTGTAAATATCTGCATCACGCATTATTTTTAATATCCGATTTTTCTCAGCTTCTGTTTTATCGGCAACAATTTTTTGACGCTCTTTTTTCGTAGACATTTCACACCCCCCTTTATTTTTTTAAAAATGTTGTCTAACGATAGAAATGCCCCCTACGCTACCTATCCTCCCCAGAAGACAAATTTTAATTTTTGACCGGGGGGCTTTCGAAATAACTCGGAAAAACTTTTTTTGGTTTATCTTCATTTTCTTCGATTGTATGACAAACTGGACAAAGCAATCTTAGGTTATTCTCTTCTAATTTAAGTGTTTCATCTTCTTTGATTGGTATTATGTGATGAACATGAGCACGCCTACCAAAGACGAACCCTCCACATCTTTGACAGCAGCCATTCTCTCTTTCATATACTTTTGACCTGACATACTTCCATGCATCAGTACGATAGAATGGTTTGTTCTCATGATGATAGATGTTCTTCTTGTCTTTCTTCTTCCTTGGTTTGTTACGCTTATGTTCTTCACAATAACGTCCTTTGCTTATCTTGTTATGACAGCCGTTGAAGTCACAGTACTTCATTTAGTATCAATCGTTAATTGCTCAACAATATGATTACGAATTGTTTCTTCTTTCTTTAACTTACCTGGTACTTCGATATCATTCTCTTTAGCAAAGGATAGTAACTCTTCAGCATTCATATCATCCAGGTTAATTTCAGTATCGGTATCAATTACTTCCACACCAACTACTTTATTATCAGCATGCTTAATGATCATACTCTCAGGATTAACAGTAACTTCGAATCCTGGTTCTTCACCAGTTGGTACAAATAGACTTCGTTTTTCTTTGTTATCCCAATACTCTGTACCTGATATTGTTTTTCTAATTTCAGTAATCATTTACTTAACACCACCTATATAATTTTTATATAATAAAAAGCACCCATTAATATAGGTACTTTAATTTATTGAATATTAATGCGATAGCTCCAAGTATTGCAAACACAACCAAACAAAAAATAACTGGTTGCTTGAGCAATATCACCCATGCATTTAATAGCATATCAATTTTAGACATGCAATCACCTCCTGTTTTTCATCATACAATAAGAGGTGTTACAAATATCTTTAAATTAAATTATAAAAATATTAACATTCCATTACAATTCTTTACAATATAAAAAGCACTCCCTAAGGAATGCTTTGAGCTAATTGACATATATTAAGTTACTCTACTGTTTTATAAATAATCATAGCAACATTATTATAATAATGCGTCCCAGCAGTAACAGAAAGTTTAATATCAACTATTTCAACAGATTGATCCGCTAAAGTTTTAAGCTCTCCATTCACCTTTTCTTGTAATTCGTTTGCTTTAGTTGAACTAACAACAACTGTTTGTATCATAAAATCATCTCCATTTCTAATTCTTGCTGTTCTAATAATTATTCGACAACAATACAAATACTCCTACAAAAAGTGACTTTTTTGAAATGATTTTATTAATAAAAGAGCAACCGTGCACCAGTTGCCCTTTCGTCAATTTCTTATGTTATTACTATAATTCATATTTTCAATGGTTTGTATAATGATGCCTTACCTTAAGTAAATGTTAAGTTCTATTTGAGTACTCAACTTTCCCTCTCATTTCAGCATGTTTGTTATAAATATATTGTGGACTGTAATTTAGATGTTCAGCAACCTTCTCTAATGTCATGCCTTCCACATACTTGAAATATGCAATTCTATGTTCTAATCCTTTAAATGTCCGAATTAACTTTTTCAGTTTGTACATATCATTCATCTTATGTGCTAACTCATATTCAATTGCTTCAATACGTTCTTCTACCTTTGCACCTTCCGATTCAGCGGTTAAACGTACCTCTCGCAAATCACCACTGACCCAGCGTTTTAATTCAGCTTTTGCTTTATCTAAGTTGTAATCTAAGTATGCGATTCGTTCTTCTAATTTCTGATAGTCTTTCAGCCAGTCAAACAAATGATGATTCACCTACTTTCTTTTAAAACTCAATATATTACCAAACTATTCCTTTTAAATTTGCTATACTAATAATAAAAACAACTACGAAAGGATAAATTATGTCAAACAAAATAGATGCACATTACCTTTTATTACAACTTGGTTTATACGAACCTATTCCTTTTAATGAAACCAACGCTATTGAATTAGAACAAATATTTAATGATTGCTCTGATATTCAGTTTGATTGTTATTGTATTGAATGTAAAAAAGATTCTACATTTAAATTTCACGATAAAAAAGGCCTTGTATTATATCTCAATGCAGATCCAGATCCAGCTAAAGTAATAAACAGATTAAACACTCATCCAGACCCTATTAATTTAACCTTTAAATGTCAACGAGATAGTTCACATTTGTACTCATTTATGATTCGGATTATCAACAATGAAATAACTAAGGTTGGACAATTTCCATCTATCGCATCTTTAGAATTACACTCTATAGATAAATATCGGAAAATCCTAAAAAGTGACTACCGTGACTTTTCAAAGGCCATCGGATTATATTCCCATGGAATCGGAGCTGGTTCATTTGTTTACCTACGTAGAATTTTTGAAAATCTAATTGAAGAATGTAGGCAAGAGGCACAAAAAGACGATTCCTTTGACGATGATGCTTTCCAATGCTCTAAAATGGATGAGAAAATACTAATGTTAAAAACTTATCTTCCAGGTTTTCTTGTTGAAAATAGAAAACTATATGGGATCCTTAGCAAAGGAATACATGAATTAGACGAAAAAACATGTTTAGAATTATTTCCTAATGTCAAGGTTGCGATTGAATTAATACTTGATGAAAAAATTCATCAACTTGAAAAGGAAAGTAAGATTCAATCGGCTAGAAAATTTATCGCAGCGACTGTTGAAAAATTTAAGAAGTAAAACATTTGACCATCCTTTTTAGGGTGGTTTTATCTTTACTTTCTCCTTAATAACTATAAATTTCATAAAATATGTTTATTTTCCTTTCTAAGGCGTTTTACCGTCCACATGATGAATTACATTAGGGAAGAAAAACACTTTAGTTTTTTCTCAATCTGATAAGCCGTTTTTTCAGCAAAATGAAATTTAATAACGTTTTCCGATTAATATTCGCATTCTGGTAAATGAATTAGATATTCTTCTTCGTCCTCAAAATACTCTAGGCATTTTTCACAGTGATGCATATCGATCCATCCTTTCAATTTATAATCGATATCCTGAGCCGAAACCCAGGACAATTATTTATTCAGCTACTTTTTCATCATCAACAATCTTTAATTGACCAGGAGCAACTTCCGTTGTCCCATCAGGGTTAACGTTATACCCCACTCCTTCATGTGGCTCTTCATAGAACTCATCAATCGACATTTGGGAAGGCTCAAGAATGATATCAACATTTCCCCCGGCGAAAGGATAAAGCTGATTTACTACACCTTTTGCATCACGTTTTACATTTAATTTAATTGCTGTTTTCTTGCTATCACGTTGAATATTTGCGAACTCCGCACCGATTGGTTCAACATCACTTTTCTCCACAGTTAGATGAACAATAGTACCTGGCATTTTTAACAACTCATTAGCATGTGGTAATTCATCACTTAATACATGAAACTGTAAAACTTCCTTTTTATCGTCCTTTTGCATTTTCTTGAATAATACGTTCAATTTTACGTTTGTCATGGTTCAGGCTCCTTTTGTATTAGATTGATATTGGAACTAAAGTTTTCCTGTTATTTCTGTACGTTTCTAGCCTTAGAAAGTCTTTCAGCCGCTTTCATTCTTTGTTCTTCCGTCATAACTCGTAAATTCTTCATTGTTACTTGTTTTTCTTGAAGAATGCCTTTAACAGCTGTTGGTCTTCCATCCTCTTCTTCTAAGGTTTGTAATTCACATAGATTACTAAGTTTTCGAATGTGCTTAGGAACAGTAGAGTAAACATTCCACTGCCCTTTACTATTATCAAAAACCAATGTAGTTTCTTGTTCTTCACGAGAATAAGTCATATTAAAAAGCTCCTGTTTTAAGATAATGTTTTGCTTGATAATAAAAGTGGTAATATATCCAGTTACCGCTGTACTTGTTATCTAAATACACAATTTCAAAACCGTACTTTGCTTTAAATGTATTAAGTCTTCCAAGTAACGCTAATGGGTTGTATTTCGAACGATACTGACCTTTTAGCATCTTTTCATAACCTTTTAGGTCCTCCACAATTAGCGTGAATGGAATATCTTTCGAACGAATTAACTCATTTTCAAATGCTGTTTGAGTATCCTTTTGTAAGTTCCCTGTGATCTCATCCATATGGGCTTTTCGTTCTACTCGGCTATCTAAGTAAATATCCCGTTGTATCCCTAACTCTTCATTTTTAGGAATCATGCAGCCATAATCGCCCGTATCTAATTTTTGAATTTTTACTGGTATATCTTTTTGATTTAAATAATCAAGGATATGACCATTTACATTCTCACGAGTATCGATAACGATTGTGAGTGTTTTAAGAATGTTAGTTATTTCTTTATCTGTGTAATGGAAACGGATCATTCAGACACACCTTCTTCATACACTTGAATAATTCGGTATTTACCATCTAAACAACCAGCTTCCGCACCTTCACAGATAACGAAATTTAAAATATCGATTACACCATCATTTGTTAATGGTTCTTCAAATTCACCGGTTATTTCAATTTCAACTAATGCTTTCATTCTCAAGCTCCTTTCCTTGCATATAAAACCGCCCGTTCATATATCTTCCTTGCCATTGCATTCGATTCATCATTTTCAAATGGCCGATAATCCTCATACATATCTGTCCATCCGTTCTTAGCAAGTACAATCGTCCAGTCATAAAACAATTGCAACGAATCTTCTTCATCAAGTAACCACTTATGTAATTTCTCATTATGCTGCCATCCGCAAAAGTGATGAAATATCTTCACTAACGTGATTTTTTCCGAACTTTCACCTTTCCAAGATTTAAACCAATTATAAATAGCTTGATAGTTTTGTTCGGCCGCTTGCATAACTTCCGTTGGAATTAAATTTTGTTTCTTTATCGCAACTTGATTGTCTTTTTCATCAAGATAGATATTTGCACCTGATTTCCAAATCGTACTTAAAATTAGTAGTACCTTCATTTTTGTATAAGCTCCCTTCGAGTTATTAAAAAATGAAAAAGTTAGTTTAAAAAGCTCAAAAGTTACTGAAAAAAACCTTTAATAACTCGTCCAAACCTTACAGCCACAAGGGATTACGCCAAAACCGTTATTAAAGTTATCGGTGTTTGGGTATTACGGCTCCTAATATACTTATATTTATTTTTTATTTTTTTGTTTATATAAAAAACCAATAACAAAAATAACTAAATATATATAACAGATAAGTTAAACCCTTGATACGACTGCATTTACAGGTAGTTATTAAAAGTTACTGAAAGTTATTAAACTAACAAAATAGTTACTGAGTGACCTTAAATTTGCTGTTTTCTTCACTTTCAGTAACTCCTTTAGTAACTGGTTTACGTTCATTTAAGGTAATTCCTGTAAGAAACGTCTTATTGCCATTTCCCTTCGCTTTTCCAAATCCTTTTGTTTCTAACATGCGATAAAATGACCTATTCCCTAAAGCTCTTTCACCAGAATTAAAGCACCATCTTTCATAAACGTTGTATAGTTCTTTAGCTTCAATCGTGATTGATTCATTTTCACGATCATCTACATAACAAACTTCATCTAGGAATGGCGCTAAGATATCCATATCGTCTTTGTATTTCCCAGTTGCCTCTGCTACGACCTTCGGCTCTTTCAATCTCCCTTGCTGCCACTTCATGCAACCCTCAATCACCCAATTCAAAATACCTGGCATTTCTAGTGATAACTTTTCAGGTAACCTTTTATCTCGTTTATGAGATGGTAGATTCAAGTTAAAAGGAATTAATTTAACACGTCTCCAAATACCTTCATCGAGACCGCCGATTACAGGCTTATGATTAGTAGTGAAGAACACTTTAAACTCTGGAATAAACTCAAAATATTCTTGTCTCAAGAATCGTGCTAATACTGGCTCTCCACCTGTAATTTGTTTTACAAATGACTCAGAAAGTTTTTCTCCTTCTTCACTTTCAATAGCACTTACAAACCGCGCCCCAACAAGTCGAGCTATATCATTATTTGCTCCTGTATCCTTTTTCTTGATGAATGTATCAGACTTAGCTTGTTTACCATATTCACCAATTAAATCTTTGATGGTATTAATAAATGTTGATTTACCATTCGAACCACCACCAACTAAGAACATCATGATTTGCTCTGAAATATCACCTGTTAGGCTATATCCAATGAGTCTCTGCATATACTCCACAAGGTCTTTATCGCCTAAGAATATTTGATCTAAGAATGCCAACCATGTTGGACATTTTGCATTTTCATCAAATGAAACATTAGTAATTTTAGTTAAGCCAAGCTCACGATCATGTTGCTGCAGCTTTCCTGTTTTTAAATCAACAATTCCGTTCTCAACATTGAATAAATATTTATACTTATCAAATTCCTCACGTTCTCCTGGCACTAAAGGCATAAGATCCTTGATGCTATTCATACGAATATTTCTTCGTTCGCACATTCGAGCCCATTTTGTTTCTAATTCATCTTCTGATTTATAAAGACTTCTAAGTACTTTTGCTGTAATTCTTTCAATCTCTTTTTTCGTGTCCAACTTCCATCGTTTACCGTCCCATATGTACCAACCAATATCGCTAACATATTTGATTACATGGCCATATTCATATGCGATACGTTCAGCGTTTCCTAATTCCGTTAAACGGAATTTCTTTTTCGGCTTGTCCTCCACAACTTCAACCGCATCTTCATTTATGAAATCAAAGGAAAATTCTTCGAATTGCTGTTTATTATCTAAAATAGTTGTGGAAGTAGATGAAATGGCTGTTCCTATCGTTCTTTCGCCGTACGTTTCATTCGTATCGCTAAAATGGATGACGTCCCATTTGTCACGGATTAAGCTAGTCTCACGGAACATCGTATCCATTCGGGTTGCTGACTTGCCTGTCCAGAAAGCTAGGTGATTACATAAAGCAAGGTCAGTTGCTGAATGATCATCATTTATTAAGTTACCGTTGTATAATGAACGAATCTCGTCACCATTTTTACTTCTAAACATTCTTTCCCATAAAGCATCATTTGAAATTTTAATTTCATCTTTTTCAAACTCTGCTAAATTTACACGCCCTTGAATGTCACTATCATCAAAATACTTTTCGAATACTTCAGCTAGTTCACCCGTTCGCTCATATACATCATTGGAATTCTCACGATTTCCAGTAAAGGTAAAGAAACGGCCGTATGAGTAAATTTCCAAACCATGCTTTGTATTTTTTCGCCCAGTCCCTAAAACAGATTGTGGAAGACCACCCCTGATAATGATGTGAATCCCATTTCCCGACGGCGAAAATTCTGTATAGCTATCTAATGTATCGATAATTTCCGTTGCAAAAGCATTTGTTTTTCCGTCCACAACACACTTATCAATATCTATTCCGATGTAACTGTCCTGCCTACTAAACACGAAGCCTATTCCGTCATAGTCACCTTCTAAGTAGAACTTGACCGCTGTTGCAAACGTTGACCAGGTGCGCCTATTATTTGCTTGGGCCATTTCACCAGTTACCTGACATGGAACTTTTGTCTGTTTACCATTTCGCGTTTCGAACTTCCACAAGATCCACTGAGGTAGGGCCTTTAATTCGGCAGGAATTTCATTAAAATTGTATGGATTCTTTTTCATTTCGCCCTCCAAAGTTACTATTCAATAGGTTTATATAAATGAGGTACAATATATGGTTCTTTACCGTCTCCACTATCTTGTACTAACATTGACATTTCTTTAATACGATGGTGTTTAGGTATTTCATCAACTAGAACTTCGTACCCATTTAATTCCTCAGAAACTTTAATAGTTTCATGCGTATAGTATTTCCCACTCTTTTTAAAGTAAGTAATATTTACTGTTTTCATTTCAATTCTCCTTATTTCGCTGATTTAGGGTATAAAAAAGAGAAGTCGGCAAAACCAACCTCTCTATTTAGTTCTAATTAATCGTATCCATTCACTATTGCCCACGGATTAAAAGGGTAAATCATCATCGCCAATAGTAATCGGCGTACTTGTTTGCATTGGTGGGTTAACCTTTGACGCGCTATAACTTGATACTTTTGGGAATACGCGTCCATCATCTTTTTTATCGTGTGTTATATAAACATTTAAGTGTTTATTAAAAACATCTTTCGCCATTTGCGCTGGTCCTTGCGGACTATAACTTTCAGGCATACCACAAGCTAGTAAGAATGATTTAGCAATCCCTCTAGCTACTGGATGTTCAAAGGTAAATGTTGTATATTGAACTTTTTGACCTTGATGACCTTGTGGAACATCTGAACGAATTTCAAAGTCAACTGTTAATTTAGCTTTATTGTTTTGCGTTAAACCCTCTACAGCATTTAATACAACAACTTCATAATTACCTACTTCAATTAAAGAAAATCCTTTTACTTCTTCTACTTCATCCATTTTGAAAAATGACATTATAATCTCTCCCTGTTTTTTATATTTTAGTTTGTAGATACCATTATTAATTCTTCTTGTACGCAACCTTGACGCGCATCTAAATGATTCTTGGCATAAACACTTTGGTCACCTTCTAAGATGAACCCTCGTGTACCATCAGCTTTTTTAACCAATCGTCCAACAACATGAACAATTCCCATAATATGATTAACGATTTTATCCCGAATATCAGGAATGAATTGTGTATATTGCTGACCATCATCATGAGTAATATTTCTTGTTGTCTCCCAAGCTGTGAAAATAACATTTGCATCTAGTGAATTAAATGTTTCTACTAACTTTAAAAGATGGTTATCTAGTAAAGCGTAGTCCTTTAATTCCGGCATACCACTTTTTGTCTTTTCACCTTTTTTAAGTAACCATAACTTTTGGTAATGCGTTAAGTTATCGATAAAGATGTTGTCATACTTACCAATGTTTGCTTTAGCAAGTGCAAAGAATTGTAAAATGCTATCATGTGGATTTTCACCATCAATATTAGCTACATCTACATTTTCATAACCCGATAACACTTGGCTTGTCCCATCGATATCAAACACCAATGTTTTACCTGGTAATAATCCAGCAACCGTTGTTTTTCCGTTACCTGGCTTTGAATAGGCAATGATTTTTGCTTTTTTACTTTTCGTAATTTGAGCACCGTTTGTGATTTCCATTTATAAACCTTCTTCCTTATTCTTTAACATCTAATTCTGTAGCTTTATTTTGTAGGCTCTCTAGCATTTGTGGGATATTAAGCCTTTGAATAATATCAACAGATAATTGTTCTTTTAGATTGTTTTCAAGCGCATTGACTATTGTTTCCTCTGCATCTTTTCTTGCATTTTGAATCATCGTGCTAACTTTAGAAGTAAGCTCCTTAGCAAGATAGTTTTGAATGAAATACTCGCTTATGGATAACTTTCTATCACCTGAGTACTTAGCCTCACGGCCATTTTCATCAAGTGTTTTTTCAGTTAGGTACCGTTCATACCTCATACCAATAAACTCGCTAATCGGTATTAATTCCACTTCCGATCCCCAACCGCTTTTCTTATGTGGTATTTTTAATTCATCGATTTTCTTTTCTAAGGCTCCATGAACAAAATTATCTACAACGTCATTTGCTTTTTCCTCAACTTCACGTTCGATTTTCGCTAAAACCTTTTGCTCTGCTTTTTCAATCAATCTATCCTGTAAACCACTGATAACTTGACTCTTGATTAAATCATCAAGATTTTCACCTTCCTCTAACCAATCTATATCTAATTCAACTTTTACTTTAGCCATTTTGATTAAACCTCCACACTATAAGAAATAGACTCAGGTTTAACCGTCACCCCTGGGACAATTTGTCCGTCCTCATCCACAATTACTTTTTCACCGCTAATTTCTTCAATCTTGAATTTCTTCTTCAAATCGCCCCATTTAACTTCTGTTTTTAAGCAATCATCAAGATGATTTTCAATAGCGTATTGAAGTAATTGTTCTTTATCCTGTTGCTCCGGCGCTTCACTACTCGTACGAGTTTTTGATTTACCATAAGGCGTACTAATCATTTTCTGCTTTGGATCCGCTGCAAGTTGTTCCGCATGATAACGTTGGATATGAGTTTCAAAGAATGAAATACTATTGTGGATGGGCTTTAATTCACTTTGCTCCCATTGCACAATACGGTCACGCTCAACATTTGCTAGTGTTGTAACTTCCTTTTCTTGCGCTTTAAGTGCAGTCAATTTACGAAATGCCCAATTAAGGCTTTCTAAATCATGAATTTCGAATTGTTGTTCCGCATCTTGTAATTCATCAACTTCCGCTAATTCAATTGCTTGTAATGAGTTCATCGATATTACCTCCAAAGATATTTTTTATTTGTTCCTCAGTGTGGATAGAATAATAGGTTATTCCGTTTTTCTTAAAGTTAGCTCTAAAGGGATATTGAGAACACTCACGTGTTACTACTTCCAAATCTCCTTTTTCGTTCAGAAGTTCTTCAAACAATTCATCAGTTACTTGTACTTCATTTTCAAAGATATTCAAAACTCCGTTATCATAAGCTTTGTTCACTGCATGTACATATTCTTCAATCGCTTTAATATCCATTAAAGTTCCACCACCCTGTCATACTCCACTGTTTTGCGGATAACTTCTCCACCGACATCATTGGCTACTTGTTTTGATTTTCCATATTCAAATTCCATTGCATTTTTTGCTAACCTTGTTACTACCAATGGTTTTGGATGACTAACAAATAAATTACCTACACTTACTAGATATGTAGTTTTAGTTCCTAACTGTTTATCCATGCAGATTCTCCTAATCTATAAGTTTGGAATTATACGAGTTGCACCAGTAAAACGATGTACCAGGTGCAATTCCTCATTTACTTTCTTGAAAATCAACCAATGTTCTGGAGCTAAATTGAATGATTGAATATGAATCTTTTCACGTTTATTTGGCTTCTTACCGTTCTTCATGCTTGTCCCTCCTTTACACAAAATCGATTCATGCTATAATGACTGTGAATTTTCTTTTCTAAATCACCTGTTGGCGCAGGTGGTTTTTTATTGCGCTTGAAAGCAATTAATATTGTGATGTTGAATTAAATACGATTTTAAATTTTCTTCGAGCACAATATGTTCACCGAATACGAAATATGTTTCACCACTTAAAATTTCATCACCATAAAAATCTTCAATTGGATGATCAGTGACTTCCTTCAATTAACTCACCTCCCTTCGAGATGAAACCTTACGGTTCATTGCATACATTCTTTGCTTTGCTTCTAATTCAGTAATAAGCAACAATGCTGGGTTATTTCTCATCTCAGCACACTGTTGACGTACTTGAGATGCCTTCATTAATTTGCTTGCGGATAATACTCCGTTCACTTTAGTTCACTCTCCTTTGATTTGTAGAACAAACATTAATCGTCAAATTTCGCAAATACATTAAAAAAATTATTTACTTTCATTTCCCTTATTTCGTTGTTCTACTTTCCTTTGTATGATTAGCTCCCGTGCAGCTGGTATCAACGGTGTTAAAAATTTCTTCCACTGTTCTTTTGTAAGGATTACTTTCACCACATACCCATATTCATCACGAATAATTTGTTCCTTACTCATCCTCTATCACCTCAATGCATTTATATGTATGTGGGACAGTAGGACTATCCATTTATAACGAAATTTCATGAAACGATATTTTTTAAAACGCTCGCTCTTTCCTTAACACGTTTTTTTACCTGTACGAATTTTTCGTACTTAGATCCAAAAAATATATCCTCGTAAGGAATATCAAATAAGTACATGTACTTTTTGATTAATTCATCTGGCATGTTAGTTGAATCTTGTTCATATAACCATAACGTTTTTGGGGATACTTCTAATATATCCGCAAGTTCTGCTTGATTGAACCCTGCACTTTCTCTAAGTTCATTCAATGTTCTTTTGAAATAATCCATCTTGCAACCCCCTTCCTTCGAGATTCATTGTATTACTAATTTTATGTAATTTCAATACAAAAGTACGAAAAAACCATACAAAACGTACACTTTACGAATAATTCGTAATATGATATATTAAATAACGTAGTCAAAATTGGAGGTGACGTTATGAATGATTTACAAAAGCAAACTATAGTTAGAAACATAAAAAAGTTTTTAAAAGAAAAAGATATGACTCAATCTGAATTAGCTAATCAAATTGGAATTGCGAGAAGTACACTAAGTGATTATATGAATTACAGGGCTAAACCAAGTTCAGGTGTTTTAGAGAAAATGGCAGCCGTATTCGGTGTAACAAAATCTGATATTGATACAACTTATAGAAACGTTAAACTTGAAGTCGTGAACGGAGAACTACAATTTGTTAGTAAAGAAGCATCTGAAACAAATAAAGGGCTAATCAAAAAACGTGAAATACCGGTAATCGGTAAAATAGCGGCCGGTACACCTATAGAAGCTGTCCAAGATATAGTCGATAAGATTACCCCTCCATATCAAATAGGCAACATAGATGAAATGTTTGGACTAGTTGTACACGGTGAATCGATGAATAAAATTGTTCCTAATGGCCATTACGCAGTATTGAAGAAACAACCTGATGTGGAAAATGGTGAAATAGCAGCTGTAATTGTAAATGGACATTATGCAACTTTAAAAAAGGTATACAAATTTACAGACTTAATGGTTTTAGAACCTTGTTCACATGATGCGAATTTTAAAGATCAACAATTCTCACGAGCTAACTGTGAAGATATAAAAATAATAGGTAAGTTTTTATATAGCGTGAGCCCAATCATTCAATAATTAGGCGGTGTAAAGGTGTATGTAGTCGGCAAATGTCGACTGAATGAAATATTAAAAGAGAAGAGATTAACTCAAGTAGACCTAGCACTGAAACTCGGCATGGCTAAACAACAAATACATTCTTATGCAAATAACGATAGGGTCATGTCTTATCAAACCGCTAAAAATATCGCTTCTCAACTTAATGTAAATATGGAAGATCTATATGAATTCATTCAGTCACAAAAACAGTGAGTTATCTCACTGCAAGCCCGAGTCAACTACTTGTTTGACTGCAACTCATAATCCACCCTACTACAGCCTGTATTTTCACATAGTATTCGTCTAATAAATAAAAAACATACATAAAATATAAATTAATTAAGAAAGGAGTTTCACTAATGAAATGTGTCATTTATAGACGTGTATCCACTGACATGCAAGTTGAAGAAGGTATTTCATTAGATATGCAAAGACTTCGTCTCGAACAATACGCTAAATCGCAAGGTTGGGTAGTAGTGAATGATTACTGTGACGAGGGATATAGCGCAAAAAATACAGAACGACCAGCTTTTCAACAAATGATAAAAGATATGAAGAAAAAACAATTTGATATTATTCTTGTTTACAGATTAGATCGCTTCACTCGTTCTGTGTCAGATCTACATTCTATTTTAAAAACAATGGATGAATATAATGTTAAATTTAAAAGTAGTACAGAAATATTTGATACAACGACCGCTACTGGAAGAATGTTCATTACATTAGTTGCGACACTTGCACAATGGGAACGAGAAACCACAGCAGAACGTGTGCGAGACTCCATGCAAAAAAAGGCTGAATTAGGTCTTAGAAATGGAGCTAAGGCACCTATGGGATACGATTTAAAAAAAGGGAACTTGTACATTAATCATACTGAAGCTGAAATTGTTAAATATATATTCGAGATGTTTAAAACAAAAGGCGTAATAAGTATTGTAAAGTCTTTAAACAGTCGTGGTGTAAAAACAAAGCAAGGGAAAATATTTAATTATGATGCAGTGCGCTATATTATAAATAATCCAATTTATATAGGGAAAATTCGCTGGGGAGAAGATATTTTAACTGATATTGCCCAAAAGGATTTCGAAAGTTTTATTGATAAAGATACATGGTATACGGTTCAACAAATACAAGATAGTAGAAAGATAGGAAAAGTTAGATTGCATAATTTCTTTGTATTCTCTAATGTTTTAAGATGTTCAAGGTGTGGAAAACACTTTTTAGGAAATAAACAAGTAAGAAGCCATAATAGAATTGTAATGAGCTATCGATGTAGCTCCAGACATCATAAAGGAACATGTGATATGCCTCAAGTTCCAGAGGATGTAATTGAAAAGGAATTTCTAAATCTCTTAGAAGAAGCAATCGTTGATCTTGATAATACTGAAGAGAAACCAATAGAGTTAAGTAATTTACAAGAACAATATAATAGAATTCAGGATAAGAAAGCACGTTTAAAATATCTGTTCATAGAAGGAGATATTCCTAAGAACGAATATAAAAAAGACATGTTAACACTGACTCAAGAAGAGAACATAATCCAAAAACAACTGGCTAATATAACTGATACAGCATCTTCATTCGAAATAAAAGAACTTTTAAATCAGTTGAAAGATGAATGGTTCAATCTAAACAACGAATCCAAGAAAGCAGCAGTAAATGCAATTATATCTTCTATTACAGTCGATGTAATAAAACCTGCTCGTGTAGGTAAAAATCCAATTGCACCAGTAATAAAGGTTACAGATTTCAAAATAAAATAATCGCAGCCTAACTGTATTCATTTGATGTAGTTAGGTTGTGTTTAATTGACCGAACCAAGGGGATTGAAATGCACTACCACCTGACTCAATTAATCCGCGCAGCTGTTCTTTATCAAATAGTTCGTGTAAAATTGATCCTTTATCCGTTAATAAATCTTGTAGCCATACTGTTACCGCTTTCGTATAGTGCGGATTATGCGTTTTCGGATATGGGCTCTTCTTTCTATATAAGATGTCATTTGGAAGTAACCCTTCTAATGCTTTACGCAATAGACCTTTTTCGCGGTTTTTATACATTTTCATTTCCCAAGGAATATTCCATGCATATTCGACAAGTCGGTGGTCTGCAAACGGAACACGTACTTCTAAGCTTGCCCCCATACTCATACGGTCTTTTCTGTCTAATAATGTTGTCATAAACCATACCATGTTCAAGTAAAATAATTGTCGTCTCTTTGCTTCAATTGGGCTTTCTCCCTCTAAAACAGGAACTTCTTGAATAGATTCTTCATAACGCTGCTGTACATATTGTTGTAAGTTTAATTTATTTCTCCATTCTTTCTTTAGCAGTTGTTCACGCGCTTCTGTAGAGCGCATCCACGGAAATGCACTCGATTGTAAATCATCTTCTCTATAAAACCACGGATAACCACCAAATATTTCGTCTGCACATTCCCCAGATAAACCGACGACAAAATCTTGTTTAATTTCGCGGCAAAACCATAATAATGAGGAATCGATATCTGCCATACCAGGCAAATCACGAACGAGTACCGCTTCTGTTAAATACTGTGCTAATTGTTCATTTGAAATGACGCAGCGATGATGGTTTGTTTGAAACGTCTCAGTCATCAAATGAATAAATGGCGCATCTGAATTCGGCTGAAACGCATTCGCTTTAAAGTATTTGTCATTATCTTCATAATCAACAGAGTATGTGTGTAATTGCCCTTTTCCTGACCTTGCGTATTCTTTCGCAGCAATTGCTGTAATTGCACTCGAATCTACACCGCCTGATAGAAAAGTACATAGTGGTACATCAGAAACGAGCTGCCTTGTAATCGCATCTTGTAATAAAAAGCGTGTTTTCTCTACTGTTTCTTCAAAGGAGTCTTCATGTTTTTTGCTTTCTACATTCCAATATCTCCATATACATAAACCGTTCTTTGAAAATGTCATCGCATGACCTGGGCGTAATTCTTTTATACCAGCATAAATGCCATGACCAGGTGTTCTAGACGGCCCAAGACCGAATATTTCAGATAACCCTTCTAACGTTACTTCCGCCTTCACATCTGGATGCGCTAGTATCGCTTTTAACTCTGAACCGAATAGTAATCGTCCACTATCATATTTATAAAATAGCGGTTTTACACCTAATCGATCTCGCGCAATAAATACTTGTTCTTTCTGTTCATCCCATACAGCAAACGCATATATACCGTTTAAATGATCGACACATTCTTCTTTCCATTCAATATACGACGCTAATAGCACCTCCGTATCAGAATGACCTTTGAACGTATATCCTCTTCTTAATAATTCCTTTCGAATATCTTCTGTATTATACAATTCACCGTTATAGCAAATTGCATAATTCGTCTCATCTTTTAAACAAGTCATCGGTTGTTTACCACCCTCAGGATCAACAACGATTAACCGTTTATGCCCAAATGCGACATTGCCTTTAATCCAAACTTTATTATCATCTGGGCCACGTTTCGCTAACGTCTCAGCCATCTTCGTAACGACGTCCCGTTCTCCTTCTAATGAGCGTTTATAATCCACCCATCCTGTAATTCCGCACATACGAATCATCCTTCCATCTTATTTCTTTTCCTAAACGAGCAGTAATCCCCACCCTTAGAGGTGCGGATCAAAAAATGAAAAACTTGACAACAACCTACCATCCACATACGGAATAGCATTTTCACTCAGTAAAACGTGTTTTATTGTATGCCCACCTATGTCTAGGTGTGTCTAGTTATAAAGAATGCACGAACTGTCTATAACAGAAATAACTACTTTTCATAAAGGAGAAATCATGTATGATAAAACGTAACCATATTTTATATAACCAGCCTCGCGCTCATACAGTCGGTAATGTAGAATATATAAACAATGAATGGGTGTTCTTTGATGATGAAAATGATGAAGCATTTTTATTAGAAGATATTGCCGAAGATGGCTTTGAGATTTTATATAACAACAACTGGCTACCAGCTCGTTTCTATGAACAAGATGTATTACAAATCGCCAATGAACAGCATCATTTGCAAAACGGAGAAATGATACGAATTCGAAAAAGATTACTTCTTAGCTATACGGAATGGCTCGAGGAATTACCTGACTCTGTCTTTACGTTATTAACCGAATCATTGCAATCGCTTCACTACTCTTTATATGATTGCATGTATTGTCATAATTATTTATCTTTCTTACCGAAAGAGGAAGCTTGCGAAGGAGTAAATATTCTTTTGTTCGATAACGAAGAGATGATTTGTGCGCTGCAGCACCATTTCGTTCGTCACGCTACGTCAAATAAAAACATGTTTCGTTTTACGAAAGTAAACGGAGAAGAGTTGCATATCGATGCGACCTAAAATAAAAAACCACCTTATCTCCCAAACATTTGAGATTATAAGGTGGTTTTATTTTTTATTAGAATACTTGCCAACCAATCGGTAATTTCAGTCCAAGGTAAAATACTGCTACTAGTGCAACAATAAATAATCCCCAAACTGCCCCTGTTGCTTTGTTCTTGCTCATTTTCACAAGAACCATTTCCATTCCACCGATAACTAAAATACCAGCTATCATTTTTAAACCATACCACATGTGCATGTTACTTGTTGCAGTCTTCATAATACCCATGTACAACATGAAACCTGTCACAATAATGATAATGTACATAAGACGAAGCCCCATATGTACACCTTTACCTTTTCTTCCTGCTGAATAAAGTGAATACGCAACGAAGAATAAAATTAAACCTAACGCCCATGCTGTAATATGCATATGTACCATCGTATCCCCTACCTCCTCTTTTCACACTTTTTCACTCTATATGATAACATGTTCATTTATTTTCAGGAAATGTTTCGCTTTTTTACATTTAAATGCTATAATATTTAGAGTATTTACAAACTTCTTGTAATAACAAAAGGGGGAACAATCATGATTCAAACTAAGGATATTATCGAACTTACAGACACATACGGGGCAAATAACTATCACCCACTTCCAATCGTTATTTCTAAAGCAGAAGGTGTTTGGGTAGAAGATCCTGAAGGAAACCGCTATATGGACTTATTAAGTGCATATTCTGCAGTAAACCAAGGTCATCGTCACCCAAAAATTATTAACGCTTTAATTGACCAAGCTAATCGTGTTACGTTAACTTCTCGTGCTTTCCATAGCGATCAATTAGGTCCTTGGTACGAAAAAGTTGCGAAACTAACTAATAAAGAAATGGTACTTCCAATGAATACAGGTGCAGAAGCTGTTGAAACTGCAATTAAAACAGCACGCCGCTGGGCTTATGACGTGAAGAAAGTAGAAGCAAACCGTGCTGAAATCATCGTTTGTGAAGATAACTTCCACGGCCGTACGATGGGTGCTGTTTCTATGTCTTCAAACGAAGAGTACAAGCGTGGATTCGGTCCAATGCTTCCTGGCATTATCGTAATTCCTTACGGTGATTTAGAAGCGTTAAAAGCTGCAATTACACCAAATACAGCTGCATTCATTTTAGAGCCAATCCAAGGTGAAGCAGGAATTAACATCCCACCAGCTGGTTTCTTAAAAGAAGCTCTTGAAGTATGTAAAAAAGAAAACGTTTTATTTGTAGCAGATGAAATCCAAACAGGTTTAGGCCGTACTGGTAAAGTATTTGCTTGTGACTGGGACAATGTAACTCCTGACATGTACATACTTGGTAAAGCACTTGGCGGCGGCGTATTCCCAATCTCTTGCGTAGCAGCAAACCGCGACATTTTAGGCGTATTCGAGCCAGGTTCTCACGGTTCTACATTCGGTGGTAACCCACTTGCATGTGCTGTTTCTATCGCAGCTCTTGAAGTGTTAGAAGAAGAAAAATTAACAGAGCGTTCTCTTCAATTAGGCGAAAAATTAGTTGGGCAATTAAAAGAAATTGATAACCCAATGATTACTGACATTCGTGGTAAAGGCTTATTCATCGGTATCGAATTAAACGAGCCAGCTCGTCCTTACTGTGAACAACTAAAAGCAGCTGGTCTATTATGTAAAGAAACACACGAAAATGTAATTCGTATCGCACCACCTCTAGTAATCTCTGAAGAAGATTTAGAGTGGGCGTTCCAAAAAATTAAAGCGGTATTATCGTAATAATAGAGAGGTTGTCCTACATGTTGGGACAACCTCTTTCTTTTTATATTGATTTATACTAAAATAAAATTGCAATTTTCTGTATTTTATTTTAGAAAGCAGGTACGATATGTTATTACGATATGGTAAACATATTAACTATTTAGCTACATCTTTTATTTTAGTTACATTCTTTGGCTTCCTCCTTTCCGTAACATTGCTTAGTCACTACTCAACTTCTACTACATTCACACTACTGAAAGCATCATTTTGGACTGCTGTTACCCTTACTATCATTGGTTTTGGACGAGAAAAAAGCGCACTTACGGTTATACTATTTGGTATTTGTACACTTGCATTCGTTGGTCTTTACACTTTTTCGGTTATCGATTACCTCTATCACCCAAGACCATAGAAAAGAGCTATCTTTTCACAAGATAGCTCTTTTTTCATTTCACTACATTTCGCAAAGTACCAATTCCTTCTACTGTAATGACCACTTCATCACCAGCATGCAAAAACTTCGGTGGTGTGAAACCTTTTCCGACACCAGCCGGCGTTCCTGTTGCGATAATATCGCCTGGCTCTAACGTCATTCCTTTACTTATCGTTGAAATGATTTCTTCTATTGAAAAAATCATTTTATTTGTATTTGAAGTTTGCCTTATTTCCCCATTTACTACCGTCTCAATGTGTAACGCATTTGGCGTTTCAACCATTGATTTATGAATTAGGTACGGTCCCATCGGACAAAATGTATCGAAACTTTTTCCAAGGAAAAATTGTTTATGCTTCCTTTGAATGTCGCGAGCAGTTATATCATTTATAATGGTATAACCAAAAACATGCTCAAGCGCTTTTTCTTTTTTTATTTGTTTCCCTCGCTTACCAATGATGATAGCTAGTTCTCCTTCATAGTCTAGTTCATTCGTTGCGTGGGGATGACTATTAATTTTTTCATCCATTCCAATAACTGTCGTCGGCGCTTTCGTAAAGATCATTATATTTTCTGGAATTGATTCTACTCCGCCCATCTCTATCGCATGCTCACGATAATTTTTTCCAACGCAAAGAATATTCTTCCTTGGCCTTGGAATTGGCGCTAATATTTTCACCTCAGTTAACGGATAATACGCCGCCCCTTCATTTTCCTTCGCCCAATTTACAATATCACATATTTTTTCAAAGCATTCGGTTCCTCTTTCAATACACTCTAACATTGTAATCGGAATCGTAACCTTTTCCCCTTTTTGTCTTTGCGCTTCTCTTACATGCAATACCTTTTCTTCCTCTTCATCCACAATACCGACAAATACCTTTTCATCTTTTTTCGCCGTTACCAAACGCAATATTTCCACTCTCCATCCTAAAACTCATACCCTTTAATTGTATTCGCATCCGTAAGAAAAAAACCTTCTCATGCACGCTAATTTTTACAATATTCTTCTCATATCCTATTCGTTACTCCTTTATATTTGGCATAAAATGTAGAAATTTTACTTTTTTTAGCGAAGGTATTTCTTTTTTATGGGTTTTTTGTATAATATGTACTACATATATACTAAAAATTTCATTTAGAGATGGAGCCGATTTCAATGTTTGAGCAAGCGATTGAAAAAAAACGTGAAAAAATGATTTACTTTGCTGAACGCTACGGAATGACTTCTCAAAAAACAGTGGATTGTAGCCAAGAACTGGACAGGCTCTTAAATGTAATTTGGCATGTACATACGGATTTTCACCCTAATCAAACACTCAATACACACACGCAATAACGTGTGTGTTTCTTTTATAAAAAAAAACACATTTTATTGAAAACGCCCATACAATAGTAAAAAAGAAAATTTTAAAAACGAAAGGTGTTTTGTATGCCAGCTATGGTCGGACATATTCGTATCGTCAATATTGGATCAAGTGGTATTTTTCATATTGGAGATGTATTTGCGATTAGGCCTATTAGTTATTCACGCGCTTTCGCCGGGGCCGGCTCTTTTAATGTTGGAGATAACGTTTCTGTCTACAATTATCAAAGCGCAACGACTGTCAATGATTCAGATGTAATTGATCAAGCGATAATTGGTTCAACTTAGAGGAGGCGATTGCATTGAATCTTTATGTAAACCAAAGCATCATCATTAATAGCATTAAAATTGATAGCATTACAACCTCTTCTGTATTCCAAATTGGTACTGCAGGAAGTATTAAAGCTCTATCTAAATTCTCAAATAGTGGTGGATTTACAGAGCCCCTTCGCCCATTGCAGGCGAAAGGACAAATTATTTCTATCAAACCATCAACTAGTTCTTCTTAAGACATCCTTGTCATAAATATATAGCAGGAATATTTTTACCCTCCCTACTGAAAAGGAGGTTTCACAAAATGAATCAAGATATATATACTTACTTACACCAACTTCAACAAGCTCTTCAAGCACAGCAATCAACCATCCTTCATCTAGAAGATCAAGTGCGCCTATTACAAGAAGAGCTTACCGAATTAAAAAATCGCCCCTCCTCTTCTGTAGGAAAAGTGGAATACAAATTCGATCAATTAAAAGTAGAAAATTTAAATGGCACTTTAAATATTGGTTTAAATCCGTTTTCAGCAAAAGGACAGCAAATTGAAGATTTTCAAGTGGATACAGAAACGTTAAAAGTAAATCCTGAAACAGATACAAACCCAGATTTTTACCAAGGTATCCTTCAAGAAATGCATCGTTACTTAGATGAAGAAGCATATAATCGAATTCTCCATTTTGAACAAGAAGAGAGAACGCCGCTCGATGAAATGTATCGACAAATGATGGTTGATGACATAAAAAAACAGATGGAGCATAGGCTTCCTTATTATTTATCACAAGCACAATCATACGAAGATTCTTCAACAAATCCAGATTATTTACGCGATATCATTCTCCAAGCAATGAAACATGATATCGACAAAGCCTTTCTATCTTTTATTCAACACATACCGGGTAATTTCCGAAAGGAGTAAGTATGTATGAATGTTAACGTTGTAAATCGCGAGTTAAAAGTCGGACAGATTAAAATGAACGGTGTATCGTCATCCGCACTCTTTTTAATTGGGGATGCAAATTTCCTCATACTATCTTCTATTCTTGATACACCATTTGAAACTGTTACAGAGGGTCCATTTGTACCATTAGTCACAGATGTCCCTCCTACTCCAGGTTAAGGAGACTGAGAAATTATGTTACATCATGTGTCTGTTGTCCAAAATGTTTCTATTATTTCTTTGGGGATTACTGCTGTGTTTCAAGTTGGAGATGCAAATCAAATGGAATTAAAAAGTAGAGCTCTTGCCGTCCACAGGGAAATTCCTTGTTATATAAAAGACGAAGGCCGCTTAGACGCATTTGAAATCTTTACGGATGAACACATTACAATCCCAAAACGAACGACAGATGTAAAATTAAACATTGTAAATGAATGCCCTTTTATTGAAGTAAACAATGTTGAATTGCGAACACTTTTAAATTCTGGTTGCTTTCAAATTGGAAATGTTGATTATGCTTTCAATAACTCTCGTATTATGCAAATTCGCCAATATATTACGGATGAACCTTCCGCACAATAATTCATATAGTAATTAAAAAGCTTAGTAAAGTGGGTGGATAGTATGCCTTCTGTTGTTGGAAATCTCGTCGTTCAAAACAGTAATGGTTCGTTCAATTTAGGGGATTTTTATAACGTGTCTCCAAAAGAAAATACGAAAGCTTATAATGGATCCGGAGCTTCCAATGTTGGATTTGTCGTGAACACTTTTAGCGGTGTTAGTGCAACAAATACGTTTGATTCTGATGTGGCCGATCAAGATCAGATCGGAACAGCATAAAAAAAGTAGGAGATATTCTCCTACTTTTTTCTTTTATCTCATTCAAGATTATCAAAAAAACACTGTTTACTGTTTCATTTTATTTAAATGATAATCCACTCTCCTCCAAAGCCTTTCTAAGCTTCGGCAAAGATGCTGGTCCCATACCATGTAGTTTTAAAATTTCTTTTTCACTATACTTTGAGAGTTCTTCTATCGTGTGAATGCCATGATGTTGCAACGCATTTCGTGCTGGTGATGAAAGAAGTGAAAGAAACCCTGTTGTTGGTTTCTTTTCTTTCTCACAAGCTGGGCAAGTTGGACAATCGCTACTTTTATAGTATTCATGTCCTTTTTCACACGTTCTTAACGTTTTTTCCGTTGCCATTTTCAAGTCCCTCTATTCTTCAATTTTCACAACATGATTGCCATCAAAGAAGTATAAGCATTTCTCTTTCACGGGATGTTGCAAGCTTTTTTCAAGTGCCTTTGCATATAACGAAAGCTGCACTTTGTATCGATCTTCTAAAATTGGTTTTGCTTGATCGAATCCACCTGGGAACCTTCCTTCAATCGTATCCGTTTTAAAATCAATTAAAGTGATACCGTCTTCCTCTTCAATCATGCAGTCGATAACCCCTTGGACAAGTATTGTTTCGTCATTCTTACCTTGCCAATCTTGATACGCCTCTTCTGCTGCAAGCATCATCGTAAATGGTACTTCACGCTCAACACTTTTCGCCGCTAATACCCTTTTACCTAGGTCACTGTCAAAGAATGAAATGACTTTTTCAATTGCTATTTCTTCAGCTTGTTCGAATGTTAATAATTCCTTATTTACCATTCCGGCAATTTGCTCTCGAATCACTTCTTCTGTAATCGGCTTCTTCAAATCAACATGCTGCATAACAGCGTGAACTGCCGTACCTCTTTCAGCATACGTTAATCCTTTTTTCTCCATAAAACGAGGGCGTGTTTTAATTGGTGCACGCAGTTTTTTAATAAAGGCATTATCGCTACCTTCTTCTGATTGATAATTTCTCTTTATTTCCGTAACAGACTGTTTCGCACGGTGAGACGTTGCTTCCTCATATCCGTACTTCCACATCAATCTGTCGTACACTTCTTCTTTCCGTTCACTTTGTAGCGGAACAGCTTTTTTTTCACGAAGTGCTTCTAACAATTCTTGTTTCTCTTCTTGAACCGGTTCCGGTGCAAGTAACGTTTTGCCGTCAACAACTTCTACTTTCCAGCTCGTGTCATATCCATAAATTTCACCCGGAATGCTTCCTTGTCCTAATTCAAGAAGCATTTCACTATCACGATGTCTATATAATGAAGGTGCAATCCAGTCTAAATAACAAGACGCTCCGGCACGTATATGGTCTGGTAATAACCATTCACTATGCTCCCTTGCATCGAGCCATTTTTCCATTTCTTTATTGGCATCTTTAACCGTTCCAATTAAAATTAACTTCTCTTTCGCACGCGTTAACGCTACGTATAACACGCGCATTTCTTCCGCGATTAATTCCATTTTCATTTTACGCTTAATTGCTAGTTGCGATAATGTCGTATATTTAATTCGTTTACGAGGATCGATAAATTGTGAACCGAAACCGAAGTCTTTATGCAGTAAGAAACGTTTCATTAAATCTTGTGTATTAAAACGACGACCTAGTCCCGCTACAAATACGACTGGGAACTCAAGTCCTTTACTTTTATGAATCGTCATAATACGAACCACATCTTCTTGTTCACCTAAAGCTCTCGCTGTTCCCATATCATCACCGCGTTCTAAAATACGCTCAATAAAGCGTAAGAAACGGAATAATCCTCTAAACGATGTTGCTTCATATTGTCTTGCACGGTCATAAAGTACACGTAAGTTTGCTTGCCTTTGCTTTCCGGCTGGTAAACCGCCGACAAAGTCGTAATAACCTGTCTCACCGTACACTTTCCAAATTAAATCAGAAAGTGACTGTTGACGCGCGAATTCACGCCATCCTTGCAGTAAGTTATAAAACCACTGTAATTTATCATGTAATTCTTGTTCCTCTTCAAGCGGTGCCCCTTTTAAGAATGAGCTCATTACTTCATAAAACGAACCTTTCTTTCCGTGAGCACGAAGTGTCGCAAGTTCTTCATCATTTAGTCCAACGATTGGTGAACGAAGTACGGCGGCAAGCGGGATATCTTGCATCGGATTATCGATCACGCGGAATACGTTCATCATAATATTTACTTCTGTCGCTTCAAAGTAACCAGTCGCAAGATCAGCGTATACTGGAATTCCTTGCAGCTTTAACTCTTCCATAATTTGCGGCGCCCACGGCATAGAGCGAAGTAAAATAACGAAGTCACGGTATTGTACAGGGCGCATACTATCCGTTTTACGATCATACACTTCATAACCTGAATCAACCATCGCTTTAATACGCTGCGCCATAAGACGAGCTTCAAGTTGTGCTTTTTCTACTTCTGCACCTTCTTCACCTTCTGGCACTTCTTCTTCTGTTTGCTGAATGCATAGTAGTTCAGCCGCTACATCTTCACCTTCTGGATAGCTAGCACCTAGCTTTAATTCAGCATCAGCATCATAATCGATTTCTCCGACTTCTTCGCCCATAATTTGTTTGAAGATAAAGTTCGTACCCGCTAACACTTCATGACGACTACGGAAGTTTTTCGCTAAGTCTATCTTCATTCCACCGTCTAATCCTTCTTGTGTGAAGCGTTTATACTTCCCTAGGAACAGGCCTGGTTCTGCTAGTCGGAAACGATAAATCGACTGCTTCACGTCACCTACCATGAATAAGTTTCCTTCACTCTCAGAATCTTTCGTTACAAATTTAATAATGGATTCCTGCACAAAGTTCGTATCTTGATATTCATCAACTAGTACTTCAGCAAATTTATTACGATATTGAAGCGCTACTGCTGATGGATTCATTTCACCGTTTTCATTTTGTTCACTTAAAATTTGTAAACAGAAATGCTCTAAATCTGTGAAATCAACCATTCCTTTATCTCGCTTCATCGTTTGAAAACGCTCTGTAAATACTTTTACAAGCTGTACGAGTTTTTCTAATACAGGATGCATATCTTGAAAATCTCGTAAGAAACTTTCAGGTCTACGGCTAAATAACTCTTCTTGTAATTTCTTCACTTCATCTTTCGCTTTATTACGAAGTGAGTCTACTTGTTTTACAACATCCTCGTTGTAATCACTTTTCTTAATGCGCTTTAACGTTTGCCACGATACATTTTGCATCGCTTCATATACACTTGTCCATGACTCACAAGCTGATGATGATAACGTTCCAAGTAAAACTGCATCTGCTTGCAGGGTTTCAACGCGGGGCGCCGGACCGTCAGGAAGCATTGCAAGTTCCGTCGCTTTACGAATATGTGCCTCTGCTGTTTCAAGCTGGAATTTCACATCTTCTAATAAGTAAGAAGCATACACTAAATCTTCAATTGTCTTTCCTTCCACGTCGTATGCTTCTACTAATTTATCGAGCCATTTTTCCGGATTTGGATGCGCTCTTGATTCTGTATGAAGCGCTAAAATCATACGCTGTAAGTCATCATCACTACGGTCACTCGTATAACAATCAACGAGTTCAAAGAAAATACCATTATCTTCAATTCCGTACTCTTCTTCTAATATGTCATCTAATACTTCTTCTTTTAACAGTTCATTTTCCGTTTGATTCGCAATGCGGAAACGAGGATCCACATCAAGCATGTAATAGTATCCTCTAATTACTTGTAAACAAAATGAATGGATTGTCGAAATAGAAGCTTTATTTAATAAGCTAAGCTGCTTTCTTACGTGCTGCGAGCCTGGCTCATCAATTAATACTTTTTCTAGCGCTTCCCCAATTCTGTTTTTCATCTCTTGCGCCGCTGCATTCGTAAATGTTACAACGAGCAGGCGGTCGACATCGACTGGGTTTTCTTCACTTATAATCTTTTTAATAATACGTTCAACTAATACTGCTGTTTTCCCTGATCCAGCTGCTGCCGCGACTAATATATCACGTCCGTTCGCTACAACCGCTTTCCACTGGTCATCTGTCCACTGACTACCTTCTGGTTTTTTAGGCCAATTTCCAATCATTCTCCGCCAACCTCCTCTCTAATTTTCTCCATCGCTTCGCTATCTTTCATATCTTTTAGCGTACGGAACTGGTTATCTTCAAGTGATTCATCGAACTGACAAACAGATTTGAAGTTACAGAACGTACACGCCGCTTTATTCCCCTTCTTATAAGGAGCAATATCAATAACGCCTTCTGTAATGTCTTTTCCGATATTTTCAAACGTATGGTGTACGTATTTTTGAAGTACGTTAAACTCTTGTTCACTTGCAATACTTGAACGCGCACTAAAGCTACCGTCTTTTTTCAAACCAGCAGAAATAATATCAGAACTTCCTGTTGAAAGTTTGTTATCCATTAAACGAACAACATCAGCGTCTCCTAGTACGAGCCCTTTCATTTTAAATTTCTTTAAAATTTCTTTCTCAATTTCTGCTTCAGATGCGTCACCTTTCATCTCAACGATCGGGTTATGAATATGGAAGTACAGTACACCAGCCGGTGATGCCGTGCCGCCTTTTTTCATCCACGTATGTGCATTTGAAGTAACAACATCTAAATACGTTAACATTTGAAGTGCTAATCCGTAATACACTTCCGTTAAATCTAACGCTTTTGAGCTTGATTTATAGTCAATAATGCGTAGGAACGTTCCGTTTTCATCTTCCGCCTTATCAACACGGTCAATACGACCAACTACTTCCATCTTCACACCATTTGGTAATGAGAACTCCATCGGCGGAAGCGACCCTGTACCGCCCATACCGAATGGCACTTCTAAATCAACTGGTACGAAACCGCTTGACTTCGCATGTTCACGAAGAATGATTGATGTACGGAAAATGATTTGTTGTAGTTTTTGTTTTAAATAGAAATGACGATTTGAACTTAATAAAATTTGTCTTTGTAATAACGGTGCAATCTCTTCTATTACTACAGTAGAAAGATGCTCACACTCTTTTATTGATAAATCCGCCCAAGTACGGTTTTCACGTAATAGCCTGTCCGCAATTCTCTTCAGCGCTGCATGGAATAGTTCCCCGATATCGGGTGCATCCAGTTTGAAAATATCACGCTCTCTTAAGGATAAACCGTGCTGCGCGAAATGAGCATATGCGCAACGGTTAAATAGTTCCATACGAGATACGCTTCCTTTTATTTTATCCCCGTATAAATCTCTACTTACAACTGTACTTAGCTTTTGCGCACGATTTCGGTAGAATAAACTTGATAATACGCGGCTACTTTTTTGTTTCCATTCATCTGAAGTTACGTAGAAGTTATATACATCCCACCAAAAATCTAAATTCCCTTCAAATCCATATCGCTTCCACGTTTGAAGTTGCTGCATAACATATGACAACGTTACTTCTGGCGTTGCTACGTATGAAATTTGTTCCGAACGTGATAAATCATTTACGTCATTTGTAATAAATGTATCTTTCACATCAGGGAACATTCTTTTTATTTTCTTAATAAAGCTAGACGCAAGTAACGTCTTCCCTTCTTCATCTGCAAGAGGGCATGAAATATATAATTTCTCAGTTGCTCTCGTTACCATTTGATACATAACGAACTGTTCTTCTAATAAGGTTTGTCTCGTCGTTGGTGCTAATTCGATACCTGCAACGCTAAGAACATCTCTTTCCTCATCAGAAAGCATCCCTTCATCCATTGGTGCTGCCGGAATAACTCCTTCATTCACGCCAATGACAAATGTTGCTTTCACATTTGATAATCTTGAACGATCAATATTAGCAATTAACACTTGGTCTAATGACGGCGGAATGTTTGCGAATTGAAGCGCCTCAAGACCTGTCGACATAACATCTGTGAACATAGAAAGTGACATTTTCTCTTCGCCAAGCATCTCAACGAACGTATCAAGAAGACTCATTACTTCTTCCCATACTTGCTCATGATCTGTCGCAAATAAGAAATCTCCGCTCTCTTCTGCGCGAATACGTAATGCTTCTAGTTTTTTCGGAACGTCTAGCTCTTCTAAAAATAAGTAAACCGCTTCGCACATTTGCATAACTGTTCCCGCACGCTTCAGCCTTTTTTGCATACGAATAACAGGCGTTCTTACAACATCGCGCAGTCGATTTATTCTCTCTTCCATTTCCCGTTCACTGTCTGTAATCATCCCGTCCGTATCGTCAAGAGAACGATAGCGGCGATACATCCACGGATCCTCAGAAGTCCATCTCTTCCCTTGTACACCGTACGCTAAACAGTAGTTTTCAAACTCATCCATCTCTTCGCGCATCGTTTCTTTTCTTACGTCTAGTGGATATAAAAGCTCTGTTTTCACGCAGCGGAACACTGCATCATAACGCCAATTTCCGCTAATAATCTCGAGTGCAGAACGAATGCATTCTACTAGCGGATGATGTGACATCGGGCGTTTTTCATCGATGAAATGCGGGATATTATAATCTGTAAATAGCGTTCGCATCACATCGTAATAACTTTCCCCGTTACGAAGAAGAACTGCAATATCTCGGTAACGATAGTCTTCATCCGCCACAAGTCTACGAATTTCACGAGCAACACCTTCTACTTCAGCCCGTAAATTCGCTGCTGTACTAATCGTTACACTTGCTTCTCCGTGAAACTTTTCATTTGGACGTGCTTCATAATGCGTTTCTAAATGCGCTAATGCTTGCGAATGAAAACGCGGTTGTTCCATAAGTGGAATCGTTTTTTCAATTTCTATCTTCTCTTCACGCGCCACTTGCTTTATTTTTTCATACGTTAACGTCGTTTCATAGAATAAATCTAGTTCATTTACTGGCTGCGCTAACGTTTTTTCATCTATCGTTAACGTGATCGTAACTCTCGCTCCGCAAATCATAAGCTGTCTTAAAATTTCTAGTTCTTGCGGTGAAAATGAATGAAATCCATCTATATAAATTTCAGCCCCTTTTACATATTCAGACTGTGGAAGCTTTTCGACTAGCAATTGCAGGTAGTCTTCTGAATCTAAATATTTTCCGATTAAAGCACGTTCGAAATCATCATATAATAGTTGTAGATCATGCACTTTATTCGCTAATAGCTTTTGTTCGGCACTGCTACTATGTGCATCTAATTGTTGCCACATTTCATATACGTTAGATGGCGTCACATTGTAACGTTTAAACTCCGCAATCATACTACCAAGATGTTCAAAGAAACCGTTTTGCTCCGCTGCTTTTTGGAATACTGATAATCCATCTTTACGAGACTCTACAATTTTACGAAGTAGCATATGTACGCCCGCTTCATCAATGTGTAGACGACTCGCTCCGCCAACTTCTTGCAGTACCTTCCATGCTAACCGTGAAAAACTAAAAACTTGTGCCCGAATAGAACCTCTAACATCCTCACTACCAATTAACGCCTGCTGCGTTTGGAATGTCATCTGTTCTGGCACAAGATATAATATTGTTTCCCCTCTTGGGCGCTGCTTTAACTCTTCTTGCACTTCGTGTAAACAAAGTGTACTTTTTCCACTTCCCGCTCTACCAATCACAAATCGAAGTGACATGTAACCCCACCTTTCACTTACATAACGAACGTTAGTTTGCTACTATAATTGTATTATAGGACACGAAAAAAGACAAACGGAGTAGTTTGTCTTTTACTATACTTCTACCTATTATATCAACCTTTTGAAAAATTCGTTTGCACCTCTTTAATTGGCCAATATCGTAAATCAACTTTACCGACAACTGTATCAGCTTTTACAAATCCAAAGTGTCTACTATCCCAGCTTCCGAGGCGGTTATCGCCTACTACAAAAATATATCCAGGTGGTACCGACTTTTCTTTCGTTAACTCTTCTAGTTTAAAATCACCTGTTAGTTGTCGTCCATTTATCTCTTTCTTATACGTCTCTAAATAAGGTTCATCCAAGAATTGTCCGTTTATATATAGTTTATCATGCTTATATTCAATTTGATCCCCAGGTAAACCGATAATTCGTTTTACATAGTCCTCTTTTTTATTCGCATGAAACACAACAACATCAAACCTGTTCAAGTCCCCTACTTGATAACTCACCTTATTTACAACGAGCATATTGCCATCTTGCAATGTCGGCATCATTGACTTCCCCTCTACAACGTACGTTGAAAAGAAAAACGTTCGAAAAAATACAGCTAATAATACACCAATTAAAATTGTTCGTATCCACTCTATGCCTTCTTTTTTCAAAGTTTTCTTCATCCGCTTCTCCCCTTATCCTTTAATAATGAAGCTTTCCTTTACAAAGAAGACTATTCTTACTGTAGTTCTAACTTTACTTCGATTTTCTTGCCGACATACCATAAAATAAAAATACCAATCACTACAATGACTGATTTCACCGGATTATGAATAAATGACATTAAATCATGACCGATATACGTTAAAATAAAAATCATCACAAGTTTTCCGAACGCGAGTGCAAGGCCAAACTGTTTTACACTAATGCGAGATAAACCAGCGACAACATTTATAAGCGCAGACGGTGTAAACGGAAAACAAAAGATGACGAAAATTGGTGCGAATCCTTTCCTTTCAATCCATCCCATTGCCTTTCGTACTCTCTCATGCTTATTTACAAAAGAAAAGAAACGGCTGCGGCCAAAATGGCGGATTATGAAAAAGACAAGCAAGGCACCCATTACTGATCCAAGCCAGGAATAAAGAAAACCGAGCCAAAATCCAAATGCAACAGCATTCGCCAGTACAAATACGATGAGTGGCAATGCCGGAATCAACGCTTCTATCATCGGTAAACCAATACCAAGAAGTGGTCCGAACGCTTTATAACTTTCAACAATATGATCCATATTTTCTGGTGAAAAATACTCTTTGATTGTCTGAAAATCCATTCTACACTTTACCCCTTTACTCTAAGTACTACCTCTACTGTATCATCGCTTATATGAAAGAGGAAATGGTAGATACGACATATGGAGATGTAATTATTAAGTTTCCATATCTTTCATTAGAATTCCTTCATTATTATGCTATGATAATCTATCAATATTCGACAGGACGTGTCGCGATTTTGGAAGTGGTCCTTTTGTTTTGGTGGCAAATTCCTTGGTAACTGAAATTATATTGGCGATTTTCTGAATATATCGACCGTAACTCACTTTTTATCAGCGATTTTTCAAATATATCAACCACAACTCGATTTTTATCGGCGATTTCTCGAATATATCGACTTACCGACAAAAGCTGACAAATAAAAAAAGATGGGGGTTCCCCCATCCTCTCACATTTCGCCTTCCTTAACAAAATACACTTTCTCATATGCTGGTTTTAATCTAGATTCCTCATTTTTATCAATTAATTTAAAGGAAGGATTTCCTTGTTTTTTTCTACGATCTTCATATTCAGTACGCAATTTCGCTGTACGATTTTGTTGATTTTCAAAACTACTTTTTGATATTTCTAATTTCACAGCAAAGCCATTTATAAATCTAACAATAACATTTCCATCTTTTAACTCTTTATTACTTTCAATATAAAAATGAGACAACCAAGCGCACTCTTTTCTAGAGTAAGAATACGTAGGGAAAAAATAAAATTGATCTGCCGGACTAATCGCAATCGGTGCTTTATGTGTAATATGAGTTAACTCTTTCGTTCCTTCTTTTCTGCCTAAGAAACTAGAGCCATGCTTGCGGCAACTTCTTTCTATAATATCTAGGGGCTTTTGAAACACGAAAAAAGAATCTTCCATCTCAACAACTCGTGTAACAATTTTCTTTTCACTTAGAATAACAGGAAGTAAGGCCATTGTATTTTTATTTACCACATAGTTTTCGACATAGCGTTCTACTTTACTTTCCATATTCTACTGTCTCCTTTTTTACATTTATATTAGCAGCTGCATATATAATTTTAGCATCTATGAAAAGGAAATGGTTTACAGATTCCGATTTTTTACAATAATTTATCATTTATCAAATATCTTTTAAATTATAAATTAACAATATAGTGATTTCATAATAAAAAGCCTATATAAAATGTATTTATAATACCTATAAATATTTACAACTACTTCCTCATTTCGCATCATTACGACAATTAACTTTGCTATAATTAAAAGGAAAATCCAATATATGGAGGTCCACTATGGAAGAAAAAGAAATGCAACCAACAATTCAAATGAAAAATAGTAGCATTGTAATCGTGAAAAATTCAGCTAGTATTATATTCGGTTTGTTTTTCATTCTACTATTCTTCGCAAAGCCTTTTCGTAAATCGAAATGCTCTGAATGTAAGAAACGCGAGAAGAAAAAGATTGGAAAAGAAGAGTAAAAGGCCTTCCATTTTGGAAAGCCTTTTACTCTTCTTCGTCCTCAAAAAAAATGACTATTTTTTCTTATTCATCTAAAACGGGCGAATAAGATTTCTTCAATCGTATTGTGTAGATCTTCTTTATTCCCGCTACGAACATCGAGTATGACTTCATTTGTATACTTTTCCCCAAACTATAATCATTATGCTCGTATATTACAACAAAAAAAGGGATGGCAGCAGCCATCCCTTTTTTCCATAATAAACTATAAAATTATAGTTTGATTACGTTTTTAGCTTGAGGTCCACGGTTACCATCTTCGATTTCGAAGCTAACTTTTTGACCTTCTTCTAGAGATTTGAAACCTTCAGTTTCGATTGCAGAGAAATGTACGAATACATCGTTTTCGCCTGGAACTTCGATGAAACCGAATCCTTTTTCGTTGTTAAACCATTTTACTTGTCCTGTTACTGCCATAATTATTTCCTCCTAAAGAAAACACAATTTATTTTAGTCTTCCTGTATAAAAAAAGAATCCACACATTATCAAACACGAAACATAAACTAGTTCTCACATACTTTTTCTCGTTCGTTTTTCGGCACTTGATAATATATGGATTGCTTAATTTAACTATTCAACTGACTTCATCATAGCATACTTAAAATGAAATGTACAATCTTTTTTGAAAATAACTGACAAATTAAATTGATTATACATTCGTAAATAATTGATTTTAGTATGTGTGGATTTCACTATAAAGTGAACACAAACATCATTTGAACGCGATTACATCCCTTGTTCTGAAGTGTTACAATATAATCGTACAGTCGTTATATTGGAGGGGATTATATGTCAAACTACACCAACGAAGAAAAGCTTACAGGTGGAAATGTATCAAATGTGTATCGTTCTGAAAATACTGTTCGGCGAGAATTAAAGCCAGGCAGTGCAAAAATTCATACATTATTACAGCACTTAGAAAACAAAGGATTTCATCATGCTCCAAAGTTTTTAGGTGTAGATGAAAAAGATAGAGAGATTTTATCCTTTATTGAAGGAGACGCTGGGAATTATCCTTTAAAAGAATATATGCGATCTAATGATGCTTTAAAGGAAATAGCAAAGATGCTCCGCCTTTATCATGATGCGGTAAGTGACTTTCCCTTATCAGATGAATGGCAACCGATGGATCTTACTCCAAATAACATTGAGGTTATTTGCCATAACGATTTTGCTGTATATAACATTATTTTTAATGACGAGAAACCAGTAGGTATTATTGATTTCGATGTTGCTGCTCCTGGTCCAAGAATTTGGGATATCGCTTATACGCTTTATACTTGTGTACCTTTAAGTAGAGTGTATTATACAGAATCGGGTGAGGCAGTTCATTATGAATCGGTACAACATGCTAGCCGTATGAAAGAAAGAGTGAAATTGTTTGTCCAGTCCTACGGTAAAAGTATGGACGAAGACTACTTAGGAATAGTGTTACTACGATTAGAAGCATTATGTACATATATGAAAAGAAAAGCACAAGAAGGCGACTTGAATTTCAAAAGAATGATTGATGAAGGACATTTAGAGCATTATGAGAAAGATATGAAGTTTATTCGCGATCATAGAGCTGAGTGGATTTAATAATATCGTCTTTTTTGTCTGTAAGTCGATATATGTGAAAAATCGTTCCGAAAATAAAAAGGGGCACCCTTCAAAAAGGGGCCCCTTCCTTTTATTTCGTAAACTGTGCTTCTTCTGTAGATCCTTTTAGCGCTGTCGTCGATGAAGTACCACCTGTAATAACTTGTGCTACTTCATCAAAGTAACCTGTTCCTACTTCGCGTTGGTGACGAGTTGCAGAGTAGCCGTGTTTTTCTGCTGCGAATTCTGCTTGTTGTAGTTCAGAGTACGCTGCCATGCCGCGCTCTTTATAGCCACGTGCTAATTCAAACATGCCGTAGTTTAATGAGTGGAATCCAGCTAGTGTTACGAACTGGAACTTATAACCGTAAGATGCGATTTCTTTTTGGAAGCTTGCAATTGTTTTTTCATCTAATTTTTGTTTCCAGTTGAATGAAGGTGAACAGTTATATGCAAGTAATTTCCCTGGATGCTCTTTATGAATTGCGTCCGCAAATCGTTTTGCATCTTCTAAATTTGGTTCAGATGTTTCACACCAAACGAGATCTGCATAAGGAGCATATGCTAAACCACGTGCAATTGCTTGATCAAGACCTGCTTTCGTACGGTAAAATCCTTCTGGAGTTCTTTCTCCTGTAATAAATGCTTTATCAACCGGATCGATATCGCTCGTAATTAAATCTGCTGCATCCGCATCTGTTCTTGCAACGATAATTGTCGGCACTCCCATTACGTCTGCTGCAAGGCGTGCCGAGATTAAATTACGCACCGCTGTTTGCGTTGGTAGTAATACTTTTCCGCCTAAATGGCCGCATTTTTTCTCTGAAGATAATTGATCTTCAAAGTGCACACCTGATGCACCCGCTTCAATCATACCTTTCATCAGTTCAAATACGTTTAATTGTCCGCCAAATCCAGCTTCTGCATCTGCTACAATCGGTACGAAATAATCTGTATCACCGCTTCCTTCCATATGCTGAATTTGATCCGCACGTTGAAGTGTTTGATTAATTCGTTTTACTACAGCAGGTACGCTGTTCGCTGGATATAAACTTTGGTCTGGATACATATGTCCAGAAAGGTTCGCATCCGCAGCGACTTGCCATCCACTTAAATAAATTGCTTTTAGCCCAGCTTTCACTTGTTGCATCGCTTGGTTTCCTGTTAATGCGCCAAGTGCGTTAATATAATCTTCCGTATGAAGCGATGACCAAAGCTTTTCAGCACCGCGGCGCGCTAATGTATGTTCAATATCAATTGACCCGCGCAAGCGAATTACATCTTCTGCCGAATATGGACGTGTAATCCCTTTCCAGCGCGTATCTAGTTCCCAGCTCTCTTGTAATTTCTCGATTCTTTCGTTTTTCATTTGTTCCATCCCCTTTTTGTTTTTTATAAAATTTCATAACCCGGTAATGTTAAAAATGGTACGAATTCATCATTCCGAACGAGATTTGTAAACAACGTTGTCGCCTCTTGGAATCTCCCTTTCTTAAAGGCTTCTTTACCAATCTCTCTTTCTATTTTTGCTAGTTCTTCTTCTTTTAGCTCTTCCATCAATTCAAACGTAATATTACGACCATCATTTAGCTTTCCACCTTCATGACGAATCCATTGCCATACTTGTGCCCTAGAAATTTCCGCTGTTGCAGCATCTTCCATTAAGTTATAAATGGGTGCTGCTCCCCGTCCGCTTAACCAAGATGCAATATATTGAATACCTACGCTAATATTTAGGCGAAGCCCATTTTCTGTAATCGTTCCCACTGGTACTTCTAATAAATCCTTTTCTGTAACATGTATTTCTTCACGTTTTCTAAAAATTTGATTCGGTGTTTTCATAATGTGATTAAATACTTCCATCGCGACTGGTACAAGTCCCGGGTGGGCAACCCATGTCCCATCATGACCGTCTAAAGCTTCGCGCTCCTTATCTGCACGCACTTTTTCAAAAGCTGCTTCATTCGCTTCTGGATTGTTTTTAATCGGAATTTGTGCTGCCATTCCTCCAATAGCTGGTGCATTACGACGGTGACACGTTTGAATGACTTTCAAAGAATACGCGCGCATAAATGGCGCCGTCATCGTGACTTGCGCTCTATCTGGAAGCAAAAATTCATTATGATTACGGAAACTCTTTAGAAAGCTGAAAATATAATCCCATCTTCCGCAATTTAACCCAGCAGAATGATCTTTAAGCTCATACAAAATTTCATCCATTTCAAACGAAGCGTGAATCGTTTCCAGTAACACCGTCGCTTTAATCGTTCCGTTTGGAATACCGATATATTTTTGAGCAAATACGAAAACATCATTCCATAACCTTGCTTCTAAATGGCTTTCCATTTTCGGTAAGTAAAAGTATGGACCGCTTCCTTTTGCTAAAAGAGCCTTTGCATTATGGAAAAAATAAAGTCCGAAATCTACTAAGCTACCAGACATATTCTTCCCATCAACTTGCATATGTTTTTCTTCTAAATGCCATCCTCTTGGACGCACAATTAATACTGCTGTTTTACTATTTAAACGATATTCTTTTCCGTTTTCATTTTTATGTGAAATCGTTCCCCGCACTGCATCTCGTAAATTTATTTGACCTTCAATCGCATTTTCCCAAGTTGGTGAATTCGAATCTTCGAAATCTGCCATAAAAAGATGCGCTCCTGAATTTAAAGCGTTAATAACCATCTTTCTATCCACTGGTCCAGTAATCTCTACGCGGCGATCCTCTAAATCTTTTGGCAATTTGGCAATTGTCCAGTCCGCTTCACGAATGTGCTTTGTTTCTTCTAAAAACTTCGGAAACTTTCCTGCATCAATTCTCTTTTGTTTCTCCGCACGCTTTTGTAAAAGTTCTATGCGGCGCTCATTGAAATTTTCATGTAGTTCCTTCAAAAAACTAAGCGCCTCAGGTGTCAATATTTCGTTGTACGCTGGTAACATTCCTCCGGGCAATGTAACCCGTGAAGTTTGCGTCGACATATTAGCATCCCCTTCTTAAACTGTTTTATAACAGATTTGATTTTATGTTTTATATTATATAACAAATCTTCAGAAAAGGAAGTTTTTTTTGAAAATTTAATCGTTTTTTTATAAAACTGTATTCTTTTACCGGTATTACACATAAAAAAAAAGAAGCCGATGTTATACAACACTAGCTCCTTCTTTATTATTTATTTAAACATTGAATTAAATAAGAACTGCGCATATTGTTCACGTGTTACTTTCATGTTCGGAGCGAAGTTACCCTTTCCATCTCCTACTGAAATACCATTTGAACCTACTGCATTAATCGCATTTTCTGCCCAATGTCCCTTTGGTACATCTTTAAATGTTGCTGTTCCTTGTACTTGTAATCCAAATGCTCTTGTAAGAACTTGCGCCATTTCTGCACGTGTTAACGTAGCTTTTGGTCTGAAGTTTCCATTCTCGTCACCTGTAAAGATACCTAATTCTGTTACTGCTAACACTTCAAAAGGAAACATCGTTGAGTTATCATCAACAATATCATTATATGGGCTTTCTAATACCTCATCTTCACCAAATTCTTCATCAAGATCTAGTGCGCGATAAATTAAAGCGGCTACTTGTTCACGATTTACGTTATGTCCAAAACCGAACACACCATTTCCGTAACCAAGCATAATTTCATGTTCTGCTAAAGTTTGAATTGCTTTATAAGACCAATGTCCTGCTGGTACATCTTTAAAGATAACTGGACTTGCTTGTTGTGGCTTTGCAGCTAATTCAGCTTTTGCTGTATTCCCCTCAGCACTAAATGCTACTCCACCCATAATTGTTAAAGCTGTTGCTACTTTTAAAATTTTTTTCTTCAAAGTATTCTCTCCCTAAAAACATATTTTTTTCTAATATAAAGAATTAACGAAAGCGTAACAATACAATTCCCATGTGATTTTTGTCTAATTTATGAACTATATTTCATATACTTTTATTTACACTCTATTAATAATAAAGTTACTAAATCGTATATTTAAGCAAGAAAAAGTTACTTTATTCAATCTCTTCTTATCCACTAAATTCCAACAAATAAATTATGAACAGAAAATCGATATACTTATAAATAATATAAAACAAGAAAAAAGCGTGGGATTTCCGCGCTTTTTTCTTGTTTTATATTATATTTATATATTTTAAATGTCCTTATATTTTAACTTTTATTCATAATCTTCATCTTTTACAGGAAAATAAAAAACAGCTTTATTTAAAAACGTTGCATATTGCTCACGTGTTACAACTGTATTCGGTTCAAATTTCCCATTTCCTGTTCCTACTATGACATGATTAGACTGCAGTGCACTAATCGCATTTTTTGCCCAATGATTATTTGGTACATCTTTAAATGTATGGTTTTTCTTTACCTCAAATGTAAATGCCTTCGTAAGAATTTGCGCCATTTCTGCACGTGTCACAGGTGCGGCTGGTCTAAAGTTTCCTTTTTCATCACCTTCAAAAATACCATGCTTTGTTAATACTAAAATTTCATCTAAAAACATTGTTGCCCTCTCAGAAATATCTTTGTATGGATTTTTTAAAGGTCCTTCTTTTTTCAAATTCAATGTACGATAGAGTACTGCTGCTACTTGTTCTCGTGTTACATTATCTCCTACACCAAACTTACCATTTCCATAGCCTAACATTACTTTATTGTATACTACGTCCATTATATCGTCATATGCCCAGTGGTTTACTGGAACATCATCAAAAACAATCATTTCTGGATATTCTTCTGCTTTTACGTTTGGAACATTTGTACTTACAAACAAGCCGCCCATAATAGTTACCGTTGCCATTATACGTAACATGTTCTTCTTCATTGCCCTCTCCCCTTTATCTCCATTTGAAAAAACGGAAAATAATAGACTGCAATCCTTTCCAATATTACATATGTTTCCTTCGCACCCATTATGCAATATATTACATTTAAAAAATCTATTATTGTGAAAATCACTACTAAAGGAGAGCCAATTCGCTCTCAATTTCAATTTTTATACCGAATTGTACGCAAATCATTTCCCTTTCCTATGGTCATTTAAAGGTGTTTCTATACATTAAATATTCTACTTTCTAAAAAAGAAATCCTTCACATTTTAAAAGTTCATTTTCTAGACAAAAAACGCAAATATATGTTGTTACTCCTTATATATCGACGTTTCGACAAAGAATATCCACTGGACTACAACATACGAAAATAAGAACCTATCTATTAATAAAAGCCCATAATGAGCGAAGGATGTCTCCTCTACAAATTATGAGCTTTCTCTTTATCTATTCCATTTTCCCTGGAGAATTATCAATTGATCGTTGTAAAAACTTCGCAAATTGCCCGCGTGTAACGAGCATTTCAGGCTCGAACTTGCCATTTCCCGTTCCTACCGCTACATTATTAGACTGTAATGCGCTAATTGCATCTCTTGCCCAATGGTTTTCTGGTATATCTGTAAATGTATGTGGACTCTTTGTTTTCAACTCATATGCTTTCGTTAAAATTTGTGCTAATTCTGCACGAGTCAGTGTATCTTTCGGACGGAAATTTCCATTTTCATCTCCTTTAAAAATACCAATATTCGTTAAATGTAAAATTTCGTAAGGAAACATTGTCGATTTCCCACTAATATCTCCATATGGATTTTCATTAAACACACTACGCTTTAAATGAAGTGCACGATGTAATACTGCCGCCGCCTGTTCGCGTGTTATATTATCTTCTGTCCCAAACTTACCATTTCCATACCCATACATAATGCGATGATATACTAAATTCGTAATTTCATCATATGCCCAATGACCTGTTGTTACATCATCAAACTCTATCATAATATTAGGACCAGATTTTTCGATAACATCTGTATTTGCAGACACGCCATTTGCACCTACAAATATTCCTCCCATTAAAGTTAACGATGTCGCTACCTTTACTAGCTTTTTCATCTCTCTCATCTACCTTTTCCTTTATTTTCCTATCTTTTATATTGTACAAAAAATAAAAAAATTTCCAATAGAATACACCTAATTATTTACAATTAAGAATACAAACTTTCTTTTACCGCTATTTTTTCGTCCTTTGTTTTTCGAAAAGTAAATGCCATTCCTACAAATATAAGAACAATCCCTACTACTTGCATACTAGTTGGTCTAAATCCTGTAAACACTGTATCTAATAGGATTGCAACCGCAGGATCTAAAAACACCAATACAGAAATTAATCTCGTCGATAAACCTCTTAAACTGTCAAAAAATAAGTAATATACAAATCCCGTATGTATAAGTCCTGTCGCTGTGATCATCATCCAGTTCATCTCTGTTAACCCTTGAAACTTGCCAAAATCTACGAATGGTAGCAATAAAAATATACCTAAAAATGTTTGTAAAAAGGTCATTGCATATGCGCTCGTATGCTGAATTCCTTTTCCTAATAAAGTAGTAAAAGCATAAAATAAAGCTGCAAGAAGTGCCCATACCATTCCAGACGACATCAGTTTTTCGAGCGATAGACTTCCATCTATTCCAGCTACTAAAACGGTACCGATAAAACAAATGACAATGGACATAACCGCAAACACTGTAAGCCTTTCTTTAAATACAATACTACCAATCATTAATACGATAATGGGTGCAAGATGATAAACTGAAATCGCAATTGTAATCGACATCACTTCAAACGCTTTAAATAAAAATACCCAGTTAAAAACGAGAAATACACCGCATGCTAATATTTGCATTACTTCTTTTTTATTCCATTTCTCACTTTTATACTGTCCTGTTACGAGCCAACATAATGCTAAAAATATAGTCGCACAAATGCAACGAACGAATACTAATTCAAAAGACGGTAAACCTGTTTGAACAGAAAAAAATCCAATTGATCCGAAAATAGACATCGAAAGGATCATTTTTATAGCCGGCATTGATTTTTTATTGAACACCCTTTCTCTCCTCCTATAACCTACCTTTTACAAACGAAAAATCTCCAAAACATCACGTATTATTATATATTAGAATTGGAAAATTGTAAAAAATTAGAATATACAAAATAGTACCCGCACAAAATTCCCATAAAAAAATCATCCTTTTTTACATAGGATGATCTTTTTATTCATTGAGAAGAATTTTTCTATATTAAAACTTAAATATACTACTACTTTTGAAGAGTAAATTGGGCAACTATTTGTTTTAATCCTCCGGCTGCATTATGCATATGTTCAATTGAAACCGAGATCTCTTGAACAGATTTTTCTTGCTGTTGAATAGACTCTTTTACCCTATCAGTTCGGTCAGATGATCTTTGGGAAATTTGAGCCATGTCTTCTGCAGAAGCCGAAATCTCTTCACTACTCGCTGCAATTTCATCTGTAGACATAGATACCGTTTGAATTTGCTCAGATACTTGCTGTACTTTTTCTGTAATTTTTCCAAATACTTTTTCTGTATGCATTACTACTTGTGTACCTGCCTGTACCTCATTATCTACTTTCCCCATCATATGTACCGTATGGTTCGTTGTTCCCATAACTTGAGTAATAAGCTTCTCAATTTGTTTTGCAGAATCACTAGATTGTTCTGCTAATTTTCTTACTTCATCTGCCACAATTGCAAATCCTCTACCACTTTCCCCAGCACGTGCAGCCTCAATTGCGGCGTTTAATGCTAATAAGTTAATCTGAGAGGTAATACCTTGCATAACATCAATGATTTTAACAATTTCTTCTGATTGTTCTTTCATAGTCTCTACTTGTTTCACACCGCTATGTACTGAATTTTGGATTGTATCCATCTGTTGAATCATTTGTTTCATTAATTTGTTACCACTCTCTGCATCTAATGCTGATTGAGCAGACAATTCATTTACAGAGGATGATGTATTCACTATGCTCTGCATTCCTTGTGTCAACTCTTCCATCGCACCCGCAGTTTGCTCCATTGCTTGCATTTGACTCTCTGCGCCATTTGCAACTTCTTCAATATCTATAGTGATTTTCTTCGCTGCACCACTAGATACTTCCGATGCAGATACTACTCCGTCTGCATGTTGGAATAAAAGCTGAATATTATTCTCTATTTCTTGCATATTCGTTCTTAGCCCTGCAATCATTTCGTTAAAATCACTTACTAATACACCTAATTCATCTTTAGCATTATACTCACCATGTACAGTTAAATCTCCTTCTTTTGCTCTTTCCATCATACGACTAACCGTTTGTAAAGGAGCAACTATAAGCTTGCTAATAATATAGCTTACTATACATATAATGATTGTAGTAACTACTACAAGAATGATAAAAGTAATAACGGACCGATCTATCATTTTTTGAGAATCTTTAAATACTTGGTCAGCTAAATTTGAAACATACGCTTCTAGATCTACGGCATAACTAGCTAACTCTACTCCCTTCGGTTTTAATTCCTTATGAAATTCGTTTACCATTTGAGATTCATTTGTTCCCTTCGCTTTGTCAAACAACTTCTTATATGTCTCCATATAACTTGGCAAAGATTTCTTCATCTTCTGAAACAGTTCATCCTCTTGCTTACTTAAATTGAAGCCATCATCATATTCTTTTAATAAAGAATCATATTTTTCAAGATCCTTTTCAATATTACCAATAATCCCCTCTTTATTTGTCCCCTCATTTGGTGACGCTGTAATTAATTCTAGTAAGTTATACTCTAGTGAATTTTGTGTACGAAGCATTCCTTCTAATAAAACTACAGAATGTTGATAATCATCTACTACAACCTCTGTATCATGCTTAATCTTGTTAATAGAATTAATTGCTACGCAGCTCATAATTACCATGCTCAATACTGCTAATGAAATAAGCGATAATAATTTATATTTCACTTTTAAATTTTTTAAAAAATACATTTTTTCACCTTTATTCCTTTATATATAGATTTTTAGAATTTTATAGCTTATTATTTACAAAATCACAATAAAAAGCAATGATAAATATTCCCAATACCAAACTTATATTTCTATAAAAAAGAAGTAGCATAATCGCTACTTCTTGTTTTTTTGTTTCTCATATTGTTCAAACGTATGAATTCTTTCGAAAATCGGTGGATGTGTGTATAAGAAAAATTTTACTAACGCAGGTGGATTCACTTGGCTTAAGCTTGTTTTTGATAAATATTGAAACGTTCTCACACCAGATTTTCCATCTTTCGTCATATTTAAAGCATATTGATCTGCCGCTCGTTCTTCTATTCGTGAAACGTAGTTTGTTGCTGGTTGTGATGCAAAAGAGAGTACAGAAGAAATTAAGAAAAATAAAGGTAAAATTGAAAAACATGCTACTTTTGAAATTTGCAGCGTACCTCCCCATTTTCGAATACACATATTTATAATACGGCTAATGAGATACATCCCTATAAACGATAGCAACATATAACTCGCTACGCCCCAATATATATGTTTCATAACATAATGTCCCATTTCATGGGCCATTATAAATAAAATCTCTTTATCTTTTAATTGCTTAAGCGTTGTATCCCACATTACAATACGGGCGTTAGGGCCAATTCCTGTTACATATGCATTTAACGCATTCGTTTTTTCCGACATATTTACTTCATATACATGTTTAGCTGGAATATCAGCTTTATCTGCTATCGCTAAAATTTTCGTTTCTAATTCTTTATTTTGCAGCGTCGAGAAGTCGTTATACAGTGGGTCAATAACGACAGGCTGTATGAATGTTAAAAAGATTGTAAATGGAACAGAGAGTGCCCATCCTGCTAGCCACCATCTCTTCGGAAATTTACGGATAAGCCATAGAAGAACGGCAACTACAATTAACATCGTCGCATAACTTTCCCAAAAACCGATAACGTGATCTTTTATCCAGCTTTGTGTACTTTGCGTTGAAATGCCATAATCAACGGACACTTTTCGGCTAATCCATTGCATCGGCAGGGCAAGAACTGTTGTGAGTAGTGATAAATAAAAGAAATAAATCGCAACTTGCAGGACACTTATTTTCGTCGTTTCCTTCGACCATTTCTCAAACTTTCTTGAAACACCGAGCACAAGTACAAATAATAAAATAATCCATTCAAGAGGCGTCGCTAAAAAGTACAGTAAATTTTTCACGCGCGAATAATCTTGGCTTAGCGTAAGCTCTCTTGCATTCATAAACGTTTCTGGATCTGCACTCGTTCCTTTATACATGTCCGGAATAAGTTCATGATTCCATCCAAATAAATACCAATATATAAGCAATGCAAACCCAACGTACAAAAAAAGCGACCACCCAATAACCTTCCTCACGCTATTCCCTCCTCTATGCTGCCTGTCTATTATTATTGTAAGTTCGTACATGCTAAATTAGAACAAGCTTATTACGCGAATTGCTCGAGAGCCTTCTAGTTATATAAAAAAACTCTTCTACAAAAAGAAGAGTTTTACCTACCTTTAGACACTTTCTTCGGTTCATAATCTGGGATAAGAAATATACTTACAACCCAACATATGAAACCAGCGCCTTTTATATAGCGTATATATTCATAGTCCTGAAAAAATAACGTCGTTACAATAAGCGTAAAAAATCCAATTAAAACTAGTACGTATCCTATTTGCTTCTTACATAACATAACGTGCCCCCTTAAGGAAGTACATCCATCAATAGACTAAAATCTTGTAAAGAAAAAGAACTATATTTCATAATACCTTGTACAGCTAAAAGTAAAATTAGACCGGTCACACACATATAATTAATGCTTTCTTCACTCTTTTTTTCAGCAACTATTCCGCCGCTTATACATAATATTCCTAACAAATGGAGTGCTAAATACATAAAGAAATAAGCTTCCTCCCAGCGAAGAATAACATTGACTGTCGTTATCAGCACAATACTAAGCAAAATCAAATAAAAAAACTTATTTGATGATATTGTTTCATTCATATAATTTTATACATCCCTTTCAATTGCCTTATTCATCTCATTTATCCCGCTATTTGCGGGCAGTAAAACTCCCACATCAAAATTCAGTTGGAGCAAAGAAGTTAGGTCAGAGTCGAGCTGTCCGTAAACGCCAGATTGATGATGGCTAATTATAGTTTCACTTTATCCCCCACTACATCTGAAAAACTCTTTTCTTGCTCTACATATATAGCTGGCATTTCTTTACTCCAATATTTGCGGTTAACAAATAAAAAGATGAGTACTAAGTTTAATCCCGTTATAAAAATAATTAGTCCTGGAAAGAACGTCGTATAATTTGAGAAATCTGCAAAACTCATTATCTCTTCTTTATTTATTAGAAAAGAAGCACCGATTACAAATGCATTGTTTAACATGTGAATAGCAATTGGCATGAGTAAACTATTCGTACGAATATATACGATCGATAGTACAACGCTAAATACAACTGCGCCTAGGAAATCAACATGTAGCAACGCAAACAACATCGCTACTACAATGATCGCTATACTCGTTCCCCATTTTGCTGCAAAGCGTTGCAGTAAAAATCCGCGAAAAACAAATTCACCAATAATTGGTGCGATGAATACGACCATAATAACTTGATATACATAGCCCCCTGTACTATCTATAATCGGTTCACGTAATGCGTTCATAATAAATTCCGGTGTAATCCACGCAAAGCTATACATGTACAAAATAAGATACCCGTAACTAAATACGCATAACATAATCGCAATGTATAAAACTTGCACCAGGTTAAATGTTTCATTTTTATTAACAAATAATGAAAAGGAAACACGGTGTTTTCTATACTCATAAAAAATCCATGTAATCGGAAGGATGTAGAATATAAGAATATTTATAAAAGCAGAATTTTGCATATGAAATGTATTTTCTATCAATGCATTACTGACTCTTGCAACTAAAGTTAATAGTGCAAATACAATTAAAAAATATCTAGCTCGCATCGTTTGAAACGGATTCACACTCTTCTCCTCCCCTATGTTACTTTTATCATATCATTTGATTCTTAATTTTTTGCGAAAGAAAACCTTAAAATTCCCTTAAAAATTCCATAAGTTACAGAAAGATGATATGATATTCGAGGAAATTAGGAGGGATTTTTATGTATGAAGCAAATATTTTGCTCGTTGATGATGAAACAGCAATTTTACAATTACTAACTACCATTCTTGAAAAAGAAGGTTTTTCTCATATTACAACTGCAACATCCGCTGAAATAGCTTTATCTCTCACCGAGCAAAACGATTACGATTTAATTATTTTAGATGTCATGCTTCCTGGACAATCTGGTTTTGATATTTGTCCAATCATTCGCCAAAAAACCGATTGTCCTATTTTCTTCCTCACAGCCAAAACATCTGATTTAGATAAAATATCTGGATTTTCACACGGTGCAGATGATTATATTACGAAGCCATTTAATCCACTTGAAGTAGTCGCTCGTATGAAAGCACAACTCCGAAGACATATGAAACAAGCAGTACCACACGAACAAAAAGCAAACTTCAGTTCATTTGGTAGATTTGAAATTGATCGATATTCCGCAGAGCTTACAGTAGGTGGACATGTTGTCGAATGTTCCGCCCAGCTATTTCAGCTACTACTCTTCTTTTGCGAGAATCCGAACTACGTATTTTCGAAAGAAGAAATATACGAAAAAGTTTGGGGAGCACCTGCCTATAATGGCGATGATAATACCGTTATGGTTCACATTCGAAAACTACGTGAAAAAATTGAACAAGACCCAAGTAAACCAGAATATATAAAAACCGTTCGAGGACTTGGCTATAAGTTCATTACAAAGTAGGGTGACGATATGAATTTTAATAAACGACTTATTATCCAGTTTATCATGCAACACGTATTTGTTTTAGTTACATTACTGCTTGCTGTAGTAGCTGCTTTCACTTATTTAATTTTCCTTGTTACTAGTACTTCATACGAACCGAATATTCCAGATGCTGATAATTTTATGATTTCAAAATATATCTCTTCAGAAGATGGCGATATTTCGTTAAAAGCTGAAGTAAAAGACCTAATTAAAGAAAAAAATGATTGGATTCAAGTTGTAGCGGAAAACGGAAAAGTTCTCTATCACTTTAATACGCCGATTGACGTACCGACATCTTATACGAAAACATCTTTATTCTTGTATATACAGAATCATATAGAAAGCCCTTATACATTTACATATTGGGAAATTGAACTAGAAGAAAAGAACGTACTTGTTATATACGGCGGTATGTTAAAAAGCAATGTATTACTGAAAACAATCCAGAAAGAGCACCCGTCTGTATCTACGGATTCGTTCACATTAACAGAAGAAGAAAAACAGTTACTTTCTAAAGAAAAAGCAGCACTTCAAATCTTTAATAGTGATGGCGAAGAAGTATTCTCCTATCCAGCTGGAAAGAAAAAAACGTTTTCTGCCATACAAGCTGCTCTTAGCGAAAAGGAACCGTGGAATCATAAAGAAAACACGTCTAGCTTTTACGAAACAAATAGCAATCATCTTCTTGTTGTAACTGCCAAAAATGAGTACTACTATCCAGATGATGAAATAGACGATGTATTTACTAAAAAGTTTCTAATCGGATGCGGATTAATCCTTCTTATCGTATTTGTTTATTTAGTCATTCTTTCTATTTGGTACGGTAATAAATTTGGAAAACCGTTACTCCATGCGATGCGCTGGCTTAAAAACATCGCTGGTGGAAAGTACGAAGAACCTGTTAGTAAAAAAGGGAAACCTGTCAGGTTCCGGCGATCTGGGAAAGAAAAATGGTCATTCCGCTTATTTAGTGATGTAACAAATTCACTAGAGCATCTTTCTATTACACTCAAAAAAAATGATGCAATGAGGCAAGTACTGCAGCAAACACGTGAAGAATGGATTACCGGTCTAACGCACGATTTAAAAACACCACTTAGTTCTATATATGGCTACGCATTATTACTAGAATCACAGCAGTACAACTGGACTGATCGCGACATTCAACAATTCGGCAGCGTTATGAAAGAGAAATCTCAATATATGACGACATTAATCGATGACTTAAGCTTAACGTATCAATTAAAAAATAACAGTCTTCCTGCGCAGCACGTAAACATTGAAATGAATCAATTCGTCCAAAAAGTATTATTACAATTTATTAATAATCCGACACTTCAAAATCAAAATATTGAATTCGTACCGAGCTCAAATAAAATTCAATATTTCATTGAAGAAAAATGGTTCCAGCGTATTATCGAAAACTTACTCGTAAACGCTGTAAAACATAATAATGAAACGACAAATGTGAGCGTAAAACTTTCCCAAAACGCTACTTCATTTACACTCTCTATTTCAGATAATGGAAAAGGAATGGATGACAAAACGAAAGAACTTCTATTTGAGCGATATTACAGAGGAACAAATACAGAAGAAAGCAACATCGGAACGGGGCTTGGCCTCGCCATTACGAAACAGCTCGTTCATGCTCATAACGGAACGATTTCTATTGATAGCGAACTTGGAAAAGGAACAACGATTATACTTGTGTTCCCGTTTCATTCGTAGAAAAGACGCTATGTGGCGTCTTTTTTTTGGCGGAGTTCAGAGGTAAGTGAAATTATATCGGTGATTTTTCAAATATATCGGAGCAACTCAAAATATATCCGCGGTTTTCAAGATATATCGACTTACCGACAAAAATCATCAAATATAGCAACCTATATGAAAAAAAGCGAACCACTCAGTGGCTCGCTTTTCTTTCTATTATTTCTTCTTCACCGGTATCCAAAGTTCAATTTGAGCGAACTCACTTTTATCTGCATGGGAACGCTCATCGTATAGTTCAAATTCATTAACGCCGCAATGTTCGTATCCTGAATGCGGGAACCATTCTGAAAATACCGCATTCCACGTTTGGTGGATAGACGATACCATTTCGTCATGAGGAACTTTCGGCGTTGTAAATACAGCATATGTCGCTGCTGGGAAAGTACGCTTCGCAACTCCATTTGGTACATTTTCAAATCCTGTAACTTCCATTCCAATTATATAAGTGAAGTCCCCTGTTTCTAAATTAAAATCAGTACATAATCCAAGCTCTACCCATTGGCTCGTATCTTTACGATTCGGAATTGTCGTTCCAAGATCTTTCTGTAAATATTCTTGCCAAAATGCTGGGATGTCTTGATGGTTTTTCCCTTCTTTACTTGTCGTCTTCAGCTCATAACCCGCCACTAAAAATTCTGGTTTATTTACAATACGATATTCCATTTGTATGCCTCCTAAATACGGATTTAATTTTCTTTGCTTTACATTCACGCTGTAATACATCGGTGTTTCAATTTCTTGTTTTCGATATTCACTCGGTGTCATTTGAAATATTTTTTTAAAGGCTCTCGTGAACGTTTCATGAGATTGAAAGCCATGCTCAAATGCAATATCAATAACTTTTTCATCCGTATGAGAAAGTTGATAAGCTGCCCGAGCTAACCTCCTCTTTCGAACATACTCCATTACTGTATCACCTACTAACGCCTGAAATACACGATGAAAATGCGACTCAGAAAAACCTGCAATACGCGCTAAATTACGCAGCGTCTGTTTTTCCATTACATCTTCTTCAATATAATCAATTGACCTTTGAATTTGTGTCTCATAGCTTTCCATCTCTGTTCACCCGCCTTATATGTATTATGATAAAAGAGAATCCTATCCAATTCTTGACGTTTTTTACTATAATTCCATGAAAAATTGTAACTTTTTTATATGTATTTCGTTGTTATGTATGAAGGGAGGGAAATGTAGTGAAACGCAAACAATCATTAGAAGAAATTTACTCCGAACATATGCAAGATTTATTTCGCTATCTTCTCTCCCTAACCGGAGATTCCCACTACGCGGAAGATCTCATGCAAGAAACATTTTATCGAATGCTCGTCCATATTGACTATTATAAAGGAGAAGAAATTAGGCCTTGGTTATTTACGATTGCCTACAACGCCTTTATCGATTGGTATCGAAAAGAAAAAAGATATAAAACAACGACAATTGCAGAATTCCATTTACCAAACGTACCAAGTACAGAGCACTCTTATTTCGTAAAACACGAGATTGCTAGTTGGTTAGACAGTTTATCTGCTCTTCCTCTTGAAAGACGCAATGTGTTACTACTACGAGATTACTACGAATTCTCGTATAAGGAAATAGCCGAAATGACTGGTCTCTCACTAGCGAAAGTAAAAATTGAATTACACCGGGGACGAAAAGAAACGAAAAGCATAAAGGAGTGATAGGGATGGGTTGTACAAAGTTTAAAAAACTATGGAAGAAGTACGAAAATGGAACACTTACGCATGATGAACAGGAGCTGTTAGAAAATCATATTGAAACATGTGAAAAGTGTGAAGCTTACTTAGATGAGTTGCTTTCGAAGAGTGAACCGATAAAGAAAAGACTACCACCACAAAATCTTAAAATCTCATTTTGGAAAATAAAATGGAAACAGCGTTGGCAAACCGTTAGTTTTGTCCTTGCTGTTTGTATAGCAATCTATTTTATTGGTCATTTTTCATCTTCCTTTTACTTCTATTCGAACGAAATGAAAAACTTCCGGAAAGTGGATGATATACCAGCACTCGCACTAGAAGCAACAATGCCAAATAGTCGTTCCGCTGGAGGAAATACGAAGGTTAAACCCTTCTTCCGTACAGAGACTGAAATGAATTTATATAAAACAATCGGCAAAAAAGAATTTCCAATTGGTACAGTAACAATGAGTAGTTTCTTATCATCTGTAACTGTCACAAATCAATCTTGGGAAAACAGAGCCTATTCAAAAAAACTTTCCTTTGTTCATCCAAAAATCAAGGAAGATGCTTCTTTGAAAGAATCATCTAAAAAAGTGTGGGATACACTTGGAAAGGTACATGAGGGAACCGTTGCAGAAGTAGCGCTATCGTTTGACAAACCTTACGCTTTACAAGAATTAGAATCAATTCTATATAGCGCATTTGAAGCACAAGAAATGCCGCCAACTCCTATATGGTACGCTTTAGACACAGGACAAGAGAGAATAAATGAAGACGATTTTATCTTGCATAGCGGAGAGGTTATCGGATTTCAAGAACATATAGATCTTCCTGATAGTGAAGCAGAACAACCGAAGACAAAAGAAGATGAAGTAATTGAAATGATGCGCATTCTTTCTGAATATAAAAAAACTGTGAGTGAAGCTACTCGGACTCGTGAAAAAGATCTGAACTTAGATAAGCGCTATCAGTATGTAAAAGATAACGGTGTAAAAGTATACGGCATTGTCATTACTGGTCCGTCGAAAGAGTTATTAAAATTACAAAACTCACCGCACGTGCGTTATGCGACTCTTGGAGATATTGAGGTTTGGAATTGGTTTGATTATTAATGAGAAAAAGGAGAGCAAAGTGATGCTCTCCTTTTTTAATCCGAAATCACTTTCACATACATCCCTCTCACCGCTTTTTCATAAGCGACCTCACTCATCTGTTTTATTCGTTCTGACACAACAGACGATGGAACAACTTCCCCTTCACGAAGTAATAGAGGATTAATAAGACGAACTTTATTTTTCTGATACAAATCATAATCGTTTCTATCTTCTTTTACTTTTACATTCGGATGAACTTTGCTTAATAAAGCATCTACTTCTGGCTCACTACATTGCTTCAATTTCGAAATTAGCTCATCATCTTCAAGAAGAAAATCATCTGCATGAATAACCTTTTTATGAAGAGCTAACTTTAACGTTTTCGCTAACATATCATTTCCGTAAATATTCATTGGCTTCATAAAGAAATCGATTACTTCTTTGTAATACGTTTCTGTAAACCACTCAGCCATTTCGATACTTTGAAGAACCATTTTCCCATCTACAGCGACGACATCCTCTAAAAAACTGTGAACTTCTTCTAACGGAATATACCCATATGTATACATATCTCGTAACGTATAATCCACTCTGTCTGCACATAATTCTGGTGCTGACCTTTCCAGTAACGTCCACTTCGAATCATCTAACAAAATATCTTCATAGTTATAACCATACTTTGAAAGAATCGCTGGAATTTCTGAGTTTTTCACAACAGAACTAAATATCTCCTCATGATAACTTTCATCCTCATTATGAAAAACGTAATCAATCACGTGGGAAAAAGCAGTATGTGATACGTCATGCAGTAAACCAGCAATTTGTTCTTCTACTGAACCACCAAGTTTCTTAATTAACAACATAACGCCAACTGAATGATCAAAGCGCGTTACATTCCATTTCTCGTTCATTAAATAACTTGCACCGGCTTGATGAATACCTTTCAGCCTTTGCACAGACTTACTTAAAATTAATTCTTCTACTACTCGATCTACTTCAAACTCACCGTATAGTACATCTGATATGATCACTTATAATCCCCCTTTATTTCAGCCTAGTCTTATAATCGTACCTCTTTTATGAAATCAACATCAATATAAATATTAAATCTAAATATATTGATGTTTAGTTTTTAATATTGTATATTATACATGTCTGTTATTTCTGTTATTTCTTTTAATTCATTTTTTATTGAGTGCTCCTTATATGGAGCCTTTTTTTATTGAAAAATATGGGGACTTTCATTCCAAATCGTGAACAGGACGCTAGAAATAGAAACGTACATATTCCGGCGATAAAAAGGATAACATTGCCAGTTTTATTCTTCTTTGATTTAATACAAGTATGGCCGTTAAGGGAAAGAGGGGAAACATGAAAAAGGTTTTCTTCACCATTCTATTCATCATTATTTTATTAATTAGTTTAGGATATTGGAAATTCTTCACTTTATCTGGGGTTTCAGGCGGTGAAAAGATTCAATCTATCCACTCACCAGATAAAACGTATACTTTACATATATACAGGCATAATGGCGGCGCAACGACTAGCTTTGCTATAAGAGGAGAGCTTGTAGCAAATAATAAAAAATTTATGAACACGAAAAATCTATACTGGAATTATCGTGAAGAAGATGCAACTGTACAATGGTTAGACGATCATACAGTGATGATTAATAAACATAAATTACATGTAGAGACGGACACGTATGATTTTAGAAAAAACTAGTTTTACAGTTATAGTACGAAAGGTCGGGAATCTATGGACAGTTATTTTCCAAAAATAGGGCAGTTAATTGGTGGATTATGTGTACTTGTCATTTTGCTTTCATCCCTTTGGCTTATATGGATTGGCGAAACAAATATTCGTTATAGTGGAGATCATAAGGACACGATGCCTTTTTGGCACAAGTGGGTCCCTGTTATGATCGGTATACTCCTTATCCGTTTCTTACCGTCTCATCATAAAAACTATAATCCTCTTCAACAGTTTGAACAAAGGCGCATCATGATTCAAGCTATTGTCTTGTTCTTGAGCGGATCCCTCTTCACAATTAGTCTTCTCACCACGAACTTTGAAGGGATGGCATTACAATTTTGGTTTATGATATTTAAAATCATTTTATTATTATTCACCCCATTCATGCTTCTTTTGTTTTATAAAAGTAATCCCCAAAAAGAGAGACTGAAATCTATGAAATCAATAGAAAATCATAAATGGTATCGTTTTACACCACTTATTGTCATTATAATATGGGGGTACTTCAAATTCTTTTCTACATTCTCTACACCATTTGTTTCGGCTAAAATGGAACCCATAGTTTTAATATTAATTTTACTTGTAGGCTTTCTTATAAATAGTGTACTGGAAGAGTTTTTTTATAGGGTTTGGTTGCAAACACGTTTGGAATTATTACTAGGCACTTGGCCGGCTATTCTTCTTACATCATTGTTATGGGCGAGCTGGCATATCGCATTACATGGCTCTGGTCATTGGGATATTGATACAGCTACAGTTATTGTGAACCTTGGTATCGTAGGTCTATTCCTCGGATATTTGTGGGTACGTTATCGCAAAGTATGGGCAATTATTATTGTCCATGGACTAATTAATGCACATCCACTACAACTAATTGAAATTTTATTTAAGTAAAGGGCGCGGTTGCGAAACAAAAAAGGATTATACATATTAGTCATGTATAATCCTCTTTTTACACTTCAAATGCTAGTAACGGATGAAATTTTCAGCTTAATGCGTATGTGATTCTACTTCTAAATAAGTAAAATTTTATAACACTATTCAAACGTAACTTCCACCTGTACAATCTCCGACCTACTTCCAAGTCGAAGCGGTGGTCCCCAGAATCCGAAACCAGAAGAAACAATCGCGTGGAATGCACCTTTTTGTGCGTATCCCCAATCTAGTTCGTACATTCTTCTCGTTACAATATGATTCGGCGCCATTTGTCCGCGGTGCGTGTGACCGGATAATAGTAAATCGACGCCAGCATCCGCTGCTTGTTTCAACTCAAATGGTTGGTGATCCATTGCGATAACTGGCATGGATTTATCTACCGTACTCATTAAACTTTCAAAACTTTGGCGATCTCGCTCTGTTTTATCTCTTCTTCCAACGATATAAAAATGATCTTCAATTGTAATCACTTCATCTAACAGAATACGAATATCAATCTTATCCATCTCTTGTAAAAATTCCGGAACCGCTCGTCCGTAATATTCGTGGTTTCCTAACACACCATATACGCCTAATGGAGCCTTCATTTGTTTCATAATTGGCCCCATATTTTTTTGAATGAACACACCTGGATGATCATCGATAATATCTCCTGGCAGTAAAATAATATCAGGCTCCATCTCATTTACATGACGGACAAGTCTTTTCAAATGCGAAACGCCAGATAATTTACCAAAATGCATATCCGAAGCCATCGCAATGCGTAAGCTTTTACGTCCCTCTACTTTTTTCGGGATGTGCACCTCATATTTTCTTACTACTGGGCTATATGCGTTGAATACTCCATATGCAAAAATGAAGATGAACGCAAGTAACACGGCCGTTCCTGTCCAAATAATTGCGGTCTCTTTCTCCACCCCAAACTGTAGAAGGAAAACTGTAATATCAGCAAGTGGTAACAACATAAGCGCGTATTGTATGACCGCAAACCAAATTGAACCTATTGTTCGTAGAAATGGCAAAAACTTAAACACTTGCACGAGAATGTACGCATATGAAATAAAACCGACTACGAAAGCGTAATATCCCCAAGATTCCCAGCCAAACACCCTACTAAGCCAAACCCAACCGTTCCAGCCGATGTAAAACATGAGTAGTGTGTATACAATTAAAATAGTAAATATATTGAAATAACGAAAATTCTTCACAGATAGCCTCCTTCTTAATTTCTTCTATTATATCTTGTTATGCACGTTTAACGTAAATATTAAGCACAGCAATCTTTACAATAAAAACCTCTAACTGCTAGATGCAAATCTAGCAATTAGAGGCGCAATTCAAAACAAAATTACTTTTACAGATTTTCGTTATAGAAACTTGTTAATTTTTCAACTGCAATTTTTACTGGTTCTGGTTGGTCGTATAAATCGTAATGACTCGCACCTTTCACAACAAGTAAATCTTTTTTCTCTGAAGCTGCTTTCTCATACAACTCATGACCATCTTTATAAGAACCGAATGCGCCTTGCTTGCTGCCGACAATAATTTGTAACGGCTGTGTTAATAATGTATCTGCTAAATGGAACGCATCAAAACCAATTACCGATCCCATGCTCGTAAAATTTAACTTATTTGGAGAGTTAACACTTTGCCCTCGCGGTGTTGTATAGTACTCAACTGCTTCTACAATATCTATATCCGTCATACTTGCTACCTTTAATTCCTCCTGATTTTTAGGAATCCAGTTTGTAATCATTGCCTCTGCTCCGCGCGCTTCAGCAGTACGTTGTTTACCAATCGCCTCTAACACCCCAATCGGATCAGCTTCACGGTTTAATCGCCCAATATTTGCACCAACAACTGTGCCAACTGCTTTAATACGGCGCTCTGTCATTGCGGCATTTACCGCATAACCACCGCCTGCACAAACCCCTAACACACCGATGCGTTCTTCATCTACATAAGGGAGAGTAGTTACATAATCCACTGCTGAGCGAATATCTTCAACGCGCGCAGCTGGTTCTTCCATATATCTCGGTGCCCCTTCACTTTCACCTTGATACGATGCATCAAACGCAAGCGTAACATAACCTCGTTCTGCTAATTTCTCCGCATATAATCCTGCTGTTTGATCTTTACAGCTACTACCTGGATGCACACAAACAATCGCTGCATTTTGTTTCTTTTCCTCAGCACCTACAGGAATATTTAAAATACCTGCAACTTGTAATCCTCTTGCATAAAAACGTACATTTCTCTTCGTAACTGCCATATATAAAACCACCCTTACTGTATTTTAAATTTACACTTGTGAGAGTTAATACTCACGTGTATATTTATAATAAAGCGAGCAACCACTTGTTTCAATGACCACATTTGCGCATTTGGGTGATAATACACACATAACGAAATATGTGTATCAATAACGGAGGAACATTATATGGAGAAAATCGATAGAAGAATTATAAAATCACAAAACGCCATTCAATCCGCATTTATCGAAATGTTAATTGAAGATGGCTTTGATGAAATTACAGTAAAAAACATTACAGAAAAAGCAAACATCGGCAGAAAAACTTTCTACCTACACTACCTAGATAAATACAATTTATTAGACAAAATTGTGGACGACCATTTAAATCAATTAAGAGAAATATGCGATATAAAACAAACAAAAGGCTATATAGAAGGAACTGTCATATGGTTTGAATACTTCAAAGAACACAAACCATTTTTCGCATCGTTATTTAGAAGCAACAGCACATTATCGTTTCAGAAAAAGTTCCTAACGTTCATCATGGGGGAACTAGCGAAAAAACTAAACACGAATACGTCAGTAAATAAAAACATTGATACACACATCGTTTTAAAATTTTTAGGAACAGCTGTCATGGGCATTTTGGAATCTTACGTATTGGATGAAATTGATAATGATATTGAGTATGTTGCGACGCAGGTTGGGGAGTTAATGAAGAGGAATATATAACAATGCAAAAAAGGAAAATTTGAACTGCAAATTTTCCTTTTTTATTTATGCTAAATCTAGTATACGTTTCAATTTATTTCTTCAACTTATCCGTCTTCGCAATAAATTGTGCTGCTTCTGCGCGGCTTACTGCTTTATCTGGAGCCCAGCCATTATCTGTTCCAATTGAAATATTTTCTTGGATTAAAATATTGGCATACTTCGCACCCCAATGATTGTTTAAGTCAGCAAATTCTTTTGGTAGTTTCATATTTTCATTTCTTTCTAATTTATATGCATTTACTAGCATAGAAGCCATTGATGCACGGTTAATTAACCCGCTCGGATTAAAGTTACCCTTCTCATCACCTTTTACAATACCTGCTTTTTCAACAGCTGCGATGTACGGTGTAGCCCAGTGATTTTGTGCATCACGGAATGATGGCTTCGCATCTTTCTTAATTTCTAACCCTAAAACAGTTGCTAATATTTTTGCAGCTGAACTACGATCGATATTTTCAGCCGGAGCAAATGTACCATCTGGCTTACCGTTCACTGCTCCTTTATCTACTAAATATTGAACTGACTCTTGTGCCCAAGCTGGTACATCTGGGAATTTAGATTCCTTTTTAATTGTACTCGCATCAATTTCAAACTGCAGTTGATATTTATGATCATATTTAATTGCTGGAATTAATATATGCATTTGCATATTATATTTTTTCGAGAACTCCCCAATTTCAAATTGAACAACTTTCGTACCGTTATTCGTTTTATCTTCGGAGATTACTTTTACATCATGGAATGTCCCTACTTTATTTGGATCTTCTACTCTAAGATACTGAAAATAGCTACTATCTTGAACTGTTAGCGTAACGATTTTTTTATCACCTTGAATGGTTACTTTTGCATTTTTCAAATATGTAGACGCAACTGATGTATCATTCGTTTGATCTTTATAAGTCTTTAAAATAACGTCATATGTGCCATCTGCTAGTTTGCTATTTACTTTCATTTCTACTGCCGCTTCTGCTTTCGCAATCGGTGCCATAATACCACTGAATGGAACTGCTAAAGTTGCTGCTATAACGAACGCATTAACATATTTTTTCTTAATCATTATCAATACGACATCTCCTTTTATATGAATATACCCAACATAACTATCATATTGATAATGATTATCAATGTCAAATAAAATTAATAATACTATTTCCTACATAAGTACGCCTTCCGCTCGTTATTAAAAAGTAAATAATGCGCCGTGTGAACTTTTCTTTCCAAATAATCAATAGAATACGAGCTTGATGGATCGACTAAATCACCTATTGCACCTGAAAGATGATCGATTACTTGCTGCAAAATTTCTAAGTTTTTCTTCTCATTTTCAGAATTCATTTCATCCATAATGTCACAAATAAGGTATTGAACTCTCCGTAAACGTAATTCCTTTTGCTCCACGTATATCTCCTCCTTATTAGTCATATTACGGTTTAAATATATGGGGTTATAGCTTAACCAATTCTAAAAAATACAAAGGCAACCATCTTCATAAAGATGGTTGCCCCTATTTTTATACTTGTATCGCTTTTTCTCTCAAAGCTCTTCTTAACAATTTACCTGTCGTATTCTTTGGTAACTCTGTTAAAAATTCGATACTCATTGGCACTTTATATTTCGCTAAATGTAACTTGCAATAATGCATAAGTTCCTCTTCTGTTACGTTAGCTTGTTTTAGAACGACGTAAGCTCGCACTGCTTCTCCTAAGTTTTCATCAGGAACGCCAATTACGACAACTTCTGCTACAGATTCGTGTGTATATAATACTTCCTCTACTTCACGAGGGTATACGTTATAACCGCCAACTAAGACGATATCTTTTTTACGATCAACGATATAGAAGTAACCTTCTTCATCCATTTTCGCTAAGTCACCTGTATACAGCCAGTCGTCTTTCAATGTCGCAGCTGTATCTTCCGGCGCGTTATAATATCCTTTCATAACGTTAGGTCCGCGAACGATTAATTCACCGACTGCGCCAACAGGTACTTCTTCCCCAAGTTCATTCACAATTTTATTTTCTACATGCCAAATATTTGTACCGATTGATCCAGGTTTACGCGGACGATCTAGCGGGTTAAAACAAGTAACTGGTGATGCTTCTGATAAACCGTATCCTTCTGAAACAATTACATCAAATCGTTTTTCAAAGTTTTGCAGAAGAGCAACAGGCATTGATGCACCACCTGAAATACAAAGGCGAAGCGTCTTCACATCTTCTGCGCTTGCTTCTTCAAATAAATATAAATAATTGTACATTGTCGGTACACCAGCAAAAATCGTTGGCTCGTACGTGCGACAAATACGGAATACTTCTTTCGGACTAAATTTCGGTAACATTAAAATAGTTGCTCCGTTCACAATTGGCGCATTTACTGCTACTGTTAAGCAAAATACATGGAACATCGGCAGTGCCGCAACGACGCGATCATCAGCCGTATATTGTAAATACGACGCCACATCGCTCGCATTACTATATAAATTTTTATGTGTTAACATAGCGCCTTTCGGTTTTCCAGTTGTGCCTGAAGTGTATAGAATAACCGCTACATCTTCTTCATCTAGATCTGGGCCTTCGTAAGTTAAATCTCCAGCCCCTATCATTCTCGTAAACGTTTTCATTTTTTCGGTTTCTGTATGGTTAAAATCTGATGAGGTTTCGCATATGATGATGTTTTCAAGTGAAGGAAGTCTTGTTGTAAGAGATTGTATAACAGGTAGAAGGACGTCGAGTACGATGATTGTTTTTACATCTCCATTTTGTAAAATATAATGCATTTCGTCTGCTGTATAAATTGGATTAACTGGAATGACAGTTGCTCCAGCTTTCATTGTTCCGTATAAACCGACCAAAAAATGTGGTGAATTTCCAACAACTAATGCGACATTGTCCCCTTTTCCAATGCCCATTGCTGCTAAATTGCTAGAAAACCTTGTGACCATTTTGTTTAATTGGTCATACGAGACCGACTGATCCATAAATATATAAGCCGGTTTATCCCCCTTCTTTTTCGCCGTTTCAGCCAAAGATTGAACGAGATTCACAAAAACCCCACCTTTATAAAATTTAGAATATTTAAAAATTCTAAATTAATTATATTAAAAGAAAATTAAAGTAGCAAGTGATATTCCATTAATTGCATATACAACGATCACCTCCTGTTGACTCTCTTTGGAAGGATAAGGGAATTTTATTTATTAGCAAATGATGAAACGAAGGCTAAAATCATTTCAGGATAATATGCACTCATCTTTTCGCTAAGTTTTTCTAGTTCCTCCTTATTCAAGCTCGTCTGCTCCCCATACAAGTTGATTGCATCCGCTCCATTTTCATGAAAAAACAATGTAACATATAATGTCGGTAACCCGGTATTGGCCTCATCTATCGACAAGACAAGATCCGGTGTTTTATTCACAGCGCTAAACGTTTCATTTCTTTTCCATTTCTTATTTTGAAACATAGTTTGTATATCATCTATCTTTCGTTTGTTATCCGTATGCGTAAAATATATGACATTATCCTTCCCTAGCTTTCCAATCGATAAAAGTGTACGACTTGAGGACGTTTCATCGTTACAGGCTGTCATTCCGATGACGAAGCCGAGCAATAATACGACGTACATTACCCTTTTCATTTCGAACCGCCTCCTTTTGAATATATATATTCCTTTACAAGGGGCAAATGTCCTGTGATTTTACGGTATATGAAATTATATCGGCGATTTTTTGAATTTATCGACTTACCGACAAAACGTGACAATCTGCGAAAAAAAAGAGGCTACCAGTTACGGTAGCCTCCCTCATTTTTAAAAGAATAAATGTAAGAAATCTTCTGTTGTAATATTACCGAAGTAGCGTTTAATATCTACGTCTTCTAAAGCTGTAGTGAATGCATCTTTATCAAATTGTACGCCTGTTAGACGCTCTTCAATGTCATGCACATCTAATGATCCGAAGAAATCACCGTAAATTTTACATTCTGTTACTGTTCCTTTTTTCACTTCAAGACGAACGTCAACTTGTCCAACGGGGAAGCGGTGTGAATGTTGTAAGTTGAACTTCGGAGATTTTCCGTAGTTCCAGTCCCAATTTTGGTAACGTTCTTCAGAAAGTTTGTGGATCTCTTTCCAATCATTTTCTGTTAATTCATACGTTGGAATTTCTGTTTCCCCTTCGAAAATTGTTTCTAGAAGAAGTTGTCTAAACTCTTCTGTCGTCATTTTTTCGTTTAAAAATTCTGTAATGTTCGCAACGCGGCTACGGATTGATTTAATTCCTTTTGATTGGATCTTATCCATTTTTACTTTTAACGCTGATACGACGTGATCGATTTCAGAGTCAAATAGTAACGTACCGTGACTGAACATACGACCTTTCGTTGAAAACTGCGCGTTACCTGAAATTTTTCTACCTTCAGCTAAAATGTCGTTACGACCACTTAGTTCTGCATTTACGCCTAATTTACCAAGCGCTTTCGTTACAGGCTCTGTGAATTTTTTGAAGTTGCTAAAACTGTCTCCATCATCTTTCGTAATAAAGCTAAAGTTTAAGTTTCCTAAATCGTGATATACTGCGCCTCCGCCTGATAGACGACGAACGACATGGATACCTTGTTCTTTTACGTAATCTGCATTAATTTCTTCTACTGTGTTTTGGTTTTTACCAATGATAATAGAAGGTTCATTAATATAGAACAGTAAATATGTTTCGTTAATATCTAAATTCTTCACACAATATTCTTCAATCGCTAAGTTTATTCTAGGATCTGTAATCCCTTTATTATCAATAAATAACATCGTATCACCTCATGAGTTCCAGATGTAACCACTATGCGCTAGCGTAATATGGCCACTGAAAATTTGTTTTGCTTCTGTTACTAAATCAGATGGGTTTCCTGTATGCGGTAAGTGCGTTAATAAAAGTTCTTTTACATTCGCATCTTTCGCAATACTTGCTACTTCTGTACTATTCATATGCCCTGCTTTCGCCGCCTCTTGATGTGCATACATATTACACTCACAAATGAAAAGATCAACATCTTTTGTGAATGGAATAAATTCAGGAATATAACTGGAATCCGCGCTATATACGACAGCGTCACTACCAGCTGTAATACGCATCGCATAACAGGTAACAGGATGAACAGTTTTTAAAAATGAAATCGAGAACGGTCCAACTTGAAGTGTTTCTTCTGGATTGTACGCGATTCCTTTCGTATGCGGTTCATGTGTTAAAGAATGGAAGCCATTCTCGTCAAACGTATGACCGTATATTGGTAATTCCGATAGTTGTCCCTTTGTCGCACTTGTAATTAATCTCGCATATTGCAATACCCCAATGTCTGCAACATGATCATGATGATAGTGTGACAGTACAACTGCATCTATATCAGATGGTGTTATATATTTTTGAAGCTGTGCTAGTACACCACTACCACAGTCGACAAGTAAACGAAAACCATCGTGTTCAAACAAATACCCCGACGTTGCTTCTCCCGCTTCTGGAAAGCCGCCCCAAAAGCCGACAACAGTCATTTTCATATGTATCCATCCTTTCTAAAACCGAGTAGGAATGCATGTTTCACTTACATTCTACATTGTTAACTATAATCCATTTCCTAAACTTTTTCATTAATTTTCATTTTGTTATAAAACAGTTGTTGACTTTTGTTTTTTGTACTAATACAATGATAGTAAGAAATGGAAATGGAGGGATTGACATGATCGATCAACCAATGGAGTTTTTCAGAAATTTACCGACGAAAACTTGTGCGCACTGTGGGAAAGAAATTGATGAGCAGCACGAAGCATACCATAACAAATGTGATGACTGCGTTCACGAAGAATAGTAATTTATGAACATAAAAAAACCTAGCAGACATAGTCTACTAGGCTAATAACATCGTATCCTTCTTCATCGTTGAACCTTTCACCAAGAGCTCCAATTCAAACTCATACAATTCTTTTTGTCGATAATTTTTCGTATGGATTTTATCCATCATCAGGTCGACAACTTTTCGGGCCATCTCATCGATTGGCTGTTCAATTGTCGTAATACCTGGCTCAGTAATCTGTGATAATATTTGATTATCAAAACCGATAACAGCGAGATCATCTGGAATGCTCCAGTCATGGCGTTTTGCCTCTGAAATGATTCCAGCTGCAACCTCGTCGCCTCCTGCCAAAATCGCGGTAGGATTTTTTTTGTCCTTTAATACTTCATGGAATATTCTCTTTCCATCATCCCAAGCGAAAGCGTTTTCAAGAAAATCGATCGCTTCTACTTGGCGGCTCTTCTCAGTTATTGCACGTAAAAAGCCCATTTTTCGCTGCTGGCTAACCACTTTGGTTTCGTTACCACGACAAAAAATAAGATTACGATATCCTTGTTCTAACACATGCTTAGCAGCTATGTATGCTCCTTGCGCATGATCAAACTTCACTGTTGGAACATTTGCTTCCTCAATATATTCATTACATAACACGATTGGACCGTGCTGTAAGTATGGCTCTACATCTTCCCAAGGATTTTCTAGTGAACATAGAATAATCCCATCTACTTGTTTCGTAGATAATAATTGTAAATACTCCATCTCTTTTTCCGGTAAATATCTTGTTTGACAAATAATCAGTTTATATTTATGTTCAGAAGCAGCAATCTCGATTGCTTCAATAAATCGACTGAAGAAAGGATTTGTAATCCTTGGAACTAGCACCGCAATTGTTTCCGTCTTTTGTTTACGAAGCCTTCTCGCCGCAGAATTAGGAACGAAACCTAAATGCTTCATTGCTAATTGAACCCTTTTTTTCTTCTCATCTGAAACATATGGATGATTATTAATCACCCTAGAAACCGTTGTCCTTGATAACCCCGCTAATTTCGCCACGTCCTCTATAGTCGACACGAAATTCTCCCCCTTTGCATGAAAACGTTTTCTTAAACTGATTATATAGTATATTATTGGAAACTGCAATATGGGTTGTTATGATTTTACTATATTAATATTATACATAGGGAAAAGTCTGTTAATGGGAGGAGAGTTTATACTACTTTTAGAAGTTTACAGTAGGCATAAAAAAAGATGTACATAACATTACGTATATACATCAGCTTATTAATACGTCCTTTATAAAATCAAATTTTAATCTATATAAAAACCCATCAATACGTCATCTCCATACGATCCATCTTCATATTTAATTTGTTTTCTTTGTCTTCCTTCTTCTACAAATCCCATACGTTTGTACACCTTAATCGCTCTATCATTAACAGAAACTACGCCTAAACAAATTTTCTCTAAACCCTTCTGCTCTTTAGCCCAACTAATAAGAAATTCAATTAGTTTCGTACCAATGCCTTGATTACAGTACGCCTCCCTAATCCTCATTCCCATTGTACCTGCATGTCGTAAGCGTTCTAGTTCATATCGATTGAAAATTAAAAAGCCAACCACTTTTTTATCTACTTCATAAACTATGTAAAGATTACCTTTTTCATTACTTTTCCGTATCTTTTCTCTTTCTGCATTCATATCATTTGGTAATTTCTTTGGAGATACTATGAAAAACTTTGTAGTAGTTTCCGATAATATAATTTCTTTTCTAATATCTATAATTGATTCTGCATCAACCTCTTTTGCTAACCGTATCATTGAATCACCTCGTACTTTTTCTTTTTAAAAATAATATTACAACTATAAAACGTTCAATATGCAATATTACATATTGAGAATTTTTTTACTCTTGATACAATATTCATATATCAAAATAAAAGGAATGTATACAATGAATCCAATTTTAACAGCTGCAAAACAACTATTACATAAAGACGAAGTTATTATATCTACTTTAAATTGTTCACTTACTGGCTATATGATTACGCATAAAGTTCCGCATCCAGGCATGCTACTGGCTACTAATAGAAGGCTTCTCTTTTATGGAAAGTCTAAAAATACATTCATTGCCGAATTCGAGTATAAAAAAATTGTATCTATAGAAACGAAGAAAAGAATCTTTGATAAAAAAATAATATTTTACTATGAAGATGAATATATAACGTTGGGATACATTACAAGTTTAAATATTGAAGAGTTCTTAGACTTACTAAAAAAAAATGCACAACTAGCTTAAACTCGTAATCAGTGGGGATTTCCCCGCTGATTCATTATTTTAACTCCTCCCACTTCGTCCACACTTCTCTCCCGTTTATACGGTACATATTATCCTCTCGATCCATAAACCCATGCACAATAAACTCGCGTCTAATTGTACAAAAATCATCATGATATTGTTTTATAAATGTATTAATTTCTGTTTCTGTATATTGATTTTCAGTATTTAACTTGCTAACTAAATGCTCTAACAATACTAGTTTTTTCTTCTTTTGACCTGGAATCGATTTTAGGCGGTCCTCTTTATCGAAAAAGTTACGAATCGTCGTATCCCTGAATTTCATTTTACTTTCGGTCATTTTGTTATCCTCCATCTGTTTTTATGTACTAAAACTTTTTATTTGTCTTTACCGTTTTTCTTCATTCTTTCACTTATAACATCCATAAGGTAATACCCGCTAATTAGCACATAGTAAACTAAAAGTATTCCTAGTGCATCTTTCATATTTATATATTTTTCTTTGTGAAACAAGATAGGTGAAAGGGCGTAAACCAGAAAGATGATTAGCGGATTTACGATGAAATAATAAGTAAGATTTCCTCTCATCATATCAGCTCCTCTACCCTATGTTTCTCTGTAAATTGTTGTAATTCCTTTTCACTTTTAATCCTCTCCTCCACACTTTTTTAATTTATTCATCATCTTTATACTTGTAACTTATTATTCAAATCAATAATTTCATATGGTAAATTATGTTATAATTAACTTATACATACTTTGGAGGGTACATAGTGAAAAAAGCTATTATAGTATTAAGCATCCTATATCTGATTTTAACTGTACATACAGGAGCTGTTTTTTTAGGAAAAGAAGATTATAGAAGTGCTATCAATACATTAAAAAAAACGGAAGAAGTCTCTTCATTTCAATCTGCAAAAGACGGTGTAATTTTATTAAAAGGGACGTTAACTACTGCGCAACCTATTACAGAAGAAAAACTTCAAAATAAAGAATTCGCACTCCTTGAAATTAATACGTATAAACGCCGAAAGGCAAATTGGATAAACATTGATACTGAGCAGCATATTGCAAAGCAACTCTTATTAAACAATGAAACTCTTCCTACATTAAAAGAAACCCGTTTTTCAATGGAGCCAATTACACTGTTAGGAAAAGATATTTCTGCCGAAGATTACTCACTAAAAAAGGATGATACTCAATTAACAATTAAAGGTAAGGGCTACCGATATACAGGAATAGAAAACAAATCAGATACTCTTATTTTTGGTATAAAAAAAGGCGATACACTTGAAGGCTATAGTGGCTCAGAAATTCTAATAGGAAAAACAAAAGAGGATATTGCCAGGAACATGAAACTATATACTTTTGCTGAAAGATATGGTCCATTTGTTTGGATTGTAGCTACTATTCTCCTCATAAGTGTTGTTATACACTTGTTCCGTAAAAATAAAAAAACAAATAAAATTTCTCATCCAATAAAATAAAACCGATAAAAAAGGCACCTTTTCAGTGCCTTTTTTATTGGTCTTATTTACGCTTCAACCGATTGGTTTTCCGCAATATTTCTAAATTGTCGTTTGTGCATCCAAGTTAAGGATGCGATTGTTCCAAGTGATAATACCACGATGAAAATCATGAGTATTCCTACGTTTTGCCACATGAAGTTAAAGTCTCCACTTGATACGACTGCTTTCAATCCTGATACAGAGTATGTCATCGGCAACCAAGCATTGAATGGTTGTAAAAACTTCGGAATCAATTCTAGTGGGAATGTCCCAGCACTTGTTGTAAGCTGAATAATCAATGTGATGATGGCGATGAAACGCCCTGCATCACCGAATGCTGTTACTAAACATTGAATTAATGCGATAAACGCTAAACTTGTAACGATGCTAAAGAGTATGAAATACGGAATACTTTGTACTTCTACACCTAATCCGAATAGTAATATAATATCTGCTACTATCGCTTGAATAATACCGACTGATAGTAACACGCCGAACTTACTAATAAACCAGCTAAATCCTGATTTCGGAACACCGACTGTATCACGTAATGGATATACGATAGATAATAATAATGCCCCAACGAATAAACCGAGTGATAAGAAATACGGTGTAAATCCAGTTCCGTAGTTAGGAACTTCCGCCATTTTCTCTGTCTTCACTTTTACAGGACTTGCAAACATATCATACGTTTTATCCGTCCCTTTTACTTCACCAGTTTTCTCTGCTCCTTCGCCAAGTTTCTCAGCAAGTTCGCCTGAGCCATCATTTACTTTTACGAGGCCATCCGTTACTTTTCCGGATCCGTCTGCTAGTTTATTTACGCCGTCGATTAACTGGGTTGAGCCTGTTGACAATGCACTTAACCCTGTTGTTACTTGGCCAGAGCCATTTGCTAATTGCGTTATTCCGCCTGACATTTGGCCCGCTCCTGCAGATAATGTACCTAAGCCGCCTGTTACTTGGTTTGAGCCGTCTGCTAATTTGGATACTCCTACAGATACTGTGCCTAAACCGCCTGTTACTTGACCAGAACCATCTGCTAATTGATTTACTCCTGCAGATAATTGCCCTAATCCTGCTGTCACTTTTCCAGAGCCACTTTGTAATTGCGTTACTCCATCAATTAATTGAACTGATCCATCTTTTAATTTATCGGCACCTATTTTTGCATTATCTAATCCCTCACCAAATCCATGAAACTTACTAACAAATTCATTTTGTGCGCTCGTTAGTTTCTCAATACCACCTGCCAGAGTTTTTATCCCTGCTGGATTTGGTAAGTTGTTTTGCAATCCATTTGTTTTTTGATGTATTTCACCTTTTACTTGTTTTACTTCTTCATTTAATTTATTTGTTCCACCTGCTACTCCGGCAGCTTTTTGCTGAACTGTCGCTGTACTTTTTACAGCACTTGTTATGAATGGTTGTAACTGCTCTTGATATTCTTTTGGTAAGCTTTCAATTTGCTTTTGTAAATTCGCTACATCTTGTGCTGCATTTTTTGCATCTCCTGCTGTTGATTGCGTAAGTTCATTTAACTGATTTACATTCGCCCCAGCTCCATCTATTTTCTCATTTACTGTATTCAATATAGAAGGAACTTTTAACTGCATTTCCTCTAAGCCTGCAGCTGACTTTTGTACGTTACTATTTAAATCTTGCAAACCCTTTTGGATCGCTTGAGAACCTTCCTCTAATTGACTTTTCCCTTCAACAAGTTTTCCCATACCATTTGATAGGTCAGTTGTTCCTGCTTTTAATTCACCGGATTTACTTACTAATTTGTTCAAGCCACCGGTCACTTTCTCAGATCCATCACGCAATTCACCCGTTTTGCTATTTAACGTATTTAAACCGTCTGTTACTTTGCCCGAGCCGTCTACTAATTTCCCGATACCTGCATTGCTATTTAGTGCATGTAAACCATCTGTTACTTTGCCCGAGCCATCTACTAACTTTCCGATACCTGTTTGCATCTCACCTGTTTTGCTGTTTAACGTATTTAAACCTGCTGTTACTTTCCCAGATCCATCAAATAGTTTCCCTACACCTGTCTGTATCTCTCCAGACTTCCCTTGAAGTGTATGAAGGCCATCCGTCACTTTACTTGAACCATCATGCAGCTCACTTGATCCGTCGTGTAGTTCATTTGCTCCTTCTGCCCCATCTGCTAACCCTTTTGAGACATCTTGAATGGAATCAAACATTTTCTCTGCGTATGTTTTCGTTAACGTACTTGATACTTCACCTTTAATTTTTTCAATGGCTGTTCCGCCAATTTGTGAAGATAAAAAGTTTAAGCTTTCGTTTGGAATGTATTCTAAGTTTAATGGTTTTGGATCATCTTTTAATAACGTTGTAGCGTTACTTGAGAAGTCATCTGGAATGCGTACTAACATGTAATACTTTCTACCTTCCATTCCTTTTTTCGCTTCTTTTTCACTTACAAATTCCCATTTAAAACTTGTATTATCTTTTAAGTTATCAACGAGGCCTTTTCCGACCTCAATTGGTTTACCATCAAATACTGCACCTTTATCTAAATTGACTACCGCCACTGGTAAATCATCTAACTGTTTATACGGATCCCAAAAGGCCCATAAAAACATACCTGCATATAAAATCGGTACGAATAAAACCGCGATAATTGGAATTAATATTTTTTTACTTTTTATAATTTCAGTAAACTCTTTACGAAGTAACTGATTCCATTTCATCATTTCTCCCCCTTTTCTAAATGACCGAATTGTTCATTTGGTCATTTTCTCCCGAATAAAAAGGCTATACTTATTCATACATATGCCTTATCCCCGAATTTATACTATGCAACTGTTCCTTAATATGAAGTAAATATTTATATTATCCCTCCTAAAATAAATGTATGACTGTTTCGTTCAAACAGTCACTTTTTATAATAATAAAAGGATTATCTTAGTTTGACAATCCTTTTAATAAATAAAGTTCAAATAATTCTGCAATTTTTTCTTTTTCTAGCGGTTTATGATTTTTTTCCCAATCAAAAATAAGAGATACGTATAAGCGAAGCATAATAAATGCTGTAATTTCTGGATCACATTTGCTAATTTCACCTTTTTCAATCGCAATCTTTAAATACGATTGAATGACAGAAACGATTTCCACATCTACTTGTTGCATCACTTCTTGTACTTCTTTCGTTCCCATATCACGCTCTTCTTGAATTAACTTAATCATGAGCTGATGTTCTTTTCTGAATTCTAATATGCTATATAATGCTCTATGTACATTTTCAAAAAATGAAACATCTGAACGAATTGCATTTTCTGCAACTTGCTTCATTTCTGTAATTAAATTAGAAATAATTTCACCAAATAGCTCTTCTTTATTTTTGAAAAAAGTATAAATCGTTCCTTTTCCTACATTCGCTAACTTCGCTACTTGATCCATCGTTGTTGCTTTATAACCGAACGCTGAAAAAGACTTTGTTGCAGCTTCAATAATAGAACGTTTTCGATCTATCGCCACATCGTCACCTCCAAAAATGACCAATTGGATAATATAGTCAATCAGTACATCTTTGATATTACCACACGCTTACATTCTATACAAGTTCTCTTTTTTATTATTTCCAGTATAAAAAATTCCAGTCAAATTATATAATACTGTCCATAGTGTATCAAAAAGAATGCTTATATGGAAAGCAAGAATATATTCATAATAATTGCTGGCTAAATCCCACTAGAAATTTAATAAAATAGTCAGTGTTCTTAAAGCAAAAAGTTTAAGAACACTGTCTTTTATTTTGACATAGACAGTAATATTTTCTCCATCTCTTTCTTAGTTAGATCATCATCAATTATCTCTTCGTATATCTTTGTATCTCTTGTAAAAATATCATTTACTATTACAATTTGATACTCACTATTCTTACCTTGTGCTGGTACAAACATTTTGAGCCCTTTTAACTTACTCTCTCCTCCAGAATATTTATTATAGACCATTGTTTTTCCGTCTAAGCTATAATTTACTAAATTCTCTTCTCCAGGCATCATATAGTGTAGTGGATCCTTACCACCATTAACATTACCATCCATATACATCCTTGACTGATAAATTGTAAAACCATATTTCCCTTTTGTATATTCTGATTTAGTAACTAATTCTACATCTCTTCCAAAATATGAGTCAGCCCATTCTCTCTTTAATTCATAACCTTCAGGTATATAAGTCGGCTGCTTAATTTGAAACGGTACATGTTCTTTTGCTTCTTCCATAGTATATGTTAAAGACTTCTGCAATTTATCATTAAAAGGGTTTAATTTCTTCTGAATACTAGCTAATTTTTCTTGATCAGTTTTATTCAAACGTTCAAGATTAATTTCCTTTGTATCTCCATCATAATTCTCAGGCACATTTTTCTTAACCATTGCTTGTTTCTGAATTTCACTAGCCTCTTTAAATAATTGGACATATTGTTCAAATTCTTTTTTTGTAAAATTCTTCTCTGCCAAATACAAAAGATCTGTATCTCTTTTATATGACTTTATCGACATACCCCATTCTCTACTTGCATTCTCTGGTGTACCATATACGGTTTCTATCGCTTTTTCAAATGCCGCTTTAGATTGCTTGTTTTCTACAACCTTTTCCTTCTGTCTTTCATCTCCCTCAGTTATCCTTGCATTTAACAAAAAACCGCCTGCTATAGCTGCTATAGCAATAACGCCAAGTAAAGACAGACGATACGATTTCTTTTGGAACTTTTTAATCATAACGATTCTCCTTTTTAATGTTCGTTTATTTCTACTTAAATTTGCTAGGCTTGGTACTTGATAGGAATAATGTTCTAAAAGGGTAATAATTGTATGGCCGTATGCAATTTGCTCCTCTTTATCTATAAACGTAAGCGCATATGCATCGCAGGCTAATTCTTGATCTTCTCGCATACAGAAATTGGCGTACCAAAGAATCGGATTGAACCAATTTAATAGGAGTAAACTGTACATAATCCAATTTACAGCTACATCGCTTCTTTTAATATGAGCTAACTCATGGTAAAAGACATATTGTAATTGTTGCTCATTTAATACTTTCATATGTTTTTTTGATAGTAATACTTTCGGGCGAAAGAAACTAAAAACCGTTGGACTTGCAATCTTTCCTGCAAAACGTAATGAAACTGCCTTCTTCATTTTCATAGACTGCTTACAGTGATTAAACACTGTAGCGACCTGTTCATCCGTAATATCCGGTTGTTTCTTTATGTAAGAATACAAACGTCTATTTGTAATAAACGTCATGACTACTAATATGATTACTCCAGCTAACCAAACATATAGAGCAACTTTGTATACAGACAATGTAGCCTGTCGTTCCGAACTCACGTTTACTTCAGGTTCGCTATTTTTTGTCACGGTTTCAGCATTGGATTCTACTTCTACTGTCTGTTTTATCTCGTTATTCACTGTATTCTCATGTAAAGGTGTATTTTTTTGAATAACTTCCGATACACTAGAACTATAGGAAAATAATGATTAAATGCTATAAGAACTATCCGGTGACCACGGTAAAAGGAGTCGTATCATTAGTACGATCCACAGCATATATTGCCACCGGGGCGTTAACTTATTTCTAAATAAAACTTTTATACATAAAATAAATCCAACTAGTATACTCGCCATAAGTGACGTTTCTATAAGCCAATCAAAAAAATGAGGAAGGTATACATTTATAAGCATGTCTTTCATTGTTATCTATCCTTCCTCTTATTCTCCTCTGTCTTCTCATCTAAAATGCGTTTCAGTTCATTAATATCTTCTGAAGACAATTTTTCCTCTTTTAAGAAATTAACAAGTAATGGCTTAAACGCTGCGCCGCAAAAACGCTTTAGCAAAGATTTCGTTTCAACTTGTAAATAATTATCTTGTGATACTAACGGATAATAAGCATACATACGCCCTTTATCTTGATGATAAGAAACTGCTTCCTTTTGTACTAACCGATTAATTAATGTACGGATTGTTTTCGGTTTCCAGTCCATTTCATCTTCTAGTACTTCTATAATTTCATTCGCTGTTTGTGGAGAATTAGACCAAAGTACTTTCATAATTTCTAATTCCACTTCAGATATTTTAGGTAATTGATTTGTCATAGTATATTTCACTCCTTAGTATTACATTTGTAATCTGCAATTAAGATTACAAATGTAATACTAAATTGTCAACCATATTTTAGAAAATATAATTTCCGTTAAACCTTACTTAACGACAACAAATTTCCCTTTTTTCAAATAATCAAATAAAAAAACAAGAAAATCTTTACATTTAATAGTAATATAGAAAATAGACAAGTTTATCAAAATAGTGGAGGCTTTTTCAGTCATGATGCGTGCGCTTCGTTTAAATATAAAGCAAGCTTTTTGTAGTCGTATTTCTTTAATTATGATGCTTAGTGGATTCGTTCTTATTTGCATCTATCACTATTATTATGTCATTCGTTATTTAGGCGACGCTGCGAATGGTCCTATATCAACAGATTTAAAATGGATTGGATTTCGCGACAATGAAATGGATGTTTATTTATTATTAATGCCAGTTATTGCGAGTTTCCCCTTTAGTACAAGTTACAATTCGGATAAGTCAGATGGTTTTAAACCATTTGTGAGTAAAGGGATTTCTATATTTCCTTATTCAGTAGCGAAATATATCGTTACGTTTTTTTGCGGAGGATTTCTTTATACATTTCCATTCATCTTATCGTTATTATTTTGCAAATTAACCATTCCAGACGGAACACCTACGATTGGTTCAGGCATCATAAATGCTGATGGAATGTTCGCAAACCTATATTTCGATGCGCCTCTCACTTACATTACTGTATATATCGGAATTAATTTTTTATTTGCAGGTTTAATGGCCCTTTTAGGACTTGCTGCATCTGTATGGTCACAAAAAGACTATATGGCCATTCTCTTTCCATTCGCAGCTGCCTCCATTCCGTACGTCCTGCTAAATACAATACTTCCTTCAATAGGCGGAGCACCTATTCATTTATATGATCCGAAACAACCATTGCAAGGCATGTCACCGTACATTTTAATGATGCAATGTGCTTTCTTCCTTTTCGTTAGCTTACTTATGTATATACAAGGAGTAAAGCGGGATAGAAAAAAATATAGAAGAAGACTGCAAAAAAGAGATCGGTGTAGAAAAGCGTTTCAAGCAATTTCAGACTAAATGATTGTACGAATAAGAGCGTAATTCCCTAAGTTAGCTTAGAGAATTATGCTCTTATTACCATTTACATTTATCACTCGTATAATCATCTCCCCTTTACGGCGTACCTGCCAATCCCCATAAAATAACGACCGCTGTAAAGTAAATCGCTTTAATACCTACAACTGAACATAATAAAATAATTGCATATTTACTTAGTTCTCTTCTTGCGCCTATTAAAGTAAAAATGACTGCGAAACTAAATGTTACATAGGAAGATGCTGTATGTATTAAGTTATACGTAATGTCCAAATTTTGAGTAAGCCCCGTTACCTCCGCTACAAATTGGAGCATGACGATCGTACAAAACAAAATCGCAAGCTGATTCATTAATTTTCCATTTAACCATGCTTGCATCTTTAACCTCCTCATTATAAAAACTGAATTTTTAATTAATTCTAACATGATTTTCACAGAAAAAGAACGCTCAGCATATCTCTAAGCGTTCTTTCATGACTATTTAAGAAGCTTTCTTCAAATCAATTTGAGCAAGTACTGGGTCATGATCACTTACACGTCCATGTTCTTTCATAATGTTTGAGTTTAAGTGTACTGGATCTACAATTGTGTATGGTGCGATGTTGTTTGTTACTAAAATATGATCTAACACTTGTGCATTTCCTTCATGAATGTACGTGTAGCGGTTCTCTTTCGGCACTGTGTTTAACATATTCTTTAAGTTTGTTCCTTCTAGTGCTTTTAGTGGTTTAGCAAACTCAAAATCGTTCATATCTCCTAACACAACAACTGGTGCATTTGTGTTCTTTTTCTGAATTACTTGTACAAATTGATTTACTTCTTGCGCTAACTGAATTCGTTTTTCTTCACTCTTTAATACGAGCGGCTGCACTTTTCCAAATGGCGTTGCATCCCCTATTTTTGAGTTTAAGTGATTTGCAACGACAACAACGTTTTGTCCTTGGAACGTAAATTCTGCTGCAAGCGGTTTACGTGTACTTTCAAATAATGAACTTTCGTCTCCAATGCGAACGACATTTTTATCAAGTAACTTCGGTACTGCTGCTAATTTCACGCGTGATGGGTTGTAGAAGAAACCGACGCGAATATTCGCTCCTGGTGCTCCCCCGTCTAGATTATTGTTCGGAGCAATTTCTACATACTCATACTTCGGTCCACGAATTTCTAAAACTGCATCAATAATACGTTTTGCACTTAACGAAGCATCTGTTGTACCATCATTAATCGTTCCGTTATTATCTTGCATTTCCTCTACACCGATAATATCTGGCATTTTTAAATTGTATTTAATAGAATACGCTAACGCTTTTACTTTTTCATCTGTTGTTTCTTTTTTATTCGCCGAGAAGTTTTCAATGTTATATGTAGCAACTGTTAACTTATCAAGACGAGGCTGAATATTCGCTCCTACTTGCTTAAATCCACCGTCCACTACTGATGGTAATTCCGTTATTGGCGAAATGCGGAACGAACCGTAATCATATCCGACTACCCCTGTTATATCTCCAGTGAAAGTATCTCCTACTTTTGCTACATAATCACGAGGGACTTTTACAGAAAGACGCTCTGGATTTAATTGATTTTCATCTAATACAGGTGTGCCATATTTCGTTACGACTTTATCTCCACCATTTTCTACTGTTACATATAAATTCCCGTTTTTCTGAGGTGCAATAATTTTTGGTGTTGGCATCGTAACGCGCATACCTTCTATACTTTCATAAAAGTCGATTGCATCTTCATTTGGATCAAATAAACCGAATGCATCATTATCGATGATTTGATCAGGGATTTTTACACCGTTTTCTCCAAGTACAATCGGCGCTGGTAAAGGTTGATCTTTTGCAATTACAGCAACGCGGCTCGCCTTAATTTCCGTCGTTGTTAAATCTGTGTCAAACCTTTCTGCATATCCAGGCCCAACATATTCTTCTACTTCTCCATCAACTTGAATAAGATCTCCTACTGCTACATTCGCATCTTTTTTGTATACGTACATACCTTCTGAAGTAGCTGGATCATTATCCGGCTGATTATCTTCTATATAAAAACCATTTTTATCAAGCGCTGTTACAACGCCTTCCACATTGTATACTTTCTTTCCTTTGTAGGAAGAAATATGTGATTTCCCTTGAATATCATGAATACGAACTGGTTCATTATTTACGATAATAAATGAAAATGTTGAAATGGCTGAAGAAGTAAGCCCTTCTTTCTCTGCAATTGCTTTAATCACACTATTTTCATTCACTACAATTTGTCCGTTATAACGAACACTCTTATTTGTAGGGTTAGAGCCATCTAACGTATAGTAGATTGTTGCTCCTTCTGTATTCGTTGTTAATGTTACCGCTGTTCCCTTCGCAACTTCTCCGCTACCAGGCGAAGCTACTACATCGCTAACACGGTTTTGTCCTTCCCCTTGAAACTTATGAGCTGTTACCGATTTTAAACCTGGGCTACTAAAATATAATTCAAGCGTTCCTGTTAAACTAACTTTCTTCCCGATATTTTCTGGATGATCTTTCACGTTTACTGCCGCTCTCACATCGCCTTTTGGCAACTGAACAGGCATGATTTTGTCTGGATTCGTTTCATTTGGCGAATCCGCAATTGCTACGTTTGTATCATCAAACTTAGCAGGATCTTTCGTGTATTTAGAAGGACTTTGCGTATATCCAACGATGTATCCTTCCACTGTCCCCTTCGTTTTCCCTTGCTGCTTAAATACTTGAATTGCTTTTTCTACTGACATAGAAGTATTTTCTTCTGCTTGTACTAAAGTTCCAGTAAATGAAAGCAATAGTATGAATGATAAAAAGACACTTAACAATTTCTTCACAGTCATTTTCCTCTCCCTATTTCATATTTTCTCAGCATTTCTATCATATCAAATGATTCGTTATATAGAACTATATTTCGACAAGTTTTACAAAAAATTTATTTAATTTACAAGCTTTCAAACTATAATACAAAATAATAATTTTACACCTTCTACGAATGCACTCTATAATGTTAGAGAGAGAAAACAGAAAATATCGAAATTTCATTGGCATGTAAAATGGATTCATTTGAATAGGAGTGATTGGATGGAAGTGCAAACAGAAACATACCGCGCAGCTATGAATGGAACATTAGAACGTCATTTTTCAGATATGATTGCCGTTATACCAACTAAAATTACAATTGAGCAGTTAAAACTGCGGCTAGAAACAATCGCTACTAAAGTTGACGAATTGAAAATTGTTTATAGTGATGAGACAAGCATTATTGTTGAGTTACATATGGATGAAAAAATTACACCGTATGAACTGCATATTGATGAGGCGAATGACCCAGAAGAATATAAAATGTACAATAGACAAGATTCTACACTCGTAGATCGTAATTTTGAAGATGCTGCTTATGGAACTGAAATTTTCACTCGTACGCTATTTGTAGGCGATGTGCTGGACTGCTTTTTCCAGCAGTTACAGTTTTTATGGAACCTCGCTCCAGACTTGTTATTTGTAATCGATTCAAGTGCAGCAATGAAAGTGATATCTAGAAGCTATATTGAATATCACGTTGAAAATGAATTATTACCTGACATTCCTGACTTGTACGTTATTCATTCTGTTTATGAAGACGATAAAGAAGGTGCGCCTACGCAATATTGGTTTCATACACATGGCCTTTTAAGAGCAGGCGTAACAGAAATAGAATTAATTATTCCAAATCGCATCTCTTCCTACTACGGCATTGGCGATCTTTTTCAAACATTTGCTAATAATGCCATTGAGAATGGACAAGTCCCTATGAATGAGCCTATCGTTATCGCGCATAGTCAGCAAGGTTCTATACATACAGTAGCTCTTCCATGGGAAAAGGGATTATCTTATATTGGGCATAAAACGAGCATGGATCAATTATCTTCAATCGAGGATGAAGAAGTGAAACTACAACCAATAGATTCGCAAAACACATTCTTAGGCGGTATGGATGACCGAGATGAATACCATCAATCTCCATCCGTTTTCTTATTCAAATGTAATACTTCAGAAGAATATATTGAAAGCTTTTTCCAAGAACACGAGGAAGCTACAGGGCTCATGTTCTATAAAACAAATAGTGAAACCGATCGTATGGCTTACAATGCGAAGAATACTTTCGGATATTTCAGCAACATTTTTCACATTGAACAATCGAATGAAGATTTTCGTTTCCTCGCTAAGTTTGGTGTCTCCTACGAAGAAGGAAAAAGTGAACATATGTGGTTTGAAATGCAAGAAATCGCGGAAGATTTCATTCAAGGAATACTCATTAATGAACCATATTTTATAGAAGATATGAGTGAAGGAAATAGTTATCATTTAGAGTTTGAAAACTTAACAGAGTGGGTTATTTATGCAGGAGATGCCGTTATAAAGCCAAATAACTTATATATGTTTATTGGTGAATAAGTAACAAAACGCCTTCAATGTGATTGAAGGCGTTTCACTTTATTGTGCAATTAATTCGGTATCCATTACTTTCTCCAAATGAGAGAGTACACGCTTTGCGGCTTTCTCACCTTGATCAATACAGTCCGGAAGACCAGAACCAGCGTAAGAACTACCTGCCAAGTATATACCTGGCAACTCTTTCTCCATAAATGTTGTGAGTTTCTTCATTCGCTCGTTATGGCCTACTGTATATTGGGGCATCGCTTCTTTCCAGCGACTTACGACTGTAAATTCTGGATCCTCTGTAATATCCATCGTCTTTCGTAAATCTTCTAGTACAAGCTGAACGAGTTCCTCTTCTGTTTGTTCTACAACTGCTTCATCACCAGGGCGTCCAACGTAACAACGAAGTAGCATTTTTCCTTCTGGCGTTGTATGTGGCCATTTTTTATGTGTCCACGTACATGCTGTAATTGTGTAGTCGCTATTTCGAGATACGACAAATCCTGTACCATCAATATCGCGCTGAATGGCTGATTTCGGGAAAGCCATTGCCACATTCGCAACTGATGTGGACGGAATGTTGCGGAAGAAACGAAACTGCTTGTACTGCGCAAACATAGATGGCAATACTTTATGTGAGCTTGCCACTACGACCGCGTCCGCTTCTATTTCTTTTCCGTTACTAAGAGCAATCGTATAAGCATCACCAAGTTTTGCAATTTTTTCAATGCGGGTTCCCTTTATTATCGTACCTTCATGCATCTTCACTTCGAGAGATTCTACAATAGATTCTAAACCTGTTTTCACTGTTTGGAAGATTCCTTTTTTCGGTTCAGATGTCTCTTTTTTCGGAGCAAGTGTACGCATACCGAGTGAAATACTGCGATGCTTCTGCTCAATTTGATACATTTGCGGAAATGTTGACATTAAGCTCATTTCATCAATATCCCCTGCATAAATACCCGATAGTAATGGTTCGATTAAATTCTCAACCACTTCATTGCCGAGGCGATGTCTGAAAAACTGCCCGAGTGATTGGTCAGATACTGGCTTTGATCTCGGCATTAACAGATCAAAACCAGCTCTTAGCTTACCAATTGGGGAGAACAGCCCGGAAAATAGAAACGGCGTAATTTGCGTTGGAATTCCCATCATCGATCCGCTCGGCATTTTATGTAACCGATTGTTTACGAGGATAAATGATTGACCGGCCTTATTATTTACAAGTTCATCGCCAAGACCTAATTCTTTCGCTAATCTAGCTGCACTTTCTTTTCGTGCTAAGAAAGAATCCGGTCCGCGTTCAATTGTAAATCCATCTTTTCGAACGGTTTGAATTTTCCCGCCAAGTTTACCCGATGCTTCTATCAGTAATGTATCGATCGGCAAGTTCTTGTCATGAATATCTTTTTGTAAGTTATACATTGTTGTTAATCCTGTGATGCCACCGCCGATGATTACAACTTTTTTCCTCAAGCATGCTCCCCCTTTCTTTTTACAATACAGATTCTTTTTTCTTTAATACAACATCTGTTAAGCAATCAATAAATGCGTCCGATGCATTTGGCATTTCTGGACGATAATATTTTGCGCCAATTTCATCTGTCACAACTTTACACTCAAAGTCATTGTCATATAAAACTTCTAAATGTTCCGCAACAAATCCAACTGGTGCGTATACGAATGAACTGTATCCATACTTTTCGTTTAGTTCTCTCGTTAAATCTTGTACATCTGGACCAATCCAAGGATCTGGCGTGTTTCCTGCACTTTGCCAACCTACTGCATAGTTTGCTACTTCAGCACCTCTTGCAATATAGTCAGCTGTTTCATTTAATTGGTCTGGATATGGATCGCCAAGTGCAATAATTTTTTCTGGTAAGCTATGTGCAGATACGATTAATACTGCTTTTTCACGCTCTGCTTCTGACATACCGTTATATATACCTTTCACTGCATCAACCCAGTACTGGATGAATTTCGGTTCTTTATACCAGCTATCAATGCCGTGAATTGTTAAGTTTCCAAGTTTCTCAGCTTCTTCTTGTGCTCGTCCTACATACGATTTCACGCTAAATGTAGAATAGTGCGGCGCAAGAACAAGTGCTATTGCATCTTGTATACCGTCGTTATGCATATCTTTCACTGCATCTTCAATGAACGGTTCGATATGTTTTAAGCCAAGATACATATGGTACTCTACTTCATCTTGTACTTCATTTAAACGCTGTTCTAACTTTTTAGCTTGCTCTAATGTAATAGTAGCTAAAGGAGAAATGCCACCAATTGCACGGTAACGCTCTGTTAAATCTTCTAGCATTTCAGGACTTGGCTTTCTTCCTCTGCGAATATGTGTATAGTAACGTTCAATATCTTCTTCTTTATATGGCGTTCCGTATGCCATTACAAGCAAACCAATTTTCTTTTTCATACAACAATTCTCCTTTACTTCGCTAACTGCCCTTTAGAGTATTCATGAATAAATGTAGTTAAACGTTTTAATGTATCTGGATTTACTTCTGGGAATACACCGTGTCCTAAGTTAAAGATATAACCAGGCTCTTTCATCCCTTGATCTAAAATACCTTTTACATGTTCTTCAATAACAGACCATGGCGCAAGTAAGAATGAAGGGTCCATATTTCCTTGTACCGCCTTATGAACGCCGCGTGCGCGTGCCTCTTCGATCGGTAAGCGCCAATCTAAGCCTACTACATCAAGCGGTAAGTCGTGCCATTCATTTACTAAGTGTGCAGCTCCTACGCCGTGCATAATCATCGGTACACCCATCGGGCGAACTTCTGCAAAAATACGCTCCATTGCTGGTTTAATAAATACGCGGTAATCTGCTACATTTACTGTTCCAACCCAAGAATCGAAAATTTGAACTGCTTTTGCTCCTGCATTAATTTGCGCTTTTAAATATGTAATAACCATATCTGCTAGCTTATCCATTAAAGCGAACCAAGCTTTCGGCTCTGCATACATGAACGCTTTCGTATTATGATAATTACGAGATGGACCGCCTTCAATCATATAGCTCGCTAGTGTAAATGGAGCCCCTGAAAAACCGATTAACGGTACGTCTAGCATTTCTGTCGTTAATAAACGAATCGTATCTAATATGTACGGTACGTCATCTTCTGGATTGATTTCCCCTAGTTTTTCTACGTCTTGTAAAGAACGAATTGGATTATCAATAACTGGGCCAATACCTGATTTAATTTCTACATCCACACCAATTGCAGGTAGTGGTGACATAATATCTTTATACAGAATTGCTGCGTCTACGTTATATTGATCAACTGGCAACTTTGTAACGTAAGCACATAACTCTGGATTATGTGTAATTTCAAATAAAGAATACTTTTCTTTTATCTTTCTATATTCCGGCTGCGAACGACCTGCTTGACGCATATACCATGCTGGTACATAATCAGTACGTTCCCCCCTACATGCTTTTAAAAATGTCTCATTTATAGTTCTTACCAAGACCCTTGCTCCCTTCCTTGCCAATGCTTTTGCTCTAAATACGTTCTATTCCGATATTTATCTTTTTTTACTATACAGCTTGTAAAAACAAAATGCATAACATTATGTACGTTGTTCATGAAATTGACACAAACATTCGTAAAACCGCTTACTATTTTCACAACATTCTTATTATAGCACAGAGAAAAACTATGGTTTAGCTACTTTTGACTTTTCTCCTTCGCGATTCGTTTGTGTGTTATATGGTACAACGTAAAAACTCGGTTTTGAAAAGATGTTAACGAACTTTTCCTCATATTCCCCGGCACCATTTACAGTGCCTACATGCGTATGGACTCCATTTTCCACTCTATAAATGCGATACATAATTCTTTCATCTGGAAGTGGTGTCCAGCTTAATTTCGCTTTAAATAAACCGAAAGGGCTAAACGCTAATTTCACTTTCACATCTTCAATCTTGCGCAAACGAATCGGAGTACCGATTGTTTCCACACCTTCTGGTTTCATAAACTGCTCTTTCTGTTCTACATTTGCCTTCGTTAAAATTTTCTTAAACAATTTCGTTGCTGACGCACTTTCTCCTTGCAACTGATGCTCTTTATCCGTACGGTCATAACCAATCCAAACAGCACCTACTAAATTTGGCGTATAGCCAACGAACCACATATCTCTAGCTCCATTATCGTCATTTGGTAAGGAAGTTGTACCTGTTTTCCCAGCTAATGCACCGCTATATATGCCTGCTTTCGCTGTCCCTTCCTTCACAACCCCTTCTAACATTTTCGTCATATACCATGCCGTTTGTTTCGAGAAAATTTTCGTTTCTACTTTTGGCGATTCTCCAATGACTGTGCCGTGTCTATTTAACACCTTTTCTATAACGTGCGGCTCAATAATAGCGCCATTTGCTAAAAATGCACGATACATTTTCACAAGGTCAAATGTTGAAACACCATTTTTCAATCCGCCAAGCGCTGTACTTAAACCAGCATCGGCAATAGGAACATTGCCTTTCTCTAAATATTGCTTTCCTTCTTCTACCCCTAGCTCATTTAATAAAGAAACTGCCGGTACATTTGCTGACTCTAAAATCGCATCATACATCGTCATTTCTTTCGTATATTGACGATTGTAATTTCGAGGTTCATAACCTTCAAAAGAAGTTTTTTCATTCTTTAATAAAGAATACGGATTATATTTTTTCGTTTCGAGTGCTGGTCCATAGACAATAAGTGGTTTTAGCACAGATCCCGGCTGTCTTTTTGCAAAAACACGATTAAAGCCTCTCGGGACATACTTTCTTCCCCCAATCGCTGCTTTAATTCCGCCCGTACGATTATCCATTAATAAAAAAGCACCTTGCGTCCCCTCTTCTTTACCAGGGAAATTCCTCGCATCTTGAAACTGGTTATACGCTACCTTTTGAATCTTTTCATCCATCGGAACGACAAACGTATATCCTCCTCGGAGTACTTCTTGATGAGATAACCCGTATAAACGTGCTGCTTCATCTATGACCATATCAATATACGGCATATATGCGAGTTCATTCTCGTCTAGGTTTTTGTAAAGAGCAATGGTCTTTCCTTGATAACGTACGCTCTCTTCGGCAGTCAAATAGCCTTGTTTATGCATCAGTGACAATACGAGATCACGGCGCTCCTTACTCTTCTCTGGAGAGAAATAAGGTGAATATCCGTTTGGTGACTTCGGAAGACCTGCAAGCATTGCTCCTTCTTCTACTGTTAAATCTTCTACACTTTTATTAAAATACAACTTTGCTGCTGCTTGAATACCGTATGCCCCATGGCCAAAATAAATATGATTCATATACATTTCAAGAATTTGTTGCTTCGTATATTTTTGCTCTAATTGAAGGGAAATTGCGACTTCCTTCAATTTACGCGTAACTGTTTTTTCACGAGTTAAAAAAACGTTTTTAGCGAGTTGCTGTGTAATCGTACTACCACCTTCGACCTTTTCTCCAGCTAACGTATCTTTATAAAGAGCCCGGAATATAGACGGGTAATCAATTCCTTGATGCTCATAAAAACGAGAATCTTCCACCGCAATAAACGACTGCTGCACGTATTTTGGAATTTGCTCGATTGGTACGAGATCTCTATTTTCTACGTATAATTTCGTAATTTCTTTCCCTTTCTGGTCAACGATACGTGATGAAGAGTGAAAAACGAGTTGCTTTTCATCCGTCATATAGCCACCAGCTAACACAATAAGTTTATAAAATACAATCGCTAATACGAGCGTTGCTAACCCACCTAATAAAGTCCACTTTACTTTCTTCATACATCGGCCTTCTTTCCAAATGATGGTACATTTATTATTTGAAAAAGAAGTATCTTTATGTATATAATCTTCGAAGTTTTTTACGAGAGTTGATATAATAGAAACAAACAATTAAAGGGGGCATTAAAATGAAGGCTATTATTTCATACGAAACACCTCTAGAACAAGCACATTTCACTGCAAAAAATAATGAAAAAGATATGTTTTATAAAGAAAATACAGAAGAATCTGTAGAAGGTTCTCTTCAGTATGACGTACTAGACGCTGTTGGTGAATTTAAAGGACAACCTGGCTACATCGTTTGTAACAACATTTCTGTCACAGACGAAGGTCGCCCAGTATTTGAAAATCGATTCAAAAACCGCGCAGGCCTTATTGAAAACGAACCAGGATTCCAAGCAATTCGCGTTCTACGCCCATTAAGTAACGATACATATGTCATCTTAACAATGTGGGAAACAGAGCAAAACTTTAAAGACTGGACAGAATCACGTTCATTCGAAAACGCTCATAAAAAACGCCCTGCACAAGCAGAAGGACAAGCTCAGGCTCAGGCGCATCCACATGCGGAACAGCAGAAAAGTATTTTCTCTCGTCCGTCATTTGTGACTACTTTTGATGTGTTAGTTTAAGGGTTTTGTACGGTAGTCCTCCAGGGATGCAGTACACGAAATTATATCGGCGATTTTTGAGATATATCGACTTATTGACAAATCACGACACAAAAAAGGAAACACCATTACGTACCGGTGTTTCCTTTTTCTTTGTACCAATTATATATGCGAAGCGCATCTTCTTTTTGCATATGCTTCACTTTATATTTATGTCCCGCTACTGATACGGCAGCTGTACATAGCTCGTCTTTCTTTTGAAAATACGATTGATTGTACCCTACTGCTTGAACATGCCTTTTTCGTATGATTCCTGTATATTTGGCAAGGCCGCGGTATACCATGACTAATTGATTGTCTCGTATCAAATATCCGCCACTTTTATACCGAGCGTATGCAAGTAACGTAAATATGATAAATAGTGGGATTAAAGTAAATAACGCCATATTTTGCTTAAAATATATACTCGCACCGATGATCAGCACTGCGAGTATCGCACTTGTAATCCAGCCCATTATGACGTAACGACGTAATGCAGCCTTCGGTAAATGAACGATTTCCTCTTCCATTTCATACGGTAACTGCAAATATGTAAGTAACTGCTGGACATCTTTCTTTTTCATAAAAGGATGTAACATCACTTCATTTCCAGCTGCTTCTATACTTTGAATAACTTCTACTTCGACAGAGCAATAACCGAAAGGCTCGCGGAGAATTCCTTCTTTCACCGTAATTGCTTGAATGCGATGTAATTTTAAAACAAACTCTTTCTTATCAAATAACCCTTGCACGATGCGAACTTCATTTCCGTTTCGCTCTATTTTAAAGTTTGCATATTTTAACGCATAGCCAGCTGTCGAAACGACCCACGAAACCGCCATTAAAATCGCGGCCATAACGATTAATTCATATACACCGTTATCCATCACATACGCTTCCACTTTATTTATGAGCCATTCTGGAAGAAATTGATTAAACTCTGTGTAAATAAGAAGTAATCCTGAAAAAACTAATCCGAATCTACCAGACGTAATGGCAGCTGCTAAAATCTCTTTCATCGTTAACTGATAAATCGTCTTACTTTCTTCTGGCATGGGTACTTCTTCACTCGCAGCGCTTCTTTTTTTATTTAATAAAGCAATCAGTTCCTTCGCTTCATCTTCTTTAATACCAGCTAACATCACATCTGGCTCACTACCGCCGCCCGCTACTTCTATATTTAATTTCATCAGTCCGAGCACTTGATAAATGATGTTAGAAGACGTACTAATATTTTGCACACGTTCTTTATTTAAGTAGCTTTCTTTCTTAACGAACACACCATGCTTTATATGTACAATATTATTTTCAACCCAGTACACTTTGAAATACCATTTTATAGCTGAGAAAATTGCCATAATAAATAATACAAATAAAAGAACAAGATGTAAGAGATACCAAGGTTTCACTTGACCATCAGATTGAAATAAAACAAGAAAAATAAAAGGCAACAAAGTCGCAACTCGAATACCTAATAAAATTGTGATCGGATGTTGCCTCTTATACATCCTCATCACTCACTTTCGCAAGTTCTCCAATTTGTCTTTTCAGCTGCTCTGCTTCTTCCTTCGTTAAGCCTGGAATACTATGAGAAGTTGCCGCTGTTGAAATATGTAATTCTGCTAAATTATACTTTCTCATAATTGGGCCCTGTTCAATCGTTACGTGCTGCACACGCATCATCGGAATAAGTACGCGTTTTACAATGAACATTCCCTTTTGAATCTCAATCTCTTCTTCATTTAATCTGTAACTATAATAACGTTGACGTAAATTTGGAAACACAAAATAATCAAGCGGGATAAATGTAATAGCTCCTGTTACTAGCAAGCCAAACAACCAGCCCCACCAATTAAAATTGATCATAAAAAAGAAATACGCAATTACGACTGCTAGTATAACCGCCGCCCCAATTAAAGCGTGGATTCGCCACACTCTCAGCATATTAGAATGAATCTCCCTTTCTAACGGTTGCATTTCATCACTCCAATTATATGAATTTATTAATTATATATTAGTTGGTATATACATATTTGTAAAATTATAGTTTTTATATCGTATCGATTATTTCTTTAAAACTCCCTTCATTAATCGAATGCACTTGAAACTGAATGTAATCTATTTCATTCCTATTCGGACGGGCATATGGCAAAATGTTAAATTTAGAAGCAGATCTTCCTAACATATCTACAATCATTAGAGAAACGTCAATATATTCGAAATCTACACGGAATACTACTGCTTCTCCCGTAAATTCATAATCTTTAATCGCATCATAAGACTTATTCGCACTAATTAACATCACTTTTAATAGTTGGTTCAAATTTTCTGGTTTAAAATTAATCATATACGCAGCTCCTTTTTTAATAAAACACTATGAAAATAGTGTAATCTTACACTTTCATGGCTTTACACTTCAATTATATAAAAAATAAAGCTAGTTTTTTATAAATTTTTTGATATAATTACATACGGGAAACGGGAAGATATTTATCTTCCCTTGTGTTTTTATTTGCATCTAGTACTTTTGCTAGATGCCTTTTTTTATGCTAAAAAAGGTACCCTCACATACTTTGAGGATACCTTTTTCATCGATTTATTGCATTTCAATAATTGTACCATCTTCGAATACTTTCAATACGCCAGTAAATCCTGCTCCAGCTGCGCCTTCTATTTTATATGTCGTACGCACTCTAATTTGATAATACTTCTTTCCATTCTCTACTTGCGTATTCTCTAGCGTGTAATCATATTCTTCTTTATATTCATTTTTAATATATTCTTTCGCTTTCTCAAAAGTAAATGCATTTTGATTCTTTCCTGTCTCTACTTTTTGGTTCTTTTCTGCCTCAGTTTTTTGAGTCTTTTCTGTTGCTACTTTTTGATTCGTTACTACATTTGTTTTTTGTGCCTTCGCTGCCGCTTCACTCTTTGCAGTTTTTTCCTCTTCATTCATTTTAGTAACTAATCCTACCGCTTTTTTATTATATTCTTCAAGATTCTTGTTATCTTTTGTTTCTGCAACTAGCTTATTTACTATCTCTTTCGCTTCTGCATAATTTTTCTTACTTATTAACTCTTCACTTTTCGCCAATTGCTCACTATACTTCTTTTTTTGTTCTAATACAGCTAGTAATGCTGTTCGTTCTTCCTTTGCCTGCTTTATAAGTGTATTATTCCCATCCTTCATGTTCTCTACTTTTTCAAATGACTTGATTGATTCTTCTACCTTTGTTTCTTCTTTTAACTTCACTGCTTCAATCATTATTTTCGTTTGTTCTACAAGCACCATTACATCTGAATCGTCTTGTTTCTCATCTAGCGCTTTTTCAAATGATGATAAGGCATTTTTATATTCTTTATTCGTTAACGCGGTCTTCCCTGCATCCATTTCTTTTTCAAAATCTCCATTACTACATCCAGCTAACATTAAAAATGTAATTCCAATTACCGTTAATAACTTCTTCATTCTTTCTCCCCCTATATGTTCCTAAAACAATAACTTCATATGTATAAAGGTCTGTGTAGTAATTAGACTGAAAATAAAGATGTACTTTGTGTGTGGGAAAGGAAGTACATTTCATTTACTATCATTACTTAAAACTCCTAAATAGTTGGTAGTTGGTTTTCTTCTTTTAAGACAGAAAGGAATTTTAATCATGTGCGTAAAGTTCTCACCAGGCTCTTTACTACACACACTCTTATACACATAGAAAAACTATTTTTAGTTTGCTATTTTTTCAGCTTTACATATTCTTGGTTGATTGGATACGAACCACAATTCGTAACATACCGAAAAACAAAAGAAAAAAAACTGTAATATAAGTTACCTTTCGTAACTCCCCTGTAACATAAATGTAACATAAGGTTTTTATACATACAATAGTTTTTTTACATTATTTTCCCCTATCTACATTTTAAGGTGTTAATACAGTGCTAAAACGAGTTTCATCTCCCACCTGCTATTGGACTATCATCCTTTGAATACTTTAGGAAAAAGCCCTCTTTCTTAAAGTACTCAAATTAATTACATAGATAACTCTTTTTTCACCCAAACATTACGAAGACCTTTAACCTTTTACTTTCACATTAAATATATATAGCTAACTTTTTTGATATAACCGCATTAAGAAAATAGGACGAACTTTGTCTTCCTTTTTGTTTTTATTTGTATCGAGTTCTTTTGGTGCTACCCCTTATTGAAGAATTAGATTTTACACATCTGATATAGTACGTGAAATTATATAATAGGGGGCACTATACCTAAAAAAGAAAATTGTATGTTTAGACATAAAATTGACACCTTTTGATTTGTTCCCTGTAAGTTAAGGAATTAGTTTGTATATTTGAGGAGATGTACGAGACAGGTGTGAATTTAAGGGAATCCAATATTTTCTATTCAAATATGATAGAATAGAAGTATATCCAAAACGGAGGAACAACAAATGAACTCAAACACAAAACAGTTTATTTATGATATCCAGCAAAGAAAAAACAATTATATGGAAAATGTATTAAAGGCAATACAACACCCTAAAAAAGAGCATTCTGAACAGGTCATTCAAAATATAGTAGACAAGATGGATATGATGATCAGTTTAGTTATTACTTACATCGCTATTGAATCAGAATCTATAAAAGAATTAAAAGAACTTCAGGAAGAACTTATTCATGCCCAAGCATATATTCAAAAACGGAAATTTGAAGAAACACAGAGATAAAACACTGTGTTTTTATTTGGTCGTCTATGACGCCAATCTGTTATAAATCAAATTAAGGGATTGGGTACACTTACCATATTTTGTTCACTAAAGTCATTTCCCTCCAAATAACTCATTCTATAAGACTTCTTTCTCTTACTATATGATATAAATCTATAAATATGCTAGAAGGATAATTCATTATATGAACGAAAATAACATTTTAATAAGTTACGTTTTCTATTCCTAAATTATTTATATACGATTCTTTTTTTACTAGTTAATAGGTAATGATATAGGGATACTTTGCATGTACATCTAGGTTGTTCCTTTCAGGCTATGTATCATTTTAAATACGCCCTTTATTAGAATAGTGCTCATACTTTTTTTGAGATTCTTTCGTAATACGTGCGTTAAGTAAAATTGCTAACAACAAAAACACTCCATATGTTCCCCCTGTCGCTCCTATGATAACCACACTACTACAAACAAGTACAATTAGTAGTAGTAACGAAACTAAATAAATATGTTCATAGTTCTTTGACATCTTCTTGTATTTTATGCGTTCTTTCCTTGCATCCATCTAAATTCCTCCTTTACATTATCCATTTCACTATCAAATAAATCTCGCCCTTAAAAGGGAAAGAATATATCTTTTTAAATAATCAGCTTATTTTTTTATCAACTAATTTATATAACGTAAAAAGAAATCCTACCAATATTAAGCTTTCCACCATGATAATCCCGACCCTCTCCTTCCGTTTTAACTCCAGCACATCAGATAAAAGTAGCAAACAAAAAGGATCCTCCCTTCTTTTAAAGGTTGATCCTTTTCTTCATGCATTCAACTATTCTTGATTAATTAGAATAACAGCTGGTCCATCTACACGAATGCCACCAACTTCGATTTTTTCATAAGGCTCAACTGTAATAGAAATGATCCCTTCCCGCTTCTTTAATTCATTACTTAATTCTTTTGTTAACATTTTTTTCATGTGTGTACTCCTTTTTACTGCTTAATTTATTATTGTTATGTAAATGAAGTTAAAAATGGTTTCCTGGTCTGGAAACCATTTTTTTGTAGTTGACCATATGGTGTTACCAGTTCGTTTATCAATTTTACGTAAAGAAGAGATAAACAATTACCTATTCACTGTCTCAGTAGATATAAGGAATTCTTAAAGAGATAGCGGTGAGATCGATTGTTTTTTCTTCTAGAAATAATGACCTAGATAATATATTACCTAAAACAATGAAAGCCCTACCTCTCTTTCATCCTTACGGATCCTTGTCCGTGCCAGTGTGAATCAGGATTGCAAAAATCAAGTGACTATTTAATCGAGTTATTTGATGAAACTTCGAACGTTCGTAAAAGAAATTTAAAAATAAAAATGGATTAGATTGAAGTAATAACAAAAGAGGTTCCTACTCTAAAAGTGAGTTGAAGAAGTTGAATGTCTTTGAAATGATTTACTTTTAATAATCATCATATTCCCGAAAAATTCAGGATATTTTCGGGGGATGTAATACATTATCTATAATGAATCCTAACAGAAACTTTTTATTTGATTTTCAGTGATCCCTTTAATTAATCCTAGTTCACTAATCAAAAATTCATGTGCGTTATCCAACATTGTTTTTTCGCTTGTATTAAGTGCCTTTTCTTTCTTCATACGCATTAAATCACGTACAACTTCAGCACCTTCTTGTATTTCACCCGTTTTTATTTTGTCCGTGTTCACTTTATACCTTTGTTTCCACGTTAATAATCTATCTGATTCTCCATGCTGAAAAATGTGTATAATGTGTTTTAATGCAAGTATATCAGTAACCGGGCGTATACTCGAACTTAATATTTTCCCCATAGGAATCATGACTTTCATATTACTGATTGACATTTTTATAACATAATACTGTTGTTTTTTTCCTGAGAATTCTTTTTCTTCTATGGCTTCAATTATACCTGCTCCGTGCATTGGATAAACAATGTTATCGCCAATTTGAAACATATAATCCACCTCCATATATGGTAACCTTCTTAACTTTAACATATATGTGTTTTTTTATCAAATATTTAATAATATCACAAAGATATTTTTGTAGTCAACTACTTTTTAAAAAAATTAAATTAAGTAAAAAAGACCTCCAAAAATGATAGGGAGTGTGTCAGATTCCGCATAAAGGGAAGAGGAATTTCCCCGCTTATATTCTGAAATCTCTACATTTTATGTAGGGATTTTTCCATAAAGAAAAGACACCCTAAGGTGCCTTCCTCCGACTTGAACCACTTTAATTTTAATAATATGTATTGGACTCCCATCCAATTATTATTTTACCATGTTAAGTAATGTTGTGCATTGAGAAATACGGTACATTTCTTTATCTAAACGTAAAAAGCCCTAGAGGGGACTAGGACTTTTTGACAGAATGAAAATGATTCAAAAAAGGACTTATATAACGTAACATACGAATGTTTCATAAATGTATCGTAAAAGTGAACAAAATCTATATTTTGTTATTGGAGACGTTACTCCTAATTATAATACCAATTGCCGTTTACTTTTACTTTCACAATTTCCTTTTTCTTGCATGAGGTTAATTTGTTATAATTAAACTCACAAACTATATTGTACATACTGTCATAGTTCCACAAATAAGAGGGATGATTCTTTATATAATCTTTCCATTCATTACTATATGTACCTTGTTTTTTTAAATCTCCTTCTTCACCGAATGCTGCTGCAACTTCTTCGTAAGACATACCGCGACGTAAATTATTGAAAGTATCCATCATACGCTGCTGTCTAGCTTCTTCTTTTCGATTTTGTTCTTCTATCTTTTCTAACCTACTCTCTTCGGCAGCTAGCTGTTTGGCTTGTTCTTTTTCCATTTCTATAAGTTCTTTTTCGTAATCTGCATGAATTTGCGCACGTTCTTTTTCGTATTTGTAATCCGAATACTTATTCCATCCCATAACTCCAAAAGCAATTAAAATTAAACCACCTATTATAAAAATAGGCTTCCTCTTCTTTTTTACGATTCTCTTCTAATTTTTTCAGCTCATCAGCTTTTTGTTGTTCTTCTTTTTGTTTAGAAGCACCTTTTTTAGGTGTATCTTCTTTTTTCACCTCAGTGTTAGCGATTTTAGCTTCATTTTTATTGATTTCTTCTTTCGGAGACAGTGCGTAAAAAATCATCATTAACACAAAGCATGCTAATCCGGAAATGAAATACCTCTTTTTACTTTGGTTTTTCTTAGAAGCTTTAGTCATTAATATAAAAGAAACGACTGTAGCTATAAAGAATAATGACATTAATATTTGCATGTAATTACCTCTTTCGGTTGTTAAAATGTAAGATTTCTTATCTCATGGTAGTAAACAAGTTATTTGTATATTGTCATATTTTGTCGAATGAAAATAAAAATAGAGTCGCAGCTCTCAATGAAAATTAGAAGGATGCCTTTTTCTCTGATTTAAAGTTCAACTAGGATTTACAAATATTGAATAATGTTTTGTATCAAATCTATAGGAATATATGTTTTTACTGTGGATGGGAGCGTGTATCAAAAAGTGTACCTTTTGGGATTGTTGTTGAAGAGTATCCAATGTCATTATAAAAAGTGTATATTGGGGTAGCACCACATGCCCATCAAGCTAAGGATATCAAGAGGGTATATGTGAGTGTATTTTTTTGAAATTTCTACGGCTACACTAAAAATATGCATAACAAATAAACCTACCAAAAGGGTGTTTTGAAAAATATTATGCAACTTTGAAACCCTTTAACAACGTACACTCATACATAACGCCTAGGATATCAAAGACTGTTTTCTTTTCGTAACGGTGAGATTTCCGTCCGTTTTTCTCTAAAAGATTGAACAGACGTAGGAAAATCTTTGATAATTCTTGGGTGCCCTTTTGTAATCCTTGGTAAAACAATAGATAATAATTCTTTATCATATAAATGGATTTGTATTCACTTAACTCTTTCTTTTTCTTATTCAAGAGTAACTGACGCCTTTTAAACATGGTAGATGTACAGAGTAAAATGCTAATAAGTTGCCCATATAAATGGCATTCTAAGCGTTCTTTCTTAATTTCTTTACACTTGTGAATTTGAAAGAAAGATTTCCATGTTTTGAACAAAATTTCAATTTGCCAGCGTAAAGTTTCGCTAGAAATATAGTCTAGGATAAACAGTGTTTTTTCAATGCGTCCCATATATCCAGTTATATATATTCAAGTGGCTTTTTTCACAAAAGAATCATAAAAAACTCTATCTATAGATAGAGGGTATTCAAAAAAATCATCTTTCAGATAGATGTTCTAAAATATTAGGGATGTTACAATCCTCCAGTAAGTAAGCAAATAAACAATAAATTTATACTTTATGGGGGTTTTAATTTGAATACTCAAGCTTGGATAATGATTGGTGCATTTTTAACAATTGTATTATTAACACAAATCGGAAGGAAAGTATTTACAACCACAAAGGCTGTATTGCCATTTATTCTTTGTGGTATAAGTGTTTATTTATTCGTCGAGGAAATACCTACCTCAGGTTCAAATATGACCGCACTCATAATCATGACAATGGTCGGCATGATCATGGGAGGGCTAATGCTTTTTACAGTGAAAGTAGAATATGGTTCTGACAATAAAGCGTACGTAACTGCTGGTATTCCTTATTTATGTTTATGGATTATTGGACTTGGATGGCGTGTCGTATTAGCTTATGTAGCGACAGACTGGTATCCACAACAATTTGTAGATTTCATGGTATCGAATCATTTGGATTTTAATGTTATAGCCCCTGCTTTCGTATTTTTTACAATTGCGATGGTAGTTATTCGTACTATTGGAATTGTGATTAGGATACAAAGATATAGAAAAAATCTAAAGCAAATTAAAGAAATAGGTTAAGAAAAACAACTTCTTTTGCATAATGAAGTAGGTAAAACAAACACACTATACTAACTACTTCATTATTCTTTTAATTTCAGATTTTAGATGATATGCATTAAAGGAATTTAACTCATCTATGAACTATTATAATTGGGAGTTGTAAATTTCCAGCCTTTAAATCAAGAAATTGATATTCATCTATAGCCAAAAAATATAGAAACTAAACAGTAAGGTTGGGAGGGAATAAGTACATGGAAAAAGTATTTTTAAAAATTATTGATAGTCATGCAGGAAATGCGATAGGAATCATCTTATTATGCGTATTTTTTTATCAAGGTTTCGCACCTCATGGTACCTTTGCAATATGGGTTTGTAGCGTTTTTGTAACAATTTATCTATGGATGTTATATTCACCAAAATCTTGGTGGAATGCAAGGAAGTACGCTTTATTTACGAGTATATTAATAAGCATATCATGTGTATTATATTTTTCTCATCCAAATTTTCCGAATTATGCGTTATGGCCACTCATAGTTTTTCTTGCCGCTGCAGAACCAAAGTGGACACGAGTAACGACAATTTTAGTTGCTATAACAGGGATAGTTATTATTCTATTTATACATGCGAATACGTTTCCTTATCAAGAAACATTAATTATTATCGGCCTCTATGTCTCGATCCGAAGTACATCCAAGCTAAGAGACGCATATCAAAAAAATCAAAAACAACTAAAAGAATTAGACGAAGCACATGCTGAACTACAAGAAACAACGGTATTTTCTATGCGATATGCAGCTTTTACGGAAAGAACAAAATTAGCAAGAGAGATTCATGATGGACTTGGACATCAAATGACCTCACTTATTATTCAATTACAGGCTCTTAAGATTATGTTAAGGAAAGATCCTGTTGCTGCCCAAGTTCATGTTGAAGAACTTTTAAAGGTGGCACGAAAAGGAATGGAAGAAATCCGAGTTGCTGTTAGAGAATGGACAAGTGATGAAAAAGATCTCGGGCTTACTTCATTAAAAGGATTGATTTCACAGGTTCAAGCGAATTCTTTATTACAAATTGAGTTCATTCAAGCTGGAAATATAACAGAGTGGACGATGGAGGAAAGTACAATTCTGTATCGCATTCTACAAGAGTCTTTAACTAATGTCTTACGACATTCTAATGCAGATTCTGTTATTGTAAACGTAACAGAAATAGACGGAGTAGTAAAACTCACAATTGATGATAATGGTATATATACAGGGGATAAGCCATTAGAATATGGCTTTGGACTCAATGGTATGATAAAACGCTGTAAATCAGTTGGAGGTAATTGTTCCTTTTTTCTAAATGAACCAAAAGGACTTCGAGTTGAAGCCACTATTCCAATTCAGAAAAATGGAGGAGAAATATGACAGAAAAGATTCGTATTGTGCTAGCTGATGATGAACCATTTGTTCGAAAAGGCCTATGCTATATTATTGAAATGCAAGATGATATGGAGATAGTTGGGGAATGTAAAGATGGGAAGGAAGCAATTAAAGTTGCCTTAGAAACTGCACCAGATATGGTAATTATGGACATTCAAATGCCTGATTTATCAGGTATTATGGCTACCCAAAACATTATGAGTATATTACCAAATACAAAAGTTGTTCTATTGACGACTTTTGATGTACAACAGTATGTCTTAGACGGTATTCGAGCTGGTGCAGTGGGTTATATATTAAAAGATACTGAAACGGAGGAAATGTTAGATAGTATTCGATCTATGAATAAAGGGGCAATGATTTATAATAGCACGACAGCAAATCAAGCTTTTACACAATTTATAAAACACGATAATAATGATTATAATTTAGTTAGCGAAGAACTTGAACATACGGAAACTCTAACTAAGCGGGAGATTGATGTTTTACAATTATTAGCTTATGGAAAACAAAACCATGAAATAGCTAAAATCCTTTATGTTTCCGAAGGGACAGTCAAAACTCATATCCACAATATTCTTCAAAAACTAGATGTAACAGATCGTACACAAGCAGCTGTAATGGCAATTCGAAAAAAAATTGTAAAGTGATATCTGCTGTATGTAGTAAAAAGAATAAAATTTTAAATTAACATAGTGTTTTTCTAATTGAAATTAAACAGATCATAATAAAAAAGAAAGAGAGTATAGCATGGATAATACAACTGGTCTTATTATTTTAATTCTTATAATTCTCCTTCAACTAAAAGAAAGGGAATTGAAATTTCAACGAATGTGGATTGCTCCTGTATTAATCGCATACTATACATTTACTCATGTATTTAATGATCTCACATTAATCGAAACTGGTTTATTTGTAGTATTACTTGCTCTTGGAGGAATTGTAGGAGCTGTGCGTGGTTCTACAACTATAATACGAATCGATAAAAGTAATGGGAAGGTTTATGCTAAAAGTTCTTATATCGCCTTAGGTATATGGGTTGTTGTATTTATTTTACGTTTTATCGTAACGTATATTTTTAAAGGTTCAAGTCAGTATGCGCTAGGCTTAGTAACGAATGGTATTTTTTGCCTTATTGCGGCGAGTGCGTGTATAAAAAGAGTGATTCTATACTTAAAAGCAAAAAGTTTGATGCATTCAAAACATTAAGTATTGCTAAGGGTAATTTTTGTAGTGTAGCAAATTTCATTGTTTTTCTAACACCAACACATTGCTATCAAGCTAAGAAAAGCAAATACCCCAGAGCGAAAATTTTGTGCATTTTGCTCGTACTTATTGTTTTGGGGTAATTCGTACTTTTAGCTTGATGGGCATGTGCTGCTACCCCTTTTGCTAAATGTTTTTTTATGCCAAATAAAAAAGGTATCCTCCAATACTTTGAGGATACCTTTTTCATTTTTATTATCTCTGCTGTTTTCTACCTAATACGAGCAACCCAAAACTCATCATAATAAGAAGTGCTCCCATATATGGTTCCACAGGCATTTTCTGTCCTGTCTTCGGTAATTCTTTTTCAGGCTTCTCTGGATCTGTTGTTTCTGGTTTTTCTGGATCCGTTGTTACAGGTTTCTCTGGATCCGTCGTTTCTGGTTTCTCTGGATCCGTCGTTTCTGGTTTCTCTGGATCCGTTGTTTCTGGTTTTTCTGGATCCGTTGTTTCTGGTTTTTCTGGATCCGTTGTTTCTGGTTTTTCTGGATCCGTCGTTTCTGGTTTCTCTGGGCCTGGTGGTGCTAAAGAAGTCAATTTGTTTAATACTTCTAATTGAACTGGACTTATCATTCCTTTTGTAATTTCAAATGGAATTGGATTAGTTAATTTTTCATAACCCTTTGGTGCTTCTACTTCTACAAGTGTGTAGTGACCTACAGATAAGTCTGAGATTTTCGCTTTTCCTTCTTTATCTGTTTTTACTTTCGTTACTACTTTTCCTTTTTCGTCATGAACTTCAAACACTGCCCCTGATAATACATTCTTACTTTCAGCAGCCATTTTTGTAATTTCTACTGAACCTTTATCTAACTGTTCATTCTCTACTTTTAGTAATAAAACTTCTGTCATACCTTTTTTAATTTCGAATGATACTGGCTCTGTTAATTTTTTATAGCCTGGTAAATTCTCTACTTCTACTAGTTTGTAACTTCCTACAGATAGATCTGAAATGTTTGCTTTTCCTTCTTTATCTGTTGTCACTTTCGTTACTACTTTGCCTTGCTCATCTTGTACTTCGAAGACTACGCCTGCTAATGCTTTTTGACTATCTTTATCTACTTTTGTAATTTCTACTGAGCCTTTGTCTAACTGTTCATTCTCTACTTTCAATGATAAGACTTTTGTCATACCTTTTTTAATTTCGAATGATACTGGCTCTGTTAATTTTTTATAGCCTGGTAAATTCTCTACTTCTACTAGTTTGTAACTTCCTACAGATAGATCTGAAATGTTTGCTTTTCCTTCTTTATCTGTTGTCACTTTCGTTACTACTTTGCCTTGCTCATCTTGTACTTCGAAGACTACGCCTGCTAATGCTTTTTGACTATCTTTATCTACTTTTGTAATTTCTACTGAGCCTTTGTCTAACTGTTCATTCTCTACTTTCAATGATAAGACTTTTGTCATACCTTTTTTAATTTCGAATGATACTGGCTCTGTTAATTTTTTATAGCCTGGTAAATTCTCTACTTCTACTAGTTTGTAACTTCCTACAGATAGATCTGAAATGTTTGCTTTTCCTTCTTTATCTGTTGTCACTTTCGTTACTACTTTGCCTTGCTCATCTTGCACTTCGAATGTTACGCCTTCTAATAACGCGCCACTTTCTTTGTCTACTTTTATAATTTCTACTGAACCTTTATCTACTAATTCGTTCTCTACTTTTAGTGATAAAATTTCTGTCATACCTTTTTTAATTTCAAACGATACTGGTTTCGCTAGTTTTTTATATCCTGGTAAGCTCTCTACCTCTACTAGCTTATATTTCCCTACTGATAAATCTGAAACGTTTGCTTTTCCTTCTTTATCTGTTGTCACTTTCGTTACTACTTTGCCTTGCTCATCTTGCACTTCGAATGTTACGCCCGCTAATACTGCGCCACTTTCTTTATCCACTTTTGTAATCTCTACTGTTCCTTTATCTAACAGTTCGTTCTCTACTTTTAGTGATAAAACTTTCGTCATACCTTTTTTGATTTCAAACGATACTGGTTCTGTTAATTGTTTGTAACCTGGTAAGCTTTCTTTCTCTACTAATTTGTATTTTCCTACAGATAAATCTGCAATTGTTGCTTTTCCTTCTTTATCTGTTGTTACTGTCGTTACTACTTTTCCTTGCTCATCTTGTACTTCGAAGACTACGCCTGCTAATGCTTTTTGACTGTCTTTATCTACTTTTGTAATTTCTACGTTACCCTTGTCTAACATTTCATTTTCTACTGTTAAAGCAAGAGATTTTGTCATACCTTTTTCAATTTGGAAAGCAATCGGATCTACTAATTGCTTATATCCTTTTGGTGCTTTCACTTCTACTAGCTTATATGTTCCAACTGATAAATTAGTGACTTGTGCTTGTCCTTTTTTATCTGTCGTTATTTTAGCGACTACTTGTCCTGCTTCATCTTGAATATCAAATACTGCATCAGCTAAAGCATCTTTATTTTCTTTGTCTACTTTTGTAATTTCTACATTTCCTGTATCTACTAATTCATTTTCGACTGTTAGCTTTAATGCTGTTACTCTGCCCTTTTCAATTTCGAATGAAATTGGCTTTTCAAGTGGTTTGTATCCTACTGGTGTTCCTACTTCCACCAACTCATACTTTCCAATAGATAAATCTGAAACGTTTGCTTTTCCTTCTTTATCTGTTGTTACTTTTCTTACTACTTTTCCTTTTGAATCACGTACTTCAAATACAACATCTTTTAATGGTGCTTTACTATCTTTATCTATTTTTATTATCTCTACATTTCCAGTATCCATCATTTCATTTTCTACTTTTAATGATAGTATCTTGGTCATGCCCTTTGTAATTTCAAATGATACTGGTTTTTCTAGCTTTTTATAACCTGGTAAACTTTCTATCTCTACTAATTCATACTTGCCTACAGGTAAATCTGCAACATTTGCTTTTCCTTCTTTATCTGTCGTTACTTTTTTAACTTCGTTACCTTTTTCATCTTGGACAACGAACGTTACTCCCGCTAGCAGTGCTTTATTATCTTTGTCTATCTTTGTTATCTCTACATTCCCCGTATCTACCATTTCATTTTCTATTTTTAATGATAAGATCTCGGTCATGCCTTTTGTAATTTCAAACAATACTGGCTCTATTAATTTCTTATATCCTGGTAAGCTTTCTTTTTCTACTAATTTGTACTTTCCTACTGATAAATCTGAAATTGTTGCTTTTCCATCTTTATCTGTTGTTACTTCTTTTACTACTTTATCTTTTTCATCTTGTACTTCGAAGACTACACCTTTTAATACTTTCTGGCTGTCTTTATCTACTTTTGTAATTTCTATTGAACCTTTATCTAACTGTTCATTCTCTACTTTCAATGATAGGACTTTCGTCATACCTTTTGTAATTTCAAATGATACCGGTTCTTTTAGTTTCTTATAACCTGGTAAGCTTTTCGTCTCTACTAATTTGTATTTTCCTACTGAAAGATCTGAAACGTTCACTTTTCCTTCTTTATCTGTTGTTACTTCTTTTACTACTTTATCTTTTTCATCTCGTACTTCGAAAACTACGCCTTTTAATGCTTTCTGGCTGTCTTTATCTATTTTTGTAATTTCTACTGAACCTTTATCTAACTGTTCATTCTCTACTTTCAATGATAGGACTTTCGTCATACCTTTTGTAATTTCAAACGATACTGGCTCTGTTAGTTTCTTGTAACCTGGTAAGCTTTTCGTCTCTACTAATTTGTACTTTCCTACTGAAAGATCTGAAACGTTTGCCATTCCTTCTTTATCCGTCGTTACTTTTTTTACTACTTCACCTTTCTCATCTTGAACTTCAAATTCGACACCCGCTAATACTGAACCGTTTTCTTTGTCCACCTTTGTAATTTCTACATTACCTTTGTCTGTCATTGCATTTTTTACTGTTATTGGGAATATGCCGTCCCCTGTTACATTTACTTCGAACTCTGTTTCTTTTAATTGGTATCCTTCAGGCGCTTTCGTTTCTTTTAAAATATATTTCCCTGGCGCTAACGGTTTAGAGATTGCCTTACCATCTTTATCTGTAACAATATGCTCAACTACTACACTGTCTTTTACTATATCAAACTCTGCATTTGCTAATGGTTTTTCACCATTTTCCGAATCAATTTTCTTTAATTCGATTTGACCCTTTTGCAAAGTATTTTTGACTTCAATGGCTTTTGTTTCACCAGCTTGAAGCGTAACCTCTACTGGAATTGTTAATTTTTGATATCCTTCTGGTGCTACTGTTTCATAAATTTTATACGTCCCAGGAGCTAAAGTTTGAGGTATTGAAAAGCCGTTTTCGTCCGTTATCAGTTTTGCAACAACTTCATTTGCACTATTTCGAACTTCAAATTCAGCACCTTTCAACCCTTTGTTCGGATTCTCAGCATCTATTTTATGAATCGATACTGTACCTTCTTTTGGAGCTTCAGGCGGCGTAACAATTACTTCTTTCGATGTTAATGTTTTATCATCAAAATGTAATTCCGCTTTATTAGGAATCTTCTTATCTACGTAAGAAGATAAATCTGCATTAGCTTTAATTTTCGCCTTAATGCTGAGGTTAATTACCTGGTCTTCATATGACTTATAGTCAAAATTCTCACCAAACGTAAATGTTACTTCACTTCTTTGTTTATCTATATTTAACGTTCCTTTAGAAGTAATATCTTGACCATTTTGATCATATACTTTTGCCTCTAATACTTCTAAAACATCTTCTAAATCATCACTAATTACCATTGACGTATAATTAGGTGAATTTTTCGGTATATGTGTACCAACTTGGTATTGAATAGCTTGATCCATTTGTGTTAACTGCTGATTCTCTACAAGCTTACCATTCTCATCTACTATATTTTTTTCAATGCTAGGTGGATTATCGTCACCTGAACCGGTTCCTCCCCCACCACTTACGAATACTTCTCCCACTTTTTCTTCAGTTACAATATTTTTACCTTCTAATTTCACTGTATTTTTATGAGGCTTTGCAGCAGGATTAGTAATCTTTGTTTTATATCTTAAAATATAACCTTTTGAGCTGTCTGGAAATTCAATTGTAAATCCAGTTTTCATCGCATTAATTTTAATTTTAGATAAATCTGCTGGCTTAACATTTGTTGGTGCATAGCCATCTTCAAATACAGCCTCTTCTAATACTAAACTATTTGTAATTAATTCATGCCCAGGTCCTAATGTGTCTGTTAATTTAAGATCTTGCATTTCTGTTCCAGTTGCATTTACATATACCGTCCAGTCTGCAATTGAAGGGTCTTCCTGATTATAAGAACCCCATTTCAATAGATTATCTGTATTGGGCTGTGGCTTCGGTCTCTCTGTTGTATTATTTACACTTACTTCTTTATTTACGATTTGACCATCAACGTTAAATTCTAATGGGATTTTTTTAATACCATCATATGCTTCTAGACCAAAATAAAATTCTACGAATAAAGAACCTTTAATGTTATTCTTTCCTTCTACGTAATCACCCATAGTACATGTCAATAGACCCTTTTTCATCTCACATGTACCAACTGTTTTTCCTTCAGCATCTTTTAAAGGAAAACTCATATTCATAAGATCTTTTCTGAATTCTTTTGGCATATCAATTGTGAATTGATCTCCACTTTTTATTTTTTCTTTAGCTGACCACTTCACTTCTACTTTCATACCATCTGAGGCTTGATATGGTTCAGACGTTGTACCATCAGTACGGGAGATATTAATCTCGTCCACTGGATTTTTTATCACAGCGGCTTGAATAACTGGAGCCCACACATTTAGTACTGAAAATAATACTAGAAAAACTAATGAAACCATCGAAATATGCCTTTTAGTACTTTTCATTTGCATAATTCCCTCCTATTTTTTATATTTATATAACAAAAAAAGACCGTCCGGTTGCATCAAAAATGTGCAACCAGACGATCTTAGTAACCAATATGTATTACCGTAGACTCTAAGCTTTGCGGCCTATCCTTTCGAATAGTGTGCTAAAAATATTTTTTATTCTTTTTTTGTTTCATTTTCCTCTTAAACCAAATATTACTATACCGTCTGGACGGTTATAATTCAATACTCTATAAAATTGTTCTATTTTTCTAATAAAAAAAATAATTCACCAGTGCATTAAATAAGCAATGGTGAATTATTTTACATTATATAGTTCGTATATTCTATTTATACGAATTATAAATAAGAGCTTGAATCACTTTTTCTCTTAATTCGGGGCTTAGTCTTCCAACCCCTAAATATTCTGAATACCATAATCCATCTGCCGCTAATCTAATAATTGTGGCACAAACTGAATCTATCTCATCATTTTCTATTTTATTTTGCAGTTGCTGAAATGATTGTTGTAACGGTTCAAGTAATTCAGGTTTTAGCATTAATGCTGCCATCATACTACTACCTAGCTCTTCTACTCTTCTCTCATTACTTAATCTTTCCTCTACAAAAGAGCGTACCCACCTTCCTTTCTTCTCTAAGTCCTCCGCTACTTTATTGTGAATAGCATCTTGATACTCCTCCGTCCCTTTGAGTATCATGCCCTCTATTAAAGCTTCTTTAGTTGAAAAGTGATACAACAATCCACCTTTACTTATCCCCGCCTCTTTTGCTACCGCTTCTAAAGTTAACTTAGCAACCCCTTTACATTGCACAATTTGAGAAGCGGCTGCTAAAATCTTTTGCCTTGTTATACTTATACTCATTCCTTTTTAAAACCCCCATTTCTACTAAATTTATATAAATACGTATCTTATTTTTAATATTGCTGAGTAATAATAAATATTTTCTGTATACAACAAAGGCTTCACTACCTTTGAATTGTTCGTTGCTTCTTCTATTAAAAATTTCCATATCATTCAATATGATAACATCAAACACTCACAATTGACTATACATCTATACATTTATATTCGTTGAAAATATATCCATAAACAAGAAATGCATACAAATTGATTATCCTTATATATTTAATCTATAATTTAAAGAGGTTTATATTTTCATAAAAATAAAGTGAAATTTTATAAGGATGATTCCATTGAAAAAATTTTCTATTAGTTATTTAATATGCTTACTGGTTTTTTCTATCATTGTGAACGTTTTACAGTATACACTAGTTCCAAATTATGCTGACTCCTGGGGACCGATTTGGGTATCTATTATTATGTTTTCAATTCTTGGAAGCATCCCTGTTCTTATCGGTTGTTTATTAGGTGAATTTTGTTATAGAAAAATAAAAAGAAGTCACGAATTAAAGATTGGAATTCCTTTATTTATATTGTTAGGTATTTCCTACAGTCATTTATTCTTTATGTGGTTTAACGACAGAGATTTTCTATCCTTTACTTTAGAAACCTTTCTGAATACTGGCCTTCCTATTACTGTATCATCTTTAATGTTTTATCTTATAAGACGGTGTTAATTCTTTCATCATTGCATAAAAAAATGTTATTACTCCTGATAAATTGAGTAATAACATTTTCCTTACTAAATTTGCTTCCAACTAGCATCCTTCACATCTTCACTAGTCGGCTTTCTAACTGATTTCACAAAGTATTCCTCGCAAGCACCAAATGCAATGAAATTTTTCTGTGCTTGTCTTAACGAAACTATATTCGCCCCGCCTTCAAAATCAGGATCGTTAAACTGAACCTCATTATCTTCCCAATAACATATATTACAAATTTCATATGTACCTGGTGGTTCTTCTTCTATTGTTCTATACCCGCAGCACGGACATGTGTATTTCATTCTGTCACTCCATTATTCATTTCTTTTTTCTCCCATATATTCCGGCCCACAAAGAATGTAATAGCGCAAATCATAGTTATTCCCATGAAAGAAACATTAGAATCTTCATATGTAGTTGGAATCCCAACCGTTACGGAAACAATACTACAAGCTAAAAGTAAATATAGTAATAAAGATATAATATAGCTGAGTTTAAATCGTAAAATGATACCTCTAAACAATAACTCACCAAGTAGACAGCCACCTAAAATAATAGGTACTCCGAAATACAATGTAAGGACTCCCATTTGCGCAGTAGATTGAATTATCTTACCAATTATGTTCGGCGAAACCAGCTCACTATTGTTTCCCATCCTATCATATAAATCAAGTGCTGTTGCTGAAATAAAGAAACTTAATATAGAAAATGAATACGGAATTAAAAACTTGCTCACTCTCATTCACCTCGCTTTTTTGTTTCACATATATTATTCATTATTTTCACATGAAAAAATAGCCCTCTATGCTAAAACATAGAGGGCCGAATTTTTATATAATAACCTATACCTTATCCTGAAGTGCTCCCCATAAACAGAACATCTAAACTATCTGTGCCTTATATTCTTTAGGGGATAGGTGGTTATTAGAAAGTAGTGTCTTCTTTTTTATAATATTCTTTTGAAATCTCTTCATAAAATGCAGCTGATGTCGTGTAGAAATACGGTACTAACCATAAGAAACCGATTCCTACAGTAAGAATACTTAAAATGAACCAACCTAAGAAGCTTAAGCATAGTAAAAAGTAATCCATTTTATGTCCATTCATCATACGACGACTTTCAGTAATCGCTTGATTCGCTGTATATTCTGGATGATCATTCAAAATAAAATATGTCATAGAATAAGAAAATGATTTAATAATACCTGGAATAATAAGAAGTAATGTCCATAGAATCAAGTACACATTCATTAGTAAATATGTTAAAAACGATTTCATAAACTTACTTCCATCGTTAAACCATCTAAATATATGACCGATACGAGCATTAGTCCCACGAATTACATTTAAAACAAAATAAGAAGCACCCACTGTTAACGGACCGATAATAAACATTGCAATAATAGTTACTGTAAGTGACTCATTTGCTTCTTCCCAACCCCAAAACATCGAGAAAATACCTGTGGTTAGCATTTCAACAGCTCCAATAAGGATTCCGACTAATAAGGTTGCCCCTACCGCTAACCCCCATTTTCCTTTTAATGCATTAAGTGCTGCTCTTTTTAACTGACTTATCATATATAGCCTCCTAATATTTTTTCTATATTAGTATACCATTTATATGAAAAATTCCACAGATTTCCCTGAAATAGAAGTATACTACTTTTTCGATATATGTGCGCTGTAGCTGTACTAATATATGGATTAAGCCCCTCATTTTCCTATAATAAAAAAAGCCTGCCTTTCATAATAGGCAAGCTTTTTCAAGTTAATTCTCACTCATTCTCTTCTTATACCAATTCTGCATTCTCTCCGCATCTTCTACTCTCGTATGCTCTAGTTTATAATTCGATGATGCGTTAGAGAACTTATACGTACATAAATCCGCTCGGCGCTGGAAATATGATTGTGTTTTTTCCATTGATTGGACATGTCTTCTTCTAACAAGCCCTGTATATTTTCCGACGCTACGATATACAAGCGTAATTTGCTCCCCGTTTACACTGTAACCATTTGTTTTAAACGTTCCGTATCCAAGTGTAAAGATAAGGATCGCGAGTGGAATCAACGCCCACATGATGTAATACTTTTCAAAGTATATACTTATTCCAGTAAGCGGGATTGCTAGCATTGCGAAGAATATAAAACTATCAATTAAGTAACGACGTAATGCTGCTTTTGGTAATGAAATAATGTTTGTATTCAGTTCGTATGGTAATTGTAAATGTGCAAGTAACTGTTGTACGCGATCTTTTCGAATGATAGGATGCAGTGTAACTTTTTCTTTCTCGTCACCCAGTCCTTTACTTTGAATGACTTCTACTTGCACAGCACAATAACCGAATGGCTGACGTAAAATACTTTCTTTTATCGTAATACCTTGAATACGATGTAACTTTAGGACGAGTTCTTTTTTCTCAAGTAATCCTTGCAAAATGCGGACTTCATCATTTCTTCGATTCACTGTGAAATCTCCATGTTTTAACGCATAACCGATTGTGGATATCATCCAAGAAATGACAAGTAAAATAGCTACCATGTAAATCCAGCCGTATATATCATGATCCATTACATATGACTCTACTTTATTTTTTATCCATTTCGGAATGTATTCATCCACTTGATTATAAACGAAGAATATTAAAGAAAATAGCAATCCAAACTGCCCAGATGTAACAGATGCTAATAGAATTTCTTTCCAAGTTAATTTGTATTCTGTCGCTTGCTTTTCCTCTGTAACGATTTCTTTTTCTACTACTTCTTCTGATATTTCTTCTGCTTTCAATTCTCGAGTTGGCTCATTTAGCATTGCGATAAGCTCGGTTGCTTCTTCTACTGTAATGCCAGCTAAGCTAACTTCTGCATCATCGCCCCCACCAGCTGTTTCAATCTGAATTTTCTTTAAACCAAGCATTTGATATAGCACGTTAGAACTTGTATTAATCGTTTGCACACGTTCTTTATTTAAGTAGCTCTCCTTCTTCACAAAGAGCCCTTGTTTCACATGTAATACGTTATTTTCAACCCAATATGTTGTGTAATACCATTTTTCAAACGCTGAAAAGATGGTAAGTAAACCGAATGCAGCGGGAATTAAATACCAAAACGGGAACTTTCCGTTTAAACTAAACATGAAAATAATGAGTGGTATAAAATCTGTTATTTTTAATTCTAATAACATCGTAATGGGATGCTGCCTCTTATACATCCTCATCACTCACTTTCGCTAATTCTGCAATTTTCGTTTTCAACATTTCTGCTTCATACATCGTTAAGCCTGGGATGCTGTGAGAAGTTGCCGCTGTTGAAATGTGTAATTCTGCTAATCCATATTTCCTCATAATTGGCCCTTGTTCAATCGTCACGTGCTGCACACGAATCATCGGTACTAATACGCGCTTTACGACGAAAAGACCGTGCTGAATTTCAAGTTCTTCTTCATTTAGTTGATAGCTATAATAACGCTGACGAAGTTTCGGGAATACGAAGTACTCAAATGGTGCTAGTGCAACCGTTAAGCCGATTAACACGTACAAAATCCACGCCCACCAATCAAACTTTATCATGAGGAAAAGGTAAGCTAAAATGACAAGAATACCGATCCCTTCTTCAATTACAGCACGAACTTTCCACACCTTGACCATGTCAGGATGAATTTCATTTTTCAATGGATCCATGTAACCACTCCAAATCTAGTAATCTAATATACGAATACTCTCAAACTATATTTTACATAACTTTACAGAAAATTGTAATTTAATTATCTTTCTTCTCAGGGATAAAATATCCGAACCAAAGTAACCAAATGAAACCGATTAACTTCAGCCAACTTCCATCCGCTTGAAAAGCCTCTATTATACCTGGTATTTTATAAAGTGAAACTTTAATCAGTGGGGGTTTTGTTCATCCCCCACTGATTATTAGTTGAACCAATCAGGCTTTTACGGGCAGTTGATCCCCACCTAACTTCTTTGCTTTCGCTGAATTTTGAGGTGGGGGTCTTACTGCCCGTTAATGCGGGATAAAGCCCAATGAATCCAAGAAAACCGAGCCACCAGTTTTTTTGCATTTTCACTTTTATTCCTCCTTCATTACATTTTTCACATTTCGAATCCAAATTTCTTTATACTTTAACTGGAATCCCATTAACATGTAATTACTCATATTATCGATCACGAGCGCTAACGTATGTGCATTTTCTTCCGTTGCCTGTTGTGACACAACGTCAAGTTCCACACCTTTCTTCAATAAATCGTGGAAACCATTTAAAAAATCTTCTTGTATTTCAAATAAGCGTTTCTGATACTTTTCATTTCGCGATGCAGTTACGATGAATTCATTTATGACGCGTAGTATGCCTTCTTGTCCTTCATACTCAGAGAGCATATGTAAACCATCAGCGATTAACTTTTCTGCAAAATTTTCTTTCGTATATTGTTCTTTATTGAAATAACTCACGAAATGATACCCAGAAAAAATTTCTTCAAATAAAAAATCAACTAACGCTTCTTTAGAAGAAAAATGATAATAAATAGCCGGTTTTGAAATACCTACCTCTTTCGCAATCATGGAAAGGCTCATCTTCTCAATGCCGTGCTCTGCCATGAGTTTAAATGATGCTTCTACAATGTTTTGCGATGTTTGTAAATTCTTTGTCATACTGTACCCCACTTATTTTTACTTACCGGTCGGTAAATAAATTATAAAATGAAACGAAATGATTTGCAAGTTAGTTAGAGTAACAGAAGGGATTTATTGGTAAATGTAGAAAAGTATAAAGTAAAAGCAACCTATAACAATAAGGAGGATATTCCTATGGGAATTGGCGGTAAAGGCGGTAGTGGTGGCACTGGTGGCGGTGAAGCTGGACAAGATGGCAAGAGCGTTAGTAGTGGGTATATAGTACTCATTGTGCTCTTTATCGTATTGATTGTAGTCGGAGTTGGCTATAACGGCATTAACTTCTAAAAAAAAGCATCCTAAACCACAATTTAGGATGCTTTCTTTTTAATTTCTATTCAGTAATCGCATACGATAACAATTCATCGTCACTTCTCCGAGTCTTTGCAGTAGTTGATAGTTCGCATATGCGCCGACTGGGGCACCGATTATTGGTACGAGCTGAAGCATTTTTGCTAAATCGATATAGTCTCGGTACTCTGTTTGGAACTTTTCCCAGTCCATATGATTTTCTTCTTCTGTATCCCACGTTTCGATTGCTTTCCATATTTCTTTTCGGTAATCGTCACTTGAAAAAGCAAGTTGGAAAACGTGAAGGATAAAAAGGCGCTCTTCTTTATCGCTCGTATCAAATCCGTACAACGTTGCTGCATCGAATAAAAATTTAATTTTAATGCCAAGTAAAAGCGGAAAATCAGCAAGACCAAGGAGAATACCGCCAGCTCCCGTCCCTGCTCCTTCTGCCGCTGCTATTTTTTTGTACTCATCCATTTTTTTACGTACTTCGTCGTCTCTTCTTTGCAATGACCAGTTCGTCTCTTTTAATTTTGGCTTTATAAAGTTTGATCCGGCACTAATTGTTTGCACCATCATCCGAATCGTTTCTGTTAATACTTTTTGCACTTTCGCCGGAATAAGCTGTTGTACTTTCGTCTGCACTTTCTTAGAGAACCGTGTCATCATCGAAGAATCTTTCATGAATGTAGCTTTCCACTGTTCCAATTCTTTTATAACCTTCTCTTCGTATGTAATCATAGGTTCATTCCCTTCAATTTAAACGCTCAATACGTTTCACCCCGTATTGATAAACGAAACCGATACTAAATACTATGCTTACGACTAGTAAAATTCCCGTCATCATGAAATTTTTCGTCGCAAAGGCGAATATAACTGTAAATACAACGCTGCCGGTAATAAGGATCGTATTTAATAAGACAAGAAAATCTTTCTTCTTCTCTTCTCCCCCGACGGGATACAAATCAAGCCAAATCTTCATGCGGTGATGCTTCCATAAAGTTAATAGCTGATAACCGATTAAATATAGGAAAATAAGGCTTACGATAAATCGTCCATATAAAAATGGAATGAAGTAAAGAATAACTCCTCCAAGAGCGAGCAAACGCACATATAAACCGAAATAGTTACCAGATCGTAAAAACGTTCTTGTATATAAGTATAAATATGTACGCTTTTCACCAATCATTGAAAGAATGAAATCAAGCCATTTTCTACGTGCTACTCTTTCTTTTAATGCAGGTACATCAACGAACATATTCGCGATGCGGTACAGCAGCATCATCTTCTTACCTTCTTCAGAAATTAAATACTCCCAGTTTAGCGGCTTTCCCTTCACCATTTGATGTAGTACTACAAGGTATAACATCATGAGAAGGACGATTCCGCCAACAAAAATGACGGAAGTACGCTCTACAAGGAAGTATACAAATAATCCGTTTAAAATAAAACGAATGAACCAATCAGCTCTTTGTATATTTTGGTCTGTTAAAAATGATTTTTCCCACGCGACGAATAAGTTCCACGCTTTTACAATGACAAACGCGAGTACAATCCATATGTAAGCAGCTCCTGTTTGCTTCATTTGCTGGAAGTATAACGGGGCAAGCGCTGCCGCTACGATTGCGATTATGTATAACTGAATCATAAACGTAAAGAGAAATGCCTTTGTAAAATAAGGTTTTAACTTTTGTTCAACTGGCAGCAAGTAAACGAGATCCGCTTCTTTTAATAACGTTTGTATCGATCCGGCCGTTAATACGAGTCCAAGCAACACTGCCATAACGAGCGCTGTCGGAAACGACGGTGTTAACGTTTGTAACCATTGCTGGTAATAATACGCTCCGGCGCCGATGATGAATACGAAAATAAATTTCAAATGATCATTAAATACGTATTTACTATATGTACGAACTTCTTTTAGAAAGTGACGAAATCGTTCTTTCCATAATGCTGTGCTATTCATAATCTTCTTCCTTCGTTAATGCAATATAAATATCATCTAGCGTTGCACCTGGCATATTAAAATCGGATTGCAGTTCAGATAATGTCCCCTTCGCTCTTACTTCGCCTTGATGCAGAATAATAAACGAATCACAATAACGCTCTGCCGTCGCTAAAATATGTGTACTCATTAAGATTCCTGCACCGCTCTTTTTCATTTGATCCATCATTTGAAGAAGTGATTGAATCGCTAACGGATCAAGCCCAACGAAAGGTTCGTCCACAATATAAAGAGATGGTTCCACTAAAAACGCACTCATAATCATTACTTTTTGTTTCATCCCTTTTGAGAAATGAGATGGAAACCATTTTAAACGATTTTTCATGCGAAATTCTTGTAATAGTTGCCCTACACGTTCTTCATATTGTTTTTCATCGACACCGTACGCCATCGCTGTTAACTTCAAATGTTCTTCTAGCGTTAGCTCGTCATATAATACCGGTGTTTCTGGGATGAACGAAAAACTAGAACGGTACGCTGTCATATCATCACGAATTGTTTTCCCATTAATTGTGACAGTTCCTTTTTTCGGTTCCATTAAACCGATAATATGTTTAATCGTCGTACTCTTCCCGGCTCCATTTAAACCGATTAAGCCGACAAGTTCGCCTTTATTCACAGAGAACGAAACATCTTTTAGTACAGGTCGTTTCGTATATCCTCCTGTAACATTTTCTACACGCAATAACTCGCTCATACGACACCACTTTCTTCATTAGTATTCATTCTATATTCATCTTACCAAAAATAGCGCTGTACTACATAGTATCGATGCCCTCAAAAAAAATTTAAATTTGTTCGCATATATTTTTACGAAAGCGGACATCATAATTAGTGAAGAAGGAACACATTGAAAAAGCGACCACCAATTGATGAGTACAACAACATAGTGAAGTCATCATGAAATGGGGTGTCCATGTTGGACAAAGAAATTTACACATAACCAGATCATTTGTTTCATTTTAGAAACGGGGTGTCTCCGAAAGAGCATATACTGTTTTAAAAAATAAACAATTTCCTTTTATAAAGATTGCAATTCATTTCACTTGAAAATGGGGTGTCTACGGCAGAAACTTTAGCCGATTTACCGTGCATTTCTTAAATAAATGAGGTGTCTGCGAAACGTAAATTACGATAATGCTTTTTCAATCCCTCTTCAGAAAACAGGAAGCTGACTCAGCTTCCTGTTTTTCGTGTTTGTTCTCTTATATAATTATGGTAAAATACGGCTAAGGCTACTTGAAAGGATGAGATCAATGAACCATACAGCGGACAATTGTATTTTTTGTAAAATTATTGACGGGCAAATCCCTTGCTCAAAAGTATACGAAGATGAACATGTGCTTGCATTTTTAGATATTAGTCAAGTAACAAAAGGACATACTCTTGTTATTCCAAAAGTTCACAAACAAGACATTTTTGCGTTAACGCCAGAAATCGCATCACACATTTTTTCTGTCGTTCCGAAAATCGCAAATGCGATTAAAGCAGAGTTTAATCCAGTTGGCTTCAACCTACTTAACAATAACGGTGAAAAAGCTGGACAAACTGTGTTCCACTTCCACCTTCATTTAATTCCACGCTACGGTGAAAACGATGGTTTCGGTGCTGTTTGGAAATCACATCAAAATGAATACACAATGGAAAATTTACAAAACATCGCAAGTACAATTGCAAATAGTGTGAAATAATGACACTATAATAAGAAGTAATACATAACAAGCCACTTTCCTAAAGTGATTACATATTGCACGGCTTGTTTCTCCATTCAAGATACCAGGGAATGTGCATTGCACACTTTTCTTTCCCTCGTCTTAAAGATATGCATATTTTTTCACATCATGAATACGAACAAAAAATAAGGAGGTTTCCTTTTATGTCAAAAGCTAAATCCTTTATTACAGGTGTCATTTGCGGCGGAGCAGTTGCTGGATTAGCCGTTCTTTTCTCTACTCCTTCTTCTGGTAAAGCTATGCGCGGTAAGCTGAAAGAAAAAGGAACTGATATTAAAAAGACTTTAGCTGATATTACAGCTGATACAAAATTATTAAAACGTCAAATCGTTGAAACTGCTTCGGAAGGTAAAGAAGTGTTTCAAGAATTAAAAGAAGATATGCAAGACACGCTTTCTAACTGGAAGCAAGATATTTCTCAAAACAAACGACATATTGAGCAAGAAATTTTGGACATTCAAAAATCAATTGAGAAACTACAAGAAGCTGTTCCGGAAAAAGCGTAAACAAATTCCTGCTTAGTTTTTTGCATATAACAAATATTTTTTATATAAATTGACCTTAACACGGCATATCACACAGATATGCCGTGTTTTTATGCATTTACAATATATGTTATCACTTAACATGTAAGGACAACACATGTATTCACGACTCATAAAACGCTTCCATGCTTATGCATGATTTGTATAGAATGTCATTTTTCCGAAAAATTTTCACAATTCTCACAAAAAGACTTTATTAATTTTTACTTTACTGGCATAATAGATAGTAATGAAAAAGAATGTTAAAGTGGGTGAGTAAATGAAAAGTGGAGAAAAAGATTACTCGGTAAAAGAAGCGATGATTTTCAGCCAACGCATTGCTCAATTATCGAAAGCGTTATGGAAATGCGTAGAGAAAGATTGGCAACAGTGGATTAAGCCTTACGATTTAAACATTAATGAGCATCATATTTTGTCAATCGCTTATCATTTAAAAGGGGCTTCTATTTCTGAGATTGCTAAGTTTGGAGTTATGCACGTATCAACGGCGTTTAACTTCTCGAAAAAGCTAGAAGAACGCGGCTATCTTGTGTTCTCGAAAAAAGAAGATGATAAACGAAATACGTACATTGAGATTACAGACAAAGGGGAAGAATTACTACTTCGCTTAATGGAGGAGTATGATCCTGAAAATAACTCTGTATTTAATGGGGCTCTTGCACTTCGTAATTTCTATGGTAAGTTCCCAGAAAATATCGAACTTATCGCTATCTTGCGCAACATTTACGGACAAGACTTCATCGATATTTTTGAGAAATCATTAGAGAATATTGAGGAGAATTTTACGGAATCCGATCAGAAGTTAGTTAAGAAGTAACCTATTTATTTATTCTCAATCATGCTTAAGAATTCATTCATAAGCGGCTTAAATAAACCTTGTTTTGCTAGCGCTTCCGCAGTTTCGTGTACTTCGAGCTGATGTGGAAGCGCTTTTTCAAATTGCTCTAACAGCGCATCGAACAAAAGAAGCCCTTCTGCTTTCTCCACTACATATTGCTCGTTCAGCATTTCACAAAGATGTAGTATACGTTCAACATCTTTTTTGCGAGCTTTTTTCTTTATGATTAAAGAATAAAATGGACACTTTTCTTCATCAATCATTTTAAATAGTAGGTCTACGTAGTATTCAGCTTGTTCTAATCTTCTAACAACGTCCATTTTCTCCCTCACTTTCTAACACAAAGTCTTCTATTTCTGAATTTTATAACACGAACAAAATATCGTATGATACAATATATAAAGTATATGTATTTTAGCCAAAAGGAGGTCTCGCCTCATGACACTTATAACAGTTGTTTTTGTCGCATTCGCACTTCTTGTTATATTTTACACGAATTTTATGACACATACACTGTGTGAACGAAAACAAATAGCTGCGAGCCGCCAACCCGGTGTCTTTCGGGTTATCAATGTATGTATAACAATTTTATTAATTTCTAGTTATATAGAAATTATATTTCATGGAAAGTGAGGAAGGAAGCCCCTTCCTCACTTTTTTCCTCTATAAGCAAATTATACCTACTATAACCAATAAAATAAACAGTACAAGTAATAAAATAAGTTGAGAATTCATCCCCATCCCCTCCTCTTTTCTATATATGCGGCATGCGCCCAATACGGAACACCTTCAAAATCTGACACGTACTGGTTAAATTTTCTTTATCAATATGAAATTGAGTCGAAATATGATATATTAAATTTTGTACATATTGCTTATACTATGAAATAAATGACACGCATCTTAACTTTATCCTCAGCCTCGGTAAGCCCTGTTAAGCGCGCTTTACCAACGAAAAAAGCAAAAGTATCAGTGAGACTTAATCGGGCTCTTATGAACCAAAATTCATTGGTGTAGGATAAATTAAAAATACATAATAGTAGGAGTGTTTATCGAATGAAGAAAGCTATGCTTGCCTTAGCCGCAACAAGTGTAATCGCATTATCAGCATGTGGAACAGGATCATCATCAGACAAAATCGTTACATCTAAAGCTGGTGACATTACAAAAGACGAGTTCTACAATCAAATGAAGACACAAGCTGGTAAACAAGTACTAAACAACATGGTTATGGAAAAAGTACTTATTAAAAACTACAAAGTTGAAGACAAAGAAGTAGACAAAAAGTTCGATGAAATGAAAAAACAATACGGTGATCAATTCGATACACTATTAAAACAACAAGGTATTAAAGAAGAAACTTTAAAAACTGGTGTGCGTGCTCAATTAGCTCAAGAAAAAGCTATCGAGAAAACAATCACTGATAAAGAATTAAAAGATAACTACAAGCCTGAAGTTAAAGCAAGCCACATTCTTGTAAAAGATGAAGCGACTGCGAAAAAAGTTAAAGAGGAACTTGGACAAGGTAAATCTTTCGAAGAGTTAGCGAAACAATACTCTGAAGATACTGGTTCAAAAGAAAAAGGTGGCGACTTAGGATTCATCGAACATGGTAAAATGGTTAAAGAATTCGAAGATGCTACTTATAAACTGAAAAAAGATGAAGTAAGCGAACCTGTAAAAACACAATTCGGTTACCACATCATTAAAGTTACAGACATTAAAGAGCCAGAAAAACCATTCGAGCAATCAAAAGCTGACCTGAAAAAAGAGCTAGTTGCGAAGAAAGCACAAGACGCTGAATTCATGAACGATCTTATGATGAAAGAAATCAAAAAAGCTGACGTAAAAGTTGACGATAAAGATTTAAAAGATCTTTTCAAAGAGCAAAAAGCTGACGATAAGAAAGAAGAAAAGAAATAATGAAGTGAAAAAAGCTTGGGCTTCGGCCCAAGCTTTTTTTGTATGCTCTCTTCTCGTGATACATTACGTGTAGATTGGATAAATGAAATTATATGATTACTTCCCCGATTCTACAGAAAGGTTAACATCTTTTTCGTTTTATGGATCGTGTAAAATCTTAGTTACTTATATATTTACATAATCTTCGTTAACAGAAGTTGATTTTGTCATTCATTTAACTAAAACCATCTTTTATGCATTTCACTTAAAAACATTTCTGTGATTTTAAATCCAGAGCTTTCTCCGATAATAGCGTCAATCCCACAATGCGGACAAACTGCTGTGTTATCATCATCCCACCACTCTGTAATTTTGCCTGGATTGAAAATTTCCAAACAATAAAAACAACCACATACAACATCTTTTTCTAAATGTTTTCTATTACGAGAACAAAAGCGATGCGCTTCCTCAAAATGTTTTTCCATCAGTATCCCCTATTCCTCATTTTCTTTTATGCTTTACTTAAGTTCTCCTCGACAAAATTTCAATTCTTTCTTAAAGAAAAACCAAAAACCTTGATTCCATCACACACGGAACCAAGGTTTATCTTATTATCATTGATTAAATTAAAAAACTATGTTAAATTAGTACAGAAACACGCTTTAGAAAATACACAGAACGTATTTATCCGTATCTTAATTGTACACCAAAACACATCTTCAGTCAACCTCTATTTTTCACTTTTAAAGGAGTGCTTACCGTATGAACAAAAAACTTGATTTAGAGCAAAAACGATTGGATACCGTAATAGAAACGATTACGGCGCAAATTGATAAACTGGAAAACGAAACTGGCAGACGCCGGGCAGAAGTAATCCATATTCGTAAACACTTTTGGGATGACGTAAAAGTGAATACTGATACTTTTGATGATTATCTTGAAACAGTTATCAACTTAAGACAACAAGCTCAGTCACTAGCTGTCACACAAATTACCCATAAGCACACCTTTAATCGACTTGCTGCACTACGACGTATGCATAAAGCACCTTACTTTGGACGAATTGATTTCAAAGAAGAAGGAGAATCTGCTGCGGATCAAATTTATATCGGCGTAGCTACACTTACTGATGCAAGCGGAGAAAACTTCCTTATATATGACTGGCGCGCACCTATTTCGAGTGTGTACTACGATTATCCACCAGGACCGGCTGAATACAGTACACCAGGCGGCGTAATCCACGGTAATGTGGAGAAAAAATTACAATACATTATCCAAAATGGCGAGATTGATTCTATGTTCGATACGAGTCTTACAATTGGCGATGAAATTCTGCAACAAGCGCTCGGAAAAGGTACGAACAAACATATGCAAAGTATCGTTGCTACGATTCAGCGCGAGCAAAATGAAATTATTCGTCACGATGAAGGCCGACTACTTATCGTGCAAGGAGCTGCTGGTAGCGGGAAAACGTCAGCTGCCCTACAACGAATCGCCTACTTACTATATAAATATCGCGAATGGTTAAAAGCGGATCAAATTATTCTCTTCTCCCCTAACTCTATGTTCAACAGCTACGTTTCTAACGTACTACCTGAACTCGGTGAAGAAAATATGCAGCAAGTGACATTCCAAGAATATTTAAACCATAGACTAAGCAAGTCATTTGACGTTGAAGATCCTTATGAACAATTAGAATATATGTTAACTGAAACGGATAGCCCTACCTATAAAACGAGAAATGCGAGCATTCGATTTAAAGCATCCACCCAATTTTTCGAGATGATTCGAGCGTACAGACAATCTCTTGAATCTTCAGGCATGCTATTTAGAGGAATGAAATTTAGAGGAAAGTTAATTGCTTCTGCTAAAGAAATTACAGAGCAGTTTTACAATACTGACTCCTCCCTCCGCTTCCATAATCGAATTGAAAAGTTAACGGATTGGCTAAATAAACAAATAGATGCAATTGAAAAAACAGAACTGAAAAAGCCTTGGGTAGAAGAGGAAATTGAATTACTTAGTAAAGATGAATACCAAAAGGCTTATAAATATTTACAGAAAAAAGGCGAGTTTGACGACAACTCCTTTAATGATTTTGAGAAAGAAACGAAAGTACTTGGACGTATGATTGTCCGTAAAAAATTGAAGCCGCTTCGTAAAGGTGTTCAAACATTGCGCTTCATCAACTTCACAGGCATATATAAACAACTCTTCACAGATGCATCATGGGTTGCTGAGGAAAAACCGAAAGAGTGGGATGACATTTGCTCATTAACAGTAAACATGCTCGATGAAGGAAAGCTATATTATGAGGATGCGACTCCATTCTTACTTTTAAAAGAATTAATTGAAGGCTTCCAAACGAATAGATCGATTAAACATGTACTCGTAGACGAAGCACAAGATTATTCGCCGTTTCAATTTGAGTTTTTAAAACGTCTCTTCCCTGCTGCAAGAATGACTGTACTTGGAGACTTTAACCAAGCGATATTTGCCCATGCGAGTGAAGCAGTGAATTTCAATACACTTACTAGCTTATACGGACCAGATGAAACGAACGGTATCAACTTAACTCGTAGCTATCGCTCAACAAAACCGATTATTGAATTTACACGTGCTCTCGTACCGGAAGGAGAGAACATTCACGCCTTTGAACGTGACGGTGAGAAACCTACAGTGACGAAAGTATCGAATGACAGCGAACTGCACGAACATATTACTGCCAAAGTTGCTGAACTACAAAAAGAGCAGCATAATACGATCGCAATTATATGTAAATCTGCAGCTGAAAGCGCCGCTGCCTACGAAGCACTTAGTCATATCGAGAATATTAAACTCGTGAAAAGTAACTCAGCCGAGTATGAGCAAGGCATTGTCGTGATCCCTGCTTACTTAGCGAAAGGTATCGAATTTGATGCTGTCATTATTTACGATGCTTCTAAAGATGTGTACAGCGATGAGAGCGTTCGTAGATTGTTCTACACTGCTTGTACGCGCGCGATGCATGAACTGCAACTTTATAGCGTTGGCGAGGTTAGTCCTTTTATACTTCGGGCTGATTCGGAGAGTTTTGAGCTTATAACGAAAACACCTTGATAATTATCAAGGTGTTTTTCTCATGCTAAACGACATATCTTTACGTCGATATACACTTAACACGATCCCTATTAAAAGCGCATGGAATACAGTTGGTGTTAATCCATAACTAATAAAAGGCAACGATATAGAAGCAATCGGTAATAAACCTAAAATCATGCCCACGTTATAAATAAACTGGACTACGAAAAGAGTCATTCCTCCAACGAGAAGCAATTTACCATATCGGTCATTTATTTTATAAGATATGATTACTAATCTTGCTACAAAAAGAGAAAGAACGGAAACAAGAATTAGCGCAAGCACATACCCATAATAGTAAGTCAAACTTGCAAACACAAAATCAGTATCCGCAGCAGGGATGAACTTTGTATCTCCAGATGTACCAAACCAACCAGCCGACGACATTACCTCTTTTAAACGTATATACATAAATCCTGCGCCACCTGCATCACTCTCAGGATTTAAATACCCTAAAACTCTATCTAAGTGGTATCCTGAAGACCAGGATACCGATGCCTTAATAATAAATAAACAAATGGGTACAATCGTAATAATCAACGCCGTTTTCTTTCCTAACTTACTCCACCAAAGCATAACGAATACCATTGTCATATAAACAAAAATTGACGAAAGGGTGGATACAATTAAAAATAAATACAAAGAAAATAAATATAAAACCACAAGATGTATAACCTTTAGCCTATTATTATTGAAAAAAGAAGCCCAAGCTAGAAAAAAGAAAGGTACTGCCATTAAACAGTCAACTGCAATTGGACCAATTTTTATTAACGGTTCTCCAATCATTGAAGCGTTTGGAAAACAGTATAGCATTAACAGGACAACTACTCCGATTGTGTAAAACAACAATCCCATTCTCTCTAATTTCCGATAATCAAGTAACATCATCCCAATCGCTGTTATAACACCGAGAATAACAAATATCACCTTATTCATTATTACATCATTCGTATATTCAAAAGCTAAAACTGGCAAAAACCCTAACCCCATAGCAGCCACTAATAAAATAAGTAAGAACCAATCCACCTTTGGCTTATGTAGTTTGTTAAGCTCCTGCCCTAATTTAATCGGACTTCCCATTTGTTCCACAGCTTTATTTTCAGCGACTTCCTCACTTAATCCTTTTTCTATCCATGTGTTCTTCGCCTGTTTTAAGTGAAAGTCTAGTTCAGTTGCTACAAAGCTCTTTGCTTCTTTTGATTTAATATGGTTCGTAACTTCGCTTACAAAACGCTCCCCTTTTTTATTCAATTTCGCCTCACTCCTGTACTAAGCCTTTTAATATAAATTGTACCTTCGTAGCATTTTTCTCTGCCTTTCGCAGCATCTTTCTTCCTTTATCATTTAATTGATAATATTTCGCTCCTTCATGATCCCAACTTGATTGAATAAAACGATTCTGTTCTAGACGATGTAATACGGTATATAAAAACCCTTCATTTCCTTCGAATTTTCGAATCCCTCTCCCTCGTAGTAACTGTGACAATTCGTATCCTGTTTTTTCATTACTGAGGAGTTGTAAAATTGCTAAAGAGATGTCCTCTTCCTTTTCGTTTAAAGCATTGATTTTTTCGCGCACCTGCTTTCGATGTTGATCGGAAAAACTCAAATGTTTAAACGTTGTATTCTCCATTGATTTTCGCAGGCCTTTTAATCGATCTTCCATTTGATTACTCCTCCAATCCTTTCTTCAAAAGCTCCTTCGCTTTTTTCAGTCTCGTTTTTATCGTGTTTTCTTTCACGTCTATTACAATGGCAATATCTTTAATTGGTAATTCTTCATAATAAAATAGATAAATGACTTCTCGATATTTTATCGGTAAATTCATTACTGCAGAAGCGAGCTCACGGTCCTCCGCATTTTGAATGACAGTTTGTTCGACACTATCATTTTGAACCCCAATATAAGCCGATTCATCCTCTGTCACGATCACCTTTTTGTTATACCAACTTTTTACATAGTCCTTACATTGATTAATCGCAATTCTCCATAACCACGTTTTCACATTCGACTTCCCTTTGTATGTATGAAGAGATTTATAACATTTCACAAATATATCTTGCGTTACATCCTCAGCAACCTCTTTATTATTCACATATGAATACACAAGCTGTAAGACTTCTTGTCCATACTTATTCATGATTTCATCGATAAGGAGTTCCTTATCTTCTATTTCAAACGCTTCTACCGTTAATTCATCCACACCATTTCCTCCTCCCCATATATTAGACGACGCACCGTATGGAAAAGTTTTATTAATTTATAAAAAAATACGGATGATAGTGTCCGTATCGTTTTTTAACTTTAATTTTTCTTCACTAAGAGTAAACCTTTTATTGTGATACAACACTTTAATCGAGACTTTAGCACATTCATAATAAAACAAAAAACCACCTAAAGGCTCCCCTTCAGGTGGTTCTCTATTTTACGCTAATGCAGCTGCCTGCTCTTGTTGATCTACAGGAATTACAGCGTCTGTTAATGCTTTTTCTAGTTCAGCTGTGTATTTCATTTGCTCTTCTTTGCTCCAGCCTAGTTTCGCAGCCATGTAGTTGATTACTGCTTCTTTCCACTCATATACCCAGTGGATGTTGAAGAATACAGCGCCTCTACGTCGTACGAAGAAGTCAACTGGTTTTGCTGTCATTTCGTAATCCATTGCGTATACAAGTGGGATTAGAACGTCTAGTGGCATGTTGTATTCTTTCGCTTCGTCTTTATGTTTTTTCGCTAAGTCGAACAGTACGTCTACGTTAGAGCCGTAGAATTTCGCGAATTCTTCTGCTTGTGCTTTCGTTAAACCAGATTTCGTACCTTCGTCTGCTTTTTTCGCAACGAATGCTGGGAATCCGTGTGAACCACTTACATGTCCACCAGAGATTGGCATATGTTTCGTGTCGCTCTTCGGATATGCACTATGACCTTCTTTTTGTAATAGGTTTGTTACGTAGTCTACTACCATTTCAGCCATTTTACGGTATCCTGTTAATTTACCACCTGCGATTGTAATTAAGCCAGATTCAGAAGTCCAAATTTCATCTTTACGAGAAATTTCAGATGCATTCTTACCTTCTTCATAAATTAATGGACGTACACCAGCCCAGCTTGATTCTACATCTTTTTCTGTAATTTTTACACTTGGGAACATGTAGTTAATCGCATTAATGATATATGTGCGATCTTCTGTTGTCATGTGCGGTACAGCTGCGTCTTTATCATAGAACGTATCTGTTGTACCTACGTATGTTTTTCCGCCGCGAGGAATCGCGAACACCATACGTTTATCTGGTGTATCGAAGTAAATAGCTTGCCCTAACGGGAAACGTTTTTGGTCAATTACTAAGTGGACACCTTTTGATAACTGAAGTACTTTCCCTTTTTTCGAGTTATCTTTTTCACGAAGTGTATCTACCCAAGGGCCAGCTGCGTTTACAATTTTCTTACCGTACACTTCATATACTTCGCCATCTAGTAAATCGATTACACGTACACCGCATACTTTTCCATCTTTATATAAGAAACCGTCTACTTTTGCGTAGTTAACAGCTTTTGCACCGTGTTCAATTGCTTCTTTCATTACTTCAATTGTAAGACGAGCATCGTCTGTACGATATTCTACGTAGTAACCGCCGCCTTTTAATCCTTCTTTTTTCACAAGAGGCTCTTTGTTTAATGTTTCTTCACGGTTAAACATTTTTCTGCGCTCGCTTCGTTTTACGCCTGCTAAGAAGTCGTATACACGAAGACCAATTGATGTACTGAATGATCCGAACGTACCGCCTGTATGGAACGGAAGTAACATCCACTCTGGTGTTGTTACATGGGGACCGTTCTCATATACGATTGCACGCTCTTTCCCCACCTCTGCTACCATTTTCACTTCAAGTTGTTTTAAATAACGTAGACCACCGTGTACAAGCTTCGTTGAACGACTTGATGTACCTGCTGCAAAGTCCTGCATTTCAAACACAATTGTTGATAACCCGCGTGTTGCTCCATCTAATGCAATACCAGAACCAGTAATACCTCCACCAATTACGATCACATCTAACTCTTGTTTATTTACTCCGTTTAATACGTCTTTACGTTGTTTACTTGAAAATTTCATGGTAATTCCTCCCTTTGATAACGAAAAAAGAGACCACGAACTCCGCTATAGATTTCGCCTCTATAGCGTGTTGTGGTCTCTCCAAATCTCCTACCGAATTATTAACTTGTCACCATTATAACACTGTTTATGATTATTTGAAAGCTTTTGTTGCTTCAATTGCTTTTTTCCATCCAGCATATAGCTCTTCGCTTGTTTCCGCTTCCATCGTTGGTTCAAAGCGTTTGTCCATATGCCACTGTTCTTTAATTTCATCTTGGTTTTTCCAATATCCAACTGCAAGACCAGCTAAGTACGCTGCCCCTAAAGCTGTCGTTTCATTGATCACCGGACGCTCTACAGGAACATCTAAAATATCACTTTGGAACTTCATTAAGAAGTTATTTTTAACTGCTCCGCCATCAACGCGTAATGTTTTCAGTTCAATACCTGAATCTGCTTCCATTGCGCATAATACATCTTTCGTTTGGTATGCTAAAGATTCTAGCGTTGCACGAATGAAATGCTCTTTCGTCGTACCGCGCGTTACACCAAACATAGCGCCGCGTACTTCACTATCCCAGTACGGTGTACCTAAACCTACGAATGCTGGTACAACGTATACACCTTCAGTTGATGCAACGCGTGATGCGTATACTTCACTTTCGCTTGCATCTTTAAACATACGCATTCCGTCACGTAACCATTGAATTGCAGAACCTGCTACGAAAATACTTCCTTCTAATGCGTAGTTTACTTTACCATCTATTCCCCATGCAATTGTTGTTAATAGACCATGCTCAGAAGCTACTGCTTTTTCACCTGTGTTCATTAACATGAAGCAACCAGTTCCGTACGTGTTCTTCGCCATACCTTCACCGAAACAAGCTTGTCCAAATAATGCTGCTTGCTGGTCACCGGCTACGCCTGCAATCGGTATATTTTGACCGAAGAAGTGATAGTCGATTGTTTCGCCATAAACTTCAGATGATGGACGTACTTCTGGAAGCATGCTCTTTGGTACTGTTAACATGTCTAGAAGCTCATCATCCCACTGTAAGTCGTGAATATTAAACATTAATGTACGTGATGCATTTGAGTAATCCGTTACGTGCGCTTTTCCACCAGATAGTTTCCATACAAGCCACGTATCAATTGTTCCGAATAATAGATCGCCGTTTTCTGCTTTTTCTCTTGCACCTTCAACGTTATCTAAAATCCATTTTACTTTCGTACCAGAGAAGTATGCGTCAATTAAAAGACCTGTTTTTTCGCGAACCGTTTCGCTATAACCTTTTTCTTTCAACTCATCACAAATTTCAACTGTTTGACGAGATTGCCATACGATTGCGTTGTAAATTGGTTTTCCAGTCGTTTTATCCCAAACAACCGCTGTTTCACGTTGGTTCGTAATACCGATACCAGCGATTTGTTCTGGTTTTACATCAGCTTCGCTTAAGCAAGTTGCGATAACTGCTAAAATAGATCCCCAAATTTCTTGTGCATTATGCTCTACCCAACCTGGCTTTGGAAAATGTTGTGTAAACTCTTTTTGAGCTGAATGAACAATTTCACCTTTTTTATTGAACAGAATTGCGCGTGAGCTAGTTGTTCCTTGGTCTAAAGAAAGAATATATTTTTTCATATCGGTTTCCCCCTATGCTACTTTTCTACTATTTGTATTGCTTTCACTTTTTTTACTTGTCATATAAGAGATTGCTAGTACAATCACAGTTGCAATAATCATATAAATAAGTGCTACATTTTGTTTTCCTTCAAATACAACTTGATGGAATAATCCTGCAAGTGATCCACCTAAAATTGGACCGACTACTGGAATCCATGCATACTTCCAGTTTGAACCGCCTTTTCCTGCAATCGGAAGGAAGAAGTGTGCGATACGCGGACCTAAATCACGAGCCGGGTTAATCGCGTATCCTGTTGTTCCACCTAATGATAAACCAATACTTACGATTAAGAAACCTACGATAAATGGATTTAAACCATCTGCAAATTTATTTGCTCCAATTGCTAATATACCAAATACTAAAACGAATGTTCCAATCATTTCACTCAAAAGGTTTGTAAATGTGTTCGGAATTGCTGGACCTGTTGCAAATACACCTAATTTTGTTCCTGGATCTTCTGTTTCTTTCCAGTGTGGTAAGTAATGTAAATATACAAGAACTGCCCCGATAATTGCCCCAATCATTTGTGCTGCGATATAACCTGGTACGTCACTCCATGGGAACGCTCCCTTAAATGCTAGTCCTATCGTTAAAGCTGGATTCAAATGTGCCCCACTAATTGATCCAACCGCGTACGCTGCAACTGCTACCGCTAAGCCCCAGCCCATTGTAATGACAATCCAACCTGAATCTTTTGCAAACGACTTCTTTAAACTTACACCAGCGCAAACGCCGCCACCAAGTAAGATTAACAATGCAGTCCCTATTAACTCCCCTAAAAATGCTGACATAAAATCCCTCCACAATCAATTTAAATGCGTTCAAATGTGATAGAGGTAAAATGAATGGCCATTCGTTTTTTCAAAAGAAAAAGATCCACAGCTTACATGCTTCTATATAATATATAGAAACAATAAAATGTGGATCTCTTCTTTTCTCCGTCACGTTTATTAACTTGTCTATAATGTTAACCTTTCATGAAAGCGGTGTCAACAGAATTTTTTCACATTTTCGTCACTTTTTTTGGTAATGTTTCCATAGTTCTTTTTTTGATGTCGTAATTGCTGTCGCACCAGCATTTAAAGCTCTTTCAACATCTTCCACAGTACGAATGAAACCACCCGCTAAAATCGGGACACCAGTACGCTCTTTCACTTCAGCAATCACATCCGTTAGCGCACCAGGAAGCACCTCTATATAATCCGGCTTCGTCTTTTCTAGCAAATTACAGCTCTTTTCCATCGCGCTAGAATCAATTAAAAAGATGCGCTGAATAGAGACGACACCCTTTTGCTTCGCCTTCATAATCACGCTCGCCTTTGTCGAAAGTAACCCGTACGGTTTATATTCTTGGCATAAAAACTCCGTCGCATGCCCATCACTTTGTAATCCATGGATCAAATCAACATGTAAAAACACCTTTTTACTATGCTGCTTCGCAAGTGACACAACACTCTTCAATTGACCAACATGAATATCTAAAATAACAATATACTCATACGAACTATGTAATAGCTTTTCCAAATCTTTAATTTGCCTCACTGCCGGCAAAATCTTCTGTTCATGAAATTCCATTCTAAATGTCCCCTTCTTTATGTCATCCTATCCTTTATAGTACACAATTTGAGTAGAAAGAACAGCTAGTGCGGTGGAATTATTTCCTCTATCTATATATTTTCTTCAACTTATCAGAAGCCGTGCCACCTATAACCATTAGTATGAGGGGTAAAAAATTCATTACATATGGTGCATCTGCTACAAGTGTAATGCTTGCTCCGGCAAACTTATTTAACATCCATAAAACGATTTTTGTAATAAACAAAAATACGCCCATCATAAATAAACTATCGAAAAACACCTTCCATTTTGGATATGCTAACTGTTTACTATCTTCAATTACTTTCTGCGTCAACTCTTCGTCACTCCTTAATAATTCATCAATCGTAATACCGAACAGATCGCTTAAATGAATAATAATTTCAATGCTCGGATAGTTCTTTCCCGTCTCCCATTTCGAAACAGACTGCCTACTTACATGAATTTTTTCAGCCAAATCATTTTGCGACCAATTTCGTTTCTCTCGTTCTTGTTTTAAACGTTCACTAAAAATCATACTGTGTTTATCACCTCTCTACGTCTAGTATGGTCAAATAACTGATGAAGAGTAAAGCGAGTTGTCGTTGCGTTAGCTGTGCAACTTTTACGTTACAGGTTGTAATGGCGCTATGTAGTGTGTATATTTCATATGATATGCTCCTATAATAATTTCCCGAACAATAATATAACGAACAGATACTAGTTAAGACTAGATTAAGCATAAAAAATACGCCATCCTTTCTTATCATTCTCCAGAAAGAATAACGTACAGTTTCATTTTTAAACATTTTCATCACAAAGAAAAGAAGCTAACCATAAACTGTTAACTTCTCAGCTGAAAATAAAATATTATCTTTCCTTATCTTCTAATATCTAGGTTGTGATTGAATATTTGTAAGATGAACATCAAACATATCAATGATTTCAAGAAATCTATCAGCTTCACGGAAAACATGGTCTGCTAATAACGGATGAATGATACTCTTTATTTTACATTGCTCAATTAAATCACGCGCTGTTTTCTTAAAATCCCGAAGAGATGTAACCGACACACGATTTTGATCTAAAAATTGATCTAAAAGAGGGACTGTTTGGGATTGTGGCTTCATAGATTCTAAGTCAATTGCTTGATACATCAATTCATCAAAATCATTACTAAAATTCCGAGCTGTATCTACAAGCTTTCTTTCCGATGGATCAAGAAGATGACCAATAAATTTAGCGTGATCTGCCATAATCCTTAAAAAGAAAACATTTTCTTTAATAATAGCATCAGGAAGAGCATCTAATTTCCCTTCATTTAATTGTATTAAACGTTTTCTAAAATAATCAGCTTCCCTACTTGTATGGTCAACTAACAGTGGAAAGTTATTTTGTCCTGGCAATTTACACGTGAGAATTAACCCTAAAATTTTTCGTTTAAATCCCCAAATATTAGTTGCGGCTTGTTGTACTTCTGAATTAAATCTTTTTATTTGCTCAGGATCTGTTTCATTTGTATAGGAATGCGCTATTTGTTCGATATGTTCAAACAATCGATAAAATTGATTAGCCTCTTCGATTAGTTGCGTATCCTCACATCTAAACCCTAAGCGAAGAAAAAAAGAATGCTCCTTCATGATTCTAGACCAAAAACGAATTTCATTTAATGAACGCTCAACAAACATTACAGATGTAACACCTGTATCAGGATGTAATGTTGTTTCATCCCCATGCATTGTTAATCCCCCCTGTAGATACTGCGCTATTTCCATTCTTATGAGTGAACATATATATAAATACCATCAATAAAAGTTCATGATGAATATCATATACATGTAGAATTAAGCTTATATAAGCTTAGCTTGATGAACATATACTGCTCCAAAAAAAGAAAAAAGGCTACCACCTAGATGTAAAGTTCTCCTAGTTGGTAGCCTTTCAAAATGTCTATTAAAGCAATACCGAATCTTTATCACTATCCTGATTCCGTTTCTCTCGCTCTTCTTCTAAACGCTTCATATACACTTCGCCTTCTTTTTCGATAAACTCATTATCCATCTCTTGCTCTTTTTTTGAAGTATATAAAACCATGTAGCCACTTAATACGATCCCGACGATTACAAGATACACCCACCATGGTAAAGTTTCCACTGTACTTCATTCCTTTCCTTAGACAAGCCTTATTAGTTTCACTGTATGAGGAAAGAAGTGGATTTATGCTTAAAATTTATTGCGGATTCTTCGCGAAGAACGCTTGTACATATTCCATAAACTCTATTGGTTCCTGACGAAACGGTGCGTGGTATCCTTTTTCAATGATATGAAACGTACTATTTGCAAATAGCTCATGATACAGTTCACCATTTTTCCAAGAAACGCTCTTATCGTGTCGTCCCCATATAATTAAAGTCGGCACCTTAATTTTATCGGCTTCCATCGCAATGCGGCGCTCTCTCATTTTCGTCAGTTGATCATAATGCTCTTTATCATCGCGACTATTTTTCACTGCATTTTTATTATAATCTGTAATCTCTGTTACAGTTTGTAAGTCCGTTGATAGCGGTGGCACTTCATAGCTTTCTTTTTGCTGGAAAGACTCTATCCCTGTAGAATCCGCTAAAACGAGATGCGTTACTGCATCCGGATATAAATACGCTAAATTTAGAGACATCTCTCCGCCCATCGAATGACCCAGTACTGCGAATTGATCGTATCCGAGTTTCTTCATTAACTTATAATATAAATTCACTTGCGCAGGAAACGAATACTGAAAATCAACCGGCTTCGAAGAACGTCCAAATCCTAAAATATCAACCGCGATAATCGTATGGTCCTTTACAAGTTCCGGATAAATATCACTAAACCCATCTGAAGAACCACCAAACCCGTGAAGCATAAGTAAAGGCGGCTTCCCCTCACCAATTTGCTTAAAGTAAATCGTCTGCCCATCAATTTGCGCCATACTCTCTTTCGTATGCAGCTTCATCACAACAGTATTTTTCACTTCTCCAACCTTCGCAATCGGCTTATCAACGAAGTTACATACAATTAACAAAACGAGCACAATACCGCTAATGAAATAAAATTTAAACCGTTTCAAAATTCCCGTCTCCTTTCTCAAGTTGCTACTTAAAGTTTTTACATTATTTGGTTGTTTTATGATTATTTTTAACTGTAACCACGATAGTTACAATTATACTAAAAAAATATTACTCATTGCCATTAGTGATGGTTACTTCGTAACTATTATAGTTACATATTTAAAGTAAGTCAATTTTTTTTACGACCAAAAAGAAAAGGGACCTCGTTATGAGGTCCCTTCACTTTATTATTTAATTTAAAAATGGTCAGCGTGTGAGTCTTGCTTGCTAATACCGCCACCGTCACCTTTATTGAAGTTGGCCGGTGCTCCTCCATCGTCTCTATTATCTGCTGGTGCTCCACCTGTCTCTCCAATGTTAACGTAGTCTGGTCTTGCTGGTGCTGGAACATCACCGTGCTCCGCTTGTTGTACAAAAGAACTATTTAAACCGACAGATACAATACCAACTAACACTATACCAGTTACAGCCATACCTATTTTTTTTAACATTATTTTAATGCTCCTCTCTCTATCTTCTTCTCTTTTGCCTGTAATGCTTTGTAAAAATAATCACTTGCTTTCATGTAATTAGCATCCTCACGAAACTTTATTGCAAGTTTTTCCACATATTCCTGAGTGTAACTATATAAAGATTCTTTATCAAAATAAGTAATTCCTTTAAGGATAATCTGCTCTAATTCTTTAATAGGAACATTACCATTTACTGCTTTTAAAATACTAAAATGATGTATATACTCTTCATTTTCTAACTCCATACAAATATTTAATCCTCTATCAATTAATTCTTCAGCAATGTTTGTTTCTCCCAGTTTAAAATGTTCCCTAGCTTGTAGGAAAATCGCTTTGAAATGTGCTGGGAATTTCTCTGTTACTTCCGAAAGATGTCGAATAGCTAGTGCAGAAAGGTTTTGACTTGCGTATAGCCATCCTAAATTATGACGTACCCTTAAAAGCAATATAGCGTTATCCTGTTTTTGTAGAATATCTATCGCTGAATTTAGACACTCTTCTGCTTGTTCATATTGCTTTATTTGTATGGCAGTTAGTCCTAAAAGATTTTGAGATAAAGCAATATTCATATCTTGTCCTGATTGTTTTGAAAAAATTTCTTTAGCTTTATTTACATATTTCATTGTATTCATTGGTTGCCTTGTATTGTAGAAAAATGCAGAAAGACGATAACAGAATTCCCCATATTCTAATTCATCAGGAATATATTTTATTAGTGTTTTGGCCTTCTCATAACATCTACTTGCATCATTGTAATTTGATATTAGAGTTGCATGCATTGCCTTAAAAAAATAATAGTAATATGACAAACGATTTTCAGACGTTTTATAAATTTCATCAATTTTATCAAAACTATTTTTAGTAATTTGTAAGCCATCCGCCAGCACTTTATATCTAAAATCTAATAAAGAGTAATATAGCCATAAATCCCCATCCTCTTTTACATTAGAAAATTCACTCTCAATATCTTCCTTCATTTCCCTAGCTTTCTCTATATCTTGCTGCAACATTACACGATACCAATCATCTAAAGGATGTTTCATTTGCTCCCGTGTTACTACATCTGCTCCCATACACTCGCATCCCCTTTTCTCCAAACTTACAAAATTAGGATATTTATACAATTATTCAAATTGTATATCACCACCTCTTTTCTATGTATTGAAAAACAATTGTCAGAAAATTTATAATTTAAATGAATTATACCAAATATTTCTATTTATAAAATTTGAGAAACATTTTTCAGAAAATTTTATAGCCCAAATAAAAAAGCAAGCAGTTCCAGCGATCCGCTAAAACTACTTGCTCTCCTACTTATTATTTCTATTTTACTCTTTAATAAATTCCTTCGTACTTCTTACTGTATCAATTGGACGAACTAATTTTTCAATTTCTTCACGCTTTGGCTCTAGGAACGGAGGTAATGATAACTTTTCGCCAAGTGTTTCGTATGGCTCATCCCCCATAAATCCTGGGCCGTCTGTTGCAAATTCAAATAAAATTTGTGGTGCTACTCTTGCGTATAATGACTCGAAGAAGTGACGATCTACATATCCAGATGACGGAAGTTGGGCGCTACCGATTCTCTCAATCCACTCTTCTAATACAGCGCGATCTTCTACGCGGAATGCAGCATGGTGCACTGTACCAAAGCCTTGTTGTGCTTCCGGAAGAACCGTATTATGTTCTACAATGACAGAAGCACCGTTTCCGCCTTCGTTTACTTCAAATAAATAGAATTCTCCTTCTTGCGCAATCTCTTTAAATAATAGAACTTTTTCTAACACTTCTTTGAAGAAACTAAAGTTTGCGATACGAATAAATACAGGGCCTAAGCCAGTAATTGCATATTCTAATGGAACTGGACCGTTTTGCCATGGTGTACCTGATTCGATCCCTTTATCTAATTCATCAGAGATTAATTGATAGTGTTGATCATCGAAATCAACGAAAGAAAGAGTTTTCTTACCAAATTGCTCTTTAATGCCTGTATGTTCTACTTCAAGACGGTCAAAGCGTTTTACCCAATATGCTAACGCTGCATCAGTTGGCACTCGGAATGAAGTTTTTGAAATTTCATTTGTACCGTGTACTCCTTTTGGAATACCTGGGAAGTCAAAGAATGTCATATCTGTTCCTGCACTACCTTTATCATCTGCAAAGAATAAATGATACGTTTGAATATCATCTTGGTTTACTGTTTTTTTAACTAAACGCATTCCTAAAACGTGAGTGAAAAACTCATAGTTCTTTTCTGCACTACTTGTAATTGCTGTAACGTGGTGAATTCCTTTTAATTGGTTCATTTTATATTCCTCCAATGGTTTTTAATTTTATATTTTCTCTTCAATAGGTGCTAATTTCGCTTCAATTTCTGCTCGCTGATCTTCTAAGAACGGCGGTAAATCAAGTTTTCCTCCTAAATGTTCTACATCTCCATCAACTGTAAATCCTGGTCCATCTGTCGCAATTTCAAATAGGATTCCGTTTGATTCGCGGAAGTATAAGCTTTTAAAATAGAAACGATCGATAATGCCAGAAGAATGGAAACCTTTTTGTATCACCTGTTCTTCCCAATAAGCTAGCTCTGCATCGTTTTTTACACGAATTGCTAAATGGTGAATGCTACCGCGGCCCGGCTTTTCAGTAGGACCATCTAAATATTTCACAACGATTTCTCCGAAGGCTTCTCCTTTAATAGACTGGAAAACCGCTTCTTCATCGCTTCGGCTAACTTCTGTATAACCAAATATATCTGTTAATGTATTCGCCAGTTTATCAAGTCTACGCACTGTCATTTCCACAGAACCCATTCCTTGAATTTGATGCTGTGCAGGAACTTCGGATTTCTCCCACGTTTCCCAGTGCTCTACTTTTTCTCCGTTTGAAACGAGTAGTACGAGACGAAGACCTTCCGCATCCTCAAATTGCAAAGCAAGACGATTTGCATATGTTGTTATTTCACTATGTTCCACACCAAGTTTCTCAAATCGTTCTTTCCAGTAATGTAAGCTTTCCTCTGAAGGAACGAGTAATCCGATTCGAGTAATTGCATTCGTACCACGGTACGTTTTTCCTACTAAAGGCATTTCAAAAAATGATAGTTCCGTACCTGGACTTCCTGTTCTATCTCCGTAAAATAAGTGATACATGGATGGATCATCTTGGTTTACCGTCATTTTCACACGGCGTAAACCAAGTACGTTTTTATAAAAATGGTTATTCTCACTTCCGTTTTTTGTAACCATTGAAATGTGATGATGCCCTTTAATTTCATACATTGTTTATTCCTCCGTTTCATTTTACTAATCAAGTGATAACTAAAAAATAATATTTCCAACAAATAATATGGTTATTAACTTTTCAATTTATGCTTATTATGTTTTTGTAAATTCATCTTAGTTTTTACTGAATAAGTTACTTCGTTTTTTTAATCGAAAGCAATTGAGTGTATGTTTTTCATATGACTCAATCGCTTTCGTTACTATCACTTTACAACTCAAGTGATTAAAAAGCAAGTTATTTATCTCAAATTCGAGATATTTTTTATTGCATAAAATTTCGGACTAAAAACACAAGAAATTCTTGGTTTGGAGACATTATAAAATTCATAAGTTGATGGATGTAGGATATCGCCAGCATTCAAAAAACACGCTAAGAGTATGCAAGGTTTTTTACAGTTTTTCAGCTAATTCAGTAACAAACAGAAATCTTAAAATCCCCTTCAGGATAGAAATGTATAAAAAAATGTATAGATTCATAGAGCAGAAAAAGAGGGTTCCCTTGTGAGAGCAGGCTTCTCCTTTTTCCTTGCTACCGATAATGAGACGTTATGTTAACCTCATATGTATAGAATATACAGTTAACTAAAAATGAAAAGTTTACATTTGAAAATGAACAATAAAAAACAGTAGTGTATAAAATCACTACTGTTTTTTATTGTTTCTTATAAGTGAATTATTTGTATTCCTGTCTATATAATTTAAACGAATAAATAGCTCCAACGAAGAATACAAAGGCTTCAAATAATATAAAGATTTGACGGAAATTCTCGATATCTTTACCAACTAAAGAAATAAATATGCAATTCATTAGAATTTGAGTAGTAAACATACAAGAAATAATTTTAAAATAAATAGCATTTGTTCTTTCATCTGGTTTACCAATTTTTTTATAAATAATAATAAGTGCAATTACTGAACCCAAAAATAGAAGTGCTGTAAGTCCTACAACGATATTGAAATTGCCTGTACTTTCTAACATCCATTTGTTTAATAGATCAATCATTATTATCTTCCTTTCCTACATAAGAGAATATTTCGTTCTTCTTTTTCACTATAATAAAAAAAGAAAAAGGAAAACATCGAACTTTCTTACAAACATTCGTGTATTCTTACAGTTTTGTCATTTTGTAAATATATTCACCGCCTTGCCTTTCGCTAACTGGCGGTTCAGCTTGGCGAAAGCTAAAAACCCGCCGAAAATAAGAGCCAGGAAATGAAATTTATATTGCCTAATGCTTAAAACTACTTCCTATATCGAAAATTATGTAAATAAGCTGCCCATATGGGCAGCTTATTGTATTTTTTGCTTAGCATATTTTTCTGAAATGCTGGCGGTACTCACCTAAAAAGTTGCTATGCTCCCATTCTAGTGGCAAGATATGTTTTATTAGTTCTTCGTTACACCCATGCGTACTTCTTAACTATTTTATTTCATTTTCAATAAAAAACAGCCTCACTAAGCTTATTAACACTTAATGAGGCCATTTGATTCACATTATTAATTATGGAACGTCGGTTTATAGAACGAACGATTATCAAGTGCAAAGACACGCTCTGTGTATTCGCCTGGTTTTGTGCGTCCTAATGCGCGGTCCATCATGTTCATTTTTGCATCTAAGTTATCGATGTAGTGCAGAATTTCTGCTTCTTTTACTAATGGTGGTTTTGGGCTACCCCATTCTGCTTTTCCGTGGTGAGAAAGAACGATGTGTTGAAGAATTAATACTTCTTCTGCATCGATGTTCAGCTCATCTGCTGCTTTACCAATTTCGTTCACCATAATAGAAATGTGGCCTAATAAATTTCCTTCTAACGTGTATGTTGTGGAAATTGGACCAGATAATTCGATTACTTTACCAAGGTCGTGTAAAATAACGCCCGCATATAGTAAGTCTTTATCTAACGATGGGTATAAAGCCGCAATAGCTTTCGCTAAATCAAGCATCGATACGACGTGATAAGCTAGTCCAGATACGAACTCGTGATGGTTCTTTGTCGCTGCTGGATATTCTAAAAATTCGTTTTGGTGCTTATTTAACAAATGTCTTGTTAGACGCTGAATGTTTGGGTTTCTCATTTCAAATATGTATTGCGTAATTTTTTCGACCATATCTTCTTTTTTCACTGGTGCTTTTTCTACGAAATCTGAGATGTCCGTTACTTCATTTTCATTCGCAACTCGGATTTGTTTCACGCGTAATTGAATACGTCCTTTGTAGTTTAAAATATCACCAGCTACTTTAACGATTGTTTCTGCTACATATTGTTTCTCAACTTCTGGTGATACGTCCCATAGCTTCGCTTCAATATCTCCACTTGGATCTTGTAAGATTACTGTTAAAAACGGCTTTCCATTGCTTGCTAAACCTTTTGTCGCTGTTTTAATTAACAAGAAAACATCGACTTGTTCACCAACTTCATATTCTGCAATTTTCTTTTTCATTCGAATTCCTCCACCAAATCAATTACTTTTAGTATAGCATACTACAACTCATTTTCTTTACGCTTATGCGTTAATTTTATAATCTGTTTTTCTGTAAAATACGTTAGTAAATGCACATGGCATGTAAAGAAGATTACTTGTCTATCTTGCGCAATTTCCTTTATTAGTTCAATTGTGCGATTTGTCCTTACCCCATCAAAATGTACGAAACTATCATCAATAATAAACGGATAGTCATGCTCAAATGTTTTCGCTAATGCAAATCGTAACGATAAATATAACTGCTCCGCTGTCGCTTGGCTTAGTTCATGACTGTAAAAACGCATACCGTCGTTACGCTCAACGATGAACGGTTCCGCCTCTGACGGTGAAAAGATTTTACTATATCGTCCGCCTGTTAAATAGACGAAATACTCTTCTGATTTTTGTAAAATACGAGGAAGATGTACTTCATGATAATATTGCTTCGTTTTCGTTAACACTGTCTTTGCGGCCGCATACGCAGCCCACTTCTTCACTTGTTCACGTACTTGCGCTTTTTTCATTTCCCATTCATGCAATAAATCACCGTACGTACTACCTTCTTCTAAATTCGCAATTTCCATACGATGTTTCGCCATGCGCTCTGTCAGTTCTTTCTCTTTCGTAAGACAGTTTTGTGCAACTGTCAGTTCTTGCTTTAATTTTTCCTCATAACCGTCAGCCTCATAATGTTCAGCTAATGATAAACTCGTTAAACGCTGTTCTAACAAATCAATTTGCGGTAATAAACGCCCTACTTGCTTCTCAGCATCTTCACGTTTTTCCGATAGTTTACCTGCTTCTAAAAACATCTCTTCATCAGTTGAATGTGCGATATGCCATAAACTATCTCGCTCTACTAACAGTTGTTTCAATTGCTCTTGCATGAACTCATATTCTTCTTGCCATTCCGCCAGCTTCTCTTTTCTCTGCTTACAAGTTTGGCGCTTTTCTTTCTCATTTTGCATACGGCTTTGTGCCTCGTGCAGCTTACTATACTCCGCACTACCGATAACAGTTTCTAGTTTATGTTCAAATTGCGAAATCATTTCATATAATGAAGATTTACGAGCGCCTTGTTTCTCTAACTCACGATATAATTGCTGCATTTTTTCCATACGCTCAAACGCTGGCAATATGTGTGCATACGTATAAAATTCAGGGAACATATAGCGCATTTTATACACATCTACTTGTTCGCTAGTGCGGAACGTTTCTCTCTCCCATTCCTCATACGATGAAACGACTTTATCATACGCTCGTTCCATTTGTTGTAACTTATACGACTCGCGCTCAAATAGCTTCCGAATCTCTTCATCTTTTTCTAACTGATAGCGAACAGACATCGCTTCTTCACTTTGTCTCCCGCCAGCACTTTGCTGAAGAGTAAGAAACTCTTCTTGTAATCCACTTGACGGATCTTTATATAAAACGAGGGCCAGAACAATCCCTACAAAAATAATGACACTAATAAATAAGAGTAGGCGGTTATCTATAAATAAACTCGTGAATAAAACAAGCGTGTTAATAATAAGTAACAGAAGACAAACTCTTTGCCACTGCTTTTTCTTTTGCATAGCTGCTCCTGCTTTTTCCTCATACTTGCGCTTCATTCTCTCTGCGCCCATACCGATAAACGCCGCATCTTGGAACGACTTCTCTTTCTCCGCTAACGTATTTCGCTCTTCCTCCGCTAACATTTGTTGCTTAATCTGTCTTATGTTTTCTTCTTGTTCTTCTAATTGCTCCTGCGCCACTTTAAAACGGTCATCGAGCTGCGCTTTTTGCGTTTCTAGTTCGCGCGCCTTTTGCACTGCTTGGGTAATTAACTCTTTCGTTGCCAAACTCATATCAAACGAAAGAACTGTTTCTTTTTCAAAAGTAGCACCGATTTGTTGCTCTAGCTCCGTAAGTTCTTCTTTTATATTCGTAATCGTTCCTGTCATATCACGCATTTCTTGGCGTGCATTTTCGTAAGACATGTGCTGCATACGAAGTTCTTCTACATAACTTTCTTTTTGTAAAAACTCTTCATCTATTTGAATCGATTCCATTTCCGATTGCACATTCTCTATTTTTTTATAGAGCGAATCAACTTGTAATTGGAGCGGCTCCATCTTCGCCTTAATCGCTTCATAACGCGCCATCCCGTTTACAGGAAATTGCCCGCTCTCGTTTTGTAACACTTTCTCATGCGCACGCTTTTCAATAACGAGAGGCTCAAGCGCAGCTAATATTTCATAATCTTGCTTTCGCTTTTCTGCACTCTCTTTTTCCACGCGAACAGCAGCAAGTTTCTCTTCACTTTCTTTTAACTGCTCCACTTGCTTTTCATACGTGCCAATTTTCCCTTGCCACTCTTTCATCTTCTCTTCAAGCTTCTTCATCTCTTGCAGTGACACGTTAATTTCTGGTTTACGACCACTCGGCTTAAAGCGCTGATCCATTTCTTTTTCTAGCTTTTTATCTAGCTGTAATAACGCATCACTTCCGACTGCACTTGCCGAAAATAAATAATTGCCGATATCCGCTTCGCCTAGCTGGTGAATATTTTGAAGACCGTGCATATCAAATGAAAAGACAGATTCAAATAAACTTTCATTCATCCCGCTTAGTATGTCCTGTAAAATTTCTTCGCCGCCCGTTTTTCCGTCTTCAAAATAAACGGTCACCTCACCAGCTGCCGTCTTTGGCAATCGTTCAATTTTCAAACGACCGTACTTCTCTGTTTGCACAGTCATCGCACCGCCATACTTGCCGCCTTCTTTCGGCTCATAACGGCGCTGTCCTCTCGTCGGAAAACCGAATAAAATACTTTTCATAAACGAGCGAATTGTCGATTTCCCCGCTTCATTTTCACCGTACAGCACCGTCAGCATTGAAAGATCCATTTCCACATTTTCTAATTTTCCGTACCCATAAATATGGAGTTTTTCAATTCTCATTTTTTATCCCTCTCTTGCTGGAATAATTGCTCTAAAATAATATTTTCCGCTTCCTTTTGAATCTCTTTCTTCTCTTCTTCTGTAAAAGATTCAATACTATTACGCGCTACAGGAGATGTCCAAATCGTGCGCAACACACCGTCCATATTAGTGAACGCTTCTAACTCTTTTAGCACACTACCGACGAAATGATTTTCTTCTTTCAAACGCTCGATTTCCGCAAAAGAAACCGTCTCATTTTTCCACTTCATCGCATATACGAAATCTTTTCGCTCTTCTCCCGCTGCTAAAATATGAAAAATCTCTTCCGCGCGCTTGTCATCACGTAAATAAGGAGAAAGTGGGCCCTGCCCTGTAAATATGACAGTTAATAGTGTCCCTTCTTCTTCTCTTCGGCATTCATTCATCATGGTTGATATCACCGTCATAAGTTCATCAACAGTTTCCAGTCCATCGATACTCACTTCTACCTCATCCCACACAACATCCGCTGTATGGAAAAATGAACATTGCGTTCCCTGTTTCGTAAGTTCAATAAGATACGCGCCCTTCTCTCCAGTTTCCTTACGATGACGCCCTTGTATATTCCCTGGATAAATAATGCACGGCTCTTCTAATAAAATTTCACGTTTATGTATATGACCAAGAGCCCAATAATCAAACTGCTTTTCTTTCAGCTCACGAATTTGAAACGGTGCATAGCGATTATGCTCTGCATCTCCTTCCACACTTCCGTGAAGCATGCCAATATGAAAAGGTGCATCACTCATTTTCATATACTGCGCTGTCATATTATCCGTTACCGCTTGCTGTAAATAACTAAACCCGTAAATAGAAGCGAATAGCTCACCATTTTTATAAAATGATTTCTCTTCTACATAAGGCTCCGTAAACACATGAACATTTTCCGGAAACTCAATTGCTGCCCAGCTTCCCCCTAAATGATCGTGGTTACCGTGAATAATAAAAACAGGGATATCGTACTGCGACAGTCTCTTCATTTGCTCGCGCACAAACACTTGCGCCCTCAAACTTCTCGTCTCCGCATCATACAAATCCCCGGCTAGTAATACGAAATCAACGCGCTCTTGAATCGCTTTATCAATAATACGTTCGAACGATTCAAACGTACTTTGTTTCATTCTCTCCCAAACAGACTGTGGTACATTCATCTCCATCCCTTTAAACGGACTATCCAAATGCAAATCAGCCGCATGTATAAACTTCACTTGTTTCACAAATAACGATCCTTTCTATATTTCAAAAGTTTCATTTTATCAATATTAAAATTGCTGAAAACTTTAATAAGTAGGCATGAATAGACTCCCCAATAGTTACAGTTTCACCTTACCCCGTATTAACGGGCAGTAGACAAAGAAGCTTATCTGAAAGTTAACTGCCCATAAATACCCGATTGGTTCAACTAATAATAAGCAGGGGATAAAAAACTCCCCTGCTTATTAAAGTTTCACTTTATTGTAACACGCAATGTCATATATTTCTTTGCATATTCTAGTGATTTATGCCAAAATAGTTATAAGATTCTGATTTTTATTATTGGAGGGAATTTTCATGGGAGTATACGTTCTAACAGTCTTTGAAAAAGATGGTTCAAAAGCATTAGATGAATCATTCGAGGCGGCAACTGAAAAAGAAGCGAAAGCAAAAGGTGAATCTATTTTACAAGAAAAAGGATTGCACGAAAAAACACATCGCTGTACATCTTCTGCAGGTAAGCTCGTTTTATTCCAGCGCTAAAAAAGAAGCGTCATCCGCTTCTTTTTACTCTACTATATCTTCGTCACACCACGTAAACACCACATCTAGAATGCGATTACCGATACGTACGCGCTTATTCCATTTTCCTGTTTGGATCTGATGTTGCAATTCTGCTTTCATCTTTTCCGTCCAGTCGTGAATCGTTTCACTACCGGCGTACGGATATACGCTCGGAAACTCTTCCTGCAGTAGATGCAAGCTCTCTGCATCAAAATGAAAATGGAAGAAGTAGTTTGCTGTAAGCGATGGTTCTTGCAATCGTAAAAAATGATCATCAACTTGCTTTCTATTCCTATAGAAAGTAAAGATATTCACTTTACCGCTCGTAATTTGGTCAATTTGAATTTCGTGCTTCTCTATAATCACGTCTTGTCCACCTCGTTATATACTATCCTTAGTATATATGTCTTTTGCAACAAAGTTAACCATTTTCGCGCGAAATTCATTTCCTTCATTAATACCCGTACCTCCAAGTATGATCAGAACAAACAAAAAACAAAGTTGAAGGGGAGCGATCACATGTATTTCGGAAGCAAAGGTTGGTATGTAAAAGAACTTAAAAAATTAGGTATTCGTACTTACGAAGGTAAAAAACTAGAATCATATCGTACGCATGTGTTATCTAGTTTACTTGAGAGAATGAAGAAGGCTTCGGCTTAATTGATGTAGGAAGCAACTACGGTTGCTTCCTTTTTATTTAGTAAATAAAAAGAAAATCATCATACCTTAACTTATTAACTTTACCGTTATACTTCCTTGATAGAAACCACCCATTATCAACTGAATCTCTAGTACCAAATACTCTTCCAGATAATCATTTGTATATATTTTAAATTCTCCATACTTATTAACTCGTCCGCTTCCAACATACATATCACCACTTGTTATGATAATTGTTGAATGAGGTTCTGCACGGCCCCATATACGACTATTACTATAGTCCAAAGCATCCACATTTATTTTTTGATGAATATTATTAACTGAATCTCTACATTTATTTTCACACAAATTAACATTGCTTTCTTCCGCCCTCGAAAGTGCTCGATTCCTGCTAGTCTTTTCTGAAGAGAAAGCAACATTCCCCAGCCAATTAAACCTATCAAATATAGTAATAGGTAAAAACATCTAAGTTAACTCCCCCCATTCTTCCAATACGTTCTTCTCATTTTTATGAACTTATAACAATACATTTTATGTTGGGATAAAAGAAAACAGCTTTGATTTCCTATTCAATTTCGCACTGTTAATTTGTACAGAACACATAGAATACTGTTTTTCACCCCAGATGCCATGACAACACTACATAAAAGAAACCACGGTCCATTAAATGTAAATCCATCTTCAAATATATTAATAATAATTATGTTGCCAATTATTAAGAGAATCCATGAAATGGAATACTGTTTTCCATTTGTAATATATAAAATTCCATCCTCATAACAGACTGTAATTCCCCCACCTTGCCAAACACCAATAGCGAAAGAAAAAAGCATAACTGCCAATAACTCTGCTTGTAAATCTCTAGTCATTGGTTGCGGCGCCGTATAAGTAATAATCCCTATCATCATGAGAAAAGTAATAATATGTATCCAGTTTAATTTTGTTTGTTTGCTTTGCAGCCAAATAAAGAAAATTACTACAGAAATTAAAAACAAAGTTGCCATTTAATTATTCTTCTTCCTTTCCCACATTAAAAACGTCTGTGTAACGCAATTAGAGCGTTCTTAAATCTCTCATACTTTCTAAAGCATAACATGAGAAAGAAATAAAAAAATCGTACAAAAGGGCAAGCCTATAATGTACGATTGGGCATATATAATGTTTTAAAAATGAATTAATTTCCTTTCAATAGATACAGCTACTGCTTCTGACCTTGAATTAACACCTAATTTATTGTATATATTTGTTAAATACGCTTTTACCGTTCGCTCAGCTATTCCCATATCGAATGCAATTTCTTTATTCTTATTTCCACGCGCAATAGCTTTCAACACAAACAATTCTTTTTCTGTTAAGTTATTTTCTTCAACCATATTAGCATGTATTTCTTTCCTTTTATAATTCACTATCTTTTCCATAATATTGGGTTGTAGTAATATCTCACCTCGAATAGCCGCTTCCAATGTTCGAAACAAATTCTCACGATCCGTATCTTTTAGCAAATATCCTTTTGCCCCTAACTCAATTCCCTTTAACATTAATTCATCTTCGTTATAAGTAGTTAATATAATAATCGGCGTATGGTTTTGTTTTTCATTCAAAGCCTCAATTGTTTCTAAACCACTCATTTTAGGCATATTCAAATCCATTAAAATAACATCAGGTTTCTTTTTTTCTATGAAAGAAAGGGCTTCTTCTCCGTTTGCAGCCTCACCTATAATTTGAAATGAATCACTCGTTTCTATTATTAATTTCAGACCTTCTCTTACAACGAAATGATCATCCACAATTAATACGTTATACTTCATGGCTATCTCCTTCATGATTGATAGGTACTTGAATATACACTTTCGTACCCTTCATCTTTTCACTCAATATATGTATTTCTCCATTCATCAATCGAACACGCTCATTTAAGCCAATTAAGCCGTAATGTCCAGGATTCTTACCGATATCTCCAGTGTCAAAACCAATTCCATTATCTTCAACTTCAATAGTAAGTTTTTCAAGATCATCGATATATTCAACTTTTAAATTTACCTCTGTTGCCTGCGAATGTTTTGCGATATTCGTTAAACATTCACTAATTACATATAAGCAGTGCTCTTTTACTACGCTTGAAATATGCGGAGGGCTTTGAATAGTAAATCTCACGTGTATAGACGTAGCCTCAGAAAAACGTTGAACTTCTTCCTCTACTGCTTTATTAAATGAATTGGTAGTATGACGCAAATCATCAATAACCAGCCTTGCATCATGTAAAGTTTGTCTCGCTCTTATCATAGTTTGTTTCATAATCTCTTGAGATCGCACTGTATTCCCTTTTTGCATATGGGCATCTATTGCTTCCAATTGCATAATTAAGCTCGCTACACCTTGCGCTAACGTATCATGTAAATCTCTTGCCATTCGCTGTCTTTCATTAGCTAATGTCAATTCTTCCACTCTCATATATGCAGACTCTAACTCTTGAATATAACTCTGTATACGATTACGTGCATCAAATTGCTGCTTATTAATATAAGAAAAAGGAATAATAATTGCTAACACTAAAAGAAACATAGAAATAAGAATAGCTAATTTATTCACACCATAATTTATACTAATTGCAGTACAAAATATGGCGTACATAAGAGTAAAAACTGCTATTACTTTAAATATATTGTGATAAACATATAGACTTTGGGCAATTAAAATAGGTGTTAATCCAACAAAAATTGCTATCGAAGCATTTGGTACAATAAATGCAGCCAAAAACACAATGAAAAGTTGTACAAAAAAGAAGTATAACAATTGCCTATTCCTTAATGAACTAGCATACCAATGAAAAACAGTATGAATAACAATGACTATTGTAAAGAAGAAACTATCCATTGAGAGAATACTATTACGAAATTCTAAAAGCATTGAAGCTATATATACGAGTGTAATCCATAAAATAATAAACCTTCTTGGAATAAATACCGCTTCCAATACATTTTTATCCAAATCTATATTTGAATTTATTTTTTTCATATTCGACCTCCACCATTATATTATACAAGATACAGCTTACATTTTGATAAAGTGAAGGCTTTTACATACAGCCCGACTCCCACAAATAGCGGGATAAGTCACTTATTCCTCTTCATCCTCATTACCAAATACAAATATTAATTATTGTATATCGAAATGCATTGATATTTATGTAAGATTATTATTCAGCAATGCTACATAATTAATGTATATTTTAAAAGTTTGCACAATCAAAATCTCCTCAAAGTATAAACGACGACTTTCTGTTCCCTTTTACTTAGTGCTAATGAAATAATCATTTAAACTGAAAATGCTATAATAAACCCAATCAAACTAAGGGGGCACATTTATCTTGCACGGAAAACACATTCGATTTCATGAGTTTGGGAACCCAAAAGATGTATTACAAGTTGAATATAAAAATATAGAACCATTAAAAGATAATGAAGTTTTAATCCGTATGTTAGTTAGACCGATCAATCCATCTGACTTAATTCCCATAACCGGAGCGTACGCTCATAGAATCCCTTTACCTAACATACCTGGTTATGAAGGTGTTGGTATTGTCGAAGATGTAGGTACGGGCGTTACTAGAGAGCTTATCGGTAAACGTGTTTTACCGTTACGAGGCGAAGGTACTTGGCAAGAGTATGTGAAGACATCAGCTGATTTTGTAGTCCCTATTCCTGATTCCATCGATGATTTCACAGCGGCACAAATGTATATTAATCCACTTACGGCATGGGTTACATGTACAGAAACGTTAAACTTACAGCGTAATGACGTTTTATTAGTGAATGCTTGCGGATCCGCTATTGGACATTTATTTGCACAGTTATCACAAATTTTAAACTTCCGATTAATTGCTATTACAAGAAATAATAAGCATACAGAAGAATTACTACGCCTTGGTGCTAAGTATGTAATTGATACTTCCACTGCCCCGCTTTATGAAACAGTTATGGAATTAACAAACGGGCTCGGTGCGGATGCTGCGATTGATTCTATCGGAGGACCAGATGGAAATGCATTAGCTTTCTCCTTACGTCCAAACGGGCACTTTTTAACGATCGGTCTTCTATCAGGAATACAAGTGAACTGGGCAGAGATTGTCACGAAAGCAAAAGTGCACGCGAACATATTTCACTTACGACATTGGAATAAAGAAGTGTCACCATATAAATGGCAAGAAACGTTTCATCACTTAATTCGTTTAGTAGAAAATAAGCAATTACGTTTTATGACGGTACATTCTACGTATGACTTAGCGGATGTGAAAGCAGCAGTTGATGTCGTGCAGTCTGCTGAGAAAACGAAAGGGAAAGTGTTTTTGACGAGTTATTAAATGCAATTGAAGAAGTCTTTTTGATTGACCTTTTAAATAGACTAAATAATACGTTTAGAAACATATAATTATAAACACCTGGTATAATTCCATTAAAAGGTAAAAGGAGATTTTCACATGTGGTTCATTTCGGCAATCGCGCCTGTTGTAATAGTTGGTGGAATTGTAGTATTTGTAATGAAAAGATTGGAACATAAATATAAGAACGGAAAATTAGGTAAGAAAAAATCTCAAAAAGCTCAACTGTTATTAAATAGTTTCATACCTATGGGAATGCTTGTTGGCTGTATGATCGGTTTGATTTTCGGTATGTTTTTCCCGGACTTCTCCCTGCTTTCAGTTAGTTTAGGGGCCGGAATAGGCTATTTATTTGGTTATTTCGCCTATGAAATTTATAGTAAGACAGGAGATGATTTTTCATAATCCAAAAAGAATAATCAGGACAGTACATAGTAGTCATATACAATATGTACTGTCCTTTACTTTTGCATCAATGCTATCACCTTGCCTTTCACATCCTATACACCTTTTTTATTGATTTTCCTCTCCTCCCTCTTTTGTATATCCACTTTTTTATTTTCATTGGATCTATACCCATAGTAAAGTAGAGCACATGTAATAACTGAACCTACAATATATCCTAAAAAACATCCTAACCAAAACATAATGTGACTGCCTCCAATGCTTTATAAATTTTATGTAATACAACGCCTTACATGCTCAATCGTTTATTTCTATAAACTATACACCCTCTAAAGTTATTCATACCATTATTTCTCCCCTTACCTCAAATAACAATTTTATTATTTATCATAAAGTTAACACTCTCATTATACATATATAAAGATTGTTGTACTTCTTACTTTTCTCCTTGAAAACAATATATACTACATTTGAAATAAGCGGATACGTCTGCTTATTATCTAAATTCCCGTGCAATATCCCCTCACGAAATGCTAGGAGCAATCCTAGCATTTTATACAATAACGTTTGACGAAAAAGTTTTGGCCACTTTAAACATATGTAAATTATAGTTTCTTTTCAACTTTATCACTTAAACGGTTATATCATTTGAGTAAGCTAGTACATTCGCCCTCATCTTATTTTTTCCACTTATAAAAATCCATCCTCTCTTCTTCATTTTAACTTTAATCATGAAACAAAAAAATCCCCTCAAAGCATCAACTTCAAGGGGGAGCCTGTTTTTCATTTACTTATATACGTACAGCTGTACCACTGACAGCAACCATTAACATTCCATCACGAACAACCTCGTAATCTACGTCAATACCAACGATAGCGTTCGCACCTTTTTGTTTTGCAAGTTCTTTCATTTCATCCATTGCGATATCACGAGCTTCTTTTAGCTTGCTTTCGTAAGAACCAGCACGACCACCGACAACATCACGAACGGAAGCGAATAAGTCGCGGACAATATTTGCACCCATAATAGCTTCACCATTTACAATATCAATATACTCAATAATTTCTTTACCTTGAATTCCAGACGTTGTTGTTACAATCATGACTGACACTCTCCTAATAAGTTGTAATTTTTTAATGCGCTTTCTTATGTCTTTATTATGACACGGAAAAAGTATCTAATCTATTGAATTACCTTACAGGAGTGTGACAATTTTGTAAGATTAAAGCGCCTATTATGCTTAATAAATTGCTTTAACATTCGGATACATAAATGATTCTCTATTTTCTTTCCAATCCTTTTCTACTTCTTTAAAAGTTGGTCGCCCTACTTCTTCCTTGTTTTTCTGTTTATGAAACCATTTCTTTACATACTTCTCCCCATTTTGATTTTGAACTGTACAAAGGAAACTATTACTACTATCCTTTACTATTTTTACAATCACGAAAAGACACCTCTTCCCTTTTTAATATCATAATAGAACTTGATCTTTTACTATAAGCCCTTCCTCTCTTATAGTCATACGACTCCTCGGCCGCGCCAAAGTTGTAAGATCAAAAAACGATATTCACTATGTTTATATTTTGCATCATTGATATGTGAAGTAAATATTATTTAAAGAAATCAGAGTTATAAGCATTATGCTTATCAAATATTTTATAGATTTCTAACTTATCATCTAATTTTGCATCTACTAAAATTAATATATTTCCATCGTAAATGTATTCTTCATATTTCTTAGCATGTTCTTCGGGAATTCCTAATCCGATAAATGCTCCTATTAAACTTCCAGCTCCTCCGCCTATACCGGCCCCTCCAATAGCTGCTGCGATAGGTCCCGCTGCTACGATTGGACCCATTCCAGAAACGGCAAGTATACCAAGACCTGTTAATAAACCACCGAGTCCGCCTGCTACTCCTCCTGCCACAAGCCCTGTCGCTGAAAAGATATCCGCTTTATGTGCAGTTTCATGATTCACTTTTTCACCCGATTTTTCTTCCAGATGTTCAATTTCCTTTTGATCCTTCGCAATAGCTGAAATATTATCCGCCGAGTATCCTTTATCATTTAATTCATTAATAACACATGCCGCATCATCAATTGTTCTAAAAACACCTACTATTTTTCTATCTACATTCATAACTATTAACCTCCTAAAATTTTATATAGTGTATCTTTATCTTTCTTCATTTCTGTATACACTAATCTTCTTATTAACATAACCATTTACGAAAAAAGCGAATAATAAAAGGATTACAAGCGAACTACTTAACAAGTAAATTAAATCAAATGTAATATCAATCATCATTTCATTCATGTATACCAGACTCCTTTTTATTTAAAGTAAAAGTATATTTTTATAGACTAGAAATCTTATAATTCATCTTCAGTCAATCTCTTTGTAGTATATGTATACCCTTCGTAACCCTTTCTAAACCTAAAATACTATAATTATATTTTTTCTTATTTATATGTTTAACATTTTTTAAAACGGGTATGTTTATATTGTTATGCTTACTATATGGAAGGGAATATTTCGATGAATGCAATCCAATCTACTACTATTCTTTATAATGAAACACCTACAATAACGCAGATTCATCATTTTTATGCTTTAATGACAACATTTCAAACTAATTTATTTATAAGTAAACATGGAACACTTACTTCTATTAAAAGCTTAAGCACATTAATATCCTTTTTCCTTACTGTAAAAAAGAGAGAGCTTGTATTATTTATCTTTGAAGGAATAGATGCAAAAAAAGCTTTAAGCACACTCTTTCCTTCTTAAAAGTTTTATTATCCCCCGATTCCCTCGATCGTTACTTTTCATATATGTTTATATTTCAAAATGATTTCCTCTATTCAAAACGAGACCCCCTTATACAATAGGGGGATTTCTAGTTTGGCCTTATGAAAACTGATATAATATATATTACGTTTTTCATTCTTTACAATAGAAAACTTTTAATAACCTTGAAGGTAGGAATTTTTAATGAAATCGAAAGCAAAATTTAGTATTCGCTACAAAATTATGGCTGGTTATTTAGTTATGATTTTGTTCTTACTTATTTCTTTCATTATGTTAAACAATGAGATTTCCAATCTACAAAAATCTCGTAATTTTATTATTGATCACGATTTTAAAGTTCTTAATTTAACGAATCAAGTGGAGAAAGAATTGCTAACAATTGAAAATAAAGCGAAAGGATTTATTACTTCTAATGATGCAAATTACGTTCAATCCCTTAACACTGCGGAAAAGGATTACGAAAAACATTATCAAGATCTTTTTGCTCTATTAGAGGATAACCCCTCTCAGCAAGAAAAATTAAAACAGATTAATGAAAACATCAATAGTTGGATTAATAAAGAGATTCACCCATTCATTACAAATCACAATAGTAATAACATACAAGCAATCGACACGACTCAAATTCAGTCATTACAATCGCAGATAACTAACTTCCGTGGTGTAGAGGAGCAACTAACGAAAAAAAGAGCTGCACAATTAGATACTGAAAATAATAAATTAGAGATTTGGTTATACAGTTTATTGTTCTTACTTTCTTGTATTTCTATTATCATTTCACTCTATATTTCGAATTCCATTACAAAAACGATTAAAAATGTAATTCAAGCTATTAAATCCATTTCTTCTAAAGAAAAAATTACTGAAAGAATTCATGTAAACACGCGGGATGAAATAAAAGATCTTGCTCATACAACGAACCACCTACTAGACGAAATATCTAAAAGAGAGTGGTTACAAACCGAGCTTGCAGAATTAATTTTAATGTATCAAGGTGTACCTTCTATTGAGATGTTAGGTAAAAAAATTCTTAGTGGAGTTATACAAAAAACGCAAACCTCTTGCGGTGCATTTTATGTACGTGAAGAAATTGAAGAAACTGTCTACTATGTGAAAAAAGCTTCTTTCGCCGATCAAGGTTCTGATGTCGGAAAACAATCCATTAAAATGGGTGAAGGTTTAATTGGGCAATGTGCTTTAGAAAAACAAATCTTTATTCTTCGAGAAATACCAGAAGAATTTCGTTATGTCACTAGCGGCCTATTAGAAATACGCCCTCAAAACCTACTAGTCATCCCTATCTTATTTGAAGATGAAGTGATTGCAGTAATGGAGTTAGTAAGTGTAACTGAGATTTCAGACTTACATCAAGATTTAATTCAACAAACTGTTGATAACCTAGGTTTAACGATCCATAGTATTATGGGACGTATGCGAATTCAAACTCTTTTACATGAATCACAAGCAATGACAGAAGAGTTACAAGTTCAATCAGAAGAATTGCAAACGCAAGCTGAAGAACTACAAATGCAAGCCGAAGAATTAAGAACAACGAATGAACAACTAGAGTCTAGAACGGAAGAGGCCGAGCAAAAGACAGCTGACTTACAAATTACTAAATCAGAATTAGAAGAAAAAGCAAGTGAGTTATTACGTAGCTCAAAATACAAATCAGAATTTCTAGCAAATATGTCACACGAATTACGCACACCGTTAAATAGTATTTTACTATTATCTGAAATGTTAAAAGAAAATCATGATAATCATTTATCCGATGATGAAATTGAATTAGCGACCGTTATTCATTCATCAGGGAAAGATTTACTTACTTTAATTAATGACATACTAGATTTATCTAAAGTAGAAGCCGGAAAACTAGATGTGATTTTTGAAGCAACGAACATAAGTGACATGGCAGCAAATATGCAGCAAAACTTTTTACATATAGCTGCACAAAAAAATGTTGAATTTATGATTGAAGACAGTGATACGATTCCTGATTTGTTTTACACAGATGCAAAACGGATTGAACAAATTATTAAAAACTTATTATCCAATGCATTTAAATTCACGGAAAAAGGATCCGTCACTTTACATTTCGATTCGATAGAAACAACTAATTTGAGTCATGATATGCAGTATATAAGTAAAGATTGGATGACAATTTCAGTAAAAGATACTGGTATTGGTATTGCAAAAGAACAGCATCAACTCATTTTCGAAGCCTTTCAACAGGCAGATGGCGCAACGATTCGAAAATATGGTGGTACAGGCTTAGGGTTATCTATTTGTAAAGAGTTTGCTAGATTATTAGGTGGTTGGATTACGTTAGAGAGTAACGTAGGAGAAGGCAGTACTTTCACCGTATATATCCCTAACCTTCCAAATGGGTTAACTGATATACAAGTATCCAATTTAGAAGTCGCAGCAACGATAGAAGATGTTATTCCTGCTGAAGTTATTGAGGAAACTATTGTGACGGCAGAAACAAATAACGTCTTCCAAGAGAAAACTATTTTAATTGTCGATGATGATCATCGAAATATATTTGCATTACAAAATGCATTAGAAAAACAACATGCCAACATTATTACTGCACAAAACGGCATAGAGTGTTTAGAAATACTAAAAAACAATACAAATATTGACCTTATCTTAATGGATATTATGATGCCGAATATGGACGGTTATGAAACGATGGAACATATCCGAATGAACTTACGGTTACATGAAGTACCTATTATCGCACTAACTGCTAAAGCAATGCCAAATGATAAAGAAAAATGTTTATCTGCTGGCGCTTCAGATTATATAAGTAAACCATTAAATTTACATCAACTCTATTCAGTAATGAGTGTATGGTTAATAAAATAAGTGAGGTTTAGTTTAAGTGGAAAATAAGTATTATAATTTTGACCCATCTGTAGATATGGATAAGCGCACGAACTTAGAAATTGAATTACTATTGGAAGCGGTATTTAAACTATCTGGCTTTGATTTTCGCCAATATGCTCGCACATCTATTTATAGAAGAATTTGTAATAGAATGCAGCTCTCTAATATCCCTACCATTTCAAAATTAATTGAAAAAGTAATTCATGAGGAAGGGTTTTTAGAACAGTTATTAAATGATTTCTCCATTAACGTAACTGAAATGTTCCGTAACCCTGCTTTTTTTAAGGCACTAAGAGAGCATGTGATTCCTGAATTAAAAAAGTATCCTGAAATTAGAATTTGGCACGCTGGATGCGCAACCGGTGAAGAAGTATTATCAATGTCCATCTTACTTCACGAAGAAGGATTAAGTGAAAAAGCTGTTATTTACGCAACAGATATGAATACAAATGTGTTAGAAAAAGCAAAACAAGGCATCCTTCCGTTAAATAAAATGCAAACTTATACGAAAAACTATTTACAAGCTGGCGGTACACAAGCATTTTCTAACTATTATTCAACAGATAGTCGTTTTGCTTATTTTAATCCATCCCTGTTACAAAACATTATTTTTGCGCAGCATAATTTAGTAACCGATCAATCTTTTAACGAATTTCATATTATACTTTGCCGTAACGTTTTAATTTACTTTACAGGTAAACTTCAAAACCAAGTACAGCAACTATTTTATGAAAGTTTAGGCCACAATGGATTCCTATGTTTAGGAAATAAAGAAACTCTTCGTTTTTCACATATAATGCCGCATTATATCCAGTTTAATCCTAACGAACAAATCTATCAAAAAATACAATAAAAAGCGTATGAAATCCTCTGTTTGGATTTCATACGCTTTTTATTTCGCATTCGTTTGTATCATAATTAGGCACATATCATCTGATTGTGTTTTCTTCTGTTCTTCCTTATAAAACCCTTCTATCTCTTCTTCTAAATCTCCCCATTTTCTTTCTGTAAAAGCACGTAATTTCTCTTCAGACTCAAATTCATCATTTGCAATTGCTTCAAGAACACCATCTGTAAACAGTGCGATTTGAGCGTTCTTCTCAAAATGTATAACTGTCTTTTCAACTTTTATTTCATCAAAAAATCCTACCGCACAACTCCCGCGATTTAGTTCCACTACATTCGCTTCATCAACTAAAACGTACCCAGAAGGATGTCCTGCATTTACATATTCAATTGTTCTCTTTTCTGTATCCACTACTAAGTATATCGCTGTAAAATAATATGGGATATTGTCATTTTCATTATGTAAAAGGGTCATATATTTATTTAAGTCTTTAATGACAAGTTCTGGATCGATTAAACATTTAATCGATTCACGTAATGCAGACGAGATAAACATACAAACTAATGAAGCAGATACACCATGTCCCATCACATCTAATAATATAATACCATAGCGGTTTTCATCGATTTTATACCAATAATACATATCTCCAGCTAGTTTGAATGAAGGTAAGTAACTTGCTTCAATTTTTATATGATCTTCTCTTAATGGGCTACTTAATAAGTTTCTTTGTACTTGTGTAGCTAAATCTAATTCATTACGAAGGTTTTCTTCTTGTTCTTTATGCCAATTTAATTCCGATTTCAAGCGTAATGCTACACGCATACGCGCTAACAATTCAACTTTATTTATAGGTTTCGTAATATAATCCATTGCGCCTATATCAAGCGCTTCAGCTAATTTATTCGCATCTTCTAAAGCTGTTACAAAAATAATAGGAATATCTTTACACTTCTCCTCATTTTGTAATCGCCTACAAACTTCAAGTCCGTCAATTTCAGGCATCATAATATCTAATAGTATTAAATCAATTTCATTATGCCTGGAAGAATCTTTTCCAAAATGGATGTATTCGAAAAGCTCTTGTGCAGAATTAAGCGATACAAGATCCTGATATCCGGCTTGTTTTAAAATTTTTTCAATTACAAAAATGTTAACCGGATTATCATCGACAATTAAAATGGACACAAGTTATTTCCCCTTTTCTTATTTAAAATGTAAATCTATTATCATTTTCTATTTTTCTAGTATTGCATACTCAGTTACAAAATGAAAATTTCCTACTCAAACATATTTATACAGCAAAAGAACAAACCCCCTAGAAATGAGGGTTTGTTCTTTCACTCTATAAAGTGAAACTTTAATCAGTGTGGGGTTCTTCATCCCCCACTGATTATTAGTTGAACCAATCGGACTTTTATGGGCAGTGGATCCCCCACCTAAATTCTTTGCTTTCGCTGCATTTTGAGGTGGGGGTCTTACTGCCCATTAAAGTGGGGTAAATTTCCACTATTAATTTAACACCATCGCTTTGTCTTTTAAAAGACGATCTAATTCTTCCATATGATTTGTTTCATCTGCGATCATATCTTCTAACTTTACAACTAACTCTGTCATATTTAATTTCGCTGCCTGTTCTTTTCTCGTTTCATAGCGCTTAATTGTTTCATATTCTGCTTGTCTAGCTTCTTCTAACATTTCTCTAACATCTTCTACTTGTTTCACTGGTAAAGGGATCGTAGTAGGTGTACCACCTAGCGTCTTAATTTTCTCCGCTAAATATAAGGCATGTCCTTGTTCATCACTAATTTCAGATTCAAAGAAAGGCTTTAACACTTGTCTATATATACCAGAAACTGTAGCTGCATTATGGTTATACATTATAATTGCCGAGTATTCTCCTGCTAAATCTTCATTCAATCCTTCGATTAGTTCTTTCACATCGTGTGACATTTTAATATCTCCTCCTATACTTAATAACTACCCCTTTTCTCATGTTTTAAACATAATTTTTTAAAATTTTTATGTATCTAAAAACGCTGCTTGCTTCAATTTATTTATCGCTTGTCTTTTAATACGAGAAACGTGCATTTGTGAAATACCTAACCGTTCTCCTGTATCCTTTTGATTTAAATTTTCTCCAAATATATAATGAATGACACTCTTTTCCGTATCATTTAATACGTTAAAAATATCCTTTAAAACGAGACGTCTTTCTGTCTCTTCATATCCTTGCTCTACTTCACCTACAGATTCAATTCTCGCTACCGAACTTCCATCAGATGAATTTTCAACTACATCATCTAAGGAAGATACTCGATAATTATTTTTCGCATCCATAATTTCTAGCACTTCCTCTTCGGATAGTCCTAAATGATCTGCAATCTCTATAATCTTCGGTGAACGTTGCAGGTGATCTGTTAGCTCCTCTATCGCAAGTTTAATTTTCCCGCCTAAATCTTTAATTCGCCTTGGAACATGAATACCCCAAGTTTTATCACGTAAATACTTCTTTATTTCACCTACTATCGTAGGTATTGCAAATGGCTCAAAAGCATTCCCTATCGAATAATCGTACCTTCTTATTGCGCCTAAGAGCCCTAACATTCCTACTTGTATAATATCCTCATGCATCGGCCCACCTTTTGAATAGCGATATGCAATGGAATATACGAGATTTTTATAATGATTAACCAATCTTTCCTGCGCTTCATCACATTGGTTTTGTTGGAATTCTGCAATTAGTTTAATAACGTCTTCTTTAGTAAGATTTGTAGGTTGAGATTGGATTTCCATCATTCTCCACCTGCTCTCTTTGTATATATTTTGTCATTAAAACTGTCATGCCCTCATCATGCATAATTTGTATATCATCCATTAACGTATTTATTAAATATAAACCTAAACCATTTTCCGGCAAATGTTCTACTGGTTTATTAATATCATACGGACCAACTTTACTTTTTAAGGTGCTAAAATCAAAGCTAACTCCATTATCCGCAACCATAATTTCTAATCGATCTTCATATAGACCAAAGACAATTGTAATTTCTCCAACGTCCTCTTTATATGCATGTTGTACAATGTTTGTACATGCTTCACTAATAGCAATTTTCATATCTTCTATATCGTCATAAGCAAAGCCCATTCGATTCGCAACACCAGCCATTGTTAAACGAATAATAGCCACATATTCTGCTTTTGCAGGAATTTTCATTTCTATCTTTTCAAATTTCTCCATCATCCCTAGTCACCTTCTTTCTACTTTTTCAATATCTGAATTCAAATTTAATATTTCTGTTAGTCCTGTAATATCGAATAATCTTTTTAACCTTTTAGATACACCAATAAACTCTAGTTTTCCATCATTTTTCTTAATTGCTTTTAATAGCGCTATAAAAACGCCTAAACCTGTACTATCCATATAATCTACCTTATTAAAATCTACTACTATATAAACTTCTTTCTCACTTGCAATAGGCATTACCTTATTTTTTAAATCTGATGCTGTATACGCATCAATCTCACCATTAAGTTGTACTGTATAACCTAAATCATTTTGCAAAATATTTATTGCCAAATTCATCATTTCCGCCCCCTTATCTCAAACTACTACTATTTAATTACCCATAAAAATTAGTTTTAAACATATTTTTTCATTTTAATTATAAATAAATTTTCTACACCTTTCTCAGCTTAACACTAAAAAAATACTACCAAATGTTTAAACCTTATAAATTTGTGTATGTATAATGTATAAACATTATTTTTAGGGGGATCTATCTATGGAAGAGCACAACTTTAAAAAGGGAGATTTCGTTCAATTTTCTTATCGACACGATCATGCTACAAAATTAATTGGTTCCATTATTAACATACTAACGAATACAATTGTAGTTGATATAGGCAATAGCGATGACTTATCTCATATAGAACCAAGGCAGGTCGTAAGAATAAATAATTGTGAAAAAGTAACAATGGTTTAATACATAATAGAAATTGTAATTTCAATGAGTGGGGGTTCTTCATCCTCCACTCATTCCTATGTAAAATACATAAAAAAAGCATCCAAATTAGTTTAATTGGATGCTTTTTTATGTATATTTATCAGTTCGTTAACCTTATAGCTATATATAACAAACTTAAGATTACTATTCATTATCATACTTACGCTTTCCGTAGCATTCTAGAAAAGAATGTAACGATTAAAATAAAGACGATTGCACCTAATAAAGCTGGAAGAATAAAGATACCTCCCCATTCAGGGCCCCAGTGACCAAATAAGGCACTACCTACCCAAGATCCGATTAATCCGGCAATAACATTACCAACTATACCTAAAGGAAAGTCTTTTCCCGTAATCATTCCAGCTAACGCACCAATAAGTCCACCTACAATACACGTAATAATAAGTCCCATAATTAGACCTCCTATATTATTTTTATAATGGATTTATCAAGCTTTGGCGTTTAACCAAAGCTTGATAAACATGTATTATTCTTTGTTATCCAATCCATCACTTATCTTTTGTTTCACTTTTCCGACTTTTTCTTTTACAGTTCCCTTCGTCTTCTCCCACTTCCCTTCATTTTTCAACTCTCTATCTTCTGTAACTTCACCAATTCCTTCTTTTACTTGCCCCTTTTTCTTTTCAACTTTACCGGTAATTTGTTCTTTTAGCCCGCTCTCACTCATATTTCCAATCTCCTTTTCGTAATAGATTTATAGATTTAAAGGATACAAATTTAAATAGAATACGTGCATCTTCTTTCTTGTAACCATTCACCGATTCTTTCTAAATCCTTAACGAATAACAAGATTTTTCCTTCATCCAGTTTTTCTTCATAAAAGTTAGCTTCTTCCTCATTAAGTCCTAACTCTTGCATCTTATTTCTTAACTGATCTCCCGTTTTTTGAAAGACGTTAATAATGCTTGTCCCAAGTCCCTCCTCTTTTATTCCAATTGTATTCACGTCTGCATTGTCTGCGATTCTATCTGTCCTTTCTTTCTCATGTGTTAATACGTAAATATCTTTTTGGTCTATCCCTTTCTTCACTAGATCATTCGCCGCATTCATGACCTCTTTCTCCGTAATAAATTCATATACAAAAGGTTTACTATACTTCGTTTCCATCTTTAACTTCCTCCTCTAAAATGAATTATTTGTTATATTATATGTAGTACACCCATTTTCGAAATGTTAAACATAAAATATGAAAAAAGTTATGTGAATTTTTTCTATCCTAAAACTAGTAGAACAAATCTACTTACAATAACTACCTGAATTAACAGAAAATTGTTATAATTTAAGGTAAAGGGGGATACTATGAAAAAAATCATATCTATATGCGCTCTAACCGCTCTATCTTTCACTTTAATAGGATGTACAAGTACCTCAGCTACAGATAAAGCTTCACAAGCTAAGCAAGAACATACACAAACTACCTTTCAAATAAACTCCGCAAATATTACAGATATTGAAATACTTAGCACAATAAATAACAACGTTTCAAAATCTCAAACAGACAACGAAGAAATGATACAATCTATCGTTTTAGCAGTTCAAAAAGGCACACCTAAAACAATCACACTAGATCAAAAAAAGAGAGAATCAGCACATTCTACTATTACCGTTACATATAAAGATGACGCAAAAGAAGAGTTTCTTGTGTGGGTTGATAATAAGAAGCAAATTACGATTGCTAAAGATGAGAAGAAAGATAAGGTTGAAGGTGTGATATTGAATATTGAGGATGTTAAAATGATGAAGGATTTCTTTAAGAAGGCACCTTAGAAGATGTCTTCTCTTTGCACATTAAAAAGACCCACCTATTTCCGTAGGCGGGCCTTATCTTTATTACACAATAAGAAAGTATACTCTCTTTTCCTCGGAATTTTTATGTAATTATACATATTCACGACAATGTATGTGGTAAATTCTAAATTACGGGCATGCTCCGTGCCCATCAAGCTAAAATTTTAAAATATCCCAAAATAAAAAATGAGCGAAATCCTTCTACATAGCTATATAAAGTTAATGTGAAAGCTAATAAATAACAGGATAATAGTAGAGAAAGTACAAATAAAAGAGGAGTGAAATCTCACTCCTCTTTTATTTATAGACTTTAATAAACATTTGATCGCTATTATAAAATTGTGAAGTTAAGCTTATATCTATTTTAAGATTATTTTTTTCTATCATAAGCTTGTGTGTATCTCCTACATCATATTCATCTTTTTCTACATTAGAAGCTAATCGTGTATCAATTTCTTTACTTAAATCTAAGTTCGGATTTATCATGCTAATCCATTTTTTGGCTAACTCTATTAATGATTTGTCATCTTTAGCGTTATCAATTACAAACATGACCAAAAAGTCATTTTCATTATTACCACGTACATAGAAATTGCTACCGAAATCAGCAAATCCTCTTAAGTTAGGAGTTTTTAAAAATACTTCTGAATATGGACCTCCTATATCACTGTACTTTAAATTCACATTATATTTTGCATTAATTTCAGTAACAAGATTTTGCGCTTCCTTAGAGATAGATTTTTTTAATACAGATGATCCATTCATCCAATAATCTTTGTCATAATAAATATCATCGTCTGCTAAATCTTGCGGAATAACAGTAGGCTTTGACTCAGGCTCTTTTTCTGGTTTTTCGGATTTAATAATAGCATTGTATAAGAATTGTGCATACTGCTCACGAGTTACGATACTTATAGGTTCAAACATATTATCATCCGTACCAGTAGAAATTTTATTTTCTTGTAATGCACTAATAGCATTTGTTGCCCAGTAATTTTTATCTACATCTTTGAAAGTCGTAGTAGATGTTGCTTTGAAGTTAAAAGCCTTGGTTAATACAACCGCTAATTGTTCACGTGTTAAAACATTATCTGGACCAAATTTCCCATTACCAAATCCGTTCATAATACCAGCTTTATTAAGAACTAAAATTTCTTTTTCAAACATATGACCTTCTATATCTGTGAAAGAGTTTTGTGTATTAAGTTCATCTACCGGCTTCAAGTAGGCATATATTAGTCTAGCTACTTGTCCTCGTGTAATATTATCACCAAAACCAAACATTCCGTTTCCATAACCAGCTACAATATTTTTCTCTTTTAAATCCCTAATCGCTTTATAAGACCAGTGATTTGCAGGAACATCTTTAAATCCTATCGTGTTTTCTGCTTGTACATTTGTTAGAGGAGTTAGTGTTGTTGATGCAATAACCGTCCCCACCAAGATTAGTTGTTTAAAATTCATAATTGAATCCCCTTATCCTTAACATAGCGTGTTCATAAAGAATATTGCACATACTTTTTAATGTTAATATATAAAGATATTAAACGTAGGTTAATTTTGGATATTTTAAGTGTATTATTCCATTGGATACTATTTATAAAATGATAATCATAATAACTTGTTTCCAATGCGCATTCTTTCCCTTTATCCATTTTAAAAAGATACCATTTACGAACTCAAAAAATCCCCTCAAAGCGTCAGCTCTAAGGGGATTTCTCCTATCATCTTCTCTCTTCATACAACCGATTTGCTTTATAAGAGCAAACGAAAAACATACATGTCGCAACGGGGATAAACGTCAAAAAAAGTCCTCTCATTAATGCAAATGGCGTTTCAAATAAGAATGACCATAGAAATGATACGCCTTGCTTATCCCATAATCCAGGCGTCAAATATAGTTCTTTCGGATTTACAAACGCTCCTAAATTCATCGTATTACTATACATAAATAGAAATAATATCGGTAAATAACAGATTGCTAATTCTAAAAATGTTTTAGATAGACGTTTATACTTCCCTGCTCGTGACATTTGATCTGAAAAAATGTCATCTTCACTTTCTTCATTTATCTTTTTAAAATAGTACGTACCTGACCACCGATTACCAGCTATATGCTCCCAGCCACTATCTTCAAATAATGTGCAGTAATTCATAAAATCACTTTTTCTACTAAATACCCTATGGTCTATTCTAATCGTCGCATCTTCCGGCTCTGTATATCTAAATGTATAACCAAATGTATTGCTTTCTAGTTGATAGCCTTTCCAAGCCATCTCTTCTAACCATTTTTCCTCTTTCTCAAAGTCTAAAAAGAATTTCAATCTCCACATCATCGTTTCCCCCTAACTATACGTGTAATAAACTTTTTGTAACCTCAATAATGTGCTGCATTCTCATAAAGTCTAAGTTCAATACTTCTTTCCCACGTTCCGTAATGACATATACTTTTCTTCGTTTATCTTCACTTTTTACCGATTCAATTAACCCTTGTTTTAATAAATTTTCAACCGCACCATACAATGTACCCGCTGCGATTTTTACTTGATGATTACTCAGTTCTTCCACCTTTTGCATAATTAAATATCCATGAGCTGGCTCTAATAACGCTAAAAGAACGTAATACGTTGTTTCCGTTAATGGTAAATTTTTATCTCTATTCATAAAGACCTCCAATGTAACGATATATATATCTAAACTATATAGTTGAACTGTATAGTTTGATTTTATACAGTTTGACTGTATATGTCAAATACAGAAATAACTTTATGCTTCATAACAAAAACGCTACCTTTTTAAAAAGATAGCGTTTTTGTATTACCCTTGCTTATTCTTTGCTTTCATTTGCTCTTCATAAACAAACTTTGCGGTCATAAAATCGTTAGGAAAATCTCCCAATGCCTTCTTCATCACGTTCAATTCTTCTTGTGATTTGATCTCTACTCCGTTTAAGAAATCAAATGCTTTTGATTGTTCATCCGCAACAAAGTTTTGCGTCATATAATCATCTTGAAAGTCTTGCTTCGCTTTTTCTTTCACTTTGTTCATTGCATCTGTTTTATTTATACTTTTCACAGGGTTTGCGAATGCCCCTGTAGGCTGTTCTTGTTTCGGCTCTTCTTTCGTTTCCGGCTGTGGAGCTGGGGCTGGTTGTTGCTTAGGTTGTTCTTGTTGAACTGGCTGTTGTACTACTTCTTGCTCTTTTTTCGCTAATTCATCTTTTAACTTCTTAACTTGCGCATCAAGAGATTTTTTTTCAGTTTCTAATACACCCATATCACTTTTTAACTTTTGCATTTCTTCATAATGTTCATCTACTAATTTATTGTATTCTTTCTCAGTGTACATTTTTTCACTAGTTGATGTCGTTTTTCCCTTCGCAATAACTACATTAATAATTACAAGTAACACTATGATTCCTATTAACGCAGCTAAAATCTTCTTTTTGTTCATTATTAATCCTCCAAAATGTAAAATTACCAAAGTCATCATAACAGATGTAGCTATGTTCCTTTGTCATATTTTGTCGAACTAAAATAATAAAAAAGCATCTGAAACAGATGCTTTTTCTCATTCTCACTACATAAACGTAATCGTCACTAAAGAATATCCTTCTTTCGCATTATACGGCTCAGCTTTATAAGAAACACGGTTCGCCCCTTGTGGATAACCAATTTCTCCAATTACTTTTTTCACATCTTGCAATGCGCCATCCATTGATTGTTTATAAAGAATTTCAATCTTTGGTGACTTTTCGTTATAACGTTGCTGCATTTTATTTTTGAATTCATTATAGTTGTTTGCGATGTATTCATTTCCTAAATAATTTAACTTTGTATCTTTTAATATTTGCTGATATGCAGGGATTTTCGTACTACCTGCCGCAATTTTATTTGTTAATGTACTATAATAATTTGTTGTAGCTTGCGGATAATCACTTCTGTTCCACTCATGATTTCTTGCGATTTGCTCATCTGATAAGTTGAAATAAGAATATGTTACGCGGCCTTGTTCATCTGGTATTGGATCATCGAATGTTGTATCAAGGTGATACCATTTGTTTTCGATTTTCACCAAGTTCCAAGCATGAGGCTGACCGTCTCCAGTTCCTACTACAAAATGATTCTCAATCCCAGCTTCTTTTAATAATTGATAGGTTAATAGTGCGTAACCTTGGCAAACCGCAGAACGATTTACGAGTGCTTCATATGCTGTGTAAGCTTTATAAGACGTATCGTAAGAAATATGCTTTACGACATAATCATGAATCGCCTTCACTTTTTCATGATCATCCATTCCAACTTGCGTAATAGAAGAAACGATTGCCTTTGCTTGCTTCATTACATATTCCGTTTGTTCTTTCGTTTCACGATATGTAATCTTTAACGTAAACGTATAATTTCCAGGTGATCCAGAAATTCCATATGAAACATTCGACCTATTATAATTTGTATACTCATTTTTACTTGCGACTTCTTTATAGGCGTTGAAAAGTGTCTTCATTACTTCTTCATGATTACTATTTTTCGTTTTATATGGAAGTGTAATATTCGTTTCATACGCATTAATACGCTTTTGCACTTCATCTTTAAATGCTGCTAATAACGCTGCATCTCCTGTATCTTGCACCGCAACTTCAGGCTTTTTATATTTCAAAGTATTATATAAAAACTGTGCATATTGTTCACGTTTTACCGTGCTATATGGCTCAAATCCCCCTTCGCCTGTACCAGAAGCAATCCCGTTTGATTGCACCGCACTAATTGCATTTTCACCCCAATAACCACTTGGAACATCATTAAATGTATGCTTTTGTTTCGCAGAAAGATGGAAAGCGTTTGTAAGAATTTGTGCCATTTCTGCGCGGCTAACAGAGTCTTTCGGTCTAAATCCACCGTTTGCATCACCTTTAAAAACCCCTAATTTCGTTAACGTTAAAACCTCTTCTGGAAACAATGTTGAACCTGAGCGAATATCTCGATACGGATTATTTAAAGTAGATCCATCTTTTAATACGTAACGAGCACCTTCATTACTGAACGTACCACCTTGCTTATTCGGTACTAACACACGATAAATTAAAGCTGCAACTTGCTCTCTCGTCGCAACATCTCCAAAACCAAATATTCCATTTCCATAACCGGAAATAATATTTTTACTCGCTAAATCTTTAATCGCGGGATACGACCAATGCGATGTAGGAACATCAGAAAAAACACCTGCCTCAGCAGCTTTCACATCACTGCCATTTGTATATAATAAAGCGCCACCAATAAGTGTTAATGATGTAATTGATTTTAATAGTTTTGTGTACATAATTCCTTCTCCCAATACGTTCTCTATTTTTATATTTTGTCGAAAAATCTAAAATAATATGACAAAACATATTATACTATTAAAATTTTTTGAAGGATATATTAAGTTTCGAAATATGCAAAAACTCATATTATTATATTTTTCCGTATTAATATTATGTTGTTTTACTTGCGGATATATAAAAGGGTCTATTGTATCATGTCGAAAATATCATTTATAACCAAATTGCTTTACTTCTATCCTAATTCTTTCTGTAGAATCATAGGAAAAGATGGCGTTTTTGTATGTCTATTTCTGTATCTGATGAATTACAACTATTTGCTCAAGAAGTACCACATCAAAATCTGTATATTCTCTTCTCCTCGGGCTATTGATAAAGAAAAGGCATTCTTATGAATGCCTTTTCTCTCTTATATATGCTCTTCTTAATTAAATTTGTGATAAACCACTGGACATTTAATTATAAAAAAGTACCAATAACAAAAAAAGTTAAAAATAATGATACATATCCAAGATACATAAAACGTTTATCGTGTGTTTTAAAATATAACGTAATACACAGTAAAGTGACCAGTAAAAAAACTGCTGTAGACACCATGAACATCAATGTTTTTTAATTCCTCATTACTTTATACTGCTAAATTAGGCATTTCTTTTTTTAATACTGAATTCATAACGATATCTATTATTCTTAAGTTAATTATATTACGTTTAAGTAATATTAATTTTATATTAATACACCTTTTGAAAAAATTCTTTTTTCTTGATTAAATTCCATTTTTCACTCTAAAATACAGCAGAACCCACCCACTTACCTACAATGTAACCAATATAAATAAGCAGAGCCCCTGTTAAGATATAAAAACAAGATTTAAAATACATACTCCTTTCAATCGCATCACCAATTTTATGAAACATGTTTGACATAAAGAAAACACCACCTTTTTATAATTATTAGAGTAAAACACACAGAGATATTATCAGAAAATAACTAATTAACACAACGCTTATTGGAATAATAATGTATAAAATAATAACAGCGTTAGCAAAAAATTAAAATTTATGAAATGAATTACTTTAGAGTTAATATTTAGAATTCAAAAGGTTTATTAGGTAAAAAACACTTTATATTACCACTAATTATTTCTATTTAATAAATCCCCTAGCCTTTATGACAACGCTTGAACATACCTTTCTATAAAGTTGATTAATAATAGGATTGAATCATATTGCTCAATGTCCCATATTGTTTAACATAATAAAATAATATTCAATCGGAGGAAAGAACCTTTGAGTGCCTTTTTTATGGAGAATCAGTTTAAAAACTAAAAATAAAAGAACCTCAATAAATGAGGTTCAAAAAATCTACTATTTTAAATTACCTTCGTAAAAAGCAACTCCATTTTGAACATGTTTTAAATACCACGTAATCGTCCCGCCACAAACATTTTCATTAAAACTATTAGCATATACTCCATTTGAGTAATAAAGAGTTCTTTTGAATTTACCATTAGAATACTCATAAGGAATTGAGCATGCTGCTTGCTTCGGAGAGTTCACAGCTTTTTGCGTATCAGCCGAAGCTGCCCCAATTCCTCCTGTTAATGCAATACCAGTTGCTAATGCTCCCACTACTAATTTCTTGAACATAATAAATCCCCCTTTAATAGTTTTTATAGCTTACAACTTAAATGTATCACTTTTGTAATTTATGTAAATATCTTGAATATGTAGAAATATTTATTTGATTTTTGGTAATATTGGGATTTTATTTTATCAAATGGAAAATAGAGGTAATAAAAAAAGTATGTAACAATGCATAATAAATCAATCGAATATTATGATATACTCACAAAGAGCTGATACAAAATTTCTTTAGATTGGAAAACTAAAGTCTTATCTACCTAACAGGAAGGCGCCTAATGGCGTCTTTTCTTTATTTTCAAAAGGACCTGCTCAATTCATTCTTTAAAACATAAGGTAAAGTGAACCCGTTAAAATCTATGGAATGAACCCTAGTTTTACCCTCTTATCTAAAGGAGGCACTATTGTTATGGGATATGGTGGTAGTTGCGGCGAAGGCTGCGGTTTCGCTGGAGGATTTGCTTTACTAGTTGTATTATTTATTCTATTAATCATTATCGGATGTAGTTGTTTCTGCTAAAAAACTATTAGAAAAGGTACCTATATATGGGTACCTTTTCTTTATGTGCCTTATTCATTATCTAGTTCCAAACTTTTATCACGATTGGATTCGTGTTTTTCATTTTTCGCATTCGTCATACCTCAAATATGAATCGATTTAAGACATGAGCTTTTAACTAAAAGAATTTGGGACCATTTTCTCCCACAAAGGAAATACCTTGTTGAAAAACTCTATTATTTTTAATAAAAAATAAGTTCATATAGATGCTATTTATAATATCCAAGAATAGATAATCGTATAAAAAACACCATTCCGGTGAGGCTCTTTTTTAAGTCAGGAATAAGTTTTTACTGCGGTACATATGAAAATAAATCATCTGATTATAAAATAAAAAAACGCTCATTTGAGCGTTTCATCTATATAATACCTAATAATTACTTTTTCTTCACTTTGATCTAACAACTCTTTATACTTCAATATTCCATCAGCCCCACGGCTCTCCATGCGTATATTGTATAACGTTTGTTGTATTAACCTTTGATTGGTCTGTTGGAGCATTTACTCCATTTAATAGTATGACCGTAATTATTAATCCAATTGAGCTGCTTATGATTCTTTTCATTTTAAAGCCCCTTTCTGAAAACCTTTTTCTTTTTCTTTATATCCTAAATAGAAGTATTCACTAGATTTTATTGAATTTCCTTCTTTATGATATTTAACCGCTAACTTTTCAGCATATTCCTGGACATATTGCCATAAACCTACTTCATTAAAGAAAGAAATTCCTTTAGAAATAGCTAACTCTAATTCTTCAGCAGAAACATTCTCATTCATTCCCTTTAGAATTTTAAAATGATGTTCATATTCTTTTTGTTCTAGTTCATTACAGATTACTAATCCTTTTTCAATTAAAGACGCTGCAAGCTTTGTTTTTCCTAACTTTAAATTCTCTCTAGCTTCCAAAAAAATCGCTCTAAAGTGATTCGGGATTTTTTGTGATACTTCTGATAAATAACGAAGTGCTAAATCAGATAGGTTTTGCTCTGCATACATAACCCCTAAACTATGTCGAACTCGTAACATTAACTCCTCTTCATTTTGCTTTTTCAAAATATCCAGAGACGACATAAAATAAACTTCTGCCTGCTCAAATTCATTTAGCTTTACACATGCTAACCCAAGAACATTGTCACATGCTGCGACCTTCCTACTATACCCGTACAGCCCTTCAAATGTATTTCTTGCTCTAGTTGCATATTGAATGACTAAAATAGGCTGGCAAACATGATAATAGTAGCTGGATAGCTTAAAGTTAAATTCTGCTTTTTCGATTGGATCCTGAATATTTTCCAACAAAGATTCTGCTATTCCATAATGCTTTTCAGCCACTTTAAAATCACCGTTTACCGTAGCATGAGAAGCCTTAAAGAAATGGTAATAATATAATAGAGATTCATCTGATGGCGCTTCATTTAACTTCATTTTTCTTAGATCATTCTTAGATATGTCAGATTGATGGGGATAAAACTCTGCACTCAACATTTTAAATCTAAAATCTAAAAGTGAATGAAACTCTGTATTCTTTTGATCTTCTTCCATACTATTAATTTTTGTATCAATACTTTGTTTTAATTCCTTTGCCTTAACGAAATTCTGTGAACGAATTTCTCGATACCACTCATGTAAAAGTAAAGTGATTTCTTCCTTTTTTATTACATGTACACTCATATAGATCCTTCTCCTTTGTCTATAGATTACTAACATAATAACAAAAATAAGCCCAGAAAACATTTAATTTTCTGAATATTATTGTTTCAAAAAAATTTCTCAATACACTTTCACCATTTCAACTCTTTAAACTTATAACTTTTTCTGTCCCTTATTCGTTTCTATATAAAAAATAAACATATAAATCAAAGATACTATAATTTTTTATAATTCTTGATTTCTCACTCTTCATTGCATGATAAATTTCCCCATACTAATTAACAACTAACATTAAAACTATTAATCCAATAAACCCTTAGAAAAAAATGGTTATCTATACACTGAATTGGTTAAATGTGGATATTCTAAAAGGGATAAAAAGAACTAATCCCTAAAAGAGATTAGTTCTTTTTATCGAGAGTTATTATTATAGTACATAGTTTTATGAGCAAACGTTATATAATGTTGTATGGGATACATAACCTGTCATCCCTTTATATGTAACTTTTAACCACTGTTTAGAATTACTGTAATGACCTTGAACATATTCACCAGTTACCCATGTTCCAGTAATTTTCGCACCATCATTAAATGTATGTAAGACAGGTGATCCAACAGTGTAACCACTGCGCATCTTTGCACCATATACACCTACCGTACCTCCCTTTGCACAAGCTGCTACTACAGTTTTATTTTCAGTAGTATTCGTAGCCGCAAAAGCAGAGCCGTTAAATGTAAACAAAGTAAACATAAAAGCTGTTAATAAAGTACAAATAGATAAGCGACGTAACAAAATAAATTCCCCCTTTTTTTATAATATATTGCTTCATAAATGATTATCTTAAATATTCTAACTATTTTCAATATATTAATGTTGAGAAATATTAGTTGTAGTTTTGAAATAAGATTTTATCAAAAATATTAACAAACTCATATTTTACAGAGAGAGCCCGAAAGTAGTCTTCTACCAACTATATAAAAGTCCCTCCGCCTTAAGACAGAGGGACTTTCTAATTTCTATTTCAAACTACCCGCAATCTCCGTAAAGATAACTCCAAGTGCATGTGCACCTGCATCTGGGTAGCCTAAACTTCTTTCACCAACTGTACCGGCGCGGCCCATGCGAGCAACGATTTCTTTCGTGTACTCTGCTCCTTTAACTGCTGCTTCTGCTCCTTTCTCAAAGGCAATTTTCATATCTTCTTCGTTTGAAGCGCTAGCTAACCAAGAGTCTACACATGGAGCAAGTGCGTCAACAAGTGTTTTGTCACCAACTACTGCTCCTCTACCGAATGATCTTTCACCGATAGATTGTATGCCTTGCAGTGCTGCTTGCAACACTTCAGCGAATTCTTTCACTGTTAACTCACGTTTTTCGCCTGCTGCTTTACTAGCTGCGCGGAATGCTCCGCCCCAAATTGGACCAGATGCGCCGCCGCAATGTTCCATAATAATCATTGAACAGCCGTCAAGGAATGATCCGATCGTTACGTTCTCTTGATCTACAATAGAATGCCACTCACGTTTTAGTTGCTTAAATCCTTTTGCAACACTCATTCCGAAGTCGCCGTCACCCGCATGTGTATCTAACTCACAGAACGGTACTTCGTTTTTAATAATAACGTCACTCATTTTATCAACGAGATAGATCATGTTGTTTAATGTAATGACATTATCTTTTATAACAGCATGCTCTTCCGCTGTTTCTATTTCGAAGGAAACTTCTTTCTCTTCTACATCTTCAAGTACATTCACGTACTCTACACTTTCAACTGGTCCATCTACTTTAAACGCTGGTGTATTACATTCTTTCGATAGTAATGTTTTTAGCTCATCATCTAGTTTCATTACTGTTAAAGACATACCAGCCATATCGATACTCGTCATATAGTTGCCAACGAATACTCTGTTTATTTTAATGCTTCTAGCAGCTAGTTCTCTCGTAACTGCGTTGTTAAATAAGTAAAGTTCTTGCAGTGGTGTTCCGCCAAAACCGTTAACTAAAAGCGCAATTTCTTCGCCGTCTTTTACTCCTAAATCTTTCATTAAATCATTTGTCATACGGTTAGCTAATTCATCCGCTGACAACATTTTTTCGCGTTTAATTCCTGGTTCGCCGTGAATACCTACGCCGTATTCCATTTCATCTTCCGCAAGTGTGAAAGTAGGTGATCCGCTCGCTGGAACTGTACAAGACGTCAACGCTAAACCGATTGTACGCACGTTAGCCGCTGCTTTTTCTGCGACAGCTTTCACCGCTCCTAAATCCATACCTGCTTCTGCTGCTGCGCCAGCAATTTTATGAACGAGAATAACGCCCGCAACGCCGCGGCGTCCTACTGTATATAGACTATCTTCTACCGCAATATCATCATCCACTTTTACGTAGTCAACTTCAATTCCATCTTCCGTCGCTAAATGTGCTCCGTTTTTGAAATTCATAATATCGCCGCTATAATTTTTAATAATTAATAACGTACCTTTTTTACTAGTTGTCTCTTTAATCGCTTGATACACCTGAATTTGTGAAGGCGACGCGAACACATCTCCGCACACTGCCGCATCTAACATTCCTTTTCCGACTAATCCTGCATGTGCTGGCTCATGACCACTACCGCCGCCACTAATTAACGTTACTTTATTTTCGTTCATTTCTTTCTTCTTAATGACTTTATATTTTTTCAAAAGCTCAAGCTCTGGATGAGCCATAACCATTCCGTTGCACATTTCCATTACTAATGTTTCTGGTTTGTTTATAATCTTTTTCATTGTGATTCTCCCTCAATTCCTTTAATATATTGTGATATATTTGAAATCTTCTTCTTACTATCCATGTTAAAATGAAAGCGTTTTATAGTAAACGGACAAAATGGACAATCTGTCTAAAGACACCGCTCTCATTTGTAGGTAGGATTTTCATATTACTAACATTCTAGGGATGATTCAGATGACCTCTTCTATAATTTCTAAAAAGATAATCGCAAATTCATTGAAGTATTTAATGGAAACAGAGTCGTTTCATAAAATATCAGTGAGCGATATTATGTTACACTGTCAAATGCGTAGGCAAACTTTTTATTATCATTTTAAAGATAAATTTGAGCTATTAAGCTGGATTTATAGAGAAGAAACGAAAGAAAACATTATCGACTTTCTCGACTATGAAACGTGGGAAAATATTTTCGATTTATTATTTGATTACTTTTATGAAAATCAAAAATTTTACCGAAATGCTTTTAAAGTCATTGAGCAAAACTCGTTTAATCACTATTTATTTGAGCATACGAAAAACTTATATATGAAGATTATTGATGAATTATCTGTGAGCTGTGGATTCAGCCTTTCTGATGAGACGAAAAATACGATTGCCTCTTTTTATAGTCACGGCTTCGTTGGCACGATTAAAGATTGGATTGAAAGCAAGTGCGAAGTAGATCCATCCATTATGTCTTCTCTCATGAAAAATATGATAAACAATCAATTACTACTATTACTGGAGCAATCAGCAAAGTAATTAAAGGGTGGCAAAAGCAATGAAAAAGATTATGAATGATGTACAAAATATCGTTCAAGATATGATGCATGGCTTTTATTTTGAACATAACGACAAAGTAAATTACGACGAAACAAATAACATCATTTATGTGAAAGATATCGAAAAAATGAAGCAAAACGTTGTCATCATAAGCGGCGGTGGTAGCGGACACGAACCAGCTGATATTGGTTATGTAGGAAAAGGTATGCTTACGGCGGCAGTAAACGGCAGTATTTTCACTCCACCTACAGTGGAACAAATTATTGCAGCAACTCGCCTCATGCCAAAAGATAAAAGTATTTTATTCATCATCAAAAACTTTAAAGATGACGTAGCAAATTTTCTAGCAGCAGAACAAATCGCGAAAGAAGAAGGAAGACAAATTGACCACATCATCGTAAATGACGACGTTTCAATTGAAGATGATGCTTCGTTTAATAAAAGAAGACGCGGCGTCGCTGGTACTGTTTTCGTTCAAAAAATACTCGGTGCGGCCGCTCTTGCAGGTCACTCTTTAGATGAACTAACAACACTCGGCCATTCTATCGCCGAAAACTTACACACTTTAGGCGTCGCCCTTTCACCTGCAAACGATCCAGTGAAAGGAAAAGCTTCATTCACATTAAACGACGATGAAGCCTTTTATGGCGTCGGTATCCACGGCGAAAAAGGCTACCGTAAAGAAGCACTATCCTCTTCTGAAATATTAGCGATCGAACTAATGAACAAACTAAAAAGCATTTATCGCTGGAGAAAAGGTGACAACTTCGCCATTCTCATTAACGGACTAGGCGCAACTCCATTAATGGAACAATACATTTTCGCAAATGATATTCGCCGTTTATGTGAGCTGGAAGGATTACAGATTACATTCGTAAAAGTTGGTACGCTGCTAACTTCTTTAGATATGAAAGGTGTTTCGCTCAGTTTGCTTAAGGTAGAAGATTTGGATTGGGTGAAGTGGTTGAAGGAAAATACGGAAACTGCTAGTTGGTAATACAAATAAAAATAGGATGGCTTCAATGGGCCATCCTATTTTTGTATGTAATTCAGCTATAAAAAAAATTCTGTCCTCAATATTACAGCAAATTTATATCAAAAATGTAAATCCTCATTTCCTTCGTACTTTCCTTTATTAAATCTTTTTCTTATGAATAATTCTGCAACAATTAAATTGGGTACCCACGCTAACCAAGCAATAATAGCGTAACTAAGTTCAAACCGCTCTATTCCAAATAGAACGATAAACAACGGTAGCCAAATTCTTAATGTAACTGCTCCAAAGGTTAAAGAATAATTTCTAATCATCCAATTCCGATGCTCTTTAATTTTTTTATTCTTAACTCTATTTAATGCTTGATATGCTGATGTTAGCCAAAATACGGATAACAAACCGAAACCTAACTTCGCTACCAACCCTCCCGTAGCATAAAAGGATAGGTACAGTCCAGAAACGCCTCCTAATAATATACCAAACATATAGATTCTCCCAACTATTCGATGACGGTTGATATTCTTTTCTCTAAATTTAGTGGATAATGTAAAAGGGCCAGTTACTAATGCTACTATACTAGTTGTAATATGTATAAATAGCATCATATACCAGAACGCACTTAATTTAGATCCAAACATAAGCTTCGCTTTTACAAGCCCTGTTTGAAATCCATCCATAATAAAATATTGGACAACAACATAGCCAGTTACTAAAAGAGCAAAAAAAGTAAATACAAACCAAATTTTACTGCCTCCTTATTACATTAAGTAATTAGATTATACATTACTGTTCATTCTAGGGAAAAATAGAAAAGCATTCTTCATACATAAAAACCCTCAAGTATATCGTTCTATACTTGAGGGTTTATTCATTTATTCCTTCTCGTCTCTCATTTTCTTAAATCAATAATTAGCTCATCTGTAATCTGCTCAAGATGGAAAAACCTTTTTATATAATAGGTATCAGACCATTTCTCTTCTCCACCAATAATAAATAATTCTTGCGCATCATACATAAATGAAAAGCTTGGATAGAAACTGTCCGCTTTTATTTCAATCCCACCAGTACGATTACTGACAATCTTACAGTCTGCTGAATAGCTTAATAGCGTATAGAGAGAATCTTGTGCTGATTGGAAGAAATACTAGAATCATTTTATAAACGAGATCGCAACCATCTTATTGGAAGCTTACAGGTCTCCAGGATAATAAATGAACATCGCACCTACAAATGAACACACTAAACAAAAAATAGCTTCGTATTTTATGACTAAAGAAGAGTTCGTATCAAGCTTTTTTCCCTCTCTTTTACATATCATTTTAAACATTTTAAATAAAACTCTATATATTACATACCCAACAATTGCCCCGAGGGTATTCGTAAATAGATCATCAATATCTGTAATTCTATTATTTAGTAATTGATTTAACTCAATTGCCAATGAAAAAAAGAATCCTGCACATACTGTGTTTTTCATTTTTCTAAACTGTGGCCAAATAGCCGGTAATAAAAAACCGAACGGCATAAACAGTACAATATTCAAAAGATACGTCGTACTACCTGCCGTATCAAATAGAGTCAAGTTAATTTGATTTACACGAATCCACGTTTCATATCTACTTATATCCCATACAGTCGCGATTTGCGTCACCTTATACACTAGCGAAAGGTAGAATAGAAAAACATATACCCATAGAAAATGCAGAATAGATATATTGTTTTTCGCTTTAAAATAACATCCAATTTGAAACACAATACAAAACATAATAGTAAAGAAATAAGTATACAAATAACTCATCCAAACTTCTGTATGCATGTGGAATCCCCTAACTTTACAATTTCATCTATGACTTTGTCGTTTTTAGTATCCTTCTTGATGTAACTTGTTTATAGGATAGGAAAAACTTTTAAAATAAAAAGTGGGGTAAATATAAAATTTTTCTTAAATCTTCACATGCAACCCTTGTAGTATATAACCATGTGAATCGTTTGTTCAGTTAAAACATGAAATTAAGAAATATATGAAGTACTATAATCACTCTTTCTATCAATAGAATGTAAAGAAGATGACTCCTGTTTGCATACAGAAATCATCTTTTTTAGGTTGCCTAACTTTTTTAGAATGTCCTTTACAAAGGGTACAGATCAAGAGCACCTTATTCCTATTCAAGGGGATCAACTATACCTTATTTCCTTAAAATCACTAAAACCCATTTACAAATCTATAAAAGTAGATATAATATCCTTATGGAACCTTTATTAATTTATAAAGCATTGTCAAATGAAACAAGATGTCAAATTTTATCATGGTTGAAAAATCCAGAAAACCATTTCGATGAAAAACCTTATCTAGAACAAGGCCTTAACTTTCAAGTTGGCGTATGTGTAGGAGATATCCAGCTTAAAACTGGCTTAGCCCAATCGGTTATTTCTAGTTATTTATTAACTATGAAAAAAGCAGGCTTACTAGAGTCTGATCGAATTGGAAAATGGACCTACTATCGTCGAAATGAAAAAACAATACGAAAGTTTTCTGAATACGTCCAAAACGAATTATAAAATGAAAGCTAATAATCAACATACTAATTGATTATTAGCTTTCATACATTCTGCTTTTTACAGGTATCCAATGACTTTTGTATAAATTGCACTGCCTATAAAAGCAAGAAACATCGAAAGGAGAAATTTTTTTAACATATCATATCTAGTTATTTAGATATCTGTTATTGTATTTAAAATTACATACGCCTGATCATATTGGCATCCAATCATGCTTATAATAATGCTTCTTTGTTAATGAATTTACTTTCAAAATACTGATACGAATGGAGAGTTTTATAAATGAAAAAAGTAAATCCTTTACTTATTCTGACACTCGCAATAGGTGTGTTCGGAATTATTACTACCGAGATGGGTATTGTCGGCGTATTACCACAAATCACTGAAAAATTCGGAATTTCAACTACACAAGCTGGATTTTTAGTAAGTATATTTGCACTAGTTGTTGCTATTTCTGGTCCGTTCTTAATTCTGCTCGTCTCTAGTATGAATCGCAAAATAATTTTATTAACAGCAATTTTCATATTTGTTATTTCAAATTTAATCTACGCTTATACAACGCAATTTGAAATCATGCTTATTTTTCGTATTTTACCGGCAGCGCTTCATCCACTCTTCTTTTCAATCGCTCTTGTAACAGCAGCTAAACTTGTCCCTCCAGAAAAGAGCGGTCAAGCGGTTACAAAAGTTTTCATGGGAATTACTGTTGGCTTTGCTTTAGGTGTACCACTAACCTCTTACCTTGCAGACCAATTTTCACTCGAAATGGCTTTCTTATTCGGAGCATTCGTTAACACTGTTGCATTCATTGGAATACTACTCCTACTTCCTTCTATGCCTGTTAAAGAAAAAATGTCTTTCGGCAAACAAATTCGTATACTCGGCAAACCAGGATTATGGTTAAATATTTTAACCGTCACATTCCTTTTTGCAGCCATGTTTTCCGTATACAGCTACTTCGCTGAGTACCTTGCAAAAGTAACTTCCATGAATGGATCTCTCATCAGTATCATGCTATTCATATTTGGTATAGTTATGATTTTAGGTAATCATTTATTTGGTGGTCTTCTGCAAAAAAGCATAATAAACACTGTAATATCATTCCCTATTCTATATTCTATTGTTTACATATTGGTTTATTATTTAGGTTCCTACCTTGTTCCCATGATTTTTATAGTATTCATTTGGGGAATCGTACATGCTGGTGGATTAATTGTTGGTCAAACATGGTTAATAAGTGAAGCTAAAGAAGCACCCGAATTTGGTAACAGTCTATTCGTTTCGTTCTCAAATCTCGGAATTACTTTAGGAACTACTATTGGAGGCTGGTTCATTTCAAACTTAGGTATTCACCAGCTTATTTGGTGCGGATTTATATTCACACTACTCTCATTTCTATTAATTATAATAAAACTAAAATTTTTCAATTCTAATAGCCAGGCTTCATTATCAAGCTAGTACATTTTCAGTTCCAAATTCGATAAAAAACATTATAAATTCTTCTTATTAGATTTTATTAACTAAAAAGTATAATGCTCAAAGCCTTTAGCCATAATTACGACTAAAGGCTTTTTTGTATATAAAAATAATTCTAAAAGGAGCTAAATTTATGGAACATAATCAAAATGGAGTACTTGCTTTAATTGTTTTATTTTTAGGATTAGTGTTTTTTGTTAGTGGAATGGTTTATCATTTATGGGGTTCTTTTTAATGGTATGATTGTAATCACTCATAAAGTGAAACTTTAATCAGTGGGGGTTTTCTTCATCCCCCACTGATTATTAGTTGAACCAATCGGACTTTTATGGGCAGTTGATCCCCCACCTAAATTCTTTGCTTTCGCTAAATTTTGAGGTGGGGGTCTTACTGCCCATTAAAGCGGGATAAAAACCCTCAAGTATGTCGTTCCTTTATTAATTTCAACGTTTAGACAGATACATAATTCAAAAACTAAAACGTGTATTGCAATTATCGATATGAAATATTTCCAAAAACAACTTAACATGGTAAAATAATATTCGGACGGGAGTCCAATATTATTAAAATTAAGATGGTTCAAGTCGGAGGAAGGCACCTTAGGGTGTCTTTTCTTTATTTTCAAAAGGACCTGCTCAATTATTGTGTAAAAAACATAAAGTAAATTGAATCCATTAAAATACATGAGTGACCCCTTGTTTTCCCCTCTTATTAAAGGAGGAACTATTATGGGATTTGGTGGTAGTTGTAGTAGTAATTGTGGCGGCGGCTTTGCTTTACTAGTTGTATTGTTTATTTTATTGATCATTGTTGGAGCTTCTTGCTTCTGCTAAAAAACTATCGGAAAAGACACTCTTATATGGGTGTCTTTTCTTTGTAATAAAAAGCTCTCTATAAAGGAAAGTTTTCACATCCAAATTAGTGATTTACACAGCACTTTATTCCTTCGCATCCCTCATACTGTAATAACCTAAATTAATAATAATTAAGAAATACCCACTCATAATTCCAGCTGCAAATGTCCACATGAATTCATGGTGTTCAATTTCATACAACACAAAAGCTATTGAAATAGCTACTTTCCTTGCTTTTAAAAACGCTGATAAAGTCTTTTGCGTTGTCGGTATTCGTGTTGAAAAAGATTACTGTAAAGAAGCGCTGTCCTCTTCTGAAATATTAGCAATCGAACTAATGAATAAACTAAAAAGCATTTATCACTGGAGAAAAGGGGACAACTTAGCCATCCTCATTAACAGACTCGGCACAACGCCATTAATGGAACAATACATTTTCGCAAACCATATTCGCCGTTTATGTGAGCTTGAAGGATTACAAGTTACATTCGTAAAAGTTGTTACCCTTCTAACTTCTTTAGATACGAAAGGTGTTTCGCTCAGTTTGCTTAAGGTAGAGGATTTGGATTGGGTGAAGTGGGTGAAGTCCGATGCTGGAGTGGGTAATTGGTGATAAAACAAGGTGGGACTCTAGGTTCCCATCTTGTTTTTTATATGCACCTAGTTAAAAAAATCCTAACAACCACACAAAACGAAATTCTGATAATATAAAATAGATAATCATTTCTATATGGAATTTTTTTCATATACATAGCTATCTTATTTAAGGGGGATAAAGAAAGTTGAAAATTTTAGTAACACCTGAGCTATTAGAAGAAACAGCAAATAAATTTAAAAGTGCACAAGAGCAATCACAACAACAACAACAACAACAACAACAACAACTGGAAATATCTATTTTAGTAATAAAACAATCATTGGATATCAAAGTTTAAATGGTATTACCCATCAAATACAAAAAATAAACAATGAGCAATTATATGTAGAATCAAAGACTCTTTTACAACTTACAATTAAAGAAGATCATTTGCAAAATAAAAAGTATGGATCAATATCTACTGACTTAATAAAAAACATTCAAAAACTAATAACACTACCCTCTCAAGAAAGTATTAAAATTTTAACTGCTCATGATTTTGATATAAAATCTGCAGAAAAATTCCTACAAGACCTAAAAACAACAAAAAATATATATAGCGTAATAAAACTTGAAACAAAAGATAATAAAGAAATTACTTCTGATAATGGCTTCTTTATTATTGAAACCAAAGGAAAACAATGGTTATTTTCTCAAAATGAACAAAATGATGGAACATTATCATTAACGAACCTCAATGATGTCCTGTTTGAGCAAAAAATAAATCAATTACTTAACAATCGCTGAAATTAAATTGGAGCTGATTTTTATTCATGAATAGACAAAATTCTTCTAATAACAAAGGTGATTCCTCAAATAAAATTGCTGCTTTTATTGCGGCGCTAGGAGCTCTATTAGTAAGTGTAGAAGTATTATCTAATTTTTTTATAATTTTTTGGTTAATGATAATAGCAATAACAAATTTAATAGTTATATTTTATCTTCAAATTAGTGTTTTTAGTTTAGTAACAACAATCCTTTTTGTAATCTTTTACTTTATATACAAAAAGTTATTTGCACATTCTAAATTCGTAGAAATCTTTTCAAAATATAATATGATTATTACAATAGTTTCTTTATTAATTTTAAATGTTTTATACATATATCAAAAAATGTTTAACGGTGCATTAATTACTCCTGTGGTAATCATTATTACATGGTTAATTTACAAATTTATGTTTAAAAAAATAAAAAATAAGAAGAGCTAGTTTTATAGAACATACTCAAAATGGAGTACTTGCTTTCATTGTTTTATTTTGGGAGAAATTTATTGTAAGTGTTAATAATCCGCCTCAAGTATATCTTTCCATGCTTGAGGTGGAGGTTAATTTCTAATTTAAAATATACTAATCTATTTCTCCGCATCTCTCATACTATAATACCCCAAATTAATAATAACCAAGAAATACCCACCCATAATTCCAGCTGCAAATGTCCACATGTACTCACGGTGTTCAATTTCATACATAATAACTGCGCCGAGTATGGCGGCTGCAAACCGATTCATCATGCCAAGCATTGGTGCTTTTTCTTTTTGTACGATGCTATTTCCGAACTTTTCAATACGCCTTCCTAAGATCCAGGCGCAGTACATACTAACTAAAAGGCCAACGCTTATCCCTACAAACTGGGCTGAAAAAGGTGTCAGCAACCATCCCAATAACATCACGCCTAGCAAACAATATATTTGTATGTTGAATGATCTTAATGCGATACGAATCATGTTATGCTCCTTTATCTTTCTCATTGTAATACCGTATCATCAATCCCATCTTTCGGACTTCAAACCTTCCGATATATCCTTTTTAAAATGGGGGAATTTGATTTTGCTCACCATTAAATAAGCGAGTACGCATGTGCCCAATACCACGGAAACTGGATTATGTAGGAGGCATAAAATGAGGAGACACATTGCCGCAAATGGAATGGGCATTCCGATGAATGTTGGGAGTTTGCTTTGTTGTGTATTAAATCTCGCAAGCCGCAGCATTCCGCAAATACTATACGCAAGGGCACCTATCATCCCAATAAACTGCAAATCTTTTAAAGCGACACTATATGCAAGAATAGACGGTGCCACACCAAAGGTCACTAAATCCGCAAATGAATCTAATTCACCGCCCATTTCCGAAACAGAATCTAGTTTCCGAGCGACCATACCATCAAACAGATCAAATACCATACCTGTAATAATGAACATAACTGCACCATACATATCATGAACGAAAACAGCGTGAATAGCCAAAAGCCCACACACAAAATTTGCTATCGTAATCATATTTGGTATGTAACTCATCACACGCTTCTCCTCCTTTCTACTAATTGCTTCATCTTGCTTCTTACTCATTAGACTCAAGATCCTTCTGCTTTTCTTCCAATATCACTTTATTTATTTTTGTTAACGTATCCGTCATTTTCTCTAAGGCATTGATATCAATTTTTGAGAAGTATTTTTCAATTAATACATCATCTAACTTTGCCAATTGCTCTATATACTTACTACCGTTTGGACCAATTGTAAGGAAATACTCCCTTTTATTGTTAGGATTAACTTGTTTTGAAATCATCTGTTGCTTTTCCAATTTCGATAAAACTTGGCTCACCGCACTTTTCGTTATATTAAACGTACTCGCAATGTTATTTGCTGTCGTATTTTCATTTAAATGAATATGAAATAGCATGCTCTCTTGCTGCCCAGTAAGACCGAACTCATCCTTTAAATCTTGAAATAGTAAAATGTAGAGTTCCGTGTAGGCTCGATTCATTTCATTAATTACTTCTTTATACGATTTAGTCATAGCATTCTTCCTCCATGCTGTTATTTCGTTTTCTAATAGTTTAGTTCACTTAACTAAACTATATTATACCTTTATGTTCGTGTAAAGGGAAATGTCGCTCCATCATTCACAATGAAAAAAAGAAGACATCCATTAAGATGTCTCCCTTTCATACTTAAGACTCCAAACTCTTACCATTCGTCTTAATTACTTCCTTATACCAATCAAAACTTTTCTTCTTCGATCTTTTTAATGACCCTTTTCCTTCATTATCTTTATCAACGTATATATATCCGTAACGTTTTTTCATTTCTCCAGTAGAAGCACTTACAAGGTCAATTGGGCCCCAGCTTGTATATCCAATAATATCTACTCCATCTTGGATTGCTTCGGACATTTCAATCATATGCTTTTGCAAGTAATCAATACGGTATTCATCATTCACTTCGTCTTCACTATTTAATTGGTCAATTGCACCGAGACCATTTTCAACAACAAATAACGGTTTTTGGTAACGATCATACAGTTGGTTCGCTGTAATACGGAAGCCTTTCGGATCAATTGTCCATCCCCACTCTGATTTTTCAAGATATGGATTTTCAACAGAACCGAATACATTCCCACTCGTTATGCTTTTTAACACTTCTGGATCTGTACTTGTTGCTCGGCTTGAATAGTAGCTAAAGCCAATATAATCAACTGTATGCTCTTTTAAAATTTCCTCGTCTTCTTTTTCCATTTCAATTGTTACATTGTTATCTGTAAAGAAGCGTTTTGCGTATCCAGGATATGCTCCTCTTGCTTGTACATCAATGAAGAAGAATGATTCACGGTCTTGTTCCATCGCACGAAGAACGTCATCTGGATTACATGTGTACGGATACGTTGCACCCGCAGCAAGCATACAACCGATTTTTGCATCTGGAATGATTTCATGACATGCTTTTACAGCTAACGCACTTGCGACAAGTTGGTGATGCGCTGCTTGATACTGAATTTGTTTTTTGTTATCCCCTTCTTTAAACGCTAGACCTGCTCCCATGAAAGGTAAATGTAAAAGCATATTAATTTCATTAAACGTCATCCAATATTTCACTTTATCTTTATATCTATTAAAAATAGTTTTTGCGTACGTCTCGAAGAAGTTTACAAGTTTTCTACTTCTCCAACTTCCATACTTTTCTACTAAATGAACAGGTACATCGAAGTGAGCCATCGTAACAACTGGTTCAATACCGTGCTTTAACAGTTCATCAAACAAATTATCATAAAACTGTAATCCTGCTTCATTTGGCTTTTCATCTTCACCACTTGGGAAAATACGCGTCCACGCAATCGATACACGTAACGCTTTAAATCCCATTTCTGCAAAAAGAGCGATATCTTCTTTATAACGATGGTAAAAATCAATCGCCTCATGTGAAGGGTAAAACTCTCCTTCTACCGGTGTAAAGGAATGAATATTTCCTTTCATAATATCCCAACGGTTTTCACCAGTTGGTAATAAATCAACCGTCGTTAACCCTTTTCCGTCTTCTACATATGCGCCTTCAACTTGATTGGCTGCAGTTGCTCCACCCCATAAAAATCCTTTTGGAAAATTAACTTTAGACATATAGAAAAACTCCTTTATATAAGAATGAACGAAGAAAGCTATTGTAAGTTTTAAAGAATACCTTTCTTCGTTTGAACCTGTATGAAATGTAACTACTATTTAACTCCTAACTTTAGTAAAGAATCTCCTGCTTGAATCTTTTCTATTTCCGTTTTTTTGATGCTATATTTATCATAATTTGTAACAACAACTGGTGTTGTCACAATATAACCCGCCTTTTGAATTTCAGCTATATTAAACTCAATCAGTAATTGCCCTTTTTCTACTCTCGCTCCTTGTTCAATACGAGAAGAGAAAAATTCACCATTTAATTTCACAGTATCCATCCCAATATGGATTAAAATTTCAGCACCTGAATCCGCCGTAATTCCTACTGCATGATTCGTCGGGAACAGCGCAGCAATCGTACCTGAAACTGGTGAAAACAACTTTCCTTCTGAAGGCTCAATCGCAACTCCTTCACCTAGCGCACCTGATGCAAATGCAGCATCGTCAATGTTTTGAAGCGGCATAACGGCGCCATGGAAAGGACTAAAGATTACTTCATCATCGTTTGATGCAGCAATTTTATTACTTGTTTCCTCTGTTTCTGTAGATGTTTTCTTTTTCGTAAAACCAAATAAGTAAGTCAGAATAAAACCTACTATTAAAGAAACAACCATTGAAACAATTGCTCCCCAAAATCCAGCACTAATCCCATCTTTCGGACTAATAAATGTCGGAAGCGTAAATATACCAAGTCCGCCTGTCATATAAACTTGTGTACCAAATACGCCAAGTATTGCGCCGCCAATTCCTCCCGCAATACAGCTCATAATAAACGGCTTTTTAAGAGGTAGTGTAATGCCATAAATCGCCGGCTCTGTAACGCCGAAAATACCTGAAATAAAAGCTGGAATGCTAAGTGTTTTTAATTTCTTGTCTTTCGTTTTCATCCAAACGCCAAGCACAGCACCAATTTGAGCAAATGAGGCAGCAAATATAAGCGCTAATATTGGATCAACACCGTTTACTGCTAAATTGTTATAGCCAATCGGAACAACGCCCCAATGAAGGCCAAATATGACAAGTACTTGCCAGAAAGCACCGAGTAAGGCACCCGCTACTAATGGACTTGCATGATACACCCAAAGCGTCGCCTGTCCTAAAAACTGACCTGCCCACGTCGCGATTGGGCCAATAACGAGAAATGTAATTGGTACAACGATTAATAATGTGAAGAATGGTAATAAAAATGTTTTCACAACATCCGGAATCACTTTCTTTAAAGACTGTTCTACTTTCGCTCCAAAATAAGCAGCGAGAATAATTGGAATAACAGATGATGCATAGTTCATTAAAATAACTGGTATTCCTAAAAACGTAATATGAATTGGTGATTCAAACATCGTCCCTGCAAATAACGTATATAATGGCTCAGTTGCTTTTAAACCGGATAAAGCTGGATAAACTAAAGCTCCCCCAATTGCCATACCGATGAATGGTGATCCCCCGAATTTCTTACTTGCTGTATATCCTAAGAAGATCGGGAAGAAATAAAATAACGAATCGCCAACTGCATTTAATATTTGATACGTTCCTGACTGTGTACTTAACCAGCCTAACGCTACAAATAATGCATTAAATCCTTTAATCATCCCAGTTGCAGCTAACACTCCTAAAATAGGAGTGAAAATGCTAGAAAGAATATCTATAAGACTACTCTTTTTCTTCTCACTCGTATTTTCTTCCTCAGCTTCTTGAAACCCTCCAGCAACAATAACCGCTTTATACACGTCGGATACATGGTTACCAATTACAACTTGATATTGTCCGCCGCTTTTCATAACAGTCACAACATCTTCCATGTTTTTCAGTACTTCTGTATTTGCTTTCCCCTCATCTTTTAACTGAAATCGTAAACGAGTTATACAATGTACAACGCTATGTATATTTTCTCTCCCGCCAACATGTTTCAGTATGTCTTTTGCTAATTTTTCATACTTCATAGTAACTTTCCCTCCCTACAATCATCCCATTTATTATTTTTTATAAAAGAAAAAACCTAAACTAACCGTAACGGCGTGATACATACGAATCACTCCATTACAAGTCAATTTAGGTTTTGCCTGCCAAACAGTAACAATCCCGTTTATTCAATTACATAATTCATTGCGTTTCGTTACACGATGAATGTGCAACGTTACGTACACTTTTTCATCTTTTGAAAGATGACTATTATGCGCTTTTCGTAAATACGCTTCAATTTTTTCTGTACAACAATATGCCTCTTCATACTTACTTTTCACTTGCTCGTATAAAAAATCATCATCGGCCGAGTTCAATTCCTTCTGCATTAAACGCTGCGCAAAATATCGTAAATGCGTTACAAAACGACTATAATTAAATGAATTCTCATCTAAGTTCATCTTATAGTGGTACTTTACAACATTTAAAATATCTTGGACGATTTTCGTCATCGCTACCGTTTGTTGCATCGCCGGTTCTCCTTGCTGCGCATTAACGAAATGTAGTGCAATTGACCCTGCTTCATCTTCAGAAAGTCTAAGCCCAGTCTCTTCTTCAATTATGTTCAAAGCTTGTAGACCAATTTCAAACTCTTTCTGATAGAACCTCTTAATCTCCCAAAGCAAAGTATTTTTAAGATCCATTCCTTCTTTATGCCGAGTTAAGGCGAAACTTAAGTGATCCGTTAATGTAAGATAAATATAATCACTTAAAGTCCCCGGCAAAGCGTTCTTAGCAAACTGAATAATTCTCTCTGTAATCTCTAAATTTTCTACAGGAATTTCAGTTAGCAACCTAGCGAGTTTCTCTGATAATTCTTTTGTTTCTAGCACAAAGGTCTTTTCTACCTTAGATTCATCAATCGTATCGCCTACTTTTTTCTGAAATCCCAAACCTCTGCCCATCAGTACAACTTCTGTCTCAGTATCCTTCATCGTACAAACAACATTGTTATTTAAGATTTTATGGATTCTCATATTGTTCCGCCTTCTTCTTCTTAAAGTCACAAAAGGTATAAAAAAAACCTAAACTGATTCCAAAAGCCACACTACACCCGTAGCCTCTAGATCAATTTAGGTTTTGCCTGCCGAACAGTAACAATCCTTTTACTTATTAACTTACCTTTATTATACACAAAGAGTAAGCGGTTGCAATGATAAATTATTGAATATTTTTTTACAAAGAAAAATACTATCCGTTAATCAGCTGTTGCTTACATTCATTACAAGACTAGTTATGTACACAATTATATTTTACAATTACTATAGGTAACACATACCTTTCACTACATGTACCATTCTGAATAATCAAACATAATTATTAATAAAATTCCATATAGACCCATTAATGGTTAAAATGTTATAATAAAACCACCCTACATAGTTACTCATATTTAGATTGAGGAACTAGCGTCTTATTAAGCAATGCGCATAACTCAAATAAAAAAGACACTTTACAGTGTCTTTTTTATTTATTTTCATAAGAATTATCTCTTTTATAAAGTGAAACTTTAATCAGTGGGGGTTTTCTTCATCCCCCATTGATTATTAGTTAAACCAATCGGACTTTTATGGGCAGTTGATCCCCCACCTAAATTCTTTGCTTTCGCTGAATTTTGAGGTGGAGGTCTTACTGCCCATTAAAGCGGGATAAAGGCACCTTAAGGTGTCTTTTTTTATTTTTAAAAGGACCTGCTCACGTTTATGCGTCAAAACATAAAGTAAATAGAATCCGTTAAAAAACATGAGTGACCCTTTGTTTTCCCCTCTTATTAAAGGAGGAACTATTATGGGATTTGGTGGTAGTTGCGGCGGAAGCTGCGGTTTTTCTGGAGGATTTGCACTATTAGTTGTATTGTTTATTTTATTAATCATCGTTGGAGCTTCTTGCTTCTGCTAAACAAACTATCGGAAAGACACTCTTATATGGGTGTCTTTTCTTTGTAAACTAAAAAGCATGAGAATAAAAGCCTTTGGTCGTAATTACGACTAAAGGCTTTTTCTATATAAAAAATGAAACATAGTAAAAATAATATAATTACTTATATTGTTTTTCACTTTACAAACTATATCCAAAAAGTTGGATAGCTCCTTTTACTACTCATATTATTAATAAATAAAGCAATAACTACAATAACAAGGGAACCAACTAAAACCGGTGTTACTAAATAACTCCAACTGTATGCTCCTAAAATAACGACAATGGGATCAGCCCCTGCCGGAGGATGCGTTGTTCTCGTTAACATCATAATAGCAATCGACATACCAACTGCTAAAGCAATTGTCCAATATTCATTCCCAAACAAATGATATATTGATAGACCAATGAAAGTTGAAATCAAATGTCCTCCAATAATATTACGCGGCTGAGATAGCGGTGCATTCCAAACTCCAAACGCTAATACACAACTCGCTCCAAATGGAGCCATTAGTAATTCTGTAGAAGTTATACTCGTTAAATATGTTAAGGTGAGAATCGTTAAAAATCCTCCCAATAATCCCGTTAAAGAGTCCTTTATATTTACTTGTAATGGACTTCTTCCTTTCCCTTTCATTTTTGCAAAATATCGTACACTTATTGGTTGATCCTCTTTCTGCTTAGCTGCTGTTATATTACTCATCATTCTCCTCCTTTATTTACCAATAATTATATCCCGAACGAAATAACCAGTCAATATCGATTTTAGAGGTTAGTTTAAAGATGCAGAAAAAAAAGAATCAACTGTTATAAGTTGATTCCCTAAACTTCTTCAGATTTTCGAACCTGAAATTTTGCTACCTTTTTTCGGTTCCCACATATTTTCATAGAACACCATTTTCGCTTTCCACTTTTATCTATAAATAATAAAACACAGTCAGGGTTTGAACACCTTTTAAGAGAAATAAGCTCATTTTCTGCTATTAACGTTAAAGCATCAAATGCAATTAACGATACAAGTACATCCTCAATTTTTCCAACTGGAATAGGTACTAAACTCTGTTCAATAACTTTATATGTAAATGGTGCCTTCTCAATTTGTTTTTCTAAATACGTAATAAAATCATCAGAAATTTCGTGCTGATCAGCAATTGCCTCAAACTGTTTTCTCAGTAATTCTCTTAGCTCTAGTATGCTAGATGTAACTTGATTCATTCGCTCTTGAATTCCTATAAGTGTTTTTTCGTTCCAAAAAGGAAGATTAACCTTTATTACATGTAGCCATTCTAATACATCTTCATCTGTTATTAATAAATCATAACGTTGTCCACGCCTAACTAACTCTGTATTCACTAAATCTAATGAGAGATTTCCAGATATAAGCGGGAATTGTTTTCTTTCCTGCATGTACTCATCACCTACTCTTTAAACAATCATATTCCAAATTAATACAGAAGTGCAACTTTTTTATAAACTACAAAGTATGAAGAGCAAAGCCTTTAGCCATAATTACGACTAAAGGCTTTTTGTATATAACTCAAAGAGGAGCTAACTTTATGGAACATAATAAAAATGGAATGCTTGCTTTAACCGTTTTGTTTGTAGGACTAGCATTTTTTGTTATCGGCATGGTTTATCATTTATGGGGAACAGCTTAAAAATTAATAGTAATCCATTTAGAAGAAATTCAGATACAACATCCGGGTCTTCATCTCATTAAGCACCAATAATCTTTTTCCTAGTCATGAAACCCCTCATAATGCTTCAGGGGTTTCCACCTTAAAACAATTATAAAAAAAGGCCCCATCAATGGGGCGCTCAAAAAAATAATATAAGTAAATGAATTAAAACAAATAACAGACAACTAAAATATATAAGATTAACATCATATAATCTATATATATGCAATATTACATAAAAAATCTTTATTATTACATGCTATACTAAAAAAGGAGTCGACAATCGTTATTTTCTTCTTATTTTTAAAGCAATATGGATATACCTTCTTAACTCATTTGGATTGTACAAGCAAAAGAAGACATCGTAATCGATGTCTTCTTTTCTTATATTTTTATGAATTCTTTTGAGCAGATGCTCTCCAAGCACGAAAAGATGTCGGGTGTCCAGAATGAGCTCTTTGCTTTGCAGCAGCAACAGCTGGTTTTTCTTCAATAGTCGTTGGTTTCTCTTCCACAATCGCTGATTTTTCTTCAAGAGTAGTCACAGCTGTTTGTATTTTTTCCAACTGCTCTTTTAAAGCTTGCTGTTCAATCTTTAAATCCGTAAGTAATCGTAAAATCATTTCAGAATTGGCCATAAAGATCCTCCTTCCCCCAATACACAGAATAAAATACAATATGTCATCAGCATAATACCCGTGACAAAATAAGGTCGTCAATTCTTATAAAATCTAAGCATCTTTTATTTTTCAAAAGGACCTGCTCAAGTTTATCCGTAAAAACATAAAGTAAATTAAATCCATTAATTAAATGGTCTTTATGGAAGGAGGAGTTAATATGGGATATGGCGGTAGTTGTGGTGGAGGCTGCGGTTTCGGTGGCGGATTCGCTTTACTTGTTGTACTCTTTATCTTATTAATCATCGTAGGAGCTAGCTGTTGGGGCGGCGGATTCGGCTGCTAATAAGAGGCACTCTTGAGAGTGTCTTTTTTTTGTGTTTTTTGATGTACACCCCCTTCTCATTGGTAGTTTATCAACGGCAATAGTTAGAAAATAGTATCCTCGAAATTCGCACATTTTAAAATTGACATAGCACTTCATACACCATATACTGTTAACAACAGTATACTGTCATTAACAGTATAAATTCTAATTCATTCAAGGAGGTATATCCATGAAACATACAGGAAGACATACAGGTGCATTTCTTTTGTTATTTTTAGCAGAAGGTGATAACTATGGCGGGCAATTATTGCAAAATTGTGAGGAAGAACTTCCAGTTAATCCAATCGATAGCGCCATTTTATATCGCACGCTAAAAAAATTAGAGAACGAAGGTGCAATCGAATCTTATGTAAGTACAGATCATCAAGACAAACCGAGAAAGATGTACAAAATTACGCCTGCTGGAAAGGAACAATTGGCAGATTTTCAAATGGATATTGAAGAGAAAATGAAGAACTTATCTTTTTTCTTAGATAAATATAAAGACTTAAAGGAATCTGATCATGATTAACGGCGTGATCCTTTACACTTTAGCCATTATTCTTACGGGGATTTCTTTTATGAAGGACCGCACGAAAACGAAAGAAGCTCTAATGAAGTCATGGAAAATGTTTCGCAATCTTCTACCTGCCATGCTTTCCATCATGCTATTCGTTGGCTTATCGCTTTCTATATTAACGCCGTCTTTCATCTCTTCCATCATTGGAGAACAGTCCGGATTTATCGGCATTGTTTATTCAGCGATACTCGGCTCCGTTGCACTTATTCCAAGCTTCGTCGTATTTCCTCTCGGTAATACATTAATTCAACACGGCGCAGGCCTTCCTCAAGTTGCAGCACTTATGTCTACACTCATGTCAGTAGGGCTTACAACATTACCGATGGAACAAAAAATATTCGGACGAAGCTTTGCTTACGCACGTAATGCATCTGCTTTGCTCATGTCTCTCCTATTCTCCTATATCATTTGGGTGGTGATGGTATGAAGGAACTAAAAAAATATCGCTTCTTTTTCATCTTACTACTGGGGCTCATTGTATTAACTTTTATAAATCAATCTTTAGGATGGAGCGCATTACAATTAACAGGGAATAGCATTTTAGATATGTTGTTTCTACTCCCACCTGTCCTACTATTTGTAGGATTACTTGATCAATGGGTGAAGAAAGAAACGCTTATGAAATATATGGGCAAAAATTCCGGCGTATACGGAATCTTATTCTCTTTATTATTAGGCGGCATTGCAGCTGGTCCTCTCTACGTTGCCTTCCCGATTGCAGCACTACTCTTACAAAAAGGTGCAAGCATTCGGTACATCGTATTTTTCTTAGGCGTTTGGACAACTGCGAAATTGCCAATTCTCGTGTATGAATTTTCTTCATTTGGAACTACTTTTACACTCATTCATATTGGTTTCGGGCTAGTATTCTTTTATGTAATGGGGCTTATTTTTGAGAGGTTTTATGATCAGGAGCAGTTGCTAAAGTATGATGTTACAAAAGAAATGTAAAAAGACATCTTTATCTCTTAAAGATGTCTTTTTTTATATGAACCTTAATTCTCGTTCTGTAAAACCCTCGCTGTCTCTACTCCCTCTTTCTCTTCTTTTAAAAACAACGATACGATAAATGCAATAATGATAAAGACTAACCCTAGTGTAAACGCACCTTGGAATCCAGATGTTAAACCGTTTAACTTCTCTACTGGGTCCAGTGGGTTTGCGGAGCTTTCCATATAGCTAGTTGTTCCTGAAGACATTTTCGATATGAATATAGCCGTACCAATTGCGCCAGCTACTTGTTGTAACGTACTAAACAGTGCTGTTCCGTGCGGATATAAATCTGGTGTTAATTGATTTAAACCGTATGTTTGTGCTGTCATGACAAACATGAGTCCAACCATTAATACGCTATGCATGACAATAATTTGTACCATTGATGTATCAGGAGTAATGCCTTTAAATAAGAACATTGCAATCCCCACTAACACAATACCAGGAACGATAATAACTTTCGGACTAAATTTATCAAATAGTTTACCTGCGATTGGTCCCATTATGGCGCTAATAACACTTCCCGGAAGCATGATGATTCCTGATTTAAAGGCTGTAACGAGTAAAACTGTTTGCAGGAACATCGGTAATAAAGTCATCGTTGAAAATAACGACATCATCACAATGACAATTAATCCAACTGATAATGTAAACATCGGAACTTTAAATGCTCGTAATTCTAAAATTGGATTCTCAATTTTCAATTGTCGAACGACAAAAATACATAATGAGATAAGCCCAACAAGTAAAGTGCCATACACTTTGGCATCAGACCATCCTAAATCACCCGATGCACTAAAGCTATACACAAGTCCGCCAAATCCTAATGTCGATAAAACGATAGATGGATAATCTACTTTTGGCCTTGTTAACTCTGAAACATTTTGAATGTACTTCATACCAATCATAATGGAAATAATCACGATTGGAATAACAACATAGAATAACCAGCGCCAATTTAATGAATCCACAATTACTCCAGATAATGTAGGACCAATTGCCGGAGCTGCCATCATCACAAGTGCGATTAATCCCATTGTCGCACCCCGTTTTTCAGGCGGACAAATGATTAAAATCGTATTCATTAATAACGGTGTAATTAATCCCGTCGCTACAGCTTGGACGATACGGCCGACTAATAAAACGGAAAATGTCGGTGCGAATCCCGCAATTAATGTACCGCCTAAAAACGTTACCATAGCGATCAAAAACATTTGTCTCGTTGTGAGCCATTGCTGAAGTAACGCTGTAATTGGAACTAAAACACCAACTACCAACATGTATGCTGTAGAAAGCCATTGAATCGTTGAAGCCGTTACGCCAAATTCTTTCATTAATACAGTTAACGCATTACCAAGTAACGTTTCGTTTAATAATGCAACCATTGCCCCTAAAAGTAATGCAATTAAAATCGGGGTATGTTTCATATTAGAAGTATCAACTTTGCCACTTACAGGGCTCTTAGTTGTCATATCCATTTGCAAATTCTCCTCCTATTTCTTACTTAAAAAGCTTTAAATAAACCCGAACACATGTAATATAATATACATATGTAGATTAAAAAGGGAGAATCAATTTTCAGCCATTGTATATTTAATCTACAAAAAAGGAGAATTGTAGATGAATGATAATGAAAAACAACTTGATTTACGTATTAGACGTACACATAAATTATTGTGGGATTCCTTATTTGAATTAATGACGCAATCAAAACAGAAATATAGTTCCATCACGATTAACCAAATTTGTGACCTTGCGATGGTACACCGAACAACCTTTTATAAGCACTTTGAAGATAAAGATGCTTTATTAGCATTTGGATTTAAACGATACAGCAAGATAATTGCGGGAATACCGGTTTCAGATCGATTAAGTAAACCATTTCAAGTAATGGAGCAATTTCTACATCATGAAGAGATCGGTAAAATATTAGAGACACAAATGTCTGATGAACAATTTATTAGCCGGACACAGTATTTAAGTCACGAAACGAGAAAACAAGAAATAGCAGCGTTACATCAACTTTGCAAAAACCATACGATGCCAAATGATTTAATCATTGAATTTTATTCCGGGGCAATTACCTCATTAAGCGCATGGTGGTTTAAAAATGAAAGAAAAGTTTCTGCGGCTGAAATGGACCAATATCTCCACCAACTTATTAATCGGGATATTTTTCAGTTTGAAGAGGAATAACTTTACCATCAAAAAACGCCTATATGAAATAGGCGTTTTTTTGTACACACTACTTACTGATCTTCTTCAAATCCGAACTTTCAATAATCGAATGAGAATGTCCGTCTTTCCCAACTCGCACCATTGCTCTTCCTAATTGTTCTGAAGTAATTACACTACCGAATTTCTTCAAAAGTGGATGAAAAGGCTTCATCAATGAAATAAAACGTCGATAAATTTAAGTTACAAATATTCAGAATTAATATTAAAATAAAAAATGGGGATAGGGGTATGGGATTATAAATTTTATACATAACGAGGGAATAGAAATGAAACTACAATTAAAAGCGGATTTAGGGCTACTACTAGTTACATTCTTTTGGGGTGCATCCATCTTACTTACAAAGGTTGGACTTGAAGGCATCGAAGAATACAACTTAATTGCATTACGATTTATCATCGCCTTTCTTTTATCAGGTTTAATATTTTACAAACATTTATTCAAATTCGATTTTAAAACGGTAAAATATGCATTTATACTCGCTTCTGTTTTATTTATCGTTTACATTTTCGCGACATTCGGCACAAAGTATACGAGTGTTTCTAATGCTGGTTTCTTACTATGTCTCACAGTCATTTTCATTCCGATCTTATCAGCTATATTTTTAAAACACATTCCGGAAAAGAAAGTGATAGTAGGAATCTTTTTAACGATAATTGGAATCGGCTTATTAACATTAACGAGCGAATTCAAGATCGGTAATGGCGATATATTTTGCATATTGTCTGCCTTATTTTATGCGATTCACGTCATCATTACTGGTAGCGTAACAAAACATGTGAACTCCATTGCACTTGGAGTCATACAACTCGGTTTCGTCGGCCTATTTAGTCTTATTTTTTCATTCATTATCGAAACGCCAAAACTGCCTAGCACAACCAACTCATGGCTCATCATCCTAGCCTTAAGCATATTTTGCACCGCAGTCGCATTCATCGTGCAAGTAATCGCCCAGCAATACACGACGCCTACACATACAGGACTTATCTTCTCATTAGAACCTGTCTTTTCCGCAGGCTTCGCTTTCGTTTTCACAGGTGAAACGCTCACTGGAAAAGGATATTTAGGGGCGACGCTTATATTAGTGAGTGTATTGATTGCTGAGGTGGATTTTAAGGGGTTGTTGCGGGTTAATTATAAGAAGAATATGGAATAGTTATTTCGCTAAAGTACATAAACATACCCCGAAAATATTCGTTTGTATTATTTTCATCCTCTTACCTTAATTTTTTTAGATGCTATCTTTGAATAAGGTAGCATCTAAAATATGTTACAAAGAATTATTATATTTATGTAGCCTGCATAGCTAACCTTTTCTACATTACTTACTGCACATAGTCATACAGATTTTTCGCTAACAATAAACAAGTTACTGTAATGAAAAGAGCACGAACATACCCGCTTCCTTTTTTTATAGCAAATTTGGAGCCAACGACTCCTCCAGCAATTTGAGCAATCCCCATTATAAAACCATACGCATAGTTTACTTGCCTACATACATAAATATTAACAATGCACCAACATTACTTCCTAAATTAAGAAACTTCGCATTACCTGCTGCTTTTAAAAAATCATATCCAATAAATAAAAGAGCGAACATTAAAAACGAACCTGTGCCAGGCCCTAGAAATCCATCATAAAAACCAATAGCAAAAATAAAAAAGGTAAAAATAATGACGTGTCGACCAGATAATTTCTTATGAGTAGAAATACTACCCCAATCCTTTTTGAATATCGTATAAATAGCCACCGCACCAAGCATTACCAGCATCAATGGCTTCAGTACTTCTGGGTTCATTAAATGAACGGTCCATGCACCTACTATAGAGCCTATAAAAGTGATTGGAAATAATTTCAAAGCCGATTTCAAATCAAGATTACCAGAACGATAAAACACAATATTACTAGTTGCACTCCCCATTGTTGATGCTAGTTTATTCGTGGCTACTGCACTTGCTGGATTCAGTCCTGTAAATAATAAAGCTGGTAAGGCAATCAATCCACCACCGCCTACAACTGAATCAATAAATGCAGCCACAAACCCAAAAACAATCAAAATAATTAATATAGATGGGTCTAAATACAAATCCATACTAGTAGCCTCCCCCCTTTAGTCACTATTGTAATAGTAACTATCAATTTGCTAAATGTAAAGAGTTATTGTAACGTTGAAATATAAAGTGAAACTTTAATCAGTGGGGGGTTTTGTTCATCCCCCACTGATTATCAGCCCTCACCAATCGGGCTTTTACGGGCAGCCCGCCCCCCACCTAACTTCTTTGCTTCCGCTGAATTTTGAGGTGGGGGTCTTACTGCCCGGCAAATAGCGGGATAAAAGCAAACATCGGAGGACGAAAAAAGTGGACTACATAGTACAACAGCTTAAAAAAATTGGTTTTAATGAATATGAAGCTAAATCTTATGTATCTCTTGTGAAACAGGGGCCTGCTACAGCCTACCAAGTAAGTAAGGATTCAGGGGTCCCAAGAGCGCGAATTTATGAGATTTTAGGTAACCTTGTAGAAAAAGGAATCGTCATGAAGGAAGAAATAAATGACACCACTCGCTATTCACCTCTACCTGTTGAAATCTTTTTACAGAAAGCTCAATCAGAATGGCAGTCTACTTATGAAGGAATCAGTGATTCATTAAAAAAACTCGAAACTTCCGAGGAAAAAACGGATAATCGAGTGATTACTTTAAAAGACGACAAAACAATCATTAGCTATTGTCAGGCATTAATAAAAAAAGCTGAACACCGTATTGTCATTTCAATGTGGGATGAGATGTATGAAGCGTTAAAAGAGGAACTATCTGAAGTAGCTGATAAAATTACAGTACAAGGTATTACCCTACATGTTGAAAATCCAATTAAAAATCTAGAAGCCCATCGTATAACACCTTATACAGAAACCCTGTCTACAGAACATTGGTTTATTTTATCGATAGATTCTAAAGAGATGATTTATGGACCATCAATTGAAGAGCGTAATATTGCTTTTTATACAGATGACCCCGTTCATATATACTTACTAGAGGATTATGTATGGCATGATGTTTTAGTAAATCGACTTGTCCGACGTAGCCAAGATGATTTGCAGCAATGGATCACTGCAGAGAGAAAATCCTTCTTTATGGGGAAATAAGAAGTATATTGAAAGAATCAAAGAATAAAGCATAAGTTAATGAAATGAAAAACTTATGCTTTATTTGCAAAGTCATACTCAAGTCTTTCAACTATTTCCCCTCCACAAACCGCCCAAACTCCTTCAAAAACCTCAGCTTAAAACTCCCCACCGGCCCATTCCGGTGCTTCGCCACATGAATCTCCGTCATCTCTTTCTGCATCGTTTCCTTATCGTAATAATCTTCGCGATACATAAGCATAATGACATCCGCATCTTGCTCAATTTGTCCTGTCTCTCTCAAATCAGATAAAAGAGGACGCTTATCCTGACGTGCTTCTACGGAACGAGATAATTGCGATAACGCTACTACACAAACATTTAATTCACGCGACAATACCTTAAGCTTACGTGAAATTTCACTAATCTCTTGAAATCGATTGCCCTTATGTTTCGGATCGCCCGTAATAAGCTGCAAGTAATCTACAATAACTAAAACCTTCTTATCATCGTGCTTCCTCTTTAACTTACGAGTTTGCATCCAAATATCTTGCACCGAAATGCCCGCATTATCATAAATTTCAAATGGTAATTCCCCGATTTCCGCAAATGCCTTACTCACCTTCTCCCAGTCCTCTATCGCAAAACGATGCTTCGGATTTTTCAGTCTTCCTCCTGACACTTCACCTACGCAAGACGCCATCCTTTTTAACAATTGCTTGCTACTCATCTCTAACGAAAACAGTCCAACCGCCGCTCCAGCCTTCGCCGCATGCAGTCCAACATTTAACGCAAAAGCAGTCTTCCCCATAGAAGGGCGTGCACCAAGGACGACAAAATCACCTTCCTGCAATCCGCACGTCATTTTATTGAGCGATATATAACCAGTCTCAATACCAGTAATCTCTTTCGCATCTTGATGAAGCTCTTCATATAAATCAACTAGCGCATCCTTCAAATCAAACTCACATACACAATCCTTTTCCTCTAACTCACAAAGTGCCGTAATCGTCTCACCAATAATCTTCTCATTCTTCTCCGCAATAAGACGCTCTCCCATCTTATACCCGAGAACACCCGCCTGATACATTTTCCAGGCACCTCGAACAAGCCCCTCATAATAAGAGAAGTTGGCAGTTGTAGGCACACCATCCATTAACCCTATAAAATACTCCATTCCCCCGATCCCCTCTAAAAACTTCGGATCTATCCTAGAAATGAACGTCACAAGATCAATCGGTTGCCCCTCTTCTTCCATTTTTCGCATTAACTGAAATATAGACTTATGCACTGACAGAGAAAAATACTGCTCCGTCAAACGGCACTCCTTAATAAGCTCTCCATCAAGTAATAGAGAACCTAACACCGTCTTTTCCGCCTCCACATTTTGAATACTCATGGACGCCACCCGCGCTCCGCTAAAAAGCGCTGCAACTCTTCCTCAGACGGCGCATTCTTCTCCCACTCCTCACACCTCGCCAAAAACTCCTCCGTCTCCCCCGTACTAACAGACGAATCCTTCTTCCGAAACTTAGCCGTATCAGCCTCCACCTCACACACTTTCGTAAAACCTTTCCCGTGCCACCCTCTCAAAATGCCCTTCACATAAGCAACCGTCCGCTTATTATTCTCAAACGCAATTTGAAGAGCCTTCAGCACAAGCTCCTCTGACAAATCTTCCATCCACGCACTCAGTTCCTCCACCGTATGCGGAGACAAACTACCGAAATGCTGCTCATAAAAAGAAAATACGCGACTTCCCGTTTCCTCCTCTATAACCTCTTCTTCCTCTGCCTCCTCACAAACTGGATCTGGATCAACATCATCCACAGCCAAATCACTCGGCATACAGAAATGCGCTAAAAGCATCGGAACATTCAGCTCCTCCTCTACGCACTTCTGAAGAAACATATGTACAAACTCCTTATTCTTCACACCCTTAAGCTCACGAAGCACACACTTCTCCACATTCGTATTCGTCACCGGATTATAACGAAGCCAATTTAAAACGAATAACTCCCGCGTCGCCGCATCATAAAGAATCTTCCCATAATCAATGAAGCGCTGCACAAGCTTATCAACAGTCTCTCGATTATAACCCGTCTCCATCTCAGCTAACCGCTTCGGAAAAGGAAAAATCCCACACTGCGTCGTCTTCGAACAAGTTAGCAAATACACATAAAAATACCGCTCCTCCGGCGTCAAATCCAAAACAAAATCATCCTGCCAAAAATTCACCTGCACAGTACGATACACCGCCATCCCAATTCCTCCCGTCCTAATTCAAAAATGAAAATTTCCTCTTTGTACTATATATAGGAAGGAGGGCCGGGTTTTTGGCGTGTTATTTCAAAATTTTTTTCGACTACTACTACGGTGTTTGTTGGTGTTTTTGTTTTGTTGTGTTTTTTCTTAGTGATTTATTACTTGGTAGGGGCTTGTAAGGGGCTTATGAGGGGCTAGTTATCGGTTACTTCGATTAGAAACACTCGATCTGAGAAGCCGCCTCTTTCTTCTGCTTTCTTTTTACGGATGTTGTTGATTTCTTCTAGTGTTGTGCCTTCGTGTTCTGCTAGGGCGTTTATTATTTCTAGTAGGTCGGATAGTTCTTCGAGTTTATGTTCTTTTGTATCTGCTTCTAGGTATTCGGTTAGTTCTTCTTGTGTTTTTTTGCAGATTTCTTTTATGTATTCATCTTGAGGTAGGATTCTTGTTGTAGGTGTTTTTCCGTTAGCTTTTATGATTTGTGGGATTTTATTTCGGACTAGTTTGTTGTAGGTTGGCATGTGGGTTTCCTCCGTTTGGTTTTTCTTCTATTATAATGGAAAAGCAGTTTAACTAGGGGTTAAACTGCTGGATTGCTTCTTTTATATAGTTTTCTTCTTCAGTTGTGAAGAGCGTTGGGAATTCGGATAGTGGGAGGTTTGATTTTTGGATTATACTCTCTATATCACTTGGAGGTGTATCAAGATAGTTTGTTACCTCTTCTATTACATTGAAAAATTCCTTCAAGGTAACTTGAACGTCTTGATGACCCGGATCCTTCTCTTCTCCCTTATACTTTTTCAACTTCCCTATCACATCCATAAATCGCCGATCAAACTTTTCTTTTAATTCCTTATTACTATAAAACGCTTGAACACACTCATTTGAAAAGTGTTCCTCTAACCATTCTTTATTTTCTTTCTCCCATATAAAAGTTTGCAGAAAAGAAGAAAACAAAGCAACATCCACTCGTTCTTCCTTTTGAAACTTCTTCGTCATCTCATCCATATGCGAAAGTACCTTCGCAATTCTTTCTTGCTCCGCCAAAAGCATCTCTCTTTGAAAATGCATTTGTCTTAAAAATTCTTCTGTCTCTATATCACGCTGTAATATAATATTTTGAATTTCCCCAAGCGAAAAACCGAGATGCTTAAACGATTGAATTTGCTGCAGCACATACAAATCATCTTTCGTATATAACCGATGCCCGCCCTCAGTATAATCGCTCGGCTTTAATAAATTAATCTTGTCATAATAACGAAGCGTCCGCACCGTAACATCCCCAACACCTGCAAACTCACTAATCATCCACGCCATATCATCACCTACTCCGATAACTTCTCTTGCACATACTGAAGGATATGAGGAAAACTCATCTCATTCTGCCTACAATATTGAAACAAACCTACAGCAAGCAATACAAAAGGAACATTCCCTCTATAACGATTTTCATACTCGCTAATACCATCATAAAAGTACTCATACTTTCTTTTTCGTAAAATAATATAAATCGCAATAAACAACACCGCGACCATAATAAAAATTCGCTTTCCCCTTACCTCCACTTCTTGTTTCATCACCTATTCTCCTTCCACTACATACTTATCTTCTTTAAATAAAGGAATTCGAATGAAATAACGATATGGCTCGTCGCGTGTTACTTTCCACGCAACAATGATCACTTGAATTACCTCAAAGATAAATACAATCCAAAACAAAACATCACTAATACGCGAACTAATATTAAATAGAAAAAAGATTAATAAATGAAAGTTGAACGCCTTTCGGCAATGGTATTTGTACACCTCATTTTTACGTGCCAGTGTGATGTACATGAGTAGTGGCGAAAAAATTCCTATTGCGGCTGAGAGTAGTAGCATGATGATGGTGTTTCTTTTTTCTTTTGTGGTGGTTTTCATGAATGGTTTGGTCCCCCCTTTTTGATTTGTCTTCTTTAGGTTAGGGGGTGACGTTGGGGGAGATTCAAGCACCATTAATGGAAAATATTAAATTTCATATAATCGAGTTACTATTCTTGCCGAACGTTTGTATCTATTTTATAATAAAAAATATAAATTACGTACGTAAAGAATGGAGATGTAATGAATGGATTATGGTTTTAGCTATAACTTCCCCGCTTTACGTGGAAAGCAAGGTGGTAAGGAGTACTTTGTTGTAATGTGCCCTTTACGTTTAATTCCTAAGATTTTTCTATTTGACGAGGAAGAAATCCCTGCTGAACATCGTGCGCAAAGGATATTAAATAAAATTAGAATCCCAGAAATCACAAATTATATCATTGAGAATCAAAATGATTATGTTTTTTCATCCCTAACAGCATCTATAGATGGTGATATCGAATTCCAGCCATTTAGTTCCGATCAGTCGTTTCAAGATTTAGGACAACTTCGTATCTCTCTGGATTCTAAGTTCCTGATTAATGACGGACAACACCGAAGAGCAGCTATTGAAGAAGCGATTAAACTTTCACCAGAGTTAGGACATGAAACAATTTCAGTTGTGTTCTATCATGATCAAGGTTTAAGAAATTCCCAACAAATTTTCTCAGATCTTAATCGACACGCAGTTAATACAACTTCATCTATCGGTATTTTATATGATCATAGGGATAAGTTAGCATTAGTTACAAAAGAAATTGTAGAGGAAAACAATTTATTAGTTAGGTATACCGATAAAGAAAAAGTAAACCTATCAAAGAATTCACCAAAGATTCTAGCGCTCAATCATATTTTCAATACAAACCTTCGACTGCTAGGAAAAACAAAAGGTGACCTAATTACAGAAAATGAAGAAAAATTCTTAAAAGAATTCTGGAACATTCTTTGTGATACAATAGTCGAATGGAATTTAGTTTACAAAAAAGAACTAAGCCCCCGTGAACTCCGAATGAACTATATTGTTGGACATGGAGTATTTATTGAATCTGTCGGTTTAATCGGAAGATATGCTTTTGAAAACTATCCACATGATTGGAAAAAATACATTTCTCTACTATCCAATATCGATTATAGTCGTTCTAATACTTCGGATTGGCTAGGACGAGCTTTTAATACAAATGGTCGTATACAAAAGACAAAAGAAACTGTCACTTTAACTGCAAACAAACTAAAAGAAAAATTAGGCCTTCCTCTAACAGAAGGAGAACAAAAGATAGAAGAGAAATTCCAGTTAGGAGCATGATAATGTTAAATAATCTCATTACTGATTTAATAAATAATAAAAATGATTTTGTCTCTGATGCAAAAGAGCACATAAAAAAAGTTTATCGTGCTGACGACCGTCCTTGGGTTGTTGGTTATAGTGGTGGGAAAGATTCCACAGTTGTCGTTCAGCTTGTTTTTGAAGCTTTAAGTGAATTACCTACAGAACAATTACACAAGAAAGTATACGTAATCTCATCAGATACACTTGTAGAAACACCTCTCATTATTCAATCGATCAATGTTACGTTACATCGGATCCAAGAAGAAGCTTTAAAACGCGATCTTCCTATCGAAACACATAAAGTAAAGCCAAAACACGAACAATCATTTTGGGCTAATATTATTGGAAAAGGCTATCCATCACCAAACCAACAATTTCGCTGGTGTACAGATCGCTTAAAAATTGAACCAGCAAATGCGTTTATAATGGACAAAGTTTCTACGTTTGGCGAAGTAATTATGGTCCTTGGTGTACGCGAAAATGAAAGTGCTACTCGTGATAACGTTCTTAAATCCCATACTGTTGAGGGTAAAGATTTAATGCGCCATTCTACGTTAACAAATGCATATGTTTTTGCACCGATTAGACAATTTAGTTTAAATAACGTTTGGGACTACTTACTAGAGAATCCGTCTCCTTGGGGGAACGATAACCATGAATTAAATAAGCTTTATCAAGATTCAAGTAGTGGTGAATGCCCTCTTGTTGTCGATAAAACTGTTAAAGAAAGTGCAGGTTCATGTGGAAACAGTCGCTTTGGTTGTTGGGTATGTACAGTAGTAAATGAAGATAAAGCATTAAACGGCTTCATTCTTAGTGGATCCGATTGGATGAAGCCTTTATTAGAATTCAGAAATTGGTTAGCTGGAATTCGTGATGATAGAACATTTCGTATGAAATACCGTAAAGGTGGTCAAATTTACTTTAATCCGCTAAAAACTGAAGTAAAAGATGATACTGAATACGTAATCATTCCGAAAAAATCTAGTCGCCCTAAACAAATGATTAAATTAGAAGAATTTACAATTTTAGAAAGGGATGAACTAAAATCTTATTTAGCAATAAACAATATTGATTTAAGTTCTCCTGAGGATCCAAAAATTTTAGTAAAGCTTGATAATAATCAAATCGGACAGCTTGGTTTAGGTCCCTTTACACTGAACGCACGAAAAGAAATCTTACGCAGACTTCTTATTGTCCAAAGAGATTTACAACATCCTGAAGAAGAGGATTTTGAATTAATTAAAGAAGAAGAATTACGTGTTATTCGTCGTTACTGGTTAGAAAATGGTGATTGGGAAGATTCTTTACCTAGTATTTTTAAAGAAGTAATGGGATATGACCTAAATTGGGAGTATGATGATCGTCCATTATTTGATAATGAACAAATTACAGATTTAGAATCATTATGCAGCAAACACAACGTAGACTTTAAAGCATTAAAAAAACTTATATCACTTGAAAAAGATTTTTCTGGTTATAAAGTTCGTCGTGGATTAATGAATGAAATTGAAAAAGTACTAAAGCAAGACTACTTACATTTGTAGGGTGAGGTTAAATTTATGTTAATTGAACAACTAGAATTAGAAAATATAGGAGCATATACGGAAAGAAATACCTTTGATCTGTCTATCTCCTCCCCAAAAAAGAAAGTAATTTTAATAGGTGGAGAAAATGGTGCTGGGAAAACAACATTTTTAAATTCCATCAAACTAGGATTATTTGGCTGTTTTGGTTATGGCTATAAGACAGAGAATAATGATTACTATAAGCGCGTCCATGGATATTTAAATGCTTCTGCTCGTAAAGATGAGACAAATCCTTTTAGTATTACAATTACCTTTAGTGAAGTAGAAAATTACAAACGCCATGTTTATACATTCAAAAGATCTTGGAACATTTTAAACAGCGCCATAAAAGAAAAATTCACTATAAAAAAAGATGGTCATTATTTAAATGATGCTGAAAAAGATATTTTCGAATCAAGACTGAGAGAAAATTTCCCGCCTAAATTATTTGATCTATGCTTATTTGATGGCGAAGAAATTTCAAAAATAATAAATGAAAATAAATTATCCTCTTATTTAAAAGAATTATCTACTGTTATATTCAACTTAGATTTATTCCGAAATTTAGAAGGAGATTTAACTAATTATTTACAACAAGAAATTGATCAAAAACACCTTTCTTCTATAGAAAGTGAAATCATTACCCTTCAACGTCAAGAAAAAGAACAATCTGTAAACATTAAAGATCTCGAAGACACAATCAAAGCCGCTCAACAACAAATAGAAGAATCAAAAGAATCTTATTCTTTATTGAAAAAAGATTTTGAAACACACGGCGGTTTAATTAAAGAAGAACGAGAAACATTCAATAGACAAGTCTTAGAAATTGAGGCACATCGCAAAGCTAATTCTGAACAAGTCCGAGAATTTATTCAAACTCTTTTACCTTTCTACCTAAACAAAAACTTGTTACTAGCTACTAAAAATCAATTACAAAATGAAGAAAAACTATCATTAGCAAACCAATTAACTTCAGAGCTAACTGAGGAACGCACTCTTGAATTAGCTAAAAGTTTACCTGGAGTCTCATCTCCTAATGATTTAGCAGCGGAATTAAGAAAACAAATTTTCAATATTATTAAACCTAATGATGCGGATGTTGAGTATATCCATAGGGTTTCACCAACACAACGCACACAATTTGAAGTGGTGGCACAGCAAGTTGAAAAAGAATCTCATGACACATATATTCAATTGCTTCAAGAAAATAGAGAAAGCTTACTTCGAGCACAAGAGTTAAGAAAGAAAATTTCTACTAATGATTCTACAAATGAGTTTACACGAATGTTAGAAAATATGACTCAAACACAAGAGAAAATCTTTAAGTTGGAAAAAGAAGTAGAAGAAAACTTGAATATTTTAGAAACACGCCAAGAAACTTTAACAGCACTAAAAAATACAATTGATTCAAAACAGCATATTGTACAACAAAGCAATAAGACGAGAAATACATTCTTAATTGCCCAAAGCATTATGAAATTAAGTACAGAGTTCCAAATGTTACAACATCAAAAGAAACTACAACAAGTACAAATCGAGGCTACAAAAATGCTGAATAAACTAATGCGTAAGCATCAATATATTTCTTCTTTACGCATTGACTCTAGCACGTTTGAAGTAACTTTATATGATAATAATCGCGATCATGTGGCAAAAGAGACCTTATCAGCAGGTGAGAAAGAAATTCTCTTACTATCATTAATTTGGGCAATGTTCAAATGTTCTGGTCGTCGTGTTCCATTTATATTCGATACACTTCTAGGCCGTCTGGATCAAGCACATAAACATAATATTTTAGTAGATTTCATCCCTGCATGTGGTGAACAAGTCTTAATCTTGTCAACCAACTCTGAAGTTGATGAAAAACATTATAATTTATTGAAAAACTTTGTATCCCATGGATATTTATTAGAATTTGATACAGACCTACGAAAAGTGAATGTTACAGACCAATATTTCAACTTTAATAAGGAGCAAGAAAAATGAACTACCGTTTAAAGATTTCTAAAAGAGTATCAGATAAATTAAAAGAATTACAAGCTCCTACTAATTTAACGCCAAACATTTTAGCTCGTTTAGCAGTTGGATTATCTTTAACTGATCCAACTTCACCTGAGATTTCAATTGATAAAGAAACCGGCGGATTAGAAATCAATCGCCACACATTAACTGGAGAATATGATTTTATTTATAAATGTTTAATCACTCAGCATGCGGGACGTGAAGTGTCTGATACTGAATACTTCCCTACCCTATTCAACGCTCACTTAGAACGTGGAATTAACTTATTAGACAGCGAATATAAACATGCTGGAAACAACGAGAAATTCACAATGAACTTGCTAAAATACAGTAAGGAGTGATTCCTATGCTTTATCTTGATAATAGTGCCACAACACAACTATTACCTGAAGTTAAAGAAGCAATATTACCCTATTTACTTGAAGAATTCGGAAATCCTTCAAGTAAATATTATGGATTAGCCCAAAATGCTAAAGAAGCTGTCGAAACAGCAAGAAAACATGTAGCTCAATTATTAGGCTGTGAAACTGATGAAGTAATTTTTACTAGTGGTGCTACTGAAAGTAATAACTTTATTTTGAAAGGCATCACTCATTATCATAAAGATAAAGGCAATCACATTATTACTTCTAAAGTAGAACACCCTTCTATTATAGAAACTTGTAAATTTTTAGAAGAGAATGGCTATACGGTCACATATCTTGATGTAGATCGATATGGAAGAATCAATTTGGAAGAACTAACTAAAGCTATTCAAAAAGAAAAAACTCTTCTCGTTTCAATTATGTGGGGTAACAACGAACTTGGTTCTCTAAACCAAATAAACGAGATCGCAAAAATCTGTAAAGAGAATGAAGTATTCTTCCATACAGATGCTACACAAGTAGTTGGAAAAGTACAATTCTCTCTTTCAGACATAGACGGTATAAACTTTTTATCCTGCTCTTCTCATAAATTTCATGGTCCAAAAGGTGTTGGGGTAACCGTAATAGGTAAAGATAATTTAGGATTACCAATCCAAATTACCCCACTACTGCACGGTGGTGGTCAAGAACGTGATATACGTAGTGGCACACTACCTGTCCATAATATTGTTGGAATGGGAAAAGCTGCAGAAATCGCATATATTAATTTGGAACAAAACATTTATAAATTAGAGCAACTAGAGGTCAAATTAGCTGATATTCTAAAAACCAAATTTCAAAATCATCTTGAATTTAACAATGATATTCAAGATAAAATACCTGGAATATTAAGTGTTATATTTAAAGGTGTAAACAACGAAACACTTGTGAGAACCCTTTCTCCAGTAGCTGCTGTTTCTACTGGATCGGCTTGTAGCTCAAGTAAACCAAGTCATGTATTACAAGCTATCGGATTATCTATGGATGATTTACGTTCTACTATTAGGTTCTCACTTTCTTCTACTACTAGTTTAGAAGAGTTGGATGTTTTTAATAGTCTATAATATTCCACATCAAAAGAAGCGATTCTCTTAACGAATCGCTTCTTTTTAATCATTACTAAAAGGATTTTTACAAGCCAATACATAATTAATGTCATCTATATATCAGTGCCCTTTCCTAAAAGATGTTTATATGGATAAAATATTATAAATGTCTTTTAGGTTTTTCTTTTCTATGGACACTTCTTTTTCCATGCTTTTTAGAAAATCGAAATAATTATCTAAAGCATACCTTGGATTCTCCATTATTTTATCATATAAATATTCAAGCCCACCGGCTGCATATTCTTCATAAATTGTAATTTTCCGATCAAAAGCCTCATCATCTGTATTAATAATTGTAAGGTCTCCTGTTTCTGCTAAAGCAACAGCATTAATAACCGTTTCATCCGTTTCCGAATTAAAAACATTCCAATGTATTTGCTCCAGAGAACTAGTGAATGTTTTTCTTTTCTTATTCATAAATCCTACTATACCAGCTAACATAAATATATCTTTGAAACTGGAGAATATTCCTCCTAGTTCATCTCGATCTGTTAATACTTTATACATCTCTTCCTGATCTTTAGGCCTTCTAATTCTCCTACGGCTCATCTATTTTCAACCTCCTCAACCTCAGTAAACTCATACTGTTGTTCCTTATTAGTACGTGGATCATTGTAGACTAATCTATACTCTTTTCCTATTTTCCCACCCATTCTTTCCTCTACTTCTCCTTTCCATTGAGAAGTAGAAACAATAACAATTACCTGATTCGATAAATCTGGTATTCCCTTTGCTATTCTTTCGCGATGGTCAGAGTCTAATGCTCCAAATGGTGAGTCCATTACAATCGGATAAATCCCACCCTCTTCGAATTTACTTACACCATTTTGGTTGAACTGTTCTCTAGCAATATCCACAATAGCTCCTATAAAAGATAAACTAGTAATTTGTCTCTCTCCTTGAGACATACCAACTTTATTTCCATTATTATTTATAACATCTAACTTATAATCATCAGACAATTTTATGTTATAACCTTTTCTTAAAAAGTTAGAGTAAACTTTTGAAACTCGTTCTTGTAGCTGCTCTTTTACAATTTTCTCACGTAGCTTGTAAATCTCCATCATTGTAACAATTAATTCATCACACGCTTTAATTCTTCTTTCTGTTAATGCTGCCTTTTCTGCTTTTTGGTTTAGCTTTTCTCGCTCATTATTTTTCTGCTCTAGTTTTTCACTTGCTTCATTCAACTGATGCAAGATAACACCTAACTTCTTATACGTATCCTCTTTCTTTACAATTAGTTGTTCTCTTTTATTTTCAAGACTCACAATTTCTTCAGAGTCTTTATCCGAAATTTTATTCCCAATTTCTTCGATTTCTTCATTTAATAACCTTGCTCTCTGTTTTGCATTATATTCTTGTAATCGTAATTCATCCATGCCTTCAAATAATTGCCGTTTCCGATCCCGAGTTACTTTAATATCACTTTGAAATTCTGCAATAGCATGTTCCAAACTTACTGGTGCTAAGTAGTTTTTTGTGCCAATAACCTTATTATATTCCACAGCTCCCTCATTTAAATGTGTACCACATATACATTCCTTTTGTTCAATCAACTGATCAATAAATGACGCATTAATTCCTGTATAAGTATCTGTATTTAATTTTTTACTAGCTAGCAAATCTTTAGCCTTTTCTATTGCTAAAAAACTGAATGCTAAATACCCCTGTTTACTCATCAACTCCGCTAACTTTTTACGTGTACTCATAAGCAGCTCTTCTGTAGTATGTAATTCTTTATTTTTCAAATCACGCTGTTCCTGTAGATGTTTTGAATCTTCTATCTGCCTTAATCTTTCTTCCAGTTCCTTTATTTGTTTTTCTATTAATTTACAATACTGCTGAAACTCTTTCTCTTCTTCACTTAAATTTTCCTTTTCTTTATGTAATTTTTCAATTTCTTCAACTAGATTTACAGTTTCTATATCTCCATATTTTTTTAATTCTCCCAAAAACTTTTTCTTTGCTCCTTCTGTATGCGAAATAGAACGTTCTAAAATCTCTAATCCCATCATGGTTTTTATAGCTTCTTTTACCTCTTCAGTTCCAGATTCTTTTGATAAATTATCAATTCGTTCCCCGTCAAAGAAAAAATAGGACGAAAGTTGCTCAGGTAAAATTCTGTTAATCTCGATCCCAATATTAGCAATTTCAAGTTTTGATTGTCCACCATCTTTATACTCTAACTTTACCTCTGGTTCGGAATAACTAATATTATTAGCACTAACTCTTTTTGCTTTTACGCTTCTAGTAAGTGAATAATGTTTTTCATATCCGCCTAAGTCCTTCACTTTCTCTTTAAATTTAATAGTGACATAGGCATTCACTTCTTCATTTACTTTTAATTCATTTAAAGCATGCTCATTAATAACGTTACTCGAATTAGGCAAATTAAGTTTCCCGTATAAGCACCAACTGAATGCATTAAGGAGGGCCGTTTTCCCCGCACCATTTTCTCCATGAATAACTGTTACATTTCGAGTATTAGATTGTGAAAATTCAATAGTTTGTGAGTCATAATACTGTCTAAAGTTCCTTAAAGTAATAGAATCTAAAATCATGTTTTACTTCACCCTCTCTTTAACAATGTCTACTATACTATTAATAATTCCAGTTCCCTGTAAATTTTTCCGGTGCAAAATACTCTTTTCTGCCTGCAAAATTTCACTTAAAATTAGTACACGTTCTTGCGATAATTTACCCAGAATTACATCCACCTGTTCTTTTTCTTTAACCATATTATCCTCCTTATTATATATCTAATAAATTGTATGATTTTTTTATCTCTACTAATTGCTCATGTGCCTGTGAACTATTACGTGCCAAATTAGCAAATTCTACAAACCTTGTTAATTCACGTTTCACCATTTTTCGTTCTATATTAAAAACGCTTGGCTCCAAATATTCAATCTCATCAATCTCTCTTGGAATAACAATAAAATCATGAATATATGAATACCGCTTATTAGGGTGTTTTCTTAATACCCTTCCTCTCCTTTGAATAAACTCTCTTGGATTAGTACTACTAGCAAGAATATAAGCATTCTGGGTAGCTGGTACATCTACACCTTCATCTAAACATTTTATAGCTACAAGCGCTTGGAGCTCTCCTAATTCAAACCTTTTTAATAACTCTTGTCTCTGTAAACTATTTTCATTAGATGTAAATGTATGAGCTCTCATATCTAATTCATTCCCCAACAATTTCACAACTGCACTAACCTGTTTTTCGTTATCTATTGAGCTATCTCCACAGTATATAATATTATATTTAGATTCTTTATTTTCTCCTATCAATTCTTTTAATTTAATAAGTTTATTTCTTGCACTATTTAAAATCCTCGCTCTTTCAATCAATAATTTTTGTAATCCCTCATTGTCCTTTAAATCTAATTCTCCATTAGGACTATAAAATTTCGATAGTTTCCTTGTAATTTCATAGTATTTTTCATTTTCATCTATATCTAGATAAACCACATGAGGATAATAATAATATTCTGTTAAAAATTCTCCTATAGCTTTTTTTAAACCAAACTCAAAAACTACTTTTCCTCCGAAATATTTTAGCAACGCTCCAGTGCCTTCCTCATCATACCAACGATTAGGTGTTGCAGATAAAGCTAAACGATATGGGAAATGCTCTATAAGATTCATTCTATTATTAATAGCACCTAGATGATGGGCTTCATCCGCTACAAATACAACTTCTCCTTTTAATTGAGATAATAAATCTTGCATCGTCTTGCTTGAAAAAGTTTTATTTGTGGTTATTAAACAAAAATGATTAATAATACCATTTTTAAACGCACTAATATTGAACCTCAAATCCTCTTCCCATAAATTTCGAGATTGTTTCGCGATCAATGGGTTCATATTAAATTTTTTAATTTCTTTTACCCATTGATCTACTAAATGTGTATACGGACAAACTATAATCACCGCTAACCTGCTTGATAACGCTTTCCATAAGAATGATACCGCTGACAATGCCGTAATAGTTTTCCCTGTGCCCGTTGCCATCTCGAGTAGACCTTTACATTCGTTTTCAAACCAACTCTTTATAGCTTCCTTTTGATAATCTCTTATTGTATACTCTTTAGGAATATCGGGAAAATAGCAACGTTGATTATCTTCCTTAATAACAATATTAGACTGGATTTCTGGATCAACCTTCTTGATTGTATATTCTTTAAAGCTTAATAATTTTTCCTTAGCAGCTTGAGGAAAATCGATAACCTGAACTTTATTTGTTTTATTCTGCCATAACAAATCAAAATCTCTATCTTTTCTCTCTACTCTTATTAACTCGTTTTTGTTCCACGAGCAAAATACATCAATAGATTCAAAATTATTATATAGACCACCCTCTGTTTCATTAGCAGATCCGGAAAAAGCTATTTTATTTCCTTCTCCATCCTCCATAATACCGATTTTCTCATGATATAAACCATAGGTAGCGCTATTTGATAGAGTAGCAATTTTTATCTCTAACCTTGCACTTGCTATTAACCATGCTAAATAATTTAGTCGTTCTTTAACAACTAAATCTACTGGCTGATTTAAAGCTCTTAATAAGGATTCCTCTATCACTTCATTACGTGCTTTATATCCTGATTCGATCGCTTCAATATCCGCTTTTTCAAGATATGGTGAAGCAATCAAGTACATTTTTCCGTTATTACTAATCATCTCATTTAACCCTTTCCCTACAATAGCTAAAGAAGAACTCGTAAAATAACCTACTGCGCGCTTATATATCTTTGTCTGAGATAACGTAGGTACATAAAAATCATTTACAATATCTTGTTCTTCATCACCAGATCTATATTGATAGCTAATATCTAAATCTTTGAAATTCATATTTTTCCTCCCTTCTAAAGAAGAATTTTACTTACTAAATTTATTTAAATGCAGAATTATAATATGCTTTATGTTCTCTAATATATTTTATCAAAAATTATCCTTCTCCACTATCTGTTCAATCACCTCTTTTGCAATAAAAGTTAGGTAGTATATCACTTAACTTTTATTGAAATATGTTACAATTACATACAGGGTATCCCTATACTTCACGCTCATATTAAAGGTGGTAAAAATGAATAAATTAAAAGAACAAGAGCTAGAATTACTAGCAAAAATTTGTAAAGAAAATGAACTATCAACAAAACTAGCATACGACTTGCTACGTTCTGCAGAAAAATTTTCATATGAAAACACGAGTGAAAATCATAGAAAAAAAGATTACCTAGATTTAATTGATTTTTATGCAAAATAAAGTAAAGGTGACTACATAATGTTATTTAAAAAACTTATTTTTGATAATTATAAAACGTATTATGGGCATCAAGAAGTTGACTTCTATATCCCAAAAGAGGTACGTGAAGAAGGCGAAAAAAACATTATTTTATTAGGCGGCCTAAATGGGGCTGGAAAGACTACAATTTTAAAAGCAATTTTATATGTTCTATTCGGAAAAAGAGGGTTCTCACCTGCCGAACATAAGCGTGTATTTTCTAATGTTATTAACAATACCTTCTTCGATGAAGGTGGGAGAGATTGTTCTGTAACTCTTGCTATTGAAACGGATAAAAATGAAGAATGGACTCTTAAAGTTAAATGGGGATTTGATCACAACAAAAGGTTGATTAGTGAAAACCGTGATTTAACTGTAAAAAAACCTGGCGCAATGATTGGTAAAACTGTACGTATTGATAATATAGATACTTTTAACCGCTTTATGGATAAAATGATTCCATATCATGCTGCACCATTTTTCATTTTCGATGGTGAAGAAATTAAAGACATCATCTTACGACAAAATAGTGAGGAAATGAAAGAAGCTATTCACAAAATTACTGGAATGGAAACCTATAAATTATTACTATCTGACCTCTCTTCTATTAAGACTGGCATAGAGAAGAATTTAGCAAAAGCGGTTGATCAAAACAAAATAAAAAGTTTAGATGCTAATTTAAAAGAATACGAAGAGCAAATCCAACATTTAGAAAAACGAAAAGAATTTATCTCTTCTGAACGAAAGAAATTAGATGATCTAATCAATGAAGTAAAAAAAGAACGTAATGAAAAAATTACAACTAATTCTAAATCAAGAGAGGTTGTTGTAAAAAAACAATCTGCTCTAGAAACTGAATTACGTTTAGCAAAAGAGACATTTGAAAACTATTTTAATAGCAACGCTGTGAATATAATTTTAAAAGAAAAAACTAAAAAACTTCAGGAACAATTAAAATCAGAATATAATATTCGTCAGAAGAAAATAATACAAGATGCTTCTTTAATGCCTTATGAAAAATTTATGGATGAATTACTAAACCAACCATTCACTCCTCCCCTTTCAAATGAACAATTAAATCAACTCAAAGAAATTGGGAGAGAAATTTGGGTTAAGGAAAATAATATCGAAAAAGATATACCTGAAAATCACATAGATATTCACGACATTTCAAATAAAGACTATAACTACCTTGTAAATCTCCCAGCTAGAAATAATAGTTATGTTATAGATTTAATAAATAAAGTTGAAAAACTGAACCTTGAATTAGAGGCATTAGAGATTGAAATTAGAAATGCACCTGAAACGGTTGATATTAGTCAAGAAAATGAACGTATTGATATCCTAACAAAAAAATTAGGAGAACTTAACTTAAAATATAAATCAATTATTGCTAAGTTAAATAAAATTAAAGAACAAAGAACAACCGCTGTAAACCAGCTAACTCGCCTTTCTGATCAAGGTGCTGATTATGATGCTCTAAACAAACGATTAATTTATGTCAAAAAGTTGATCCATACCATGAATTCATATGTACATGAAATGACTAAATTGAAAGCAAGCTTTATTCGTGAAGAGTTTTCTTCAATGTTAAGTCGATTATTCCGTAAACAAGATGAATTTGGAAAAATTGAATTCGATATTTCAACGTATACAGTGCGATTGTACAACGATCGTAATCAAGAAATTAGTATTCAAGATCGATCTGCTGGTGAAATGCAAATGATTTCCTCGTCACTAATTTGGGCCCTAACAAAAGCCTCTGATTTAGCTCTTCCTATGGTAATCGATACACCACTAGGACGTTTGGATAGTTATCATAGAAATCATTTAATTAATCATTACTACAAAGAGCTTAGCGAGCAAGTAATTATCTTATCTACAGATACAGAAATTACCCAAGACTATATTAATTTCATGCAAGAGCATTCATATAAGCAATATATGCTTGATTATGACCAATCAAAGAAATATACAGTTATTCGGGATGGATATTTTGATTTTATAAAGGTGTGATATTATGGCAAACAGAAGAATGAACCTCTCAGGAACAGGTAAAGAAACGCTTGACCTACTCTGTGAAGTACTTGAGATTGATCGACCACAAGGTATAAAAATAGCATTAGCAAAAGGTATCGCTAACGCTACTGGAAAAATAAATGATGACTTTAAAGATGGAAAAACAAAATGGACAATCCCAGATAATATTATTAAAGATAAAGAGTTTTTACTTTTTAAACATTTAATTATTAATGAAATGCAAGTTACTTTAAATGAAGATGAAATCACGCAAAGCATGATCCTTTATATAGAATACGGGCTAAAGATCATCAAACAAGAAATAGACAATTTATCTTCATTAGAAGATTATCGAATTATTGTATTAAATTAAAAATAAAAGGAACCACCGAGGTGGTTCCTTTTTATATTCGCTTAGATAAAGATATAATATCAACCACCGTTACAGTTGGTTGAGACAATTCACCATTTACTTGTAACACAGGGCCATGTACAATACACTGACCTTTTTTCAATGTTGAAAGTCTATTCTCCCATTCTTTTTTCTCTGAAGAATCGTTAGATAGACTAGTGGCAATTGTAGAAATCTCTTGTTCTGGTGGCGCAAAATAAACCTTCTGTGAGGCATTTTGTAGCCTTGCTAATTCATCAGTAGCCAATTGAGATTTTAAAAATTGAGTTGCATACCATGCAGACCATCCAAATTTACGTCCTTCTTGTAAAATTCGTGCAGAAGGTGATTTTTCCGTATGATCAAGGTTTTGTGCTTCATCCATTATGACAGGCATTGGATTATTTTTATTTCCAAACCTTACAGAATAATTCCAAAGGTCCCATAAAATAAATTCTGTAATCATTAATTGAACATCTCGAGGGTATCCAGTCAACTGAATAATAAAAATCTCACCATTACTATCTACAATATCTTTCCAATTTATTGTATTTTCATGGCTAAATGGATTACGATCAATAAGTGGTCGTATTTGAGATAAAGCCGTCTTAGCATAGCTAGAACCATCTTCTTCTAAACATTCTCTAAGCTTTATTAAGCCCATATCTTCTCCGTATTTCTCTAATCCATTAAGAGTACCTTCATAAATTGCATTTAATTGCTGCACACCTAACGTGCTATATACAGCAGCAAATACACTCTTAATCCTTTCAGCAACATCCGTATTAGATTCTGGAAGTGTAATCCCTCCAATATCTCTTTCATTCTTTTGAAACGGATTTATTGGGAGTTGCTCACTATATACAATCTTTTGTTTTAACTTTGTACCCATTGCTTGTATAAATTCATCTTCTAATTGATTTGGTAAAAATCCTTCTGTATAGTCAATAACAATACTTGGAATGCCTTGCTTCGATTTTTCTAATAACAAGCATTGCATGAAATATGTCTTACCTTGTCCGGATTTACCAGATATCAGCAAATGTCTATTCGCCAATCCTTTATTACCATATTCCCAATAAATCTCTCTATTCGAGTTCTCTGCCTTCCCAATTAGAATTCGAGATTTTTCTAGTTTTTGTGGCTCTTTTTCTTTTATTTCTTCACGAACTTCTATTGTATTTTCGCTTTCCTCATTAGAATCGATAAATTCAGGCTGTTCTTCTACCTCTACATCAATCACCAATTCATTTTCTTCTGAGTTTGCACTTTTTTCTTCACTATATACACCTGCATATTTATAAGAAAGTAACTCTTCCTTTATAAAATCACCTTCTGTTTCTTGTATCCAATTCTTCATATCTTCCATTGGTTGTATAAGACCACTATATCCATCAAACTCTGGAAGGCTTAATAAGGTAATCCCTTCATCCAGTTTAGCACTTCTATGATAAGCGTCTCGCTGGAAGGATAAAATAGCTCCTTCACCAATCGATGATTCTATTCCATTTGAAATTATAAATTCATCTTTCAGCAGTTTTTCAACCACTTCATTATTCAATCCATAATTTTTCTCTTCCCAGAATCTACTTTTGAATATTTTATTAGCATTAGAAATATAAAGTTGAGCAAAGAAATTACGATAGAAACGGCTAGCAAAAGAATTAGTTGTTAATGCATCATTGATTAATTTCTTCGTATGCTTAACTTGTTTTCTTGCTTTTTCTAATACATCATTTTTATTAGCGCCAATTTTCACTTCGACAGGATAAAAATGCATCATTAAATCATTCTCTACTTGTTCTAAACCTATTAAAAGTAAATCATCGCTATGAACGCCATTTCTTCCTAAGTTTTTAGTTGTAAATATACCATCTGCTTTCTTTAAATTAACAGTACCAGCCACTCTTAAAACTTCTTCCAAGGAAATCGGTACCCATAAAATATCACGATGTTCAAAGTAAGCTAAAGAAAACTTTATAGCAGAAATGATACTCAACTTTTCTCTAGAGTAATGGCCCTTACTGCCAATAACACGAAGTAACCATTCACCATTAAAAGTATTGAATGCTTTAATAGTACTCTCTACATTTTCTTTTTTACTCTCTACTTGTTTTTCCTTTAAAAATTCCTCAATAACAAAATGATATTGTTGCGATTTATCCGTTACAGTAATAGCATCATACCTACTTGAAGATGAATATTGATCACTATAATGAATAACGACTAGATTTTGCTCGTAATCATTAAAGAACTCCAGATCGAAACTTGGGTCTACAAATGTTACCCAATAAGATGATTTGAAAATTTCTTCTAGAGTTTCTTCATCAGCACTCGTTGTTCTAGAGAAAATCGCTTCACCTTTTCGATACGTATTATTTCCACCATTATGAAGGTTTGCGCACAATTCATTAAAATAATACGTTGTTTGTGTTAAGAGATTCTCTTCCTCTACAGCATATGCTTTAACACCGAAACCACTCTTATAATTTTCATTACTCTTCATTGAAGGTACTGTAGTGTATAACCCCTCAATTGCCAAACCTGATAACATTTCATCCATAGATTGTAACGCATATCGCTCTTGCGCCTGCATTTTATAGAAAGAAATATGTGCATACTTATATTCTTCGCCTATTTCTTTTTTATAATAAACTAGCTTTTCACGAATAAATCGTAATATATCCTGAGATTCATGCTGCTGTTTTGCGCCTAAATTAATATTAAACTTTGTTTGGAACTCCTCTACTGATTCTATTCTTGAGAAATTATCAAATGCACTGTCCTGGCCCTCTTCTTTATAGAGGGTCACTTCAACAGCTTTTAAGCCTTCAGGCCCTTTTGATCTAATTCTTTCAAGCATCCAATTTACGATACCTCTAAAAGTTTCATGATCATTTTCAATATTAATTAAATTAATTTGCAACGGTGCCTTAGAGTACTCACTAAACAAATAGCCAAAGTGTCCTTCAAATTGCTGAATTTTATCCTCAATTACTTTTGCTAAATATTGATTAGCATCCGATACTGACACTTGATTAACTGGTTTAAAGTCCATCCACTCTAATGCGATATTCTGATTATCTGGTCTATACAATTGATCTCGCTCATTATAAATATATGGAACTAGTCCATCTGGTTTTAATCGCTGTAAAATACTATTATCTACTTCTTCATTTGAAAGTAAATTATTCAGTTTTAGTTGGAAAGCGACCATGACTGGATGAAATGGTGTAAATTTAATTACATTATTCCCCATAACTGTCCCTAACTTAAATAAATCTCGTCCGCGTTTGCCGGCCTCATGTCCTTCTTCAAAACTTTTAATCTCTTGTATAAAAGCATTCAGATATTCCTCTGCTCTTTTAACTAGCTCGTCACTGTAATAACATAAGCTTGGTATACCTTTTTTAATTTTAAAGTAAGTTAAAAATCTACTATAAGCTTCTCTTAATTCATCGCTAATGGACACTTCTTCAGGGACCAATGCATCAGATTCTACTACGGCACATCTAAGCCCATTTTCAATCCATTGATACTCCCACTCGAATAAGTTCTTATATTCCGGGCTTAAATAAAATTCCCTATTTCCAAAACGCAAACGATTATTTATCCATTCAAAATCTCTTTGCTGCTCACGCTTTAATTTCCAAATTCGCGCGCCATTAATTGGAGTAGATTCTGGTAACTCATTTTTCAATATAAATGGCATGATTGTTCCATTCTCCGTCAAGCGAATGTTAACTCTCATCTCTTCTTCATCATTATACGCTTCAGGTTGAGGGAGAATAGTAAGTTCATCATCTACGCTACAATCAATAGTTGCATTTTCCTCATAGACTTCCACTGAATTTTTGTTATAGCCTTGTCCAAATGAAAGCTCGTTATCTTCATGTTGAAGTTCAATTAGACCCTTATTAGGTGCAATCAAATATGTCGTTTTAAAAGCATCTAATACATATGGTTCAATTGGTAGTACAACAATAAATAATTCTACACCTAAATTTGATTTATCTTCATGCTTATAAGACAACCTAGCAAATGTAGGGTGGTTACCATCAGTTTTTATAACCGCACTAAGATTTATCTTCCCTACTGATACTTCTACATTTTTCTTAAAAGCTAAGGGTATTTTTACATATTTGTTCGATAAACTTTTAACATTTCCACCTTGAATTGAAAATGCAGCATTTAAATTTACTTCTTCTTTACCTTCTGGATTAAATATAACTAGGTGTCTTTTTCTTTCTCCTGATGCAGTCTCTTTTTGAGGCTTATCCCAAAAATACAATCCTTCTTTAACCGTTAGCTCTTTTAAATTAATTGATGCCTTTTTACGACCATCTATAAAATCCTTATGGAACCGATGAACATCAGCAAAATTAATTTCTTGCCAATCTTCTCGTTTTAATTTACTAGCTCCCTCAGGAGTAAACTTCTGCTCTAATTCCTCTGCTCCTAAACCAAAGTCATGAATTTTCCTAACAAATTCATATAATTCCCTATTCGTACTTAAACGTTCTTTTTGCTTATTCCCTTTAAAAGTAGCTAATTCTTCATCTTTAAAAACTGCAAATTTTTGATAGTCTTTATCTTCAATCGTGCCTTTTGCAAGCGTAGAGAAGATTTCTTCAAACTCAAAGAATGTAACTTGTTGGTGTGCTTGTTCTTGCTTAATCATCTCCATGTTTTCTATAAGGATAATTTGAGCAGTTTTATCTAACGTACTACTTTCAATTTCTTGCTTTAATCCCTTTACTATAGAATTTGGATGCAACGGCATTCCATCCTTTTGGAGGTCACTACTTCCACCTTGAATTGAATCCAACTGTTCTGAAACTACACTCAATAAAGCAGTGTCTTTCCATACACCTTTTTGTTCACCAACTTGATTTCGTAAAGTAACTAAGAAATCTGGTTTAACATTTTCATTTGTATAAGCAATAACAAGTTGAACATTTTGTATTTCAATTGAAAATGTTTTATACGCTTCACCTAATTCATGCTTATAAACAAATTGCTTAACATTCTCTTGCTCTTGGAATGCTTCTACTAAATTCTCTACATCCTCTACTTTATCCAGCTGTAAATAAAATCTATCCCCAGCTTTTATTGAGCGATTTTTAAAATCTCCCAGTAATAAATCACATATATAATTATAAAATTCGTTTGACATACTGTGCATCACCACTATCACTTTTTTTATCTAGAATATTATGAGAATCAAATAGCTCTATAATCATCTTTTTCGAATGACGATCAAAAGCCACTCCTCTTTTGGAAAATTCTTCAAACAAACGATTTAACGGCATTCTGTCTTCTTTTACACATACAGCTGTTAAAAGTAACAGCATTTCATGACTCATATTAAAGACAGCTCCAATGCTACCTCGATTTTTTAGAAAAGCATCTGCTCCTAAATCTTCAATGTTCTCCCCGAACTTTTTACAAGCGTCTGCATTTGTTCCCTCTCTTAAGCAACTAAACAATGTTTTAAAAGCCTCAGAAATATTTTCAGGCTCATCTTTAGGTGTTACTCGCTTCGCCCAAAGATCACTATACTTATTGATCCATTGTTTACAATCTGCTAAAAATTGCTCTGAAACATTTGGACCTTTTTCATCTATTAAATCTTTTAATGCTCTATAATTCATAAATTTAAAGCTTTTCTTTTCATCAACTAATTCATCCTGAAACTCGTTATGACTTAATTGAGACATCGTGTGCATGTGCACAAATAAATTAGGTGCTTTATCTTTTACTCTTCTAAACCCTTCTAAATCATCCGCAGCTTGTCTTCTCTTACTAATAGATTCCCATTCTAAAGCAAAATATAAAGGATTAGAATACGAATAATCAGCTTCATCAAATTGTTCAAACTTCACAACCAATTGACATACATACATAAAACTATAAAAATGCGTAAGTAATGGGAAAGATTTTAAGAAGTAATCTTTATATTGGCTCAAAAATAATAAATCTTCCTGATATGAATTTGCTAAAAACTCCATTAAAGGTTGATATTGCTTAACAGGCTCTTTAGTTGGAATATCTAATTTATTTAATATTAACTCTGTTAATATATCTTCACTTTCCTTATTGTCAAATACAGAACTAATACTAGCTTCATCATAAACGAGAACATCTTTTACAAATTGTCCGTATTTTAACAACTCATTCTTCTCAGGTGCAGCCATATAGTTAAATAAATATGGATGAATAGGTTTAATTTTATTATCTTGACCAAACAAATATTGGTTTAAAAAACGATCTAGATCATACTCCGCTTCCTGTGTATATTCAATTTCTCCCATAATTTGATCCACAAAAGGATTCCTAGAAGAAAATAGTTCTTCTTCACCTTTGTTCTTCTTTTCAGCCAGCTTTAAACCACAAATATTTCGAACATACTCCCCTAAAACTTCATTAAAGTTTCCACGAATAGCTTTCGTTCTCTTTGTAACAAAAGGAAAAATATCTACAACTTTACCAACATCATGCCTATCTTTTCCCAATAATTCTTCCAATTCTTCAATTTTTAGTAATGTATTCATCAATTACTGCTCCCTTTCAAACACGAATGCACCAAAATCATCTCTATTTAACTTATAAAAGCGAGAGTCATTAGGGAAATGTATCAATAGCTCATTTTCTTTCTCTCCAAATTTCATGATTTTCTCGACAAACTCTGTAAATTTAATCGCATCTTCTTCATCTTTTTTATTTGGACAATATCCTCGACAAACTTTTACCAGTAAATTATAAAGTTGATAATCAATATCCAACTCAATAGTATTTTTAATATCTCCATTGTGATAAGCTAACACAAGTGATGATTTAAACGACTCCAATACATCATTTTGGTTAAATTTTAAATGCTCAATTGATGGCTTTAAATTAAGTTGTTGAGCTAATCTATACTTATCGCTTGGTTTATTTAAATAAATATAACCCTTTTTCGGACTTCCCTTCCATTTAAATAACGCCTCTTTTATCTCTTCATAAAAGACTTTAATTTCTTTTTTATTACCCGAATTGAAATCAAACAATTTGTTTACATATCTATGATACGTCTCATCCTCAATCTTTTGAGAGAAATCTTCATTCGTTAAATATGTAATTCGAATAACAGTTTCCGAGAAACCAATAAATGATGGACCGTCCACTTTTTCTTCAACAATAAAAGGATCTAGCCAGCCTCTACCTTGACCAGATACTACACAACGATTTAATACCGTATCCCATTCATTTAAAGTACTTAAATCGATAATAATTTGATCGATATAAGATGATCTTCTATGAACTGGGTCTAATTCATGTATATATTTCAAAATAGGTGAACGCTCTTTACGTTTAAACATAAGATTAGGAACCGCTTGCTCTAACACTTCAAATTCAGAAAGGGCCTTAATTACTGCTAGTTTATCTGGAATAATAATATCAGCTACAAAATTTAAAAATGCACGAGCCGATATCACTAACTTAAATTTCACTAACGTTTGAATAACTAAATTAACAATTTGTTTTTGTACGTAAGGTTCCTGAATAAATTCATAATTCTCATGAATCATTGTTCGAACATTACTATTTACATCTTCTTGATAGGCCAAATAAAAAGGATTTTCCTCTTCTTTACTAAATATTTTATTTAATAAAGTTAAAAAGAACGTTGATCGCGGTCCTTTTTCTGTTAGTTCATACGAATGATAATCACCGAAACTAATTAGATCAAAATGATCTTCACTATAACAAGTAGTGATGCTTGAAGAAAATAGACCACTGCCGTCAACAAATTTATTTAAAGCTTCATATGTAAATTCTTCATGGTTTAACGTTATAAAGTTGTGAAGAACTCCCATATTGATTGCTAAAATAACTTTCTTATTCGATTGCCCAATCGATTGGTCGGAGAAATCTTGAAGTATTTCTTCTAAAGTCTCCATTGCATTTTTATTAGGAGAAAAACTTTCTGTAGCATCATTAAAAATTTGATACCCTTCTAATAATTCCGGTTTATTCTCTTTTAAATATGCTAATAAATGGGATTTCCCATCTCCAACACTACCACAAAGAAGAATTAAGCTAGAGGAATTAAGTTCCTTATTTTTCACCAAAATACGCTCTAAATCAGTTTGAATCTTTCTCTCTACGTGCATATATTTTTTAAATTGACTAAATGCATTTGCGTTTTCAATAGCCTCTTGTGATGAATCTTGTAGCCTTTTTAGCTCTCTTAATAAATAACTTTCTCCCTCAGGAAGGTCTTTACAAAGGATGCTCTCTTCCGCTAATTCTTCAATAATAGGTTCTTCTTTTTTTACATCATCCTTATTAGTAATGCCTATTAGTTGCATTACTTGTGCTTTCACCATTTCTTGTATATCTGCTTCATTGCTTTGCGCTGGTCTTGGATGCTCATATGCAGGTATTTTTAATTGTTCAGGTGAATATACTTCGTATAACCAAACAGCAATATTATGCATGACTTTATGCAATTTAAAAGCTGCACTAATATCATTAAAAGAGCCATCATGCGCTGCTTTATTACCCGTAAAACGAACTGTATCAAAGTCCCTCTGCACTTCCGCTGTTATATAACCTTCTTTTGCAAGATAAGAAATTTTATCATAAAGTGATGAAATATATGGCACCTTTATATCTTCTTGAGCGAATACCTCATTCAATATAGCTTCAGCAAATAACCTAGCCTTCACAATTGCACTTGCTGGGTCTTCATATATTAACTCTTCCATTTTTTTTGCATTAACCGCTGCAACTTGATTAATATGCTCTATAAAACTTAAAAAATATTTTTCTTCAGACATATTTACTATCCCTCACGCCATCTCATTAGTATTTTAATAATATTTTATCATATTCTTTTATAATTAATTAATAACCATGTGCGAATTACATAAAATATCCAAATATACAACCATACTCCCAATTATTATCTATATTTTATATGAAATTTGTAAAATTATATGTGAATCTTAATATATATTCATAGTAACACTAAAACCGGTACTTATAACGTCACTTTTAATTTTAATTCTTACATCCATTCCATTCATTTAAAATGAACCATACATCTCCAACAACTTCCTACCTTCCTCAACAACCTCTTCCCGTAATTTTCTAGGCTCCAACACCCTAACCGAAGCACCCATCCCCAAAATCCACTTCTTAATCGACTCTTTCCCACTCATCGTTGCCCGGAAAAGAATGCTACCATCCTCATTATGTTCTATCATTTGGTTCTCTCCCCAAATAGATTCTGGTACGGTTACAGCAAATGGTGGATAGATGAGTAACTCTACTTCTAACGGTTCTTTCATAATGCCGAACTTCGGAAATTCTTCTCGGATATCAAAATTAGCAGGTATTTCATATGTATCATACAAAGCTTTAATATCTTTTATTCGAGATAATTTAAACATACGTTTTTCCTTTTTACCATTACACAGGGCTAGGCAGTAAAAGAATTCGTTGTAGTGCACAAAGCCGTACGGATCGATAATTCGTTCTGATCTTTCACCAGACAGTTTTTCATACTGGATTTTTACTTTGCTTCTTGTAAATAGCGCTTCTTGTAGTTGTACATATTTTTGATTTTCATTCGAAAATGCATAATTTGGCTTCGATCTTTGCACAAAATATATGTGGCGGTCTTTATTCGTTTCGACTTTCCGAACGGCATTCAATTTATCTAACGCTACTTGTGCGTCCCGTGAATAAATGTCATTACCCTTTGAAACTAGTTTTTGAATAGAGAATGTTAACGCATCTAGCTCTTGTTGAGACATATTTTTAATAGGAAATAACGATGTATTTGAAAGAGAGTAGCCACCGTATCTGCCTTTCGTTGTTTCAATTTTAATACCAGCCATTTCAATATCATCACGATAAATGCGGACCATCCGCTCTTTTACTTCTAATATCTCTGCCAGTTCACTAATTCTCATTTTCCCTCTCGCATGCAGGAGCTCAATCATGTATAGACAGTTACTTAATTTACTCATATAATTCCTCGTTTCTATTCATCCAGCCTCATTCAAGTATAAAAGAATAGAACTATCTTTTAAATTATTTCTATAATTACTTCTAAAAAGTCAATATATTACCCCAAAATGCACAATAGCACACCCCTGACATACACCATCCTCAAAAAGATGTTCTGGCAAAGTCCTTGTATCACAAAACTTACACTGCTGATACCGCCTTTTTCTAAACTCAGCCACCATAATAATACTCTCTTTAATTTCCACGGCTTTCTCACTGTCACTTAATTCCTCTAGATGTTCCCATAATAATATATGATGCGTAAACCGTGTCATATCTGGTACGACAGAACTATTCCATACCAATCTATGAAACCCTATTTCTAATCCCATTTCTCCTGCACGAATAAACATGTTCGGATCAAAATCCAGCCCTCGAACTGCGAACTCGACATCTAGCTCTTTCAACTCGCAAAGCTCCAGTTGTTTTGATATAAATTGTTGTATCTCTGTTTTTGCTAATTTCATTAGTGATGAATCCCCTCTACATGTATTATTAATTTTGTATTTTAATAAAAAGTTGTAGCAATAATGACATTTCATAACTTGTTATCACAAAATTATAACTCAAAATCCAGTACTATTTACGTCACATATACCATTACTTACAAATAAACCACTAGAAGGGAATTAGTCACTAATTTTAACCACCCTCTCTCACAAATAATTGTCACTATATATACAAAAGAAAAACCATACGCCATACCGTATGATTTAATAATTTCTATTATTCCCCACTAGTTCCCCATACTCCTGACTACTTTTCTCAAGAAACACCCTAGTCTCCCCACTCCCCTTATAAAAACTCTCCCAACCCCGCTCCCTCAAAATCCCCTTCCAACTATCACTCTCCACCATCCTCTTAATCACACCATCCCAATAAGCAACCTCTTCCTCCGTCATATCTTTCGGGCCCATAATTCCTTTCCAGTGCTGGAATATGACGTTGATTCCTTGTTCTTTCCAGGTTGGGATTTCTGGTAGTCGGTCTAGCCGTTTTGGTGCGGATACGGCTAGTATTTTTATTTTGCCGGCTTTGTATTGTTTTTCGGCTTCGGATAGGGTCATGGTTGCGACGCCTATTTGTTTGTTCGTTAGGGCGTTTATGATTTTTTCTTTGTTTTCGTAGACGAAGAATTGTAGTTCGGCAGGGTTTATGCCGAATGCTTTGCTTACTTGTACGAATGATAGGTGATCGTCGTTTCCTAGGCCTGGGGCAACGCCGATTTTGAAATTATTCTTGTTTTGTTTTAGTTGTTCCATGAGTTGTTTTGCGTTTACTATGTTTGATTCTTTTGATACGACAACGACTTCCCAGTCTGATGCAAGTAGCGCGAGCGGTGTGAAGTCTTTATATGTTAGTTTACTGTGGCCTAGTAGGTTGTTCGTTATGAGTAAGCTTGAGTTAATCGCCAGTACATGTCCGCCTTTTTGTTTCGTATATTTCCACCCAACATCACCGCTGCCACCTACTTTGTTTGTGACTGTGATTGGTTTTGTGAAGATTTTTTCTTCTGTTAGTGTCTTTTGCATCGCTCGCGCTGTTAAGTCCCACCCTGCTCCTTGAACGTTTGGCGCAACGATTTCTACTTCTTCTATGTTCACTTTATTCTTGTGCGTTTTTTCTACGGAACAACCAGCTATTACTCCTGTCATGATCCATATACATAGTAATAATCGTTTTTTCATAACCCTCGTCCTATTCGGTATTTTCGTTCTGGTCGTCCGATAATGCCGTATGTGTACTCTACTGTGCATTCGTTTGTCGCTACTAAGTATTCTAAATATCTTCTTGCGGTTGTTCTGGAAGCACCCATTTGTTCTCCCATTTCTTCTATTGTAATTCCCTCTTCGAATCCTTTTATAATGCCTTTCACTTTTTGCAGTGTTAACGGATCCACACCTGTCGGTAAGTTTTTTATGTCCTGTGTTTGCGAAATGCCGAAGAAGTTATCGATGAGTGCTTGATTCACTTCATTGTTACTATGTAATAGTTGTTTCTTTCTTTTATAGTCTTCAATTGTGCGAACGAATTTTTCTAACGTGACCGGTTTTATAAGGTAGTTGCTTACGCCATTTCGAATTGCTTTTTCTAACATATGGTTTTCGTTCGCCGCTGTCACCATAATGACGTCAACGTTTGGAAAGTCTGCATGGATTTTCGGTAATAAGTCTGTTCCGATTCCGTCTGGTAAGTAATTATCTAATAGAAGTAAATCGATTTCTTCCCTTTGTAGTAGTTCCATCGTTTCTTTCGCGTTCAATGCTTTTCCGATGACTTTTACGTCCTTTATTTTTGATAAAAACTCTTCCTGAATTTGCGCGACGCGAAAATCATCTTCTGCAATTGCAACCTTCAACATATGCCCATCCCCCTGTTTGTCATGTACTTTCTCTCAATGTTTTCGGAAGGTAAATTGTAAAAATAGCTCCCCCATTTTTCTCGTTTTGAATTTCAATTGTTCCCCCTAGTAGATCTACCATTTCTTTCACGTTTGCTAGTCCGTAACCACGATCATTTCCTTTCGTTGAAAATCCTTTTTGAAAAATAGTCGTGATTTTTTCAACTGGTATCCCAGCTCCACTGTCTATCACTTCAAACACAATGTCATTTCCAATATCCGTAACAAAGAAGGAAACACTCTTTTCCTCTCGTTCACTCACCGCATCAAACGCATTGTCGAGTATGTTTCCAAGGATTGTAATAAGGTGCGAAACTTTTATATGGTCTGGTAACGGATGAAGCGCACTATCTCCTTCAATATGAAAATCAATTTTCTTCTCAGACGCTGTTCCGATTTTTCCTAATAAAATAGCTTGTACTTTCGCATCGTGAATTTGATGAAATAAAATATGGTTTTGGCTTTGATGAATATTAGATTCTTGTTGGATAAATTCAATCGCTTCCTTGTAATGTCCTAACTGAAGTAATCCCGATAAGACGAAAAGCTTATTTGTAAATTCATGTGTTTGAGCGCGTAAATCCTCAGAATACTTTCTTACCTCAGATATTGTATTCACAAGGTTTTGCAGTTCTGTTTTATCTCTAAAACTACACACAACGCCTACCGTACTATTATTTTCGAGTATCGGTGTCATGTTTAAAATAAACACTTTATCTTGAAACGCGATTTCTTGATCGTTTTCTAGCACTCTTTCCATATTAAATTCCGGTAAAACTTTTGAAATGTGCTGCTGCATATAATCACCATTTACATGTAGCATCTCTTCTGCCGACGTGTTCATCATCGTAATAAAACCATTTTGATCAATGGCGATAATTCCTTCTTTTATAGATAGTAGTATCGCACTTCGTTCCCGGTATAACGCTGCGATTTCATTCGGCTCTAAACCGAGTGTATCTTTCCGAATGCTACGTGCTAAAAGAATGCCACCAACAATGCCCGCTACTAATACAGCTAAGGAAAAGAGGATAATTTCTTTCGTTCTGCTTAATATGTTAGATTCAATACCTTTTATTAAAAACTCTACTGTCACAACGCCTACGACTTGATCGTAGTCTCCGTTATGAACAATAATGGGCGCCTTCGCCATTAAAGCAGGACCACTTTCACCATTTCCTTCAAGCGTATAATAGCCACCAAAAGTGAGTGCTTCATAGTTATATGGATTGTTACTCTTTGTGCCAATTAACTCCGAATGAGAATGGGAATACATAACCCCAAAGCGATCTTCTATAATGACATAATCTGCGCCAGCTTGCTCACGAACTTGTTCCGCAATAGATTGAATCGTACTTTTATGCTCGTTATTCTGAAAAGCATCTTTTATAGCTGGCATAAAAGAAAGCGACTTCGCTGTTTGTAGCGCTAGCTGCTCCACTTGGCGCTTCGTATCAACGGACTGAATGTACACAAATATTCCCGCTAATAGGAGAACGACAAATAAAATTAACGCAATAATTAAGCTTACTATTTTCGTTTGTAATGACACTTTGCGTGATTTCTTCATGCTTCATATCCTTTGATAAAATATTCTAAACTATCAATCTCCTTTTTCTATTATTATGACAAAACTAATAATGAAGCAACTATTAAAACTCTCCATGTACATAAAGTACAAAAAGAATAAAATTGTCATAATATTGAGATTTCATTCTATAGACAGTACAATTCAACTACAATAAAAACGCTTTCATATTTTACTTTTATTTCTAAGCAAGAGGAGGAATGATTATGGCTCAAGCAAAATCAAATCGAGTCGCCGGAAATATTTTCAAAGGTTCAGTCGGCAATTTAATTGAATGGTACGACTGGTACGTTTACTCTGCTTTCGCTGTTTACTTCTCAGCAGAGTTCTTTCCTAAAGGAGATCCAACAAGCCAATTACTGAACACAGCCGCTATTTTCGCAGTTGGATTTTTAATGCGCCCTATCGGAAGTTTGCTAATGGGACGTTATGCAGATAGGCACGGACGCCGGGCAGCATTAACGCTTTCTATTACGGTTATGGCCGGTGGTTCTTTAATTATCGCCTGTACACCTAGTTACGAAAGCATCGGTATTATGGCACCAATTATTTTAGTTCTTGCCCGTTTACTTCAAGGATTATCACTCGGCGGAGAGTATGGAACTTCCGCAACATATTTATCTGAAATGGCCAGTAGTGGACGCCGTGGTTTTTATTCAAGCTTCCAATATGTAACGCTCGTTGCTGGACAAATGGTTGCTTTAGGCGTTCAAATTGTTCTTCAGCAATTACTAAGCGAACCAGATATGAAATCTTGGGGATGGCGTATTCCATTCATTATTGGAGCGATGGGCGCAGTAGCTGTATTATGGCTTCGTCGCACGATGGATGAATCGGAACAGTTCGCAAACATAAAATCACAAAAACGCGAAAGCGCAGGAACTGTTCGCGCTCTTATGAAACACCCGAAAGCAGTATTAACAGTAGTCGGCCTAACATTAGGAGGCACTGTCGCATTCTATACGTACACAACATATTTACAAAAGTTCATGGTAAACACAGTCGGTCTTCCGAAAGAAATTGTAAGCTGGATTAACTTTGTCGCACTACTTATTTTCGTCGTACTTCAACCAATTGCGGGGCTACTATCCGATAAAATTGGACGTCGCCCACTATTAATGGCATTCGGTATTCTCGGAACATTACTAACAGCACCAATCTTCTTCTTTATGGAAAAAACAACAGAACCAATCGTAGCATTTTTACTCATGATGGTCGGGCTCATTATCGTTACTGGCTACACTTCCATTAACGCAATTGTAAAAGCAGAACTCTTCCCAACTGAAATTCGCGCACTAGGCGTAGGTTTACCATATGCACTAACCGTTGCGATATTCGGTGGAACAGCCGAGTTCATCGCTTTATGGCTAAAGAGCATCGGAATGGAATCACTATTCTACTTCTACGTAGCTGGATGTATCGCGATAAGCTTTATCACATATTGGCGTATGGATGAGTCATCGAAGACTTCGCAGATTGAGGCGGAGCTTGGTGGTGGGGATACATTAGTTAATAATAAATCTAGCTAAAATGATGTATTCTATAATCTTCGTTTATCTGAAAAAGCATAATTCATTAATATGCAATTTAAAAACCTCTACTTATATGTAGAGGTTTTTGTATGACGAAAAAACACGTAGTTCCATTGTTATTTTACAAATCCCAAATTCTTCCTCATCTTGAAGTGGAACAAATTTATTACTGAGAGTGTCTAATAAGTGTATTTCTAATATGAGTTGTCCAGATTGGATACAACATATCCCGTTTGACATCTATTTTTATGTATTATAAAAAAATGAAAGGACTTATTATTCCCAAAAGTAAAAAACATGTATTGTAATACTTTCACAGGTGAACCATTACAAGTGGAAACAAAAAAGAAATAACGCAAACTGTGACTTATCAATCATATAAACGTTTTGGATGTCCTTTAACCTGTGAAAATTTAGCTGCAGTAGTATTGTTACCCTATGCCATCTTTAATTGCATTGGTATTTAGAATACCTAGACAAAATCCATATATTCTTGAAAGAGGTTGAAAATTTATGTTCGTTTTAAACAAGTTCTTTAACATTTTACATTACAAAAAGATTGTGCCTGTAGTATTACTTTCATGTGTATCACTTATAGGATGTTCCAATAGTAACACTCAATCTGAACCACCTAAACAAACGAATCAAGCTAATCAAATTAAACAAGAAAATACAGGTAACCAATCTTTCGCTAAACTTGAAAAAGAATATGATGCTAAGCTTGGTATTTATGCACTGGACACAGGTACAAATCAAACTGTTGCTTATCATTCAGATGATCGTTTTGCCTTTGCATCTACATCTAAATCATTAGCTGTGGGCGCTCTTTTACGCAAGAACTCATTAGAAGCTCTTGATCAAAGGATTACGTATACTCATGAAGATCTTTCTAATTATAATCCAATTACTGAAAAGCATGTTGATACAGGACTGACGTTAAAAGAACTTGCAGATGCTTCTGTTCGATATAGTGACAGCACAGCACATAATTTGATTCTTAAACAGTTAGGGGGGCCCTCTGAATTTGAAAAAACCTTGAGAGAAATGGGAGATATTGTTACTACTTCAGAACGATTTGAACCTGAATTAAATGAAGTGCATCCAGGAGAAACACATGATACCAGCACACCAGAAGCGATAGCTAAGACACTTCAATCATTTACATTAGGAACTGCACTTCCAATAGAAAAACGTGAACTATTAGTAGATTGGATGAAGAGAAATACAACTGGAGATAAATTGATTCGTGCGGGCGTACCAAAAGGATGGGAAGTAGCTGATAAAACAGGCGCGGGATCTTACGGAACAAGAAATGATATCGCAATTATTTGGCCACCAAATAAAAAGCCGATTGTTCTTGCTATACTTTCTAATCATGATAAAGAAGATGCTAAATACGATGATAAACTTATTGCAGACGCAACCAAGGTCGTGTTAAATACCTTAAAAGCTACGGAATAAATGATAATAGATTAAAAGTTTTCTATTTTAGGCGGGTGTTTTCATCAACTAAAAATTTAATAGTGTCCCAAAAACGAAATTTGGTGCTAACTTGTAATAAAAAGCTCATTTTTATTGTTTGGGGATAAATGATTCTTTAAGCTTGATGGCAATTTGGTGCTATCCCTAAAACATCTGGACTTTAATAGCCAACTAAAAAATGCAAACAAAAAGACCTTTAATCAGTGGTTTTGTTTGCATTTCCTTTTTCTAAAACTACAGAAAAGATAAGTACTATAGTTAACACCATAATAAACCTTACTTCACTTCCATCACTTACAAAAAATGAATACAAAGTATAAATTAAAATTAATATTCCATAAATAACTTTGTGCAATGAACTCCCCCCTTTTTGCCGTATATATTTTAGTCTAAAAATTTAATTCAAGCCCTATATCAAAATGAAAATAAAAAGCACCTGTGATATACACAAAGTGCTTTTCTCTTGTCAATTTATCTATTTTCACTATATTTATCTATTTTCTTTTTATAACTCAAATTTCTTCGAATCATACTTTTCTAGAGTTTGCTGCCATTCATTTTGTTCATATGGAATATACTTATCTGTCTGTACATCTTCAACATTTTCTCCACCTGTTAATAATCTCCTGTACTTAAAAGAGTGCCTTGTTAATACTGTTGTAATCATTTTGTATTGCCCTCCTTTTGTTTGATTACTTGTATCATAAAACAAGTATCTGAAGTTGATATGTAGTCCATCTAGAGTGTATGTAAATTTAGAAAATCTCTAATAAAATGTTTATGTTGTAACGTTACCACCAAAACTAGTGCTTCCAACACCATGATTTGAAGAGACAGTAACCTATATTCTAGCCTCAATTCCTCCTACAGTTCTATATTGAGTAAAACGAGTTAATCCCTACAATATAAAAAGAGCACCCCTTTTGGATGCTCTTCGCTATAACTATATATTATTTAATTTCCCTCTTTTGTTGGTACCATTTTTCCTTCTTGAGAGTCTGTACCCTCTGTTCTTTCAACAGTTTTTGCATGTTCTGGTTTTTCAGGGGCTCCCATCTCAAATCCAGATTGAGAATCTGTACCTTCTTTTGCTGGTACCATTTTTCCTTCTTGAGAACCTGTACCTTCTGTTCTTTCAACAGTTTTTGCATGTTCTGGTTTTTCAGGGGCTCCCATTTCAAATCCAGGCTGAGAATCTGTGCCTTCTTTTGTTGGTACCATTTTTCCTTCTCGAGAACCTGTACCTTCTGTTCTTTCAACAGTTTTTGCGTCTCCTTTAGGAGTTGCTGGCACTGCATCTTTAGGTAAATCAAAGTTTTGTGAGAAAGACGTTGTTCCATCTGCACTTTGTGTAATTACTTGATTTGGACTATTTTCATTTGACTTTAAATTGTCCATTTTCGCATCATCTGCACCTACTGCACCTCCCGCTACCAATCCTGTACTTAAAAGTGCTCCTGCTAATAATGTTTTAATCATTTTTCATTACCTCCTGTTTATTTGTAATATTCATCAAAAAAGTATCTAGAGTTAATGTTTTAGTCATTATCTTTATCTACTTGCTTTTTGATTACATTTAGCATAAGACAAGAATCTATAGTTGATATGGACTGTATCTGGAGATTATGTAAAGAAAAATAGATGATCAATTGTATATCCTAATGGATGCTTAGACAAAATTGAAACTTTATATGAGTTTGAACAATTGAGTTCCCCTTTGTTTTTGGGTGTAAGGTTTTTAGCTGGAGTGGAGTGAGGACTAACCTTTTCTAATTTGAAAGCAAACTTTTTATTATTAGTTTACATTCATTTCCCCTAAATCATTAACTTCGAACCAAAAACCCTGATATCCTTAATTTATATAATAAAAGTAAAACGAAAAAAAAGAAAAGAATTCAAAATCAAAGAAGGAAAAACAAAGAAAGAACGCATGATTAATCTTACTTCTATTTTTGATGAAGTCTATTCGTATGCCCCCCCCTAAAAAATACATGGTTATTCCCATCCCGAAAGGGAGATCAACCCATTAGTAAAATCCAGGCTTATCGACAATTGCAAAAAGCCGGAGGTTTTGCCAGTGTAGAATCCATTGGTACTCACACCATGCGAAAAACCTTCGGCTATTGGTTCTATAAACAAACAAAAGATGTTGCTATGTTACAAGAAATTCTTAACCATAGCACACCACACATCACCCTGAAATATATTAAAATTAATAAAGAAGATAAAGATAATATTCTTGATACATTTCAAATTTAATTTACTTAAAATTACTATTTCAATCATCATAAAAAAGACCTTTTATTTTAAAATAAAAGGTCTTTTTTATAAACATATATGTATTAAGATTTATATTTTTTTACTGTACAAGGAATAGTTACAATGTACAAATCTATAGCATAGATTGTAACCCAGATACCTTTACCTTCAGCTTCTAACTTTTTATCTAGTTGAGACAAATGCTCTGAAACTTTTCTTTTTCCCCATCTTCTAGGAAACCATTGAAAAACCTTAGGAACATTATATTTTTTATTATACCAAGTATTCAATCTCCAAAAAATGAAAAAAACCAAAACAATGATTATGATACGAAAAATATCAGAATATGAAATTCCAAAAACCATATTATATTTTCTCCATTTCCACTAAAACTCAGATAATTTACTTCTTAATTCTAATTCATCCTCTGTTTCGAAACCCTTAAATAATAAATGAATTATTTGATTATGATTAAAAAACACATTATATTCTTTTGATAAATTACCATGAGGATATGGACAAGAAACATAATCCCATAATTTATTATCAGCTTGTTGTTGCTTTCTTCCATAAATCATAAGAGGTTGATTAATTTCTTCTATGTAATCCTGTAAAATTATATTGTGGAAATTCCCCTTTAAATCCTTATTGATTTATTCATATTTTGAATTCCCCTATCACATAAGTAATATCATTTCTTATTAAATTTACTGTGCACCAGTTCAAATAATTTATTTGCACCAAGTGAAATTGCGCCAATAATAAGAACACCCATAATAAAATAAATCTTTTTAAATAAGTTGTAAGGAGATAAAATAGCAACTACAAGAAGTATTATAATTGCAACGAATGTGACTAATTTCCCAACTTTAAATGCTTGCATATCAGCTTTCCTCCTTCTGGATAAAAACAGCCAATATAGTCATACATCACAGGTTCTTTAACCATAAGTTTTTGTTTCCTTCCATAAATCACAATACTTAGAATTCAATAAACCTCTTTAAAAGGTTTCATGTGTTCTACCTCCACCTTCTATATGCTTCCTTAAATAATAATACCTATGGAGTTCCATAATGAAATGAAACAACATAAACGAAAGCATTGAATATACACACATTAATACAATTGCTACCAACTTTTGTGTTGCAAAACCAAGACTGATATTAGCAATGAGTTGACCCAATCCTACAAAAGCCACTACTCCGAAACCAGAGTTTTTTTCGATGACTTTGATTTTTTGATTGGTTCCTGAAGTTTTTTAATATGATTTTTATAATAATGATTCAAAGCAAAAATATACAAACCAACTGAAAAAACAAAATAGATTGGAGTTTGTAATCCTAACATTCCATATGCAAACTTTTGGGTTATAACTAATAATCCTACTGAACATACGATGCCAAATACTCCACGAAATAGAGTGTATTGTAATTGCCGTTTCCGAGGATTTATAACAATCCATATTGTCCATACATTTAAAAAAACAACTGGTGGAACTATAATATACATATATAGTGGTTGAAAAGGATTCGCAAAAGCAGGCAAAAGCACAAATATATCTGCTATCCCAATAACAAGAGTAATTATAGTCGATCTTATATCATTTACAGCATAAAAAGCCATATAATATTCAAAAGCTTTTTTATTAAAATCTGTATTCCTTTTCATGTTAATTAAATCACCCCGCTACCGTTGACCAAGCTTTTTTCATTTCCCCTTTAATACATAATGAGTAAAATATACATTGGTTAATTTTACTAAATATATTATAATACTTTATTGTGAATTTTTAAACATTTCATCTTTCTATTGAATATTATCAATTCTAATCATGAAATACTCTACTCTTTCTTGCTTTACAAGATTTTACGCAAAAAAAGACCACCAAAAGGCAGCCTCTCAAAAATCAATCCTATTCCCCACCCCACGCTCCACCGCTTTCTCATACAAATACTTCGCAACAATAATGTCTACCACCGCCAAACCAACTGATTTAAAAATAGTAATCTCTTCATCGTTTTCGCGGCCGGCTTTTTCTCCGCTTATGATTTGTCCGAGTTCGGCGTGGATGTCGCTTGCTTCAAATAAACCTTCTTGTATCGGAACTTGGAGGTCACCTGTTTCTTCTAGTGCTGCTTCTTTTGATTCGACTACTACTTTATTTGCGCCCGCGATGGCGCGAGATGGTAGTTCTTGCATGTTCGGTTTGAATGAGCCGACGGCGTTTATGTGGACACCTTTTTGTAGTTTTTCTGAGAAGACTGGTGTGGATGCGTTCGTAGTTGTAACGATGATGTCTGCTTCGCTTATTGCTTCATTTGCATTTGTGTGAACATATGCAGGTTTATTGAATTTCTCTTGTATATATTGAGCAAATGCGTGTGCTTTTTCTTCTGTTCGATTGTATAAAATGACTTTCTCGATATCTCTAACTGCGAATACAGCTTCGGCAATCCCTTTCGCCTGTTCACCGGTCCCGATTATGCATAAAGTTTTTGCATTATGACGAGCTAAATGTTTTGTCGCTACTCCTGATAGAGCCCCTGTTCGAATCATCGTTAAGTAGGATCCCTCTAAAAGTGCGAGCGGTTCTCCCGTTTGAAAGTCTGATAGCATCACAATCCCGTTTATCGTTTTCTTTCCTATCTTTTTGTTCTCGGGGACTACTGTTACGACTTTTAAGCCAATTGCCTCAAGCCCTTCCGCTACTGAAGGCATAATTAATGCCGTATTTTGCTCGTTCGCAAATGGTAATGAGCCGCGAATTGGTGTGATCGTTCTTTCTGCGGAAAATTCTTGTAAAGCAAGCGCCGCGTATTCAATGACTTCATTCATATTTACTAAGTTTCTTTGTTCGTTCGCGCTTATGACTAGCATATCTTTCCACCTCCTCCTCTTATCCTAACAAAAATCCCCGCCTCAAATCATCTCTCGGGTCTACAACGAACTGATGAAATCCTGTAATAAATGCATGCCCCGTTACTTTCGGAACGACAGCTACATATGTATCTACCGCTATTACCGACAATACTTTCCCCTCGAATTTCCCGTCAGTAATGCATTCGTGGACGAAAATTTCTCCCTTTTGTAAGGCATCTCTTTCAAAAAGCATTGCGATTCTTGCGGAAGTTCCTGTGCCACAAGGAGAACGATCAACTTGCCCGTCAGCAAAGATCGTTACATTTCGTAACGTAGCGTCTTCTCCTTTCGGTTCATCTGAGAAAATAACGCCGTATATTCCTTTTAAGCCTTCTTCAAGTGGATGCTTTACTTCCATTTTGCTCTCGATGTAGTGCTTAATTTTACCGCCCCACGTTTGAATAGCAGCTAAGTCTTTGAAATCGACTTTCAAACCAAATTCTTTACTATCTACTACCGCATAAAAAGCTCCGCCAAACGCGATATCTACTTGAAATTCATAGTTATCTATTTTAATAGGAACATCTTTCTTATATACAAATGAAGGAACGTTTTCAAATGATACAGACTCTACTTCGCTCCCGTTATATGTTGCATACGCAATCACTTCCCCGGCAGGGCTATCAATAATGAACTTTTGTTTCTCACCTGTCACTTCAAACATACCTGTTTCAATTCCGACTGTAATAACAGCAATAATACCGTGCCCACACATCGTACTCCAGCCTTCATTGTGCATAAATAATACGCCAAAATCAGCATGAGCACTCGCAGGCGGAGTAATGATACAACCGTACATACCGTGATGTCCTCTCGGTTCATACATAAGAACTTCGCGAAGATGATCCAAATGTTCCATACAATATGCGCGTCTTTCTAGCTGCGTTTCTCCTTTTATTTCTGGCACGCCGCCTGTAATAATTCGAAGTGGTTCCCCAGCTACGTGAGCATCAATTGTCGTGTACACTTTACTAACCTTCATTTCTACCTCTCCCCTATATGTTGATACTATTTTCATTGCAAATATCATGCCAACGCATAGGGTATAAATTTGTATACGTTGTGTAAAAAAGCATACACTACTGTCTATTTTTTTATACAGTAGACAGTGCGCGATTATTAGCCTGCGCAAAACAAAAAAGCCATAACGTCACTACTTGAGCAACATTATGGTTCCTTTCTTAATTATTTCGCGGGATTTGGGCCAAAATCAAATTTATATTTCACTCGGCAATTTTTCCCACTCACTTAAATGCATGACATCTTGTTTTACGTTTTTCTTTTCAGGAAGTAAACATAGAAATTCTAAAGAATTACCGTCAGGATCATAAAAATAAAGATTCGCAGTAGGTGTCCACGTCTGAACCATAGGCTCAGAGGGTTCAAGACCGAAAGCCGCCCTTGGGTTTATTCCTTTATTAAGAAGCCATTCTCTTGCATGAATGATTTCTTCATAGTTAACCTTGAATGCAAAGTGACTTTTATGGAATTCCTCTTCTGATACCTCCCAAATACCCAACATTTGTTCCTTCTTATTATCTTTATCAAACCAAAAGAATGCTACACGGCGTTCTTCAATTGTGCGAGCATGAAATAATCCAAGTTTCGTATAAAATTCTTTTGCTACTTCTAAATTTCTTGTTTTAACATGTGTTTCATATAAAGTACCTGGAAACAAAGCATATTCCCCCTTAATATTTTTAGAAATTCTTACTATAAAGCCTATTTTAATAACCTAGAAATAGAAGTAATATCATATTCCCCTTACATGTTTTTTCAATTTTGTAGCCCTAATACTGAATAAAAAAGAAAATTCTCTCACCCCGCCACATATACTGTTCAAAAGCAAAAAGGAAGTGATCCAATGTACTACGGAACAAAAGGATGGTACGTAGCCGAACTAAAAAAATTAGGCGTACGCTATCATGAAGGACGAAAATTAGAAAGTTACCGCGGACACGTCTTACGCAATTTATTACTTGCACAACAAGAGAAATTAAAAGAACAGTAATATAATAATGTAACGATATCGTCGATTCTCGGAATATATCGGCGATTCGACATAGGATATCGACTTACCGACAAATCCCCCTAATTCATCTATCTACACTACCAACCAATCACACATCAATACCAAACAAAAAAGGTCACCCAAACGGGTGACCTTCCTTTCTTATTCACAAACAAGAATTTGTCTAGTAAATGATCCTTTTCTTGTAATACAGCGATCTGTAATTTCAAATCCTGCTTCATGAATCATGTCGTCCATTGTTTCCATCGTGACAACGACTACCTTTTTAGCGATGCGGCGCGCACTTGAAAGAATGGAGAACTGATCTTCTGGTGTTGCATGCGTAAATAAGTCGTACGGCATATCGATAATGGCAACGTCGTAGTTCTCAGTAATTTCCTCAATTGGCCCTATTGTTACTGTCCCTTCAAATCCGAAATGTGCGATGTTTTTTCTCGTTCCAAGAACTACAAGTGGATTTATATCTCTACCAACGATGTTAATTCCCATAGAAAGTGCTTCTACTACTACTGTTCCAATACCGCAGCACGGGTCAATTGCTCGTACTCCATCTGGATTTGGTACAGCGATATTTGCAACTGATCTCGCAACACGTGTGCTAAGAGATGTCGAATAACTGTGCGGTTTTTTTATGTGATGATACCAAACTGGCTCACTTTCTACATAGTGTCCGAAGTACCAGCGTCCTCCAAGAGGAACAATCCCGAATACACGCTCTGGATTACGAACATCCGCTTCTCCTTCAATATGCATACCGAGGTCGCGTTCAATGAGACGTCTTTCCCCATATTCAATTTTATTTTCTTTGCCGAGATCATTGATTTTAACGAAGATAACTTTAAATGACGCCCCCGCCAAATCAATTTGTTCTACTTGTTTTAAAATACTTTCTAAGTCGTCTCCTTCATACATAACCTCAACGCGCTCTTTAATAAATGCACTTCTACTCGGGGCAATTTTGACATCACTTTTCAAAATATTAACGTGAGACTCCATTCCAAAGAACGAGCGCATCTCCAAGTAACATAAAGCACGCTCCTCCTCACGAAATGCATACGTATATATACATGCAGGTGTTTTACTATGATTATTCAATCTATTATCATCCTCTATATCGTTATAATTGCAATTACTACAATACTTTTTCATATAAAATTAAATGATATCACATGCCGGAAATAAAGAGAAACGTTAATAAATAAAAGAGACTGCCTATTGGCAATCTCTTTTGATTCCTTAACGGAAAGAAGATACTTTATTACCCTTTGCTTCGTAATAATCTAAAATCCCTTGATAAATCGCTTCTGCTGCATCTTGTCTCTGTTTTGGTGTAGCAATTTTATCTGCATCGCTTTTATTATCTACAAATGCTAGTTCTGTTAATACAGCCGGCATTGTATTTTCTCTAGTTACGTATAAGTCCTGATGTCTTATACCACGATCTTTTGTTCCAAGTACTGCTACAAGACGGTCTTGAATTTTTTGTGCTAATAACTTACTGTCTTCTACATGCGGATTCGTTACTTTTGCTCTTGCTGACTGATAATATAACGTTTCTGTACCTTGTCCATTTTTCTTTTCAGAACCATTGGCATGGATACTTACAAAAATATCTCCATTATGTTCCTGTGCAAATTCTACACGTTTCTTTAATGAATCAGGACCACTTGTTCCTGGACGTGTATTATCTGTACGAGTGAACATAACAGTAAATGGTGCCTTTTGCTCAAATATTTTCTTTAATCGTAATGATACGTCTAATACAGTTTCACTTTCTTTCTCATAATAACCAGGATTACCCGAGTCAATTCCACCGTGACCTGGATCAATAATAATTGCTTTACCTTCTAAGAAGTTCTCTTGTTTTACTGGGTTTAATTGATTTTTATCAACCCACTGGAAACCAGCGCCTACGCGGATACGAATCCAGCTGCCACTCTCCTCCATAATCGTTACTGTTTGTGCATTATATGTACCTAGCACTTTAGAACTATGTGAAGCTGTTTCATATGCAGTAAAGTCTTGGTTAATTGTCTCTGTTTTTTCTTGTAGAGGTGTCCACTTCTCACCTTTACTTGTTACAATTTTCAACCAGCCGTCTGCTCTTTGCTCTTTCACTTCAACCATTTGTGGCTTATGCTGAACGTCAGTAATACCAGATGATAATGATGGTTGATGATATGTAATAAAGTTTCTGTTCATATACATTCTTTTTGATGTATTTGTTTTATTTCCATCAGCCTTCGCAATGAACTGAGCTGCTTCTGCACGAGTTACAGTTCCTTCAGGATTCCAGCCATTTCCCGTACCATTAGAAATCTCTAAGGCTACTAAAATATTAGCTTGTTTCTTACCCCAATGAGGTTCCAAATCTTTAAACTGTGTTGGAAGTTCTCCAATAATTTTCTTATCTAATGAGTACGCTTGTACTAACATAGATGCCATAGATGCACGGTTCATTTTATTGAATGGATTAAATTTACCAGTACCATCTCCATTAATTACACCTGCTTTTTCCACTGCAGCAATGTACGGTGCTGCCCAATGGCTCTGTGCGTCTTTAAAAGATGGTTTTGCTTTTGGATCAATCGGTAAACCAAGAACGACTGCTATGATTTTTGCAGCTGATCCTCTATCTACTGCTTCAGATGGAGAAAACGTTCCATCTGGCTTTCCATCAAGCGCTTTTTTTCCTACTAAATAATCAACTGATTCTTGCGCCCATGTAGGAACATCCGAAAAATTCTTCGCTGCTGCGAAACTACTTACTGGAGACGATAATAAACTTGCGGCTAAAATACCTGCCGCGACTGCACGATACTTCATAAAAAATAATACTCCTCTCAACAATCACCTTTTAATAACGCGTAATCTTAATATATAAATTTCGATAAATCCGAACAAAAAAAATTAATGCGCCTCTATCATTCTATAATACTCGAATTATGTAGTAAACCTACTTTCTTAATATTGTAAAATAAAATACAATTAATTTACTTTTTGTTAAATAAAGTCGATTTCTCTACAAACAAAAAATAGGCTACTAGAGGTAGCCTATTTCTTTTCTTACTCTGCAATCATATCTGATAATACATATGCATAAACAAGTGCTTCTGTATGAGCAATCGAACTTTCATGTGTACGCTCAAATGCATGAGAAGAATCAATACCCGCCCCAATTAATGCATGTTTCACATCAAATCCAGCGCGAATCGCAGCTGATGCATCCGATCCATAGTACGGATAAATATCTACTTTATATTCAATATGATTCGTTTTCGCAAGCTCTACTAAATGTTTACGCAGTGCATAATGATACGGACCACTAGAGTCTTTTGCACAAATAGATACAGTATACTCGTCAGATGCTTGTCCATCACCTAGCGCTCCCATATCAACTGCTAAATATTCAACCGTTTCTTCTGGAATGTTAGAGTTACCACCGTATCCAATCTCTTCATTATTAGAAATTAAGAAATGAGTTGTATATGGTAATGTTATGTTTTCATCTTGTAATCTTTTAATTAATTTTAATAGAATCGCAACACTTACTTTGTCATCTAAATGACGTGATTTTATGTATCCACTCTCTGTAATTTGAACGCGCGGATCGAATGAAACGAAGTCTCCTACTTCAATTCCTAATTCACGTACTTCATCAGCTGAAAAGACACGCTCATCAATACGAACTTCAATATTTTTCTCGTCGCGTTTCGCTTCACCTGCATCTTTATATACATGCACAGATGTTTGATGCATTAAAATCGTTCCTGTATACGTCTTACCGCTTGATGTTTCAATTTCGCAATATTCCCCTTCTACAGAGTTCCAGCGAAATCCACCAATCATAGAAAGACTTAGACGACCGTCAGGCTTAATTTCTTTCACCATCGCCCCTAACGTATCAACGTGTGCCGTTAATAAACGGTGCTGTGCATCATTTTTTCCTTTTACCGTTAAAATAAGAGCGCCTTTATTGTTACGCTTCGTTTCTACATTCCACTCACTTACATAGTTTTCAATAAAACGAATGATTTTCTCTGTATTTCCAGATGGACTTGGAATAGAGACAAGCTCCTTAATAAGTTCCATCGTTTCTTTCGCATGATGTGCCATTGTCGTTCCCTCCTCATTTTCTCTATTATTTAGTATACCGAATTTACTATAAATCCTCTACTCATATAGCTTAATTTTCTAAATTGCGGTAAAATTCTTTTTAGTATACAAAAGGAGTTATAAAATATGAATATATCAAAAAAATATATACACATTGCACTCATTTGGTTTTTAGCATCATTATTTTGTTTACAAGTTTCTTATGCAGTTCACACTACTACTTCTATTACCATTGGCTGGGTATTAACAGCTATCTTCTTCATTATTAGTTTAATTGCAACAAAAAAGCATAGCGTCACTCACTAACGCTATGCTTCCCTTACAAAACTATTCTTCTGAAACATCCAACAAATAAATGCCTCTTTCAAATCCACCGCGCTCTATTTCTTTTTTCTTACGAAGACGTTCTATATCTTCAATTGTTGCACCTTCTGCACGCGCTAATGAAATGATTACTTCCAGTGCATCCGCAAGAGAATCTAGCGCATGTTCACGCTCTTTCATAGAAGCAAATTCACGAATTTCTTCCGTTCCAATTTTCGCTAAAGCTTGTATGTATGCTTGTCCTGTTAATTTTTGTGCTGTATATGTTTTTCCAGACATCAAAATCTTCTCTGGAACACGATCTCTTACTAACTTGTTATATGCTGACATCATTCATCCTCCTATGTTTAATAACATCCGAGCTCTGCTTTATAGAAAAACCATTTTTTCTTCACGCACGCACTAAGCATATCAATTCCTGACCCATGTGCCCTTACGTGAGGAAAGAAATAGTGCTCTAATTCTTCTTCCTTACCATATAGAGTTTCGTACTCAGCTGGAATTGCTTCTTTTTTCACATCTATTTCTTTCGTCACTTCGCCAGAAAACGCAACGCTTGGATGTCCTTCAAAAAACAATGCAGTTCGCACAGCCATAGATGGTGTACTATGCAAAGCATAATATGCTATGACAATCATGCCGATAACACCAATAATTTTCTTCATATATTACTCCTAAAAAAAAGTGCTAACACAATTATACTAAAATGTGTTAGCACTTTCTCCCCTTTACCTTAAATTAACCGGCAGTAAAACTACCATTAATTCAAATTTCACTTTATTCCCCTTTAAATGCAGGCAAACGTTTTTCTAAAAATGCAGCAATGCCTTCTTTATGATCCGCTGTTTGTCTCATCGCATATTGGCCGCGCTTTTCAAGTTGCAGCGTTTGTTCTAAATTGGAGCGATTTACTTCACATAAAATTTGCTTCGTTTGAATCATCGCTTTAATCGGCTTTTGTGACCATTCACTAATTTTTTGCTTCACAGCCGTTTGGAAATCCTCGCCAATTACTTCATCAATTAAACCGATATCAAGCGCTTCTGTTGCTGATAATTTCTTTCCTTCCCAAATAATTTGCTTCGTCATATTTTCACCGACACGCTTTTGAAGGAAGAAATGGCCGCCACCATCTGGAATTAAAGCGATTCCAATAAAGTTCATCGCAATAACGGATGATATATCTGCCATCACATAGTCAGCTGTTAACGCAATACTTAACCCAAGACCAGCAGTTGGTCCATGAATAGCACTAATAACAAGCTTCGGCATCGTATATAAAGTCACAACAACTTCAGAAATGGTATTCATAATGCCATCAAACTTGCTTTCATCATTACTTGAAAGCATCGATTTAATATCTCCACCCGCAGAAAAACCACGACCACTTCCGCATAACACAACAATGTGTGCAGAACTCTCCGCTACTTCTTTCAATTTTTGTAATAACTCTTTTAATGTTGGCTCATCTAATGCATTTAACACCTCTGGGCGATTGACCATAACCGTTGCAACGTGCCCTTCATATTTCACAACGACAGATTCTGTTTTACTTGTTACTTCCATTATATATACCCCTCTTTTCTACATAAAGATTATACTTATATAATTATAGAAAGGTGGTGAAAAACCCTTCTTTTTTCTCAATTTTCTGTCTAATAATCTCGTAATTTGTATATGACCTTGTATAAAACATACAATTCCGTTGAAAAATATAGAAATTAAAGTCGGTTTATCACCTCTCTTCATCTATTTACCATTACAATGAAATGGTGTATTCTTAAGTCTGATATAAAAATTAAATATAGAAATTCATTCTCCTTCCTATTTATATAGAGGTTCTGAAATAAAGGAATGAAGAAATGGAGGAACATATGGTTACTAAGTTCAAACAGACGGATAACTACTTCCCGCATTTCCTACTGCTATTCATTGTGTTTCAACCAATTTTAGATTTATTAACATCTTTTTCAATCTATGTATTACACATGAGCGCAACAGTCGGAATCGTAGTCCGTTTCGCCTTTATGCTTCTTGCATTAGGTTATCTACTTCTTCATCATAAACAACAAGGCGCGAAAAAGTATATTCTTTATTTATGTCTATTTGGCATTGTACTCGCAATTGGCCTTGTGAATAATTTAATGGTCAAATCTCCAGTTTCATTTGGAGAAGAAGTGAAATTTATTTTGAAAAGTGTATATCCAATTGTACTACTGTTTGGATATATTATCGCACTAAAAGAATTAAAAAATAACGAATATGTATTTCATAAAATCATTACGTATTTCTTATATGCAACGTTAATTTTAAGTATTTCAATTATCGCGGCTATGGCAACTGGTACAGATTTCCCAAGCTATCCGAACTCAAAGATCGGTTCAAGAGGATGGTTCTTTGCTGGAAATGATTTAAGTTCCATTTTTGCAATTATGTTCCCAATCGTTGTCTTATACTCAGTTCATAAAACAACTTCTTTCTCAAAAGCGTATTACTGGATTCCAACTGTAGTTGCAATGTATGCAAGCATTATGATCGGAACGAAAGTAGGCTATGGTGCCATCGTTATTACACTTGGTATCGCCCTTTTCTTCTTATTCATTGAATATATGATACATCGTAAAAAAGAAGGAAAAGGATTCACATATCTTGTAAATACAGTTGTTGCTGCTGTCGTATTAGGAGGGTTACTCGTACTTACACCGCAAACTCCTATCGCAAAAAACATGACCATCCATTTACAAATATATGAATACAAAAAATCAGTACAAGAAGAAAAAGACCGGAAAGAAGGAAAAGTAGTTACAGAAGAAGAACATAAGCAAGGCGAACTAACAGACTCTGAAATGAAAAGTTTAATTTACAGTGATCGCGACAAGTTTTTAAAAGTATATAAACAATACTATAAAGAAGCACCACTATCTCAAAAACTATTTGGAATGGGGTACGCTGGTAACTATACAACGAAAATGAAGTTAGTCGAAATGGATTTCCATGACCTATTCTTCGCATTCGGAATTGTTGGCTTCCTTATGTACTTACTGCCGCTTCTTTATTTCGGTATAAAAATATTCATTCGCTTGATCACAAACTTCAAGAAACTATTTAGCGTAAAACATATGCTACTAGCTAGCACACTCGTCTTATCGCTCGGTATCGGCTTTATGTCTGGACACGTATTAACAGCACCAGCCGTTAGCATTTTCTTTGTTGTGATACTCGCTTACTTAATTGTTGATTTAGAAATAGAATAGAAAAGAAGCAGCATCCATCTGGATGCTGCTTCTTTTCTACTCCAACCCTTTACCGCCTCTAGCATTCAAAGTGCTAATTCTTTCTGCTCCAGTAATTATTGGTTTTGCTCGCTTTATTAAATTTTGTGTAGACGCTAACGTTAAAGATGCTTTATGTGCTTCTTCATTACTCCATACTTCAAAAACATATATAGCATTCGGCTCGTCATCAGAAGTACTTACAATATATACCTCACAACTATGAAGTGCGTTCATCGATTCCGCAGCCTCTAGCAAAATATTCGTTAATTCTTCCCGATTACGTTCTTCCACAATAAACTTACCATACAATCCGAATTTACTCATTCTTCTCCCCCCCTAATTATGCCACTTCTCTTATCTCAAAATTAATAATTCCCATAAATCGCTCAAATACCTTCTTTTCCATTTAAAAAAACACTTAATGGCACACCTTTCTTATGTATGAAATGAGAAACTACTTATATAGAATAATTATTTTAATCGAATTATTAACATGATAAAATATTAAAGGCACTATTATATAAAAGAATATATAATAGATATGTCGGTTTTTTTTGCACGAAATGTATTTCGAAAAAAGTGAGGAGAGTCCTTTGGTATTTAGTAGTTCGATTTTCTTATTTATCTTTTTACCTCTCGTATTATTTCTCTATTTTATAGTGCGTGCCGAGCTACGTAATTTCGTATTACTTGCATTTAGTTTAATTTTCTATGCATGGGGCGAACCGCGTTTCGTTCTTTTAATGCTCTTTTCCATCGTATTAAACTACTGCTTTGGCCTACTCGTGCATCATTATGATAAACGAAAAAATATGAAAGTCACATTTTTAATTATGGCTGTGGTCGGAAATATTTTATTACTGTCTTATTTTAAATACATTTCATTTTTCACAGACATGTTAAACACCGCTTTACATTTATCTATTCATGTGGAACCTATTCCACTACCAATCGGAATTTCATTTTATACATTCCAAGCGATGTCCTATGTCATCGATATATACCGTAAAGATGGGGATGTTCAAAAAAATCCACTTAACTTAGCGCTATATATATCTATTTTCCCTCAGCTTATTGCCGGACCAATTGTTCGTTACAATATCGTCGCTGAGCAAATTAAAACGCGCATCCATTCTTTTGAACGATTCACAGAAGGTATTCAAATTTTCGTTCTCGGATTAGCAAAAAAAATATTAATCGCCAACCAAGTAGGATTTGTCGCCGATAAAATATTCGCCTTACCACCATCTGAAATAAGTGTTGGAACGGCATGGATTGGTATTATCGCCTACACCCTCCAAATTTATTTCGATTTCTCAGGGTACTCTGATATGGCAATCGGAATTGGAAAAATGTTCGGATTTGATTTCCCAAAAAACTTCAACTACCCGTACATCTCTAAATCTATTTCAGAGTTTTGGAGAAGATGGCATATTACACTTGGTTCTTGGTTCCGCGATTACATATATATCCCGCTCGGCGGAAACCGCGTTTCAAAACTAGCGAATTATCGTAACCTCTTCATCGTATGGGGATTAACTGGTTTATGGCACGGGGCGAGCTGGACATTTATCGCCTGGGGCTTATATTACGGCTTTATTATTTCAATTGAAAAAGCTGGATTCGAAAAAATATTAAACAAACTATGGAAACCGCTGCAACATGCATACGTATTAATAATCGTTATGATTGGCTGGGTCTTCTTCCGAGCTGACAACTTCGCTTACTCGTTCCAATACTTAAAAGCGATGTTCGGTATAGGAGGACAATCTTTCAGCGATGACAATACAATGTTATACGTACATGAATACATTATCGTATTTCTCATTGCCTTTATCGCAGCGACACCAATTTTAAAACGAATAAAAAACATATTAGAACTTGCGCCAAAAACGTATATGTTCACGATGCAATTTGTACGTCCTATATTATTGCTAACATTATTTATGATTTCGGTTATGTACTTGATTAACTCAACATATAATCCATTTATTTATTTCAGGTTTTAACTTATGTAGGAAGGAAAAGTTATTATGAAAAAATTGGGGAACCTCATCCTGTTAATTGGTTTTCTCACCATTATCTTTTCATTTGGCATACTATCGTTACTCAAACCAGACCGAGCCATTTCACCAGTTGAAAATCGGCCGCTCGCTCAAAAACCAGCACTGACGAAAGAAGCTCTCCTAACTGGTAGCTTTTTTAAAGATTTTGAAACATACACAAATGATCAACTAATCGGACGAGATGAATTTATTAAAAGCTATACAATTGCCCAAATTAATATGGGCAAATCTCTCATTAACGACATTATTTTGACTGATGATAAATGGCTCCTTAAAAATCCAGCGTGGACGAAAAAGTATAATGAAATTGATCAATCCATGCCCGCTATAAACGACTTATCTCAGTTTTTAAAAGAACAAAACGTCGAGTTTTACTTTGCTTTACCACCGTCAAAAACGAATGCATTATCATTTAAATTACCTTCTCATATTCACACTTATGCACAGGACAATTTAAATTACTTTCTAAAAAAACTTCCAGCTGACGTAAAGCCAATAAAACTGATGGAACACTATAAACAGAACTATACGAACGAAGAAATACAGGACATGTATTTCAAAACAGATCATCATTGGAATATGGACGGTGCCTTCTTAGGCTACCAATATATAATGAACACAATCGGGCAACAATCTTCTATATATAAAGGAAAAGAAATAAAAAAAGAAGACTACACTCGTACATGTGCGCAAAATAAACATTTAGTCGGAAGCTTCAACAACCAACTATACCAACTCATCGATGCAACTGGTGAAAAATTGTGCTACTACACACCGAAAGGCGGTTTCAACTTCACAAGCGTTACCGCAAAAGATGTGAAAGGTACTGTTCATCAAAACTTAGATGACATATACGGCGTAGAAAAACAAAAAGATACAACATCATACGCAGGATATTACACGGACGACTATCCAGAAATCGTCACCGAAAATAACAATGCACCAAATGAAGTACGCGCCTTAGTCCTAAAAGACTCATTCGCAAACGCAATCGTGCCACACTTAGCACAAAGCTTCAAACACACATCTATCCTCGACCTGCGTCACTATCACGAAAAAGATGTATATCAATACATGAAAGACAACAATATTAACATGGTATTGTTCGTGTATAGTGATTCAAATTTGAGTGGGGATATGTTTAAGTTTAAGCAATAAAAGAAGCCTCTTGTAATTTTTACAAGAGGCTTCTTTTCGATATTTATGAAAAAAAATCAGCGGGGATGAATCCCCACTGATTTTTCATTTTATCTATAATCAACTTATAGATTTGGGTTGTTAAGCACGTTCACGTGTACAGCTTGTGAACCGATTTCGCTTGTTAGAACATCTTTCTCACCTAATACTTTGAATACTAATGTACCTTTGTCAGTGTACTTAGTAGTTAAAGTATTGTAGATGTCTGCACTGAAGTTTGGAAGTGCAGAATCACTTGTTTGAGATACTGTTACATGACCAAGCTCTTGATCGAATAAATCGAAGTGAGCATTGCCATTTGTATCAAGGTAAAGTTTACCTTGGTCGTCACCAGATTTCACAACGCGTACTTTATGTTGTGTATCTTTCGTTAAGTTAATACCTTTTACGATATCATCTTGGTTACTCTTCTCAAGTTCTAATACAGTACCGATATTAATTTTCTTCTCAACGAAGTTTTCTGTTTGAACTGGTTTGAAGTTTACAGATTTAATAGCGATCTTCTCTTGAACGATTTCAACTGTTGCTTTACCAGCAGTTGCACCATTTTTCGTTAAGTGGATATCAACTTTACCTGGTTTTAAACCTTTAACAACAACTTTATTTCCAACAATTTTAGCTTCAGCTACAGCTGGATTTTTAGATTCAACTACATAACCTTCTAAGTTTTCAGGATCAGAGTATACGCGATCTGAAGTGTACTTAGATAATTGATATGCAACTGTGTTAGAAACATTTAGGCCAAGTTTTGTATCAGGTGATTGGCCGTATTGACCTACTTTAGATACAAGTTCGAAGTTTTTGAATGCAACGTTACCTTCTGTTACGTTCACATATAATGAACCTAGAGTTTCACCGTTAGCATTTTGGAAGTGAACTGTACCTTCTCCTACTTCGTTACCTGTAACACCAATAGTTTTTGTACCAATTGAACCAGAGTCAGTCGTTACTACTTCTAATCCACCTTCTGCAACTACACCAGTTTTTGGAAGAACTTCTTTAATTGCAGCTACGTTAGCACCAAATGGATCGCCATATTGGTCAGTTGTTACGAATGTAACAGGTAATGTTTTATTTTGAACAACTTGTAATTTATCTGGGTTAGCTTTTACTGATTTTAATGTACGAGAATCAGTCGTTACTTTAAATTTAACATCTTTTGTAACGTCGCCTACTTTAATAGTAAGTGTAGCTTCACCAGCAGCTTCAGCCGTAATATAGTTGTTTACTACAGAAATAATACCGTGGTTTGAAGATTTAATGCTGATTGAGTTTGGATCAACAACTTTATCTTCTCCAGCAATTGTAGCAACTACGTTATGAATTTGTGCTTTTTCACCAACAACTAAGTTTTGGCTATTTAGCTTAAAGTCTTTTCCAGTAAGTTTATTACCGTATACTACACCGTTTTTATCTGCATCTACCGCAAATACAGTGTTTTTAATTGCAGAAGCTGGTGTATCAAGGTTTTTCACTGTAATAATACCAGTGTTAGAAACTGTTAAACCACCACGTTTTGTAACTTGTACTTCTACTTTATAGTCACCGTGTGAAAGACCAACACCAAGTTTACCTGTAGAAGAAGTAGAGTTTCCACCCTCAAAGATGTTTGCTGGTGAACCGTCTAAGTTATTTGCTACAAATTTGACGTCATGGTTTGCTAAGTTTAAGTACTCAACATCAGCGTTACCTTTTTCTTCGTTTAATTTGAAGGCAACTGCTTGACCAGCACGATCATCATCAAATGTAAGTTTTTCAACTGCTAATTTTTTCACTTCGTATACGAATTTCGTTACGAATGATTGATTTTTCACTTTTACAGTAAGATCTTTATTTGGAGCTACTTTACCACCAAGTGTTACAACTGCAGAAGTACCGTCAGCACTTGCTTCGATTGCAACAGCTTTGTCTCCTTCAAGAGTTACATCATCAGCAGCAAGCTTATCTAAACCAGTTCCTGTTAATGTTAATTTCGCTGGTTCAGAAATTTTCACATCAGTTACATATGCTTGTGCATTATCTTTTTTGCCATATTTTTTATCTGCTACTGCGATAAATTTAGCTGCTTCTGCACGAGATACAGATTTATTTGGCTCCCATTTGTTTCCGCCTGTTCCTTCAGAAAGTCCAAGATTGATTAGGATGTTTGCTTTTTCTTCACCCCAATGATCTAATAAATCTTCAAATTTTGTAACTAACTCGCCGTTAACTTTATCTTTTAAGTTATAAGCACCTACTATCATAGAAGCGAAAGAAGCACGGTCAATCTTTTTATCTGGAGAGAAGTTTTCTTTACCATCACCTCTAACAACACCCGCTTTTTCAACAGCTGCAATGTATTTAGAAGCCCAATGATTTTTAGCATCTTTGAAAGATGGTTGTGCACCCTCTTCAACTTTTAAACCTAATGTAATTGCCATAATTTTCGCAGCAGAAGCACGGTCAATTTCTTCAGCTGGAGCGTATGTACCATCTGGCTTACCTTCGATTGCACCTTTATCTACTAAGTAATTGATAGAATCTAATCCCCAATGACCAGCTGGAACGTCTGGGAATGATTTACCTGCTGCTGCTACTGGAGATACAACACCTGCTACCATTGCTGCTGTCATTGTACCTGCGATTACTTTTTTGTAAGAGTTAGTCTTTGCCATTTTATAAATTTCCTCCTTCAGGAATATGCTACTAGTTTCATATCATATTAAATTTGAAACTAGCTAGTTAGAAAAACCATAAAACAATAAAAACACAAACAAAAATACTATAATGAAAAGTAGTTCACATAACAAAATGATACAAACCGCTAGATGTAAATATAAGGTTTAAATACCATTTTCTGAAACAAGTTCATCATACTATACAAAAACATTCGTTATCAAGAACTTTCTCAAAAGAAGATTCGACATATTCTGATATTTCAGTCTTTTAATCGTATCATTATTATATTAATAATACTCAAATATAGAAATGAACAAACTGTTTTCCTATAAACCACCCTCACTGCGCTTCGTATATTTTTCATATCGAATACACAATTGGAATTATAGCATATATTTCCACTTCATCACTTAATTATTTTTTACAATAAATACAATTTTCAGACTATATCCGACTAAAAATATTGTATTTCGACATTTTCTTCTTCTTTTCGAATGATTTTTTAACAAAAAAAGGTTTTAATTTACAAATAATTTACATATCGATGAGGTATTCTTCTATTTTTGAAAACGTTTTCGATTTGTTTCTCAATAAAACTTTTCTTTTCAATTTCAAATGTACACGAAATAAGATCAAAATAAAAAGCCTATGATACTCATAGACTTTTGTCTATTTTCTCATAGGCTTTACTAATCATTTCATGTATCGAATGATTTTAAATTAGTTTTTTGCTGCTTCTTTAATAGAAACTGTAACTTGTACAGCTTTATCAAATTTTACTTCTTGTGTTTTTCCACCTTTTTCAACTGTCAGGTTTTTCACATAGATAGAAGTTGCACCTTTTGCACCAACTGTACCGTTTTCAGCTACAACATTTGTGTCAGCAGAAACAAATTCTACATTAGCAACTTTTGCATTTGCTGTAGTTGCAGGTACACCATCAACAGATAAGATATTTAAAAGTTCAGCTTTTAAATCAGCATTTGGAGCTACTTCTTTAAGAGATGTACTTGTAAATTCTACCGCTAATTCTTTAGCAGTTGGTGCTGTATCAACAACTTTGAATGAGTGAGTTGTGATTAGCTTACCGTCTGCTATTACAGTTGCTTTGTATGTTTCACCAGCTTTTGCTTCATTTCCTACAGTAATTGTGCCAGTAGTATTATTTACAGCTACTTGACCTGGAGTTGCATCTACTACTTTACCATCTTTATCTGTAGTAGTAACTGTAATTGTAGCTGCTTCTTTCTCTTTTAAAACTAAACCATTAGCATCTACTGGAAGAACAGAAACTACCATTTCATTCTTTTTGTTTTCTTCAGTAACATATTTATCCAATTCAGTTTCTAAGCCACGAACCTCAAATTTAGAGAATACGCCTGGAGCTTTTAATTCTAAAGCTAATGTAGATTTTACTTCTGTTTTACCAGATTTAGCTGTTAATTCTACAGTATATTTACCAGCCGCTTGACCATTTGCATTTAAAACTAACTCTTTATTAGCATGAGTTGCTTTTAATTTTTGATCTTGAACTGCTTTACCATCTTTATCAAATACTTTCACTTCTACAGGAGCTGTAAACTCTTTGCCATATTGATCTAATACTGGAGCTTTTACAGCTAAGTCAGTTACATCATTTGTAGAAAGTACTAAATTAGTTTTTTCTAACTTAATCTCTTTTAATGCTTTTTGAGCGAAAGCTTCGATTTCAACTGTTTTTGAAACAAGCTCTTTACCATTTGCATCTTTAACAGTTACTTTTACTGGCGCTTTTCCTGCAGCTAGTACAGTCACTTTGCCAGTAGCTTTATCTACTACAGCTACCTCTGTATTTAATGACTCATATTCAGCTTTAACGTTTTTCACCACGTTATTGAATTGGTCTTTTAATTCTACTTGAACAGAAACGTTGTCACCTTCATAAACTTTATTGTTTTGTTTGAAGTCTTTAGAAGTGAAATCAGCTTTATCTGCTGCTACTGTCCAGTTAGAAATTGAAGCTACTGCAGTACCTTCAGCAGAAACTTTTACTTCTTTACTTTCAGCTACCACTTTACCGTCTTTTTTATATACAGCTTTTACAGTAGTTGAAGTACCTTTTGCTAAAGTGATTTCACCTTTTGCATTAATTTTTTCAGCAGCTGGAGTTACGAATTCAATACCTGTTGGTGAAACAACTTCAGTACCGTTTTCATCTGTAACTTTGTATTGTAATTTAGTTGCCACATCAGCTACAACTGTTTGATCAGCCATTTCGATTGTTTTTGCTTCTAAAGAACCTACAGTTACTTCTGCTTTACCAACTTTGTTTACATCTACAGTGTAAGTTTGTTTAGCAGCTAAGTTGCTATATAATTCAACTGTCGCAGATTTTTTATCATCTGATAATTTTACATCTTTAACTAATACTTTATCGTTGTTAGCTTTGTTAGCTACTTTAACGTCTTCTTTAGTTAATTTTTCAACAGTTTTGCTGAATTTAACTTCTACTTTTTGAGTTGTAACTGCTTTAGCAGATTCAACTGTTACTGCTTCGTTACCGAACTCTTTGTCAGTCTTAGCAATGAATTTAGCAGCTTCTGCACGAGTTACAGCTTTATCTGGCTCCCAACCATTACCAGTACCATTAGTGATATCTAAAGCAACTAAGATGTTAGCAGCTTTTTTACCCCAGTGCTTTTCTAAATCAGAGAATTTAGTTTCTAATTCTCCGCTTACTTTGCTTTCTAATTTGTATGCTTTTACGATCATTGTTGCCATAGAAGCACGATTAATTTGGTTGTTTGGATTAAACTTACCAGTTTCATCCCCTTGAATTACACCAGCTTGTTCAACAGCTGCGATATATTTAGCAGCCCATGAATCTTGAGCATCTTTGAAAGTTGGTTTTGCACCATCTTTAACGTCTAAACCTAATGTAATTGCCATGATTTTCGCTGCAGAAGCACGGTCAATTGCTTCAGTTGGAGCGAATGTTCCGTCTGGCTTACCTTCGATTGCTTTTTTTGCTACTAAATAATCAATGTACTCTGCACTCCAAGAACCAGGTTGAACGTCTGGGAATGATTTTCCTGCTGCTGCTACTGGAGAAACAACACCTGCTACCATTGCTGCTGTCATTGTACCAGCGATTACTTTTTTGTAAGAGTTAGTCTTTGCCATTTTATATATTTCCTCCTTAGGAATGTAATACTAGTTCCATAAGTTTTTAAATAGATATTCTATTTATTTTTGAAACTAGTAGATATAAATGTGGTTAACGTATTCTTTGTACAGAATAATAGAATATCCTATATTACAGAATCTTAAAGAAATCATACACTCTTTTCATCCAATTTAAAATCTCAAATTCGACAAAAAAGTGAATTTTCGAAATTCTGAACGATCATTTTTTCGACTTTTATTTTAAAACATCCAGATTATAAAATCAGAATATTTTAAACAAATAGTAAAACGTGTCAGAATTACATTTTCAACAATCTTCTTATAACCATTTACAACTATAACAGAAAAACAATTCCAATTTAAATATTTAACTATAAAGATATTACGACATTAATCGACAGCTTATTTTTATATAATTCGACACTTTTCTTACCTTCTCATTTTTCAAAATTACCAAACCTATTTTCTTATAATTTACCAAATAAAACACCAAATCCTAATATTCTCTATATGATAATGTTAGGATTATTAAACATACATCTTATCTCTCAAACTTCTTTTTTTATGAGCATAGCTTTCAAATTACTTGTAAAATTCGACATTTTTCTACAAAGATTCCTTTTCTTTCGACATTTTCTATTTTTCAAATAATAAAAAAAGAGGATGTCCTCTTAAGTTAAGATTACATTCCTCTTTTTTCGAACTCTTTTGAATTCAAGTCACTTATGATGTAGCGAGACGCTGTTGAAATTTGTTCTCGCAATTCTTCTACTCTTTGTTCCAATGTTGCTTGTACATATTCTTTTTGTTCTAGTTGTTTCGTTGCCACGTTATACAAAGTTTCAGCCGTCCAGTCACCATCTACGTTTCCGATAATCGGCTGATTTACTTGTTGTAAAAATGAATCGATCTTTGGATCATATGAAATACCGACCATAGGAATATTAGCAACCGCTGATAATATAAGCGCATGAAGTCTCATACCTATTAGAAGTGAACATTCCGACAAAATTGAAATTTTCTCATGGATATCCAGCTTATACGGAAGCATATGGGCTTCTTCTCCCATTAAGTTAATAATATCGCGTGATGCATTTTGATCAAATGGTCCATGCATTGGTACGAATAAAATATGATATCCTTCACGCTTAAATTTTTTCAGCGTATCTGCTAGCTTCTTCATATAATCTTCTTTCGCGTCCCAATACCTCACACTAACTGCAATTACTTTCCCTTGAATTGAATGTTTTCGCAGCCAATCCGACTTCATTCCTTCTGGTTGACATGCCAATACTGGATCTGGAACTAGTTCGATATCTTTCTTAATACCCATTTCTTTTAAATACAAAAATGAATCTTCATCACGAACTGATATATATGCCGCTTTTGATACTTGCCATTTCACTAATAAACGATTTTGTCTTTTCGTAATTGGACCAATTCCTTGCGCATAAATATAATACGGCTTCTTCAAAAAGCGAGCAATCCGCATAATACCTGTATAGTACAAAATGCTTTTAATACTCGTTTTATCTTGAAGGAGACTTCCCCCTCCGCTAATTAAACCGTTACTTTTCTTTATTTCCTTATAAATTGCTCTTATATCCCAGCGATTTACTGCCTCTACACCGTACATTTTTCTTGTATAGTCGGGGTCATTCGAAAGTACAACAAGCTCAAGAGTAGGATCCTCTTCATGTAGCGCTTTAATAATTGATTGCAAAATTGCTTCGTCCCCAACATTATAAAAACCATAATATCCTGATAAAACTAACCGCACTCTTAATCTCCTCCAACATTTCGCAATCAACTTTTTGTCATTCAACAAATTGCTATCAACTCTTTAATAAGAAAAGTTGGATAACTTCAAATTGATTTCTTTCACAAACATATACATAGACATACTCATTTATAGACAAATTTACTTACGTAAAAATGGAATTTGCTTTTTGGATATCCAGTTCAACTTTAATGCGCATATGCCATATATGAACAAGGCCACACAAAATGCTAAACCACTATATATTACTGCAATAAGTCTAGAATCTAACACATTTATTACAGTAGATGCGAAATATAATCCTATACCTACTATACTAGATACTCCAATTACAGCAAAAAATCTCCCCATTCGAATCGAATAAGGCAATTCTTTTCGAATGTATATATAATTTACGATACAAATCATGATATATATGATAAGTGTACTATAAGCCGCACCAGTTATGCCAAATTGACTTACGAGTACTATATTTAATATGACTTTTACAAAACTCGCTCCAACAACTATCCACGCCGCTTGCTTAGAACGGTTAATTCCTTGCAAAATTCCTATTGATAATACCATAAGTGATGTGAAATACGAACTACCAATTAAAATAGCTAACATGCCGCTCCCTTTAGCATCTGTAAACAACCCAACATTTAACGGGACTGTAAGTGCCATGAGCCAGATTGTTATCGGCGTTGTTAAAATATGAGCAAGCTCATTTGTTCGTTCAATTGTGTGTTTTGCTAACGCTATATCTTTCTTTGTTAATGCAGCAGTTAACAACGGGATTAACGGAAATACCATCGCGCTTGCAAACACGACAATTAATTGTGTAAACGCAAAACCACGACTATATATACCAAATTGTTCTTGAATCGTTGTAGTGGATTCATGTAGCATATGTGGAATCGTTACAGAATCAACTAAATTTAACAACGGCATCGATAATGCTCCAATCGCAATTGGAATCGAGACCCGAAGTATTTTTTTTGCATTTTCTTTAAAGTCTTGCAGTGAATATGTATTACTTTTATAACGATATATACTTTTTACATACTTCAATTTCAAATAGATAAGTGACGTAATTACCCCAAGGCAAGAACCAATCATTGCACCGCCTGTTATAACATCACTATCTTTATTCCAAGATACGAATAAGAATGCAATTGCTAACATAAAGAAAACACGAATGAACTGCTCAATTACTTGTGACACCCCGGTAGGAATCATATCTCCAAAACCTTGGAAATACCCTCGATATACCGCCATATATGGTGCGATTAATAAAGCAAACGAAGTGACAATTAATGGGAGTCTCGTATCTTGTCCACCAAGCATATTTGCAAACATACTTGATCCAATCATAATAACCGAAAATCCAAGCACCCCAAATATTACTCCAATAATAGATGCTGACGTAAATAGTTTGGCAATCCCATCTTTATCATTCTTCTCATGAAGTTCAGCGATTAACTGTGATATAGCTAGCGGTACTCCCGCTACTGATAAAGTTAAAGCTATCATATATACAGGAAAAACAAGGCGAAAAATCCCCAGCACTTCATCTCCTGCTATATTTTGTAATGGGATTTGAAAAAAACTTCCCAACACTTTCGATAGAAACGTTGTAATCGTTAAAATCGCAGCGCCTTTCACAAACTTATTATTCATCTTCTAGCTCTTTTCTTTCAATATATAATTTCCATACATATTACATCATAAAACGAGATAACTATATTCTTCTCTTTTTAGAAAAATTTCACTTTATCTCATTTAGCTATCATACCAAATTTATTATACATTGAATACTCTCTTTCTTTATGGCTTTTAAATATATAATATGTAATAACACCTTATTTTTATCCAGTTTTTTCTTCAATTTACTACTTCTACTTATTCAGGATAAACATGTGCTATAATGTAGCTATTGTCAGTAAGGGGAGTGTTTACAACATGCTGAATTCGGTAAAAAAACTGTTAGGAGATTCTCAAAAGAGAAAACTAAAAAAATATGAACAACTTGTTCAAGCAATTAATAACCTAGAAGAAAAACTATCTGATTTATCTGATGAAGACTTACGTCATAAAACTATCACATTTAAAAACATGCTACACGATGGAAAAACAGTGGATGATATAAAAGTAGAGGCGTTCGCTGTTGTACGTGAAGCTGCAAAGCGTGTACTTGGATTACGTCACTACGATGTGCAGTTAATTGGTGGCCTTGTACTATTAGAAGGTAATATTGCAGAGATGCCAACTGGCGAAGGAAAAACATTAGTTTCTTCTCTTCCAACATACGTACGTGCTCTTGAAGGAAAAGGCGTTCACGTTATTACTGTAAACGACTATTTAGCAAAGCGAGATAAAGAATTAATCGGCCAAGTGCATGAATTTCTAGGTTTAAAGGTTGGATTGAATATTCCTCAAATTGATCCTACCGAAAAGAAACTTGCTTACGAAGCTGATATTACATATGGTATTGGAACAGAATTTGGCTTTGACTATCTACGTGATAATATGGCCGCTTCAAAAAATGAGCAGGTACAACGTCCCTACCATTTTGCTATTATCGATGAGATTGATAGCGTTTTAATTGATGAAGCGAAGACGCCTCTTATTATCGCTGGTAAGCAATCAAGCAGCTCTGATTTACACTATTTATGTGCAAAAGTTATTAAATCATTCCAGGATACTCTTCATTACACGTACGATGCAGAAACGAAATCTGCTAGTTTTACAGAAGACGGTATTACAAAAATAGAAGATTTATTTGATATCGATAACCTATATGATTTAGAACATCAAACTTTATATCATTATATGATTCAAGCATTACGAGCTCATGTCGCTTTCCAATGTGATGTTGATTATATTGTACATGATGAAAAAATTCTACTTGTAGATATTTTCACGGGCCGCGTTATGGATGGCCGCTCTTTAAGTGACGGTTTACACCAAGCTCTTGAAGCGAAAGAAGGTTTAGAAATCACAGAAGAAAACCAAACACAAGCGTCCATTACAATTCAAAACTTCTTCCGTATGTATCCAGCATTATCTGGTATGACAGGTACAGCAAAAACAGAAGAAAAAGAATTTAACCGTGTATATAACATGGAAGTTATGCCGATTCCGACAAACCGTCCTATCATTCGTGAAGACAAAAATGACGTCGTGTACGTAACAGCCGATGCTAAATATAAAGCTGTACGTGAAGATGTTCTAAAACACAATAAACAAGGACGCCCGATTTTAATTGGGACAATGTCTATTTTACAATCAGAAACCGTTGCTCGTTACTTAGATGAAGCGCATATTACATATCAATTATTAAATGCAAAAAGTGCAGAACAAGAAGCCGATTTAATCGCAACAGCTGGACAAAAAGGACAAATTACAATTGCAACGAATATGGCCGGACGAGGTACTGATATTTTACTAGGTGAGGGTGTCCATGAAATTGGTGGATTACATGTAATTGGAACAGAACGCCATGAATCAAGACGCGTTGACAATCAGCTAAAAGGTCGTGCTGGTCGTCAAGGAGATCCAGGTAGCTCTCAGTTCTTCCTTTCTTTAGAAGATGAAATGCTAAAACGTTTCGCACAAGAAGAAGTCGAGAAATTAAATAAATCACTGAAAACAAATGAAACAGGACTTATTCTAACTTCTAAAGTTCATGACTTCGTGAACCGTACACAATTAATTTGTGAAGGTAGCCATTTCTCAATGCGTGAGTACAATTTAAAGTTAGATGATGTAATAAATGACCAACGTAACGTTATTTATAAATTACGTAATAACTTGTTACAGGAAGATATAAATATGATTGAAATTACTATTCCAATGATTGATCATGCTGTAGAAGCCATTTCTAAGCAATATCTTTTAGAAGGTATGCTTCCGGAAGAATGGGATTTCGCTCGTTTAACAGAAAATATAAACGAAATTTTACCAGTAACAAATATGCCATCACTATCAGCGAATAATGTACATTCACCGGAAGATTTACAATCCGTTTTGAAAGAAACATTATCTCTTTATAAAGAGCGCGTAAATGAACTAAATAGCCATACTGATTTACAGCAGTCGCTACGATATGTTGCCCTTCATTTCCTAGATCAGAACTGGGTAAATCACTTAGATGCGATGACCCACCTAAAAGAAGGCATCGGGCTAAGACAATATCAACAAGAAGACCCTACTCGTCTGTATCAAAAAGAAGGTTTAGATATCTTTTTATACACATATGGTAATTTCGAAAAAGAAATGTGCCGCTATGTTGCAAGACATTTAGGTGTTCCTGAAAACGTACAATAACGAGGTGAAAGATAATGTTATCATTCCTAAAAAGAGCTAAGAAAAGCGGAAAAGATACGACTGTCTCTAGTAATCAATTATTCGGACAAGAAGAAACAAATACTGAAAATAAAACTGTTAAACCAACGCTTTACTTCCACCAAAGCTGGGGTGCAGTAGCACAAGAACAAAAATACATTTATCAATTTTTACATAAAGAACTAACACGTTTACAAGAATATCAAATTTCTTTATCTGGAATTGAGATTGAAAAACGTGATAATGGTTATGACGTAGCTGTATTTATTCGTAGCACTGTTCCGAAACCAATTTCTTTCGAAGAGGTTACATTAATTCTTCTAAATAAAGAGAAGAAACTATGTGCCCGCAAAACATTTAACCTTTCTGCATTAGGAGATATTCCTGCAAATGTAAATATGCCATTCATCTTTACATTTGAGCAAGAAACAATTACAGATGCCGAATTATCGCAAACAGATTGGGAATTAGCGTTTGAACTTGAAAGTAAGCATGCATTAGATTTAGACCCATCTTGGGAAGCTCAGTTACCTGAAGCAAGCAAAGAAGCTTTACGTAATTTCGTAGACAATTTAACACCTCCAAATGATGGTGAAATTAACTTCCTAGGTCTGCAAGCTGCAAGAAAAGAAAACGGTGATTTACATACAACGCTTCTTATTCGTAACGGTTGCAAAGACAACATTCAACTAGAGCAGCTTCCTCTTCATATTGAAGATGCTTCTGGTGTAGTTGTTGTGAAAGGTGCTTTCACATTACCGAATCTTGAAATTAAAGCGAACACTACAAAACCGTGGTCATTTGTCTTCCCTGTTTCATCTATATTAAAAGAAGATATGGATCTATCTTCTTGGAAAGCGTTTGTACCACAAGACTAATAAGAGAGGCTGCTTCCAAAGCAGCCTCTCTTATTCTTTTTCATACAAAAAGCCTGTTCAAAAAGATGGTCATCACACCTCCTTGGACAGGCTTATTCTTTATGTAAAATTTACTTCGTTACTAATAAACGTTCAATATGATATTCAGCTTCTAATTTGCACATTTCATCTGCTTGTTGCATTTCATGCCTCTTTAAATGTTCTACTTGCTCTTCGCTCGGTTTTTCATTAATAAACTCGTTAATTTTTTCATTCACTTTCATCGCTAATGCTTGATGGAAATCTGGATGTCCTTTCAACTCTTCGTCTACTTTATTAATCCAAGTTGATTTTGTGTATAAATATTGTTTCCACTGTTCAACAAATTGCTGCATATCAAATTTTTCTTCATTCCATTCAATTTCTTTCATATACTTCTCAAAAGAAACAACAATTGATCGCGTAATCCCGATCTTCACTCCATGTGGTAACTGTTTGTACATCAAATATTCCCTCCAGCTTAAAGCTCTTCCTTCTGAATATAAAGGAATCTCAAAATTCATATACCTTCTTATAATAGCATATTGCTAATCTAAGATGTTACTATACTGCTAAGATTAATAAATGTCAATAATCGTAAAACATTTCTATATAGAGATATTAAATACAATGAAAAAATACCCTCATACGAGGGCATCTCCTTATATAACCTCAGCTTTTACAAACTGTAATTTATCTTTTTGCTCATCATTCGCCAGCGTCACTATCGTCTTTTCAACATGCGGATGTACATGTTCCAGCGTCACACTCGCGCCCGCTTTATCCGACTGCTCAACAAAGGTTAACAACGCCATAGCTCCTGATACATCCATATAGCGTACATCTTTCATACGTAAAACAACTGGAGACTTTACGTCTTGTAAAGCATAAAAAATACGATCCACTGTTAAAAAAGAAAGTGGGCCTTTAATTTTATACGTCGCTTCCTTTTCTTTTACAATAGAAGCTTTACGTTCTTTACATTTTACCATGTATATAAGGAACGAAAGAATAATTCCGAATGCAACAGCGATCATTAAATCAAACTTCACTGTGACAACCATCGTTACGAGCATAACAATGACATCACCTTTTGGTGCTACATGCATTTTCTTCATGCTTTCCCAATCAAACATGCCAATACCAGTTAAAATTAAAATACCTGATAATACAGCAAGCGGAATGTATTGTACGACCGAGCCTAGTCCCATAATGAAAATAAATAATATAACACTATGCATAGATGCTGAAAGCGCCGTTTTACCACCGCTTCTTATATTAACGATAGACCGTACAGTCGCCCCTGCCCCTGCTAATCCGCCAAACAACCCGCTCATCATATTACCGATACCTTGTCCGACCAGTTCTTTATTACTTTTATGACGTGTACCTGTCACATTATCCATTACGACCGATGTCAACAACGAGTCAATCGATCCTAATAAAGCAATACTAAGCGCTGGTAACATAAGTTCTGCGATCCCTGTTCCACTTAAAGTTGGAATATGAAGCGTCGGCATCGCTTCTGGAATCATTCCAATCTTTTCAATCACCTTATTTAATGACAGATTTCCAATAATCGGTAACTTCACTGAAAGCCCTTCTAACGCAGAAGAAAATAAAGGAAGCAAAGCAGTTACACCGACTAATGCAACTAAACTAGACGGAATGGCCTTAATCCATTTTCCAGAAACAATCATTACAATAATCGTTAATACTACGAGTAGAAAACTATTTTGCACATGCTTCATTTCACCTAAAATAATAATCAATGCAATACCGTTCATAAATCCTGAAACGACAGGATACGGAATGTATCGAACGTAAGAGCCAAGCTTACATACACCGAATAAAACTTGAAACAGTCCCGCCATCATAAAGGCTATAAAACTCGCCTCTAACCCGTGCGTCGCAATAACCCCTGTTGCAATAACCGTAATCGGTCCAGTTGGCCCAGTTACCTGCCCAGGTGTACCACCAAATAACGCCGCAAATAAACCTGCAAAAATCGCACCATACAATCCGACTAGTGCTCCCTCAGACGTTCCCGTTGCAGCAATACCAAATGCAATGGCAAGTGGCAACGCAACAATCGCAACAGTAAAACCAGCTAAACATTCCTTTGCTATTTTTTGAAACATATAAATAACCACCTTCACATTAAGTCCATTTTCCATTGTACACCTAAAAAGATACATTCGTTAGTCCACTTTTTACAGTATCGTGACGTAAACGCATTCAATTGTAAGCTCCCATCACATCTTTGGAAACTATTATAACTATGCTATAATAGATAAATTAAATCTTTTATTATATATTTGGAGGCACTATGCTAACTTTTGAAGAAAAATTATCGATTATTGAATCTTTCCCTGAATTAGAAAGAAAAAACGTATCATTAAAACGCGTGAACTTTCACTTCGAAGAAAGTCGTTTAGATAAAAAGAACGTTGTTTATCACTTACATCCAAATGGAAACGGCTTTGTATATGCAAGTGGTATTAAAGGTTACAAAACGGATGATAAAGGTATGATTAACATCCGCGAATTTTCAGCAGATGAATTACGCTCAGTAATCGAGCAATCAATTGAATTACTTTCACAAGAAGAAGTAGTAATTCCTGCAGAACCTGCAAAAGAAGAAGAATGGCATAACGAAGACGGTCATATCCTTACTCTTATCTCAGAGGATGATATGTGGAACGTGTACGCTGGTGTAAACTTAGACGGTACATTCAACTCTTATCCAGAAGCTGCGGAATACCTTGATGAAGAAGGTTTTTCACGTAAATAAAAATAGAAAGTGGGTATCCCCCACTTTCTATTTTTTTGCTCCTTTTAAAGACTCTCTAAGCACAAACTTCTGTAATTTTCCACTCGCATTACGGGGCAGTTCATCCACAAATAAATAATGACGCGGACGTTTATAATCTGCTAATTCATCACTTTCTTTACAATATATTTCCAAATCATCGTCGGTAATCGCTTCATCTTTCTTTACAATAACAGCCACAACACGTTCTCCCCATAATTCATCTGGCTCTCCAAGCACTGCAACATCTAATACACCAGGATGACTATGAAGGAAATCTTCAATTTCACGTGGATAAATATTAACGCCGCCGCTAATTACCATATCATCCACACGATCTGCGACGAATAAATAGCCATCTTTATCGAAATAACCTAAATCACCCGAGTGATACCATCCTTTATACATCGATTTTGCATTTGCTTCTTCTCGGTTATGATAACCAGCCATCATAGTCGGGCCGCGCAAAATAATCTCCCCAACTTCATAAGGAGGCAATACATCATCCGGTTCTGCTGGTGCATCTTCGCTTGGTTTTACAATGCGAATTTCATGACTAAAGCATGGCGTGCCTGCTGAACCCGCTTTCGTAATTTGATCTTCTTCTACGAGAAACGCAACAACTGGCCCCATTTCTGTCATTCCGTAAATTTGTACAAGATCAATATAAAGACGTTCTTTACATTCCTTCACTAATGCTGGTGCCATCGCCGCTCCGCCATATATACCAATCTTCATCGACGTTAAATCGTACTGTGTTAAATCTTTTTGCAGTAACATATTCCACATCGTCGGTGCTGCAAAAAACGTCGTAATCTTCTCTTCTTGAATCGTATGTAATACTCTATCCGTATCAAAATGATGCAAAATAACATTCTTTCCGCCAACTTGAATGCGCGGAATGATTCCAGCATTTAACTCGCCGCAATGATATAAAGGTGCTACAACAAGTCCGGCACTATCTCTATTATATTTTAAGAAATACGTACAAATCATACTATGCTCAGTCATTTCACGATGACGATGCAATACGCCTTTCGGATGACCTGTCGTACCGCTCGTATATAACATAGAACAATAATCCATTTCATCAATTTCGATATCTATTTTCTCAGAAGATGCCGCATTAACTTTTTCATGGTAAGAACTAGCATAGGAAGGTGTATCTTCTTCTACATACCAAAAAGCCGAATTTGGAAAATCGCGTTCAATGATAGCAACAGTTGATTCAACCGCTTTTTCAAAGACTACTACTTTCGAAGCTGCATCTTGAAGGATATACGATAATTCTTTTGCTTTTAAACGGAAGTTAATCGGGTTAAAGATTGCCCCAATTTTCGCACAGGCTAAGTAAACGTTTACAAATTCACGGCAATTATATAAGTAGACAGATACAGTATCTCCCTTTCTTACCCCTTCTTTCAACAGAGCTTGCGCCGTTTTATTTATTTGCTCATCCCACTGTTTATATGTCCAGCGAATATTTTTTTCCGGCTCTACTAACGCCTCTTTATTTGGATACTTACCAACCGCTAAATCAAATATTCTCCCTATCGTCATGTACATGCCAACAATTTCCCCCTTTTCTCTTTCATAAATCTATCATTTCGTCCATAAGTAGACATTGTCCTCTAATGATTTGACTAATTTTTCTGATTATTATCGACATAGTTTTACAAACAGTGTGGTCTCTTGGTAAATGAAATTATAGCAACTTACTCACAACAATATAAAAAAGAGGCTGTTCCAAATTGGAACAACCTCTTTCTTCTTATACAAATAGCTCTTCTAAAATTTTCAGTTTGTCTTCTGTATATTTTACGAAGCCATCGTTATATGATTTTGGATCTTTCGGATTTGCGAAGTGCGTAATTGCACCTGTCTTCGGATGAACAAATTTACTTGATGCACCACAACCAAGTCCGATAATCGATTGAACTTCTTCCATAATAACAATGTTATAAATACTTTCTTGCGTCGGCATTGCATAACCAACGTTCTCTAAGTTACCTAAAATATTCTTTTGACGATATAGGTAATATGGTACGTAATTATGCTTTTGCGTCCACTCTTCTGCTTCATGCATCATCGCTGTAATTTCTTCGCGACCTGCTACTTTATATTTACGTTTGTTTTGCGTCATTTCAGAAGCACGTTTAAATGATAACGTATGAACTGTTAACGATTCAGGCATTAACTTTTCTGTCTCATCTAACGTGTGCTTGAAAATATCTAGCCCTTCACCTGGAAGACCAATAATTAAGTCCATATTAATATTGTTCATTCCCATTTCACGAGCTAAGTGATACTTCTCAATTGTTTCTTCTACAGTATGATGACGTCCAATTGCTTTTAATGTCTCTTGATGGTATGACTGCGGATTAATACTAATGCGGTCAATATTCCATTTATTTAACACTTCTAGTTTTGCTGGCGTAATTGTATCTGGGCGACCTGCCTCAACTGTTACCTCACGCACATTTTTCACATCTGGGAACGCTTCATACATTTCTTCATACAGCATATCCATCTCTTCCGCTGTAATACTTGTCGGTGTACCGCCGCCGTAATAAATCGTCGTAACTGTTACACCTTTTTCTTTTAAAAACTTACCAATTTCACGAACTTCATAATGTAAACCACCTAAGAATGAATCAACAGAGCCTTGGCGTCCGTTAATTGCATACGCCGGGAATGTACAATATGCACATTTTGTTGGGCAGAATGGAATACCGATATAAATACTTACTTCCTCTTTCAAACGGTATAAATCCGGAACTACCGCTAATTGGCAATCCACAATACGCTGAAGAAGTTCAATTTTCTCTTCATGAATTAAATAGCTTTCACGAAGTTCTTGGTGTGCTTCTTCTTTTGACATACCACTTTGAAGCATTTTATGAAGAAGTTTTGTCGGACGAACTCCTGTTAAAATGCCCCAGCTTTGTTCAAGACCAGTTAACTGCTGAAGAACAGAAAGATATACATAAGAAACAACGTGCTTCACTTGCTTCATACGCTCTTTTTCATCTGTGAAAGCAGATAAATCTTTTGCGAATGTTTCTTCATACACATTTCCAGTAGCAACATCTGTTAAACGAGCAGATGCTTTCACATTCTCTTCAATGTGTATATCAACGATAAGATTTGCTTCCTCTTGTTCAAACCCAATCGTACTATCTTCAAAAAATAAGCCGCCAATATTTTGCAGCGGACGTAAAAAACGATCATCTTGTAACGTTTTAATTGAAATTAACAACATTATCACCTTTTCATTTGCAAACTCTCTTTAGTTTACTTGAAGGGCGTTTGTAGGTCAATACAGAAGGTTTTACCTTATTTCTATATCCTATTTAAAACAAACTGAATATTGGTTTTTCACGAACTTTTCTTAGTTGTATAGACATTGTAATATACTCTTGTTACAATCTAGAACGTATTAGTACTTGCTACTAATTTAAAATACATCTAAAGGAGGACTGTTAACACGACATAGATACTATAACGTGTTAAAAAACAACTATGAAAAAAAGGTTTTACAACATTTTGGCACTAACTTTGGCATTACAAACATTTGTAGCACCTACCCTTTCATTCGCAGAAAATATAGAGAAAACTGCGGAATTGTCTATTGATGAACAAGCTTTAAAAAGCATTGAAGAACATGCAAAGCAGCATAGACATGACGAGGAAAACGACCTTGAAATCTCAGGTGAATATCTTCTCCACTTATCAACAAAACTTCCACTATACGATGCAAACGACTTAAAAACCAAAACAAATATTGAAATTACTGAACGAGTAGTAAAGGCAACGAAGAAAAAAGGTAATACATATTACGTACAAACTACATCCGGTTCTGGTTGGGTTAATAAGGAAAATAATAGTTTAGAAATACAAGAGATTCATAAACTTTCAAATCAAAAACTAATTGTAACTGAAGAAACATCAGTATACTCATTCCCTTTCCAATCGTTTAAAGAAGAAACGATATTACAGCCACAAACAGTAGCTCCTACTGAACAAGCTGGAAATTGGTTTAAAATTCAACTGAACGGAACTGAGAAATGGATTTATGCTCCTTCAGCTACATTCGAAGGTACGAAAGCATCATTATTTGAAAAAACAGGTTCTATCGAAAAAAGAAGCGCAACTTTCTTCAAAACACCATCTAATTTGCCTACAAATAACGTTTATGGTGTTACATTTAAAGAAATGATCGTTCCAAAAGGGAATGAAAACATTCGTCCTGGATACGCAATGGAACCGAAATACATTACAATTCATGAAACTGCTAATACGAGTAAAGGTGCTAACGCGTTAAATCATGCGAAGTACTTAGATAGTCAAGCCCGCGGAAATACTGATCGTTCAGCATCTTGGCATTTTACTGTCGATGATAAAGAAATTTATCAACACCTTCCATTAAATGAAGTTGGTTGGCATGCTGGAAATAAGACCGGAAACTATGAATCTATCGGAATTGAAATTGCTGTGAATAGTGATGGAAATTATACGAAAGCGGTAGAAAATGCCCGGAAATTAGCTGCTTATTTAATGAACGAATTAAACATATCTCTAGATCACGTGCAAAAGCATCAATTTTGGAGCAGAAAAAACTGCCCTGCATTTATGATTCAACGCGGGCAATGGGATGCTTTCTTAAAGGGCACAAACGCTTACTATAATGAACACCGTAAAGATGTTATTCCGCCGCCAGAAGTCCCTCATGAAAAAGACGACATTACAGGTGGATGGTATGAACAAGATATTCGTCAGTTAGCAGCTAGGAAAATTATGTTCGGTGATGGAAATGGTTCTTACTGGCCAAACCGCCTCGTAACACGAGCTGAATTTGCGAATTTAATGTCGCGAGCTTTAAAATTACCTGCCGGAAACGCTAAATTTACAGATTTAAACGAAGCGCATCCATCTTTAGTAGATGGAATTAACCGTGCTGCTAGCGCAGGTATCATTAGTGGTCGCGGAAATAATAAATTTGATCCAACCGCTACAATAACACGTGATGAAGCTGTTATTATGATTGACCGTGCATTAGCATATAACTGGATTTATAGAAAAGAAATGAAATTACCATTCACTGATCAAAATTTAGCATACGATAAGAAGGCATTACAAAATGTTTACGCATACGGAATCGTAAAAGGGAACGAGCGTAATGAATTCGTACCAAAAGGCACAGCAACACGTGCTGAATCAGCCGCTTTTTTAAATCGAATGCTTAAAGTTATTGAAGCTTAAACAAAAAACTAAAAGGCATAAGAGATAACATTTCTCTTATGCCTTTTATAAAACTATTAACTATTTTTAATCATAAATCTAAGTCGTATTCCTAATAAAACAAGGGCAAAACCAACGAATGGAAGATAATTCATATCATGTCCTGTGGCTGGAAGGCGTTGTGCATGAGATGCATCTTGTCCTTTTTCTGGTAAGGTTGGTTGTTCTTTATCTACGTTTACCATTCCTTCACCCGGTTTCTCTGTCTCTTCGCCTGGCTTTTCTGTTTCTCCACCCGGTGTTTCTGTTTCTTCACCTGGCTTTTCTGTTTCTCCACCTGGTTTTTCTGTTTCTTCACCTGGTTTCTCTGTTTCTTCACCTGGTTTTTCTATCTCTTCACCTGGTTTCTCTGTTTCTTCACCCGGTGTTCCTGTTTCTTCACCTGGTTTTTCTATCTCTCCACCTGGTTTTTCTGTTTCTTCACCCGGTGTTCCTGTTTCTTCACCTGGATTCTCTGGACCTTTGCTTGTTTCTTTTTCATTTGTAATTTGAAGTTTTACTACTTCAATTTTTTGATTAGAAATCGTAAATTCAATTTCCTTATCAGATAAACTATATCCTTCTGGTGCCTGAACTTCTTTTAAAATATAATCTCCTGGCTCTAGTTCTTTCGAAGTTGCTTTACCATTTTCATCTGATGTTAATGTGTCTATTTTTGTTCCATCTTTCAAAATTTCAAACACTGCGCCCGCTAATTTTTTATCTTTATCATTAGCATCTACTTTTATAATTTCTATTTGACCTGTAATTTTTTCTTTCACTTTTTCATTTAATACTTCTTGCTTTATTACTGTATTTGCAACAACATTTACTTCTACCGTTACTTCTAACGCTTTATAGCCTTCCGGCGCTTTCGTTTCTTCTAACGTATACTTACCTGGCACTAAGTTTTTGAATTGTACTACACCGTCTTTATTCGTTGTTTTCGCTTCTCCAACTACTTGACCATTTTCGTTCTTTAGTCTAAATTCTGCGCCTTCTAGAACTTTTCCACTCTCTGCATCCTTTTTGATTACTTGTAAGCTTCCTAGTTCTTTTGCGTTTTCTACTTGTACTTGTACTACTTTGTTTGCTTCCACAACGACTTCAATTTCTTCTTTTAATAATGTATATCCTTGTGGCGCTTTCGTTTCTTTTAATGTGTATGTTCCTGGCTCTAATTTCTGAGAGATTACTTTACCTGTTTTATCTGTTCGTAACGTCTCTACTTTTTTACCATCTTTGTACACTTCAAATTCTGCATCTGATAATACTTTCGCTTTATTTTCTGCATCCACTTTTACGATTTCAAATTGACCAAGGCTCTTACTGTTCATTACTTTTACATCAATAACTTTTTCCCCATCAACTGTTACATGAATTACTTGTTTTGTTAACTCATAACCTTCTGGCGCTTTTGTTTCTTCTAACGTATATTCACCAGGCACTAGTCCGTCTACTTTAACAATTCCAGACTTATCTGTTGTAATTCCTTCTTTTACAACATTCCCTTGCGCATCTTTCAATGTAAATTCTGCGCCTGCTAAACGTTTCGCTTGATCTTTATCATCCGTCTTAATAATTTGTAGAGAACCTAAGATTCTTTCGTTTTCCGCCTCTACTTTCACTACTTCTTTCTCGTTTTGTATTGTTACTTTCCATTCTTTATTTGAAAGCTTGTAACCTTCTGGTGCTTTCGTTTCTTTCACTGTATATTCACCTAATGGTAACTTTGGTGACATCACTTTTCCACTCTCATCTGTTTTCAGTTCCGCTACCTTTTTACCATCTTTATATACTGTAAATTCTGCACCTGATAATACTTTCGCTTTATCATTCGCATCTACTTTTACAATTTCAAATTGACCTGTTACTTTTTCATTCATAACTTCTTGTTTTACTACTTCATTTGCTACTACGTTTACTTCGACTGTTACTTCTACTGCTTTATAGCCTTCCGGCGCTTTCGTTTCTTCTAAAGTATACTTACCTGGTACTAAGTTTTTGAATTGTACTACACCGTCTTTATTCGTTGTTTTCGCTTCTCCAACTACTTGACCATTTTCGTTCTTTAGTCTAAATTCTGCGCCTTCTAGAACTTTTCCACTCTCTGCATCCTTTTTGATTACTTGTAAGCTTCCTAGTTCTTTTGCGTTTTCTACTTGTACTTGTACTACTTTGTTTGCTTCCACAACGACTTCAATTTCTTCTTTTAATAATGTATATCCTTGTGGCGCTTTCGTTTCTTTTAATGTGTATGTTCCTGGCTCTAATTTCTGAGAGATTACTTTACCTGTTTTATCTGTTCGTAACGTCTCTACTTTTTTACCATCTTTGTACACTTCAAATTCTGCGTCTGATAATACTTTCGCTTTATCTTCTGCATCCACTTTTACGATTTCAAATTGACCTGTAGCTTTTTCAACAATTTTTTTATTCAACACATCTACAGTCACTGTTTTATTAGCAGCTACATCAACATGAACTAAACTAGATGATAGTTCGTAACCTTTTGGTGCTTCAACTTCTTTTAATGTATATGTTCCAACTGGAAGTTGTTTTGATAAAGCTTCACCTTTACCATCTGTAATAATTGTTTCGACAATGTTCCCATCTTTATCTATAACATCAAATTTTGCACCTGGTAAAAGTTGACCAGATTCACTATCTTTTTTCAATAATTTAAATTGACCATTTTCTACTTTTTTCGTATTCTTCATAACAAATTCAATTATGTTTGTATTATCAATTGTTACTTTTACTGGTGTATCAACTTTTATATATCCTTCTGGTGCACTAATTTCTTTTACAAAATAATCACCAAATGGTAAATCTTTAACTTCCGCAATACCCTTTTCGTTTGTTGTAACAGTAGCCACAACATTATTATCTTTGTCTATAACATCAAATTTTGCGTCTTTTAAAACAATGTTTTCATCGTTTTCATCAACTTTTTTAATTTGTAAATTTCCCTTTTCAGCTGCCGGCTTTTTCCACTTTGGCCAATTAAATTTAAAATTATGAACCTCAAATCCATCTCTTTGATGTAAGCCACCAACATAGACTTGTCCGTTAATTGAACCACCCTTTGTCTCTACAACTGCATTAGGCGCAAATATACTTCCTACTACACCATATCCTTTAGTTGTTATCTTTGTAGCATTAGGGAACACCCAAATGACTTTACTAGCTAACTCAGTAAAAAAGGAATTAGGGTCATATGCTTGAGATGTATTAACTAATGTGAACCCGCCCTTATCTGTTGTATCATACAGGATTGCACCGCCACCAAAATTAACTTCTTCCGCATCTGAATGAATAACCATAAAGTCTTTATTACTTACATTCGGAAGAAAAACGTCTTTTACATCAAATGTTTTCTTTCCATTTTGTCCGGAAGAAACATAAATATTAGGATTATTTACATCTTCACCGATCCCAAAGGTCATACCCGATTTTGGTTTATCCGTATGTAATTGGCCCGCATCCTCAATTACGCTATCAACGTCTTTTCTAAATTCTTTAAATTTAGCATCAATCTCCGCTTGCTCTTTATAAGAGATACGGTCATATGATGATTTCATTGCACCTTCTGGGTCACCGTCTTTTGTCATTGCCACTGTTCCATCTTGAATAATTACTTGTCCTGTTCCCGCTTTCGTAAATTGACCACCTAGTAATAATGATGGATATCCTTCATCTACCCATGTTGCTCCAGCTAAGTTATGCGCTCCCGTTGCAGCCGCTAAGACTGTATAACTTGATGCGTTCATATTTTTTTGAACAGCCATCGCACCCTCAATATCCGCACTCGTTGCACTATGATCTCCAAAAATGATTGCATTGTAATAAGATACATCACCTAAACCTTTTAATTCTGTTGTAGCTGCCTCTGCTTTATATGGTAAATGGATTAAAAAATTCATACATACTAGTAACATAACTATAAAACTACTACTTAATTTTTTTATTTTTTGATTAAATGATTTCCTCAAGAAATTCATTCCCCCTTTTAAACTTCCTAAAACCAAACAAAAAAGCACCTTTCATATGTACCAAGGCTTACTCACAATAACTTAAAATCATCCATTTAAATAAAAACAAGAAACTCTACAACTGATCAATAAAATTACTACAATTCATTTTTGAGATAATACGTGAACGAAACTATCATGCGGAAGTATTTTTGCATATGGAGCTCAATAAAATTAATCTGGAGAATATTTCATGTGGTGTAACTATTTTGTCAACATCAACCACTTTACAACAATTTTCTAAATGATTCAAGTGAATTGTATGAACTTCAGACACAATTTATTCGGTAAAACGTTTTCATTTTTCGAATAAAACTAATAAAAAAACGTAGCCAAAAGCTACGTTTTTCTTTCATCGTTTCGGTGTATTTTTATGATTCTTCAAAAACGGAAGCGGGAATTGCTTACGGAAATGTTCTTTAATCATATACTCTACGCCGTTCTCACTATTCGAACGTGTAATCCAGTCAGCTGCTTGTTTTAACTCTACAGGTGCATTCCCCATTGCTACACCAAGCCCCACATTTTCAATTACTTCTAGATCTTCTAAACTATCTCCAATCGCAACCATTTCGTTTAGCGAAATATTTAAATGCTCTCCAAGCAATTGTAATCCGCGTAATTTTGATACATTTTGCGGCAAAATTTCTATTCGCTTTGAATCACAATCAACATACTCTATATCTTGGAATGCTTTTCTTAATGTATTTATCCCTCGTTCTTTTTCACCTTTACTTTGGAAAATAACATCAATTTTTGGTGCCGCTACTGGATGATCACGAAGTGCATCACCTAACGAGTCTACAAATTGAACCGGATAAAATAACGGATCTGCGCTTGATAATACAGTACGCGCAATTAAGTTTGGTGTATTTCTCTCACGATTTCCAATTGAAAACCGTTCATGAGAAATGCGGACGTTACAATCGAAGTGCTCTAACACTTGCACAATGTTAAACGTCTTCTCTTCCGATAATCTTCTTTGAACGTACGGCTTATCTAAAGTTGCTGAAACGAAAGCACCGCCATGTGTCACTAATATAGAATCTAATTTTAACGCCTTTGCTACTTTATGAGCGGATTGAAAATTACGGCTCGTAAATAATGTAACGTATACATCTTTTCTTTTCACAAATTCAATTGTTTCTCTTAATCCTTTTGCAATTTTTCCGTTGTTGTATAGTAGTGTCCCATCTATATTAAGAGCTAGTAAGCGATAAATCATGTCGCACTCCCCCTCTTCGCTGTTGTACTCTATCCATAATTTATGAAATAAATGTAGCAAATAGAACGAGTTAGAATTACTACTGAAAATTTGGTTTACTATATACATATACACTCAGTAAAGGAGATAGTACAATGCAAGCACCACCTTCCTTTTATGAAGGCGATACGTTAGAAGTAGCAAAGAAATTACTTGGACAAAAACTTGTACATATTGTAGATGGAATAAAACGAAGCGGAATCATTGTAGAAGTAGAGGCATATAAAGGTCCCGATGATAAAGCCGCGCATAGTTACGGCGGCAGACGAACGGAACGTACAGAAGTCATGTTTGGCGCACCGGGGCATGCTTACGTATATTTGATTTACGGTATGTATCATTGTTTTAACGTCATTACAGCGCCAGTTGGCACCCCACAAGGCATTCTCATTCGAGCCCTTGAACCAGTAGACGGGATTGAAGAAATAAAACTAGCACGTTACAACAAAACAGACGTTACGAAGGCACAATATAAAAATTTAACAAACGGTCCTGGCAAACTATGCCGTGCACTCGGAATTACTTTAGAAGAACGCGGCGTATCGTTACAAAGTGACACATTACATATTGAACTCGTCCGAGAAGAAGAACACATGTCATCACAATATCAAATAACAGCAGGTCCTCGTATTAACATCGACTATGCAGAAGAAGCTGTACATTATCCGTGGCGTTTTTATTATGAAGGGCATCCGTTTGTTTCAAAGAAATAAACGATTCAACAAAAAATATTCATAAAAGAAGACTGTTCCAAAATGGAACAGTCTCTCCCTTTTTACTCCGCGCCTTCCGCAGTCGCAATATTATCCTCTAAATTTTCTCTTGATAATTCAGCCGCCATAAAGTCAGCTGTTTCTGGAAGTGCTAAATGCATATGAGCCTTTTGACAAATTTGGATCGTACAGTTTTCTACCACATAATCGAAAACATGTCCGCCTCCGCTTCTTTCATCATCAATATAATGTAAGTGGAAACCAGCTACACCAATACCTTGCGCATAATCTGGTGTCCAAAATCCAGCTAGCGTACCTTCTGTATGTTTAAATGAAAAGATTGGTTGTGATTTCGTCACTTCAACGAGCGGTGTATACGGTTTTTCTTGTCTTGGAACAGTTCTCGTTCTTACTTCACGGAATGTACCGTCCATTCGAATAGCGTAAAATAAGTTTTTACTTGGCATTAATTCATGTAATAATGCCTCAACTTCTTCACGATTCATCGGGCGCTCTACTGTATAACTCATTTCTTTTTCAAAAAACGTTACAGTCGCAAACGGTGTTGTTTCTTCTGGTTCTACTTTTTCTGCTGAACCGTCTGAACGTAAATGATAAAATTCGTTATCAAACGCAATCATTTCACCATCTAATTGATCAAATGTGCCGATGCCGAAATCACCACGTTCTTTCAATTCCTCAAAGCTAATCACACCATCATATATACCATCTAATAGCGCAAGCATTGTAGATGTTTGATATACTTCATTACTCGTTTTCGTTCTTTTTGCATCAATATCAATGAATTGTGCAACAGTCATCTCAATCATGCCTCCATTAGTTTAATTGGTTTGGTAATAATTTTTCGCTTAATTTAATGTTGTCACGGTAGTCAATTGGAACATCAATAATGACAGGGCCGTCTGCTGCTAGTGCTTCTTTTAATACACCTTCTAATTCATCAGGCGTGTTAACGCGAAGACCTTTTGCACCGAAGCTTTCTGCATATTTCACAAGATCGACATCGCCAAACTCTGTAGCTGATGTTCTACCGTATTTCATCATTTGTTGGAACGCAACCATATCATACGTACCGTCTCTCCATACAAGATGTACGATCGGTGCGTTTAAACGTACCGCTGTTTCTAATTCCATCGAAGAGAATAAGAAACCACCATCACCTGACACGGAAACAACTTTCTTGCCCGGTTCAACTAAAGTAGCGGCAATCGCCCAAGGAAGTGCAACACCTAACGTTTGCATACCGTTACTAAATAATAATCTACGTGGTTCATAAGAACGGAAACATCTTGCCATCCAAATAGAATGTGAACCGATGTCACATGTCACAGTTGTATCGTCACTAATTAAAGAACGAAGTGTACGAATAACTTGAAGCGGATGCGTAACACCTTCTGAAGCACGGTCTGGAACTTCTGCTTGTTCTGATAATTTCGCGCGTAATCGTTCTAACACTGCTTCTGATTTCGAACTTAATACAAGTTTCGGTAATTTTTCTGCAATGCTATTTACAGTTAAAGCGATATCGCCAATTAATTCACGCTCTGGTTGGTAATCATGGTCGATATCCGCTTGATGGTCATCAAGATGAATAATCGTTCTGTCTCCAAGTTTATTCCAGAATTTCGGATCATACTCAATTGGGTCATAACCGATCGAAATAACAAGGTCTGCTTCTTCTAGTAAAATATCACCTGGTTGGTTACGGAATAATCCAACGCGGCCGAAGAAATGATCTTCTAACTCACGTGAAATCGCGCCAGCTGCTTGATATGTTTCAACGACAGGAAGTTCTGTATCAGCAATTAATTCACGAACCGCTTTCGTTACTGCATTCGTGCTCGCTCTCATACCGAGTAAAATAACTGGTAATTTCGCTGATTTTATTTTTTCTACTACATATGTAATTTCATGTGTGGGAGCGATTCCAAGCTGTGGCTTAGAAAGCGCACCGATAGACTCTACAGTCGTTTCCGCAGTCATAACGTCTTGCGGAAGACTTACTAAAGTAGCTCCTGGATTTGTGGAAGTCGCACTTCTAAATGCATTACTAAGTGCTTCTGGCACATTATCAGGATGCTCTACTTCTACGCTATATTTTGTGATTGGTTCGAATAGTGCAGCATTATCCATAGATTGATGCGTACGCTTTAATCTATCCGTACGTGGAACTGCACCAGCTAAAGCAACAACGGGATCACTCTCCGCATTCGCAGTAACAAGACCTGTCGCTAAATTCGATGTCCCTGGTCCTGAAGTTACAAGACATACACCCGGTTTCCCTGTTAATCTACCAATAGCAGCTGCCATAAATGCTGCGTTTTGTTCATGACGACAAACAATTAACTCTGGTCCTCTTTCTTGCAGTACATCAAATACAGAGTCAATCTTCGCTCCTGGAATACCGAAAACATGTGTCACACCTTGTTTAATTAAACAATCAACAACAAGATCTGCTCCTTTTGTTTTTGTTTTCACGTCGTTTGCTTTTACACCTGTACTCAAACTAATCATCCCTTTATTTCATAATGTGTGTAATAAAGATTTTTAATTTCACCTAGTTAATTAATGTGGTGAAGTATTATTTATCATTATATTACAAATGCATTATTTTTCCAACAATATGAATTTGGCAGTTTTTTGACAACCATTAAGGAATACGCTTACAACCCTTTGTTTATCCTAGAATAATAATTTTATATCTCATCTAAAAATGCACGAAAAACTTTCATCTAGTCACAGTATTAAAAACATTACAGTACCTTGCAAAGAACACTACTAAATGATATATTTGTAAATATTGGAATACCCAGCAATTGGAATGTGTTTTGTAATTCATCATTTTATAAAGGAAAGTGATTGTTATGAACAAAAGTGAATTTTTGGAACAACTTAGTTCTTCCCTGCGGAATATGCCTAATGTAGAAAAGAAAGATATTATTTCGGAGTATGAAACTCATTTTATCAGTGGTAAACAAGATGGGAAATGTGAAGAAGAAATTGCTAGAAAACTAGGAAACCCTAAAACGATCGCGAAAGAACTTACTGTTTCCTATGCAATAAGCAATGCTGACAATAAACGAAGCTTTAAAAATATGATAACTGCACTATTTTCTGTTATGAGCTTAAGTGTTTTAAACTTTACCTTTATCATTATCGCCTTTTTCGTATTACTCTTTTTATTACCGATCCTTCTAGCACTTATCATTGCTACTCCATTATTAATCATCTCACCTATTTTATTAATAGGGTTAGGATTTTTTAAAGGGTTTCATCAAATTAGTTATTCCGATGTTTATAATGTGTTCATCGCTTTTTGCAGCGGTTTGCTCATATCTGTCATATCTTACCAAAGGGTAAAACATCTATACGCAACTTTAGTAAAGTATTTGAAATGGAATATAGCTATTTTACAAAGATAATAATGAATATAAAAGGAGATTAAAATGAAAAAGTATACTTTATATCTACTCATGTTACTTACAATTTTATTTCTATCAGCTTGTTCAAACAGTGCACAACCTACGGAAGAAAACGATATAGAATCTATTAAAGATGTAACGATTAAAATTCCAGAAACTATATTCACTTCCTCACAAAAGAATGTAACGATTAACGAAGACGAAATGAAACAAAATATAAAAACGTATTTAGATTATAGCGGGGAGTTAGACGAAAATATCGTTCCACTTTCATCAGCCATGTCTGACGAGGAAGTCACGGAATCCGACCGAAAGAAATTAAAACAACTAGTAGATTTAGCAAAACAAAATGATGCGAATTTCCATGATTTTATTAGTAACAATACGATCCCTGATGATTACAAACAGTCTTCGAAGGAAATTCATGATTTTATTTCAGCGTCTACGGCACTTTCAGTAGAACTAGAGCAAGAATTAGACAAAATCGCGCAAGATGGTAACTTATTCAAAACTGATTTTTCTTTTACAAAACGCTTTGAGCAAGTTAATGGTAGGAAGCAAAAAGAAATTGAAAAGTTTTTGAAGGAAAAGAAGATTGAGACTGAGTATTTCCACAAATAACAAACAAAAAAGACGCCCCTATACAGGAGCGTCTTCCACTATTACGCTTGTTGTTGCGCGTTATATAATTCTTCAAGTGGCTGCATGATAATTTTGTTAACGTCAGTGATAACGATGTTTAGGCGTTGTTCAGTTTCCATTAACTTTGTGATTTTAGCATCTTGTTGAATGCGAGCTACAACTTCTTGTGCTTTTTGGTTATCTTCTTCAGTGATTTCTTGACCTTGCATCATTTTTTGTTGTAAGCCAAGTTGCATTGTACGGAACTCATCGAATAAGTTCTTTGAAGCCGCATCACCTTGAACTGCTGCGTAGCTTGCTTTTAATGTTTGGAAATCTTCGTTTTCAGCGATTGCTTTTTGTAATTCATATGCAACATCATGAATGTTTTTTGTCATTTTATTTTTCCTCCTTTAGAAGGCTAGCGCTTTTCGCTCACACTGCCTTTTAAGTGCATTTACATACGCACCTCTTCTTACCATATCAAACTATGCAAGAGATGTGAAGAAATTTCACTTTTATTTCTATGTACTCACCTTATTATCTAAGAAACAACAGTAACAGTCCTTGCAAGAGCCCAATCATCCCGCCTAATAGTGCTCCTAAATACGTAATCATTTTCAGTTCATTTTTCGTAATGGACAGCACTAAATCTTCTAGTCTCTCTGTTGAAAACGTAGACACTTCTTGTTGGACAATTTCCGCAAGGTGGAGATTGTTTAATATACTTTCTACGTTTTCTGTCCCCCACTTTAAGCCTTTCGTTACAGCACTTGGGACTAGCTTTTCCTTGATTGTTTCTCGAACTGGCTCACATACTTGCTGCACAGATTGATTTAAAAACTTACTCACTGTTTCTTCAACTTTAACTGCTGACAATATGGAGCTTACAATCATTTCTTTTTCTACAAACGTTTCTAATTCTTTTACATCTCTACCTTTTAACTTTTCCCACTCTTTTTGCAGTACATCAGTTAAAAGCTGCTTTGTGCCATCTTGCCCTAAAAACTTAATAACTTCTGGCTGTACACGATCCATTAAGCTTACATTCCCTAAAAACATTCCGACTAAGTTAAGCAGCGTTCCCCTAGAAGCAAAGAAATCATCAATCATTTTTGAAAGACGAGCTTTTCCTTCCTCACTTTCAAAAAAACGAATTCCTCGCTCTAAAATAAAAGCCGAGACATTTTGGATCGTATTTTCTATTTTTTCATGTACAGAATGAGGTAAAGCCTGTTCCCATGTATATGTATAGTACTCCGCTAAAAATGCCTCTATTTTTTCTGTAATCACATGTTCAATTTTCCCGGTCGCCTCTTTTTCTACATGTACTAAATTCCATTTTTCTAACATTTGTCGTAACGACTGTTCATTCGTAATTACTTTATCCACTTCTACTTGTGTCCATTGAATTAAACCTTTTTGAAACTCTTTATTTGTTAATTTCTTTCCGATTCCTTCTGGCGTTAACAAATGTTCGACAACCATTTTTCCTAATTGAACAGCAAGTTCATCGCGGCGCTTCGGAATTAATCCTGGTGTAAATGGAACTTGAAACTTTCCAATATAAATAGGGCGATGAGGACGAAATAACATTTTTATCGCTAAATGATTTGTGAATCCTCCAATAATCGCTCCGAGCCCTGTCGTCGTTAACATACTTAACCACATATTCATTACAATCAACCTTTCGCTTCTCCAAAACTATAGCATATCATCATACGGACAAAAGTATAATGGTATAAAAACGTATTTGCAATATATAGCTATGCCTCTTATGCCAACATTTTGTTAATAAAGGAGTGATTTCGTTGGTTCTCGGTATTTTAACTTCTCACCCTCATTATGAGCAAATGTATTACACCGAAATCGCTAAACGCGCTCGGTTTTATCATAATGTCGTTGCCCAGTTTACGCCATTTGGTATTGATCCTAAAACAGATCTTGTCTCTGGTCTGATTTATGATACAGATACAGGAAAATGGAAAGAGCAAATATTCCCTATTCCTTCTTATATTTACGATCGTTCTTCTTTTAACGAGGAAACAGACTTCGACAAAGCAAAATCAATTATTCATTCATTACACAACCGTGCTTCCACTACCTTTTTAAATAACACACTCATTGACTTGAGCGAACTACATGATTTATTTCTCACGAATAAAAAATTATCTCCTTATATACCAAAATTCGAAATAGCAACGATACAAAACATTTTCAAACTGTTATTAAAAACAAAAGATATTATTATACGGCCTACTAACACACATTCCAATGAAAGTCTGTACCGAATCGCTTATAAAAATAAAACGTTTCATATCGATACGATAAATGATGACTATCATACTTCTACTCCAATCAAACGGACAGATGAATTTATATCTTGGTACAAATCTAACATACGATCAGCACGTTACATCACCCATACAATGCTGCAACCACCAAATCAATTAACATACCCGCTTCATATTCGAACCATTTTGCAAAAAAATAAAGAACAGAAGTGGACTGCTATCGGCCAATTTATACAAAAAAGCTCATTTCCGAATCAACTTTTACTTTCGGCAACGGATGATTCCTCGCTGCATTCGTTTTCAAAAATTAAATACGTATTATCTAGTACCGGTGTACAATTATTACAGGACGCTTTACATGACATTATAAATGAAGTGTTTCAAACATTAGATGAATCTTATTCTTCGTTATTCGAGCTAGAGCTTTCCACCATTATGGATCAAAAAGGGGCAATTTGGCTTATGTATGTCAACACGATTCCCCCGTACGAACATTACATTCGTCATAGTGATGCACTAGCCGAAAAAATATATCACGGACCACTAAAGTTTAGTCGCTTCACACCATAATGAAAGGAGGTAACACCATTTTGAAAGAGCACATATATACATTAAATATTTCAGATGAGCATCCAAATAGTATTACTTTACCTTATATTTTTTCCATTACACCACCAATCGCATCTCTTTCCTTCGGCGTACGCCATGTTGCAAGTGAAGAGGTGAAAATTCATTATTCCTTTACTCGCGAAATCATTATCGGAAAACAAATTGCAGAGAAACTTTTACTTCCTCATTCCACTACTATCCATGCATTCACGCAAAATGAAACCATTATTTTCGGACCGTTAATCGGGATTTTCACAACTGGTTTTAACGATGACTCTTCTAATCCTTTAGGAAACCGTTCAACTTCTCTCAGCGAGTTACTAACGCCGCCATTCACCTTGCGACCATTTGTATTTGTTTTTGGTGTGCAACATATAAACTGGGCAGACGAAACAATTGAAGGGTATTTCTTTCAAGAGGAACAGTGGATTAAGAAAAAAGTCCCTTTACCGAATGTCATTTATGATCGATTACCAAATCGGAAAGCCGAAAATTATAAACCGATCGTAAGAGCAAAAAGAAAATTAGAGCATGACTATGCTATTCCATGGTTTAATCCAGGCTTTTTCAATAAATGGGAAGTGCATCAACTTCTTATGAAAGATGAATCCATTATTCCCTTATTACCAAACACGGAAGCTTTTCAACATTTCGAACAAGTAGAACGCTTTCTTGGCACGTATAAATCTGTTTACATGAAACCGATACACGGTAGCTTCGGGAGAAACATTCATCAAATATTTTACTCTCAAACAGAGAATTGCTACTACTGTCGTTATCGCGAAAATGAAGAAAATAAACTAAGAAAGTACCAATCATTAGAAACGCTTCTGAACCATGTATTAAAAGGACATGATTTAAAAAAATTTATCGTACAACAAGGTATTTCCTTACTTCGCTTCGATGGGCAACCTGTTGATTTTCGCATTCACACAAATAAAAATCATTTTGGCCAATGGATGGTCAGTGCAATCGTTGCAAAAATTGCTGGCAAAGGTAGCTTAACAACGCATGTAAATAGCGGTGGCGATACAAAATTACTGCAAGAACTTTTTCCGGATTCGACGAAACAAGTTCAAATTGAAAATAAATTAAAACATACAGCCTTACAAATCAGTTACGCGCTCGATGAACAAGTAACCGGAAATATTGGAGAGATTGGTTTTGATATCGGTTTAGACACGCAAGAAAACCCGTGGCTCTTTGAAGCAAACTCTAAACCTGGGCGAACTGTATTCCAAGATGAAAAGTTAAAAGAACAAAGTGAACTGACGCGCCAATTATTTTACGAATATGCCATCTACTTAACTGAACATTCTTTGCGCGATGCAAAAGAAAAAATGGCTCAAATAAAATCCGGAACTCCATCAAACACCGAACATATCCCATCCCCTATGATTCACTCACAAATACGAAAACAAAAACTTCCACCTCATTCATAAGGTGGAAGTTTTCTATTTACACAAGTTTCACTACAACCTCTGTTTCCACATTACACATCCCGCAATAAAAAACATGATTGCAGTACTCTTGTGAATTACTATGTGTTAAACCATCTACTGCACTTAATAATTCTTGGTCCATATACGCACTATAATCGTCTATGTAATCTACAGTTTTCCCATAATCTTGGAGTATACCTTGGCAATTTTGACAAGAATATGTTTGTGATTCTAATGCGTTGCAAAGCGGGCAAATTCCCATCACGATTCCTCCATACGTTATCATTTACAAGCAGATTGAAGAGAGCATCTAGCCGTGCATAGGAGCGTCCTGTCCCCCTACTTAAAATAGAACTATAAAATTGCTATCGATTTAATTTTAGTAAGTCATAAATAAGAAGTTAATGATTTGCCCCACAATAGCGGGATACAAAAAGAAAACCATATTTCATATCGCTCTTAGTTTAGCCTTCTTTCTAAAAAATACAACGATTACTCTTATTTCATAATTTACGAAATCACTAAGATTTTTTTACAAAATTTACAAATTATTATTTCGTATATCTTTCTAGGTAACATCCATACTATGAGTACAAACTTAATTACCGATGGATTAGCGCCAAACGGGGCGATAATCTGGTTCAAATCCAGCTAGTCCAACCAAAAAAAATTTTTCTAACTCTAAGGAGGATATATTCCTATGGCAAACCAAAGTTCTTACAATCAATTAGTAGTACCAGGAGCAACAGCTGCAATCGATCAAATGAAGTACGAAATCGCTCAAGAATTTGGTGTACAATTAGGGGCAGATTCTACGGCTCGCGCTAACGGTTCTGTTGGTGGAGAAATTACAAAACGTCTAGTTGCAATGGCTGAGCAAAGCCTTGGCGGATTCCAAAAATAAATATATATGGCAAAAAGGTCTCAAGGCATATGCCTTGAGACCTTCCTTCATTTACTGCAACATTTGTAAAAACTTCTTCGTGCGTTCTTCTTTTGGATTTGTAAATACATCTTCTGGTGTACCTTGTTCGACAACGACACCGCCATCCATGAAAATAACGCGGTTCGCAATTTGATGCGCAAAACGCATTTCGTGCGTTACAATCACCATCGTCATGCCTTCTTTAGCAAGTTCTTTCATTACTTTCAGAACTTCTTGAACAAGTTCAGGATCAAGTGCTGACGTCGGTTCATCAAATAGTAATACTTCCGGCTCCATCGCAAGCGCGCGAGCAATTCCAACGCGCTGTTGTTGTCCGCCTGATAATTGGAACGGATATAAGTCTACTTTATCCGCAAGACCAACTTTTTCAAGGAAATAGTTTGCTTTTTTCTTCGCTTCTTCTTTCCCCATCTTTTTCACTGTAATGAGCCCTTCCATTACATTTTGAAGTGCTGTTAAATGAGGGAATAGATTATGGTGCTGGAATACCATACCTGTTTGCGTACGAAGATTGACAATATCTTTCTTCGATACTTTTTGAGAGAAGTCGAGCTCTTTATTACCGATGCGAATATTACCAGCGTTCGGCGTTTCTAACACGTTGAGACAACGCAGGAATGTCGTTTTACCAGATCCCGATGGCCCGATAATAACAACAACTTCCCCCTTCTCAACTGATAAATCTATATGTTTTAGTACGGTATTATCTCCGAAACTTTTTTGTAAATGTTGAATTGAAATCATAAAAACAAAAACTCCTTTTATGAAAGGGTTATTTTAGAGTGTAACGTTCTGAACGTTTTTCTAATATTTGTTGCACAATAGATAATAAGAAGCAAATTGCCCAATAAATTAGACCTGCTTCGAAATAAACAATTAAAAACTCGTAGTTCATTGCCGCAATTTCCTGCGCTTTTCGGAACATTTCTGTTACTAAAATTAACGATGCTAATGAAGTATCCTTCACTAAACTAATAAATGTATTCGAAAGCGGCGGAATAGATACTCGCGTTGCCTGCGGTAAAATAACACGTTTTAATGCTTGCGGGTATGTCATCCCAATTGTGTAAGCTGCTTCCCACTGTCCTTTCGGGATTGAAAGGATAGAAGCACGAATAATTTCAGATGCATACGCACCAACATTTAACGAGAATCCAATAACTGCTGCTGTATATGGCTCAACTTCAATATTAAGAGTTGGAAGACCATAGAAAATAATAAATAACTGTACAAGAAGTGGCGTCCCGCGAATGATAGATACATAGATACGAGCAATCCATTGTAAAATACGACTACCTGAAATACGTGCAAGCGCCGTTAACGTCGCAAGTATAATCCCGATAATAAATGTAATAAGCGTTAATGGAATTGTCGTAAATACAGCTTCCTTCAGCATAGGCATGAAGGAAGACTGCATAATATCTATCCAAGTAGACAATCGATCTGAAACCAGCGCACTACTTAGATACATTTTCACCGAACCATTTTTTCGCTATTTTATCGTACGTACCATCTTTTTTCATATCTTCTAACGCTTTATTTACTTCTTGTACTAGCTTGTCGCTACCTTTACGGAATAAGAATCCACTTTGTGACGCTTCTTTTTCTGTATCTACAATTTTAATTTTTGCATCTTTTTTCGTTTCTAAGTAGTTTAATACTGATAACTTATCATTAATTGTGAAATCAACGCGTCCAGTATTTAATAATTCTGCCGCTTGGCTAAATCCTTCTACATTCGTGATTTCCGCACCATTTTTCTTAGCAATATCTGCATAGTTACTTGTTAAAGATTGTGCTGCTTTTAATCCTTTTACATCAGCAAATGTAGCAGGTTTATCTTTATCCTTCGCAATAACTAATACCGCTGAAGATGAAACATATGGGCTAGAGAAGTCATATTTCTTTTGGCGATCTTCACGAATACCAACTTCGTTTGCAACCATGTCGAAACGTTTTGCATCTAGACCAGCAAGTAAGCTATCCCATTGTGTTTCTTTAAATACAGGTTTTACTCCTAAACGTTTTGAAACTTCTTCTGCTAATTCAACGTCAAATCCAGTTAATTTATTGCTTGAATCGTGGAATGTGAACGGTGGATATGTACCTTCTGTTCCAATTACAAGTTCACCACTTTGTTTTATCTTTTGTAACGCATCTTGACTAGCTGTATCTTTTTTCTCTTCTTTGCCGCAGCCTGCTACAATCCCGATCGCTAAAGTAGTTACTGCAAGAACTGAAAATAATTTTTTCATGATGGTAATCCTCCAAGTATTCTGATAGGAATTTAAAAACTATATTGATTGTATGCAATCTTGAACAATTTTTCAATGAAAATGTTCTTATTTAGTTTATCCTTTTTCTTCATAATCAAACAAAAGGGGAAAATAACGCTACATACAAAAAATAAGTAACATTTTTTAATATAGCATTTATAGATAAAAAGGTAAAACAATACTTCTTATTTAACTGTCATGATTCACTAAAAAAAGAACTTGCAAAAATCGCAAGTTCTCCTCCATACATATTAGGCGCTCTGGTTTCCTTCCATTTGCGTTTTGTACATATCGTAATAACGCCCACGCTTTTTCATTAGTTCATCATGAGAGCCTTTTTCTAAAATTGTTCCTCTATCAAGTACAATAATTTGATCTGCGCTTTTAATTGTGGAAAGACGGTGAGCGATAATAAATGTCGTTCTTCCTTTTTTCACAACTTCTAACGCTTGTTGGATCATCGCCTCTGTTTCTGTATCAATACTAGACGTTGCTTCATCTAAAATTAAAATGGCTGGGTCAAAAGCGAGTGCCCTAGCAAACGAAATAAGCTGACGTTCTCCAGTGGAAAGCGTGCTTCCCTTTTCTGTAATTTCTTCATTTATATTGTTCGCAAACCGTTCCGCACCAACATCACGCAATGCTTTTACGATGCGCTCTTTTGAAATTTTTTCGTTCTCTAAGCTTACATTAGAAGCGACCGTCCCGCTAAATAAAAACGGATCTTGCAGTACGATTCCCATATGTTCACGCGTTGCTTGTTTCGGCATCGCTTTTACATCGTGACCATCAATCGTAAGCTTCCCTTTTTCAAACTCATAAAACTGGAAGAGTACATTCATAATGGAACTTTTTCCTGATCCAGTATGACCGACAAGTGCCACTGTCTCGCCTTGTTTCGCTTCAAAAGAAATATTTTTTAGTACTTCATCTTTTCCATTATAAGAAAACGACACATTATCAAACTTTACATTTCCTTGTAAGCGAGGCATACGTTCCTCTTCTACTGCTTCCCCTTTTTCCTCTAACAATTCAAAAACACGTTCTGATGCAACACGCGATTGTTCCAAGTTAGCAAGCTGATTTACCATATTTGTAATTGGTGAGAACAATCGTGTTAAATAATCAACGAACGCATATAGTATCCCTAGAGAAATGACGCCTGAAGCACTTAATGAAGCGCCACCGAAGTACCAAATCACACCTGTGAAAGCTATATTTCTTAATACAGACACTAAATTATGAGAAGTTGCTGCATTTAAATTCAAAATTTTATTTTGATATTTAAAATAATCGCCATTTAATTCTTCAAACTCTTTTTTCGTTTCACGCTCTTGACGGAACGCTTGAATAATTGGCATACCTTGAATGGATTCATTAACTGTTCCATTAATATCAGATAAACGTGAACGCATTTTATGGTTGTATACAGATGCATACTTTCTATAAAGAATCGCCCACACAATTAAAATCGGGATGATAAGTAAACATAACGTCGCCAATTTTACATCGAGTAAAAATAGCGCAGCGAATATCCCGATAATATAAATGATACTAGAAACGAATGTCGCCAGTACCGTTACGTATAAATCACGAATGGCTTCCGTATCATTCGTAACACGTGATACAATTTTCCCTGCTGGTAAATGATCGAAATAACGAATCGGCAACGTTTGAATATGAGAAAAGACATCTTCCCTCATAATTTGAATAATTTTGTTCGCTGCCTTCTGTAGGAAAAATTGCTTTCCGTATGCAAATAATGAAACGACTACTAATAAAGCGAAGTAGCCACCACCAAGTAATAATAGGGGGGTTATTTCTGGTTTATAAAAAGCAAACACTTCTTCTTTCGTTAATGCTTTCGCTTTATACACTTGCACCGCCTTACCATTTTGAACGGTAATCATATCACCTTTTACAGTACGTGACCCTTCAGCATTCACTTTATTTGGCACAAAGTAATATTGAAAACCGACCTGCATTACGCGTACTTCTTTTCCTTTTTTCTCACCTTCCTGGAAGCGATCACTTCGCTTATAAAAGGCGCCATTATACGAAACAGCCTCTTCACTCTTTTCTGTTTCATACCAAGGTTTCTCTATCCCGACGATATGATCGTCAATCATCGTTTTCGCGACGAAAGGACCAGCAAGTTCTGCGATGACGAAAATAAATAACATTAGCATCGCTGCAAAAATCGTCCCTTTTACTTTCATCGCATATTGAAACAATCGTTTTGATACGCTCATATTTTCACCCCACTATCCGCACTTTCACTTTCCCCTTGTTGTCTTTCAAACTGCTCCGCATACCAGCCTCCGCTTTGAATAAGCTGTTCATGCGTACCTTCTTCCATTACTTCACCTTCATCCATAACGAGAATCCAATCCGCGTGTTGTACGGCAGATAAACGGTGCGTCGTAATAATCGTCGTCTTTCCGCTTCTTTCTGTTCTTATATTCTCGATGATCGCTGCTTCCGTACGAGCATCAACAGCTGATAAAGAATCGTCCAAAATTAAAATTTCCGGATTTTGAATAACAGCTCGCGCAATTGAAATCCTTTGTTTTTGCCCTCCTGATAAAGAAACACCCTTCTCTCCGACGAGCGTTTCTAACCCTTCTGGTAAAAACTCTAAATCCTTTGTAAACGCCGCAATTTCAATCGCTTTCTCGAGTTCTTCTTCCGTCGCTTCTCGGTTTCCAAATAAAATATTTTCCCTCGCTGTTTTGGAGAACAAAATATGTTCCTGAGGTACATACCCAATCCACCCGAGTACATTTTCATTCGTTATTTTATCTAACGTCACATCAGAGACTGCAATATCCCCATCTCCAAGCGGATATTGACGAAGAAGCTGACGTACGAGCGTCGTTTTTCCGCTTCCTGTTTTTCCAACAACCCCAAGCGTTTCCCCTTGTTTTAATGTAAACGAAACCTTTTTCAAATTTTCTCCAGTCGATGAAGGATATGAAAAGGAAACATCCTCAAACTGAATATAGTCCGGCTCTTGTACAAGCTTTGGATTTTTCGGATTCTTGACATCTGGTTCATACGCTAACGTTTCATTCACACGGTCTAATGATGCATTTCCTCTTTGCATAACATTAATTAATTCGCCAATTGCAAACATCGGCCAAATCATCATCCCTAAATACACGTTAAATGAAACGAGTTCGCCAAGTGTTACCTTTGATTGAAATACAAGATACGCGCCGTACACTAAACCAATTAAATAACTAAGACCGACAAGCATTTTCACAGTCGGCTGGAATAATGCATCGATTCTTGCTACCTTCATATTTTTTTCGTAGACGTCATCTCCTAACTGATGAAACCTTCCCTCATCTGCATTCTCTTGTACGTATGCACGAATAACGCGCACGCCAGCGATCGATTCAAGTACTTTATCATTCATATCTCCGAATGCATCTTGCGCAACGGTAAATCTCTCATGCAATTTCTTTCCATATATGTTCATCGCATACGCCATAATCGGAAGCGGTATAAGCGCCGCAAATGTAAGCTCCCAACTGATTGTAAATCCCATCATAAAGACAATCGTAAGCATATATAAACTCGAATCCACGAGCGTTAATATACCGAAACCAGCTGTCATAGCAATTGCTTTTAAATCATTTGTCGCTCTCGCCATTAAATCACCCGTACGATTTTTATGATAAAACGTCGGTGTCATTTTAAGTAAGTGCCCCATAAATTTGGAGCGCATCGTCTTCTCCAGTACGAATGCTCCCCCAAACAGCTGATGTTGCCAAACGAAAGTAAGACCATATCCAATTACCGTAACCCCTATTAAAATAAGAATAAATTGCATAATCGCCGCATTCGTTAACGTTCCTGTTTTTATATTATCAATCGTAACCCCTAACACTTTCGGGGGAATGACTTCAACTATATTTACAATTAAAAGAGCTCCAATGGCGATACTATATCTCTTCCAATGCTCTTTAAAAAACCATTTTAACTTTAGTAATACTGATAACAATGTAACCTCTCCCCTCTCGTTCTCGTTTCACTCCCATTTCTTTATCCACTATCCAGACCCATCACATTTACATTTCGTAACCCATACAATCTCATCACATTTTTCCACCTTCCAAAGTTTTTTATCGGAACCAAACAAGGGAAAATAAACAAAAAAAAGCATACCGCCGCTTGACGATATGCACAAAAATGCATAAAAGCGTACGTTACGATATACGCAACGTACGCTTTTTATAAGACAAAGATGCCCTATATATCCGTACGGGTTGCGTAATGATATGAATGTTTTCTGCCATTTAACAGAGCTAAGCCCATTACATTTACGATTACAATCATTACGCACACCCCCTTCATTTATTTTCCATTTATAATCTTACAACTTTATTGAGTATTCTGTCAATTATTTTTTTTGCAAACCGAATAAAAATATACGCTACATCATTTTGAAATAAGGGAATCTTCTGTAAGAAAGGGCATACAAAACAAAAAAAGAATAAGAAATCGTTTTCACAAACATTTCATTTGAAAAATGTTATCAAACACCCTACAATCACCTTATACTCACTCTTACAAGTTGCTATTTTAGGAGGACTAATCATGACAACTAGCAATACGTACAAATTTTATTTAAACGGAGAATGGAGAGAAAGCTCTTCAGGAGAAACAATCGAAATTCCATCTCCATACTTACACGAAGTAATTGGACAAGTACAAGCAATTACTCGCGGAGAAGTAGATGAAGCAATTGCATCTGCAAAAGAAGCTCAAAAATCATGGGCGGAAGCTTCTCTACAAGATCGCGCAAAATATTTATATAAATGGGCTGATGAGCTCGTAAATATGCAAGATGAAATTGCCGATATCATTATGAAAGAAGTCGGTAAAGGATATAAAGATGCGAAGAAAGAAGTTGTTCGTACAGCTGATTTCATTCGTTACACAATTGAAGAAGCTCTTCATATGCACGGAGAAAGCATGATGGGCGATAGCTTCCCTGGCGGAACGAAATCGAAACTTGCGATCATCCAACGCGCACCACTTGGTGTTGTATTAGCAATCGCACCATTTAACTACCCAGTAAACTTATCTGCTGCAAAACTTGCACCAGCATTAATTATGGGTAACGCTGTTATTTTCAAACCAGCAACTCAAGGTGCAATTAGCGGTATTAAAATGGTTGAAGCACTTCATAAAGCTGGCCTTCCAAAAGGTCTTGTAAACGTAGCTACAGGACGCGGTTCTGTAATTGGTGACTACTTAGTAGAGCACGAAGGTATCAATATGGTATCGTTCACAGGTGGTACAAACACAGGTAAACATTTAGCGAAAAAAGCTGCAATGATTCCACTTGTATTAGAACTTGGTGGTAAAGACCCTGGTATCGTTCGTGAAGATGCTGACTTACAAGATGCTGCAAACCATATCGTAAGCGGTGCATTCTCTTACTCTGGTCAACGTTGTACAGCTATTAAACGTGTACTTGTACACGAAAACGTAGCAGACGAGCTTGTTGGCTTATTAAAAGCGCAAGTAGCTGAGCTATCAGTTGGATCTCCAGAACAAGACAGCACAATCGTTCCATTAATCGACGACAAGTCTGCTGACTTCGTTCAAGGTTTAGTTGATGACGCTGTTGAAAAAGGTGCAACAATTGTTATCGGTAACAAACGTGAGCGTAACTTAATTTATCCAACATTAATCGACCACGTAACAGAAGAAATGAAAGTTGCTTGGGAAGAGCCATTCGGCCCAATCCTTCCAATCATCCGTGTTTCTTCAGATGAGCAAGCAATTGAGATTGCTAACAAATCAGAGTTCGGTCTGCAAGCAAGTGTCTTCACAAAAGACATTAACAAAGCATTTGCAATTGCTAACAAAATCGAAACTGGTTCTGTTCAAATTAACGGACGCACAGAGCGCGGCCCTGACCACTTCCCATTCATCGGTGTAAAAGGTTCAGGTATGGGCGCACAAGGTATTCGTAAGAGCCTTGAGTCTATGACACGTGAAAAAGTAACTGTATTAAACTTAGTTTAATCCTATATGTAGAAGCTGATCTAGTTTTAGATCAGCTTCTTTTTATATCAAATAATTATCCATTCCTAATCACAAACTCTTCTCTATAATCTGATTATTACTATATCCATTGACGTATAAAAATTCATTTGTTACTCTTAAAGACGTTAATTTAATATTTAAATCCTCATTCGTATCTCGGTGAGGTAGAGGTTGCAATCATTAAGAGTATCGTTTCAGGAGATGTAGTGGCATTGATGAAGGAATGAGAAAGGAATGATTGCCGAAGTAAGTCGTGTCCACCATGCACGCTTGCTGGGTCTGCATTTAATAAGTGCAGAACTGTCACAAACGTTTCGTTTGTGGAGAGCTATCGAGAGGTATGTCGTGGGTTTCTTATAAGATAGAAAGCATGTAGCGGCAAATTACGTGCTTTTTTTGTTTTGTTTGGGACTTCTCTTCTCTACTAAGAAGACATACATATCTCCTCGCTTGACTTGGTTATACTAACTTTGGAGGTATTTTCTATGCAACAAAAAAAATGGGGCTTTTGGGTACTAACAGCTTTCGTTGTCGGTAACATGGTTGGCGCTGGTATTTTCATGGTGCCAAGTACGTTAGCACAAACAGCAAGCCCTCTCGGTGTCACTTTAGCTTGGTTAACAACAGGGTTTGGTGTTTTAATGCTAGCTCTTGTTTTCGGTAATTTAGCAATTCGTCGTCCTGATTTAACGACAGGACCACAAAGTCATGCATATGCTTTATTCTCAACACCAAAAAAGAAAAAAATGGCTGGTTTCAGTATGGTATGGGGATATTGGGTTGCAAACTGGGCAAGTAACGTTGCCATCATTACATCTTTCGCGGGATATTTATCACTCTTCTTCCCAATTATGAAAGATACACGACTACTATTTTCAATCGGTTCTTTTAACATAGAAGTTGGAAAACTAATTACATTTACTATTTGTTCCATCTTACTTTGGGGAACTCATATTATATTAACAAACGGTGTAAGCGGAGCTGGAAAGTTAAACTTCTTAGCAACAACAACGAAAGTAACGGGATTCCTTTTATTCATCGTCGTTACGTTATTTGCATTCGAAGCTTCTAAATTTGGACAATGGTACACACCGATGATCGATAAATCAGGTGTATCACACGGCCTTCTTTCACAAGTAAACTTAGCCGCTCTTACAACGCTTTGGGCATTTATCGGAATTGAATCAGCAGTACTTTTATCAAACCGTGCTACCTCTCCTAAAACAGTAAAACGCGCAACAGTTGCGGGGTTACTTATTACAGTTGCGATTTACTTAGGAATTACAATTTTAACAATGGGTGTACTTCACGTTGATAAATTACAAGCTTCTGAACGTCCATTAGCAGACGCATTGAATGCTGCGATGGGTCATGGCGGCGGGAAACTGATGGCATTACTTGCTCTTACTTCCCTATTCGGTTCTATATTAGGCTGGATTTTATTAAGCTCAGAAGTACCGTATCAAGCAGCAAAAGAAGGTTTCTTCCCTTCCTTCTTCACGAAAACAAATAAAAAAGGAAGTCCAATTTACTCATTACGATTAACAAACATTATGTCGCAAGTGTTCTTATTCTCAACATTATCAGGAACCATTGCGGAAGCTTATACATTCGTTATTACCGTATCAACACTGGCCTACCTCATTCCATATCTCGTTTCACCAATCTTCCAGTTAAAACTAGTCGCTACTGGTGAAACATATAAAAATGAAATGCGGGCAAGAATTACAGATGGCATAGTCGCAGTAATCGCACTTTGCTACGCACTATGGGTTATTAAAACCGGCGCATCCGATATAAAAACGTTCCTTCTCGGAATTGGTTTATTCGTAATCGGATTTGCTTTCTATCCATTAATGAATCGTGATGAGAAAAAAAATAACGAAAAGAAAAACGAGCAAGTTGCGTAACGCAATTTGCTCGTTTTTTCTTTTATAAAACATATATAATAGAAAAAAGAGGTGAAAAACATGTCAATCGAATCACTATGGAGCAGCCGCTTCCAACAACATATGCAAAATATCATTACATACTTTGCACGTATGATTAACGGTTTACTATATAGCTTTATCTTCGTTGTCTGTATAGGTGCTTACTATTACGCAAAGTTTCTTAAGACAGCTCCTTCTAAAGGACTATCTTTATTACTTATTACAATCGTCCTAACAGCGATTATAACGAGATGTCCTATCCGTACATTTATTCAAAAACCTGATGCTGTCTATTTGCTTGCATTAGAAGAGAAACTAACATCTTATTTTAAAAAATCTCTTCTATATAATTACATCATTCAGCTTTTCCCATTATTATTTACGTTCCTTATTCTCGTTCCACTTGCACTGCAATCATTACAATTAACGGTACCTTTCTTATGTACAATCTTTATCGTTTTAATGATTACGAAAGCTTGGAATATATATACACATTGGATGTGGCGTGATAGTTATGAAAAAAGTATATGGCTGATCATCCGTGTTGCTTGTAACGCCCTAATCATTTACATGCTGTTTTACTCGGCACATGTTCTCATATTAGGCGGATTGCTCTTACTACTTGCTTTCCTACTTCTATACACGAAAAAACAGCCTACAAAACGAATACCGTGGGATTACATAATCGAACAAGAAGAAAAAATGAACGTCCGTTTTTATCAATTTGCTAGCATTTTTACCGATGTTCCGCAACTGAATAAGCAAGTAAATAAAAGAAAATGGCTTACAAATTGGATTGAACCTTTATTACATAAAAAACGAGCAACTTTCTTCTATTTACATACACTAGCATTTTTACGCGGGAATGATTATTTCGGTATATATATTCGTTTAGGGTTGATCGGTGCCTTCGCCTTATATTTTATACCAAACATATACGTAAAAGGCGCTATCGCTTACATCGTTCTATATATGATTTCTATGCAGCTCCGTTCCCTGTGGAAATATTTTTCGGGAAATATTATCGTAGCATTATATCCGATTGATACTGAAAAACGAATGAACCAATTTCTTCGCTTAATCTTTATATTACTAAGCATTCAACTCATTGTATTTTCAATTGTTATACTCATTGCTACAGGGCAATTTTTACATAGCCTTATCATTATGATTATTGGATTACTCTGGATCAAATTTATTATTGTACCAAAAACGAAGCAACGCGTTTCTGCGTTTTAACGAAAGGAATTATCTTAAAGCCAAGGAGAAGATAAATTATCTCCTTGGCTTTTTTATTTTTCTTCCTCAAACAAGAATTACTGAAACAACCGATATTTTATGATTTTCACATACAAAAATGATCATACATGTTTACGCCCTAACAAAAAGGGTATGTATTAAAGTAACAGGGCAAAGGAACTGGAGGGAATGAAAAAATATGAATTAAAGTTTCACTTTATAAAAGACATTACCCAAAGATGATTCTGGAACCGATAATATAAGGAGCTGATTGCAATGAGTAAAAAAATTGCTATTTTAATAACGGATTATTTCGAGGATACAGAATACACAGAGCCAGTAGCAGCTTTTAATCAAAAGGGATATGAATTAACAACTATTGAAATGGAAAAAGGTAAAACGGTACACGGTAAACAAGGAAAAAGTGAAGTCGTAATTGATAAAAGTATTGATGATGTTACTCCAGAGAACTTTGATGCCCTCTTCATACCAGGCGGATTTTCCCCAGATATACTTCGTGCAGATGAACGTTTTGTTCGCTTTAGCAAAGCATTTATGGATACGAAAAAACCTGTTTTTGCTATTTGTCACGGCCCCCAATTACTCATCACTGCACAAACACTTGAAGGACGCGATGTGACTGGATATAAATCCATTGCGGTCGATTTGAAAAATGCCGGTGGAAATTTTCATGACAAAGAGGTTGTCGTATGCCAAAATCAGCTAGTAACAAGTAGACAACCAAAGGACATCCCAGCGTTTATTGAAGAATCGTTGCGTATATTAGGATAGTTATTATAGGTTAACCAAAATAGCTATTTAGCTACTTTGGTTAACCTTTTTATTTGTATGAAAAATAAAAAAGAATATCATTTTTAATGACATTTGGATTCACCCCTTTTTCGTCCCAAAATTTCTAATCACTTTTCATAGGCAATTCTCATATAGTGAAAATGACTATACAATTCCTATCCATAAGTTAAATCATAATTTTACACATATATAAATACAAAAGATGGGAGCCTTATTTATGAATAACAATCCACCTTCAACGCCCCCAAATCCAACGGAAACGAATAATAATGAAGTGAGTTTACAAACGTTACGCGTCATTGGGCTTATTGTACTGATTAGTGGCTACATATTAGTAGCTCTTTCTGAAGTAGGAACGTTAAAAAATCTTTTACTACAGCCTAGTACCACTCCAAACTTAGCTGAAGTTGATCCGTTTTAAAAAGAAAAAACATACCCTTCTTCTTTAAAAAATGTAACAATTGATTCATTCGGCTCGGCAAATTTTGCGAAGTTATGGATACAGCCATCCCCGCATTAAATACGGGAATGGCTGTAATTATTGAATGAATTCTTCTAAATGGTTCTTCAAATTCTCTAAATACTGCTCAATATTCGGATTCTTCACCACATCATAACAAGCAAAACTCTTTAACGAACTCATCCCAAGAAACTTTTGCACGCGATGTAAATGACTAAGCACTGACTCTAAACTTTCTCCCTCAAAGAACTTCGTCTTATCTCCAAATGCTTTCTCAGGCGCATTCCAAGTTGTAGAAAACATATACTGCTTCTCTTTTAATAAACCACCTGTTCCATATTCATCTGCACCTTTAAAGAACAAACCGTATTCATACACTTCATCCATATATGTTTTAAATAATCCCGGTACACTAAACCAGTAAATAGGTGTTTGATAAATTACAACATCAGCCCATAGAAATTTATCTTGTTCTTCTTTCATACTATATCCATCTTGAATCGTCGTTGTTTTCACATAATGATTCTCACTTAATACAGTTATCATATAATCAACTAACGTTCTATTTAATCGACCTTCTTTCGTACCGTATTTTTCATGTCCATTTATAATAAATATATTTTTCATCACTTTTCTCTCCCTTATTTTATTCCTCAGCTATTAACCCAAGTTGTTGTTTCAGCGTAAGATTATCTTCTAAATGCCAATCTTCCGTTATCTTGCCATCCTTCACATGCAAAATATCAATTGCAAAAAAATTGATTTTCTTATCATTATGAGTTCCTGTAAAAGAAAGACGAGCTGTTACTTTATCACCAACGACTAATAAATCTTCAATCTCGCAATGTATATCAGGAACTACTTTACGAAAGTTTTGCGCCGCAAGCTTTAATCCTTCAGTGCCTTGTGGTCGACCTTTCGGCAGTGTGTTATCGAAAAAATTTTCAGTAACCGTCTGCGGAATAAGCTCCTCTTTACCTGTATCCCAAAATGCATAAAAACGCTGCGCTGCATGCACGATTTCTGTCGCTTCCTTTTTACTTAATGAAGAATCAATTGTCATTGCTTTTGGCTTCGGCATTTCTTTTAATAACTGAATTTCAGTTTTTTGCTCACCACTACATGCTACAAGCACAATACAAATGACAAAAAAACTAAGAAACATAAACAACTTTTTCATACCCATGGAAATCACCTCCTCTTCATACAAACCCTTTGTATTTCGTATTGCTATTGTATATGCACTAACTTCCTTTATGGAAGTAGTAATATTTTTTTCATATAGTTACCAAAAAGATAGTTTTGTGATACGATAAGGCAAATTCATTCAAAAAATTTTTATGGAGGCTATTTCCATGAGCAATATAGATCCAGTTGTATTAACGAAAGGTTTACCTGGTATACCTTGTCCTATCGCTAAAACGCTTGACGTAATTCGTACAAAATGGACGTTTTTAATCATTCGTGACCTTCTTATCGAAGGAACTTTACGCTTTAGTAATTTACAAAAATCAATGGATGGCATTAGTCCGAAAACATTATCGCTTCGACTAAAAGAACTAGAATCTCAAGGCATTATAACGAGAAAAGTGTATCCAGAAGTTCCGCCTCGTGTAGAGTACACATTAACAGATAAAGGAAAGCAATTAGAAGGGATTTTCATTGAATTAAAACGGTTTGGATTAAGTTTATAAAGTGAAAATTTATCGCCCCTAGCTCCAATAGCTTGATAAACAAAAAGCCCCTTACCATAACAATGGTAAGGGGCTTACGTAATTCACTACATTACTTCGCAAAACTCTCAGCTAGCTGTTTCTCTCTCCACATAAATGTAATACCGAGACCCACTATTAAAACAACTCCTGAAAATGCATATGGATAATGAATATTCATATCAAATAATATTCCGCCCATCGCTGGTCCTGCGATATTTCCTAAACTCGTATAAGTCGAGTTCATACCAGCAACGAATCCTTGCTCTTTTCCAGCTGCTTTTGATAAAAACGTCGTTAAAGCTGGACGAAGTAAATCAAATGCTAAGAAAATGAAGCAAGTAACGAGAAGTACAATCCAATAATTAAAGACTACAGTTGAAACGAACGCTAATACTGCACCTACAATTAAACATATTTGAATTAACACTTTTTCACCAAACATGTCGACCAATTTGCCAAACATAAAGACTTGCACAACTACCCCAAAGATTGAACTAATTGTAATGATTGCCGCGATATCTTTCGGTGTGAATCCAAACTTATGATCAGAAAACAGACTAAACACAGTTTCATACGCTGATAATCCGAATGCGAGTACAAATACGATAATAAATGCGATTGCATACATTGGATGTAATGATTTCTTTAAATCCCCAATAAAACTTGATTCTTTCGTATTAGAAGAAATCTCTGCAAGCTCTTCTTTCGTTAATGGTTCTTTTAAAATAAAGATCGAAATCACACATGCTACAAAGGCAATTACTGCTGCAACGAAAAACGGCACACGTATACCGTATTCTGCAATAAACCCGCCAATTCCAGGCCCTATAATAAATCCGGTACTAATCGCCGCAGACAAGTATCCCATCGCCTTTGGACGTTCCTGCATAGATGTAATATCAGCAACATATGCCGTAACACCTGGCATAATAAACGCAGCACTAATTCCGCCTAACACCCTCGCTGCATAGAGCATCCATACATCTGTTCCTAATCCAAAAAGAAGCTCTGAAACACCAAAAATAAATAATCCAATGATTATCATTTTCTTCCTACCATAAAGGTCGACCCAGCGACCCGTAATAGGTGAAGCAATAAGCTGAGCCATTGCAAACACTGCAACGAGATAACCCATCGTCTTCCCTGTTAAACCCATATCATTCATAAAGGACGGCATAACCGGAATGATTAATCCAATCCCTAAAAAAGCAATAAATATATTACTCAAAAGAATGACCAATACCATCTTTTGTTCTTTTATCGGTTTCTTCACTTTTTAACACCTCTTCCCGTAAATTCCTCTCAAAAAATAATGCCCAAGAAGCTTTTTCTTTATCCTGCTCTTTGTGGGCTAATAATGAGTGAAGATGCCCCACTCATTAGAATTTCACTCTATCCTTTCACACATACATACGTATTAGGTGAATGACTATCATTCAGTTTTCCTCAAAAATGAACCTACCTTCTCAGACAGGTTCATCTTACTATTTCTTTATATGTAGTGCATGTGTTAAAAAATCTAGTACTTCTGCCTTTTGTAGCTCGACTTGCTCATCATCTTTATGATCATATAAATAGACTTGTTCCGCTGCTGATTCAACAAGAGCAATAAATAACTTCGCTGTTCGCTCCGCGTGAACCGAATTACGAATTTCACCAGCTTCTTTCGCCTCACTTAAAAATTCGCTTAACCACATATAAAGAGGCTCATACACAGCTTCCCATTCTTTTATATGTTCTGTAGATGCAAGACCCGCATACATTAAAGCTTGTATTTCACGATATTCCGCTATAAAGTGAAACACCGCATCTATTACTTGCGTCACTTTACTTGAGAAAGGCGCATCATTTTGCACTTTTTCCTTTACTGCCAATATCATCTTTTCAACCATCACTTCTGCTATTGCAGGCATAACAGATAACTTAGAAGGAAAATATAAATAGAAAGTTCCTTGTGCAATGCCCGCCAATTTCACGATATCAGAAATCTTCGTTTTTTCAACGCCCTTTTCCTGAAACACTTCAATAGCTGCATAGACAATTTTTTCTTTTTTATTCATCATCTAAACCCTTTCAAACGCGTATTGAATGACTGTCACTCATTTTATAAGATAATCGATTGTACTGTCAATGATAGTGAACTCTAAGAGGAAATCATTTTTTAATAATAAAAATCTCCTAATAAATAATTAGGAGATTAAATGTAGTATATCTTTACGAAAGAGCCTTTAATCCTGTCACTCCGCATACAATAAGAGCTACACTAATGATACGTGCTTTACTTTTCGACTCACCAAACAGGAACATATTTAATAACACGGCACCAGCTGTTCCAATACCAATCCAAACCGCATACGCGACACTCACTTGTAAAAATAAGAAAGATGTATACAAGAATGCAAAGGATGTAGCAAATCCACCTATATAAATCGCTCCATTTGCTAACGTCTTATCTTTACTGTACATTTTAAGACCAATCACACCGACTATTTCACTAATTGCAGCACAAAATACGAAAAACCAACCCATCTTTAAGCAGCTCCTTCCACAGTTTCTTCTTTATTATCAGCTAGCTTTAAACCGATAACGCCAGCTACAACCATCACGATAAAGAATAGTTTTCCTACGCTGAAACTTCCGCCGAAAAGGAATACATCCATTAAGAAAGTACCTACAGTACCAGCTCCAGCAAAGATGGCATATACAGTCCCTGTCGCAAGATGTTCGCACGCTTTAGAAAGAAAATAAAAATCAACAGCGATAACTCCTAAAATAATAATCCAATGCCACCAAGTATCGGCTGTATTAAAACCAAACACCCAAAAAATTTCAAAGATACATGTTAATATGACATATAACCAAGCTCTATTTTTCATACCTCTCACCTCTTATGACTGACTATCAGTCATTTTGTTTTAAAAAAATATTCTCTTTCATCACTACTATATATAAAACAACTATCATCCTCATTTACCATTATATTTGTTCCATTTCCGAGCTAACTATATCCTTCCGCTGAAAAATGACTGAATGTCATTCATAAATATTGTACATGAATATTTTAAAAACTGTCAATACCGAAAGATTATTTAAAATTTCTTTCATCCGATTTGTATATTTCCTAATAATCTGTTAATACTGCTAGTAACATAATATTTTCTCCACTCCCCCTTGGAGAGATCCCTTTAATAGAGCAGTTAGCTTTTGCTAGCTGCTCTTTTTTATTTGCCAGCACACTATGAGATCCAATCCATTTTTATCATATAACTAAGGAACGGATTATGTTTTCTATTTATTTTCCAAAGATGCCTTGTATGCAATAATTTTATTCTCAAGCATCTTTTCTGTAATGACTAAGTTTTCTCTTTGAATCTGAATAGATTTCTTATGATCTTCTAGGAGTTGTAAACGATCTTCGGTTGTATGCTCCCCTTCTAAATATAACCTAGCGTATTCTCTTATTTTCGTTATTGGCATTTGCGTTTGTTTTAATTTCATAACAAACTGCAACCACTTTATATGCGACTCTGCATACATTCGATTCCCATTTGTATCGCGATTTGCAATTAATATATTTTCCTTTTCATAATAACGTAGTGTATGTGTACTCACTCCTATTAATTTAGCCACCTCGCTAATTGTGTACATACTCTAACTCCCTCCACGTGCTTACCCTCATATATTTTATAGCCTTATCAAATTCATAAAAAACATTTGACTTAGAGTATACTCTAACAAATAAAATCTAACCATAATATATTTATTTGAACTTAGGGGGATTTTATATGAAATACACTGTTATTACTGGTGCTAGTTCTGGAATTGGCTATGAATCGGCTTTAGCCTTTGCAGCTCGCGGAAAGAACTTAATACTTGTAGCTCGAAGACAAGAAGAATTAGACGGATTAAAATTAAAAATTAACGAAATGAATCCGGAATTGGATGTTGTTATTCGAAGAACGGATTTATCTATCACGAAAAATGTTTATAAGCTGTATGAAAACCTACAAGCCTTTCAAATTGAAACGTGGATTAACAACGCAGGGTTTGGTAATTTCGCCTCAATTGCTGAACAAAATTTAAATAAAATAGAAACGATGTTACATGTAAATATAGAAGCACTAACAATACTCTCCTCTCTTTTCGTTCGAGATTATTCAATGGTTGATGGCACACAGCTTATTAACGTTTCATCAGGCGGTGGATACACAATCGTTGCTGATGCTGTTACGTATTGCGCTACGAAATTCTATGTAAGTGCATTTACAGAAGGTTTATCTCACGAATTGAAACAACAAGGTGCAAAACTGCAAGCAAAGGTTTTAGCACCTGGTGCAACTGAAACAGAATTTGCAAAACGTTCATTTGATATTGATGAGTTCCAATACGATAATGTTGTACCGAAATTCCACACCGCAAAACAAATGGCACAATTTATGCTCGATCTTTACGATAGCGATAAAGTTGTAGGGCTTGTCGATGGTTCTACTTATAACTATGAGCTTAAAAATCCCATTTTTAATTTTGCGGTAAGAAAAACGAATTCAAGTTCTTAATTTCCCTATAATATAGAATCCCACTATTACGTAAATAATAGTGGGACTTTTTTCTCTCTGAAAATTTCACCCAACATACCGAATCATCGCCACCTCATCACAATAATCAACTTTTGGACAATGCCTACAATCAATCCATACTTTCTCTGGTAACGCACCTCTATTCACAAAATCAAACCCGCACTTTTGAAAAAATTCCGTTTCATATGTTAAAGAAATGACTCTATTCACTTTTATTTTCGCTGCCTCATTTATTACATGGTTCACTAACATGCGACCGATTCCTTTCCCTGCATATGTATGCGAAACGACTAATGACCGGACTTCTGCAAGGTCCTCCCCTAACACATGTAAACCAGCAACTCCAACGATTTCTTCTCCTTCTTTCATAACATATAAGCATTGTAAGTATTGATAGAGAGATAAAAGAGAACGCGGTAAAACAACTCCCTCTTTTGCATAAACTTCAATGAGACTATAAATTTCTTTCACATCACTCGTAACCGCATTAAAGATTTTCATATTATATCCCCTTGCCCCTAATATTAATATTTATAACCCAAAATGAATTTTAATACATAATTTTATATAATAATACATCTCTCTTTTCTCCCCGTCAATCACTTTATACAAACAAAAAACCAAGCATTCTAATCGATGCTCGGTTCCTCATTTCGGATCGGTAATACTGTCGAATATTTAATTTCACGAAGTGCTAAACTCGTCTGTATCCTTGTAATACCAAGCTTATTCAGCTTTCTAATAAAATGCTCCAGCTCTTTACGATCACGATTTGCAACTTTTAATAAATAATCATACTCTCCTGTTAAACAGTGACATTCTAACACTTCCGGCATCGATTCTAATTCTTTTTCCAACACGTCAAGTTTATCCGATTGATGAATATTCGTACTCATAAAAATGAAGCATAACAAATCAAAACCAAGCTTTTCTTGATTTAAAATGGCTACTTGCTTATCAATGAACCCTTCTCCATCTAATCTTTTTATTCTCGCATGCATCGCAGCTGGTGATAAATTAACGCGTCGCGCAAGCTCTGCATTACTTACTTGAGACTCCTTCTGCAATATATCTAAAATTTGTACGTCTAAATCATCTAACACTTTAATAACAGATGACTCCATTACAATTCCCCCTTTTTTCTTACCGATGATTATTCGAAAAAACATACCTTAACTTATTCAGAACTGAACCTTTTATTGCAAACTACATCTAAAACAAAATATTTTATTGACTTTTAACCATTATACAAAAGAATATATTACACAATAAAGAAAAATGCTAAAATTATTTACAATTCATATTGATTACAACAAAGGGGATTTTAGTATGCCTTATTTTTATGTCTTTTTACTATTACTAACGAGCTTATTATGGGGAGGAAATTTCGTCGTTGGAAAATCGCTCGTTAATCACGCGTCTCCGATGACACTTACAAGTTTAAGATGGATGATTGCGATCGTTTGTTTATTACCGATGGTTTGGTTTAAAGAAAAGAAAATCATTCCACCACGTGCTGCAATACTTCCGTTACTACTAATGGGGATTTCAGGGGTCGCTCTTTTTAACATCTTTCAATTTCTAGCACTAGAAAAAACATCCGCAACGAATGTAGGGCTTATTTCTACATTAAATGCGATTTCAATTGCATTATTTTCAGTATTATTTCTAAAAGAAAAAGTAAATACACTTCAAATTCTATCCATGATTCTTTCATTCTTTGGGGTGGTTCTCGTCCTTTTAAAAGGAAATTTTACACTTCTATTTTCACTACATTTTAATAGCGGAGATTTATGGATGATGGCGGCTGTTTGTATTTGGGGAATGTATTCTGTTTGTAGTAAATGGGCAACAAAAACAACTACACCGCTCATGGCAACATTATACTCTGGTATTTTCGGCGTTATTTTATTACTGCCATTTAACATAGGGAGCTTCACTGTTACAAACATAAATACTTCTTTCCTAACATCACTTTTATATACTGGGCTTATTTCCACAGTTCTTTGTATGGTGTTTTGGAATATTGGCGTGCAAAAATTAGGAGCGACTACATCCGGTATTTTTCTAAACTTCAATCCGATTTTTACAGCTATTTTAGCATTCCTTTTCCTCGGCGAAGAACTAACATGGATACAAATTTTAGGGACAATGATTGTTGTGACTGGATGTTATTTATTTTCTCATTTCAAAACAGTTGCTGTTCAGCCAACTAGAGCTTTAATGCGAAAACATTCTTAATCAAAAACATCGCCATCAAAGTGGCGATGTTTTTATTTACCTTTCATTTCTTTCACATACTGCTTTTCTTCTTCTGGCGATAAACGTTCTGTTGCCTTTCCAGTATCACCACCTTGAATTTCCCACAAAAAGTTATGCTCCTCAACCGTTTGTGAAAAATCCCCTTTCTCCCAACGCTCTAAAGTGGCAAGTAGCTTTGACTTATGTTTAAAATTTGTACTGCTTTCTACTGCCTTCTTGGCACTAACAATTTCCTTATTTGTCATTTCAATAAATCCCCATTTTTCAGAGGATTGCACTTTTTGATGTACCATCCTATGCATGGTAGAAATAATTTCATCCTCACTAAATTGTGGCTTCTCTTCCTTTGCTTTCTTCCCTTGTTGCCCCGTTACATTTTGTGCTTTCAGACTCTTCTCCTCTTCTTCTATATAATTAAGAAGTTTCGTAACACCGAATACAGCTCCTATCGCAATTACAATGATTGTAATTGTCCCTATAATCCATTTTTTCATATTATGTATTCCCCATTCCCCTAATAATCACATAAACAAATGGAATCGCCTGCGCACAGCCGATTCCATTTGTTTCCTTATTCCATTTTAAACCTTCATCGCTTCTCGCACAATGTAACTATCCACATATTGCTTGAATTTTATTATTTTTCCATTTTCAATCTGCCATATATGAACAAATTCTGCTTCAAACAATTTTCCCGTTTCTTTATAAACTCCTGAATAAACACCTTCAGCAATGATTACATCTTTTCCGTTTACTTCATGGTACGTATTTACACTCGCTTTATAATCATCCCATTCTGATCCTAATCGGCTAAATACATTTTCCATTATTGCTTCTACACCTATATACGTTCCGCCGTACGGGAAACCTTCTGCTTCTGTCCATTCTACTTTTTCAGAGAGGGCTTCTACTAAATGTTTTGCATTTGAAGAAGCTGACCCTTCATACGTGCTTCGAATAATTTCTAAATTTGATTTAGGCATGTTACTTCCTCCCGTTTTATTTATTTTTTTACACAAGTTGTAACCAGGTATGTTACAACTTGTGTAAAAAAATATTTAAATAATTTTATCCTTAATCCACTAGTTGTAATCATTATAGTTACATTAATGATTCAAGTCAACAATTTATAAATAAGTTTACTTCGCTTTCATTACTTTCTCCTTTAAGAAACGATCTACATACCCTTCTGCTTTTACAACGAATAAATACGCACCCATTGCTAATAATGCAAGATCTAATTCATACCCTGGATTCTTTCCATCTCCTAATAAACCTGCTGCTCCATTTACCTTTACGATAGCTCCAGCTAAAATAAGAGCAAATAACAATCCTACATATCTTACGCCTAAACCGATAATTAATAATATACCACCAACTAATTCAACTGTCGCTATGCCATATGCAAGACCACCTGGTAAACCGATACTTGTAAACCATCCTGCTACGTTATCTATACCTGATTGAAACTTTGCTAAACCGTGTGCAAAGAACGTAACTCCTAACACGATACGAATAATTAAATTCCCAATATATTGATTCATTTTGAACTCTCCTTTTTGTTTTGTTATCGTGAACATTTATTCACAAGACAAAACAATACGGTATTTCTTTTCATTCGTCAAATGCTTTTTTTAAAGAAAACAAAAAACATTATCCGTTTTACGAATAATGTCTTTTATAAAATAGCATAAATTCAAGCTTTTACTCTATCACACAGAAAAAGTTGAAAGTTTTTTCCAGCACCAATATAAGGCAATAACGGCACGTCCTCTTCCACAACCATTCCGACAACATTCACTTTCTCATCTACAGGTAAATCATTTACAACAACTTGCATCTCTCCAGCATATCTACCGTACAATTCATTATCAATTGTAATGCTGCCTTTCTTTCTTGCGATGGCATCCATCGGCTGTAAAATCACTTTATGCTCCTCTCGCGATTCTACAGAACGAATGACATCACGAGCTGGATCTAGTCTATTTGTATGCACTTGTTCTACCATTTTAAATATTTCACTTTTCTTTATCAATTGCTCATACCGCAGCGGAATAATTCCTCTACTCGCACTCGCTATCTCTTGTACACTTTCTAGACTTCCGTTTATATCCCCAATTAGCACCTTATCGACACCACAATCTTGTACAAGTTCTAAGTACGCTTCCAGCGGGCGCATATTGCGGTGCTTTTCTAATGTTGGTAAGCCTTCATATAACGGACCACGTTTTTCACCATCTCCCGGAATAAATGCCATCGTTTTTATTCCGCACTCATGTAAGTATTCGTTTTGTTTTTGTAAGAATGATTTTGCTAGTCCTGTTTCTGGGCGCGGATAAAAATTATGCCACGCTTCTACATTCTCTACTTTTATATTTTCTATGGTTAACTCTTTCCAAAATGAATCTGTAATCGTACTCGCATTTAAAGCTACTTTCATTTTATGAGATACGCGTGTGATTTCTTTCGGCGTGATGCCGTAGTCCATTCGTAAACCAGTAATGCCCCAATCTACTAACTCTTCGACATTTTCGTACGTCATTCCTAAATGGTGTAACGATTTTGGAGAGACATCGACCATTAATTCCATTTCATTTTCGAGAGCCTGTTTCCCTAATATTTGAATTAACTCTTTATACGTATCCGGATCATCTTCCAGAATATGAAGTGATGTAAAAATAGACGAAAACCCGTTTTCCTTCGCCACTTTTAGCCACTCTTCTTGCTTCTTTACTCGCTCTTTTGAAAGATAAATTGAAACTCCTATCATATAAATCTCCCTTTCTATGAATAGAAAAAGAGAAAGGAATCCCTTTCTCTATATGTTTTCTGCCATTTCTTCTTTAAATCCGAAGAAGTACGTAAAGATAAATCCAAAAGTATATGCCACTACTAACCCAAGGAAATATAATAAATATTTATTATCAGCGATTAACGGGATTAAAGATAATCCTGATACGCCAATTCCGAGTGAAGCCGTTTTCATAACTGCCTGGAATGCACCACCGACGGCCGCTCCTAAACAAGCGGTAATAAACGGTTTCCCAAGTGGTAATGTAACCCCGTATAATAATGGTTCGCCAATTCCTAAAAATCCAACTGGTAATCCACCTTTAATTACGTTACGAAGTCGTTTATTTTTTGTTTTTACATAAATCGCAATTGCTGCGCCCACTTGCCCAGCACCAGCCATCGCGAGTACTGGTAATAAAGGTGTTACGTGCGTTTGATTAATAAATTCCATATGAATCGGTGTTAAACCGTGGTGTAATCCGACCATAACGAGTGGTAAAAACGTTCCTGCTAGCACTGCTCCAGCAAATGCCCCACCAACATTTAAAATTGCGTTAATACCGCTCGTAATACCATCAGATAAAAATCCCGCTGCTGGCTGAATCGCTAACATCGTTACTATACTTACAGCTAATACAGTAATAAGCGGTGTTACAATAATATCAACTGCATTCGGCACTGCTTTTCGTACTCTTCTCTCAACTACTACCATAAGCCATGCTGCAAAAATAACTGCAAACAATCCGCCCCGCCCGGGTACCATTGCTTCACCAAATAATTTCACATTTGCCATCGCTGGATTGAAAATTAAAATACCCGCAATCGCTCCAAGAACGGGTGTCCCGCCAAATTCTTTCGCTGTATTCCAACCGACTAAAATCCCTAAAAATGTAAAGATACCGCCGCCAATAAGTAGTAACATTTGTAGCCATGTTGCATTCGGATCAGCACCTGCGTTTTTCGCGAAGTTAGCAACCCCGTTTATAATTCCTGACGCAACAAGACCAGGTATTAACGGAATAAAAATGTTACCTATTTTTCGTAAAAAGTTCTTCACTGGTGTATTATTTTTCTTCTTCATCTCTGATTTAATCTCTTGACCAATATCTTCAAGATGATGATCTGCAACCTCACCAATTCTTACTCCTGTTAAAACTTCCATTTCGGCTGCTACTTTATTTACCGTTCCTGGACCAACAACCACTTGAAGTGTTTCATCTTCAATGACGCCCATAACGCCTTCAACTTTTTTCAAAAGATCCATATTCACTTTACTTTCATCATGAAGCGTTAACCTCAGTCTCGTCATACAATGAGCAATGCCACGAATATTTTTTATTCCCCCAAGTTGCTCCGAAATTTCTTTGGCCATTCTCTCTTCTTTCTTCATAATAGAATCCCCCTCCCTATTCTTATCGTTTCACTTTATAATGCCTTCTTCACAAAGCCTTTCGCTTCTTTTAGTTTTTCTTTTGCTTCCCCATACTCACACTGTAGTAATGCCATAACGATAGCAACTTTCACGTTACGCTTTGCTTTTTCGTAATAATCTGCCGCTACTTCATAACTAGCTCCTGTTGCTTCCACAATAATTCGTTTTGATCGTTCTACTAACTTTTCATTCGTAGATTGAACATCTACCATTAAGTTTTTATATACTTTTCCTACACCAATCATTGACGCTGTTGAAATCATATTAAGCACTAATTTTTGCGCTGTACCAGCCTTCAAACGTGTTGAGCCTGTTAATATTTCTGCGCCTGTCTCCACTTCTACATTGAGTTTTGCATACTTACTTATTTCAGCATTTTTATTACAAGAAATACTCGCTGTACTAGCTCCCACACTATGTGCGTATTTCAATCCGCCAATTACGTAAGGGGTTCTACCACTTGCGGCAATACCAATCACTGTATCTTTCTCGTTTAATCCAATACTTTTCAAATCTTCTTCTGCTAACTCTTCGCGATCTTCGGCACCTTCTACCGCCTTAGTAAACGCTTTCAATCCACCTGCTATAAATCCTTGCACCATTTTATCGTCTGTGCCAAATGTCGGCGGGCATTCCACTGCGTCTAAAATACCTAAACGACCACTCGTACCAGCCCCAATATAAATTAATCGGCCCTCTGCTTCAAAAGATTTAATAACAGTCTGTACGACCTTTTCAATTTGTTCTATCTCTTTTTCAACTGCTAACGCAACAGTTCGATCTTCTTCATTCATACTCTGTAACACTTCTTTTATACTCATCTCATCTAGATTCGTCGTTTTCTCATTACGGTGTTCTGTCGATAAATTTTCTAACATATTGCCACCCTCTTTGAAATTATATTTCACACTTTTATTATAACTTTAAGAAATTAAAAATCAATATTACTTTCTTATTTTATGAAATAAAATTTCATAAAATGACATATTTGTGTCAAAGATAATAAAAAAGATGAGTCCCCTCATCTTTTCTTCTACTTTAACTTCCGTAACCGCACTGCTTCTTCTCGCGTCTCCATAAATTGATCCAACACTTTATTACCAATACGATTAAAAGTAATCACATATAAAGCATCAATCATATTCAGTTGTGTCATTCTAGAAGCAATACTTGCAATACGATGATCTTGCTCTACATCTGGCATACAAAGACGAATATCCGCCTCTTTATATAACGGTGATGATTGGTCAAGCTTTGTAATCGCAATAACTGTTGCACCTTGTCTCTTCGCATATTGCGCCATTTCAAGTACATCTTTCGTACGACCAGATGTTGAAATCGCAACAAATATATCGCCCTCTTTTAAATTCGTTACAAGCGGCAACATCATATGAAAATCAGATAGCATCATCGCTGTAAATCCGAGCCTTGTAAATTTATAAGCCCCGTCCATCGCCGGAGTAGCTGATCCGCCTACTCCATAAAATATAATTTTATCCGCATTTACAATACGATCTGCAGCTTTCTCAAGTTCTTTTTTATCTATCGCCGTAACGCTCGCCTCAATTGCAGCTTTATTCACATACGTAACTTTATTAAACAAGTCATACGGTCCATCTTCCGTATTCATAACTGAAAAATCATTAATATTATAATCAGCAATCGTCAATTCACGAACGAGCGCGATTTTAAATGCTTTAAAGCTCCCAATCCCAATCGACTTACAAAAGCGAACAACACTCGCCTCACTTGCGCCTGCATTCGTTGACACTTCTTTCGTCGTTAAGTTCGGAACAATCTCTGCATTCCCCATTATGTACATGGCAACCTTCTTTTCAGCTGGTGAAAATTGATCCATATTACTTTCAATTTTAAATAGTAATGTTGAAGCTTTCACTATTTAACCTCCACTTCTTGCGGTTGCTTTCACTTATTTTCTCTTGCTTCAAAAAGATAAAAACCATCATCGCCAGGAGGATGGTGAACAATTACAGTTCGATCCCCTTTTTTATATGAAGTTATTTCACCTTCAGATTGCTGTTCTTCCCATCCATGTATCCAAATTGCAAAATCAGGTACAAAAGCAGTGTACTTATAGTCTTTCGGGTTTTCGTCTTCTACATAGGAAGAAAAAATAGAAACTGGAAAGTCTTTCACTTTTGACTCTTTCCATGCAGTAAATGGTATACATAGCGCAATAAGTATGATTACACCGATAACCTTCCCCTTCGTAATCCTCACACATTTCTCTCCTCGACTTATCATATACGTAGATTTTACCATAATTACAACCTATTCACGCTATATGACTATTGCTTTTTCCAATAAAAAAAGAGCTTACCTACATCAGATAAGCTCTTCCTCTCTATACAAAATATTTTTTCAAAAGCGGCGGCGTAATAATCGTCGTTAATATAACAACAATAACAATCGCTGTGAAATTTTCTTTCGCTAATAAATTTGCCGCAAGTCCATTCGCTGCGATAATAAGCGCCACTTCTCCGCGCGAGACCATCCCCGCACCAATACTAATAGAAGATTGAAGGTTGAATCCTGTCAGTCTTGCTCCTAAACCTGATCCGATTAACTTTGTAAAAATTGCAATAAGCGTCATGATGATAATAAACCAAAGCTGGCTTCCGATACCTTGAAATGTAATTTCCATTCCAATACTTACGAAGAACACCGGTACAAATATCGCATAAGCAATCGGTTCAATTTTATGTTCTACTTCGTGCTTATACTCTGTTTGCGAAATGGCAATTCCGGCTGCAAATGCTCCAATAATACCGGCGATTCCCATCATTTCACTGTAATACGAAAAAGAGAAACAAATAATAAGTGCTGCACTAATTAATGCTTCTGTTACACGAAGTGGCACAAGCATTTTCATAATCCATGGAACAACTTTCCAAGAGATAAAAACGATGCTTACAAAAAAGATAATTTTCTTTGCAATGACAAGCGTTACATTTACATCTTGTGTACCTAAAAAACTCATCACAAATGCTAATAAAATAACGACAATTACATCATCAAATACAGCTGCTCCTAAAATCGTCGTACTTTCTCTCGTATTCATTTTCCCTAAATCTCTTAATGTTTGAACAGAAATACTAACCGAAGTAGCACAAAGTAATAACCCTAAAAAAATCGCATGCGACTGTAACATTCCAAACGCAAGTCCCGCTAAATATCCACCAAGGAATGGGAAAATGATTCCCCCCATCGCTACTGCGAATGCAGATTTCAAATTCCGATTTAACTCTTCTAAATCTGTTTCAAGCCCTGCCATAAACATAAGTAGTAAAACGCCAATTTCACTCAGTTCATCAATGAGTTCAGAACTATTAATAATACCAAGCACAGCCGGACCGATAATAATACCAACGATTAATTTACCAAGTACAGAAGGCTGGCCAAGCCTAACGCTAATATCACCAGCTAATTTCGTACAAAGTAAAATGACGACAAGTTCAAAATAAAATAACATAACATCTTCTCCTACTTTATAAAGTGAAACTTTTATGAGTGGTTTTGCCACTCTGTTAACCCTCGTCCATTCCTGCCAGTAGTTTCCCCTATTCATTCGCATTTTATTTGTCACATTTTTATTTGACAAAATATTCTGAATTATAATAAAATTAATCCAGCAATTTTAAAAAACAACCTACCATAACTGTACCTCCATTTACTTACATACTCTTTTCTAGTGGGCTCATACTATATTCGCAGTTATGGAAATGAAAAAACGGGGGGAGAGTCCAAAGTGAAGTCATTATTACGAAAAAAACCGCTTAGTACTGAATCACCACGGCAGCTAGATAGAACATTAACGGCACTCGATTTAACATTTTTAGGGATTGGCGCCGTAATTGGGACAGGGATCTTTGTATTAACAGGTATTGTCGCAGCGAAACATTCTGGTCCTGGTATTATGTTATCATTCCTTATTGCTGCATTTACTTGTGCTTGTGTAGCCTTTTGTTATGCCGAATTTGCTTCTTCTATTCCTGTCTCAGGAAGTGTGTATACTTACGCATACATGACAGTCGGAGAAGTCGTCGCCTTCATCGTCGGCTGGTGTTTAATGCTCGAATATTTACTTGCAGTCGCGGCTGTAGCTGTCGGTTGGTCTGGTTATTTACAATCTTTACTCCAAGGATTTAACATCCATCTGCCCGCCATAATCGCCTCGGCCCCTGGCGTAGGAAAAGGCGGCATTATCGATTTACCGGCTGTTTGTATTTTACTACTCATTACGGGACTTTTAAGTTTCGGTATACGCGAAAGCGCACGCATTAATAATGTTATGGTTCTTATCAAGTTAGCTGTTATTATCGCCTTTATCGTAGCAGGCGCAAAATATGTAAAACCTGAAAATTGGACGCCGTTCATTCCATTCGGATACGACGGTATCATTACTGGAGCTGCCACTGTATTCTTCGCCTTCTTAGGCTTTGATGCAATCGCAACCGCTGCAGAAGAAACGAAAAAACCACAGCGCGATTTACCAATTGGCATTATCGGTTCCCTTCTTATTTGTACTGTTTTATACATGATTGTATCTTTCGTTTTAACAGGTATGGTTCCGTATACACAATTAGATGTTTCTGATCCAGTTGCGTTTGCCTTACATTTCGTTGGCGAAGATACAATTGCAGGACTTCTCGCTGTTGGAGCGATGACTGGAATGACAACCGTTCTCTTAGTCGTGATGTACGGACAAGTTCGCGTTTCTTATGCGATGAGCCGCGACGGACTACTTCCAAAAGCGCTAGCACGTGTAAATAAAAGAGTAAAAGTCCCTTTATTAAACACATGGATCACTGGTGTTGTTGCCGCTTTATTAGCAGGGCTTCTAGACCTACATCTACTTGCTAATTTAGTGAACATCGGTACGCTAACAGCCTTTACATTCGTTTGCTGCGCGGTACTTATTTTACGAAAAACACACCCTAACTTAAAACGCGGATTCCGTACACCTTTCGTACCTGTATTACCAGTTGTCGCAATTCTTTGCTGTTTATATTTGATGATTAATTTGTCTAAAACGACATGGATTAGCTTTATAGCTTGGCTGATAGTTGGCTTATGTTTCTATTTCTTCTACTCTAGAAAACATAGTCATTTAGCTACTGAAAAAACAAATGATGAAGAGAAAAAAGCATAACAAAATAGCTCGCCGATAAAACGGTGAGCTATCTTTCTGTATTATTATATTTTTTCGTTAACGATTGTAAAATGAAAAATATGCCGATGCAAGCTGTAAACGATGCCCAATTTCCTATCGGTGTAGAATATTTTAAAACGCCAATACCTACAAGCACTATGAAAAGAAGCACCTGATATATGAGCTTCCACTTTTGCATATATTCCCTCCTTTACTTCGTTCCCTTCTTTTTCTTCTTCCATGCATTTAGACTATCAAAGAAGAAATTAATAAATAACGTGCCTAAGCCCGCTAATAAAAACGTCATTAAAAATAGAACCCATATACTTTTCTCTTTTAAGAAATAATACCCTACAAGGAGCACAACCGCGATCCATACATATTCAAGAATTCTTTTTAGCTTTTTCTCTTCCAAATTATTCGCTCCCTCATTCTATACTATTTTTAGTATAACAAAAAAGAAGCCTATCATGATAAGCTTCTTTTTCTTCTCTCTTATTTGTTTATGCTTTTTTCAACGAGTGAAATCGCATATTCCACCGTACGATTCATCGTTTCTACTTGTGCATCTTTTACTTTCGCATCTTTTAATACAGCTTCTGCCACTGTAACTTTTTGACTCAATGATTTCACTGAACCATCCGTTACATTTGCAGCTTGTGCTTTTTTCACCACTGCTTTTGCAGTTTCAATATTGATTTGTAATTTTTCTTTCGGTGTTTTCGGTTGTTCTTCTGCTACTTTAGATTGTACAAATGTTACATTAGCTGTTTTTAATTCGTTATATGTTTGAACGATTTTCTCTCCAGTACTTCCTACATTTTCAAATGCTTGCTTTGCAGTGTTATAGCTTTTCTCTAGTGCTTGAAATGCTTCCTTTGAATATTGACCTGGTTTGTCACCAAACTCATACGTACCAGCTAACACTTCTTTCACTTTCCCAAGCTCTTCATATAACGCGTTTACTTGCTCTAATTTTGTACGACTAGAAAACTCATTATACGCTGCTAATACTTCTGAAGAACTTAATGCTTTACTATATAATTTCGCAAGCGCAATTTGTCCATTTAACGGAATACCACCATTCCCGTTGCTATCTGGATCTGCACCAAGTGCAAATGGTACGTTCGGGTGATATACTTTCCCTGTAGCTGGTTGGCTGTTTACTTTTTTACCATCTACGTAAATTGCTACTTCACTTCCGTTATACGTTCCTGTTAAATGATACGTTTTATTAGCCTCTAACTGAACGCCAACACGTTTATAACTTCCACCAATATGAGCCCATAATTCTACATAACCACTTCCTGTAGATTCAAAACCAATTCCGCCGCTCTCTGTATTTTGCAAAATACCTTGTCCGCGAATTTCATTCATTGAAAATACAGTTTCTAACGTAAATGTATTTGCTACTTTCTCTTTTTGCGCTGCTGAAAACGGAAGATATCCAAATGTATTTGCTTTTCCGTTTAGCTTCATAACATTCTTTTTCAACGCTTTATCATATTCAATAGTCACATTACCCTTAACATCACCTTTTGTACCAAATGATGAATTGTCTTTAAATGTACCATCTGCAAAGTTCACATCAAAAACATCCGCCTTTGGTACTTTCACATTCGGGTCAATATTATCTTTTTTCGTAGTAATTTCTGCCGTTAATGGTTGTACACTTTCATTGCCGAATGAATCAATCGCAACGACTTCCAGTGTATATGTTTTCCCGCCATCTAGTCCTGCAAGCGTAAATGTCAGTTCTTTCGGCACTGGATCACGATAAAACTCTGAGAATGCTAACAATTTATTCTTTATTTCTCCCGTTTGCTTATCTCTAGCTTGTACACGGTAAGAATGAACAAGAAGGTTGTCCAACGCTTGCATGAATGTTACTGTTGCTGCATTTTCTGTTACATTTGATACCGCAAGCTTTGCATCCTTAGCAAAGTGTGGCCTTTCTTTATCGCGATCTTCTACATGTGTAAATGTGTCTTTCTTTGATGGTAATTTAATTTTCCAAGGCTCGCCTGTCCAAGAATTTGTATGGAAATCACGGCGATTAATCGTTACTTCTTTATCATCTACTTCTACTAATAAACCTTGGCTTAATGCACGCGATTCTGAAGGAATATTCCCTTGCACTTTGCCACCCTCTACCTCCATATAACTTACTGAAGATGTGCCAACTGATGTAAAGTCTTTTTGATGAATTGATCTTGGATCATCTAATGGATAATGTGAATGACCTGAAAACGTAATGACTTGTGGGTATTGTTTTAATACCTCATTAATTTTTGCACTATCTTTCGTTCCCCATTCTTGACTACCGTATACTGTATCTTTAATATGTTGATGTAAAAATACGAAAATTGGTTTTTCTGGATCATCTTTTTGCGCCTTTGCCATCTCTTCTTTTAGCCAATTAATTTGCTTGTCTGAATAATATCCATGAGTTGTCTCGTTCTCTGGAGACATAACAAGGAAGTGATACCCTTTCACCACTTTATGATAATAAATCGATTCCATACCTGTTTTTTCTAAGAAACGCTTCTGCGCTCCCTCTACAGATAAACCGTTCCAATAATCATGGTTCCCTAGAGAATTCATTCGTACTGCATCTTTATTTGCATTCTCATTATATACTTGCATGAAACGATCATATTGTTGTACCGATCCTGAATCAGTAAAATCTCCCACAATTACGAACGCATCTTGCTTTGGTGCAAGCGTATTGAACTGTTCAATCGCTCTTTTCCAGCGAAACGTATCATCCGTTCCACTATTTTTAATATGTACATCACTTACGACTGGAAAAACTATCTTCTTTTCACTTGGTGCCTTTTCTTGCTTCTTCTCTTCCGCTTTGACTGATGTACTCCACGGAAATGATACAAATGCTAATACAAAAACCATTAATAATCCAATAAGACCTTTTACTTTTCGTAAAGCTGTTCTTTCCACGTGAATCCTCCTCCTAATAATTGATTCATTACAAAGGCTATTTTATCTAAAACATGTTAATGTCGTTTAAATAACAAATGAATTTTATTAGATTTTTGTAAATATACAGTTAATTACAAGTTAAGTCCAACATTCCTCGTACTATTGTATACAACCACCTTTTATCTAAAAGAGTCTGATCATTCTTTTCCTATGACTATTCACATATAATCTTTTCTATAACACTAATGATAAGTTAAACTTTAAGCCTATTAGACAATCTTAATTTTTAAAATTTTCTTCTTTTCTTAACACATCGGCCATGCTTCTACATTTAATAGTAGTAAAAGACAACTTAAAAAGGAGGGGTTTTATTGAGGAACAAAAAAAATATTGGCTGTTTCGCTCCTTTATCTATCATTTGTCCAGATCCTTGTCCACCGCCCCCTCCTCCAAATCCAAGTTGTGAGCGAGTAACAAATGAATTTGCAGGGAATTTCCTCATAACTAACAACACCATTCCCTCTACCAAAGATGCACTACAATCAATGATACTGTGGCAAAGTGATGGGATACTACTTATATCAGGTACTGTATCGATTTACAATAGTACTAGCAGCACCGAAGCAATTACAATTCAAATCGTTGGAGCAGTAACCAATATTTTCACTGTGTTTCCAGGCAATACGATATCTTACACCGGAAAAGACTTACAATCAGTCAGTATTATTAATATACAAAGTAATCCTTCACTATATTTAGAAGGCAAGTACTGTTGCCAATTTACATGTTGCTTATAGAATACCAATTTCATTACTTTCTCAATTTAAAAAAGCATACCATTTACGGTATGCCTTTTTTATGAAATTGGATAACGTACTGTAATACAAAACTCGCCTTGATTAACAGTTGTTCCTGTCGTAGTAATTCGGACAGTAGTAAAGTATCGTACAGTGAAAGTACCGCTACTTTGTGGTTGCACAGTAATTGTATCAACTACTGTAGCACCTACTAAAAAATCAACTGTAATGGGATTCGCGCCTACATCATATTTCACATAACCTGAACCATATACTTCTTGTGTAATATTATTCGTATATACAATTTGAGTACCAGCACCTGTAATAGACCAGTCTGTACATACTTGATCTTGCACAAGTGTTTTATTAGAACAACAAGACAAACCGGAACTTCTCATTCCCATTTCGATCCTCTCCTATTCTACTATGAAAGTGGATAACGTGTTGTAATACAAAATTCTCCCTGATACGTTCCACCAGGTGTTGCAGGTAACACAACTTGTATACTATCAAAGCGGCGATACGTAAAAGCGATACTCGTTCCTGGGTTTAATGTTTGTGTATCAATTGTAGCCCCAGCAGAATCAAGCGCTTCTACAGTAATTGGACCTGGACCAACATCATACTTAACAAAACCAGTACCAACTACATTTTGGTTAATATTATTTGTATAAAGAACATTATCAATTGCTGTTGCAACTACAGTAGCAGACCACGGACTACACACTTTATCTTGTACATAATTTTTATCTGGACAACAAGTTAATGCTGACCCTGAGCACTCACAAGACATAGTTGTTTCCCCTCTCTCTTTTATATTCCCTATATGTGTATGTCCTTCAGAGTCTTTTGCCTGTACTATTCATCTATTTTCGAAAAATAAGACAACTCCTGTACTAATGACTAGATAGATTCCGTTCTGTTTCTTTTTTTCATAAATTTATAGATTAATATACCGCCTACAATAATAACTATGACTAGTAATATCGGTAACATATATTGTCCAACAACATCCGCTGCCTTTTCCCAATGCGGACCTAATTTCATTCCAAAATAGACATATAAAGTCGTTAACGGGAACATTGCTACGAATGTATATATACTAAATTTCCATATGTTCATTTTCGCCATACCACACGGAACAGAAATAAGCGTTCGAACTCCCGGTACAAAGCGTCCAACAAATGCTACAACTGGCCCATATTTCTCAAAGAAATCATCTGCTTTTTGAATTTGTTCTTCTTTAATAAAGAAGTATTTTCCGTATTTTATTAATAGAGGACGACCACCGTAATAACCGAGTGCGTATAATGTTAACGGTCCTGTCGTTCCGCCAAGTGTTCCAGCTAATACAGCTAGCCAAAAATTCATATCTCCCTCGTACACCCAATACCCAACCATGGGTAAAACTACTTCTGCTGGAATAAATTCAAACGTTAATGCTAACACAACTCCAAAATAAGAAAACTGCTTTAAAAACTCGATTATATCTAAAATAATTTGCTCCATATTTTCAACTCCTATCCTACGTTTACGTTATGCTTTTCTTGCAATTGTACTGACGCCATTTTTACAATTCGATTCAAAATGAATAACACAATTCCGATATCATCTAAAATACCGATAAACGGCAGGAAGTCTGGAATTAAATCAAGCGGCATCGCAACATACCCAACTAAAAAAGCAACAGATAAAATTTTCTTCTTTATTGAAACCTCTTTTGAAGTAAAAAAGTCAAATAGAAATGGAACGAAACGACGAACATGAAATACAACTCTTAATCTACTAATAAGTTTTTTCATTTTTATTTCTCCTCTCTTTGTATACAAAAAGGACCCTACCAAATATGGTAAGGGTCCTAAAAAAGACAATAAGGGGCCTTTACCATTGCTGGTAAAGGTCTCACTAACAACGAAACGTTGCCAATAAAGCCGAGGGTTTCTCCCTGTAATGACGACTTTACTGTAATAAGTTACTCCCCTTTATATACACAGTTTTATACAATCACATTAAAATATTTGCCTAAGCTTGTCAATATTTTTTTCATTCGACATCCAGATTATTACATTGTAAAAGGCTCTCTTCCCTGTTCTCTATGAAAAGGAATTGGAGTGTATAACCATCTGGATCATGAAATATTATTCTAACTTCTTCGCCATGGTGCTCTTCTACAAATGATATTTGATAAAACACTAACTTTTTCTTTAACCGCTCGATATTTGTAGTTTTTAACAATAGTTCTTTCACTGATGATATAACGGTCTCTCTATGTTCTCCCAGTCCCCTATTTACAACAAAACAAATTCTCGTTGAACCGATATCATACCACACACCTGTTACACGTATTTGTGGCCTCTCCTTGCTCGGTTTAAACCCTAGAATTCCTTCATAAAAATATAATGTTTCCTTTAAGTTTTTAGATTCTAATACAATACATGTTGTAACACTTTCCATCCGCACTCCCCCTGCCTCTTTTAGTTTTCTATATGAGTCATAATTTGCAATTATGTACGAATACAATACTTAGTGATGAATATTTCATTTATAAAGGAGGCGTGTAACATGGATGAATTTATGAAATCCTACATACCTTTCCATAGCCCAAACGACCCTTGCCCTCCAATTGGAAAAAAATATTACTCAACTCCCCCACACCTATTTATGGGCTTTCAACCACCTAACCTACCCCAATTCCCACCAAAAGAAGCTTTACGAAAAGGAACTCTGTGGCCTGCTTTTTATGATTTTTATGAAAATCCTTACAAAAAAGGACGGTGAATAAAAACATGACACAGACATTGCCTGATGAATATTACAAATGGATTGAAGAACTACAAGAACTAGACTTTGTATTAGTTGAACTTACCCTCTATTTAGATACGCACCCAAACGATACTGCAGCTATAAATCAATTCAACGATTTCTCCTATAAACGAAGAGTATTACAACAAAAAATTGAAGAAAAATACGGGCCACTTCAGCAGTTTGGAAATAGTTATTCTAACGCTCCATGGGAATGGAGCAAAGGACCGTGGCCATGGCAAATATAAAGGAGAGAAACTATGTGGATTTATGAAAAGAAATTACAATATCCAGTTAAAGTGAGTACTTGTAATCCAGCACTCGCCAAATTATTAGTTGAACAGTATGGCGGTGCGGACGGCGAACTGGCTGCTGCTCTTCGCTACTTAAATCAGCGTTATACAATTCCTGACAAAGTTGTCGGCTTACTAACCGACATTGGCACAGAAGAATTCGCACATTTAGAGATGATTGCGACAATGATTTATAAATTAACAAAAGATGCAACACCAGAGCAAATGAAAGCTGCTGGATTAGACGCACAGTACGCTAATCATGATAGTGCTTTGTTTTATCATAATGCTGGTGGCGTTCCTTTTACTGCTACTTATATTCAAGCAAAAGGAGACCCTATTGCAGATTTATATGAAGATATTGCTGCTGAAGAAAAGGCAAGAGCAACTTATCAATGGCTCATTGATTTATCTGACGATCCTGACATAAATGACAGCTTACGCTTCTTACGTGAACGAGAAATTGTCCATTCACAACGTTTCCGAGAAGCAGTTGAAATTTTAAAAGAAGAACGTGATAAAAAAATATTTTTTTAAAACACGTATCCTAGCGATATGTGTTTTTTTATGTTAAAAGTTAAATCCTTCCTATTAAAGATATAAATAGTATATTTATTCGATTTAATGCATTATTTTTTAATATTTTCAAAATTCCCTATTGCTTTCTAGTCATCAGACCTTTAAAATAGTAACAGTTACTCGACAAATTATTTGAATTTTCGACAAAAACACTCATTAGGAGGATTTTCTTTATATGCGTACAACTTTAAAACCAGCGCAAATACTTTCGATTAGTTTATTACTATTCGCAGTTTTCTTCGGTGCTGGTAATATGATTTTCCCGCCCCTTCTCGGTCTTTCTTCTGGAGAAAATATGTGGATTTCCATTACAGGATTTATTATTACAGACGTCGGTTTATCTTTACTAGCTATCGTCGCTGTTGCCCTTGCCGGTGGTAGTTTCAACACTTTAGCAAGCCGTGTTCATCCAAAATTCGCAGCAATATTCGCTATCATTATTTATCTTTCAATCGGCCCACTATTTGTTATTCCACGAACTGGATCTGTATCTTACGAAATTGGGATTGCACCACTTTTCCCGGACCAATGGTACTCTATGTTAATCTTTAGTGCGATTTTCTTTATAGTCGTTTACTTCTTATCATTAAATCCATCAAAATTAGTAGATCATATTGGAAAAATATTAACGCCAATTTTACTTGGAATTATTGCAATTATGGCAACAAAAGCGATTCTTTCACCAGGAACGTTTGCAGAACCTGTTGGTGACTATAAAGAAATTCCATTTTTTAAAGGATTTCTTGAAGGATTTTTAACGTTAGATGCAATTGGAGCACTTGTATTATCAACAATTGTTGTAAATGCAATTCGCCAAAACGGTATACAAGAGAAGAAATCAATTGCGAAATATACAATTATTTGCGGAAGCATTGCAGCTCTATTCTTAACAATTGTTTATTTCTTACTCGGTTATATCGGCGCTTCAAACGGCAACTTAGGACAATTCGAAAACGGTGGTCAACTATTAGCTACTGTTATGTATCAATTCTTTGGGACAAGCGGTAATGTTTTATTAAGTATCGCCATTATCTTCGCTTGTTTAACGACAGCAATTGGCGTTGTAAGTGCATTCGCCAACTATTTCGCAACAGTATTAACAAATGTTTCATATAAGAAACTCGTACTATACGTTTGTATCTTTAGCTTCGTGATTTCAAACTTAGGATTAAGCTTATTAATAAAAATTACATTACCTGTATTAATCATTTTATATCCAATTACAATCATTTTAATTTTCGTATCATTTATTGATAAATATACGAAACGTAAACCTTCTGTCTACATCGGATCAATGCTCGCAGCATTCATTATTAGCTGTATTCATGCACTTGATAATGTGGAATTGATACCAAGTTTTATCGCTAATATCGTACACACCATTCCTTTTTATAACTTAGGAATCGGCTGGATTATTCCTGCAATTATCGGTGGTATAATTGGTTACTATATTCCGCAAACAGAAGCTGAAGGTGAAGTTTCTACAAAATAAAAAGAGGCGAGCATGAACTCCATGCTTGCTTCTTTTCACATCGTATGTTTAAAAGTAAATAACTCTTCTTTTGACTGCACAGCAGATTGTTCTTCTTCTATAGCGTCCTTCTTTATCTCTCCTCCTAACCTTACTTTCATCATCGCCTCTTCTATACTTTTTACAATCATATTTCCTGAAAAAATAGTAAGTCCAAAAAATGTAATGGGAACGAGCGGAATCCACGGATTCACTGTTAATGATCTAAAATAGACTCCAATTAAACCTGACCATTCATGCGTGTAAGATTCTATTTCTTCTATCGGTCCTAAAAACTGAACTGTTCCACCAAAGAATATTTCCAGTAATCCTAAGTGCAGTAAAATAGTAAGAGTCTGCGTAAACTGCTGGAAAAATACAAGTATAAACGTCATATAAAGATGCGGAAAAATATGCTTTATAACAATGTGCCTTCTCGATCCACCTAATATGCACGCAGCTTCAATAAATTCTTCGGTTCTCAGCTTACGGACTTCCTTCGCAACATACAGTGCAATAACTGGCATCACAAGCATTACAAGTAATAAAACTTGAAACGAAGCTCTTTCAAAAAAGGTTGTTGTTTCCTCTCCACTCCCAAATGCATTTGCAGATTGAAGAAAAAAATATGCAATCATAACTGTCGGAATAACTGTAAAACTATCAAAAAAAGCCTCGATTTTTGAAAAACCTCTTTTTACATATGTTCCGAGTACGACACCGAAAAACACACCTATTACCATTCTAAGTGCCGCAATTAAAATAGATATACCAATTGTCCACTTCGCACCTTCAATGACTACATGTAACAGGTCGTATCCTTTCCGATCTGTCCCAAGTAAAAATTGGAATGAAGGTGAAAACGGTGGAACTTCTGGATTTTCATCCGCATCATATTGCAACGTAACTTGTCTAATATGTCCATCATTCCATATCGTATTTCCGATGCTCAAAAGAACTAATATGAGAAGAAACCCAATGCTTATCCAAAATCTTTTATCGCGTTTTATATACGTCCACATATTATAGTCTCTCCTTCATCGCAGCTGGAATGAGATAATGAAACAATTTAAACAAAATAAAAATCGGAATATAAATAAGCAGCACACTAACGATGAAAACCTCAATCCTAATACCCTCATACGATTTCAAAAACATAAAAATACCACCCGTATTAAAAATCCATTCTATAATATATAAATTAGATAACATAAAAAAGATATTCGTTTTTGCAAAGAAAATTGTACTAAGCAACACATTTCGTAAAATATGACGATTTAAAATATGAAAACGATCCAGCCCTTTCGCCTTAGCAAAAAGTACATAATCTTTTTCTAGCTCATTTTCAAAACGAAGCACTAACATTTTTACAAACAGAATCGTAGTCGGTATACTCAAACAAAATATTGGTAATCCTCTAATTGATTCGCCTCCAATTGATGCAATTTGAAAGGGCAAAAAACCTGTTTGTTTAAAAAACCATACAACTAAAATTTGTGATACTAAAATAAGTAGAATGTCTGGAATAGATTCTAAGAAGATGAGAAATGATTTAATGCGATGTTGTATACGCGGTGAACTACTCATAATCACATAAACAATACAAAATGCTACAAATAATGAAATAAAAAAAGCAGCTAAAAAAATAACAATCGTTTCTTTATAATGGACGAACAACTGCGGAAATAAAAATTTACCTCTCACATATTGAAAATTAGAGATATCCATTAAGTTCACAAACACTTCTTTTAAACTCTGTATGTACCTTGATACATGCAGCTCAAATCCATAAAATAATTTTGGCAGTGCCCCTAAACAAATAATACCCAAAATCGAAATAATAAATTGAACCGTCACTTCCATCCCATTCAGAAAAACTTTTTTGACCACGTTTTCCCTTCTCTCTCTATATAATTTACCACTTAATTTTATTCTTAATTTTCCGAATTGTAAATATTCACACAAAAAAATCACTAGGTTATGATCCTAGTGATTCTTTATGCGCATGCCCTTCTCTTTTCGCAAACGGCATATACAAAATAAAACATCCAATAAGCGCAGCTATTTCTAATGAAATAATATAGTAAGGGTGCGGCCCTAACATATCAAGTAATGAAGCAGTTTCTGGCTTACGAGCTAAAAACATATAATTGCCACCTGTTTTGTAGTTCACAAAAGAAACGATTGGAATTACTATGTTTAAAAATATCATCGTACGCTTAATTGATTGCAAGGTCGGTCTATATCCTTCTACCCACGTCATAAAGAGTGGCGCCCAAATGAGCAATACATGTGCAACGAAGAATTCTATAAAGCGAAAATGCGGAAAAGCATATTGCACGTTCGGCGTTAAAATAGCTTGTGATGCACCGATAATTCCTGTAAAAAATACAATCTCATATATGCGGTAACTTTTCGTTACAATCATAATCGACGCTAACAATAAACTAATCGTACATAGCTCAAATGGTAATGAAGTGGCTAGTTCAAAAATCCCTGCTTTCCATTCCCACATATGAAGTCCAATTTCACTTCCAATAAATAAAAATGCAATCGCATATCGAACCGTTATATTCCACTCACTTTGCCGTAATACATCTTGGTATTGATACAGAAAAAATATCCCCACTAACATAATAAATAATATAAGGACGTGTTGCCTTGAGTATGGAATAAATGGTTTTAATGGATGCGCACTAAAATAAGCTTCCATCTTGCCTCCTCCTCTCCTTCATACAATATTATTGTAAGAAAAAAACGACGAGTCAATTCATTTGCTCACACTTGGACAAGCTCTACCTTACATTTACATATTCATACCTTACAAAACTGTAAGGTTATTGTAAGCTAAAACGATTTGTCAGATTCTTCACCTCTTCTATACTTAATGTAGATACTAAAACGAACGAAAAGGTGATAAATAGATGAAGAAGAAAAATAAAGTGTTAATTACTAGTGTAGTAGCAATCGGAATTGCAGCTGGATCATATTTTGCATTTGCTGGTGGCGGTGGTTCAGAAGTAGCAATGGCATATAGCGGATATAAAGTAACAGAAAAACAAATTGAAAACGCGCAAAAATTTGGCGGTGAAGTCATTCCAAACGGCATCGAAACAATTTCATTCGATCCAACAAAAGGTACGTATGAATTAGCTGTAAAAAAAGGTGATGAAGTAAAAAAAGGTCAACTCCTTTTTAAATATAATGACCCTACTGCGAAACAAGGTGTAACAGAAGCAGAAATGCAAAAGAAAATCGCACAAAAAGAAGTAACATTGTTCCAAAAACAAATTGATGCAGCGAAACAAAAATTACAAAAAGATAAAAATGCAGGCCTTCCTGCTGAAGCATTAAAAGCATCAGAAATCGAAGTACAACAATTAGAATCACAAATTGAAATGAAAAAGTTTGAAGTTGAAAAATCTGATGAAATGATTAAAGCAGCAAAAGAGAAAGTAAACACACTTTCTGTAACGAGCCCTACTGATGGCGTAATTGATGACATCGTAAAAATTGCTGATGAAAAAACAGGTATGAGCGGCATTACACTTCGTCACGCTGGTCCATTTAAAGTAAAAGGTCAACTTTCTGAATATGAGCTTGCTAGTATGAAAGTTGGGCAAGAAGTAACTGTTTCATCAAAAACGGTTGCTGGTAAGACTTGGACAGGAAAAGTAACAGAAATCGGTTCTACACCATTAAAGAGCATGGACGAAAATAAAACAGTTTCTAACTATCAATTCACTGTCACATTAGACAATAGTGAAGAATTACAAAACGGCTTCCACGTTTACGTAACAAGTAAATCTGGCGAAGCAACTGGTACAATTGTTCCGAAAGGCAGCATCGTGAAAAAAGGTGACAAAAATGTTGTCTTCGTTGTAAAAGACGGTAAAGCGAAAGAACAAGCAGTTACTGTTGAATTCGAGACTGATAGCGAAGCAAAAGTTTCTGGAGTGAAAAAAGGAGAGCAAATTATCTCTAAACCTGAAAAAGACTTAAAAGATGGTATGGAGGTTGTCGTTGAATGATTAACTTAAAAGGCATCACGAAATCTTTCCAAAATGGCGCAGAATCCGTTCAAATATTACACGGCATTGACGTAACACTGAACCAGGGAGAATTCACTTCTATTATGGGACCATCTGGTTCTGGTAAATCAACATTAATGAACATTATCGGTTGCTTAGATAAACCAACGACAGGTGCGTATGAACTAGCTGGTCAAAATATTTCAAACATGTCTGAGACAGAACTTGCACGCGTTCGTAATAAAGAGATTGGGTTCATATTCCAAAACTTCATGTTATTACCGAGACTTACAGCACTTCAAAATGTAGAATTACCTCTTATTTACGCTGGAGTTGATAAAAAAGAAAGACGTGAGCGCTCATTAGCCGCTTTAACAAAAGTAGGCTTAGCTGATCGTGCTACTCACCTACCGAACGAATTATCAGGTGGACAAAAACAGCGTGTCGCAGTCGCACGTGCAATCGTAAATAATCCAAAGTTCATTTTAGCCGATGAACCGACAGGTGCACTTGATACGAAAACGAGTACACAAATTATGGACCTCTTTTACGAATTAAACAAACAAGGCTCAACAATCATTATGATTACCCATGATCGTGAAATCGGGGAAGCTGCAGCACGTCAAATTGTAATTCGTGACGGAAATATCGTCCAAGATTGGAGAGGTTAATTTTGAACACGAGTGAAAATATACGCATGGCCCTTTCCTCTATCTTTGCCCATAAAATGCGTTCCATATTAACGATGTTAGGTATTATTATCGGTATTAGTGCCATTATTACTATCATCTCAATGGGTGATGGTACAAACGCAAAGTTTAAAAAAGAGTTAGGCCAAGGAAAAGATACTGAAGTAACGATTTACTACAACAACCCTGATTACGGAACTGATAGTGCCAAAATTACAGCTGATATGTTAAAACGTCTTCAAACTGTTCCTGGTGTTAAAGATGTGTATCCAGATGTAAGTATGAAAGTAAAAGCATCTTCTGGTTCAAAAGATGTCTCTCTTGATTTAAAAGGTGGAACAGGCGCCTTCATGACAGATGCGAAAATAAAATTAGTTCACGGTCGTGAATTAAATGATAGTGAATTAAAGCAAGCAATTCCTGCTGTTATTTTAAATGAAGAAGCTTTCAACAAATTGTTTAATGGTTGGGAATCAAATTTATATACTGATATAAAAGGAAAGCCATATAAAGTAGTCGGTGTGTATGAAGCAAAAAATGATTTCGGAATGGCTATGTCAGAAGGTTATACATCACTTGAAAACGCTCCTGTAATCTCAGGAGTAACTGAGTATGACTCTGTAAGATTAATATTAACTTCGCCAGCAGAACGTAAAAGTGTAGAAAAACAAGCTGCTTCTGTTTTAAACGAAATGAAAGCTCCTAAATTTGAGCATAAATTCGAAGCACAAGATTTAGGTGAATTTACGAAGCAATTAGACGAGTCCATCGGTATGATGAAAATGGTATTCGGTGGTATCGCTGCTATTTCTTTACTTGTTGGTGGTATCGGTGTAATGAACATTATGCTTGTATCTGTAACAGAACGTACACGTGAGATCGGTATTCGTAAAGCACTTGGTGCAACGCGCGGTAAAGTATTAACACAATTCTTAATTGAATCTTGTATTTTAACAGGACTCGGTGGTTTCATCGGATTCATGCTCGGTATCTTCTTCGCTTGGATCGTCTCAATCTTTGCCGGATGGCCACTCGTTATCTCAAAAGAACTTGGACTTCTTTCAGTAGGTATCTCAATGCTAATCGGTATTGCATTCGGTTTACTACCAGCGAACAAAGCTGCAAAACTTGATCCAATTGAATGTTTACGATATGAGTAAATAAAAAACGTAGGAGTGTCAACTCCTACGTTTTTTATTTATCTATTAAATCGTGTTTCTTCTATTATATATGTTTCACGTTATCAACACCTTTAATTATTTTAGCGTACTAAAGCTATTACAGAATCCTATTATTGCAAAAATAATATGTGAAAGACTAAAATCAAGGCGTAATTTTTTCCATACCTCGACTTATTTTGTAACAATTATAGCGATATTTCATTGATTTTCACCTCATTTATATTTCTCCACAACTAAAATAGTTATCTTTACATAACTAATCTCCTGTTCCAACAGCAAAAAACGTCGTTTTTGTAACAATTAAGAAATAATTACGTAATACTACAGAAACATTATTAACCTATTAGAAATTGAAATACTCTCATTTTTATGTATCACATGCTCTAACCTCCCCTAACAACTATAAGAAAGCGCTTTTAGGATATTACTGGAATTATTACAGAATATTAATGACCCGTTACGAATGCTTTGTAGTTTTGTGTTTTCCGCAAATAAGAAAATAATGGTTGCTATAATGAGGTCAACGAAAACAAATGCAATGGAGGCTATTATGAAAAAATTTATGGGTATAGCAACAGCAGCGGTTTTTGGTCTTGGGATTTTCACAACATCTGCTAAAGCAGAAACGATTGTAACAACTGACGTACTAAACGTACGAGAAAACCCAACTACTGAATCACAAGTTGTCGGAAAGTTATTAGATGGATATAAAGTTAACGTTTTACATACAGAAAACGGATGGTCAAAAGTGAAATTGAATAGCGGTAAAGAAGCTTTCATTAGCGCTGACTATACAAAAGACACTTACTACGTAACAGCAAACGTATTAAACGTACGTGCTGGTGCAAACACAGACTCAGAAATTATTGGTAAGTTGAAACAGGATGAAGTAATCGAAACAACACACCAAGTGCAAAATGACTGGATTCAATTTGAATATAACGGAAAAACAGCTTATGTTCATGTTCCTTACTTAACAGGTAAAGCTCCAGTTAAAGTTCAACCAGCAGTTAAAGTGGAAAAAACAACTAAAGTTCAAGATACAGCTAAAGCTGTGGAAGCAACTAAAGCTCGTGAAGTAGCTGAAACGCAAGCAAAAGCTAAGGCTCAAGAGGCAACTAAAGCTCGTGAAGCAGCTGAAGCTCAAGCAGAAGCTAAGGCTCAAGAGGCAACTAAAGCTCGTGAAGCAGCTAAAGCTCAAGCAGAAGCTAAAGCTCAGGCAGCAGCTGAAGCTCAAGCAGAAGCTAAGGCCGGGGAAGCAGCTAAAGCTCGTGAAGCGGCTAAAGCCGAGGCAGCAGCTGAAGCTCAAGCAGCGGCTAAAGCTCAAGAGGCAGCTAAAGCTCGTGAAGCAGCTAAAGCTCAAGAAGCAGCTGAAGCTCGTGAAGCGGCTAAAGCTCAAGAAGCAGCTGAAGCTCGTGAAGCGGCTAAAGCTCAAGAGGCAGCTAAAGCTCGTGAAACGGCTAAAGCTCAAAAACCAACTACACAACAACCTGTTGCAAAAGAAACTGAAACAAGTGCACCATCATCTTCTCGTGAACTACGTGTTGTAGCAACAGCTTACACAGCAGACCCACTTGAAAATGGTTATAAAGCAGGCGACCAAGTAAAATCAGCTTTAGGTCATAACTTAACAGCTAATCCAAACATGAAACTTATTGCAGTTGACCCAAGTGTAATTCCATTAGGTTCAAAAGTATGGGTTGAAGGTTACGGAGTAGCAATCGCTGGTGATACTGGTGGAGCTATTAAAGGAAATAAAATCGACGTTTTAATGCCTGATAAAGGTACATCAAGTAACTGGGGACGTAAAACAGTTACAGTTAAAGTATTAAACTAGTTCGTATAAAAAGAGTCAGTCTCATTGAGGCTGACTCTTTTTTTGATTCTCACATTCTAACTTTCTCTTGAAAGTAACTAATATGATCCCGAATCCACTTTCGCTCTGACATAAATAAGTTCCCTCGTTTGTTATATACTTTATCAAACGCCTTTAAAACTTCTTCATGATTAACAAACTTATGTAAAAAACGAAGAGCGATGACAATCTCCTTCTCTCCCGTCCAAATTAAATCTATCTCTTTGCATTCTATATACGATAGATTACTATTTCAACAGAACAAAGAGGATGCCATAGCATCCTCTCCTCCCCTATTCCACACAAGTAAACTGCGTCCAAGCTCCTACATAATCTAGTAAGAATAACTCTTCTTCCGCAATTGTACCGACAATATTTTTCCGTTCATCTATCGGCATTTCTTTTAGAATGATTTGCAGTTCACCTTTATACTTACCAAATGAGTTGTTCCCAATTACAACTTGCCCTCTTTCCTGTCGTACACTTTCGCGCACTGGGAAGTCATAGTCTTTGTACTTTTTACGTACTTCTGTAGAACGTACCATATATTCTGTTATGTCGCCGCGTCTTACGTGTAATTCTTGCAGTGTCGCTTTCTTCTCTACTTCAGTCGCTTCTTCTACAAAGTGTACCTTTAGCTGTAACATGTAACGATTTAAGTTTCCTAGTTTCTCTAACTCTTCTTCACTCGCATAAGCATTTCCGATAATAACATCATCAATAAGCCCTGTTGCCCATAAATGTTTCGCTTGTACTTCAATCGGTAAATTTCGATGTTGTTCTAACGTACATAATCCGTCATTAATATCCCATGGACCGATGTCGGCTGCATGTGACGTAATAAAGGCTGCCGTACGAATACTGTGTTTTTTAAAGCGTTCACTACAGCGAATGAAATAATCATACGGAAGACCAGTAAATTTTTGCGGATAGAAATTATGACAACCAATTAAAGCTGGTTTATTCGCCTGATGCGAAAGAATATTTTCTAAGTATGCAATATCGTTACTTACGTTTAGCTCAATTTTTAAGCCGTACGGATTATTCGTCATTTTTGCTTCTGTTAATCCGTCAAAACCTAAATCTAAACGAATACCATCTGCACCTAACTCTGCAAAGAATGACAGATCGCTATAGCTAATACCAAGTTGATCAAATACTGCCGGAGCTACATCTAAAATAACTTCCATATTGTTATCTTTTGCATGATTAATAATTTCTTTAAATTCAGCTACAATTTCTTCTTTCGGACGATTCACAGATAATAGACATGTGAATATTCTTGAAAAACCGTAGCGTGCTGCTGCCGAAATGTATGCCATATCTTGTTCTTTCGTTGAATGCTCTGGATAAAGTGAAATTCCTAATTTACGCTCCATGCTTTTGCATCTCCTTCACATGTTGTATTAATGCCATGCTCGTAAATCTATATTTTGCAGATAAACATGTTGCACATAAAATCGTTGGTACAATAATTACGTACGGTGATTGTAAGCTTAGCATTACATAGGCACCCATTGAACTACCGATAAATACAATTGATACAAGTAGTAAAACTAATAACGATTTACTTTGTACCCATTTTGAATAATGAGCAATACACTGCCCCGCTACGAATGTAATTAAGATGATAATTGCTCCGAGCATTCTGTTTTCTCCTCTCCTGCTACTTGTTGTTTCTCATACATTTTGAAGAATGGATAGTAAATAACGAATGAGATAACAAAGTTAATAAGTACAAGTACACCAGCCATAATTGTCCAGTCCGTACTAATAATCGCTGCAATTGGTGCTAACATCGTAAATGGCAGTTTCGCCATCATGAGCGGAATCATGCCTGAAACAACTGCGAAATATGATACTGTCGTTGTCACTAACGGTGTTATAACGAATGGAATAATTAAAATTGGATTCATTACAATTGGTGCCCCGAAAATAATCGGTTCGTTAATATTGAATAAACCTGGCACGAATGATAATCTACCTAACTCTTTTAGGAACTTAGATTTAGAGAACATAAACATAATTACTAAAGCTAATGTTGAACCTGAGCCACCGATCCATACGAACCATTGAATAAATTGCTCTGTAAATAAGTTTGGTAATTGATGTGCATTTCCTGTAGCTGTGAATACTTCCATATTTTCAAGAATTGCTGAATCCCACATTGGACGAATGATTGGTCCTAAAATCGCTGGGCCATGTATACCGAATGACCAGAAGAACACGATTAAGAATACTGTTAATAAACCGCCGAATAAATTATTTCCTACTAATACTGATTTTAGTGGTGCGATTAAATATGTGATTGTTGTATTCACATCGAATTTCAAACCGTAACGAATACCCCAGAATAAAAGAATAACAACTAAAGTTGGAATTAATGCTGCAAACGAGTTTGCAACTGCTGGTGGTACACTGTCTGGTAACTTAATCGAGATATTATGCTTAATCATAAAGTGATAAATTTCTACTGCAATTAAAGCTGTAACAATTGCTCCGAATAAAGACGTTGCACTTAATGTTCCTACTGAAATGTATCTTCCTGCATCAATAACACCTGGTACAGCTTTCGTAATTTGAATTGGTTCAACTGATGCTAGTAAAAAGGCGAGTACAGATAACAACCCTGCACTTAACTGATTGAGCTGATAGAAGTTTGCGAGTGAAGCTCCTACCCCAAATGCTGCGTATAACGCCATTAAACCTACTGTAAATCGGAATGGAATATCTAAAATATGGCGAAATGGTGCAATCCACTCCATATACGCATCAATTGGTAAATTTAAAAAGATAACGAAAAATGATCCGACAATCGTTAACGGCAATGTAGAAATAACTCCGTTTCGAATTGCTAATAAATGTCGTTGTCCTGCAATCTTTTGCGTTGTTGGCATAATCTTTTGTTCCATAAAACTCATAAAACTATTCATCAATACCCCTCCTCTTTCTTTTTACTGTGCAAGAACAAAAAGTTATAACATTATAATGTTTATATTTAAAAAAATATAATTATGCTAAAACTAATTGTTCTGCTTGTTTCAGTACTTTTAAACCGTCACACATGCCATAATCTCTTTGTTCTATTATTGCAACCGGTATATCGTATGACTTCGCAAGAAACTGTACCGCTGGAAACAAATACTTCACTTGTGGTCCGATTAAAACAACATCAGCACTTTTTATTTCCAGTTTCACAAGTTCTGAATCAACTGCTTTAATTTTATAATCCTTCCCTTGTTTCTTTGCCTCTTCTTGCATTTTTCTTACAACCATACTCGTTGACATGCCTGCTGCACAACATAATAAAATGTACATCTTATACTGTCACTTTCTCTTCTACTCGTTTATGAAGAGTGATAAATTCTTCAGCAAGTTCTTTCACTGTAATTGCATTCATTAAATGATCTTGTGCATGCACCAACAGTAAACTGATTTCTGCATGATTTCCTCTTGCTTCCTCTTGAATTAAGTCTGTTTGAATACGATGAGCTGCTGAAATTTCTTCACTAGCAAGTGTCATCTTTTCACTCGCATTCTCAAAATCTCCTTGTCTTGCAAAAGCAATTGCTTCAAGCGCCGCGCTTCTCGCATTGCCACCATGTAAAATTAACGCAAATGGAGTTTGCATATCAGTCATTTTAAATTCCCCCAAGCTATCTTTTTTCTATATTGTTATCTTATTATGAAAACGCATACAATTAAACATAAAAAACTTCCGTTGTGTAACGGAAGTTTTTACATACTTTTCTTATATAGATAGTAATACCTCTTGGAAATCTTCAATTCCTTCAACATGCGTTAATTTCTCTATCGCACTTTGACTAGACATAATATCATATAAAAAATCATACAGCCGTTGTAAATCTTCATTATTATTACGTTTTACACTAAATAAAATAATAACTTGTACTTTTTTATCGCCCCAGTCAACGGACTTATCAAGTGTACAAAACATCAAAAATGTTTTCTCACTTAATAACTGCATCGGATGAGGAATCGCAACTAAATTCCCAACCGCTGTCGGAGATGTATTTTCTCTTTCCATAACAGAATCATAAAAGTTTTCTGGTACATAGTTTTTCTCAGCAGCTTTCTCACATAAAAACTGAATAACCTCTTCCTTCGTAGAAGCGCTATGATTTAAAAAGATTAAATCTTCCTTTATATACTGCTGCACGCTAATATTCACATGCATAAACAACTGCTGGCCGATTGACTTAAGCTCTTTATCATCAAATATTGAGTTCACTTTTATAACAGGCACAGGCAAACCACTCGGTATATGAATCGTACTAATAATACAATCTATTTTATCTTTATAAAGGTCTTCCACTTTCAATTGATAATAACCTGTAATCCCTACAATCTCTAATTTATCTCGGAACTGTGATAAAATTTTATATTTCAATAGCTGAGCGCTTCCTTGACCAGTCGCACAAACTAGTAAACATCTTTTCTTTTGATTCTGTTCCTGTAAACGACTCATCGCTCCGCCGAAGTGAATCGCAATATAACCAATTTCACTTTCCGGAATCGATTCTCCCGTATATTCACCAATTATATCTCCTACGAGAACCGCAATTTCAAAAGCATACGGATAATTCTTTTTCACTTCTGCCAATAGAGGATTTCTCGTATTTAACTTATACTTCAAACGGTTTAATAACGTTTTTAAATGAACACCAAAACCAAATAATAATTCTTCATCATAATAAAAAATAAGATTCCGTTCTTCCGCTACTTTAAAAAGAATATGTTGCATAAATGCATATAGATCTTTCCCTAATAGCTCTTCCACATTTTCATAACGATCTCTCGCTGTAACAGCAGTACTTAATAAATGCATCGTCACATATAAAACTTCTTCTTCTGGAAATAAAAGATGCAACTCTTTCTCTAAATCCCCTACAATCTGTTTCGCAATTGTATATTCTTTCTTTATTATAAGTTCTGATTGCTCCGCATTTAGTCCTTTCATATAATGTTGATCTTCACAACGCCTTAATGCAATTGCAATATGAATGACTAAATTATCAATTTCAATATCTGATAAATATATCGTTCCTCCCTCGATATACTTTAATATAACCGAACGGATAAGTGGGATATGAGGTAACGATAAATATGTATCCCTCTGTTCAAATTGCTCATGAAACGGAGTATGATCATAACGCGGTAAACCATATTGTGATAAACAAGAACGAATATGAAACTCCTCTCCCACAATACGTATACCATAATACGGTCTCTTTTCAATTTGTAATTGATAGCGACCACATATATCTGTCACATCTTTCATAATTAAATTCACAGTCGATTTACTCACATAAATCTCTTCTGCTAACTGTGAAAGCTTCACATACCCCTCTGTCGTTACAATACGTTGCAGAATGTACGCTATCCTTTCTTCATAAGAAGTTGGGATCTTTTCCGTCTGTTTTTGAAATAGGCCCACGCAAAACTCTTCAAACTTCTTCGTTTGTATAATTTCTAGTTCGTATCCAGTCCCTCTTTGCGATTCAATTTTCGCCCCGTTTTCTTCCAATATATCATTTAATAATTTTATATCTTTTTGAATCGTCTTCGTTGATACATGTAAACGGCTCGCTAAAAACGCTCGATTTAACATCGACTTCTCTTCTAAAAACTCCTCTAAAATAGAAATTAATCGCTGATGCACTTTTGTCATAGCTCTTCCTCTCACAATTTATATATAAAAAGGAAAAAGCTGCTGAGGTCAGTAGTTTTTTCCTTTTTCATTTTATCTATTTCTTTAATGTAAATCCGAATTTATCCCATGCTTGTAAATAATCTAATAAGAAAATTTCTTCTTCTACAATTCGGCCAACTACATTTGTTTTTCCTGTGTTCACCATATCTTTTAACGCAATTTGTAATTCACCTTTATATTGACCATACTGTTCATTATCAATTAAAAGATCACCGCGTTTAATTTCGCGTGTATTATGCGGTTTGAACTCTTCTTTCTTATATTTCACACGACTTTGTGTCGAACGAATCATATATTCAGATACATCTCCACGATAAAAATGCGGTTCCTCTAATACAATAATTTTTTCTAATTCTGTTGTTGTATCATCTAGTCCTATATCAAATGTTTGTTTCTCTTTATTTAATGCACCTAGTGCTTGTAATTCTTCTTCTGATGCATATGCATTCGCAATAATAACATCATCAATTAATTCTGTCGCAAATAAATGCTTCGCTTGTGTTGTCATCGGTAATTCACGATGCTGCTCTAACGTACATAAGCCTTCTGTTACTGGCCAAGGTCCGTACGTTGCATCAAATGATGAAATAAAAGCAGCCGTTCTCATACCGTAATCTTTAAATTGTTTCGAGCATTTAATGAAATGATCGTATGATAATCCTGAATAACGATGCGGATAAAAATTATGGCAACCAATTAAATTTTCACGATTTGGTCTATGGCTCATAATGTTATCTACATATTTCGTACCGTTACTCATATTAATTTCAATTTTTAAGCCGTATGGATTGTAAGTCATAATTGATTCTTCTAAACCAGAGAATCCGACATCTAAACGAATACCGTACGCTCCTAACTCATGGAAGAACGATAAATCATTATATGAAATACCTAATTGTGTAAAGACAGACGGACTAATATCAACTAATACTTGGAACCCTAATGCGTTTGCATGCGAGATCGTTTCTTTAAACTCTTCTATAATTTTCTCTTTCTCTCCATCTACAGACAATAAGCATGTGAATACACGTGTAAATCCGTATTTACTTGCTAATGTTAAATATTCCTTATCTTTCTCTACCGTTGAATGTTCTGGATAAATAGAAATACCTAATCGTCTCATATGTACACGCCTCTTTCTTCATTGTTTTGTAAACCTTTTCAAATATATGTAGTGAAAAAGTATATATCCCCTTCTCATTCACTACTTTTTGAATCCGCTTTCTTTAAAGAAAAAACAATTTCTATCATTCATAACAACTACAAGTCTATACATCTATACTTTACAACTTTTTTTCATAGTTGTGTAGCTTTTACACAAATTTGTCAGTTTTTCCACCTCGAAAATTGTTATACGTTTTCAAGGCACCTTCCTTGACTGTTACATTGACCAATACATATACTCGAAAGAAAAGAGAAAATTTTATATAGGGGATGAATATATGGGAGAAGCAATACTCGTAAAACGAGAATCATTATGGACGAAAGAGTTTGTCGCTTTAATTTTTGCAAACTTATGTATGTTTTTAGGGTTTCAAATGTTAATTCCTACTTTACCTGTTTATGTGAAAGAAATTGGTGGCACAAGTTCCAATATCGGATTTGTTGTAGGCATGTTTACCGTTGCAGCACTTTTTGTTCGACCGCTAACTGGAAACGCCTTGCAAAAATTCAATAAAAAAATCATTTTAATGATCGGTACTGCTATTTGTTTACTCGCTATGGGCAGTTATCTTTTCGCTTCAACCATCTTCCTATTGCTTGCCGTTCGAATTTTACATGGAGCTGGTTTTGGTATTACAACGACTACATATGGAACTGTCGTTTCAGATTTAATTCCACAAGCTCGCCGCGGAGAAGGCATGGGATATTTCGGTCTTTCTGGCACGATTGCAATGGCGCTCGGTCCACTTATCGGACTTTGGCTCATGCAAACATATAACTTCACGATTCTTTTTTTATGTGCACTTTCATGTACAATTGTTTCATTAATATTAACGAAACTACTTCAAATCAAAAAATCGCCGCAACCACCACAGCAAACATCTGGTACTTTTCTCGATGGATTTATTGAGCGCAAAGCTTTACTTCCTTCATTATTAATATTATGTATTACATTAATGTACGGAGGAATCGGGAGCTTTATTACATTATTTGCTACGGAAGTCGGAATTGCTGATATAAGCCTCTTCTTCTTATTTAATGCACTTGCAATCGCTGTCACTCGTCCGTTTTCTGGAAAGTTATACGATGCGAAAGGTCATGCATTCGTTATTATTCCAGGGGTTATCATTACGTTTACAGGTATTATTTTATTGTCGTATACAACTACCATTCCGAGTTTAATTATTGCAGCAGCATGCTACGGAAGTGGTTTTGGAGCGATTCAACCTGCACTACAAGCATGGATGATCGACCGAGTAGCACCGCACCGACGAGGAGTCGCAACAGCTACATTCTTCTCAGCATTTGATCTCGGCATTGGCGCTGGCGCAATTATATTTGGATTCATTGCACATTTTACAAACTACGCAACTGTATATCGCTATTCCTCTCTATTACTTATTGCATTCCTGTTCATTTACATCACAAGTATAAGAAAGCAAAAGCATGGAGATAAAAACAGAGAAAAAGCTGCTGGATAATTTCAGTAGCTTTTTTTATCGTATTTTTGCTGTTATAAAACTACATGCATTTTCCTACATATTTTTTTACCTTTCATCAAAAAATATACGATGAACTCGCAGACGCTTTCCTTGATATTTAACTGAAAAATACTATTCTAAAAAGTGTGATTTCTTTACAAAATTAAGATTTATATAAGATGAAAACCAATAAAATACAGCTGTTTCTTTAAGTAATTGTAAACTTTTTATCTCTTTGTAAAGTTAGTGTAAATTTTACTAACAAACCGTTTACAGTGCCTCAAGGTTCAGTTAATAATTACATCGTACATGAAATTTAAGGAGTGGAATGCGTGGAATATAATGTTCAAGATATGATCTTCCAGTTCATTGGTGGATTAGGTATTTTCTTATTTGGGATTAAATACATGGGCGATGGACTGCAACAAGCAGCTGGTGATCGTCTTCGCGATATTTTAGATCGCTTTACAACAAACCCACTTATGGGTGTACTAGCAGGTATGTTAGTTACTGTATTAATCCAATCAAGTTCAGGAACAACCGCTTTAACAGTCGGACTTGTAAGTGCCGGATTTATGACATTAAGACAAGCAATCGGTGTTATTATGGGTGCGAACATCGGAACGACAGTTACTGCATTTATTATCGGAATTAAAATCGGAGAATATGCGCTCCCAGTTATGGCAGTTGGAGCGATTTTACTATTCTTCTTTAAAAATAAAAAAGTACATTCTGTAGGTCAAGTTGTATTCGGTTTTGGTATGTTATTCTTCGGTTTAGAATTAATGAGCGCAGGTATGAAACCTCTTCGCTCTTTAGAGTCATTCCAAGAGTTAATGGTTAGCATGAGTGACAATCCAATTTTAGGAATTATTGTCGGTACAGTGTTCACTTTAATTGTACAAAGCTCAAGCGCAACAATCGGTATTTTACAAGAACTATTCGGTCAAGGTGCTATTGATTTACAAGCTTCTCTTCCTGTATTGTTCGGTGATAATATCGGTACAACAATTACAGCAGTATTAGCAGCAATCGGTACTTCAATTGCCGCAAGACGTGCAGCATTAGTTCACGTTATCTTTAATATTATCGGTACCATTATCTTTACAATTTTATTAGTACCATTTACAAGTTTAATCCAATATTTCCAAACGTCATTAAACTTAAATCCAGAAATGACAATTGCATTTGCACACGGAACATTTAACGTAACGAATACAATCATTCAGTTCCCATTCATTGCAGTATTAGCATGGATCGTAACAAAAATCATTCGTGGTGAAGATTCATCTATTAACTTCAAACCGCAACATTTAAATCCAATCTTTATTGAGCAATCTCCAGCTATTGCTTTAACTGAAGCTCAAAAAGAGGTTGTGCGTATGGCTGAATTTTCATTACACGGCTTAAAAGAAGCGAATCAATATTTAAATACACAAGACAAAAAGCACGAAAACATGGCTACTCAATTAGAAGGAGCTATTAACAATTTAGATAAAAAAATTACCGAGTATTTAGTTTTACTATCAGAAAAGCCGCTTTCACCTTCAGACTCTGAAAAACACTCCGTTTTAGCTGGTGTTGTTGGAGATATTGAACGTGTTGGTGATCATGTAGAAAACCTTGTAGAACTTGTAGATTTCCAAATTTCAAACCGTGTTTCACTATCAGACGAAGCACTAGCTGAATTAAATGAAATGCTTGAGTTAACAATTTCAACATTACAAGATGCAATCAATGCTTTAACAAACTTCGATACTGAATTAGCTCAAACAGTTATTGCAAAAGAACGCAAAATCGACCAAATGGAACGTGTTCTTCGTAAACGTCACGTATTACGCCTAAACGAACGTAGCTGTTCAGGTGATGCAAGTATCATCTTCGTTGATATGGTAAGTAACTTAGAGCGTATCGGTGATCACGCTGTAAATATTGCTGATGGTGTTTTAGGTGAACAAGGTAAAATCAATTTAAAACAATCATTATAATGAAAAGAGAGACGCTTAAGTTAGCGTCTCTCTTTTCATTTCATATTTACAACCGTTCTTCCTTTTAACTTTCCTTGCAATATAAGTGTAAACTTTTCATCTAACTCTTCCAATGTACATTCTTCTGTATAAGATAGTAACTCATTATTTTCCCATTCACTTGCTAAGAGCGTCCACACATCTCTTCTCACATCCACTGGGCATTGCACAGAATCTATTCCTAAAAGACTTATGCCTCGCAAAATAAATGGATATACCGTTGTTTGTAATTCCTGCCCTGCCACATTACCGCACGTCGTTACACAACCACCATACTTTACCGTTTTTAAAGCGGTTTCTAGCATATGTCCACCTACAGTATCGATAACCCCGGCGTATATCCCTTTTAACATTGGTCTTCCTGATTCATCATTCAACTCCGTACGATGAATCACTTGTTTCGCTCCTAGACGTAGTAGCATCTCTTCCTCTTCCATTTTCCCTGTTGCTCCTACTACGTTAAATCCTAGCTTACTTAAAATACTAACAGCTACACTCCCTACGCCGCCTGTTGCACCCGTTACTAAAACATCTCCCATACTAGGCGTTATGCCTGCTCCAATAAGCTTATATACTGATAAAGCAGCTGTAAAACCTGCTGTCCCATACATCATACTTTCCTTTAATGACATTCCCTCTGGTAAAGGGATGATCCAAGATGCTGGCACGCGAATATATTCTCCGAAACCACCAGAAGTATTCATACCTAAATCATAACCCGTTACGATGACTTGATCGCCTACCTTAATGGTTGCATCTTCACTACTCACAACTTCTCCCGCAGCATCAATTCCTGGCGTATGAGGATATCTCCTCGTAACCCCTTTATTACCCGTGGCTGAAAGCGCATCTTTATAATTTAATGAAGAATAATGAACCTGTATTAATACGTCTCCCTCAGGTAAACTACTTACTTCTCTCTCTACAACGTTTCTTACAAACTGCTTACTTTCTGTTTCGTTCACAACGATTGCTCGGAATGATGTATGATTCATTATGCTCTCTCCTTTATCCGTAAATTTCTTCTTTATTATATAGAAGAAATAAGTAAACCTACTCATTTCTTCTTGGCTATATTTCAACAAATCTTACTTCTCTATTACTTTCTCACAATACATATTTTCATTTCTACTAAAACAACTTATACTTATTCTACATCTCAAAAATAAAATATAAAAAATCTGACTTTTTATAAATATATTGAATTTTTACGAAATGTAAATGATTTGTAATGTTTTTTTTCGTCAAATTTCATTATAATAAGTGGATATGAGTGTCGTATTTCAATTCAAATGAAGGAGTACAAGAAATGGAGCAAAACCCATCTTTGCAAGAAAATACACGCAGTAAACCGAAAAAAGGTAAGAAAAAAACAAAAATTATTATAAGCGTTATTCTATTCTTTTTAATAATAGGTGGCGGTTATACTTGGTTTTTAGTAAATAAAGCATCTTCTGCTGTTCGAAATGCCGCACACGATTTAGCACGCGGTGATAAATCTGATTTACGTGATAAAGCTGTAAAACCTATCGCAAATAACGTCTCTGTCTTAGTCATGGGTGTTGATGAAAGCGATGTCCGCGGGAAAGAATATGGTGAAGCTATAAGAACGGATGCACTATTACTTGCAACGTTTAATAAAGATAGCAAAACTGTAAAACTATTAAGCATTCCACGAGATACATATACTTATATTCCAGTGGAAAAGAAAAAAGATAAAATTACACACGCTCATGCATACGGTTCTACTAAAAACGGAAAAGATGGTGGACCACAAGCAAGTATTGATGCAGTTGAAAAATTAATGAATGTTCCTGTCGATTACTTTGTAAAGTTTAACTTCAAATCATTTATGAAAATTGTCGATGATTTAGGCGGGATTGAAGTCGATGTACCAGTTGAATTTACTGAACAAGATAGCAATGATAATGCTGATGCAATTCATCTGAAAAAAGGTGTTCAAAAGCTAAATAGTGAAGAAGCTCTTGCTCTTGCTAGAACGCGCCACATCGATAGTGATGCAATGCGTGGACAACGTCAACAACTCGTTATTGAAGCAATTTTAAAGAAACTAACAAGCGTTGGATCTGTAACAAAAGTTGGTAACATCATTGATGATATTAACGGACAATTCGTTACTAACTTAACATTCGATGATATGCTTTCATTCTACAAGTACGGATCGGACTCGGAAATTGAGAAATTACAAATTCAAGGTGAAGACTGCTATATGGAAAAAGGTGACGATACATGTAGCAAATCTGCTGGTGGCGGCCGAACGTATTACTACAATCCAGATAAAAAAGAATTAGCAACTGTTACAAACGAACTTCGTACTCACCTTGGATTACCTGCATATACAAAAACAGACTCTGATTCGAAGAAAACAAGCACAGAGAAAACAAAAGAATCTAAGTCTGAAAATTCAAGTGAACGCCAATCAAGTAACAATGAAGTGAAAAATAAAAATAGCAGTGAAGATACAGAAACATCGTCTAACGGCAATGAATAAAAAAGAAGCAGTTCTCTATGGAGGTAGAGTGCTGCTTCTTTTTATTTCTTTGGAATCAAAAATCAGAACTTTCTAACTATCTTTTTTAATATTTTTAAATTATAATAAATAGTAGCAATCTATTCCAATTATCAGGGGGCTCATACATATGAAAGCTGCAGTAAAACATAACATCTCAGATTTTAAAGACTACTTAAAATCAAACGATATATTCATGGAAGAAAATATAGATGAAAATGATGGTTCTGTTCATTTTTCAGTAGGATTAGAGACAGAAGCTGGCGCAAAAATTCAACTTATCGCTGCTTTCCAAAACGAACATCCTACTGTAGATATATACTGCTTCAATGTTGCTCACGTACCGGATGCAACATCAACAAATGATATTTTGCATGTTATCAATGAATTAAACACATCTTATCGATTTGCAAAATTCACATTAAACAAGCAAAATGCAATTGATATTTCAGCATCGCTTGCATTCTCAGAACCAAACTTTAATCCAGCGCTTGTCTTTGAACATACGAGAATGCTATATAAATTAGCAAATGACGAATATAAAAACTTAATGAAAGTTATTTGGGCATAAATAAAAGGATGGGGCTACAAGCAGCCCATCCTTTTATTTCGATATCATATCAATCCACATCTTAACAGCAGTGCCTACAATCAAAATCGATAACATATATTGCAATGCTTTTTGATTGATCCTCTTCCCGACTCGCACTCCAAGCGGCGCAGCAAAGATACTTGCAACCGCGATAATAAGAGCTGGAATTACAACTACTTGACCAGTTATCACTTTTCCAGTCGTAATCCCTACTGAGGAAATAAACGTAATAGCGATAGATGTTGCTATCGTTGTACGTATCGGCAATTTTAAAATAACTAACATAATCGGTACTAATAAGAAAGAACCGCCAGCACCTATAATGCCTGATGCTCCTCCTACAAGAAACGCTAACAAGCTTGCTAACCATTTATTATATGTCACTTCACCACTATTATTTCGTTTCGGTACGAACATCATAATAGCAGCAATTGTTGCTAACGCTGCATAAACAACATTGACCGTATGTTCCTCTAATACGTTAGCACCAAAGCTCCCTATGAAACTTCCTATTAAAATACTAGCTCCCATATACACAACTAACGTTTTATCCATATCATTACTTTTCCGATAAGCCCATGCACCTGCAAAAGTTGCAAAGAATACTTGCACCGCTGTAATACCACTCACTTCATGTGACGTATAACTAGTAAACCCTAGCAATACCGGAATGTATAGGATCATTGGATAATTAATAATCGCACCGCCAATTCCAACCATTCCTGATATAAACGATCCTATAAACCCAATTATAAAAAGTAATACGACTAAACTCACCTTATATCCCCCGCCTTCTAAAAAGAAGGTGATTTAAATGAATAAATTCACATTCCCATCCGAAGCATCTGCTAAATAAGCTCCTACTCCTGCAAACTCTACCCCTTCCATAATCTCTTCCTCTTTTAACCCTAATAAATCTACCGTCATTTGACAAGCTACAAGTTTAATTCCCTGTTCTTTCGCTAAATCCATTAAATCTGGTAAAGGCATCGCATTATGTTTTTTCATAATACCTTTAATCATCTTTGGCCCCATACCGGCAAAATTCATTTTTGATAATCCCATCTTATCTGCACCACGTGGCATCATTTTTCCAAATACTTTTTCTATGAAAGTTTTCTTTACCTTCACATGTTCATCTTTCCTTAAAGCATTTAATCCCCAAAAAGTATGAAAAATAGTCACCTCTTGATCATACGCCGCTGCACCATTTGCAATAATATAAGCAGCCATCGCTTTATCATAATCTCCGCTAAATAAAACAATTGTTGTTTTCTTCTGTTGTTCCATGTTGTGCTCCCTCCAATTACCTATAAGGGTATTTGTTTGTTTATAAAAAGGCTGAAATCATTTACCTCATTCTCATATGACTTTACCTTTCCACGCTAACATACCACCTACCATATTGATTGCTCGAAAACCGTAGCTCTCTAAAAACTGAACTGCTCTTGCACTTCTTCCGCCAGAGCGACAAACGATAATATATTCTTTATGCTTATCTAACTCATGCATTCGAAACTCTAGTAGTCCTAACCTAATAGGAAGCACTCCTGGAATTTTCCCTTCCGCCACTTCTTCTACTTCACGAACATCGATTACATATAACTCTTCATTTCGTAACAATCTTTCCTCTACTTCTTTCGCTGTTATTTCTTTCATTTTAATATTCCTTCCTTATAAAGCGTTCATACCACCTGAAACATTGATAACGTGCTGGAATCCTAATTTCTTTAGTACTTTTGCCGCTTGCTTACTTCTCATCCCGCTCTGACAAATAACGATTACTTCCTTATTTTTATCTAATTGATTTGCTTTACTAGCTAACTCATTTAATGGGATATTCTGAAACCCTTTCATATGATTTCCTCTATATTCACCTACTGTACGAACATCGATAAATTGTTTTCCCTTTTTTCCTGCTATACTCTTTAATTCTTTCCCACTTATATTTTGAACACCTTTTACCGGTAAAAAACGTGAAATAACAAACACTGCAGCGAGTACAATGAAAAGCGTACTTAATATTGTATTCATATAACCAACCTCTCTACATTTATAAAACTACTACGCCTTCTTAATCCAAAACTTCAGCACATCAGCTTCTTCTACATGCTTTACGATGTCATGACCACCTTTATTTGCCCACGCTGGAATATCCTTAACTGACCCTTTATCTGTTACATGTACTTCTAACACTTCTCCAGTTTGCAAAGTATCCATCGCTTTCTTCGTTCTTACCATCGGCATTGGGCATGCTAAACCTTTCGCATCTAATACTTGTTTTACATTCATCATCTATTCCTCCATTTTTTATTTATTCATGAACTGCGCAACGATTTGGACCAGTCTCCATTTCACGTTCTTCATCCACACTCGGATGAATCTTACCCATATTCGTTTGACGAATTTCTTCGTAAGCATTCGGCTGAGGTGGTAAATTCTCCGTTACCACTTTACGAAACTCTCCCTCACTCTCAATATTTAGTCCTGCATTATACACAAATAAATCTTTTAACTTTGCGCTCACAACACCATTCTCATCCATTTCACTTATTTTTGAATAATGAGCTGGTAACACGATTAATTGTTGAGATAGTACTTTATATCGGTTATATAAAGTTTCTCTTAAATCACTCACCCAATCCTCAGCCTTTCCAGCAAGATCTGGACGCCCGATTGAATCTACAAATAAAATATCGCCTGATAATAAATAGGAATCATCTACAATAAATGATGTACTTCCAATCGTATGCCCAGGTGAGTATAATGCATCAATTTCAATTTTAGTACCCCCCACCGTAATAACAGAACCTTCAACGAGCGGTTTATATGAGAAAACAACTTCCTCCGCATCTTTCGGCGGTAACCAATACGTGCCACCTACTCTTTCAGCTAACTTACGTCCTCCAGAAATGTGGTCTGCATGTAAATGTGTATCCATTACATTCGTAATCGTAACGCCATACTCTTTCGCAAACTCTTCGTATGCTTCAATTGTTCTTACTGCATCAATAACTGCTGCTTCACCGTTTGAAACGACCATATAAGATAAACAGCCTTTTCCAAGGCGGTTAAATTGATATATACTTCCTCCCCCCTGTACATCTCCTACCTTTAACGGCTTCACATATTCACTCCAAGCTTTCATACCGCCAGCTAAATAAAAAACATTATGGAAGCCAGCATCCAACAATTGCTCAGCGACAAACTGTGAAGAACCTTCTTTCGCACATACGACTAAAATTTCTTTCTCCCTCGGCAATTCACTTGCAATATGATCTACACCATCTAACAAATCAAAATACGGTTTATTTATAGAAGAAATTTGTTTCCCTTCAATTTTCCAATCTTCATAATCCGTCTCATTTCGAACATCTAAAATAAACAGCTCTCCGAATAAAACTTTCTCTGCAACATCTTTTGCTTGTAACGGTTTAACAATCATCTAATTACCCCCATAGGTATATTTTTATTTAAAAAATTTTACTTTTCCACATCCCCTTGCCACTCTAACATACCTGGAATGATATTTTTCACATTTAAATACCCTTTCTCTTTCAACATTTGGCAAGCTACATCACTACGGTTACCAGTTCGGCAAATAACATAAATTTGCTTCGTCTGATCTAATTCTGCACTACCCAGTTCGCCTAATGGGAATGAAATAGCCGTTGGAATATGACCAAAAGCGAATTCCGCTGCTTCACGAACATCTAATATAATACACTCTTCACCACTTAATAATATCTCTTGCAATTCCGCATTTGTAATTGTTTGAGGATATTTCACTACTTCATTCACTTCATGCTCATGTGCTTTTCTAACGTAATGCATCAATAGATCTCCTTCGTGTTTCGTCCCGATATATTGATGACCTACTTTACTCGCCCAACTTTGTATATCTACAGTAGACCCTTTATCTGTTGCCTGAACTTCAATCACTTGCCCTGATGCGAGACTTTCCATCGCCTTCTTCGTCTTCACAATCGGCATCGGACAAGCCAATCCCTTACAATCTAAACTCCTATTCACTTTTATACTCATAGTCGATTCCTCCATAACTTATATACATATACCTGTAGGGGTATATTAAAATGTTTTTGAAAATCTGTCAACACTTACGTTTGACAGATTATCGGCTTTTTACAAGTAATTGAACAGCTTCTTTAATTAACTCTTCATTTGAACCATTACCACTTTCAAACTGTTCACGCAAACATTGCTCTAAATTCGTTCCAACAACAAGTCCAATTGTACGATCAAGTGCAGAACGAGATGCCGTTAACTGTGTAATAACCTCTCGGCAATCTTTTCCTTCTTCCATCATACGAAGTACACCACGAACTTGACCTTCAATACGTTTCAATCTATTTTTCATATCTTGATTATATTCCACTGTAGACCACCTCCGTATTTATAACTATATTATACATTACTTTGTAACTTTGTATAATAACATATACCCTGAAGGGTATATTGTAAAGCGTTTTATTTTTTTGAAACTTTCTAACGTATAGTGAAAATGCAAAAGTCACTGATTTTATTGACTTTTGCATTTCTCAACTACACTGCATTATTATCTTACTTCTTATAAACTCCTTGTAAAACTATAATCCATTTCTCCACCTAGTGCTGCAGCTGTATCACCAGTTTCTCTAAAATCATGTGTATATATTTTTTCAAATGAACCGAAATCTACTTGCTTATAAAATTCAAAACAAGGGAATCCATCATGCTCCCCTTGAATCTCAATACTACCATCCTTGTTCACACATACATGTAATACATAATCTACAGGAGGTGCATATATATTTAATGGATTACTTGCACTCGCACTCATTTTAAATTGCACACCATCAGGATTCCATACGATATTCGTGCACACAATATTTTCAGTACTCGCTTTTCCTGTTCTTTTATTCACAGAACCATCTGGATTCGTAACCTTCTCTGTCGTAATACCCGTGTTCGCATATGAAAACACTTCTTCTTTATAAAAATCCACTACTACCTCTTGCTCCACTCTAGAGCGCATAGTATTTACCGCATGTGGTGTAAATTCGCGTGAATCACCTTCGAATTGAATTATTTTCCCTGTTTCCATATCCTTCCTCGGTTCTGTCCAAGACATTGGAATAAATACGCTGGCTCTAACTTTTACGATATTAGTCATAAGAAACACCTCTATAATTCTAATTTTATATACTGCATTATTTAATAAAAAAACTCCATTTCAGCCACATAATTAAAATCTTTCTCTTTTACATTGGCTACTTCTTTCTTAAAAATGACGCTATATTTATAGCTAGATTTTCGTTTTAAAGCTATATTCCATTTCTCCAGCTAGCGCTGCTGGGGTATCATTCGTTTCTCTGAAATCATGTGTATATATTTTTTCAAATGAACGAAAGTCTATTTGTTTATAAAATTCATAGCAAGGGAAACCATCATGTAAACCTTCAATATGCACAATGCCACTTGTATTAACTCTTATAACCAAAAAATAATCTGCTGCGGGTGCCGCTGCGTTTAACGGATTACTTGCACTTGCTCTCATTTCAAATGAAACTTCATCCTCGCCCCATACGATATTAGTACATACAATATTTTCTGTACTTGTTTCTCCTTTTTGATACTCAATTGAACCATCTGAATTTGTAATTTTCACAGTAACGATGCAAGCATCTACATATGTGAAAATTTCTCTTTTATAAAAATCAACAATCACTTCTTGTTCTAATCTTGAACGCTTTGTATTTACAGCGAATGGTGTAAATTCACGTGCATCTCCAGCGTATTCAAAAACTCTTCCTGTTGCAGCATCCTTAATAGGCTTCAGCAACGCATACGGTGCAAATACACTCCCTCTAATTTTTACGATATTAACCATGTGAAACCTCCGTTGATTCTATTTATATAGATCATTATTTGTACTATACAAGATATAGTCAATTTGATTGACCATATCCTGTATAGTACAATAGGTTTTATATATAGTCAACTTAATTGACTACAATTGTGGAGGTTATACATGAATCATCAAACATTTAACGAACTAGACCTTACTTCACTTTTATCATTATCTTTCAGTACATTAATTACTGAACTGCATGACAGATTAAGTGAATTGGGATTTGAAGATATTAGGCCAGCACACGGCTTTATGTTCAAACGTATCCTTCCTAATGGAGCAACCGGTATAGAATTGGCTGAGTATTTAGGAGTTTCTAAACAAGCTGTAAGTAAAATGATCGATTCTCTTGAAAATAGTGGTTATGTCACGCGCAAAAAGCATCCTACTGATAAAAGAGGTAAAATCATTATTTTAACCGAACGAGGTTTAGCTGTAATGAAAACGAAAGAAGAAATAGTAGCTGAAATAGAGCAACGATGGATTGAAAACATAGGTACTGAACGAATGCAAATGCTCAAGGAAGATTTAACAACATTCGTTACTAAAGAAAATACAGAGAAATTATCATCAAATATACGACCTGTTTGGTAAGCAAAAACTCCATATAAAAACGAATCCATTTTGATCAGTCCCTTTCAAAATGGATTCGTTTTCTACAGTTTTATTAATAATTATTGCTTCTTTTAAATTTCATATCAAATATGCAAGAGTCTATATTTTACGCATTATATAATTCCATAGCTCTCTGCACGACTAATTCTGCCGTATTCTCCTCCGGTGGCATCAATAAATTCGTAACAGGCCCATATACAACAGGGTTTAGCTCTACTTCGTACCCACCATATGCAAACTCTTCTTTTGTCGGTAAATAACCAATATATCCATTCGTATATCCACCTAAAAAAGCTATTTCATTTTGAAGACGCTCTTTCACTTCTAAAGCTATTTCTGAAAAAGGTTCCATCGGTATACCAAAGAACATACCATCATTAATTTGAAACAGTTGAACTTCTAAATCAATACGTAACTGCCGAATACCTTGCTTATATTTCTCTAAAATTATAGTAAGCCATTCATCCGTATTCACATCCCACTGCTTCTCAGCTAATTGAGCCATGCTTCGTATTTCATTAATTTCAGGAATATCTTTCAACTTCATTTGCATCGTACTTGAAACTGTTCTTAAACTTACAATTGGGCTATATGTAACTATTGGCAACATCGTTAATACATGTCCACTAACTGTGTAAGCCATTTGCTTTACTGCTTCCCTTGAACCGCGATACTTTGCATTTACATTGCCAGCAGCACCTTGCACAATAATAACAGGACAGTTTACGATTTTCTCAAGAATCTCTCTCGTCATTCCCGGATAATCCGCCGATAGTACATCGCTATCACCTTTTAACACATTCGGATGTGCCGTACAAAATACTATAATCCCAGATAGCTCCTTCGTTTCAGCATTTCTTATGGCTAACATGCCAATTCGTTTATCTACAACACCCTCTATATTTGTTCCCATCTTCGCTCTTCCATCAGATGTTCTCTCTCTTCGGTTTACCCCAATATAACCTGTCGTAACACTCCAGCCAATTTCACATGGCCTCAAGTTGTTATTCGCAGTAACAGCACCGTGCACTACATTATTTACTAAAATCGTTTTATACGACTTTATTAAAGGATGATCACCGACTGTTTCCGGACCAGAGTGTGTATGTGTATAAACAACAGTTATTCGCTCAAATGATATATGAAGCTCTCTCGCTATTTGTTCACGAATCATATTTGTATCTTCTACTAACATTCCAATATTATCAATACTTATAAACACAGTTTTCGTCTCATCTTTTTCAAATACAAAAACTGTCCCATAAATACACTCTTCAATATTATTTATTCCTGTCTCTCTATGGTATCCGACAAAATCAATACCTACAGGCGGCATAATATCCACCTTGCATACCCCTATTTTGCTCATTTGAATCGCTCCATTTCTCTATGTAACTCCCTTTTTCAAGAATAGCATATTTGACCTTGTTCCAAATAAAAAAGAACGGACATAGCATTCTATGTCCGTTCTTTTTTATCACACATACTTCCGATGAACCATCTTCCCATCATAAGAAAACACAACGCCCTTACTTTCCACAATCGACTCCATATGCACCGTTCTTCCCCATAATTGATGAATATATGGCAGTACTTTTTCTAAGTATTTTAAATCGAGCTCGATTCCTTCGTAACTATGTTTAATGTACAATTCTCCGTTCTTTAAGTAATCTCCATCTTCTACTACTAAGTACGGGAAGCCACCGTTTGTACGCATATTTACGAGCTGATCACGTACCTGTTCCCACTCTTTATCTATTACTTTATATTCTTTTCCTTGGCGCTGGAATAAGTACATATCTTCTCTCATTACGAGATCTTTGTTTAAGTAGTTTCTTAAGAATGATACATCCCATTCGATTTCGCGTACTTCAAAGATTTTGTCCCGACCAGATCCTGGCTTTACGCCGCGTCGTTTCATTTCTTCTGTCGGGTTATTGTAGCGTTCTTCAATATCTTCGAACATTTTAATACCGAGGTAGTATGGGTTAATGCTTGTTTTTGATGGTTGAACTACACCTGCATTAAGCTTTGCGAATTCAATCGCTTCAGAAGATGTTAAGTCCATTTCACGGAGTATGCGTTGATGCCAGTAAGAAGCCCAACCTTCGTTCATGATCTTCGTTTCAAGCTGCGGCCAGAAATATAACATTTCCTCGCGCATCATCGTTAATATATCGCGCTGCCAATCTTCTAGCTCACGGCTATATTCTTCAATAAAGAGGAGTAAATCTTTCTCTGGTTGCGGCGGAATTTTCTTCTTTTTATGCATATTAGGTCGTTCTCTCTTTTTGTTTCGATCATCTAAATTCCATAAATCATCGTACTGTGATATCTTTTTCTTTTCTACATCCTCTTCTAAATCTTCAATACTCCACGCCAGTTTTGGACGCATAAGTGACGGATCAATGTGCTCTTGAATGGCAAGTACGGCATCCAAAAATGTTTCGACTTCTGCCTTTCCATACTTATGCTCATATGCTTTCACGCGATCAGCCGTTGCCGCCATACTCTCCACCATATCTCGTTTCGTATTAGAGAAGCGAATATTATTTTTAAAGAAGTCACAGTGCGCTAAAACGTGCGCTACAATTAATTTGTTTTGAATTAACGAGTTCGTATCTAATAAAAAGGCATAACATGGATCAGAGTTAATAACGAGTTCGTATATTTTACTAAGACCTAAATCGTATTGTAATTTCATTCTAAAAAACTGTTTTCCAAAACTCCAATGTGAAAACCGCGTCGGCATCCCATATGCACCAAATGTATAAATAATTTCCGCTGGACATATTTCATAACGCATCGGATAAAAATCAAGCCCAAATCCAGTCGCAATTTCCGTAATTTCCGCAATCGCATATTGCAGTGCTTTATCGTCACTTGCTCTCATTATTTTCCCTCCTTACACTTTCCCTTAAGAAAGTGTATGATGAGGAACAAGCTTTCATGAGGATTGATTGCATAATAAAAAGACATCCTCATAAAAACGAGAATGTCTCATCTATTAACCTTCAATAATCTCCATCTTCTCCATAATCGGTGTACGAGCTTTTCCTTCTGGTGCTTTATCGAAATAGCCAAGGTGAAGAATTCCAACGATGCGTTGACCTCTTGTTAAACCGAGTCCTTCTATAAATAATGGATTGTAGTTTAATCCGCCTGATTTCCAAACACATCCTAATCCACGCTCCCAAGCAAGTAGTTGGAAGTTTTGCATAAATGCACATGTTGCAGCGTAATCTTCGTCGCGTTGAATTTGACGTGGATCTTCATTAATATAAACAACAATTTGTGCAGGCGTGCTTAAGAAACGATCTGATAAGATTTTACCGCGTTTCGCTCTTTCTTCTTCTGTGAAAGAGTTTAATACTGCATCTACTAATTTTTTGCGACCTTCTCCAATGTATAATTTACAATTCCATGGTTCACGGTGTTTATGATTCGGTGCCCACGTTGCGTCGTTTAATAGTTCAATTAATAACTCTTTATCTACAGCTTTATCTGTGAATGTACGTACAGAGCGTCTTTCTTTAATCACATTTGCGATGGAAGTATATGTAGTCATATTTTTCTCTCCCTTATTTTCATCTATATGTATACATTTGTTATTGATATTGATTTTCAATTTCGATTATACCTTAGTTTTTTACTATTAATCAATGTTTTATGTTGGAAAACTTCCAAAAACGTCATTTTATACTGTGAATAAAAAAACTTAACTTGTTCACAAGTATTTCACATTTTATGGAAATGATATGTGTACAGTTTTCCACATTATCCATCTAGGAGGAGTTTATATGTACAAAAAAATCGCAGTAAGTATGACCATGGCAACATTATTATTCGGGGCAACCGTCTTCCCTACTTTCGCTGCCACGCCAAAAGAAGTAACATTGCACCATCATAAGCCTATTTCAGAAGAAGAAATGCAGTCGCTCGAAAAACTCGGCTATAACAAACATGAAATTTGGAAAGCTGCTCATATTGCAAAAATGAGTAAAAAAGAAATAAAAGACGTTTTAGCTTACTATAAACAAAATAAATCTTGGGAGAAAACAGCCCAGCATTTCGGCGTAGATCCAAGTAAGTTGAAAAAACATCATATAAATAAAGAGACGAAAAAAGCACTACTGCAAGAATTAGCAAATATGCAAAAATCTACACCAGATGGACTCAAACAAAAAATGAAAGAATATAATATCGGATTACGTCAACTTACAGTATTAACAATCATCTCTCAAAAAAGTAATACCCCTCTCGATGATGTACTAAAAATGAAAAAAGATGGAATGGACATTAAGCAAATTGCAGAAAAACTAAACGTGAAAAAAGAAGATATACGTGCAGAAATGATTAAATTAGTGAAGTCTATTAAAGAAAAGAACACAAATTAACATGCCAAAAAGGAAGAGATATTTAATACTCTTCCTTTTCTTTATGAACTTTCAATTTTCAAGTATAAATTCCCGTCTTTCCCAAAAACTAACACAAGTAAATGATGTATGTCAGGGGTGAGAAAATGTTTCGTTTATCATCTAAAAAGAAGAAACAATCCGTATGCTCTGTTCCAGAATTCATCCACACTATGAAAGAATCCAGCGATTTTTCCTCTTATAATGTCATAGAGGATGGGTCATTATGTTTGTTTTATTATAAATCTACAGTTGAATCACTTATTATTAATCGATTCATTTTAACACCTATCAAAAAAGAATTAGATCGCATTCAAAATATAAATGACATAGCAAACATCGTCACACTTGAGGAGATTATTACCAATCCTTCTATTGATGATATCCGTGAAAAACTATTAAGTGGATATGTACTCTTGCAGCTAAAAGTTGATTCCCAAACAGCCGAATATGCACTGATTCGTGCTGAAAGTTTAGCTTTAGGTACACGATTATATAACGATACAGAAAATGAATATAGTGTCATCGGTCCCAAAATTGGATTCGTTGAGAATATTGATACGAATATACATTTACTTCGGCGAAGCATTGTAACAGAGCAATTAATTTTCAAAGAACTGTCCGTTGGCTCTATATCAAAAACAAAAATTGTAGTCGCTTATATGGCGGATATTACAAATGAACAGCATGTGAACACTGCAGTGCAACGCCTGCGAGATATTGATTTTGATTACCCTTTTGATGCAACTATGATTGAACAGTTTATTAGTGATAATAGCAACTCACCTTTCCCTGTTTTACTGCCTACAGAGCGTTTAGACCGATCCGTTTATGCATTACTGAATGGAGGAGTCGTCATTTTAACAGACGGTTCACCATATGCATTAGCTGGACCCGCAACACTACTCGATTTCTTCGTCTCTCCAGAAGACTATTATTTACCATGGATAGCAGGGTCATTTCTTAGATTAGTTCGTTTTTTTGGTGCAGCATTCTCTCTATTTTCATCAGCTATTTATACAGCTGTATTAACGTATCACTATCAAATGATTCCAGCAGATTTACTCGGCCCTATTATTTATTCTAGAGCCAACGTACCATTTCCACCTGTTTTGGAGGCACTTTTTTTAGAAATTACAATCGAATTACTGCGCGAAGCTGGGGCGCGTTTACCGACTAAAGTCGGCCAAACCATTGGTATTGTTGGCGGCATTGTAATTGGGCAGGCATCTGTTGAGGCTGCTTTAACGAGCACCATCTTATTAATTGCTGTTGCGTTGTCTGCACTAGCTTCTTTTACAACACCAACAGTAAAAATGTCTTCTACTATCCGGATATTACGCTTCCCTCTCATCATTTTAGCTGGAGCATTTGGAGGTGTAGGGCTTATCGTCGGATTTGTATTCATATTGGCTCATTTAATTCGCTTAAAATCACTTGGATCACCTTATTTATTACCTTTATACCCATTTCGCGGGTTAGGTACAGCTGAAGGACTCCTTCGCCTTCCATTTAGTCAAACTGCAGGACGTGCTTCTTTTCTAAGACCAAAAAAGAAATGGCGCTATGATCCAAACAAAGCGAAAGAAAAACACGACGGTGAGGAAAAATGAAAAATATTTTATTCTGCTTTTTCATTATCATTTTAATTTTTCAATCTGGTTGTACAGAAGCAAATATAGTTGATACACAGCGAATGATTCACGTAGGTGGATTCGATATAATAAAAGATAAAAAATTTCGCGGGACAATTTTATATCCCGATTACACAAAAGGCGTACAATCTAAACCAGAAACTCAATCAACCCATGCAGGTACAATTGAAACTATATCTTCCCTTCTAAACGCCAAATCGCCACATACGATTGCTGTAGGTCAAATGCGTGTTGTCCTATTTGGAAAAGCATTTGGTGAACATGGACTTGGAGATGTTATTAACAACTTACAACGTGATCCTAACATTGGACGAGATGTACAACTAGCGCTTGTAGATGGTTCAGCAGAAGAATTACTTAAACATGTCAGAACAAATGGATCACTTTATCTATCTGATTTACTGGAGCAAAATATAAAAAACGAGACAATCCCGCGGACAGCTTTAAATATTTTTTTATATAACTTCTATTCATCTGGATGCGATCCATTTCTTCCTTACATTCAAGTATCAGAAGACAAATCTGCTTCCATTAAAGGACTAGCTTTTTTAAAAAAGGATAAAGTGGCTATGTATACAAATAAGAAAAGGTCTTTTTTATTTAAATTACTCATTAATCCAACGAAAAATGGGCGTTACGAAGTTCCGACACGTCAAGGTAAACATAAAGGTTTGATTGCTACTCAAAACTTATCTGGAAAAAGTGTATGTTCTCTTTCACCAAACGGTGATATTCCGAAAGTTAACATTCACTTAAAATTAAATGGACTCATAAAAAATGCTCCTAGTTGGCTTGATTTATCAAAGAGTGAAAATGTAACTTACGTAAAAAGACATGTAGAAAAAACACTTGAGAAGGATTTAAACGAATTAATACAAACATTCCAAGAAAAAAAAATCGATCCAATCGGTATACGTGAAGAAATTCGTAGTCATTCAAGAAAATGGAGCATGAAACAAATTCAAGATATGTATCCTAACGTAGACGTTGCTGTCAATGTAAAGATTAATGTCGTACAATCTGGTATCGGAGAATAGTGAGGTGCTATCATGACTGGACAAGATAAAACACATACAGTTTCCCCGTATTTCACATTCCTTCTATTACACTCTCTTCAAATTGGAGTAGGGGTGTTAGGATACCAAAGGATTATTGCGCAATTTGCCGGTTATGACTCTTGGATTTCTCTTATTATCGCTGGTATTGCAACTCATATCGTATTATTTTGTATGCTGAAAATGTTAGAAAAAGATAATGATTTAATGAATATCCATACGACATGTTTCGGAAAGTGGATTGGAACATTTTTTTCCGTATGCTTTGCGGCATATCTTCTATTATTTTGCCTTACTGTTCTTCGTACATATATTGAAGTTATTCAAGTTTGGGTCTTTCCTACAATTAAACCGTGGAAATTAACTTTACTATTTTTACTTGTAGCTTATTACATAATTAGAGGCGGCTTTCGTTCTGTAACAGGAATATGTTTTTGGGGCGTCATAATACCGATTTTCGTCCTGTTCTTCTTAGTTTTCCCAATGAAATATGCGCATGTTCGTAACATCTTTCCAATTCTAACTCATTCACCTTTAGACATTTTAACTGCAGCGAAAGCATCTGCATTAGAATTTCTCGGATTTGAAGCAATCCTTGTTTTTTATCCATTTATTAAAAAAGGAAAATCGTTAAATAAATGGGCACATGGTGGTATTGCTTTTACGACGCTCCTCTACGTAATATTAGCCATCGTTTCCCTTATGTACTATAGCCAAGGGCAACTACATCATACAATTTGGCCAACCTTAACGATGCTAAAAATTATTAAGGTGCCTTTTATTCAAAGGTTTGAGTACATCATTATTTTCATATGGTATCTTATTATTTTACCTAATCTTTGTTTAACCATTTGGTCTTCTTGTTGCATTAGTAAAAAATCTTTTCACATACCTTTTAAAATCACACTGCCATTTTTTATCGCAGCTATCTTTATTTCGTCCTTATTTTTTACAAACCGTGAAAGTATCAACACATTAAATACAGTACTATCTCAAGCTGGCTTATATATTGTATACGCCTATATCCCAATTTTATTTCTATTTCATTCACTACGATGGCACTTCAAAAATCGTTCAAAAAAAGCTTCTCCCTAGGTGTTTTAGTCTGATACAATTTGATTAATACATTTGTAAAGGGGACAAGCGTATGAAGAAATATGTATTTTCTTTACTTGCAGTACTGAGTTTAATTCTTGCTGGTTGCGGAGCTACTAGTACAAATGAAAAGAAATCATCTGAATCAAAAGAAGAGCATGACCACGCATCGCATACTCAGCAAGTTGACATTCAAGAAAAAACAAAAGGGGTCGACACACTTCCTACCTTCTTAGACAAGCTTGATCCACAAATGAAAGATATCTATACTGTAGCTGGACAAAATGCAGAGCTATTAGATTGGATTCCATGTTACTGCGGTTGCGGTGAGAGTGTGGGACATAAAAATAATAAAAACTGCTTTATTCGTGAAATTAAAAAGAACGGTGAAGTTGTCTGGGATTCCCACGCAACGACTTGTGTCAATTGCTTAGAAATCGCAGTTGAATCTGCTTCCATGAAACAAAAAGGAAAATCAACGCTCGAAATTCGTAACTATATCGACAATAAATACAAAGAAGGCTATGGCAAACCAACACCTACGCCAATGCCAAAAGCTTAAAAACGAGGAAATTCCTCGTTTTTTCTTTTCATTCGCTTTTTTTCTTAACAAATTCTTTCAAGTGTATTTCTCCTTGCTTGTCACACACTATATATAACTCCTCAGTAAGGAGGGTACACAGTGCAAACATATAACGACTATGACAAAGCTCTCTATTACACGTATAGCTGTAATTGGGATAAATTACTCGTTCTTATGGTTCAAACGAACGATCAATTATTTTCTAAGCGTATTGAACATTTTTTACACGCTTATCAATACAGTAAAGAAATGCCAGAAGTTGATAAACAATTGCAGCTCCTATTTCAATATATTGACCATGCATCTCAAAAGTCACATATAGAAGAAGTAGAGCAAATTCAAATGTAAAATATAGCGCTATTCTCTTCAGGAGAATGGCGCTTTTTTAAATATTGATATCAATAAAAGTTTCCTCTTATAAAACTTTTATTGATAAACATATTTTTTCTTTCTTTTCTGTGCCACTTCATACTATAATTTAGTATGTAACTATTATAAGAGAGGTATAAAATATGAGACGAGAAAAAAAGCAAGAATATGCTTTACTTACCGCGTGGGGAGCTTCTTTTATCGCTACACTAGGAAGTCTTTATTTTTCCGAAATCATGAAATTTGAACCTTGTGTACTTTGTTGGTATCAACGTATTATTATGTATCCATTCGTTTTATGGCTTGGTATAGCTGTAGCAAAGAAAGATTATCGCATCGCAAGTTATTCTTTACCAATTGCAAGTATTGGTGCTTGTATTTCTTTATATCACTATGCAATTCAAAAAGTCGCAGCATTTTCAGCTGCTGGAGCAGCTTGCGGACGTGTACCCTGCACCGGAGAATTCATAAACTGGTTTGGTTTTATTACAATCCCGTTTTTAGCACTTATCGGCTTTATTACAATCGCTGTTTGTAGTTTTATTGTAATAAAAAACAAATAAGGAGATGAAAAAATGAAAAAAATGCTTATATTTGGTATTATTATCGCCTTGTTTGCAGCAATTTTTGCTGTTACACAAATGGAAGAAAAAAACGCTACTAGCCAGAAAATTGATAATGCTACTGATAGTAAGACAAATGGCCCTGACTACTACACAAACAAAATCTCTCTTTCAGATCTTCAAAAGAATTTAAAAGAGAAAAAAGAAGAAACAGTATACTTTTATCAAACATCTTGTGTTCATTGTCAAAAGCTATCTCCTGTCGTAGTACCAATGGCTAAAGACTTGAACGTTGATATGAAAGTTATGGATATTGAAAAACTAGATGTTCCTTGGGATGAATATAAAATTAAAGGAACTCCAACAATCATTCACTTTAAAGATGGCAAAGAAGTAAGCCGTATTAGTGGTGAACAACCGGAAGACAAATTAAAAGAATGGCTTGAGCAAACGAAAAAATAACGAGAAAAGGAAACTCCTTCTACACATGAAATGGGCGTAAAATCCCAAACTAATGTATAAGGAGGGGGTTTTATGCCAGAAGTAAAATGCTCTGTTTCCAATTGCTCATTTTGGGGACAAGGTAACTTTTGTCAAGCAAATGCAATCGTTGTTCAACCAGATGCACAAGAATCTGGATCAAATGCAAATGGTTCATATACAGGCGCGGTTTTAACAAACGAGACGCTAGAAAGTTCTGTAACAACAAGTGTAGAAACTTGTTGTCATACATTTAAGCCAAAATATTAAACAAAAAAGCATACGATTACTCGTATGCTTTTTTACATTCCTCTCCAAAAATCATGCATGATAAAAAAGTACAAAATAACGAGAACAACTGTCCCACATAAGGTAATGCGCCGATATATACTCTTCTCTCCTTCTCTTGCTTTCACAAATGCCCAAATAAATCCGAAGAACAATATTAAATCAACATATGGAACATAAAAAGAAAAAACGAGAAACGCATACAAATACACGATAAATAAACAGGTCGTTACTAAGAAGATTTTAAAAGCAAATTCACTTTTCATAATGTAACCGCCCCCTATCTGTACTGTATTATATTCAGCAAAATACAATAGTTGCAGTTAAACTCGAAGTAGAAATAAGCTACCGTCTATAATACGGTAGCCATTACGGAATATTATATTTCCGTTTATATATATTACTTAAGGTCGAAGTAGGAATTTGCTCATAACGAATTTTTTCTCCAGTTTCATCCACTATATACAAATTGTTTCCTATATAATATATTCCTTCTTTTCGTTTTGAATACACTGCATATCTTTCGTTTGGCAATACCGTTTTCACTTTTGTTAACTGCCCATTTGGTTCTTGCCAATATATTTCGGCACGGTCTACTAACGTAAGCATGCCAATTTGCTCTTCTTCTACTTTACGACCGTTCCAGCTCACAACGCGGTAACCAAGCTTATTCGCTTCATATTCAGGGCTCGTATGAAAACGAGAAATGATTACTTTCGTCTGTAATTGCACCCGATCATATAACCATTTTATATCCCGGTCATGCATGCGAATACAACCATTCGACTCTCTGCTTCCAATCGTCCATTCTCGATTTGTCCCGTGAATCGCATATTCATTCTTGTCTAGCCCAAGCCACCTCGTACCAAGAGGGTTATTCGGCGCACCCCCAGCTATTTTTTTTCGATGGTATTCTTTATTTTTATATTTAGTTATAATACAAAAATTACCTTCAGGCGTTGGGGTACTATCCCTTCCCGTCGTTATTGGAAATGTTTTCGTATAATTTCCCTCTTCAAAAAAAGATAGCTGATTCGTCGTAAGGTTCACTAAAATTAAATGATCTGTATTAGCAAAAGCGCTAGCTGGTAGGCAGAAAAATAGGATTACGATAAACAATACTTTCTTCATCTAAATCCTCCCTAGCACTAGTATCATAATAAATGCGATTAGCTTTACTTTGCTCTTATAAATGAAAACTATCCATTGACGATAACGCCTCCGTTTACATGTATCATTTGCCCTGTCACATATGTGGAATCACCAGACGCTAAATATACGTATGCTGGTGCTAATTCATATGGTTGACCAGGTCTTTGCATCGGGACATTACTCCCAAACTGAGAGACTTTCTTCTCATCAAAGCTCGATGGAATAAGTGGCGTCCAAATTGGTCCCGGCGCAACACCATTTACACGAATTCCTTTTTGCACTAACGATTGAGACAGTGATCTTGTAAAAGCTACGATTGCTCCTTTCGTTGCCGAATAATCAATTAAAGTTTCATTTCCTTCATACGCAACGATAGACGCCGTATTTATAATGACATCTCCTTGTTTTAAATGAGAAAGTGCTGCTTTCGTAACGTGAAAATAAGAAAAAATATTAATACGAAAAGTCTTTTCTAGCTGTTCTGCTGTAATATACTCTAATCCTTGCTGCGGATATTGCTGCGCGACATTATTTACTAAAACATGTAAACTACCTAGCTGCCGAACGGTCTCTTCTACAATATCTTTACAATGTTGTTCATTACTTAAATCACCCGGCAACAATACACACTTTACCCCTTCTTGTTCTACACGTTGCTTCGTCTCATTTGCATCTCCATCTTCATCTAAATAAGCAATCGCGATATTTGCTCCCTCTTTTGCAAAAGCGATGGAAACAGCTCTTCCAATCCCACTGTCTCCTCCTGTAATTAATATATTTTTTCCTTTTAACTTTTCACTTCCTTTATAATTTGGATCTTCAAACTGCGGAAGTGGATTCATTAATGATTCAATACCAGGCTGTTTATTTTGATGTTGCGCAGGCATTGTTACAAAGTTTTTTTGCTGTGGCATAGCTTCTTTCAACTCCTTTTCCTTATAATGCGCACAATAAAAACTGAAATTCGCAAATCGGTTTACGATTAATATTCGAATTTAGGACATAAAATATGAATTGTTATAAACTTTTTATGCAAAACTATTGCAAAATAGTTAAAAAACGAATATTATATATAACTGTTGTGAAAATTATTCGTAAACAGAAAGGATGTTTATATGTTTAACCTTTCAAAACATAAAACTTCTATTAAAACTGAAATTATGGCAGGTATTATTACCTTCTTAACAATGGCATATATCATTGTCGTAAACCCTGTCATCCTTGGGGATGCAGGAGTTCCATTTGAACAAGCATTTACAGCAACAATTATCGCTGCTGTTGTCGGAACATTATTTATGGCGATCTTTACAAACTTACCAATCGCAATTGCACCAGGTATGGGATTAAATGCTTACTTCTCTTATTCTGTTGTAAAAGCTCATGAAGGCATGACTTTCGCAATTGCATTCTCTGCTGTATTCGTAGCAGGTATGATCTTAATTTTGTTATCATTCACTTCTTTCCGTACAAAATTAATGGAAGCAATTCCTGAAAACTTAAAACATGCAATTACTGCGGGTATCGGCCTTTTCATTGCCTTTATCGGTTTACGTTTAACAGGTATAGTTACAAAAAATGAAGCAAACTTAGTTGGACTTGGTGATCTTCACTCTGCTCCAGTACTACTAGCATTAGCTGGACTTGGAATTACAATTGTCCTTATGTCTTTAAATGTAAATGGTGCACTATTTATTGGAATGCTATTAACTGGTATTATTGCTTACTTCACAGGACAATTAACATTCTCAAACGGCGTTACATCAATGCCTGGATTACCAGAAGGAATCATCGTTTCCAATCCAATTACTGCAGTATCTGATGTAATTAACTACGGATTATACGGCGTTGTATTTTCATTCTTCCTTGTTACATTATTCGATACAACAGGTACATTACTTGGCGTTGCTCAACAAGGTGGATTTATGAAAGATGGAAAGCTTCCAAAAGCTGGACGAGCTCTTCTATCTGACTCATTCTCAGCAACAATCGGTTCTATGTTCGGAACAACACCATCAACAGCGTACATTGAATCATCTGCTGGTGTTGCAGCTGGTGGTCGTACTGGTTTAACAACTGTTACAGTAGCTGTTTTATTCGCACTAGCAGCATTCTTCGGACCATTAGTAAGTGCCGTTTCTGGTGTATCAGCTATTACTGCACCATCATTAATTATCGTTGGTAGTCTTATGATGGGATCAGTTCGCCACATCGATTGGGACGCATTTGATGAAGCATTCCCAGCATTCTTAGTAATCTTAAGCATGCCACTTACATCAAGTATCGCAACAGGTATCGCACTTGGATTTATTTCATACCCACTTATGAAAGTGGCAAAAGGTAAATTCCGTTCTGTTCACCCACTTGTATACGTATTTGGAATTTTGTTTGCTTATCAATTGGTATTCTTACCACATTAAAATCCCTCATAAAGAGGGATTTTTTTTATACATAAAAAAGTAGCGCATCGAAATTCGATGCGCTACTTTCCTTTTGCAACAATCAAACGAGCTACTTTCAATGCAAGAAGTAAAAGACCGTTCACTATCGCTGTAATTCCTAAAGAGACCGCTATCATCAGCGCTCCCATTCCGTTATTCAATACAAACATAACAGAAGAAATGAAAGCAAAAATAAACAATATTAACGTTGGTATATATTTAATAATAGGCTTCTTATATGATTTTTTTGAAAGAAGAAACGTCATTACTAATGTCATAATGATCACAAAATATACTATAAATAAGAAAATCATACGAAAGCCTCCACTATTCCTAAACTATGAAAAAGATAAAAGGAGTTAAAAATTATGAATATTTTTCATTCACCTGTAATTCTTTACTATATTTTTGAATGAAAACAGATGAAATAACCATTATCACCTCTCCACATACTTTTATCCACATTACACCATATATCCATCAAGCAAACGTATCGTCCTCTGGCAGTATGCAGCTACCTTTTGATCATGTGTAACAACTAGCACCGTTTTCCCTTGTTTATGAATCTCTTTTAAGATGCTCATAATTTTCTTCCCGTTTTCTTGATCAAGAGCACCAGTTGGTTCATCAGCGAGTATAATTTTTGTGTCTTGTGCTAAAGCCCTTGCTATTGCTGTTCTTTGCTGTTCTCCACCTGATAACTCGTAAGGATATTTGTTAATATGCCTCTCAATCCCTACCATTTCCAGCATTTCTTTTGATATTTGTATACGTTTCTTATGAGAAATTTTTCTATATATAAGCGGGAGCATTACATTTTCAATAACTGTATAATCATCTAGTAGCGAAAAGTTCTGAAACACAAATCCAACTTCCTTATTTCTATACTTATGATAGTTTGACTTTAATGTACTCGTATCCATGCCATCTAAAAAATACTTTCCAGTAGAGGGGCTATCAATTAAACCAATAATGTTAAGCAAGGTGGATTTCCCTGAACCAGATGGTCCCATAATTGCTATCATTTCGCCTTTTTCTATTGTAAGATTAATATCTTTTAAAGCACTAAAATTACTCTTTCCGTATCCCTTAGCCACATTTGCGAGCTGAATCATCTATAGCACCTCTTTCATATATGTATTTTTTATTTTTAGTACATTGAAATAAATGATTGCATATATAATGAGGATCATTACAATTGATAGAGCACCTATAACAATCAATGATTCTATAGAGACTTTTAACGTTCCAAAGAAAGATACTATACTATTTTCTAGCCCTTTCTGAATTTCAATTACTCCGCTATTCTCCCATTGGAAATACATAATTCCTATACATACAGATAAAGTGAATAACAACATATACTCAATAACAAACGGAAGACATAGTTGAAAAGTACTTGCTCCTAATGCTGATTTAATAGAAATATTTTTACGTTCCATATAAAGCGTGGCCATTGATGTTAATAAAATAGATATAAATGAAAAAGATAAGACTGTACCGCTTAATAATAAGGGATATGACATATTATCAATGCCTTGCTTTTCATTTTCTAATAATTTATCCGGATTTGTAACATAATACGAATACCCCTTACCTTCTGTTACCTTTAATACTTTCTTTTGAAATTCATTCATATTTATCTTCTCATTTGTTTCTATAATTAACCCATTATATAAAAGGTCTACACTATAGAACTCTATTTCTTCTGTTCCAATTGGTAAAATCACCATGTCATCTAATAATGTAATACGATTATCCGATATTTCACCGCTTCGAGGATATGTAAATGCTGAATTTCTTTCTAAAAAGCCAATTACTTTTAGTTTCATTTTTCCAGATGGTATGATATCACCAATAGATACCTTTCCTTTATAATTAGCCCCTAATATAACAGGTCTACTATCAAATACTGATTTATGAAATTCCGATTCCTCAAAATATCTTCCTTGTGAAATTCGTATATGAAAGTATTTATTAATATCTTTATCAACAATAAGAGTCTTTATCGTTCCATTTTCATTTTTTAAACTAAGTGAATAGTTACGGAACAGATAATTAGTTTTATTTGTTATTGGTATCGTATTAGATAACCCTTGAATGAAATGTTGATAATCACTTTTCGCTTTTTCTTCGCTAAACAATGTTATATCTTGCGTCGCATAAAGTTCATAGAAATTTTTATGAGTCGATAAATTATTTGCTACCGTCATCATTTTTCGATATCCCGAAAGATTACTAACAAACTCTATTGCTGAAGAAAATGCAATAATTAAAGAAATTACTATAATCAAACTTGGTAACAACCGTTTTTTCACAGACCGTATAGAATCAAATATAAAAAACATGACGACCTCCTACGTTCTTAAATGTTTTCCGGGATATATATTTATAACGTGCTTGATTGGAATTACAGTAACAAAAAATGTAAGAAAAATTATAAAAACAACATTACATATCATTACATATAGTGTTAACGGTTTTACTAAGTATGTCTGAAAATACGTATGAATTGTTCCCGAAAATATTTCTAGCGTAATAAAAACTAAGAACATCGCTGCTAGAGAAATAAACAAAATTTGAATATATAGTTCGCAGTAAATAGATATATTAGAAGCACCTACTGCCTTTTTTAATGAAATCTCTCGTTCTTTTTTATAAATCCAAAATAAAACCGCAGAAATGCCAGAAACAATTGCAACAAGAATGAATTTATAATAATACTTATTTGCTGGATCTATATGTGTCACATGTAGTTCCTGAAGATCTCGTTCATTCAGTATTTGAACATCTCCCGAAAGCACTTCTTTACTCCTATCCATAAACTTTTTTATTTCGTTATGAATAGATGATGTAGGATTAACAACTGTTAATTGTAATTGTTTACTCGCGATAATACCTTTTTTAGATATAGTAGGTAAGTTTTGAAGTGGAACGTATATGCCTGCTACACCGACGTCACTGTCTTTTCTCGATATAGTTCCTATTTTTTTATATGTATCATCAAATTCATATAATTCCTCTACATTCGTTTGATCACCAACAACCATATGATTTACATTTTCACGATGAAAATATTGTCCTTCAGAAATATATGGCTTCCAATAATAATCATCTTTTAAATTCACAGCTATGATCTTTGTTGCCCCTGAACTATTTAATGCTTTTAAATACTCTACGTAAATATCACTTTTCACAAAAGTATCTTGTATGAAAGGAATTATTTCTTCCAATTCAGTTGCATTCGCTATCGGAACAGTTAAAATTTGATTGTTTTCTGGGAAACCGATTTGAAAAGCAGATATAAAATTCCGTTTAGATTCTGTTAAAAGCGCAGCTACTGATATAGAAAGAAAAGAAATAAAAAATGCCATAAGAAGAATTACGGAAAATAGTTTGTTGTTTTTTATATTTTTAAAAGCTAGGTACATGTCTGTGCTCCTTTTAAATAAGAAGGAGATGATGAACATCCCCTTCTCCTTATGCAAATATTTATTAAGACAACTGTTCAATGCTTTTTACCACTGTAATCGTAAGTTACCATTACTATCAAAAGTACCTTTGTGTGTATCTTCTTGATAGTCATTATTCTCATTAGCATAATGCTCAGAGTATAGTCCTTTTGCACCAAAGGCGTTATATGCACCATTACTCACAGTTGCGTTTAATGCTCTTCCAGATTCATGGGATCCTAATTTGTCCGAAGCGCTTTCAATATATGAATTATTTCCATTTGATTTAATAAAAGAAATTGCTACTGAACAACGAGATGCATTTTGATTCGTAGTAGTTTGAGCTCTGTAAGATAGTAGGTTACCGCTTTTGTGACCGCTTAGAGTTGGATAGAATGCACTTGTTGAGATTGATGTTGCTAATATTACTAAAGTCGTAATTGAAAAAACTTTTCCTTTCATTAACAATCACCTCATAAATTTAATAGTTTAGTAGCGTTACATCATCATAATATCCTTCAAATAAATTCTCCTCAATAAGAAACCCGATGTTTTACAAACTCTTTAAACACTTAAACATTAATACATCTTTTTAAAAGCAATATAAAAAGGCTGCGGAGAAACTCTTCTCCACAGCCTAATACTTATTTTTGTAAAAACGACTGTAAATTTGCAAACTGTCTCTTTGCATCTTCATAGCCTTGCTCATATAGGTTTTGTAGTTTTGCCGTATCTTTTTCCATACGATCTACTTGAAGCTGTACTTCTGGACGAATAACAAATAAGTTCCCAGCTTGCTCTTCTTTTTCAATGTAGTGAAGTGTTTCATTATATACTTCATAACGATTCAACATCGTATTAACAAGTTTCGGATATTTTTTATAAGCTTTCGCTGCCACCCATCCAAACTTTGACTTTTTCTTAGCATAACCTTGATTTCTCGTTAAAATAACGACTGATTTTTTAAATCCATCTTCTTGCGCTTTACGAACTGGAATCGGATCCGAAATCCCGCCATCTAATAACTGCTTACCACGGTAATTTACTACAGGTGCAATGAAAGGTAATGAACTAGATGCTTGTAATAAATTTAGTGCATCATCATTCGTTCCCTCTTTTTCAAAATAAACAGACTGTCCTGTTTCACAATCTGTTGTGCCTACAAGGAAACGCTCTGGACTATTAAAATATGTTTCAAAGTCAAACGGGACATGTTTTTCTGGAATTTCATGAAAAATGAACTCCATATCAAACAATTGGCGTTTTCTCCATAAATTTTTATACGATAAATATTGTGGGTGTGATGCATAATCAATATTTACTGTTTTATTTCTATTTCTTTGTCTGGAAAGATACGACGCTGCATGACAAGCACCGGCTGACACACCAATTACATATGGAAAATATAAATCTTGTTCCATAAAATATTCTAATATCCCGCCCGTATATACACCACGCATACCGCCGCCTTCTAATACTAATCCCGTATTTTCAAGCATGTTATTCTCTCCTCTTTATATATTGACTCTTTAATTATTCACTATGTTAAGTATCTTTCTCTATTATATATGAGTTTTTTTAGAAATTATATTCAAAAGGCTTGAAATAAAGGAGTTTTTTCTTCCAATTATATTTCCAGATGTTTGGAGACATCCTTTATAAACCTTTGAATAAAATTTTGCTCTTCTTCCGTATATCCATCTAACAGTAGCAGCCACTTTTCTTCAGCTTGTTTATGCAATTTATCATGAGCTTTATATATTTCATTTCCGCTTTCCGTTAAGCGAAAGAAAATTTCTTTTTGATTATCTAACATTTGCATCTTCTCAACGAATTGCTTTTGAAACAACTTTGTACAAATTTTAGAGATTGCACCCTTTGTCATTCCCATTTCTGTCGTAATAGCAGTTACATTCATCAGAGCATTTTTTCCGATACACTCGATCACATGTAATTCAGATAAAGACATACCACTTATACCTGTCTCACGAAGAAACTTCTCATTTTGCCCTTTCAAATGTTCTTCTTTTTTATGCAAAAGTGTACGAATGTCCGAAATTATTTCCATTTGTTTCATTGTACGTTCCAATCCGTTCGCCCCCTAAGTTTCCAAAGAAACAATTTAACTATATACCATTTTAAAATCATTTTTTCATATTTACAAGTGAGAAAAACATGTTAAAATAAATTTAGTTTCCAAGGAAACTAAATTACAAGGAGGTTAACATAATGAAAAAATCCAAACTACATTTCATTTTATACGTTGTCTGTATGAGTGCCTTACTCGGTTCCTTCGCTCAAAATATTTACACGCCTATCTTGCCTATGATTCAAGCTTCTTTTCACACTTCTCTTTATCTAATAAATGTAACAGTTTCACTATTCACATTCGTTCTTGCAATTATGCAGCTCATATATGGACCTTTAATTGATACAAAAGGGAGAAAATCTGTCCTTATCCCTAGTTTAATCATTAGTACAATTGGTTCAATCGGATGTGCTTTTTCGGCGAACATTTATTTATTTCTATTTTTTAGGGCTGTTCAAGCTATAGGAATAGCAGCTATCCCTGTAGTTGCAGCAACGATTATCGGTGATTTATTTGAAGGAAAAGAACGCGGAGAAGCGATGAGCCTGTATCAAATGTTACTTGCTCTCGCACCTGCAATTGGCCCTCTTATAGGTGGTTATCTCGGCAGTATAAATGGCCATTTATACGTATTTTTATTTTTATCTACACTTGGCATTCTCTTATTAATTATAAACATTTCACTACTTCCAGAAACAAAACCAACTGTAATTAAGCAACCGCAAGCAAAAAAGAGTTACTGGTTTATCTTAAAAAATAAAACTGGATTTTCTATTACTCTTATTGGCTTCATTCAATTTTGTATTTACTTTTGCTTCCTCGTTTTTTTACCAAGCATTTTAACAAATTCATTTCACTTAACTGCAAGTAAAATTGGTCTTATATTTGTACCGATGTCCCTTTCTATTATGTTAGGAAGTTATTGCTACAAGCTTTTGCAAAAATGCCTCACAACAAAGCAAGCTTTATTCATCACTAGTTTCTTCAATATTATATGTGTCACTTTATTCTCTTTCACATATAGCATCAATATCTCATTCATCATTATCGTTACATCTTTATACGGTTTTAGTATGGGACTTTCTATGCCAACTCACACTACTTTATTAACGGAAGAATTCGTACAAGAACGCGCAACAGCCATCGGTATGTATAACTTCATACGCTATCTCGGTATGGGCACAGGGCCACTTGTAGGTGGCTTTCTTGTATTTAATCAAAATTACTTTTGGATTTTCTTCCTAGGTGCAATTACATTTCTATTTATCATTTTATGCGCAATGAAAATGCTACGTTTTCAGGCTGTACAAAAAGCAAAATAGAGACCTATAGATGGTCTCTATTCTAAACTCTTTGATCTGCAACGATATGAATATCAATATACTTCGTTTCTCTCATAATTTCATTTACAATTGAACCTTTTCGAATTTCTTCCCACCTTGTTCTTGCTGATTGTCCGAGTAAAATTTGCGTTACTTGTAGTCTTTTCGCGACTTCAATAATAACATCCGCTGGCTTTCTTCCTTTTGCTTCTTCTAAAACAAAACTCGCATCAAATTGATTCGTTAGCAACTTCCACTCTTCAATCGTTTGCTTTTTCCCTGCTGAAAGGGACTCTATATTTTCCCTTTCAACATTTAATACATACAATTCAGCGTTTAAGCGATCCGCCATACGCCAACCTCTCCGTATTAATTTCTCTGCTGTTGAACTGTATTGTACACAAACGAGAATTTTTTCTTTTACACCAATCGGTTCTATAACGGTTTGGCTAATTTTCTCGTCCATATCATCTGCTACTTCCCGAAGGGATAATTCTCTGAGTGCCCCTAAATTATTAAGCGTAAAGAAGTTTTGTAAGCTTTGTTGAATTTTTTCTTCCTTATATATCTTTCCATCGATTAATCTCTTCCGGAGTACCTCAGGTGTTGCATCAACAAGTTGAATTTCATTTGCTTTTTGCAAAATAAAATCTGGAATACGCTCTCTTACTTTTACATTTGTAATTTGAGCTACAATGTCATGAACACTTTCTAAATGTTGAATATTAAATGCTGATAATACAGATATACCGGCATCTAACAATTCCTGCACATCCATGTAACGTTTCTTATTTTTCGATCCGGGAATATTACTATGCGCAAGTTCATCCACAACAACAATTTGTGGTGCCCGCTTTATGATTCTTTCCACATCAAGCTCATAAAATCCCTTTCCTTTATAATCTATTTCTTTTAAAGGGACTTTTTCTAAATCAGCAATCGCTTCTTCTGTCTCTTCCCTCCCATGTGTTTCAATTAAACCAATTACAATATCAATACCATCCTTTTTCATCTCTCTAGCATCAAGTAGCATTTTATAACTTTTCCCTACTCCTGGAGCCGCCCCTACATATAGCTTTAACTTCCCGCGGTTTTGCTGACGAATATATTCTAAATACTCTTCTGGTGTTCGCCTTTGAAACGTTGGTTTATAGTCATCCGCATACAAAACACTCACAACCTTTCTTTCGAAACAACACTACCTCAATCCGTTAGATTGAGGTAGCACTGTTACTATTTCAGTAGTTTCTGTAATTCTAAATTTAACTTTAAAACATTTACGCGGCTCTCCCCAAATAAGCCAAGTGCCGCACCTTCCGTTTGATCTTTAATCAATTGATCTAACGTTTCTTTCGGAACTTTCGTTATTTTTGAGATACGCTCTACCTGTACAGAAGCTGCCTTCGGACTAATATCAGGATCAAGCCCTGAACCTGAATTTGTCACTAAATCGATCGGCACTTCTGTAACTGGAACAGTTGGGTTTTGTTTCTTCCACTCTTCAATACTTTTCTCTACTCGTTTCTCTAAATCTGGATTAGACGGTGCATAGTTATTTGAACCAGATGCTTCTGCCTTATATTCAATACTAGAAACACGCCCATGAAAATAACGTGGATCTGTAAAATTTTGGCCAATTAATTTAGAACCAATCACTTCATTTTTATCATTATATATTAAACTTCCATCCGCATTATCCTTCATTACTGCTTGTGCAATACCAGTAACAATAAGCGGATATACAAGCCCGCACAACACTAAAAATGTAAAAGTAATACGGATAATTGGTGATAGTATACTTTGTTTCTTCGCCATCTTTTTCCCCTCTTCCTTATATGAACAAGCCGACAATTATATCAATTACTTTAATTCCAATGAATGGTACAATCACTCCGCCAAGTCCATAAATAAGTAGGTTTCGGCCAAGTAGTGCATTCGAACTCATTGGTTTATATGCGATACCTTTCATCGCCAATGGAATGAGTAATGGAATAATAACTGCATTAAATAGTAATGCTGATAAAATCGCTGACAGTGGTGATGTTAGTTTCATAATGTTTAATGCCTCCATTTGCGGAATCGCAAGTGTAAACATCGCTGGAATGATTGCAAAATATTTTGCAATATCGTTCGCAATACTAAACGTCGTTAACGCACCACGCGTCATTAACAATTGCTTACCAATCCCTACAACCTCAATAATTTTTGTCGGGTTCGAATCTAAATCAATCATATTCGCTGCTTCTTTCGCAGCTGTCGTACCACTATTCATCGCTAATCCAACGTCAGCCTGCGCTAATGCCGGCGCATCATTTGTACCATCACCTGTCATCGCTACAAGTTTCCCTTTATCTTGCTCTGCTTTAATAACCGCAATTTTATCTTCTGGCTTACACTCAGCAACAAACTCATCTACCCCTGCTTCTTTTGCAATCGTTGCTGCTGTTAACGGGTTATCACCTGTACACATAACCGTTTTAATCCCCATTTGGCGCAATTGTTCAAAACGCTCACGCATACCTGGCTTTACTGTATCCTTTAAATAAATTAAACCGTAAATACGATTATCCACTGCAACTACAAGTGGTGTCCCGCCCTCTTTGGAAATGGAATCTGCTTTTTGATTTACATCTTTCGGAATCGTTCCACCTTGTGACCTAACCCATTCAATTACGCTACCTACAGCACCTTTTCTCACTTTCGTTCCGTCCTGTAAATCCACACCACTCATTCTCGTTTCTGCTTTGAACGGGATAAACTCACCTTGCTCTGCAATTTCTCGATTATATGATATAGCTTTCGTTTTTACATATTCTATAACTGATCGACCTTCTGGTGTTTCATCTAAGACTGAACTAATCGCGGCCCATTTCCCTACTTGCTCAATCGTCTCATTTCCTACAGGAAGCAATGTATGTGCCATTCGGTTCCCGAAAGTAATCGTACCTGTTTTATCTAAAATGATTGTATTAATATCACCCGCAGCTTCTACTGCTTTACCCGACATCGCTAACACATTGAACTTTGTCACGCGGTCCATCCCAGCAATACCAATTGCTGATAATAAACCACCAATTGTCGTTGGAATTAAACAAACTAACAACGCTACAAGTACAGCTGTATCAATTTGAAATCCTAAATAGTTTGTAAAAATCGGCAACGTCACAACAACGATTAAGAAAATAAGCGTTAAACTCGTTAATACTGTATTTAAAGCAATTTCATTCGGCGTTTTTTGACGAGCAGCTCCTTCTACTAACGAAATCATTTTATCAATAAATGATTCACCAGGATTACTCGTAATGACAATTGTAATCTCATCACTTACGACCATCGTTCCGCCTGTTACGGAACAAAAATCACCGCCCGCTTCTTTTATTACAGGAGCTGATTCCCCTGTAATCGCAGATTCATCAACAGACGCTAATCCTTTAATTACTTCCCCATCACTTGGAATCATTTCTCCTTGTTTTACAATAACAACGTCATCTTTTCTCAGATCAGTTGCCGAAACTTGAACAATGTCTCCATTTTCTTTTACAACATTTGCAAACACATCTTTCTTCGACTGTTTTAAAGAATCAGCTTGCGCTTTCCCCCGCCCTTCCGCTAACGCTTCTGCAATGTTAGCAAATAAAACTGTAAACAAGAGAATGAGAGAAACTGTTATATTAAACCATCCTGGTACACTACTAGAATGACTTGGAAGAAAAGATAAAATGAACGTAATGATAAATCCAATTTCTACAACGAACATAATCGGATTCTTTATCATGACTTTCGGGTTCAATTTCGCAAAGGATTGTTTCATCGCATGTGTCACGATATCACGATCCATCGTTTTTGCTTGTCTAACTTCATCTTCTACAGCATGTATTTGTGACTCATTTACTCTCTTTTCTTTTACTACTACCGGTCTCATCATTTACCCTCCATTACTTCAATGTAAGAAATTCTGCAATTGGGCCGAGTACTAACATCGGGAAGAATGTTAATGCACCGACAATTACAATTGTTCCGATGAAAATGCCGCCAAATAAACTATTATCTGTACGGAACGTTCCGACTGTTTCTGGTACTACCGTCTTTTCTTTCAATGAAGCTGCAACAGCTAGCATCGTAATTAAACTGAAATAGCGCCCTAAAAACATAACTAAGCCAGTTGTAATATTCCAAAACGGTGTATTATCCGCTAACCCTTCAAATCCAGATCCATTATTCGCAGCCGACGATGTGTATTCATATACCACTTGCGTTAAACCATGGAAACCAGAATGAGAAATGGCATCCGTTCCTAAACTTGTTGAAAGAGCTAATGCTGAAAACCCTAAAATAAGCAGTGGATGAAATAGTATCGTTACCGCAATTAATTTCATTTCCTTACCTTCAATTTTCTTACCTAAAAACTCTGGTGTCCGTCCAACCATCAATCCAGATATAAAGACTGCGATAATCGCATACATAATAATGTTCACAAAGCCTGCTCCAACGCCGCCATACACTGTATTTAACATCATATTTACGAGTGGTACTAACCCGCCAATTGGTGTTAACGTATCATGCATCGTATTAACGGCTCCTGTTTCAGCAGCTGTCGTCACTGTTGCGTATAGGGAAGAAAATACCGTTCCAAATCGTACTTCTTTTCCTTCTGTACTTCCTTGTACATGCTCGATACCCATTCCGTTTAACGCTGGATTTCCATTTAGTTCAGATGTCGTAATCGTTATAAACCCTAGTAGAAACACCATGAATAGTGATACGAAGAGAATACGACCTTGTTTTTTATTTCCTACCATTCGTCCGTACGTAAATGGAAGTGCTGTTGGCAATAACATCATAAGCATCATTTGCAAAATATTACTCATTTGTCCTGGGTTTTCAAAAGGATGCGTAGAGTTTGCTCCGAAAAATCCACCGCCGTTATTTCCAAGTTCCTTAATGGAAACGAATGATGCAACTGGCCCACGTAATATACTTTGTTTCGCGCCATCAATCGTTTGTGCTGTAACGGCCCCGTCTAACGTTTGTGGTACACCAAGTGCGACAAAGACTAGCGCCGCAATAAATGCGATAGGAAGAAAAACCCTCGTTAGTGCTCTCGTAAAATCAACGAAAAAGTTACCAAGTTCTTTTCCAGCGAGCCCTCTTATAAATGCCATAACGAGTGCTAATGTCGTTGCCGGTGCTGCAAACATTAAAAATGTAATTCCGATTAATTGTGATAAATAAGATAAACCATTTTCACCGCTATAATGCTGTAAGTTTGTATCAGCCATAAAACTAATTGCTGTATTAAAAGCGAGCGTAGGCTCCATTCCTTCAATGTGTGCTGGATTTAATGGCAATACCCCTTGTAGTCTGAAAATGAAATATACGACAACAATCATAAATCCATTTAATAAAACTAATGATAGTGCGTACTGTTTCCACGTTTGATTGTATTCTTTTACACCCGTAATTTTAAAAATAAGTTTTTCAAAAGGCCCGAATACTTTATCTAACTTTTTACTACCTTGAAATGCTTTCTCTAAATAAATTCCCGTTGGCTTTGCCACAAGAATAAACAACAGCATTGTAATAACAACTGCGACCCAAATCATAATGAATGATTCCCCCTAATTAAAACTTTTCTGGATTTAATAATGCATACACTAAGTACACCGTAATTGCTGCAACAATAACCGATAAGGCAACCGTCATGATTGCTTCCCTTCTTTCACAACTTTATCTGACCAACTTGCAAGACTTGCCATCGATGCGACTAACACAACAAAAATCCCGATCATTACAACATCTAACATAGCTATCCCTCTCTTTTTGTAAAAATTTACCATTAAATGATCAAAAAAAGAACACTAAGCTCTACTTAGTGTTCGAAATGAACAACACAAAGTAAACCTCCTCTCTAAACGCTTACGAGGTTAGCTGTCGGATTCGGGCCTAAAGAGTAGCCCTACTTTCAAAACTGAAAGATTCACCCCAAGTGACGATGCACAAAATTGGTTCCCCCGCTCCATTTCTGGAACTCAGCGATTTTAGGTTTTTTTGGAAATTTTATGAATGATTTATGAGAGTAAATATACTCCTCTATATTTAACTTGTAAAGAGCTAAATTACTGAAAATAAGAAAATATCCATCTATTTAAACGCTTACATTGGGTGTTATTAATATTCTTTCATCTATTTACTCGTCTTTTCTTTCATTTTCACAGAAATGATCTTTTCAATACGAAATAAAAAGAGCGAATGACATAAAGTGCATAGCTTGTTGCACTTAGCATTCGCTCTTTTTATTTCACTATTTATTCTCCTCGTAAAAAAGCACGTAAATTTCTCCCGCGAATATAAACTTGTGACAATTCTGCATGTAGCTGCTCATATTCGATAACATCTGTTTTTAAATATAAAGCGTCTTTCGATGGCAATATGATATAGGGCCTTGGAAAAATAGGATCAAGCACCACCAATTCTTGAACCCGCTCTACTGATACCGCCCAACGATTCGCTATATCTCCTAGTAACAAAACCTTCATCTTTTTTCCCCCGCCCTATTCAAAAAATAAAAAAGAAATATTATCACAATTCGTAAACACAACAAATGTAGCTCCCATTGTTTCATAGAGCCTCGTTGGATATCGTTTATTCCTTGTAACAACAGTAATAGGTGCTTGAAAAGAAAAGCGAATGTGTTCTGTGAAGAAGCTAACGATTGGAAGCTCATCCCCTAGTAAAATCACCTTCTTAATACACTCACAAATACTAGTAAAATCTTGTGCCTTACTACAGCTATAAGTCCAATCAAACCCACAATTCCTAACTTCAGCAGCTATCTCTTCACTTGCTGTAAAAATAATTAACTCATGTTGAAATGCTACTAAATCTCTTAAACTATTTACCTTACTTTCTTCTCCAACACAAATAAGTGTTAGCTCCATGTACCTCATCCTCCTTAGCATAAAAGAAATCAAACATAGATTGATATTCCCCTATACTAATCAGATCGATGAAGTGATGTATCCATCATGGCACCGTCCTCTCTCAAGACGCTTACGAAGTTAGCTGTCGGATTCGGACTTTGAGAGTAGCCCTACTTTCAAAATTGAAAGATTCACCCCTAGTGACACTGCACAAATTGGTTCCTCCGCTCCTTATATTTGGACTCAGCGTTTACAAAAAAATGTATTCTGGCTGATATATTACTCCTGTATTTGGAAAAAGTAAACAAAAAAAGCCAGCTATACAACTGACTTTTTACTTACCTATGCTTGCGTTTTATTCAAATTATATGCAAAATGATTCGTCGGCCCATGACCACTTCCAATATTCAATGGCTCTTCAATTGCTATACTAATAAATCGTTTTGCTTCTTGAACTGCCTCTTCAATCGAGTATCCTTTCGCAAGTCCTGCAGTAACCGCTGAAGCAAATGTGCACCCACTTCCATGCGTTTGCTTTGAAGGAATTCGTTCACTTCTAAATTCAATAAATTGTTCACCATCAAAGAGTAAATCAATTACCTCATTACCTTGATATTCTGCATGTCCACCCTTCATAAGCACGTATTTCGCACCTAATTCATGCAGTACTTTCGCAGCTTCCTTACTATCTTCAACATTATGAATCTCCATCCCAGTTAACACTTCTGCCTCAGGAACATTCGGTGTTACAACGGTTGCTACTGGTAACAAATATTCTTTTAATGCTTGTACTGCTTCTTGTTGTAATAATGATGCACCGCCCTTAGCAATCATAACAGGGTCTAGCACAATATTATTCCAGCCAAATTTATTAATATATTCTGCTACAATTTGAATAATTTCACTGCTAAATAACATACCTAATTTCACAGCATCTGGTGTTAAATCCGTACCAATTGAATTCAGCTGTTCCGTAATGCCTTCTAACGGAACTGGATATACCCCTTGAACGCCAAGCGTGTTTTGAGCAGTAATTGCCGTAATAGTCGTCATCCCGTACACACCAAGCTCTTGGAATGTTTTTAAATCTGCTTGAATGCCGGCACCGCCGCCGCTATCAGATCCTGCAATTGTTAAAGCTTTATTTACTTTCATCCCACTCATCCTTTTCTATCCAAAATAGCGATGATAAATCGTTTTTGCTTCGCTTATATCTTTCGTTCCATGTACAAGTACACGTCCATCTTTGAAAGCAACTAATCTCTTTTCTTCCACAGAAAATGATAATAAATATGGATTTACATTTAAATCATTCACACGATCATTCAGCAGCTCTTTGTATCGTTCAAAATCCATTTCTTCTTTATGAGGTGGTCTAATTTGAACTGTATTTCTCCCGCATAAAACTGCTGTTTTCGATGTATTTTCTTTATTTAAATACGGGTATATCGCATTCTCTCCACACGAAGGACAATTATGCTTACGAAGCTTTTGCACATTCATACATGAGTATTCATTCTTCCATACATCAAACGATACAAGTCCATCTCGAAGTGACTCGTAATCTTCCACTAACAGTTTAAGAGCTTCCGTTACTTGATGAGAAACGACGAGAGATACAGCAGGAGATATAATGCCCGCTGTATCGCATGTCGCTCCGCCAAGCGGAATCGATTGTAATAAACAAGATAAACATGGCGTTTTACTAGGAAGAATTGTGTAAGAAAGGCCGTAACTCCCTACACATGCTCCGTAAATCCATGGAATAGAATACTTTTGCGCTATATCATTTACAATAAAACGTGTTTCAAAATTATCAGTTGCATCAATCATTACATCAACCTTTGTAACGAGTTCTTCTAATTCCTCAGCAGTTACATCTTGAACGAGAGCTTTTACTCTTACTTCACTATTAATTTCTTCTAGACGCTTTTTTGCCGCTACAGCCTTCGGTAGGTTATTCTCTACATCGCTCTCTGCATACAATTGTTGCCTTTGTAAATTACTCCAATCGACATAATCTCGGTCAACAATCGTTACTATGCCAACACCTGCTCTTACAAACATCTCTGCATTTGCACTACCTAATGCACCTGCACCGATAATGAGTACATGCTTTTCTCTTATCTTTCGTTGCCCCTCTTCTCCAATTGGAGAAAATAATTCTTGGCGAGAATATCGATTATTCAACTACGCTCATTCCTTCTAAAGGACTACTTGCTGTTGCACAACGCTTACGTGCAATACGCCCCGCTTCAAATCCTAATCGTCCTGCTTCAATACTTAATTTCATTGCTTGTGCCATTTTTATTGGATCTTTTGCTCCCGATACAGCAGTATTTAATAACACACCATCCGCTCCTAATTCCATCGCAAATGCCGCATCAGCTGGGCTACCGATACCAGCGTCAACGATAACTGGTACTGTCGCTTGTTCAATAATGAAGCTTAAATTTAACGGATTTACAATACCAAGCCCTGAACCGATTGGTGATGCTCCTGGCATAATTGCATGCACACCTAGTTCTTGTAATTTACGTGCTAATACAACATCATCAGATGTATACGGAAGTACGATAAATCCTTCTTCTAGTAACATTTCAGATGCCTTTAACGTTTCTACTGGATCAGGTAATAACGTTCTATCATCACCAATAACTTCTACTTTGATCATATCGCAAAGCCCCGAAGCTTTTGCTAATTTTGCAATACGAACAGCTTCTTCAGCATTTTTTGCTCCAGCTGTATTCGGTAATAACGTATATTTTTTCACATCAAGTTTCTCTAATAAATTAGGCTGCTTTGCATCAAATATATCCATACGACGTACTGCGAACGTTAAAACCTCAGCCTCAGATACATCAATTGCCTTTTGCTGTACATCAAAATCAGGGAATTTCCCTGTTCCTAATAAAAGTCTAGAATGAAATGAAAATGGTCCAATGTTTAACATAATCAACCGCCTCCTACGAAAGTTACAATCTCAATTTGGTCTCCATCAAAAACAGATGTATCTGTATGATCATCTTTTTGTAAAATATCTTTATTACGCTCTACTACTACAATTCTGTTATCTAACTCTAAATGCGTAAGTAGCTCAGCCACTGTTTTCACACTCTCTGGCACTTCAAGTTGGTTACCATTAATTTTTAAATTCAAACTTCCATCCCCTTTCTAAACTGTTTTAGAAAGCAATGAATCTAGCAAATGATTCTCCTGCTTTCCTTCTATTAAATCAGCCATATACTGACCAGAAACAGGACTTAATAAAATACCGTTTCGATAATGTCCAGTACAAGCATATAAACCTTTTATTTCTTCATGCTCTCCCATATAAGGAGCTTCGTGATTCGATTGAGGTCTTAACCCTGCCCATGCGCTTTCCCACTCTGCTTCTTTTAAAGCTGGCAATATTGTATACGCGCGCTCTAATATAGAAGTAATACTTTCTGGTTGCACTGTTTTATTAAACGTATGAGGCTTCATCGTTGCTCCAATTACGTAACGTCCACCACGCTTTGGGGCAATGTAAAATCTTTCTTGGAAAATAGGTGCCTTTAAAAGTGGTTTTCTACTTCTTACCGCTACTACTTCTCCTTTAACTGGATATGTACCCCATTCGCGGTGAAAATAACCTAGTAACTTCGTGCTCCATGAACCACCCGCAATCACAACTTTCTCGCACGCCATAATACCTTCGCTTGTAACAATCCCAGTCACTTTATTATTTTCAATACGAATATCACACACTTCTGTCTGTTCATATATATCAGCACCCGAAATTGATGCGGAATGTGCGAATGCTTTCGTAAGCTCTGGTGCAATAACATGACCATCTTTTGGATAATATACAGCACCTATAATTGACTCAGATAGACACGGCTCTTTCTCTCGTAAACGATCTCCCATTAGAAAGTAAGAATCTTCACCTGTTTTCTGCTGCCACTCCATAATGTGAAGAATTCTTTCCTTCTCATCTTCATTTTGGGCAATGCGATAAATGCCTTTCTCTTCATACCCAATATCGATGCCTGTTTTTTCACGTAAAACTGCTGCAAGTTGTGGAAATATAGCACGGCTTTCTCTAGCAAGTTCAAATAACGGGTCATATGCATCCCATTCTGCCTGAACCCCGAGTAAACCAGCAGCTGCTTTCGAAGCTTCAGATGCAATCCTTTGCTTCTCTACAATCGCTACTTTATGTCCTCTTTCTGCTAGAAAATGTGCAACTGAACTACCGATTACACCACCGCCAATTATCGCTACATCATACTTCTTACACATGTTTTTCCGCCCACTTTCTTATTGATTCCTTATAAGATTTCGCTTTGCTATACGGGTTACTACTACTTATAATCCCAGACATAACAGCAATACCACTGACACCGTTAGTAAGAACATCCCCGATATTTTCCGTGGTAATTCCGCCAATTGCTGTAATCGGTATGGATAAACACTTTGCAATGCCTGAAACCTCTTCAAGCCCTCTCGCTGGCACACCTTTTTTACAATCTGTCGGAAATACATGACCATAGACGAGGGAATCCGCTCCATTCTTAAATGCATCGATCGCCTCTTCTAAAGAATGTACAGAATAGCCGACATGCAAATAAGAAAACTTTTCTTTCACTGACCTTACATTGGCGCTTCGATATCCGAGCTGCACGCGTGGAATGTTTAATAAAATAGCGATATCAATTCGATCATTTATCACTATTTTTGATGCCGGAAAGCCTTTCTTCAAAAGACTTTCCACACCTTCATACAAATCCTTCGTACTTTTCTCACGCTCACGAATATGCAAATAGTCAATCTCACTTTCAATTTGCATCGCTACATTCACTAACTCTTCGAATGACATGTGACCATTTGAGATTACATGAAGCTCATTTTTCATATTCATTCGCCTACTTTAAAATGTTTTCGAATAACTCATCGGCCGGAACGATTTCTTTCGTCATTCCTTTATCTTTCAGCCATTTATTTTGTTTTTCCCATGATTCTTTTGAATCTGATAAGAATGGCTCATCTTTCGTTTCCATTTTCTCTAATAAAATTTTCATACTTTCTTTTTCAACTTCTGGTACAAGTGGGAAGTTTTCTTTTTCTTGATGATTTAATAAAATATTTAATGCTTCATCTGGATTTTTCTTCATGAAATCATAGCCTTTTTTCGTACCACGTAAGAAGGCTTGTAACGCTTCTTTATCTTTTTTCAACGTTTTATCACCTGTTACAAATACAAGCTCATGATAATTCGGTACACCGTAATCAGCTGGATTAAAGTACGCCGGTTCATGACCTTCATGACGCATAACAGGTACTTCATGGTTAATGTATGCCCCTGTTACCGCATCCACTTTCTTCGTAATTAATGCCGGTACTAGATCAAAGCCAACATCGACTACTTTCACTGTATCTGGATTACCACCAGCTTCTTTTACCATCGTTTTTAAATACATCTCACTTAAAGGTGTTCCAGAATATCCAACTGTTTTCCCCTCTAAATCTTTTGGCGATTGAATGCCTGCTGATTTCAGCGATACAACATGATTTAATGGTGAACGTACGACAGCTCCAATTGATTTCACTGGAATTTGTTCATTTGCTTTTGCCATGACAACATCTGGCTGATAATATAAACCAACCGTTACTTTTCCTGCAGCTGCTAAAGTTAATGGATCAGTCGGATTAGAAGGGAATTTTATATTCACCTTTACTCCTTCTTCTTTAAAATAGCCTTTTTCAATTGCTGCATAAATAAAGCTATGTACCGCATTTGGGTACCAATCAAGCATGACCGTTATTTCTTTTTCCTTTTTACCCTTATCTGACGCTGAGTTACTAGAACATCCAGTAATCATTGCAACTAATAATGTCAACACAAAGATGCGTTTTAAAAATTTCATGAATACTTCCTCCAACTAATAAATTTCTTTTCTAATACTGAGATAAGTATGACGAAGAAAATAGCTAATAATGATAACAATACAATGGGTGCAAATACACCGGCTCCGTCTAACTGTGTCATCATTCTTTTACTGAAATATCCAAGCCCAGCTTGTGCACCGAGCCACTCACCGATTGCTGCCCCAATTACACTAAGCGGAACTGCAATTTTTAAAGCTGAGAAAAAATAAGGAAGAGCAGATGGTAACTTTAATTTAAGAAAAACATCTTTTTTCGTTGCCCCATAGGTAACTAAGAGCTCCTCCCATTCTTTTTTCGTACTGTGTAGTCCATCATACGTATTGACCGCAATTGGGAAAAACGTAATTAAAACAGTAACAACAACCTTACTCCAGATCGTATATCCAAACCATAAAACGAAAAGCGGCGCAAGCGCTGTAATAGGAATCGTTTGTGAGGCAACTAATAATGGATAAAATGCTCTCTCCATCCAATTACTCGCATTCATTAACATCGCTAGCCCTACCCCAAGTACGATAGAAATAGCCACCCCTATTAAAACGACCGATAAGGTTGCCGGCAAATGAACCGTAAATAATATATCTTTTAGTTTCCATATCTTCATCACAATTGCAGACGGTGACGGTAAAATGTACATTTCATCTACGATTCTTGCGCCTACTTCCCAAAAGGCAAGTAAAATACTAGAAAGTGTAAGGGCAGGTAATAGCTCCTTCAACCGGTTCATCATACGAGTACCTGCCTTTGTAACATACTAAGAAGCTCATCTTTAAGCGCTAACACTTCAGGCTTATATAAATCTTTTCTTGTTCGATTACGATCAAGCGGTACAATCCTCTCGGTTAAAGTAGTTATCGGTTGCTGCTCTACTACTAAAATTCGATTAGAAAGAAACAACGCTTCTTCCACATCATGAGTGATAAATAAAATTGTTTTTTCCCACTCTTTCCATTGTTCAAACAGCCATTCTTGCAAAGATGCCTTCGTTAAAGCGTCCAACGCGCTAAACGGTTCATCTAACAACAATATTTCCCCGCCTGTTAATAAAGTTCGAATAAAAGATACGCGTTGTCTCATACCACCAGATAAATCTTTCGGATATTTTGTCTCATACCCTTGTAAGCCAAATTTATGTAGCAGTTCCTTGGCCTTTATTTGTGCTTCTTTCTTCTGTACACCTTGACACTCTAGTGGCAGAGCAGCATTCTCAATAATCGTTCGCCACGGCAGGAGCATATCTTTTTGGGGCATATACCCTACAGGATGGCTCTTCGTTTCTGTCAGCTCTATCTGCCCAGTACTTACTTCTTCTAAACCTGTAATAAGGCGAAATAGAGTACTTTTCCCGCATCCACTCGGTCCGATAATACTTACAAACTCTTTATCTTGTATAGAAGCATTTAATTCATTGATGATTGGTTTCTCATCATAATGAAAAGAAACATTATGAAACTGTAGTATGTTCTTGCTCCTCAAATCCCCACATCTCCTTACGATAGGACATATCCCAGAATAAATATTCAAATCGACTGGAATATAGGAAAATCTCCTCTAATCGATCTAGCTCTTTTTCAGACTTTCTAACTGCCATTTCATTTAATAAATCGATTAACCAAATACAAAGGTTACCGTATTCTTCAGAACTATATCCTTGAATCCACTCACCAAAGAACTCATGATCTCTTGCTCCAGGAATATCATTTAAACGCTTTCCAATTTCCCAGTAGCTCCACATACATGGAAGAAGTGCTGCTATTAATTCCGCAAGTGTGCCATTTTGAGATACAGACATCATGTAATTTGTATAAGCTAAATTTTTAGCAGATGGCTTTGCAGACTCTATCTCCTCTATAGAAATTCCCAGTCTTTTTGCATATTGTTTATGGATTGTCATTTCTCCATTTAATATGCCATCAATTTGTTCAGCAAATTTCCCCATTACTTGTGGATTCGTTGCTTTTACAACACCAATCGCATATAGCTTTGCATAATCTAACAAATATAAATAATCTTGAATAATGTAATACTGAAACTTATCTTTTTCTAACGTGCCATCCCCCATACCTACTACAAACGGATGATTATGACTCATCTCCCAAACTGGTTGTACAGTTTCTAATAATCTATCGCAAAATTTCATTTCCCTATCCCCTTCCGGTATGTGTATTTAAATAAAAAACCACTTCTAAATAAGAAGTGGTTACAGCAAATAAAATTATAATTTATTCGTTGCTCCACTTCCCTTCGCTAGTATTACCTAGATCAGGTCTGTAAGGGTTAAGGATTATTCCTCTCTCAGCACAACAAGCACCCCTAGTGGTTTCAATATGAAATTTTCAAACAAAAAAGCCCCGTTTCTATACGCAAAGAAACGGGGACTTATTATTAGTGTCCGAATTGCTTCCCTACGCTAGCATAATCTAGATCAGGTAATGAAAAGGATCAAAGGCTTACGGCCTACTCTCAGCTGGCAACACCAGCTCTCCTAGCAAACTATGAAATTATCACTGTCAGTATAACATCGTAATAAGACATCATCAACTGTTTTAATTTTCTCAATTGTCAACAAAATAACAAAACTATATAATACTTATATTCTATCTTAGAAATTATTATCCTAATTAATTGAATAAAAAGGAATCATTATCCTCAAAAAATTTATTTTTATATTGATTTCATATTACATTTATGTGAATACACCCACTATATTATATCTTTATACTATAATAAAATTACAACTATACAACTAGAGGAGGTCTCTATTATATGAATATGAAAGCTACTGCTTTAACAGCAACTACTGTCGCAATTGCCTCTTTACTTCCTTCTATGGGAGAAACAAATGTACAAACAGCCAACGCTGAACAATTATCTAATGTGAAAACTGGATATGTCAAAGTCGATCAAGTAGCCTTACATACAAAAAATAACGCAAATAGCTCTTCAATTGATACAATTCGCTTTAATACGAAAGTAAACATACTTGAAACAACTAATGGCTGGTATAAAGTATCTGTTAATAATAAAGTAGGTTACGTACAAAAAGACGCTATTCTACTAAAAAACAAACTTCAATCTACTAATCAATACATCGTTAATGCCAATGCATTAAACGTTCGTTCTGAACCTAATTTAGAATCTTCAATTTTAGATGTATTACCAAATGGGAAATTCGTTACCATTCAAGAAGAACAAGGCGAGTGGTATAAAATTTTACATAATGGCAAAACAGGTTACGTACAAAAAGCATTCGTATCTAATGGTTCACAGCCTTTAGTAAAAGGCATCACAGTTCAAAATAATACGAAATACACAGTTGCAACACCTAAACTTAATGTACGTGGCAACGCTAGTACAAGTAGTGCACTACTTGGTTCATTACAAAATGGTACACAAATACAAGTAGTGGAAACTGTAGGAACTTGGTATAAAATTCGTTTTGGCACAGGATACGGATACGTAGCAAAACATTATGTGATGCAAAATCAATCACAATCACAAGCTCAAACGGCTCAACCTACTTCCATTCCAGCAGTTTTCAAATTCCCTACTCAAGGAAGAATTAGCTCAACCTTTGATATACGTTGGGAACAAATGCATTATGGTATAGATATTGCAGCTCAAGGTAATGTCTCTATCCAGGCGGCAGCTGCAGGTAAAGTTGTGAAATCATATTATTCAGCTAGCTATGGCAATGTTGTGTTCATCGCCCATCAAATAAACGGGAAATTATATACAACAGTCTATGCACACATGAAAGATCGCACTGTACAAGCTGGTGATCAAGTACAAGCTGGACAATTAGTAGGTCATATGGGCAACACAGGTCATTCATACGGGCAACATCTTCATTTTGAGTTACACAATGGAGAATGGAATTTTGAAAAAACAAATGCAGTAAACCCACTGCCATATTTAGTTAGGTAAATTGTATGCAACGCAATATACCTCTCTTAATTGAATACTTAGCCTTTTTAGGTTTAATCTGTTGTTTAATCATTTACAATACAAACACTGTATTTTTATCTATTATCATTGCTTTTGTTGCTTTAGAAATTATGATGGAATCCTTTCAAGTACAACTAAAACAAAAAATTGCCCATATATATAATGCCATCTTTCTATTAAGTGCCCTAATAACAAATATTATTAGTAATGGTTTTTATTTATCTACCGTATTTCCTGTATTCTTTATGGCTGTTTTATTATTCATAGCTAGATACATTCATGTTCCTAATACCAAAAAACACGAACAAGAAGCTTAGAAAGAGGAGACACTGTGTATCAATCTTTCAAAGATAATCCGCTAAAATATATATTGAATGTATACACCAAAATAAATACTTTTTTTGGTATACAAGGAAGCAATACAGCACAATTTATCCTTTATGGAATGTTATTTCTCGTCTTAATTACGTTCTCCTTGCTTTACTAATAAAAAAAGGATCTCACATAAACTTGAGATCCTTTTTAATTTATATAAATTTTTTATATAGAAAATGCTCTTTATCCACAAGCATATTTTTCATAAATAAAGCTAAGGTTATATTTTTTCTCTAAGCTCATTCTTTGTTCATCATCACACCAATAGAACAGAATATCATGAATTGTTGCATAACGTTTATTTTTAAGAAATAGTTTAAAGAATGATGGTAAACAATCATGTAATTGTATAAATATATAATTGCGTAATATTTCTTCTTTATATTCAATGCCTTTACAAATATACAGCAATTCTTCACAATAATATGCATGTTGTGGAACTTGAATCATTTCGAAAAATGGCACATATGATAATAACTTCCCGATAAAATGATCATATCGATCCATTATTCCTATCGTCATATGCTCCATCATTTCTTTCATTACATATAAATAATCATCTACATGAGTAGTCTTGAGTGGGTCTAATCGATCTGAAATTTGAGAAAGTACAGCTCTTTGACAAGCTAACACCGCTTGACTAGGTCCATAATATGATAGGAAATCTGTACACTTACGATATTTTCGTAATAAGTCATGTGTGTATAAGTCATACACAAACGTATTACAATACATCGCTAGACTCATCATATCACTATTTAATTGCTCTTTTGATAGTAATTTAGCTCTCTTACACATATAAAAGAATGTAAATTCCAATACTTCTTTATGAGATAATAAATGTTTACAATCCGTTATACATTTCTCATTAAATTTAACCCTATCCCAAATTTCTACATCCCCATCAGTCAATTCACCAATACGATATTTAATAATTAAATAGTTTAAAGCAACCGCTTGCGTCAACAGATCCCACGTTTCATATTCCAATGAAGTGTGAACAAACTCAGCTAGTCCTTGAGTTATCATAAAAGTATTTGCTTCTTCATACCAACCAATCTCTTGGCATAAGCGAAGAATACGTACTAGAGTTGGAATTTCATCTTTATGAAACTGCGGTAAATTCTTTACTTTATCCATTCCATATACGATAAATGCCGCTAAATTTTCTTCTTTATAAAATTCTTTTTCTTTCCACACTAATATAGTTCGTTCTTTCCCTTCACCTTTTGGATGACAAGGTACAAGCAAAGAAAATAATTCAGCGAAATTATTTGGTTCTATATATGTATCTGTAACCAAATTCCAATTTGGATCGCGCTGTACAGCCCTCATATAATTCCCCTTCCCTTTTGTCTACATAGGAAATATTAATCCATTATTACATCGTTAACAATAAATATTGTTATATTCGAAATCTTTCATAATACTTATATCTATCAGTATATCATTTTTTCTCTTATTTAAAATTAGGAATGACAAATTTTAAATAACTGTCGAAATTACTAACTGTATACTTATATTATATAATGTCTCAGATACATCATGCTAACATATTAGTTTAATCCATATATACTAGAATAATGCATCTGATTTTTATACGTAACTTATCCCACTAAGGAACGTCTCTCTTCATTCCGTATGCTCCGAAATTTCACTTAAAGCAAATCCCGCTTGATCATCTGCCGATTCTCTTATAGCTAAATCACCTAGTGCTAACATCCCAACGAGTTGACCACTCTCAACTACTGGTAATCGTCTAATTTGATACTGTGCCATTAACTCTGTAGCTTTTTCAATAGAATCATCTGGAGAAACTGAAACAATATTTGTTGTCATTACATTTGTAATTTTATTAGATCCAGGATGTTTCTCAGCAATCCCACGAACAACTAAATCTCGGTCCGTAACAAGCCCAACAACTTGCTCATTTTCAACAACTGGAATCAATCCAATCGATTCTTCTTTCATCTTTACAGCAGCCTCATATACGTTGTCTAGCGGTGTACAATGTACAACATGAGTACTCATAAAGTCTCTCACTCGTGTCATTTGTATCTCCTCCTTTTTATACATACCATAGCTTTTCCTAAATCCCTTTATTTATTTCAGGAAAATCAGTTGATAAAGGAGAATTCCACAAAATAAAAAAGAGTCAGCATATTGCTGACTCTTTTTTTATGACCCGTACGGGATTCGAACCCGTGTTACCGCCGTGAAAGGGCGGTGTCTTAACCACTTGACCAACGGGCCATGGCTCCGCAGGTAGGACTCGAACCTACGACCGATCGGTTAACAGCCGATAGCTCTACCACTGAGCTACTGCGGAATAATATATATGGTGGGCCTAAATGGACTCGAACCATCGACCTCACGCTTATCAGGCGTGCGCTCTAACCAGCTGAGCTATAGGCCCATATACTTTACAGGGGCAGTAGGAATCGAACCCACACTGGAGGTTTTGGAGACCTCAGTTCTACCTTTAAACTATGCCCCTAAAGGATGCCGACTAGAGGACTTGAACCCCCAACCTACTGATTACAAGTCAGTTGCTCTACCAATTGAGCTAAGTCGGCATAAAAAAATGGTGGCTCGGGACGGAATCGAACCGCCGACACGAGGATTTTCAGTCCTCTGCTCTACCGACTGAGCTACCGAGCCAACAT
>NZ_JADAXG010000020.1:0-25178 GCF_019837545.1 Bacillus sp. 17RED48
CGAATACGCTCATTTAATTTAGGGACATATTGATGAACCCATCGTATAATCGTTGTATGGACCAAGGGTAATCCTCTTTCTTCCATCATTTCCACCAAATCACGAAGACTGGGGCTGTACCGCTAATACAATGATATCAGGCTAATAATGTTTCCATTTGAATATATTTTCTTTTCCCATATTGATCACACACTTTGTTAAATAGTAGTACCAGTATGGCCAAGTTTGAGAGAACATTTTCAAATTGTTTAGTTTTGTTGCACCAGAACCTTCTACAGAAATCTGAGGCTTTAAAAAATACATGCAATACCTTCATCCAATAATAATGGGTTTATTTGTAGAAAAATTTTTAGAGGAATACATAGAAGCATTACGAATTTATAAAAATGGACCTATCAACATTTATGGGACACTAAGTTAGGGAAATATTATGAATGGAGGAGAGCATATGAATCAAGATAATCAAAATGAAATTCAAATAATAGAGTCTTTATCCAATGATTTTAGTCAATCAAACAGGTATCCAAGATATCCATTAGCTAAAGAGTCAAATTATAAAGATTGTCTAGCTGATTGTAAGAAATCTAATGTAGATATATCGTCAACCACAAGTTCTGTAAAGGATGCAACCTTGACAACTTTGAGCATTGCGAATACAATTTTAAGTTTTTTTGATTTTGGAACTATCGGGACAGGTCTTGGTATACTAATCTCATTATTTGGTCAGTTTTGGCCATCAAATAATAATTCAGTAAATAAAGTTCTCACATTTTTCTTCTGTAAACTGAATAAAAATAACTTCTCCTTCAAATCTTTCTGCAGAATACACTTTAATTCAATCGCCTTCACATAAGTCAAAAAAGCGTCTTCTTGTCATGTTAACCGCCTCCGGCTTTTTTTATACCACAAATAAGATATGTGGTACATAAGCCTATTGATTGGGCAATTAAAAAGTATACACCCATTTTTTTACATGAAAATAATATGAAAACTAGTTATATGACTAAAAAACAAACTTATTTTACTGAAGAAGGCGAAACGTAACAAATGGAAAATATACTTTCAAATCATTGTATTATAAGGTTCTATTGGAGATGTTTTGTAAATTCTCATATAACTTTTATAAACAACCTATAGCAATATTTTATTCTTTGCAGAAATAGTCGTTCTTTTATCAAAATATGTATAACATTGAAATTCAAATCAGAACTGGAGGAACATTTATGAATCATAATAACAATAATAATGAATACGAAATTATTGATTTACATACTTCATCTTATCCTTCGAACAGAAATAGTAATCATTCTAGATACCCTTACACAAATAATCCAAATCAGCTATTACAAAACACCAATTACAAAGATTGGCTTAATATGTGTCAACAAAATCAACAATATGGTAAAAATTTTGAAATAACTCCTACTGCACTTAAAGATGCTGTTGTTACTGCTATAAATGTAAACGGTGCTATTTTTGTCGCTATTCCAACACCAGTGACTGTGGTAATAGGAACAGGACTAATATTATTAGGCTCATTACTTTCCTTCCTTTGGCCTCCTGAAGAAACAGGAGGAGAGGCTCAACCAGTATGGCAAGAATTTATAAGAAATATTGAAGAACACTTAAAACGATCCATTGACCAACAAGTAAGAAGCTATGCAATAAACACTCTAAAAGGTATAGACAATAATATAAAATTATATAGCAAATCTTTTAGAACATGGTTTAATGATCAAAATGATAAATCTGCTTTAGATAATTTAACAAAAAATTTTAGTGAACTTGATAATCTTTTTGAAGCTTCAATGCCTCATTTTGCAAGTGATAAACATGAAATATTATTATTAAGCATATACGCACAAGCTGCTAATTTACATCTACTTTTATTAAGGGATATGTTAATATATGGTGAAAAATGGGGGTATTGAAAAGCTGTAATAAAAGAATTTTATGATAGATAATTAGAACGTACAAATGATTATACTTATCATTGTACTCATTGGTATCATCAAGGTTTAAATGAATTAATAAATACACAGAATATAGATTGGAATAGATTTAACGATTATCGTAGAGAAATGACTATTACTGTATTAGATATTGTTTCACTTTTTTCAAGCTATGATATATATAAATACCCTCTAGGTCTCATACCAGAATTCACAAGAGAAATTTATACAACTTCATTAGCAGATCCATACCTAAGTCCTAATATAATTATTGGGGACTTAGAACAATCACTTACACGTAGACCAAGTTTATTTACTTGGTTAAAAGGTCTTGATCTTTACACATTAAATACTGATGATAGTAAAGAAATTTCTCTAATTGCTCATAGTAATCTTCATTCATTTACTACTAATGATGGTCTATTTTTTTCCGGACCTATTTTTGGTGATTCTAGCAATGGTACTCTTAAAATTATTAATTTTTCAAACAATGAATATGTTTTTAAAGTTTCAATTGAAGCTTTTATAAAACAAGGTATTCAATATACATTTCCTAAAATCACTGAAATAGTATTTGATATTACTAAATACACTGAAAAGGCGAGATTTATTTGAAGATTTCGCCTTTTCAGTGTATAGCCTGAATCGTTTCAATTCCTTTGATGGTACGAGAAGCATGACGAAGGGTTTGAAATCCAGCTGATTTCACAAACCGGCGTTTGACATGTCGATGATTTTGTTCAATGAGATTATTTCGATGTTTAATGGTACAGTGTTTGGTATGTGTATAATACTCGGCTTTCTGTAATTTTTTGAATGCACAAAGTAAAGCCGGGGCCTTGTCTGTCGTAAGAATCGATGGTTCTCCAAAATGTTTTGCCAGTCTTTTCATAAAGGCATAAGCAGCTTGATGATTACGTGTTTTTCGGAGTTGAAAGTCCAGTGTATGTCCATCACTATCAATGGCACGATATAAATAACACCATTCTCCTTTGATTTTGATATACGTCTCATCCAAATGCCAAGCATGGAGTGCCGAATTGTTTTTCTTCTTCCACATTTGATAGATTAGATTGCCATCTTCATGAACCCAACGCATGATAGTTGTTGGATGAACTGACACACCACGTTCCTTAAGAATCTCAGATACATCACGATAGCTTAAAAAAACGACAGTAATAGCCAATGGCTACTAAAATAATGTCTTTCTTGAACTGTTTTCCTTTAAAATATCTCACGTATCATTCTCCTCAATACATTTTCCCTACAGTGTAGCTTCATTTTAAAAACTTTGCAATGGAACCGTTTTTTTGACGTTGAAAAATGTAAGGTCTGTCCACTCCGGGAAGGATATTTTAAAGAAGGCGCAAAAACTAAAACCTATTCTGTTGCCATTAAATCAGAGGAACATTTAGACCAACAAGCTTTTCAAGAAACAGAAGAATTTAAATGCTTAGCTCGAGAACGCTATAAAATCGAAGCAAAAAATAGTGAGTTAAAAAATAAACACGGGTACGATCAAGCATCGGTTCCGGATTCGTTTGGAAAATTTAGGGAGCAACGGCGATATTCGCCGTCAATCTAAAAAGAATCTTGAAGCTTCTGAATGAAAAAGGGTAATAAATAGGCAAAAAATCAGGGCGTTTCCTGTTCAAAATTGAACAAGAAGCGCCCTATCTTTCTCTAAAACGAATTTATTTATAAAAAATGCAAGTTTTTTAGTGCCCTCTGCTAAATACTGCTCGGAATCTGCTATATTTCCAGCCGTTATATAAGTATCGGTGATCACATTGTACTTCGCATCAGTCGTACGGTGATCTAAGAAATGAAAACCGTTTGGTTTTCCATCCCTCATTAAAAATCCACTATTTAGATCAGTTGTACTTATCCGAGTTTTTTAGTAGGGGTATCACGTTCCTTTCTAGGGTTTAATTCTTTTTTCATGTACCTCATGATCTTCGATAACCGCAGCTTCTAGTTCATCTATATAAAACATTGGCTTTTCTTTTTTTATTTATATACAAACTTATTTTTATTGGCATTAGCCTTAATATGTGTAGAATCTGTCATCAATGTGCGTCCTCCCACCATACGGTGCTGTGTCGCTTGACGTACAATCTCATCAAAGATTTCTTCAAAAATGTTTGTATGAATGAAACGAGTACGACGATTCCAACTGATTGTAGAATAATCTGGAATCACATCTGATAGGGGAAATCCTAAAAACCAACGGTATGCAATATTTGTTTTGATTTCTTTTTCTAGGTGACGTTCGGAGCTAATGCCATAAAAACATCCTATAAACATCAACTTAAATAAAACAATAGGATGGATTGACGGACGTCCATTGTTTTCACAGTAATAAGGGCGTAATTTCTCTTCAATAAAATCAAAACTAATTGTCGCTTCAATCGCACGAAGGAAATGATCTTGTGGAACCAACTCTTCTACAGAAACAGATACACGTTCATCACGATGATTTTTTAAAGCACCCATCATAAAAACTCTCTCCTTTTCCTCTTTTTTATCAGTGTTGACACATAAAAAGAGGTTCAGACACAAAAACAGGCTGTGGAGAAGACTTTCTCCACAGCCTGAACTGACGCAGAATATATATTCTGCGTCAGTCTTTATTCAATTTTTTATACAAATTAATTCTACACTATTTATTTTAAAAGTACCTTCCGTTTCTCCAATATCAATGCGTACCTGATTTGTATGCGGAGTTATATGCATTGTTTTTGTTACATATCCCATAGGTTCATTCCACATTGCATTGTTATTATAATCACAAGAAGTAAATATAAGGGTTTCAACATGCTTTGTACAATCACTGATTTTCACGTATCCATTTCCTATACCTTCTTTTTTGGCAATGACACGTAACAGATATTGATGATTTTGTTGTGGTAAGTTTATATTTTGAGATACTTGTGTACTCCAGTTTGGGATAACCAGTATCGACGTATTGTCTATTTGTTGTACTTTGGCATCTGGTGATGTAAACCAATTTGTTGTGCTATTGATGAAATTACCATTCTGAATGAGATTTCTATTTCGATATAACATATAAGCTTGTGAAATTTGCTGTTTTAAACCTTGATATAGGGTATAATTCATACCTGGTTCATTTGGTAACCATTCTTTATAGATATAAGGGATTTTGTCTATAAAAGTTTCAGCCACAACAATATCTTGTATAGTTGTTTCTATTTTTAACATTTGATGTTGTGAATTAATAAATAATGCATCAATGGCTTGTTGCGCTTGGTAATATGCTTGCTCTGTTTCTTTTTGTTGATTATTTCTAACTTGTTTCCATCTATTTTCTTTTTCTGTAACTCGGTTTACTTCTTCTTCTGTTAAAGGTTGTTCCTCTATTACTTCTAAATTTCCTAACGCAGCGTATCCATCTGGATTAGAAATTTTGAATAGAATCCCAATACCTAGATTTTCATTAAAATCTAGGTTTCCTGTATCAATTGAAAATGAAAATGCATTTTCATTTTCAAAATTTGAAGAGATCAGTGTTGATTCACTGTAACCTGAATGATTAGATGTAGTTGGATATGGTGATTGTTGATTTGTTAGATTGTTGTTTTCATTCCTAAAAGAATAGGATTGTGCTTCATATGAATTGGTTTGTATTTCAGCATTCATGTGGGAAGAATCATTTGGTATATTTAGAATTTTATGAATTTCTTTATTGTATCTTGTAACAAATAGTTCTAAATCTTTACTATTGCTGATACATCCTCTGACTACATAACGTGTATATGGTTTTAATTTCGATTCATCGATTTTTTGATAGACATAGGTTGGGAATATTGTATTGTCAATTTCTGTTGTTCTTGCTCCTAGTATATGAAGGTATTGTCCTTTGAAAATAGGGTTATTTGTTTGAAGAGTAAGATCGTTATTTATTGTCCAACCTATAAAAGATGAAAAATCTCCATTTTGAAGTAAATTTCGTGATTGACTAAATTGTTTTGCTTGTTTCATGGTATCGAGAAGTATCATTTTTTCTTGTGGATATTGTTCTTCTGATAGGGATTCTACTAAGATGGCAGTTTGGTCAATTTCATAATCTGTTGTTTCTATATTCAAAATATTTTTTGTATGATTTGTGAAAAATGTATTCACTGTTTGTTGGATTTTTTCTAATTTTTGTGTTTCTAAGTTTTCTTCTAATGTTTGAGTGACTGGTAAAAATTCAATTTTATCTATAACTAGTGTATTACCAGCAAAATTGTTTGATAGTAAAGTCATGTTAGTAAGTGAATAGAAGTTTACTATTGCTATTTCATTAGGGTCTTGAGTGTGAAAATATAGATATTGAAAGTCATTATATTTAGGGTTTACTGCATCTTTTTCTGATGGAACGGTGGAACGTATATTTAGAGCCCGGAGACCATAATTTACTTTGCCTGTTATATTTAATGTTAGGTTAATTGAATTATTAGGAGAATATGCAACATATCGCATGCGAATTTTGTATTTTGTTTCAGTTGGTACAAAACATTGAAACTCCATTCTACTTCTAAAAAGAACTAAATCCCCTCCTGTATGACCAGGACCTGATATAACAGAAGATGATGTATCTAAAGACCTAGCTTTTACAGCCGGGATTTGTGTAACTATTTGATTAGAAATTTCATTGTCAAAATTAACACTTGTATGTGTCCAAGCGAATGATAAATGTCTTTCATTTGGTAATGCTATGTTGTGTCTGTTAGGACTAATTTTCATATAAGATAAGATATGAGAATACTTAGTACCAAGACCATAAGGAGGAATCTTATCTGCTGAGAATTCAGGTAATTGAAAATTAATTATTGTTGGAGTCTCAGGTGTAGATCCTGAATTGTACCTACGTGTAATTCCATCAAGTGTATAAAAGTTTATATTATGTGTAATAAAATAATTTTGCCTAAGTGTGAGTTCTATGCGATAAACATCGGTATTCGAAATAATAATTTGTTGTCTATTTTCAGTTGGTTCCGGTGAATTTATTAGTCTATAAATTTGACTATCTTGGACACTATTATTATTTGTAAAGGTAAAACCGTTTTGAACAGCACTTAATGCTGATGGTGAAGGGTCTGTGGTTGAAAAAAGAAATAATCTATTCAGGCGAGAGAATAAATGTGGAGGTCTTGTTAACTCCGTTTCTCTTTGAGCAATAGGTATTGGTATAGGAGGATTTGGCCTCTCTTTTATCAAAGCATTAGTATAAATTTCTCTAGTAAGTTCTGAGTGAGTACCTGTTGGATATTGACGTATATCAAAATTAGGGAATACTGCAATATAATCTAATACAAGAAGAGTCATATCTCTACGATATGTATTGTATATATTCCATGTCATGTCGGGAGCATTTTTAAGTGTAGTTAAACCTTCTTGATATGTTTTTACACAATAATCAGTATATTGTTGTGTATATTGTTTTAAAAGACGATGATACTCATCTGATGTTCCAGCATCTTGAGTTGGTTGATTCTCCGCATCTGCTTTTAATTGATCTGCAAATTGAACAGCTTGTGATAATAAATTTAAATGTAAAGTGGCAGCTTGTGCATAGAAAGGTAGTATTGCTGCTCCAAATTGTGCAGATTGAATTTCAGAGATTCTTGAAAGAGCGCTATTAGCTATGTCTATTCTCGTTCTAGCAACTCTAGCAGCCTCCCGTAATGCTGAAGATGGCGGTGTTCCTGGAATATGACTTTTTCTTAGGTTTTGCCAGGTAGTAATTCCATTTTGATAGCTGTTTATTGGTAAGTGAAATCCTTGCAAAATTCCCTGTGCTTTCTCTTTTTGATTTTCAAGCAAAGGTTTAAAAATAGTTCCTCCATATTCCATAAATTCAATCCAAACTCTTTTATCAGTTTCTCCACTTGGCCAAAGAACAGGTAATAAAGTTCCAAAAGATACAATACCAATTCCCCATGGTGTCAAAGCAGGAAAACCAGTCATAATTGTACCGAGTATAATCAGACCGGTACTAATTGCGACACCAGTATCCACAAGAGTTTGAGGCTTATCACGATATGGTTGATTCCCTTGACACATAGTTAACCAATCTTTGTAATTTGTATTTGACAATGGTTGATTTGGATTATTTGTGTAAGGGTATCTAGAATGATTACTATTTCTGTTCGAAGGATAAGATGAAGTATGTGAATCAATAATTTCGTATTCATTATTATTGTTATTATGATTCATAAATGTTCCTCCAGTTCTGATTTGAATTTCAATGTTATACATATTTTGATAAAAGAACGACTATTCCTGCAAAGAATAAAATATTGCTATAGGTTGTTTATAAAAGTTATATTAGAATTTACAAAACGCTTTTAATATAGCCCTATAAAACAGCGTTTTGAATGTATACTTTTTGATGTTTTCACCTGTAAATAGATAGAGTGTTATAAATCCTATAAAATTAATGTTTGGAAAGTGAAAAAATATTCGAAAGTTTATTTTCATTTCATGAATAAAAATAAAATGAAAAATTTATCATGTTTTTTTTGTTTTGAAAATGCAAGGGTTTAATTCGTTGGATTAAACGAAATTGAAAAAAGAGTTCTGTGAAAAACAGAGCTCTTTTTTGTGTTATTAAAAATGTTGGGTTTATTTGTAGAAATATTTTAAAAGGAATAAATATAGGAATTACGAATTTTTAGAAAGACACCTGTCATATATTTGTTAAATGTGGTTGTAAAAAGAAAATAGAAAAATGTAAATATTACCTAAGGAGTGAAACATATGAATTCAGAACAACGTAAGCATGAGCAGAATAATGAATATAAGCATCAAAATCATGGTGTATCTTGTAATTGTGGTTGTCAGCAAGGTAAATATGAATACGAGCAAAAACAAAGTAGGGAAGAATATAACAATCAATATATGTCAAATGGACAAAAGCAAAATCATGAAAATAAAAATTATTATAGCTGTAGTCCAACACAATTTAATGCACCTAATTTACCTGATGAAAGCAAAAGATTTCAAACGATTACAAATATTAATACGAATAATAACGGTCATCGTGTTTTAGATGCAATGAACACGACTGTGGGGCAAGAGCTTGAGAGGGGCTATGGGAATTGTTCAAGGGTAAGTGTTGCAAATACAGTAGTTAATGAACAGGTTCGATTTTTGAATAAATCTCAACTTTTTGTTTTTTATCAAGCAGATGCTGGTGATTTTTTTATTGCTAATAAAGGGAATGGGCGAGTCTTAGAAGTTATACCTAATAGTACACATGGATATTTAGTAATCTCTAATTTGTATGATGGTGCTAATAATAACCAAAGAATTAGAAAAGAAAATGTAACTACTACTAATTTTAGATTAAGATCACAAGATGCAGTAATAAATATATGTGGTCACAACATCAATAGGTTGGTATCAATTACTGCTATACAAAGTACTGCCGAAACATTATTCCGATTCAGACCTGAAAACATGGATAATATCTCGCTTCCAACACTACCAACTGGAGGAAGGTTAGGATTACCACCTGTATTAACGAGTTTGAATGATTCAGGTCCAAGTCCAAGTCCAACAGGTCCAAATCCAGCACCACGAGCAAATATAGGAAGTGCATTGATACCATGTCTATATGTAAATGATGTACTTCCAATAGATAGAAGAATGGAAGTAAGTCCTTATTATGTATTAGAATATACACAGTATTGGCATAGATTATGGTCAGATGAGGTTCTTTCTGGAGATAGAGGAGGACCTTACGAAGAAATAACAGGGATACTTCCCAATGCACAAGAAAGCATGAGAAATATGATAGATATGACAATAGGTGAAGATTGGGGTTTAAGATTTGGAAGTAACTCGACTCCTTTTAAGAGGGGGATTCTAAGTAGCTTAAATAATCTCGAGTCCTATGCTGCTAGGGATTTAGGATCTAGACATTCGAGTTATGGATTTACAAATTTCAATCCATTTCCAGTTAGATATTCAAGATTTGTAAAAGCGCATGAGTATACATTGAAGCGTATGGATGGAACAGTAGTAACAACACCATGGGTAGCATTAGACCATAGAAGTCAATATTTGCCTAGATTCCCTCTAAACGCGACAGTATCATTACAAGATTATAAAATAATAAGCAGTTATAGCAGTTATGATTTGCCAGTATTAGAAAACATCGATGTTAATAAGAGATGGTGAAACAAAAAACGAAAATAATTCAAAGTTATATGATGAATAAGAAAAATATATAAGTATCAGTTAACGGTAAGCAAAAAAATCATAGGATAGAAATAGTTTTTTGTGTATTCAGTGAATAAAAAATACATTGAAATAATGTGTTTGAAGATTAAGAGTGTTACAAAACTAAAATAAATTTGCAATGTTATTCACTATCCCATATAGTATGACAACCATGATTATTCCGGCTCAACTTACACCTTATAAAATTATTATTTTGTGTTAAAAAATAAAGGGAATCTAGTTTGGGTTCCCTTTATTTCGATATATATTAAACAATTGTTTAATAAAACTATATTTTATAAACAAATAGTTATGGGATTTTCATGTAAAGATGACATCCTTAACATACAGGGTAACTTTGTCAAAATTGGCTAGTTATGTTTTACGAATACAAAGCAAAGCCGAAAGGTTTCGCTACTATATAAGCTCACAATAAAAAATGCGATTCTTTAAGAAATCACGTTTTTTATTGTTTACAATTGCATTTGTGAGGATACAGATTTATAAACATAGTAAAGTATGCTTGAGTTATGGAGAAAAATAGCACGTAAGAATGAAGTGACCCCTAAAAGTTAGACACGGTTATTTCATTAGGCAGCTTGATAAAAGTGAGTCCGGTATTGTACCGGGCTCATTTTTAATTTTGCCTTAATCCGTTTCGTATTATAATAATCTATATATTTTTCTAATTCTATTTTAAAGTGCTCTACATTTTCAAATACTTTTATGTAGAGGAACTCCGACTTCATAATCCCAAAGAAATTTTCTATTACTGCGTTGTCGTAACAGTTGCCTTTTCGAGACATACTCTGGACGATAGCTCTTGATTCAAGAGTACGGACGTACTGTCTCATTTGATAATGCCATCCTTGATCCGAATGCATCAGTAGCTGGTGCGTTTCAGGTAAACGTTCCAATGCTTTCTCTAACATGTCTGAAACAAGCGAATACGTCGGTCTAGAACCAATTGTATAGGTAATAATTTCACCATTATACAAATCTAATACAGGTGATACATACAGTTTTTCTCCAAACAGTTTAAACTCTGTGATGTCTGTTACCCACTTTTGATTCGGTGCATCTGTATGAAAATTACGCTCTAAAATATTAGGTGCCATTCTACCGACTTTTCCTTTATAGGATTTATATTTCTTCATACGCACAACACACTTTACCCCAAGCTCTTTCATAATGCGCTGAACCTTCTTGTGGTTCACTTTCTGGCCACGATTCGTTAATTCATCACGAATGCGACGGTAACCATAACGACCTTCATTTTCCTCATAAATCGCTTTAATCTCAGCTTTCAAATCGGCATCTATATCTGGACGATTCATTTTCTTTACTAAATCATAATACGTGCTTCGAGGAATAGTAGCTAGCTCCACGAGTGCCTTCACCGAATATTTATGCCTTAATTCATAGACTACTTGCGCTTTGTCTTGTTTTGTGACTTTTCCTTGTTTTGAACTAAGGCATTTAACTTTTTTAAGTATTCATTTTCCATCTCAAGCTGTTTAATGCGTGCTTCAAGTGCTTCGACTGACCCTTCAGCTAAAGGTTGTTTTAATTGTTTATTTGAATCTTTTTTCATGGATGGACGCCCCTTTTTCTTAGATTGAAGGGCATCAATTCCTTGTGTTTCGAGCTGTTTTTTCCAAACAGAAATCGTTGAAGGGGCAGGAATATTAAAGATAGCTGCCGTCTCAAATAAGGACATACCGTTTTCAATCATAAAGTTTAGTACGTCTAGTTTAAATTGTTGTGTGTAATTTGTACATCGTTTTAGAAAAGCTTCCAGACCATTCTGTTTATATTGGTTTACCCAATTCAAAATGATTGTGTCACTTATACCGAGCGATCTACCCATTTCTCGATAACTTTCATTTCCGTTCAAATAACGTAGAACGATTTGTATTTTTTCATCAGCTGTAAATTTAGCCATAGAAAAACTGCACCCCAATTGTTAGACACAGTCTAACAATTGGGGTGCAGTTCACTATTTTATGTTTAAGAAAGATGTAATGATCAGTTAATTACGTTATAATACAAATACTTTCGTTTGTTTTTGACAAGATCCCGAGAAAGTACTGGAAAGTTCTCAATTCGTGGAATTCAGACCATGATTGAAAATTATAGTACATCGGGGAAAAAATTAACGCCACGAATGTTTAGGCATACATTTTGTACATGGATGTTAAAGGCAACCAATAATGATATTGAGAAAGTTCGTCGATTAGCTGGACATAGCCATATTTCCACTACAACAAGATATTTGAAAAATTCTCATGATGAATTAACGGATGCAGTAGAATTAATGCCGATATTTTAAAAGTTACAATCCAAATGATATAGGAGGGGTTCACATTGAAAGCGGTAATTATAGCAGAGAAGCCTTCCGTTGCTAAAAACATTGCTGATGCATTAAACATAAAAAGAAGAAATGATGGTTTTTATGAAGGGGATAATTATATTGTCACTTGGGCATTTGGTCATTTGCTTCAATTGTATGATGCGAAAGATTATGATGAAAAAATGGCCAAGTGGCATATGGATAATTTTCCTTTTATTCCTGAGAAATTTCAATATAAGGTGAAAAGTAGCCCGAAAAATAGAGAGAAAGTTGATAGTGGAGCAAAAAAACAACTTGATACAATTCGCTCTTTACTCTTTAGAGATGATGTCAATTCAATTATTTCAGCGTGTGATTATGATCGTGAGGGACAAGTCATTGGTGATAGCGTTATTTATAATATAAAAGCATCAAAACATGTATATCGTTTATTACTAAATGAATGGACACCAGATGAAGTAAATGCTGGTTTGAAGCAAATACGTCCGAATTCAGATTTACGCCCGTTACAAGATGCGGGTGTTAGTAGACAATGGGCAGATTGGGCGATTGGGATTAATTTAACATCTGTTGCGACACTCAAATATCAAAAAGGAGGAGGACAGGCGTTAAACATAGGGCGAGTTTTATTACCTACTTTAAAGGTTATTTATGATCGTGACAAAGAAATTGAAAATTTTGTACCAGAAAATTATTATAAATTAGTTGCTACATTCAAAACAAAACGAGAAGAAGAATTTGAAGCAACTTATATGGAAGAGCAAGAAGATAAATTTAAAACTAAGGCTACTTTAGATGAAATTTATACTAAATTACAACGTTCGTTAGGTGTAGTTCGAGATAAACAAGTTGAGCGAAAAAAAGAATATCCCCCTTTTCTGTTTAATTTATCTAATTTACAAGGTTATGTTACAAGTAAATACAAAGGATGGACATCTGATAAAGTATTAAAAGTGGCGCAGTCTTTATACGAGAAAAAATATATTACTTATCCTCGTACGGGAAGTACGGCTTTAGAGGAAAGTTTAGTTGGACGAGCAGCTAAAGTTCTAGAAGCAGTAAAAAAAGGATTACCATATGAGGATGAAATCTCTTTTGTTAAAACGAAACGAGTATTTAATAATGCAAAAGTTGAAAGTCATAGTGCTATTATGCCTACATACGTGATCCCTAAGTCTTTAACAAGTGATGAACAAATTGTATACACAGCAATCAAAAGCCGTTTTATCATGCAATTTATGCCTGTAGCAGAGCATGAAGAAACACGTATTCAAATAAAAATCAGTGATTCTTCTATAAAGGGATTATTTATTGCAAAAGGTCGTGTTCAAATTGTTGAAGGGTGGCGTAAAGTCGAGAAAATTGAATCAAAAGATAATATGCTACCATTTGTAGAAGTTAAAGAAGACCTTGAAATTACAAATGCGGAAGTTATTTCTCATGTAACAAAGCCACCAAAGCATCATACCGAAAAAACCTTATTACGTGTAATGGAGACTTGTGGGAAGAATTATGATGAAGAAGAAGCTGTTTTAAGTGGTTTTAGTATAGGGACACCAGCTACTAGAGCGGAAACAATTAAGAAACTGAAGGATATAGGTTATGTTTTTTCAAAAGATAAAAGTTTATTATGTAGTGAATTAGGTCATAAAATTGTAGAAACGTTTCCTGTGAAAGAGCTATTTGATTTGGAATTTACGGGTAAATTGGAGAAAGCACTGTCGGATATGGAGAAAAAGAAAGTGAGTAGAAGTGTCTTTCTAAACTTTATCTTTGATTTTACAAGAAAATCAGTCGAAATGATAAAAAATGATCAAGATGTTATTTTGCATCATGCTACGAGAGAACCAAGAAAGATAGAGGTTTTAGGGAAATGCCCAATTTGTTCTGGTTCTATTGTTGAGGGACAAAAAGGGTTCGGATGTTCGGATTGGAAGAATGGATGCAAATTTGTTATTTGGAAAAATGATAAGTTTTTAGCAACTATGAAAAAGAAGCCAAATAAAACAATGGTTAAAAAGTTACTAAAAGATGGAGAAGTACTAACCAAAGGTTTGACAAGTAAAAAAGGAAACAAGTTTGATGCAATATTAAGTTATGAAAAGAACTCTGAAAATGAATTTTTTAGTTGGAAAATGAGTTTTATGGAGAATTCATCTAATAAATGAATGTAATCGTTAAATTTCAATCGTTATATGGAAAAGAACAAAAAATATTAGAGTGAGAACTTCGCATCAGCAAGTAGGATGCGAGGTTTTTTATGTTTATAACACTTACCTTCTAGAGGGAGTAAAAATAAATACAATGGTGTAGAAATAATAATTTATAAATGGTTTATCTATGTTCTAAATAAAAGAAATGTTGTTTTGTGAGAGATAATTTTAAGAATATATAACAATCTATAACAAAACAAAAGAATCTTATTAGTTTTCAAAATTTAAAAATATGAAATAGTATATATTAGGTGAATATTGTTGATTTATTCTATTGTTTTGGATATTATTTGATAATAAATGGATAATAAAAGATATAAGCTGGATATATAATTAAATATATTGGATGTAGTTTTAATCTTTTGGATAAGGATGAATGATTGGGAGTGATAGTGTGAAGTATTATGCAGAACTGTTAAAAATTATTGAGGGAGGGCTAAGAGGAGACAAACAAAAAATTAGTGATTATTCAATACTGCTTGCAAAAAAATTGAAAACAGCAGGGGAAGACAAAAAATCTGAAAGGATAGAAAAAATATTAGCGAGAACAGGTAACGATCCGAATGAAGTTTTCGCAAGTTCATTTAAACAAGTACCTTTTGATCATGAAACGAAGCTTGAAATAGCCTCTATTATTATGCCAAATGAAGTACAAGAAAAAAAACTTATTTATAATTTAACGGTTAATCAACAGGTAGATGAGTTTATTGCCTCCTATCAGGAGTTGGATCAGCTTGCTTCATACGGTCTTAATATGCCGTCGACACTTTTGTTATATGGCCCACCAGGGTGTGGCAAAACCGAATTAGCATTACATATTTCAAGGGAATTAAATTTACCTATTGTATTAGCACGCTTAGATACTCTTATTTCTTCATATTTAGGTAGTACTTCAAAAAATATAAGAATGTTGTTTGAGTATGCATCAAAAACACCGTGTATCCTGTTTTTAGATGAATTTGATGCAGTTGCAAAATTAAGAGATGATCCTAATGAATTAGGAGAACTGAAACGAGTAGTAAATTCATTGTTACAAAATATAGATCTATTAAATGATAAAAGTGTTTTAATTGCTGCGACTAATCATGAGAATTTACTTGATAAAGCAATTTGGAGACGGTTTAGTACGAGAATACACATAAATTATCCAAATACTGAAAATCGTTATGGGATTATTAACCACATATTAGAAGAAATAGGGTATAATCATATTAATCAGAATTTCATAGAAATTTTGGTGAATTTGTTTGAGAATCAATCTGTTGCTGATATTGAACAAATTGTAAAGAGATCTATACGAACTGCGGTTATACAACATCGGGAGGTGGAATTTCTTGACTTTATAGACTGCTATTTTAGTTATGTTCCAACAACTGTTGATTTAACAGGGGATTTAGATTCTGTACGTAGAGAAAAAATTAAATTCTTGTTAAAAACTGATCCTAATATAAGTCAAAGATTATTAGGGCAGATTTTTAAATGTCATCACAACACCATTAGAAGTGAACTAAGAAAAATTCACAAGGAGATAGAGTTGAATGAATAGAGAAGATTTTTCTGCCAAATACGTAAATATTAGAGCAAATGATAAAATGCGAGGGAACCCTTCAAAAATAGTTCCCTCGCCAAAAGTTTGGTTTTATGAAGAAGAACTGCAAATTAAGAAACATTTCAAGTTGCTTATTGTGCAGTTACAAAATATTTTAGACCAACAATTAGAAGAGTATGATGAACATATTAAAGATAAAAGTGAATATCCATTCCCTATTATATTAGAATTAGCTGATGGTAAAATCGCAAAATCACACCGTCCAGCAGTGATTTTAAATAGAATTAATAGTGATATCATAGCAATACAAGAAATAGGGGAAATTATTATTGGGGCTTCAAAATCATCTCTGGAGGACTTTATTCAATTAATTTATGATGCACTAGAGGAAGTGCCAAGAAATAGAAGAGATTGGCTTGTAACTAAAGATGAGAAGGATGTTGTTACAAAAAGTAAGACGAAATGGTATGAAATTATTCATCAATTAACATGTATTAAAAGTATAAAGCTTTACACTCATGAATCGGTTACGAAAGGAATCACCAATACTTCTTTGGAGTATATAAAAAAAGATAAAGAATTTAAGGTTCGTTTTTTTAATTACGGTAATGCAGATGTAAATGAAATGGTTTTCGGAGCATTTTTAAAAAACCTAAAAAATTTTGGAATTAAAAGAAATAGAATCAAAAAACTTAACTTTATTAATTCAATAGATGTATATGCTATTCCATATATAAATGATGAAATTCTAAAAGCTACTTCAAGTTTCCCTGGAGTAGAATCTGTTTCAAGTTTTGTTTACTTTGAATCCGGTTCACAAGAAATGTTCGTAGAAGATGAAGTGATAGAAGCTTTACAGCCTACCGAAGGTCAAAACTATCCAATTGTGGCGGTAGTAGATTCAGGGATAAGTCCAAATAATTATCATCTACGTTCATGGATTACAGATGAGGATCCTTATGTAATTCCAAGTAATCAAGATAACTATCATGGTAACTTTGTTGTAGGTATGATGAACTATGGACATTTGGTAAATCCAACATTAACAAATATAGTAGATACTGGTGTGAAAGTATTAGATGTTACTGTATTACCGGATCCTGAAAAAGAAAAAGTAAGAGAAGATGATTTATTAGCTTCTCTTGAGCAAGCGCTGGAGGACCATTCTAGTCAGTATAAAGTATGGAATTTGTCTCTTTCTAGTAATAGAATGTGTTCAGGAATTGTTTCAGAATTTACTGCAGCTATAGACGAACTACAGAAAAAACACAATGTCTTATTTGTAATTGCTACTGGGAATGCTTCTAATGAAGAAGAAAGAAGAATTACCCTGCCTAGTGATTCGGTAAGAGGAGTGACTGTTGGTGCAATTGCGTTAGAAAGTTCATCTCATGCTGCAGTTGAACAAAATATGATTGTTCCTTATTCTCGGAAGGGACCGGGTATCGGATTATCTATTAAACCTGATGTTGTTCATTATAGTGGGAATCCGTTAGAAAATCCTATTTACTCCATAAATGAACAAGGTAAAAAAATAGGAGATTTCGGAACAAGCTTTTCAACACCAATAGTTTCTGCAATATTAGCTGAATACTATAGTTTGTATCCGGGACAAATGAACCCAATGATGGCAAAGGCTTTATTGGTTCATAGTGCAAGCCATCCTCAAAGTAATAAACGCATCAATGAAATTTCGGAACATTATGAATGTGGTTATGGTATTCCAAAACGAATCTCAGAAGTGTTATATGGAGATGAACATGAAATAACTTTGATTTTAGAAGGAGAAATTGATTCTTATCAGGGGACAAACTGGATTAAAATTGAAGAGTTTCCTTTCCCTGATTCACTTGTTAATGATGAATTCGGGAAAATTAGAGGCAATATTCTAGTTACTATGGTGTACGACACACCTCTCTCAGCTAGATTTGGTAGTGAGTATTGCAGATGTAACTTAGATGTAAGAATAAGAACAAAAGTGGGAAGTTCCTATGATAAAATCACAAAAGGTAGTAAGAACGATATTGATTTTGCAGAGAAATGGGAAAGAGATCGAATGGCAAATGAGCATAAGTGGTCAAATGTTAAACAAGTAGAGTTTAAGAGCCCAGCAGGAAGAAAGGGTACAGGAGAATTGATTTTAGAAGTGTTACCAAATTGGAGAAACCTCGATGAAAAAGTGAAGATTCCATTTGTAATTGCTGTGACGATTAAAGATCCTAAAAAAGAAGCTCCTGTGTATAATGAGATTACTAGACAGTTAAACGCTACTTTTGCAACTACTGATGTAAGATTAAAGAATGCTCCTGTACGTCTAAATATTCGATGATTTATATAAAGTGAGTATTTTAGTTTGAATTATAACCATAGGAAATAGAAAACTTTGTTGCTGTTACATGTTTTTATTAGAGAATGCATAATAAGAATTTACTGTTTTGAAAATCAATATTTTTAAGTTTATAGGAATTGAATCTAGATGGTTTAAAAAAACTTTATGTACTAACAGAATATGTTAAGTTACATAAAATTTTTTATTTTAGCTCAAAACAAAAAAATTCTTATAACCTATTAGAGGGAATATAAGATATACAAAAGAATTAAGGGAGGGATACAAAAAATGAGAATAAAATTTTCAGTGAAAAGTTCTCTATTGGAAAAGGCTAATAATAAGTATAGCGAAAGAGTTACGATTGTTATTGAAGATAAAAAAACAAAATTTTTTCTTCCTCATCCCGTTACAGATTTTATAAAGACGAAATATGCTAGAGATGATAATCATAGTACTCAAAAAGGAGCAGCAGAGGCTATTGTACAGTTTTTGAATTGGGTATTTTTTGAAAGTAAAGGTGCTTATCAATTAAAAAGTATAAGCGGTTTAAAAGTTAAACATGGAATTGATTATTTAAATTTTTGTAATGAGGATAAAGGGAATAAATTAAATACATTAATATTAAAAGAAAGATATCTCAACCAATTTTATTTCTACCTAAAATCTAAGAAACTAATTGAAGAGATTGAGCTTTCTGTACGTTGTGATTCCACTTATTCTATTTTTGCAGAAGATAGATTGAAATTCCCATCTAGACATATGAAAAGAATGAAATTGAATGATTTTCCCGATCAGAACTTAATTACACCTTTTATAGAAACAGCGTTAGAAATTGCACCTGAAATAGCTTTAGGAATTTATTTTGAAATATTTGGTGGTCTTAGAAGGGGGGAGGTTATAAATTTAACTCTGGGTAGTTTAAGACTTAAGGGGAGTTACGGAAGTAAAGGGGTTAGCGTGGATATTCAAAAGCATCCCGAACTTCACGCGCGCCTTAAAACACAACATAAAGAAGGGGTTAAAAACCCACGCATCCAGCCTATTGTTATAGTTGAATATTTACCTAACATACTTAAACTGCATTTAGATAAGGTGAAAAAATATGAAAATAAATCTAAAGCTTTATTCTTGGATGAAAATCAAAATCCTATGTCAGGAGCTGTATATGAAAAAGAGTTTCAGAAAGTAAAAAATCTTTTTTTGAAAAGATTACAAGAGTATGGATCACCTTGGGCTAGTTATTTGAACAAATATTCATGGAGTACACACATAGGGAGAGGGATTTATTCGAACTTAATGACAAAATTAGTGAAATCTCCATATGAGTTAGCTTTATTAAGAGGAGATAAGAATATAAATTCAGCTTTAGTTTATATGTCGCAAATGAGAGTCCAAAATGAGATTCAAGAAGGACTAGAGGGTCTATATACAGCTAGTCAGATTAGACAATTAAATGAACGGTTACAAGAACGTTCTCAGGAACAAATAAACAAAGAGAGAGAAATAACCTTTTCAGAAATTAATTTCTAGTTATAGGTGGTGATATGTTTAGATGGATAATTTAATAACTAAAAAGAAAATTACTAGGTTGTACGGTATTGGTTATTCGAAAATAAAGAAATTAATTCAAATAAAACAAATAAAGGTAGTACAGACAGAAACAGGGGAAAGAATTCTTAAAAGTTCGTTAGAAGAATGGTTAGCATTTGAAAAAGATATTAAAGAAAATTATGTTAATTATAAAATAGCGATTGAACAAATAGGCTCGACTTGGAGACAAGAATTAAATAATATCAACTTGTTAAGTGAGCATGAATTACTTGAGACCATTGTATTAAAAGAAGGCATTACAATAAATTTTCATAGATATTTTGTATCTAAGGACAGTTTAAATGAGTTTGAGTTTAGATTAAATAAAAAGTATATTTTGGAGGAGAAAGTATGTAATATTTTAGATTTAGACATTTGTGCTATTAGGAGTAGAAAATCAAGAGGCTCAATCCCATTTATCGAATTTAGAAAAGAAACATATTATTTAAGAAGTGAAGTAGAATTAATACTGGATTTGAAAAATAACTATTATACAGTTCCAGAGGTTCAAAAAAGATTGAATTTATCTAGATCTCAATTTCGTTTATGTAAAGAGTCATTAACTATTATTCATAAAAATCGTAAAAATTATATCCTTAAAGAGGAAGTTTGGGAGGTTGAGAAACAAGTAGATCATCTGAGGGCTAACTATTATTCGTATGATGAGGTGTTAGTTCGATTAAATGTCAATACAATAGGAGCAACAGTGAGTCCAAAGTTAGAGAAAATTGAGTGCCCAGCTATAGCTAGGGGGTATTTTGTAAAAAGTAACCATTTATATAACAAAGAAATGATTGAGATATACAGGCTAAATAGGATGGGAGCAAATACAAAGAATTTTGAACAAATCTTGCCGAATAACCCAATCCAATATCTTTTACAGACAGTAGAAAATTTAAATATTCCTAAAAAATTACAAGATACCTACAAGTTATTCGTTAAATTTGCTAAATTTAAAATAAATCAATCCAGTGCTAATAGTAGAGAAATTATTAAACTTGCGGAACACTTGTATAAAGTTTTGAAAAATTTAACAGAAACGCTCAATGATGAAATATATAAGTTAGAGACTCAACAAGTAAAAAGATTGTTATTAAATGAAGAGAGATATAGTTACCAAAGATATATGTATATGTTTTTAAAATATTGTAATAATAAACGAATATGTAAATATAAAATCAGAAAAATTGATGTACCTAAAATGCCAGAGGCAAGAAATTTGATAGAAGTGTATGAGTTTGACATATTTATTGAGTATTATAATTTTAATAAAGATGTTAGTACTCATTGCGAAAATGCTATGAAAAATTATGAATACGCATCATATTGGTTATATTCCATGATTCATTGTTCAAATGCTTGGAGGCATTCAGATATAATAGATATTCCAGCTATTACACCAGAAGTTGTAAATATCAACAGTATGTATGAGCTGCAAAATAAAAATATAACTGATTTTGAAGCAAAAAAAATTATTTATCAATTATCAAATTATGAATTGGTCATTTCAAAGACAGGAATGAAAAGACATTTCTTTTGCCATAAAGATTTACTTATTCCAATGAGTATAGCACTAATTATATGTGAATTTCATCGTAGAAATACGAATCAAATATCACTAATTAACACATTCTCTAAAAATGGGGATTTTTCTTTAATTTTTTCTGAAAAATTCTTTAAGCAGAGTGTAATGTTAAATAGTGGGAATTTCGTATTTTCTAGCCTTAAGATGAACAGAACTTTAATGACATATTTATTTTATGAGATTCAGCAAAGAAAAGGTAAAAGTAATTCACTCTTTGAGTTAATTCAAAAAATGAGAAATCACCTGACGAACGTAACAAAAGAATATATATTAAATAATTTTGAAGGTGGAATTGAAAATATATCAAAGCATTTATTTGATCGTGGAGAATTTGGATATATATATGATCAATTAGTGGAAGTACTTACTTATGATAGAGAGTGTGAATATACTTTAACAGAACGAACCAATTTAATTGTATCTATAAAAGAAAAATATGATATTTTAAAGTTAGAATCGGCAGCCAGCTTTATTAATGAAGTAGAAAGTCGTGAGATAGCAAGGAATATTGATGGTAAGAAGCGAGCAGTAATTAATGAGATTAGGGAGCTAGATCCTGAAGAAGCCTTTGAATATATTAGAAGAATATACTTAAGAGAAATGCCTTCAAAAACCAAAAATATGCAGTGTTTTTCATTCCCGAAATGTTGTAAATCCTCAGGGGAGGATTCATGTACATCTTGTCACTATGTAATTCCTAATGTTTATTCTATATCCACTATTATCACTGATATTCAGAATAGTATAGAAAGATATAAAATTTCGAATACTAATGGTCAAAAAAAGAAGGAACAAAGAACCTTGGAGCAGTGTTTAGAGTTATATTATCAAGCAATTGAAGAATTTGGAGAGGAGGAAGTTTGGTCTTTTATTGAAGGTGGTGAGGAAAGATTAATGGAGCAGTTTAGTTTGTTAGATAACATGTAAAGGAGAAATTATGTCGAGTATATTAAATGATAATAAAGAATATATTGATTCAATATCAGAAAATGTTTTTAATGAAGAGTCTATAAAAGATTCAAAGAATAAATTTTATCATTTTCAACTAAATGGAACCATAAAAAGAGGAGCATTTGAAGATGATGAATGGATGCTGGATAGGCAAGATCAATCTAACTGTAATGTGTTTTTTCGTTTTCAGGAGATTAGTGATTTAAATATAAAGCAATGTGTAAAGTGTTGGAGTATTGAGTTAATAACTAAATTTACAACCTCATATGCAAGGGGGCTACATTCATTTGTAAAGCAGGCAATACTTATTTCTGATAACTTTAATGTAAGTAACATCGAAAAACTGATAAGTGCTATAGAGAATAAGAAAAGTAATCGAATAAAAATAGAGGTTGACGTAAGCGACGAAACGAAACGTAATTTTATATCGGCAGTTATGAATTTTTTGGATTATTCACATGTCGATACTAGAGAAGATTATTTTAATGAACTTTGGTTGATACAACAAAAATACAATACGCAAGATAACATAAGAGATTTGCCAGTATTTGAAGATGTGTATCTATTTAAATATTTAATTGAATTTTATTTTGAAAAAGAAATATATTTGAAGGATAAGGATGAGAAATTATTTTACTTTCCAATATATCTATGGTGGAAGATCACAACTATAATACCCATGCGGCCTTCAGAATTCTGTGCTATTAAAAGAGGAGGTATTTTTTATAAAGATAAAAAATACTTTATAACCGTACCTAGAAAAAAACAAAGAAGGTTATCTAAGCATGTAGATGTTATAGATAAGATAGAAGTTAATAAGGAACTATACTTAATAATTAAATGGTATATAAATAATTCGAGAATTTATGGGTCCACTGAAACGCTTGTTTCATATTTGTGCTATAGGAGTTTATTAGAAATTTATTTTCCAAATTTTAATCATAATAATTATAATATTGAGCGTTTTCAAATTAGTAATCTATATCTATTATTAAATAAATTTTATGAGCAAATTGTAATTCAACGGTTTGATTTAAAGGAGATTGATAGGATAAAACTAAATGATACAAGGCACTTCGCTTTTTGCTCAATGATTTTACAGGGTTTTAACCGTTTAACAATAGCAAGGTATGGTGGGCATTTACAATTAGATTCACAGTATCACTATCAACAACATTTAGATTATTTTATTCAGTCTCAAGTATATCATTTAACAACTATATACAAGAATTGTAATTTGTTTTTTAACGATGAAGTGTCAGATGTATTTTTGCAGGATATAAAGAATAAATTCTTCTTAACTAACCATCCAAAAATAGGGTGGGAAAAAATGGACTATGGATATTGTACTGATAGTAACATGGAATGCGAATCAACAAATTGTGTTTTTTGTACAAAGTGGTGGATTTCAAAAGAAGAATTCAAAAAACATGAAAAAGAGATAAGAAATTTACAAGGTATGAAGGAAGAAAAAATAAGAAAAAGAAAAAACTTCATATTAAACCTAAGGAAAAAAATGTTTATTGATTTAGAGAATCTTTCATATAATCCTGTGGAACAAGAAACTTTGACAAGAGAAACTAAATTATTGAATGGTGAAATAGAAGACTTAGCTAAGCTTAATAGCTGGCTTTAAGAATGGGGGACATGCTATTGAAAGGGAGAAAAGGGCCTGGGAGGCCTAGTAAGTACAGCAACATAGAAACTTTAAATGAATTGAAGGAGCAGGTTTTATTATATCGGAAAGAGAATCCATTTCAAAAAATAAGACCTGCAGATATGGTGAGATTTTCAAAAGAATTATATAATTCTAGACCAGAGCAATATCACTTTTTTAATAAAGATGTTTGGTTAGCGTATGGGAAATCATATATTAACGAGATAAACGAGCCTTTGAGGACAAAGTTTTTTATGGAAGATGAAAAAGTTTATGAAATTCCTAATGTAGTTGATTGTGTTACGAAATTCAAAGATGATCCTGAAAAAATAATTTCTTTATTATCACCTATAGAAACAATGTTGCATAATAGTCTTAGAAGAGAAGAGGAATTAATAAATAAAGTAAAAGAGTTGAAGAGTGAAAATGAGGAACTAAAAAGACAAGTTTGGAATTATAAAGATTTTGTTTTGCAAATGGCTCACCACAGTTATATAACTGAGTATCAGGAAAAGTTTGGTTTGAAAAATATTATCTCTCCGAATGCAAATAAAAGAACTAATAAGGCGATGAAAGAACAGCATCCAAAAGATTTTCTTGCAACGGATTTTAATAAGTATGTTGATAATAACGAGGAACAAAATAAGGATAAGAAACAACGAACATCATTGTTGAAAGAATTTCAAAATAGACGAAAACAACAGAGAGAAAATAATAAATAAGAGAGTATGTTGAATGATATGATCCCCTTATAGGCCTCACCATAC
>NZ_JADAXG010000021.1:0-20496 GCF_019837545.1 Bacillus sp. 17RED48
AAATCATACAAAATGAAAGGAGAATGAGGAATATGAACAGTGAACAAGTGTTACAAGTAACAAAAACAGATTTATTAGGATCATTAGGTGGAGCGGTAGTATTAACATCATTTATTTTATTCCTTGCAAATGTATTAGTATGAGACATATAAATACAATCATTCAAAAAAAATAAAGACTCTAGCATATTAGTAAGTAGTTAATATGTTGGGGTCTTTTTTGTTTTCCTCTCATATATATCTTCAAGTATTAATATTCCCTCCGTCATGTAAAGAGAAAAAAGTCGAATTTTATATGTAAGAAAAAAAGAGGAATTTGACAGAAAAGATAGAAAATTTTAAAGGTCAGAATTTGTTAGCTTGCTAACTAATTTCTATTAATTGATGTTGGAAGCGTTTTCGGTTGGTTTTAAGTATGGACCATTTAATCTATTTACAGGGGGATGAGAATTTTATGAAACAAAAATCTATGGATACGCTAGCTGCACAAATGGAGGACTTTTTTCCGGTACGTGATGTAGATCATTTGGAATTTTACGTAGGAAATGCAAAGCAATCAAGTTATTACCTTGCGAGAGCATTCGGTTTCAAAATTGTGGCTTACTCTGGATTAGAAACTGGTAACCGTGAAAAGGTATCTTATGTTCTTGTGCAAAAAAATATGCGTTTTGTTGTGTCTGGAGCTTTAAGTAGCGATAATCGTATCGCAGAATTTGTAAAGACACATGGTGATGGTGTAAAAGATGTTGCTTTACTTGTTGACGATGTTGACAAAGCATACTCGGAAGCTGTGAAACGTGGTGCCGTCGCGATTGCTCCACCTGTGGAATTAACAGACGAGAACGGTACATTGAAAAAAGCAGTTATTGGTACGTATGGTGATACAATTCACACGCTTGTAGAGCGTAAAAATTATAAAGGAACATTTATGCCAGGATTCCAACAGGTGGAGTTTAATATTCCGTTTGAAGAGTCAGGTTTAATTGCTGTAGACCACGTAGTTGGTAATGTTGAGAAAATGGAAGAATGGGTTAGCTATTATGAGAATGTTATGGGCTTTAAACAAATGATTCATTTTGATGATGACGATATTAGTACAGAGTATTCAGCATTAATGTCGAAAGTTATGACAAATGGAAGTCGTATTAAGTTCCCTATTAACGAGCCAGCAGATGGAAAGAGAAAATCGCAAATTCAAGAATATCTAGAATTCTATAATGGAGCAGGTGTACAACATCTTGCTTTATTAACAAGCGATATTGTTAAAACAGTGGAAGCGCTTCGTGAAAATGGCGTGGAGTTTTTAGATACACCTGATACTTATTATGATGAGTTAAGTGCGCGAGTTGGGAAAATTGATGAAGAAATTGATAGGTTAAAAGAATTAAAGATTTTAGTAGATCGCGATGAGGAAGGATACTTACTACAAATCTTTACGAAACCAATTGTAGATCGTCCAACTTTATTTATTGAAATTATTCAACGTAAAGGTTCTCGCGGATTTGGAGAAGGGAACTTTAAAGCATTATTTGAATCAATTGAAAGAGAACAGGAACGTCGCGGAAACTTATAAGATTTGTATCCACCAGCAAAAGTCTCTTTGCTGGTGGAAATTTCATTTTTATAGGGAGGAATCATGATGAAATTTGTTACATTTCGTCTTCCTTCGAAAGAAATGCGAGCTGGATGGCTTGAAGGTGACAAAGTAATTGATATCAATCTTGCTAGTGATGGAAAATTACCTTCTTCTATGTTCGCCTTTTTAGAGAAAGCGGATGAGTATGTAGAAGTATTGCGTAATATAGAGAATCCAGAAAAGGGTATATATTCCTTAGAGGAAGTGCAATTAGCGGCGGCAATTCCTAATCCGAGTAGTATTCGGGATTTTTACGCGTTTGAACAGCATGTAAAAACGGCCCGCGGCCGGAGAGGGCTAGAGGTTGTACCTGAATGGTACGATATCCCGGTTTTTTATTTTACGAACCATCGTGCTGTAATTGGTCCGGATGATTTTGTAATTGGTCCGAAGAAATCTAAAAAGCTTGATTATGAGTTAGAGATCGCTTGTGTAATTGGGAAAGAAGGAAGAAATATTTCTCGTGAGCAAGCAGAGGAATACATTTTTGGTTATTGTATTATGAACGACTGGAGTGCAAGGGACTTACAAGCAACAGAAATGAAGGTAGGACTTGGTCCAGCAAAAGGAAAAGATTTTGCAACTTCATTAGGAGCGCACCTTGTTACGAAAGAGGAATTGGATGTTTATCGTAACGGTGACCGTTATGAGTTAGAGATGACTGCTCATGTAAATGGAAAGCTATTATCAAAGGGGAACTTCCAAGATATTTACTATACATTTGCTGAAATGATTGAACGTGCTTCGGAAGACGTTACGTTATATCCAGGCGATGTGATTGGTTCTGGGACAGTAGGAACAGGTTGTGTTTTAGAATTGGGTACGGAAGAGTGGCTGCAAGATGGGGATGTTGTAGAACTTACGATTACTGGTTTAGGTACGTTACGTAATACGGTCAAAAAAGAAATGGAAGCAGGTGATGGGCATGTTTTATCGTCACATGGGGGAGCTACCTCATAAACGACATGTACAATTCCGTAAAAAAGATGGGTCGCTTTATCGCGAACAGGTAATGGGAACAAAAGGTTTTTCTGGTACGCAATCTATTTTGTACCATCATTATATGCCAACGGAAGTAGGTCATGCGGCATTATCTCATTCTTGTCAGTTGCAGTATGAAGAAGATGTAGCTCTTGCTCATCGTCATTTTCGCACAAAAGAAAATAAAAAAACTGGCGATGCAGTAAGCGGAAGAAATTTTATGCTTGGGAATGAGGATTTATTAATTGGAATAGTGGCTCCAACAGAAAAAATGGACTATTTCTACCGTAATGGTGATGGTGATGAAATGTTATTTGTTCATTATGGAACAGGGAAAATTGAAACGATGTTTGGAACGATTCACTATCGAAAAGGTGATTATGTAACAATCCCAATTGGAACGATTTATCGTGTTATTCCAGATGAAGGAGAGACTAAATTTCTTGTTGTAGAGGCAAATAGTCAAATCACAACGCCGCGTCGCTATCGGAATGAATATGGACAATTGTTAGAGCATAGTCCGTTTTGTGAGAGAGATATTCGTGGTCCTGAAAAATTAGAGACGTATGATGAAAAAGGTGAGTTTGTCGTAATGACAAAGTCGCGAGGGTATATGCATAAACATGTTTTAGGGCACCATCCGTTAGATGTTGTTGGTTGGGATGGCTATTTATATCCGTGGGTCTTTAATGTAGAGGACTTTGAACCAATCACAGGTCGTATTCATCAGCCACCTCCAGTACATCAAACGTTCGAAGGTCACAATTTCGTTATTTGTTCTTTCGTACCACGTTTATACGACTATCATCCAGAATCTATTCCGGCACCATATTATCATAGTAACGTGAATAGTGATGAAGTACTGTACTATGTAGAAGGAAACTTTATGAGCCGGAAAGGTGTGGAAGAAGGTTCTATTACACTTCATCCGAGCGGAATTCCTCATGGGCCGCATCCTGGTAAAACAGAGGGAAGTATAGGGAAGAAAGAAACACTTGAACTAGCTGTTATGATAGACACGTTCCGTCCGCTTCGTATTGTAAAGCAAGCACATGAAACAGAAGATGAAAAATATATGTATAGCTGGATTGAAGAAGGGTCACATACTATGAAATAGGTAAAAAGAGGCATGCTCAATAAGTGAGCATGCCTCTTTTGTGGAATCGACATGTATAATAATACCAAAAAAAAATACGGAAAGATATATAGAAACAACGATAAGGATATTGTATGTTCCGAAAGATTTCTACTTATTTCGACAAAAGTATTGACTGGGGAAAGTACAATGAGTAAAATAAAAAAGCGAATTAAAAATTTTCAGAAAATTTAAAACTTGGAGGAGCATGCTATGAAGCAAATTTTTCAAAAGAAGCCTATTGCAAAGCTAATGCAAGAGAGTAAGCAAAAGACGTTAGCAAGAACATTGGGTGCATTGGATTTAACTATGCTTGGAATCGGGGCAATTGTTGGAACAGGTATTTTTGTTCTAACGGGCGTGGTAGCAGCAAAACATTCTGGACCAGCTATTATATTATCATTTGCGATAGCCGCGTTAGCCTGTGCCTTTGCTGCATTTTGTTATGCTGAATTCGCTTCTTCAGTTCCTGTCTCAGGCAGTGTGTATACGTACACATATGCGACGATGGGAGAGGTATTCGCATTTTTAATTGGATGGGACTTAATGCTTGAGTATTTACTCGCTACATCTGCTGTAGCAAACGGTTGGTCCGCTTATTTTCAATCTTTATTAAAGGGATTTGGGATCCATATTCCTACCATTCTCTCCTCGGCCCCTGGTACAGGAAAGGGTGGAATAATTGATTTGCCTGCGGTTCTAATTATTTTAGTGATGACAGTTCTTTTATCTAGAGGTGTTCGTGAAAGTGCACGAATAAATAACATTATGGTGTTTATTAAATTAGCGGTTGTTCTCATCTTTATCTTTGCTGGTTTTAATTATGTAAAACCTGAAAATTGGACACCTTTTATGCCGTTTGGCTTAGATGGTGTAATGGCTGGAGCTGCGACAGTGTTCTTCGCATTCATAGGATTCGATGCAGTTTCAACGGCAGCAGAAGAAGTGAAACGTCCACAACGTGATTTACCAATTGGCATTATTGCATCTTTATTAATTTGTACGGTTCTTTATATTGTTGTTTCACTTATTTTGACAGGAATTGTTCCATACGGACAGTTAAATATATCAGATCCAGTTGCTTTTGCACTTCAATTTATTGGACAAGATAGTTTAGCGGGAGTAATTTCAGTAGGAGCAATTACAGGAATCACAACAGTAATGTTAGTTATGATGTATGGGCAAGTACGTGTTTCGTATGCAATGAGTAGAGATGGATTATTGCCGAAGCGCCTTGCTAAAGTCCATCCAAAATTTAAAACACCATTTTTAAATACATGGACAACAGGAATTATTGCAGCACTTATTTCAGGATTAATAGATTTAAATGTGTTAGCGCATCTTGTAAATATGGGGACTTTATCAGCCTTTGCACTTGTAGCTGTTGCTGTTATTGTAATGAGAAGAACTCATCCTGATTTACCAAGAGCATTTAAGGCACCGCTTGTACCATTTTTACCAGCATTAACGGTGATTTTTTGTTTATATTTAATGCTTCAGTTATCCGGAACTGCTTGGATTAGTTTTGGGGTATGGATGGTTATCGGTATTGCGGTTTACTTCTTATATAGCCGAAAACATAGTGCTTTAAATAATAGTAAAGACGAAGAGGATGCAGCAAATTTATAAGTTGAAAAATCCATTCTAATTCTGTTAGGATGGATTTTTTATTCTGAAAATTTACATTTTTCTGATTGTGTATATAATATAATTGTTGGGGAACTGAGGGGTGAATGTATGAAAAATACGTGGCGTGAGTTAAGGGAGATGGACCGAAACATATGGATTCGGTTTATTGGCGAAACGTTAAATGGAATTGCAATGATGATGTTGATGCCTTTTTTTGCACTATATTTAAAAGATAAGGTGGATTCGTTATTGGAAGTAGGGGTTATTATGGCACTTTCTCCGATTGCCGCAAGTTTCGGTTCTCTTCTTGGTGGGAGGATTGCTGATATATATGGAAGAAAGCCAATAATGATCTTTTCAATGGTGAGTAATGCTTTGTTCATGCTAGGTTTTTTATTTATAGAAGGATTTATTCCTTATGCTATTTTATCTATTTTTTTAGGACTCAGTAATTCATTATTCCATCCCGCTGCATCAGCGATGGTTGCGGATGTAACAGCACCTGAAAAAAGAACCGAGGCATACGGTTTATTGCGGATGGGGTACAATATAGGTGCTGCAATTGGCCCGATAATGGGTGCTTCAGTAGTTATGTTGTCGAAGAACCTTGTGTTTATTATTGCCTCGTCTACGATGTTATTTTATGCATTACTTGTATTCATTCTTATTCAAGAGACAATGCCAAAGGGCGCGAATAAAGAAGAGAATAAAGAAAAGGAATCAGGGGCGGTTTGGAAAATTGTAATGAGAGATAAGGCACTAATGATTTATTTGTTAGCAGGTATCATTATTTCGATGGGATTTTCTCAAACAGAAGGTATGTTGCCGCTGCACTTTGATAATGAAATGAAAGGCATTTTTGGAACTAACAATCCATATCCATATTTAATGGCTTTAAATGGACTATTAGTTGTGTTGTTCCAATTTCAAATTTCAAAATGGGCCACAGATAAACCTGTCGGAAAGACGATGTTATATGGTGCATGTTTGTTCGGGATTGGTTTGTTCTTTATAGGATGGTTACCGAAGTGGTTTGGAGAATTTGATGCAAATGCTACGATTATTTTAATAACGTTGCTGTTCGTTTATGCCATATATACGTTAGGTGAGATGATTATGTCGCCTGTACAGATGACGTTTGTAGCGAATTTGGCTCCTGAGCACTTGAGAGGGACTTATATGGGAGCTGCAAGTTTGCAGTGGATTACAGGAGGCGCATTCGGTCCACTTCTTGGTGGTTTTTTATTGGATCGATTACTTGGCCACTTTCTATTTACAATTTTAGCTGTAGGATGTGTAGTTGCAGGTATTGTATATGTTTCTTTAGATCGTCTCGTTGAGCAAAGGCAAAAAGGCAAACTGACCAAACAATCTTCTTAATGAGTAGATGACATACACAAAAAGGGGATTTCTACATATTTTAGGTACATAACTAGATTGGATTACAATTTTATCCCACTATTTGTGGGCAGTAAGACTTCCACCTCAAAATTCGGCGGGAGATAACTGCCCGATTGGTGCGGGCTGATAATTAGTGGGGATGGCCCCTCGTTAATGAAAGTTTCACTGTATTTTAGAATTTAATTTTGTATATTTATGAAGAAAGTTAAGTAGAAAAAGTATAGAAAACCAATAAGTGGTGTCATTTAATTATTTGTGGAAGTTACATTTTATTTCAAATAGGAACTACCTATTTTTATAAAAAGTGCTAAAATAGAAAAATGAAAACAATTGGTTAGGGTGATTTCAGTGACAAAAATTAAATTAGGTTTATTATATGGTGGAAAATCAGCTGAGCATCAAGTTTCGCTACAAACGGCTCTTGCTGCTATTAAAGCATTAAATCAAGATAAATTCGAGATTCATCCAATTTATATTACAGAACAAGGTCAATGGGTGCGCGGTGAGCGTATTGAAGGTGAAGTAACAGATGTTGAAGTTCTAAAAATGAGCGGCGCAGAAAATGCGATTTCTCCGCTATCATTAAGTACAGAAATCATTCCATCTGCAGCTTCTGAAGAAAATGCTATTGACGTTATTTTCCCATTATTACATGGACCAAATGGTGAAGATGGAACGGTTCAAGGATTATTAGAATTAATGAACATTCCTTATGTAGGAAATGGTGTTCTAGCATCAGCTGCTGGTATGGATAAAGTTGTTATGAAAAACATCTTCGCAGAAGCTGGATTGAAACAAGCGAAGTATGCATCGTTTATTCGTAGTGCATGGGAAAAAGATTGTGAAACAGCATATGAAAAAGTAGAAGAAGTTTTAGGATATCCTTGCTTCGTAAAACCAGCAAACCTTGGTTCAAGTGTTGGTATTAATAAGTGTAAAAATCGTGAAGAGCTTGAGAATGCATTTGAAGAGGCATTCCAATTTGACCGCAAAATTATTGTAGAAGAAAATATCGTTGGACGTGAAGTAGAAGTTGGTGTATTAGGTAATGATGAACCGAAATGTTCAGTTGTAGGTGAAATCGTACCGAAAAAGGACTTCTATGATTATAAGTCGAAATATATCGATGGCGATACAGCATTAATTATTCCGGCTGAAATGACAGAAGAAGAGTCTAATGTCATTAAGCGAGATGCAATTATTGCATTCCAATCGTTAGATAGTGCTGGCTTAACAAGAGCTGATTTCTTCTTAACGAAAGATGGAGAAGTATATATTAACGAAGTGAATACGATGCCAGGGTTTACGCCGTTTAGTATGTTCCCTCTACTATGGCAACATACTGGATTACCGTATCCGGAATTAATTGAAGAGCTAATTCGTTTAGCGATTGAGCGTCACGAAGAAAAACAAAAAATTAAATATACAATCTAACAAAAAAGGAGGAAGCACTATTCGCAGGAATAGTGCTTCCTCTATGTAAGGAGTGTTCTCATGATAAATCGAACGTTAAAACAAGTAGAACAGATGGTAAATGGTACGGGATTAGCAGAGCAATATGAGGGAATTACTATACAAGGAGTGTCTATTGATACGAGAAAAATCGAAAAAGGCAACCTATATGTTCCGATTCAAGGTGAACGTTTCGATGGACATGCTTTTGTAGATAAAGCCGTTGAAAATGGAGCTGTGGCGACATTATGGATGAAAGATGTAGCAAATCCACCTAAGAATCTTCCCGTTATTTTTGTAGAAGACACGCTATCGGCATTACAAATGTTAGCGAAAAACTATCGCGATCAATTGGATGTGAAAGTTATTGGTGTGACAGGGAGTAATGGTAAAACATCTACAAAAGATATTGTAACAAGTCTTCTTGCAACTAAATTCAAAGTTCAAAAAACAGAAGGCAACTTTAATAACCATATCGGGTTACCTCTTACTATTTTAAACTTAGAAGAAAATACAGAAGTAGCTGTATTAGAAATGGGTATGTCAAGCCAAGGGGAAATTGAATTCTTATCTAAGTTAGCTCGTCCAAATGCAGCTATCATTACGAACATTGGTGAGGCACATTTAATGGACTTAGGCTCTCGTGAGGCAATTGCTGAAGCGAAATTAGAAATTGTGACAGGATTACAAGAAGGTGGAGTGTTCGTATATAACGGAGATGAGCCATTATTAACAAATCGTGTTCCTGAAATGAATTTAATAGCTGAAACAGTTACTTTTGGCGATGCTAGAGCAAATGATTACTATCCAACGACTGTAACATTACAGGCAACTGGGACACATTTTAAAATGAATAGAGAAGAAAATATTTCATTTTACTTACCAGTATTAGGAAAACACAATGTGTACAATACGCTTGCTTCAATGGCAATTGCGAAATATTTTGGTGTAACGTGGGAAGAGATGAAAGAAGGTTTAGTAACACTTCAAATGACAGGCATGCGTATGGAAATTGTAAAAACAAATAGTGGATTAACAATTATCAATGATGCTTATAATGCAAGTCCGACAGCTATGGAAGCAGCATTCCACTTAATGAACGGTTTAGATGGATTTGCTAAGAAGATCGTTGTACTCGGTGATATGTTAGAGCTTGGAAATCAAGAAGTACAGTTTCATTATGAAGTCGGTAAATTAATCGATCCAGCAAAAATTGCATATGTGTTCACATATGGTAAATTAGGGGCTCAAATTGCTGAAGGAGCAAAAATTAATTTCCCTATTGAGCGTGTAAAAGCGTATGATAATAAAGAAGAGCTAGTAAAAGAGTTACAAGCAGTAGTTGATGTTAAAGATGTTGTATTAATAAAAGCATCTCGCGGCATGAAATTGGAAGAAGTAATTACGATGTTGAAATAATTGGTGTATATAAATAGGGATGATAGATGCGAAAATAGAAGAAACTTATAATAAGCGCTTACAGTAAATATAAAAAAATAAAAGTGAAGAAAAAAACTCTGAATATGAAAATAAGGTAACAGTTGGGTTTGCTTTTTGCACATACAAAACTTATAATTGATAAAGTGTAATAACGTTTAGAAGTATTTTCGCGAAGAATATACGCCCGTTTATATACGTGAGCATTCAGGAAAAGGGCTTTTCCGCAAATTCGGAAAACGCCTTTTTTTAAATGATAAGTATAGGATAGAAAAGGAGAAGTAACATTGACAACATTTCGAGAATTAGGATTAAGTGAGTCTTTACTACAATCTGTTGAAAGTATGGGCTTTGAAGAGGCTACGCCGATTCAAGCTGAAACAATTCCACATGCATTGCAAGGTAAGGATATTATTGGGCAAGCGCAAACAGGTACAGGGAAAACAGCAGCATTCGGATTACCACTATTAGATAAAGTGGATACAAATAAAGAAGCAGTTCAAGGTATTGTTATCGCGCCAACGCGTGAATTAGCAATTCAAGTTGGAGAAGAGCTGTACAAAATTGGTAAACATAAACGCGTTCGTATTTTACCAATCTATGGTGGTCAAGATATTAACCGCCAAATTCGTGCTCTAAAAAAACACCCACACATTATTGTTGGTACGCCGGGTCGTATTTTAGATCATATTAACCGTAAAACACTTCGCTTACAAAACGTAGAGACAGTTGTTCTTGACGAAGCGGATGAAATGTTAAACATGGGCTTCATTGAAGATATTGAAGCGATTTTAACAGATGTGCCAGATACACATCAAACATTATTATTCTCAGCGACAATGCCAGATCCAATCCGTCGTATTGCTGAGCGTTTCATGACTGAGCCTCAACACATTAAAGTAAAAGCAAAAGAAGTAACAATGCCAAACATTCAGCAGTTCTATTTAGAAGTGCAAGAAAAGAAAAAGTTTGACGTATTAACACGCTTATTAGATATTCAATCTCCAGAGCTTGCAATCGTATTCGGTCGTACAAAGCGTCGTGTTGATGAATTATCAGAAGCATTAAACTTACGTGGTTATGCAGCAGAAGGTATTCACGGTGACTTAACACAAGCGAAGCGTATGTCTGTATTACGTAAATTTAAAGAAGGTGCTATTGAAGTTCTTGTTGCAACAGACGTTGCTGCACGTGGTCTTGATATTTCAGGCGTAACACATGTATATAACTTCGATATCCCACAAGATCCAGAATCATACGTTCACCGTATCGGTCGTACTGGCCGTGCAGGTAAAAAAGGTATTGCAATGTTATTTGTAACACCACGTGAATCAGGACAATTAAAAAATATCGAGCGCACTACAAAACGTAAAGTTGATCGTATGGAAGCACCGACACTTGACGAGGCATTAGAAGGTCAACAACGTTTAATCGCTGAAAAACTTCAAAGCACAATTGAAAATGATAATTTATCATACTACAAGCGTATTGCAGAAGAAATGTTAGAAGAGAATGATTCTGTAACAGTAGTAGCTGCTGCTTTAAAAATGATGACAAAAGAGCCAGATACAACTCCAATCGCTTTAACATCAGAACCACCAGTTGTTTCAAGAGGTGGCGGTTCTAAAAAACGTGGCGGTAACGGAGGCGGATACCGTGATGGTAACCGTAATCGTAGTCGTGACGGACGCGGCGGTGGCGATGGTCGTAACCGTGATCGCAATCGTGATGGTGGTAGCCGTGGTGGCGATGGCCGTAACCGTGATCGCAATCGTGATGGTGGTAGCCGTGGTCGTAAAGGTGAAGGTCAAGGTCGCCCTGGATCTTCAAATGGACGTGGCGAAAGAAAACATCATAGCCGTCCACAAGCTTAATAAAAAAGAGAATGCCCTTTGCTGGCATTCTCTTTTTTTATTTCTGTAATTGTACATACTACATAATAACTTGTGTAGAAAAGAGGTGCTACATGCTTGTAAGACTTGGGTATGTTGCGATGAGTGTACATTTAAAGAATGCATCTCCATCTCAAACGATGACATATGCGCAGTTTCAACGAATTGATGATCGGGAGGCTGCAATTCGTAAACTCGAAAGAATTGCTAATTCGAATTTAGAAAATTGTTTACGGTTATTAAAGCATAATAAAGGGCATGATATATCTTTCTTTCGGCTTAGTTCCAAACTTGTTCCTTTGGCGAATCATGAGGAGTTGTTAGAGTGGAACTATATTCGCCCCTTAAAAGAAAATTTAAAAGTGCTAGGTGATTACGCTATTCGAATGAATATGCGTATTGATTTTCATCCAGATCATTTTGTTGTGCTGAATTCACCTGAGAAGAATATTTTTAAACAATCTGTAAAGACATTGCAGATGCATAAAAAATTATTAAAAGGTATGGGAATTGCACATAAGCAACGATGCGTATTACATGTGGGTGGAGGTTATAACGATAAGGAACTCGCATTAGAACGATTTATAGAAAATTGGTCAAGTGTTCCAAGAAGTATCCAAGAGATGATCATATTAGAAAATGATGATACGACTTTTTCTTTAGAAGAAACATTGTATTTAGGTGAAAAATTAGATATTCCAGTCGTGTTTGATTTGCATCACCATATGATGAATAATGATCGAGAAGATTGGCATGAAGATTGGGCGCGTGTTGTACATACGTGGGAATCGTCTTTGTTACCGGTGAAAATGCACATTTCTAGTCCTAGAGAGGGAAAAGACCCGAGAGCACATGCGGACTTTATTAATGTAGATACTTTTTTATCTTTTTTAAAAAAGATAAAGGGAAGTGTTTCGCAAATTGATTGTATGATTGAAGCGAAGAAGAAGGATGAGTCTTTATTTCAATTAATGAGAGATTTAAGTAAACAAACAGATGTAGAAATTGTCGATGGTGCGAGCTTTTATATTAAATAAGCTCTGCACCATCGAATTTTTTTGTTAATAAAGGGGTGCAAATACCGCCAATGATCAATCCTGTTAAATGGCTTATAGGGTTAGCAGAGGGATTGAAGAAAGTGAATAGTAGTAATATACATATCATGATTGAAAAAATAGCGATGTCTCTTGGATTGGAAGAACGATATCGACTATACAATAGAAATAATTGTGCACCTAGCAATCCGAAAATACCACCAGATGCTCCGGCATGAATATATTCAAGAGGCATAATGAGATAAGAAGAAATATTTCCAAGAATACCAGAAAGGAAAAAAATAATAATGAAAGAAAAGTGTCCTAGTTGTTTTTCAATAGAAGAGCCAAGCACAAATAAACAAATACTATTAGAAAGGAAATGTTGTAAGTCTACATGTACAAGTAAGGAAGTTATGAGACGCCACCATTCTCCTTTAGCGATATATTCATTGTAGGATGCCATAGGAAAGAGAAGGAAGTCGCTTGACATAATCATGACTAATTGTATGAGAAGTAAAGCGATGACGATTGGTTGTAAGGAAATGCGGGCAGAAGGTATTAGCATGTTGTGAGTATCACTCCTTTTGCATCAGAAAGATTCTCTGTTATTCTTACAATATGAAAAAAGAAAGCTAAATAGAAGAAGGGGATTTTGAAATGATTGTAGGAATTGGAATCGATATTATTGAATTGAATCGAATTGAAAAAATGCTAGATGGAAAACTTAAATTTATGGAGCGTATTTTAACTGAAAGTGAACGTAATGTTGCTAAGGAGCTGAAGGGAAGTCGCCTTACAGAGTTTGTAGCTGGAAGATTTGCAGCGAAAGAGGCGTATTCAAAAGCGGTAGGAACTGGTATTGGAAAAGAAGTAAGTTTTTTAGATATTGAAGTAAGGAATGATGATAGAGGTAAGCCGATTCTCGTTACAAGTACAGAGCATATTGTTCATTTATCAATTAGTCATAGTAAGGAATTTGCTGTTGCTCAAGTTGTTTTAGAAAGCTCGTCACGCTAGTCTGCATATTTTATATCTTTGTCTCATATATTTGATGTAGCGATAAGGAAGGTACATCTTCCATTCATTTATAGGGGCAAAGGGGCTGAAGTGATGAAAAGGCGTCTGTTTTTAGTTCTTGTCGGTTTATTAACCGTTTTTGTGTTGGCGGGTTGTATGGAAAAGAAACAAGATGATGTTGTGAGAGATTTAGAGGCGAAAGTAAAAGGGATGAAAAGTTATCAAGCTGAAGCGAAATTATCTATTAAAACAGGAAATGAGCCTCAGGAGTACAAGGTAGAAATATGGCATAAGGAACCTTCTTTTTATCGTGTGAATTTGCAGAATGCGAAAAAAGATCAAAGCCAAATTATTTTAAGAAATGAAGAAGGGGTATTTGTATTAACGCCAGCACTTAATAAGAGTTTCCGTTTCCAAAGTGATTGGCCGCAAAATAGTAGCCAGGCTTACTTGTATGAATCCCTTGTGAGAGATATTTTACAGGATAAGAAAAACCTTACTTTTGAAAAAACAGATAAGTATTATATTTTTAAAACAAAAACAAACTATCAACATCAAAACATGTTGCCGAAACAAGAGATTACATTGAAGAAAAGTGATTTAACACCAGTTTCGGTGAAGTTAATGGATAATGATCAAAATGTTCTTGTGAAAGTAGATTTCTCAAAAGTGAAATTTGATGCGAAATTTGATAAAGGTGCATTTGATACGAAACAAAATATGTCTAGAGCGCAAGTAGATGTTCAAACAACAGCGAAAGAAGACAAACCATTTGCTATTTTGTATCCGCGTGATACGCCGCAAGGTATGGTTTTGAAAGATGAAAAAGAGTTGAAGACAGACAGTGGCAAGCGTGCGATACTCACATACACTGGAAGTAAGAAATCCTTTACTTTGATACAAGAAAAGGCAAAAGTTGCAGAGGCTTCGTCAGCGATAAGTGTGAGCGGAGAATTGGTTGATCTTGGTTTCACGATTGGTGCATTGACGAAAGAATCTGTAACGTGGTCGCATAACGGAGTAGAATATATGCTCGTGTCTAAAGGTTTAGAGCCGAAGGAGCTATTAATGGTTGCTCGTTCAGTTACAGAGAAGCAAGTGAAGTAAACTTCTTAGACGTGGTGATATATGTGCACCACGTCTTTTCTTAGTTTGAAGGGTGGATTTCATAAAAGAAGCATATAAAAGAATAAGCTTCGCATATCGTGTATAAGGAAGTGTATTTATGGAAGAAGCACCATTTTACCGTGACACTTGGGTGGAAGTGGATTTAGATGCGATCTATAACAATATTACACACATTAAAGATTTCATTCCAAGTGATGTAGAGATTTTTGCTGTAGTCAAAGCGAATGCATATGGACACGATTATGTACCGGTAGCTAAAACGGCATTAGAAGCAGGGGCGACAAGGTTAGCGGTTGCCTTTTTAGATGAAGCTCTAGTGCTTCGAAGGGCTGGTATTACTGTACCGATTTTAGTGTTAGGTCCTTCCCCGCCTCGTGATGTCAATGTAGCTGCTGAAAATGATGTAGCGTTAACTGTTTTTCAAAAAGAATGGGTAGATGAAGCGATCAAACTTTGGGATGGTTCATCTACAATGAAATACCACATTAATTTCGATAGTGGTATGGGGAGAATTGGAATACGCGAACGAAAAGAATTAAAAGGGTTTTTAAAGAGTTTAGAAGGTGCGCCGTTTTTAGAATTAGAAGGAGTTTATACACATTTTGCAACAGCGGATGAGGTGGAGACTTCTTACTTTGATAAGCAATATAACACATTTTTGCAGCAGTTAAGTTGGTTGAAAGAGTTCGGAGTGGATCCTAAGTTTGTCCATACAGCTAATAGTGCTGCAACGCTACGTTTTCAAGGGATTACATTTAATGCAGTACGAATTGGCATTGCGATGTATGGGTTATCCCCGTCTGTAGAAATACGCCCTTTTTTACCGTTTAAATTAGAACCGGCGCTATCGCTGCATACGAAAGTTGCTCATATTAAACAGGTGATTAAAGGGGATGGGATTAGTTATAACGTCACTTACCGAACGAAAACGGAAGAATGGATTGCAACTGTTGCGATTGGATATGCAGATGGATGGCTTAGAAGATTACAAGGGTTCGAAGTGCTTATAAATGGTAAAAGGGTACCGATTGTAGGTCGAGTAACAATGGATCAATTCATGATACACCTTCCTTGTGAAGTGCCGCTTGGTACGAAAGTTACACTCATTGGAAAACAAGGTGATGAGTATATTAGTGCTACTGAGGTTGCTGAATATTCCGGGACTATTAATTATGAAATTATTGCAACGATAAGCTTCCGTGTGCCGAGAATATTCATACGGCACGGCAAGGTTGTAGAAGTAATCAATTATTTGAACAATATATAGAATGTAGTATGATTTGCTGCTTGTCATTTGAGAGGACTGTTCATTGGTTAAGAATAAGCTCATTTTGATGAGAAGCTTTTTACTTATCATTACTTTTAACATAATTTAACGTGAATTTTGCAGGGGAACTCTTTCGTTTCTTGTTTGTAATAAGATAAAAATAAAAGAATATGAATGTTTTGTTTGTGAATTGGAAAACATAAGCAAGGAATAAGGAAGTCTTTGCAACAGGCTCCATACAATGGTATTATTACAATAGGTGTCATATATATATTTGGGTGTGTAGTTGACGGTGGAGGTGTATTTTTGTGTCCGAATCAAGTGTAACTACTGAAATCGTGGTTCGGTTGCCAAAGCAAATGGTAACGGAATTGGACGGAATTGGAAAACAAGAGAATAAGAATCGCCATGAACTAATTTGCCAGGCAACACAACTGTTATTGCGTCAACATAAGACGAAGAAACGCTACCAACATGAATCAATGCGACGTGGGTACATTGAAATGGGAAAAATTAATCTTGGTATTGCATCGGAAGCTTTCTTAGCAGAGTATGAAGCAGCTCATACAGTAGAACGCTTAGTTAGCGGGGGGTAATATTTTGATTGTAAAACGCGGCGACGTGTATTTTGCAGACCTTTCCCCAGTTGTTGGTTCTGAGCAAGGAGGCGTTCGTCCGGTTCTTGTCATTCAAAATGACATCGGAAATCGTTTTAGTCCAACGGTGATTGTAGCGGCTATTACTGCACAGATTCAAAAAGCTAAATTACCCACTCATGTGGAAATTGATGCGAAAAAGTACGGTTTTGAGAGAGATTCTGTTATTTTACTTGAGCAGATTCGAACAATCGATAAGCAGCGCTTAACGGACAAAATCACTCACTTAGATGAAGTGATGATGATTCGTGTAGATGAAGCGCTACAAATTAGTTTAGGACTAATAGATTTTTAAATCGGCAGTTTAAGTTGCTCTCTTTACAGGGCAACTTTTTTTTATTATAGAGGAGGTTACGGTTGTATATGGAGATGGTAGATAATCGACAAGCGTTAATGAAAATGTTAGTGAAGGAATTAGGCTTTACCGAAAAGCAAGTTCGTCATGTTATTCAATTAACAGAAGAAGGTAACACAGTTCCATTTATTGCTCGTTACCGAAAAGAATGGACAGGCTCTTTAGATGAAGTGCAAATTCGTACAATTTTAGAGAGATGGCAATATATGATGCAGCTTGAAGATAGGAAAGAAGAGGTTCTTCGTCTTATTGATGAGAAGGGGAAACTGACAGGAGAGTTACGTCAGCAAATTGTTAAAGCTGTAAAGTTGCAAGAAATAGAAGATTTATATCGTCCATATAAAGAGAAAAGAAGAACGAAAGCAACGATTGCAAAAGAAAAAGGACTAGAGCCGTTAGCTGAATGGTTATTGTTATATAAGAAAGAAGATCCAAATCAGAAGGCAGTGGAGTTTATTAACGCAGAGAAAGAAGTGCAATCTGCAGAAGAAGCATTACAAGGTGCCCAAGACATTATTGCAGAAATCGTTTCAGATGAAGCAGCTTATCGTAGTTGGATTCGTAATGTTACTTTTAGAAAAGGTGTTATGTCTTCGTCCGTAAAAGATGAAGAGAAAGATGAAAAGAATATATATGAAATGTATTACAGTTATGAAGAACCGTTGCAGAAAGTAGTACCGCATCGTGTATTAGCGATGAATCGCGGTGAGAAAGAAGATATATTGAGAGTTTCTGTTGTTCCACCAGTAGATGAGATAGTAACTTTCTTATATAAGAGAGTAATTCGTGATAACGATTCTAAAAGTGCACATTATGTAAAGTTAGCAATTGAGGATGGTTATAAACGATTAATTCAATCCTCCATTGAAAGAGAGATTCGAAAAGAATTAACAGAAACAGCTGAGGAACAAGCGATACATATTTTCTCTGAGAACTTACGTAATTTGTTATTACAACCTCCAATGAAAGGAAAGGTTGTGTTAGCTTTAGATCCTGCATATAGAACGGGTTGTAAATTAGCTGTTGTAGATGATACGGGGAAGGTTCTATATATTGATGTTATTTATCCGCATCCACCTGTTCGTAAATATGAAGATGCAAAAACGAAAGTTCTTTCCATTATAGATAAATATCAAGTTGAAATGATTGCGATTGGGAATGGTACAGCTTCTAGAGAGTCGGAAGAATTTATAGTTGATGTATTGCAAAATGTGAAACAAGAAGTCTTCTATATTATTGTGAACGAAGCTGGTGCGAGCGTGTATTCGGCCTCCGATTTAGCTCGTGAGGAATTTCCGAATTTACAGGTTGAAGAAAGAAGTGCTGTTTCTATTGGGAGACGTCTGCAAGATCCACTTGCTGAACTTGTGAAGATTGATCCTAAATCAGTTGGGGTTGGACAATACCAACATGATGTATCTCAAAAGAGATTGAATGAATCATTAACATTTGTAGTAGAGACGGCAGTTAACCAAGTCGGTGTGAATGTAAATACAGCTTCAGTTGCGTTATTGCAATATGTTTCGGGTTTATCGAAAACTGTTGCGAAAAATATTGTGGCAAAGCGTGAAGAAGAAGGGAAATTTACAAAACGAACAGACTTAAAGAAAATACCGCGTTTAGGTGCGAAGACATATGAACAATGCATAGGTTTCTTACGTATATTAGAAGGGGCAAATCCGTTAGATCGAACGGGTATTCATCCAGAACAATATAAAAATGTTGAATTGTTATTGAAGAGTCTAGGGTTATCAAAAGATGACGTAGGACAATTGCAATTACAAAAGAGCTTAGAAGAAGTGGAGATTTCTAAGTTATCGCAAGAAACGGGAGTTGGGGAGCCGACATTAGTTGATATTATAGATGCGCTCATTAGTCCAGAGCGAGACATGAGGGATGAGCTGCCTAAACCGCTTCTGAAAAAAGGGATTTTGAAATTAGAAGATTTAAAACGTGGTATGGAACTGGAAGGAACAGTTCGTAACGTTGTTGATTTTGGTGCTTTTGTTGATGTAGGTGTAAAACAAGATGGTTTAGTACATATTTCTAAACTAAGCAAACAGTATGTGAAGCATCCGTTAGATATTGTATCTGTCGGACAAATCGTCAAGGTATGGGTAGATGATATTGATACGAAAAAAGGTCGCGTTGCACTATCCATGTTGCCGATTGAATAGTAAGAGAAGAGAGCAGATGAAACTGCTCTTTTTTTATGGGATAAAACGTGTAATGGATTATGAGCTTTGATGTATTTTGCTATAATAAAACCAGCATTCATTTAGTAATTTAATTTGATACCGGTTTTTTTCAAAATATGCGCGTTGCATTTGTTTTTTTAGCCACGTAGGCATAGGAATCCCTCCTTGTTTAATCCTACTCTCAAAAATCTAAGGTACTATTGATGAGAGGTTGGTGAGTGGATTTCTATTCATGCTATATTTTTAGAAACCACGCTTCTTGAATGAGGATGGGTATATGTACTATTTAATATATGTATAAGGGAGGAGAAAAGTGTAAAAATATTTTTTAGTTTAGGAGGAATGAGAGTGGATGAGCAAGAAATACAGCGTCTGGTGGAAGAAGTATCACTACAATACTTCGGAATGCCATTTTTACATAGAGCTATGTTCAACAGTAGGTTGCGAACAACTGGTGGACGTTATCTATTGAATACACACAATATTGAACTGAATTATCGATATTACGAAATGTATGGGAAAGAAGAGTTAGTCGGAATCATTAAACATGAGCTTTGTCATTATCACTTACATATTACAGGAAGGGGCTATAAGCACCGGGATAGAGATTTTCGTGAATTGTTAAAAGAAGTTGATGCGCCACGCTTCTGTAAACGAATAATTAATGAAGAGAAGGAAAAAAAGGTTTATACGTATGAATGTATGGGCTGTTCGCTTCAATATGTAAGAAGACGTCAAATAAATACAAAAAGATATGTCTGCGGAAAGTGTAAAGGGAAACTGAACCTGATAAAGAAAATATCTTGACAGTGAAAACGCAATCCAGTATATTATAAACATGTCACGTTTGTACAAGATGTTGTGAAAAAAAATCTTGACTTACGATAAGAAATTTTATAAGATACAAATTGTCTTTATTATTCCGCAGTAGCTCAGTGGTAGAGCTATCGGCTGTTAACCGATCGGTCGTAGGTTCGAGTCCTACCTGCGGAGCCATACAGAGAAGTACCCAAGTGGCTCAAGGGGCTCCCCTGCTAAGGGAGTAGATCGCTAACGCGGTGCGAGGGTTCGAATCCCTTCTTCTCTGCCATACATACTGGCCCGTTGGTCAAGTGGTTAAGACACCGCCCTTTCACGGCGGTAACACGGGTTCGAATCCCGTACGGGTCACCACTTCGGAGGATTAGCTCAGCTGGGAGAGCACCTGCCTTACAAGCAGGGGGTCGGCGGTTCGATCCCGTCATCCTCCACCATATAAATTATATAAATAGTATCA
>NZ_JADAXG010000022.1:0-18673 GCF_019837545.1 Bacillus sp. 17RED48
CGCTAAGTTTGGATTTCTCTCTTGAAACACCTCTGCATACTGTTTTAACGCTTCCTTTTTGGCTTCCCTATATTTCGAGTCATCTTTACCTTCCCCAATCGCCACGACTAATTCTCTTTGCTCATGTGTCTTATCATCTTTATGTATTTTGTCATAATAATCATCAATTTTACGGTCATTCCGTTTTTGTTTCTCGTTATATTTATCCACTGCTTCTTGAAAGACATCTTTATATACACTTCGGATGTCCTTTTGAACAAAATAAATATTCTCATCTAACCTGGATGGATCGATGCCAGGATTCCCATGAATATTTTCCCTGTTATTATGGCTCAATGAACTTTGGTAAGATTGATTAAATGAGATAGAACCTAACATAAAGTGCCACCACTTCCCCTAGATTAATTGATACCATCAGTCTAGCAAAGCGACGAAATGATGTCAATTAACGTAACCCTATACGTATTTTGACGCTAAAGCATCAAAATCAATAGGGGTCTGCGACGCTTTTCGGCTCCGCCGATCCATGCTTAGCATGGCAAAACCAAACCTTGGACTTTGTCCAAACCTACTGGGGAACACTTCCCCAGCCCCCATCAATCCAACTCCCCAACCCCTCAATCCTTGAGGGGCTCCCTCGCCGGTAGGCAGGGTCAAAAGGGTACCTTTTGACAACCACAAGAGGGTTGCATAGTGAATCTGATCAACTCCTTAATGCTCCTTCATTTCGCTTGCAGCTTCATTCTGTCCGCTTACCGTTGACAGACACTGTATATCTACCTCTTATGATAAATAAAAAAGGGTCTGAATACAGACTCCTTTTTTACCCTGAATTATGGAATATTACACTTTTTTTTAAAAATCAATTCTAAACAAAGAGATAGCTTAAATCTTATTAATTAATAAATTTTATTTTATTAAAAGGATAATATACAAATTCAGTTTTACCTACTATATCAGATTCATCTATATAGCCTAAACCATTTCGACTATCTTTACTATTTAGACGATTATCTCCCATTACAAACACTTTATTAACTGGGACTTTTTGTTCAGCATAATTTAATTGTTTATATTGCTCTAATAAATTTTGATTTAAATAAGCTTCTTTTTGTTCTACACCATTTATATACAGGTTACCCTCTGTGATTTTCACTACATCACCATCTAGTCCAATGACTCTTTTCACCAAATACATCTGATCTTCTGTTTTTTTAATAACAACAATATCGCCATGTTTTATAGGAGAAAAATTTATTATAACTTTATTAACGAATAACCTATCTTTATTTTGCAAAGTTGGTTCCATAGATTCCCCATCTACTTTAAATGGCATAAAAATAAAAGTTCTAACCATAAATATAACAATGAAAACTACTAATATAATTAGAACCCATTTTAACTCCTGTTTTCCCTTAAGTTGTTTCATACACATCCCTCAAACTTCATATTATTCTTATTACAAATATTATAATAAGAAATGTAAAATCTATTTTAATCAGCTTCAGGTTTATTTTTATTTATATTGATATTAATTCCTGTTGGACTACCTTTTTTCTCTCCATTATTAAAAACACCTACTATACTAAACCAAGCCTGATCATTATAGTTAAAATATTTATAGTCTGTATTCTTAATATCAGCAGAGTTTGTTAAATCTTCTTTTAATATAGATAATAGTTTTTCTTCATCATAATTAATATCTAAACTTTCGAATAAATTATTAAAAAATCTTAATACTATTTTTTTCTCTTCCTCATTTTTATAAAAGCTTCGATTATTTACAGTTACTTCCACACTAGAAACTTTTTCCGACTTGGAAAGGAAAAAAGCTCGGATTATATTTTTTTCTGAAATAACATTATAACTACCTTCTTTTTCAAATGTTTTTTTAATCCCTTCTTTATTTTTAATAGAAGTAAATAACTTTTCTGAAGAAATATTAAAAGTTTTCCTGTTTTTCATATATTCATCTTCTTGTTGTGTATGTTTATCGCTCTCATTAGTTTGCGAATTACCCTTATTACTTTCATTAGAACATGATGAAAGTAATAAAATAGCTATTATTAATAAAAATAAATATGTTTTTTTCACTTATTAACCATCCTTTCTTCGTTAATAAACTTTCCACTTTCAAGTTCAAAAACAACATCACATAACAAACTTATATCATTTTCATTGTGACTAGTTAGAAGAATAGTTTTAACTTTTTTTAACTCCAAAAGAAGTTGTTGTATCTCCATAACTCCTTTCTTATCTAAACCATTAAAAGGCTCGTCTAAAATAAGAATAGACTGATTTTCCATAATTGCTTGGGCTATTCTAAGTCTCTGTTTCATCCCCAAAGAATACTTCCCAACGTGTTTATTCATATGATCTTCTAAACCGACTAATTTTAAAGAATTTATTATTTGTTCTTTAGAAATTATCTTTTTAATTTTAGACAATAAAAATAAATTTTCATAACCTGTTAATTTAGGTAAAAATTCAGGTGCTTCAATTATAACTCCAGCATCTTCAATAAAATCTATATCTTTTCCTATTACTTTATCATTAACTTTCACTACACCTGATGTATAAGAAGTAAATCCACAAATCACTTTAAATAGCATACTTTTTCCTGAACCATTATATCCAATAAAACCATATGTCTTATTACTCTCTAATTTTAATGTAATATCATCTAAAATTAATTGTTTTTTTACTTTTTTTGATACATTTGATAGTGAAATAATATGAGACAATTCTATCATCCTTTCAATATATATAATTTATATATATATTTATAAATTAAGAAACAAAAAACTAAAACAAAAATTTGTATAATAAAACTATCAATAAAACAAGAATTATAATCAAATAAAATGATATTTATACTTTTCAACTTCAAATCAAGATAAATAGTAAAAAGAGTTCCTCCTACTATCACTATAAATCCTATTAATTTTGAATATAGAATATTTAAAATTAAACATATAAAACTCATATTACAGATAAAAATTAACATTAAAACAATATGTAGTACTAATAACTTCAATACTTCATAATCAAATAAAATTGGGATGTTTTCTATAAACTTAAAATAAAACACATATATAACTATAGAAACTCCCCATAATATTACATACTTTATAGCATTAAAAATAATAAGATAAGATTCAGAAATACAATAATCATACATTCTTCTCTTTCTATAGAAAGTAAAATAAGAGTACGTACTTGGTGTACTCATAAAAGAAAAAGTAGAAAATACAATTCCTAAAAACAAAACAATAAAAGGCCTTACAATACTAAACACATCCAAAATATAATAACTATCTAAATTTTTTATTTGAGTATTACCCCAAAATTTAACAAAATAATTCAATAAAATAGACTTATCACTATATATAGGATATTCCATTAAAGTCATAAATTTAATATTTATAAGCAGACTAGAAAATATTAATATTAAAAACACCATTTTTATTATCTTAAGAAATATGTTTTTGATTTCCATAATACAACCTTCTAACAAAGAATATAAATAAAAATATCAAACAGATATACAGAGAAAATATACTAATAACTATTAAAAAGTCTTTAAATGTATTAAGAGGCATTGCATGTAAAGATAAAGGTAAAAAAAGAAAATCATCACTTTCTTTTTTAAACAAAATAGAAAAAATACTTAACATAATAAAAAATAAAGCACTGATAAAGGAAGATATTCCTCCCCATATAATCCTAGGAATAATAACAACTAGATTAAGGAATATAAAACAAAGATTAATTAACATGAAAAATTTAATACTATATATTAGATCAATCTTACCAAAATGTTGAATGTTTACAATATTTATTACAAAAACAAAAACAAATGTATACAGAATATTTAAAGGTACTAATTCTTTTAAAATTCCTAATACAGAATTACTTAAACTTTTATTTCTCACTAAGAACATACTATTTGCAAAAAACATTTGAAAATTATTAATAAAAAACAAATATAACAAGAAAAATGGTATAAATGAATTCAAATTATCACTAATAAACATATTTGGTGATAATTGAGACCCATATGGAAATGTATAAATAATACAGTAATAAATATAAGACAACAAAAGAGCTTTTAAAATGCTATATTTATACACCAAACTTATCACCTCGTTTAAAATGAAGAAAAATAAGTATTATTCCTATAAATAAAGGAATTAGTAAAGGAACAATTATTTGATATAAAGAAACACCACTATAAGTATTATATAAAATTCCTATTAATGGAGAAATTAATTCAAAATTAAATGCCGCAGAAATATTTGACATCACCAAATAGTATATAAATGGAATTAATACAATAAAATAAACTTTTTCTGTCCATAATGCAATTGTACATGCAAAAAAACCATATATAGATCCAAAAATAAAATTAACTACAAAACAAATTACCACAAAATATACAATTGCATTATTAAAAGAAATATAAGAATTTATACTATTTAATAATCCAATGTGACTATTAATATAGTTTGAATTAAAACAAGCAACAAACAAATAAAACAATAAATATGGCCCAGCAAAACACAAACCAGAAATAATTGAATATTGTAAAATAACACCTAATATACTTTTTTTGTAATTTTTTATCCTTGTATAGGCATGAACAAAATACCCTTTACCTTCATTATAAAAACCAATAATAGGAAAAGTTGCAGGTAACGTAAACAAAAATAAAGAATAATACATACTATCAAAAGTCATTAGTTCCCAAGTTGATGACTTGAAAAGATAATTTTCAGTTAAAAAAAATCGACTTTTACCTGCTAAATCTCCTTTACTATAATCATATAAAAAAATAGATTCAAAAATACTACTTGATATAAAGAATGAAAAAAATACAATCAAAAGAAATGCTATAAAAGAACCAATACTATATTTGTTTATAAATCTATCTTTAATAATATTATTCACGATAACCTCCCAATTGGTGTAAAAAAATTACATTTACCTATAAAACAGAAAACAGTCAAAATGATTAAATAAATTTATCTAATCATTTTGACTTAATTGAATAATTAATTAAATAGATTCCTTTTATAAAAGAAACATTTTTTAATTAGTCTTGAGAATCAGGAGACCATGAACCTTTTACATAAATATCTCCACCACTATAGGTTCTTTTCATATTTAAATGATAATAATAACCAGCAGTTCCAGTATTAGGGAATGCTTGTTTTGTACCTCTATCAAGTGTACCAGAACCTCTTGATTGATGATTTGAATTATGAAGTTCAGTTTTCACATTAGCAGAACCAGAGCTATCCTTTAAATTAACAACATAATATCCAGCACTTTGATGTCCATGATAAATTTTATAACCATCACCAGGAACATCTTTTGTATACGAATAACTAATAGAAAAATCGATCGGATCGATATCTCTTAATGCCTTTGCATCTGTTGCAGTAAAAATTCCAATCCCCATTGTAGCTACTAAAGCTGTTAATCCTAATTTTTTCAAGGTAATTCCTCCCTTTTTTAATAAGCACATACAAATATTACATCATTAACCAAAACATGTAAACTATTAAATTGGAAAAATACAATATTTTTAAAATTTAATATAAATTTATATAATTCTAAAAATTCTGTAATTTCAAAAGATAAATTCCATTAATTAAAAATATACTAAAAACATATAAACTAAAAACAAAAGATTATAAAACTATGTAACATAATAATAGCAAGGGAATGCTTGTAGACTGATCTATACTGCATTCCCTTATTCTATGTATGCTATATTTCTATTCTTCTTTTTCCGACATTAGAAGGGGTACGGCAACCATTCCTTCTTTTTGGAGCCACTCACAAATATAAAGCAAGAGAAGTGAGGTTTTCATATACCCATTTCTCTTGCTTTTGATTAGCTTGCCTCTACAGTTTCAGTAAGTGATACAGGTGTATCAAATTCAATATCTGGTGGACGTCGATTTGAATCTAATCTATATTTTCCAAATCGGTTCACATGAAATGTTACATACGGACTTAAATCAGATAACACGTCCTCATCTACTTTATTGCCCTCCTGTATATATTCATGAAGAATTTGTGTGAGTTGAAAGACATTATAAAAGATTAAGCAATTCGCTACTAAATGATTGTATTTTATAATTTTTCTTTGCCGTTCCCGATTATTTTCTGCGATAATTCCTTCACCGCCAAAGAATAACCACTTTGCAAATCCATTAAAAGATTCACTTTTATTTGTAGCGGCTTGAATTGTGCTTCTTAGTTTTTCATCAGATAAATATTTTAATAAAAATAAAGTGCGAATGGTACTTCCTAGTTCTCGAAAAGCCTGATATAGTTTATTTTTCTTACTATATGTATTTAACTTATTTAAAATCGTAGAAGGGTGGATCCGTCCCATTTTAATGGACATTACTACACGCAACATATCTTCATAGTGGTTTTCAATCAAATTCCAATCTACTGATTGTGAAAATAATCCATCAATATGTATATACATAGACTCTTTATCTGGTCTTAAAAACTTTAACTCTTTCCAATTACGAATTCGAGGCATAAGTTCAATCCCTAGTAAATAGGCTAATCCAAAAACAGGTGCATTTTGTCCTTGTGTATCAGCATGAAGCGTATCAGGCTGAATATCGGATTTATTTTTCATGAGAAGGTCTAAAATATAAACTCCTTCCCAAACGCCACAAGGAATAAAATGACTAAATAAGGCGATATATGTGTCGGAGACATGATAATACCCAATTCCTCCATATCCACCATAGCGAATATGATTTTCAGACAGTAGATTCTTTTCGTATAGATCCCACATGGTTCCATCAGCTGAAGCGCTAGTTCCATTTCCCCAGTACTTAGGTAACTTAAATCGATTATATGCATTAATAATCCATTCAATGGCTTTTTGAATATTTTCTTCTGTAATATGTCTATCGTTTATCCAAGATATATGTTTTCTATCCATATTTGATAGCGAACGTGCTGTTTGGGTAGGTCCTAAGTTACATCCATAACAAAAAGCTGTTGTTAAATATCGTTCAATCGGATTTTCTAATTTTGCATCATGACCAGAAATCGGTCCAAAAAACCGAGTCCAATTCAACCAATATTCTGTATCTCCTAATAAATCTAATACATTAATTGGAATCATTTTTTCGTCAATACGTTTTCGTACAGCTTTTAATAAAGGAGATGTTCTTTTCTTTTTCGGTTTTGTAATAACCGGTTCACCGTTACGAAGGGTAACTGCTTTATTCGTTGGAAAAGATTTATCTACATTTATAGCCGTTTGTTCTAGTTTGTTATAGACTTGTAACTTAAATTCCTTAGCTGTTGTAGGAAGCCCTGCTTGTTCACAAAAAATAGCCCGATGTATTTGAAATTCATCCCAAGAAATTAATTGCTTTCTATAATCTGCATACTTTTCGCTTCCTTCTATGTATAAATCTCCAGATTTTAATTCTAACCAAATTTGCGAAAATACACATGCTTCAAAATGACGACGATGAATTTTTTCAAGAGGGACGTTTCTCCGCTGCTGCGGACAAATCCAGCGCCACCACTTTTCAGGTACCCAAGAAAAATCAATTGTAGGCATTTCTCCATCAGCATTTGTAAACTCTGTTAAATCACGAATGGAAATCCATTCAGATTTCTTCATTTTATGTTTGACTAAAAATAAAATAGCTTGTTCTAAGCCTCTATTTTGATTTGTCGACTTGAATTTTAACGTTTCTAATATTTTTATTAAATCGGCTCTACTGCTTTTTAAGTGTCGCCATATAAATGAAAAATAATTGTTTCCTGCATAAGCTAAATGATCCTCACAATCATCTAATACACGTAGCCCAGGATCTCCACCAATTAAGTTTTCTAATTCTTGAAACTTTTCTTCTATGGATCCTTCGGATTGAAAAGCAAGCACGGTATTACGTAAAATTGTAATTAAGCCATCCATTTGTTTTTCTTTCTTCTTTTTCAATTCTTGAAGGGAACTTTCAGATTTCTTATGTGCACTAGCAATACGTTTGATATACATTTCTCCAATATCATCAATGGTATTTGCTAATTGAATAGATAATAAAGAGACAGCTAATGTATATCTTTTATGAGGCTCTAATTTTTTCATCCGAGATGCATCTAATGTTTTTGCTTCACCTGCTAATCTTTCAATTTTAGCGGGTGGGATTTGAAAACGTTGATAGAAATCAAATCTTACCTGTCTTTCATCGAGCCACTTTTTACGATAGATCCAGCGCCTCAATTGATATAAAGTTGGACGTCCAGGATCTTGTTTTACTACATTCCAGTCTGAGTAGGTGGATTCTTCAATACCTTGAAATAATTGGTCTATCTTTTGTTTTTCTTCAATGGTTAATGCATCGGATATATTTTGATATAACGTACGATATGCTTCAGCATGTACGTGGTCTGCAGCCTTTGTAAGTGTACTAAAAGCTGGAAGTTCATAGCTATTTTTAATAAGTTCGTCAATTGCGATATTTATAATATCACTTTTCTCATCCTTTTCTAGTATTGATTCTTTCATAATATTTAACATAATTTGATGAGCTTGATTATTAAATATTTTCGCTTGGCGATATTCACGAATCATAGCAATTTGACGGATTCCTGTACCAGAGCGATGATAAGAATTCCATTCTGCTTGATCTGGTGAATCCAGTTTTGCTTTTCTTGCAATATGTTCGATAAAAACTGATGAAGTGTCTCTAATTGGAAGAAAATAATTTAGACATTGAAATGTTTTTAACATAGTTAATAGACCTAATTGTGAAAAAGGGGTACGTGTTTTCTGTTTTGCCCAGGATATTTCACTTGAGGTAGGTGAAAAAAGTTTTTCTAATTCTTTATAATTTGGACAATTTTTCAATCTAGGATAAGCTGTTTCTTGCATACTAACCATAACGTTTCTCCTTTATTAACGAAATGAAATCTTACTACATAATAAACAGTTTATTTTTATTATTTATCTGAACTGATACTCTCTACTGCTCTTCTCAAGTCAATTTCACTAGGTGTAATGTATCTACGTGTTGTTTCTAAGCTTTCGTGTCCTGCTAATTGAGCTATAATTTGTAAAGGCTGATTGGCATCCACTAAATTTCGGCAAAAAGAATGTCTTAGAGAGTGAGCTGAATAATCTGTAAGTCCTATAGAATGTAAGTAATTTTTTATAAGATAATGTATTCCTTGTCTCGTAATCCGAGTAGAATGCCTTGCTGACAAAAATAATGCAACTTGAGATAATTCACCTCGTACCCCTAACCAATTTTCTACTGTTTTCATTAATTCTAAATTCATAAGAGCAATTCGATTCTTTCCACCTTTTCCGGAAATTACGGTTATTGTTCGGCGTTTTAAATCTATATCTTCGATATCTAGTGATACTACCTCTGAAATCCTGAGTCCAGCTTGTAGCATGATTTGAACAATCGCAAGATTTCTCGTTTTTTTCCATGCATTTTTTTCTTTATGTATTTGATGTAAAAATTTATCTTGCTCTAAGCGACTAAGCCACCTAGGTGCTTGCGCTAAAGGTGAGATTCGTTTTCTTTTTACTTTGATTGTAGGATTTAAGATAGAATATCCAGCTTGCACTAAATAAGACCAATACACCTTAATAGCTGCCACTCTTTTATTAATTGTGGCTGGTGCCAATTTTTCTACGGTTTGCATAAAAGATACCCATTCGTGTAAATCCCTAGATGTAAGAAAATCCGGATTGAAATTTTCACCAGTTCTTTCAACTACCCATTTTTCCAAAGCTACAACGGACGCTACATATTCTTGAATTGTACGATGGCGTTTTCCCTCTTCTTGTAAATAACATTGAAATGAGTCTATATAATTCATTAAACATGCTCCTAATCTTAATGTGTTCGGTAAAGTTGTTTTGATATAGAAATTATACGTGTTCGGTAAAGAAAAAACAATGAATTAAAAACAAAAACTATACCGAAATCTAGTTCGGTATAGTAAAGTGTATATAAAAAATCCCTCTTTGCTATCTTCCCAAAAAAAGAATTATTGCTTCGAACCTTATAGATTGTATTTTCAGAAACATTACAAGCGTGTAAGCAAAATGTAAGGCAATTCAATATGAGAAAAATAATCTTACTACTACAATGAATAACAGATACATTCATGAAGAATCTGTGGGGCTATATGAAGTTATTTTAGTGCTTATAACATTCTACCAAGTATTACAGTTTAAATAAGGAAATACGAAACTATACCATCAATTGTGACAAGACAAATGATGATACTATTTTTCTTACCGATTGTAGTGGCTATGATTCACAGTAGTTTTGCATTTCTAACTTTGCACCAATTAGGACAAAAAACAAAAAAGGGAAATGTCCGTTATTCAAAGCTCAATTGTTGTATTAGTAAGCTTAATCTGCATGCAAATTATTTACTTTCTTATTATTAGAAATCAATATATAAAACGCATATATACAAAATTATATTCATAAAAAAGATAATCCCAAAAATGAAAGTGCATACGTATTCAATAGAACATGGATACCAGTATATAATCCTATGTTAATTATTATTAGGAGTAACAATCTATCTAGAATAGTATATAAAAACTATTAAATATTTAATTCATAAAAACAGAGGTGTAAAATGAACTTTATTTTCAATCTAATCGCTAGTTATGCGATTCCTGCGATACTACTCACATTCTTGTTACTACTTGTATTTGTTTTTAGCTATTTTGTAGTATACAAAAAGATATGTAAAGGAGAAAGAAATCTTACTGTACAACAAATTATATTGTTTGTATTAATAACAGGATACTATTCCTTTGCATTATCAGCTACTTCATTTGGTCGTTCAGATGATATGGTTTTTGCAAGAACTTTTGACTTTGATGTCCTTAGTGTTTATAAAAAAGCATGGAATACCTTTTCGTTTTCTTCTTTTTTCCATATTATTTTAAATATAGGTATGCTTTTTCCGTTAGGAATTTTATTCCCTTTATTTAGCAAGGTTTTTCAAAAAACAAAATGGATGTTAATTATCTCAATTATAGCCAGTTTATTAATTGAAATTCTTGAATTTACACTGCAACGCGGAAGTATGGAACTAGCCGATTTACTTCATAATACTTTAGGCATGATGCTAGGATATTCTGTGTTAAACATAGTTCTTATATTTTTGAAAAAAAATGAAACAGATACAAAAATAATCAAATATTTATACCTTCCCATTACAGTAAGTTTCGTCGCACTCGGGATAATGATTTCGTATCAAATGAAGGAATTTGGGAATTTGCCTATTGATCCCATTACAAAAACTGATATGTCTCAAGTTACTATAAAAACATCAGTAGAGTTAAAAGACGAAGGGAAAAAAATGCCTGTTTACAAAGATTACGTTACAAAAAAATCACCTGTTCGAGATGTTGAAATTCTTTCTCCAAAGGAAGCAATTCAAAAACTGAAACAAGGAGAATTTGATCCTATAGGATCTTTCAAAGCAGGTGATACATTATTCATTACAAAATATAATATAGATTACTACACTGATACAAAAGGTTTCTCTCAACCTATATATGTTTTTGAAGTACATTTAAATGATAATGACGAAAATATTTGGTCTCAACCTATTTCCGCAAGGAAATAACATAAATTTGGTTCTGGTGCAAAATTTTTCAATAAACAAACAGAGACATGAATGTATGAGGAAATATTATGAGGAAGAATAGTACTTGCTATAATTCATGATACATCGAAAAGGCGGAGTCCGTTTGAAGACTTCGCCTTTGTTTGTATAGTGCATGCACAGGGGATAAGGGGCATCATCCATCAACTTTCATACTTAGTTTGTAAATTTGGAGGGGATTTCTCATATGAAAATAGTAAAAATAAAAGATCTTAGTAAGGAATACAAAGGGAAAGTTTCACATACAGCACTTTCAAATATTTATTTAACAATGACAGAGGGGGAATTCGTTGGGATTATGGTCCCTTCAGGTAGTGGGAAAATTCAGCCAATTATTTGGATTTATTTCGTAGACAGGAATTAGGGTTCGTCTTTCAATCCTTTAACCTACTGCATACATTAACAGTAAAAGAGAATATGGTTCTTCCGCTTGCATTAGATGGCATGAATGTGAAAAGAATAAATAAACGAGTAGAATCTATTTCGAAAAAATTAGGAATCAACGAGATTTTAAATAAGCGAACAGCAATTGCACGTGCGCTCATTCATTCTCCAAAATTAGTTTTTGCCGATGAACCGACAGGAAACTTAGATTCTAAAGCCTCTCAAGATGTGATGGAAATATTAATACTATTAAACAAAGAAGAAAAGGCAACAATGATGTTAGTAACGCACGATCCAGTTGCTGCAAGTTACTGTGACCGCATAATTTTTATTAAAGATGGCCAGTTATTCAATGAAGTTAATTGTAAAGACGATCGTCCATTATTCTATAAAAAAATTATGGATAGTCTTTCTATGTTAGGGGGAAATAAACATGACTTTTCAACAACTTGCACTCAATAATGTTTTACGGAATAAACGAATATATCTAGGTCATTTTTTTAGTAGTACATTTGCGGTATTGATTTTTTTCACTTATGGGCTACTTGTCTTTCATCCGAACCTACAAGGTGAACTAACTCATGTAAGTACCATCATGAGTACATTTGGGAAAATAGGATTTCATTTATCGTATTACTTAATCTTTGTTTTTTCTTTCTTATTTATTTTCTATTCTGTTAGTGCATTTTTAAAAAATAGAAAAAAAGAGTTTGGATTATTAATGTTACACGGAATGTCTCATCAACAGCTTCATCGATTAATTTTTTTCGAAAATATGTTGATTGGAATCCCTTCTATAGTAGTAGGAATCGGACTAGGAATGGTTTTTTCTAAATTGTTTTTACTGGTTAGTGGGTCTTTATTAGGAGTAGAGCAAACGTTAGCATTTTATTTTCCATTCAAGGCAATGCTAGTAACAGCAATGTCCTTTTTTGTTTTATTTCTACTTATTTCTTTGTTTACATCAAAAATGGTGAAAATGAATGAACTTGTAGAACTCATAAAATCAGATGAAAAACCAAAAACTGAGCCAATAGTTTCTGTTTATATATCCTTGTTGGTACTTATTTTATTGGGAGCGGGTTATTCCTGCGTTCACCACAGTATCGCTGCGGTGGATTACATGACTTTAAAACAATTATTCTTACTCGTAGGAGCAGGAGTCGTATTCATTGTATGTGGGACCTATTTCTTCTTTACTCAATTTTGTGTATATGTGTTATCTGCTTTAAAAAATAGAGAAACTACATTCTTTAAAACAACAAATCTCCTTGTTATTTCAGAATTAATGTATCGCATGAAAGATAATGCGAGAACCTTTTTTATCGTATCAATTATATCTGCAGTATCTTTTACAGCAATTGGAGTTTGTACGGCTATTGCAAATCCTGAATTGGCAAAGCATGAGACACCATATGCATTTACCTATCGTTCAGATAAGGGGAATATACAAGAAAAAATGCATATTGAAGAGATAAAAAAACAATTAAAAGAATCTGGATTTTCATATAAACTTGTAGCAACAAAATTTAAAAGGGCACAAAATGGGCCGGTTTTAATTAGTCTTTCCACGTATAATGAATACGCTCAAAAATTAGGGTATGAAATAGAGAAATTAACAAATAAAAATGAAAGTATCGTTATACGATTAGAGAAAAACCACAAAAGTGCAGAGGATCTAAAACCTTTTGAATTAAGGCATGGTGAACTAGAAGTACCACTTTCTGTTCAAAAAACAGTTTATATCCCAGAATTATCGAGCGCGTTTGGTAAACCTGTTATTGTCTCTGATGCTGTTTACAAAAAGGTCCTAAATGTTCAACAAGAAGGCGCACTCCGAGATTACACCATATACGGTTTTATCGTTAAAAATTGGCCTAAAACAACTGCAACTTCTACAAAACTTATGAAATTCATTGGTACGAGTCAAGATGATTATTATGCCTTTTCATCTTTGAATTTAAAATGGCTTGAACTGAAACAACAAAACGGATTACTTTCTATTTCAAGTGTAATGGTGGGGATTGTATTTTTCGTATTTACGCTTAGCTTTTTATATTTCCGTTTATTTACTGATTTAGAACGTGATCAAGAGCAATATCAGATGATTTCAAAATTAGGTTTAAGCCAAAAAGAGTTAAAGCACATTGTGACAAGACAAATGATAATCCTATTTTTCTTACCGATTGTAGTGGCTATGGTTCACAGCAGTTTTGCATTTCTAACTTTTCACCAATTAGGACAAAGAGTAAGTAAGGAAATGTCCGTTATTCAAAGTTCAATTGTTGTATTAGTAAGCTTTATTTGTATGCAAATTATTTACTTCCTTATTATTAGAGATCACTATATAAAGCGCATATGTACAAAAATATAATTACAAAAAGATAACCGAAAAATTGAATGTGCATACTCAATCACTAATTATGGTTGAATATGCACATTTAGAATGTTGAAAAGTATACCAAGATTGATCTGTGTTTGTTCCGATTTTTCTTGACTTAATTATTTCTGAGTGGCTCCAAAAAGAAGGAATGGTTGCCGTACCCCTAGAACACTACATAAAATACCGGCCAAATTTAATTTTTAAACAAACCGAAAAAACCTTTCCGTTTTTGTTTCTGATTTTGAGCCTGCAAATCTCTAATGTTTTCAAGCAATAACTGATCTCGTTTCTCTAGCTTCTTCTCTATAAAAACTTCTAATTCACTATTTTTACCTTCTACTTCAGTTAACTTTTTCTCCGTATTCGCTAAATGCTCTTTTGTCGTAACCAATTCATTCGTAATTTCTTGCAATTTTTGAACCAGTGCTTGATTAAATTGATTTTGTAACTGTTGATTTTCTAATACTTCATTCAGTTTCTTTTCTAATTCTGATTTTTCTTCTTTTGAAACAAACGAATCAAGTTCTCCGTTTCGCCATGACCTAACTTGATCATAAGACCATTTTTGGACCTGTATTTTTTCTTTTATTGCTTTTAATTCTTCTATATTTTCCTTCGAGTATCTGCGATGCCCTCCCTGACTTCGCTCCGTTTGTATATTAAATTCATTTGACCATACCTTTAACAAATCGGGTGTGACCCCTAAAAGATCCGCAACAATTTTCGGTGTGTGCATTTCCGATTTTAATTCCAATTTTTATTCCTCCCTAAAAAACGGAATACGTTTTTTACTTAAAAAACACAATTAAATCAACATTCTAATCAAAATCGGAATATACTTGCAACCGATATAAAAACCGATTTTAAAAACGATTTAATTTCGAAATACATATCGATTTTAACACCGATATGTATTACTTCTCGATAATAACATCAAAATCTTTTTTCTATATACAAGATTTTATGCAAAAAAAGAATAGCGGGGATCCCTAGAATCCCCGCTATATCAACGATGTATAAAATCATGTATAAGATATATATAGACAGAAAGACAAGAAACCTTATAAATACAAGGATTCTATCAAAATAGTTGCTACCGATAATAGGGCGTTATGTTAACCTCACACGTATACGGTATACATAGTAAAAATATATATTTACAGAGACTTCTTTCAAGCAGGGATATAATTTAAAAAACAAGAAATGTTTTTTAAAGTTGAAAGGGGTTTGATTGATGAAGAAAAATATAGTGTTATTGATGAGCATACTACTTTTAAACTTATCCGCGTGTTCTACTGAAATGAAAGATAATAAAGCCTCTGTTTCCCAAGAACCAAAAACAAAAGTTACATCCACACAACAAGAGGAAAATAGCAATCCTGTTTCTTTTCAAGGAAAAAAGGTTAAGAAAATTGAACTTGTATCCATGAAAACAAAGGATAATAAAGCAGTAATAATACTAGATTTTGATCGAATTCTCAAAGCCATGGAGCGTACTGGGATACAAAAAGATAAAGAAAAAGTTATTCCTCTTTTGCTAGATGATGAAGCAAAGACAAATATTGACTATCAAATGAATGTAAATTACCAAGATGGTTCCAATGAAACATATTTAATTTGGTTAGAAAACAAAATAGTTGTAATTGCTCGTCAAGATAATAAAGAACAAAAACATCTCGAACATTACATAATAAAGGATACAGATGCTCAACAAATATTAGGTTTATTTAAGAGCCATGTAGAATAACTTCCTCTAACGATAATTATGTAAATAAGCTGTCCATATGGGCAGCTTATTTTTTTATTTAAAGGGTTTATTCTTGTCTTTAGGTCTTTCCTTTGCTTTTTGGCTAGAGTGTTGGCTCGTCGTGTGGGGCCGAAACCCCACGTATTGCGTATCAATATATTGTATAAGAACTATTTTTGAACGATTGATCTAAGCGGTTCGGCTCGTATACTTGCTAGTCCAAGTCGAGAACCATTGCTTTGCTTTTTGTCTGTCGGCTTGGCGAAAAAAGCACACGAGCCGAAAAAAGTTTTGCCAGGATAGAGCGTAGCGAAAAAGGTGGAGATTTTTGAGCGTTCTTTGCTCAAAAATACTACCTGTTCCTTGCGGAACTTTTAGCCTTTAATAATAGTGATAATAGAGAACATCTACAAAAAACGTGTGAATCCCTTGATATGACTGGGTTAAATACACTTTTTAGGGTGTGACGTTTTCGTCACACTTTTAAGCCTTTTTGTGACGTTTTCGTCACACCTAAAAAAATATAAATTAGTAAATAAATGGATAAAAAATTTAAAATACATATAAAAAAGACTATATCAAATTGATATAGTCTAAAAAAATCTAGCTGGTAATTTTACTTTTTTACCATTTTGATCTTTAAGATTTTTCAAAGAATATTGAAACAATCTCATCGTTAATTTATCGAGTTTTACTTCATTTTTTCGAGGTGCACAAATCATTATGTAAGGATTTACTACCCATGTTCTAGGACTTACAGTCCGACCATTTTCAATAATTTGTCCAGCACCTTCTGGATTAAGTAAAATTTCTTTTTTCTTTAATGAATTCATAACCAAAGAAGTTTTTTCTCTTGATTTCCCTATCATTTCAGCAATTTCAGAAACAGTTGCTGCTTTTGGTAACTCAAAATCTTCCTCAGTGCTCTTTCGTTTCCTTTTAAACTTATCATCTCTACAAATAATAACATTACTTCTAAATTCCAAATAAGCTTGAATTCTAAATAAAAAACTTTCCTCTGCTTGAGTTAAATAACCAATACTATTCAACAAGTCTAAATTTCTGTGCATTACTTGATTAAATGGCTCTCCAGCAAATGGATCTTTATTAGTTCCAACATAATGATCTTCTCCAGTTAATTCTTTTAACTGTTGTAAAAGAGATTTTTTTAGTTCTTCAGCTTGGTCTCTTTGTTTTCCATCTTTCTCAAAATCTCTTTTTCTAGCATTTCTATCAGCTTGATTTAAAGCTTGTCCCAATTCTTCATTCATTGTTAAATCCTCCTCTAAATTGAGGGAATCAACAAAAACACCTATTTTTTGCTATTTGATTATAAAACAAATTATGATAATCTATAATCAGATAAATGAAGTCTAGGTATTTTAGTAGAATACCCTATAAAAAGAGTCATGTTCCAGCATGGCTCTTTTTTTTCATTCTATCACGTTTTCAATAACCTTGAAGATAAAAACAAAGTTTCCTTATTTTTTTACCGTTCCCTATCAAAATCTCGATGTCTGCTTATTTCTCTCTTATGTTCACGTTCAAATTGATTATCTACTCCCTTGCTATCCAATTCATTTCTAACAATTCCTCTAAACACCTTAAATTGCTCTTTAAGAACTTTTTTCGTTTGTATATACAAAACTCTTATATTCATCTGTAAACCCTTTATATGAGCTTTTAACGAGCTTATTTCTTTATTTAATACACCAACTTCTTTTTGCAACTTACTTTTTTCTTGTTTCAACGTTCGATTTTCTTTCATCCAGCCCTCTGCATGGACTTTTAAACTCTCATTCTCTTTCACAAAATCTGTCTTTTTCAAACCCTCATAATCCTTTTTGATAGTAACCGCTGCATTCACTTGTTTTGTTACTTCTTGGTATTGTTCTGGTGATAACACATAATTTCTTGTTTGTTTCTTCGTGATTTCAGCTTTTCCAAACATTTTATCCTGTACTTCTACTACTACTTCTTTACGTAAAAATGGAATTTTAACAGGTTCATTTGGTACTTGATCCATAGCACTATCTAATTCTTTTTGCATTTGTTCTACTCTTTTTTCTAACTCTATATGACGCTGGCCAATTAACTGCAGCTTTTCGTTTTCACTCTCTACTTTTTGCCTTACTATCTCTAATTCTTTGTACGTATCAACGACATCACTTTCCAAACTCGTTTTCGTTATTTCTAATTCGTTTGTTTTCTCTTCAACGTTTTTTAAATGATCGTCAATCGTTTGTAACTGTGTTTCTTTTTCTTCTACTTGGTTTTCAATAGTTGACTTTGCTTCTGCATACTCCTTGTATTGACGAACTTTCATGTACTTATGTGAACCAACATTAGCACGTTCAAAATTCGGAATATGCTCTTTAGCCAATTGTTCAATATAGGTGGTTTCTAATGCTCTCCAATGTGCAATTAACTTCCTTCCCGTTCCTTCGACACCC
>NZ_JADAXG010000023.1:0-18634 GCF_019837545.1 Bacillus sp. 17RED48
AGAGTGGAAAAAAGTAAAAGAAGATTGGTTGCAAGCGTTAGCAGAGGCTAAAATAAATGTAAAGACACATGTCAAAATAAAAGATACTGGAACCATTAGAAATTAAAGGTTCTGTTGCTACGAAAACTTGAAACCAACGAGCGTTTCTTGGAAAGTGGATGCAATCGACATGGGATTATCATACATACTTGTCAATCTAAAACTTTGTAGTAACCCCCAAAACCATAATTTTCTTTTTTGGAAAATCTGAAACTTGATGATAGTATTCATAATAATGAATACTATATTATGAAAAGAGTAATAAAATTAGAAGAAATCAAGTCCGGACAACATATGGTTTATTTTAAATATGCCCCTAGTGACCGAGAAAAATTTCTTTTGGAAAAAATATTGGAGCATGACATATGGAGCTATGAAAATGAATTGCAGCGACTTAAGGATTGTTTAAAAACCTATAACCTATTATTTGTTAGTAGCAAAAAATAATCTTATTGGAGGGGATAGATAAAAGTATCTTATAACGAATAAATCCATATGTGAAAAATATACAGGAATGGTGCTAATGAGAAAAAAAACTAAATATCAAACTTGGATTCGAATGAAAAAACTGATTGTATTTTTGATAAGTTCAATAATTCTTCTATTTATAACATTATTGCCTATTACTTTCTATCTGCGAATCCTATCAGGGGTTATAGCGATACCTTTTATTTATATAACGTTTATACTTTCCTATTCTACTTACCAATTCGCAGCATTCGGAGAGGATTACCAATCAAAAATACATGATTTAATTGTTAAAAAAGTGAATTGGGATGGAAAAGGAAAAATATTAGATATAGGAACAGGTAGTGGGGCATTGATTATTAAGCTTGCAAAAGCTTTTCCTAAATCCTTTTTAACTGGAATTGATTATTGGGGGAAGAATTGGGAATACTCACGAGATCAATGCCAACAGAATGCTGAAATAGAAGGTGTGTCTGGTAGGATTGATTTTCTAAAAGCAAGTGCCGCCGATCTCCCTTTGCAGGATAATGAATTTGATATAGTTGTAAGTTGCCTAACATTTCATGAAGTGAAAGATACGAAAAATAAAATAGAAGTAATTGAAGAGGCTTTAAGGGTATTAAAACCTGGTGGCGAATTTGTCTTCTTAGATTTATTTATGGATGAAAAAATATTTTGGGATACAGAAGAGCTCTTAAATGACCTAGAGAAACTCAATATCTCTAAATTGAATAGCTACAAGCTTGCTGAAGAAATGAAATTACCAAAGCTCTTATTGAATAAAAAAGTATTAGGAAATGCAATGATTTTGAGTGGCAGAAAGTAAAAGGGTACTAATTGCTTACGAAAATATTCAAGACTTCTCTAAATAAGGGTACTAATTTTATTTAACAAAATGATGTAACTCTATGTTTTTTAATTAGTGAGCAAACGTAGATCTATTTAAGAATTAAATGTGTTTGATAATCAAACATGAATTTATTAAACGTAGTGTAGTGAAGCACTTTATATAAAAGCTAATTCTATCTATGATTTAAATAGAATTAGCTTTTTATTACTTTTTTTCCGAAATGCTGGCGGTGACCCCACACCCATCATTCAAAAAAATATTTTTTCCAAAAGACAAGAACATAAACTGACTTCTGATAAATAATGATTTTAGTGATAAAATTTTTGTTTTATGGATACCTCCAAGTATTAACTTGATGGGAATAAAATAAAGGGGCTCTTTTTTAAGATAATGTAGCGGGAAATTTAATTAAAGAATTTGAGTTTTTATCCATAATAATTATACATGAATTAATAAGAAGACAAAGAGTGATTCCCCTTTTTATACCGCTCTTATTAAACTGGATAAACTTCAATTTTTGTTGGATGTGAAAACCTACGTTCTAATTCGCTTTTAATCTTATTAACAGCAAAAACTTCTGAGGAAGCATGAACTCTAGCTACCTTTTTTATAGCAGTATTACCCGTGACTAAAATATAACTTACCGAATACGATGAAATCATATATTCACCCTTTCAATGTAACATGTTGTTATAATATATGATCCTTATCTTAACTCTATGAAAGAAATATAAATTAATATATTTTTAAACTACGCTTTTTTTAAACCAGTGCTAACTTTCTCGTAAACATTATGATTCTTAGAGGTATTTAATGCAGTTATGACTTTAAAATTCACTAAATTAATATAAAGTTTTCTTTTTAATTCATAGTATATAATTAACTAAATAGTAATGAAAAAAAGCCTCTTTTCTCGTTGAAAAGAGGCTTTTTACCGTATCATATTAAGTTATTTGGGTACTAGTAATAGTAAGTAATGTACTGGGATACAATTTATTTACTATGCAATTAAGTATAACATGTATATATCATAAAAGGCTGTGTCAAATTTACGAATAAATATAGTATCAAAAATACTTATAGCTAACCAATCACTGAAATTAAACAATTTCCATATTTCTTCAGTTGACTAAAAATTTAAATTGGGACTAATCATCCAATGTTCTTATCTCTTCGTGAGTATCTTTGTATTTTCTTTCAGCAATCTATAAAACTCACTTTTTAATATATTTTTTTCTCGCTCTAGTTTCTTTTGATGCTTAGTCAATTCATTTATACGCTTCGCTCTTTCTTGTATTTTTAAATACATACTTATAATCAACCTCCCAATAAATTATGCTTAAATATATGAGGTTTTTGTACAAAAAATACGGTGAAATTTTTTGTACAAAGGAAGCTTTTCTCTGGTAGCTAACAAATTAAAGACATTCTTTTTGAACTTTACATTAAAAATAGGAGTGATTAAAAATAACATATTTATTACAAGTTGCTTTTCTGTTTGAAGGCCCTTTTGGTGAAAAGATGAAAAAAGTAGCCCACTAGATAATAGCATCTAATTAAAATAAATAACCGATTCCTCAATCGGTACAGGGAATCGATTATTTTGTATTAAGAATGTGTCTAAACGTATTCCAGTACCTTTTCGCATATATGTTTCATCTAAATAATAAACCTCTTATTACTTTAACACTTAGAACGTAGCACTCTTGAGATTATTGTGTCAATCACTAAAATTAATTTTCAGTAAGGTATGTGGAATTATAATTTTGTGTTATGATTTAACACTGCATCGAGCATATCCCCCATTGAATCCGTATTTTTCTAGTATATCCTTACATTCTTCTTCACGTTCTTTATCATAACTGTTAAAGAACCAAGTAATACCACTAGTATCTCTGAGACTTTCGAATAATTTTATTAAATAAACCTGATCTACATCACCATATGAAAACCCAAAGGAATATATTTTTTCAATTTAAAGTTCAGAGAGCTGCCTTTTCAAAAAAACACTGTAATTCTCTGCTCTTTTGCTTGTGTCTCTACTGAATTTTTCGTGTACACCCTGCTCTTGTTCTATAGCTTCATCTCTATGCCCTGCTCCATGACCAAACATTTCAAATTAAAGATTGGACACATTCCCCCCCGAATACAATACCTCCATGAATAAAAAGGTACTTGTTCATGCTAGTTTATTTTTATGTACTTGGTTTTTCAGCAAGTTGGGTTGGTAAAATATTTATTAATTATAAAGATTTGATTAGAATGTTAGGAGCTATATTTATTGGGTTTATGGGATTGTTTTTATTAGGTATAGTCAAACCAAAATTCACGTTACAAGAACATAGATTCGGGTTAAAAACTAGGGATGTAAGTGTATTTAATTCTTTCATTATTGGTTTAATTTTCTCTGCAGGATGGACTCCATGTATTGGTCCTATATTTGGTTCTATAATGTATGCTAGTGTTATGGATCCAACGAAAACATTTATAAATGTGACAGCTTATTCATTAGGTTTTTCAATCCCTTTTTTATTAATGGCTTTTTTCATTGGGAAGACTCGATTTATAACTAGATATTCATCTGTTTTCATGCAAATAGGAGGAGTATTAATGGTTGTAATTGCTGTACTTTTATATACTAACAAAATGACATATATAAGTATGATGTTTTCTGATTTATTTTAATTAATTTTCATTCCCCTATGAAATTCAATCCGTTGCATTAAACTAGGGTTTTGAATTGTCCCCAAACGATAATTTTATTATTTTACAGTTATTTATGAGAATTCAACTCACTTTTTTCGTTTTTGGGGTGACTTGATTTATTAGCTTGATAGCGATGTGGTGCTACCCCATCACTATCAAGCTAAGGTTTTATCCTGCTCCCTAAACAATAATTTTTTACATTTTTACTCTAGGGATGTCAATTTTACTATTTTGGGAGTATTTGTTTTTTCTAGCTTGATGGGCATGTGGTGCTAGCCCGTTGCTATTAAGTTAAGAAGTTAAGTGTATTATCATTAAAGGGAATACTTACGATACAATTGAACTACCCCCACTTTCACTTCGTTTAGAAGAGGGGGATTCCTAAGTAAAGAGTTCTATCGAACTCTAATTTATTAGGCTAGCTCCACAGTCCTTGCGGTTAGAAGCCTTATCGCTTCATTCTTTAGATTAATACTTGCGTTAATATCCCTATCATGGTGTGTAAGACAAGAAGGGCAGTCCCATTTACGTAGGTTGAGATTTTTAACGTCTTTGTTTCGATATCCACAACAAGAACATAATTGGCTTGAAGCAAATGTTTTCGACACAACAATGACTTGTTTGCCATACCATTTTGCTTTGTATTCTAACATGGATCGAAATTGCGACCATGATACTTCACTAATGGCTTTTGCTAACTTATGATTCTTTAACATATTCGATACTTGCAAATCCTCTATACCGATAACATCGTGGTTTTTGATGATTTCAGTTGAGATTTTGTCCAAGTAATCTTTTCTAGCATTTGCCATGTATTCATGAATTCTAGCCACTTTTACTCGCTGTTTATTCCAGCTAGAAGATCCTTTCATTCTTCTAGAAAGAACACGCTGTGCTTTCGCCAACTTCTCTTCTAATGACCGAAAAAACTTCGGATTTTTATAGGTTGTTCCATCTGACAAAATGGCGAAATCTTTTAGTCCTACATCCATTCCAATGTAAGATTGTGTTTTCTGAAGTTCTTCCACTTCTGCTTCAACTAACAATGACACAAAGTATCTGCCGGAAGGGTTCCTTCTAACCGTAGCATTTAAAATACGTCCCTTTACTTCACGACTCTTGGCAAATCGAACAAGACCTAGTTTCGGCAACTTTATCTTTTTTCCTACAATGGCAATGTTTTCATTTGTTTGTTTTGTGGTGTAAGATTGTACGTTGTTTTTCTTAGATTTGAAACGCGGGGCACTCGTTTGTTTTTTGAAAAAGCGTGTATACGCATCCGCAAGGTTGCGAACAGACGACTGAATCGCAATACTATCCACTTCTTTGAGCCAAACAAACTCTTTCTTCATGGCAGGAAGTTTGGCAGAGCATGTACTATATGTCAAACCTTTCCCCGTCTCTTTGTATGCGTTATCCCATAGAGATAGGAAATGATTGAATACAAAACGAGAACAGCCAATAGTTTTATTAATTAGGGTTGTTTGTGCTTGATTTGGATAGATACGAAATTTATATGCTTTATTAATCATCATTCACTTCACCTCCATTTCGGCATGTGTCTATTATACAACAAACATACATTCGATAGATAGTAAAGTAACAGTTTATGTATGTCGAACAATTAAGATGGCTTCCTGCCATCTCTTGTCCGAAGCCAATTCATCTCCCACCTACTCACTTCGCATTCCTTGAGGAAGGAGTCTTCTTGGCTAAAATGATAAAATATCTTTTAAAAGTGGTACTGTTTTATTAAAGTCTACCCCGAGTTGTAGCTAGTTCAATGCGACTGTAAATTCTGAGTTCGGTGCGCCAGTAAATACAACCGTTCCGTTCTCTGGTAGTTTCACTTTGTTATTGTCACTAACAACGGTAAAATTGACGCATACTCCATTTTCATTATACACCGCGAATGAACTTCCTGATGGCAACTCCACAGTCATTGTTTTCCCTACTGCCGTTTGCGGAATCGTAAACCATTTGGCATGCCCATTTTCTTGCAGTGCAACTTTCGATAATTGACCTGCATCAAGGGATTTCACGTTAGATTCACTGACGTATAAAAAGCTGGCCATCTCCATATATTCATTGCCATTCTCTGTATAGAAATGAGCTTCCTTCGTATCCCGCCCATTCATCACGGGAATCTGAATTTGATGCATCGCCGAATTTGGACCTGTAATTTTTTTGCCGTCCCAATACCCATCCTTGATCGTAATTTGTGTGTTAAGAGGCATTAGTTGTCCTAGATAGTTCATAGAATTAAATTTTTCGTTAACGAGGTAGAACTTGCCACCCTCACGTTTCGCCCATGTAGCAGCTGTTTTCTTCGGTAACACATTGTTTTCTAATTTCTGGGCTAAATAGTGAGTCAACACATTTTGCCCCAATCCCGGTGATAATTCATATATGCTCTCTTTCAAATAAACTTTTCCATTCTTCTCAGTGACGAAGTTAAGCTTGGAAGTACCCTTATCATTTATAAAGCTTCCATCCGCCGTATATACATATTTTTCTTCCGGTTTAGTTGGTAAAAACAGTTCTCCCTTCTTCGTAATTTCTATTTTGAAATCGCTGTAGCTATTTCCATAAAATCCTGCTTTTTTTACCACGTCTTGGGGCACTTTAGCCTTGACTGGCTTGCCGAAGGATTTATCTGGTTTTATATCCTTAATTGTCCCTTTCTCTTTAAGCCTGGCTAGCAGTAATTTGTTTGCCAACAGTTGATTTGTCATGCTGGTGCCGCCGGAGGACAATACAGCCGCTGACATCTTCTGTTCTGGAAGTACGACCAATGTAGCATGTTGCAGTATCGTATCTCCACCCTTAGTCAACGCTTTTATCCCATATTCACTGAATGGGTATAGTTTCACACTATCCCAGCCAAGACCATAGTTGAACACATTTCCGCTATCTCCCGGCCACATTCCTTTTTTATATTCTTCTTGTTCCATCGCCTTGACTGCTTTATTAGAGAGAATTTCTTTTCCCTGTCCCATAAATATTTGTGAGAATCGCACCACATCTTCTGCAGTAGAAGAGATTCCTCCCGTACCAATCACATTCACCATTTCACTTGGAAGCTGTCCCTCGTATGTCGGAGAATACAGTCCAGCCCGCTTTTCGTCTTCCCATTTGTCTTGCGATGTTATCGTATGATTCAGTTCTAATGGCTCTGTAAACTTTTGATGTAGAAATTCGGTAAAACTCATACCACTGACTCTTTCTACCAAGATCTCAGCCAGTGTAAAACCGTCATTACAGTATACTGAGAACGCGCCAGGGTCTGCCTTCAAGTTTTGGTTGGACAATTGTTGCAACAAGATATCATGGGCATAAGCATCATTACCTTTAAATAAAAATGCATTATTGAACGTCGAACCTTGCAAACCCGAGGAGTGATTCAACAGCATACGCGTTGTAATACGCTTATATCGTTTATCTTTCATTTTGAAATCAGGAATATAGCGGGCAACAGGAGCATCCAAATCAACTTTGCCTTCGTCTACTAGTTTCATAACAGCCGCAGCCGTATATACTTTACTGGTTGAACCAATTCCGTATAGAGTATCTTTGGTTAGTGGTTCTTTCCCTTCTATGTCGTTCTTTCCTGTCTGCCCCGACAAAATAAGTTTACCATTATCAATCAGCGCATACTGCACGCTAGTCGTCTCATAGGACTTCATGAGCAGTGCGGTGTCCTCTGCAGCAATCTTCTCCAATTCTTTACTAGCAACTTCTTGGCTAGCTACAACCGGAGTCTTACTGCTAGAAGACGCTAGCGCTCCCGTTGGTAGGCTCATCGTTAGAGCCAAGGTAGCGGCTAACACCCCAGATAATTTATTTTCCATAAGAAAAATGCCTCCTTAGATAAATGATCGATTTCATCTTTTATTTGTACAATTACAAACATCACATAAACTACTATTCCGCCTTTATCCCTACTGTCTAAATTCAACAAGTAAAATACTTTTAAAAAGACCAGGATTCTCGGCTCTACCCATACTGTTCAAATTGACGGTCAACATATGCCTACCTCCAGCAAAAGTATCAAATCCTGGGATACACCTGTATGTCCCCATATCGTGACACTGTTAGGAAGTATAATTTCATAGATTCCTAGACCATATCCATTGATTCCTCCCTTTCCTGTAGGAACTGTGGTCAGTATTTTTTTAGTTGCTGTTCTTTCTGTAATTTGCCACTAAGCAAATAAGAAAATAATTTGTTTAAGTCGTTACACTTCCAATACAAAAGCAAAAATCTGTTTTCATGGGTTTCTTAGTTCTTATATCCGCTACACCAGCTGCATACCCCACATTTTTCTACCCTCGGAAATTTTAGCGAGTATCCCTGGGTATCCAAGTTGCAATGTATCTCGCATTACTTGTTCGACAGAGGTACGATCTCGTTGAGTACTTATTTGTAATGAACTAAGTATATTTTGAGTGGAACCTGTTTTTATCATTGCGGTTGGTGTTAGGTATAATAAAGAGTTCCGGCAATGAAAAGTGCTAAATCTGCAAATGGGAGTTAATTATATATTTTGATAAGACACTCTTCCCCTCTATTCATATAGTATCGGCGGTTGTATATTATTTCTTACTAATTAAACAGAAATCATCTTCATATTGATTATTTTTACAAGCACCATTCTGTCGTAACAAACGGTAAAACCTCTCTTATTCACATGGATGTTAGTAACATAAATAATTTTTTTTTTTAGAATGCGCTTATTACTAGTTTGGTTTTCGTATAAATAAATCCTATTTATCCTCCCTCTTTTGTGCTTCTCTATATTTGTATCCTACATAATAAAAATTTCTTTTTTCTTATGCATTTCTTACAATTTCCTTACGTTCAAATTACTCCTATAATTAGGTAGGTTTTATTTTAAAATCTCCAGGATAATAAATTCTTATATAATCCCACGATTTCGTAGAAGATGGATTAATAACCCTGCGCCAAATCATCATGCACATCCCTGATATATCCTTGGATTCCCTCTTCAACCTTTACCACAGTTCCAACCCATATCAACACTTCTTCACGTTCTTATAAATAGCAATAACTAATCAACTCCTTACCAGAAATACCTTAATATAGAAAAAGAGAGATAAGGTTAAAATACCTTTATCTCTCTTTTTTCTCACATATTATGCGAAGTTTTTTTGTTTTGGGTTAATCTCTTTTCTTAGCTTGATGGGAATGTGGTGCTCCCCCACATCCATCAACTTAACGTATATTTTTATACAAAATGCGGTCTTTCCACGTAGTTTTTATTATCTTTTATAGATGTTATAAAAGTAGGCACATCAAATAAACCCTGACGGGTTTCAAATTTTTCGCTATGCTACCTGATGGGCAGAAGTGGTATACTCATACAGAACACCTAAAATATCAAAGACTGTTTTTTTCTCATATCTGTGAGATTTTCGTCCGTTTCGCTGTAGGAGGTTAAACAGACGAAGGAGAATCTTTGATAATTCTTGGGTGTTTTTATGTAGTGCTTGATGAAAAAGTAAGAAATAATCTTTAATTATGTACATCGCTTTATATTCACTTAGTTCTTTCTGTTTCTTACGTAACAGGAGTTCTCTCATTTTAAACATAGTAGAAGAACATAATAGGATACTAATGAGTTGTCCATAAAGGTGGCATTCTAATCGCTCTTGTTTAATAGATTTACAACGATGAATTCGAAACCAAGATTTCCATATTTTAAATAACAGCTCAATTTGCCAACGCAGTGAATATAAATCATAGATTTTCTCTTTCGGTACCCATTCCGTAGGAATGTTTATCATATATACCGTAATTCCTTGTAAAAGTTTCGTACGCTCTGTATATGTAATCCCTTTTTTCTTTTCACGAATAGCTCGATTATGTAGACGTTTCTGTTTTTGCTCCTATGTACACCTATAAACCACAATGCGAGTGGGTAGTTTGTCTTTGCTCCCTACATATACATCATGTAATTCATACACTTGGCCAGGTTGTAATTGGTTCATGATGTCTTCCAAATGAATTTGTATATATACCGGTCTCAATTGAGCAGGTTTTGTTTTAAATGCCACTGTTTCGAATTCTTTTCTATATATTTTAGTTGGTAATTTAAGACGCAATAAATAATACCCTTCCTTATCTTGGATCGATTTAAAGTCTTGTAAACGAAAATACCCTAAGTCACGAATATATAGTTCATTCTTTTGTGTCATGTCCATTCGAGTCGCCCCATATGCCTGATCACTTCGTTTTCCTGGTTCAATTTTCACATCAGAAAACTCTCCACTCAACAAGTCATACTCTAATTGAATCTTGATACCTGCTGTTTGTGCACAACCACCTGATCCAGGATATACATGAGCTAAATGTTTCGGTACTTGGAAAATCGTCGCATCTAAAATACGAATTCGTTGAAAATACGTGAGTGCTGCACTTGAAATGGCTGATGTTTTACAAAGTTTACTTTTCCATAATGCAGAAAAAATATATTTCAAAAATTCAACCGCTTTTTTATTAAAGCGTTTATTGAGTCCTTCTGGACTCATAAGAGTGCCTGTGGCTGCGTGTAATTGACTGCATAGTCGAACGAGAGAATCACTCGCTGTACGTTGACTTACCCAGATACATATGGTAGCTAATTCATTTCCTGAAAACTTTCGTTTTCTTTTTACAAAACCTAATTCTTTTGCGAGTTCTTCCAAAATAGAAGGGGTTAAATGACGATACAGCTCTTCAGAAAATAGTTGTAATTCATCTTGAATCGAAAAATTCATAAAAAGTGTCACCCTTTCTGCCTAGCTTTTTAGAAAGAATAACGCTTTTTTATACTTGGATGTAGTGAATATTTTTGAGCTGATAAGCATGTATGGTGCCCCCTATTACATTACCTCTAAAGATGTATAGAATTTTAATACTATTAGTGGATTTAATATTGTTTTTACATTGATATATTTAATATTCAAGAACAGAAAATAAGGGGGAAAACCATATGATTAAAGGGTTGTATGAAGCACACTTACCAGTTAGTAATTTTAAAAATTCAATTGAATTTTATCGAAAATTAGGATTGAAACTTGCTTGGCGTGATGAAGACACTGCTTTCTTTTGGATTGAAAAAGGTAAGAGTTGGTTGGGATTATGGGAAGGAAATGAGTATGAAACTCGATACCACCCTTCTTTACGACATATTGCTTTTCGAGTTTCATACGAAGATTTAAAAGAATCTTTAAAGTGGCTAGATTTTATTCAAGTTGAGGCTGTCCCATTTGGTAATAGAGAATGGGACAGCCATTTATCCGCCCACACCAAGGTAATGCTTCAGTATACTTCAAAGACCAGATGGTAACAGTTTAGAATTAATATGTCATATTGAAGTTCCTAATGAGTTAAAACATATTACAGATAAGTTGTCCTTTGTAGATTTGAAGAAACTAGTTAATAATACATTTAAATGAGAGATGTGAGATAAGCTTATTTTACTAAATGGGATCACCACACATCACTATCAAGCAAATATTTTAGAGTATCCCCAAAACGAAAATTGTATCTCTACATAGTTGTTCATGAAAATTTAGTTCATTTTTTTTATTTAGGGGAACAATTAATCTCTTAAGTTGATGGGCATGCGGCTGAACCCCACTATAAGGGGATCATATCACTATGATAGCTGCTATCTCTTATTTCAAATCTTACTTTTTTTTTCGCTTATAAAGACTTTTATATAAACAGGGTCTCTTCCCCTGAGAAAAGTGCACCAATTTTCCTAATTTTGATTCGAACTATCTGTACTAGTAGCTTCACCATGTATACGTTGCTGTTTTAAATCAAAGTATACATCTAAAACTTCCTTTCCAATTATAGAATTAATTCCATTATGATCATCATGAAGCCACGGGACTACTATAGAAAATGCTACTTCTGGATTATCATATGGAGCATATCCAACTAATGTTAAGTTGTAACATTCCATACGTTCTCCTTTTGCATTTCTACCAATTGGATCATCTCCACCATATACAGTTTCGGCTGTCCCTGTCTTTCCTGCTGGTTTATATGAAGCATTTTTGAAATACTTCACGCCAGTTCCATCACCTTCTTGGAATACCCATCTAAACCCTTCTTTTATCCGATCAATATGTTCTGTCTTCATATCAATTCGATTTAATACGACAGGCTCTATGGAGCGTATAACTTTGCCAACCTCTTCTTTTATTGATTGTTCTCGTATTTCTTGTACAATTTGTGGTTGCATTCTATAACCGCCATTAGCAATAGTTGAAATATATTGTGCCAATTGCAGTGGTGTATACGTATCATACTGACCGATAGAAAAATCTAATAAAAACCCTGGTTGACTATCTATTTTTCTCGTTTGTCCAATTATTTCATTCGGTAAATCAATACCTGTTGGGACACCTAAACCAAATTGCTTGAAATAATAGCGCATCGTATCAAATGCTTCTTGTTTAATATCCAACGTACCATTTGGTACGTAATTAACCCCTGCGATTTGTAAAGCTGTCTGGAACATGTATACATTCGAAGATACTTGTAAAGCTCTTAAATCATTTACATTACCAAATCCGGATACATTCCACGATTTCTTAGCTTGTGTACCTTTAAATTTCATCGGTGCATCATAAAATTGATCTCCTGGCTGTATTGCCCCTGTCTCATATCCAGTTAATAACGTTGCGCCTTTTACAGCTGACCCTAGCTCATACGAAGTTGTCATGTTACCTAATGCTAAATCCTCAATCTCTATTTTCCCTTCTTTTTCTACAATCTTTTTGCCTGCCATAGATAAAATCTGCCCATTATTTGGATTCGTCATGACGACAAAAGCTCGGTCCAACAGTGGCTCTGAACTCTTAAAAGCTCTCAAATTTTTCTCAATACTTTCTTCCACTTTCTTTTGTAATTCCATATCAATCGTTAATATTAAACTATTACCACTTTTTCCTTTAGAGATTATTTCTGTGTTTATAATGTTTCCTGATTTATCAGTAATGTTTTTCACTTCTTCTTTTGTGCCGTGTAATACATCTTCATATCGTTGTTCAATATAACTTTTTCCTACACGATCATTACGGTTATATCCACGTACCAAATAAGAATCTAAGTTTTCTTTCGGTAGTCCTTCTTCACTACTTGTAATATTACCTATCACGGAACGAAATAAATTACCATTTACATAATTACGTTCCCAATCAACTGTTGTATCTACTCCTGGAAACTCCGCAAGGTTTTCACTTATCCGCGCATATTCTTGATCTGTCACATCTTTTTTTATAATTTGTGGTGTCAGTTGATAACCTGAACTCATTTTACTTTTAATAGCTAACACCTTTAAATCTTGTGCTGTTAATTCTGCTAATTCTACCTCTGTAACACGACCTCGTCTTAAGTCTTCTATTTTTTTATCTAACTCTTTTCCCTCTACACCCTTTTCTTTAAACTTTTCTATATCTTTCTTAGTAATCTTTGTCTCCGCACGTTTCGAATTCAACTGCATCCAAAAATCTTTTTTATCAATATCTGTTAATTTATTTATATCTTGTTCAGGCATTTCAAGTACTTTCGCCAAGTCTTTTGCTGTTTTTAAAATATCTTCACTCTTTATCCCCTTCACCCTTGTATACGTAATTGTGCGAAGAGATTTATTATTAACAACTGTTTTCCCTTCTCGATCTAGAATTTGTCCACGTGGAACTGGTATACTAGTTGTTTCATTTTGACTGTTTTCCACTTGGTTCTTATAAGCCTCTCCCTCAACGATTTGTACTTTTCCTAGCTGCATAATAATAGCTGAGAATAGTACAAATATGCAAAGGAACATTATATTTAATCGAATATATATATATGTCTTCTGTTTCTTTACTTTTTGTTCTTTCATAAATCCTCCATATAATTCTTCAGGAAATCCTCACTAATACTTAGTAAATAAATATACTAAAAGCGTTCCCTATATATTAGAAACCACTATTCAGTTATAATAGTGTCTTATCTTTTTTGTTAAATCCTTGTAAGCATCCATTCCTTTTGGTTTAGCCGCGTAATTGATAAATCTCCCTTCCTGTTTTTTCTCTATTTTTTTGTCGCCTGCATTAAAAATGCTAAACTGTATAATGACTCATATTAAACTTACACATAGACTTGCTATTAACATGTACTTTTTTCATACTGATTGTTCCTTTCTTCATGCTGTAATACTTAATAGACAACCTAAGTAATAAAGCTGTTCCACATTTACAAAAAAAATAATTAACTATAAGATGAAATAGGCTACATAAGGGAGGGTTATATGTTACATATAAAAAGACGGAGATTTTTTGCGGTTCTTTCTATTGTAGGTTTGATTTTACTACTTTTAGTAAAAATCAACTTCATTTCAATTACTATCGCAACTTCTTCAGCTGAAAGAGGAAAAATTTTTGATCAAAATGGTGTCATACTAGCTACAAATAAGCAAGTTAAGTCTCTATATTGCACTTCTAATGATGAAAAGCTATCGAATCAAGATACATCAAACACATTAGCTTTTTTCAATCAATTTTCAAACGAGTTTCAACATGATATTTCTACAGAGGACGTAAAATCACAATTACAACAATCTTGTAAAAAGCAGACTATGAATGATATACCGTTATACTCTGAAATAAATGAGAGTGAACTTACATTCATAAACAAAAACAAACCCAATAATGTAATAATTAAAAATGAATGGATTCGATATTATCCTAAACACGAAATTGGTTCACAGCTAATTGGGTATGTAGAAAATGATCTTAATTCTAAGTATGGACCTGTTGGGAAAAGTGGGATTGAGCTTCAATATGAAAATGATTTAAAAGGAAAACCCGGAAAAACTCTGATTTTTAAAATGAATAATAAAAAGTTCTTATGGAACATTCAAAAAGCACAAAAAGGAAAAGATATCCAGCTAACTTTAGACTCGAAATTGCAGCAAAAAACAGAGGAAGCACTAAGATCTCAAATTAAGAAAGTACCTGATGCTAATGCTGGTTATGCAGTAGTAACCGATGTAAAAACTGGCGCAATATTAACTATGGCCAATTCGGCAGTTTTTGATCCAAATATATTAAATACACATGTATCATCTAAAAAAGAAAACATTAAATCCCTTTCGCAAAATAAAGCAATTCAAAAATTAAAATATGGTGAATCTTATGTAAATATAGCCTCTATTATAAAGCCACTTACTATTTTAATTGGATTAAACGAAAAGCTTTTTCAGCCTGAAGATACTTATTTAGATAAGGGTACTTTTCAGTATGATAATCAAAATAACATTACGAATGCACCTGGAACGCCAACAGGTGAGATTACACCAAGGCAGGCTATCATTAATTCATCTAACACATTTATGACAGCAAAAGTAGCTCTGCCCTTATTCAACCAAAATAATGGGAATATAGAAAAAGTGGCAAATATATGGACAGATTATTTAATGCAATTCGGCCTACGTTCTAAAACCGGGATTGATTTACCCTTTGAAGAAGACGGACAATATGAATTCCATCCATCTAATAAGTTTGAAAATGGAATCTCCGCTTTATTAAATGCCTCTTGGGGAGGAAATGAAGTGCATACCCCTCTTCAACTCGCTCAATATGCAGCAACTTTGGCAAGTAAAGGTGATAAATATAAACCTCAAATCGTAAGTGCTATTATGAGTCAGGACGGTAAGGAAACAAAAAAGTTTAAACCAATTTTAGAAAGTTCAAATCGTTATCCTATAGAAATTTGGAGTGTCGTGCATGGTGGAATGAGTCAAAATATAGAGGAGATTAAAGATTTCCCCTTTCATGTCGCAGGTAAAACGGGTAGTACAGGTTCTCCGAATGAGCAAGAAAGAATGATAAATCATTCGCTTTTCATTGCATATGCTCCTACCGAAGATCCACAAATCGCCATTTCTGTCGTTATTCCTGGTAGTAATCCAGAAAAAAACATCGCTGCTCTCGTTACATCAGAAATTTTAGAGTCCTGGCATACGCTTCAAAAAGAAAATAATAACAAAGAGGAAGGTTCATTAAAGTGAACCTTCCTCTTTTACCATATAGAATCTATACCCATCATTTTCCACATACCTTCATGATCCTTTTCGAACACGAATGAATATTTAATATCAGTTAAAACATACTCTTTTTGTACATACCCAGTATTACCGTTAAATGTCGATATTTTTATATATCCATCATTCTGCACTTTTTCTGGAATCCAAGCTTTTACCATTTCATTAGATACTTCATATAAAACTTGTGATTCTCTTTTTGGTTCAGCTAAAATTTTCGTTTTATTTCCAGTAACAGTTACATATATAAAATGTTCTCGCTTTGATTGGTTACTTTCTGTCATTCCACTTGGTACTTTATATACTTTCTTTGTATCATTTGCAAATGCTCCCCCCATTGTAAGAGCGACTTGCAACTCATGAAACAAATCTTCATCAAATTTCAATTCATCCTTCTTATAACTATTCCCTTTAAATAGAACTTCATCATTTAATGCTTTATACAAATCATTTTCATTTCTTGAATTTGTACTTCGAGATAAATCATTCATAAACTGTTTTAATGATGGCTCTTGAGCAGACTCATCTTTTGTTTTCAGCTTAATTTGTGTACTACTTTGTACCGGTGATTTATTATCATCAAGCCCAGGTTGTTGAACAATAAAAAATAACATTGTACAAACCAACACAACTACAACAGGCAATGCTTTTTTACGAGATGGTTTCTTATATGTTATAGAATCTACTTCACTATTTTGGTATATAGATTGCTTTATTTTATAAATAAATTCTTCTTCATCTTTCCGATGCCCCATTGGGCCGTTTTTTATTTTACTATACCAGTCAGGATTATTTTTACTGTTCATCACTTCTACCCCCCCCTATTAATTTTGAAACTTTACTTCTCGCTCGGCTTAATCTAGATTTAACAGTTCCAATTGATACACCTAATGTTTCAGCCATTTCTTCATAAGATAATTCATATTTTGCGTCCAATATAATTATTTCACGGTGTTTTTTAGGTAGTTTTAATACTACATCCCACACTTCATTCATTTCCTCTTGCTTAAAAAATTCTTGTTCTGCCGATGGAGATTGCTTATCGTCATTAAAAAATCCCACTAAAGATATCCTTTTAAAATAAGAGGATTTCAAATAGTTTATTGCCGTATTTCTTGTGATTTTTAATATCCACGTTTTAATAGATGACTCCTTTCGAAACAAGTGCCAATGTTTAAAAACCTTTATAAAGACATCTTGTGTGATGTCATCTGATAAGTGTGGATCTTTCGTAATAATAAATGAATAATTCCATACATCTTGCCAATAGTCTTTTATAACATAGTCAAGCTCATCATGATTACATTTTTCAATAAACTTTTGTTCCATTTCCACACCTCGAATTTATTTGAATAAACATAAAACTCCCCTCACTTTTATTATGGTTTCAATATATAGACATGACACAAGTTTCATTTGTTCCCTTGTTTATTTTTTTATATTACCGTTGTAATTAACGCCAATGGACAGTATAAAGTACACACTATGAATAGATATAAAGACTAATTTAATTAAAGACAAGAAAATCATTGAAATAAGCTGACGCGTTATGATTTTCATTCGTTCTCTTCCCCACTCACTTTTTCGAGATAAATGGTTTATGATTGCATAGAAAGATAAGAAAAAAGACGCTATCATTTCTCATACCATGATTATGCGTTGGGTTCATCAGTATGGCCCTGAATTGGACAAACCAATTCGTCCATCAATTGTTGGAACTTGTAGCATAAGATATGATTCCGTTAGGAATATATATGCTTTATTCTCTTTTACTTTATTTTTGCATCAGAAGATTTTCCATATATATTCGATAGATTTTACAAAACAAAAAATTCTAATAAAGAATGTTCCATTGGAATTGGCTTAGCACTAGCAAAATCAATTATCGAAGCTCATCATGGATTTATTACAGTAGAAAGCCAAAAACACTCATTCATAAAAGTTATTGTAAAATCCTAACCTTTGAGTATAATTTTTAAAAATTAATCATCTGTTGAAAAAAAGAAATTCGATTAATTTATCATAAATAACTATAGAGAGAAAAATTTTTCGTTTTGGGGGTAATTAAAAATCTTAGCTTGATGGCCATGTTGCGAGACCCCTAATACTCTTTAATTCTTAAAAAAACCTGTAAAATAAAAAAAGAACCAGGCTATTTTTGCCCAGTTCTTATTTTGTTAGATCTCTCAATTTGATTATCTTATTTTACATCTTCTTTAGGAGTTGCTGGTTCTGCATCTTTCGGAATTTCACTTTTATCAATTTCTTTATGTGTCATATTTCCGCTTTTATCTGCAACAACAACTTGTAATTTTTCACCCGTTTTTACATCTTTTGCTGATTGTTGTTGTGCTGGTTCTGCATCTTTTGGAATTTCACTTTTATTAATTTCTTTATGTGTCATATTTCCGCTTTTATCTGCAACAACAACTTGTAATTTTTCATCCGTTTTACATCATCTGCACCTG
>NZ_JADAXG010000024.1:0-15770 GCF_019837545.1 Bacillus sp. 17RED48
TGTTTGCCGCGTTCTGCGTTATTGCATCGGCGACTTGTTCTATATTACACCTCTATACTCTAATCGTCAACATATTTTTCTAAAAAAATATAAAAAGGCTTATTTCTTTTAAAATAAACCTTTTTATCAAATATCATTCTATTCATTTATTATTTTTCTATAATTGGTAACGAAACGATAAACTGAATAATACCATCCTCATATTCCGCTCGAATACTGCCACCTTGCAACTCAACAATACTTTTCGCAATCGCTAATCCAAGTCCCGATCCTTCTGTTACTCTACTTCTAGATTGATCCTTCTTATAAAATCGTTCAAACAAACTCCCTAACTCTTCTCTCGTAAACTCTTCACTATGATTCGCAATTACAATTTGTATATCCCGGCGCTGCCTTTGAAGAGAAACTTTTATCTCCCCATCATCTTTACTATACTTAATCGCGTTCATTAATAAATTATCAAACACACGAACCATCTTTTCCGAATCAACCGCTGCATAGGCACGTTCCTCAGGAAACTTCTTAACAAACGTAAGTCCATGCTCTTCTGCTTGCGGTACTAACTCTTCTATTAATTGCTCCAATAACTCATTTATACAAACCTCTTGTTTTTCTAATATAACTTGCTCATTTGTTAACTTCGTATACTCAAATAAATCTTCTATTAAATTCTTTAACTGCTCCGACTTCGCAAAAGCAATTCTCGTATACTCATCATGTTGTTCTTTATTTTCATATTTAGAATCTCGAAGTAATCGCAAGTAACCCATTATAGAAGTCAGTGGTGTACGTAAATCGTGTGACACATTCGTAATAAGCTCATTCTTTTGCTTCTCTAATTTACGTTCCTTTTCTATATTATTCATAAGCTCTTCCGCCATATTATTAATATTCTCAGTTAAAGACGCAATCTCATCTTCACCTTTTTTCTCAATACGATACGCTAAATTTCCTTTTTCTATTTCCTTTACACCTTGCGCCATCGCTTCAATTTGCTTCATCTTTCTCTTTGTTATATAGAAGAAAGAGAAAATAAATACAAGTACACCTATGAAAAATGGAAACGGTCCTTCTTGCGTATCATATATTACTTCACCTTCCGGAATGCCACTAACAAACATGTATAAATTCTTATCTTCTATTGTAATAGGTGCAAAAGCTATAAATTCTTTTCTTGTACTTTCAAATTCTTTTCTACCATTCATATAATTAATCGCAAACGATGATGCATTACGAATTGTATTATGCAAATCAATTTGTTCTTCTTGCGCCTGCTTCGTCTTATATAAAACTTTTCCACTCTCGTCAGTAACCAACACTTTTAAAGCTCTAGAGTTTTGTTCTAAATTTTGATTCTCTATTTCAATCATACTTGATATAGCTTCTAATTTATTTTCATGAACTGAACTATTTGCCACACTTTGGGCTTGTTGATTAATTTGCTCCATACCAGACCGATAATCGATTGTCGCCTGCCGATTCGCATTCTCAAAAAAAGGTGCTGCTGCTTTTGCTGACAAAATCCCTAACAACGCACAAGCAGTAAACGCAGTAATAAGTTGAATGCGTACACTCCGCTTCACCCTCTTCACTAGCTTTTCAATTAATTCTCTAGTTTTCCTAATATAAGTAAATGGATTAAATATCTTTTTCAATCTTATATCCCACTCCCCATACAGTTTTTATATATCTAGGCTTCCTTGGATTCTCCTCAATCTTCTCACGCACTTTCCGAATATGAACCATTACCGTGTTATCCGACTGGAAAGATCTTTCATTCCAAACCTTTTCATAAATTTGTTCCGCACTAAAGACCATACCCGGGTTACGAGCTAGTAATTCTAAAATTGAAAATTCCCTCGGTGTCAATTTCACTTCTTCTCCATCCACAATAACTTTATGGGTTGAAATGTTTATTTTCATCTCTCCAATTTCTAACTCGTCCTCATTTTGAATAGCAAAACCATTCATCTTCATATAACGACGTAACTGAGATTTAATTCTTGCGATTAACTCTAACGGATTAAATGGTTTCGTTACGTAATCATCTGCACCTGTAGTTAATCCTAAAATCTTGTCCATATCTTGCGTTTTCGCCGAAAGCATAATAATCGGCATTTCTTTCGATTCTCTTACTTTCATACACATATGAATACCATCTACTTTCGGCATCATAATATCCAATACGACTAGATGCACTTCATTTTCTTCTAATAGGCGTAATCCTTCTTCACCATCTCCTGCTTGCAATACTTTATATCCTTCATTCTTTAAATAGATTGTAATTAAATTTCGAATTTCTTTTTCATCATCTACGACAAGTATTGTTTCGTGTGCCACAATATCTCCCCCATCACTTTTTTAATCCCTAACTTCTATTATAGGAAAACTTCTGAAGAAAAACGCTCGGAAATCCTTAAGATTTTCTGAAGACGCAAAAAAGGTCTAGACTCCCCTTAAGTCTAGACCTTTCAAAAAACCCCTTTTATTTACGAACGTAGATGAAATATAGTACGAATAACACTCCCATAACATACATAATTGGATGAATCTCTTTACGACGACCACTTACTACCATTGTAATTGGATAGAAGATAAACCCGATTGCAATCCCTGTCGCAATACTATACGTAAGTGGCATTGAAATGATTGTAAAGAATGCTGGTACTGCAATCTCGAACTTCTTCCAATCAATTTCGCCTAAAGATGAAACCATTAAGATTCCTACAATAATTAAAGCTGGTGCCGTTACAGCTGGTGTTACAACGCTTAATAATGGCGAGAAGAATAGTGCCAGTAAGAAGAACCCTGCTGTTACAACTGCTGTAAATCCAGAACGTCCACCCGCTGCTACCCCAGCAGAAGATTCAATGTAAGACGTTGTTGTTGATGTACCTAAGATTGCACCGATTACAGTTGCAATCGCATCTGCAAATAATGCTTTTCCTGCACGTGGTAATTTATTGTTCTTCATTAATCCAGCTTGATTCGCAACCGCTACAAGTGTACCTGCTGTATCAAAGAAATCGATGAAGAAGAACGTTATAATAACAATCACCATTTGAACAGTGAAAATATCTCCGAAGTGAGTTAACGCCACACCGAACGTTGGTTCTAGACTCGGTATTGCTCCCACTACCGCTTTCGGAGTATCAATTAATCCTGTCGCTACTCCTAAGATTGCTGTAAGAATCATACCGTAGAAAACTGCACCATTTATTTTCTTAATCATGAAGATGATTGTCGTAACAACCCCGAAGATTGCTAGTAACGTTGTGCCCTTTGTTAAATCCCCCAACCCAACAAGAACAGCATCATTTTTCACGATAATTCCGGCATTTTGGAATCCAAGGAAGGCAATGAACAATCCGATACCTGCCGCTACTGCAAACTTTAACTCTGTTGGAATTGCATTAATGATTTTTTCACGAATACCTGAAGCTGTAAGAATAATAAAGATAATACCTGACATTAATGTTCCAGCAATTGCTGTTTGCCACGGAATACCCATCGTTAACACTGCCGTATAAGCAAAGAACGCGTTAATTCCCATACCCGGCGCCAAAGCAATCGGATACTTCGCGAAGATCCCCATAATTAACGAACCAATTGCCGCTGCTAATGCTGTAGCAACGAATACTGCACCTGGATCCATTCCTGTACCTGCTGGTAACCCTTTAACATTTCCAAGTGACAGCGTAGCAGGATTGACAAATAATACATAAGCCATAGATAAAAATGTCGTTAAACCTGCTATGAACTCTGTTTTATAATTTGTACCGAGTTCATCAAACTGAAAATAGCGTTTCATCTTACGTTTCCCCCGTTATATGATTACTCGCCGTAATCTCCCTAGCCCTCTTTTATCTATTAAAAATAAAAAAGGCTTCCATTGCATATACATGGAAGCGTTCTATGAATAAAGACAAGTTTCCCCTCATCTTTATCTAAACGCCTCGTAGTCAAGCCATTTACGGTAGCTAGGTAGAAACTTTCGGGCCATATCCCCGATATTATACGACGGCATAATATTCACTTTTCGTTTGAATTACATACTCATATTAACTCGAGGAGGTGGTTTTGTCAATTTAAAAACGAACATTTTTATAAACTTTTATAATTTCGTTCGTATTAAGGGTGAAAATAAAAAAGATCCATCTATGCATGAGCAATAGATGGATCTTTTTTTATAATATTATTCCCACTCAATAGTTGCTGGTGGCTTGCTTGTTATATCATACACGATACGGTTAACGTGTTTTACTTCGTTTACGATACGTACAGAGATTTTCTCTAATACGTCCCAAGGGATACGTGCCCAGTCAGCTGTCATACCATCGATAGAAGTTACTGCGCGGATACCTACTGTGTAATCGTAAGTACGCTCGTCACCCATAACACCTACACTACGCATACCAGGAAGCGCAGTGAAGTATTGCCAAACTTCGCGGTCTAAGCCTGCTTTAATAATTTCTTCACGTAAAATCGCATCAGATTCACGAACGATTTCTAATTTCTCTTCTGTGATTTCACCTAATACACGAATACCAAGACCAGGGCCTGGGAATGGTTGACGCCATACGATTTCATCAGGAATTCCTAATTCTGATCCTAATACACGTACTTCATCTTTAAATAACGTGTTTAAAGGCTCGATTAATTTGAACTGCATGTCTTCTGGAAGACCACCAACGTTATGGTGAGATTTAATTGTTTGTGCAGTTGCTGTACCACTCTCAACGATATCTGTATAAAGTGTACCTTGTGCTAGGAAGTCCATACCTTGTAATTTAGAAGCTTCATCATCAAATACGTAAATGAATTCATTACCGATTATTTTACGTTTTTGCTCTGGATCTTCTACACCTTTTAACTTGTTCATGAAGCGTTCTTGTGCATCCACTTTAATAACGTTCATGTGGAAGCCTTCGCTGAATGTTTTCATAACGCCTTCTGCTTCACCTTTACGAAGTAAACCGTGGTCAACGAAAATACATGTTAATTGGTCGCCGATTGCTTTATGAATTAATACTGCTACAACAGAAGAGTCTACACCGCCGCTAAGTGCGCATAGTACTTTTTTGTCTCCAACAGTTTCACGGATTTTCTCTAATTCTACTTCGATAAAGTTCTCCATGTTCCATCCTTCAGAACAACCACATGCGCCGAATACGAAGTTTTTAATTAAATCGTTACCGTGCTCAGAGTGACGTACTTCTGGGTGGAATTGTACACCGTATAAGTTTTGCTCTTCATTGCTCATACCAGCAATCGGACAAGACTCACTTGTCGCATCTACTACGAATCCTTCAGGTAAACCAGTTACTAAGTCGCCATGGCTCATCCATACAACTTGCTCTTCTGGAAGGTTCGTATATAATTTTGATTCGTTCTCTACTTTAAGAACAGCTTTTCCGTACTCACGGTGGTTTGCACGTTCTACTTTCCCACCGAAGTGTTGCGTCATAAGCTGCATACCGTAACAAATACCGAAGATCGGTAATCCTAGTTCAAAGATTTTTTCATCACAATGTAATGCGCCTTCACCGTATACACTATTTGGTCCACCAGAGAAGATAATCCCTTTTGGATTCATTGCTTTAATTTCTTCTGCAGTAATTGTATGTGGATGAAGTTCACTGTATACACCGAACTCACGAATTCGACGTGCTATTAACTGATTGTACTGACTCCCAAAATCTAAAACGATAATTGTATCATGCTGCTTCTTCAAAATAATCACCCCAACGTTAGTTCTCGTATATAAATATTTTTACCAATTAGGCAAAAAGCATTACTAATATAATAAAAAAAGCCAGTCCTCCGCCTCTAGTCTCATAACAAAGAAAAGGCAGGGGTCTGGCTTTATAAAGAAAGATAGTCTTCCGCTCTTTATAAATATAAGACGCACTGCCTTCATAGTCAGGTTGTTTACGGTAACCCGGTAGAGACTCTCAAACCATATCATCGAGGATATATGAAGGATTGTTTTATATTATCTTCCTAGATTCTAACAATGAAGTATCGATATGGTCAAGAGAGAAAGCGACAAAATTCTACAGAAATTAATTTCCTTTTCTAAAAAACATAAAAAAACATCCATTTCTATATAGAAATGGATGTTTTTCGAGCAAACGGAATTACATCATTCCGCCCATACCGCCCATGCCCATGCCGCCCATGTCAGGCATTGCTGGTGCATTTGGTTCTGGCTTGTCAGCTACTACAGCTTCAGTCGTTAAGAACATAGCTGCAACAGATGCTGCGTTTTGAAGTGCAGAGCGAGTTACTTTAGCTGGATCTACGATACCAGTTTCAAGCATGTTAACCCACTCGCCAGTAGCTGCGTTGAAACCAACGCCTACTTTTTCGCCTTTTAGACGCTCTACAACTACAGATCCTTCTAGACCAGCGTTGATTGCGATTTGACGAACTGGCTCTTCTAGTGCGCGAAGTACGATGTTGATACCTGTTGCTTCGTCGCCTTCAGCTACGATAGAAGCTACTTTCGTGTATACGTTCATAAGTGAAGTACCACCACCTGCAACGATACCTTCTTCTACTGCTGCACGAGTTGAGTTAAGTGCATCTTCAATACGAAGTTTGCGCTCTTTTAACTCAGTTTCAGTTGCTGCACCTACTTTAATTACTGCTACGCCACCTGCAAGTTTTGCAAGACGCTCTTGTAATTTTTCACGATCGAATTCAGAAGTAGTTTCTTCTAATTGCGCGCGGATTTGGCCAATGCGAGCTTCGATTTGTTGTGAATTTCCGATACCTTCAACTACAGTTGTGTTTTCTTTCGTTACAACAACTTTACCAGCGCGTCCTAAAGATTCAATTGTAGCAGATTTTAAGTCACGACCTAATTCTTCAGTGATTACTTCGCCACCAGTTAAGATTGCGATATCTTCTAGCATTGCTTTACGACGGTCACCAAATCCAGGAGCTTTAACAGCTACTACATTGAATGTACCACGAAGTTTGTTCACTACTAATGTAGCTAAAGCTTCGCCTTCTACGTCTTCAGCGATGATAAGAAGTGGTTTACCTTGTTGTACCACTTGCTCTAATACTGGTAAGATTTCTTGGATGTTAGAAATCTTCTTATCAGTAATTAAGATGTATGGGTTATCAAGAACTGCTTCCATTTTGTCAGAATCAGTAATCATGTAAGGAGATGCATATCCACGATCAAATTGCATACCTTCTACTACGTCTAATTCTGTTGTAAATCCTTTAGATTCTTCTAAAGTAATAACGCCGTCGTTACCAACGCGCTCCATTGCTTCAGCGATTAATTGACCAACTTCTTCGTCAGCCGCAGAAATAGCAGCTACTTGTGCGATAGAAGATTTACCTTCGATTGGTTTAGAAATCTCTTTTAATTCTGCGATTGCAGCAGTAACAGCTTTTTCGATACCTTTACGAAGACCCATTGGGTTCGCACCAGCTGTTACGTTTTTAAGACCTTCACGAATCATAGCTTGTGCTAATACAGTTGCAGTTGTCGTTCCGTCACCAGCTACATCATTTGTTTTGCTAGCAACTTCTGCTACTAATTTTGCACCCATGTTTTCGAATGCATCTTCTAATTCGATTTCTTTTGCAATTGTTACACCGTCATTTGTAATAAGTGGTGAACCGAATTTTTTCTCAAGTACAACGTTACGACCTTTTGGTCCAAGCGTTACTTTTACTGCGTTTGCAAGAGTGTCGACACCGCGAAGCATCGAACGACGTGCTTCTTCACTAAATTTAATATCTTTTGCCATAATAATTGACCCCCTTGAATTTTTTAAGATTTATATAATTAACCGATAACTGCTAAAATGTCACTTTCACGTAAAATCAAGTAGTCAGTACCTTCATATTTCACTTCAGTACCTGCATATTTTGAGAAGATGATAAGATCACCTGCAGCTACCTCTAAAGCAACACGCTCACCATTTTCAAGCACTCGACCAGTACCTACTGCAATAACTTTACCCTCTTGTGGTTTTTCTTTTGCAGTGTCTGGTAATACAATACCACTTGCTGTTTTTTCTTCTGCTTGAACAAGCTCAATTACAACGCGATCACCTAATGGCTTTAGCATGAACAATAACCTCCTCATTTTGTTATGTAAATTTTATTTATTAGCACTCAAGTCACTCGAGTGCTAACACACTTATAATAATAAATAATCTCAATTTCTTTTGCAAGTAAAAAAATCATAATTTTTTCGCAAATTAAGCTATACACTTTTCTATATAGAGTCCCTCTTCTTCTACCTTTACCATATGAATCGTTGTTTCCACTACTCGTATGTTACAATATGAAAGGACACCCTAAGTTGTTTTCGCTATACACACAACTTTCTCCTGTCTTCTATTATAATTTCAAATAAGGATTTACGAAAAAAACATAATTTAAGTGAAGTTTATATCGTAGGTAGCATACTTACATGTTATCCTACCTTATCTCATACACTAGAGTTAGAAAGGATGGTTAAACCATTTGAAAAAACAATATTGGTGGGTTATCGTTACATACATTTTAATGCAGTTATCATCCATTGCTGGATTACCACTTCTGCTGAAAACTGGACTTTATGATAACAGGGGATTTACTAGAGAAGAGAAATTTCAACTCATAACTGGCCACTGGGCAATCATTAGCTTCTTTATTGCATTATGTATCGTACTTTGGTTACTTAGAACAGATATTCGTGACAGACGTTTAGATACAATGCGCTCTACTGTTCCAGCTACGATTGGTTGGATTTTTATCGGGTTCTTCCTAGCATTTTTCTCACAAAGTATTGCCGGTATGATAGAAATGCGTGTATTAGGAATTAAACCTGGATCAGAAAATACAGCAAGACTTATGGATATCGCAAGAACGACACCTTGGTTCCTTATCGTCATCTCTATAATAGGACCTATTTTGGAAGAAATCGTATTTAGAAAAATTTTATTTGGTACACTTTATAAGAAGTTTAACTTCTTTATCGCTGCTATCATTAGTTCTCTTGTATTCGCAGCAATTCATTTTGATTTCACTCACTTATTGGTATACACTTCTATGGGACTCGTATTCGCCTTTTTATATGTAAAAACGAAGCGTATTATCGTCCCTATCGCAGCTCATGTTGCAATGAATACATTAGTTGCAGTTGCTCAAGTTTTAATGAGCAATGAACAAATTCAAGAAATGATTAAAGAAGCTGAAAAAATGCAAGGCTTTATCGGAGGATTTTTAGTATGAGGAACTCACCATTGTTCATGGCTGCATTGTACTTCCTTCTAGGATGTATCTTTACACGCTTCGCCATTACGAACGTAACAGATACAATCTGGAATATGTGGACAATACTATTTGCAGTTATGGCAACAATTGATTTTAATTTGGCACTTCGCCTTATATTAGTTAAATTCACAAAGAAAAAACAATAATAAAACGCAGAGGTCGCTTCCTCTGCGTTTTATTGTGGATAATTCTTTAAAAAGTAAACGAGTGTTTGTAACTCTACCGCTAAATCAATATGGTGAATTCTTATATTATCTGACACATTTAAGCGCGCTGGTGTGAAATTTAAAATACCATGCACGTTCGTTTCTGCCAATCTATCTGCTACAGATTGTGCTACTGTAGCGGGTACTGTTAATATTGCCACTTGTATATCAGTTGATAAACGTTCTTCTAATTCATCTATATGTGGACAATACTATTTGCAGTTATGGCAACAATTGATTTTAATTTGGCACTTCGCCTTATATTAGTTAAATTCACAAAGAAAAAACAATAATAAAACGCAGAGGTCGCTTCCTCTGCGTTTTATTGTGGATAATTCTTTAAAAAGTAAACGAGTGTTTGTAACTCTACCGCTAAATCAATATGGTGAATTCTTATATTATCTGACACATTTAAGCGCGCTGGTGTGAAATTTAAAATACCATGCACGTTCGTTTCTGCCAATCTATCTGCTACAGATTGTGCTACTGTAGCGGGTACTGTTAATATTGCCACTTGTATATCAGTTGATAAACGTTCTTCTAATTCATCTAAATGATATACAGGAATGCCCCCGATTTCTGTCCCGACTTTCTCTTCACTAACATCAAACGCCATTTCAATTTTTGTATTATTGTTTTTCGTGAAATTATAATGTAAGAAAGCGGTCCCTAAATTACCTACTCCAATAAGTGCTACACGTGTTATATCATCTTGGTCGAGTGTTTCACGGAAAAATGATAATAAATAATTTACGTTATATCCATAACCTTTTTTCCCTAACGCTCCAAAATACGAAAAATCTCTTCGAATCGTTGCGGAATCAACTTTTACCGCTTCGCTCAATTCGGCTGATGAAACACGTTGCTTACCAGAAAGAGATAAGTTTTGGATAAATCGATAGTATAGAGGCAATCGTTTGGCAGTGGCCTGTGGAATTTTTTGCTGCTCCATATAACCTCTCCTCTCTTCCTATCTTTATTCATATACTTGAATCAAATACAGAAGTTTAGCACTCATGAATTTCCCTGTATAATAAAGAGAAGAAGTATTCTCTCTTTATTTTAAACTATACACTATTTTTAGTATGATTGAGAAATATAAACATGGCAAAGTTAAGAAATTATTTGAGGTGAAAACATTGATTTTATTACAAGTAAACGCGCTTACGAAATTATACGGTGCAGAAACGATTCTTGCAAACATAAAATTAGAAGTTCAAACGAAAGATCGTATCGCATTAGTCGGACGAAATGGGGCCGGAAAATCTACATTATTAAAAATAATAGCTGGTGAGCTATCTCATGATGGTGGCGAAATTATAAAACCAAAAGATGTCTCAATCGGATATTTAGCTCAAAATACCGGGTTAGAAACGTCTTTAACAATTTGGGATGAAATGTTAACCGTCTTTACACACTTGCAGCAAATGGAGACAAAACTTCGAAGGCTAGAGCAAGAGATGGGAAAAGAAGAAAATTTTTCAAACGAGGCTACATATGAAAGATTATTAGCTGATTATGACCAATTGCAATTAGATTATAAAGATCAAGGTGGATATCAATATGAAGCAGATATTCGCTCGATTTTAAGTGGTCTTGGCTTCCCAGTTGAAACGCACCAGACGACGATTTCTACATTAAGTGGTGGACAAAAAACACGATTAGCTCTCGGTAAATTATTATTAACGAAACCAGACCTACTTATTTTGGACGAGCCTACAAACCATTTAGACATCGAAACATTAACATGGCTTGAACAATATTTACAAGGCTATCCTGGCGCAATACTAATCGTTTCCCATGACCGTTATTTCTTAGATAAACTCGTTACACAAGTATATGAAATTTCGAATAAAGAAAGCAGACGATTTGTTGGTAACTACAGTAAATATTTAGACTTAAAATCAGCATTATACGAGCAAGACATGAAACGTTATGAAAAACAACAAGATGAAATCGCTAAGCTTGAGGATTTCGTTCAAAAAAATATAGCTCGCGCATCTACGACAAAACGTGCGCAAAGCCGTCGTAAACAATTAGATAGAATGGAATTATTGACTAGACCATTAGGTGATTCTAAGTCAGCATCCTTCCACTTCGATATCGAAAAACAAAGTGGAAATGATGTTTTACAAGTAAAGGATGCAACTATCGGCTATGATGATGATCCGATTATTGAACATGTAACTATGCGCTTAACTCGTGGGGATAGCGTTGCTTTAGTTGGTCCAAACGGAATTGGGAAATCCACATTATTAAAATCACTTGTGAATAAGTTACCACTATTAAATGGTCATGTTTCTTTCGGATCCAATGTATCTGTTGGTTATTATGATCAAGAACAAGCAAATTTAACATCTTCTAAGCGAGTTTTAAATGAGTTATGGGATGAATATCCATTGCAGCCCGAAAAAGAAATTCGCACGATATTAGGTAACTTCTTATTCACAGGGGATGATGTACTAAAACCAGTATCTTCTCTTAGTGGTGGACAAAAAGCTCGATTAGCTCTTGCAAAACTTATGATGCAAAAATCGAATTTATTAATTCTCGATGAACCTACGAACCATCTTGATTTAAATAGTAAAGAAATTTTGGAGAATGCTTTAATTGATTATCCAGGCACCCTTCTATTTGTTTCACATGACCGCTACTTTATTAATCGTGTAACGACGACCGTTGTTGAGTTGTCAACAGAAGGTGCACAAGAGTATTTAGGCGATTACGATTACTATGTGGAGAAGAAAAATGAAATGATTGAACGCGCAGCATTTGAACAACAAGAGCAGCAAGAAAACCAAGCACCTGTTCAAAAAACTGTAGCTCAAGAAAAATTAAATTATCTCGAAGAAAAAGAGCGTAAACAATTAGAACGTCAACGCACTCGAAAAATTGAGGAACTAGAACAAAATATTGTAGAATTTGAAGAAGAAATTGCTACGTTAGAAGATCAACTTTGCTTACCAGAAATATACGCAGATTATGAAAAGGCTAGTGAAATTACAACGAAAAAGCAAACACTACAAGAGCAACTTGATGCTTGTATGGCAGAATGGGAAGAATTACATTTATAAGAGTATGAATAAGAAGGATGTCTCATAAGTCGGGATTTTTGACTATGCGACATCCTTTTTATCTTCTAGCTGGGGTATAAACGCTTCGACAAGACGTACCGATTTACCGACAAAGTTTGACAACGTTGGCTCGCCCCTATAATAAGGGCACATTTCAAAATGTTTTTTAGAGATATCTTCTTGCGATTTATTTCCCAAAAAAAGAATACATTCAAAGGTCAGACTTCACCTACTTTATCCACAGGTTTATACACATATCCACCTTTATAAAATAAACTCCAAAATAACTTTTCCACATTATCCACAATACCCAAAAAAGTTATCAACATTTTATATACACAATAAAACCCATATTATCAACAGATAATATGGGTTTTATCCACAAGCTGTGGTTAATTTTGTGCATAACTATGCTTCAATATCTAATCCTGGATTTGCATTTAAAGCTAATGTAGCACGTTTTCCTTGTTCATATGCAATTGTACCTGCGGCTGCAATCATCGCTGCATTATCGGTACATAAAGATAGTGGAGGAATAATTAGCTCAATATTTTCTTTTGTCGCAAATTCCGCTTCCAAACGTGCGCGAAGTCCTTTATTCGCAGCTACTCCACCAGCAAGAAGAAGTTGCTTTACGTTATATGCTTCTGCTGCACGAGATGCTTTCGTTACAAGCACATCTATTACACTTTCTTGGAAACTTGCCGCTAAATCTTCCGGTGCAATTTCTATCCCGCGTTGTTTTGCGTTATGCACAGTGTTGATAACTGCTGATTTCAATCCACTAAAACTGAAATCATACGAATCAGGTTCTAGCCATGCACGAGGCAAATCGATTGTCGGTTCCCCTTCATGTGCAAGGCGATCAATATGAGGACCACCTGGATATGGCATGGATAACGTTCGAGCTACTTTATCATATGCCTCTCCAGCTGCATCATCTCTTGTTTCACCAATCACTTCGAATGAACCATGTTCTTTCATATAAACAAGCTCCGTATGTCCACCAGATACAACAAGTGATAGTAGTGGGAATTGAACTTCTTTCACTAAACGGTTCGCATAAATGTGCCCAGCGATATGATGAACACCCACTAAAGGAATATCATGTGCAAAAGCCACTGCTTTCGCTGCATTTACCCCTATTAAAAGCGCTCCTACTAAACCAGGTCCTTCTGTTACAGCAATTGCATCAATATCATCAAATGTGATATTTGCTTCTTTTAAAGCTTCTTCTAACACAACTGTAATTTCTTCTACATGATGACGAGATGCAATCTCTGGTACAACTCCGCCAAAACGTTTATGACTTTCAATTTGTGATGCAACGACATTCGCAATAATTTCCGTTCCATTTTTAACAACTGCTACTGCTGTTTCATCACAACTTGTTTCAATACCAAGTATAATCGTATTTTTTTCCATTATATATTCACCCACATTACGAGACCATCTTCCTGATTGTCTGCATAGTATCGTTTACGAATTCCACCATTTTGAAATCCGTATTTTCTGTATAACTGTTTTGCTACTTCATTTGATACACGTACTTCAAGTGTCATCGTTTTTACTCCTAAATCTTTCGCTTCGGAAATAACTTCTTTCAATAAAGCATCCCCTAGCTTTTGACCTCTGTATTCTGGCAAAATAGCTACATTTGTTATATGTGATTCATCAATAATTATCCACAATCCACAATACCCAATTACACGACCATCTTTTTCTAGCACAACATAATGTGCATGTTCATTCGTCGTTAACTCACGGTGAAAGGCATCTGCAGTCCAAGGAGTTGAAAAAGACGCTTCTTCAATAGCTACAATTTGAGCGATATCACCGAGTTCCATCTTTCTAAATACCATATCCATCTTCTGCAAGCTCCTACTTGTTTTGACTTTCTAACCACTTTGTTTCGGCTTCAGCTAAACGAAGATAACTAGGAACAAATGAATGTACGTCTTGTTCCTCTTTTTGTAATCCTAAGAACGCCAACTCACTTGGTCTTGGGTTATTTTTAGTAAAAGGAGCAAATACAGCTTGATTGCCTAAATGTTCTATTATTGTTTCTTTGTGCAATTTAACATCGTTACCAATAAATAAAACCGGCTTTCCTTTATCTTTTAACATTTGCAACCAGTCTACAATAAGGATGATTCGGTCTTCTTCTATAGAAGTTAAATGCTCTCCTTCATATGTATATAACCCAGTATAAATTTGTCCGCGTCTTCCATCAAATAAAGGACAGATTAATCCATCAAAATTAGCACCGTTTGCAGCCACTACTTCTAAACTTGATACACCTACAATTGGTATTTGAAGTGACCAAGCTAATGTTTTTGCAGCTGTCACACCTATACGAACACCTGTATATGATCCAGGTCCAGCAGCTACAACGATTTTAGTTAATTCTTTCGGTTTTACACCACATTCTTTTAACAATTTCTCTACAGCTGGCATAAGACGTACAGAATGGTTTTTTGTTAAGTTTGTAATGATTTCCCCAATTACGTTTCCTTCCTCAATAAGGGATACACCCATTACGTAATTTGAAGTATCAATTGCTAGTACTTTCATCTTGTAATAGCTCCTCACATAATCTAATATATCGATCTCCAATTGGCTCGAGTACAATTTTCCTTGTATCATCTCCAGCATGGAATAAACTAATTTGTAACTTCTCATTTGGTAAAAATGCTTCTATTAAATGAGCCCATTCTACTACGGTAATTCCTTCACCGTAGAAATACTCATCAAAACCTAAGTCCTCTTCACTTTCCGCTAAGCGATACACGTCCATATGATATAGCGGCAATCTCCCTTTATATTCTTTAATAATATTAAAGGTAGGACTATTTACAACTCTTTTCACTCCAAGACCTTTTGCTAGCCCTTTTGTAAAAGTTGTCTTACCAGCCCCTAGATCTCCTTCTAAAATAATTACATCTTGTGCACCGACAAGTCCACCTAGTTTTTCTGATAATCTTTGTGTTTCCTCAGAAGAGTTTGTTGTTATTTCATATTTACTCACAGACTTCACCTACTTTACTCACAATGTTCTCTGCTCTTTATTATACAGGTTTTGAATATATAAAAAAGTCCTTAGGAGTTTTCCTAAGGATAGTTTGACTGTCTTTATTAGTTTTTTGTTAAAACAAATAAAAAAATACGAAACAACATGTTTCGTTCTTTTCTTTATATA
>NZ_JADAXG010000025.1:0-14844 GCF_019837545.1 Bacillus sp. 17RED48
ATCCTACGTTGCGGATCAAGAGCGTAAAAAAATTCATCAGCGACAAGCGGAAGGGATTGCGGTAGCTAAATCTCAAGGAAAGCACTTAGGACGTCCTCAACTTAACCTTTCAACATTAAGCACAAAGCAATTACTTATAATAGAAGAAACTTATCCAAAGTGGAAAAATAGTGAAATAACAGGAATTAAGTTTATGGAGCTATTAGAACTGAAGAAAAATACTTTTTATAAAATAGTGAAGGAATATGAAGAAAACAAAGTAGCAACTAACTTATAACGAATTAGAGCCGAAAATTTCTTAGAGTAGAAAAATCGGCTTCATTTATGCTGAAATTTGCTTAGCGTATATTTTCGTTAAAATGTGGGCGGTACCCCTTTTAATCTTGTTTGCATTTTCATCGTACGTATGTTCAATACGACGGTTCAACGCATCAATATACACTGTATTTTTATTATCTACATCATATTCATATTTGTGTGTTTGTGTTTTCCCACCAAACATGACAGATTTCTCTGTTGTATTTCCATTATGATCATAACGATAATTTACAGAAGTACCATTTTTCAATTAATATAACTATGCATAGATTTCGAAGCACATCGATTCATCCAATCTTTTGTATATATAAATGATAGTAATAAATTTGATGGTTGGAGTGAATTAAGTCCCCTATTCAAAGAAAAATATCTAATATCGCAATAAGAGATTTTGATCATTCAATAGACGGTGGATTTTCAGGGATTAATATGATGGTAACTAAGTTAAATCATTATTCCATAATCGAGGGCTATTGTTGAATGAACCTTAGATTTTTAAACGTCTTGTTATATTTTAAGTACAGTTAAGTATCTTATATCGAAAATTAAACAACTATATTTTAACCCCGTCCTAAATTTAGAACGGGGTTGTGCTTGTTTTAAGTTTAAAAATTAAATAACTTTATTGTCTCTTTATAGTAGCCCCATGAAAACATAGCATTTTACTTCCTACAACATTTAATTACGAGAGGATTCATAATCAAATATAACACAATACAAAATCGTAAATACCACAATACTCATATATTGTATTGTAATAGGAATATCTTTTAGAGCCAATGTTAACACGTCTGTAAACGTAACAACAATAAGTAATGCAAGTGCAATCACCATAACTCCTGCTGACAACAAAAATTTTTGTTTTATACATTTCAAAACAAAAAACAATCCTACACATATTAAAATTATGCGTATTGGATATTTCGAAATCATTGAAAATAGCTTGTCCGCAACATTAAAATTTATTATTGATATATATTCTATCATTTACCTCACCTAGATCGCTTTCTAGATTTTTTATTATTTTTATCATAATTTTTATAAGCTTTTTTATACCCCTTATATGCAGCTGATCCAAAAGTATAAGCATCTTCTATTAATCCAACACCCCCTAGGGCTTTGAACCCTACTTTCATTCCAGCTTTCCTAGCAGCCTTATTTACATACGCTTTATTATAAGCCGGTGTATTCTTTTTTTTATATTCAAATTTCCCTTTAGAATATCCAATAGAGAACCCAACTGATAAAGATAAGGCTTTCCCAATACTACTATAACTGTCATAAACAGCCTTTGCTCCTGCTTTTGCCCCTGCTTTCGTTGCATACCAAATCTTTTTCCCTTTACTCTTCCACGCTTTGTGTCCATCTGGATCTACATTCATCACTGGGTTATTATCCGCATAAGTATACCCATTCATTGTAACCGGATCATCTTCATCACCCGGATCCGGATCCACCGACAAGAACACACCATGCTCCGGATTATAGTATCTCGCAATCAAGTAATACATACCAATCTCTTTATCATACATGTATCCCGCATATCCAAATGGATTATCTGCTGCGATACCTTTTGCGTCGCTCTTTAATACGTTACCCCACGAATCGTACTCATATGTTGCTACAACTTCTTTATCCTGGTTTGTCATCGCAACGACATCACCACGAGGGTTGTAGTGATAGTATAGCGTTTGTCCTTTTGATTTCATCGCTAAGCGCGTACCACTTGTTGAGTATACATATTGACGAAGAACATTTCCACTACCATCCGTCTCATATAACGGATTAATGCTGTCTCCATCATAGAAATAACGTGTTACTTGACCATTTACACTCTTTTCAATACGACGATTATCCTCGTCATATTTATAAGTCGCAAATGCATTGCTCTCACCTTGTTTTGTAATAGATACAAGTTGGTCATCTTCATTCCATGTATACTTGTACTTTCCATCTGATGTACGATTGCCATTCGCATCATATGTTAATGATTCATTTCCGAATTTTACAAGTTGATTTCCTTCATTGAATGTTGCTGCTATAGATTTTGTTTCTTTTCCATTCTCTATAACTTTCACACTCGTACGGTTTCCAAATCCATCATATGTGTAGGATTTACTTGTTCCGTTTGGTAGTGCTTCATTTAATAATTGGTTAATCGGGTCATATACAAAGTTTGTTTCTGTTACTTTTCCGCCCGCACCTTCATGTTTAATTTTCGTACGGTTACCCGATTGGTCATATTCATATCGTTCAGAAAGTAGAATACTGTTTGACGTACCGACTACTAAATCTTTAATTTTGTTCGCATGGTCATAGTTGAAGGTAGAACCTGAACCATTTCCAGCTGTGTACGTACGAACATTTCCTTGATCATCATAATCAAATCGATACGTTTGCGAACCATCCGTCACACGAATGTTTTGATCTAACGTGTTGTAGTCATACGATACTTTATTTGTGTATCCACCTTGCGTTACTGTTTGTTCTTTTAATTTTTCTGTCTTACTGTTTGCTTTGTCATGATATGCCCAATCAATTTTTCCGCCTCGGCTATCCGTTGCACTTGTAACGCGGTCTGCCTTGTCGTATGTTTTCGTGCGTTCTACGCCATTGACGTGGTCTTTTACTTTCGTAACTTGTCCATTTTGATCACGTTCGAATGTAAATGAATCTTTTCCGTTGCGCTTTTCACCAACGACGCGATCTGCTGTATCATATACAGATTCTAAAATCGAGCCATTTGGCATTTTTGTATTAATCTTATTTGCATTTTCATCATACGTATGTTCAATACGACGGTTTAACGCATCGATATACACTGTATTTTTATTATCTACATCATATTCATATTTGTGTGTTTGTGTTTTCCCACCAAACATGACAGATTTTTCTGTTGTGTTTCCATTATGATCATAACGATAATTTACAGAAGTACCATTTTTCAAGGTAACCTTCGTTAATAGATTATCTTTGTTGTAATCATATAGTTTTGTATTTCCTTTTTCATCGGTTTCGCTCTTTTTATTTCCTGATGCATCGTATGTGAATGTATTCTTCTGTCCTTCTTCATCATACGCGGCAACAACATTGCCATCGTTGTCGTACTCGTTTTTAATAAGAGCGTTTCCTTCTAGTAAACGAATATTATCAAACCAAACTTTTCCTTTATTCTCTCTTCTAAATAGAAGGTAGACTTCCATACGCTTAATTGGTTTAGTAGCAGGAATGACAACAGCACTACGATTCCAATCATTTGTTCCACTTGGGAATTTTGCCTGATAATTCGTACCACTACCATCTTGATAATACACATCTGCCCAAATAGAGTAATCTCGTGAGAGCTTATCTGGTGCAGTATTTTCTACATTCTGAGATTTAGACATCCCTGTTAATGTAATTGTTTCTGCTTTTTGTTGGTTTAAATGTATATGCGCGCCATAGCCTACATCTGAACCGCCATATTGGCTACGCTCTAATACAATAGACGAATCTCCTGTAAAGCTTTCCTCATGGGAAGTGTCTTTCGGATCACAACTTGATCCATTACCTCGAATCCATCCTGGAATACAACCTTTCTCCGTCATATTCTCTACACTACTATTTTCAATCGGGTTAAAGCTGGAAGACACTTCTCCTCTTTCCAATTGAATCTTATCAAACCATGCCGAACCACTTGAATCCGCTCGATTATAATCAACTTGTAAATAGATTTTAACTTTTTTTGTTTGATCTGTTGTCTTAAAGGTTACTTGGCGATTTGTCCAATCTTTCTCGCCCTCTATTCTATTATGACGTGTGTCAAACCAGTTATTTCCACTATCAAGAGGGGTTCCATCTTCTTTTAACAACTGAACATTAAAAAATGCACCTGCGTGGTTTAATGATGTTTTCATCATCCCGCTTAATGTATACGTTGTATTTGGCTCTACCACAACATCCTGAATCGCACTATGGTATCCCCAGCCAGTATTTTGTGCCTGTACTATCATTCGTAAAGATGAAGATCCGCCCAATCCACCCGGCGCAAAAATTGTATCTTTTCTCAATGCTCCTTGGCTATTGCCCTTTTCTTCACCCCATCTCTGGGTATCATCCATCTCAAAACTTGGATTTTGAATTAGGTTTTCACCTGTCCCTAACTCCCTAGTTGTTTCAATTGGATTTCCAAATTGATCATATTGTATGAAAGATGATGTATTCGCTGCCTGGTTCGTTTCAGACACTTCTGTATTTGCAGCCTTATAAGCAACTGTTGTTTCACGATTCTCATTATCTGTTGCTTTAACAATCCCATTATCTTTATTGTACTCAAACTTTTCAGTTCCCATTTCATCAGTAACAGAAGTTACATTCCCATTACCATCATAGGTCGCTGTTTCTGTTTGATTTTTAGGAGTTGTTGTTTTTACTAGATTATTTGCATTATATTCAGACGTCGTTGTTAGATTCAGACGTCCAACATCTTCAACCGTTTTCACTGGATTTCCAGCATCGTTATACGTATAAGCAGTCTTACGCCCTTTTGGATTCGTTAACGTAACTTCTTTCGCACCTGTATTGTACGCTAATGTCGTTGTCTTTCCTAAAGGATCTGTTACTTTTACTAATCTATCATTTTCATATGCATACGATGTTTTATATGGTTTTGCATCTGTATGTTGCGGGTCATAGATAGATGTTAGTACCCCATTATCATATCCGTATTTATATACTTTTCCTTCTGGAGTTGTAGAAGAAACGAGTAAATCACCATCATACTTAAATGTAATCGTCTTGTTATCTGGACCGATTATGCTTGATACTTTCTTATACTGTTCATCATATTTCAGTATTAATTCTTTCCCTGAGGCATTTTTTATTTTTGATAAACGGAACTCATTATCATATTCATAAGTTGTTGTATTTCCGTATTTATCTTTTACATACCCGATTCCTCGTAAATCTGTATAATGATAGAAAGTAACTGTTTGATCGCTATCCTTTACTTCATAACCACCTGGTACTTCCTTTATTTCTAAATATACACCAGCTGGTGCTTGGTACGTCTTTTCACCAGTTCTAGTAAAGGTAATCGCTGCACCATTTGCAGTATGCAATAGTAAATTTCCTTCTGCATCTGGCCAAATTTTTTCTTCTAAACTACTATACCAGCCTTTACCAAACAATCCTATATGTCCTAATTGGCTATTATACGTTCTTTCTACGGATACATCGGGACCACGCCCTGATAACGTAATATCCTTTTCTTCCATTAAGAAGTTTCCGTTAAATGCATTCACTTTTCCATTTAACACATCAATAGATGCCCAATAATCAAACATTCCCATAAACGCAAAGTCTTCAGAGAATTTTGGTGTAAACTCATGAGAAATTTCACTTTCAGGATGGCCCGCTTTACTATATGCCGTTACACGGAACCAATAATTTTTCGAACCACCATAAATACCTCCAGAATTACGATAGACAGGAGATGGGTCTAGTAATAATTCTGTTCCTTTTTTATCATGGTGAAGTACATATTGACCTTTCGCAATTTCATCTTTTGTTGGCCAAATTTTTTCATTTTGCGTTGTCCAGTTTGTCTTATTTCCTACATCAAAAGCCTCATAATCTTTTCCGTTATATATCCAAACTTTATAACCTTCTGCTTCTGGAACTGCATCCCACTTTAATGTGACATATCCAGTTGTTCGATCTGTTGCATTGATATAGGCCGACCCATCTGGCTTTTTCACTTGTTCTAAAGGGATCATTGGCACGACTTCATCTGAAAGCGGACTATCCCCAAATGGATACTCTGCGACAACACGAATCCAATATCCACGTCTCCCACTATAATCTCCATATGGGCTACCCGCTAAATGAGCATTTTTATACATCGGCCCTGGGTTAACTGGCGCTTCTCCGCCTTTTCCATCTTCATGAAATTCAAAATGTCCTTGTGCAATTTCCTGTTGTGTTGGGAATATCTTTTTATCCTTAGTTGTCCAACTTGTCACATTTCCAACCGGTATATATTCATAATCATATCCGTTAAAAATAGCAACCTTGTACCCAGTTGCTCCTGGGACTGCATCCCACTGTAGATTAAAGTGACCGGAGCTACTGCTGCTTCCATTAGAATACGCCTGTACTCTCGGCTTATTAGGTTTTGCATACGAATAGTTTACTTCTAAATAAGGTGCATTGGATCCATTTTCCGCCGCAATAAACTTCTTCCAATGGTTTTGTCCATTTCCATTTGTATGTAACTTAAATCCATTGTTTGGTCTTGCTCCTTCTACCCATGCTTTTACTGTATTTGTTACATTAAAACGCGCCCATTGTCCACGTCCTACATCTGCATGTGCAATATTATTAGAGCCAGGCTTGTTATTCCAATTAACTCCTCCAACATTCCAACCATCTGTTACTTCATCTAACCAAACACCATTTGGCTGATTTCCATAATAATGCCATACTGCATACGCATGGAATGTTGCACTTTGGATTTGTGCCCCTTTTAAATCGGAGATTTGTGGTTTAATAAAAGCATAGTTGGTCCCAGATACCCCGTCATAATATCCTACTTTTAATGTATAGGCATTCTGACCACCATCCCAGAGATTTCCGCCTGAATAATTCACATTTGGATACGCACTGGAAGCGTAAGCGTTTTCGAAATCCTCTATATTAATAGAAGGATCGATGTATACCGGATACTTACGTTCTGGTGCTTGTAACCATTTCGGATCTGCCGTAACCGTTAATGTATATGTTTTTTCATCTGCCTTTTGGATGTCATAACGAACATCCTGTGAAGTGACCGCTTCTCCGGATTGTTGATTCACTTGTGAATCAGTCATATATGGCTTCGGTAAAGTAAAGATATTTTCTTGTTTTCCATTCAGAAAATCAATGGAACCATCTTCTTTTACATTGGGTGTTAAATCAGTTTGTAATGCAAATGTAAAGATATGATGTCCTGTATATTCACGTAGTACAAAATCTTCTTTTACATTTTCATTAAACGTTGTACTCTTTAAATCAATATGAGGGAATATCCCTTTATACCATACTGTGTTATCTTCATGTGTTGCAGTTACTGTTGATGGTTTTATCTCACCTTTTTCACCGCTTGCCCCAATTAACTCATATTGAATAGCATGGTCATCTGTTTTAAACTGAACATACTTTCCATCTGTTACTGTCTTTTTAAACTCTGGTTTTAATTTTGTGTTTTCCGTCACAATTTTCTTATCTGGTGCTTCTACTAAGGTAGAGGAAACCTCTTCTAACTTCCCATTTTTTTCTGTATGTATCGCTTCTGTATACACCTTTTTTGTAAAGCTACCATCTTGGTTGTCGAAGACTTTTTCTGTTTCTGTTCGTTCTTCTACAACCTCAGTGGGCTTAGTTTGTGCTTGTAACTTCTTCTTTACCTGATCCGGGTGTGGGGCAGGTAATTCTTTCTCCTCCTTCTTCTCCACTTGTGGACTTTGTTCTGAATTTGGAGACGGCGTAAACGGTGGTGCCGTTTCTGCCAATCCATTCATCGGTATAGAAGTAAGCATTAATGCAACTACCATTAGCTGTATTAAATACCTATACCAGCGTTTCTTACCTTTCTTCTTTTCCATACATTCACCTCGTCATGATTTTTATAAATCTTACAAAATTGAATGTAAAAAAAAGAAGAAACAAAGTAAATCATTATTTCTAATTTGGGAGAAATTATGACAATAGATTTGGATGTTTTTCGACAAATTCTATTAGAATATTTACATTACATAAAGATTACATGTATAATAAATATATGAAATCCTATATTACATAAGGTGTATTATTTATATTATGAGATAAAAATATATCCATAAATTGGATTTTAAAATACAATTTAAAACTTGGTATACATACTATCTCTAAGATGCATTCTTAGTAGTAACTGTAGGTTGAAACCTTTTCAATAAATAGTAAGTAAAAAAAGCAGTTAACTTTTGTTAACTGCTTTTTTTATAAGGAATTTACTTTTAAGCTCCCTATCTAAAGGAACAGGGAATTGACTAAATTGTGTCCAAATTATGTCTAAACGTACAATTTTCTTTTTTTGATATGGTGACCCATGCCCATCAACTTAAGAATTTTATAACACCCCAAAACAAAAAAGTTGATGGGCATGTATGGTGACCCCTTATTATATAAAGGAAGAAAACCTTCCACAATTAAACGATATGCTTATGATATTGAAGATTTTGGTCAGTGGTTGCAAAAGTCTAAAGAGCTTCCATTACGCAATATATGGACAACACTTAGTAAAGAGGATTATGAAGAGTATTTTAATGATTGGGATAGCATCAGGAAAATGCGGATTTACAACGCTAAGCACATTTTCCTGACGATGCACCCGTTTTTTACAACGTTAAGAAAGTTTTAGTGGTCTTAACGAATCTAATGAGACCATTTTCTCCGCATTAAAATAGTATTCGCCTAATAAATTACAGTAATAGCTGGTGTTAACCAATTAGAGCGAGATCTTATTCGTATGCGACAACGTGAAGGGATTGAGTTGGCTAAGAAAGAAGAGGAATTTAAAGCTGGGTTAAAGAAATATCTTAAAAATCACACAGGAATGAATTATGCAGTAAAGCTATACAAAGAAGGAAATATGACTTTAAATCAAATTTGTGAAATTACAAATGTATCTAGAGCTTCATTATATAGAAAGAATAATCACTGCTTATTCCATTAAAGGGGCAGATTAATAGAACAAGAATAAATTATTTCTTCTATAGAAATATAATCCCAAAACAAAATAATCTGTTAACTAATTCTCATTTTACAAAAAGAGGTGTGAAGAAATGTCATTAACATCAGTTTTATTAAATGTGTTATTTAAAAAGGGGGATGCTAAAAGAGATAAAGGGTTAACTACTCCAGAAAATATCGAAAGGTTTGACAACCTTGATTACTACGGGGATAAAAGTGAAGACCATTTGCTTGACGTGTATTATCCAAAGGATACGGAAAAACCTTTGCCAGTAATTATATCGATTCATGGTGGTGGCTGGGTGTACGGGAACAAGGAAGCTTATCAATTTTACTGCATGAATTTAGCCCAGTACGGGTTTACGGTAGTAAACTTCAACTACCGTCTTGCACCAAAGTATAAATTTCCAGCGGCTCTGGAAGATGTAAATTCAGTTTTTCATTGGGTGAAGAATAATTCAACAAAGTTTCATATGGACTTAAATAATTTGTTCATTGTAGGTGATTCAGCGGGAGCACAGATTGCAAGTCAGTATGCAGCAATTATAACTAATTTAAAGTATGCAAAACTGTTTGACTTCAAAATGCCTGATATAAGAATAAAAGCAATGGGATTAAACCACGGAATGTATGATCCTCTCGATAGAATAAAAAACAAAGAAACGAAAAAATGGTATAAGAATCTTTTAAATGATTTGATGAAGGACTACCTTGGAAAAGAAATTCATAAATATGAAAAGGAAATGGATTTTCAGTCAAACATTACGTCATCTTTTCCTCCGTCTTTTGTGACTTGCAGTGTTAATGATGGATTGGTTGGGATTCAACCTGTTTTCCTTAGTAAATTAGAATCCGCAGGACTTCATTATATTTACAAAGAATATGGTCATAATGACAAAGCGAGCGGTCATGTATTCCACCTTGACTTAAGAAAAGACGAAGCAACAATACTCAACAATGAACAAATAAAGTTTTTCCGCCAATACATGAGCAAATGAGTGGTTATCTAGTAAGAAAGTAATTAAAACAAGCTGAAAATGGGGGCCCGCCACATGCCCATCAAGCTAACAATTTGTAGCACCTCCAGAACGAAATTTTTATTCATTATGTTTCACATAGGATTTAAATATATTCATAGCGAAATATACTGAATACAAAGGAGGATTCATGGTTAAACTTTGCTCAAATTTACAAATAAAAAAAGAATCTAATTAAAATTAGATTCGGAATGTATCAAGTACATTATCTTTTTCTTCTTTATTAATTCCAATGTATCTTAGTGTAATTTGTGGTGTACTATGATTCAATATTTCTTGTAACATAGCAATATCCTTTGTTTGTTTATAGAACCAATAGCCGAAGGTTTTGCGCATGGTGTGAGTACCAATGGATTCTACACCGGCAAAATCTCCGGCTTTTTGTAACTGTCGATAGGCTTGAATTTTACTAATGGGTTTATCCCCTTTTCGAGAAGGAAATAACCAGGTACTTTTTAGATCTTCAGCGTATGGCAATACTTCCTCAAAAATGGATGTAATATTTATGATACGCTCCTTTTTTGTCTTTCCTTCTTTCACTTTAAATTCTTTCCGTTTTTTTCGCTTCAGTTTTAAAACTTCACTCGTTTCCATTTTAAGTAAATCACTTACACGTAACCCCGTATTAATACCAATTAGAAATAAAATGTAATCACGATCTGAACAATGACGTTTAAGAGACCATTTCATGTCTTCGAGCTGTTCTTTGCTTCGAATTGGTTGTACATCAATTAAATGTTGCTTTTTATCCATCTGTTTTTCAATCCCTCTATTTTCAATGATTTGAATGTATACTTTTTTGTCTTTTTTTATAATATCAATGAAATCGGATAAAAGTCAATGTTTAAGGGGAAATGAAAGTAAACTTTTGGCTAAAAGTTTACTTTGGGATTTCGAATCATTTATAGCTAATTTTGTAATAAATTTCTCAATATTGATATAGATGTTAAATAGGGGTTCAGCCGAGATACGTGTGAAAATGGGTCATAGACTGGATTTCATTTCCACACCATGACCTTTTGCTGTTTTTATAGATATATAATGAAATTATAAATACAACTAGCATATAAACATAAAATATGAGTTTATATTTCATAAGCAGACAATAAATACAAAATAAAAAAGAATCCATAATTTTCTGGATTCTTCTTTATTTATTTTTTACTTGCTAATCCATTTGGAGATAATCGGATAATAAAAATCTTTTCCTTGTAATACATATAAAATTCCTTTAAGGGGCCCGAAAACTAATAAAATAGTTAGGATTATATATAATGGGGCTGTCCACAATATCATTGACATATTACTTGCATTCATATCGAAATGGAACATAGAAAACATTAAAATCCTCATTACAAAAGTATTCCAAATCAATACAATAATCCAAGTGAATAGCTGATAAACAGCTGTTTCAATAGATATTATGCGAAGTTCTTTTGATTTGAATACGAAATAAAAAATGAACGATACATAAAAAATTGTAATGCTAAAAAAAGTGAGAATGATGAAAGATACTAAAGTAATAGTATGCATCATTAATTTTAGGTTTTTTTCTTGAGATAAGTTCACTTAAACGCCTCCTATTATTTTTTTGCGGAAATAGGTGGAGTCATAAGTACTACGTCATTATCTTTTAACTGTACGCGAAAAATATATACAGGTTGAGAAAAACCTTTTGTATCATTGGCGTACTCTAAATTACATTCTGTAATGACTAATGTCTCACCTTCAAATTCTTCACCCGCCCCAAAAGGTCCCATAGGATAAATGTCTCCTTGTTTCAGTTTTTGAAATGCTTCTTTTGGAGAAATAATTTCGACGTCTCGCACCTTTTGACCTTCGGAATCATAAACAGGCATTTTTTTACCTTCTTTACTTAACTCCAGTGATGTTCTTATAGTGATATGAGACATATCTGTTTTTCCATAGGGATCAAATGGCATATTACCAAATACCTTCATTTGATACGAAATAATTATTCCAAGCGCGACGAAGCTTACTGCAGTGGGTAACATTAAATATTTGACTATTTTTTTGTGTGATTCCTTTTTTCCGAAAAAAATAAGACCTATATTTACTATACAATACCCTAGCATCATTCCTATGGTATTATGAAGTAAATCGTCTAGTTCCGCACTTCCACGAAGTGTTATAAATTGGAGAGTTTCAATAAATAAAGACGTTGTAATTGAACTGATTAACATCCATTTTGCTTTTAAAAAAACTTCACTCAATAAAGGGAATAAAATTCCTAGCGGAAACAGCATACCGATATTAACAATGATATGAAAAAAAGAATTAAATGAAAATTGATTCCACGCTTGTTGATACTGGCTCAGTACATCGAAATCAATTGTTCTTACAAAGATATTCTCAGCTGAACGACCAAATGTGGTAGCTATTATTAAAAGGGAATAATAGCCTATTATTAATATAAGTAATATAACCTGTCGCTTGGTAAATTTCTTTTCTTGTTTATTAATAAAATTCATTTGGCACCTCTTTAGAATAATGTATATTTTCTCGGTTCTGTTGCAAGATTTCTTAACAAAGAAAAAGTCGAGTCAAATACAGTTAAATTTTATGCAACGCGATTTTACGAATCGAAGTTTCGACTAGTGTACTGATAAATCTTGCATAGCCTAGGATTACTTTTCTAACAACTGGGTCCATATTTACAAATTGGAATTCTTATATTTACTAAACAAATAAGATTCCGTAAAATATTACACTTTCTTTTGAAACTTTGTTGTTCTTTGTTTCGCCCAATTGATACATTTCTTTTCGATTAAATGATACGATACTATAGAACAAAGTATTGTCATTGTAATACATAAGATAAGAAGGAAAAAGATAGGTATCTTTGTATACAAAATTTTAAAGAGTACCATCATGATTGGAAAATGACATAAATAAATACTATATGAAATTTCTCCTAAGTATACAAATACACTCTTATTTAAAATTGCTTTTACCTTTAGGTTATTCATGGCCATTATAATCAGTATACTAACGCCAATTACGACACCCCAATCCTTTAATAGGAAAGCAGTATCACTACGAGAAATCAACAAAATTCCAGTAGAGTATACATATAGAAAGATTCCTAGTGTGATAAGAAGATTTCTTTTTAAGTTTTTCATATTTCTATATAAGTGGGTAATTTCTTCCTGATGCTTAAAAAGTAACATTCCGACCATAAACATAGATGTGAAATGCAGTGTATCGGCATAACCATTATAAAACCCCTCAGCTTTCCCAATATGCAACATATTAAGGAAAATACTAATTAAAGAAAAGCTCATAGCAAACAGTATCGTTTTCTTCCAACTCTGTTTATAAAACAGAAGGAATAACAAGGGAAACACGATAGATATACGCATTTCTTGAGCTAATGACCAGATAACCGGATTATAATTATCCGTAAAAAAGTTATTAAGAAGTACAAAGTGATTCATAATATCTAATTTTGTTATTGGCCCTTGCCACTTATCATAGAACCAATCTCGTAGTCCCGTAACTTCATATGGTGAAAACAAAATAAATAAAGCAAAGGTGATGAATATCCAGAAATAATAAGGGATATAGATTCGTACAAATCGCTTAATTAAATATCCCCAATAATTTGTTTTTGAATGATAAAGTGCCATAGATAGCACAAAACCACTGAGTACATAAAAAATGATTACAGCTTCCCCGCCAGCCCATAAAAACCTAAGAGGGGATAATTTAATAGAATTAGGCAACGATGGTAGCATCAAACAAAAATGTCCAAGTACCACTGTAATAGCTGCTAATCCCCGTACAGAATCTAATTCTTTTATTCTCTTACTCATAAAGTCTTCTCCTTGTAAATTGTAGATTTTACTGTTAATAAAGGCCGTTATACTAGTGTAGTGGGAAATTTGTACATATATACGTATAGGATAGAAGGAACTACTAAAATAAAAAGTAGGGTAAACTTTAAATTTTTATTAAATTTTTGAACTCTTTTCTTTAGGTAATCTAACTTCAAATATTGTTCTTATCACATTACTTTTAGCAAAAATCACCCCATTATACTGTTCGACTATATTTTTAGGATTACAATTAATAGACAATCTAAGTAATAAATTTGTTCCACATTTACAAAAAAAGCAAACCAGTGTGCCCCGATTGAATATCGAAACACACTGATAAATTAGTCTTTTTCTTATTGTCTACTTAATAGGGGTAAGATCCCATCACAATCAAGCTAAGAAAAGCAAATACCCTGAAACAAGAAAATTTACATCTTCAGATGAAAATATAATTTTTTTGTTTTTGAGGCGTTATAAAATTCTTAAGTTGATGGGCATGCGGCTGAACCCCTTATTTATATAATTTTTGTCTCGTAATGCTTTTAGATTATTGAAATTTGTTTTTTGGGTTTAACCTCCACACATAATCACCTATATGAAAATACATCATCTTTTTGTACTCTTGGGGAGAGTTAATATTTTTAAGGTGATGGGCATGTATAGTGGCCCCATTAAGTTTTTAATTCATAACATTTTCATTTAGTCTGTAGTTTTATATCTCTTTAGGCTGTTTCACCATTATTTGGATTGATCTTCTTTCTTAGATTGTTCTGTCATTGCTTTGGATTGATCTTCTTTTTTAGGTTGTTCTGTCATTGCTTTGGATTGATCTTCTTTTTTAGGTTGTTCTGTCATCGCTTTGGGTTGCTCTTCTTTTTTAGGTTGTTCTGTCATTACTTTGG
>NZ_JADAXG010000026.1:0-14656 GCF_019837545.1 Bacillus sp. 17RED48
TATAATTTAACATTTTGCGTTAAATCTGTCAACAACTTTTTTCTTTCGTTCCTGACGACGCTTATTAATTTACCATATTAATCATTTGTTCGTCAACACTTTTTAAAAAAATGCCAAAATAATTTTATCTTGGCATGATATAAAGCTTAATAACCACTAATGCAGCAACACCAGGTAGACCTAATAGACTTGTGATTGTTGCTGTACCCAAGTTAATTGGAATATGAAAATCAAAATATGTTCCTACAACGTTTACGATAAAAAGTAACGCTATTCCCAAAGTAACATGAAAGAGCGCTTTTCCTATAAAACGTAACGGCTTAGAAGAAACTCCAAAAACAAGAAAAATAAAAACTAGAGCAAGAATACCAACAATAATAATTGTAGAATTCATTTTTTCCTCCTTGTGAATGACCTATACACATTTATTTGTATGGGACAAGGCGATAAAAAAGAACATTTATCATACTACTCCAGTCGCTTCATCTCATTAAATTTTATTCGACGACACTTTCTTCATATAAAACGATTCCTCACTCTTTCCAAACGAAGTAACCACGCAATGTTTAACGAATAAAATAAAAGGTTCTGCTTTTTCAGCAGAACCTTTTACCATTGTTCCATTTTTACCGGACGACGTTTTGCTTCTTTTAACAAGAAGAAATATTTCGCCTCTGCTATTTTCAAAGAACAAAGTACATCTTGAGATGGTTCCACACTTTGTTCAACCATTCTCTTCTGACGTAACCATTCATTCTTCACTTTTTCTAATAGTACAATTAGCTTATCATCATACTCTTTACGCAATTTACCCTTTTTTTGAAAGAACATTTTTGTTTCTCCTCTTATACTTCTCTACGACCTTCTAACGCTTTCGACAGTGTCACTTCATCTGCATATTCTAAATCTCCACCAACTGGCAGACCATGTGCAATACGAGTTACTTTAATACCTGTCGGCTTTAAGAGGCGGGATATATACATCGCTGTAGCTTCCCCTTCAATATTAGGGTTTGTTGCTAGTATCACTTCTTGTACCGTTTCATCATGCAGTCGCTTTAAAAGTTGCGGGATATTAATGTCTTCCGGTCCAATTCCCTCCATTGGAGAAATCGCACCACGTAACACATGATATACACCTTGATACTCTTTCATCTTTTCCATTGCGATTACATCTTTCGGTTCCTGCACAACACAAACAACCGACTGATCTCGATGCGAATCATTACAAATATAACAAGGGTCGCGGTCAGTAATATGTCCGCATACAGAACAATACGCTAAATCTCGCTTCGCATTCACAAGTGCTTTTGCAAAACCTAACACATCATCTTCTTTCATATCTAATACGAAAAATGCCAATCGAACCGCTGTTTTCGGTCCGATTCCTGGCAACTTCATAAAACTATCAATTAATTTCGATATCGGTTCTGGATAATGCATATATCAGTATCCTCCTAGAACATTCCACCTGGTAAGTTCAAGCCTTTTGTAAATTTACCCATTGTAGAGTTTGAAAGTTCATCAGCTTTTTTAAGTGCATCATTCGTTGCAGCTAACACTAAGTCTTGTAACATTTCGATATCTTCTGGATCTACAACTTCTTCTTTAACTTTCACTTCAAGAATTTGCTTATGACCATTTGCAATAACTGTGACCATACCGCCGCCAGCTGTACCTTCAACTGTTTTTTCGCCAAGCTCTTCTTGCGCCTTTGCCATATCTTTTTGCATCTTTTGCATTTGTTTCATCATATTATTCATATTTCCCATTCCGCCACGCATCATAATTAATTCCTCCTAATTATTATTACTCTTTTATTTCAATAAGTTCTTGTCCTACTAATTTTACGGCCTCTTCTATAAGAGGATCTTCTTTTTTCTCTGGGCTTTCTTCAGACTCCCCGCCTTCACGCTGTAAAAAATCTTCACGGATTTTACCCCATTCACTTTTTGGAATGGCAATCATATTTAATCTTTTACTTAGCAATTCAAATAAGGCTTGTTCCACTGTATCCATAGCTTCTCGATTTTCGCTTGCCATTTTACAGTGAATCTCATATTGAAACGCTAAAACGTAAGTATCATCCGAAGCCGCCACCGGTTCGCTATTTTCTAATAAAACAGCAAACGCTACTTTGTTGTATGCTTTGAGTCTGCCTAACAACTCACCCCACACAGCTTTTAATTGCTCTAAATCCTGGCGCTTTGCTTGTTTTAACACTTCATTTACGCGTCCGACAGGAATCTTCATACTACCTGTCCGCACTGGCTTTGGTGTTGCACGTGTCTCTCTGACTTCTTGCTGCACACCAGCCGGCACACCATTCTTTTTGACTTGTTCTAACTCTTTCTCCAATTGCTGCATCCTGTTCATAATTGCTTGTAAACGATCTGCACCGTTTGCTTGCATCATAAACTGTTGACACAGTTGTACCATAACAACTTCTAAGAAAATTCGCGGATGATTTGTCCACTTCATTTCCTGTTGTCCCTTACTAAGAGTATGAATGATTTCATAGATTACTTCCGGTTGCATTTCTTCACTTAACATCCGGAATTGCTCATCTACCATTACTCGTTCCAACATATGTTCCAGTTGTGGTGAAGTTTGATATAAAAGCATATCCCGATAATAGTAAATGAAATCCTCCATAAAACGAACTGGATCTTTCCCTTTACCCATCATCTCATCTATGATACGTAATGCTCTTGATACATCATTTTCACGTATACATTCTACTAAGTTACCTAAGTATTGCTGGGAAACAGAACCTGTCACAGCTAATACATCTTCTGTCGTAACTGTCTCATCACTATAAGATATTGCCTGATCAATAAGACTAAGCGCATCACGCATACCACCTTCAGCGGCACGTGCAACAATTTGTAACGCCTCATCTTCTACTTGCGTACCTTCATTCGTCACAACCGTCGATAATCTCTCAACAATATCATTTACTGATATTTTTCGAAATTCAAAACGCTGGCAACGTGAAATGATTGTAGGCGGAATCTTATGCGGTTCTGTTGTCGCCAAAATAAAGATGACGTGTCCTGGCGGCTCTTCTAACGTTTTTAAAAGCGCATTGAAGGCCCCCATAGAAAGCATGTGGACTTCATCAATAATGTATACTTTATATTCTACAGCACTTGGAGCATATTTTACTTTATCTCTAATATCTCGAATTTCATCTACACCGTTATTTGAAGCCGCATCAATTTCTAATACATCTGAAATAGATCCTTGTGTAATCCCCAAACAAGAAGGACATTCATTACAAGGTTCAGCTACCGGAGCATGTTCACAGTTGATTGCTTTTGCAAATACTTTTGCAATTGTCGTTTTTCCTGTTCCCCTCGGCCCAGAAAATAAATAAGCATGTGAAACTTTCTCTTGAAGAAGGGCATTTTGCAACGTTTTTGTCACGTGCTTTTGACCAACTACATCTTCAAATTTTTGCGGTCTCCATGTTCGGTATAACGCTTGGTATGACACGAAAATACGGCCTCCCTCAAAGGTTATTATCTCATTTATTATAACCCATTCTGTTTATAGATTCCAAAAGTTATTTTCTATACAAAAAACCCACCTTAGTATTAAGGTGAGTTTTGTATACATATATAACTGCCGTGCACCTTCTGTCGATTACGTACCATAAGCGTTACTCAAGCAGTTAGCTCGGTTCAGGCACTCCTGCGGCACACGAGAAGACCCGCTTATTGCTGCTTCCTTCCGGACCTGACAAGGTTCACGGGGTCCCGTTGCGCAGGACCCAAACGTCAACACCACTTACTTAAGGCAGACCTTACAGCAGCATAACCTCGAGAAGGGATTCGGCCTCGCTAGAGCGGATTGCGAGTATAGGGCACCGCTACCTCCCCGCTTAGCACGGCAAAGTTAAAACCAATATTCGGTTGCCTTCATTAAAAGGCATTATCAGTATAACTTGTTTTTTTACAAAATGCAAATACGTTAATTCTCGTTACTTTTCTCTAATTTTTTTATCGCTTTTCTTTTTTTACGAAGCTCTCTAAAAAAGTTTGTTAACAAAGTACCGCATTCTTCTTCTAATACACCAGCAACTACCTCGCATTGATGGTTAAAGCGTTCATCCGTTAAAAGATTCATCAACGTCCCTGCACATCCACCTTTCGGATCACTTGCACCATATACAACTCGCTTCACTCGTGATAAAACAATTCCACCCGCACACATCGGACAAGGCTCTAATGTTACATATAACGTCGCATCTTCTAAACGCCATGTCCCTAATTTTTTGCACGCCTCATCAATAGCTAACAACTCAGCGTGAGCTATTGATCTTTGTTCAGTTTCTCTTAAATTATGAGCAACACTAATTACTTCACCATCTAACACTATAACTGCACCAATCGGTACTTCTTGTATTGCCTCTGCTTTTTCAGCCTCTTCTATTGCTAACTGCATAAAATAAATATCTTGATCGCGTTCCATACCATAGTCCTTTCATTACAAATAAAGTACACTTATTTCCATTTACTACACATGGGATAACTTTTACAAATTCAATCCACCCTAATAAAAAAGAGAGGAGATTACATATGAAGAATACTGCCTTACTCATTATCGATATGATTAATGATTTTCAATTTTCACACGGGCCCATCTTAGCCAAAAAATGCGAAATTATAACAAACCCTATTTTACAATTAAAGAAAACAATGAAATCCTTTGGCTACCCCATAATTTATGTTAATGACCATTATCAACTTTGGAGATCTGATATTGACCAACTAATTACCCATTGTACAAATGAGTATAGCGAAAATATCATTCATAAGATTGCTCCAAATTCCGATGATTACATTTTTATTAAACCACATTACTCTGCTTTTTATGAAACACCTTTAAATTCTTTATTAGGCTATTTAAAAATAGAAAATCTAATATTAACAGGAGTCGCCGGGAATATATGTATCCTCTTTACAGCTAACGACGCTCATATGAGAAATTATACACTGTATGTACCACAGGACTGTATTGCCTCTAATCACGATCAGGATAATCTGCATGCTTTAAAAATAATGGAATCCACATTAAAAGCAAATATAGTACCTTCATCTCAAATAAAAATTAATTAATACATATATCTATTTTCTAACTTTTTATATCAAATTAACCCGCTCGCTTCCCTCTTGTGCTACAATAATTCTGTTTTGTGTTTTTAGTAGTCACGGTAAATCACTGATTGAAAGGAGGAAACAGCGTGACCGGAGTACCTTTTATCACGGTTGAAGGACCAATTGGTGTTGGAAAAACCTCGCTTGCGAAGGCAATTTCAACTCACATGCAACTCCACTTACTAAAAGAGATTGTTGATGAAAATCCTTTTTTAGGAAAATTCTATGAAGACATCGACGAATGGAGTTTTCAAACAGAGATGTTCTTTCTTTGTAATAGATACAAACAATTAGAAGATATTAACATAAAGTATTTGAATCAAAGGAAGCCAGTAGTAGCGGATTATCATATATTTAAAAATTTAATTTTCGCATCCCGTACATTAAAGAATTCTCAATACGACAAGTACATGCAAATCTATCGTATCCTTACACAAGATATGCCTGTACCAAACGTTATCGTTTATTTAACAGCTAGCTTGGAAACATTACAAACACGAATTGCGATGCGCGGAAGAGAATTCGAAAAAAATATGGATCCCAATTACTTACTACAGCTCACAAAAGATTACGAAACGGCAATGGATACTTTTAAAAAGGATCATCCAGATATCCCAGTATTGAAATTTAACGGAGACGATATGGATTTTGTAAAAAATCCTGATGATTTAAACGTCATCCTATCCGCCCTTCAAAATACTCTCTTAAAGGAGTCGAAATAACAATGAATTTAAGGCAAAAATATGATATACCAAATGACGCAGTAATCACTATTGCTGGAACAGTAGGTGTCGGAAAATCAACTATGACAACTGCATTAGCTAACACTTTAGGTTATCGCACATCATTTGAAAAGGTAGATTCGAACCCGTATTTGGACAAGTTCTATGCTGATTTCACACGCTGGAGCTTCCACTTGCAAGTGTACTTTTTAGCAGAACGATTTAAAGAACAAAAAAGAATTTTTGAATACGGTGGCGGTTTTGTTCAAGATCGCTCTATCTATGAAGACACTGGAATTTTTGCAAAGATGCATCATGAAAAAGGTACAATGACGGAAACTGATTATGAAACATACAAAGGTTTATTTGATGCTATGGTCATGACTCCTTACTTCCCTCATCCAGATTTATTAATTTACTTAGAAGGTTCTTTCGATGATATTGTTAATCGTATCCAAGAACGCGGACGTCCGATGGAACAACAAACACCAATTGAGTATTGGAAAGAGATGCATGGCCGTTACGAAAACTGGATTAACAACTTTAATGCATGCCCTGTTTTACGATTAAACATTAATGAATACGATATTTTAAAAGATGGCGATTCAATTGAACCAATCATTAAAAAAATTGGCCATTTTTTAAAACAAACACGTAAACTTGTAAAATAAAAAACCCGTGCATACGCACGGGTTTTTCTATTAAATTACTTCTTTTTTGTCGGAGCAATAATTTCACTCTCAGGTTTTCCAGCGTTAATACGCTGACGAACAGTACTTGTACTAATATCGTATGTTTCAGCAATCTCTTTAACAGTCATTTCTTTCCCGTTAATTACTGCTGTTAATACTTTACCTGTACGTTTTGGAGCTGCTTCTTTCTTTACAGCTGCTTTTTCAACTTTTTTTGGCGCCTCTACTTTTGTCGCAGTTTGCTTTACATCACAAGTGCAACCACAAAGTTTACGGAATGTATCATCGCTTATAATGCGTGACACATTTGCACCACTGTTTAAAATTCTATTGTTCTTACAGACAGGACATTGTACATAATATAAAGTTTTTCCATCTAAAGGAAACGTTTGTATAATAAGATCCATGTTGACTCCTTTCATATCTATGAAGATAATCATCGGAATATGAGTGTGTAATAAGGAGAAAATCGCCCTACACCATACTTTATGATTGGTTTTAAAATAAAAACTCGTTACGTGTTGGTAACGAGTTCTCCAATCTCCACTTATATGCGCTGTTGTCAATTATATCTGGAGGAGGTAGAGGGATTCGAACCCCCGCGCGACTCTCGCCGCCTGTCGGTTTTCAAGACCGATCCCTTCAGCCAGACTTGGGTATACCTCCATATTGACATCAAATATAATATCAAAAGAAAAACAGTTAGTCAACCCTACTAAAATAAATTATGAGGAAAGGGGAAATTTACCTTTCCCCTCCTACATTTCAGTACTGACAATGCTCATAATTACCAATCACTCATACCGATGAATGTTTACATTTACTTAATAACTGCTTTTCCTCCCATATAAGGGCGAAGAACTTCTGGAATTATAATTGTACCATCTTCTTGTTGGTAGTTCTCTAAAATAGCTGCAACCGTACGTCCAATCGCAAGACCAGATCCATTTAATGTATGAACATGTTCTGGTTTTCCGTTTGGCTCACGACGGAAACGGATATTTGCACGTCTCGCTTGGAAAGCCTCAAAATTACTACAAGAAGAAATCTCACGATATGTGCCATAGCTTGGAATCCATACTTCGATATCGTATTTCTTCGCTGCTGTAAATCCTAAATCGCCTGTGCACATGCTCATAACGCGATATGGCAACTCTAATAATTGTAACACGCGTTCTGCATCATTTGTTAGTTTTTCTAACTCTTCATAAGAATCTTCTGGTTTTACGAACTTTACAAGCTCTACTTTATTGAACTGATGCTGACGAATTAAGCCACGTGTATCACGACCAGCTGAACCTGCTTCAGAACGGAAACAAGAGCTAAATGCAGCATATCGTATAGGCAATTGATCTTTATTTAAGATTTCATCACGATGCATGTTCGTTACAGGTACTTCAGCTGTCGGAATTAAGAAGTAATCTTCACTTTCAATACGGAATGCATCTTCTTCAAATTTCGGAAGTTGTCCTGTTCCTGTCATACTTGCACGGTTTACCATATACGGAGGTAATACTTCTTCGTATCCATGCTCATCAGTATGAAGATCAAGCATAAAGCTAATTAAAGCACGCTCTAATCTCGCGCCAGCACCTTTATAGAATACGAAGCGGCTTCCCGTTACTTTCCCAGCACGCTCAAAATCTAAAATTCCTAAATCTGTAGCAAGATCCCAATGTGGTTTTGGTTCATAAGCAAATTCTTTCACTTCTCCCCAAGTACGTGCTACTACATTATCATCTTCTGTTTCACCAACTGGAGCAGATTCATGAGGAATATTTGGAATAGATAACATTAATCTTTCTAAATCTTCTTCAACTGTACGAAGTTCATTATCAAGATCTTTTACTTTTTCTCCAACTTCACGCATTTCTAGAATTAGAGCTTCTGCATCTTTCTTTTCGCGCTTCAATACAGAGATTTGTTGAGATACTTCGTTACGTTTACTTTTTAGTTCCTCTGTTTGAACAAGTAATTCTCTTCTTCTCGTATCCAGCTCTTCAAAGCGACCAAAATCAGTTAAATCTTCGCCTCTATGCTGTAACTTTGCTTTTACTTCTTCAAAATTTGTACGTAAAAATTTAATATCAAGCATTATATACTCCTCCTTTTATTTTATAAAACACAAAAAACTCCCGTCCCTATATAAAGGGACGGGAGTTAACCCGCGTTGCCACCCTAGTTGAAAGCATTACCGCCTTCCTCTCAAGTAGAAATAACGGCTCTTCACCGGGAATGTTTACTAATCATAAAGATATTCCACATTCCATTCCAGGATGGATTCACAAACTGTTTCTATCGATTTCCACCAACCATCGACTCTCTATAAGAAACGGCATTTGTTACTACTTCCTATCAACACGCTTATTTTATAAAATTGTTACCATCAATTTACTATAATCTTATACAAGTTGCAAGTTACTTAGACAACTTTTTTCGTTTTCGCTTCTTTTACCATTTCTACAAAGTATGCTGTGACACGATGATCATCCGTTAATTCCGGATGGAATGAAGCAGCTAAAAACTGATTTTGTTTTACTGCTACCATTCGGTCACCATGTGTAGAAAGTACTTCAACATCATCAGCTACATTTACAACATACGGAGCACGGATAAATACACCAATAAATTCTTCTCCTACACCTTTAATTGAAAGTGCGACTTCAAAGCTATCTTTTTGGCGTCCGAACGCATTGCGTTCTACTGTAATATCCATAGCACCAATATGTGCTTCTTCATAGCCAATAAGTGTTTTTGCAAGAAGAATCATACCTGCACATGTACCAAACATTGGTTTACCAGACTTCGCGAATGTACGAAGTGGTTCCATGAAAGCATACTTATCAATAAGACGGCGCATTGTTGTACTTTCACCGCCTGGTAAAATAAGACCATCAATCTCTTCAAGTTGCTCTATACGCTTTACAACAACAGCTTCTGCACCACTTGCTTCAACTGATTTTATATGCTCACGAACTGCACCTTGAAGACCTAGTACACCGATTTTCACCATTTTAAAGTTCTCCTTCAATTACCATCCACGCTCTTGCATGCGTTGTTCTGGTAATAATGTTGAAATTTCGATACCTTTCATTGCATTACCTAACCCTTTAGAAAGGCTTGCAATTAGTTCGTAATCCTCATAATGAGTCGTCGCTTCAACGATTGCGCGTGCAAATTTCTCTGGATTTTCTGATTTGAAGATACCAGATCCTACGAATACACCATCCGCACCAAGTTGCATCATTAACGCTGCATCTGCTGGTGTTGCTACACCACCTGCTGCGAAGTTTACAACTGGCAAACGACCAAGGCGTTTAATTTCAAGTAGTACTTCATAAGGAGCACCAGTATTTTTTGCATATGTCATTAACTCATCTTCACGTAGACTTGCAACTTGACGGATTTCTGCATTGACTTGGCGCATATGACGCACTGCCTCTACAATGTTTCCTGTTCCTGGTTCACCTTTTGTACGAAGCATAGATGCACCTTCTGCAATACGACGTGCAGCTTCTCCGATATCACGGCAACCACATACAAATGGAACTGTGTAATCACGTTTATTTAAATGGTATACTTCATCGGCAGGAGTTAACACTTCACTCTCATCGATATAGTCTACCCCTAATGATTCTAATACACGTGCTTCTACAAGGTGACCGATACGGCATTTTGCCATAACCGGAATTGACACCGCACCCATAACTTCCTCAACGATTGTTGGGTCTGCCATACGAGAAACGCCACCTGCTGCACGAATATCTGCTGGTACACGCTCTAGTGCCATAACGGCAACTGCGCCTGCCTCTTCTGCAATTTTTGCTTGTTCAGCGTTAATTACGTCCATAATAACGCCGCCTTTTTGCATTTCTGCCATTCCACGTTTTACACGTTCTGTCCCTGTTACATTTGTCATGTTACAAAAACCCCCCTAGGTGAATTGCTTTTCCCCGTTAAAGGCGAAAATTAAGAATACTCTTACATTCTACCACTAACCATCAGATGCTTGTCTACTACTTTTTCATAAAGTCGGTATGAAAAATAGGAATAAGAAAAAGCCCCTACAATGAGGAGCTTTTAAAACCAACCTTTTACTGTATCAACAGCACTATTCCATATACCACTAAAGAAAGAACCAATTCCGCGCATAGAGCGAGTAAACCAATTCGCTTCCTCTACTGCAGACGTTGTTACAAGATCTATTTGTAATGACTTACCAGATAAAAATCCAGGGTCATTCGCATCTTTTGGTGTGATTACCATTTGGCCAAGTACAGCTCCCTTTTTAATAGGTGCTTCTTGTCCCTTATTTGCTTCTTTTAATTCTGTTTTATAAACATCTTTACTTCCTTTTGGCACTGGAAGTGAAACAGCTTGTTTTGTTTGAACTGCTACATCTTTATCTTTAGCATTTTCTACTCGTACTGTTTCTTGTCCTTTTACTGAAGAATCTTTTTTATACATTTGCTTCATTTCAAAGTTAGCAAATCCATAATCATATAGCTTCTTTGTTTCATCAAAACGTGCTGTATGAGAACTTGTTTTAATAACTACAGAAATAAAACGCATACCGTTTCTTTCAACCGTACCAGTGAAGCAATCCCCGGCTTCTGGAGTCGAGCCTGTTTTCAGGCCATCTACGCCATCATATTCTTTCACTAAGCCCTTTAACATCCAGTTCCAGTTCGACATTGCAAACTTCTCTTTTTGTGGACGAAATTCTTTTTTCGGGATTTTTGCTGTATCTAACACTTTTGGGTAATCTTTAATTAAATGTTGTGCTAAAGTTGCAACATCCTTTGCAGACATTTTATTTTCTTCATCCGCTGTTGTTCCTTCAGGGTGCATTCCCTTTAAATCTTTATTCGTTAAACCTGTAGAATTGACAAATTTATAATTTTTCAACCCTAGTTCTTTCGATTTATCATTCATCATTTTTACGAAGTCTACTTCTTTACCTGCAATTGCTTCTGCTAATGCAATTGTTGCACCATTTGCAGAAAAGATTGCCATTGCTTCATATAACTCTTTTACTGTATAAATGCCGCCATTTTCTAATGCAACATTTGATAAAGAAGCATCTTGTGAAACCTTATACGCATATTCAGAAACCTTAATTTTTTGATCCCACTTAAGTTTTCCTTTATCCACTGCTTCATGAACTAAATATTCACTCATCATCTTTGTCATACTAGCAATTGATAATAATTCATCTGCATTCTTTTGATATAAAATTTTCCCAGAATTTGCTTCAACTAAAATTGCTGCACCTGCTTCAATGTTTAAAGAAGCTCCTGTTTCTGCTGATGCATTGCTATATGGTAACAACATACTACAAGCTAGTGTAAGCATTGTTACTAAAGCAATGAATCTTTTGCAAAACATACCTTTCACGTCTGTTACCCCCAATATCTATGTACTCACATAACCGTTATTCTAACATAATCAAAAAAAAATAGACAGAGATATCAAATCTCCGTCTATTTGTATATCAGACATTATAATGAGTAGTTTGGAGCCTCTTTTGTAATTTGTACGTGATGAGGGTGGCTTTCACGTAAACCAGCACCTGACATACGAATGAATTGTGCATTCTCACGTAAGAATTCTAAATTCTGCGCTCCGCAATATCCCATACCGGCACGTAATCCACCAACTAATTGATGAACTGTATCTGCTAAAGGTCCTTTATATGGTACTCGACCTTCAATACCTTCTGGAACAAGTTTTTTATTTCCTTCTTGGAAGTAACGGTCTTTACTTCCTTTTTCCATCGCTCCGACAGAACCCATACCACGATATACTTTAAATTGACGACCTTGGTAAATTTCAGTCTCTCCAGGGCTTTCAGCAACACCAGCAAACATACTACCTAGCATAACAACGTGTGCTCCTGCTGCTAAAGCTTTTACCATGTCACCAGAGTACTTAACACCACCATCAGCAATAACCGGAATACCGTGTTTACGAGCTTCTGTTGCACAATCATAAACTGCTGTTAATTGTGGTACACCCACGCCAGCTACAACGCGTGTCGTACAAATAGAGCCTGGTCCAATACCAACTTTAACTACGTTTGCACCTGCTTCAATTAATGCTTTCGTTGCTTCAGCAGTAGCAACATTTCCAGCGATAATATTTAGTGATGGATATTTCGCACGAACTTCTTTTACTTTATCAATAACACCTTGAGAATGTCCATGAGCTGTATCGAGTACGATTGCATCTACGCTAGCTTTTACTAATGCGTCGATACGAAGCATAGCATCAGCCGTTACACCAACCGCTGCTCCAACTAATAAGCGTCCTTGCTTATCCTTCGCAGAATTTGGGAATTCAATTACTTTTTCAATATCTTTTATTGTAATCAGCCCTTGTAATACACCGTTGTTATCAACGAGAGGGAGTTTTTCAATTTTGTACTTTTGTAGGATCTTTTCAGCTTCTTCCAGCGTTGTACCAACTGGAGCTGTAATTAGCTTTTCTTTTGTCATTACGTCGGAAATTTTGATTGAGTAGTCTTGGATAAAACGCATATCACGGTTTGTAATAATACCAACTAATTTTCGCTCGTCTAAATTATTTACAACCGGTACACCTGAGATACGGTATTTTCCCATAAGATGCTCTGCATCATACACTTGATGTTCTGGAGTTAAAAAGAAAGGATCTGAAATAACGCCACTTTCAGAACGTTTTACTTTATCAACTTGCTCCGCTTGTTGTTCAATAGACATGTTTTTATGAATAATTCCTAAACCGCCTTGACGAGCCATTGCAATAGCCATATCAGCTTCTGTTACTGTATCCATTCCTGCACTAATTAACGGGATATTTAACTGTAAGCTTTCAGATAAAACTGTTTTAACACTTACTTCTCTTGGTAGTACATCTGACTTTGCTGGTACAAGTAATACGTCATCAAAAGTCAAACCTTCTTTAACAAATTTAGATTCCCACATAATTGTTCCCCCCATGATACCAGAAATTATTATTAGTAGCTTATCAATTGGTTAAAATACTGTCAAGGACGTATATATATGTTAGAATTTTTAGACAATAAAAGGAGCGTAATATATGCATCAAACACATTGTACTTGGCAGCAATTAAGTTTCTTCTTTTCATCTCAAAATGTACAACGTTATCTTGCCCGTTGCTATGAAAAATCCTCCATACAAGATGCTGAAAAAAAAAGTTTCGAAAATTGTTATCCCTTTATTTATTACTTAGAACACGGGAAAAACTATTATGAATTATATAAGGTAGCCCCATTTTCCATTCAGCCAATGTTATTGTTTTATGGAATGAGCCAACTTTTTAAAGCCTGCTTACTAACTATTGATCCTAACTATCCAGAATCCACTACTGTTTTAGCTCATGGTGTTACGACTCGTAAACGAAAAAAACAGGGGTATCAATTTTTAGAAGATGAGGTGAAGGTGCAAAAAAATGGATTATTTACTCATATTGCAGAACAGCTGTTTCACATGAAACACTTAGAAGCAGAGAAGTTTAACATGTTAGATCTAATGGGAAATATTCCTGAATTACAAAATTTATTTCGCTATAGTCAAAGAGGGGCCACATTATATAAAATCGATTCAACAAATACAAATGAACTTTCCTTTTCGGTCAACATACTAGATCGACTCCATATGACTACAGAAAGATTTTCACGTTACATTGAATCAACTTGTAAACATTTATCCATACAACATGTTCCCGGGAAAACGAGCGGATCGAATTTGCTTTTTACAGCTCCTATCCAATCGTGGAATCCTATATATAGTACGCCCTTATACTACGAATATCTTGCTGATGCTTATTACTTACCAATTACAACTGACCCGAGAAATCCTAAACCAGTATTACCTGAACTTCTTGTTCATTATTTATTGCTCTACAATTTAAGTATGATTTCTAGATATGAAACAGATTGGTGGTATGATTTACTTGGGAGCTATGGTTCTGAAGATTACCCATTTATTTATCAATTTCTTACTATTTCTGCTCAAAAAATCCCTTACTATATTTCATCTTTTTTACTAACAGGACCAGGCCTATTCCATGGGAAATA
>NZ_JADAXG010000027.1:0-13363 GCF_019837545.1 Bacillus sp. 17RED48
CTCTATTTTATTAGTAGCTTGGGTTGTAGGTGAAAGGGAAAAACAAAATCAAAGATAATATTTTATATTTATGGGTAAGTATAATTGTTAAAAAAGCTGGCATTGATCCAGCTTTTTCTTTTTTATTTTTGAATCTATTATCATACACCCTAATCACACAATTGAAATTAAGTGTTTTCAGTAACTAACCAATGAATGATTAGGGCTAACCCATAATAGACAAATCACCTAATAAAAATAGACAAAATGATGTTTATACGCTCAATAAATCATATCTGGAAATATAAGTAAGCCTATGACCTGTTTTTACATGTATCTCGGCTGTACCCCTTTAGGGTTTGTTTATAAACAGTTTATTGTGTTAGAGTTGATAATGCGTGTTATGAAATTATACATATAGGGGTAGCACCACATCGCTATCAAGCTAAGATTATGCAAAGTCAATTTTAGGCGAGATTGTTTCTTTTTTCTAAAGGGCAAGTGTAGGTGATTGAAAGATTTGCATACGAAATAAACCCTAACGGGTTTCATTTTTTGAATTAAGCGGCTTGATTATCAGACATGGTACAATTGTAAACGACACCTAATATATCAAAGACCGTTTTTTTCTCATATCGATGAGATTTCCGCCCGTTTTGCTGTAGGAGATTGAACAGGCGAAGTAACACCTTTGATAGCTCTTGGGTGTCTTTTTGAATAGTTTGGAATAAAAGAAGAAAATAGTCTTTGATCATATATATGGCTTTATACTCACTAAGCTCTCGTTTTTTCTTCATTAGGAGCAATTGTCGCATTTGAAACATGATAGAAGAACAGAGTAGAATGGCAATCAATTGACCATATAAATGGCACTCCAATCGTTCTCGTTTTATCTTTTTACAATGATGAATTTGAAAGAATGACTTCCACGTTTTAAATAAAATTTCGATTTGCCAACGTAAAGAATACCAATCATGTACTTGTCCCGTCGGGACAATATCTGTAGGCGTGTTTGTCATATATACATTGATACCACTGAGTCGTTTACTACGAGGAGAATACTTCATTCCTTTCTTTTTTTCTCTTACAGTTTGATCTTGTAATCGTTTTTGTTGCTGTTGTTTTGTTAATCGATGAACAATTACACGAGCTGGCATTTTATCAATCATTCCTACATAAGCATCAGCTATTTCACATGTTTGTCCTGGTTGAAGGGAGTTCATTCACGTCTCCATATCTATCTGTATATACTCTGTACCTTTCTTAATTCTTCCATCTTGAAAATAATCAGGGGTAGGATTTTTTTGATAAATACGTGTATTCGACTTGATACGAGAGATATAGTAGGCCTCCCTATCTTGTATATATTGAAGGTCTTTTAAATGAAAATAACCTAAATCTCGGATACATAAATCATTCGCTGTCACAGTTGGGGCACATAGAGAGCCGTAAGTGCGATCATGTTGTTTACCTGGGCCTGTATGAATATGTAGGAACTGTCCACTTAACAAATCATACTCAAGTTGAATTTTTATTCCAGCTGTATGGCTGCATCCTCCTGCACCTGGATAAACCGATGAAAATACATCTGGGAGTTGAAATGCAGTTGAATCTAAAATACGAATACGCTTGAAACCAGAAGTGTATGGCGAAGAAATCGGCATAGATGCGTCCATTTTTTTGTTTAGTAGTTCGGCTAGTAGGCGTTGTAAAAGTTGGGCAGCCGCCTCATTAAACCGTTGATTCAGTCCTTCAGGACTGATGAGAACTTCTGTTGATGCTTCTAAACAGCTAGATAACTGAGTTAAAGAAGTCATAGCTACACTTTGACTCATCCATACACATAAAGCTACTAAATCTTTTGCCTGATACTTACTGGTTCGTTGTACAAAACCAACATCTCTAGCAAGATCCTGTAAGGTATTTGGAGATAAAAAACTTTGAATCTCTTGAGCAAACAGTTGTAATTCGTCAGACACAGAAACAGACATAAAAAACGCCATCCTTTCCTATGATTCTACAAAAAGAATAGCGTATTTTTTCATTTTAGGGGAGGGTTTGTTGAAGTAGCCTGATAGCAATTGGTGGTACCCCTTATAGGATAATAGAAGTTTGCATTTTCAATTTTTTCACACTCTATTAACAAGGCAGTTATAGCATCCTGGTTTAGCGTTAAGAATGTGAATATATTCTACTTCTTTATTATCAAAAATTTCATCTATATTTTCTCTTAAATTTACACCTTCTGTAACCCTTGCTTCTACAATCATTGATTCAGCATTGTAGCCGCGTATAGATAGGTACCTATGATGTAACATAAGCGGAATTTCATTTACATCTAGCTTAGCGGTAGTTGCTCCCTTTCGTATAAATATAGGACCACTTGCTTTATAAGGCGAATTAACACTATGATATTGGTAATTCAGTAAGATTACCTCTTCTCCTACCTCTGCATCCTTCAAACTTATCCTGCAAGGATATCCAGGATTTTTATTTGCTATTATTTTGACTGCCCCGATACTTTTTAATGCTTCTTCATTCATTAGAAATAGGTTATTAAACTCCTTCTCTTGTAACGCAACGATTTGAAAGCTATTTCTCATATTCTATCCCTCCTTAATTAGTTGTTATAAAGCATTTCACTAATGATGCTACCACTAAAGTTTATAAAACTTCTTCAATGATCCTGCCCGTTTATTGAAGAATGAATTTTCATAATCTTCATAGTAAGTTTAACATAAAATTCCACAGGAACCTCTAAAAAAATCATCCTTTTTAAAAGAGGATGATTGCCCAGTTTATTAATATCGTTTAAAGTAAATCGTTTATCGGTTAAACCTAGTTTCAGAGCTGGCGTTGACCTTGTTTTTTAGATACTTTAGTAGCCGAACAGAAGTAGTAGTACGTTCTAAAAATATATATTTTTTGTTTTGGGGATAATGTATTTCTTAGCTTGATGGGCATGTGGTGCTACCCGGCTAAGGAATAAATGAGAAGACTCATCTTGGATTTTTGTTGATTTGAAAACCAAAAAGTTGAAACAGACTATCTCATAATTTGAATCGGAGCAAACACTCTAACTACGGGTTGCCTTCATTATATACCAAATCCTAACATGTGAAGTTATAATATTTGAAAATTATGTGAATTTAGAGAGAGAAAATAAAACCCTGATTATAATTCCTAAAAATCTCAATTGTTTATTTTGCACAAAACACTTTAAAACAATATCTATATCATAATAAATTATAAAAAATGTGAGTGTGTGTAAATAGAGAAGAATGAAGGATTCTTACAGAAGAGCATATAGTCCAATTCAAGATTAATTAGCTATAAGAAAATGAATTTCATATTATAACTAACTATAATTCTTGAATATATGTAAATGAGGTTTTCTTATCCTTTTTATTTATGTGATAAAGAAATTAGGTATAGAAAAATTAAACAAACGTTTGTTTTAAATATTTTAGTTATGAATCTATGTGTGAGATATGATAGTTATAGTTATTAATTGTTTGCTTAGTAAATTGCTCGTTTATTATATAAATTTTATACAACAAAGGGAAAAGCGCCGCTATCGGTGCTTCCTCTAAAAATTTATCGCTACAATTTCTTCTTAACACTTTTTCTTCATGAGAATTAGTTATTTTCTCGAATTTTCTTAATATTATCAACCATCATTTGTAATTCAATCCACACTTTGTTGATACCATTACAGTTACAAGTATGCTAAAATCCATTTGAAACATTGCTTTTGGGAATGCAATTGCTATTATAATCGCAATTTATTTTCTACAAACTGATTGGGTTTCAACCCAAATTGCGGCTTTATTCCGCAGACCTTAACAAATTGTTAAGGTCCTTTTTTATTTGTCCTTAGTTGCCAAAAAATAAAGGTTTCATTGTGAGGGTATCTTAAAATCTTAGCTTGATGGGCATGGGGTACCGCCAGCATTTTTGAAAAAACCACCTAAGGAAATTATGCACAAAAAAACAGCCGATCTTTACCCCATTAAAGTAAATTGGCTGTTTTCGATGAACATAAATGAAAATTTTGTGAATCGAAATATTTGTACATCATTTATGAAATATCCAATTTCATCTCACAACACACCTCTTTTTTATTTTTACGGAAGATACTCATAAAAGTAGTCGTCGAAATCATGACTCATTCATTTTTTGGCAAAAGAAACCTTCATCTGTTTTCCATTCCGCATATAATATATCTTCAAACCTTGTGATTCCGCTTTTCTTAATTTGCTTAAAAAGCCAATTTTCATCAAATCCTGCCTCTTTTAAATTATCCTTAACAACTTTCCCGTCACTTATTAATGAAATTGGTAGATATACAGTTTTTTGTTTTAAACTTAAATCTTTTATTGTAGGAGATGTAAACTTAGGCTTTTTTAGGATACCTATTTTTCCATTCGGTTCTAATATCATATACTCAACTTCTCGAATAGAAAAAATATCTTTTTGCTGTCGCAACATTTGTTGTAGCTGGTTTATATCCAAATGATTCGCTCTTAATTGTTCTCTGTCAATATATCCATTTCGTATGATAATGGAAGGGTTCCCTTCAAAAATATTTCGCGTTCTTCTCCATTTTTGCGTTACCATTTCTATCGTATAGATGAGTACGACCCACACAAATACTGCATACAGAATGGAACCAACCTTCACTTTTGAATCGTATACAGTATTTCCTACAAGACTACCGAGAACAATGGCAGAAATAAAATCAAAGCGGGTAAGTTGAGAAATTTGTGTTTTTCCTAATAATTTAGCAGCAATTAATAGTACAAAAAAGCCAACCACAAGTTCTATGGTAATTTGCCCAATATGATTCATATGAAGTGTCACCTCGACAAGTTGTTTTTTATAAAAAAACATAATTTTTTAAAAAATATGAACTTTCGTTCACACATACTAAAAAATCTCGAAACACTATTTATCTTTAAAAATGGGTATACCATAGTTAGGTATCATTTTTTAAATAAATATAATTACAAGTATATAGTCAATACAAAAGAAAGTTCATAAAAAATCCAAACTTATCCTTATAGGCATGTATGAAGAGCACAATTAGTTTTTGCTGCCTGCTCTATTGATTATAGAAATTTTTTAACGGGAGTAAATAAAATAAAATTAACAGTTACGATACTTAAAACTCTTTTCTTTATAATTGGGATTACCTTTTTAATTGGAATCGTAGGAACTGGTATTTACATGGACTTTATGAAGTAGTTCAACTTTTTATTTCTCACTTCAAATCATGATGTTTTATATCAGATTGAGCATTAATTTCTTGAAATATATTTGAATTATTATTTTTTGCTTGTAAATCTGTTGGATTATTGGATAGTATATTTTGATTCAAAAATTGAGGTTGAATTAATCTTTTTAAGTCTCCCACTGTTAACGGCTTAACATCCTCTTTTAATTCATATCCTATTTGACCATTAGGTTCTAGAGTTACTGTTTTTACATCTCCAATTTTTGAAATTCCTTGGTTACGTAATCTCATTTCTAATTGATCTACTGTTAAACGCATTTTCTTCAAGTTAGAGACATGTAAAATACCGTTTTCAATCACTGTTTTAGACTTGCCAGTAATAGACTTTTTCAAATGTATTAGATTTTAATTGTAGATATTCTATAATAACCACTGAAATGACAAATATAAGTGCACTTACAATAGCCTTTAATACACTTTTTTCTACAATAGGTTGTACAATAATTGTACCAATAGAAATCATTACTACAGTTTGTGCTAATGTCATCTGCGAAATAGACTTTCTACCTGCTATTCGTAATAAAAGAATGCCACTCAAGATTAAAATAAATGATTCCCAAATAAAATTCATATAATCCTCCTTTAACAAAGAATCTCTATTTTACATTTCCCTTTTTTACTTGAATTAATACTTTACTTAATACTTTGCAAGATGTGCTTTTAGTAACAGGTAGTGTCTTTGTGATGCATTACGTGCAAAAGATGTAGACAATCCGGAAGAATATTTACAACATATATCTCCTCTTGATGGGAACATATTACGTTGACAGGTGATTATGTATTGATTAACCGAAAAACAACTTCATGAGCGTATGAAAAAGCAAGTGTATACGGAAAGTAAAAAGGGTATTACGTATTCGAAAAAAGGCAAAAGGTTAGCTGGAATGAACTTATATGTTACCAATACACCTTGGGAGGTTATTCCGATGAAACAAATCCATGATTTTTACTCTCTCCGTTGGCAGATAGAGATTGTATTTAAAACATGGAAATCTCTATTTCAAATTCATCATTGGCAAAATATTAAACAAGAGCGATTGGAAATGCCATGTTGATGGAAAACTCATTGCCATTTTTTTATGTTCTTCTACTATGGGGTACAGGCGATACGTGTAAAAATAGGTTATAGTCTTACTTTTATTTCCAAACACGAACTTTTGGATTTTATATAGTTTTCTTCTATCGGCTGATAGATCTTCTGTAAATCAATCACATAATCCCCACAGCGTTTTATATGTCATATCATATACTTAGTGTTTCTAAATCTTGGCTTAAAAAGTGATAACTTTCATTTTTTAGTTGTCATAAATCATAGTAATATCTACAACATTAAAAGAAATCATTATCGGTTTCTACTTTATTGGTACTAGCTGTAATTTATTCACGTAATTTCATATCAGAAATTACAAAGTAAAAACAGAACATGAAATACGCAAAAAAATTATCGCAGGGCAGATCTTCAAAACATACGAAAATCCCCCTACGATAACGTGTTCATTCATACGTGCAAACTATTAATACCCTAAAATATCTACTTCAGCTGCTGAAGCATATCCATTTTTTCCGTTCGTTACTTCTATTTTTACATATTTTGCAGATACAGGTTCGAATGTTGCAAACTCTTTTCCTCCAGTACTTTTCCAAGTTCCAGTCGATACTTTTTGATAGTTAGAGCCATCCATGCTTGTATAAATATTATATCCTAAAATACGACCATTCTCCGACCAATCTTGTCTTGGAAGACATGCTACTTGGTTGATAGTTTGTGTTTTACCAAGATCTAACGTTAAATTATATGGATATTGATTTGGTGTGCTCCATTGGGTATGCCAAATTGTATTTGGATTGTTATCAATTGCGTTACTTGCTGGATCACGCCATGATTCTTCACTATTTGCACTTGCCTTCATTATTTTTTTGGACAATACAGCAAGTGGTTTAACAGGTTTAGCATCCGTTGCTTCCCATATAGGTGCAATTAATGTTGGGTTGTTTAAAGCTTCTATTTTCTGTCTCGTTTCTTGTGTTGCTTTCAATCCCCATTTATCAAAGAATGGAAGTACATTTTGTTTTGCTATTTTCGATGTATTGTAAATAAATGCCTGTATTTTATCTTCGTCTGTTTTGGGAAGTTGATCCTCTGGTATCTCACGATATAATTTGTGAAGATTTGGATAAAAATCATCCCCATATGCCAAATGAAGCTGCCAAAGCATAACAAGTTTTACAAATAGGTCGTCAATATTTTTATATTCTTTATTCGTTTGTTTTAAATACGCGAAAGCTCTATTATAATCTCCCTCTGTATCTAAACGTGTTGGTATATTTGGGTATATCTTCTTGAATGCAGCTAAAGAATATAGATTATTAGTTACTTCACCCATACCTCTTAAATCATTCCACGTCCATGGATATTGTTGTCGTGCATGTCCTGCTTCATGCATTTGTCCCCATCCAAACTCATTGACATTTAAAGTACTTTTGATAGCTTCACCAGCAGTCGTAAAGACGGCTCCATCCCAACTTGCATACATGCCCCAACTTTGTGCGTTAGGATTTTCTACAAAGGCCCAAATACGACGAGTTGAACGATGTAAAGGATTAGGATCTGTTTCAGATAGCCCCGATATCTTGTCTTGCGCTCGAATCATTTCATCATATTTATTTAATAGAGGCACAGGATCTTGATTTACAATATATTTATTGGCACTATCACGAGTTACAGTTAGTACTGCTCGTTTTGATTTCAATTGTACCGCATGTGCATTTGGATAGTTGTTCATCATGGTAATCCAGTCTTCTTTTGTGTGTTTCCCTAATACAAAGAAAGGAATAGGACTACCGCCTTGTGTTACTTGCACCTTAACTGTTCCTGTGCTTTGAAAATTATCTAACCCTAATACGCCGCCGTTTGGTGAAGAGATGGTATTAGAGCCAGGTGAAAGATCAATTTCTTTTCCCCATTCTTTGTCATATTGATGTGTCCCAATAATGGCTCTAATCTTTTGCGTTCCTGATACTGTAATAGTAACCTGTTCATTAGGTTTCACATAAATGCCTGTTGGCATATAATTTTTTTGCTCACTTCTTTTTTCTCTTTTTGCTTCATCCCAAAAACTGCCTGTACCTGGAAGGTCGAACTCTCTTTGTTCAAATTGAGTTGCAGTTTGTGCAGTTTCAGCATGTACATCTAAATTATTTGTCATAATAGGTGCAAATAACGTGGTTGCTAAAATAGCGGATGTCGCAAACACCTTTATTGTTTTTTGTAATCTACCATTTTCCCTTCTGTTCATATGAATCATTCCTTTCGTTCAAATTCGTTATTATTTACATACGAAATATCTGTTTTCTCACTAATACCAAAAGTGGATTTATTAAATGCACACTTATTTTAAGCAATGTTGATTATATTTTTGGATGAGTACAAAAAAAGCATAGTAACACTTCAAACTCTTTTTCTATATAATCTAGAAACACATTACCCTCATTGATTTCTTAAATCACTCCTCTAAGTAAGAATTTAAGATAAATGTCCTATCTCAAAGCCCCTTTCCTAGTTTTGGGATTACGCATTAAGTATAATCCCAAAATAAAGTTATACAATTGAGAAAAATAAAAACATTAAAACTTTACAATCGCGTAAAATTTTTAACATTTACTGAAAAACAATGTGTTATAGGAAGATAACTTTAATATAGATATGATCTTAAAAAATATTTTAAATAGAGTACTTTGTATTCATAAAAGTAAAAACCACCTTGGAAATACAAGTAAGGCTGCGACCTATTTTTACACGTATCTCGGCTGTACCGCAAGAGGAGTCTCGCTTTATGCCTATCATGCTGATATTTTCAAATACCTCGAAAATTGAAAATAATTTTTCGTTTTTATAGTAGATATTTATTTAAAAGTGTTTTTCCGTGTTTTACCAAAAAAACAAAAAGAAAATGAATTTCGTAATATAACTAAATATAATTTTTAAATATATGTAAATGAAGTTTTCTTATCTTTCTTTATCTATATAACGAAAAGATCCGTTATGGGATAATTTATTAAAAATATTTCGGCTAGAAATCAATGTTTGAGATATGAGATGATTACGGTCGTAAATTATTCACTTTATTAAATTTCATTTTTATTCTATAAATTTTATATAACAAAGAAAAAAGCACCTACTTTCGTAGGTACTTTATCGTATTTGATTAAATGAAAGTAAACTTTTGGATAAAATTCAATTGGGTTTTAACTAAATTTTTAATAAATTTCTCAATATAGATATAATGCTTAATTATGGATATACTATTCAAAATTAACCAATAATAAGTTATGATATAGATATGATAGTTATCCTTTTGTTTACTCCTTGTGCTAAAGATAAGATTGTGTTCCCTGATCTTATCTTTTTATTTTTGGATTTTAGATACAAAAAAGGAATCTTTAATAACTTAAAACTACCCTGTCACTAGGACAGAAAGAGGAAAAACTTCAAACTCCGCTCCGGTCTCTACGCTGCAGATTAAAGTAGTAAAAATTACTTGAAGGAAAACGTTTGGACGGGAATTAGAAGTACCAGAAAATATACAGCAGAGAGAACTAAATGAGTTATTTATTATAATAACATCGGAAGCAATGGAAGATACCAAGAGGACATAGGGAGATTCTTTGGGAATGATATAGTTATGAAAACATAAGCACTCGAAGGGATCTCTTGTGTATCTAAACATTTGCCAAACAAATAGATGATGTTAGGATGTAGGAAACGAACACTAACAAGGAGAAGTGATTATGCAAAAAGCTTTCTATATGAATATTAATGATTACGAGAGACCTGCAGATATATTGCGGATGCTTGGACATCCCATGCGTTTGATGATAGTTCGAGAATTAATTTTAAAAGGTCCATTAAATGTATCCCAGTTACAGAAGCTACTACGTGTTCCACAATCTACAATGTCACAGCAATTAATAAAGTTAAAACAGTTTAAGATGGTTTCCTATGACCGAAAAGGAAATGAGATTTATTATATAGTGAGTGACAAAAAAGTGATTGAGAGTATGAAGGGATTAGAATGTTTGCAACAGTGGACGTAAAAAGACATGGAAAATCTCTTTATTTCTAATAGATTGAGATTAACTTTTTATAGTATATATAGTTTTAAAATAACGAAAAGTAGATAATTTGGGACGAATTGTAATACCAAAAGAAACAAGAAAAACTTTACAGGTGGATACAGTGGATGCGCTAGAAACTTTTGTAGAAGAAGATGCGATTATTCTACAAAAATATGCAGCTCATGGTACGTGTCCTATCACAGGATATCTTCAAGGAATGTAAAACTAGTAGGTGGAAAGCTGACACTGAGTCCAGAGGGTGTAAAACAACTGTTAGCTGAACTAGAACAATACAAAGTGACTGTATGAGAAGAATAGGAGGAGAACTCATTGGAAACGAAATTACAATCATTTCAAAAGGATAGAGGTAAGAACATACTATTTTCACAGGAACACTTATTACAAGAAGCGTTTCAAAAGAAGAAGGATATCACGTTAATTCTGTTAAAAGGACTACATATAAAAGGAATAATAAGAGGATATGATACCTTTTCTATTTTAATAGAATATGAGGGGAAACAACAGCTTGTATATAAACATGCAATCTCCACGATTCGATTCTAAAGCCCACGGACAGGACATTCACACATTTGCGGGTACCTGACATCCTTAGAAAAATAACTAGGAGTATAACTTTTATGTTATAATTTAATACTCAGCCAATATTTATACTATACAACGACGTCTAAAACAGTAACTGAAAAACCCATCCCTATTCTATATAGATATGGGTTTTTCTACTTCTGATTTATCATATAAAACCCAACATGAAGCGGAGAGAATGGTACTATGTATCCTAAGTTTTTTGATAAAATGGCCTTTTCAAAAGCGCATAAAGATTTATTAATTCAGTTGTATAATAAAGAAATTACAAGAAATGAGTATAATCGTGTATTAAACAATCTATATGAGACAAAGCCTAAGGTAAATGAAAATAAGAACCAAGATAAAGTGCTGGGTTCTGTTACAAAGTGTTTTTAACAGATAAAAGGTTGGTATGATTACAGTTTACCCTTTTTTACAAGTATTACCCCGATGTCAAATATTAAAGCAAGACTTCTAAAATAGAGATCTTAGAAGTCTTAGATGTACCATATATGGGTCTTGCAATATTATCTTTCTTGTCCATCTGTTTGATTCGCTTGGAACTCCATTTTCATCGCAATACTATCTCCCTGGAACATATTCTGGTCCATTTTATTGTCTTCAAAGATAAACCTTATCCAGAACCAATCCATCTTACCAGCCTTTAATCCACCCGTCTCTGCCCATTTTGAAAGGAATACTTTATGAGACGCGACTTCCGGATTTTGTGATTTTAATTCTGCAAGAGTTGTTTCGTATATAGGACTTTTTGCTGAATCCCAATCCCAAAGAAATTGTACTTTCATATGTTTACCAAAATCATTTTCCTGATTATCTAGTTTCAAATCGTTCACGGTATAATCTACTTTCATTAGAACATCTTTAATATCTAACGTACCACTATTTTTTACATTGAACTTTTTTAAAATTTTATCCCCCGGTTTTAAATTATCTAAATTGAGAGAAGTTGTAGGCTGCATAGTAAGATCTAATGTCCCCGCGGCTAATGTGTTATTCGACACAACTTGATCACTAAAATAAGCATATGTCCCCCCACCAATTAAAGATAAACCAAGAGCGGCTGAAACCACTCCCACACCTAATTTCTTTTTCAAAGACATGTTTTATTCCTCCCTATAGTATTTTTCCCTATTAAATCAAAAACCTTTCCTCATACAGATGTAACATAAATTTGGTTTTTTATTAATTATAAGGTGCACCTATGTTGAGAAAATCACGGGAATATTCTTTATGTATTGGGTCCCCGTATCCGTCAACTTAAGTACATTTATTCCCCCAAGTATAAAAAAATCTTATTCTTTCTAAACAAGCTAAATAGAAAGAGCGACGAAGTAACCGACAAAAAAGAGACTAAAAAATATTTCATAGTCTCTTTTCTGATTTTACTTATTGAACCATGGCAGATACAATTACAGTAAATTCAGAGGTAGCATTCTTAGGATTGGCAATATAAAGAGATCTTTTAGATATAACACTTGTTCGATTGCCGCTTAATACACCAGAGAAATGAGTAGGATCCGGTGCAGCGGACTTATCTTCCATTACATTAAAGCTAATAAAATCCGGATCTCCGCCACCTATAACCTCCCATTTCAAATATTTTGTTCCTGCTGGAAGATTCTCAGTACTAAAGTTGCCACTTGAACGATTTTTTTGTCCTGGTTGTGGCTCTTTACCTGATCTTACTCTTGCAATCTCTACTGTCGCTTTTGTTTCCATATCCATTCCCCATTTCATAATATATATTTGTAATCAGGTTACTAAAGCAACCTAACTAAAATATACAATTTGTAGAAAAAAAATGGGTATTGAGAAATATTACGGCGTCTTTATTCATAAATTAAAGCATATATGTTTATTCCAACTAATGATGTAGCATTACGAACATTATCAATATACATTTCTTTATTTTGTACCACTTCAGTTCGATTTTCATGTAAAACATCATTAAAAATAAGATCATCCAAGTCCCCAAATTTATCTTCCATTACGTCAAAAAGAATATCATCTAAATCGCCACCACCTGCTAATTCCCATTTCAAAAACCTCGTGCCTTCGGGTAAAGTTTCAGTGCTAAATAACTGACCTGGATATATAGTTGTTACCAATTGCCTCTTTTTTATCTTCATGTTCATAGCCCCTTTTCCAATAAGCATCATTTACTAAAATATATATTTTTTAGAGGCATTTAGGTATTGATAAAATTTACATATTACTTATCATTGGCACCTGTCTAAAAAAACAAAATATTATGAAATTATTTTTATTAGTTTGGAATTCTTTGATAGTTTGTAAAGGTATACCTTTACAAACGCAGGAGCCCAATCTATGAAATGTTGAAACATCAAGTTTACAAAGGTGGATAGG
>NZ_JADAXG010000028.1:0-13081 GCF_019837545.1 Bacillus sp. 17RED48
TTTTTTTATTAATTAGTTGGGTACGTGAAATTATATGTTTTTCCCCATCTACATAGGTATATCTCCCTTTCTACTAGGGGGGATTTTGCTCTGTTTCTTTAAACGTCCGTGTTATCTTTCACTTATTGTTTTTACCTTTTCTAGGGTGAATGTATTAATCTTATCTTTTTCTTTCGTTAGAAGAGAATTTGAGAGTTCGTTTTTACCTTCTCCGCAAAGTAAGTAGTAATTTTATCTATTTATAAAAATGTACAAGGAGTGGACCATCTAAATTAGAGGTGAACCATCAAATAAGAGGAACAATAATACTCCGCTCGATGTTTCAACTCTTCATACGTGTATAATTTTTGTTTATCAAATAATTTCGGCTGTTTTTTTCTATAGTATTCGAAAAGATCTTCTCCATTTTTCCTTATACAATACCGACGGCTTTGTTTGATTGTGCCTGGTATTTCTTCAGGAGCCAACTGTTTTAGAATCTGTAATGCTTGCCGATCTGGAATTTCTTCCCCCGTTACATAGGCATGGATAAAAATAAGTTCTTTCACTGTTATATAATTATATTGTGAAATTTTATTCATAGAAGCACTCCCTTCTCTATCTATTATTTGTATAAGTACATATTACTAGCCATATAAACAAATCCATGTGTTTAACATGTAAGTATCTTGAGTATTTGTTTCACCTTTTCATCATCCACTCGATAAAATACTTCTAATCCTTTTCGTTCATATGCTACGACTTTATGTATTTTTAACTTACTAAGATGTTGCGAAACAGTCGATTGTGCCATGGAGAGATACCGTTGTAATTCAGAAACATTTAAAGTCTTTTTCTTTAGTAATTGATGTACAATTCGTAGACGGACAGGATGTGCCAATACACTTAATATTTCTGAAATACGTTCAAATTCGTTCGGTTCCATATGGAAAACATTTGTCATCTTCTTTTCCTCCTCATTTCTTTTTTCCTTCTTTAGTAGCATGAAATCATTAGGATTCATGCTACTGTTTTATTTTAAAAGCGAATCGTGGAGATTGCATGTTTATATACAAGCTGTTGCTTTCCTTCAAATTCTATTAAAACAGAATAAGTATCAAATCCTCTTATCCTTCCTTTTACATGCAATCCTTTTAACAGAATCAATGTGATATTCTGCCGCTTTTGAAACGCCTCTTGTAGCAATTGTTCCTGTAAAGATAGCATATCCCTAGATTTTACCTGTTGAGAAGTTTGTAATTTAGTTTTCATTGAACAGTCCTCCTGGCATCATATTGTTTCTTCATACCGCTCTAATCTTCTTTTCGTCTGTTTTCAAATTCACTTTCTAATTTACGATACCAATTTCCTTTTTTGTTTGTAAAATACGTTTTCACTTCTTGATATGGAATCAAAATCTTATGATTATTGATTTGTTCCATCACGCTATCTATTATATATTCCTCTTCATACCGCTTTGGTTTTCGAAGATACACTTCTATAAATTGCTGATATTCTGCTTTTAACCATCCAGCGATCGAATTTTTCTGACCTTGTTTAAGGTGTGACCACTTCTTATTTGTTTGGAGAATTTGACCATTCACGATGACATGATTTTTCACTGTTCTCCCTCACTTTTACTTACTTTCGTTTTCACCCGTCTTTAACCCAAAACTCCACACACTACTCTCCCAATTTCTCCTCTCAATTATACCATTATTCCGTTTTGAATATTCGAAAAATAACAATAATAAAATAACTCTCCTTAAAGAGCTAAAAGCAAGTGTTATCTCTATCGGCTTGATCTCTACATTATACAAGCCGAACCGCTTCACTTTCGCCTTAAACTTTTGTTTTTCATTCATAGTAACGAGACGTTTCAAACCGTGGGGTATCGTCCCCACCGACTCGCCAACCTCTACCCCAAAAGACAAGGGAAAACCTTTCCATCCAAATCTAAAAAGAAGGTTTCATTCTTTAGAAATTCGTGGTTCTCCAAACCATACAAACATAGCATCTCTGGAAATAATCCATTCTTTTCTTGTACCATTTGGAGCTAAAAAGAACTTAATTAACCCTTCCTCAATCATTTTTTGTAACTCTTCTTTCTGTTCTTCACTTAATGTAGATGGACTAATTTTTTTCTTTAAAGTATCTCGGCTATACCCCTTTAGGAGATAAATTGCATTGGTTTTAAGAGCTATTTTGCGCTTGAGGAGATGCGATCGAAAGGAGAATCTTTTTTCCGAATATAAAGAATATTACAATTAAATTAATCCTATGCAACATTTTGTGAAAGGAGTTTTATTACGTTGGCCATTTTTAGTAACTTGAAAGATTTAAAAAGGAATATGGAGGAAAAAGGATGGTGTATCGACTCATTTTTATTTAAATATAAACAGGAAGAGTTTATCGTGCTGGTAAAATTATATACTAAGGACGAAGCAAAACCTAAGTATGCTCTATTAAAGCTAGAGTTTTTAAGGCGAGGAGATGTTAATGACAAACTACTCGTTCCAGCAAATTCACAAGATTTTTTAGTGGATGGTAAAACATTAAGAGAGTATTTTAATATTGAGCGTGGCGAAAAACTTGGGGATAAAATCCAACAACTTAAACACTTATTTTCAACTTGTATTCCTAAGAAAGTGAATGAAAAGAAAACAAAAGATCAAGAAGCGGCTATGGTACATTCACTTAGTAGAAGTGATTCGGAGGACCCGAATAAAATTTATTGTAATTCTGTTAGGAGAAATGGTAAAAAGGCAGATGGTATATCATTAAAAGAACGCAGTCCATTTAATGATAATAAAACAAGGATTTTACGCCCTGAACTATATGAAGAATTAAAACGAGATATATATTTAAGCTTCGTATATTATTCTGATCCTAATAGGTTGAAAACGACAGGTGAAATTCTTTATAATTGGACCAAAAATAATGGGATTTAAGTAGTGAACCTATTAAAATAAAACAGCTGTTTTCTAAATCGAAAGAGAGACATAAAAAGAGCAATCTCTGTGAAAAGATTGCTCTTTTTATTTTTAAGCAGTTTTTTGTTCCTGTTTTTGAGTTGGCGAACCGTATGTATTTTATACCATTATAAAACAAAAAGGTGTTTTTTGCAGGTATGCTCTAGTTACGCTGTAGGTTCAAAACTTAAATTTTATATGCAGTAAATGCAGGGTATTGCTCGGTGTCATAACTTATGTTTATAAACAGCAGAAAATTGAATGACTTTTGATGAAATACTGCATGCTTCAAAATACGTAATCGGATTTTACTTTTAATGGGAATTATTCTGCGGATTAAAGCAGACACCCTGTCACTAAGCCTATTAGCTTGATAGCGATGTGTCTGTCCCCCTAAAATTTTTTTCCGGAATACTTTCGAAATGGGACAGTAATATAGAATATAAAAAAAGGGATTCTATTCTAGTTTTTGATGCGAGATAGTTAATATGGATAAATAATATTTACATTCGCTTCTAATAATTCCAGTAGAAATTAATTTGAACTTATATATTTTGGTGGTAAATAATAAGTTCTAGATTCTCCTTCATTAGCATATATAGGTGTTTCATCAATTCTAACTGTAGAATATAAACCATAATCTACTTCAGTAATTGCATCTCCAACCCATACAATTTTACCATGTTGATCTGTTGCTCTATAACGATTATCCATTTTACCAGACATATTACTAATAGGTATAGCACCTATTTCATTATTATATTTTCCAGCAGCTATTAGATAAGGTCCACTAACTGTAAGGTATTCATCATAAGCATTTGGATCTCCAGTAATATCAGCATTTAATGTAAGAGGAACTGAAAATTTCCCTCCATAAATTAAATGTGTTGCTTTTATTCTAGTTCGAGGAGGAGCTGTTATTGGATCATTTGCAGTCCATGTCGTTGTTTTTGTGGTTGTTTTTGTGGTTGTTGTACTAAAATTTGCTTCTACACTAAGAGATACTTCAACACTAGTTTCTGCTGATAAAACTCCTAATTTAACAGAAAATTTTAATCCTCCTTTTATACCAGTTGTAGTTTTTACACCCTTGGTAACAGCTGTAGAAGATGTATCAGTTGTTGTATCAGTAAGATTTAAAGATTTAGTCTGAGGTATACTCGAATTATTTTCCAAAATTTGCACAGATGAACGTAATAAAGTTAAATCTGGAAGATCTATTTCAACAGATTTTGGAATTATAACTGGGTTAGATATATCATAATTGAATACTCTCAAAAATGAAGGTGAATGACTAAATGTTTGATGCCAAACAGATCTTACATCGTCATCAAAATTAATTATCATAAAAAATCGCTCCCCTTATTTTATATAGAATAGTGCTAATAAAACGAAAAAATACTTTGGGAATTTTTGTATCTATCTATTCTCCTTCTTAAAATATTTTTAGTAGAATAAAAGGTACATTATTGTATGTTCAACTTTATTTAATGTGGGCTTTTCAAAATATCAATAATATTTATATATATATCAAGGGTTCAAACTACATTATAAGTCAATATTCTCTTTTTTATTATTTTCTCCTTTAATTATTTTTTTATATTGCATATCTATTATTTCCCTTGTTTTTGGTATGCTCGGCTTGGCGACATACTATCACCTACCGAACTCCATTCGTCAATGGCGAAGATTTCGGAACGAATTTCTAATGCTGAGTACTAATCATAAGCATTTGTAATAAAGAAAAGAATAGATATAGCATCATGGCTTTATCTATCCTTTTTTCTCATATATAAAGTACAATGTTTTATTTTTTTTGGGGAAACCTGTTCTGTTAAGTTGATAGGTATGTATGGTGAGGCCTAATAGTAAATTCCGCTTAAATTCCCCCTATTTACCCTCTATTTTACAAGATACTGCTGCAATTCCTTAATTAAAAGATTAGCGCCTTCTGGACTCAAAACAATCTTTCCATTCACCAATGAAACATTTCTGTCTGAAATTTCATCTGTAATTATACAAGCCTGTTGAGATTGATATTTTTTTAAAATAATTTGATCATCTTCCACAAATATTACCATTGGATTTTTTTCTTCAATACACAAAGTTCGTCTAAGTTCTTTTGGGATAACAATGCGGCCCAATTCATCTATTTTTCGAATAATCCCTGTTGCTTTCATGAAATACCACCTTTTATTTATGTTATTATCTATATTGTAAAAGGAATTTCCAATCAGCGATAGCCCCAAATATTTACATGTTTAGAGGGTTGTGTATTAATAGAACAAAACCGATAACAATAATTTCAATTGTATATTCGTTGTTGTATTTTCCTGTTTTTTTGAATTTTTTTGTGATGAAGAGAACATATTGTTATGCATAGCAAACTGGAACTGTTTGTAGCTTCATTTTTCTTGCAACAAAATAGCGACTAAATTCATCTTTTAGTATATTCGTTTTTTTATCGATTAAGATCGGTTTATCTATATTTCCGTTTTTTTGAATGAATTGTACTACAATTTCTTGCTTTTCTAGTCTAGGAACTGAAGTTTGGTATGTTCCTTCCAATACAATCTTGTCTAGGGGGATAACGGCTTCTGTACCATTTGGTAAGAATTCTAGTTGTTTTTCTTCTGTCTTTGGTTTATCAACTTTCGGTGGCAATGCTTGTATTTGCATACAAATGACACCGATTTCTCCAGGGCATACATCAATTGGAGCGTCTAACGTAGGTTCACCTTGTACGAGTAGTTTAGTATTTTTGAATCCTTGTGAATCTATATCAACGTTTTTAAATTGTTTTTTACTTACAAAAACAGTGTATGTGATAGCCGTGCTTTTGAAGGGGATTCCTTTTGGGGCGGTTGGACCACCTTTCTCTGTCATTTCAAACGATAAATACGCATTACAATCTCGAACTTCTGTTTTGGGCATTCCTGTCAGTGTAATTTTTTGCGGCATGATAATCTATCCTTTCTAAGTTGAATGTATGTGTTAACCAATAGGGAGAACTTTGTATTTACTAACAATTTACGGACTCTTCTTATTCATAATTATAGGCTGTTTCTTTTCCTTTTTCTACAACATAGCCACTTTTACTCCAAACGCCTTTCTTTTCTTTTTTGGCCCCTATTTGTGGGTACCTTGAAGAAGGAAATTCTAAAACGTACTCTACTTGTTCAGATGCATTTGCTGGTTTTAAACTCGTTGTAGTAGGAGTCGCTGAACATCCTGTAAATAACACACTAGCAATTGCAAAATCACTTAAAATACATCTGAATTTCATTTATTTTTCTCCTTGGTTTGTAGTATTGATATTTTGTTTATTAATCTCACGATATAAAGCTGAACGGCTGACTTGTGTAATATTACAAATTTTTCTTATTGTATTTTCCCCTTTTGTATACAACTCAATTGCATGATCCATTCCTTCATGTTTGTTACCATACTTACGAGGGCGCCCCAGCTGAACGCCTTTTTTCTTTGCAATATCTAATCCAGCTTTTTGTTTTTCTTTCAGTAACTCCCGTTCCCACTCAGCAACAGCACCAATAATGTGAAATAACATTTTCCCGGTCGCTGTCCTTGTATCAAAATTATAGTCTAGGCTAACTAAATGAACGTTTCTTCTTTCCAAATCTTCAACTAGCTCGAGCATGTGTTTTAAACTTCTAGCCAAACGATCCATGCGAGCTACAACAACTGTATCTCCTATTTGAAGATTATCAAGTAAACGTGCTAACTCGGGTCGTTTTTCAGATACACCACTTACTTTTTCTTGATAAATAATCTCTACTCCGAATTTTTGTAATGCTTCAATTTGTGTATCTAAATTTTGATCGTTACTACTGACTCTGGCATATCCACGTATCAAAATTACACCTCTCTTTTGGAATAAGTTTTTGAGACTCTATAAACATAGAATACTATGTTTGAAACGTTTGGTAAATGCTAGGATTCCAAAAACTTTACTTTTTGGGACTTTTTATTTATGGAAGATAGGCAACAACATAATTTTCTCAATAAGTATTACTTGGATTTTAATATAAAATTTTTACAGTTTATGCTATATCTGTATTAAGGGGATCTTGTTGGTGGATTAGGGAGAAAAATTATAAAAATCATATGGGAGGAACAAAAAATGTCATTGAAAAAGAAATCGGGTGTTGGAGTGGTTTCAGCCGCTCTTGGTTTATCTTTGATCGGTGGGGGAACATATGCATATTTTAGCGATCAAGAGGTAACGAATAATAAATTTGCTGCAGGGACATTAGATTTTGCTATGCAGCCTACCACATCTCTTAATCTAGACAATTTAAAACCTGGGGATAAAATATTAAAAAAATTCAATATAAAAAATAGTGGTACGTTGGATATCAAGGATGTCCTGATGAAGGTTGATTATACTGTGAACGATTTAAAAAAAGATAATAGTGTTGAAGATTTTGGTAAACACATTAAAGTACAATTTCTTTGGGATTGGGATCCAGAGAAAAGTCCTGTATATGAAACAACCTTAGCAGAATTGAAATCACAACATCCAGAAGTTGTTTCTCAGAAAATATTTCTTTCAAAATGGTCAGAAACAGGTGGATTAAAAGCGGGGAAAATGGATTGGTTCTGGATGAAATTTACCTTTGAAGACAATGGTACGGATCAAAATGTGTTCCAGGGAGATAGCATTGCGCTGAAAATGGAGTTCCAAGCGAATCAAACAGAGGGACAAGAAAGATAAATTCACGAACATATTGCTGTTGAAAAGTAAAACTGAGCTTATATTTTTTATAATTTGTAAAACTGATTGCTACATATCTATACCAAAAGCCATTGATATCAGCATTTGCACATGATATTAATGGCTTTTATAAGTTTAACATTTTGTATGTTTTGTAAAACATATTTTCCCTTTATAAACTTTAAACATGATCGAAAGGGTGTACCTTTTGAAGCGTAATTACAGATATATCACGAGCTCTTTTTATGTTATAAGTTATTAAGTATTTGATAATTTAAAAGAGAATCAATATTTTCCCCATAAGAGGTATTCATAAAAGAAGATTTACATGTATGTAAAAATTAAAGTAAAACTACTCATTTTTAGAACAAAATATAAATCGTTTATATTGTTATTTAAATAGCCCCCATACCCCTATAATTGTTTGTGTTATTACAAAAAATACTGATATCCAAGTTAGTCTTAATAGACGTTTATTTAGCTTGGACGTGTTTTCTTTTTGGTCAATATTTATTATACATTCTAGAAGTTTATACAAACTGTCTTCATAGTGTACCATCCGATTATATAACACTTTTATATTATATGATCTGTCTTGTATCTTAAACTCTATTTCCACATCTAAATTATTAAGGTTTTCTGAATTGGATTTTATTTGATATGTAATGTATTTATCAGAATCAATACTTACTTTGTTAATATTTTTTGCCCTACAGGATGTGAAAAAGGAACTGAATTTTACTAACTCAACTGTAGAATCAATAGACACCTCTTTAATACTTTTTTGAAGGTTTTCAATTTTCTTTAGATATTCTTCATTTACTCGCTCATAAATTTTCATAATACGTTCTTCTACCTTTGCATTTAAAGATAGATAATCATAAATAGATTCACACATTTCTTTGCTCGTATGTTCTTTTACATATTTTACATATATTTCATCTCGACCAATTATTTCAGAGGGTTGATTTTGGATTCCAATTTTTCTTTCTAAATCTTGAAATTGTGCGTTCAAGCCGTTTATTTTTAAAAACTGGTTCCCCCAGTCTACGTTATCTAAAAACACATTGCTCTCAATATAACTTTTTAATTCGTTTAATCTCATAATACTTAATCTACATTTTTGCAACGGAATAAAGTAATCATTAGGTATACAATATACCTGTGAAAATTCTTGAATTATATTTTTATAGAAAGCTTTGTTTGGAGTTTTTAATCCTTGTTTTCCCATTTCGCTTAACCTGCCCTTGATAAATTTTTAGTCTAATCGATTACCTATTATTCATTATTAAACCCACATATTTTTTGAATTTCTTTTAAGGAAACTGAAATTGTACCTTTAGTCGGTTCACAACTTTCAGCAAATAATTCATAAGAAATAAAATGTAAGTTTTCTTCATTATCAAATTTTTCTTGCCCGTTTAGATATTGCTCATTTATACTGTCCGTTAGTGTTATAACTGGAATGTGTGTGTACGGATGAATAATATCATTAGAGCCACCAGCGAACATGAATCCATTATTTTTTCTATCCAGATGCGTTTGATGATAAAGTTGTGGTAATCCAGATTCAATATGTCCTCCAAATGCATCTAAACCATAAAGTTTAGTAAGTGCTTTTAAACGTATAGCTGGATATTTAGCAATAGATTTTCCGATATTACGAATTCCTATTGCGATATGGAATTTTATATTTACGTTCACCCTCAATTCCACCGATAGTAACTCCAGGAATAATCTCATAATGAATTTCTAAATTCGGCTTTTGTCTTCGGCCAAACATATCTTCTAAATGAACATGTTCCAGTAATACAAAGTTATCTCCAGATCTGATAAAATATTGATTTAATTTCAGTAATGCACGATGAGGAGGTAAATTACTTTCTGGTACATAAGTAGCGACAAAACCTTTAGTACTCTCATTGGGTAAAGGAATATAGATATTCTTTATGCCAAAATTGTTTGGAACAAGTGCGTAATTTAGTAAGCCGTTTAATTCTGTAAGAAACCCTTTTGCGTTAGTTATAGGTTTCGTATCACAAGCCACATCAATTTTTTCATGAGTTGGTTTTGCCTCTACACCCCAGATAATAACTCCACCAGATGTATTTGAAAAACCAGATAATGCTTTCCCATAATTTTTTCTATCATCACCTGATAATTTAAAAGTTTTTGGGTCTGTTTTAAGTTTAAAATCGAGAAAAATGTTTTCTTCTTGCTGATTTTCAATCATTTCTTGTATATAAGCATATCCCTCTTTTTCTAACTTGGAAAATATTAAATCAGCATTCCCCATAGCGTACACATCCTTATAAATGTTTTAATTTCCCATTTTAAATTATAGGGTTAAACTATTCTTAAAGTAAACTTATAAAATGACATCTCAAAAAATTCCCCATATTATAATCAAGTATATTTTTTTATATAGATATAAAGAGGGTCCATCGTCAGATTTGTTGGGTGTCTTAAGATATGGATTTTTCTAAAGTCACCAGCATGACTCTTATACTATAACTGATTAATCAAAAGGGTCTCTATCCGTCTCATCAGTAACCAAAAAAACATCCCATCACCTTTTCTTTTTTTAATAACTTAAATATGAATTAATGTGTAATTTCTATATAACAAAGAAAAAAGCATCTACTTTCATAGATGTTTATGAGTTTTTTTAACCCTCATGCTAGAAAAATTATTTCTTCAAATATTTCCATAATCGGTTTTGTAAAAGAAAATAATTATGTAATAATAGATTTATAAATATCTAGCTTTTATAGGAGGGATACTCATGAGTGGTGTGAATTTAAATGCTAGGCAATTAGAATTAAAAAAAGAATTAGAATCACATCTTGAAACGTTAAAAACGGATTTATTAGGTAAAAGAGAGATAACCTACGAGAAAAGAATGGAATTGTTTAATGCCATGGCAAAGTATGGCCATGAATTGCATATGTCTTTAAAAGGCCAAGGAGATGAGCCAGTACATCATAGATACATGATTGAAAACAGAGGAATACCAGTAGATGATATAAATTTTTATAAGCATATACATCCGGTAGAAGATTTATTAAAATTCATAGAAAATGTTCATGCCAACGATGATCCTGTTGATGAAACAATTGGGGAGACATTTTATATACCAATTTATTCAAGAAGGTGGAACAGCCAAGACAGATATACTATTAAAAGGATAGAAACAGGTTGGTATATTGAACACATGACTCATAGAGGAGATTGTGCGAAAGATGCGAGCCCTATTTTATATGCTTCTCTTAGTCATGATGGGATTAATTATCCAGAATCATTACCAGGCTATTTTGAGTGGTTATGGGATCAAGCTCAAGAAGAAGGATTAAATCGCGAACAAGTTCAAACATCATTAAATGAGTTGGCAGAATGGATAAATACATGTGAAAAAGCTTCACCAAAAGGGATTTTCGAGGGGTATAAATAATATGAATATGAAGGATGGAGCAGTTACTTTCTTAGATGTTTTAGGTTGGAAAGGGATTTGGCGAGAGGACCCCAGCTCTCTTCGAAATTTGCAATCCCTAGTCAAATTTACAAAAGAAATTGCAGAAGAAATTACGGGAATCGAAATAGAAAACAATCCTGTATTAAGGGGGATTGATACTGAAGTTTTAAGTATTTCTGATACAATTGTAATTTTTACGCCCGGAGAGGCCAAAGCAGCATTGTCAATTCACGCAAAAATATGTAGTCACATCATACCAGAATCTATTAAGAAGAAAATCCCTGTTAGAGGTGCAACAGCTTATGGTGCATATACTTATGAAGGAAGTATTATGATTGGACCAGGCATAGATGAAGCCGCTAGTTGGCATGAGTCCACAAATTGGATTGGAGTTGTATTAGCACCTTCAGGGCATTTCGAATTAGGAGATGAACAAAATTCTCATTGGATTAAATATAAACATATTCCATTTAAAAATCGAGTTACGAGTCTAGATCATTGTGTTAATTGGGAAATGTCCTTAGAAGACGCTTTAGAGAGTTTTAAAACCATGGGACCCTTTGTTCCAAGTATAGCAGAGAAATACTTAAATACATATGAGTTTATAAAAGCGCCTAAAGAATAGGTGCTTTTCTTATTTGTATTTTCTGGATAATTAAGGCATGTTTTCCCTAGAATTTCTATATAACTAAGAAAAAAGCACCTACTTTCATAGGTACTTTTTTTGTATCTGATTAATTGTGTATCTATTTCCAATAATAATTTAATTTACATTTTTAACCAAAACCTGACTATTCTACCCAAGAGGAAATTTTCATCAATTTAACAATTAGAGTACATCATACTTCCCTTCCTCTTGCTTGGCTTCACGTTTATTATAATTTTTTGTATAACTAGAAAAAACATCCAAATAACTTTTTTATTATGAAAAATCCTATACCTTTAATTCTACGGGGAAATTTTAAAAATTAGAGACATAAATGCATAAAAATGAGAGAATATACTTTATTTAAAAAGCTGTTATGTATTTTATAGACTGGATATTATTCATAATCTTATTTATTTAGATAAGATGCTAATTCAACAGATACTATTTCATTTACTTCTTTTATATTCCCATCTAATTTTATCAAATAATTTTTCAACTCGTTTTTTGTTTCAAAAAACCTCTCAGTATAAATCGTTTCAAAAAACAAATTGCTTTTTTCATACAAGTCAAAATTTTCTATTTCAACAATCATTTCAATAACTTCATCTTCTATCTTTCTGATTTCATCAAATTTATTTTTAAACATTTGTTTTAAATCAACATTTAAATTTTGATTTAACAAGAAACGATTAATATCTTCAATATTTTTATGAATTTTATCAAACCTTCTTTTCAATATATGGAGCTTTACAACTTTCTTTTTTATAAGCTTATTTTTATCTTTATCTTCATTATTCGCGGAATTCCAATAAAAAGTAGCCATTGCCACTAACATAGCACCGAAGACGGAATTTGTAGATTTTATTATTTCAGCATTAGTATTCATATTGAATCTTTTGGCAATGAACGAACTTATTCCTTCTAAACCAGTAAATAAACCAAAATATAGTACGATTGATACAAAACCAAATACTACAGAAAAAGCTATTAATTTTATAACTGTGTTCTTCCAACTATTTTTTTCTCTAAACATAAAATATTCTCCTTATTCATTTCTTTAATTCATTATATAACGAAATAGTAATTTATTCTCCCCTCAAAAATGATACAGAAACGATTTTGGGTTTCAATATAGAACTTTTTTAAAAATGTGTAAATGATATATCTCTTCGAAAAATAAAAAAGCAATCGAGCGTTTACAAAGGTATACCTTTTTAAACGTAGGAGCCCTATCTATGAAACGTTGAAACATCAAGTTTACAAAGGTGATTCGA
>NZ_JADAXG010000029.1:0-7016 GCF_019837545.1 Bacillus sp. 17RED48
TCCGCCTGTTCCACCTTCTACAACAAAACGGACGGAAATCTCATCGATATGAGAAGAAAACGGTCTTTGATATGATATGATCCCCTCATAGTAGACAGTAGAAAGAAAGCACATTAATCTGTTTACGTATGGGGGGATTTTGTATGGGGAAAATCAAAAAAACTTATGATGTCTTTTTTAAGAAAAAAGCAGTAGATCTATATTTAAAAGAAGGAATGGCATATAAAAAAGTTGCAAAAAAATTAGAGATTGACCATACAATGGTTATGCGTTGGGTAAGGTATTTTAATGCTGAAGGGATTAAAGGGTTAGAGGAGAAGCGAGGAAAATCAAGAAAAAAGTGTAGAAAAAATTCTAAAGAATCGCTAGAGACTGTAGAGAATAAAATAAAACGTTTAGAAGCTGAGAATGAAATGTTAAAAAAGCTCTTAAAAATGTGAAAGGAGGAATGACAGCTGTATCCAAAAGTGCAAAATTTGAAGTTATTCAAGAACTCTTTGAAAAGGGTTATACAATTACGTTATTATGTGATATTGCTAAAGTATCAAGGAATGGCTATTACAAATGGTTAAAACGACAGACGTTTCTCTCCGAGAAACAATTAGAAGATACCGCCATTAAGAAAAAAATATTAGAATGCCATAAAAAATTAAAAGGAATTTATGGATACAGAAGAATACAAGTATGGCTTAAACTTACTTATAATTTACACTTTAACCATAAACGTATACAGCGGTTAATGAAAGAATTGGGAATTCAATCAAGCATTCGAAAGACACGCCCATATTACGGAAAAAAAGAAGCTTATGTGATTTCACAGAACTATCTCAATAGAGACTTTTATGCTATAGCACTAAATCAAAAACGGGTAACAGATATTACTTATCTAAATTTTAATGGTCAAAAATTATATTTATCCGTAATTAAAGATTTGTTTAACAATGAAATTGTTGCTTACAACATAAGTTGTAAAAATGATCTTGAACTTGTAATAGATACTCTCGAAAAAGCTAGAAAAAAACGGAACTTGAAAGGAATCCTTTTGCATAGTGATCAAGGTTCTCAGTACAGGTCTAATCAATATCATCTACTACTAAAGAAATATCAAATACAAGCTAGTATGTCTCGCAAAGGAAATTGCCTAGATAACGCATGTATAGAGAGTTTTTTCAGTCACTTTAAAGCAGAATGCTTTTATTTATATTCTTTCAAAACAGTTGATGAAGTTAAGGAGGCCGTACATCAATATATTTATTTTTATAATCATCAAAGATTTCAAAAAATTAAACAACCTGAGTCCATATCAATATCGAACGCAGGTTGTTTAATTGTGTTTTTTAAGTTCTGTCCACTTGACAGGGGCCACTCCAAACCCGTTAGGGTTTATTTTGCGTGCTTATTTTTAATAAATCCCCCCATTTGGGGAGATTTTAGTTCAAATGAACAAAATTTTGTTTTGTATCCATCCTTAAGTTGATGGGCATCTCACCATACCATTTCGGGAAAATTGTACGTTTAGACATAATTTGGACACAAACTAACCGGTACCTTGTACGTTAAGGAACCGGTTAGTGATTTTACTGCTTACGGTTTTAATTTAGTTTTTTCCCAATCTCAATTACTATCTCCAGTAGTTATGGGGTACGGAAACATCACCATCAAGCCAAAGAAAATATAATACAGAAAGATGTTATAATTTCTTTCTAGCAATTCAATAAAAGAGCTGTATCGAAAATGATAGCATACTAAATAACCATTACGAGCTAAAAATTATAAATATTTCATTTTTTATTTTGATAGATGTTGTTCGTATGCAATACCTGAGATATCAAATACAGTTTTCTTATGATAATGATGTGATTTTCGTCCATTTTTATCAAGTAAGTAAAACAAATGAAGAAAGCTTTTCTTTAATTGGTTGAATTGATCTTGTATTTGCTATTCAAAGAAATTGTAAAGAATGAATCTAATAAATGCTCATAAATTTTATCTTATTTTCATTTTGAAAATATTGTAAATTGGTCTTCTTTTTCTTATCAAAACAAATCCCTAACATAATCGATGTTAGGGATTTGTTCAATACCTTCTTGGAATTAAAAAATAGGTTTATTTCACCATAATTATGCTCTCTATTATCATTTTTGGTTCTATACACCAAAAATGCGGTATACTTACATATATATGGTTTATGTATGTAAAATGGTTACTTTGCTAGTTATCCATTCAGGAAAAAGAGGCCCGTTCTGATACTAGAATGGGCCTCTTTTTTTTAGTAACTCACTTTTTTAACTTGATTTGTATGTTCACTTATATAATCAATCAGATTTTGAATCGTATGGACAGATACCTCGTCAAGAATTTGAATACCAAATTCCTATTCAAGATTCATCATTGATTCAACAACATCTAAATCCAATAAGCCTAAATCGTTCTGTAAAGGAGTTTGTTCATTAATTAAAGATTAATGAACATCGGGGAAACGAAAAAGGTCTCCTTAATATTTCAGTTATTTGTAAAGTTTATTGTAGGATATGCAATAGGCTTTGTCAGTAAGGTTTTAGTTTTTCGCAAGTATACTGATTCTTATTTAGAATCGTTAACGGTTATATCCTTGATTACATGTACAGCCAGAGTTATGCCCTTGATTACATGTGCAACTGGAATGCAGGTCATCATTGTTAGTATAATTTTGATTATACATACTACTAGAGTCTTGTTTATAGTTGTTTGTATATCCTTGGTGATACACATCGCTCGTATTCTGATTATAATTTCCATTATAACTTTGCTCATACATATTACCCGTGTGCGGGTTATTATTGCTAGTATACCCTTTCATACAAAGCAACTCGATGCTATCTACATAAAACGTACCCTCTGTTTCTCCCATTTCAATTCGTATTCGATCACTTTCCGGGAATACCTCTACTGTTTTTGTCATATATCCTTCTTCACAAGAAATAAACTTAAGTGTTTCCTGCTTTCCATTACAATCCATCATCGTTACATACCCTTTTCCAGGACCTTCTTTTTTGGCAATCACACGTAACATATATCCACGATGATTTTGAGCATGCAGATTTTGAGATACCCCGGCACTCCAGTTTGATAGAACTAATACAGAAGATCCATCCATTTGTTGTACATCTACTTTACCTGCTGTGTGCCATCCCGTTAACCCCTGTGTAAAGTCACCATTTGTTATGACATTTCGTGCATCATATAAATTGTACGCCTGCATGATACGTGCGTTTAACCCTTGATATAAATCATCGTTCATACCTGGAACATCCGGTAACCAAGCATGGTGTACATAGGGAATTGACTGTACCAACTGATTGGCGTTCTTAATATGATCTAAAGTAATATGGTATTGTAACTCTTGTGCATTTGCGAATAATGCATCTACTGCCTGTTTTGCTGGATCATAGGCTTGTTGTGTTTCCCAACGTTTTTTCTCCATGTATTGTTTCCATTTCTTTTCCTTTTGTTTCACATGTACCAATGCTTCGCCTGTTAGTGGCCCTTCTTCAATGACTTCTAGATTCCCTAATGTAGCGTATCCGTCTGGATTAGAAATTTTAAATAAAACATCAATACCTACGTTTGTATTTGCATCTACTTCTCCGGTGTCAATATGAAAATCAAATGGATGACGATCGTGACACATAACATGTTTTTTATCTGAACTTGACGGGCATGCATACATATCAAGAGCATATCCATCTGTTGGTGTAGGATACCGCCCTTGGCTCACATACTGAGATGATGGTTCACAGCGATAATCTCCACATGAAGGATTAGGCTGCATATAGGCCAAATCATTTGAAACATTCATAATGGCATCAATTTCTTTCCCGTAACGTGTTACCATTAATTTTAGATCTTTACTACTACCCACAAACCCTCTTACTCGATACCGTGTATATGGTTTTAATTTAGATTCATCTATTTTTTGATAGATATAGGTTGGAAATATAGTTCCATATATGTCTCGTGCTCCACGCATCTGAAGAAAGTTTCCTTTAAAAATAGAATTATTGGATCCTATGATAATATCATTACTGAATGTCCAATCATTCCCAGAAAATTCTCCGAAATCTCCATTTTGGAGTAAATTTCGTGACTGACTAAGTTGTTTTGCCCGTTTTACTTCATCCCATAACACCATTTTTTCCTGTGAGTTTTGCTCATCTGACATACATTCTATAGAAATTGCCGCTTGATCGATTTCATAATCTGTCGTTTCTATACTTAACGCATTTTTTGTACCACTTGTAAACATAGGATTCACAACCTTTTTCGCGTATTTGTTAAACAGCGATACCCTCTACTTTCATACATACTTTGGTTTAATTGATAAATAAATCATTCACTACATTTTGTGCCTTTTCTAGACTTTGTTTTCCTTCATATTCTAAGGCCGTAGAATCCTGTGGGATAAATTCAACTTTGTCAATGATAATATTGAGATCAAGATTTTGTATAATTATTTCAACATTTGGCTGATTAAATGTAGTAACTAAGGTTTCAAAATAGGCAAATGAATCACCATAGCCTGAACGTGGAACAAAATAATGACGATCTATAGTAGAACTCGGCGACCATCTTTGTACGTTTATCTGACCATTTATTTCACTTTTATAGCGAATTCTAACAAGGTAATTTTTATTCGTGGTTGCAGGAGTTAAACGTATTTTTAAACGTCCAAGATATCGTAACGTTACTACATCTCCTCCTGTATCACCAGGTCCAGCGCTAACATAAGCGTCGTTTTCTAAAGCAAAAGCTTTCACAGCCGGTATTTGTGTAATTTTATCTGGATAAATTGGATTATTTCTTGTCATACTTGTATGTGTCCAACCAAATACGTTAACTACGGAGGTTTCATATTGAACACATGCCGCATTTGATAATCTATGAGAGTAATTTCTAGCACTAGGTGGTAGATCATTATCAATACCTGGTAACACAGATTCAATTGTCTGTGAGTACCCAGAACTGTTTCTCTCATATAGTAAAGTATTTAGTGTTGTCGGAAAAAATTCTGCACGTGAAGTACGATACCGTGGGATTGAATACCCAACAAATGGTTGCAATTCAACTCTAGCTAATGAACTAATTTTAAATATATCAGTAGTGCCGAAACTAATAGGATGTGGATCATTACTCGTAGTTCCAGACATACGTTGAAAAGCACCGTTACCCTTTGTGTAGTCTTCATAATGACGAGTTCCTCCCCAGCCGATAAGATAACCAGGTTGAGTAAAAACAGAATGACTATATATATCTATAGCTTGAAGCCAATTAACTAAACCAGGTCCCCGTGTTCCATTAGCTTCTAACGAATTAAAGCTAAAAAGCCCTTCCCAACGATAATTTCCCCCTGAATATCCCACTGGGTCTGTATAAATTTCCCTAGTTAACTCTACACTTGTTCCTAATGGATATTTTGCAAAATCATAAGTTGGAAATAGAGCGATAATATCCAATACCGCTAACGTCATTTCTCTACGAAATTTATTAAATTTCAACCAAGTTTCAGCATATGCCCCCCCCTCTTTTATCTGATTTAAACCCTCCTGATACCAAAATACACAATACTTGGTATACTGTGCTATTTTATCTTTTAATCGCTGACCATAATCAATAGTAGGTGATATTAATTCCGATCCTACTTTCTCCGCACTCAACAATGCTCCCCATTCTTTTTTATATTGAACGGCATCCCTTAATAGTAATAACTGTACATTTGCAGCTTGCGCAAACGTAGGCAATAATAATATTTGTGCATTCTGCCTTGATAATGACCCTGCTAGAATTTCATTGAAACCTTCTTCAGACTTTTTGAAATACTCAACTACATTACTAAGTCTGCTATCATTTGGTTTACCTGCACTAAGCCACTCCTGAAGAGAAGAAAGATAATACTCTTTATAATTAGTCAATTTACCGTTAAAATCTGCAACCGCGTCATTTAAAACACTCTCGTCTACCTCTTTACGAATTATAGATAATAAATCACATATAGAAAGTGCTGCCACAGATGGACCAGAAGATGGAATTAGTAGGTTTACTATTCCCAATAGTGCAGGAATTCCAATTAGTACACCAGGTGAGCTTATGAATCGTGCCATGCTTACCATAACACTTATGAAATTCGAGATTGATTTCCACGTATCTTGCCATGGTTTTCCCGGACAATCGTTCAGGATAATAGGAAAAATATTTGGATCATTTGCAAAAGGATATCTGTTTGGCATATTTGTATTATTTGATGAAGATTCCAATATTTCATATTCATTTTTATTTTCATATGAATTCATGTTTTTCACTCCTTATGTGGTCCTTATTTTTAATACACCTAACAAATATATGCCAGGTGTATTGTTACATATTCGTAATGACTCTATGTATTCCTGTAACAATTTTTCTACAAATAAGCCCATTATTTTTGGTGAGGTATTGATTGTTTAGACCTTCTTTTTATGTATTGTCTGTATTTCTTAAAGGCTTCAGATTTCTGTAGAACAATTTTTTTTTGTTGTTTTTGGGAGTGAGGAAAGAGGAACTCACTTTTAAATAAACAAAATTCACAATTGGATGTTTCTTCCCATCCCTCGAAAAAAAAGAGGGATACGAAATAGATTGTTGTAGATATTGAGTTATTCGTCATTGAAAGAAATTGTAGAAAACACATCCGAATATGTATTGGATTTATTTTACTTTTTCTAGGGAAAACCGAATTATGGGCATTTTACCTCATGCCCATCAACTTAAGGATGGATACAAAACAAAATTTTGTTCATTTGAACTAAAATCTCCCCAAATGGGGGGATTTATTAAAAATAAGCACGCAAAATAATCCCTAACGGGTTTCATTTTTTCTTATGTAGCTTTCTTTTGCTTGCTGCATCCATTATACTCATAGATAACACCCATGATATCAAAGACCGTTTTCTTCTCATATCGATGAGATTTCCGTCCGTTTTGTTGTAGAAGGTGGAACAGGCGGG
>NZ_JADAXG010000003.1:0-842634 GCF_019837545.1 Bacillus sp. 17RED48
AGTAGCGCCTGTGTTACCTCGAGGCCCAGTAGGCCCGGTAGGACCTCTGCCGAACGAAGCTGAATTAACTAGAGTAGTTTGTAACTCTGCAATTAATTTAAGGAGTTCTTGGAGTGTACAATGATCGATTCGGAATAACTTTGTGATGTAAAGTAAATAATTAATTAAAATTTGGAGTTCAACAAATACAGCACTTGCTACGAAAGTTGGATTTTTTAATATAGTTATTAAGTTTTTAATAATTGCTAATCCTTGCGCTTTCAGGGAGGAAGTAGCTTCTAGTGAACAAATAAATTTACTTAGTAGGTCCAATGTATCAATTAGATCTTCAATATTTTGGGGAGATGGATTTGCAAAAAGTTTTGGGATTATTTTTGTTAAATCGATAATGATTGCGCGAAATGTTCTAAGTTGTGCTTTAGTAATTGGGATGGATGGGGTATTTGGGATTCGTCCAGCGCTACTTGGAAAGCATGGTTTGGAGAATTTGTTTTGACTGTCGTCATAACGAGACATTAAATCTCTCCTTTCTAATGAGAATGTGAATGAAACTCATCATAGTAGATGCAAAAATTAGTTAAATGGTCATAGTAAAATCGTTTGTTTAAAGAAAAAATAGAAAAAACGCCTCATGATAAGGCGTTTTTTCTATTTTCTGCGTATTGATAATATCGTTTTAGTGAAACTTTTGATTTGAATCCAGCTAGTTTTATAATTTCTGACTCCGGAGTTTCTTTTTTTATTAAGTTTAAAATATAGGTGTTACGAAAGTGTTGTCCTGAGATTCCTTTGCGTAAATTAGCTCTAGATACTTCAAGGCGAATCATTTTTTGGATAGCGATTTCTGTTAATCCCTTCGGTGCATCATTTTCGTATACCCATCTGTATGTTCCGCGATTAAAATCAAATGCGATAAATAATGGGTCATGACTATGGTATTTTGGACGAACGGGTTCAGGGATGCTTTTGTAATAAGTATATAGTTGTTTTTTGTCTTCGTTAGTTAATGTAATTGTTCTTTCTACCCCTGCGGTTGCTGGGATAGAGAATGTGTTAGTTTCAAAGTGAACGTGATGCATAGTTAACGCTGTAAGTTCCTGTAAGGATAATCCATAGTCGATTAATAAGTTTAAAATAGCAACATTACGATCCATTAATAAAGGGCGCACAGGACGTTGTTTTTCTGAAAGTCCTTCTAATGAAGTGATTATATGTTTTAATCTTTTTTCTTCATCAGATGAAATGAAATCTTCGTTACGAAGTGTGCGGTCTGGTTGAATAGAAATTTCCATGTTCTTTAATGGGTTAGGGATGTTTAGAAAATGATGCATTCTATTTAATACAATAAATACACGGTGCATCGTTTTCTCTGAGTAATGTCGATTCTTTTTTAGGTCGGAAAAGTAATCTTCGTAGTCTTTTGTACAAAGTGTAGCCCATATATTACTGGAAGGGAGCTTATTGTTTTTTTCTAACCAATGTCCGAAATCTTCAATGTCATAAACATAACGTTTAATGGTTGAAGCTTTTCGGCCTTTATTCAATAAAAAAATAGAAAAGGCTTGTATTGTATCATGGAATTCCGATGTTTCCATAGTCCCACCACCTTCATTATTTCTTATATTATAGCAAACTTTTCTGAAAATAGTCATTTGCAAGGGAGACAGGAATAATAATATTTGGTGAGTGGATAAAATGAGGTGATTGTATGGAACAATCGATGCGAAAGAAAAATAATAATCAAATTAACATTGTTTTAAATCATCGAAAGAAAATTTCTTTACCAGCCGCAGAAAATAAAACAGTGATTTCAAGTGAAACTACTACGAAACATGAGATGTTGCAAAGAATTGAAGAAGAAATGGGAAAGCTTATTGGGATGGATGATATAAAAAAGATAATAAAAGAAATATATGCTTGGATTTATGTAAATAAAAAAAGACAAGAAATAGGGTTGAAGTCTGAGAAGCAAGTACTTCATATGTTGTTTAAAGGGAATCCAGGTACAGGGAAGACAACTGTTGCTAGAATGATAGGGAAATTGTTGTTTGAGATGAATATTCTGTCAAAAGGGCACTTAGTTGAAGCTGAACGTGCGGATCTTGTAGGAGAGTACATCGGTCATACAGCTCAAAAAACAAGAGATTTAATAAAAAAAGCAATGGGAGGTATTTTGTTTATTGATGAGGCGTATTCATTAGCCCGAGGGGGAGAAAAAGATTTTGGGAAAGAAGCAATTGATACGCTCGTAAAGCATATGGAAGATAAACAACACGGTTTTGTATTGATTTTAGCCGGATATTCAAGAGAAATGAATCACTTTCTTTCATTAAATCCAGGTCTGCAATCACGTTTTCCGTTTATAATTGAATTTGCGGATTACTCAGTAAATCAGCTGTTAGAAATAGGGAAGAGGATGTATGAAGAACGTGAATACCAGTTATCGAAAGAGGCTGAATGGAAATTTAGAGATCATTTACATGCTGTAAAGTACTCGTCGCAAATTACATCATTTAGTAATGGACGATATGTACGTAATATTGTTGAAAAATCGATTCGTACACAGGCTATGCGGTTGTTGCAAGAGGATACGTATGATAAATATGATTTAATTGGGATATCAAGTTGTGATTTGATGCTTGAAGAGGAGACGCACAGTACGTAAACTGTGCGTCTGTTTTTTTGTATAAGTGCTTTTACTCTTTTTTTGCTTTTTCTTGATAAGGTTTATGGAAGTGTTCCATTTTAGCGCTTTTTTCGTGTGCAGAATTAGGATCGTGTCCAATTTGACCTACTGAGCTTTTTTGAGCACTTTTATTAACATGGTTTGTCATTTGTATTCACCTCGCTTTGAGGATTAGTATAAACATTTTGTAAAGAAAAACTCATTAGAAAAGAAAAACCTCTTTACGATATGTAAAGAGGTTAGATTACTATTTATGCATTGAACGTTCCTTTGTATCGATGCGTCTATGCGGTAAATGCCATTTGTAATGAATAGAAACCATGCGGAAGCAAACAATTAAAATGAATAAGGTATATAGAGCCCAATCGCTAACAATAATTTGAGCACCGATTAAGAAACCTGCTAGAATCGTCCAAAAGGCATATACTTCAGCTCGAAGGACGAGAGGTTTTCTGCGGGCTAAAAGATCGCGGATGATACCACCGCCAATACCAGTTAAAACAGCTGCTACGATTGTAGCGCTAATTGGTAAATTTAATTTTTGAGCATATAATGCTCCTTGTACGGCGAATGCTGATAAGCCGATAGCATCAGTGATATTTTCCCACTTTTTCCAGTGTCTAATTAATTTATTAGGAAAAAGAAAAATAATCGTCATTGATAGTAGTGCGATTTGGAATAACATGTCTTGTTGCCAAAGCGCGACAATCGGATAACCGATTAATAAATTACGAAGGGCACCTCCCCCAAATGCGGTTGCCATTCCTAAAATATAAACTCCGAAAATATCATAATCTTCTTCCATTGCAACAATGGCTCCGCTTAGTGCGAAAGCGATTGTGCCTATGATGCTAAAAATCTCCCATGCCATGAATTTTCTCCCCCGCTAACTAGATGAAATGTGCTTCCTCTGCTATTATATTAGAAGGTTTAAATTTCGAAAAGGATGAGTGAACATATTTGATGGAAGAAAAAGAAAAAGTCATATTAGTAGGCTGTCAATTGCCACAAGATGATGATGAAAAGTTTATGCATTCCATGAAAGAGCTTGCATCGCTAGCGAAGACTGCACGAGCAGAATTATTAGTGTCTACAACGCAAAAACGACCGAAGTTTCATCCGGCGACTTATATAGGTAAAGGTAAATTAGAAGAGCTTACAATGTTAACGGAAGAATTAGAACCGGATGTTATCGTATTTAATAACGAATTAACGCCGAGTCAAATTCGGAATTTATCCTCAGTATTAGATGCGAGGGTAATTGATCGAACGCAACTAATATTAGATATTTTTGCGCAACGTGCGAAGTCGAGGGAAGGTAAGCTTCAAGTAGAATTAGCTCAGTTGCAATATACAATGCCGCGTCTTATGGGGCAAGGATTGTCGTTATCACGTCTTGGTGGTGGTATTGGAACGAGAGGGCCGGGTGAGACGAAACTTGAGACGGATCGTCGCCATATTCGATCACGCGTTGATGAAATAAAGAAACAACTTGCGGTTGTTGTGGAGCATCGAAAAAGATATCGTGAGAGAAGAAAAAATAATAAAGTATTTCAAGTTTCATTAATAGGGTATACGAATGCGGGAAAATCTACACTGTTTAATAGATTGACGGAAGCAGATACGTTTGAAGAAAACTTGTTGTTTGCAACGCTAGACCCGACGACAAGGAAGATGCCGTTACCTTCAGGTTATACAGTATTACTAACTGATACGGTGGGTTTTATACAAGATTTACCTACGTCATTAATTGCTGCTTTTCGTTCGACATTAGAAGAAGCTGGTGAAGCGGATGTTATTTTACATGTAGTTGATTCAGCAGATCCTAATTATGTAGGGCATGAGAAAACAGTAAAACGATTATTGTCAGAACTTGAAATTAATCATATTCCTATTATTACGTTATATAATAAAAAAGATGAATTACATCAAAACTTTATTCCGTTTCCGAAAAGTGACTTCTTAATGACTAGTGCCTTTGAACAAAGTGATTTATTGCATATAAAAGAAGCGATAGAAACGAAAATGAAGGAAGAAATGAATCGTTATCAAGTGGAAATTCCACCGAGTGAAGGTAAGTTGTTAACGCTATTAAAGACAGAAACGCTATTAACAAAGATGGAGTTTCTGGAAGATAAATTTGTATATGATTGCGTAGGGTATATTTTTGCTCATTCATCGCTTAATGTGCAATTAAAGAGATTTTTAGTGGAAGAAGGAGAAAATAAAAATGTTTGATCGTTTGAAAAATGGAGAAAAAATTGCTCCAATCGTAAAAGAAGTAGAGATCCAGGTTACAGAAGTACATAAACGCGCGGATGAAGTAATTGAAAGTAATCAGTTTCGTGTATTAGAAAGTTTTCGTAAACATAAAATTAGTGATTCGCATTTTATTCCGACGACAGGTTACGGTTATGATGATATTGGCCGTGATACGTTAGAAAAAGTGTATGCGGATGTATTTGGAGCGGAAGCTGGTCTTGTTCGTCCGCAAATTATTTCAGGTACTCATGCTATTTCTACAGCGTTATTCGGTATTTTACGTCCGGGAGATGAGCTATTGTACATCACTGGCAAACCGTACGATACGTTAGAAGAAATCGTTGGTGTACGCGGAAAAGGTGTAGGTTCATTTAAAGAATATAATATTGGTTATAATGCAGTTCCGCTTACTGAAGAGGGGCTTGTTGATTTTGGAGCTGTTGCGACTGCAATTCATAGTAATACGAAGATGATTGGGATTCAGCGCTCAAAAGGTTATGCTACTCGTCCATCATTTACTATTTCTCAAATTAAAGAGATGATAGCATTCGTTAAAGAAATTAAACCTGATGTTGTTGTGTTTGTAGATAACTGTTATGGTGAGTTTATTGAAGAGCAAGAGCCATGTCATGTTGGTGCAGATTTAATGGCAGGTTCGCTTATTAAAAACCCTGGTGGTGGAATTGTTAAAACTGGTGGTTACATTGTTGGTAAAGAACAGTATGTTGAAGCATGTGCATATCGTTTAACATCTCCAGGAATCGGTGCGGAAGCAGGGGCATCTTTATACAGTCTACAAGAAATGTATCAAGGTTTCTTCTTAGCGCCGCATGTAGCGGGACAAGCGCTAAAAGGTGCGATTTTTACAGCTGCATTTTTAGAGAAGTTAGGAATGAATACATCACCAGCATGGAATGCACCAAGAACAGATTTAATTCAGTCTGTTCAATTTGATGATAAAGATCGTATGATTGCATTCTGCCAAGCAATTCAATATGCATCTCCGATTAATTCTCACTTCACTCCATATGCCAACTATATGCCCGGTTATGAAGATGATGTAATTATGGCTGCGGGAACGTTTATTCAAGGTGCAAGTATTGAATTGTCAGCTGATGGTCCAATTCGTCCGCCTTATGTTGCTTACGTGCAAGGTGGGTTAACTTATTCACATGTAAAGATTGCGATTTGTTCTGCAATTGATGCGTTAATTGAAAAAGAATTATTAACAATTTCTTAAGGAGAAGCTGTCGATTTCGACAGCTTTTTTCGTGTGAAAGTAATAATTTATTTCATTAGAAAAAAGAATGAAAAAATTTATAAAAAATCATGTAAGAAAAGCTAACATCTATTGACACTAAACATAACATGGTGTAAAATGAGAAGCAGTTAAGGCGAAGGAGGAACTGAAACAATGAAAGAAGATAGACGTTCTGCCCCGCTGTTTCCTATTGGTATTGTTATGGATTTAACACAATTATCTGCACGTCAAATTCGCTACTATGAAGAGCATAATCTTGTTTCTCCAACCCGTACAAAGGGGAATCGTAGATTATTTTCATTTAACGATGTAGATAAGTTGTTAGAGATTAAAGATTTATTAGATCAAGGCTTGAATATGGCTGGTATTAAACAAGTGTTACTAATGAAAGTAAATCAAACAGAAACAGTGAAAGTAAAAGAAGAAACGAAAGAAATTTCAAAAACTGAGCTTCGCAAAATACTTCGAGATGAACTACAACATACAGGTAGGTTTAATCGGACTTCATTGCGACAAGGTGACATTTCAAGGTTTTTTCACTAAAGATAACTGATTCTGAAGGTGTTTAGAGGGACTAAGGAGGAATTTATAATGGCTAGGTACACAAGAGAAGATATTTTCCGTTTGGCGAAAGAAGAGAATGTAAAGTATATCCGCTTACAATTTACGGACCTTTTAGGAGTAATTAAAAACGTAGAAATTCCAGTGAGCCAATTAACAAAAGCTCTTGATAACAAAATGATGTTTGATGGATCTTCTATTGAAGGTTTCGTACGTATTGAAGAATCTGATATGTACTTATTCCCGGATTTAGATACTTGGGTAATTTTCCCTTGGACAGCTGAAAAAGGCAAAGTAGCTCGATTAATCTGTGATATTTACAATGCAGATGGCACTCCATTTGATGGCGATCCACGTAACAACTTAAAGCGTGTATTAAAAGAAATGGAAGCATTAGGATTCTCAGATTTCAATCTTGGACCAGAGCCAGAATTCTTCCTATTTAAAGTAGATGAAAAAGGAAATCCAACATTAGAATTAAACGATAACGGTGGATACTTCGACCTTGCGCCGATGGATCTAGGGGAAAACTGTCGTCGTGATATCGTTCTTGAACTTGAAGAAATGGGCTTTGAAATTGAAGCGTCTCACCATGAGGTTGCTCCAGGACAACACGAAATTGACTTTAAATATGCAAATGCAATTCGTTCATGTGATGACATTCAAACATTCAAACTTGTTGTAAAAACAATTGCTCGTAAACACGGTTTACACGCAACATTTATGCCAAAACCATTATATGGTGTGAACGGTTCAGGTATGCACTGTAACTTATCACTATTCAAAAATGGTGAGAACGTATTCTTCGATCAAAACGGTGACTTACAATTAAGTGATGATGCTCGTCACTTCATCGCAGGTATTTTAAAACACGCACCAGCATTTACAGCGGTAGCAAACCCAACTGTAAACTCTTACAAGCGTTTAGTACCTGGATACGAAGCTCCTTGTTACGTAGCATGGTCTGCACAAAATCGTAGCCCGTTAGTACGTATCCCTGCATCTCGTGGAATTAGCACACGCGTAGAAGTACGTAGTGTTGACCCAGCTGCAAACCCATATTTAGTAATGGCTACATTATTAGCAGCAGGTCTTGATGGAATTAAAAACAAATTAACTCCACCAGCTGCAGTAGACCGTAACATCTATGTAATGACAAAAGAAGAGCGCGAAGAAGCAGGCATCGTTGACTTACCAGCAACATTAGCGCAAGCATTAATTACATTGCAATCGAATGAAGTAGTATGTGGTGCACTAGGTGACCATTTACTTGAGCACTTCATCGAAGCGAAAGAGATTGAGTGGGACATCTTCCGCACACAAGTTCACCAATGGGAACGCGATCAATATATGTCTCTATACTAAGAGGCTCAAACCCTTGACACATAACGTGTTGAGGGTTTTTTTATTTTGTGGGTAAAACACTTTTATTTGAAAGAAGAGTAATTCACCCACAAAACACCCACAAAAAAATCAAAGTTACCCCAATACATTATTCATATAAGCTTCAAACCCCGAAATAGAATCCTTAATGCAGGGTAAGAATCTTGCTATGAGTTTCCTATTTACAGGTAGAGTTACTGCATGGGGTACAACGAATAAATGGGCTGGTTTCGAAGTGAAGATTACTTTTACAGACAATACATTTCATTATCCAAGTTGCCGCGTAGAAAACCATTTAACCCTAGGTAAACAATATAACCAGGAAAGGTTCACAGCAAGTGCAGTAGCCTATTAAGGAGATTTCAGTTTACGCTTTAGCACGTGATTTTACGGGGGAAGTGTTAATTGAAAAGCTTAAATTAGAAATTGGCACAATATCAACTGCATGGACACCAGCACCAGAAGACCAAGTATCCACAACTGATTTCACTAAAACAACAGTAGAAATCGAGACTACTATTAAAGGAATAAATACTTCTGTATCAAATGTACAAAACGAACAGGGAAAGCTTACAGAACGTGTAACGAAATCTGAGCAAATGGCTAACAGTTTTAAACAATCCATAGAATCGTTAACTAAAAAAGATACTGATATTAGTAATAAATTAAATACGGTTGAATCAAATGTAGAAGGTACAAAAAAGACAATTTCCGATGTGCAGCAAACGACGAATGATTTAAGGAAAACAACAACTGAAATTAAAGAGCAAGCGGGTAAAATCAGTGAAAAGTTAACAAGTGTTGAGTAGAAGTATGACGGCATGAAAATTGGTGGTCAAAACTTTTATAAACAAAAATCCTTTGGTGCAACTGGTGGAGCAACCATAAAGCATGGTGATGGTAATAAATGGTAGTAAATAACGATCCCTGCTGGGGCAAGTGGTAGTTGGAAAGGCATTCTATATACTAATAAAAATGTCATGTTACTTGTGGGCAGAACATAAACAATCAGCTATGAAATTTACACTAACGAAGTTATTCCGACGGCAATTGATATTAACAACTTTGGTGTTACTACTGCTACAGGAACAAATGACAATGATGTTGTAGCAAAACGAATTATGCGTACTCCTAAAACAATAACAGGTCAGTGGGTTAAGGTGTCCGCTACATTTACAATGCCCGACAATATCATACAAGATTTCTATGATAATTCAGTGCTTGGTGTTGGTCTTGGAGCCATCAATGAGATTCGCGATGCAGGTTTTACTCAAGGGAACAAGTACTGGGGGTGGTCGAATGGGCACGCTATAGACCCAAACCTAAAGTATAAAGGATACAACTCGTTTTCTATGCACACTACGGGACAAGATCAGGATAGATGGTGGGGTGCTTTTGGACAGTTTATAGATTGTTCTCCTTCAGAAGACATTGTTATTTCGGCTTACTTTAACACTGATGGGAAAGTGCCTATTGATAATGGTGTGTATATCGAGATGGAGTTTTGGTAATCAAATAAAGCAACCAGAATTTCAACTGCTAGAGAAAGGGTTCAAATCATTAACAATACTTGGATTAGATCTACTTGTACAGCTAAAGCTCCAGCAGGAACTGGGTTTGTAAGATTTCGACCATACATAAAAAGAAATGGTAGAGCTTGGTTTTGCATGCCTATGTTACAGCGTGGGAAAGTAGCTACAGAATTTTGGTTACATCCGAAAGACCAAACTGATGCTGACAAAATGCTAGAAGATATAGCTAATAGAGTAGCAACTGAGCAATACAATCACAAGATGACTCAAATCGATAACCGTTTTAGTGTTAATGAGAAAGGTATTGATTTAGCAGCAAAAAAGACAGAGGTTTATACACAAACTTAATCTAATGATAAATTTGCTACGAATGCTTTTGTAAGGAATATGGAAGGACGTATTCAAGTTACTGAGAAAAATATTCTAAGTACAGTAAAAAAAGGTGAAATCATTTCATCTATCAATCAAACGGCAGAAAAGATTAATATTTCAGCTGATCTAATAGATTTGGTGGGTAGGGTGGAAGCATCTTGGTTAAAAGCTGGATTACTCCAAGGTATGACTATCAAAACAAGTGCTACAAAAGAATACCTCCATATGGAAAATCAGGTTCTTCGTTTTGTAAACCAAGGATCTGCCAAAGTTGTGATGGGATTTGAAGATGAGAGAAAAAGTACAACACGTAACCCATATATAATTCTTGGTGAAGGTGATGGGACTGGTAGGAACCTTGGAAGTATCTACAAAGATGGAAATGGCGTTTACTATCGCTATGTAGATTACAATGGCGCTGAGAGTAATATTCGTCTAACGAATGCAGGTAATATCGGTATAACAGCTCAAGAGGGAATTTGGTTTACAGCCAAGAGAGTTAACTTCACGTCACCAATTTCAACATCGGGTATATTATTCAACTCATTTGGAAAGATTTCTTTGTCTCAACAAGGGGTTCTATGGATGAGGAATGGTTATAGAGGGTTTGGAGCTTACTACCACGATGGAAAAGCATGGAACTTTATAAGTAGCTCACAATGATGAAAGGAGAAAATGAAATGAGTCAATTTTTAGGTATTTTAGGAACAGTTGGTGAAGATGGGACAATCAAAATCCCATTGGATATGTTGCAAACAGCAGGTATTAAACCAAATACAAAAGTGGAATTATTCTCTGATACTTCTAATCTGTTCGTTAGAACTGAAGAAAGGTTTTGTGATATTTGTGGTGTGAATACAAATACAACAAGAATCGGTAATCAGGAAATTTGCAAAGATTGCTTAGACAGAATTACACAAGCTTCACAGGAAAAACAAAATGTACCTACTGAATAGAGAAGTAGCAAATCGCAACTGAAAGGAGTATGACTATAAAAATGAATAAATAGGAAACCAGAGCAGCCATAAGTTGGTCTTTTTTATTGTCTAAAAGGGGAGATAACAAAATGACGAATCAAATCCAAAGTACAAGTCCAGAGGAAAATCAATTACAAAGTCAAATTATCAATCAAATCATGCCAATACTAGAGAAATTAGTTATGCAATTAGTTCAAAACCCAGCTCCAAATGAAGATGTGATGCCAGGGAACGATAATAAATTTATGGAAATCGATGATGTTGTGGATAACTTAGTAAATGCCGGAATTATTACTGCGAGCAATTTTAACGTTAATGTTGAGTTATTCAGAGGTAGTCCGATTACAGTTTCTATTATAAAAGCGGGGGATCCGGCAGCAGAGATTTCTACAGAAGTAGGTAGTGGGGTTTCTATCAAGGAACATATAGAGGCATCAGATAAACACGGAGGAACTAAATAAATAGATTTAAAGTAAAGCGTACGAAAAGTAGGCTTTTTTATTTTAAATAATTTATGAGGTTGGAAAGAGGTGGACGGTATGGATGGTTTGCAAGAGGTGAGAAGTGATGTTCAAGAAATAAAGCAAGATATTAAGGACATTCGCTTAGAGATTAAAAGTTTAGAAATGCGGACAACAGGTAACGAGAAAGACATTATCAATATCAATAAACAATTAGATAAGATTAGTGCTAATACAACTTGGATTTTACGCCTTATTGTTGGGGGGCTTATTGGAGCGGCTCTTACCTTCTTCTTGAAAGGAGGTGGTATGTAATGATTGAAATTACGGTAATGATTGGTGTTGTCGTAGGACTATCACAAATTGCAAAAACAGTTGGGATGCAAACAAAATATGTTCCGTTACTAAATTTAACGCTTGGCATAACGCTAGGCGTTTTCTTTTTGTCTCAAGATATCAAAACAAATATATTTCAAGGAATCATTATTGGACTGTCAGCAAGTGGATTATTTGACCACACAAAAATTATAAAAAAGGATGCCGATGTAAAATGAAAAAGAAGTGGAAACATATTTCGTCTATAGTTGTTGCTATGATTTTAGTATTATCAATTGGAACAAACGTATTTGCTGATAGAGTTTTAATTATTCCTGATTTACGAAAACAACCATACCGTAACGGTGTTGGTGCTTATGAAGGTGTTGTAGCTCATTCTACAGCTACCCCAGAAGCTCCAGCTATTAATATTCAAAAATATGAGTCTCGTACATGGCGTTCGGCGTTTGTTCACTACGCAGTTGATTGGGATGAAAAGATTCAAATTGCATCTACTAAATATCGTGCATGGGGTGCAGGTCCGGCAGCTAATGCTAGATTTGTTCACGTTGAATTGTGTGAAACAAGTGATCCGATGAAATTCAAACGTTCTTACGAACGATATGTAGAGTTAATAGGAGAAATCTTACGTGAACGAAATATTCATCCTTCAAAAGGGTTGTGGACACATAAGGATATTACTTATAAATTAGGTGGTACAGACCATGAAGACCCACTTGATTATCTTCGTAGTCATGGTGTATCAGAGGCGAAATTCCGAGCAGACGTGTTAAAGGCTTATAACGGGAATTCTGTTACAGTGGATGCAAAACCACAGAAACCAAATGAAATAACTGGCACAGTAGAGGTGAATGGTGTTGCGTATATTGAGGGATACAATGTAAATCTTCGTTCTAGACCATCAACAGATAATAGTGTTATTCATAAACTACAAAAAGGACAGGCTTATAAAGTATGGGGCAAATTAGGAAACTTAAATCTTGGTGGTAACCAATGGATTTATTATGAATCCTCATACATCCGTTACAATGGGACGGATGCTTCTACTATAACTGGTAAGAGGGTTATTTCTAAAGTGAACAATTTACGTTTCTATGAATCCGCATCTTGGCAGGATAAAGATGTTGCTGGTACTGTGGATGTAGGGTTAGGATTCACTATTGATGTTAAAGTAAATGTAAATGGATCATCACTATATAAAGTACACAACTGCAAAGGGAAAATATATTATTTAACAGCAAATGAAGCCTATGTGTATGTGAAATAGAAAATAGACCACCTGTAATAGGTGGTCTATTGTTATTTATTTACAATTAATATAATTTGAAAGGAATTGTTAATTTTCATTTAGCATAGTCTCTAATTTATCTAATTCAATAAGTAGAGGGTCGTCAAAACTTTTTACGAGACCGGTATCAGTATAGGCTCTCACTGCGCCTTTAATTCGACGAGATTCTAATCCGTCATTAGTATAATCGTTACTTTGTAGATAATTAGCTAAACGATTTAATCGTTTTAGTAAATCTTCATAGAATGGATCTTCTTTTTCTTTTTGTTTATTTTTTGTAATTTCAATTACTATCTCGATTTGACATAATAGTACATTTGTATTTTTAAACATATATATTCTCCTCCTATTTACCTGGAATTTCTCTAACTTCTTTGATCCATTCTGATGGATATCCGAATGGTAATAATACTTGGTCTTCATCACCTTTAAATATTGTTCCAGACCTAGTTGTTTGTTTTTCAGCTCGTCCTATTTGTAATATTGTACCTTCTGGGGCTTGTATTACCGCTTCATATTGTCGAGTGTTTTTCCATTCAGGTAATAACGCTAAATCTCTTTTTGCTTGAATTTTGTTTGGCGCAGGAACTGTAGTAACAAATGTTCCGTTTGGTTTAGCTTGTCCACCATATGCTCGGTAAAAATTGATATCTTCTGTTGTTTTTACTGTTCTATAATTACCATCTTTAAATGTTGCACCAAGAGTTCCAGGTAGGTTTTGCTTTTCAACCGCTATTACTTTATCCTCAATAAGAGTGGAGTATTGTGTAGCATTTCTTAGCTTTTCAGCTTTTTTAGCAGTGTTAGCAGCTTCAACTGCATTTGCAGTCATTTTTACTCCTTTTCCAACTTTGGCAATTTTTCCAACTGGTGTAAGACCAGCTACAGCCATTCCTCCAGCGAAAATTCTTTCCCAAGTGGAAAGTTTTTCTTCAGTTGATGGATCAATACCGTTCCAAGCGCGCCGAATATCATATTCCCCACTTAGTTCACCAGCTATATCTCTGGCTAATTTTTTACCATCAAATCCTGTGTCCTCTGAAGAAGGTCTACCACACATTGCGCCTTCTTCCAATGTAACATCTTGATTATCTGCATTACGGAATTTTTCAGCAATTCGTTTCAAATCTTCTTCCACTTGTATAATTGAATTGATAGATGTAAAAGCTTTTGGTCTTGCATCATTGAACATTTGAACGAACTGTTGATTAGAGGCACCAATCCATTGAAAACACAAATGATCAATTTCATTACATAAATTATTATGTATAGATTCTAATGCGATCCTGGTATTACTTGCACGATTTGCAACATCTTCTAGCATTTCAGGTGTCACGTAGAAAAAAGTAAAAGACCACCTGTAAAGGGTGGTCGAAAACCGTTCTTACTATTTATTTTTTAATGCTCTTTTTAAGAGTTCGACTATTTGCTCTAGCCATTCTATAGGGGTAAGGTTTAAAGCAGGAAAATAAATTTCGGCATTATATTTAATGAATTCTTCTTTTTCATGAACAGTTAAACCACTTTGTAGGAATGATGTAATGTCTTCAATAGTATTCTCTAAACATATATTAGTAACTTCAGTGATAAATTCGTTTATGGCGAATTCGATTGATTCAATATCTTGATGGAAAGTTCCTGCTAAAAAATCACTTAATTCTTCATATTGTATGTATTTATCTTTCATATAAACTCTCCTCTATCTTTCTGGATATCCTGTAATAATAAAACTACCATCTCTTTCTTTTTTTAAAACAATTCTTGCATTTTTTACTTCTGAGATAATTTCTGATCCTCTAGGAACATGCCTACCAGTAATATCTGTACCTTGGTATCTTAAGGGTAAGGTTGGCTTGCTGTCAGGGTTATTTAACCATCTGTTTATTTTTTCCGTATTTTGCGGGTTGCTTAAAACTTCATTTGCTATTTTTTCAGCCGTAGCTCTATCGGCAAAGGTGGACGCACCTGTTATTGTAGAATTACTTTCTAATCTTTGCAATAGTTCTTCATCTGTTTTTCCTACATGTCTTTCTATTAAATGTCCACCTCTAGCCTCGTGTGCAGCTAGGCCCCCTCCAGGGGCAAGTGAACTACTATCACCAGGTTTCACAGTAGTAGTATTTTCACCTTGAGCAAACTGGTAGGTTGAAAGTTTTTCTTCGGCTTGTCTAAAAGTAGCACTATCAAATGCAGATGTAACACCATTACCGCCTGTGAAAGCCAAATTATCGCCTTTATTAAATAATTGTCCAGCTTTTGAGATGCCTTGAGAGAATTTAGCACCTTGTGCTAGATTTGCAGCCTTACTGACCCCTTTATCTCCAAGAAGACCTAATCCAATTTGTGTTAAAGCATACGATCCCCATCTTGCACGTGTTTCTGCATCCCCATTTATCACATCTTTATTATAAGAGTCGGATAACGCATCCCACATAGCAGGTAGAGCTTTATCTAAATGGGTGACAGTGTAGCCCATGCCTTTCCAAGTTTCCCAGTCACCTAATGCTTTTATACCGTCGATTGTATCTCCAACAGCAGCTCCTGTACCGTCTACTATACCATCCCAAACTTTTCCTAAGAAAGATTTTTCAGGTGATTTACTAGGTGTAGTTTCTTTTGGAGTCGTTACATCTTCGCTATCTGCAACGCGGAATTTTTCAGCAATTCTCTTTAATTCTTCTTCGACATGCACAAGTGCATTGATAGCTGTGAATACGGATGGTCTGGCATTGTTAAACATTTGAACGAAGTTTTGATTCGATGCACCTGTCCATTGAAAACACATGTAATCAATTTGATTGCATAAATTATTATGTATGGATTCTAATGCATGCTTAGTATCATTAGCCCGTTTTGCAACTTGTTCTAATTCTTCAGGTGTAATTTTTATTTGAACCATTTTCTTCCTCACGCTCCCGATTAAAATTATGAGGCAAGAAGAAAAAATGTAAATATAGAAAATTCGTATTACTGTATTAAGGGGTATTTAATTCGAAAATTAAGTATTGAAAAATATAGTACCTTGCAATGAATAATACTAAGTGGTATATTATGGGTATAACAGGTACCGTGTATTGAATAGTACTGAAATGAGAAAGGGGGATTGACCTTGAACGTTCAGTTTAAAAAAGGCGTATTAGAACTGTGTGTTTTAGTACTTGTGAAACGTAAAGATTGTTACGGCTATGAACTTGTTCAGCAAATCTCAAATAAATTTTTAATATCGGAAGGGTCAGTGTATCCTTTATTACGTCGTTTAACGAAAGAAGGATATTTTCAAACGTATTTAAAAGAATCTACGGAAGGACCGCCTCGTAAATATTATCAACTAACGGAGCAAGGGGAAACGCAACTGAATTTGTTAGTAACAGAGTGGCGTGATTTTGCAAAAGGCGTACAAGAAATTATTGAAGGGGTGGAATGGGATGAGTAAAGAGCAGTTTCTTAAAGAATTATCAAGTCATCTTAGAAAGTTACCGGAAGAAGAGAGGAAAGATATTTTATTTGATTATGAAGAGCATTTTCAGTTTGGGGTAGAAGAAGGAAAAACTGAATCGGAAATAATAAAGGGCCTTGGTTCTCCGAAAGTAATTGCGAAAGACTTACTGGCTTTGTATCGCTTTGACGAAATGAAAAAGGACCCATCAACTACCAATATAACAAGGGCTGTTATGGCAGTGATTGGACTTAGTTTGTTTAATTTTATTATTGTGTTAGGCCCGTTAGTTGCAATTATCGCTTTTATATTTTCTTTTTGGGTCGGTGGGATTGCGAGTGTAGTGACACCATTTTTCGTTATTGCAAAAGTATTTATGGGTACCTTTATATGGCTGGATGTATTCGTTAGTATAACGTTTGTTGGAGTAGGTTTGTTGTTATGTCTTATCGCTTATTATAGTACGAAGTGGTTTAAAAAGTTATGCGTACGTTATGTAATATGGAACTTCAAAATGATAAAAGGGGAGTAGATGATGAAGAAAATATTGTTAGTAGCTATCGCTTGTATCATTATTGGAGTAATAGGGATTTCACAAACATATGAAAAAGCAGTGCAAACTGCAGAAGAAGGAAATAAAGAAGACGTAATTAAAAACGAAACACTAATAAATATAGAAGTTAAGTTAGATGCTGGGGATATTGTTGTCCAAAAATCTCCCGACTCTTCTTTTTATGTAAAGCAATCAGGAGATGTACGTAAACAAGAGGTTCTTATTACCGAAGATGGTGACACATTAAAAATTATTGGGGAAAGAGAAAAAGGTGCTTCATTTGATTTTTCCTTTTACAATTTCAAAATTCAAACGTCTACATTGACTATACTTGTGCCTGAACGTCTTTACCAAGATATAAAAGTAAATTCATCTGCAGGACAAATCGAAATGAGTGATGTGAAAAGTGATCGTGTAAGTGCTGGGACGCTCGCTGGAGAGGTAGATTTGAAGCATATCACAGCTCGGAGTGTGGAGGGATCTACAAAAGCTGGAGAGGTGAATTTAAAAAAGGTAATAGGGAAAGTGACAGCGAAAACGGCTAGCGGGGATGTATATGTTGTGGATCATGATCCGAAGTATGATGTAGAGGCAAGTTCAACTGCTGGGGATGTAGATATTACTTTATTAGAAAAACCACAAGATGCAGTTATAACTGGGCAAAGCACTGCTGGCGAAGTGATGATTTTTAATGAAGAAAATAAAAATATAACAATTGGAAATGGTAGTAAAAAGATTAGCGGTAAAACAGCTGCTGGCGATGTGACGATTGAAACTCGTTCATAAGAAATAAAATGTATGAAAATCTATCAAAATATAAAAAAGAAGATAATTACCGTATATAAATAAGGTAATTATCTTCTTTTTTTATTCTTAATGTAGATCACGATATACGCCAATTACTTTTCCGATAACTGACACTTGTTTTAAAATGATAGGTTCTAATGAAGAGTTTTCTGGTTGTAGACGGAAATGGTCTTTTTCTTTATAGAAACGTTTAACAGTTGCTTCGTTATCTTCTGTTAAAGCGACTACAATTTCACCGTTGTATGCAGACTGTTGTTGGCGAACAACAACTAAATCCCCATCGAAAATACCAGCTTCAATCATACTATCTCCGGAAATGCGTAACATAAATACTTGGTCTGCTCCAGCAACAATGCTAGCTGGAAGTGGGAAGTGATCTTCTACACTTTCAACTGCTGTAATCGGTAATCCAGCAGTAACTTTTCCGACAATTGGAACTTGAATAACAGATTGTGTTTCTGTATCCATTCGGTTGTCACCTAAAATTTCAATTGCTCGTGGTTTTGTTGGATCACGTCGAATATATCCTTTTTCTTCTAGTCGTGATAAATGTCCGTGCACTGTAGAACTAGAAGCGAGGCCGACTGCTTGACCGATTTCACGTACGGAAGGTGGATATCCTTTTTCTTGTACTTTTAGCTTAATAAAGTCGAGAATGTCTTGCTGGCGTTTCGTTAACTTTTCCATGTTTTCTAACACCTCGTTTTCTTTCATTTTTCTTATTAATAAGTATAACATGCGAAAAAACATTCTACAAACATAAGTTCGAACGAAAGACGAATTTATGATACACTATAAGGAAAATATAGTGAGAAAGAAGGGTTCAAAATGAATGCAATTATTTATGCACGTGTGAGCACAACAAAAGAAGAACAGGAAACATCATTATTGCGTCAAAAAGATGAATTATTGCATTTAGCTGAGCGCTATCAAATGAATGTTGTAAAGGTGATTGAGGAGCAGGCTAGTGGTTATACAATTGAACGTGATGGCATATTAGAAGTGCTAGATACAATTCGCGATGAACAAGTTGATGTACTTCTCATACAAGATGAAACGCGCCTTGGTAGAGGGAATGCAAAGATTGCATTAATGCACTGTTTACATAAAGAGGGAATAAAAGTATATACGCATACGCATAATGGAGAATTAGAACTTTCTGACTCTGATTCGATGGTGCTAGATATAATTGGGATTGTTGAAGAGTATCAAAGAAAAATCCACAATTTAAAAATTAAACGTGGCATGCAAAGAGCGGTAGAGAAAGGATTTCGTCCAGAGAATAATTTGAAAAATCGTCATTTAAGTATAGGACGTGAGAAAAAAGAAGTGCCAATTGAGGAAATTGTACGTTTACGCCGGAATGAATTAACTTTTGAAGAAATTGCAGCAACACTTCGTGGTTTTGGTCATGATGTTTCAAAAGCAACTGTACATCGAAGATATGTAGAATATACAAAGCAATTGCTTGATAAAGAGGACTAACTATTGTATGATAATAATCAGTTTTGAGTAAAAGGGGGATTCGAGATGCAAAGTCACGAACTCATTGAACGCATTAACTTCTTAGCGAAAAAAGCAAAAGCTGAAGGTTTAACTGAAGAAGAACAACGTGAGCGCCAATCGCTACGTGAACAATATTTAAAAGGATTTCGTCAAAATATGTTAAACGAACTTAAAGGAATTAAAGTTGTTAACGAAGAAGGTACTGATGTTACACCGGCGAAATTAAAAGCTTTAAAAAAGCAAGATAATGCAAAATTAAACTAAAAGATGGGCGAAGCCCATCTTTTTTATTTATTATATCCGCTATTTAATAACTTTCCAGTTGTTATTGACTGTTGCTTCTATCTTTTTGTGCTTCAATATATAGTTAGCGATAAGTTCAGACATATCTGTTGGTATGTCTTTTATTACGGGCTTATTTTGAAACATAAAGAAGTTCCCTCCGCCGCTTGCACGATAATTATTCATAACGACGTCATATTCTTCATTCATATGAAGTGGAGCGCCTTTATACTGTAAGGATTCTACTCTCTCGCCAATTGGTTTGGAAATGTTTAATACGTACGAAATTCCTTCCCACATATCGTAATTATAGTGTTGCGGCTTTGGTTCTATGTAGGTAGGGTTTACGATGATAGTTCCATCTGCTTTTAATATGAAATAAGAAGCAGAGAGTTCAAGGGCATCTTTTATATCCGCTCCAGTTATTCTAATTACTTTTAATGTATTTGGATAAATATAATTAGAAACGATGTCACGCATTGTTACGCGATTCGGGAAACCTGGAGATGTATTATGGAATAAGCTTGTACAAGAAATGGAAACATTAGCTATATCCATCTGTATTTTATTTATGAATTCAATAAAAGGATGGTCTTGCAAACGAGTTTGCATAGCATCTGAAATTTGCATGTCCCCATAGATTACTCCAATAGGTTGATCGAGCCAATTTTGTGTTTTTTCTTCATAATCGGCAACCAAGGAAAGAATATCTTGGTCAGCCTCAATTCCTTGTACGGGCAATAATTGTGAGTAACTCTCTTTTTTTACCCATTTTTTTTCTGTTTTTTCGAATGTTACTGTTACTTTTCCAACGGAGTGTCCATTGCATCCAGTCTGTAAAATTGTTACACCATTCATTACGGTGTGAGCGATTTCCCGGTGTTGGTGGCCTGTTAGTAAAATGTCTATGCCTTGAATTTCATGGTACATTGCATATCCTTGGTTTTCACCTGTTAAAACTTCAGTCGGTACCCCAGTTTGTAAGTCGCGTTCAAATCCCCCATGGTAGGCTACGATCAATAAATCTGGTTTCTCGTGTTCGCGAATGTAAGAAACCCATCTTTTTGTTGTCTCTAATGCATCTTCAAATTGTAAATCTTGAATGTGATGGGGTTGTTCCCAATTGGGAATGTAATGCGTTGTCACCCCTAAAATAGCAATTTTTATATTTGATTCAATATGTTTTATTATATATGGTTTCCCGAAATAAGGTTCTTTTCTGTTTTTATCTAAAATATTTGCTGATAGATACGGGAAGTTTGCAGTAGAAATAGCATTATTTAATATGTCCATTCCATAATTAAATTCATGATTCCCAATAACTGCAGCATCATAGCGTAAATAGTTCGCTAATAAAGACATTGGATTTTTCTTATCTTCTTCATATGTAGCGTAATGATAAGTAAAGGGTGTTCCTTGTATGAAGTCACCGTTATCAATTAAAAGAACGTTTCTATTTTGGGAACGTTCTTTTTTTATAAGAGTAGAAATTTTGGCTAAACCAATTTCAGCTTGGGAGTTATCTTGGTAGTGAATTGGATAAACAGTGCCATGTATATCACTTGTTAAAAAAATGTTTAAAGTTACAATTTGATTTGGATTCAATATCATTCACCTTTTCTATTGTTATCTACTAATTAAGCATATCAAATATATGAAGAGAATTTTAATGAGAATGTATAGAATGTGTAAAGATTCTGTAAATAAGGAATTATCCGTAAAAATGTGTGATATATTTCTTCATGTTTACGGAAGACAATTTTATAACAACAAAAATGGAGGCATTAATATGTTGAAAAAAGTTTTTGCAATGAGTACGACAGTTGTACTAGCGGCGGGATTATTAAGTGGTTGTGGAACGAAAGAATCAAGTGCAAGTAAAACTGAAGATACGAAAAAAGGTTATGTACCGAAGACTTTAAATGTTCAATTTGTTCCTTCTCAAAATGCAGATACATTAGAGGCAAAGGCAAAACCATTGGAAAAGCTACTAAGTGATAAATTAAATATTCCGGTAAAAGTTAGTATTTCAACGAATTACAATACAATTGTAGAAGCGATGGCGTCTAAGCAAGTAGATGTAGGTTTTTTACCTCCAACAGCGTATGTGCTAGCGCATGAGAAAAAGGCTGCAAACGTAATTTTACAAGCACAACGTTTTGGAGTAGATGATGGAACAGGAGCCCCTACAAAGGATTTAGTAGACTTTTATAAATCTGAGTTTGTAGTTAAGAAAGATTCAAATATTAACAGTGTAAAAGATTTAAAAGGTAAAAAAATTGGCTATCAAGATGTAACGTCATCAGCAGGGTATGTATGGCCTGCGGCTGTATTGTTAAAAGAGGGAATTGATCCGCTAAAGGATGTGAAACCTGTTACACTAAAAGGTCACGATCAGTCGCTTATTGCTCTTTTAAATGGTGATGTAGATGCAGCTGTTGTATTCCAAGATGCTCGTAATATTGTGAAAAAAGATTATCCGAATATATTCGATCAAACGAAAATAGTGAAATTTACGGAAAAAATTCCAAACGATACGATTTCGGTACGTTCTGATTTAGATGCAGAGTGGAGTAAGAAATTACAGGATGCTTTCATTGAAATAGGAAAGAATGAGGAAGGTCACAAAATCATTAAAGAAGTATATTCACATGAAGGATATGTTAAATCTGATGATAGTAAATTTGATATCGTTCGTGAATATGGAAAGAAAGTAAAAACGCAATAATACATATGGAAATGGCAGCTAACTGGAAGGTGTATGTTTCCAGTTAGTTTGCCGTTTTGAATACATAGAAGGTAGGTAAGATGTGTGATAGAATTTCGAAATGTTTCCAAAATGTATCCGAATGGTACAAAAGGATTGAATAATATAAACTTGAACATTCAAAAAGGTGAGTTTGTTGTAATGGTAGGGCTGTCCGGAGCTGGAAAATCTACACTTCTCAGATCGGTAAATCGCCTTCATGAGATTACAGAAGGCGAAATTATAATTGAAGGTGAGTCTATTACTGCTGCGAAAGGAAAAGGATTACGACGCATGCGCCGGGATATTGGCATGATTTTTCAAAGTTTTAACCTTGTAAAGCGATCCACGGTATTGAAGAATGTATTGGCTGGGCGTGTTGGATATCATTCGACACTGCGTACAACGTTAGGTCTATTTCCAAAAGAAGATTTGGAGCTTGCCTTTCAATCGTTAAAAAGGGTGAATATTTTAGAAAAAGCATATGCGCGAGCTGATGAATTATCAGGAGGACAACAGCAACGCGTATCGATTGCTAGAGCGTTGGCGCAAGAAGCAAAAATCATATTGGCAGATGAACCTGTTGCGTCGTTAGATCCGCTAACAACGAAGCAAGTATTAGATGATTTGAAAAAAATTAATGAAGATTTTGGGATTACAACAATTGTAAACTTACATTCTATTGATTTAGCTAGGCAATATGCGACACGCGTTATTGGATTACATGCAGGCGAAATTGTTTTTGATGGTTCTGTAGACGAGGCAACGGATGAAAAATTTGCTGAAATTTATGGAGACGTAGCGCAGAAAAGTGAATTATTAAAGGTGGCAGTTAAATGAATGATGTGACGATATATTCAAAATCGATACCGAAGCCGCCAAGTAAGTTGAAACATATGTTAACGGTTATTCTAGTTATTTTACTGTTGTGGGGAAGTAGTATACAGGTCGACGCATCATTTTCAAAACTAGTAGTTGGTTTTCCTAATATGATGGACTTATTAAAAGAGATGGTGCCGCCAGATTGGAGTTATTTTCAAGTTATTACAACAGCGATGTTAGATACAATACGTATGGCGATTATTGGAACGACTTTAGGAGCGATTTTAGCTATTCCACTGGCACTATTTGCGGCAAGTAATGTGTTTACTAGTGCATTTTTGTACGGTCCAGCTCGATTGGTTTTAAACTTTATCCGAACGATACCAGATTTATTATTAGCGGCAATTTTCGTAGCTATTTTTGGAATAGGACCACTTCCAGGTATTTTGGCTCTTACTTTTTTCTCAATTGGGCTCGTGGCAAAATTGTTGTATGAGTCAATGGAATCAATTGATCCAGGTCCATTAGAAGCGATGACGGCAGTAGGAGCAAATAAAGTGCAATGGATCGTGTATGGGGTAATTCCGCAAGTGAAAGCACATTTTGTCTCCTATGTTCTTTATACATTTGAGGTGAACGTACGTGCAGCAGCTGTTTTAGGTTTAGTAGGAGCAGGTGGTATTGGGTTATATTATGACCGTACACTTGGATTTTTACAATATCAACAAACTGCATCTATTATTATTTATACCCTTGTTGTTGTATTGTTAATTGATTATGTAAGTACATTGTTGCGGGAGAAATTATAATGAGTAAAACGACGATAATTGTACCAAAACCGAAGAAACCGAGTGTGTATCGCTGGTTTGTTTTTATAGCACTTGCATTTGTTTATGTATGGGCTTTTTCAGGAGTCCCGCTAGAGGGAATAAAGGATACGGCAGGAGAAATTACAAAAGCAATTATGACAGGTGTATTGAGTCCAGATTGGTCGTATGTATCTTTGCCAGATGGTGAAGATTTATTACATGGTTTAATTGATACGTTGGCAATTGCGATATTAGGTACATTTATTTCTGCCTTTTTATCTATTCCATTCGCTTTTTGGGCGGCAACGAATATGAGCAGTGGAAAATTAACGTCAGGAACTGGGAAATTTGTACTTAGTTTTGTTCGTACATTTCCTGAATTAGTTATGGCCATTTTATTTATAAAAGCTGTTGGACCAGGCTCTTTTGCCGGAGTTCTAGCTTTAGGGTTACACTCTATTGGAATGTTAGGGAAATTATATTCAGAAGGAATTGAAAATATAGATAAGGGACCGACGGAAGCATTAATAGCTACAGGCGCAAATCGGTTTCAAATACTTTGGTATGCAGTATTGCCACAAGTATTACCGGATTTTCTATCATATACGTTATACAGGTTCGAAATTAATGTACGATCCGCTGCCATTTTAGGTGTTATTGGAGCAGGTGGGATTGGGACACCGTTAATTTTTGCACTGAGTTCACGCAATTGGTCTCGTGTGGGTATTATTTTATTGGGTATCATTTTAATGGTAATTATCATTGACTTTATTTCAAGTTCGATACGGAAGAAAATTGTATAATTTATTTTAAGCACCTATAAAAGGTGCTTTTTTATATAATAAGAATAATAAATGTGAGCAATAGGGGGGATAATTTGGCTTTACAGCACGAGTTTGTATTTGTTTCAAATGAAAAAAAAGGGTTGGATTTTATAGGTATAGATTGGATTGAACTTTGTTTTCTATATAAAGAAGAGGCAACGATAGATGAGTGTGTCGTATTAAGTGATGAGCTAATCGTATATCTATTAGATTTTACCCATTGGATTCCGACCTATTATCCAGCGAAAAGAGCAGAAGGATTTGGAATTCACTATTATGGTATTACGAAAATAGAACAGCAAGGAGCAGTGATAGCAGAACAGTTATTTTGTTCGCTAGTTAACATGTTTTCTCTAGCGCCAGAAACAATCGAACTGACAGGTCAGTTTCGATGGGGAAATGATAATAATACTGATGGAGAATATGAAAGATACGTATTTGATCGAGATAAATTATGCCAAGATTTAAATTCTTTTATTCGTTTGCTTTGCAGAGTGGAAAATGGGGAAGGATATATTTTGCATTATGGAATTTGAAAATGATGAATAAATATACAGATAATTCCTTTTCTTTTTAAAATAAAAACAATGAAAAAGTATGTCATATTGAATACCCATACATTCCCGAAATCATTGATTTTTTTATGAAAAACCAAAAAAATATCAACATATTTGTCGATACATGTTGTATAATCTTGCGTGGGAAGCTATCATATAAATGTATAAAACGTTTACTAATATAAGCGAAGGGAAGAATAGCATGTCACATTCAATCGAACAACTTTCTATCAACACGATTCGCACATTATCCATCGATGCGATTGAAAAAGCAAACTCTGGTCACCCAGGAATGCCAATGGGTGCAGCACCAATGGCTTATACATTATGGACTCAATTTATGAAACACAATCCAAATAACCCAACGTGGTTTAACCGTGATCGTTTCGTATTATCTGCAGGTCATGGTTCAATGTTACTATACAGCCTACTTCACCTATCTGGTTATGATCTAACAATGGATGATTTAAAGAACTTCCGTCAATGGGGAAGCAAAACTCCAGGACATCCTGAGTACGGTCATACAGCAGGTGTAGACGCAACTACTGGTCCACTTGGACAAGGTATTGCAACTGCTGTAGGTATGGCAATGGCTGAAAGACATTTAGCGGCTAAATATAACCGTGATGCGTATAATGTAGTAGATCATCATACATACGCTATTTGTGGTGATGGAGATTTAATGGAAGGCGTTTCTGCTGAAGCATCTTCATTAGCTGCTCATTTACAATTAGGTCGTCTAGTTGTGCTTTACGATTCAAATGATATTTCATTAGATGGCGATTTAAATCGTTCATTCTCTGAAAGTGTAGAAGATCGTTACAAAGCATACGGATGGCAAGTAATCCGTGTTGAGGATGGAAACGATATTGAAGCTATCGCGAAAGCAATTGAAGAAGCGAAAGCTGACGAAAAACGCCCAACGCTAATTGAAGTAAGAACGACAATTGGTTTCGGTTCTCCAAACAAATCAGGAAAATCAGCTTCACATGGTTCTCCACTTGGTGTAGACGAAACAAAATTAACGAAAGAAGCATATGCTTGGACTGCTGAGCAAGACTTCCATGTAGCAGAAGAAGTATATGACAACTTCCGTAAAACAGTACAAGATGTGGGTGAAACTGCGCAAGCAGAGTGGAACACTATGCTAGGTGAATATGCACAAGCATATCCAGAATTAGCAAACGAACTGCAAACAGCAATGAATGGTCTTCTTCCAGAAGGTTGGGAGCAAAACTTACCAACTTATGAATTAGGATCAAAAGCAGCAACTCGTAATTCTTCAGGTGCTGTAATTAATGCAATTGCAGAGTCTGTACCATCATTCTTCGGTGGATCTGCTGACCTTGCTGGTTCTAACAAAACATACATGAATAACGAAAAAGACTTTACAAGAGATGATTACAGCGGTAAAAACATTTGGTACGGTGTACGTGAGTTTGCAATGGGTGCAGCAATGAACGGTATTGCACTACATGGCGGTTTAAAAACTTACGGTGGTACGTTCTTCGTATTCTCTGATTACTTACGTCCAGCAATTCGTCTTGCAGCATTAATGCAATTGCCAGTAACGTATGTATTCACACACGACAGTATCGCTGTTGGTGAAGACGGCCCAACACATGAACCAGTCGAGCAATTAGCAGCGCTTCGTGCAATGCCAAATGTATCTGTTATTCGTCCAGCTGATGGTAACGAATCTGTTGCAGCTTGGAGACTAGCTCTAGAATCTACAAACAAACCAACCGCTTTAGTATTAACTCGTCAAGACCTTCCAACATTAGAAGGTGCAAAAGACGATACGTATGAAAAAGTAGCAAAAGGTGCATATGTAGTTTCTGCAAGCAAGAAAGAAACGGCTGATGTAATCTTACTTGCAACTGGATCTGAAGTAAGTCTAGCTATTGAAGCACAAAAAGTTCTATCAGTAGACGGCGTTGACGCAGCTGTTGTCAGCATGCCATCTATGGATCGCTTTGAAGCTCAAACTGCTGAGTACAAAGAATCTGTATTACCAAAAGCAGTAACAAAACGTTTCGCAATCGAAATGGGTGCTACATTCGGATGGCACCGTTACGTAGGTCTTGAAGGAGATGTGTTAGGTATCGATACATTCGGTGCTTCTGCTCCTGGTGAGAAGATTATGGAAGAGTATGGATTTACTGTAGAGAACGTTGTTCGTAAAGTAAAAGAAATGCTTTAATGATTTTAGAAAAATCTCTCCGGCATGGAGAGGTTTTTCTATGTAAATGAGTTTTTTCGACAGAAAAAGTTTTTTATCTCTCCGCAGTCAGACAATCATTGCAAAATTTCTTCTATATAATGAAGAGAAAAGGTTGTCCAGATTGGGAGGCAAAAGATGAAAACGTATGAATTGTATTTAATTCAAGAGGATATTGCGAAAGCTTACTTTGGTCGTGAATATTTGTTTTTTGATTTATTTGCTCGATTTTCAGAATCTGGGTCCCTTTCAGAGAAAAAAGTGTTATATAAACAAATGATGTATATAACGAGACCATTACAAGTAATGAAAATTCATCATAAATTAGAACAAGCTTTACGGGTTCTTGGTAAATATGATCGAACACATCATACACATACACTTTATACAGGAGCGGAATACGGTGAAATAATGGTGAAACCACACTATATTCGCATGAATACCTCTGGAAACGTTTCTATGGAAACGACCTTCTTTGAGGTGTTAAGAAAGTGTGAATTAACATTTTTAGCTATGGATTATGAAAATACAAAGTACGGATGGCTGAATCCTCTAAAACAAGTACGAACATATGTGTAAAAAATGTCGAATTGTATCTTGTCTTATTGAAAAGGTTTTAGTACACTGTAAGGTAGACAACATGAAGGAGGAAAATATATGCCGATTTGGTTAGGTATTCTAGTGGGCGTAGTGGCACTAGTAGCAGGTGTGGCGTTAGGATTTTTCATTGCCCGCAAATACATGATGAACTACTTAGAAAAAAATCCACCAATTAATGAACAAATGTTAAAAATGATGATGATGCAAATGGGACAAAAACCTTCCCAAAAGAAAATCAATCAAATGATGAGCGCGATGAGCAAGCAACAAACAAAATAAGCGCTAAAGGGCACTCGATAAGAGTGCCCTTTCCTATTGGGTTTTTTGAAGTGTTTAAAACTTTTAAAAATTCAGTATTTTTGGTAAACTGAAAACATCGCTCATTTTAAGAGAGGAGGATAAAAATGAAGGTATTTATTAATTTAGCGTGGTTTTTTAAACAAGAAAAACGAGCGTACATAATTGGAATTATTATGTTATTTGGTGTCGCGCTTCTTGAACTTGTAGCTCCGAAAGTACTAGGTATTGTAGTAGATGAAATTAATAATGGAACATTAACATCTGAAAAATTGTTGAAGTGGGTTATTCTGTTAGTAGTTGTAGGGATTACTATGTACATATTACGTTATTTATGGCGTATTATGATTTTTGGATCTTCGTTAAAACTAGCCCGTCAATTACGAAAGAATCTATATGAACATTTTACAAAGATGAGCCCATCTTTCTATCAATCACGTCGTACGGGTGATTTGATGGCGCATGCGACTAATGATATTCAGGCGATTCAACAAACTGCTGGATCGGGCGTTTTAACACTTGTTGACTCATTAGCGGTTGGGGGATGTGTACTCGTAGCGATGGGTTTTACAATTAGTTGGAAGTTAACATTGTTAAGCTTAATTCCAATGCCGATTGTAGCGATTTCGACAAATTATTATGGAACGTTATTACATAAAAGGTTTCATAAAGCGCAGCAATCGTTTTCAGAAATCAATGATAAAGTGCAAGAGAGTATGAGTGGGATGAAGGTAATTCGATCACTTGGACAAGAGAAAGAAGATTTACAAGCATTTCGAAAAAAATCAGAAGATGTTGTACATAAAAATATGTTAGTCGCACGTATTGATTCGTTGTTTGATCCGACAATCTCTCTTATCGTTGGATTTTCTTTTTTAATTGCAGTGTGTTACGGGTCAGTATTAGTTGTGAGGGGTGAATTAACTGTAGGTGATCTCGTTACATTTACAACGTATTTAGGTACCCTCGTTTGGCCAATGTTAGCCTTTGGATGGTTGTTCAACATTATGGAGCGTGGGCGTGCTTCGTATGACCGTGTAGAAAAAATTCTCTCGCAAAAATCAGATGTAGTAAATAGAGAAGATGCTGTACATAAAGTAGCAAGCGGTGATGTTACATTTGCGGTCAATTCATTTTCATATAAGAAAAATGAACTGTTACAGCTAATAGATGTTCACTTTGATTTGAAGAAGGGTGAAACACTAGGAGTTGTTGGACGTACAGGAGCAGGGAAAACGACTTTATTAAAATGTTTAATCCGTGAGTATGATCATTTTAGTGGTGAATTAAAAGTTGGGGAGCGGGATATTCGCGATGTAACACTTTACGGTGTCCGTTCTGCCATTTCATACGTGCCGCAAGATCATTTTTTATTTTCAGCGAGTATTGGGGAGAATATTGCCTTCGGAAAGGCGGATGCTACATATAATGAAATAATTCGCGCTGCAGAGATTGCTTGTATTCATAATGACATCCTCCAATTTTCAGAAGGGTATGAAACGGTAGTAGGAGAAAGAGGCGTTTCGTTATCTGGAGGCCAAAAACAGAGAATCTCTATTGCACGTGCTTTATTAACGAATGCGGAAATTTTAATTTTAGATGATTGTTTATCAGCGGTAGATGCAAAAACAGAAGAAACGATTTTAAATGCATTAAAGAGGGAAAGAGCAGGAAAAACAACGATTATTACTGCTCATCGTTTAAGTGCAATTCAACATGCCAATCTTATACTTGTTGTGGATGAAGGCAGAATTGTGCAACGAGGTACACATGAACAATTAATGGAAGAAAACGGTTGGTATAAAGAAATGTACGAGAGCCAGCAGTTAGAAGCATTAGTCGAGAAAGGAGGCGTATGATGACAGGGAAGAAGCGGAGTGATTTAAGTAGATTACTTTCTTATATGAAGCCATATAAAAGGTTGCTATCTTTAGCATTTATCTTTTTAGTTGGTGCAACTGTAACTGAAATGATGGGTCCTTTTTTAATTAAACAATTTCTTGATGAACATTTAGTACCACGTAACTTTGATCAATCAGCACTTGTTACTCTATTTGTAGTGTATCTTATTGCTCACTTATTAAAAGTATTATTTACTTATTTAGACTTATTGTATTTTCAAAATATCGCTTTTAAAATTGTTCAAGATATGCGTGTTGAAGTATATGATCATGTTCAAAAGTTATCATTAAGTTTCTTTGATCGTACGCCGATTGGTACGCTTGTATCGCGCATAACGAATGATACGGAAGCAATTAAAGATTTTTATGTCAGTGTATTATCCACATTTGTCAAAAATGTAGTCTTTTTAATAGGTATTTTAGTAGCAATGTTTTTATTAAATGTAAAACTAGCTCTATTTTCTCTCGTATTAATTCCAATAATGTTTGCAATTATGGTGCTATATCGCCGGAAGAGTGCAGCCTTTTATTTAGAAGTACGTAATCAATTAAGCGTGTTAAATGCAAAGTTAAATGAGTCCATTCAAGGAATGAATATTGTCCAAGTGTTCAGACAAGAAAAGCGTATGAGAAAAGAGTTTGAAGAAGTGAATAATAAACATTATAGTGCAGGGCGGCGGACGTTAAAATTAGACGCGTTACTTTTACGTCCAGCAACTGATTTAGTTCATATTGTCGCTATTGCGTTAGTACTTGGTTTATTTGGAATTGATGCTTTGAAGAGTCCTGTTGAAGTAGGTGTCTTATATGCGTTTGTTAACTATATACATCGTTTCTTCCAGCCTGTAAATGAGATGATGATGAAATTATCATTTTTCCAACAGGCACTTGTTTCATCATCACGTGTATTTCATTTAATGGACGAGAAAGATTTAGCGCCAGTTCAAAAAGGAGATGGAAATCCTCAAGTCGTTAATGGAGAAATTGAATTTAAAAATGTTACTTTTTCGTATGATGGAAAACGTGATGTTTTAAAAAATGTATCTTTTCACGTGAAACAGGGGCAAACAGTGGCTTTCGTTGGGCACACTGGTAGCGGAAAAAGTACTATTATGAATTTGTTAATGCGATTTTATAATATTAAGTCCGGAAATATTGTAATAGATGGTGTAGATTTAGAGAGATTTGAAGAAAGAGAAATTAGAAAGAAAATAGGGCTCGTATTGCAAGATGCATTTTTATTTGCGGGAAATGTAAAACAAAATATTCGTATGTACAATGAAGAAATTACGGATGAAGAAGTAAAAGAAGCGGCACAATTTGTGCAAGCGAATACGTTTATTGAAAAATTACCAGAACAGTATGAAACGGAAGTAGTAGAAAGAGGAGCTGCATTTTCTAGTGGTCAACGACAATTAATTGCTTTTGCTAGAACGATAGCAACGAATCCGAAAGTATTAGTATTAGATGAAGCCACAGCTAATATTGATACAGAAACAGAAGATGCGATCCAAACAGCATTACAGCAAATGCGAAAAGGGAGAACGACTATAGCAATTGCACACAGATTATCTACAATTCAAGATGCAGATCAAATTTTTGTTATGCATGATGGAGAAATAGTAGAAAGAGGAACACATCAAGAATTACTGAGTGAGCAAGGGTTGTATTATAATATGTATTTACTACAAAATAAAGGGAATTTACAAAAGGCCTTGTAAAATTACAAGGTCTTTTGACTGCACGTGAAATTTTTACAAAAAATATACGAATAACATAGTATAATGTAGTAGAAATGTGTATGGAGAATAGTAGGAAACGAAATAAAGGAGAAAAGATATGGATTATGTGCTAATAGGTGTAATTTTATTATTATTAGCTGCAGTATTTGTGCTGTTCTATAAAAATAAACAGTTAGAATCAGAGAGCCAGCAAGTAGAATTTGAAAAGAAGCAAGCAATTGAAACGTATGAAACTGAAATTGCAGCTACGGTTACAGAGCATAAAGAACAACAAAATACATTGAAAAATATGGAACAGAAGAAATACAATGATTTACAAATAAGTGCAGCTAGAGAACTTGAAAATATGCGTATGATGAAAAATCAATTAGCTGTGCAACATAGTAAAGAACGCAGTGAAATGCAAGACAAACATAGTAACGAAATACATATGTTTCAAAAGTTAATTGCAAATTTGCGAGAGTATACGAAAAATGGAGCTGAAGTGAATACACACGAAGCATTACATTATATGAAGCGTGGATTCGTAGAACAAGGCATAATACTAGACAATGAATTTCATATTATGCCGAATGTTTTTATTAAAAATCAGCACGGAGGAAATGATTGTCGCATTCATCATCTTGTCTTAAGTAAAACGGGTATGTATCTACTTGAGACGAAAGAATGGACAGGGAAATTAATTCATGGATTAACGAAAGAAAATGCTAGTATATATTCATTTATGATTGATGAAATGGGCAAGTATCAACAAGAGGTAGAGAAAGAAGAGACATTTGAATGCATTACAGGTGAAGATTCATTAACGATACAAGTGAAAAATGAAGGGAATCCAGTATATAGAGCGAAGAAACTATCTCATATTCTATACAATTGTTTGAAAGAAATGCAAGTTGATATTGTAAAGGAAAACGTAAAACCGATTGTATATTTTTATAATGCGAGTGGGAAAGAAGTGCTAGATCTTTCTGAAGAAAAAACGCCGAGATTAAAAGATAGAGAGCAAATTGTAACGTTCTTCAGAAATGAGATCTTAACAGGCAAAGTAATATATACAGATCAAGAGTTAGAAAAACTTCGAGAAATCATTAGCCGGATGAATTATATAATGAATTAAGAAGGGGTGGGCTTTTTGAGTGCTATATTGAGGGGGATTATGTATGTTTATGTTTGTTTGTATATACTAATGTATCTTGCGTTTATTTTTGTAATTGATGCGGTTCATATGTCAGTAAGTGTAAAAAGTATGTTTGTAGTAGTCATGCCATTTGTTTTATTAGTCGTGATTCAAAAATTCGTCTTACGTACTTCTGTAAATCGTAATACAGAAAAGAAACAAATGCTAGGTGTAATAATAGTAGGTTGTATTCTATTGTTAGTGTGCACAGGACAATTAAGTATGAATACATACACTTCAAAGTTTAATCAAGATCGGTGGTTACATGCTGAAGAGAAACGGGTACATATGGTAGATGATCTATTACAAAAATATAAATTAATAGGGAAATCAAATGAAGAAATCACAAAATTATTAGGAGCATCTACTGGAACGAGCAATGGAAAAGACGGTGTTATCACTTCGTACTATCTTGGAACTGAACGTGGCTTTATTCCAATAGATAGTGAACAGCTTGTTTTACAATTTGATAGAGATGGTAGAGTTGTGGAATATAAGGTGCAAAGAGATTAAAGAAACGGAGAGAGAAGCTATATATTATAGCTTCTTTTTTATATTCCAATATAGTAAATGTAGGCAAATAGTAGTCATTCCTATCTATACGAATCGGAATGAGTCTGTTATATTGTAAATGGTTATGTAGTTTAATAGTTTACTAGATATCCTATATTTTGGTTGAGGAGGGGAAAATAACACGAATTTAATTATGGCGTGTTAAGTATTATGATGAAAAAAAGATTTTATAATGTTTTAGCTGCATCGATTGTATTTAGCTTGGTAACGATTCCAAATTATTCCTATGCTAATGAGTTGGAAAAAACTGTAGCGGTTTCACCTGATGAACAAGCTTTAAAAAGTATTGAAAACCATATGAAAGATGAAGATGGTCGAGGAGAAGATAAAGGAGTACAAAATGAAGTGCAAGGTGAATTTCTTGTACATATAGTGAAAGAAGTACCTTTATATGATTCTAGTAATTTTCAAAAAGAGACAGGGGTTCACCTTTCGAATCAAGTCGTAAAAGCTGAGAAGAGAAAAGGAAACGCTTACTATGTTCGGGCTTCATCTGGAACTGGATGGATACAAAATAGTGAGGGGAATGTAGAGGTTAAAGAAGTTCATACGTTATCAAGTGAAAAGTTAGTTATTAATGAAGAAATCTCTACATACTCTGAACCATTTACTTCATACAAAGAAGAAAATGTATTGGAACCACAAACCATTCAAGTAATGGGACAGGCGGGAGAATGGTTCCAAGTAAAAATAAATAATGAAATGAAATGGATTTATTCACCTTCAGCAAAATTTGAAGGAACAAAGGCTTCGCTTATTCAAGAGGCAACACCAGCACGTACAAAACGTGCAGCAGTTATGTATGCTGCACCAATAGAAGAGAAAACAACGGATATTTATGGTGTAACTTTAAAAGAAATGATTGTACCGAAAGGAAATGAAAATATCCGTCCTGGTTATGCGATGAAGCCGAAGTATATTACGATTCATGAGACAGATAATTACAGTGTTGGGGCAAATGCTAAAAACCATGCAATATATTTATATAACCAAGCAACGGGAACGGAAGATCGTTCAGCGTCATGGCACTTTACGGTAGACGATAAAGAGATTTATCAACATCTTCCATTAAACGAAAATGCTTGGCATGCAGGAGATGGAGCAGAAGGAACTGGAAATCGAGAATCCATTGCGATTGAAATTGCTGTAAACGAAGATGGTGATTATAATAAAGCTGTTGAAAATGCTCGTAAATTAACAGCTTATTTAATGGGAGAATTACATATTCCTTTAGAAAATGTGAAGAAACATCAATTCTGGAGTGGAAAGAATTGTCCGGCTATTATGATTAAAAATAATGCGTGGGAACCATTCTTACAAGGAACAAAGGTTTATTATGATGCGAACCATAAAGATGATATAACAGGTGGTTGGTACGAAGCAGACATTCGTGAATTAGATAAACGAGGCATTATGATTGGGGATGGGAAAGGTTCTTATTGGCCAGAGCGTCTTGTCACACGTGGCGAATTTGCGAATTTAATTTCAAGATCATTACAGTTACCTGAAGGATCATCGAATTTTAATGATTTAAATACAGCACATTCATCGCTAATAGATGGTATTAATCGTGCAGCAAGTGCTGGGATAATAAGTGGTAGAGGAAATGGGACATTTGCTCCAAATGATACGATTAAACGAGATGAAGCCGTTATCATGATTGACCGTGCACTGCAATATAAAAAAATTAAAGGTAACTTAGTTCCGTTACCATTCTCGGATCAAGATTTAGCATATGATAAACAAGCTGTACAACGTGTTTATGGATTAGGTATTGTAAAAGGAAATGAAAATAATGAATTTATGCCGAAAGGTTCTGCAACGCGTGGAGAATCGGCAGCATTTATTAATAGAATGTTAAAAGTAATAGAAAGTAAATAATGAAAAAGCATTCGCGATTGCGAGTGCTTTTTTATTTTTCAATATGTTATGGAAGGGAGGGGAGGATATTGAGTGGAATAAGGAATGAAAGCGGAGGTGATGCATATATATAGATGCGTTGGGTTGTTTTTATCGCGTATGAACGGCAGCCCGATTATAATCAGTGTGGAGTGGACTAAACCGCTACTGATTAAACTTTTACTTTATCATATTGTATAAATGAAAAGGAGGTAAGACGGTGAAAGCTATACCGACTGATGTCCTGAGTAAAGAATTGATGGAAAGAGAAGGCGTTATATCTATTACAGTAAAAGAATTTGAAAAGATAGAAGTAGCTGGAGTAGTAGTCGCTGGCCCTGCGGTTATTTTGATTAATCAAGATTAAGTACATAGTATCCATTTAGAAAAGCATCCGTTTAGGGTGCTTTTTATTTGTGTGAAAGAGAGTGTTTAGTAGATAATGGGGGTACTGGAGGGAGAGTATGTGGCAATTATTACAACGATGTTAGTAATGGGGATTTTATTGGGGTTTGTTGGAGCGGGTGGAGCAGGTTTTATTATCGCAATACTTACTTTAATATTTCATATTCCTATCCATGTTGCGCTTGCGACATCTTTAACAGCTATGGCTTTTACGACGTTATCTGGGGTTATAAGTCATTATCGTGAAGGAAATGTTGTATTTACTACAGGCGGGATTGTTGGTGGATGTGGAGCACTTGGTTCTTATATTGGTTCAAAGCTTGGTTCACTTATCCCCCCGCATTTTCTCCATTGGTTTACAGCTGGGATGTTATTTTTATCTGCAATTTTTATGTTTATTAAATTAATTAAGTTTCAAAATAGGGAAGAATTACTTTTAGCAGAAATTAAAGATTTTTCGAAAGAAAATATAATGAAATGTATATGTCTTGGATTAGTCACTGGAATGATGGCTGGTTCATTCGGGATTGGTTCTGCACCATTTATTCAACTTGGATTAATGGTTCTACTAGGTTTAACAATCCAGCAATCTGTAGGAACAACAATGCTTGTTATATTGCCGATTGCGATTGGAGGTGGGATAGGATATAGTTCAGAAGGGTATCTAGATTATATATTGTTATTGCAAGTATTAATTGGGACGATGTTAGGAGCGTATATCGGAGCGAAGTTTACAAATTATGCACCACGTATGCTTTTGAAGTTTTCAATGATTATGACACCAGTTGTAGCTGGATGTATGTTATTGATGGAATAAAAATAATATAGCAAACTAATATGTTTTACGAATGAATTATGTAAGTAATTCATATTTCCCATATAAAAGGATTTGCTTTAATATAATGAGTGTAAAGTTCGAGTATTCGAGGTACTACTTGAATTATATCCCTATCCCTTTTCTAAAAATGCGAACAAGTTTTGCCCTATTCTATTCAATAATTAATTGCATAGAAATATATTGTTCGATGACCATTATGGAACGTACATAATGGGGAAATCCCGATCCTTAAAGAGGATGCCCCTAATCTTCATGTGAAAATATGATCGGATAAGAAAGCTGACCAATTTATGGTTAGCTTTCTTTTTGTTCAAAAACTATTTCTTCTTTAATTTCTGTTTGCAATAATAAAGCTTTTCCGAAACGACGTTTACATTCCGCACGCACTTTTTCAATGGCTAGTAGCTGAGTAGTGGCGGGAACTGTTACGATAGCTTGGCGTGGTTTTCGATTTTCTTCACAAAAGACACATTCCACAACATATTTAGAAATCATATTTTCATCCTTCCGTTTTTAATTTCTAAGAAGGGATTGTCTATGAAGTTGATGTAAGTTTTCGTCATCGTTTTCCTTTTTTCCTCTTTTTTCAAGGGGAAAATAAAGAAGAAGACGAATAGTAGTAGGGGAGGGATGTATATGGAAAGATGGATAGGTTGTGCAGCAGTATGTGTAAATGAAAGAAATGAAGTTTTAATGGTGTTGCAAGGAAAAGAGGGAGAAGAAAAAAGGTGGTCTGTTCCAAGTGGAGGGCTTGAAAAGGGAGAGACATTAGAAGAATGTTGTATTCGAGAAGTTTGGGAAGAAACAGGTTACAATGTGGAAGTTGTAAATAAAATATACGAAAAAGAAGGTATTACATACGGAGTTCCTGTATACGTTCATTATTATGTCGTTAAAAAAATAGGCGGTAGTATGAAGATTCAAGATCCTGATGAGTTAATACATGAAATTGCTTGGAAAAGGATAGATGAAGTGAAGGAATTAATGCTATCTTTCCCGGAGGATTATGAGATTTTAAATAAATATATAATAAAAAAAGCAAGTGTTTAAACACTTGCTTTTTAATGTATCCATGATAAGAAAAGTGGAACGATAACTAAACTAGCTCCTGCTGTTAAAAGCATAGATAAACTTGCAATAGTTCCTTCTACAGGGCCGATTTCGAATGCTTTTGATGTACCGGTTCCATTTGCGCTCGTGCCTAACATAATGCCTTTTGCGAGCGCTGTTTTAATACGGCATATACGTATGAGAGAAGGTCCAAGTAATGCTCCTGTTAACGCAGTTAAAACAACAAATACAGCCGTTAATTCTGACATACCACCGATCATTTCTGAAATGGCCATTGCAATTGGTGTCGTTACAATATGAGGTGCTAAACTATGTTCTAGCGATGAATCAATTTGAAAATAATTTGCTAGTAGGGCTGAAGTAATAACTGATAAAAACGAGCCGACAATGACATTAAGTAAGATAGCTATTCCGTGTTTCTTGAGTAAATCAAAGTATTTATAGATTGGCCATGCAAAAGCGACTGTTGCAGGCTTTAATAATTCTGTTAACCATTGACCACCTGTTTCATATGTTTCATAAGGTGTGTCTAGTCCGAGTAATAAAGCAATTAAAATAATAGGGCAGACGAGAAGAGGAGAAAGTAAGCTCCAGTTCCAGCGTTGATACATTTTCTTCGATATCCAATATGTGAATAGTGTTAATAGTAAACAAAGAAAGCCGATCATTGTGTTGATCCTTTCCGCTTTAGTAGCAATTCTGTTAGGAGTCCTGTAGCGAGAGTGACACAAAGTGTACTAATCATAATAATTAAAATGAGATCGATTCCATATTGTGATAGTGTATCTTTGTAGCGTATGACAGCGACTGCAGAAGGAATGAAAAATAAAATAAGTTCTTTTAATAAAAAGTCTGCTCCGTCCTGTATCCACTCTTTTTTCACTAGGTTAAATTTTAATGAAATTAACAATAAAAAAATACCGATTATACTTCCTGGAACTGGGAGGTGTGCCTGTTTTGCAATCCATTCACCTGTCCAAGCGAAACAAAATAATAATAAAATTTGTCCGCTTAATTTCCACCATTTCATACAGTACCCACCTCTTTCTTTTTTTACATAAAAATTGTAAAAAAGAATTAACAATTTCTACTATACGTTCATTCGAAAAATTTGTCTAATATATAAATTATATGTTATTAATATATTAGATGTATTAATTGAAAGTGAAAAGGGTGTCCAAAATGGAATTACGGCATTTGCAATATTTTGTTGTAGTGGCAGAGGAGTTACACTTTGGACGAGCAGCTGCTCGTTTACAAATGACACAACCACCGCTTAGTCAACAAATTCAGCAATTAGAAAAAGAAATGGGAGTTATGTTATTTTCAAGAACGAAGAGAAAAGTTGAATTAACAGAAGCTGGAGAAATGTTTTTAAAAGAAGTAAAAAAAGCGTTCGAACAAATTGATAAAGCAGTAGAAGTTGCACAAAGTGCCCAAAGGGGAGAAGTGGGCTCACTTTCAATTGGTTTTGTAGGTGCGGCGATATATGATATTTTACCATCTATCGTAAGGGAGTATAGAAAGAAATTTCCGAGAGTGTCTGTTGCATTACATGAACTGTCAACACCGGATCAGGTGCATGCACTTCACGATAACCGTATTGATATTGGCTTTTTGCGTCCGCCAATTCCAACGCAATTACTAGAGTTAGAACCAATTCAAAAGCTTTCTTGTACGCTATGTTTACCGAAGGCACATCCACTTGCTGAAAAGGATGAAATACATATTGAAGATTTAAGAGACGAACCGTTCGTATTTATTACGAGACCGGTCTGGCCAGCGTTATACGATACAATTTTATCACTTTGCCGCGACGTAGGGTTTAGTCCACACATTGTACAAGAAGCAACGGAATATCAAACAGTTATGGGACTTGTAGCAGCAGGAATCGGAATTACGGTCATACCTGTATCGGCAAATAAATTATATAAAACAGAAGTCGTATATAAAGAGTTATGTGATTCTAATTTTGTTGCAGAAATGTCAGTAGCTTATAAAAAAATGAATAGCAATCCAGAGCTTTTAGAGTTTTTAAAAATTGCAAGAGAGAAGAAAAGAATAGAAGTTGAGGATGAGATTAATTAAGTTATTCAAAAGTACACCTCATTAAACACTAAAGCGGAAATGCAATAGTATTGCATTTCCGCTTTAGTGTTCTTTTTTTAGCTCTATACTAAAGAGATAAACATGTTCGTTTTCTTTCAAGAGTATATCAATACCTGAATCTTCATCAATTGTAGGGACGCTTACAGTTTCTTTACTTGTTTGGATGACCGCTGCTAAAATTGTTTTTTGATTGTATTTTAAGTTTTTAGTAGATTGGATTGTAGTAGTTGCAGAACTATTTATGCCTAGGAGAGCGTCTTGAGGGACAAGCGTTGAACCACCGTCGATATTAATATACCATTGACCTTTTTCTTGTACATCTTTATCGAAATGGAAATATGGTGCTATGAAAGAAAGTCTTATTTTCTTTTCTAAAAAATGTGATGAAGCTATATTGGTAATTTCTTTCACTTTTTTACCATTTTGATAATATTCAATTGTAGCATGCAACTCATCATTATTATTTTTGAGTGCAACATTATAAAACATTCTATTTCCTGCTCCTATAGGAGTCATTTGTAGAATTTCAGATTGCTCTTTTGTTAACTTATATGGTTTAACAGAGGCTACTTCATTATCATTCAGTGGGCTACAACTTGTGAAAAATAATAAAAACAAGATTGATAGTAAATTTATACGCATGCAATCCTCTCTTTTTTACAATTATATTCTGAATATTCTTTTTTTACCATTTTATTTTCTAGGACTAAAGACTTAGAACAAATTCAGATTGTAGTGCGATGTTTAAAATGTCATATTTTTATACACTAGTAGTATAGAATGAGTATGGTATGAAGTGAGGTAGGGGAAGAACATATGTCTTTATGTCAGTTAGTGAGAAAAAATATAAGAACATTTGCTGCCAAAAGGATGAAGCAATTTATGTGGATTGCTATGAGTACTATGATTTTATTTTTTATGATATCGCTCCAATTTAATGAAGTAATTGTTGGGGAATTAGGGACTACACTTTTATTTCAAATGTGTTTTTACACACTGTTTCTTATATTCATTTTTATATGTATTTTTACTACATATAAAATAATGTTTTCTCTTCTGCAAGTGAGGAAAGAGGAAATTAAATCTTATGTAGTAGAGAATAGGAACGTACTATGTTTATTATGTCAGGAGCAATTATTCATTTATGGAGCAGCGTTTGTTTTTGGATTAGTTAATGGGATGTTATTTTTGAAATTATTTACGATTATTTTTATGAAAATAGCAGGAATACAAGGGATAAATAGTGCACCGATTACAATATATGCAATAGTAGTTGTTAGTATAATTATGATCGTTATCGTCCTATTATCGATGATGCAATGTTTTCGATTTGTTCAAAGTTTACAAGATGAAAATTCATTTTAATTCAAGGGAAAGGCATGAGAAATCATGCCTTTTCCTATTTTACACATAAAAATAATCATGTTACAGTGTAAAGACCTGACAAAGAATGGGAAGGAAAGGTTGTATAGTATGACAAATGAACAATCAATTGTAAAGGTTGAGCGGTTAACGAAGCGAATCGGTTCAAAGACACTTGTAGAAAATATTAGTTTCGAAGTTAAAAAGGGTGAAGTAGTTGGTTTGCTCGGACCAAATGGTGCTGGAAAAACGACTTTAATGAGAATGATGGTCGGCATGATTCGTATGACAGAGGGAGAAGTTTGGATTGACGGCCAATCTGTAAAACAGCAATTTGAAAGTACGGCTTCGAAAATTGGAGCAGTAATTGAGGCACCGGAATTTTATCCATTTTTGAGCGGCTATGAAAATTTAACATATTTTGGACGGATGAATGGCAATGTGACAGAAGAACGTATCGATGAAGTAGTGAAATTGTTAGGAATGGGACAAGTAATTGACCGTAAAGTAAAAGCATATTCACTCGGCATGAGACAACGTTTAGGAATTGCTCAAGCGCTTATTCACGATCCAGATGTATTGATATTAGATGAACCAACGAATGGATTAGACCCTAGTGGAATACATGAAATGAGAATGTACATAAAGAAAATTGCACATGAACAAGGAAAAGCGGTACTTGTATCTAGTCACTTACTTTCAGAAGTTGAATTAATGTGTGACAGAGTTATCATTATTCAGCACGGAGAATATGTGGCGACGCAAAATATTCAGCATAATCAAAGCGAAGAGATGGAGACAATCCGTATACGTGTGGATGATGCGAATAAAGCAGCAGAAATGTTAGACCAAGATGTTTTAATAAAAGGTAATGATCTACTTATTACTGTAAAAGATGAAGAAATCCCAAATGTTATTCGTACATTGCTTGAGAAAAATATTCAAGTGTATCGTGTATATGAAGAAAGAAAAACGTTAGAAGAGCAATTTTTAGAATTAACAGGGGGAAAAGATATTGTTTAATTTAGTGTATAACGAACTGTATAAAATATTTAAGCGAAAGCGAACGATTATTCCCTTTGCAGTTATTGCAGTATTAATAATTGGATTAGGATGGGTTACGGTAAAGTATTTAGAACCGGAAACAAAAGGATGGAAAGCCGATTATACAGAACGAACTGTAGAAATTGAGAAAAAGCTAGGCATGAAAAAAGAAGCTATTTTAGCGGAACGATCTGGGGACGAGCTTGTAAAGGAATATCAGCTTAAGATGAAGCATTTAGATACAGATACAGCACCGGCAAGCAGTTCTCCGCTTTCTTTCATGAGAGATACAGGTTTTATCGTATTTCCAATATTGCTCCCATTTATCCTCGTGTATGCAAGTACAATTTTTGCGAATGAATATAGCTGGGGAACATATAAATTTTTAACGATACGACCAGCGAGTCGATTTAAAATTTTGACAGCTAAATTTTTAGCAATTGTGATATTTGCAGCGTTATTGTTTATATTTAATATGATTTTCTCCACTTTATGTGGACTTGTTATTTATAAATTCCAACAGCCTGCATGGAGCGAGCTTATTTTCCAAGATGGAAATATTATAAAACAAAATATTTTTGTGGAAGCTAGTAAGTATTATATTTTATCGTGGTTGCCGACCATTGTGTACGCAGCGTTTGCATTTATGATTTCTGTATTAACAAGATCTAGTGGAGGCGCGATTGGTATTTCACTATTTCTTGCTTTATCAGGAAATATTGCATTATTAGCAGCAACTAGATATGATTGGGCGAAATATTTATTGCCAGCAAACACAGATTTATACAGTATTTCAAAGAATGGAAGTTTTATTGATGGAGTAACATTCCCATTTGCTTCATGTATGTTATTACTATATTTATTTGTATTTTTAAGCATTTCCTATACAGTATTTTTAAAACGCGATTTAACTTAAAAAAAGGAGCCGTTAAGTATTTCTTAACGGCTCTTTTTTATGCAAATTGTTTAAGTGCTTTTTCAGCTAACAAAGCGAAGTATTCTGCACTTATAGGTAATGCTTGCTCATCTATTGTAAAAGCTGGATGATGCCATTCATGTGTACCACTCGTTCCCATAAAAACGAATGAACCAGGTATTTCTTGTTGATAAAAAGAAAAATCTTCTCCGGCCATCGACGGGGTAGGAGAGATAATATTTAAATTCATTTTTTCAGCAACTTGAGAGGATAAGTTTGTTAAAGATGTATCGTTCTGAACAGCAGGAGGACCTGCATAAAAACGAAATTCTGTTTTTACACCTAATGCATCAGAAACCCCTTGAATAATACGTTTCATGAGAGCTGGAATCTTTTCACGTGTTTCAGTTTGGAATGTACGTACAGTTCCTTCCAGCGTTGCTTTTTCAGGAATTACGTTCCACGTATTTCCTGAATGGATGTTTGTGACACTGACGACGGCATTATGTGAAGAGCTTATATTTCGGCTTACAATTGTTTGGAGTGCCATCACGATTTGAGAGGACGCGACAATAGGGTCTACCCCAGCATCTGGTACAGCTGCATGTGTACCAACTCCGTGAATTTCAATTTCAAATCGATCGACCCCGGCCATCAGTGGACCATCTTTAATACCGATTGTACCTACTGGTAAATCAGGTTTATTATGCATACCGAAAATAGCTTGCACGCCATGTAAATGCCCGGCTTCAATTACTTTGCAAGCACCATTGCTACTTTCTTCAGCTGGTTGGAATATAAAGCGTACAGTTCCGCTAAGAGAAGATTCTTTTTCTTTTAATAAATAAGCGGCACCTATAATAGCAGCTGTATGAAAATCATGCCCACAAGCATGCATTTTACCGGGAATTTTTGAAGCGTACGGTAAATTTGTTTCTTCTTGAATAGGAAGGGCATCAATATCAGCACGGATTGCTATAATTGGTCCGCTATTATTCCCTGAAATTTCAGCAATAACGCCTGTTTCTAAACTAGAATTTATAATCGTAATGTTTTTCTCTTCTAACCAATTTTTTATAGTCTTCGTCGTTTCAAATTCTTCGTATGATAATTCTGGATGCTCATGTAAATTTCGACGAATAGAAATTAGCATCTCAGTTAATTGCTCTAGATTTGCTGCCACGTATAATGCCTTCTTTCTTAAATAAAGTATTTACATTAAGTATACAATAAGAAAAGAGAGGATTCTCAAATGAAAATCCTCTCTCGTTTTATGCTGCCAATTTTTTGTGTGTATGATGTTTACGATAACGTCCACGCATTGCATAGGCAATTTGCGGGATTGCAATACCGATTAAAATAAGTGATACACCGATCCATTGTGAAGATAGCACCGCTTCTTTTAAAACGAATACAGACATAATTGTTGTAACTGGTAGTTCTGCTGCACCAAGAATAGTCGCTAAGCCAGAACCGATCTTTGGAATACCGATTGTAAAGGCGATAGAAGGAATAACGATACTAAATGTTCCTAATCCTAAACCGTATTTCCAAAGTCCTTCAGAAATTGCACCGCTAAAAATAAATGTTGGCGGGAATACGATCATTACTAAAGTTAAAGCGCCAGTCATTAAGAGAACACCGCGCGGTAATGAAGGTACTTCAACAGCAACTTTTCCGCTCACGAAAATGTATGTTGCGAATGTAACAGCAGATAATAAACCTAGTATGATTCCAGTCATATCGAAATCACCTGCTGATTTCTCTAGTAAACCACTTGATAAAAATGTACCTGCAAGTAAGAAAATAACGGAAATAACCTTTTCTCTTGAAGGTAATGTTTTTGTTACGACTGCTTCAATAATAATTCCGACCCAAACGAATTGGAATAAAAGTATAATTGCAATAGATGCTGGTACAGTTTTTAATGAAGCATAATAAAAAATTCCAGTAAAACTTGCAGATGTACCTGCAACGAATAAAATTAACGCTTGTTTTAATGGAACACGATGTCTAGAAAATAGAAGAGTAATAGCAAGCAAAATAATCCAACCGAACAAATATTGGCTGCCAATTACCTCTCCAAGTGAAAATCCGTCTGCATAGGCAAGTTTAACGAAAATAGCTAAAATCCCATAACTACACGCTCCTAATAAAACTAAAAGAGAATAACGAAGCATGAAAAATTCCTCCCATCTATATGAAATTGTTCCTAACGGACATATATAACTAGAGGGAAGTATACAAAATTAAAAATGAAGGGTCAAATAAAAGAAAAGTATGACATTTTATAGAATAATAATAAAAGTATGATATTTATGCATAATCTTGAAATTAGTAATAATAAAAGTATTGTAAAATCAGCTTCGTATTGTATAAAGACAGCATTTGAAAAAAATATTTTTTAGGGAGATAGAAGGGTAGTCCATTATAGTGTGCTAATCATTTGAGAAACTATGTTACCTTTGTTATGTTAATAACAATTAGAGAAGTTTCGTAGTCCAATTGAGATTGTTCTATATAATAGAAGGAAATGAAAACGTTTTATTAGAAACTGTTTGTAAGGGGAGTTTTTCTTATTATCACGTTGTTAAAGTGAGTTCACGAATTGTTCATAGTATTTTTATGTGTTTTTGCTACAATATGTAAGGAGAGGAGTGGAATCATGCAAGATATTAGTATTTTTTTAGCGTTTGGCGCTGGATTTTTATCATTTATTTCCCCATGTTGCTTACCGCTTTATCCGGCATTTTTATCGTACATAACAGGTATGTCGGTTTCTGAGTTGAAAGAAGAAAATGCAATGCTTCGTAAAAGAAGTATGATACATACAGCGTTTTTCTTACTTGGATTTTCAATTATATTTATTGCAATTGGGTTTGGTACAAGTTTTATTGGAGGCATCTTTACAAATTATAAAGATTTAATTAGACAGTTAGGTGGTATATTTATCATCGTGTTCGGTCTTATTATTGTCGGTGTGTTTAAGCCGAAGTTTTTAATGCAAGACCGTAAATTTACGTTTAAAAATCGTCCGAGTGGCTATTTTGGATCCGTTCTAATTGGATTGGCCTTTGCTGCCGGGTGGACGCCTTGTACTGGACCTATTTTAGTGTCTGTCATTGGATTAGCAGCAACAAATCCAGAATCAGCAATGATTTATATGATAGCATACATACTTGGGTTTGCTATCCCATTTTTCGTGCTATCATTCTTTATTACGAAAATGTCTTGGATTAAAAGAAATAGTATGAAATTCATGAAAATCGGGGGATACGTTATGATTGTCATGGGTATCTTCCTATATTTTAACTGGATGACGAAAATTATCGTATATTTCTCAAGTTTATTTGGTGGTTTTACCGGTTTTTAGTATTATTCTGTGAAAATGTTGGAAATACTAACGGAAAAGCATATAATGAAAGTATATTTTGCATATAGCCACAAAAAAGGATGAGAAAATATGAACATAGTTGTTTTATCCAGTATCGTTGCTGTTTGTATGGCTGTTGGTGCGATGTTTATTCGTTTAAAAGCAGCTAAGAAACCGGCAACATTGAAAAAAATTATACTTCCACCATTTTTTATGAGCACGGGAGCGTTGATGTTTGTTTTTCCTGAATTTCGATTAACTCCAGCAGAAATGTTAGAAGCAATTGGCGTCGGTTTGTTTTTCTCTATTTTTCTTATTAAAACATCTAAATTTGAAATTAGAGGACAAGAGATTTATTTGAAGCGTTCAAAAGCATTTGTTTTTATATTAATTGGATTACTTGTCGTGCGAATTGTATTTAAAACATACTTAAGTCAGTCTCTTGATTTAGGACAACTTAGTGGCATGTTCTTCTTACTGGCGTTCGCGATGATTGTGTCATGGAGAATTGCTATGTACCGTTCCTTTACGAAATTACAGAAGGAAATGGAAAAAGAAGATGGTTTTTATAATGAAAAAGATATGAAGCTAACTTGAAAACGTTATATGTATAAAATAAAAAGGACAGCGTCAAAGGCGCTGTCCTTTTTATTGAAAATAATGTGAAGTTACTTTGCGAGTAAAGATTTATAGTTAGAATAATCAATCTCTTTTTCTTGTAGTTTTTTTACTAAAAATTTATGATCACGTTTCGGTGTAGCAATAATATATCCTTTAATAATTAAATCTTGTGTAATTTGAGAGGCTTTTTCTTGTAATGCCAGTTCTCCGATTTTGCCAGCAATTTTTGATTTAGCAACATCGCGAAATAGTTCTGGAACAGGACTTACGAGCTCTTCTAACAATTGTTTTTGTTCTTCATCCCATAAATGTCTAGTTTTATTAATATAGTGCTCTTCCCAATCTAAAATGGACATACCATCTTCTTTAGGTAATCGTTTTAGGAATTTTCTGAACATAAAGTATCCACCGATAGACATAAGTCCTAATAAAATAACAGTCCATAGCACTATGAACCAACTGAACCATCCTTCGAGCAAGCTTATCCCCCCCTTAATGATTGCGGTTTTCTTTTATTCATATTATAAACAGTGATATTCATAGAAAGCAAGAACGCTTGGTCATTTTGACCAAGCGTTATCATTTAAACAAAGTATAGTTGTTCAACACATAAATTATTATTATCATCTTCTACATATTCAATGATTAATGTGCCAACTTTACGATCTTTATCTTCAGTTGTGAAAATAGAGTAAGAAGTAAAACGTGCTGTTGATAGGCCGCTTATATGTGTAGGTAAAGAAATGTAGTCGTTATCGCGGAAGAATTCCATCAGTTCAATATCTTCAAATTCTTTTCGATCAACTTGTTTGTTTGTATAGCGGCGTTGAAGTTGTTTTAAAGACTCATTCCAAGAAATTGCTTTTGTATCGTATACCATTGTTCTATCTCCTTACTGTATGTAATCATTAAGAACATACGTTCTAAGCTAGTATACTCTTTTTATTAGAAAAGGGAAAGCAAAAAATAATGTAAGCTTGGATTTCCAAGCTTACATTATTGATGCGTCCGTCATAATCTCTATTTTTATTATAAGTTAGATAAGAATAAGAAACAAGATGATATATATTCCGTTGATAGTTTTTAAAATTCTGTATATTATAGATATAATAAAATGCAAGGGAATGAGAGGAATGGCATATGTAATTTCACTCCAAGGACCGATGGCAGGCGGAAAAACAACATTGGCTAAAAGGTTAGAGAGATGTGGGCTTTCAGTTATATATGAAAATCCATATCCAATTGTAGAAAAGCGAAAACAATTAAATTTGGATATGAATTCAAAAGAAGGATTTATAATAAATCAAAAAATGTTTATGGAAGCAAAAATAAAGGAGTTTCAAAATGTGAAAGATTCAGTCGTGATTTTTGATCGCGGACCAGAAGATATTGAATTTTATACACTCTTTTATCCGAAAGTGATAGGGAAAGAGTGGGATATAGAAACAGAATTAAAAGATGAATTGTATAAATTAAGAGAATGCTGTTCGGATGCAATTTTTTATTTAGATGTTTCGAAAGAAAATTTATATGATAGAAAAAATAATGACGGGGCAAGAAATCGAAGTACATTCGAAGAACAATTTAAATTAGTAGAAACTGAAAAAGAATGGTATAAACAATTTCCTGTAACTTATGTGGACACGAATACATTAACAGTGGATGAGTTAGAAGCATATTTTATGGGCTGGTTAAAGGAGAAAGGACTATGAAAAAAATATTATTATTCGTATACCCAACATTTGCGGAGTTTGAAATAACAGTAGCAACAGCATTGCTGAAAAAGAAATATGAAATCATTACTGCGGGCTTAACAAAAGAGTTGATTATAAGTGAAACAGGCTTGCAAGTACAACCGCATATAGAATTAAGTGAAGTGGGTGTAGATGAATATGAGGGGATTATCATTCCAGGGGGAGACGCAGTACATATGAAAGACGCAGATATTCTCTTTTCAGTCATTCGCCAATTTTCTGAAAAAGAAAAATTAGTAGCTGCGATTTGTGCTGGACCGTATGCGTTAGCAAGAGCAGGTTTATTTAAAGGGATTTCTTATACAGCGACTATAGATTATCAAAAGTTAGATTGTTTTCCAGTAGAAAATTTTGTGTATGAAGAAGTTGTGCGACACTCAAATATTATTACAGCACAGGGGCATGCATTTGTACCATTCGGAATAGCAGTTGCCTCTTATTTTGGAGTAGCGAACGAACATAATATAAATTTTTACGGTGGTAAGGGCAATATGATGATGGAGAAACTTTTACATGAGAATGTGTAAAAGCTAGCATTTGCTAGCTTTTTTCTTTTTGACATCGATAAATGGCTAACGTTTTCGGATCGCGCCATATACCGTTATGAAGTGACAATTCATTTTCTACTTCTTTTTTTAGCCATTCCTTCATTTCGGCGTGAAGATATGTATTATCAGGTATATTTAGCGATGGAAACATGCTAGAAATATAGTTTACAATCGGAGTAGCATGATGAAAAACGAGAGCATTATGAATAACTGCTTCTTCAACAGTTGGAAAAACAGATTGTAATATTTCTTTACCATTTTCTAAACAAAATGGAGTGACTGAAGATGTTGTTTTCGGTAAATCAAATGCGTCTAACATGCGGTTACACATTTCAACTATACGAGGTAATGTAACGTCAGAATTTGTTGTAGCTAAAAGTGAGCCTCCGGGACGAATTACTTTATGGAATCCTTGAACTGTTTTTTCGACATCTTTCATGTGATATAACATATGTCTTGCGATGACCCAGTCATAGCGATTAGCTTCAAAAGGAAGTTTACCAGCATCACCTAGTTTCCATTCAATTATGCTATTCTTTATTGCAGCTTCAGAAAGCATCGTTTTTGATTGATCAAAACCGGTTAGTTGGCCTTTATGACCGTTAGTTTGTAAAAGGGAAAGAAAATTTCCATTAGCACACCCAACCTCTAATATTTTTTCTTCTCCTTGAAGTTGTAAATGTTCCATGACGAGTTCATCTAAATTTGCTTGTTTTTCTTCGTAATGTTTATGCGTATCGATACGTGTTTGTAAATGGTTGCTTACGTTATATTGGCGTTTTACATCATTCATTTTTTCACATTCCACCTTCGTGCAAAATTGCTGAATCGCGTGTGTTAATACGTCGGTTTTCTTTAAACCTTCGTAATGGAGTGCAGATTCAAACCTTTCAAGTAATTTTTCTTCAATTCGAAAATGAATATCTTTTCGCTTCGTCATTGAAATATCGCCCCCTTGTATCTGTTAGTGAGACTATAGCACGCCTGAAAAATTCGTGTAAATAATTTGTGTACACAAATGGAGGGGATGAAAAAATTGTTCGAATGTGAGTTTAAACTATTGACGATTTAACCGTTTTCATATATTCTTAAATTAAGAAATATTCAAATAATTAAAAGAAATGAGAGAGTCACATGCTTCTTCAAGGAACACATCGAATTGGTCGTATGGCCATGTTGTTGGCACTTGCGGATGAGAATGAAAGCCCTGTATTATCTATTCCAAAAGGTTGGAAGTATTGTACGGGGAAAGTGGGTTCGATGAATTCGCAAAAAGTTGTAGCAGCAATGGAAACAGCGGCTAAGAGCACCCAAGTTATTGAAACAGATGTTTACAGAGAAACACATGCACTTTATCATGCAATTATGGAAGCTTTGTACGGAGTGACGAGAGGTCAAATTCAGTTAGCAGACGTTCTTCGTACAGTAGGACTTCGCTTTGCGATTGTGCGCGGTACACCATACGACGGAAAAAAAGAAGGCGAATGGGTTGCTGTTGCATTATATGGAACGATTGGTGCACCTGTAAAAGGATCTGAGCATGAGGCGATTGGTTTAGGAATTAATCACATATGATTTGCCCATAGTCTATTAGTTAGAAGGGGGCCTTACTTTTTTAGGACAGAAGTCTGTCTTAAAAAGATAAGGTCCCCTTTTGCCTTTTTAAGGAGGAAAAAAGAATGATTACGTTAACAGGACACACATTGACAATTGAAGAAATGAAGAGGTTGTTACTTGAAGGGGAAGGTGTAACAGCTTGTCCAAATAGTATGCAAAAGGTGGCGGAGTGCCGCGAAGTTGTTGAGAAAATTGTAGAGGACGGAAAAGTCGTTTACGGTATTACAACTGGATTTGGAAAGTTCAGTGATGTGCTTATTCAAAAAGATGATGTAAAGGCACTTCAACACAATTTAATTCAGTCACATGCATGCGGTATAGGTGATCCATTCCCTGAAGAAGTATCACGCGGTATGTTAATTTTAAGAGCGAACACGATGCTTAAAGGAGTATCTGGTGTTAGACCGCTTGTTGTAAATATGCTTCTTGAGTTTGTAAATCGTAAAATTCATCCAGTCGTTCCGCAACAAGGGTCACTTGGTGCGAGTGGCGATTTAGCACCTTTATCTCATCTTGCGCTTGTATTATTAGGCGAAGGTGAAGTGTTCTATAAGGGGAAACGAGTTCATGCGATGGTTGCTCTTACAGAAGAAGGTCTTGAACCGATTGAACTTGAAGCGAAAGAAGGGCTGGCATTAATCAATGGTACGCAGGCGATGACAGCGCAAGGAGTTCTTTCTTATATAGAAGCAGAAGCAATGGCGTATCAAGCTGAATTCATTGCTTCGATGACAATTGAAGGATTACAAGGCATTATTGATGCATTTGATGAAAATGTTCATAAAGCACGTGGTTATAAAGAGCAAGTGGAAGTAGCGAGCAGAATTCGTGACATCCTTCATGATAGTAAATTAACAACAAAACAAGGAGAACTACGTGTACAGGATGCATATTCACTTCGTTGTATCCCGCAAGTACACGGTGCTTCTTGGCAAGTTTTAAATTATGTGAAAGAAAAATTAGAAATTGAAATGAATGCAGCAACGGACAATCCACTAATCTTTGATGGTGGGGAAAAAGTAATTTCGGGTGGGAATTTCCATGGTCAACCGATTGCGTTTGCGATGGACTTCTTAAAGGTAGGAATGGCGGAACTTGCAAATATTTCAGAGCGTCGTATTGAGCGTTTAGTAAATCCGCAATTAAATGATTTACCTCCATTTTTAAGTCCAGAACCAGGACTTCAGTCTGGTGCAATGATTATGCAATACGCTGCAGCGTCACTTGTTTCTGAAAATAAAACGTTAGCACATCCAGCGAGTGTTGATTCAATCCCGTCGTCAGCTAACCAAGAGGATCACGTAAGTATGGGAACAATCGCTTCACGCCATGCACATCAAATTATTCAAAATGTAAGACGTGTTCTTTCAATTGAGATGATTTGCGCGATGCAAGCAGCAGAATATCGCGGTATTGAAAACATGAGTACAGTGACGAAGAGCTTCTACCATCAAGGTCGTCAACAAGTACCTTCTATTACAAATGATCGCATATTCTCAACGGATATTGAAAATATTACGCACTGGTTAAAAACGAATTATTCGATAAAAGAAAGATTAGATGTAAACGCAGCACTATAAAATGAGAAAAGGGAGAGATTGAAATGGAAAAAGTTAAACAAACAATTCGCGCGCCAAGAGGTACAGAGCTACAAACGAAAGGGTGGGTTCAAGAAGCTGCACTTCGTATGTTAATGAACAATTTAGATCCTGAAGTTGCTGAAAAACCAGAAGAATTAGTTGTATATGGCGGAATTGGCCGTGCAGCTCGTAACTGGGAAAGCTACCATGCGATTGTAGATTCATTAAAAACGTTAGAAAGCGATGAAACATTACTTGTTCAATCAGGAAAACCAGTTGCAATTTTTAAATCGCATGAAGATGCACCTCGCGTTCTTTTAGCGAACTCAAACTTAGTACCGAAGTGGGCGAACTGGGATCATTTCCGTGAACTAGAGAAAAAAGGTCTTATGATGTACGGACAAATGACAGCAGGTAGCTGGATTTACATTGGAACACAAGGTATTTTACAAGGAACATATGAAACGTTTGGCGAAGCGGCACGTCAACATTTCGATGGTTCATTAAAAGGTACATTAACACTTACTGCTGGCTTAGGTGGTATGGGTGGTGCACAACCTCTTGCTGTAACGATGAACGGCGGTGTTGTCATTGCTATTGATGTTGATAAGCGCAGCATCGATCGTCGTATTGAAAAGAGATATTGTGATATGTATACAGAATCATTAGAAGAAGCATTAACGGTTGCGAACGAGTATAAAGAGAAGAAAGAACCAATTTCAATTGGTTTATTAGGAAATGCGGCAGAGATTTTACCAGAACTAGTGAAGCGCAATATTACGCCAGATTTAGTTACGGATCAAACATCTGCTCATGATCCATTAAACGGTTATATTCCAGTAGGTTACACATTAGAAGAAGCAGCGAAACTTCGTGAAGAAGATCCAGAACGTTACGTACAATTATCAAAAGAAAGTATGACAAAACATGTAGAAGCAATGCTTGCTATGCAAGAAAAAGGCGCAATTACATTTGATTACGGAAATAACATTCGCCAAGTTGCTTTCGATGAAGGTTTGAAAAATGCATTCGATTTCCCAGGATTCGTTCCAGCATTTATCCGTCCATTATTCTGCGAAGGTAAAGGACCATTCCGCTGGGTAGCACTTTCTGGTGATCCAGAAGATATTTATAAAACAGACGAAGTAATATTACGTGAGTTTGCGGATAATGAGCATTTATGTAACTGGATTCGTATGGCTCGTCAGCAAGTTGAGTTCCAAGGTCTTCCATCTCGTATTTGTTGGTTAGGTTACGGTGAGCGCGCGAAATTTGGTCGCATTATTAATGAAATGGTGGCAAATGGTGAATTATCAGCACCAATCGTTATCGGTCGTGATCATTTAGATTGCGGATCAGTAGCATCTCCAAACCGTGAAACAGAAGCGATGAAAGACGGTAGTGATGCAGTAGCCGATTGGCCAATTTTAAATGCATTAATTAACAGTGTAAACGGTGCGAGCTGGGTGTCTGTTCACCACGGCGGTGGCGTTGGTATGGGTTATTCACTTCATGCTGGAATGGTTATCGTTGCAGATGGAACAGAAGCAGCAGCAAAACGTATTGAGCGCGTATTAACTTCTGATCCTGGTATGGGTGTTGTTCGTCACGTTGATGCAGGATATGACTTAGCTGTGGAAACTGCGAAAGAAAAAGGCGTTAACATTCCGATGATGAAATAAGGAGGAGAAAACATGCTGGACACTTTACTAATAAATATCGGTCAATTACTAACAATGGATCAAGAAGATGGCTTGTTAAGACGGGAAGCGATGAACACGCTTCCTGTTATCGAAAACGGTGCGGTTGGAATTGAAAATGGCGTAATTACTTTCGTTGGAACAGCGGAAGAAGCGAAAGGATTACAAGCGAAAGAAGTTATTGATTGCGGAGGGAAAATGGTTTCTCCTGGTCTTGTTGATCCGCATACTCACCTTGTATTTGGTGGATCTCGTGAAAATGAAATCGCACTAAAATTACAAGGAGTTCCGTACTTAGAAATTTTAGAACAAGGCGGAGGTATTCTTTCAACTGTAAATGCAACGAAACAGGCATCGAGAGAAGAACTTGTTCAAAAAGCGAAATTCCATTTAGACCGTATGTTATCTTTCGGAGTTACAACTGTAGAAGCGAAGAGTGGTTATGGATTAGATGATGAGACGGAATGGAAACAATTAGAGGCAACTGCACAATTACAAAAAGAGCATCCAATCGATTTAGTTTCCACATTTTTAGGTGCTCATGCAGTTCCGAAAGAGTATAAAGGTAGATCGAAAGAATTTTTACAATGGATGTTAGACCTACTACCAGAAATGAAAGAGAAGCAATTAGCTGAATTCGTTGATATTTTCTGCGAAACAGGTGTGTTCTCTGTCGAAGAATCAAAAGAGTTTTTATTAAAAGCGAAAGAGCTTGGCTTTGATGTGAAAATTCATGCAGATGAAATTGACCCTCTTGGTGGTGCAGAAGCAGCGGCTGAAATTGGTGCAGCATCAGCGGACCATTTAGTGGGCGCTTCTGATAAAGGAATTGAAATGCTTGCAAACTCTAATACAGTAGCTACTTTATTACCAGGAACAACTTTCTATTTAAATAAAGAAAGCTTTGCTCGTGGACGTAAAATGATCGATGAAGGTGTTGCAGTTGCTTTGGCTACAGACTTTAACCCAGGTAGTTGTCCAACTGAGAACATTCAGCTTATTATGAGCATTGCAATGCTCAAGCTGAAAATGACACCAGAAGAAGTTTGGAATGCCGTAACAGTTAATTCTTCTTACGCAATTAATCGAGGTGATGTAGCTGGAAAGATTAGAGTTGGTCGTAAGGCAGATTTAGTTTTATGGGATGCTTACAATTATGCTTACGTACCGTATCATTACGGCGTGAGTCATGTAAATACAGTATGGAAGAATGGTAATATCGCATATACAAGAGGTGAACAATCGTGGAGCACGGCCACTATTTAAAGAAAAATGCAAAGTTTATCGATCGTGAAGTGACGAAATGGAGTGAGATGATTAAAGATTGGGAGGAAGGCTTGGAAATATTCGGTGCTGCCTTAATTGGAGCACCCCTTTCTAAACCATCTATTAGTCATTCAGGAGCAAGTTTTGCGCCAAAAACAATTCGTGCAATGTTAGATGCATATAGCACGTACGCAATTACAGAAGAACATGATATGAAAGAAAGTGTCTTATATGATTGCGGCGATATTACGATGCATGTGACTGATATAAAAGAAAGTCATAAGCGCATTGCGAAAACAGTTGGTCATGTAACGAAAGTAAATCCGAACATGATACCAATCGTTCTTGGTGGTGACCATTCGATTAGTTTTCCAAGTATAACAGGGTTTGCAAATAGTAAAGGGAAGGTCGGTGTTATTCAATTTGATGCCCATCATGATTTACGTAATTTAGATGATGGTGGCCCATCAAATGGTACACCGTTCCGTAGTTTGCTAGAAAATGATGTCATTAAAGGAAAACAACTCGTTCAAATCGGAATTCGTAATTTTTCAAATGCACGAGCGTACCATGAATATGCAAAAAAACATGGCGTGACAGTGTATACAATGAAAGATGTACGAGAGCGACAAATCAAAGATATCATCACAGAAAGTATTGAAGTATTAAGAAAGCAAGGCGTGACTTCTATTTACATTTCTCTTGATATGGATGTACTAGATCAAGCATTTGCACCAGGTTGTCCAGCAATTGGTCCTGGCGGTATGGATAGTACGACTTTACTTGATGCGATTGAATTTCTTGGTAAAGAACCGCTTGTTCAAGGGATGGATATAGTAGAAATTGATCCAACCCTTGATTTCAGAGATATGACGAGTCGAGTAGCTGCGCAAGTGATTATGAGTTTTCTTTTAGCGAGAGAGACAGTCCGTAAGCAGGTTAGTATATAGGCGTGAAATCAATAGGGAATGTTTAACGGTTCCGTATAAAAAACACATTACTACTTATATGTAGTAATGTGTTTTTATGTAAAAAGAGAAGGTGAAATTAGAATGTATATATGTGTGGAAAAAGGTAATAAGATTGTGGGTTGTTAGTGATATTTTACGAATTTATTTTCTTAGTTCGAAAGGATTGACATTAAAAATAATTTTATGATAAAATAAAAATTTTGCTAAAAAATTGATTGTGTGTTAAGATTGAGAAGGTTACCATATATGGAGGTGGATTATTTGTTTCAAATTGGCGATAACATTGTTTATCCAATGCAGGGAGCAGGTATAATTAAAGCCATAGAAGAGAAGGAAATCACAGGAGAAAAACAACAATATTATGTTATAAAAATGTCGGGTAGTAATATGGAAGTAATGATTCCGGCAGGGAGAATATTGAGCTCAAATATACGACCAGTCACGGATATAACGGCAATAGCACACATATTGGATATTTTTCAACATGGAGAATCTGATAGATTACTTACGTGGAAACAAAGGTATAAATTGAACACTGATAAAATAAAGACGGGTAAAATACAAGAAGGTGCTGAAGTTGTACGTGATTTATTACGTATGCAGAAAGAAAAAGCACTTAATGCAAGCGAAAAGAAAATGTTAGATAACGCACACGAATTTTTGATTAGTGAACTGGGATTAATTGAAGGTATCACGGAAAGTCAAATAAAAAGCTTTTGTTAAGATTCATTACAAATAATGTATTAGATCCCAAAAAAGGTTTTGAATTTTTTGGGAACATAATTATAGAGAATTAATCATTTCAAAGACATTCAATTCTTTCAAACCACTTTTAGAGCATTAACCTCTTTTGTTATTACTACAATCAAATCCATTTTTATTTTTTAAATTCTTTACGAATATTCGAAGTTTAATTAAACACTTCGATAGAATAGTTACTTGATTTTTGCAATCCTGATTCACACTGGCACGGACGAGGAGCCGTAAGGATGAAAGAGAGGTAGGGCTTTCATTGTTTTAGGTTTATAAGTTATTATTTTTAGAAGAATACTGAACCACTCTCACTTCTACTGCTAAGGAATTTTTTATATGTGAAGAGATAATAATTGTTTATATTCTTTATATTAAAGAGATAAATGAATTGTTAGCCATATACGGTCAACTAAAAAGGAGTGTCATATAGTCGAATTATCGACTATATGACAGCTCCTTTTTTCATGGGGATTAGGAACGGATAAATAGAAAAAATACTTTCAACTATGTAGGAGTCTTTTATTCGTTCCTAAAATTTTTGTTTGTATAATAAAAAACAAATGAATGATTGAAACCTCGTAACTGTAAGTTTGAATATAGTACAGTGGAAATCGTTTTTTTTAGTAAATAGTTTGAAAAACAATTACCAATATATTCTATAGTAATAAAACTAGAAGAAAAGAAAACATCCACTTAACAAGTATTTTTCTCATCCACTTACTGAATATAAAAATAGACAGTAAGAGTCTTGAATACCAGAACCCTTAAAGTTAAAAAACAGTTAGTTTTATTATGCGAATATTTCTACATAAGAGCGTATAAATTGACGTTACTATCTAAAAGTAAGTATGATGCGATTATAGTAAGAATTTTTTAGGGGGAAGAAAAATGACAAGTTCAAATAATAAAGCAGCAAGTATTTATGAAGGAACAAATATAAACGCTTGGGGATCTTTTGAAAATATTGAAGAAACGAAGTTATTTGACCCGATTCAAATTGGATCTTGGTCTCTTCGTAATCGCATAGCAATGGCACCGATGACGAGATGTTTCGCGAATCATGAAACGGGAGTCGTTGGTACTGATGTAGTCGAGTACTATAGAAAGCGTGCAGCTGATGAAGTTGGATTAATTATTACAGAGGGAATCGTCATTAGCCCAAGAGCAAAAGGGAATCCGGGAGTGCCAGGAATTTATACGCAAGAACAAATCGATTCGTGGAAGCCTGTTACAGAGGCAGTACATAAAGAAGGCGGAACGATTATTGCTCAAATATGGCATGTTGGACGTATGAGTCATCACGAAATAATTGGTGGGCAAATGCCACAAGCACCGTCTGCTATCGCTGCAGAGGGAAATGTTCCACGTTTTCGTAAACCGTTTGATACGCCAGAAGCAATGACGTTAGAAGAAATACAAGAAGTGATCGGTCAATACGCACAAGCCGCGAAAAACGCGATCGAAGCTGGATTTGATGGAGTAGAAATACACGGTGCACACGGATATTTAATCGATCAATTTACTTATGAGTTTGCGAATAAGCGTACTGATAAATACGGCGGAGACTTAAAGGAAAGGTTAACGTTTATGAAAGAAGTAACGGAGGCTGTAATAGAAGCTGTTGGAGCTAATAAAACACTTCTTCGCTTCTCTGCTTTCAAAGGTGATAATCCTACTTATATGTGGGAAAACCCTGAGCTTGCAATTGAAACGTTTGTAACTATGTTCAAAGAAGTTGGATTAACGATGATTCACCCTTCAACGATGAATTATACGGCAGTTATTGCTGACGGAAAAAACTTTCATCAATTAGTAAGAAAATATTGGGATGGTACGATCGTAGGAGTAGGGAATTTAAATCCGAAAGAGGCTGAAGAAGCGTTGCAAGAAGGAACAATTGATGTAGTGGCATTCGGAAGACCTTTAATAGCTAATCCAGATTTTGTTCATCGAATTAAAAATGCTGAAAGTTTAGTTGAATATGATGCGAAAGAGCATCTTGCTACTTTAATTTGAATAAAGATAAAAGGAGAACACATCAGGTGTTCTCCTTTTATTATGGATTTTCATAGGAGGAAGCGGGATGAGTGAAACGCTACTCGTTATTATTAGTGTATTGCTCTTATTGATGTTACTATTAATCATTTTTTTTATTATTACATTTTTTATTAAAAAACGGACGCATCATTCTATATTAAAGTTACATCCATACTTAGGAAGGATGCGTTATTTACTTGAAAAGATAGGGCCGGAATTTAGGCAATATTGGTTTGATCATGATACGGATGGAAAGCCCTTTTCACGTTATGATTTTCAAAGTGTAATGTTTCTAGCAAAATACCGTTCAGAAATACTCGGTTTTGGATCAAAACGAGATTTTGATGCATCTGGATATTATATCGCTAATACATTATTTCCGAAATTAACAGATGAATTAAGTATGAATGTAACGAAAGAACGTGAAGGGAAAAAGTATGTGATTCATAAAGAAGGGTTATTTTCACGAAGAGAAAAATTGACAGCGGATACAACGAATCTTTGGTTATACGAAGAAGACGATGCAATTATCGTCGGTGACAACCGCAAATATCCGTGGAAACTGTATGGCATGTTTGGCGCATCAGCAACTTCTTACGGTGCGATTGGCGAAAATTATATTTTAGCGAGCGGGTTTGGTGCGAAGATGGCTGGCGGATCGTGGATTAATACTGGCGAAGGTGGCGTTATTCCAGAACATTTACATACAGGTGCAAATATCGTTGCGCAAATTGGTCCAGGATTATTTGGATATCGTGACGAGGATGGTAATTTTTCAATGGAGAAATTTATGGAGAAAGCAAAAGAAAGCAATATTAAAGCATTCGAATTGAAATTTGGGCAAGGTGCGAAAATACGTGGTGGTCATCTAGAGGGACAAAAAGTAAATGAGAAAATTGCTTCTGTTCGGAATGTGCGAGAAGGAGAAACGATTAATTCACCGAATCGATTTCCATTTTTAAAGAATGCAGTAGATACACTTTATTTTATTCAACGTTTGCAAGAAAACGGCGGTAAACCAGTTGGGATGAAGATTGTAATTGGACAGCAAGAGCCGTTGGAAGATTTATTCAAATCGATGAAAGAGTTAAACATCTATCCAGATTTCATTACAGTTGATGGTTCAGAAGGTGGATCAGGTGCAACGTATAAATCGATGGCAGATAGTATGGGGATGCCGCTTATTCCAGCGTTACTGACATGTATTGATACAGCGAATCATTATGATGTTCGGGACAAATTCAAAGTTTTTGCCTCGGGGAAATTAATTACACCAGATAAAGTGGCAATTGCTTTAGCTATTGGCGCAGATGCTGTAAATTCAGCCCGCGGTTTTATGATGGCAAGTGGCTGCATAATGGCGCTTCAATGTAATTCTGGGCAATGTCCGTCTGGTGTGGCGACGACGAATCCTCATTATCAAAAAGCGTTAGATCCGTATGAGAAGAAGTGGCGGGTCATGAACTATATAATAAGTATGAGATATAGTTTGTTTTCACTTGCGGCAGCAGCGGGAGTAAAGAGTCCGCGTCATTTAACGAGAGAGCATATTGTGTTTAAAGATGAGATGGGAAGAGTAGTTCCTCTTTCGGAATTGTTTCCTATAGTAAATCAAACCTAAAAGTATATTTAATATGTAAGATTTTTCAGAGGAATAATCATATCGTTTGGAAAAATTAGGAGTATAATAGGGGAGTATTTTTAAAAATGACTATTTTTAGGGAGAGATTCACTTGCAGCAAGGTTCATACAGTATTACAATTTTTTTACTCGTCATAGGGCTCGTTATATTTAGGCGCATGCGTTCTATGAATCGCCCAATTAAAAATAAAGGAAGACGACTACTATTGCCATTATTCTTTTTATTACCAGGTTTTTCTTTATATGCTACACCGATACAACTTGCTGTTTGGCAAATTGGTATAGCTGCTGGAATTGGACTGTTATTATCAATTCCACTTATTATTTTAAGTGGATATGAAATCAGAGAAGATGGTCATATTTATGCAAAAAAAAGTATCGCTTTTATTGCTACATTTTTAGTTATCGTTCTTTTACGTGCTTATTTTAGAAGACATTTGCAAGGTTTAGATCCAAAGTCAATCGGCATTCTTTTTTATACTCTTGCAGTTTGTTATATAGTACCTTGGCGCATTGGTTGCTATATGAAATTTCGTAAAGTATATGTAGAGAAAGAGAAAATTGCAATGCCAATAAGTTAAAAGTCATACATTCGTATGGCTTTTTTCTTTTAAAATTTGTCTGATAAGTGAATGAGAATAAAGTGTGAAAAAAACGGTATTTTATTTTTTTGAATATTATTACTTTAATTTATTTTGAAAGCCAGGTAATCCACTGGGATAAAGGCGTTTATAAAGGTTTTCACATGTAGTGAAAAGGGTTTGTTCACTTGAAAGAACAAAAAATGTTTGTTAAGGTAGGGAACCATAAGCGAAAACAAGAAAATAGAAAAAGTCATTTTTCGAAATTTTGAATGGCTTATGTAACTAAGGGAGAGATTTGGTGAAGATTGAGATTATGGTTTCGCTTGCTATTTATATGGCAGGTATGTTGTATATCGGTTATTGGTCTTATAAGAAGACGTCCGATTTATCAGATTATATGTTAGGCGGAAGGGGACTCGGTCCAGCAGTTACAGCTTTATCAGCTGGTGCTTCTGACATGAGTGGCTGGATGCTAATGGGATTACCTGGTGCGATGTATGCAACAGGATTATCAAGTGTATGGATTGCGATAGGTTTATTAATAGGTGCTTATGCAAACTATTTAATTCTTGCCCCGCGTTTGCGAACGTATACAGAAGTGGCAAATGATTCAATTACGATTCCGGATTTTTTAGAAAATCGGTTTAAAGATCGTACGAAAATACTTCGTTTTGTCTCCGCTATCGTCATTTTAATATTTTTCACATTTTATGCGTCGGCTGGTTTAGTTTCAGGTGGACGTTTGTTTGAAAATTCTTTCAACCTTGATTATAAAATTGGTTTATTTGTAACTGTCGTTGTCGTTGTTGCTTATACACTATTCGGTGGCTTTTTAGCAGTAAGTTGGACCGACTTTGTGCAAGGTTGTATTATGTTTATTGCTCTTGTATTAGTGCCAATTGTAGCTTTTACAGATGTCGGTGGTGTAACAGAAACATTCAATACGATTAACCAAGTTGATGCATCGCATTTAGATATGTTTAAAGGTACTACAATTCTTGGTATTATTTCATTTTTAGCATGGGGTCTTGGGTATTTTGGTCAACCGCATATTATTGTTCGCTTTATGGCAATTACCTCTGTTAAAGATTTAAAAACTTCTCGTAGAATCGGTATCGGTTGGATGACGATTTCAATTATAGGTGCAATGCTTACTGGTCTAATTGGTATTGCTTATTATGCTAAAAATAATGCGACGTTACAAGACCCAGAAATGGTCTTTGTAACATTCTCAAACATTTTATTCCATCCGTACATTACTGGGTTTTTATTATCAGCTATTTTGGCTTCGATTATGAGTAGTATTTCCTCGCAATTACTCGTTATTTCAAGTGCTGTAACGGAAGATTTCTATAAAACATTCTTCCGTCGTAACGCAAGTGACAAAGAACTTGTATTTATCGGTAGACTGTCAGTGTTAGTAGAAGCTATGATTGCAGTTGTTTTAGCGTATCATCCAAGTGATACAATTTTAACACTTGTCGGTTATGCTTGGGCAGGCTTTGGTTCAGCATTCGGACCCGCTATTTTATTAAGTTTATATTGGAAGAGAACGAACAAATGGGGCGTTCTTGCCGGTATGATTGTAGGTGCAGCAGTTGTTATTACTTGGGTGCAAATTCCAAGTTTAAAAGCGACTATGTATGAAATGGTACCTGGATTCTTCTGTAGTTTATTAGCTGTAATTGTTGTAAGTTTATTAACGAAAGAACCAGTGAAAGCAATTCATCGTGAATTTAATGAGATGGAAGCAGTGCTGGAAGAAGAAACGAAATAATTAGCGAATAGAGTAAACGATAACTGACGTTTACTCTATTTTCATTTCAAATGAAAATAAGGAATTATTGACAATAAAAAATAAGTAACTTATAATAAATCTCGAATTCAAGATAATTTAAATTTTAAGTAATGATTTCTTAATGATGTTAGATGGAAAAATTTTTTGGGTAATTATCTCGAATTCGAGATAATTTTAAAAAGATAGAGAATGATATGTAATTTCGTGTATTTTATCTCGAATTCAAGATAAAATCATAACGATGGATTTTACTTTGCAGTATGGACAAAATGAATAATGAATTTTAATGTATAAAAGTTTTTAAAATGAAATAAAAAGGGGCGGAGAAAATGGAAAAGAAAACAATGGGAATTCATCACATTACAGCAATCGTAGGACACCCACAAGAAAATGTAGACTTTTATGCTGGTATATTAGGGTTACGTTTAGTGAAACAAACAGTGAATTTTGATGATCCAGGCACGTACCATCTTTATTTTGGTAATGAAGGAGGAAAGCCTGGAACAATCATTACGTTTTTCCCATGGGCAGGTGCTCGTCAAGGTATTATTGGGGACGGTCAAGTTGGCATTACGTCTTATGTCGTACCAAAAGGTGCAATGGAGTTTTGGGAAAATAGATTAGAAAAATTCGATATTTCGTATACAAAAATGACTCGATTTGGAGAGCAGTATTTAGAATTTGATGATCCACATGGTTTGCATATAGAATTAGTAGAAAGAGAAGAAGGCGTATTAAATAATTGGACTTTTGGAGAAGTTACGCCAGAAGTAGCAATTAAAGGATTTGGCGGTGCTGTTCTTTTATCTGCACAACCTCAAAACACAGCTGAATTGTTAGAGCATGTTATGGGTCTTGAGAAAATGGGAGAAGAAGGTGAATTCGTTCGATTCCGTTCTTCTGCTGATATTGGGAATATTATCGACTTGAGGCTATCGACAATCGGGCGTGGCCAAATGGGTATTGGTACAGTCCATCATATTGCTTGGAGAGCGAGTGATGATGATGATCAACTAGACTGGAAAGAGCATGCGTCTCGTTTTGGATATCACGTAACTCCTGTACAAGATCGAAATTATTTTAACGCAATTTATTTTAGAGAACACGGCGAAATTTTATTTGAAATTGCAACAGACCCTCCTGGTTTCGCTCATGACGAATCGTTAGAGACGATGGGTGAGGAATTAAAGTTACCGGAGCAATATGAACCACATAGAAAACAAATTGAACAAACACTTTTACCATTTGAAGTGAGAAATTTAGACGAAAAGTGATTGAAAGGGGAAGAGGATTATGATGAAACATGTGTTTCAAAAAGGAAAAGATACGTCAAAACCAGTGTTGTTATTACTTCATGGTACAGGTGGTAATGAATTAGATTTATTACCACTTGCAGAAATAATTGATCCGGAAGCATCTGTATTAAGTGTTAGAGGAAATGTATTAGAAAATGGCATGCCACGTTTCTTCCGTAGATTGGCAGAAGGTATTTTTGATGAAGAGGACTTGATTTTCCGTACGAAGGAATTAAACGAGTTTTTAGATGAAGCTGCAAAAACATATGAATTTGATAGAAATAACATTGTAGCTATCGGTTATTCAAATGGAGCAAACATTGCTGCAAGCTTATTATTCCATTACGTTAATGCATTAAAAGGCGCTGTGCTCCATCACCCAATGGTGCCTAGAAGAGGAACACAATTGCCTAATTTAGCAGGGAAATCCGTATTTATTGCTGCTGGGACAAATGACCCAATTTGTTCATCAGCAGAGTCTGAGGAATTGAAGGTAATATTAGAAAATGCAAACGCTACTGTAACAATGCATTGGGAAAATAGAGGACATCAATTAACAATGGGCGAAGTAGAAAAAGCAAAAGAATGGTATGACAAAGCATTTTAAAAAAGAAGTATCTGCTAACAACTAGCAGATGCTTCTTTTATTATTTACGACTGGATTGCAAGGTGAGATGAAGAAAGCGGTAGTTGAATATCAACAATTGTACCTTTATTTAATTCGCTTGAAATGTGTAATTTACCATGATGTTCTTCAATTATTTTGTAACACATCATTAATCCTAGTCCAGTTCCCTTTTCTTTTAAACTATAAAATGGTTCGCCTAAACGAGAGATACGATCTTCTGGGATACCACAACCTTCATCGATAATACGTATTAAGATGAAGGTATCCTCAAATGGCTTTGTTTGGATGTAAATATTTCCGCCATTTGGCATTGCTTCTATCGCATTTTTTAATATATTTATAAAAACTTGTTTTAACTGGTTACCATCACATTGAATATCATGTTTGTAATCAAAATGATCCATAATGATGTGAACACTATGCATAATAGCAGTTGGTAAAATAAATGTAACTACCTCTTCAATTAAAGTTTGTATGTTACAAGTTTGGATAGATAATACTTGTGGTTTAGACATCGCCATAAATTGACTTGTGATAGATTCCATTTGTGAAATTTCACTTAACATAACATCGATATACCATTTCTGCTCTTCATTTATTTCAGGGAGTAGCAATGTTAGAAAACCTTTTAGAGAAGTGAGTGGATTTCGAATTTCATGGGCGATTCCAGCTGTCAGTTGTCCGACTACTGCGAGCTTTTCTGATTTTCGTAATAACTTTTCCGTTTCTTTTAGCTCGGTAACGTCTCTTCCCATGACGATAAGACCTTTTCGCGAGCCGTCAGGATGATAAAGTGGAACTTTCGATATACTTAAGATTAGGTCGAAATCATCTCTATGTATAATAAATTCCTCACCATGAAGAATTTGTCTTTGTTGCCATGCTAGTTCGTCGACTTCTTCACAATGTAAAAAAGCTTCTCGGTACGCTTCATTATATTGAATGAGTTCACTATCTTTTTTTCCGTGGTAAGGTACATGATGGAAATTAAAGCAAGAAAGTGCGTAGTCATTTGCCTCAAGCCAGCGCCCCTCATGATCCTTAAATATAACAAACGCAGGCATGGAGTTCACTAATGTACGTAACCTCTTCTCACTTTCTTTTAGCATATTCTCAATTCTTTCTGATTTCTCAAGAGGTTTCATAATGGCATATACGCCAGTTAGACGATTTTGGACAAAAATAGGAACTAGTTTTGTCACGACGTCTAATAAGAATCCATTTTTATGATAAATAGATAAAATATACTCTTGTTGATTATCTGCTCCAGTATTCTTTATATTTTGTAATACTTGCTCAGAAATATGAGCTTCTAAAATAGAGGTAATATTTTTCTGTTCTAATTCTAAAGAATTGTAACCTAATATTTTTTCGGCAGAAGGATTTATATGTAGAATAACTCCCTCTAAATTTAATGAAATAATACTATCAGGATTGTGTTTGAACAGAGATGCGTACATTTCTGTTAATGAACGATCTTGTATATGGTTTCGCAAACGTCTAGAAATGTTCGGATGACGTTTTCTTTGAGTTGATGAATATTTTTTACGACTCATAATAGTTCCTCCGTACAAATAGCATCTAAAAAGATTTGTCTATCCATAACTATAATATAGATGTAATGTGTATTTCTATAAAAAATGGAAGTTATATAATAAATTTTGTTTTCTTTATTTTGGAAAAGTGAGTGTAAGGTCGTAATAAGGGGAGCTTATATTGTTTTATAAATCTTTTGTAAGTTACAGGAGTAGGTTTTCTTTATAACATTAGGGTAGAAGAGAGGGAGAGAAAATGAGAAATTATATTCAAGGTATCGATCATGTGCAAGTAGCTGCGCCTGTAGGGTGTGAAGAAGCAGCACGAGAGTTTTACGGTAATAAAATTGGTATGGAGGAAATACCGAAGCCAGAGGAATTAAAGAAGCGTGGTGGGTGCTGGTTTAAGTGTGGAAATCAAGAGATTCATATCGGAGTTGAGCAAAACTTCAACCCAGCTAAAAAGGCGCATCCAGCTTTTTATGTTTTAAAAATTGATGAATTTAAACAAGAGTTAATAAAGCAAGGTATTGAAGTAATAGATGATCATGCACGGCCAGATGTAATTAGATTTTATGTGTCAGATCCGTTCGGAAATCGAATTGAATTTATGGAAAATAAAAACTAGGTGGAAATCCACCTAGTTTTTTAACTTTTTCTAAACAAACCTAATACTTCAACAGTTTCGGTAATGTTAACGAATGCATGAGGGTCAATTTCGGAAATTGTTAATTTCATACTTGCTAATTCTTCACGAGAAACGACTGTCATAAGTACACGTTTTTTTTCGCTGGAATAAGCACCTTCGCCATCAAGTAATGTAATTCCACGTACAACAGTTGAAAGAAGTTGTTTTTTCATTTTTTCTGCTTCATTTGTTACAATCATAAGTGTAACCTTTCGATGTTTCGTATGAATAGCATCGATCACTTTACCAGTTACATAAATTGAAAGTAAGCTTGTAAGAGCAACATCCCAAGTGAAGAAGAATCCTGCAATTATTACAACGACTGCATTTAAAATAATAAGGAATCCACCAAGTTTAATATCTCTTTTACGAGACAATAGCATACCGATAATATCAAATCCACCAGTTGAGCCATTACAGTTAAAAACAAGACCGATACCAGCCCCAGCAATGACACCACCAAAGATAGATGATAAAAGTGGATCTGTTGCTACGACTTTCACTGGAACATAGTATAATGCAACAGATAATACAATAACAGAGATAATCGTGTTAAAAATCACTTTTTTTCCAAGACCTATGTATCCTAGAATAAGGATAGGTAAGTTTAATACAAAGTTAATAATACCTGTGTTTACAGGCGTTACAATCCCTAAAATAATAGCAATTCCGCCAATTCCACTACTTAAAATTTTGTGGGGGATAAGGAAAAGATTAAATGCAATCGCAATAATAATAGAACCGATAATAACACCAAGAAATCTGACCATCTCTTTCCCGTCCTTCACTAAAAAATTCATATTATTTCAAGATTATATATGATATTGAAAGTTTTGGGTAAAAACAGTTTATTTCGGAAAATTAGATTAATCAAAAGAATTCGAGTATTTTATCATTTGGAAGGGGATACAGATATGAAGGTAAAAACGTATCAACAGAAAAGCCCGTTGAAGCAAGAATGTGAGGATTCTTATTTTTGTAATGAAGAAAAAAAGATGTATGGTGTATGTGATGGTGCAACACCGCTCGTCCCGTTTCGTGATGAAAAGGGACATAATGGAGCATACATCGCTTCGCATTTATTTGCAAGTTATTTTGCTTCATTACGTGAAAATCATAGTTTGCAAGTTGCTGTTGCAAAAGCAAATGAAGCATTGCAAAGGAAAATGTTAGAGTATGAAGTAGATACGAGAAAGAAAGAGCATTTGTGGTGTACATGTATTGCGGCAGTTCAAATAGATGGTGAGAAAATTGAATACGCACAGTTAGGGGACTGTATGATTGTCGCAATACTTCAAAATGGGACGATGCAAGTATTAACGCAAGACACGGTTGAAGGAATTAGTAAACGAGCAAAAAAGAAGAGGGAAGAAGACCGTAATAAAGGGTTAACTGTACCAGAAGAACATGTTTTTCAAGATGTGCGAGAACAGTTAAAATATAATCGTTATCTTGCAAATATGCAGGGCGGGTACTCCGTTGCGAATGGAATGAAAGAAGCGATACATTATTTACAACATGGTGAACTACATATAGATGAAGTGAGCGGGATTTTTCTTTGTTCAGACGGATTATTCCACCCAGATTGGCCACTTGAACAAACTGTTGCATATATAAGAAAGAATAGTATAAATGAATATGTAGCAATTATTGAAGAGCTAGAAGAGGAAAAGAGAATAAGGCCAGACGATAAAACAATTATGATCATTGATTTTTAAGGGGAGGATGTTCGAATGGAAATTAAATGTGTTAATTTAACATTTCAAGATGAATTAGTTCCTTTAGAGAAAGTTAATAAACTGATTATCCACCATACATCCGAAGATGGATGGGATGTGTATAAAACACATGAATTTCATCAAAAAGTAAGAGGGTGGAGCGGGATCGGTTACAATTATTTTATTGAAGAAGATGGAACTGTAGTCGAAGGGCGAGGTTTACATATTGGAGCACATGCGAAAGATAATAATAGGGATACAATTGGAATATGTATGACGGGTAATTTTGACAAATATGATCCAACTACCGCACAAATAAATGCATTATATTTTTTATGTAAAATGTTTATGAAGCAGTTTGCTATAAAGAAAGAAAATATACTCGGTCATAGGGAGCTAGAAGGCGTTACAAAAAGTTGTCCTGGAAAGCGTTTTTCTATGGTAGAGTTAAGAAACGTACTATCTTAAATATAGAGGAGTCATAAATGATGATGAATATAAAAATACCAAATGATAAAAAAGAAGAGCTTGTGGCACAAATCCAGCAATTTTTCGTTGAAGAAGATTTAGATGAAATTGGACGTTTCCAAGCAGAGCGATTAATAGAAGAAATGATTAAATTAGTAGGACCATTTGCATACAATCAAGCAATTGGAGATGCTAGAAAGCTTGTAACAGAGAAACTATCTAATATTGAAGAAGATTTGTATGTGTTAGAGAAGAGTGAAGGGAAGTAAAAAGAGCCGTTTTGGCCGTATTCCATCAATTATAAAATAAGTATTATGCCACGGCTTTTTCCGATGTTCTGTTTGGAAAAGGCCGTGAAGTTGTTTTTTGGCATATAAAATAAAGTTTCTCTTTTTTTTGTCAAAAAGAACCCTAGAACTAAAAACGTTATTCTTTCTTAACAGGCTAGATGAGAAAGAATAACGTTTTTTTAGATTGAGATTAAAAATATATTATCTTAATTTTATCTTTTTTTAATAATTTATTTATGGGCAATTTATAGTTGCTATTTATAATTCCTATATATAACAGCTATGGATACTACGAAAAAGAACTTTGGAGGTGTAACCAATTAGCTGTAATCAAAATGTAAAACATGAATTGCTCACATAGAATCTTCTTTTGGAAGATAAGTGGTGTAATTCTTTGTTAAATGAAGGGATTGGGAAGCTATGAATAAAACGATTTTAAAAACATGTATCATATCAGCAGTTTTAGGTGGAAGCCTATTGAGTGAAAAAAATGGAGAGGTAAAAGCAGAAGAGGTTCCACCACAAACGAGTCATACTGATGTATTCAAAGATGTTCCAAAGGGGCACTGGGCATATGAGGCGATTCATCAATTAACAGGTGAGAAAATTATTTTTGGCTATGATGATGGAAGATTTGGTTTTGGAGATAACGTAACACGCGAACAAGTTGCAGCATTAATGTATCGTTATTTTAATATGGCAGAAAACAAAAATTATGAGAACCCATATGGGGACGTAAGCGAAGATTCGACAAGCTATATAAAGGAAATTTTATCTTTAACAGAAATGGGCGTTTTTACGGGTGACGAGCATGGGAACTTTAGACCGAAGGCATCCTTAACACGTGCAGAAATGGCACAAGTTCTTACAAATGCTTTTCATTTAAAGGCAAAGAGTGATCATACTTTTAATGATGTTTCAACGAACTCATGGGCAAGAAATGCAATTAGTGCTGTTCAAACAAATAATATTGCAAAAGGAGTAGGAGGAGGGAAATTTGCTCCAAGTATGGATGTGACGCGTGAACAGTACGCACAATTTTTATACAATGCAATACAAGAAACTAAACAAACTCAACAAACGAAAGGGCAACTACTAGCTAGCATACTTGGTGAAACAAATTGGAAAGGGACAAAAGTCTATGACAAAGATCATAATGATGTAACGAAAGAAAATCAAAATTTCATCGGGCTTGCAAAATATGATGCTAAAACTGCAAGGTATGAATTTTTTAATGCAAGTACAGGAGAAAGTCGTAATGATAGCGGTACCTTTTTTATAACGAATGATGGAAAGAAAAGAGTGTTAATTTCTGAAACGAAAAATTATCAGGCAGTTGTTGAATTAACGCAATTAGACAAGGAGAAATTTACATATAAAAGAATGGGGAAAGATGCAAAAGGGAACGATGTAGAAGTATTTGTTGAACATGTTCCTTACCATGAAAAAGAACTTTCTTTCACGCAACCTGATAAAAATTTAGAAAGCTCGACAGGGAAAATAGTTACAGACGTTGATGGAGATGAAATTTTATCTAGTACACTATGGAACGGAACGGTGGTATTAGACGAACAGGGTAATAATGTAACAAAATACAACTCAAACTTAATCAGTCTAGCAAAATATGATAAAAATACAAATAAATATGAGTTTTTTAATGTGAACACAGGGGTAAGTCGTGGGGATTATGGTTTCTTCGATGTTGTACATGGTAATAAAATAAGAGCTCACGCTTCGTTAGGAAATAATAAATATGGTGCGGTCCTTGAACTTACAGAGTTAAATAAAGAGAAATTTACGTATACAAGAATCGGGAAAGATGCGAATGGAAAAGATATAAAAATCTTTGTTGAGCACGAACCGTATACAGGCGACCTAAAACCAAATTTCACAAAGTGATCTTTTACTCTAGCAAAGGTATTATGTTGGGGAATGTTGGTAAGGAGAAGCCTCAGTGATTAGGAAGTTATATAGTAGAAGAAAAATAGCTGTTTATAGACAAATAGATGCCTGAAGGCATCTATTTGTCGTTTTAAAATGATTTTACAGGTAAATATAAAATACAAATTCTTTTTTCTCGGATCTAGTAACTCCCTACTTGCACCACCATACATCTTTGTTCTTTTTTATTTATTCTCTTTATGTTCTTTATATTCATGTACTTTCTCTTTTACATTACCAACCGTATCTTTAGCAGTGCCTTTCACTTTATCCCATTTTCCTTCAGCTTGTAATTTCTTATTGTCAGTTACTTTCCCGACAACTTCTTTTACTTCACCTTTTACTTTATCAATGGCACCTTCTACTTTTTCCTTTAAACCATGATCATTCTTAGTCATACATTTCTCCTCCTTGTAGTTTGATTAGAATTCTCTTTTCATATTGCAAGTTGAATGATGTATCTAGTAATAGCGTAACAAATATAGTTTGAATATTCAAATGATTAATAGGATAGAAAAGAAAGTGTCATAAAATGTATAAAATTGTAATGAGAAGAGAAAGAATATAAATTACATGTCTTTTGCAGTCCATATTGATTTCGTATAAGCAATTTTCATATGGGCACGTTCCATATTATTTTGACTGCTGCTACCGAACCTTGTTTGTCCAACTATTAAGTTACAGTTGGATTCAATAGCCGTCTCTATTCGTTTTTGAATTAATGCAGTATGACAGCCTTTACGCTGAAATTCTGGCAAAGTAGCAGAAGCAGCTAATGATGCAATCCCATTATTTATATACAGGACACCAATACCCGCAGGAGTGTTTTGAACTTCGGCTATGAAAAAATGCCAGCCAGGTTTATTGTAGAGAATTTCGTTATTTTGATGGACGCCATCTTTTGTAAAGGATGGCATGTTAAATCCGCGTACGTATATGTCTGCAAAAATATGAAATTCATTTTCTTTTAGTTCGCGTACTGAAATGTTAGAAGGAAGAAGGGAAGGGTCTTCTCTCGGTATACTATATAAAGCGGTATGGAAGCTGGATTGGTAAAATCCTCTTTGAGATAAGTATTGAAATAATTTGGCTGTACCTTGAGCGGGTGTAATTTCAAAACGACAAGGGATTTGTAGCGATTGATAATAAGAGACGATTTCATCTATCTCATCTGTATTTGTAAATGTAATCCCTTTTACCGTATTAAAAGCAGGACCAGCAATTATTTTTGATGAAAAGGCAGTGGCACTCCCGAACTTTTTCATTTGTACTTGCATTGGATTTCCGTTTATTGCTTGTAGTGCCTTTAATCTAGAAGAAAGCATATGTATTTCTGCGCTTTCAATTTCTTGTGCTGTATTGAGCGTCATAATAGTACTCATAAAATTCCTCCGTTAATAAATATATTTCATAGTACATATACGATGTATGTTATGAGATTCCTGTTGAAATGTAAGAGAATAAGAGGTTTTTTGGAAGGAAAATGGAAGTGAACTGTCGAAGGGAGTGGAAACAGATTAAAGGTGGTGCTCTCATGAAACAGAAAGGCGTGCAGACATGCTCTAATTGTGGTTCTCAAAATATAGGAGAAGGTGAGTTTGTCGGATATGCACAAATACGGAAAAATGAGACGATGTTTACATCTTCACCAGTAGATGCTTATATTTGTACAGATTGCGGGAATATCCTTTTATTAAAAGTACGAAATTATGAAAAGTTTAAGCAGAAGCCGTTATGATTATTGAGAAGTGTTTTTATTAGGGAAATTAATAGGAGTAATATTTTACATATATGTGAGTATGCCTTATATAAAGAGATGACAACATATACTGTGTGGGATGCTTATTAATCGTTGCACAACGTACAAAAATGTATAGAAGAAATTGTGAATCAATATTAGTCCTCTTGAAATATTTTATATCGAAAACTCCTTTAAATGAACAAGGGAGTTTTTTGATTTTGTATAACAATAATTACCTTTAATTGTTATAATTTGTTATTGAGATGGGTTATATAATTAACGCCCCATAATCATGGGGGAAAATAGCTAAATCGTATACAAAACCGCTAAATAACACAATCGCAACCGTAAGTTGACAAAGTGCAACCGCAGGAAGATAGAGATAAGGGCAATGTTTACATACAATTTAGGTAAGAAAACAAAGGGGGACACACATATGGGATTTGGTGAAAAGCTTTTTAAATTAAGAAAGGAAAAGGGTCTTTCTCAAGAAGCGTTAGCTGAAAAATTAAACACAACAAGGCAAGCAGTTAGTAAGTGGGAAAACGGTCAAGGATTTCCTGAAACTGAAAAGTTAATAATGATTGGAAATGTATTTGAAGTATCACTCGACTATTTATTAAAAGAAACTGCTGAGCAAAGTAATGAAAATGTGGAGGGCTATTACGTAAGTCAGGAAATGGCAGAAGGGTATATAGTGTATGGGCAAAAAATTTCTAAATATATTGCGCTAGGATTTAGTTTGCTCATTTTATCTACAATACCGTATTTATTATTTAAAGAAAATGCAACAATTTCGACATTCCTTGTTATTATCATTGCTGTCCTTGGAATTGGAGCAATGATGGTACCTGTAACGATAGAAGAGAGTAGATACAATGTATTGAAAAAAGAAGAACTACTATTTGATCAAAACTTTCTAAAAGAATTGACAAAAAGATATGAAGTAATTAAGAAAAAGTATGCTGCAGTAATGATCGTTGGATTTTGTTTTATAGCAGCAGGAGCGATACCATTTTTATTTGAGAAAAAGCATATCACTTCAGGAGAATTAGTGCAGTATTATCCGTACTGTGTTGTACTTATTGCGATTGGAGTCTATCTTTTTGTTCGTGTTGTAGGAGTGTGGGAGATGTATCGGATTTTAGTAGAGAATAAAGAATATAGCAATCGTATTATTTTTAAACTAAAAAAGAAAGTGAGAGATAAAGTGGATAATTTTTAATAGGAGAAAATCTATTTTATTAAAAGCTAAGATAGGAGTGAAATGATGTCAAACATTCTAGAAATTAAAAATTTAAGTAAATCATTTGGAAGCAACGTTGTTTTAAAAGATGTTACATTCAATGTGCCATCAGGGGCAATTATTGGATTCATTGGTGACAATGGGGCAGGTAAATCAACAACATTTAAAACAGTACTAGAATTAATTTCTAAAGATAGCGGTACAGTAAAAATATTTGGTGAAGAGAATATAAATAAAGATGCCAAGAATAAGGGGAAGATTGGAGTCGTATTTGATGCTATGAATCTACCGGCTCATCTTACGATAAAGCAATTAAACAAAGTTTTTAAAAAGATGTTTGAATCTTGGGATCAAGATAATTTTTATCGATTAGTTAATACTTTTTCTTTACCTACTAATGAGAAAGTAGGTAAATTCTCGCGTGGAATGTCAATGAAACTAACTATAGCTGTTGCATTGTCGCATAATGCAAAATTATTAATTCTAGATGAAGCGACAGGAGGTCTTGATCCTTCATCTAGGGAGGAGGTGTTAGAGGAATTAAAAAGTTTTGTGAATAAAAGTAATGGTGGTATATTACTTTCTTCACATATTATGAGTGATGTAGAAAAAATAGCTAGTCACCTTATTGTGATAAAAGATGGAGAAATTTTATTGAATGAAGAAAAGGATAAGGTTTTGGACAATTATGCCATTGTAGATGTTGATGAGGAACAACTAACTTTAATCAACAAAGATATAGTTGTGGTGAAAAGGAATAATGGTTCTTATTTCAATGTACTTGTATCAGATGTGCATAAACTACCAAATGGGATTGCTCATAGAACCATTTCGATAGAAGAAATAAGTATTTTATTAACGAGGAGTGAAAAATAAATGAAAGGTTTATTATTGACAAACTATTATCTAGTGTATCGAACTTTCTTTACGTTCATGGGAATAGCGATATTAGGAGCGGGATTGGTTTTTTATTTTGGTAATGCTTCAATGTACCGTTTAATTGCTACATTCATTATCTTATTTGCTGCGATTCCTGCACTTGAAGTTATTAAATATGAGAGTAAGTCGGGGGATGAAAAATATGTACTTACTTTACCGGTTACTAGAAATGACATTGTGCAAAGTCACTACCTTTTCTATTTTTTAGTTGTAATTATTGGTACTTTATTATCGTATGGCATATTTTATGTACATGGTTTAGTTTCAGATACACCAATTGATGATGGTATATTTAAGAGTGTTTCTTTAGGGACGTTCATCATTCTTAATGCCGGAGCAATAGCTTATCCGCTTCTCTATGTTTTTGGAGCAGAAAAATCTGATGCTATTACAATTGGAGGCGCATGTGGGGGACTTGTTACTTATTTTGGATTACAAAGTGTAATTGGATATCTAATAGAACAATTTCCAATATCAAATTTAAATTCATCTGTATACGTTTCAATTCTATATACAACATTTGGCGTTATCATATATATCTTTTCTTATTTCATTTCGATATTTATATATCGTAAGAAAGAATTTTAATATATTTTCTCTTAGTATTTTCTGAATTATTTCCAAAGAAATAATTCAGAAAATACAGAAAAATGTCGTAATTATTCGTAAAAGTCTGTTATAATAAACGAAAAATGAAAACGCTTTAAAGGGGGATGTAACCAATATGATGATGAATGTACCGCTAACAATTAGTTCTATGATGGAAAGAGCAGAGAAACTGTTTTCGAAGAAAGAAATTGTTTCACGGACACATGATACAGTTACGACGTTAACGTATAAGCAGTTAGGTGAAAGGACGAGAAGACTTTCAAGTGCGTTAAAAAAATTAGGAATTAAAGAAGGCGAGCGTATAGGAACGTTAGCGTGGAATCATCATCGACATGTGGAAGCATATTTTGCTATTCCTGGTATTGCTTCCGTTTTACACACAATTAATATTCGTTTATCTCCTCAACATATTTCATACATTATTCAGCACGCAGAAGATCGAATTCTACTTATAGATGAAGATCTCGTACCACTCGTTGAAAATATTCAATCACAATTATCAACTGTACAAGCCTACATTATTATGACTGATAAAGATGAACTTCCCAATACTACGCTAGAACCTGTATATCATTATGAAAAACTATTAGAAGAAGGCGATCCGAATTTCCAATTTGTAAAAGATATTGATGAAAATACACCTGCTGGTATGTGTTATACGTCAGCGACTACAGGAAATCCAAAAGGTGTTGTATATACGCATCGTAGTACTGTACTGCATTGTATGGCACTCGGTTTAGCGGATACAGCTGCTTTATCGGAAAGTGATGCGGCGATGGCAATTGTACCGATGTTCCATGTGAACGCTTGGGGGCTTCCTTTTGCAGCTACTTGGTTTGGAACTAAACAAGTTCTGCCCGGACCAATGTTTACTCCAAAAATTTTATTAGAGATGATTCAAGCTGAAAAAGTAACGATAGCAGCAGGTGTGCCGACAATTTGGCTCGGCGTATTACAAGAATTAGAAAATAATAGTTACGATTTATCTAGTATAACGAGAATATTATGCGGTGGTGCTGCTGCACCGAAAAGCGTTATTAAAGCATTTGAACAAAAATATAATGTTCCTTTCGTACATGCATATGGTATGACTGAAACAAGCCCACTCGTAACACTTGCACGTTTAAAAAGTTATGAAACAGAATTATCATATGAAGAGCAATTAGAAATCCGCTCAAAACAAGGATATCTTGTCCCTGGTGTAGAGATGAAAGTAGTCGGTACAAACGGTGAAGTGAAGTGGGATGGTACTGAGATGGGAGAGTTATGTTTACGAGCACCTTGGATCGCTGAAAGTTATTATAACGATGAACGTACTGTCGAAGGTTTTCGTGATGGTTGGTTATATACAGGAGATGTCGTTACGGTTGACGAGGAAGGCTGCGTGAAAATTGTTGACCGTACGAAAGATGTTATTAAAAGCGGAGGTGAGTGGATTTCTTCAGTTGACCTTGAAAATGCATTAATGGCACATGATGCTATATTTGAAGCAGCTGTCGTTGCCGTTCCTCATCCGCAGTGGCAAGAGCGACCAATTGCCTGCGTCGTTCAAAAGAAAAATAGTACAGTAACAAAAGAAGAAATATATGAGTTTTTAAAACCACAGTTTGCGAAGTGGTGGTTACCAGACGATATTGTATTTATGGAAGAAATACCGAAAACATCTGTTGGGAAGTTTTTAAAACAGGCGCTTCGGAAAGAACTTGAGCATTTGCATAAAGAGAAATAATTGAAAAAATATTTGTAAACCTATATTTAAAATAAGTTGACAAAGACTAAATAGAAAGATAATATAACTCCTATAATATGTTATCTAAAAATCGTTTTAAGTTTACAAATAGGAGAAGCAAATATGAATACAAAAAACCTAGTTTTCGTCGCTTTATTTAGTTCTATTATGGGAGTGTTAGGGTTAATACCTCCAATTGCTCTTGCTATTACACCAGTTCCGATTACATTACAATCACTCGGTGTTATGCTTGCTGGTGGATTGTTAGGATCACGTCTTGGTGCGTTAAGTCAGCTTATTTTCTTACTTATAGTTGGAGTTGGAGCACCATTACTTGCTGGTGGACGCGGTGGTCCAGGCGTATTTGTTGGGCCAAGTGCAGGATATTTACTTGGTTATATCGTTGGAGCGTTTGTCATTGGTTATTTAATTGAGCGTTTACGTGAAGTCTCTATAATAAAGGTATTATGTATTAATATAATTGGTGGTATTTTCGTAGTTTATGTATTTGGTATCATTGTACAAGCTTTCTTTATGGATGTTTCTATATGGCAGACGATGAAAGTAAGTGCCGTATTTTTACCAGGTGATTGCATAAAAGCGATTATAGCAGCAATTCTTGTAACGAAATTACATCGTTCATTGAAACATATTATTACGCCTGCTCTCAAGAGTGGGAAATATACAAATGCGGGATAAGAAAGAGAAGAAACACGTTCATTGCGTGTTTCTTTTTATTATTTTGTAAAGAAAGGACGTCTCAAATGGGGATTACAAAAGAATATAAAAAGTATGCCTCTTTACAAACAAATAAAATAGCAATAAAGGAAAATGATCGAGTATTAACATTTAAAGAATGGTTTGAGTCAGTATGTAAAGTAGCAAACTGGTTGAATGAAAAAGAATCGCAGAATAAAACGATAGCAATTGTATTAGAAAATAGTATGGAGTTTTTACAACTATTTGCTGGTGCTGCTATGGCCGGATGGGTTTGTGTGCCGTTAGATATAAAGTGGAAAGAGTATGAGCTCAAAGAAAGAATTGCGATCAGTAACCCGGCTATAATTGTGACAGAGCGATATAAGGTAAATGATCTACCGGATGAAGAAGGAAGAGTAATTGAAATTGATGAGTGGAAAAGAATGATAGAGAACTATCTTCCTACATATAATCCTGTAGAAAGTGTACAAAATGCTCCGTTTTATATGGGATTTACATCAGGATCGACTGGAAAGGCAAAAGCATTTTTACGTGCACAACAATCGTGGGTTCATAGTTTTGATTGCAATATACATGACTTCCATATGAAAAAAGAAGATTCTATTTTAATAGCTGGGACGCTCGTTCATTCTCTTTTTTTATACGGTGCAATAAGTGCATTATATGTAGGGCAAACGGTGCATATTATGAAAAAGTTTATTCCAGATCAAGTGCTGGATAAGTTAGAAACGGAACACGTTTCGGTCATGTATACAGTTCCGACAATGCTAGAATCTTTATATAAAGAAAATAGAGTAATAGAAAATGGAATGAAAATTATTTCGTCAGGAGCGAAATGGGAAGCTGAAGCGAAAGAAAAAATAAAGAGTATATTTCCTTATGCGCAAAAATATGAATTTTACGGTGCATCGGAACTAAGTTTTGTAACAGCACTAGTTGATGAAGAGAGTGATAGAAGGCCAAATTCAGTAGGAAAACCTTGTCACAATGTGCAAGTTCGAATATGTAACGAAGCAGGAGAAGAAGTACAGAAAGGCGAGATAGGAACTGTTTATGTGAAAAGTGATCAGTTTTTTATGGGCTACATATTGGATAAGGTTTTAGTTCCAGAGTTGACTGCGGATGGCTGGATGACAGTGCGAGATGTAGGTTATGAAGATGAAGAAGGCTTTATATATATAGTAGGTAGAGAGAAGAATATGATTTTATTTGGAGGAATTAATATTTTCCCAGAAGAAATAGAAAGTGTATTACATGAACATACAGCTGTGGATGAAATAGTTGTAGTTGGCGTGAAAGATAGTTATTGGGGTGAAAAACCTGTCGCTATCGTAAAAGGAAGTGCTACGAAGCAACAATTAAAAAGTTTTTGCTTACAACGATTATCCTCGTTTAAAATACCGAAAGAATGGCATTTTGTAGATGAAATACCGTATACAAATAGCGGGAAAATCGCTCGTATTGCAGCAAAAAATATGATTGAAAACCTGGAGAAAATATATGAATAGAGCGGTTATTGTAGAAGCAAAAAGGACACCTATTGGTAAGAAGAATGGGATGTTGAAAGATTATGAAGTTCAGCAATTAGTAACGCCGCTTCTTACGTTTTTAAGTAAAGGAATTGAGAGAGAAATAGACGATGTCATATTAGGGAATATTGTGGTGCCGGATTGGAAGCGATTCGTACTGCATGTCATTTCATTCAAGGCGGCGCAGGTAATTGTTATATTGCAGGAGGAGTAGAGAGTACAAGTACATCACCTTTTCAAAATAGAGCGCGATTTTCACCAGAAACAATTGGTGATCCTAATATGGGAGTGGCGGCTGAATATGTTGCAGAGCGTTATAATATAACGCGAGAAATGCAAGACGAGTATGCTTGCCTTAGTTATAAACGGGCACTGCAAGCATTAGAGAATGGATATTTACAAGATGAGATACTTTCGTTTAATGGATCTTTTGACGAAGCTATAAAACGAGAAATGAATTATGAAAGAATGATTAAAAGAACAAAGCCCGCATTTTTACAAAATGGTACAGTAACGGCAGGTAATTCGTGCGGTGTAAATGATGGAGCATGTGCCGTTCTTGTAATGAAAGAGGGGCAAGCACGAAAATTAGGATACAAGCCTGTTCTTCGTTTCGTTCATAGTGCTGTAGTGGGAGTAAATCCAAATCTTCCGGGGACTGGTCCGATATTTGCGGTAAACAAATTATTAAACGAAATGAATGTAAAAGTAGAGGACATCGATTATTTTGAAATAAATGAAGCGTTCGCTTCAAAAGTTGTTGCTTGTGCAAAGACGTTACAAATTCCGTATGAAAAATTAAATGTCAATGGTGGAGCAATTGCGCTCGGTCATCCGTACGGTGCATCTGGTGCTATGCTCGTAACACGATTGTTTTATCAGGCACAAAGGGAGTATATGAAATATGGAATTGCGACGTTAGGAATTGGTGGTGGAATAGGGTTAGCGCTATTATTTGAAAAAGTAGAAGACTAGAAAAGAACTAGTTTTCTACTTTTGAGGAACATAAGCATTGCTACCAGGTTTTGCTTTTATTTCATTCCAAGCAGCGATAGCATCAGTTTTTGATTTCCCTTTGTTATTTGGATCTTCGAAAAAGTCGCGAGTAAAGCGATTGTATTCAAACTGTGCGCTGATAGTTGTTTTATTAATAGGATCTTTTTTTCGTTCGTTTTCTTCATACCAAAACGTTATCGCGTCTTCATATGTTTTTCCGACATTCTCTTTAAAAAATTTTTGGAGAGCTACTGTAAAGCGGAAGTTTGCTCCGATTTTTTCTTTGAAAAAAACACGAACATCTTCGCTACAGCGGTGCTTGTTAGTAATAATCGTTTGAAGAGAAAGTTCTTTATAAGAGAGAGAAGCTTTACTCACCTTTTGACCAGAGCTGTTTTTTAATATTTTACCAGTAGTTAAATAATGTGAGATACGCTCAGTTATTTCAATCTTAGAGCCACTAGCTGGCAAACCATGCTCACGGCAAAATGTTTGGAGTTCTGCTTTTAACCAATAATAGTTTTGGAAATCTTCAAGTGATATAGGTTTTGTTAAGGGTGGACGCATAGATGTAACAACTTCTTTCTTCCAAAATTTTCTTTAATTATAAAACGTATGTTCTTTTTGTGGAAGGATTAATTTGTAAATATAATGGGAAGAGGGGATTACATATGGAAAATGTAATGCAAGTTCGTGTTACGGGAATTTTAATTGAAGATGAAAAAGTATTGCTAGTAAAGCAAAAAGTTGCTAGTCGCAATTGGTCTTTACCTGGGGGAAGGGTAGAGAATGGTGAAACGTTAGAAGAAGCGATGAGTCGAGAAATGAGAGAAGAAACAGGGTTAGAAGTTAAAATTAAGAAGCTACTCTATGTTTGTGATAAACCGGATGCTAGCCCATCTTTATTGCATATTACGTTTCTGCTTGAAAAGATTGAAGGTGAAATTACGCTACCTTCTAACGAGTTTGATCATAATCCGATTCATGATGTGCAAATGGTACCGATTAAAGATTTAAGTCAATATGGTTTTTCGGAAACTTTTATCACTCTTATAAGTGAAGGTTTTGCAAGTGCAGGGAGTTATCAAGGCTTGAAACAAAATATAGGCCTGTAAATATAGTTGAAGGATAGCAGTTAGCTATCCTTCATAAACATGTTTTACACTGCTGACTGTATAGAAGAAATAAGTTGATTTAAAAACTCGTCCCCAGTCATAAGCGCTTTCCCGCCGCCGCGCGCACTCTTTTTATTTCCGCCACCTTTTCCCTCAATTGCAGGAAGAGAATCTTTTAAAAGTGCGTTCATATCAAGTGTGACTGTTTTTCCGCAAGCGAGAATGCATTGTAGTTTGTCATCATTTTCGATAACGAAATATGTAATGGCATGCTCTTGTTGTTCTGTAATACTAGCAGAAAGCTTTGCGATTTCTTGCATAGAACGATTTGTAAATACTTTAGAAATAAGTATGCCAGCGTGTATTTTTAAAGGCTGTTGAAGTAGTTCATTTGCCTCTGCAAATAATAATTTTTCATTCATTGTTTGTATTGCTTTTTCATTTTCTTTTTGAGAAGTAAGAAGTTGTGCTACTTTTGCTGGGATATCACTCTCGCTACTGTTTAATTGTTTAGAAACATCTTTCATAATTTGTTGTTGTTTGCCCATTAAATTTAGTGTGCGCCAACCAGCGATAAATGTTAATCGTATGCCACCTTTATTGCGCTCCCACCCTAGTACTTGAATAGGACCTACTTCACCTGTACGTTTCGGATGCGTTCCGCCACAGCCGTTGTAGTCGAAGTTCTCAATTATAACAACACGTATATTTTCTGTTATAGTCGGTTCTTTACGAAGGGGGAATGTTTTCGCTTTTTCTAAGTTCATCCACTCGATATGGATTTGATGGTTTTCGAAAACAATTTTGTTGGCAATGTTTATTGCTTTTTCAACCGTTTCTGTATGAAGATTTTCTATTTCTAAATCAATTGTTACCGTTTCTTTACCAAGGTGGAATCCAATCGTAGGTATGTTAAAATGGTCCCAAAAAGCAGCAGATAAAATGTGCTGAGCCGCATGTTGCTGCATATGATCAAAACGGCGCTCCCAATTGATTTTACCTTCTACTTCTTCTGTATGTAATTTTTCTACAATGAAGTGACGAATTTCCCCATGTATCTCTTCTACATTGATTACATCGATATCATTTAATGTGCCAGTATCATGCGGTTGTCCGCCATCTGTCGGATAAAATGCGGTCTCGTTTAAAACGACGTATAAGTTACCGTCTTTATCATAATCTTGCTTTATAATTTTTGTAGTAAAGTCTTGCTTATAAGCGTCAGTGTAATATAATTTTTGCTCCAATTTTCTTTCCCCTTTCGCGTTCACTAGTTTCATTGTAAAGCAATTGAAATTAGTTTCCTAATATTTCAGAAGAAAGAAACTATTTTTAGAATTTTCTTGCTATAATAAGAAAAAGAAAATGCGGGGGTGGAATGAATATGTTATATGAAAACGGCGTAGATAAACTTCTTAGTTTAAGCAAAAATATTTCTGAATTGTATCGAGAATTAAATGAAATGACCCGGATTTTAACGGATTGTAATCGAGAAAGTGTGAAGTTTGATCGGTTATATGTAAAAGAGTTACTGTGGAAGAAAGAAGATGTAATAGAGAAATATGACCAGCTACTTGTGCAACTTTGTATAAATGAATGCTTTGATTTAAAAAGTGTCATTACAGGGGAATATAAGTATACATATGAAGAAGTAGAAAATATCGTTTTACAATTTAATGAGAAGTATAATGTCACAATTTTAATTAAAGATGTTTGTAAAGAATTACAGTTTACATATGGCATAGATATGGATATAACGAGAACAGCTCGAGTATCAACAGCTCAAGTATAAAAAGGGAAGAGAAAGCAGATCCTTTGCTTTCTTTTTTTATGTAAGAACGGGGAGAGTAGGTTTAGTGATGAAGGGGAAGTTACAAAATATTCATCCGTTAGGAATGACAATTATAATAGGGACTTTATTTGCGAGGTTCGCCACGTCAATGAGCATTCCTTTTTTAGCAATTTATTTAACGACTGTTAAAGGTGTATCAGCTGGAATGACGGGTGCTATTATCGGAACGAGTGCACTTGTTGGAGTGTTTGCTAGTTTTATTGGAGGGAATTTATCGGATCGATTCGGTCGAAACATGATTATAATATGGTCCATGATTGTTTGGGTGTTTGTATTTATAGGCTTTTCGTTTGCAAATCATGTTTTAAGTTTCTTTTTATTAAATGCTCTGAATGGATTATGTCGGTCTTTTTTTGAACCGACTTCAAGAGCATTATTATCAGATTTAACGAAACCAGAGTATCGTTTACTCGTATATAATTTGCGTTACGGTGCAATCAATGTTGGAGTGGCGATTGGTCCTCTTGTCGGATTACAGATTGGAAGCGCAAAATCAACAATTCCTTTTTTAGTAGCAGCTGGAGTATATATTCTATATACAGCTATATTAGCGTTCCAATTTAAGAAGTATCCAATTGAAAAAAAGAAAGTAAATACAAAAAAGCCTGTCACAATGTTGAATGCAGTTCGTATATTGCGAAAGGATGTCGTATTTTTAGTTGCATTAGTTGGTATTATTTTGAGTAATTGTGGTTTTTCTCACTTAACGACAACAGTATCTCAATATTTTGCAAATGCGCATATATTTCAGGATGGAGTGACATTGTTTTCGTATATGTTAGCTTTAAATGCGATTGTTGTAGTCGTAATTCAATACCCTGTTATTCAAATATGTAAAAAGTATACACCGTTAGTATCTATTATGGTGGGAACCTTATTTGTGAGCGGAGGATTGTTTGGGTTTGGAATAGTAGAATCTACGCTAGGTGCTGCCGTCTGCACAATTATTTTTACAATTGGAGAAGTTCTCATGTTTTCAATGACGGATGTGTTTATAGATGATATAGCTGTTTCGCATTTAAAAGGAACATATTTTGGAGCGATGGGATTCTCAGGAATTGGAGCAGTAATTGGTCCATGGCTTGGGGGCGTACTTCTCGATTATTACGGATATCAAAATGGGTTTGTAGTATTTTCAGCATTAGCTATATTTTCAACTGTAGCATTTCCTGTACTTTTAGTTACAAAAGGTTTATTGAAAAAAAAGCATGATAGAAATTGTAATTTAGAATTACATGCGAAATAAAATAAGCCCCAGCAGATGACTGGGGCTTATTTTTGTATTTATCCCGCTATTAACGGGCAGTAAAACTCCCATTGGTTAAAGTTTTACTTTATTTTAATTCTCAATTTGAAAAAGAACTTTTTCTTCATGTTTATTAGCAACTTCGTTTTTGGAAATATGAATGGCTAAATATCCATTCTCTAAGCAGGCTAGCATCTTCTTATAAATAATAGTAGCGGGTAAAGGAATGATCCGCTGTAAAGAACTATTATTATGAAGTATGCAAATGTTTAGGCCTGTCTCCATCTTTTTAATGACTACATTTTGTTCGGATACATTTAGTACATCTGTTTCCAAAATGTATTCTTGTTCAGTTTCGCAAAGGTCAATATGAATTTGATTTGGGAAACTAAAGTTACTACAAGAATCAGAACAAAATTGATCCATCCATTCTTCGAAACCATCAACATGAAAAAGACAATCCTTCTTTTTCTTGCCCATGTAAGACACCCTCCGTAAAATCTCAATTCATACTATGTTATGCATGAATGAAGTAGGGGTGAAGAATAAATGTAAAAATATAAACATTGTATGTGATAAAGGTAGCTAGTGTGAGCCTTTTGTTTTACATATCATGATGTGCATGATTTTTTTGGCGTGAATGGTTACGGTTTTTTACTTTATGAGATCCGCTTAATGGTTCAGGTTGTCCTTTTTTTTCTTTCGCTTCACGATTGTTTTTTCCCATTGTATGTGACACCTCCTCTTTCTCTTTAGAATGAGAGAAGTTTGCAAATTTATACGAGAATGTTTTTAGAAAAAAAGGTAAAGATAAATGGGACTAACTATTATGGAAAGGGGATTATATAATGCCATATCATAAAGATAAACAACAAGCTTTTCAAGCAGCGCAGCAAGGGGTTACACAAGCAGAACATGCATTTAACAACATTGTAAAAAATGATCCAAACTACGGTCATGATTTAAAAGAGTTACGCCAAGAAGTTCAGGAGGCGTATGAACAGATTCAAAATGCGTTAGAAGTAGCTTCGGAAACACAACGCCCACAACTTGAGCAATACGAAAATAATCTCCAAAACATTATTCGAAATGTAGATCAATTAGAAAAGTAAATGAGGTTGTTGTGTATTCGACAACCTTATTACTTCAATGAACATTATGCGAAAACAGAAAATTTTTCTATTCGTTTTTTCTTTATTATGCGCAGTACATATATTTCAAGTTGAAAAAGTGGAAGCGAAAATGTTGCTCAGAAAAGAGCTGGAACCAACTGGCTATGTGACATGGGAAGTACCTAATAATGAAAAGGTTATTGCCATTACATTTGATGATGGACCAGATCCGACTTATACAACACAAGTTTTACATTTATTACGTCAATATAAAGCAGAAGCGACTTTTTTTATGATTGGATTTCGAGTGCAGCGTAATCCATATTTAGTGAAACAAGTGTTAAAAGAGGGACATGAAATTGGAAATCATACGATGAACCATTTGTATGCGAGTAATTCATCAGATGAAAAATTAGAAAATGATATTTTAGATGGAAAGAAATATTTTAAAAAATGGGTGAAAGAACCTTTACTATTCCGTCCTCCTGGCGGATATATTAACGATGCTGTATTTAAAACCGCGAAAGAAGCGGGTTATCAAACGGTTCTATGGTCGTGGCATCAAGACCCGCGTGATTGGGCAAATCCAGGGGTTGAATCCATTGTAAATCATGTAGTGAAACATGCTAAAAGTGGAGATATCGTATTGTTACATGATGGAGGAAATGATCGTAGTCAAACAGTAGCAGCATTAGCAAAAATTTTACCTGAGCTGAAAAAGCAAGGCTATCGATTTGTAACGGTTTCGGAATTACTACGTTATAAACATTAGAAAGAATCCCAAAAGGAAAATGGACCTTTTGGGATTTTTCGTTACTGGTTCTTTTTACGTTTTTTATTATTTTGTCGCTCTGCTGGAGTTAAAGGCTCGTTTGCAAATTCTTCATTGTAACCAGTTGCTTGTCCTTGTGCAGATGCAGCATTCATTCCTGAAATAGTATGATTTGCTTTTCTTTTACCCATTTTATTTCACCTCTATAACTTTTTTGTATGTTGAATGATGAGCAGTTCATAGTATGTATGAACTGTAAGTAAAGCACTAATAGAGCACTTTACTTTATGGTAATAGTATTCATAAGGAGCGTGAACACTATTCAAATTTAGAAACATAAAGAAAACTTATGATAATCTATAAGTTTCTTATTATTTACTTATTTAGAAAGTTGTAATAAGATATTATCGTAAGGTATTGAAAAGTTTGTCTACATTTTATATTCAGACAACTTAGTCACGTTTAACAGGGGGGAAACATAATGGTCAAACATAATCCATTTCAATCACGTGCAACTTTTGAAGTAGATGAAAAAACGTATCATTATTATGATTTGAAAGCGCTTGAAAACGCAGGGGTTGGCAACGTATCTCAATTACCATATTCCGTGAAAGTTTTACTTGAATCCGTACTTCGTCAAGTAGACGGACGTGTAATTACAGAAGAACATGTTACAAATTTAGCGAAATGGGGAACGAAAGATGTGCAAGATATCGATGTTCCATTTAAACCATCTCGTGTAATTTTACAAGATTTCACTGGTGTTCCAGCCGTTGTAGATTTGGCTTCGCTTCGTAAAGCAATGGCAGATATGGGCGGGGATCCTGATAAAATTAATCCAGAAATTACTGTAGACCTTGTAATTGACCACTCTGTACAGGTTGATAGAGCGGGTACGGCAGACGCGCTTGCATTCAACATGGACTTAGAGTTTAAACGCAATGAAGAACGTTATAAATTTTTAAGCTGGGCACAAAAATCATTTGATAACTATCGCGCAGTGCCACCAGCTACAGGTATTGTACACCAAGTAAACCTTGAATATTTAGCACCAGTTGTTCATGCTGTGAAAAATGCTGAAGGTGATTTAGTTGCATACCCAGATTCATTAGTTGGAACAGACTCACATACAACAATGATTAACGGTATCGGCGTTCTTGGATGGGGCGTTGGTGGTATTGAAGCAGAAGCAGGAATGCTTGGACAGCCTTCATACTTCCCAGTACCTGAAGTAATTGGTGTGAAATTAACTGGTACACTTCCAAGTGGTACTACAGCAACTGATGTTGCATTAAAAGTAACACAAGTATTACGTCAAAAAGGTGTAGTTGGTAAATTCGTTGAGTTCTTCGGTAATGGACTAAAGAGCATGCCTTTAGCTGACCGTGCAACAATTTCAAACATGGCACCAGAATACGGTGCAACTTGTGGATTCTTCCCAATTGACGATATTTCATTAGAATACTTACGTTTAACAGGTAGAGATGAAGAGCAAATTCGCATTGTTGAAGAATACTGTAAAGCAAATGGTTTATTCTATACAGCAGACAGCAAAGATCCAATTTACACTGATCTTGTTGAAATTGATTTAAATACAATCGAATCTAACCTTTCTGGACCGAAACGCCCACAAGATTTAATTCCACTTTCAGATATGAAAGATGCGTTCCATAAAGCTGTTTTAGCACCAGTTGGAACACAAGGACTTGGATTTAATGAGCAAGAGTTCGATAAAGAAGTGAAGGTTACATTAGAAGATAAAGAAGTAACGATGAAGACAGGTGCAATTGCAATCGCTGCAATTACAAGCTGTACAAATACATCAAACCCATACGTATTAATTGGGGCAGGTCTAGTTGCGAAGAAAGCAATTGAAAAAGGGCTTGTAGTACCTGAGTACGTAAAAACATCATTAGCACCAGGATCTAAAGTTGTTACTGAGTACTTAGATAAATCAGGTTTAACAACATATTTAGATCAATTAGGTTTCCAAACAGTTGGTTACGGTTGTACGACTTGTATCGGTAACTCTGGTCCGTTAGCAGAGGAATTAGAAGAAGCAATCGCAGCAAACGATTTATTAGTAACATCTGTTTTATCTGGTAACCGTAACTTTGAAGGTCGTATTCATCCACTTGTAAAAGCAAACTACTTAGCATCACCACCACTTGTTGTGGCATATGCACTTGCAGGTACTGTTGATATTGACCTGAAAAATGATGCAATCGGTAAAGATGCAAATGGCAATGCTGTTTACTTCAACGACATTTGGCCATCAGCTAAAGAAATTGAAGATGTAGTTCAAAGCGTTGTTACATCTGAACTGTTCAAGAAAGAATATGCACAAGTATTTAACAGCAATGAGCGTTGGAATGAAATCCAAACTTCAAACGAAGCTTTATATACTTGGGATAATGATTCAACTTATATTCAAAACCCACCGTTCTTTGAAGGATTATCTAAAGAACCAGGTGAAGTTGAAACATTATCAGATTTACGCATAGTTGGTAAATTTGGAGATTCTGTAACGACAGACCATATTTCACCAGCAGGTTCAATTGGTAAGCATACACCAGCTGGACGCTACTTATTAGAAAACGGCGTACAACCAGTTGACTTTAACTCTTACGGTTCTCGTCGTGGTAACCACGAAGTTATGATGCGTGGTACATTCGCGAACATCCGTATTAAAAACCAAATCGCACCAGGAACAGAAGGCGGATACACAACATATTGGCCAACTGGTGAAGTAACATCAATCTATGAAGCTGCTATGAAATATAAAGAAGATGGCACAGGTCTTCTAGTTGTTGCTGGTAAAGATTACGGTATGGGAAGTTCTCGTGACTGGGCTGCGAAAGGTACAAACTTATTAGGTATTAAAGCAGTAATCGCAGAAAGCTTCGAGCGTATTCACCGTAGTAACCTAGTATTAATGGGCGTATTACCACTTCAATTTAAAGATGGCGAAAGCGCTGAAACATTAGGCCTTGTTGGTAACGAGTCATTTGAAATTCAAATTGACAAAACAGTTAGACCACGCGATCTTGTAAAAGTAGTTGCAACTGATGCAGATGGCAACGAAAAACAATTTGAAGTAGTAGCTCGTTTCGATAGTGAAGTAGAAATTGACTACTACCGTCACGGTGGTATTCTACAAATGGTTCTTCGTGAGAAAATTGAAGAGTCAAAAGTGTCGAACTAAATAATTGAAATGAACGATAAGGAAGCTAACAACTGTTAGCTTCCTTATTTTATGAAAAGGGATGAAACCAATTGGTTTCATCCCTTTCTTTTTACTATAAAAATGGAGGGAACATCATGAAAGAATATAAAAGAATATTGTTACCGTTACAGAAAGAAAAATTATTAGTAATAGCTGCTATATGTAGTGGGATTTTTGCAGCTATTTTAAATTTATCCCGTCCACTATTCATGGGGCTAATTGTAGATAACCTTATTCAATGAGAGCTAAAGGGAGTGTATCCTTACATTACTTTGTTTGCAGCTAGCCGCTTGTTGATGTGGGTGAACAATCTTTCATTTGATTATATAAGCTCCAAAGCAAGTCAACGAATATTGCGAAGGAAGCGTATAGATGTAATGCGTCATTTTCTCGTATTACCGTTTGAAGAGAGTGAGCAGATTAAGGGAGGAGAGTTAGAGACGTTAGTTGTGTCTGATATTCCAAACTGGGTCAGATTATATGGTTCTATATTAATAGAATATATACACGCCATTGCGCAATTTATAGGTGCGTTTATAGCACTAAAACATATAGATATAAAGTTCATATTGTGGGTAACTCCGTTTTTATTTTTAAGTGCAACGGTTCCAATGTTGATGGGGAAAAAGGTAAGAAATATTGCAAGCATTGCTCAAAAAAATCAATCAAGTGTTGTAGTGATGGTGTCACAGTTTGTAAAAGGAGCACAAGATTTACGGAGTTTACAAAAAGAAAAATGGGCCATTCGATTATTTAAAGGAGTAACGGCACAGTCTTATAAATCGGAAGTAAAGAAGACGATGATGCAACACTGCATTGGAGTAGTTGGAACAGTGATTGAAACAGGAGCATATATCGTTGTTCTCATTATGGGCGCGCAGAAAATAATGAAGGGAGAAATGGAAGTTGGTTCACTTGTTGCAGTGTTAGCCACAATTGAAATGCTCTTTTTTCCAGTCCGTTACGTTGGCGATTTATTAATGATGACACAAGTTGCAGTCGCTTCGGCAAATAGAATTTTTTCCTTTTTAGATAAACGAGTGGCAGATAGTAAGGTAGAAAGAGGGATGGGGATGACAGTAACAAATGTTTCATTTCAGGAGAATGATGAAGAGAAATGCAGAATTCATAATATTGATTTGCAAATTAATCCAGGTGAATTCGTTATTATTGTAGGAGAAAGTGGCGCAGGAAAAACAACGCTTTTAAAATTAATGACAGGGTTGTATAAACCATCTAATGGTAACATTGTTTATTATGGTGATGAGGCTCGTATGACTACAGTGTGGCAAGAACCTCGTTTCTTTCGGACGACAGTAAAAGAGAATATGTATTTCGAGGAAAAGTGTTTAGAAAACCAGTTAGAAAAAAATATTGAGCTTGTAAATGTGAAGCCGATAATTAGAGGTTTATCGGAAGGGGTTCAAACTGTACTACATAAAAGCGGTGAAGAGTTTTCGGGAGGGGAAAGAAAACGTCTTGCATTATTACGTGCCATTGTTTCAAATCCGAATCTTATTATTTTAGATGAACCAACTGCGGGATTAGATCCGAGCAACCAAGAAACTATTTGGAATATGATAGAAGGATTAGGAAGAGAGGTCACGAGAATTGTGGCAACACATGATGTAGAGAAAGCGATACTAGCAGATCGTGTTGTCATAATGAAAGAAGGACGTATTGTTGCATGTGGAAGTCCTAAAAAATTAATAAATAGTCATTCGTTTTGCAAGTGATGTGAATAAAGATAAGAGTACTGCTCTTATCTTTATTCAGCATCATTTATTTGATACTCGATAGATTCTGAATGATTCAGATCAACGTTAAAGGTAGTGGTCGTAAGGAAAGTGGCAATTCCAAGAATTAAGAAAAGGACGAATGAGACTAGAGAGACGTAGAGACAAATACGCCCTACTTTCTTTTTTTCAAGGTCTTTACTAAAGAGTGAAATGATCCATGTAATAATACCGACTGGGTATAAAAGAAAACTAAGAATATATAATGTTGTTTTTTCGAATGAATTCATAAAAAATCCCCCTTTTGTTGTAGGTTTATAACTACGAGAGTAAAAAGGTGAATGGGTCCATAAGAAGATAAGCAACACTTCATTTGTTTTTCTAATTATATGATAAAAAGGAAAAAATTTCACTTAAAATAAGAACATTCTAATTATTTCGACTGTGAATATTTCCAAGCTCGTCCGTATAAGCTAAAATAAGGTATATAGTATTTGGGTAATTAGGTTAATAAGAAGATAAATACGTTAGGGTGATATAAAATGTGGCGGAAGCTTACGATTATTGTAGTGTTACTTTGTTTAGCGGGATATGCAGCTTATGAACAATTTGGTAAAAAAGATCAGGCGGTACAAGGGGAGCAAGAAAAAAGTGAAGCTGCTATGAAAGAGATGATTGCAAGTAATGGTATCGAAATAGGGAAGAGTGCGCCAAACTTTGAATTAACGAAGTTAGATGGAACGAATGTAAAGTTATCGGATTTAAAAGGAAAGAAAGTGATTTTAAACTTTTGGGCAACGTGGTGTGGACCTTGCCAGCAAGAAATGCCGGATATGGAGGCTTTCTATAAAGAACATAAAGAAAATGTAGAAATTTTAGCAATAAATTATACGCCTTCAGAAAAGGGCGGGGGAGTAGAAAAGGTAAGCAATTTTGCTAAGGAAAAAGGAATTACTTTTCCGATTTTATTGGACAAGAACATTGATGTGACAACAGCGTATAAAGTAATTACGATCCCAACTTCGTATTTTATAGATACGAAAGGTGTCATTCAAGATAAGTTCATTGGACCGATGACGCAAAAAGAGATGGAGAAACGGATTGCTAAATTAAAATAACGGTGAAAAGGTAGAGGTGGAAAGTTACCATTTCTGCCTTTTCTTTTTCACGTAGTGATAGCAGCATGTTATGATAAAAGAAATATAAACGTTTAGAGGTAAAGGAGTGTTTGGAGTGGGGAATATATCCTTACCGTTAGATTATGTTGTAATTGATTTTGAAACAACAGGATTTAACCCTTATAATGATAAAATTATTCAAGTTGCAGCAGTGAAATATCGTAATCATGAACTAGTAGATCAATTTGTTTCCTATGTGAATCCAGAGCGTTCAATTCCGGACCGAATAACGAGTTTAACAGGTATTACAAATTATCGTGTTTCAGATGCACCGACGATTGAAGAAGTATTACCTTTATTTTTAGCATTTTTACATACAAATGTTATTGTCGCTCATAATGCATCTTTTGATATGCGTTTTTTAAAAAGTAATGTAAATATGCTTGGGCTGCCTGAACCTAAAAATAAAGTGATTGATACTGTTTTTTTAGCAAAGAAATATATGAAGCACGCGCCTAATCATAAACTTGAAACGTTAAAGCGAATGCTTGGAATTCGTTTAAGTTCTCATAATGCGTTTGATGATTGTATTACTTGTGCAGCTGTTTATCAAAAATGTTCATCTATTGAAGAAGGAGAAAAAAGAAAATCGAATACGGAAGTACTTGATGAAACAGCAGTATATGAGGCAGTAAAAAAGATACTTGTACGCAATAAACGTGATATCGAATGGGTTCGTTGCATGAATGTAGGAAGTTATTTAGATATAAAAGCTTTTTATCCAGTTATGAGAATAAAAGTAAAAGGGCGAAAGAAATACGTATTAACAGAGATATTAGAAGATGATGTGAAAGAAATATGTACGAGTTTAAATTGTGAACCGGCGTTAAAAAGTGAAGTTGGTAATACGAGAATTATGCTTAATAGCTTAGAGGATGTCCTGAAATTAGAAAGTTATATTTTAGGACAGTATGATTTCGTACTACAAGCTCTAAGTGAGTATAAACAAAGTGAAATGAATGCAGATGAAAAGCTAAAAGAATATTTAAATATAATGGTATAAAAAACTCCGTGTACAAGAAGTTGTACACGGAGTTTTTTTAGGAGTACTAAAACATAAAATTTTCTTGCAAATCTGATTAAAGAGTTTTTCATTTGCTCATACTATGTATAGTAAGAATGCGAAGGAGAGAGGGTGAACAGCATGAGAAGAAGTCGTCGTAAATCATTTGACGAACTTGTGAAAGAAAATAAACAACAATTATTAAGTGATCGTGATGCAATCGATCGCATTGAAGAGCGTATTGAAAAACGTTATGAAATGCAACTTTTTAAGCAAGCTGAATAATTCTTAACACTAGTACGATACTAGTGTTAAGGAGGCGATAGTAATGGGTAATCCGAAAAAGAATTCAAAAGACTTTGCACCGAATCATATTGGAACACAATCAAAAAAAGCTGGTGGCAATAAGGGAAAGCAAATGCAAGACCAAACAGGCAAACAACCGATTGTTGATAACGGTTAAAAAGGAAGAATGTTGTCATTCTTCTTTTTGTGACGGATTTTTAATAGTCAAAAAGGGCTGACATAAGTCAGCCCTTTTTCGTAATCGTAAAATTTTCAACGAGTAAACGCCAATTTTGCGGAAATGGTAAGCCAATCTTCCAGTAACTAATACCGCCTATACCTTGTTCTTTCATTAAATTGAATTTGCTTTGAACAGACCGTGAATCTTCAAACCAAACTTCGTGTTGTACGCCGTTTTCGTCAAAGTAATTAAAATGAGGAGCTTGGGCTGTGAAATCATAGCGGATAGGAACATTGTATTTACGAGCTAGTGCAACAGCTGCGACAGAGCTAATTGCTTTTGCAGGCGGATTGCCTTGTTTGAACGGAAGTTTCCAATCGAATCCGTATAAGTTTTGCCCCATCATAATTTTTTTGGGAGGCATTTGAGATTTTGCGTATTGAAGTACTTCTTTTACAGGGCCGATAGGAGAAATAGCCATCGGTGGCCCACCTTGCCAACCCCAGTCGTATGTCATAATGACGACGAAATCAACAATTTGTCCTTGTGCCTTATAATCGTGAGCTTCGAAAAATTTGCCCTTTTGATTTGAACTTGTTTTCGGTACAAGCGTTGTACTCAATGTGTACCCGCTAGGTAAGCGTGTTTTTACAGTTCGTAAAAAACGATTATACGCTTCACGATCTTCAGGTGCCACACTCTCGAAATCAAAATGAATGTCTCGCATGCCATATTTTTCAGCTGTTTGCAAAATATTAGTAATAAATTTGTTTTGAATCGTTGCATCGCGTAAAATAACCGATGTTAGATCGGCACTGAAATTTCCATTTTCAATATTTGTAATAACGAGCATCGGGATGGTATTACCTTGCGTTGCAATAGTAGCGATTTTAGCTGTTTCAGTTGGTTCTTTTAACGTACCATCTCTTTTTGCCTCGAAACTGAAGTAAGCCAAATATGTTAAAAATGGATTAATGGCACGCGTAGCATTAACCAAACTTTCTTTTATTGGTATTGTTGAAGGTTGTAAATAAGCGATGGATTCTACTGCGCGTTTTGTCCCTTTTGGTATATATAATTGCTGTCCAACATGGAGAATGGATTTTAAAGATAAGTTATTAACTTTAGCTAAACTAGCGAGAGGTACGTTATATGTTTGAGAGATTCGATATAGGCTATCGCCAGGCTGTACATAATAATTATTCCCTTTCGTATTAACGATCAGTGCCTGACCTACAACGAGTGTTTCAGCTGGATTTAGTCCATTGTCCTTTACTATTTCGTCAGGTGTTGATCCATACTTTGATGCCAAGCTATATACGCTATCACCGCTACGAACAGTTACAATTTGAATCATATGCTTGCTCCTTTCAGTAAAAGATTCACTGTTTTTATTTTATTTTTGATGTCACTGTATTATGATTAAATGTATGCAAGGTAGCAGAAGTGAAAGAAGGCGAATACATATGTTTGTAGCAGAACATGAAGTTGAAATCCGTTATGCGGAAACAGATCAAATGGGTGTTGTTTACCATTCAAACTATTTGGTGTGGCTTGAACTAGGTCGCACGAAACTTATACAAGATTTAGGATTTTCATATGTTGAAATGGAGAAAGAGGGAATTATTTCTCCTGTATTAGATTTGCAAATTTCATATCGTAAAGCGATGCGTTACGGAGAAAAAGCAATTGTGAAAACGTGGATTGATACTGTTAGTCCGCTTCGCGTTGTATATGGTTATGAAATATATAACGGTGAAGGTGAACTTTGTATTACTGCAAGTACGACGAATATTTGCGCGAAAAAAGAAGGGTTCAGGCCCGTATCATTTAAAAAGTTATATCCAGAGTGGTATGCGAAATATGAGGAAATTAAGAAAAAATAAAAAAGCATGGCAGAAGCCACGCTTTTTTATTTTTCATAATTAAATTGCGGGAAATCATCACCGTCGTTAAATGTAACAGCTAAATTATGTCCATCGAAGAACCACTCATCGTCGCCTTCAATAAAGAAGTTAATACCTTCTTCTTGTGTTTGAACAGCAGGATGTGCAGGATCGTCTTTACGAATACCTAAAGAAAGTCCTTTTTGCACAGTACTGCAACCGCCGTATTGTACGAAAAGGCGTAGTGTTTCACCCGATTGTAAGTTTAATTCGTTTTTATACCATTGTGCTGCTTCTTTTGTTACGGAAAGATTCATGTATAGTTCCTCCAAATTATGTTGCTTTTTCTTTAGTATAAAAAATAACGCAAAAAGACGCTATTAATATGCTTCACGTTTTCTTTTTGCGTTATGTGGGTTACGATCTTATTTTTGCTTTTTTGAAAAGTTTGCTTTCGGTTCAGTTTTATTTATAATTCGTCCGATATTTGCACGGTGTTTATAAATAACCATACCTGCTAATAAACACATCGCAATAATGAAGATTTTATCCCCGCTAACAATGGATGCAATAACAGCAACGACGGCTGTTACCATAGAAGAAAGTGATACGTATCTTGATGTAAATAAAAGGCTGAAAAAGACAACAGCTAATATTGCAAAAACAATTGGAGAGTAGCATAATAGCACGCCAGCAGAAGTTGCAACAGCTTTACCACCACGGAATTTCGCGAAAATCGGATACACATGTCCAAGAACAGCTGCTAATCCGAACCATAGTGGGTGAACATCTAATCCGAAAATAATCGGTAGACTTGTTGCTAATGTACCTTTTAAAATGTCAGCAATTGTAACGATAAAACCTGCTTTTTTCCCTAGTGTGCGGAATGTATTTGTTCCGCCTAGATTACCGCTTCCATGCTCACGAATATCGATCCCGTAGCCGATTTTTCCAACGACTAGTGCGAATGGAATCGAGCCAAGTAAGTAGGCAACGATAAATAAAAGATATGTAGTAACCATAAGTTCAGTCTCCTTTATTCAAATGTGTTGATAAAGGGTAAAAAGAGTTTTTCCCGTATATTGTACCATACATTTGTAAAGAGCACATTTCTTTTTTGTAAATGAAAAATTCATTATTTCGTGAAAAAAATTTCACAGGAATGTTACATTTCTCACAGAAACACCAAGACTATATGTAGTAACATTTTAATCAAAAGACAACAACATATTGGTGGAGGGTTATAAATGTTACAACGAAATGTACGTGGAGAAGAATTAATGAGAGTGTTTGAGACGATTGTCCACGGTAGTGAGCAAGATTTAATGCAAGAAAATGCAAATGTAGATGGTCGCTCTCCGATGGGAGTAATGGGAACGTTCGCATCAGAGAGTGCGAAATATTATGCAGTTGAAAATTTATTGTCAGATCAAGTGAAAAAAGCGATAGATCAAAATATATTATATCCACATGACTTAGATTTTTATGCGACAGGAACGACGACTTGTTCGCAAATTCCGTTAGCGCAAATGCTTGCGAACGGTTTTCATACCGGACATGGGCATATGAGACAACCGCAAGACATTAAAAGTGCATTGGCTCTTTCGTCTATTATTTTTCAGGCGAATCAAAATATGCAGCACGGTGGTCAATCATTTGCACTCTTTGATATTGATTTAGCTCCATATGTGAGAAAAACAGTAGCGAGACATAAGAAACGATTAGAGTCATATCCGCTTACGAAAGAACAAATAGAAGAATTTGCATGGAAAGAAACAGAAAATGATACGTATCAGGCGTGTGAAGCTTTCGTTCATAATTCAAATAGTATGCACAGTAGGGGCGGGGGACAAGTACCGTTTATTTCTATTAATTATGGAACAGACACATCAAAAGAGGGACGGTTATTAGTTAGACAACTTTTAAAAGCGACACAAGCTGGTCTTGGTAAAGGAGAAACACCAATTTTTCCGATTCAAATTTTTAAAATGAAAAAAGGTGTGAACTTTGAAGAATGTGATCCGAACTATGATTTATTTGAATTAGCGTTAGAGACAACGGCTGAACGATTATTCCCTAACTTTTCATTTTTAGATGCGCCATTTAATGCAGTGCATTATGACGGACGACCGGAAAGTGAAGTATGTTATATGGGATGTCGTACCCGTGTTATGTCTAACATACATGGAGAAGAAACAGCGATTGGAAGAGGCAATTTATCATTTACGTCTATTAACTTAGTGAAATTAGCGTTAATTAGTGGTTCAAAAGAAGCATTTTTTGAAGCGTTAAATTATTACTTAGATTTAGGAATTAAGCAATTATTAGAGAGATTTGAGTATCAATGTACGAAGCGAGCAAGAGATTTTCGATTTTTATATTCACAAGGTGTATGGCGCGGTGGAGAGAAGTTACAGCCTGAAGATTCTGTAGCATCCATTTTAAAGCAAGGGACGTTAAGTCTTGGTTTTATCGGTCTTGCGGAGTGCTTAGTAGCTTTAACAGGAAAGCATCATGGAGAAGATGAAGAATCATGGAAACTCGGGTATGAAATCATTTCCTTTATGAGGGCTAGAATGGATAGAGCGACGGAAGAACAGGAACTGAATTTCTCAGTAATTGCAACTCCTGCAGAAGGGTTATCAGGGAAGTTTGTGAAAAAAGATAGAGAAGAATTTGGTGTGATTAGCGGTATAACGAACCATAATTATTATACGAATTCATTCCATATTCCAGTTTACTATAGCATTCAAGCGATAAATAAAATTCGTTTAGAAGGACCTTTCCATGCTCTATGTAACGGGGGACATATTACGTATATTGAGCTAGACGGAGCAGCTATGCATAACAAACAGGCATTAAAACAAATTGTACGAGCGATGGCAGATCATGGCGTTGGATACGGTTCAATTAATCATCCTGTTGATCGTTGTAAATGCTGCAGTTATCACGGAGTTATTGGTAATGAATGCCCCAGCTGCGGAAATGGAGACGAGGCTAATATAGAAAGAATTCGCCGTATAACAGGTTATCTTGTAGGAGATATGTCGAAGTGGAATAGTGCGAAACGTAGTGAAGAGATGGATCGGGTGAAGCATAAATGAAAGTGATGAACATCATTCATGATAGTGTAGTAGATGGGGAAGGATTGCGGACAGTCGTGTTTTTTGCGGGCTGTCCGCATCGTTGTTTCGGTTGCCATAATCCGAAATCGTGGAATATTTGTAATGGAACTGAAATGACAGTAGAAGAAATTGTGAAAGAGATTGCAAGTAATACATTAACTGATGTAACATTTTCAGGTGGAGATCCATTTTTTCAAGCAGCTGAAGTGAAAAAAGTAGCAAAAGCTGTGAAAGACTTGAAAAAAAATCTTTGGATGTATACAGGTTATACGTTAGAAGAGATACAGAGTTCTCAAAATAATGATATGATAGAGTTGTTACATTATGGGGATGTTTTAGTCGATGGAAGATTTGAAATCGAGAAAAAAGATTTAACACTTCCATTTCGCGGAAGCTCCAATCAACGTATTATTCGATTGAAAGAGTAAAAAGGCGGGATAGATGATATGAATAAAACAGTATTACTTGTTGAAGATGAAAGAAGATTACGTGAAATCGTTAGTGATTATTTTCGTAATGAAGGCTTTGAAGTAATCGAAGCAGAAGACGGAAAAATAGCGTTAGAATTATTTGCAGAGCATGAAATTGATTTAATTATGTTAGATATAATGTTACCAGAAATAGATGGATGGTCTGTTTGTAGACGAATTAGAAAAGAATCAGCAGTACCAATCATTATGTTGACAGCACGTTCGGATGAGGATGATACATTACTAGGGTTCGAATTAGGTGCAGATGAGTATGTAACGAAACCTTTCAGCCCGAAAGTGTTAGTAGCTCGTGCGAAGACGTTATTGAAACGTGCGGATGGTGTGGTAGGAGTAGCGGAAGAAAATGCTATGTCTTTAGCTGGAATAGAAGTGAATCGTCTATCTAGAACCGTTTTAGTCGATGGAGAAGAAATTATATTGACACATAAGGAATTTGAACTTCTTGTTTATTTAATGGAGAACAAAGGAATTGTGTTGTCACGTCAACATTTATTAGATCAGTTATGGGGATATGATTACTACGGTGATGACCGAACGGTTGATACTCATATTAAAAAACTACGAAATAAGCTAGGAGATAAAGCGAAGCATATCGGTACTGTTATTCGAGTTGGTTATAAATTTGAAGAATAACCTTTAATTTACTATGCGCTTTGGCTTTGGGGTATAGCAAATTTATACTCTCTTTTGTAGGTGGAATGTACAAAAAATACTTTTCTTGTCTACAATGATAGATAAGCGTATTTTTTTAATTGGATTTCACGATGAGTTCACAAGAAGGACACAAACTGTGACTATACTGAAAGTACGAATTCACCAGAGAGGGGAAATAAAACATGGGATATTACGACGGACCGAATTTGAATGAAGAGCATAGTGAAACGAGAGAAATGAAAAAAACAGGTAGTAAAAAAGGATATTTTTTCACAGGTTTAGTTGGAGCAGTAGTCGGGGCTGTCACAATTAGTTTTGCGGCACCATATATGCCATGGGCTCAAAATAATGGAGCGGTTGTATCATCATTCAGTTCGGATTCAAAAGTTGAAGGTACTGTAGTTCCTGTGGTCAATAAAGCAAAAAATGAAACTGATTTACCTGGTATGATTGAAGGCGCGAAAGATGTTGTTGTAGGTGTGATTAATATGCAACAAAGTGTTGATCCATTTGCAATGCAACCGACAGGCCAAGAACAACAAGCTGGCTCAGGATCAGGTGTTATTTATAAAAAAGCAGGAAATAAAGCGTATATTGTAACGAACAATCATGTAGTAGATGGAGCGAATAAACTTGCTGTAAAACTAAGTGATGGTAAAAAGGTAGATGCAAAACTTGTAGGGAAAGACCCTTGGTTAGATTTAGCGGTTGTAGAAATTGAAGGATCTAATGTAAATAAAGTTGCCACTTTAGGTGATTCAAGTAAACTTCGTGCGGGTGAAAAAGCGATTGCAATTGGTAACCCACTAGGGTTTGATGGAAGTGTAACGGAAGGTATTATTAGTAGCAAAGAACGTGAAATTCCAGTAGATATTGATGGCGATAAGCGTGCAGATTGGAATGCTCAAGTTATTCAAACAGATGCAGCAATTAACCCAGGTAATAGTGGTGGTGCGTTGTTTAACCAAAATGGTGAAATAATTGGGATTAATTCAAGTAAAATTGCACAACAAGAAGTTGAAGGAATTGGATTTGCTATTCCAATTAATATTGCAAAGCCAGTCATTGAATCACTTGAAAAAGACGGAGTGGTGAAACGTCCAGCTCTTGGAGTAGGTGTCGTTTCATTAGAAGATGTGCAAGCTTATGCAGTAAATCAATTGAAAGTACCGAAAGAAGTAACAAACGGCGTTGTATTAGGTAAAATTTACCCAATATCACCTGCAGAAAAAGCTGGTTTAGAGCAATATGATATTGTAGTATCATTAGATGATCAAAAAGTAGAAAATTCACTTCAATTCCGTAAATATTTATATGAAAAGAAAAAAGTAGGCGAGAAAGTAGAAGTTACATTCTATCGTAACGGTCAAAAAATGACGAAAACAGCTACTTTAGCAGATAATTCAGCTACAAAGAATCAATAATTGAAATAAAAGAAAGTCTCTTTCATATTGAAAGAGACTTTCTTTATCGGCTATACTAAAGGAATAGGAGGGATAAATTATGACAATTGAAAACCCAACTCGTACGGAAATTGGTGAAGTATTAAAGAAAAGCAAAACGATTGCAGTTGTTGGATTATCGGATAAGCCAGAACGTACATCGTATATGGTTTCAAAAGCAATGCAAGATGCTGGGTATCGCATTATTCCAGTAAACCCAACAGTAAATGAGGTGCTTGGAGAAAAAGCAGTTTCTTCACTAAAGGATATTAAGGAACATGTGGACATTGTAAATGTATTCCGCCGTTCAGAATTTTTAATGGATGTTGCGAAAGAGTTTGTAGAGATTGATGCAGATGTTTTTTGGGCACAATTAGGAGTACAAGATGAAGATACATATAAACTTTTGCAAGAAACAGGCTATACTGTAATAATGGATCGTTGCATTAAAGTAGAACATGCGATGACAAAATAGTATAGGTTTTAAAGAGAGAAAGATTGATTCAGCCCTCGTTATAAATAAGTAGGGCCGATGAACGAGGTGTTCATCATGAGATTTTTTAAAGGCTGTTTTTGGGGATTGTTACTTGTTATCCCATTTTGGATATTGATCATTTGGATCATGATAAAGGTTTGGAATGTATAATCTTGGCATACATATCCATTTCTCGTTGACAAACGATTATTTTTCTGAAATAGTAGCCTAGAGGAATCCTTGTGAAAAAACAAGGATTTTTCTATTGAAAATGGTATATAAAAGAGATAAGATAACTTGCCAAAACTATAGTCGAGGCGTTATTCTATAATAGAAACATATGTTCTGATTTGATTAGGAAAGGGGCAAGGAGTTTGGCGAAGCATCAGTTCCAATATAATGAAGATGCAATTCAAGTGCTAGAAGGACTTGAAGCCGTTCGAAAACGCCCGGGTATGTATATCGGGAGTACGGATAGCCGTGGATTGCATCATTTAGTATATGAAATAGTAGATAACTCCGTTGATGAAGCGTTAGCGGGATTTGGCGACGAAATTTCTGTCGTAATACATAAAGATAATAGTATTAGCGTTATAGATAAAGGGCGAGGGATGCCTACGGGAATGCATAAACTTGGGAAACCTACACCTGAAGTCATTTTAACTGTACTTCATGCCGGTGGTAAGTTTGGTCAAGGTGGTTACAAAACGAGTGGTGGTTTACACGGTGTTGGGGCATCAGTTGTAAATGCCTTGTCAGAATGGTTAGTAGTAACGATTAAACGTGACGGAAATATTTATGAACAACGCTTTGAAAATGGTGGTATTCCTGCAACGACACTGGAGAAGATCGGGAAGACGAAAGAGTCTGGTACGACAATACATTTTAAACCAGATACAACGATTTTCAGTACAACAAATTACAATTATGAAACATTATGTGAGAGATTACGTGAATCTGCATTCTTATTAAAAGGAATGAAAATCTCGATAAAAGATGAACGTAATGATTTAGAGGATGTCTTTCATTATGAAACAGGAATTGAAGCCTTCGTTTCATACTTAAACGAAGAGAAAGATTCGATTCATCCGGTTGTATACTTCACTGGTGAACAAAACGGAATTGAAGCAGAGTTAGCATTCCAGTTTAACGATGGCTATTCAGAAAACATTCTTTCGTTTGTAAATAACGTACGTACAAAAGATGGGGGGACACACGAAGCTGGATTTAAAACAGCAATGACGCGTGTGTTCAATGAGTATGCTCGTAAAGTATCGTTATTAAAAGAAAAAGATAAAAACTTAGAAGGTACAGATATTCGTGAAGGTGTAGCGGCTATCGTTTCTGTACGTGTACCAGAAGAAGTACTTCAGTTTGAAGGGCAAACGAAAGGGAAACTTGGTACAAGTGAAGCTCGTTCTTCAATTGATGCAATTGTATCTGAGCATTTAGCTTACTTTTTAGAAGAAAATCCGGATGTTGCTACACTTCTTGTGAGAAAGGCAGTTAAAGCAGCGCAGGCACGTGAAGCTGCTCGTAAAGCGAGAGAAGAAGCACGTACTGGTAAAAAGAAAAAGAAATCAGAAGGTACATTAAGTGGTAAGTTAACACCAGCACAATCACGTAACCCGCAAAAAAATGAACTGTACCTAGTAGAGGGTGACTCTGCCGGCGGTTCCGCGAAACAAGGTCGAGATCGACGTTTCCAAGCGGTATTACCGTTACGTGGTAAAGTAATCAATACAGAAAAAGCAAAACTTGCTGATATCTTTAAAAATGAAGAGATTAATACAATCATTTACGCTATTGGCGGTGGTGTAGGGAATGAATTCGCTGTTGAAGATATTAACTACGATAAAGTTGTAATTATGACCGATGCTGATACAGATGGTGCGCACATTCAAGTATTGTTACTAACGTTCTTCTACAGATATATGAAACCACTTATCGAAGCTGGCAAAGTATTTATTGCACTTCCTCCTTTATACAAAGTAAGTAAAGGAAAAGGTAAGAGTGAAGTGATTGAGTATGCATGGTCTGATGAAGAATTAGATGGTGTAACAAAAAAAGTCGGTAAAGGCTACATGCTGCAGCGCTATAAAGGACTTGGCGAAATGAATGCCGATCAATTATGGGAAACAACTATGAATCCTGAAACACGTACATTGATTCGTGTGAAAATTGACGATGCATCAAGAGCGGAGCGCCGAGTTACGACATTGATGGGTGATAAAGTAGAACCTCGCCGTAAATGGATCGAACGAAATGTACAATTTGGTATGCAAGAAGAAGGAAATATTTTAGAAAATGAAATGATTATGGAGACGGAGGTGGAATAACATGCAGGCAGAGAAGTTTCATGACCTCCCGCTTGAAGACGTGTTAGGTGACCGCTTTGCACGTTATAGTAAATATATTATTCAAGATCGCGCGCTTCCAGATGCGCGTGACGGTTTAAAACCTGTACAGAGACGTATTTTATATTCTATGTATGTAGAAGGAAATGTACATGATAAAGCGTTTCGTAAATCAGCTAAGACAGTCGGTAATGTTATCGGTAACTACCATCCACATGGTGATTCCTCTGTATATGAGGCGATGGTACGTTTAAGTCAAACTTGGAAAGTACGTAATGTTTTAGTTGAAATGCATGGTAATAATGGTAGTGTTGATGGCGATCCAGCAGCAGCAATGCGTTATACGGAAGCACGATTATCACCAATCGCATCTGAGTTATTGCGTGATCTCGATAAAGAAACAGTAGAATTCGTGTCAAACTTCGATGATACGAGTGAAGAACCTGTTGTACTTCCAGCGATGTTCCCGAACTTACTAGTGAATGGATCGACAGGAATTTCAGCTGGTTATGCAACAGAAATTCCTCCGCATCACCTTGGGGAAGTAATTGATGCAACGATGATGCGTATTGATAAGCCGAATAGTACTGTTGATGATTTATTAACAGTTATGAAAGGACCAGATTTCCCGACAGGTGGTATTATTCAAGGGATTGATGGTATCAAAAAAGCGTATGAAACAGGAAAAGGTAAAATTATTATTCGCGGAAAAGCAGAAGTTGAAACGATCCGCGGTGGTAAGCAACAAATCGTTATTACAGAAATTCCGTATGAAGTAAATAAAGCGAACCTTGTTAAAAAAATGGATGAATTACGTCTAGATAAAAAACTAGATGGAATTGCTGAAGTACGTGATGAGACAGATCGTACAGGTCTTCGCATCGTTGTAGAGTTAAAAAAGGAAGTAAATGCTGAAGGTATTTTAAATTATTTATATAAGAATACAGATTTACAAATTCCATATAACTTTAATATGGTAGCGATAAATAATCGTCGTCCGACACTTATGACATTACCTAAGATTTTGGATGCATATATTGGGCATCAGAAAGAAGTTGTTACGAGACGCTCGCAATATGAATTACGAAAAGCGGAAAATCGTCAACATATTGTAGAAGGTTTAAAGAAAGCATTATCGATTTTAGATGAAGTGATTGAAACAATCCGTGCTTCTAAAGATAAACGTAATGCAAAAGATAATTTAAGTACGAAATTTGGATTTACAGAAGCGCAATCGGAAGCAATTGTTTCGCTGCAACTATATCGTTTAACGAATACAGATATTACGGCGCTAGAACAAGAAGCAGACGAGCTTAATAAGAAGATTATAGAGTTACAGTCAATTTTACAAAGTGAAAAAAGACTTCTTCAAGTTATTAAAACAGATTTGAAGAGAGTAAAGAAAACATATAGTGATGATCGCCGTGCTATTATTGAAGAACAAATTGAGGAAATTAAAATCGATGTGGAAGTTATGATTCCGCAGGAAGATGTCATCGTTACTGTAACGAAAGAAGGATATGTGAAACGAACAGGTTGGCGTTCACATAATGCATCGAACGGGAAAGACTTCGGTATGAAAGAGGGTGACATCTTACTGGAGCGATTCGATACGAATACGACAGAGACAGTCCTCTTATTTACGAGTAAAGGAAACTATATATATCTGCCAGTATATGAAATGCCAGAAATTCGTTGGAAAGATTTGGGTCAACACGTTGCGAATCTCGTTTCACTCGAGCGGGATGAAATGATTATTTGGGCGACCGTCGTACCGAATTTTGAAGAAGAAAAACGATTTATCGTATTTGTTACACGAAATGGTATGATTAAGAAAACAGAATTAAACCAATATAAAGTTCAGCGTTATTCAAGAGCGTTCGTCGCTGTGAATTTGAAAAAAGATGATTATGTTGTAGATATATTTGCAACAGATGGAACGAGTGATATTGTTCTTGCAACCTATGGTGCATATGCACTTATTTTCCATGAAGATGAAGTAAGTCCAGTCGGTGTAAGGGCCGCTGGTGTGAAAGCAATTAACTTAAAAGAAGATGATTATGTCGCTTCTGGTAAACCGTTAAATGGTGACAAAGATCAACTTATTCTCGTAACGCAGCGAGGTGCTGTAAAACGTCTAAAAGCATCAGAAATTGAGAAATCAACGAGGGCGAAGCGAGGTCTTGTTATTTTCAAAGAGTTAAAACGTAATCCATACCGTATTGTCGGTATTGAAATTGTTAGAGACGATGAACTAGTTTACATGAAGACAGAGAAACACATCGTAGAAGAAATTGATCCGAAAGCGTATCGAAATAAAGACCGGTATAGTAACGGTAGTTTAGTGCTAGATGTTAATGATACAGGTGAAGTTATTGAAACGTGGACGAAAAAACGACCGGAGTAAAGAAAAGCATCTTGCTATGAATAATGGTAAGATGCTTTTTTCTAGGCAAATTATTATGTAAATAATAATAATCTTGTTATAATAACTGAATGAAATCGTTCTCATAAAGTGAAACTTTAATCAATCGGACTTTTACGAGCAGTTGATTCCTCAACTAACTTCTTTACTTTCGCTGAATTTTGAGGTAGAGGTCTTACTGTCCGTTAAAGCGTGATAAATGGAGGGGCAACATGAAAAAAATAGGTGTAGGGATTGTAGGATTTGGATTTTCTAGTACAACATTTCACATTCCATTATTACAAACGATAGAAGAATATGATATTCGTGCTATTTTATCATCAAACGAAGAACTCGTGAAACAAGCATTACCAAATGCTGAAGTTGTTGGCACAATTGAGGAATTAGTAAATCGTGCTGATATTGACTTAGTGGTCATTACTTCACCGAATACAACTCATTTTCCATATGTAAAAGAAGCAATTTTACATGGTAAGCATGTAGTTGTGGAGAAGCCATTCGTTGTTTCAATTGAAGAAGGCGAAGAACTAATTTCATTAGCAAAACAGCATAATGTGGTGTTAAGCGTATATCATAATCGCCGTTTTGATAATGATTTCTTAACGATAAAGAAATTGTTAGAAGAAAACAGAATAGGGAATCTATACGCATATGAAGCGCATTTCGATCGTTTTCGCCCGAATGTACGTGATCGCTGGAGAGAAAAGAATTTACCAGGATCAGGTATACTATATGATTTAGGATCGCATTTAATTGACCAAGCATTATCATTATTTGGGAAACCAGATGCGATAAGTGCAGATGTAATCAAACAACGACCAGGCGCAGAGATTGATGATTACTTCCATGTTATACTTCACTACGGTGTTAAACGTGTCACTTTACATAGTAGCAGTTACGTAAAGCAAGCAGGTCCACACTTTACATTACATGGAGATAAAGGTTCTATCGTGAAATACGGTATGGATTCACAGGAAGAACAATTAAAAAATGGAATGAAGCCAGGCGATAACGGTTATGGAGTAGATGCTGAAGAGAATTTTGCTACTTTACATACGGAAGAAAATCTAGAGCGTATTTCAACAGAAGTTGGCTGTTATGACATGTATTATAAAGGTGTAAGAGATAGTATAGTAAATGGTGAGAAACCACCTGTAACAGCACAAGCAGGCTTAGAAGTTATTCAACTTATTCAATTAGCGATTGAAAGTAGTGAAACCGGTAGAGTCATCACTGTAAAGTAAAAAAGACACGAATTTCGTGTCTTTTTTATTAGGAATATGTGAATATGGATAATTATTTAGTTTAATCGTTTGTCATACATTAACTGGATTTGTATGCCGTAAGGATCTTCAATAATACCATATGCTTCACTAAATATATTTTTTTCTAGCGGAGAGATTATCTTCACATGCTTATCAGAAATTAAATTATTATAAAACCTTTGTATTTCTTCTAAATTAGCGCTTTGAATGCAAAGTGACATGTTATTTCCAACGTTATAACGTTCATTAGGCTTCATTGTATCTTCTGCTATCATTAGCTTTGTATTCCCAATTTGTAAAACGGAGTGAGCAATATGATCTTTATTTTCACTTGTAATTTTAAAAGAACTATCTCTTTTGGCCAGTTCTTCATACGTCACAATCATTAAATTCTTGGCTTCAAAATTACGTGTGTAAAAATTAATTGCCTCCTTTGCTTGCCCATTCATTGAAAGAAAAATAGCTATTTCTAATGTCATAAATGTATAACTCCTTTATTAGTTAATAATTATAATATAGACTAAAAAGGTTTCAATACATGACACCTTTTTGGGAGGGAAATATGAAAAAAACGGAACGAATAAATGATATGCTTATTTTCTTAAATAATAAAAGATATTTTAATTTAAAAGATTTAATGGCTAGATATGATATTTCTAAAAGTACCGCGTTGCGAGATATTCAATCATTGGAAGAAATAGGTGTGCCAATATATTCTGAGCTAGGTAGAAATGGAAGCTATAAAATTATAGAAAATAGTGTGTTATCGCCAATTTATTTTAGTGTGGATGAAATGTATGCGTTATATTTTTCGATTCTTACATTAAATGGATACAAGACAAAACCATTTAATATAGAAAGTATTGCGCTTGAAAATAAATTTAAACATGTATTACCTGATAATGTGAGTAAAAATATTTCAATTATGGAACGAACCCTTTCTTTTGAAGTAACAAATCATAGTAATTTTAGTCCGCTCTTAAAAGAAATTTTACAGGGGATTTTTGCTGAGCGAGTTTACCAGTTAACATATTTAAAAAAAGACGCGGAGAAAGTATTGGTCGCCCAATTTATTCGAATCGAATCTAAATTTGGCCAGTGGTATGCTAAAATCTTTAACTTTGAGGCAAATCATGTTCAAATAATTAGATGCGATAAAATTCTTTCTATTGAGGAAACAAGCAATATGAATCCAAAAAGTCTTGAAGAATTATTAAGTTATCTTACTACTTTTCACAGAAATCCTGATGCAACTGATTTTATTGTCATTGTTAATCAAAAAGGAAAAGACATTTTCGATAAAGAGAATTATCCTTCCATGAGGATACAAAAAGAAAATGAAAATTATAGTATAACAGGCTATTTTAACAAACAAGAAGTTGATTTTATCTCGAACTATTTTCTGAATTTCGGAGAAACGATTATCTCAATTCAGCCAGTTATGCTAAAAGAGTTAATTTATAATAAGGTATTATCTATAAAGCAGCATTTAACTTCTTTAAGATAAAGTTAGTATTAATAATTTTTTTAACACCAAGAAGCCCTTGAGATTTAAATATCCAAAGGGCTTTTTTTTGTGATGTTAGTTGTTCTTTAGAAACATTATTTTTTTGGGACGGACAGTCCATAAAAGAACATCGTAACGATATCTTGTATATGTTTTTCGCGATTTCCTTCAAGAAGCTGTGCTCCGAAATCATCACCTAATTTAGTGAACATTTGAATGTATAGCAACATCATTTCTTTAGTAAGGTGAGGGTTAATTTCATTTTTTTGCTGTGCTTGTTCTAATATTTCTAAATACCAAGGCAGGATTTTTTCGTTTTGATAACTATAAATAAACTTGCGAAGCTCTTCATCTCTTTGCATCATTTGTAGTAACATATCTGGCTGAAATAACCCACCAGTATTCATTTTTCTTACAATCATTTTTTGCATCATATCATGAAAAGGTAATTTTTCCGCTGCAAGATCTTTATAATATTGAAATTCAGATATGATATATTCTTGTATAAGCTCTCTAAATAATGCTTCTTTACTTCCGAAATGATTATAAATGGTAACTTGAGAAACGTTTGCTTCTTTTGCAATGTGCTCTATTTTCACTTCATTAAATCCACGTTCTGAAAATAATACGAAAGCAGCTTCTTTAATAGCACGTTTTTTCTTTTCTTTCACTTTTTCAAAGCCGTTCAATGCAATCACCTCAATTAAAATATACAAGAAAAAATAATGGAAAACAATATTTTTGAAATATGGACATATAAATATTTCAAAAAGTTGTTGCGAATATGAAAGATGAGGAGTACAATAATTTTGAAATATCACATATTAAATATTTCAAAAAATGAGGTGGAATTATGATTTCAGTTCAAAATGTCACAAAACAGTTTTCAAATGGAAAAGGTTTGTTTCATATTACATTTGATGTAAAAGAAGGGGAAGTATTTGGTTACTTAGGACCAAATGGTGCTGGGAAATCCACAACAATTCGTAATTTAATGGGATTTATAAAACCGACAGCTGGTAAAGCGACAATTTTTGGATTAGATTGCTGGGATGAAGCAGCGAAAATTCAAAGAGAAGTTGGTTATTTACCAGGAGAAATTTCTTTTATTGAAGGAATGAACGGATTAGAGTTTTTAAAGTTAATGCAAGGAATGCGTGGGTTAAAGGATACGAAAAGACGAGATGAATTAATAGAACGTCTACAATTTGATGTGAAAACACCGATTCGAAAAATGTCTAAAGGAATGAAGCAAAAAGTAGGAATTGTTGCTGCTTTTATGCATGATCCGGAAGTGTTAATTTTAGATGAACCGACATCAGGACTTGATCCACTTATGCAGCAAGTGTTTATCGATTTAATATTAGAAGAAAAGCAAAGAGGGAAAACAATCCTTATGTCATCGCACATTTTTACTGAGATTGAGAGAACTTGTGACAGAGTGGCTATAATTAAAGATGGTCGCCTTGTAACGGTTGAAAATATTCATGATTTACAAAGCTTGAGACGACAGGTAATAGATGTAACCGTATCATCGCAAGAAGAGATTGAATCTCTTACACAATGTAATTTGCAATTTGAAGCGGTGAAAGGTAGAGAAGCATCGATTATTGTGCAAGGAAACTATCAAACTGTTTTACAAACACTTTCAAACTATAATGTAACGGCGCTTCAAACGAGAGCAATGGATTTAGAACATTTATTTATGCATTATTACGATAAGAAAGAAGGGGTAAAGCATGAATAAGCAATTGTTTTTAGCTAGTTTGAAAGAAACACAAAAAAGTATTTTGAGTTATGCAACTGGTGCAGCTCTATATTTATGGTTATTAATTTGGATCTTCCCTTCAATGGTATCAGCGAAAGGGTTAAATGAATTAATAAGTGCTATGCCTGATAGTTTGAAAAAAATTGTTGGAATGGAAAGTCCGATTCAAAACGTAATGGATTTTTTAGCTGGCGAATATTATAGTCTATTGTTTATTATCATATTAACAATTTTTTGTGTAACAGTTGCAACGCATTTAATTGCTCGTCATGTAGATAAAGGAGCGATGGCATACTTGCTAGCAACACCTGTATCTAGAGTGCAAATTGCAATCACGCAAGCGGCTATTCTCGTATTAGGGCTACTAATCATAGTAACTGTTACGTATGTAGCGGGTATAGTAGGTGCAGAGTGGTTTCTACAAGATAATAACTTAAATAAAGAATTATTCCTGAAGATAAATATAGTCGGTGGGTTAATATTTTTAGTCGTTAGTGCGTATTCATTTTTCTTTTCTTGTATATGTAATGACGAAAGAAAGGCACTTAGCTACTCAGCAAGTTTAACTATTTTATTTTTCGTAACGGACATGGTAGGTAAATTAAGCGATAAGTTAGAGTGGATGAGAAATATATCATTATTTACGCTATTTCGTCCGAAAGAAATTGCTGAGGGAACGTATAATATATGGCCAGTGAGTATAGGTTTAACTACTGGAGCACTTTGTATTTTCATAGTAGCAATTGTAGTGTTTAGAAAGAGGGATTTACCGTTGTAAAGTAGGAAGTCCACTGAGAAAGTGGGCTTTTTTTTGATGAGGAGGAAACGAATGAATCATTTGTTCCGGGTGAAGCCATATGTAAATGATATCGAAAAGTCATTATTGTTCTATGAAGAAGTAATTGGTTTAAAGTTGTATAAAAGAAGTATGCATGCAGCACGTTTTAATCACGACCAGTTTTCTCTATTACTAGCTAGTAATTTAACATTGAATGAAAATCACTATTTTTACAATCGAAAAGAAATAAAGGGGAATGGCTTTGAACTAATTATTGTTGTCAATCGAATTGAAGAAGTATATGAACTTTGTAAAGAGAAGAGATGCACAATACAAGAAGAAATTCAAACTTATCCATGGGAGATGAGGGGATTTAAAGTTGTGGATCCAGATGGATATTTCCTTAGAATTACATCTGAGTAAAGGTAAACATGAAAAATGTTTACCTTTTTTTATGGAAATATTCAAAAAAATGAACCTTTTTCTAGGCTCATCCGTCTAATACATGTAAAGTTAAATTTGAAGTGAGGATGAAACAGGAGGAGCAATTGTGAAAGTAATCCCTTTATATAAAATGATTATAAAAGAAGAAACTGATGTTTCTTTAGCGAAAAAAGGTGATCATGAAGCATTTATGGCGCTTATACATACAGAAAAAGTGAAGATGTATCGCATTGCAAAGGCAATGTTACGTGATGAGACAAATATAGAGGATGCGATACAGGCAACAATTTTAAAAGCATATGAAAATATAAAAAAATTAAAGAAAGAAGAGTTTTTTCAAACTTGGTTAATTCGAATTTTGATAAATGAGTGTAACAATATTATTAGATCATACAAAAAGATAATGGTAATAGAAGAAAATGATTACAATATGAGTGCTTATGATCAGTATGAAGATATAGATTTATGTAATGCGATTCAATCATTACATGAAGAGTTAAGAGCTGTTACGGTGCTTTATTATTATGAAGATATGAATCAAGAGAGTATTGCCAAGCTTTTAGAAATACCAAAAGGAACAGTGAAATCGAGATTGTCACGTGCGAGGGAACAACTGCAAAAACGATTAAAGATGGAATAGGGGGTGTATAAGGTGGATGATGAAAAATTATTTGATGAGAAATTAAAAAAGAGAATAAAAGACGAGAATGTTATAGTACCGCCAGAGTTAAATGAAAAGATTAATAGTACACTTCATAATCTTCCGGTAAAAAAGAAAGGTTATAGAGTTTATATGATGGCTATAAGCGCTGCGGTTCTAACACTTTCAATTGTGTCTATGTCGGAGTTTTCTGATCAAATTTTTGCTCAAAATGGTGGAGTATTTGAATATGTAAAGAAAAAGGCGTTTTCTGATTATGAAAATGAAGAAGAAATAAAATTGAATGTAAATTATCCAGATAAAGAAAAGATTCATGAAAAGATGCTAGATTCCATTGATCATTTTAAAAATATTTCAGGACAATTTGAGGAATATTCTAGTTCGTCAAGAATTGCTACAACATACAAATATGCGATTGATACGGAGCAACAAAGAGGTATCTCTTCGAAAGAAGATAAGCTAACGAACAAACGAACAATTATATATAACGAGGGCAAGAAAAAAGAATTTGATGATGAGAAGTATACATATAAAGAGACAAAATGGAGCCCGAAAGAAAGGAACTATGAACTATTAAAATTAAATCCTACGGAAAGATTATTGAGAAAATCAGGTGAGAAAAAAAGATATGATGATGAATATGTGGGATTCTCTAAGTATAGTATTCAATCAGAATTTGCTGATCTATTAATTCGATATAAAGATTGGAATTATAAAGAAACGAAGTATCTGGGACTGGATTGCTACAAAATAGAAGGGACAATAAACATAGAAATGCCTGTAAGTACATCTGAAGATTTAAGAGGGAAATTTGAAATGGTTGTAGAGAAAAATACGGGGATTATGCTAAAGTTCCTTAGTTTCCACGAAGGTATGATTCAATATTCGATTACGACTGAATGGATACAAATAAACAAAGGGTTGAAAGAGAATGTATTTCAAAAGGATAGCGTTAATTATAAAAAATTGAAAAACATATTAGATGAATAGAAAACGGAGGGAATTATATGGAGAATAACTCTTCTTCAAGAGAAAAGAAAAATAAAAGAAAATATAAAAAGACAATGATAATAAGTGTCCTGTTAGTAGTATTACTATTTGGCGGAGTTGGATATGGTACTTATGTATATATGAAAACTTCTAATCTCGTACAAAAGTCTAGTTTGAATTTAGCGCGTGGTGAAAAATCAAACTTACGTGAGAACGCCGTAAAACCAATTACAAATAATGTTTCACTTTTAATTATGGGAATTGATGAAAATCAAGAACGACAAAAGGAGTATAATGGTGCTTTTCATACAGATGCACTACTGTTAGCTACTTTTAATAAAGATGATAAGACAGTGAAATTAACGAGCATACCACGTGATACATATACATATGTTCCAGTTGAAAAGAAAAAAGATAAAATAACACATGCATATGGAAGTGGTTTCGTTAAAAATGGTAAAGATGGAGGACCGCAAGCTTCAGTGGAAGCGGTAGAAAAATTGTTACAAGTGCCTGTTGATTATTTTGTGAAGTTTAATTTTAATTCATTTACTAAAATTGTTGATGGATTAGATGGGATTGAAGTAAATGTCCCAGTTGAATTTACGGAGCAAAATAGTAAAGATGAACCTGGCGCAATCCATTTGAAAAAGGGAATACAAAAATTAACAGGGGAAGAAGCACTTGCACTGGCAAGGACGCGTCATATTGATAGTGATGCAATGAGAGGTCAGCGTCAACAACTTGTTATTGAAGCGATGTTAAGTAAATTAAAAAGTGTAGGCTCGATTACGAAGCTAGAAAAAATAGTTGAGGCGGTTGACGGCGATTTTAAAACAAACTTAGTAATGGATGATATTTTATCATTTTATAAATACGGTTTAAACGGTTCAGTTGAAAAAATACAATTAGCTGGTGATGATTTATATTTACCTAACGGTCCAAATGGGCAACGTGTATATTATTATAATCCTAATAAAAAAGATCTACAGAGTTTGAGTAATACGCTTAGAACACATTTAGGATTAAGTGAAAAGCAGATTGAGGAGAATTGAAGCAGGCATAATGTCTGCTTTTTATTTTTGTAGAAAAGAGGTTTGTTACGATATACATTATTTATTAACAATAATTTACAAGTGTTTTATAGTGTAGGAAGATAAAGACTATTAAATCAATACATAGAATTCAATGAGATATAATGTTTCGAAAGAGTATGGAATTTTTATGAATATTACTGTAAAAAAATAATTTTTTAAAAATTTTCAATAATAACACTTTACAAAACTCGAAAAATTAGTAGAATAATAGTTAATAAGAATCTTCTGATAAATATATAAAGAAAAACAGAATTATCAGAAAACTCTTAAATGAGAGCGTTAAGAATTAGGGAGGGTACAGAAAGTGAAAAAGAAAAAAATGAAAAAACTAACAGCAGTTGTAGCACCAGTTTTAGCAATGAGTATGGCATTGACAGCATGTTCTACATCAGGTGGAGATAAGAAGACAAGCACAAATTCTAGCTCTGGCGGGGATAGCAAATCAGAAGGAAAATTAGCAGCGAAACAAGTGCTAAATCGAACAGAAACGAATGAGATTCCAACAATGGATACTTCGAAAAGTACAGATACTTTAGGTTCTCAAATGTTAGGGAACACAATGGAAGGTTTATACCGATTAGATAAAGAAAACAAACCAATCCCAGCTGCGGCAGAGTCAAGCACGAAGAGTGAGGATGGTAAAAAATATACATTTAAATTACGTAAAGATGCAAAATGGTCAAATGGTGATCCTGTAACAGCGAAAGATTTCGTATTTGCATGGCAACGTCTATTAGATCCAAAAACAGCTGCTGAGTATGCATTTATCGCATTCCCGATTAAAAATGCAGAAGCAATTAGCCAGGGGAAAGCAGAAGTTTCTACATTAGGTGTAAAAGCGGTTGATGATCTTACACTTGAAGTAGAATTAGAACAAGCGGTACCATACTTCTTAAACTTAGTAGCATTCCCGTCGTATTATCCACTAAATGAAAAGTTCGTCAAAGAAAAAGGGGATAAATACGGTTTAGAATCTGATACAACAGTTTATAACGGTCCATTCGTTCTTACTGATTGGAAACACGAACAAGGATGGAAACTAAAGAAGAATGATCAATATTGGGATAAAAAGACTGTGAAATTAGATGAGATTAACTTTAGTGTTGTAAAAGAGCCAGCAACTCGTGTGAATTTATACGATAGTGGGCAAATTGATTTCTCTTTATTGACTGGAGAATTTGTTGACAAATATAGAAATAATAAAGAGGAGTTTGGAACATATTCAGAACCAAGTACATTTTTCATACGTTTAAACCAAAAACGTGGTGGACAAGATACACCATTAAAGAGCCAAAAATTACGTGAAGCAATTGCTTTATCGATTGATAAAAAGAATTTAGCAAATGTTATTTTAAATGATGGATCGAAACCGGCTGATTACTTAGTACCTAAAGGGTTAGCAAACGGACCTGATGGGAAAGATTTCCAAGAAACATTTAAAAATGGTATTAAGCCAGATGCGAAAAAAGCAGCTGCTGCATGGGAAGAAGCGAAAAAAGAACTTGGAAAAGATCAAGTTACAATTGAGTTTTTAAACTATGATACTGGTAATGCGAAAAAAGTTGGGGAATATGTAAAAGATCAAATTGAGAAAAACTTAAAAGGTGTAACAGTAAATATTAAACTGCAGCCGTTTAAACAAAAACTAAAATTAGAATCGGAGCAAGATTATGATATTTCATATGGTGGATGGAGCCCAGATTATGCAGATCCAATGACATATTTAGATATGTTTGAATCTAATCACTCTCACAACCAAATGAGCTACTCTGATGCGAAATATGACGAAATGGTTAAAAAAGCTGGCGGAGAGTTAATGAGTGACGCGAAGAAACGTTGGGAAGAACTAGGAAAAGCTGAAAAATTATTACTTGAGCAAGATGTAGCACTTATACCATTATATCAAAATGCTAGATCTTATGTAATGAAACCGACTGTAAAAGGGGTTGTTAAACATAATATTAGTCCGGAGTACAGCTTTAAATGGGCTTATGTAACTGAATAATAAAAAAGCATTCCGAAAGTAGACTACTTTTGGAATGCTTTTTTATTATGAGATTAAATTGTAAACAAACCAATAAGCACAAGGGGAATAGTACTTATATAGTAAATAGGAAGAATTTGTATAGTGATGATAGTAAAAAAATACTTTTTACTATCACAAAAAAATAATTTTTAGAATATTTTAAAAATAACTTTACAAAATCTGAAAAGTTAGTAGAATATTAATTAATAAGAATTTTCTGATAACTGTTTATTAGAAAATCTATCAAAACTAGTTTCGTACATATAATTGGGGAGGGTACAAAAATGAAGAAAAAGATGAAAAAGTTCACGGCGGTTGTAGCGCCAGTTTTAGCGATGAGTATGGCGTTGACAGCGTGTTCTGGATCTGGTGGGGAGAAGAAATCAACTACGACGTCTAGTGGTGGTGGGGAAGAGAAAAAATCAGAAATTAAATACGCAGCGAAACAAGTGTTAAATCGTACAGAGAATCAAGAAATTCCGACGATGGATGTTTCAAAATCTACTGATACATTAGGTTCTCAAATTTTAGGGAACACAATGGAAGGTTTATATCGATTAGATAAAGATAATAAGCCAATCCCAGCTGCAGCAGAATCTAGTACGAAAAGCGAGGATGGCAAAAAATATACATTTAAATTACGTAAAGATGCAAAGTGGTCGAATGGTGACCCTGTAACGGCGAAAGATTTCGTATACGGATGGCAGCGCCTACTGGATAAAAATACAGCTGCGGAATATGCGTTTATTGCCTACTATATTAAAAATGCAGAAGCGATTAATAAAGGTGAAAAAGCCGCAACAGAATTAGGAGCAAAAGCGGTAGATGATTATACGCTAGAAGTAGAATTAGAAAAGCCAGTACCATATTTCTTGAATTTAATGGCATTTCCATCCTACTATCCTTTAAATGAAAAGTTCGTAAAAGAAAAAGGAGATAAATTCGGTTTAGAAGCAGATACAACGTTGTATAACGGACCGTTCGTTATGGCTTCATGGAAACATGAACAAGGATGGCAGCTAAAGAAAAATGATAAGTATTGGGATAATAAGACTGTAAAATTAGAAGAAATTAATTATAGTGTAGTAAAAGAAGTTGCGACGAAAGTAAACTTATATGATACAGGATCAATTGATTTTACATTACTATCTGGAGAATTCGTTGATAAATATAAATCAAACAAAGAGGAATACGGTGAGTATTCAGAAGCAAGTACATTCTTCTTACGTTTAAATCAAAAGCGTAACGGACAAGATACACCGTTAAAGAGCAAAAAACTTCGTGAAGCAATCGCATTATCAATTGATAAAAAAGGTTTAGCAAACGTTATTTTAAATAACGGTTCAAAAGCAACCGATCAATTAGTACCAAAAGGACTTGCGACAGGACCAGACGGTAAAGATTACCAAGATACATTTAAAAATGGTCTGAAATATGATCCGAAAAAAGGTGCAGCAGCTTGGGAAGCAGCGAAAAAAGAACTTGGAAAAGATCAAGTGACAATTGAATTACTAAGCTATGATGATGGAACTGCGAAAAAAATTGCTGACTACTTTAAAGACCAAATTGAGAAAAACTTAAAAGGTGTAACGGTTAACACGAAAATTCAGCCGTTCAAACAAAAACTAAAATTAGAGTCTGCACAAGATTATGAAGTTTCGTTTGCAGGTTGGAGCCCAGATTATTCGGATCCAATGACATTTATTGATATGTTTGAATCAAAGAGCCCGTATAACCAAATGAGTTATTCGAATCCAAAATACGATGAAATGGTAGCAAAAGCAGGGAATGAATTATTATCTGATCCGAAGAAGCGTTGGGAAACGTTAGGAAAAGCAGAGAAATTATTCCTTGAAGAAGATGCAGGATTAGTTCCTTTATATCAAACTGGTAGAGCGTATGTAATGAAACCGAATGTAAAAGGAATTGTGAAACATAACATTAGTCCAGAATATAGCTTTAAGTGGGCTTATGTAACGGAAGGGAAATAATAAAAAAGAGCGTTTTAAAAGTAGATACATTACTTTTAAAACGCTCTTTTACTATTCAATTTAATTAAATAGAGAAGAATAAGAAAAGTGGTACTGACATATAGTAGATGGGGGAGAATTCGTATAGTAATAATAGTAAAATACATAGTTACTATAAAAATAAAATAATTGAAACTTCAAAAGTGAAGGTAATTAACAGAATGTTTATTGGTGAACAGGTACTAATCACTAAGTTAACTGAAAATCTCTCAAAGTTAGTTTCGTACATATAATAGGGGAGGGTACAAGAATGAAGAAAAAGATGAAAAAGTTCACGGCAGTTGTAGCGCCAGTTTTAGCAATGAGTATGGCTTTAACAGCATGCTCTTCTGGATCTGGTGGGGAGAAGAAACCGACTACAACGTCTAATAATGGTGGAGAAGAGAAAAAATCTGATATTAAATATGCGGCAAAGCAAGTGCTAAATCGTACAGAAACGAATGAAATTCCGACAATGGATACTTCAAAAAGTACAGATACGCTTGGTGCACAAATTTTAGGGAATACGATGGAAGGCTTATATCGCCTTGATAAAGATAATAAGCCAATCCCAGCTGTAGCAGAATCTAGCACGAAAAGCGAGGACGGTAAAAAATATACGTTTAAACTACGTAAAGATGCAAAGTGGTCAAATGGTGATCCAGTAACGGCGAAAGATTTCGTATTTGCATGGCAACGTCTAGTAGATCCAAAAACAGCTGCTGAGTATGCATTTATTGCTTACTATATTAAAAATGCAGAAACAATTAATCAAGGCAAAGCAGAAGTTTCTACGTTAGGTGTAAAAGCGGTAGATGATTATACGCTTGAAGTTGAACTAGAAAGACCAGTACCATATTTCTTGAATTTAATGGCATTTGCGTCATACTATCCATTAAATGAAAAATTCGTAAAAGAAAAAGGGAATAAATACGGTTTGGAATCTGATACAACAGTATATAACGGACCTTTTATTCTTACTGATTGGAAGCATGAGCAAGGCTGGAAATTAAAGAAAAATGATCAGTACTGGGACAAAAAGACTGTAAAACTAGATGAAATCAACTTTAGTGTAGTAAAAGAACCAGCTACTAGAGTAAATTTATATGATACAGGTGCAATTGATTTCGCACTTTTATCAGGTGAATTTGTTGATAAGTATAGAAATAATAAAGAGGAGTTTGGCACATATTCGGAAACGAGTACATTTTATTTACGTCTAAACCAAAAACGTGGTGGGCAAGATACACCATTAAAGAGCAAAAAATTACGTGAAGCAATTGCATTATCAATTGATAAGAAAGCTTTAACGAATGTCATTTTAAATGATGGTTCAAAACCAGTAGATTACTTAGTACCAAAAGGTTTAGCTAGTGGACCAGACGGTAAAGATTTCGCAGAAACGTTTAAGAATGGTTTAAAACAAGACTCCAAAAAGGCAGCGGCAGCTTGGGAAGCAGCGAAAAAAGAACTTGGAAAAGATCAAGTAACAATTGAACTGTTAAATTATGATACTGGTAATGCGAAAAAAGTTGGGGAGTATGTAAAAGATCAAGTTGAAAAGAATCTAAAAGGCGTGACAGTAAATATTAAACTGCAACCATTTAAGCAAAAACTAAAATTAGAATCAGACCAAGATTATGATTTTTCATATGGTGGCTGGAATCCAGATTATGCGGATCCAATGACGTATCTTGATATGTTTGAAACGACAAATTCTCAGAACCAGATGAGCTACTCAAATTCAAAATATGATGACGTTATTACTAAAAGTAAGACAGAATGGATGGCTGATGCAAAAAAACGCTGGACAGAGTTAGGAAAGGCTGAGAAAGTGTTACTTGAAGAAGATGTAGCACTCGTACCTTTATATCAAAATGCTAGATCATATGTAATGAAACCAAATATAAAGGGAATTGTGAAACATAACATTAGTCCAGAATATAGTTTCAAATGGGCGTATGTAGAAGAGAAATAATAAAGGGAAACCTTAATCTGGCTGCCTGGTGAATAGTGAGATAAAAAGAAAAAGCATTTTCAAGTTGCGGTATTAGAGCACTTGAAAATGCTTTTTCTATGCACTTTTATTCCTTCTTCGAATATATAAAATAAAAAAGGGAGAATCCCATGAAACGAAATACTTACATCGATTTCCTAGCTTATTACGGAATAGGAAGTGCTCATCCTGGTGGTTTTACGTTAACAAAACAGTTGTTAGCACAATTGCCTTTTAAATATGGTGCAAATGTCCTTGAAATCGGCTGCGGTACAGGGAAAACAGCGGCGTACATGACAAAAGAGTATGGTTATAAAGTAACGGCGGTTGAAAAGAATGAGATTATGATTCAAAAGGCGAAAGATAGATGGTCGTTTGAAGGAATAGACATTCAATTAATTGAAGGGAATGTAGAGCAATTACCTTGCTTATATGACTCATTTGAGTTCGTACTCGGAGAATCGATACTCGCTTTTACAGAGAAAGAGAGAGTTATCTCGGAGTGCTATCGTGTATTACAGAAGGATGGCAAGCTTGTTGTCATTGAAATGATTATTGATAGGCACATTGAGAAGAATGAGGAAGAAAAAATTGCCCGATTATACGGGATGAAAGAACTATTAACTGAGAATGAATGGGTACAATTATTTCAGAAAGCAAATTTTAAAAGAATTACAATTGCTGGCGGCGGTACAATTGCAGAAACGATCTCTGGCTATATAGAAGAGCCAGAATGGAATGTATCACAATTTGTCCCGAATGAGTTATATGAGGCATGGGTACAGCATGAAAATGTACGACTTATGTACCAACATATTTTAGGTCATCGTATTTTTATATGTGAAAAATAAAGAAAGAGAGTTGACTAAAGATAGTCAACTCTTTACTATATTAAATGAAAAATAATGCAGCTAATGTAATTCCGAAGATGAAACCAAATCCGAGTTCGACGCCCCAGCCACAACCGCCGCCTCCCCATCCGCCGCAACTACCACAACCACGACCGCCACATCCACAGCCGCTGAATCCACCACCACAACCAAATCCGCAACTATCACATCTGCTAATGCCACCACAAAGGTCACAGCCACCGTTTGCATATGCGTCATAGTATCCAAATCCTGTATCAAAAGATGAGCGCTGTTGCACTGGTTCAATCCATACAGAGCTTTTTGTCAGATCAATTATTTTGCCTAAATGAATACGACCATCACGATCTTCAATTCGAACGACTTTACCGAAATAACGTTGGCACGTATCGTAACATTTTTGTCTATGCATATTCTTTCCTCCTTCCCCATTACAGTAATACGATATGTAATGGGGACAAGTGCGGCTTGTACGAATGTCCTATCTATCATAATTGTTATAGAAAGGGGAAATATAGGAGAAGGATATATAAGGAGGAAAAAGTAATGAAATCTACAGATCAGTTTCAGATATACGAAGTACCGTGGGAAGAGTTTATTGAAGCTTTGCGAGAGGAAATGAAGAAGCAAGTTGGGGCAGATATTATTGATACAGTAGTTTGCAATTTAGAAGATGGTTTTGAAGTGTATACATATGTGCAGGGGGATTTGGATTTTGAATATAAGGAAGCGCTGGAAAGGAAATACGGGAGCGATGCAAAAACTCCTAATGTGTTAACGATTATGTTATTAGCTAGCATTTATAGTACAAGTGAAGAGAATTTACGCTTACATGCGGATAATAAAGATAATCCGATTGTTGAAGTGTATGTGAAGCAATGAAACACGCTGTGAAAGGCGTGTTTTTTATTTGTATGATAAAATGTTAGAAAATTAAGAAAGAAGGTGACGGTTTGGAAATTAAACATCTTAATTTAACAGTTTCAGATGTAGTAGCTGCTAGAGAGTTTTTAGAAAAATATTTTGGTTTAACTTGTAGCGGAACAAGGGGAAATGGTTTTGCAGTTTTGCGTGATAATGATGGGTTTATATTAACGTTAATGAAAGGGAAAGACGTACATTATCCGCAAACATTTCATGTAGGGTTTCCTCAAGAAAGTGAAGAACAAGTAAATAAGATAAATCAAAGGTTGAAGGAAGCTGGATTTTTGGTTGAGGCTCCTAAGCATGCACATGCGTATACGTTTTATGTGGAAGCACCTGGTGGATTTACAATTGAAGTGATGTGTTAATTCAAAATCAAACTTTTTGATGTTTGTTTTCAATGTGAAAAGTAGGAAAAGTCTGTTTTAAGTGTAGAGCTTAAACAGGCTTTTTTACTTATATTATCGGATAGAAAACGCTAGAAGGAATCATATTCAGTATATATAACTGTTTACATAATAAAGTTATGATGAGCTAGTTGTCCTAAAATACAAGTCATATATCTTGTATCCTCTCATAAATTTAAACATAGGAATTTGTCTACAAAGGTGGCGAAGCCTCATCATGAAAATTCGAATTTGTGCCACATTCATGTTGTTTCTATTTATATGGTTACATCCTTTTTGGACTTTTGCAAAAGGAGAGGAGGCAAAGGAAAGGGTCGTTTCACTTGTATATGATGATTCGGGCAGCATGAGAAATAACGATCGCTGGAAATATGCCAATTATGCTTTGCAAAGTTTAGTTGCGCTATTAGATGAAAAAGATAAATTCTCTTATGTTCCAATGAGCAAGCCGAATGATCCATTAAACATTTCGTTAACGAAGGATAAGAGACAAACAGAAATTGAGGGAATTGGAGCATGGAAAACGTATTTAAATACCCCGTTTAGCGCAGTAGAAACGGCGATGCAATCTATAAAAAAGGAAGCAGATATAGATGGAAAACGTGAATTTTGGCTTATTGTCTTAACTGACGGGGCATTTAATGATTTAGAGAAAGATAAGGTTGGCGGAAAAGAACAAATTACACAGAAGTTAGCACAGTTTAAGAAAGAAATGGATACAAAAAAGATATCGCTACATCCAATTTTAATTACGATGGAAGAGGATTTAGGACAGCAAGAAAAGGCACAACTAAATACGTTTAAAGAAATATGGAAGAAAGAGATAAACGGAGTTACGATGCCATCTAGTGGAGAGGATGGTATTGTAAAAAGCGTCAATCAAGTGGCAGCATTAGTTGCAAATCGTGATCCGTTCTCTTCTGTTGAATCGATTGTAAAAACGAAAGTAGTAGGGAAGAAAGTAGAGATTACAACACCATTTCCGTTAAAGCGCATGACGCTTGTACGACAATCACCTTCTTTGTCTAATTATCAGGTCACACAAATTTCTAAACCGTTACAATTACAATCTTCCTATTCCATACATGCACCAGGAGAAGCGAAATTATTCGGAAATATAGTTCATATAAGTACGGAAAATCAGGAAGTTATTAAACCAGGAACGTATACGATAGAAGTGGATCGAGATATTGAGAAAGAAGGACTACAAGTACTAGTTGAACCGGCGCTTAACTATACTGTTTCTACTTATGACAAAGACGATAGTAGTCAAAAAAATGTGGGAAAAATGTACGAAGGTGTTACTGCTGTTATTGAAGCGAAGCCTACGGAATTACCAATTCAGTCTTCATATTTTCAGGCAGAAGTAGAAATAGACGGAAAACAGTACCCGATGAAGTGGGACGATAAAAAACATGTATTTTACTACGAAATGAAGGTTGATAAAGGATTAGTGCGCGGGAAAGTTCATATGAACATAAAGGGATTTTACAGACAGACGAAAGAATTTAAAATCGAAGTAACGGAAAAACCAAAATTATCACTGCAAACGATAACGAAAGATTATGAAGAAAAAGTAACGAATTTAGAGAATAGTAAACCGTTTATTATACAACCACAGTTAGATGGTAAGCCGATGACAGAAGAAGCTGTAAAGAAACTATTAAAATCTACTGGTGTCACATCTAAACAATCAATCAACTATGAAATAAAACAACAGGATAATCAAATTTATATTTATCCTCGCCCTCATTACTCCGATACATTCAATTTTACAGATACTGGCACCGTAGATGCTACCATCACTATACAAGATTCAAAATTACAAGAAGTAAAGAAAAATATATCACTTCATATTCAAAATGCACCGTTTTATGAAAAATATGCGCTTATTTTTAAGTTTGTTATTCCTATCACTTTATTACTGTTAGTAGTAGGAATAATCGTTTTAGGATGGATTATCCGTCCAAGATTTCACCGAAAAGCACTATTGTATTACGAATGGGATCAAGAGGTAGCGAAAGATTGGTTATATCAATCTGAACCAGAATTACTTAAAAATAAATGGTGGAAACACTATTTTGGCATTCCATTCCGAGCAGAAAGAAAGACTGTGCAATCCGTTACGTTTATAGCGAAGAAAGGATCAAAATCGATATTTGTAGCGAAAGAGTCACAAGTAGTAGGAATGATTATTGATGGAATGTTTATAACAGAGGAAGAGGTTGGAATGGAACATAAGACGCTATATCCAAATGAACTTTTAGTAATTGATAGAGGGTATGGTAAAGAAATTTACAAATATGAGTGTGAATAGTAGGTATGGAAAAGGAGGGAGTCTCATCTTTCTCCCCCTCTTTTCAAACAAGCAAGAATAGGAAGGTGGTTCACATGACGTTACAAGTTCCAACGATATTAATTGGTTTAGGTGGAATCGGTAGTACTGTGACACATCAAATATATGAAAGGCTACCTGAGGAGCGCCGAAAAAAGGTAGCAATGCACGTATTTGATACAGATGTGAATACATTGAGTAAATTTGATCATATTCGAAAGTTTAAGACGCAAACGAGTTCTAGTAAAACGCCAAGAGAGTATATTGCGGGAGATCCAACGATTCCAGAGTGGTTTCCGATGGACCCGACTATACTTGATAAACCACTGACAGAAGGGGCAGGACAGTTACGTGTCATTTCCCGTTTAGCGTTACTTGCTGCGATGAAAGAAGATAAATTGACATCCTTTTGGCAAGAAATCGAGAAAATTTTTCCGGTTACAAGCGATCAAACGGAATATGGAGTGCGTGTCATTATCGTAACATCACTAGCGGGCGGAACAGGTTCAGGGATGTTTCTACAAATTGCATTATATTTACGTGAAATGCTTCGGAAAAAACTGCAGCATCACAACATTTTAATTCGTGGTGCGTTTTTAATGCCGGACGTTTTAGTTAAGACGAGAACGGTTAGTGCGAAAGAGTTTGAAACGGTGCAAGCAAACGGCTATGCTTCGTTAAAAGAATTACATGCCATTACACTCGGTTCTACTGGAGAATTATCCAAACGTGGTGGTGTTACAATTGAATTAGAATATCGACCTGATCAAGTAGATGAAGAAGGAAGAACGAATCATACGATTAAACAACATCATTTACCGTACAATTATTGTTTCTTATACGATTACGAAAATCTACATGGACACCATCTGCACAATTTATCAGATTATATGGAGCAAATGGTAAATACGATTTATTTACAGTTATTTAGTCCGATGTCTGCCAATCATTTTGCACAGGAAGATAATCAAATTCAACAATTAGCAGAATCAAGCGGGAAAGGGCGATATTGCGGGGCAGGAACGGCCAAGATTATTTATCCGTATGAGCACGTGTTAAAATATTGTGCTTTAAAATGGGCTGTGCAAGGTTTAGATGAATCGTGGCTGCATTTAGATCAATTGTTTCAAGAGAAGAAGCAAAGATATGATCAAGATGTAAAACGTGGGATGCAACGTGAAAAGCCAGAGCGTGGGAAAAGTTATTTAGAAGACTTAGAACATCTTGCTACTCGTCCAGAACAGGCCCATATTTTCTATAGACAAATGTACAATGAAACGCGTGAAGGAGCAGAGGGCGGTAAAGTTGGTGTGGCGAAATCTAAACTGTTTTTAGAGGCTGTAGAAAGCTATGTACAGCGTACGGTGCAAAAAGATGAGGAATTAAACCGTCTGCAGCACGAGTGTAAAATTTCGGCTGCGAAACTGAAAATGATGGAGCAAATGAAAGGTGAAGTAGCAAGGGTGGATCATGCGATTCGTTTATATGCGTATGCGATTCCGAGCCGTGTACATGAGCATGTAACGACACTATTGTATGACATGATTGAATCAGACCGTTTTTCACCAAGTGGTTCTGAAGGGCAGTCCTATCAATTAAATACATGGTTTTTAAAGAAAACAGATCCTGTGCATCCAGTATCAGCTCGTTTTATGTTGTATGAAATTCGAAAGCAGTTAGTTGAGAAAATGAATCGACTACATGAAAATAATGAGCAAAAGCGTAATTTAATTCAAAACTACGATAAGAAATTTAATGTGAGTAATATTGATGGAACGGTAACAGCTGTTCGCCGAGTAGAAATCGCGCAGCAACAAGGCTGGTTTGGAAAAATGATGAATAATCAGCAGCGTTTGTTTAAAAAAGAATTTGAAGATATTGTAACGCAGTACGTACACAAATTAAACGAGTATCGTAAAGAAATGCTATTAGAACTCGTTTATCAATCACTTTATCAAGCAGTTAATAAAATGATTCAATATTGGGAAAGGTTTTTTGATAATTTACATGAAACGCGTGAAAATTTATTGTTTGAAATTCAAAAACGAAGCAAGGAATTTGAAGGGAAAACAAACCCAACGAATGTATACGTATTAGCTGAAGAGAAGTTGCAAGAAAAGATATGGCTAGATATGCAGCAACATTTGAATTTAGGTGTATTACCGAAAGATATATCTGCGGAAATTTATATGAGTTTATACGGGGAATATTGCCGGGATGCGAAAACAGAAGAGATTCAATCGAAAAAGGTAGAAGACTTTTATCGTGAGCACATACTAAGTTATTGCTATGATGAATTACAAATCCGCTATCGTGATAAATTAGAGCTGAATATCGTTGAGGCATTACGAAAAGAAGCGGATTATAAGAAGCGTGATCGTGATGAATACGTTCGTGAAAAAATTGAAGACTTGTTTCATTTAGCAAGTCCATTCGTTCCGAAAGTTTCCCACCATAGGGAATTACAATATTGGGGTATACATCCATCCTTAAAGAAAGAACTGCAAGAAGAATTAATTCAAGAAATGTTTAAAGAAAAAGATACAGTACATGAAGCTTTTTCGCCATTTGAAGTCATTTGTTATCGTGCGCATTATGGTTTATCATTGCAAGACTTTCCTAAGCTTTCCTCAGGGCATATTGCAAATGGATTTATGAATGATAAAGGTGATTATTTTCAGTCATACTATCGCCGTGTGAACAAGTTGAATAGTAAAAAATCTAGTTTAACGCCGCATTTAGATAAGTATTGGCACTTACCAGCATTCATGCCAGACTTAAATGCAACGCAAACGAAATTGGATTACGATAAATGTAATCGAGCTCTTCTATACGCGTATATGTATCGCTGGATTAGTTTAGTTGCTGTTGATGGTCAGTTCGTGTATCAATATAACGGCGTTGGACGTAGTTTCTTAATTCAGTCGATGGGAAAAAATATTTCAAATGAAAGTTACAAATTACACAGAGCATTGCTTCATAATCCGTTTATTTATGAAAACATCTTGTCCAGATTTGAAGAAGAACAAGAAAAAGCTATGATACAGGGCGGACATTTATATACACATCCGTTCGTATTAGGTGCTCAAGATATTAGATGGCTTCGTAAAGAGCATGTCCATAATATTTTAGATATGATTTTAATGTATGACCGTGAGGCGAAATATGATCCAACGTTAGAAGAAACTTCTGATGAATTATTAAGATTATTCCTTGATGAAATTGAATTGTATTTCCAAAACTATTACGGTACAGGTGCCGATATGGTTGCAAAGAAAGAGAAAGAAATGTTTATTAAACAATTGTGGGATCGTTCGTACGCGAAAGGCTATGTAGATCCAAATAGTGCTCCTTATAAAAAGTGGCAAAATTTATTAAGCGTTCATGATGAAGAGGAAACGCCAAAAACGAATGTATAATGAATGAAAAGGGAATCCTTAAAAGTGGCAATACAACTTTAGAAAAGAGGGATTCCGATGCCGTTTTTAGGAAGTGTATATCAAATATTTGGATTGTATCCAGAAATTTATTATGGAATGATTTCAGCTGAGCTACAAGAAAAGGCTCAGAAGGAACATCTTGAAAATAACAGTGCAGAAGCTGAAGTAGAAGAATAAAAAAAGTGCAGATGAAAATCTGCACTTTTTATTTGCTTTAAATGGTTCCATATCCTTAACTGGATTGTTATTTGAAGATAACAGTTCAGTTAAGGATACGATGATGTTTCTTAAATTTCATATAATGAAAAATGTATAAAAATCAATATAAAAAAATGAGTATAAATATAAAGATGAGAAGGAACAATGTTTTCAAGAAAATAATTATGTTTAAAAATAACATTTGATACATAATTAACCGTTATTGTTTAATTAATTTTATTGTTGACAATATAATTAATTGTATGATAAATTCAATCAGCATTCTTAGTGATGTGTTGCTGAATTAATTGTTTTACAATTTACTACAGTTTAAAAAGATTGATTTTTCAGTCTTTTATTAAATTATTAAGTTTATGGAGAGTGAATTATGTATATTTTTATTTTTTAAACAGAACAGTAATAAAGATTGCAATAAGTAAGAGATAAACTTGAAAAAGAGGTTTCAATGAATGAGTCTTTTAATAAAGAAAACAATGGATGAAGAAAAGAAAAAAGTATTGAATCAAACTTTAGGTGCAATTGACTTAACTCTTTTAGGGATTGGAGCAATTATTGGTACAGGGATTTTCGTATTAACAGGTATTGTAGCAGCGAAACATGCTGGCCCAGCGATTGTATTATCGTTTATATTAGCGGCGATTGTATGTGCGTGTGTAGCTTTCTGTTATGCTGAATTTGCTTCTACAGTTCCAGTTTCGGGAAGTGTATATTCATATACATATATGACACTAGGTGAGATTTTTGCATTTATAGTCGGTTGGTGCGTTATGTTGGAGTACTTATTAGCGACTTCTGCGGTAGCTGCAGGATGGTCAGCGTATTTTCAGTCATTGTTACTAGGGTTTAATATTCACATCCCTACGATCTTTGCTTCGGCACCTGGTATGGGAAAGGGTGGAATTATTGATTTGCCAGCAGTTCTTATTATTTTAGTTGTTACATTTTTATTAAGTCGTGGTGCAAAAGAAAGTGCACGAATAAATAATATAATGGTTATTATTAAACTGGCTGTTATTGTAGGGTTTATTGTTGTAGGGACACAATATGTAAAACCAGAGAACTGGCAACCATTTCTACCTTTTGGTTTTCATGGTGTAGTAGGAGGTGCTGCTACTGTATTTTTTGCTTTTTTAGGATTTGATGCAGTTGCAACAGCTGCAGAGGAAGTGAAGCGTCCACAACGTAATGTGCCAATTGGGCTACTGGTTTCATTGTTCATTTGTACCATTCTATACGTAGGTGTTTCATTTGTATTAACTGGAATGGTTCCGTTTACGGAGTTGAATGTCGCTGATCCAGTTGCATATGCATTGCGTATTGTGGGAGAAGATAGAATTGCTGGATTGTTATCGGTGGGGGCGATAGCGGGGCTAACGACAGTTCTATTAGTAGCTATGTTTGCATTTGTTCGTGTATCTTATTCGATGAGTCGAGATGGGTTGTTACCAAAAAGACTTTCAAGTGTACATAAACGTTTACAAACCCCATTTTTTAATACGTGGGTTACAGGTATTATTGCAGCTTTATTAGCAGGATTAGTGGATTTGAATTTATTAGCTAATTTAGTGAATATGGGAACGATAACAGCATTTGTTTTTGTATCTATAGCTGTTATTGTATTAAGAAAGACACATCCTAATATGAAAAGGCCATTCCGTGCGCCGCTAGTACCTTTTTTACCAATCGTTTCAATAGTAAGTTGTATATATTTAGCTTTGAACCTCTCTGAGCTTACGTTAATTAGTTTTGTAGCATGGGTAATAATAGGTGTATTTATATATTTTGTATATGCTAAAAAACACAGTAATGTTAGAAATGGAAATAGAGTATAGTCCATTGAAATAATAATTGTAATGTAAATAAAAACACGCTACTTATAAGAACAGGTAGCGTGTTTTTATTATTTAATAATCCCATTCTCTAAAATTTTAATAGTAGGTGCTACTTTCACATTAGCCTTTGAAAAGGCACTCGGCCAATCGTCTTCAACCGTTTTCCACTCCTTATATTGAAACGCTCTCGCATAATCACCAAATCCGAATGGATCAAGTTGCTGTTTTTGAATTTTGTGGATTAAATCGTTTAAATCTTTGTTTAGTTGTTTTGTAATAAGTGAAGTTAATTTTTTTCTATCTTTATCTATATCCATGTTGAATGTAAGTTCAGATACGGAAACTTTAAAATCCATTGCAATATTAAATTTAAAGTGGTTATCGTTATAGCCTGTATGGATATCACGATTGATGCTAAGAACATTTATTGTTACGAAATCGTCGCCGACGGTATCTTTTAGATGACTATTACTTTCAACTGAATGAGAAGGGATTTTCAGGGTAAGTGAAACGGGTATATTCGCTTTCTTTTGCAACATAAGAAGAAGGGCACTTTCATATCGATTTAAAGACATCTTATAGATGCCGCGAGAAGTTAATAGTGCAGAGCCGGTAACAATCACATCTTTTTTACCTTTTTTTATTTCTGAGATAGCAGGTGTTATACCTTTATTAAAAGTTTGCCTATGAAATTCATGGAATGTCGTAAACGCGGTTCGATTGTATAGTTTGTTCGTATTAATTAAAGCTGTTAAATATTCAGGAAGTGCAGGCTTATCTTTAAAGTTATTATATATAACGGAAGAAATTGGACCGTCCACTGCAACCATACGCATATTTCCTGTATTTTTAGGATCGCGATACCAAACATCAAGATAAGGCATAGCTCCTTCTTGTTTTAAAAACTTCGTGCTAAATAAAATGAGCTGTAACTTTTCTGTAGATACTAAACCACTACTTGAACTATTAAACGTAGCTTTTGCTTCTCGAGGTGTATGTACTATTGCTTCATGAGTTTCGAACTTTTTTTCTACATCTTCATTAAAAATAGGGTTTACGTGGTATACAATTAATTTTCCTTTTGCTTTTGCGTCAAACCCGTAAATTAATGAAATGGATTGTTTTTCTAAGTCGAGCCGATCTCCTCCACATCCTGTTAAAAAGGTTATGAGAAAGCAAAATATAGTGAAATTAAAGCGTCTCATTTAAATTTTTCTCCTTTTCCAATGCTGATAAAGTGTCATGTATAAGAGAAATACGACTGGGAATAGAAATACGATAAAATAACTTGCAGTTCCCCAAAATTCTCGCAATGCACTTATTTGATACGAGGATGGGATATAAAAGAATAAAACGAAAACACACCCGAATAATAAAAACCAAACAGGCAATGAATTCCCTTTTTTGTTAAGTAATTGATTGATTCCATCTGAAGCAGTGAAAATATAGGGAATACAAGAATCAAAAATAATGAAGAGATAAAATGACAAAAAGATAATTTCAAACCGTTCAAGAAATGAAAAGTGAAATGGTGTAACAAGAGAAAGAGTGGGCCATAAAAACTTTGTTATACCATCCGGACTAAAATAAACAAAAGAGACAAACGTGACTTGAAGATAGACAAATAGCGTAATCAAATTCGCAAGAACAATCCCTTTTTTGGCAGATGACTTATTACTGAGATAAGGATAAAGGACGAATGCAAACTCAAATCCGAGAAAGGCAATAATAGTTGATTTTACTGTGTTGAAAACGGGTATCCATCCCTCTTTAAGGAGAGGAAGAAGATAAACCCAATGCCCATCTTTAAGTGGGATAAATAATAATAATGGCATCCAAAGTGTAAAGATGACAGTAAAAACGGCAAAGCGACTAATAATAAGAACACCTTTACATGCGAGCATAACCATTGGAATGGATAGTAACATCATAATTAAAAACATTGGAGATCTAGGTAAAATCCAAATGTGAATAACGTATAAGAGGGAGAAAATTAAGGAAACAGCTGCAAGAACAGCATATAAAATCCAAAAAATCATTCCTACTCTTCCTAGCCACTTCCCAAGATAACGAGTTAGCACATCAAGTAAAGTATATCCAGGATGCTTTTCCATAATTTTTATAATACATAGACTGACTAAAGTAGTGATAGCACATCCGATAATAATAGACATCCATCCATCTGTATTCGCCCCTTTTGCAACTTCACGTGGCAGTGTAAGAACACCGAATCCAACTTGAACACCACTAATCGTTAAAATGTATTGAAATAAACTAATCTCCCTCTTTGCACGCTTTGTCACTTATCTTCCTCCTTTTCTTCTATATCCGGTTGTCGATTTTCTTGTTTTAAGTTAAGAGAGAGTGGTCGTTTCTTCATTAGTTTCCATGGTAAACGTACAAGAACGTCTTTTAAATCCATAACAAATGACGGAGAAAAAGGACTACCATAAGGAACGCCAAGTGATTCCATAGAAAGAATATGGATGATGATAACGGCCATTCCAACCATAATTCCAATGACCCCAAATAAAGAAGCGCTTATCATCATTGGAAAGCGAAGAATCCGAACTCCTGCTGACATTTCCAGATTGGGGATGATAAAAGAAGCGACGGCGGTAATAGATACGACAATAACCATAACATTACTTACTATTCCTGCTTGAACAGCAGCTTGCCCAATGACAATCCCTCCTACGACGCCAATCGTTTGTCCAACGGGACCAGGAAGCCGAACTGCAGCTTCGCGGAGCATTTCAAGTACTAATTCCATTAAAAGTGCTTCTAATATAGGTGGGAAAGGAATTTTAGCCCGAGATTCTCCAATTGTTAACAATAATTTAAGTGGAATCACTTCATAATGGAAGGAAATCATAGCAATATAAAGAGCTGGAGCAAATATTGCTATAAATAATCCTGTGAAACGAAGTAATCGTATGAATGATGGAACCATTGGCCTGAAGCTGTAATCATCTATCGTCTGAAAAAAAGCTGAAAAGGTCATAGGTCCAATTAATACGCCTGGTGAGCGATCTACAACAACAGCAATTCGTCCATCTAGAATATGATGGGCCGTTGTGTCAGGGCGTTCAGTGATAGATAATTGCGGAAAGAGAGTATAGGAATTATCTTCAACAAACCCTTCTAATTCCCCGGTAGTAATAATGGCATCCACTTTGATTGATTCGATGCGGCATGCCATTTCTTGTACGACATCCTCGTTTGCAATATCTGCTAGGTACAGCAAAAAAACCTTTGAAGTAGCTCGTTCACCAACAGTGAATTCCTTCACTTTCAATTCGCGATTTGGAATATATCGACGAATAAGTGCAAGGCTGTCGCTCGCTACCTCATTAAATCCTTCGTGTGAGCTTTTTATAGAAGTTTCTGTTGTAGGTTCTTCAATACTTCTTTTAGGCGCGGATTGCGTATCAAGTTCTAACGCTGTAAGTTGTCCATTTATAAATAAAATGCTTTTGCCATGTAAAAGAGACTGTTCAATCTCTGACCACTGCTGAACTTTTTTTACATTTCCGATTGTAACGGAAGATTCCCAAAAATCGTCCTCATTCCATTCTGTAAATAGGAGGGGACGAAGAATATCAATGTTAATAACAGTTTTATCTACAAGTCCTTCCATATATATAAGAGCGGCTTCTTTTCCGTTTTTTAATGGAAAAGTGCGTGTAATTAATTCTGGAATATCGCTAAACAGTTTGGACAAGTGCTTTAGATTAAGGGAAAGAGAAGAAGAGATAGATTTATTTAATATGTGATCAGCTTGCTCTTGTACAGAAAAAGATTTTTCACCACGTATCCATTTATTAAAAGACCCCATTTGTTCGCTTACTCCTTGTTATGTTTTATCCCACTTTAATGGGCAGTAAGACCCCCACCTCAAAATACAGCGAAAGCAAAGAATTTAGGTGGGGGATCAACTGCCCATAAAAGTCCGATTGGTGAGGGCTGATTAAAGTTTCACTTTATATGGGTTATTATGGATAGTTCTATACGGACATATGCGTAGTTTAAATTTTATATTGTATATTTTTAGCTTTAACGCTATAATTATAGTGTTAAAGATGGAATCGTGATATGACCTGTTATGAATCTATCGTTTTATTTATGAATAAATGGATTGGTATTTTAGCAAGATGTGCTAATAAACTACTCCACCATGATAATAACGTGCCGAAATGTGGTGCGTATATTTTCGTGGTGGAGTTTTTTTATTCTCAAAAAGGGGGAAAGACCATGAATGACAACATGGTTCATATTACAATTGACGGAAAAAAGTATACAGCGGAGCCGGGTTCAACGATATTGAGTGTTATTAATGAGAACGGGATTGAACATCCGCAAATTTGTTACGTGCCTGAAGTAGATCCTATTCAAACATGTGATACTTGTATTGTAGAAGTTGGCGGAAAGTTAATGCGCTCTTGTTCGACAGTTGCGATGGAAGGTATGGACATTGAACTGGCTTCTGGTCGTGCGAAAGAAGCACAAACAGAGGCGATGGATCGGTTACTAGAAAATCATTTATTATACTGTACAGTATGTGACAACAACAATGGGAACTGTAAACTGCATAATACAGCAGAATTAATGGAGATTGAACATCAAAAATATCCGTATGAACCGAAAGTAGATGTAAGTGAAGTTGATATGACGCATCCGTTTTATCGTTATGACCCTAATCAATGTATTGCATGCGGTCAATGTGTTGAGGTGTGTCAAAACTTACAAGTAAATGAAACGTTATCAATAGACTGGGAAGCGGAACGCCCACGAGTTATTTGGGATGAAGGAGTAAATATTAATGATTCTTCATGCGTGAGCTGTGGTCAATGTGTAACCATTTGTCCTTGTAACGCTTTAATGGAGAAAACGATGCTTGGTGAAGCTGGATTTATGACGGGATTAAAACCAGATATTCTTGAACCGATGGTAGATTTAATTAAAGAAGTTGAGCCTGGATATAGCGGCATTTTTGCAGTATCAGAAGTGGAAGCGGCCATGCGTGATACTCGTACGAAAAAAACGAAAACAGTATGTACATTTTGTGGTGTAGGTTGTTCATTTGAAGTGTGGACGAAAGGGCGCAAAATTCTTAAAGTACAACCTTCTTCTGATGCGCCGGTTAACGCAATTTCTACTTGTGTAAAAGGGAAATTCGGTTGGGATTTCGTAAATTCTAAGGAACGAATTACGAAACCTTTAATTCGTAAAAATGGAGCGTTTGTTGAATCTACATGGGAAGAAGCACTGAATGTAGTTGCAAGTAAATTAGGATCGATTAAAGATGAGTACGGTAAAGATGCTATCGGTTTTATTTCTTCATCAAAAATTACGAATGAAGACAATTATGTTATTCAAAAATTAGCCCGACAAGTATTTGAAACGAATAATATTGATAACTGCTCACGTTATTGTCAATCACCAGCGACAGACGGATTATTCCGTACAATTGGTATGGGCGGAGATGCAGGAACGATTAAAGATATCGCACAATCCGGTCTTGTTATGATTGTAGGCTGTAATCCGACAGAAGGTCATCCTGTTCTAGCTACACGTATTAAACGTGCGCATAAATTACACGGACAAAAATTAATTGTGGCTGACCTTCGTAAAACAGAAATGGCAGAGCGTTCAGACGTCTTTATTAGTCCAAAACAAGGAACAGATCAAGTATGGTTAATGGCTGTTACGAAATATATGATTGATCAAGGTTGGCACGATCAACGATTTATTGATGAGAATGTAAACTTCTTTGAAGATTTCAAAGAGAGTCTTACAGAATATACACTTGAATATGCAGAAGAAATGACTGGTATTTCAAAAGAAACACTTATTCAAATGGCTGAAATGATTCGTGATGCAGATGGTACATGCATCCTTTGGGGAATGGGAGTAACGCAAAATACAGGAGGATCGGATACTTCCGCTGCGATTTCAAACTTACTTCTTGCAACAGGTAATTATCGTCGTCCAGGTGCTGGTGCATATCCACTTCGAGGTCATAATAATGTACAAGGTGCTTGTGATATGGGTACTTTACCAGGATGGCTTCCTGGATATCAGCACGTGACTAACGATATGGAACGTGCGAAATTTGAAATGGCTTACGGAGTGAAAATTAATAGTGAACCTGGTCTTAATAATATTGAAATGCTACATGCAATTGACGAAGGGAAAATGAAAGCAATGTATCTTGTCGGAGAGGATATGGCTCTTGTAGACTCTAATGCGAACCACGTACATGAAGTGTTATCAAGCCTTGATTTCTTCGTTGTGCAAGATGTTTTCTTATCTAAAACTGCTCAATATGCAGATGTTGTATTACCGGCAGCACCGTCTCTTGAGAAAGAAGGTACTTTCACAAATACAGAGCGCCGTGTACAAAGATTGTATCAAGTTCTTCCTACGCTTGGAGATGCGAAGCCAGACTGGTGGATTGTGCAGGAGATTGCGAATAAATTAGGTGCAAACTGGAATTATAGCCATCCAAGTGAAATTTTTGCTGAAATGGCAAATTTATCACCACTATTTTCACAAGCAAATTATGAAGTACTTGAAGGATGGAATAGTTTCCATTGGGGAAGTTTTGATGGAACAAATACACCACTTCTGTTCCAAGATGGATTTAACTTCCCGGATAAAAGAGCTCGTTTTGCGATTGCTGATTGGGTACGTCCAGCTGAATTCCCAGCGGAGTTCGATCTTCACATTAATAACGGTCGTATGCTTGAGCATTTCCATGAAGGGAATATGACAAATAAATCAACGGGTATTCAAACGAAAGTACCTGGCGTTTTCGTTGAAATTTCTCCAGCGCTTGCAAAAGAACGTGGAGTGAAAACAGGTTCATTAGTTCGTCTTGTCTCTCCTTTTGGAGCATTAAAATTACGCGCACTTGTAACAGATCGTGTAAAAGCGAATGAATTATATTTACCGATGAACTCTACAGATAATGAAACAGCAATTAATTTCTTAACAGGTCCTGCAGTTGATACGCGTACGAACACACCTGCTTATAAACAGACGAAAGTGCGTATGGAAGTGCTAGAAGTTGAGGGTGAAAATCCGATGCCAAAAGCGAACCCACGTAATAAAAAACGTCATCCTCAAGCTGGTATTGAGGTACAGCGTAAGTGGGCACGTCCAGGGTATGTGCATTTAACGGATAAGTAGGAGGAGAAAAATATGGCTGCACCTATAAAAATGATTCAAAAACAAGAATTAACTGAGGAAGAAATAAAACAGCAAAAATTAGATGATTTAAAAGAGCTTCTAGCTAATAATGAAGAAGCTTTAAATCAAATGTTTAATATTGTTGGTGAATTAAATGACATCGGAATGCTAGAAGCTGCAAATTCTATGTTAAAGGCGAAAGAACCAATCGCCAAAATTGTTCTTGGCCAAGTGACTCGTGAGCCTGTTACAAATTTAATTAATAATATGATGGGTGCTGCGGGTGCTTTAACAGAACTAGATCCGGAACTTACGAAAAAGCTTATAGGTAGTTTATTAGTAGGGTTAGAAGAAGGTAATGAACATCTAGAAAGTAATAAAAAAGTAGGAGTATTTGATCTTATGAAAGTATTGAAAGACCCAGATATTAACCGTGCTATAGGGTTTGGGCTTCATTTCTTAAAAGGTATGGGTAAAGGGTTAAAAGACGAATAATCTTCATGAAGTGAATCTTTTCGCCTAAATGTTTGTACGAAATAGTTTGGGCGGAAGGGTCATTTTGGTAAAATATATAATAAAGTAAAATGAGGATTTTTGGGAGGTATAATTGTATGTCAAAAAAAGTACATGAATTTAATGATATGATACGAAAACTTCGAAAGGAACTTTTCGGAAAAGGACCAGAACGAATTCATACTGTTTTTGCTGAAAATATGGCGATTGCGACCCTTTACGGAAACTTAACACCTACTGAAAAATTTATTTCAAGTACGATGGACGGTGCGGAAATGGTTCATTTGGCTAGAACGAAAATGATTCAAGAAGTGTATGCTGCGAATTCCCGTGAACATTTGGAGGACCTTGTTGGAGCGAAATTAGTGAATTTGTTTTCAGATATGAAAGTAGAAGAAGATATTGCAGTTTCGGTATTCGTTTTTGATAAAAATATAACGTGAGAGAAGGATACTGATCGTGAAACCGATACAGGTAGAAAGAGAAATCTTTCGTTATGAACAAGGGGCGTTTAAGCAAATAGAGGACAGCATTGTAACAGAGTTTCCAGTCACGATTAAAATGAACGGACAGGAGTTTGTTACAATGGTTAGTACTCCAGAATATTTAGAAGATATGGTAGTAGGCTTCTTAGCATCTGAAGGAATCATTCGGAAGTATGAAGATATTGATAACATATGGGTACAGGAGAAAGAAGGATTTGTACATGTCACGACGACAAAAGTGAATCCGTATTACGAACAAATGCAAAATAAACGATATATTACATCGTGCTGTGGTATGAGTAGACAAGGGTTTGTTTTTGCAAGTGATGCCCTAAGCGCAAAGAAAATGAATGGTGTACATGTACAGGTTGCTGCAGAAGATTGTTTTCGGTTAATGAAAGAAATGCAGCAATCTGCAGAGACATTTCGTCATACAGGCGGCGTTCATAATGCATCTTTGTGTGATGTGAATGGTATTGTTTTAAGCCGAATGGATATCGGTAGACATAATGCATTAGATAAAATTTACGGATATTGCTTAAAAAATAATATTTCTATAAGCGATAAAATCATTGTTTTTAGTGGTCGTATTTCTTCGGAAATATTATTGAAAGTCGCAAAAATCGGTTGTGAAATTATACTGTCAAAATCAGCTCCAACCGAGTTGGCTTTGCAGCTAGCAGAAGAGTTAGGTATTACTACGATAGGGTTTATTCGAAATCAATCCTTAAATGTATATACGCATCCAGAACGTGTATTAAATATAAAATAAGTAAAAGCGAGGCAATAAATATGAAACCTGTCACATTAGACAAACTACAACGTCCTTTAAAGGATTTACGTATTTCGGTTACTGATCGCTGTAATTTTCGCTGTCGTTATTGTATGCCAGAAGAAATATTTGGTCCTGATTATTCGTTTTTGTCTAATGATAAAATTTTATCTTTTGATGAGATTGAAAGGATAACACGTATTTTTGTTTCTTTAGGTGTAAGAAAGTTACGAATTACGGGCGGAGAACCGTTACTTCGAAGAGGTCTTCCGCAGCTTATTGAGCGCCTTAATAATATAGATGGTGTGGAGGATATCGGTTTAACAACCAATGGATCGTTACTGAAAAAGTTTGCTCCTGATTTATATAAGGCTGGTTTATCACGTGTGACAGTTAGTTTAGATTCCTTAGAAGAAGATCGTTTTTTCTATTTGAATGGTAATAGAAGTAAAGTGCAAAGGGTTCTAGAAGGAATACAGGCTGCAGCTGAAGTTGGTATGAAAATTAAAATAAACATGGTCGTTCAAAAGGGAAAAAACGAACAGGACATTTTGCAGATGGCGCAATACTTTAAAGAAAATGAGCATATTCTTCGTTTTATTGAGTATATGGACGTTGGGAATTATAACGGCTGGGAGTTAAAAGAGGTCGTCTCGAAACAAGAAATAGTAGATGCCATTCATCAAGTTATGCCATTAGAACAGATAGAAGCGAATTATGCAGGTGAGGTTGCGACTCGCTATCGTTATATTGGAAGTGATGAAGAAATAGGTATTATTTCATCAGTAACAGATTCCTTCTGTTCCTCATGTACGAGAGCACGTATTTCTGCAGAAGGAAAATTATATACTTGTTTGTTCGCTTCTAAAGGAAATGATTTGAGAGAACTACTTCGATGTGGATACACTGACGAGGAAATAACATATATCGTACGTGATATATGGAACAATCGAGAAGATCGTTATTCAGAGGAACGCTTAAGTCATACAAGTAAAAAAAGAGCGCCTAAAATTGAAATGTCACATATTGGTGGTTGATATATAAGAGTGACGCTATGGTGAATTATATACAAAATGGAAAGTATGCAACGTTTGTAGATTTTCTATTTTATAGTAAAAGTGATGATTGATATCTCTGTAAAAGATGTGCAGAGAAATTAAGCAGCATTCAAAAACCTTTATTTTTGTGGAGTTTTTTTGAAGCTGCTTTTTTATTTGGAGAAAATGGAGGAATTAGTAATGGCATTTCATAAACCGGAACAAATTGCTGAGCTTGTAATTGAGGCCGGTGTTCAAAAAGTAAGTCAGACGTTGCCAGCAATGCTTATTCTCGGTTTTTTAGGAGGAGCGTTTATTTCGTTAGGTTTTTTGCTTAACATTCGCGTTTTAGGTAATTTACCTGAGCGCTGGGGTAGTTTAGTCAATATTGTAGGAGGAGCGGTTTTTCCTATTGGATTAATGCTCGTCGTATTAGCAGGAGGAGAATTAATTACCGGAAATATGATGTCACTTTCTATGGCGCTTTATGCAAAGAAAATTACATTAGTAAGTGTACTAAATAATTGGGTTTGGATTACTTTTATGAATTTTGTGGGAGCTATTTTTGTTGCGTATTGTTTCGGTCATCTTGGCGGATTAACAGAGGGAGAGTATTTAAATAAAACGGTAGCGATAGCAGAAGGAAAGTTACATGAAACGTTTGGGAGAACTTTAATTTTAGCGATTGGATGTAATTGGCTCGTTTGTCTTGCGCTTTGGCTCGCTTATGGGACGAGTGATTTTATCGAGAAAATAATCGGAATTTGGATTCCAATTATGGCATTTGTAGTGATTGGATTTCAGCAAGTGGTAGCAAATATGTTTGTTATTTCAGCAGTTATTTTCGCAGGGCATCTGACGTGGATGGATCTTGCTAGAAATTTTGTTCCTGTTTTTATCGGAAATGTAATTGGGGGAGCTGGATTTGTTGGGTTTGCTTACTTTGCTTGTTATCAAAAACAACATTCTAATATGAAATAGAGTTCGTGAGAGGAAGGGTATGTAATGGCTGAGCGGTATTCACGACAACAGTTGTTCAAACCAATTGGGAGTAAGGGACAAGAAAAAATTCGAAATAAACATGTGTTAATTGTAGGAGCAGGCGCATTAGGAAGTGCAAGTGCCGAAAGTTTCGTACGTGCAGGTATTGGCAAGTTGACGATTATTGATCGTGACTACGTTGAATGGAGTAATTTACAAAGGCAACATTTGTACTCTGAACAAGATGCGAGAGAGAAAGTACCGAAAGCAATTGCTGCAAAAAATCGGCTAGAACAAATTAATTCGGAAGTACAAATACATGCTTTCGTAATGGATGCAGTTGCAGAAAATATGGAAGACCTATTAAAAAATGTAGATGTAATAATTGATGCAACAGATAATTTCGATATTCGATTTGTAATAAATGATTTATCACAAAAACATAATATCCCGTGGGTATACGGTTCTTGCGTTGGATCGTACGGTATGAGTTATACAATTATTCCGCAAGAGACACCGTGTTTACATTGTGTGCTGAAGAACGTTCCTGTTACAGGTGTGACATGTGATACTGCCGGAATTATTAGCCCGACTGTGCAAATCGTCGCAGCATATCAAGTGGCGGAAGCATTCAAAATTTTAGTAGGAGATTTCGCAGCAATTAGAAAAACATTTTTCATGTTTGATATATGGAGTAATCAAAACCATTTTATAAAACTAGGGAAAATCAAAACAGACGATTGCCCTTCGTGCGGCTTAAATCGAACTTATCCTTATTTATCATACGAAAACCAAACGAAGATAGCTGCTTTATGCGGAAGAAATACAGTGCAAATTAGGCCGGTAGAAAATAGAAAGTACGATTTTGACGATATAGAAAAAGTATTAAAAAAACTGGGGCAGGTAGATCGGAATCCGTATTTACTATCTTGCCAACGAGATGATTACCGCGTCGTTATTTTTCGAGACGGTCGTGTTTTCATTCATGGCACAAATGATATTTCGAAAGCGAAACAATTATATTATCGCGTATTCGGTTAATAGAAAGGGTTGTCAATAATGGAAAGAAGAGTGCCAATTACGGTTGAAGAAGCTGTTCGTAAAGTAATGGGATTTGCTAATGAGGGATTAAAGGAGCTACTACCTATTGAATTAGCTTACGGACGTATATTAGCAGAGGATTTAGTAGCTGACCATGATGTACCTTCATTCAATCGTTCACCGTATGATGGGTTTGCTATTAGAGCAGAAGATACGAATATAGCAAGTTATGAAACGCCAATTGTATTTGAAGTAATTGGTGAAATTGGTGCGGGATCAATATTCCACGAGAAAGTAGGTCCGTTTCAAGCAGTTCGAATTATGACGGGAGCGCAAATTCCGAATGGGTGTGATGCGGTGGTTATGTTAGAGCTGACTCGTCAATATGAGAAAGCTGGCAACAATTATATGGAAGTGAAGCGATCGTTCAAAACGGGCGACAATATTTCTTTTCAAGGTGAAGATGCTCGTAAAGGAACGGTTCTTGCAAAAAAAGGATCATACATTCATCCGGGTATTTCAGCTCTTCTTGCTACGTTCGGTTATAGTGAGGTACCAGTGGCGAGAAAGCCTGTCATTGGATTGTTAGCGACCGGTAGTGAATTACTGGATGTAAATGATTCATTACAGCCAGGGAAAATCCGAAATAGTAATACGTATATGATATTGTCTCAAATTCGAAGAGCGGGCGGCAGAGTAAAATATTTCGGGAAGTTTAGCGATGATTTTCATACATGTTTTACAGCTGTAAAAGAAGCGTTAAGCCAAGTAGATATGCTCATTACAACAGGCGGAGTATCAGTAGGAGATTACGATTATTTACCAGCTATTTACGAAAAGTTAGGTGCCTCTGTTCTTTTCAATAAAGTTGCAATGCGGCCAGGGAGTGTTACGACTGTAGCGCAATTAAATGGCAAGTTATTATTTGGTTTATCAGGAAATCCATCTGCTTGTTACGTAGGATTTGAATTGTTTGTAAGACCTTGTATTCGGACGTATATGTTTAGTGAAAAAGCACATCTGAAAAGAGAAAAAGCGTTATTAGGAGAAGATTTTTTAAAACCAAATCCATTTACAAGATTTGTGCGAGCAAAACTGACATATAACGAAGGGCAATTAATTGCTTATCCGTCAGGGTTTGATAAATCTAGCTCGGTTTCTTCCCTAGCAGAGACAAATATATTTATTGTACTTCCAGGTGGTACGAGAGGTTATAAAAAAGATATGTTCGTAGATGTTCTTTTGCTGGAAGATAATGGAGGTAGTGAATGGCCTTGGACATTTTCTAAAGTGAAACTTTAATCAGTGGGAGGTTTCTTCATCCCCACTGATTATTAGTTGAATCAATCGGACTTTTATGGGCAGCCCGACCCCCAACTAACTTCTTTGCTTTCGCTGAATTTTGAGGTGGAGGGTCTTACTGCCCGTTAAAGCGGGATAAAGTGAGAGGTGTTTCTAATGGGACAAGCACTATTTGAAATTGTAGATATACCGATTTTAGTTGAAGAAGTAACGAATAAAGTCGCAAGAAGAGAAGCAGGTGCAATTACAACATTTATTGGTACGGTGAGAGAACTTACAAAAGGAAAACGAACGCTACATTTAGAGTACGAAGCATATAAACCGATGGCAGTAAAACAACTTACAAGAATTGGTGAAGAAATAAATGAAAAGTGGCCGGACGCAATAGTTGCAATTACACACCGTGTAGGGCGGCTAGAAATCATGGATATTGCGGTAGTCATTGCAGTTTCATCACCGCATCGTAAAGTAGCTTATGAAGCGAATGAATATGCGATTGAACGTATAAAACGAATTGTCCCAATTTGGAAAAAAGAATTTTGGGAAGATGGAACGATGTGGATTGGAGATCAACTTGAAAATACGGCATATCCAGAAGGAAAACCGAAGAAGGAAGAATGAGAAGATGATTACAATTTTATTGTTCGCAAATTTGCGTGAGGAAGTCGGATCGGATCGATTCGTAATTTTAGAAAAACAAGAAATGACAGTGGAGCAATTAAAAGAATGGCTCAAAGCAAGTTATTGTTTACAATCGCTTGATAAAGTGATGGTGGCTGTTAATGAAGAATTTGTAACGGATGAAGAGATGATAAAAGCTGGAGATATAGTCGCATTCATTCCGCCTGTTAGCGGGGGATAATAAGCTATTTCGCCAAGAAGCTGTTGTATATAAATTCGAATACGAGAAGGGATGAGTGCTATGATTACGCAAGAGCAAATAATGAACGCATTAAAACATGTAGAGGATCCGGAGTTACACAAAAGTATTGTAGAATTAAATATGGTTAGAAATATACAAATGAATGGAACAGAGGTTAAACTTGAAGTAGTGCTAACGATTCAAGGCTGTCCATTAAAAGCAAAAATTCAACAAGATGTGGAAGAGTCTCTTCAGGCGATAGGTGCATCTAAGGTAGATTTGACATTTGGTTCTATGACACAAGAAGAACGAGCTGCGCTAACAGAGAAGTTAAAGAAAGATACAAGAACAGAAACTGGTATGCCGAGCATGCTTCGACTTGATTCAGGGGTACGATTTATTACTGTAACGAGCGGTAAAGGTGGAGTCGGAAAATCAACAGTGACAATTAATCTTGCAACTGCTTTAGCTCGTATGGGCAAAAAAGTGGGGATATTAGATGCAGATATATATGGTTTTAGCATTCCAGCTATGATGGAAACGAATCAAAAACCGACGATGATTGATCAAACAGCAATTCCAGTCGTTAGTCACGGTGTGAAAATCATGTCGATGGGATTTTTTACGGAAGGAAATAACCCGGTTATGTGGCGCGGGCCAATGTTAAATAAATGGATTCAAAATTTCCTTGCGAATACGCACTGGGGAGAATTAGATTATTTACTTCTTGATTTACCACCTGGTACAGGAGATGTTGCTATTGATGTTGCAGCAATGATCCCGCAGGCGCAAGAAATTATCGTTACAACACCACACAATGTAGCGTCATTCGTGGCATCTAGAGTAGGTGTTATGGCAAAACATACGAAACACGAGATTTTAGGTATTGTGGAAAATATGGCTTATTATGAAGAACAAGATGGATCAAAAAATTATCTCTTCGGAAAAGGTGGCGGCGAAATGCTTGCAGAACAATTGCAAACAGAAGTGATTGCGCAAGTGCCTTTTGCAAAACGAGAAGAAAATAACGGTTCATCTGTATATGATGAAGACTCTCTTGTAGGAGAAGTGTTTACATCGTTAGCGGAGGATATTATTTATAAAGGATAGGGGAGGGATTTTTTTATGGCGTGTAATATCGATCATTCTATGGAAGATGTAATGAATAAGCTTGAAAGTCAGAAGAGTTTTTTACCGGAAGTGATTTTTACAGGATTGAAAGGATTTTTGCAATGTAATCATTCACAGGAGATATTAAACGATATCTTTCATCTTTTAAAAAAGTATGACTTAGTTAGTGAAGAAGAACGAGAGATGAGAAATACTCAATTATTGCTAGTTATCAAATAAATACGCTTTGGCCTATGTTTTGTAACAGGGGGTAAATGTAATGGATATGAAAAAGATGATTGAAATGGTAGAAGCAACAAAAGTGACGGAAGCAGAATTATCGATTTCTAATTTACATCAAAAACTTGTGAAGTTATATAGTCAAAAAAATGTTGCTCATTATACGGAGCTATTAAAATATATTTTATCATTATCCGTGCAGCTGAAGCTGAATCTCGTATTGAAATATTTTGGTGTGCGTCCGGTTGTTGCTGCAGATGAGCGTATGCAATTTCAAGAGATATTTAAATGTTTAGCTAACAAAGATGAAAATGGCGAATGGTTTCTAAATTTCGTTTCTTTATATGTAGGGCTAATGGCAGTTCTTCATTTTGATGAAAAAGAGATTGAGAGAAGTTTTTTCGATGATATGGTAGTGGGGGAAGGGAATGAAATATAAAATTCTGCTCATAACATCTTTCTATTTAATTGCTTTAACTGCGATTTTAGTTGGTTATATAAACATGAAGGTAACTAGTTAATAAAAAGCGTTCTTAAGTTGTTTCCATCGTTTTTTCATGTTACGATTAAGCGAATTTTTCATAGGGAGAGAAAGCGATGAAATGGATTTATTTTATTATTATTAACGTTATAGCTTTTAGCCTTATGGGGCTTGATAAACGAAAAGCGAAGAAGAAACAGTGGAGAACGCCAGAAAGTACGTTGTTTTTATCAGCGGCAGCTGGAGGCGCAGTTGGTGCTTGGATCGGTATGTATATGTTTCATCATAAAACACATAAAAAGAAATTTGTTTTCGGTATACCGTTACTTGTCGTTATAACAGCATGTTTACTTTTTGCTGTATGAGAAATGTCGAAAGAATTGCAGATTGATTATTGGTAAAGTGAGCATGCGGGACCGTATAATGGAGAAAAATGAGAAGAGGAGAAAAGGGAAGATGGGGAGTCAATCAGCACAGCAAAAAAAAGGGATTATATATGCGGCGGGTGCTTATACGATGTGGGGAATCCTACCAATCTATTGGAAATGGGTTGAGGAAGTTCCCGCAGATGAAATATTAGCACACCGCATTGTTTGGGCGTTCGTTTTTATGTTACTTGTATTAGGTGTTACGAAGAGATTTCGTCAGTTTATTGGGGAGTTCGTGAATCTTTTTAAACGACCTAAATTATTAATGTCATTAACAATAGCTTCAGTCTTGATTAGTGGAAACTGGTTTGTCTACATATGGGCCGTTAATCATAATCATGTCATTGAAGCAAGTCTCGGATATTATATTAATCCGCTTATTAGTATTTTACTTGGTACAGTCGTTTTAAAGGAAAAGTTAAACTTTTGGCAATATGTTGCAGTTGGTTTAGCTGGAGTAGGGGTTATCATTTTAACAGTCCGTTTCGGATCTATTCCGTGGGTCTCTTTATCACTTGCCTTTTCATTTGGATTATATGGATTAACGAAAAAATTGTTAAACTATGATGCGACAATTGGTCTTACGATGGAAACGATGTTAGTGACGCCGTTTGCAGTTATTTATCTTATTATGACTGGAGCACATGGCTTCGGTTCATTTGGATCTATTTCCATGTTATCAACGTTACTATTAATAGGAGCGGGCATTGTTACTGCTTTACCACTTTTTTACTTTGCAAAAGGAGCACAACTTATTCCGCTTTATATGGTAGGATTTTTACAATATATTGCACCAACAATTAGTTTAATTTTAGGTGTATTTGTATTTGGTGAACATTTCACATCTACTCATATGATGGCGTTTTTCTGTATATGGGTTGCATTATTTGTGTTTTCAATAGCGAAAACAAAGTTTTTAGTGCAGAAACAACCGAAATTTATAAAAAATAAATCAGCAAAAGTATCATAATGCGTAGTATTTTCTACGCATTTTTCTTTATACTGATACTATATAGATTTCCATTATAGTCAGTAGGGAGCTGAGAACGTGGAAACAATTTTACATAATGATCCGCTTATGGCCGCTGTAATTTCATGGTTTCTAGCACAATTAACGAAAGTAGTCTTTAAATTATTCAAAACGGGTGAATTTGATTTTGCAAAGTTTTTCGCTTCAGGTGGGATGCCGAGTTCTCATGCTTCAACTGTTACAGCACTTGCGACAGGTGTTGGCGTTGTGGAAGGTGTGGAAAGTACCTTATTTGCTATTGCTGCTATCTTTGCAATAATTGTTATGTATGATGCTTCAGGAGTAAGACTTGCAGTTAGTAAACAAGCGAAAATATTGAATGAGTTCTTTCACGGTAGACAAACAGAATATAAGAAGTTAAATGAACTTGTCGGGCATACACCGTATGAAGTAGTAGTCGGTGCTTTAGTAGGGATTATTGTCGGAGTGGGATATTGCTTATGAGCAGAACATTTTATATGTTCTGTTTTTCTTTGTTTTCATACATATTTAGCTACCTTTTTGAATATCGTTATACGGATTTCGAAAGGGTGGGTGAGTAACTTGTTATTATATGAAAAAGTGCATGAAGAAATAGCGAGAAGAACAACTGCACTTCAAACGATGCAACGGCAAGATGGTACGTGGCAGTTTTGTTTTGAAGGAGCACCATTAACAGATTGCCATATGATTTTTTTATTAAAATTATTAGGTAGAGATAAAGAAATAGAACCGTTTGTAAAAAGATTAGCATCACTTCAAACAAATGAAGGAACATGGAAATTGTATGAAGATGAAGTGGGTGGCAATTTATCTGCTACAATTCAATCTTATGCTGCCTTACTAGCTTCAAAAAAATATACAAAAGAAGATGCGAATATGAGGCGGGCCGAAATGTTTATTAAGGAACGTGGAGGCGTGGCGCGTGCTCATTTTATGACGAAGTTTTTATTAGCAATTCATGGAGAATATGAATACCCTTCGCTTTTTCATTTGCCAACACCTATTATGTTTCTGCAAAATGATTCACCCCTCAGTATATTTGAATTGAGTAGCTCAGCACGTATCCATTTAATTCCGATGATGGTTTGTTTAAATAAAAGATTTCGAGTAGGAAAAAAGTTACTGCCAAATTTAAATCATATCGCAGGCGGGGGCGGGGAATGGTTTCGGGAGGAGCGGTCTCCGTTGTTTCAAACGTTATTAAGTGATGTAAAACAAATCATATCGTATCCACTTTCTTTACACCATAAAGGATATGAGGAAGTCGAACGTTTTATGAAAGAGCGTATTGATGAAAATGGAACGTTATATAGTTACGCAACTGCCTCATTTTATATGATTTATGCTTTACTCGCGTTAGGACATTCTCTTCAATCATCAATGATTCAAAAAGCTATAGCAGGGATAACATCTTATATATGGAAGATGGAAAGAGGGAATCATTTGCAAAACTCTCCTTCAACTGTATGGGATACGGCTTTACTCAGCTATACGTTACAAGAGGCCTACACTTCGAAAGATAATAAGATGATTCAACACGCAGCAGCGTATGTATTAAAAAAACAGCATACAAAAAAAGCTGATTGGAGCGTACATGCTCCGGCGCTGACTCCAGGCGGTTGGGGTTTTTCGGATGTGAATACGACAATTCCAGATGTCGATGATACAACAGCTGTGCTAAGAGCGTTGGCAAGAAGTAGAGGGAACGAAAATGTAGATAATGCTTGGAAGAAAGGGGTCAATTGGGTTAAAGGATTACAAAATAATGATGGTGGTTGGGGAGCGTTTGAAAAAGGTGTGACGAGTAATTTATTAGCAAATTTACCAATCGAAAATGCAAGCGATATGATTACAGATCCCTCTACACCAGATATTACAGGAAGAGTGTTAGAGCTTTTCGGGACATACGCGCAAAATGAATTGCCTGAGAAACAAAAACAAAGTGCGATAAATTGGTTAATGAATGTGCAAGAAGAAAATGGATCATGGTATGGGAAATGGGGGATTTGTTATATATATGGTACGTGGGCTGTTATGACTGGTTTACGGTCACTCGGAATTCCATCTAGCAATCCATCAATGAAACGAGCAGCTTTATGGCTGGAACATATACAGCATGAAGATGGTGGGTGGGGGGAATCGTGCCACAGTAGTGTGGAAAAAAAGTTCGTTACTTTACCATTCAGTACACCATCCCAAACAGCATGGGCGTTAGATGCTCTCATTTCTTACTATGATAAAGAAACACCAGCTATTCGAAAAGGTATTTCATATTTGCTTGCGAATCCTTATGTGAATGAAAAATATCCTACCGGAACAGGTTTACCAGGTGGGTTTTATATTTATTACCATAGCTACGCTCATATATATCCGCTACTTACTTTGGCACATTATATAAAACAATATCAAAAATAAACCGAGAGATATCTCTCGGTTTATTTTTGTTGGGTAGTAGGTCCCTGTTGAAAAGAATAAGGTTGTGCGTTCCTTATTTTTCTGTTGACTGGCGTTTTTGACGTGCATCAGCGGCATTTGCACGTGCGTTTGCTTCTAAGTCATTGTGGTCAGCGAGTTCACGAGAGAACTCAACATCAATGCCATCAGCAGCTTTGTTTTGCTTGAAATTTTTTTTGTTCATTCGACACAATCTCCTTGTGTTTTATGCGACGTTGCAAAGTTAGTTTGACACAAATAGACTTTTTTATACAAAGAGGAATTGGGAAGTAAAGAGCCGAAATATACAGTATAAGTAATAGAAATGAGGGATAGGGATGGAGTTTTTAAATGGGAAAACAGCTGTAGTAACAGGAGCTGCACAGGGAATTGGAAAAGAGATTGCAAGGGTTTATGCAAAACTAGGGGCTAAAGTATTAATTAGCGATGTAAATGAAGAGAAGCTACAAAAAACGACACGTGAATTATCAGATGAAGGATATGAAGTGAAGCAGTATCGTTGTGATGTGAGTAATCAAAATGATGCGAAGTCCTTAATTGAATACGCTGTCCAAACATTTGGTACACTGCACATTTTAGTAAATAATGCAGGAATTACGCGAGATGCTATGTTACATAAAATGGAGAAACCAGAATGGGAACAAGTACTGCAAGTAAATTTAACAGGTGTTTTTTATTGTATGCAACCAGCGCTTCTTTACATGAGACAACAAGGGTATGGACGCATTATTAATATATCTTCAATTAGTAGAGAAGGAAACATAGGTCAAGCAAATTATGCGGCTACGAAGGCAGGCGTTGTAGGTTTAACGAAAACGGCAGCGAAAGAAGTTGGAAGTTTCGGCATTACGTGTAACGCGATTTGCCCAGGATTTATGGATACAGATATGACAAAAACGATACCAGATAAAGTGAAAGAAAAGATGGTCGGTGCGATTCCAGTTGGTAGAATTGGAACGCCAGAAGATATTGCGAACGCAGCTGCCTTTTTAGCATCAGAATACGCATCCTATATTACAGGAGAAGTATTGAATGTGAGCGGAGGACTACAAGTTTAAAGGAATACATAATGAAAAGAACCTGACCGGATAGGCCAGGTTCTTTTTTCATTAATTTAAGTTGAGCCAAACGCTCTTCACTTCTGTATAGTTATTTAATGCGTAAGATCCCATTTCACGGCCAAGACCGGATTGTTTAAATCCTCCAAATGGAGATGCTGCATCAAAGACGTTATAACAGTTTACCCATACAGTACCAGCACGTACTTTACTTGCAACATAGTGTGCTGTTTTAACATTTTCTGTCCACACACCAGCCGCTAAGCCGAATTGTGATTTATTTGCACGTTCAATTACTTCATCAATATCGTTAAAAGGTATTGCAGAAATAACTGGACCGAAAATTTCTTCTTTTGCAATCGTCATTTCGTCATTTACGTCAGCGAATACTGTAGGAGAAACGAAGTAGCCTTGGTCGAATGGATTACTTCCTCCGCAAAGTACTTCAGCGCCTTCTTCAATTCCTTTTTCAATGTAGCCCATTACACGTTTTTGTTGTTCTTCGGAAACGAGAGGACCGATTGTTGTTTCAGGGTTAAGACCGACACCTTGATTTAGTTTTTTTGAATAGAGGACGAGATCAGCCATGACATTATCATACATTTTCTTCGGAACAAATAAGCGTGATCCAGCAGAGCATACTTGTCCTTGATTAAACATAACACCAGAAAGTGCACCAGGAATCGCGCGAGATAAATTAGCATCTGGCAAGATGATATTTGGTGATTTACCGCCAAGCTCCAAAGTAACACGTTTTAATGATTCAGATGCTTGTCGCATAATTTGTTTACCTACTGGAGTAGAACCAGTAAATGCAATTTTATCAACGAGTGGATGATTAACAAGAGCTTGTCCAGCTGATTCACCAAATCCAGGAACGATATTAATAACACCTTTCGGGAATCCAGCTTCTTCAATTAATTCAGCTAAGTATAGAGCGGATAGTGGAGTTTGTTCTGCAGGTTTTAAAACGATTGTACATCCTGTAGCAAGCGCTGCTCCCATTTTCCACATTGCCATAAGAAGAGGGAAGTTCCAAGGAATAATTTGACCGACGACACCAACAGCCTCATGGCGTGTATAGTTAAAGTAGTCACCGGAAACAGGAATTGTTTGACCAACGATTTTCGTAGCCCAGCCAGCATAATAGCGCATATGCTCAATTGCAAGTGGTATGTCTGCTGCCATTGTTTCACGAATTGGCTTTCCGTTATCTAACGTTTCAAGCTGTGCAAGCTCTTCTTTATGTTCTTCCATTAAATCAGCTAACTTGTACATAAGACGGCTTCGCTCAGCAGTGCTCATGCGAGACCAAGGGCCTTCATCAAAAGCCATGCGAGCTGCAACGACAGCTTTATGAATATCTTCGCGACCCGCTTCAGAAACGACAGCAAGTGTTTCGCCGGTTGCTGGGTTAGGTGTTTTAAATGTTTTACCGGAAGCGCTTTCGATGAAAGATCCATTCACATATAACTTTTTTGTACCTTGAAGAAACTTTTCTACCTTTTCATGAAGATTTACAGCTAGTTGACTCATTGTATAACCCCCTTGAAAATATAATGTAAACGCAGTACGAGACGGCGTTTATTCCGAAATCAAGGATGTGGGAACTAGATGGAAAGCCTCTAATTTTAATCATAATTAACAAATACTGAAAATTCAAATTTCATTTGTGTTACAATTGTAAAAAATATGTAATGTAAGAGAGTCTTCTATATGATTATAAAAAATCCTGCTTGTTTTTGCTTTCTAGTAGGAAAAACTAGAAGAACAATGGTACAATAATACATCGTGAGAGGAGGGAGAAAAATGAAGGATTATCATGATGATCCACGCTTTCGAATCGCCCATAGAGAAGCGTTAATTGGCCTTGGACTTGCTATTATTAATTTTATAATATGGTACGGATTTGCTTATGGGCTTGGTAGTGAAAATCCAAGTGAATATACATATGTATTCGGTTTTCCAGCATGGTTTTTTTATAGCTGTATCGTTGGATTTGTCGTTATGGTTATTTTACTTAGTTTAGTTGTTCGTTTTGTATTTCAAGATATTTCACTCGATGAGGAAGAAAAAAGTGAGGAATAATAGATGAATTGGTATGTAATCATTCCAATGATAATTTCATTTATCGTTGTGTTTTTAATTGGTGTATATGCTTCAAGACGCGTACAAGCGACTGCTAATAATAAATTTTTACAAGAATATTTTCTTGGTGGGCGTGAACTTGGCGGTTTATTATTAGCGATGACAATGATTGCTACGTACGGTAGTGCTAGTAGCTTTATTGGTGGTCCAGGTATTGCGTACAATATGGGCCTCGGATGGGTATTATTATCTGCGATTCAAGTTGTAACAGGGTATATCGTTTTAACGGTTATCGGTAAAAAGTTTGCAATTATCGCTAGGAAGATGGAAGCTATTACTCTTATCGATTATTTAAAGGGAAGATACAATAATAAAGCAGTTGTTATACTTTCTGCGTTATGTATAATTATCTTCTTATTTTCAGCAACAGTAGCTCAGTGGGTCGGCGGTGGACGATTAATTGAATCGCTAACGGGTCTATCTTATACAACAGCACTATTTTTATTTACTTTTTCTGTACTTGTGTACGTATTAATTGGTGGGTTTCGTGCAGTTGCTTTATCAGATACGTTATTAGGAATCATTATGTTAGTTGGAACGACAATCATTTTAATTGCTACTGTCATTGCTGGTGGTGGAATTGAAAAGATTATGCAGGAGCTTATTCAAATCAATCCAAATTTAATTACACCATTCGGAGCGGATGGTAGTTTAACGAAATCATATGTGACATCATTTTGGATTTTAATTGGAATTGGTGTTGTTGGTTTACCGCAAATTAGCGTGCGTGCCATGTCTTATAAAAATTCAAAAGCTATGCATCAAGCGTTAATAATTGGAACGGTTGTTGTAGGTACAATTATGATTGGTATGCATTTAACAGGTGTATTTGCACGAGTCGTACTTCCGGGTATAACGGTACCAGATAAAGTAATGCCGCTACTCGCGATGGAAGTGTTGCCACCTTGGTTAGCCGGAGTTTTTTTAGCCGCGCCAATGGCAGCAATTATGTCTACAGTAAACTCGTTATTGTTACTTGTAAGTTCATCAATTATTAAAGACATATACGTAAATTACATAAATAAAGATGCAGCAGACAGTACGATCAGAAAAGGAAGTTTGTGGATTACTGGTATCGTAGGGCTGCTCGTTTATGCAGCAGCAATTAAACCACCAGATTTTTTAATATGGTTAAATTTATTTTCTTTCGGTGGATTAGAAGCAGCATTCATTTGGCCAATTGTATTAGGGTTATATTGGAGAAAAGGAAATGCAACAGGAGCGCTTGCCTCTATTTTAGTTGGGGTAGGCTCATATATGTGTATTCATCTTTTCTATCCAAATCCGTTCGGTATACATACAGTTGTCTTCCCAATTTGTTTTGCGTTTATCGCTTATATCATTGGAAGTATGAGTGCTGTGAAGAAAAACAGTATAGGTTAGAGGAAGAACGTAGTCCTTATAGAGGACTACGTTTTTTTGTGTGAATTTATTCTTTTTTATTCTGTATATGTAAGGTTATTCATAAATTAATAACAATTGAGGGGATGGAGTTGAGGTCGATGAAAAAAGTGTTATTTTTGGGAGACCCAGGAATTGATGACTCTTTAGCCATCATGTATGGAATTATGCATCCTGATATTGATATTGTTGGTGTTGTAACCGGATATGGAAATGTAACACAAGAAAAGGCGACAAGTAATGCAGCATATTTGCTGCAAATGGCAGGGCGGGAGGATATACCTGTTATTAATGGTGCGAAAATTCCTTTATCCGGAGATGTTACAACGTATTATCCAGAAATTCATGGGGCAGACGGTTTAGGGCCAATTAAACCTCCAAAAGCTTTTTCGCCAAATATAAAACCTTTTTGTGCTTTTTTTGATATTCTTGAAAAGTATAAAGGAGAATTAATCATTGTTGATGCTGGTAGGTCAACGACACTAGCGACAGCATTTATTTTAGAAAAGCCGATGATGAAGTATGTGAAAGAATATTATATAATGGGTGGTGCTTTTTTAATGCCCGGCAATGTGACACCAGTCGCAGAGGCGAATTTTCATGGTGATCCGATTGCGTCACAATTAGTTATGCAAAATGCCAAGAATTTGACATTAGTGCCACTTAACGTTACATCTGAAGCAATTATTACGCCAGAAATGGTGAAATATATTACGAAACACTCTAAAACGAATTTTAATAAATTAATTGAACCGATATTTACGTATTATTATAAAGCGTATAAAAAGTTAAATCCGAAAATAACAGGTAGCCCAGTACATGACGTTGTTACAATGATGGTTGCGGCGAATCCGTCTATTTTGGATTATGTGTACCGTCGTGTCGATGTGGATACAGTAGGGATTGCAAAGGGAGAAAGTATTGCTGATTTCCGTCCACAACCTGATGCAAAATCTTTAAAGAATTGGGTGCGAATTGGTTGGTCATTACATTATAAAAAATTTCTCGAAGACTTCGTGAAAATTATGACGTAGACATAATAGGAGAATACAAGTTAAAATAATGGAGATGATTACTAAAATAATCATCTCCATTATTTTGTTTGTAAGAGATAGATAGATAGAGAAGAGTTATACAATAGGAGAGGAATTTTACTTGAAAAAAACTATAGTATGCGCAGTGATTGTGGGTATTTTCGTTTTGCTAATATCGGGTAATTTTTTAGTGAAAAAAGTGTGGAGTTCAAATAATGATGATGCACAGTATATCGCATCCTTTATTGAAGAACATAAAGATGAAAAAAATAGTGCGCTTCTCGTGAAGAGAAATGATAAAGTTGTTTATTCTGTAAATCCAAATGTTGTATTGCCAGTTGCTAGTACGATGAAGTTAATTGTGGCGCTTGAATATACGAAACAAGTTACGGAAGGAAAAATTGATCCATCTAGTTTCGTTTCCATTAATGATATAAATCGTTATTATGTGCCGAATACAGATGGCGGTGCACAAGATAGATGGCAAAGGTATTTGCAAAAGACAGACAAGATAACAGAAGAGGCAGTTTCTTTAGAAGAAGTGGCAAAAGGAATGGTTAAGTTTAGTTCGAATGCGAATGCTGAATATTTAATGGAAGTGTTAGGGTTAGATAATATTAATCGAAATTTACAAAGTTTATCCCTTTCAGCACATCAGCCGCTATTTCCGATTGTTTCATCTTTATACATCCCTGGATATTTGCATAAAGAACTACATGTTCCGAAATATAAAATAGAGAAAAAGTTAAAAGAAATGTCTCAAGAACAATATCGTGAATATGCCATGATTATTCATGAACGCTTAAAAAAGAAGGGGCCATTATTACAGAAGGAAATACCTCTTTATTTAGAGGAACGTTACGATAAAATTTGGTCAGATCGATTACCAGCAGCTTCTGCAAACGATTATATGGTACTGCTTCAAAAGGCAAATCATAAAGGTGGCCTAACAGAGGCCGAAGAAAAAGTGTGGGCTAATATCGTTGAAACGGATATGAGTGCTAAAAAATACCGTAAAACATTTAGACATGCAGGGCAAAAGAATGGTTATACGCCATGGACAGTTACAAAAGCAGTTTATGCGATGGATAAACGCGGGAACTGTACAGAAATAGTGTTTTTAGCCAATAATTTAAATGAGGACGACAGTGCAGAAATACGGAAACATTTAGCAAACTTACATTTCCAAGTGTTGCAAAGTGATAAGTATGATGCGACTTTTATTAAGTAAACTCGGTGCAGAGAGCACCGAGTTTATTTTTATGTACAAGCACTTTTTTACTCTCTGTGGGTATGATGGGTAGTAATACTTAAGTGAGAGGGGAAAAGGTGATGAAACAAAGTAAAGAAGAGTTTATAAAGAGTGAAGGCGCTGATTTCCCTGGGAAAACATATGTGGATTGTGTATTACAACATGTATTTCATTTTCAACGAAATTACTTATTAAAAGATATGTTTCAAGTGCATAAAGCACATATTACAATGCTGACTGAAGAAAATTTAATGAAAAAGGAAGAAGCTAAAGTTATATTACACGCACTAAAAAAGATAGAGGGAATTCCAAAAGATCAATTGCTATATACAGAGCAGCATGAAGATCTCTTTTTTCTAGTCGAACATTTAATTTCTCAAGAAGCGAAATGCGATTTTGTAAGTAATATGCATATTGGTAGAAGTAGAAATGATATGGGTGTAACGATGTATCGTATGAGTTTAAGGCGATATGTACTACGACTAATGGAGCATCATTTGTTATTGCAAGAAAGTATACTACAACTTGCTGCTGATCATAAGGAAACGATTATGCCAGCTTATACACATACACAACCAGCGCAGCCCACAACATTTGGTCATTATACGTTAGCTATTTATGATACGATGCAGAGAGATTTAGAACGAATGAAACGAACGTACAAACTTATAAATCAGTCTCCAATGGGAGCTGCCGCTCTTTCCACAACAAGTTTCCCAATTAAACGAGAGCGAGTTGCCAATTTACTTGGGTTTACAAATGTAATTGAGAACTCATATGATGCTGTTGCTGGAGCGGATTATTTATTAGAAGTTAGCTCGTTACTTATGGTAATTATGACGAATACGAGCAGATGGATTCATGACTTTTTATTATTAACGACGAAAGAATATGATGGTATTACTGTTGCAAAGCCATATGTACAAATAAGTAGCATTATGCCGCAAAAGCGAAATCCAGTTTCCATTGAACACGCCCGTGCGATTACGAGTAGCGCTTTAGGAGAAGCATTTACAGTATTTCAAATGATTCATAATACACCATTTGGTGATATTGTCGATACAGAAGATGATTTGCAGCCGTATTTATATAAAGGAATTGAAAAGACCATTCGTGTTTTTTGTATTATGAATGCAGTGATTCGAACGATGAAAGTAGAAGAAGAAACGTTGAAAAGTCGTTCTTATAAACATGCAATTACGATAACTGATTTCGCAGATGTTTTAACAAAAAACTATAGCATTCCATTTCGGCATGCGCATCATGCAGCGAGTGTTATTGCGAATATGTCATTGGAGCAGCAAAAGGAGCTGCATGAATTACATTTAAAAGATGTAAATATATACTTACAAGAAAAATTCAAAATACATTTATTGGAAAAAGAGTGGAATGAAATTATATCGCCAGAAGCATTTATTCAAAAAAGAAATGTATACGGTGGACCGAGTAAAAAAGAAATGGAGCGTATGATTAAAAATCGAAAAGAGTCATTTCAAAAAGAAGAAGAGGTATTTGAAAAAGAAAAACAGAGAATTTTACAAGCTGAAACTGATTTGAATATGTTAACTTCGCATAGTATTGAATCGTAAAAGAGGGATTTAATGAATTAATCGCCAATACTTAATGAAACTATAAATAGAGGGAAGAGATTGTCGATGATTCAATTACATGTATACGAAGAGATTCTTAATTTTAAAGAAGAGGTTACACCATTTTTAGAAAAGAATGAGCAGGAAAATAATCTCATATTAGGTGTATTACAAATGGTCCAACAACCGATATTTATGGGGGTAGCAAAACAAGAGGAAGAAATTGTAGTTGTATTTCTTCAAACAGAAGAAAAGAAACAAATCATTGTTGCTACGTCTGAAATTGCGGAAGAGGATATCGTGGAACTTGCAAAAAAATTAACGAAAGTATATTCAAATGTTCCTGGATTGATTGGTAATAAGAAAATTGTACAGAAATTAGCGGAAGAGACTGCCGTGTTAGAAAATAAGAAAACGAATGTTGTAATGGAGCAAGGTGTGTATGCATTACAACAAGTTAAGAAGAAGTGGACCGAGGATGTGGATTTTCGAGAAATAGGTAGTGATGAGCTACCATTAATAGAACAGTGGATTTATCAATTTTGCGAAGATGTAAGGCTTCCTACTACGAAAGAAGAAGCGAAACAAACCGCTCATACATTAATTACGAACCGTCGTCTATTTGGTTTAGAAGTAGATGGGAAGCTTGTTTCTGTAGCTGCAAAAACGAGACCAACTACAAACAATATAACAGTTAATTTCGTATATACACCGAAAGAAGCGCGGAAAAAAGGGTACGCATCTATTTGTGTCGCTGCACTTAGTCAACGTATGTTAGATGAAGGATATAAGACGACTACGTTATATACTGATCTAGCAAACCCTACGTCTAATAAAATTTATCAAGAAATTGGTTATGAAAAAATTGCGGAGTCTGTACTTATATTTTTAGAGAAATAAAATGAAAAGGCACGCTATTAGAGCGTGCCTTTTTGTTATTCATCAATTCGAATGACTTCACCTTGCGGGAAATTCTCAGTTTCTAGTAAGCTACGAATTGCTTTCGCAACGTATTCAGGTGACAGTAGTTTTCCTTCTTCTTTTAGTGCGATGAAGCGGTCTAAATTTATGAAGTCTTCTTTATTTGTTTCACGAATTTGTGCTTGCATACTTGTATCAACAACACCAGGTGCAAAAGCGACGATTTTTACTGGATATTCTTTTTCTGCTTCTTCGGTTGCTACGCACTGTGTAAACATATTTACACCAGCTTTCGTTGTACAATAAGCGCCCCATCCAAAATAAGGATTTTTTCCTGCACCAGATGAAATGTTTATAACACGTTTATCTACTTTCCAGTCTTTCGTATATCTCATGAAAGTAGAGGTAAGAATCATCGGTGCAAGTAAATTAATTTGAACGTTTGTAATGAAAAGCTCGCTTTCTGCCTTTTCAATTGGCTTCATTGGTGCAACCGTGCCTGCATTATTAATTAAATGAATAGATGATATATTGTCTTCCTTCATAGATGAAAGGATCTCGTTAAAGTTAGTTTCTAATTTATGTACATCTTGAAGATCTAAGGAATGAAAAATGCAATGACTGTTATTTTGCTCTGCGAGTTTAGTAAGCTCTTTATTTTCTCTTCTAGAAATAGAGATGACGGTTGTATTTTCTTCTAATAATTGTGTGGCGATTGCCTCACCTAAACCTTGTGAAGTTCCTGTTATGATAACGTAGCGCATAGTGTAGTAAACTCCTCTCCATATATGTGGAATTTTGTTGGACAACGTACATTGTATAGTTTGTCTACATTTTATAGTATAGAGCACTTTTTACTATAATTGAAATGAGATGATTGTGTGCCTTTTATGAATCGCTTTACAACAACAGTAACTGGTGCCGTCACGTTCACTGGGAACACGTTAGGACTAAGTCCTACATCGCCTGCACCAAATAATAATTTCGGTACGATTGATGTATTTACAACGGTAAATACATCGCTCCAAGTACCTGGATTCCCAGCAGGAACGACGAATGACTGGCCATTAAATTCTTCAAGTGCAATTTTGAATCTTCCGGCAGGGAGTAGTATTTTATACGCAGAACTAGTATGGGCCGGCACATACCGGACCGATACAGAGGATGTTTCAGCTTTTTTAAATGATAACATTACATTTACAACACCGGCAGGAACGTTTTCTGTTACACCAGATCCTGCAACTGCGCAGCAAGGTTCAGTAGGGAACCAGTTTTATTACGTACGTTCAGCTAACGTAACGAATCTTGTTAATACAGGGGGAGCGGGAACATATACAACGGGTGCTGTACCGGCTACAAGAACTTCTGCTGATCCAACGGTCAGTCGTTCAGCTGGTTGGACGCTTGAGGTAGTTTATCAAAATACAAGTTTACCACTTCGGAATTTGTCAGTGTATGCAGGCCAAGAAATTATTGATGCTTCATCACCACCAGTTGATGCTACTATTTCAGGTTTCGCAACTCCATCTACAGGTTCTGTTACAGGAAGAGTACTTGTAACTGCTCAAGAAGGTGATTCTAACATTGTTGGAGATCAACTTCGCTTTGGACCGAATGCGAATGCTACAGTTGCTTTATTCGGACCGAGAAATCCCGCAAATAATTTCTTTCAGTCACAAATTTGTAATGATAGTGGGAATTTAGATACAACTGGCACCTTTGGAAATTTGAATCAGCCGTTAGGGATAGCTTTAGCCGTCCGAAGACAAGGATGGGATATTACGAATGTAGATGCCTCGTCATCATTAGTAAATAATCAAACGTCAGCGACTGTTCGCTTCGTTACAAATGGAGATGGATATGCTGCAGCTGGTTTTGGTGTTCAAATTGATGCGACAGGGCCAATTATAAATCCTGTTAAATCTGTTGATAAAACCGTTGCAGCAGTAGGTGATATTCTCACCTATACGATTACTGTTCCGAATACAGGGACAGGAAGTGCAGAAAACGTTGTATTACAAGACAGTATTCCGAATGGAACTACGTTTATAGCAGGCAGTGTTACAGTAGGTGGAGTAACTCAGCCGAGCGCCAATCCAGCTAGTGGAATTAATTTAGGAACGATACCGAATAATGCTCAAAGAGTTGTCACGTTTCAAGTGAGAGTTACGTCATTCCCGAATCCGAATCCAATTTCAAATCGTGCGATGGTGTCATACCAATTCCGTCCTTTTGTTGGAAGTCCTCCTATCACAAGTACAGCTTCTTCAAATACAGTACAGACGACGATAAATCGCGCAAATGTAAGTTTACAAAAATCTGTAGATCTACAGACGGCAACAATTAATGATGTATTAACGTACACAGTGAATGTCACCAACGATGGGAATGTCGCTGCAAATAATGTTATTTTTGTTGATAGTATACCTGCTGGAACAACGTTTATAACAAATAGTGTTACGGTAAATGGAGTAGCGCGTCCAGGAGCAAATCCGGCAAGTAGTATTAATCTTGGAAGTATTAATGCTTCGCAAACGACTGTAGTGCGCTTTCAAGTTCGAGTAACATCTAATCCTCTTGTAAATCCAATTCCAAACCGTGCGAGTGTAACATTTAACTTTATTCCAGTGCCTGGTCAGCAACCAATTTCAGGCCAAGCGACAAGTAATACTGTATTTACTACAATTAATATAGCTGATATAAGAACGAGAAAAACAGTAGATAGAGCTTTTGCGACAGTTAATGACGTTCTTACGTACACCGTTACAATTGAGAATACCGGGAATGTACTTGCGACGAATGTTATTTTTCAAGATCCAATCCCAATTGGAACGACTTTTATCCTAAATAGTGTGACTGTAGATGGGGTTTCACAACCTGGGGCAAATCCTGCGACTGGGTTTACCGTAGCGAATATATCTCCTGGCGGAAGTAGGACAGTGACTTTTCAAGTACGAGTGACATCTACACCATCAGGAGGTACGATTGCAAATCGTGGAAATGTGTCTGCTAATTTCGTCGTTATTCCGAATCAGCCACCGATAACGATTAATAGACAAACGAATACAGTTGTGACACAAGTTAATACAGGCGGTTTAAATGTAATAAAAGAAGTGAATACAATGCAAGCGGCGGTAGGGGATACTTTAACATACACAATTGCCGTCCAAAATACAGGAAACGTACTGTTAACAAATGTATTTTTCCAAGACCCTATTCCTTCCGCTGTTTCATTCGTTGCAAATTCTGTAACAATTAATGGAGTACCACAAAGTGGATTGAATCCAAATACAGGATTTTCTCTTCCAAATATTCCTGCGGCTCAAACAGTTGTAGTCACATTTGACGTATTAATTGTACAGGATCCAGAAAATGAAGATATTTTAAATCAAACAAATGTAACAGCGAGTTTTCAAGTGAATCCGAGTGAACCACCAGTAACAATCAATGTTCCGAGTAATGTTGTGAATACAACAGTACAATCAGGGAACTTTGAAGTTGTGAAGGCAGTGAATACGGATGTTGCAACGGTAGGGGATGTTTTAGTATATACAATCGAAATAATTAATGCAGGTAGTGTAACAGCTACAAATGTGTTTTTCCAAGATTCAATTCCGCAAGGGACTTTATTTATTGAAAATAGTGTATTGGTTAATGGTGTTTTACAAGAAGGGGCAGATCCAGAACTTGGATTCCCATTAAATAATTTGCCTACTGGCACGAGTGTAATTGTTACGTTTGAAGTATTAATTGATGAAATTCCCCAAGGAAATAATGTCGTCAATAATGCGAATGTCACTGGAGATTTCCTTGTAAATCCAACAGAGCCACCAATTACTGTAACAGTGCCAAGTAATACTGTTATGACAGTGGTGAATTCTTCAGGGTTAAATGTAATGAAGAGCGTAAGTGCTAGTGAAGCAGGTGTAGGGGATACGTTAACGTATACAGTTCGTATACAAAATAGTGGAACAGTAGCAGCAACAAATGTATCATTCCTTGATCCAATTCCATCTGGAACAACATTTGTAGCAAATAGTGTAACAATAAACGGAACGTCTCAACCAGTTTTAAACCCAACAACTGGATTTCCGCTTGCTAATATTCCATTAGGAGGAACGGTAACAGTTGCTTTTCAAGTGACGATCACGAGTGTACCACCAAATAGAGTTCTTCCGAATAATGCGAATGTAACAGCTGATTTTCAAGTAAGTCCTTTGCAGCCGCCAATTACAATTGTAACGATTAGTAATATTGTTGTGACACGAGTGAATGTAGGATCAATTAATGTAATAAAGAGTGTAACTACACCACAAGCAGGTGTAGGAGATACGTTAACGTATACGATTCGTATTCAAAATACAGGAACTGTTCCTGCAACGAATATTATTTTTCAAGATCCAATTCCGTCTGGTACTGCGTTTGTAGTAAATAGTGTGACGATAAATGGAGTCGTTCAGCAAGGCGCGGATCCTATGGCAGGTTTCCCAGTACCAAATATTCCTGTCGGGCAAACGGCTACGATTACGTTTCAAGTTACAGTGACGAGCGTTCCGAGTGGTGGAAATATAAGAAACCAATCGAACGTTACTGCAAGTTTTCTTATAAATCCAGCCAATCCTCCAATAACAACTGTTACGAATAGCAATTTCGTCGTGACGCAAGTAAACACAGCGCAGTTAAATATACAAAAATCTTCATCTGTACAACAAGCGGCACTTGGAGAAATTTACACGTATTCTGTTGTCATTAGAAATAATGGAACGGTAACAGCGACGAATGTCTCTTTCATTGATCCAATTGCTTCAGAAACAACATTTGTAGCAAATAGTGTAACGATAAATGGAACTCCTCAACCTGGATTTGATCCAAATATAGGTTTTACGCTTCCTAATATAGCTGCTGGCACATCATTGACTGTAACGTTCCAAGTAACAGTAGTTGCACCATCCACGCGTGGAGCCGTACTAAACACCGCATCTGCAACAGCTACTTTCTTATTAAATCCTTTACAGCCCCCTGTAACAACAACAAATTCAAGTAATACGACAGTAGTTACGATACCGTTACCTCCTCCTGGTGAAGTAACAGCAACAAAAACAGTTGACGTTGCAACTGGAGCGGTTGGGGATGTATTAACGTATACCGTGCTAATTTCAAACGTAGGAATTATACCTGTTACAGATGTGTTCTTCCAAGATGTCATACCAGAAGGAACGACATTTGTAGAAGATAGTGTAACGATAGGTGGGGTGCAGCAACTTGGTGTAAATCCAGAAATAGGATTTACAGTTACTCCATTATTAATTAATGGTGGAAGTATTGAGGTAACGTTCCGAGTGACGATTACAGAAATTCCAGATAATGAAGTCATATTAAATGATGCAGACGTTACATTTACTTCACAACCAAATCCGCAGGAACCACCGATTACGGAAACGATATTAACAAATTTAGTCGTTACGACAATTAATATAGCGTTTATTTTTCCGTTAAAACTAGTAGATAAAGAAGTAGCGATTGTAGGAGAAATTTTAACGTATGATGTATTGATTTTTAATTTTGGAACAGTGGCAGCGACGAATGTTCAATTTATAGATACTACTTCCGCGGGTGTAGCATTTGTACCGGGAAGTGTGAGCATAAACGGGGTACCAGCACCGGGATTAGATCCGTTCATCGGCTTTACAGTTCCAGATATACCTGTAGATGATTTTGTGCTTGTCACATATCAAGAGATGGTAACGAGCATACCAGAAGGTGGTACAGTTGTTAACTTTGTAGACGTTACCGCTACATTTGCTGTAAGTGAAACAGAACCGCCTATTACTGAGACGACGACAAGTAACACGACATTAACCGAAATAAATGAATCTGGTTTGAATGTTTTAAAATCAGTAAGTGAGCCGATTGTTGCAGTAGGCGATACAATCACATATACGACAGTAGTTCAAAATACGGGAACAGTGACGGCGACGAATGTTCAATATAGTGATGTATTACCTTCCTCTATAGCATTCGTGCCGAATAGTGTAACGATAGGTGGTGTGATACAACCTGGGTTCAATCCTAATAATGGATTCCCGCTGCCAGATATAAATCCAGGGGGAAGTGTAGAAGTCACATTCCAAGTAACCGTTGTTAGTGTTCCATCAAACGGAACAATTGCCAATACGGCAAATGTTACTGGAAGCTTTATATTAGTACCAGGAGAACCACCAGTTATAGTAAATCAGCCAAGTAACACAACGCTCACAACTGTAAATAGAGGACGATTTAATGTTATTAAACAAGTAAATAGAGCAGCTACTCTCGTTGGAGATGTATTAACGTATACGGTTCAAATAACGAATACAGGAACAGTAACAGCAAATGATGTTCAGTTTATTGATACAATTTCAGCAGGAGCGTCATTTGTATCGAGTAGTGTAACGGTAAATGGAGTTTCGCAACCAAACTTAAATCCGATTACTGGATTTGGAGTTGGAGATATACTCGTTGGTGAAACCGTTATAGTGACGTTTCAAGCGATAGTTACAACCATCCCGTCATCAGGAACAATTACGAACGTTGCAAATATAACAGGAAACTTTACTTTAGTGCCAGGAGAGCCACCTGTTGTAGTAACTGAACCGAGTAATACGACGATAACAAGGGTAAATAGAGGGCGCTTTAATGTTATAAAAACCGTGAATAAGCAAGCAACGCGATTAGGAGATACGTTAACGTATAGTGTGCAAGTTACAAATACGGGAACGGTAACTGCGACGAATGTTCAGTTTATTGATGTCCCATCGCCTAGTTTAGAATTCGTTGCAGGAAGTGTGCAAATAAATGGGATTCCACAAGTAGGTTTAGATCCTTTTGTAGGCTTTTCATTACCTGATCTTGCAGTAGGGGATAGCTTATTAATCACATTTGAAGTAAACGTAATCGCAATTCCGCCTTCTAGTAGCATTATGAATACAGCGAGAGTAACTGGTGATTTCGAATTGATTCCAGGAGAACCACCGTTTACAATTACGAATTCAAGTAATACGACAGTCACACCAGTAAATAGAGGCAGTTTAGATATGCTGAAAGAAGTAGATCATTCAATTGTTGGAGTAGGAGAAACGGTAACGTACCGTGTTCGCATATTAAATACTGGTACGGCTGATGCAATGAATGTTAAATTTATTGATGTACTATCTCCGGAAGCTGTTTTTGTACCAAATAGTGTAACGATAAATGGAGTAGCGCGTCCGGGAGTAAATCCGCAGGTTGGATTTACGATTTTAGACATTCCAGTCGGTGAGACGGCGATTGTAACATATGAAGCTACGATTATGAGTTTTCCAGATGGTGGTACAGTAGTGAACGTTGCTGGGGCATCAGCAGAATATATTTTAGTACCAGGAGAGCCGCCAGTTACAGTGATGGACACGAGTAATACAGTTATTGTAACAGTAAATACTGCAATCTTATTTGTTGCAAAAGGAGCAAACTTTGAAGTAGCGATGGTAGGAGATGTTGTCACTTACGGAATTGCTGTTATAAATGATAGTACAGTTCCTGTGACGAATATTGTTTTAACGGATATCATTGATCCGAATACGTTATTTATAAATGGCACGGTAACAGTAAATGATGTACCTTTTCCATTTGCTAATCCGAATACTGGTATTTCGTTAGGTGATTTTCAGCCAAATGATGCAGCTATTATTAATTTCCAAGTTGTAATAACAGGAGGGCAAATCAATAACTTAGTTACAAATACAGCGACAGCGAGTGGGTTTGCAACTGTGAATCCAAATGAATCGCCTGTAGTAGTTGAAGGTGATAGCAATACAGTTGTTATCCCGTTTATTCCTCAAAATGTCTCAACGACAGTCGTAAAAACAGCGGATCATCAAACAGCAACAATAGGAGATGTTATTACGTTTACGACAGTTATTACAAATACGGGGGATACTATCATACAAAATATTCGTTTTCAAGATATGTTAGATAGTAGTGTTCGATTTGTTCTTGGAACTGTAAAGGTTGATAATACGCTAGTGCCAAATGTAAATCCAGTATCAGGATTTCTTATAGGAAGTTTAAATCCAGGTGAAGCACGCACAGTCTCGTTCCAAGTAGTAGTTCAGAGCGCGCCAAGTGGTTCAGGAAATTATATAAATCAAGCGAGTATTCGTTTCGAACATCAAGTAGGAACAGTATTGCCACCTGTTACACAAATAGTAGAAAGTAATATGGTTATCATTCTATTTGCTCCAACGATCGAACAAATTTGTGAAACAAACTTTAATTGCTTAGATAAAATTCCATTTCAATGTTCTCCGTGTAATCAGTTGCACGAACATAAAAAATAAAACAAAAAAGAGCATCCTATTCTTTCAGGATGCTCTTTTGGTATTAATCACATAGATTCATTTTCGGGCGAGGTAAAAAACTCGTTGATTTTGTTGGAAAGTAGAAATGGAATGGCTCCTTTTATTACAGAAATATCCCAATCCCACCATGCAAGATTCTCTAGTTTGTCAATCGTTTCTTGCGGGAAACGATATCGAATAAATTTTGCAGGATTACCAGCTACAATTGCATATGGAGGTACGTCTTTTGTGACAACACTCTTTGCCCCAATAATGGCTCCGTTACCAATTGTAACACCAGATAAAATGCAGGATTGATAACCAATCCATACATCGTTGCCGACTACGATGTCACCTTTTGAAGAAGGATGACCAGTAATATGTGCTCCTTCATTAAAAAATGCATTAAATGGGTAAGTTGTTATCCAGTCTGCGCGATGTTCACCGCCAAGTATGAAAACGACTTCTTCTCCTAATGAACAAAACTTACCTATTTTTAATTTCGTTTCATCATTCCAAGAAAAAATGGTTGGACCTACTTTACTATAAGTATAATCACCAATATCATATTTATTATATTCAGGTTTTTGATTTAAAAATAACATAACAAATTTAGCATCCTCTCTAAAGCAAGTAATGGATATGGAACATTATATGCAACTTGGAATAAGTCGAACTGTGTTGTATGAATTGGTAATACACAATTAGTAGGTGCAACGAATAAAAAGGGAGTGGAATGAATGATATACAAAATGGGATTATATAATAAACCTTTTCAGTCAATTAAATCAGGAAAAAAAGTATATGAAGTACGTTTATACGATGCAAAACGTCAACTTATAAAACAAGGCGATCATATTGTATTTACGAACCTTACGACAGCAGCAACGATTACTGTCAAAGTGACGGAAATAAAACGATACGAAAGCTTTAAAGCAATGTACGAACAAATTGATAAAAAATTATTGGATTGTGAAAATGATAGTTTAGAGGAAATGCTAGAAAGTACATACAAAATATATACGAAAGAACAAGAAAAAAAGTGGGGAACAGTTGCGATTCGTATTGAGGTAATAAAATGATAAGAAATCGCGGCGGGGCTATCATTGTGCAGGAAGGGAAAATTGCTCTTATAAAACGTATTCGAGAAGGGGAAACATATTATGTTTTTCCAGGCGGAAGAATTGAAGAAGGAGAAACAGCTGAAGAAGCAACGAAGCGAGAAATTTATGAAGAATTAGGGGTACATATAAAAGTGGAGCATCTGATTGCAAAGGTGGAGTATAAAGGTACGGAGTATTATTTTAATGCCCATATTATAGATGGAGTTTTCGGAAGTGGTAAAGCTGAAGAATTCAAGCTGAAAGATAGAGGGAGTTATATTCCGTTGTGGTTGCCGATACACGAGTTGGAAAAAGTGAATATAAAACCGTATGAAGTGGTCGGAAGCATATTCAATCATTATAAAAAGTAAGGTCTGACAACATACAAAAAAAACCATTGACATAGTCTTCTGATTTAAGTATTGTATTCGAGTATGTTTATAATCAGGAGGTTTATATGAGCAATCAATCTACTACACATCATGTGAAAATGACAACAGCAGATCCATCTGGAATTGGTCTATTTGGATTAGCGATGGTAACACTTGTAGCATCATCTCAAAAGTTAGGCTTAACAGATGGCGTTTCACTTGTATTACCGTGGGCAATCTTTTTAGGAGGATTTGCACAAATCTTTGCGTGCATTCACGATGCAAAGCATAACAATACGTTCGGTACAACAGCATTCGGTGCATACGGCCTATTTTGGTTAGGTGTTGGAATGACTTGGTTAATTCAACTTGGAGTATTTGGCGAAAAATTAGCACAAGCTGCAGATTCAAAACAGCTGGGTGTAGCCTTTATTGGATATTTGATTTTCACAATCTTTATGACAATTGGTGCAATGGAAACACATAAAGTATTATTTATGATTTTCGTCCTTATTGATTTCTTATTTATTGGTCTTTCATTAAGTACTTTAGGTGTTATGCCGCATGCAATGCATAATTTAGCAGCGTATTCTGAACTATGTATTTCATTATTATCTTTCTATGGTTCAGCAGCAGCAGTGTTAAATACACACTTCGGTAAAGTTGTATTACCAGTTGGAAAGCCGTTTGGTATTTTTAAAAAGTAATAAAAAAGCACAGGTGATTGTATAGTCATCTGTGCTTTTTTGTATGGAATAAATAAAAATGAAAAATATAATTGAAATTGATTCTCATTATTAATATAATGAGAATGAGAATCATTTATTGTAAGAGGGGGATGCCGAAGTGGCAAAAATTTTAATAGCTTATGCAAGTATGTCAGGAAATACAGAGAGTATTGCTGATTTAATAAAAGTTAGTTTAGATGCTTTTGATCATGAAGTAGTATTGCAAGAAATGGAAGGCATGGATGCTGAAGAATTATTAGCCTATGATGGAATCATTTTAGGATCTTATACGTGGGGCGATGGTGAATTACCGTTTGAGGCGGAAGATTTCCATGAGGACTTAGAAAATATAGATTTATCAGGGAAGAAAGTAGCGGTATTCGGATCAGGTGATACGGCGTATGAACTATTTTGTGAAGCGGTAACGATATTTGAAGAAAGACTTGTAGAACGCGGTGCGGAGCTTGTGCAAGAAGGATTGAAAATCGAACTAGCTCCAGAAGATGAAGAGGATGTTGAAAAATGCAGTAATTTTGCAATTGCATTTGCTGAGAAGTTCTAAGAATGGGAGTGTCAACGTGGAGACAATGTTAAGTGCAACCGCTATTACAAAGTTAAGAGATGGAAAACTTATGTTAGCTACTACATATAATGGCTTATTTATTGAACGAGACGGAGAATGGAAACAAATATTAAATGGTTTTCAAAAACGAATTAGGGATTTACATAGCGAAGATAATGTAGTGTATGGTGTAGGTGACGAAGGGATTTTTATTCGTAGTATGAATGGTGGAGAGAACTGGACGGTTCAGCGTTTTCCAACAAAAGCAACGAGTTGGAATGTTTGTAGTAATGTACAAGGAACAGTCATTGCTCATGGAGATAAAACGTTGTATCATTCTAATGATTTTGGTTCGACATGGGAAACCATTCATCCATTTCTTGAGTATGGTGGCGGGGCACCATCTATTCGATCGTTATTTTTATATAAACATTACTTATTTATCGGTACGAAAATACATGCTAAATATGGTGGTGTTTGGCTCTTTAATTTGGAGACACGTAAATTAAAGAGGATTAAAATCGTGATGAATCAGATGATCTCAGCGTTGACTGTACACAATTCTTATATAGTAGCAGCGAGTGGATCATGCAAGGGTATTAGCGGGAATATTTCTTTTTGTAAAATAGATGAAAGTATTGAGAGTGAAAAAACATATTGGCATACATGTCAAAGTGAGCAGAAAGCAAGTAGCTATTTAGCCTTGAGTGTAGATCAACATGTGCTATATACAACGTCAACGCAAAATAAGGCGGGGATTAGTACGGTTTGTCGTGTACTTCTAGAAGAAGAACTTGTTACAGTATGTGACTCAGTTAAAGGGCATGGCTGGCGCATCGTTAACCAAAAAGAGGGTTATGTTGTAGCTGGATCAGGTGAATCAAAAGCGATGCAATGGAAGAAAAAAATTATATAGCAAAAAAAACTTTACTTTTATTATATTGATATGATATAGTTACTTTAAACCATTTTACTTTTAATAATATAGAGATTTAAATGAGCTGTAACTTCCGAGGAGGATAGCAATGTTAAATCTCCTCTGGGGTTGCAGTTTTTTAATGTTTGAAGTATTATTGTAAAGTGGTTGAAAATGAATATGTACATATAGGTACATTGTAGGAGGATTTTTTAAATGCAAAACGGTAAAGTAAAATGGTTTAACGCAGAAAAAGGTTTCGGTTTCATCGAAGTTGAAGGCGGAGAAGACGTATTCGTTCATTTCTCAGCTATCCAAGGCGACGGCTTCAAATCTTTAGAAGAAGGTCAAGAAGTTACTTTCGAAGTAGAACAAGGTAACCGTGGACCTCAAGCTACAAACGTAAACAAGAAGTAATTACGGAAAAAAGAAGGGCTTGCCCTTCTTTTTTTTGCATTTTTATTGAATAACCTCCTATGTACATATAATAATGAGATTAAATTTTTGTTTATTAGACGAAGTATTTCATGCATAAAGTGCATGAATGAATAAATACTGAAAATAGAGTATGTGTGTGAAAAGGAATTTAGAAAGAGGTAAATAAATTGGAAAACGCTACACATTTTATTGTGTTCGATATAGAGAGAAATTTCAGGCCGTATAAATCAGAAGCTCCGTCAGAGATAGTTGATATCGGAGCTGTAAAAATAGAAGCAAGTACAATGAAGGTAATTGGAGAATTTTCGGAGTTAGTAAAGCCGAGTGCACGACTCACTCGTCATACGACAAAATTAACGGGAATTACAAAGAAAGATTTAATTGGTGTGGAGAAATTCCCACAAATTATAGAGAAATTTATTCAATTTATCGGAGAAGACTCTGTATTTGTTTCATGGGGTAGAGAAGATTATCGTTTTCTATCTCATGATTGTACGTTATACGGTGTAGAATGCCCATGTATGGAAAAAGAGAGCAAATTTGATTTGCAGAAGTTTGTTTTCCAAGCGTATGAAGAGTTATTTGAGCATACACCAAGTTTACAATTTGCAGTAGAACAGCTCGGTTTAACGTGGGAAGGGAAGCAGCACCGAGCTTTAGCGGATGCTGAGAATACAGCGAATATACTTCTTAAAGTATATAGCGAGAGAGACATTCATAAACGGTACAAAAGACATGGTGAGCTTGAACTTGTAGAGAACGGAAAACTAACAGAAAAAGCGAAAAAAAAGATGCGAAAATGGGTATTTAAAGAAATGAGAAAAAATACAGAGCGTCCTTTCGTTTGGAGTGCATTTGAAAGTAGTGACACGTGGGAAAGTATAACGGAAAGATATTATATAAGTGAAGCTACAATAGAACTTCTGAAAAAGCATTTTCGTACGGCGGTGAGAAAGGCGGAAAGGCAGATTAGGCATTTGGCTGAGATGGAGAAAGTAGTAGAAGAAAGTTAGTAATATAACCAATTTTATTCATATGTACAACTAAACTTCAGGATTAAGTCGCAGAAGTTTAGTTGGAAAATTCACGGCTCGTCCCGTATTAGGAATAGAGTATTTTATTGTTTTTAGTACGAATGTACAAATTATTTGTTTTCTGAGAAAGATAATGGAGAGTAGTGTGAGGGATAGAACAAAATAGGGAGCAAATTACGCAGAGGATTCAGTATTTAGGGAGAAATAACGTGAATTTCTAGTTTGAAATATAATAGGAATAGCATTGTTTACATTGTTCGAATTAACGAGTTAATATTCACTTTCTGAAAATGGAATATTTAACTTGTTTTCTACAGTACGTAAACGTTGGTTTAAACGGTTCAACCGACGGGTATGTCGCTCAACTGTATTTTCTAATTGATGAACTCTTTCATTTAAGTTATTCACCTGAAAGTTTAACTTGTTTATTTTTTGTTCAAGTTCGTATATCTTTCTTTCTGATGAATTGTAACACCCCATATAAATCCTCCATTCTATTAAAGTAAATTTAATCTATAGTAGTATATGTATAAATGAAAGGTAACTGAATTTAGAAAAAATGGAAACGCTTAATATATCTTTAAATCGTGGTGTATTAAAGATTAAAATCGAAGAATAAGATAAAAGTTTTATACAAGGGGGGGGGATAGTGATAGACATGGATATTAAAGACGTCACGGTACAGATGGAATTAAACGGAGTCTTTTGGAATGAGGATGGGCTTGCTGAAATGACGGTGACTACAAAAGAAGAGCATTCTCTTCTTCTTAGTCTAGTAGTTGATTTAGAAAGTAAAACTATTAGGGCGACGAGTGCCGAAATAGTGAATGGATTCTGCCCTCTGTGCAAACAGAAAAGGGACGAATGTAGTGAACTTAATGACTTACAAAACAAAATGGATATTTTAGAAGAAGCTTACGATTGGGTGAGAGAGCATCCAGAATATCGTTTTCAATTATCTTTTTATGGGTACAATAAATTTGAGGTAGTGAAGTGAAATTTTCATTTTACCAATATACATAGTGACTACTCTAATGGAAATACACTTGTACAACAAGGAAGGAATCTACTTGATTCCGCAACAAATATCATCTTGAGTTAAAAAATTAAAAAATATGTCCCAAATAAAAGAGCGCTCGTTAACAGCGCTCAGTAAAAATAGGGATATGGAAGGATTTATTCAATCCCGTTCGGATCATAAGAATACTGCTGCTTATTCTCAATCCGTTCAATCACATCTTGCAACTCATCCGGCTTCAGAAACTCAATCGGAGAGAAGCCTTTCTCAAACGTAAGTGTATCAGCCTCAATCATTAATACGTATCGATCATTTACCTTTGCGATATGTATTTGATCCCCGAAATCAGCAAGCAGGGCCTTCACAGAGATATGATCTGCTTTTAGCTTTAATTCCACTTCAGGAGCATGCTCGACGATTTGAGCAGTAGCTTCCATTACTTCTTCGGTTGAAAATTGTTCCATAATTTCGCGTTTCGGACTGGCAGCCCATACTTCCATTGCTTGGTCGAATTGTTCGCGTTCTTCCGTACCTTCTTCAAATACATCTTCAATTTGGTCGTATACCATGTCCATTACTTGTGTTTTCATAATTTCAGGCATAGAGCGTTCGTACTCGACGAATTTTAAGAAGTCTTCAAAGTAGCGGGCGTGTGATGCTTGGTGAATTTTTAGCTCACCCACTTCGACCATACCTTCTTCAGGCATGTACGGATATTGGATAGATTTCATGTTTTTTGTTGTGATGGCCATTTCAACGTTACGAATCAGTGTGGATTCATCTGAAATAGAAGCGACTTTCGGTTCGAAGTCACATTTCATAACGAAAACGAATGGATCATCAAAGTATTTGCGTAGTTTTGCTTGCGCAATTAAAAATACACCACCGCGTACAGCGCTTGTGTCCAGATATGTATAAACGAGAGGTTCACTCATATCTTTGAAGTTTTCCTTTGTTTCCGCAAAGCGAATGCGATTAAAGAGGTTGTAATGAGGGTTTGAATCAAGTTCGTGCCCTTCTTCTACAATGAAGCGACCGATCTTTGTCGGAGCTTGTTCTGTTTTCGCATGACGTTCTACTTTTCGCTTTGAAATTTTTAATAATTCACCATTTAAAAATTCTTTTAAGGAGCTATCTTCATACTCTTCAGCGTCTAACGTTTGAAAATGTTTGTAGCGTTTATCAACAGCTTCACCTTTTCCTTCTACTTGTACAACATAAAAGGAAAGATAATTTATTTCAAAATCCATATTTATCACCTTGTTTCATTTCATTAACTCTTATCAGTATAGAGATGGAAAAAACTTTCGTCAATTTATATAAGGAAGGGTGAGCCCCTTCCTTATATATTTTTTACTTTTGAAATTAAAATCCGTCTTCTAATGCTGAAAATGGAATGTTTAGTCTGTTTTCAATTGTACGTAAACGTTGGTTTAAGCGGTTTAATCTACGTGTATGACGCTCAACCGTGTTTTCTAATTGACGTACTCTTTGCTCAAGCTCATTTACTCGTCTTTCTAGTTGACGGTTTCCAGTACCAGGAAAAGAGATTGGAAGTTGGAATTGTCGATTTTGATCATATGGATTAACTTGTTCTGCTGGATCTATATATTGTTGGTATTGTGCTTGTAAATCATATTGAGGCTGATAACCATTTTGGTTATATGGATCGTATGGATTGTAGGGGTACATAAAAACATCCTCCATTTCTTTAAAATAGGTTAATTCACCATAATGTATGTGTAAAAGCGGAGTGTGGCACGGCAAATACCTATTTATGCTCACGGGATGTTTCTTTATAAATAAGAATATGGAGTTTTTACATTTGTATTTCTTTTGTTTTATGGTATATACTGGATAATAGGGTGAGGTTACATAAAAGTTACAATTCTATCAAACTCAAAATTTTATGTAAATATGTATAGACATTTACAAAAGAAAAGAGTAATTTATATAGAGTAAAAAATAACTTGTAACATTTTATAAATATATTGTAAAATGATTGTAACAAAACATACATAAAAATGAAATAATACATAAAAGTAATGTTTGGAAAAAGGGGAGAGTCTATTGTTCCGTAAAGTAAAGGGTATATTAGTTGGGGTGTTATGTGTAGCTGTAGTAAGTGGTTGTGGCACAAAAGTAAGTGATGTTGCATTAGTAAGTGACATTGGTGGCCACACGGTAGAGGCTAAAGCAGAAGTACAGGATTCTATTAGTTTAGTTGATGGTCGTACAGGTACGGAAGTGAAAAAGCTAGATTTATCGAGTCTAGGTTATTTTGAAGATGAAGCAAAATTTAAAAAATCGGTAGAGAAGGTTGCTAAGGAAGTTGGTAAAAACGTTGACAAAAAGATGGTTCCTTCACGTTTAGCATCTGACGGAAGTTGGCAAGAAGGAAAGCCTTCTTTTGAATTAATGGAAAAAGAGCTAGTAAATAAATTATTAAACGTTGGTATGTGGGATTCTTCATATCAATTACCTATTGTTGAGAAAAAGCCTGTCGCAACATTAAGTGATGCGCAAGGAAGTGGTACGGTAATTGGTAGATATGAAACGAATTTAGGTGGCTCAGCAGGTGGCTGTATTGAGAATATCCGTTTGTCAGCAGCGAGCATAAATGGAGTTGTATTAGCAAAAGGAGACAGTTTCTCTTTCAATGCATTAATTGGTGATACAACGCCAGATAAAGGATATCAACTAGGAAAAGAAATTGTAGATGGTAAATTAGTAGATGGATACGGCGGTGGTGTTTGTCAAACATCATCAACTTTATATAATGCAGCAGATCAAGCTGGTTTGAAAATGGTAGAGAGAACGACACATTCTAAAACGGTAGGTTATGTTCCACAAGGAAGAGATGCTACGATTGCATATCCATACTTAGACTTAGTGTTTGAAAACACGAATGATGCGCCTGTGAAACTTTATATGGGCATTCAGGGCGGAAAGTTAGTTGCTGAAGTACATAAAATGAAATAAGAGTTAAAAAGCCCCCTCTTCTGAAAGTTAGAAGAGGGGCTTTTTTTATTATGAAAATAAAAATGTGTATAAATTCTGACTTTTCTTATTTACATAGGATGATTTTAGTTGTATCCTTCATAGTAACGGTTATATGAAATAGGGAAATATCGGGATAAGGAGATGGAGTTATTCATGGTACAAATTCATCCGAATACACGTATTGGTCATGTTGAACTTAAAGTGCAAGATTTAGAGCGTCAAATTGCTTTTTATGAGAATGTAGTAGGATTAGAAGTAATTAAGCAAGAGGCGAATAAAGCATATTTATCAGGAAAAGGTGGAAAGAGCACGTTACTTGTTCTTGAAAAGTTAGAGGACGGGGTACTGCAAGAACCACGTACGACTGGTATATATCATGTAGCCTTTTTAGTTCCGACTCGTGAGGCGTTTGCTTCGGCATTATTTGGTGTGATTCGAAATAAGAATGTAATTGATAGCCCGGCTGAGCAAGAAGGGCGTTATACATATTCAAATGAAATTTTACCAATTTCAAGGTTTAATAGTGCAAGTGATCATACGTATAGCGAAGCTTTTTATTTACAAGACTTAGAGGGAAATGGTATTGAAATTTATGCAGACCGTCCGCGCGATCAATGGGGAGAAGGAGCAGGAGGCAGTACGCCGCTTGATTTAAAAGAACTGGCAACACTCGTTGATTATGAGGTTGATGGGTTGCCTGCTAATACTGTCGTTGGGCACGTACATTTACGAATAGCGGATGTAGAGAAGTCACACGAGTTTTATGTAGAGACAGTAGGATTTGAAGTGCAACAGCGTGAAGATGACTGCTTATTCATTTCTGCAGGAGGATATCATCACCATATCGGTGCAAATACGTGGAACGGAGTAAATAATCCACATCCACCAGCGTATGCAACTGGACTTAAGGTATATACAATTGTATTACCGCATAAAGAAGCGTTAGATGAAGTGAAAGAAAGATTAATAGAAAAACAACATAAAGTAAACGAAAGTACAAACGGATTTACAGTAGTAGATCCTAGTGGTATTATAGTCCAGTTTGACATAGAGACAGCATAAAAGAAGTCGGAAGGTGTATAATCACTTTCCGACTTCTTTTTGATACGTAATCCAAGTAGCATAAGGATTGAAAGGAAAGGATTTTAATATCTCCATTGCATATATACTCGTTGAATCAAATTCACCTTGAATGAAAGAATAACCGTGTTTACTTGCATACATAGCTTGTTTGAAAACGAGTAGCTTCAGTAAGAATAAATTTTCTGTAGTGTGAGTCCCACACTATCCTAGTTTTACCGTATTATCTTTTTCTGATGTATGGAGGAAAGAGTACGCAATAATTTTATTCTCTTCATCTATCATTACAAAGCTCCCATCTAGTAACACATCATCAGTTAAGATCTGTTCTTTCCAAGTTTCGAGCGGGTATGAGGCAACGGGATTTGCTAAGTGAGTATCCTCATAATTCGTTTTTACTAAGTGAGCTAGCTTTTCAAAGAAGCTATTATTAGACAAGATGTTTGATAAGGTTTGTACATCATAATTTGAATGAAGCATTGTATCGATAGCTATGATTTTTCGTACGTCTAATATCGGCATATATGTTCTTCGGATTTCCGTAAAATTATGTTCTTCATAATAGTCTTTTAAATGAGCCGATGTTTCCCATATAGAGGTTTGTAATGGTAATTTGAAGTTTTCTCGTTTTAGAATCTCGGTTAATAAGATTTGTTTTATGTGTAGCACTGAATAGAAAGGGTTCGTATATATTCGAAAGTATGTGCAGTATGGATGGAAGTTATTGTTCCAGGTGAGAAAGATGCCTACTACATCTTTTTTATAGTAGGCAACATACGCACATCTTGTTTTATTATCTCGTAATAAGTTAAATAGATAAGAGTCTTCATTGTATAAATCAATAAATTGTTTTACTTTTAGCTCATTACTTCTACTATATTTCTCTATAACAAGGTTATTTTCATCGGATGACTTTTTCATAGCTTAATCCAAAATCTTCTTACTACATTTCCATCTTCCTCAATGAAATCATCATCACGAAGCCCGCCGTTATGTAAAATTGTTTTTTCTGATCCTGTATTCACTTCGTCACAAACGACAAGTACTTTCTCGATGTTTAATTCATTCGTTTTTTCTAGCGATAATTCTAATAACTTCGTAGCATAACCTTTTCTTCTTTCAGAAGGGCGAATGCCATAACCGATATGACCTCCAGCGTTAAATAAATGTTCGGTTAAACTATGACGTATATTAACAGCTCCTACAATTTTATTTTCATCTGTAACGAGCCAATACGTAGAGTCTGGTACCCAAGATTCAGGGAGGTTTATTCCGTTATGTGCATCGTGAAGTTCTTGAATCATTGCCGTGAAATTAGAGGGATCTTTTGAGATAACCCACGGAATCATCGTTTCACCGCTATCTTTCCATTCGTTATAAAAATCTAAGTATTCTTCTTGTAAATCGATAGTAGGTGTAAGTAAAGAGACGTTCATTGTTAGTAAGCTCCTTTATTTATGTAGTATGTATAAAAAAAACACGGCGCAAAATGTAAGCGTTTTCTAAACTTTCTCAACCTCATTTTATGCAATCCATATCCCGTTTTTAAATGGAAAGTAAAGTTTATGGTTTTTCGTATAAAAAGTGGGCTGAATTCTATTTATGTTAATATTGAAAATATTAACATAAATCACCTAGGATATTAAGTATATTTTAATGAAATGTTTTTATATCGATAAATGGATGTGTGTGATAATTTTTGTTTTATCTATCTATAATGAATGAAAGGGGGAAGGGCTCGTGAGTGTAAATTTTGATTTAATTATACGAATCGGTGTTGCGGGTTTGTTAGGAGCAATAATCGGTATTGAAAGGGAAATTCGATCAAAAGAAGCGGGATTAAAAACACATTTCCTAGTAGCGGTAGGAAGTGCATTAATAATGGTCGTTTCGAAATATGCTTTTTCAGATATTATGAATGAAGAACATATGGCTCTTGATCCGAGCCGTATTGCAGCGCAAGTTGTTAGTGGAGTAGGTTTTTTAGGTGCAGGTACAATTATTATTCAAAAACAGGCAGTGAAAGGATTAACGACAGCGGCTGGTTTATGGGCTACAGCAGGAATTGGATTAGCAATAGGGGCTGGCATGTATGTAGTAGGCATTGGAGCGACGATTCTCGTTTTAATTGGTTTAGAGATTGTGAGTCGTATTTTTAAGGTGCAATTTTTATTTCCGCAAAATATAACAGTGCAAATGTGTATAAATAAACATGAGGCGGTACAGCAAATAGTAGAAATGCTTCAAGTGAAAGGCATTCCAATACTGTCATATGAAGTGGAAGCTTTACAGCGAGGTACGGAAATAGTTTATAAGGTAGGGATGCAGCTGAAAAATATATCGTCAGAAGAAAAGAATGAATTTATTCAGCATATGCAAACATTACCGGAAGTTACGTTTATAAAGTTAAAATCATAGCGTTGAAAACGAGGATAGATATAGCAGGAATTTCGCTATTATCTATCTTTTTTTGATATAAAATTCACATAAAGTCAAGTGTTAATTTTGCGCGGTATGGATACATGTGTGAACGTTCCCTTATTTTTTCTCAATACAGAATAAAAAGTAAGAATAGTAAAATAATGGTGCAGGACACTAAAAAATGTAAGGTAGGGGAGAGCATGAAAGGCTATTCAAAAAAAGTGTTAGTAGGGGTAAGTTTTGCTAGTTTAATGTTAGGAAGTTTTCAAGGGAGCACATTGGCAGAAAGTACAAAGGGAGAGCAAGTTTCTTATCGGAATGTGCTCAAAATGGAGCCAGTTGGTGTACAACTACCAGTGCAAGAATTAGCTCATTCATCAAAAGTGCTTGAAAGCAAGTCTTTTGAGAAAAGGCTACAATTTGCTGATTTGTCGCAAAGACCGCCTGAAGTGAAAAAGGAAAGTAAGCAATTAGCTGCAGCGAAAACTTATACAATTGCTGAATTAAATCAATTAAGCAATCAGCAGTTAGTAGATTTACTTGTAACAATCAATTGGGAGCAAATTACGGGTCTATTTCAGTTTAATAAGGATAGTCTTGCATTCTATCAAAATGATAGTAGGATGCAGGAAATTATTGATAAATTGAAGCAGCAAGGACAAGCTTATACGAAAGATGATTCCAAAGGGATTGAGACTTTAGTAGAGGTATTACGTTCAGGGTTTTATTTAGGATTTTATCATACAGAATTAAGTAAACTAAATGAGCGGAGCTATCATGATACATGCTTACCTGCATTAAAAACGATTGCGAATAACCCGAATTTTAAACTTGGTACGTTAGAACAAAATAGAGTTGTATCATCATACGGAAAATTAATAGGAAATGCTTCGAGTGATGTGGAAACGATAACATCAGCTGCAAAGATTTTCAAACAATATAACGATAATTTTTCTACATTGGTAGACAATCTATCAGTTGGAAATGCGATTTACGATATTATGCAAGGTGTTGATTACGACATTCAATCGTATTTGTACGATACGAGAAAAGCACCGAAAGATACAGTATGGTACCAAAAAATTGATAGCTATATTAATGAATTAAGTCGTTTTTCTTTAATTGGAACGGTGACAGAGAAGAGTGGTTGGTTAATTAATAATGGTATTTATTATACAGGTAGAGTTGGTACGTTCCATAGTACAGGAACGAAAGGATTGCAAGTTGTAACAGACGCGATGAAAATGTATCCGTATTTAGGAGAGCAATATTTCGTAGCGGCTGAGCAAATCGCGACGAATTATGGCGGGAAAGATGCAAATGGAAATGTTGTTAATTTAGATCAAATACGAGAAGATGGGAAGAAAAAGTATTTGCCGAAAACGTATACGTTTGATGATGGTGCAATTGTTTTAAAAGCTGGAGATAAAGTGACAGAAGAAAAGGTAAAACGTCTATATTGGGCGGCAAAAGAAGTGAAGGCACAATTCCATCGTACGGTTGAAAGTGATCAACCTTTAGAAAAAGGAAATCCTGATGATGTATTAACGATGGTTATTTATAATAGTCCAGCTGAGTATCAATTTAACCGTCAATTGTACGGGTATGAAACGAATAACGGAGGTCTTTATATAGAAGGAACAGGTACGTTCTTTACTTATGAACGTACGCCAGAAGAAAGTATTTATAGTTTAGAAGAATTGTTCCGACACGAGTTCACGCATTACTTGCAAGGTAGATATGAAGTACCAGGGCTTTGGGGACAAGGTAAGATGTATGAGAACGAGAGATTATCCTGGTTTGAAGAAGGGAATGCGGAGTTTTTTGCAGGGGCAACGAGAACAGATAATGTTGTACCGAGAAAGAGTATTATAGGAGGGATATCTTCAAATCCAGCAGAACGTTATACGGCAGAACGAACGTTAAATGCAAAGTATGGAACGTGGGATTTCTACAATTATTCCTTCGCTTTACAATCGTACATGTACAATAAGAGGTACGATATGTTTGACAAAGTTCATGATCTTATTAGAAAAAATGATGTAACAGCATATGATGCATACCGTTCTGCATTAAGTAAAGATGCGAATTTAAATAAAGAGTATCAAGACTATATGCAAATGTTAGTCGATAACCGTGAGAAATATAATGTTCCATTAGTATCAGATGATTATTTAGCAACTCATGCACCAAAACCAGTTTCAGATATTGCGGCAGAAATTACAGCAGAAGCAAAATTAAGCAATGTATCAGTTAAGAAAAATAAATCACAGTTCTTTAATACATTTACACTACAAGGAACGTATACAGGTACTACTGCGAAAGGGGAATATGAAGACTGGAAAACAATTACACAAAACGTGAATGATACGTTAAAACGTTTAAGTGCAAAAGAATGGACAGGCTATAAAACAGTAACAGCGTACTTTGTGAATTATCGTGTGAATGCATCAGGACAATTTGAATATGACGTTGTATTCCATGGTATCAATACAGAAGAAGGTGCTGTGAATAAAGCACCAATTGCAGTTATAAATGGTCCATATAGTGGAAATATAAATGAAGCAATTTCGTTTAAAAGCGATGGATCAAAAGATGAAGATGGGAAAATTGTTGCTTATAAATGGGAGTTTGGTGATGGTACTGTAAGTAATGAACAAAATCCGACTCATGTGTATACAAAAGAAGGAACATATACGGCAAAATTAACAGTAACAGATGACAAAGGATTAACGAATACTGTTACAACGAATGTAACGGTTCAAAAGAAAGAAGATAACAGTGTAGAAAAAGAGCCAAATAATTCATTCCAAACAGCAAATAAACTGCAGTTAAATCAAGTTTTACGTGCTAGTTTAGGAAACGGTGATACGAGTGATTACTTTGAAATAAATGTGGAAACTGCGAAAAACCTACAAATTAATGTAACGAAGGAAAATAATATCGGAGTAAACTGGGTTCTTTATTCAGAAGCGGATTTAAATAATTATGTTACGTATGCCCAGCAAGAAGGAAATAAATTAGTAGGAAGTTACTACACGTATCCAGGAAAATATTATTTACATGTGTATCAGTATGGCGGAGGAACAGGGAATTATACGGTAGAAGTGAAATAGCAAAAGAGAAATTGTCTTTCAATGAATGGAAATCAATTTAAGTCTATATCAAGTAATACAGGTTACAATATCAGTTATGAAGATATTGTACCTTTACGAATGTTAAAAATTTAATATTTAAAATAAAAAATAACTATAGGTAATGTATCTAATGATATTAAGAAATCAAGTATTAAGAGACCTTATCTTGAAGTTAAGTAGACCTAATCAGTAAATGAGATACAATCGATGAATTATGATTTCATAGAGATGTGAGCAAAGTAATAAAATTTAAGTATGTTTGATTTAATTAAAGGACTAGAGTTTATCCATAAAAACAGATATACTCTGGTCCTTATTACGTTTAATTTATTCACGAAATCAAGATGATTAATGAGTTAAGAAGCGGCATTTTTGAAATTTATTTAATAAGTTAAATGAAAAATTTCATTATTTAACTTATTACGTCATATTAGCAGGGGATACTAATGGAAAATCGTGTACCTTGACCTAATTTACTCTCTATTTCTATATCACCGTTTAATTCTTTAATAATACTATAGGCAATCATAGTACCAAGCCCAGTTCCTTTTTCTGTTGTTGAATAGAATGGTAAAGCAATCCGCTTTATTTGTTGAGAGGACATTCCAACCCCTGAATCAATAATATCGATTATAATATTACCTTTAATTTTCTGTATATTTATTTGTAATACTCCACCATTTATCATGGCCTCAATTCCGTTTTGTATGATGTTGTTTAGACAGATCCTGAATTTTTCGGGGTCTCCATTTATATAAAAGGAATTTGTACTATTTTGTATTATTTCAACTTTGTATGATAGAGCGAGTGGTGAAAAAGTGTCTTTCACTTGATTTAAAATATGATTAATATCTATTTTCTCTTTTAGGGTGTTCTGTGGTTTTGTTAAAGATAAATAGTTATTAATAGTAGATTGTATATGTTGCATTTCAATTAACATGATTTCCAAGTACTGATCCTGAGGTAGCTTAGAGGCATGTTTTTCATTTAACAATTGAGTGAATCCATGTACTGTGGTTAGTGGATTGTGGATTTCGTGTGCAATGGACGCGGCTAGTTCGCTAGCTATATAAAATTTTTCAGCCCGTTGCAGCTTTTCTTTCATTTTATATTTCTCGATCATTCCCTCTATTAAATACACTGATAATAATACTGTAAATATATTAATGATTATATAATTTAATAAAAATTCTATGAGAGTAGAGTCAATTTTACCACCTGTATTTATTTGAGTTACAATACCGCAGATAGAAAGTGAAGTTGTACATAATAAAATAAGAAGCAAGCTTAATAATATCTTTTTTTCTTTAACATACATTGGTAATAAGTAACGAAAGAGCATTGTTATAACAGAAATAATAGTAAAGATAATAAATGATGGAAGAACTCCATTTCCGCCTAAGAAAAATCGATAAGAAAGATATAAAATTCCTATAAAAACAATGTTTTTTGTATTTCCATATAGAAAAACTAATATGATAGGAATAAAACGTAAATCATAAATAAATCCAGCATGTAGATGAAAAGGAAAAGTCATGCAAAAAATAATAGCAATGGAGGAAAGGATAGAAATCAATATATTATTACATGTTATTTTTTCTTTAAATTCTAGCCAAAATACGTGGTAGCTAAGGATACAAATTATTATTATAAAGGTATTTAATAAAAGAGTAGATATTCCCATAGTTTTGCATCTCCGATAGTTTGTATATTGGATTATGTATGAGTTAAACTTAGATGTTTAGTATCAGTAGACTTTCTATCTAAAAAAGGAAGGGCACTTGAAAAAGTACTATTATATTAATCGTATTAGAATTGATAAGGAAGTTAGGAAAAATAATAGATAAAAAATCTACTTAGATATTTATACATATGAAACTAGAAATTAACTTTTGTATAGGTAAAACTGGGATTGAGTTACTAATAAAATAATGGGTTTTTAAGTATGGATATTCTGTGAAAAAATATATCTTGTGAATCATATTTTGTAGCCTACGTTATATTAACATGGAATATATCAAATTATAAAGTGGAAATTTCAAAATTTTTCATTAGTATATTTTATCTAAAATGGAAATGCTATTTATTTGAGTGCTTTGGTACTTAATTGTATGTATTCTTGTTAAAAAGGACTTTGAAATTTGCATGTTCTTTTTTAATATCATAATACTGTAGCTTTATCAATGTGAGTTTTTCAATAACTATTAAGGTGTAAAGTTAAAATATATAGGTTTAAAGATATGAATTATTACATAAAAACGCACTTGAAAAAGAAGGTATGATGGTAATAGATTACAAACATCAAGGGGGAACTTAAAATGAAGTTAAATAAACTAGTGCTTAGTTGTGGAGTAATTTCAGCATTAACACTTGGTGTGTTAGGAAATAATACTTATGCTGAAGAAATACACAAAACGAATGATAAAATTCATATAGTCGAACATGTTCCTGTAGACTTATTATTAAATCAAACAATGGATTATAGTGGAGAGGCTGTAACTTCTTTTGTATATAATGGGAGTGGAAATTTAAGCTTCTTTATGAAAAATAATGGCCAAAATACAATGGGATATAGTGTGAAAGGTCCAAATATGGAGCTAATTGTTGGTGGTTATATAAAACCTGGAGAACAAAAAATTAATGTTACAAATGTACGGAATGCTTTATCTCCATTACCAATTGGAACGTATAAAATTTACGTTTCAAATGATGATGGTTCTAAGGGACAATTCCAAGTTGTAGTAAAATCTATAAATTAAATTTAAAAAACCTTGTTTATAAGTTAATTTAGTTTTTACTTACTAGAAAGTAACTATATTAAATCGAGAATTACACATGAAAATAAAAACGAGCACCTTATGTAATTACGAGAAGGTGCTCGCTTTTTACTATTAAACAGAAGGGAATTGTTTTCAACAATTTATAAATACATTTTGATATTTTTATAGCTAATTTACTAGTTTGTGTAAAAAAGAGGATGTCGGTTGTAAGTAATCTTAAAATAAAAATAACTCAGTATTCAGCTGAATTACATAGGAAGCTAGAAAAATCCCCTTATATAAATGGTTTTTTCTAGTTTTAGGCTATACATTTAAAATTAGGCTAAGTTAAAGTAATAAGCATTTTATTTGTTTTGATTATTTGGTTCTGGATAATGATTGTAGTACGAAATTCTAATAAATTCTTGGTATACATTTGTTAATTTAGCAGCTCTAAGGGCATCATTGAATTTTTGCATACGGACACTACCTTGAGCATAGCCTCCACCAGGAACATAAGGATTTCTAGCTTCAAAGTCATCCATAAAGGCTTTTAATTTTTTATAGTCCTGAGATTGATAAAAAGCAGCTGCTTCTTCGGGAGTGACATCAAAGTAAGAAGATGATGTTGAGTTATAAGAAGCTGCTTGAGCAGTAGGTGTTTCTAGCATAGTTACAGCCCCACCCAACATAGTAAGCGCCATAGAAGATACAATAAATTTTTTAAACATAATAAAACCTCCACGTAGAGTATTTGGATTAATAGCATTCCTGTAATCATTATAGTTACAACTAAAATGGTTATCAAATGCAATGTTGCATAATTTATTATTTGAACGAGAAGTCTCCCTTATCTCTACATGAAGGAGCGTAATAGGGGATTAATAGATTAAAAGAGGTTTACATATCATTGGGGTTAACAAGACAATGAAATAAAAAGGATATTTTAATTGAGGAAAGTTAAAAAGCCCTGTAATTAAAGAAAAGGGTCTTTTAAAAAGGAATGACAGCTGCCATCTGGAGGTACCATTATAGGGGATTTAGCTACGTTTATTGGTGTTGAGAAATACATAATATATGCTGTATAAGATGAAATGAAGAAACATTTCATCTGAATTTTACAATGTGAGAAAGAAAAATCAGAATTTAAATTTGTACTTAAACTAGGGAGAAAAGTATTACTTTTTATGTAAAAAAGAATGTTACGTCTCATTTAAAATCATATAATAGACTATAAAATAATCCTTTTAAAACAAAATATAGTTTGGCTAAAAATTAGAGGGCATCAATTCATTGGAACAGTAAAAGCTGTTTATTGGATTGGTGTCTTTTTTTGTTTAAGAACGAGAATACATTTTCTCGACAGGACAAATGGTAAATATCTATAAGTACTACTTATAAGGATAATTGGAAAATAGAAATTAATAATAAAGGGGAATGCGAAATGAAAACATTAATATCTAATAGAGATCTAGCTAAAATCCGAGAGGAAGATGTATATGTATTAAAGGTAATGGCACATCCCGTTCGATTAAAAATTGTAAATGAATTAATGCACCATAAACTGTGTAATGTGACACAGTTGACAGAAATATTAGGAATCCCACAATCCACTGTTTCACAGCATCTATCAAAATTAAGGGGAACTGTGCTCCGTGTACAAAGACGAGGATTAGAGATGCATTATTATATTGATAATGTTAAGGCTCGCCAGATTGTAGGAATTCTAGGTTTGTAGCTTCATAATTCTTAAAAAGAGCACTTTTCAAAAGTGCCCTTTTTAAGAGGGACATTAGGAATTGAAAGAGGCATCAATGATAATTTAGAAGGAGTGTGCTTAAATCAATCTGTTCTTAAAATAAAAGATAATTATTTACATTATTTAATAATTACTTGATATATTATTAATCTGGTTACCTTACAAAAATGTAAGGTTGTTTTAATTGACACTCGTATATATAAGTAACTATACTAGTTACACAATGTTGGTGAATAAATGTAATAGTCTCAATCTATAAGTGTATGTCGAAGGATTCTTTTCGGAATGATAATTCTATACTAGATTCTTTATCTTATAATATAGTGATGATGCCAACTTAATCTATACTTTATTCGAATTCATATTATTTAAAGATTAACTATAATACACATAATTTACCAACTTGTAATAATTTTTTAGAGGTGCTAAATTTTGAAGAACAAATTAATTGCTACAGGAATTCTTGCTGGAAGTTTACTATCTTATTCTACTAGTATTTTTGCAGATACTCACAAATTCCCAGATGTTCCTGCATGGGCTGACAAATCCGTTAATTATTTAGTTGATAAACAAGTATTGAGTGGTTATCCAGATGGAACTTTTGGTTCAAGTGATACACTAGATAGAGCTTCTGCAGCAACCATTATGACAAGGGCTCTTGGTATAAACATTGATTTAAATGCAAAACCATCTTTTAAAGATTCACAAAACCACTGGGGAACCCCTTATATCGCCGCAGCTGAAAAGGCAGGAATAATTAAAGGTGAAGGAAATGGAATATTTAATCCTTCTGGAAAAGTTACTCGTGCTGCTATGGCTACTATGCTAGTGAATGCATATAAACTACAAAATAAAAACACTAGCAATGGACAAAGTAAATTTGAAGATTTAAAGGGACATTGGGGTGAAAAGTTCGCAAATACTTTAATTGATTTAAAAATTTCAGTTGGTACAGATAATGGTTGGCAACCAAATAGGTTCATAACACGCGCTGAAGCTGCACAACTAACCGCAAAAACAGATATGCTTCAATATAGTCAAAGTAATCCTTTAGAAAATAAGACAATAATTATTGATCCCGGACATGGTGGCGCAGATCCTGGAAAAGACACAAAGGGATTACCTGAAAGTAAGATTGTACTTGACACTTCTTTACGTCTACAACAATTGCTTGAAAAACATACACCATTTACAGTTTTACTAACTCGTGAATCTGATACTAGACCTGGACATGATCAAAAAAGCTCTTTACAGGAACGTGTTAAATTTGCTAAACAAAATCAGGGGGATATCTTTATAAGTGTTCATGCAAATGCTTATAATGGTAATGCAAAAGGGACAGAAACATACTACTATAAATCTTCTAAATCTGAAAAAACAAATCCTCATGTGGAAGAAAGTCGTGTTTTAGCTGAAAAAATTCAAACTCGATTAGTAGATGCTCTTCAAACACGTGATAGAGGCGTTAAACATGGAGATCTTCATGTTATAAGAGAAAATGAAATGCCAGCTGTGTTAACGGAACTTGCTTTTATAGATAATGGTATCGATTATAGTAAGTTATCTACAGAAAACGGAAGGCAGGTCGCAGCAGAAGCCATTTATGAGGGTATTTTAGATTATTATGAATGGAAAGGGAATAATGTATCTGAATATAGGTTGCAATAAGTAAATGAAAATATAGTAATTCTCGAAATAAAGAATTCTATAATTTTTTTGCACTTTTTTAAACAACAATTTTAAATACATATTTAAAATTGTTGTTTAAATCGTTATTATGTGTTTTAATAATATTGATAATAGTTATCAGTAAAAAAAGAGATGGAAATTAGAAAAACAAGTGTTGATAGTTATTGTCATAAAGATTAATAAATTTCTACATTGTAAAGTTATGAACCTATCTCTAGTATTGAGAGCTAAAAATAATATGTTTATACCTTTTAAATGTTTAAGAAGGAGTGGATGTCTGTATGAAAAAAGCAAAGGGAATAGTTAAAAGTGTTGCGGTAGCGTCCGTTATTATGTCTGGATCACTTGGTGTACAAGCAACATCTGCATTTGCAGATTCTAAAGGAACTGTAGAAAATCTTCAAAATGGTGGAAAAGTCTATAATAGTTTTAAAACTACTTATGACATGAAGCAGAATATCAAAAATTCAATAAAGGTTTCTTTTATTGAGGATCCTTATGCAGATAAAAAAATCGCAATTGTTACAACAGATGGTAGTAATATAGATGCTAAATATACAATTAATGGCGGACACTATAACGCAGGTTTAAAATGGCCATCAGCATATCATACTGAAGCAGAAATAACAAGTGTTGATAGCGCTCAATTTCATAAAGCTGCCCCAGTTAATACAATGACTTCAGCAAAGGTTACTTCTGAAGTAGGGTATACACTTGGTGGAAGTGTTAAAGTTGGGGTAAATGATAAAGGGCCAAATGCCGATGCAAGTATTACAGGTAGCTTCGCTTGGAAAGAAAGTGTATCTTATGATCAAGTAGACTATAAAACGGTATTAGAGACTCACACAGATAAAAAATTAAATTGGAAAGTAGGATTCCAATCGTTTAATTTCCCAGAGTGGGGAATTTATAATCGTGATACATTTAATACTTTCTATGGTAATCAACTATTTATGAAATCACGTAGTTATAATGAAGGAACGAATAATTTTGTTTCAAAAGATACAGTACCAGCTTTAACAGGATACGGTTTTTCTCCTAATGTAGTAGCAGTTATTACTGCTGATAAAACAGAATCTACATCTGATTTAAAAATAACAAATCGTAGAATTTCAGATCAGTACAATATCGAATGGGTAAGTTCAAAATGGTGGGGAACAAATAATAAAGATACATATAATGAGTTCTTTACAAACAACTATAAATTAGACTGGAAAAACCATCAAGTTACTCTTGATAACCATAAAGCCCTTGAAGAACAAATGAGTAGTATCAACAATGTGAATAACCAACTTAACAAAGGAAAAGGGAAATTATCTTTTTCAATGAATGGAAATCAACTCAAAGCGACATCTAGCAATGCTGGTTATGGTATCAGTTACCAAGATAGAAATTGGGGTATCTTTGTAAATGGTGAAAAGGTCTACACGTTTAATGAAAAAACAACTGTAGGTAATATCTCAAATGACATTAACAAATTAAACATCAAAGGACCTTATATTGAGATTAAACAAATCTAATCAGTAAATGAGGTACAATTGATGGAGAATTATTTCATCAAGATATGAGTATAAAGGTTTTTAAAAGTTTGTATAATGTAATGAAAGGATCCAATTTTATCTGTAAAAATAGATAAACTCGGGTCCTTATTATTTTTTTGTTCATTTTTATACTCAATTAGAAAAGAGCATGAAGTATTTGAAAGCTATTCATGCTACACAGGGGGATATTGTTTTTAAGTATGGTGTTTATTTTTATTTCATTTTTAAAAGAATTCTTTGTATGGTGACATAGGGGAGGAGAGATTCAGGAGATGTTTCTTTTTGAGGTGTACGTTGTGTGGGGAATTGTTTAAAGTAATCAAGACTTCATCGGTTGTTAAGTTACTACTTTAAATATATAATTAAATTTCATTAAAAAGATACTCTATTCAAAGTCCTTATTGGATTTTTGAAGTGAAATATATATTATTTGAGGTGTGTGAAATGGGGAAATCTCGAGAGCAGACGATGGAAAATATTTTGAAGGCTGCTAAGAAAAAATTTGGAGAGCGTGGTTACGAAGGTACAAGCATACAAGAAATTGCAAAAGAAGCGAAAGTAAATGTTGCTATGGCTTCATACTATTTTAATGGGAAAGAAAACCTGTATTATGAAGTGTTTAAGAAATATGGCCTTGCTAATGAGTTACCTAATTTTCTTGAGAAGAATCAATTTAATCCTATCAATGCTCTTAAAGAATATTTAACAGTCTTTGCTACACATATAAAAGAAAATCCTGAAATTGGAGCATTGGCATATGAGGAGATTATTAAGGAAAGTGCAAGATTAGAAAAGATTAAACCATATTTCATAGGTAATTTTGAACAGTTAAAAGAAATATTACAGGAGGGCGAAAAACAAGGAGTTTTTCATTTATTCTCTATAAATCATACGATACATTGGATCACTTCAATTGTTTTATTTCCAAAGTTCAAAAAGTTCATTGATTCTTTAGGACCAAATGAAACGAATGATATGAATCATGAATGGATGCCAGAAGACTTAGTGAACAGGATTATTTCCGCTTTAACAGATAAGCCTAATATATAAATTACTCATTGTTTATGAATCTTAATTTTCCTATTAAAAAGCCTAATTCCTCAATGTATTGTAGAGAAATTAGGCTTTTTTCGACACTTCATTCTTAAGTTATTTTATTATTTATCGTTTATTACATTTGAAATGACTTTTAATGTGTATAAGCACGTGATAAGTAATTTAAATAAACAAAGGCCCTGTAAAAAGTCCAGGGCCGGATACAGGGTTAAGGGAACGCATAGTTTCTTAGTAACATATTAGCATAAACTTTTCATTTAACTACATAAGAGTTTTGACAACTTTAAGAACAAGATAGAGGATTTTTAAGAATAAATACAGTACTGAAAATTAGAGTTGTGATTTAAATTAGTGTGGTTATAACGTTAAAAAATAGATGAGTATTTTAATTATAATAACTTTTAGGAATGTATATGTAAGAAATGTTTTTTGATTAGATTGAAAGAGAAATCTGATAATTTATTATATGTTATACCCGAATAATTTTAAATCTTCTCCTGATTCTGAAATTATCTTTTCAAACTGCAATCCTACTTTTTCTAAAAGCTTTCCTGAATTGATGTTATCAATAGTAGTAATTGCTACAATTCGTTTCAGACCAAGCTTTTGTACACCGTAGTCTATTACAGCAGAAGCTGATTCAAAGCCATACCCCTTTGAACGGAATTTCTCTAAAAAGGCAAAGCCGATATCAACATCTTCTAATGAATCTCTTTTTATAAGCCCGCACATACCAAGTGGAGTGAGATCTTCTTTTCGTTCTACTAAGTAAAGACCAAAGCCCATTTTATTATACATATCAACGGGTCCGTTTAAGATGTATTTTTTTGCATCTTCTAAGTTTTTAATCCTTTTATCACCAATAAACTGAATCCATGCAGGATCGTTTACTAATTCAAGAATAAATGGAGCGTCTTTTATATCGAACCAGCGAATAACGAGTCGTTCAGTTTCAAGAACTATCAATCCATTGCACCACCTTTAATAGTTATAACAATTAGTATGGGTTGCGAAATACAAAAGTGCAACATATTTTCATCATGCTCTACTTGTTCACATAAAGTTCGTTTGTTTTGTATAAAGGGATATTTTATAATTAGAATTGATTGTAAAGAGTGAGATACTTATACAATGACTCCTAGGTAACTAGGAGTTTTTACTATATAACTATCATTATTACTAAATATGACACACTACACAGTCTACCCAAGGAGGTACATAATGAAAAAATTATATAATGCATCTTTTACGTATTTGATTATCGGCTTATTATCAGGGATTTTCGCTAGGGAGTATGGAAAGTATAAGGAGATTGTAGGATCTACTTTATTAAATCTTTTGCATACACATACACTTGTACTCGGCTTTTTCTTCTTTTTAATTGCTTTAGGATTAGCAAAAGTATTCGCGTTTCATGAAGCGAAAAGTTTTAATAAGTGGTTTGTTTTACATAATATTGCATTAACTTTAATGTTAGGTTCATTAGCAGCGAGAGGGCTTCTTCAGCTAAATGGGGCGGATTTTAAAGGGTTAACTTATATTGTAGGGTTTTCCCATTCGTTAATGGCAGTTACTTTAGTTTGGTTTATGTTGTTAATAAAGAAGGCATTTAAAATGTAGTTTTATAGAAAAGAACTTGCAATAGTTATTGCAAGTTCTTTTTGTTTATTCGACAGTAAGAAACGAATTTCATATGTATAAAACTTGAATTATTTAATTTTTCGGATTATTATGTATAAAATAGTTAACATATTTTGTAATTCAAATTTATAGGAAGTAGGCGAGTATACGATGGAAATAACGGTAGAGCGTTTAGTAAATGAATTAAAGGGTGTACTTCCCGAAGATCGAGTAGTTGTAAATACGACAGTAAGAGAGTTACATAGTAAAGATGAATCTTATCATACTAGTAGTTTACCTGATGTAGTTGTTTTTCCGAAAACGACTGAAGAGGTTAGTAGGATAATGAAAGTAGCGAGTGAGCATGGAAAACCTGTCGTTCCTTTTGGGGTAGGTTCTAGTTTAGAGGGACATGTTATTCCATATGAAAAAGGAATTACAATGGATTTTTCGCTCATGAATAAAATACTCGAAATAAGAGAGAAAGATTTCCTTGTAAGAGTGCAGCCAGGAGTGATTCGCTCTCAGCTTAATAAAGAATTGAAAAAGTATGGATTGTTTTTTAGTGTAGATCCAGGAGCAGACGCAACGTTAGGTGGGATGGCTGCTACAAATGCAAGCGGAACGACAGCAGTTAAGTATGGGGTAATGCGTGATCAAGTTCGTGATTTAGAAGTCGTTCTTGCTGATGGGGAAGTAATACATACTGGAAATTTAGCAGCGAAGTCATCATCAGGTTACCATTTAAATGGTGTTTTCGTAGGGTCAGAAGGTACGCTTGGATGCTTTACAGAGTTAACGTTAAAAGTATACGGCATACCAGAACATGTTATGGCTGCGAGAGCATCGTTTCCAACTATAAATGATGCAGTAGAAGCTGTTATTAATATATTACAAGCGGGTATTCCAATTGCGAGAATTGAACTTGTAGATGAATTATCTATGAAACAAGTAAATCATTATAATGAAACAAGTTACAGAGAAGAGCCTACGCTGTTTTTAGAGTTTCACGGTAATGAAGCAGGGCTAAAGCAAGATATAGAATTTACGAAGGAAATTGTTTTTGATCATAAATGTAAAGAAGTTGCTTTTGAAACGGAAACTGCGGCGAGAAATAAATTATGGGATGCACGGCATAATCTAGCATATTCTTACGTTCATAGCTATCCTGGTAAGAAGCTTATGAGTACAGACGTATGTGTACCAATTTCAGAATTAGCTGGTGCAATCCAACATGCGAAAGAGACATTAGATAAAGTAGGTCTTGTCGGTGGTATTCTTGGTCATGTAGGAGACGGGAATTTCCACGTGCTCTTAATGATTGATCCGAACGATAAAGAAGAAGTGGAAAAGGGCGACGAAATAAATGAAAGTATCGTTTTATATGCTCTTAAACGAGGTGGAACGTGTACGGGAGAACATGGCGTTGGGATTGGAAAACGGAAGTATCAAGAAGTGGAACATGGGGCGGCATTACTCGTAATGGAAAAAATAAAGAAAGCTCTTGACCCGCAAAATATTTTGAATCCGAATAAAGTTTTTCAGTTGAAGGATAGGGGATGATTGGGTGAAAGTACTAGAAGCGATAAGTACTATAGCTGGAAAGTATTTTGCATTTTGGGTTATTTGTATTGCAGCTATTGCATATTTCATTCCTGGACCATTTCTCGGGTTAACTAGTTACATAACAATTTTACTTGGCGTTGTTATGTTTGGGATGGGATTAACATTAAAGGCTGTTGACTTTAAAATCATTGCTACAAAACCATTGCCAGTTATTATCGGTGTATGTGCTCAGTTTATTATTATGCCACTTGTCGCATACGTACTAGCCTACGTTATGAATCTGCCAGCCGAATTAGCAGCTGGATTAGTGTTACTCGGTTCAGTACCGGGTGGCACTGCATCAAATGTTATGGTTTATTTAGCAAAAGGGAACTTAGCGTTGTCTATTGCAATGACGTCATTATCAACGTTACTAGCACCAATTGCTACACCTCTTATTTTATTATTACTTGCAGGACAATGGATGCCAGTGAATGCTATGTCTATGTTTCTTTCTATAGTACAAGTCATTATCCTACCTATTATTTTAGGATTAGTAGTGAAGAAGTTTTTCCCTACAACTGTTACGAAAGGAATGACTGTTATTCCTTTCATATCAGTTGTAGCAATTATCATTATAGTTTCTGCAGTTGTTTCAGCGAATGTAAGTAGCATTATTTCTTCAGGCCTTCTTATCTTTATTGCAGTGATGCTTCATAATGCATTTGTTTTTTTACTCGGATATGTAACAGCGTTCGTACTTAGACTAGACGAAGGGACAAGAAGAGCTATTTCAATAGAAGTGGGAATGCAAAATTCAGGCCTAGGTGTTGCGCTGGCAACAGCACATTTTGGACCAGCAGCTGCACTTCCGAGTGTATTAGCGGCAGTATGGCATAACATTGCAGGACCGATTTTAGCAACCATTTGGTCAAAAAATGCAAAGAGAAATTTTAGTGATGAAAATTTATCAATAAATATAGAAAAATAGGAATGATAAAAAATGCAAAAACGTATTGTACATTTTGAAGGACTAGCTGTTTTATTAGCCACAATTTATACGTATTCAATATATGAATTTAGTTGGATTATATTTTTTGTGTTCCTTTTGGCACCGGATTTATCAATGTTAGCGTACGGTATAAATAATCATGTAGGTGCTAAAATTTATAATATATGTCACACATATATTATATCCATATTAGTAGCTATCATAGGTGTCTATTTTAAGATAGATACCGCTATAATGATTGGCCTAATATGGACAGCGCATATTGGAATGGATCGAATGTTTGGATATGGATTGAAATATGAGACGGATTTTAAAGATACTCATATTCAAAGGTTATAAATTGTTTTTGGGAGAGGGATACGTTGAAACAGAGAATAACTATCGAAGAATATAACATCCTATGGGAAAGTGAATTTTATAAACTACAATCGCTCATTAATAATGTAATAAAAGAACTTGTTTTGTCCATTGAACATGTTGGGAGTACATCTGTTAAAGGACTTGCAGCAAAACCAATATTAGATATTGATATAGTAATAGAAGAGTACGAAATTTTTCCTGAAGTAGTAAAAGGGCTTGAAACGATAGGGTATTACCATCAAGCAGACTGGAGCTTCGAAGGAAGAGAGGTATTTGGCAGAAAGGACGCTTTCGTTCCATGGAACGGGGAAAGTACAGTTTGGATGGAACATCATTTGTATGTGTGTGACAAAAATAGCGAAGAGTTAAGAAGACATATAGCGTTTCGGGATTACCTTCGTGAGCATGCCGATGTTGCTGTTGAATATGGATGTTTAAAGAAAGAGTTAGCAAGAGAGTCGAAAAATAGAGCGAGCTATAGCGAAGGTAAGACGGCATTTATTACAAATATATTAGAAAAAATAAACTAAGGCGGCATGGAATACATGCTGCCTATTCTTTTTTTATTGAAAGCTGCCACTATAAAATAATGACAAACTGTCCCTGTTGATTGCTGCGATTACTAAATATAATAGGAGATAAAAAAGAAAAGATCGGAAAAGAGGGAGTTTATGTACGTACCAAAATATTTTGCAATACAAGATGAAGAGATGAATTACGAAATAATGGAACAAAATAGCTTTGCGACATTATTTTCTCAACATAACGGGGAACCATATGCAACGCACTTACCGTTGTTATTAAATAGGGAGACTCTAACTTTACATGGCCATTTCGCACGTCCGAATGAACAGTGGAAAGATAGTGGAAATCAACAAGTACTCGCTATATTCCAAGGGCCACACAGTTACATATCGCCGTCGTGGTATGAAACAAACAAAGCTGTACCAACGTGGAACTATGTTGCAGTACATGTATATGGAGAGTTAGAAGTTGTTGAGGATGAACAGGAATTATTAAATTCTCTTCAAGATTTAGTACATAAATATGAAGAGCCACAGAGTAGCTACTCGCTAAATGAGGTAGATTCGAATTATATGGCGGGATTAAGTAAAGGTATAGTGGGCTTTAAGATAAAGATAAATAAAATAGAAGGAAAAGCGAAGTTAAGTCAAAATCATTCTGTGGCAAGAAGAAAATTAGTTGTGGAGGAACTTGAGAAAGTTGGTAGTGAGGGGAGTAGGGGGATTGCGGGTTTAATGAAAGAAACAAAATGAGTTCTGTGAAATAAAGGTAATTTGCTAGTTTTGTAGAAAATATATTTTTACTTAAAAGAAAATGCCTCCGTAGCTCTAGAAGGGAAGAGCGCCGGAAAACATGTCGCACCGGGTCGCAAGGCGAAGGTTTCAGAAGCACCGAAAAGCAAATAAGCTGAGACAGGTGGAATTCCTGTCGGTGAAATTCCGTAGGGAAGCGTGTTCCCCTTAGCCTATGCTTACGAAAGGAGTACGGGTTCGAATCCCGTCGGAGGCATATGGAAAGCCCTGTATGAAGAAATATTCAAAAATAAGTGCATTTAAAAAAGACCTTCTTAATGGAAGGTCTTTCGTTTTTAAAGCGCTTTTTCAGCTGTTGTTGAGTTGTAGTCTTTACTTACGTCAACAGATTGAACAAAGTCAGGTCTTTGTGGTGCAGGGAAATCTGCATGACTTGCTTGGTATGTAAACGAGCTATTTACCCCAATAGACACAATTCCAATAACAGATAATCCTAGTAAGATAGAACCAATTTTTTTTATCATTTTAATGCCCCTTTCTCAAAAGTTTTTTCTTTTGCTTGTAACGCTTTATGAAAATACTCACTTGCCTTTATGTGATTATTTTCATCGTAAAGTTTAATCGCTAATTTTTCTGAATATTCTTGAGTGTAATTATATAAAGATTCTTTGTCGAAATACGCAATTCCTTCAAGGATAATATTTTCTAAGTCTTCAGTCGACTCATTATTGTTAAGAGACTCTAAAATTTTAAAGTGAAGCATATATTCTTCATTGTTTAGTTCTGTACAAATTTTTAATCCTTTTTTTATGAATTGATCAGCAATATTTATTTCATCAAGTTTAGAATGTTCCCTAGCTTGTAAGAAAATTGCTTTGAAATGGGTAGGCATTTTTGTCGTTACTTCAGATAGATGACGAATAGCTAATGTCGATAAGTTTTGATTAGCATATAGCCATCCTAAATTATTACGCACTCTTAAAAGTAAAGATTCTTCATTTTGTTTTTGTAAAATATTGATTGCGGAGTTGTAGTGTTCTTCAGCTTGCTCGTACTGTCTTAATTGTACACAGGCTGCTCCTATAACACTTTCACATGAAGCGACATTTTTTTCGTGATCTCTCTGCATGAAAAAGATTTCTCGTGCTTTATTAGCATATTGAATTGCTTCAATAGGTTTATAAAAATGTTGATTAAAGATAGCGAATCTGTAATTAAATTCTGCTTCCTCTAGTTTATCTGAAACATTTCCTAGTAGCTTTTCAGCATTTTCGTAATGTTCGCTAGCTAAGTTGTAGTTTGTTGTTAAAGTAGCATGAATAGCTTTAAATAAATGATAGTAGTAAGAAAGTGAATAGTTAGATGAGATTGAATAAGAATCTATCTTATCAAAACTATCTTTTGAAATACTTAGACTATCTACTAAAACTTTATATCGAAAGTCTAGTAAGGAATGATATAATGCTAAGTTTTCATCTTCTTCAAAGTTTAGTTCCTTTTCCTCAATTTCATGCTTTAAGTTTGTCGCCTGAGACACATCTTGTTTAAGCATAGCTAAATACCAATCATTAAATAATTTCGTAATTTGTTCATTACCTTGTAGTTGAACGTTCATGAAATCCCCTCACTTTTTGAATATTCTTATAAAATATAGTATCAAAAATAACAATATTTAGAAATGATGTTTTATATTTCTCAACATTTGTATAGTAGAGTTATTATTAAGCTCATTGGAATAGAGTGACTTTTATTTTTGGTTAAAGAAAGAGCGGAGGAGAGAGTATAAAAAAGGTGCGCCCACACAATTTGTATGAACACACCTTTTTATATTAAACAATCAAGTCCCACAAAAAGTGCGATAAGGACGATTCGTCGGTACAGGTGGAACGCAGTATTCTTCTTGATCTGTAGTATACGCATAAGGATTTGATAGAGCTTCAAGAAGTTTTTCCATTACGCTATAGTCGCGATTTGTGACAGCTGCTTCTAGTGCTGCTTCTACGCGGTGGTTCCTTGGGATGATGGATGGGTTATTATTTTTCATCATTTCGTAGGCGTTTTCTTTCGATTCTTCTTGTTTTTCTAATCGAGATTGCCATAGTTTGTACCATTCGTTAAATTCAGGACTTTCAAATAGAGCTGTATTTTCGAGCGTATTAAGAGTTAATGAACGGAATGTATTTGTATAATCGGCTTTATGTTTCTCCATCATTTTTAAAAGTTGCTCAATAAGTGATTGATCTTGTTCCTCGTTGCTAAATAGTCCTAATTTCTTTTTCATTCCAAGGAACCAATTGTTTTCATATTGTACGCTAAATTTTGAAATTTCGTCTTGAGCAATCTTTAATGCTTCTTCTTCATCTTCGTGCAGAATAGGTATTAAAGATTCTGCTAATCGCGCAAGGTCCCATGCGGCCATATATGGCTGATTCCCATATGCGTAGCGACCTTGTGTATCAATAGAGCTAAATACAGTTCCTTGGTCGTAATTGTCCATAAATGCACAAGGGCCGTAATCAATCGTTTCTCCACTAATCGTTATATTGTCAGTATTCATTACACCATGGATAAATCCAACAAGTTGCCATTTAGCGATGAGACTTGCTTGTTTCTTTACGACTTCTTGTAGTAATGCAGTATATCGGTTTTCATGAGCCTCAATTTCTGGATAATGCCTTTTTATCGTATAGTCAGCTAGTGATTGAAGATCCTCGATAGAACCGCGAGCTGCAGCATATTGAAATGTGCCGACACGTATATGAATGCTAGCGACTCTAGTTAAAATTGCTCCAGGTAACTTTGTTTCACGATATGTTGGTTCGCCAGTTGTAACAACTGCTAAACTGCGAGTAGTTGGAATATCGAGTGCATACATTGCTTCACTAATAATATACTCACGTAGCATCGGACCGAGTGCAGCACGACCATCACCGCGTCGTGAATACGGAGTAGGGCCAGAACCTTTCAGTTGAATGTCAAAACGTTTACCTGAAGGAGTAATTTGTTCGCCAATTAAAAGAGCACGACCGTCGCCTAACATATTAAAATGTCCGAATTGATGACCGGCATACGCTTGTGCTAATGGATGAGCTCCTTCTGGGAGTGCATTACCAGCGAAAATAGCAATTTCAGCTTCTTTTTTCAATTCTTCAGGATTAAAGCCAAGAGATATTGCTAGTGAATGATTTAGTTTAACTAGCTCCGGTGAACTTACGGGAGTAGGGGGGATTTCTGTATAAAATGTTTGTGGTAGATTCGTGTAACTATTATCTAAATTCCAACCAGCTTCATTATTTTTAGTCATTTTATCTCCTCCTTGTTTATTTTTTTATTATGTATTTGTACGTATGTATTCTTTGTAAAATTAGCTAAAAGTATAATATGATATTTCCCCTTGCAATCTATTGTAAGGACTTCACTGCACTATGTCTATTTAACAGTAAATATAAAGACTCCATTTTAAGAAAATGGAGTCTTTATATTTATTTTATTTTTACAATGATTTTTCCTTTTGCTCTTCCAGCCTCTGAGTATTCCATTGCTTTTTGAGCATCTTCAAAAGGGAAAACTCGATCGATTACCGGTTTGATTTTTCCAGCTTCAATATAGTTTGCGATAGTACGTAATTGATCCCCGCTTGGCTTCATAAATAAAAATGAATATTGAGCATTATGCTTTTTTTCAAGTGCAGTAAGTTTTTTACTTGCTAATGAAAATAAGAGTGTTTTAAAAAATCCAGAACCAAATTCTTTACCGAATCGAGCGTTTGGCACTCCTGAAACGGAAACAATGTTGCCGCCGCTTTTTATAATATTGAATGATTTTTCAAGTGTTGTACCGCCGATTGTATCAAATACTGCATCATAATCTTTTAGTATTTCTTCAAATTTTTCTGTTTTGTAATTAATAATCTTATCTGCGCCAAGAGACTTTACTAAATCAGCACCAGCTTCACTAGCAGTTGTTGTAACGGTAGCACCCATTATTTTTGCTAACTGAATTGCGAAAGTACCAACACCACCAGATCCAGCGTGAATTAAAATCTTTTGTCCTTTTTCTAGTTGCATGATGTCATGTAGTGCTTGATATGATGTTAAGCCAACGAGAGGAATCGACGCCGCTTCCTCAAAACTTAAATTTTTTGGTTTTAAAGCTATATCATCCTCATGAATGGCTATATATTCCGCGAAAGTACCGATCTTATTTTTTCTTGGACGTGCATATATTGCATCGCCGGTTTTAAAACGAGTCACTTTTGATCCAACCTTTACGATGACACCGGAAAAGTCATTACCAAGAATTAAGGGCATTTCATATTTAAGTAACATCTTTACTTTTCCATCGCGTATTTTAAAGTCAATTGGGTTAATACTAGCTGCATGAATTTCTGCGAGTACTTCATATTCATTTATTTCAGGAGTAGGCACTTCTGCCATACGCATTGGAACTTTTCCATACTTATCAATTATCATTGCTTTCATTTCTTATCCCTCCACACTTCAATAAAAGTTGTGCAACAATTTTTCAATATCTAATACAAGATTTTTTAATACACCTAATTTTGTACGTATATCAATATAATAAAAGTTTTTTGTACCTTCTTTTCGCATTAAAATAATACCGGCTTCTCGTAAAATTCTAAGGTGATGTGATACGGCTGGTCGAGAAAGGTGTGTTTGCTTCGTAATTTCTCCTACACGTAATCCGGTTTGACATTCCGTTTCCATGAGAACTAACAAAATAGCTTGGCGTGTTTCATCGCCAATTGCCAATAATACTTTTTGAGAATCAACAAAATCTTTTTTTATAACATTTAATTGTTCTTGTTTATTCATTTCAATCACGTTACCTCCAATGAATTAGTCGAAAGGTTTAAGATGATGGACCATTACATCGATATGGTAATGCTACATGATTGTTGAATGAGCTGCAATATTGGGAAAGAAAATCGAGACGAATGAAATTTTATTTGTTGAAAATGGTAGGGGATAGAAAAGGGTTTAATCATACGTTGTTTACAGATGAGTAAGGTTAATCCATTGACGAAAAAATTAAGCGGTCGTAACCCTTTATAATTTATAGGGTTACGACCGCTTATCATGTTTTTATTATTTTGGTGTTTACTAAAGTGAGTTGTTTCGTTTTACTCTTTCATACATGCATAATTCAAGAAGATTATAGATGTATGAAAAAGTAAAAGTAATTTGGGGCGTAATCTATCTATATGATAATTTAAAATGAAATATAAGTCTATATCTTTGTTGTTTTTTTGATTATATTTATGTCACTGAGCTCAGAACAATGATGTGGAGGGTAAATATATGAAATCGAATGATGTACCAGTTTTAATTGTTGGAGGAGGATTATCAGGGTTAGCATCTGCGTTATTCCTTGCAAAACATAACGTTGATTATTTACTGATTGAAAGGCACTCGTCTACTGCAATTCATCCGAAAGCAGGTGGAATCACTTTTCGTACGATGGAGTTATTTCGAGAATTGGGTTTAGAACAAAGAATTAGATCAGCGAGTAAAGCGTTAGAAAATTGCCGAGGAAGAATAGCAGTTCATACAATAGCTGAGGCGAATAAGGAAGAATTGGCACAAATGAGGGCGAATCAGTATGGAAACGATGAAAAGTTACTTCAAAAAATAGAAGAGATTAGTCCATCAAAACAAACGGCTTGTTATCAAATTATTTTAGAAGAGATGATGTTACAAAAAGCGAGAACATTAGGCGGAGAATTATCTTTTTATCATGAATTAGCTTCTTATGAACAAAATGAGCACGGAGTAATAGCGACGATTCGGAATCGTGAAACGGAAGAAGAAAGTATTATTCATTGTGACTATGTAATTGCAGCAGATGGGGCAAAAAGTAAAATACGTGAGCAGCTAGGGATACGTACTGAGGGAAGAGGTACAATCGGTGGCTATTATATGAATATTTATTTTGAAGCGGATTTAAGTGAGTTTATACAAGGAGATGCATTTGGTTTTTCTATGGTACTTCATCCGGAAGTTCTTGGTGCGCTTATTCCAGTTGATAACGCAAGAAGATGGATTTACCATGTATCCTACGATCCATTAAAAGGAGAGCGACCAGAGGATTTCACTATAGAACGTTGTAAACAAATTATTCAAACCGCAATTGGAAGCACAAATGTTGAGTCAGAAATAGTAAGTGTTTTACCGTGGGAAGCGACTGAAAGTACTGCTACAAAATTTCAAGATAATCGCATTTTTTTAGTTGGCGACTCTGCACATATTATGCCGCCAACTGGAGGGTTTGGTTCAAATACAGGAATACAAGATGCGCACAATCTAGCTTGGAAATTAGCGGCTGTTATAAAAGGGAAGGCAAAACCCAAATTGTTAGAAACATATTATGAAGAGAGATATCCTGTTGCAAAATTAACGACGAATTATGCGAGTAGTTTATTATTCCGTGCTGCGAATAGAGAAGAAGGTAGTTCGAATAATATGGATGGTTTAGCTGTAACTGTTGGGTATCAGTATTGTTCAGAAGCAATAATAGATGATTCAGCCACTCCACATAGAATGGATACCGTAGAGTTGAATGGAAGACCTGGAACACGAGCACCGCACTTTTTGGGGATGTATAAAGGGAAAGAAGCTTCTATATTAGACTTATTTGGTAACAATTTTGTATTACTTACTGGAGTAGACAATAGTTCTTGGGCTGAAGCTGTATGTGATGTTTCATCTAGATTAGGAATAAATATTAAAGTGTATGGAGTAGGGTTAAGCGGAGACTTTATTGCTCAAGAAAATGTTATTTGTGAATTATATGAGATAGAGAATGGAGGAGCTGTATTAATTAGACCAGATGGCTTTATAGGATGGCGTTCGAAAAAAGAGGTAGTAAATCCAGATGTAATGCTTGAAGAGGTAATGGGTAATTTATTATGTGACTTTTAAGTAACTAAGGAAGTATTGTCTAATATAGGACGATACTTCTATTTTTTTGGCTTACAAAATAAAATTGTTTAGTGAAGAGACATTATTATTATAAAAATATATGTAAATTAATCCCCTTTTTTGTTAGAATTTTTTCAGTTTTTAGTTTTAAGTGATATCTATCGCTAGATTAGATTATCTTTTTATTGTATTATTTTTCCTAGAGATTATATATTACGCTAGAGAGTGATATTGTTTGAATATTTAATCTATTATTTTATCAAATAAATATATGCATGAATTAGTATATTTGATAATGAGGTTACGATTGTAATCGGAGCAACTTTAGATAAAATTTTTTAGTTTTTAGGAGAGTAATATGGAAAAATACCACGGAAAAAGCACAGAACAAATTATTCAGAAATTGATGCCTGACAGTGTAAGATCGAGTGTCGTTATGGTGTGGGTAGTTATTAATTTTATGATTTTAACCCCATTTTTATTTCCTCCAACCTTTACTATATACTTATATATAATTTTACCTTTTCTTTTGATTGCTAATATATGGGGGGTATGGGTGTTTTTTTGTAAACCAAATGAGCCAAGGTTGGTACACATTTTATATAATGGATTTATGGGGATAACTTTTTCTTTTGGTAGCTTTATAGTGATTCAAAAGATTGCATATACTTTTATTAAAATTGAAACACCTCTGTTTTTTATTGTTACTTTTCTGCTTTACATTCTTACAATCTATAAATTGATTTCTATTGGAATGAAAAGTTTTTTAAGGCGATTAAACAATGAAGAAAATGACAATATAAAAATTTCTCCAATTGTTTATTTATCAGGATTGGGATATGTTATTGGACAAATATGTATAGGTACATTATCACAAAACGGTTTAGCGACGGTCTTAATTTTAGTCTTTTCTTTATTTGCTATTGTGCTTAGTATATCTGGAGTATATATATGGGTATATATTGATTTGAAGAGGAAGGAAATGGATGGGATGCATAATGGACAAATATAATGGCAACAACATAGTTGATTGTATACGAATATTAATACCATTTGATATAAGGAATGTTGTAGGAGCCTTTATGTGGGTTTTCATGAATTTTTTTCTACTTATCATTTTATTCATATTTCCACCGTACAATTTATACTCTTACGTAGCTTTACCGTTTTATGTGATATGTAATCTATGGGGGATTTGGGTTTCCATTTATAAGCCTCGGCAGCCTCAATTGCAACATTTACTATATTCTGGATTTGTTTCGTTAAGTATTTCATTTTGTAGTTTTATAGCTGTGCAAAAGTTAGCTTATGAATTCGTAGAAATAGAGTCACCTTTATTTTTTATTCTATCGCTTATTGCATATAGTTTAATTGTTTATAAATCTGAATTATTCTGGATTAAATATTTTACAGCCCGCTTAAGGGGGACAACTAATCAAGGTGTGAAAATTCCTAGAATTGTATTTTTTTCGAGTTTAGGTTATATGATTGGTCAAGTTAGTATTGGAATTTTGGGCCAAAAGGCTATGGCTATTTTATTAATCATTCTCGCCTCATTTTTTTCCGTTGTGTTCTTAGCCCTAAGTACACATTTGTATTTTTACTTTGATTTTAGAAAACAAGGTATTACTTCGGGACATTTAAAAGAATTACAGTCTCAAAAGCAGCCTAAATTGTCAAGGAAGAAAAGGAGACAAGCCATGGCTGCCTCGGGGCATGTAAATATACTACAATCTCAAAAGAAAACTAAACTTGCAAGAAAGGATATACGAAATTAAGAATTTGTAATTAAGTAAAACCTAGATTTACGTAAATATCACGTCAAATGACCATAGAATTTTATCTTGTATGAATGGAAATTAAAGAAGTTAGATAGGAATTAGGCTGTACAGAAAAATTCGATGTGTTCAAATACTAATTAGTATGAGATAGATATATAACTTATACTGATTAAAGCTTCACCGTACTGAAAAAATAATATTCACAAATTTTAATAGGTTTGGTATGATTAATTTCGACAAGTTAATCGAGGCCGGAGATATTTGAGATAAGCCATAAATTTATTTAGGGATACAGAAGTGTCCTCTAAATAATTTATGGCTTTTTTTATTGAACGAACAGTAAACAGTAGGGGGTTACATGTAAAAGGAGGGATAAAGAAAATAAATAGTATAGTAATAACATAGGGGAATTATATTTGTAAGATTGGAATTTTAATATAAACTTATAAAAATAATAAAAGTATATCTTCTATTTCGTGTAAATCTCATTAACTTGTTGAAATTTGCAACGTAGGAAGGGTTAGAAGGATGAGAAAAATTATTAGCGTATTAGTTATTTTCTTTACGATGGGAAGTGTTTTTGCTGGGGGAGCTGTTCATGCGAAAGTAGAAGGGAAGCATGAATGGAATACGAATAAATTTTTAAACATTGCACATCGTGGAGCAAGTGGACATGCACCGGAGCATACTTTTGCTTCTTATGATCTTGTGAAAAAAATGAAAGCGGATTATTTGGAGTTAGATATTCAATTAACTAAGGATGGCCAATTAATTGCAATGCATGATACAGCAGTTGATCGTACTACAAATGGAACAGGTGAAGTACGAGATAAAACGTTAAATGAAATAAAGAGCTTAGATGCTGGATCTTGGTTCAATAAAGCTTATCCAGAAAAGGCTAAGCAAGAGTACGTTGGTCAAAAAGTTCCGACTCTTGAAGAAATCTTCCAAAAGTACGGTAGAAGCATGAAGTATTACATTGAAACAAAATCACCAGATGTGTATCCAGGAATGGAAGAGAAATTGTTAGCATTGTTAAATAAATATAATTTAGTAGGTCAAAACATGTCATCTAGTCGTGTTATGATTCAATCATTTAGTAAAGATAGTTTAACAAAGATTCATAGTATGAATAAAAATATTCCGTTAGTTCAACTGCTTTGGTATTATCCAAATGAAAACAATGAGATTGTTGAATGGTCTGGTATTACACATGAACCGAAAAGTGTAACGAATGATGATTTTCAAGAAATTAAAAAGTATGCAGTTGGTATTGGACCGAACTTACGTAATGATAACGGAGAAATAATTATTGATGAGTCATATATGAAAATGGCTAGGAAAAATGGATTGTTAATTCACCCGTATACAATTAACGAGAAACAAGATATGAGATTATTAATTAAATGGGGTGCTACAGGAATGTTTACAAATTATCCTGATCGATTACATAGTGTGCTAAAGGAAAAATAAATAGGTGAAAAGGTATACCGTTGTTTTGGGTATACCTTTTTCTATTATGCTAGATTATAGTAGTAGGATACATATTCCTCTAAACCTTGAACTTCTTTTTCAGGTGGCTCAATGCCGCCTTTTCTACCGTAGCAAACATTTCTCAAGTATTCTCCAAAAATCATAGAGCGACTCTTTTCATCTTCCATTCAATTATATCTATTCATTATAAACTAACCATCGAAACTTGTATCAAATGTATATGGGATACAAGTAATAGTTTTAGGTAGATGTTTTTTTAATACTCTATATTGCCGACCAGCTCCTAAACTTTTGCATACAAATAGTAGCCGATTAATCTTTGTGAAATCAAAAATCTTTTTCGCTTCAATTACATTAGCAATAGAATGGAGGGAGTTTGTCTCGAATAGGATAGCGTCTTTTGGTACGCCTGGTTCAATTAATTTATTTACAATTACTTCTGCTTCTGACAATTCCCCGTAATTCCAGCTCGGATGCTTCATGCCATGCAAACTAGTACCAGCTGTAACGATAATTTGCTTTCCTAAACCTTGTTGATAAGCTTTTAGTGGAGTTTGCCAATTGCCAGAATGAGAACCGCCGAAAACGAAAATGGCATCACATTTTTGTGGTGTTATTTCTTTTAGAAAAGTGATTTCTGTAATTTGGTAGATTTGTTTTTTCGTAAGAGTAGGGACATCAGGATATTTAGGGATTACCATGTGAAAACCTCCTATATAGTAAAATGATAAATTCATTATATAGCGATTTTATTAAGTGGAAAAAGGGAAGTTTTTCATTTGAAAGTACCCCTTTTAAGATAATTCTCCAACAAACCAAATCTCTTTTTCATCGATTGCATCCTCATTATAAATGACTTCTTCAAAGTGCAATGTTTGGGCAGTAGGACAAATTGAAATTCCCCATGTCTTCCAAAAATCAGACTCATTTGAAAGAGAAATCCATTTTTGAAATTCATTATTTCTATTGAAAAAATTTTGAAAGTAGTCATCGTTTTTAAATACGATAATTTGCGATCTCCATAAATTTTCTATAGAAATTAAAACAACAACTCGATATGTATGTGTATCGCTCGGTTTTATTTTTATTAAATGCTGTGCTTGATTTAATAAGGTTTGTATACACAATCGTTTTACTTTGCTAGGTGTTTTACATGAATTGATAAAAGCTTGAGAAACTGGTAATAGCATATACCAATATTCATCGTCATAGAAAGCAGAAGGGAACGTTTTTGTATGTTCTTCAATTCGTTTTATCATCGTATTTGTTTTACGCTTCATCCCACGTATTTTCTTTTCACGCATTGTGAATCATCTCCATAAATTTTTGTAATGCAGCTGAGTAATATAGATCTTTTCTAATAATAAAAGTAGTAGGAACTTTTTTGAATCTATTTGGTAAAGGATTGAATGATAAGTTATGTGCATGATCATTTAAAATAGATTTCATCATAATTGCTACGCCCATATTTGATTTTACACATGCGAGTATCGCTTCAATTGTTCCATACTCTAATACTCGTTTAGGTGAGATTCCTACTTCTTGAAGCCAGTCTTCTAATAAACTTCTATAATAGCAACCGTGACTAAAAGCGAGTAAATTCATATCTTCTATGTCTTTAAGAGAGGGTAAAGGTTTTTTACTAATGAGAACTAATTCTTCTTCACGAAATACACTTGTATGAAGTTCAGCGTGCTGAGTAGAGCCAGCTATAAACGCTCCGTCTAGTTTTCTTTCTAACACTAGCCTAATTAGTTGTTCGGTCGTATTTGTTTCTAAAATCAATTCGACTTTTGGGTGTTTCTCATAGTAGGCCGTTAATATAGAGGGAAGCCTTACCGCAGTTGTAGATTCTGTACATCCAATTTTCAACGTGCCCTTTGGCTCAGTTCCATTACTTTGAACCGCTTTTATAGATTGATTCATTAAGTGGATAATTTGTTTAGCGTATGTTAATAAAATTTCACCGTTAGAAGTTAAAGTTACACCTTTTCCGTTACGGTAAAATAAAGGCACACCTAATTCATTTTCTAGTTGTTTCATACGCATTGTTACGCCTGATTGTACATAGTTCAAATTTTTAGCTGCGTGAGAAATATTACTTTCCTTCGCAACTTCGTAAAATACAGTTAAATCTTTTATGTCCACGTAGTATCCCTCCGAAAAGGTATCATTTTTTTTGATGGATTATATAATGAATCTTTATTTTATATGATATCAGAACTTTCATACAATGAAAGTGGATGGAGGGATTATTTTGTTAATCGAAGAAAGGATGAATAGAAATTATAAGTGGATGATGTTAATTGTTGCGACGATTGCTCAAACAACAGCGACACTTATAACGTATGGTGTTGGAGTTTTGGCGTTATTTTGGAAAGAAGAATATGGACTTACGAATACGGAGAGTGGATTGTTAGTAAGTGTTGTAAATATTGGACCGCTATTTTGTATGCTGTTTGTCGGTCGGCTACTTGATCAATATAATGAAAAATTATTAATTTCTATAAGTTCATTTTTGCTAGGAGGTTCGCTTTTACTAACTAATATAGTAAATGGATTTAATGGACTGTTATTTGTACTTTTATTAGTAGGGATGTTTTATAGTGTTTCCCAGCCAGGAGGAAGTAAAGTGATTTTAAAATGGTTCTCAAAAGAAAATCGTGGATTAGCGATGGGAATAAGGCAAGCGGGTATACCGATTGGTGGTGCTTTAGCAGGAGTATTAATCCCTTTTCTTACAATACAATATAATGTGACTTACGGGATAAATAGTATGGCATGCATTTGTATAATTGGAGGTTTATTATTTTTTATGTTTTATAAAGAGCCATATGTTCAGGAGGAAGTAAGGAAAGAACATATTAAAATTTCTTTTTGGACGCAGCTAAAAGTAGTGATATGCAAAAAAGAGTTGTATCCAATTTATATAACGGGTATTTGCATGATTTCATTGCAAATGGTGTTAGTTGGGCACTTTATGAAATTTTTAGTAAAGGAACAATCTATCACATCTATTGTAGCTGGAACCGTATTTTCAGTGATGTTCTTTTCTGGAATGATTGGTCGTGTTGCATTAGCAGCTAGTAGTGATTTGTTTTATAAGGGGAATCGGCGCATACCTTTATTTATAGCTGTCTGCGCTTCTATCGGTTTGATTCTATTGTTAGTAATGTGCATACATACAGTAACGAGTGGAGTATTGTATGGTGTAAGTGCATTGTTAGGCTTCTTTTCAATTGGATGGTTTAGTCTTTTTATCGTCGAAGTTGCTGAATTGGCAAGTGAAGAATGTGTTGGAATAACAGTTAGTTTGGCACTTACATTCAATCAAATTGCGATTGTTGTTGCACCTGTTTTATTTGGTTATATTGTAGATGAAAAAGGCTATACGTATGCGTGGTTATGTATAGTGTTATTACTATGTATCTCGGCAGTGAGTTTATATAGTAAAAACAAAAAATAAAAGAAAGTTAGTAATGTAAATTTTATATGAAGAAAATCTAAAGAAATGCCGAATGTGCGACATTTCTTTTTTATATGTTGTATAATCAAAAGATAAATGAGATTCGTTTTCAATGACGTTCATTGCCTCTTTTGAAATTACCTGTTACTTTAGCCATAATGAGTTGTTTTTCTGTATCGTTATGTGCATGATTTATTTTGTTTAAAAATTTTTCAGCATCATTTCCTTTTAATACTTTAATTCATTTTCCGTAATATTCAATTAAAACTATGTTATTTTTTGTTACTTTGTAATGGAACATCATATCATTTAAACGATTGCGTTTATCAGTATTTTTCATCGTAACAACTCCATTTTTTAGTATGTGTAACAAATGTTACATAAGCTGTTGAAATTATAGTAGGGTGTATCCGATTGTAAGGTGGAAATTTTGCAAGAAAGAAATACAATAGAGAGTAGCCAAAAACTGAATATGAGAAAAAGGAATCTAGTTTAAATAGGTGAATAATAGATAGGTAGTATTATAAAATATTTGAAAATTAAAAGATATAGAACAAAATGGATGTACGTTAATTGAAACTAGATAAAAGAGGGTTCCTAGTATGTTAAAGAAATGGTTAATCGTTTTCTTTATTTTTGCTATTTTTTGTGGGAGTGTCGTTGCACTAATACATGCACATAAAGGTAAGAAATATGATATAAAGGCATTTTCTAATGTAAATAGTAAGCAAAAGGACGATATGCAAGAAGTTGATGCAAATGAGAAAAAACGCTATGAAGTTGTAGCTGGAAAACTAGATCAATACTTAAAAGATAAAGGGTTTAATGGGAGTGTTCTGGTAGCTAGTAAAGATCATGTGGTTTTACGAAAAGGTTATGGATATGCGAATGTGAAAGATAAAGTAGTAACAACGCCGAGAACGAAATATCGTATTGGTTCTATTACGAAAACAGTCGTTGCAATATCTATTATGCAGCTAAAAGAAAAAGGGAAATTAAATATTGAAGACAATGTAAATAAATATATTCCATCATTTCCGGCAGATAAAAACATTACGTTACGAAATTTGTTAACACATACGTCTGGGTTGCCAGATCAGGGACAAGGTAGGGTTGATGCGGCGTCACGATTAAAGTTAGTAACGTGGATTGGTGCACAAAAATTGCAATTTTCTGCAGGGACTGGGTGGAAATATACAGATTATAATTATATGGTGCTTGCGTATATTGTAGAAAAGATATCGAATAAACCGCTCGCTGAATATGTGAAAGAAAATATTTTTACGCCTGTTGAAATGCATGAATCTGGAATGGGTGCAACTCTCCCTGAAGATATTTTCTTAGCAGAAGGTTATATGAAAAAAGATAATGAGTTAATAGCTGCACCCCGCTTAAAAATGAACTGGTTGTATGGGTGTGGTGAAATGTATACGACTGTTGAAGATATGAAAAGATTAGATGAGGCTATTATGGATGGAAAGTTGATTTCTAAACAAAGTGTATCAGATATGTTTACTGCATCACCTGTAAGAAAATATGGATTTAGTTTCTATACTAATCCAGATTATTATCATAACCATGGTGTATTAGCTGGTTGGAATACATTTAATAACTTTAACCGGGATAAACGAACGTTTGTCATATTATTCTCTAACGTACAAAATGGTATGAATGATACGTTTAATCAGGAGTTTAGGAAAATGGCGAATGATTTAATAGAAGGAAAATAATAATTTTAAAAGTCGGTATTGATATGTAATGATCAATACCGATTTTTTTATTTCGTAAAGTTCAGCGTGCTAAATAAGTAGGTAAGGAAGGTAGTTGAATAAATACATATAGGTAGTTAAATGATATGACTGTAAAGAATAATTGGGAATTTTTACATTGAAGAAAAAGCTTGAGCTTCACACTATGTGAAGCTTTACATTATTGGAGGTAAGAACAGGAGGATGAAAAGGTGAAAAAAGTAGTAAAGTTTTGTTTAATAGCTACATTATCTACAACGATTATTAGTGGTTGTTCTTTTGAAGGTGGTAAAGAAAATGTAAAAGGCAAAGAGAATGGAAAAGTAGAGGTACAGAAAAAAGTTGGGAAATATACGATGCCAGATGAAAAAGATAAACATGAAGGTACATGGCTGCAATGGCCTCATGAATACACATATGGTGAAGAGTATAAGCAGGAAGTTGAACCGATTTGGGTTAAGATGGCAAGCTCTTTAACTGAAGGTGAAAAAGTCCACATTGTTGCATACGATGAGGAGGAGAAAGAGCGAATTAATAAGCTTTTAATAGATAAAGGACTGAATATGGATAAAGTTGATTTCTTTATCGCCCCTACTGATGATGTATGGGCAAGAGATAGTGGACCAATTTTTGTTTATGACAATAATAAAAATCTTAAAATATTAGATCCAGCATTTAATGGTTGGGGGAAGAAAACTCCTTATAAAAATGATGCTCGTATTCGTGAGAATGTTAGTAAACAATTAGGGATCGAAAGAATTGATTGGGGAAAATTTGTCCTTGAAGGCGGCGCAATTGAATTAGACAGCAACGGTACAGCATTATTAACCCGGAGTGCTGTAACGAATAAAAATAGAAATCCAGATTTATCAGAAAAGGAAATTGAAAAATATATAAGTGACCTTGGGGTAACAAACTTTATTTGGTTAGACGGGGTGCCTAATTTAGATATTACTGACTTTCATATTGATGGTTTTGCTAAATTCCATGGTAAATCTACGATTGTAACGATGAAAGAAGATGACCTAGCCGAATGGGGTTTGTCAAACAAAGATATGGATACGTTGTTAGATGCAAAAAATGCGTCAGGAAAGAAATATAAGTATGAATACTTACCGCTTAGTAAAGATAAAGTTGCTTTAGAAAATGGAAAAGTTCTCGATTATAAAGGATCGTATATCAATTATTATATTGGTAATACTGTGGTGTTGGTGCCTAATTATAATGATCCGAATGATAAAATCGCAAACGATACGATTCAGAAGTTATACCCAGATCGTAAAGTAGTTGGTATTGATGTGAGAGAGCTGTATAAAAATGGTGGCATGATTCATTGTGTTACACAGCAACAACCGATTCAATTGAAATAATCGATTGAAATTCAGCAACCTTCCGACAAAATAGGTACATTGTTACCTTTATCTATTTTGTCATGTTTTATTTTTCGCAAAAAGGAGCAAGGGCATTGAAAGGAATAATATTAACTAGTTTCATAATGATAGGGCTGATGATTCTATTATTCAATTTCATACTTTCCTATTTAAAATACTGTCAAGAGTCAATTTTTCGCTCAACCACGGCTATATATTTTTTATATAAATATATAATATTTCTCCGTGCTATAATCCATTCATGAAAATGTGCACGTTTCGAAAATTGTTATGAAAAGAGAAATAGTTGGCATAGTGAAATTAGTTATTTAACCATTATTAAAAAGCGAGGTAAATATTATGGAACAAAAACATAATGGAATTATTTTTACTGCAATACCAGATAAATCAAATGAGTATTATCGACCATTTTATGAAGACCTGATTTATTTTAATGAATACTTAAATGAAAATAAAGCATGTACTGATCAACTTGTTTCTTTATCTGTTGAAGTGCAAGGCTTTCATACAAGCTTTTTTGAGTATGATGATATTTGGTTAAGGGATGTTGCACCAGTTGTAATAAATCATTTAGTTAAATTTAAATATCAACCAAATTACTTACCGAAAGATCAATGGCAATATTTAGATCAACAATTTAATAAATGGTTGAAAAAGAACGACTTTGAATATGTGAAGTCTCCATTGATATTAGACGGTGGAAATCTTATTTGGAATAAAAAAGATACTGTTATATTAACGGAACGCATATTTGATGATAATGATGATTGGACGGAAGAAGAAATTATAGAGCAACTGGAATGGGATTTGGATGTGAGCCGCGTTATTATTATTCCTGCTGAAGAAGGGGACGTACTTGCGCATGCAGACGGAATGGTTAAATTTATTGATGAACATACGATGTTTATTAGTGATTTTTTAGGAGATCATGAATTTAGATATAATGTTCAAGAGGTTATTCAAGAGCAAATGCCAGAAGCTGAATTTATAGTTGTTCCATCATCATATACAGAAAAGGGACAATATGATCAAGAAATAGCATCGGCAAAAGGGTTGTATATAAATATGTTAGGAACATGTGATACGATTTACGTTCCTAAGTTTGGATTAGCTAAAGATCGGGAAGTGTTACGATATATTCAAAAGCATACGGAGAAACAAGCTATTCAAATTCATGTAGGAGAAATATCGACAATGGGAGGCGCAATAAATTGTTTAACGTGGTATTGTCCTCATCATTTGTTACCTTCAAAAATGAAAAGATTGAACAATCAGAATGAAGATTTTTCAGTTAGGAAGATTTTTGATTGGTTTTAAAATAAGCGTATAAGAAAATGTATTCAAGGGGTAAGTATATGTATACAATTACTGAATTTTCGCGGATTTGTAAAATGAGTACACGGATGCTAAGGCATTATGACAAAGAGGATATATTAAAACCAGCATATGTGAACCCGGAAAATGGGTATAGATATTATGAGCAAGGGCAGTTAGAAATAGCGTTGAAAATAAAAAAGTTAAGGGAGTATAAGTTCCCTCTACCGAAAATTAAAATCATTCTGCAGTCGTCAGATCAAGATTCATTTATTAAACATATGCAAGCACAAATTATAGAGTTATCTCATGAAGTAAAACAAAATTTACAGGTTATTTCAGAAATGAATGAAATGGTAAATATGAATCATGCTTTAAATACTGCTTGTCATAGAAATTACGATATATTTATTGGAATGAGAAATGAAATAACAGTAATTGCTCAAAGACTGCAAATAAATATAGATGATATGGATGATTATTTTTATGACTTATATGAAAAAGTACAAAAGCATAACTTACAAATAGTTGGTTCGCCCTCTACGGTCTTTTATGATGAAGAGTATATTCCAAATGAAAGTGATGTTGAATTAAGGATTCCGGTCATGCATGGGAACAATAAAGATGTAGTACAAAAATATGAAATAAAAAAATTAAATCCACATCAAATCGTTACTACTATGCATTATGGAAGTTATGACTATATAGGCTACGCTTATATTGCGTTAGAAAAATGGATTGAAAGAAATGGTTATGTAATAGATGGTTCACCATATGAGGTCTACGTAAAGGGTAACTAACTGTTACGATTTATTTAACCAATTATAACGAAAGTTAATTAAATATATCAGTAAGCCCTGCTAGTCAAGTGATTGGCTAGTAGTGAGGGTTAACTGCGGGCAATCCCTAAAGCTGATTGAACTACAACGTGGCTAGAAATGGCGAGCGTGAATGTCGCGAAAGCAGAAAAAATCAATCAGATGGTGCAAGGTTAAATCCTAAACATTAGAACAATGGGTCTTCCGCCTCGAATCATCTAAGTCAAAATGGATAAGATGAACGTTCAACGACTATCTCGTATAACTGACGAGAGTACACCACAAGCCTATGGTGGTGGAAAAATCCTCTATCTCTAAAGAGATAAACATATAGTCTGCGCTCATGTGAAAACATGAGAAGTTCATAAGAGAACTGGCTAAGGAATTGCGCCCTTAGTTGAACGAGATACATTTAATTAAATCTATCAAACCTCATTGAACCTATCGAACGTATGTGCTACGATAGATTTAATGAGGTAAGAATAATAATGAAATTCTACGAGTTAGTCAAGTATCGGAATTAACAGGTTTACATCCGAGTAGTCTCAGGAAAATGCTGGTGGAACACGCTACTATTCAGAAGAACAAATCTTTCATTAAAGGAGTTAAATTCTGATGATATTGGCGAAGAAAGTCAGACTGATTCCAACGCCTAAACAAGAAAAAGTGCTTAGAAACCATGCTGGTGCTGCAAGATTCGCTTATAACTATTGTAAAAGAATGAGTGATAGATACTATAAGCTATTTGGAAAATCTGTTTCACAGTTAGCTTTACAGAAACGATTTACAAGATCAAGAAGCGAAAGAGATATGAGTGGTTACATGACATTAACGCACAAGTTCCCAAACAGGCTTCAAAAGATTTTGATACGGCGAGAAAAAATTCGTTCAAAAAGTATAAAAATGGTTATCACACTTCTTATAAATCCAAAAAAGATTTAATCCAAGGATTTTATGCCAATTATGAAAGGCTGATTATAGGAAAGAAAGTAGTTCATATTCAGTCTATTGGAGAAGTGAAAACAAGCCAACAACTACCAAGAAATAAAAAACCATCCAATCCAAGAGTTACATTTGATGGTCGTCACTGGTGGATTAGTGTGGGGTTTCAAGAAGACTTTGAATTACAAGAACTAACCAATGAGTCGATTGGTGTGGATGTTGGTTTAAAAGAGCTGTTTGTAGCTTCTAATGGTATGAAAGAACGAAATATAAACAAAGATGCCAAGGTTAAAAAACTTTTGAAAAGGAAAAAGTCAGCACAAAGAGATATGTCTAGGAGATTTAAAAAAGGTGTAAAAATTCAATCTGCCGGATATGAAAAAGCTAAAACTGAGCACCTGCGGTTATCTAGGAAAATTACGAATATCCGAAATAACCATATCCATCAAGCAACAGCTAAATTGGTGAAAACCAAGCCAATGAGGATTGTTGTGGAAGACTTACCTATCTCAAACCTGTTAAAAAACAAAAAACTATCGAAAGCATTTTCATTTCAAAAATTAAACTTCTTCTTTCAATGTTTGTCATACAAGTGCGAGAAGTATGGCATTGAGTATGTAAAAGCTGATAAATGGTTCGCCTCAAGCAAGATTTGTTCATGTTGCGGAGTAAAATACGACCATTCAGTTCAACCAGAAGGACAGTGGAGTTTAAAAATACGTGAGTGTTGTTGTGTTGGGTGCAATAGCCATCACGATAGGGATGTAAATGCGTCGATAAATTTATCAAGATGGGTAAAATAAATGCTTGATAATAGGAGGTAACGATACTGCCTCGTGTGGAGTGTTATACCCCTCGTCCCTTCGGGGTTGCGAGAACACGATGAAGCACTAACTTGTGTAAATTTGATTGAATTGTATAGATTTAGTTAAGTTTATCGTATCGGACCTGAATGTGATTGTTTAGTAGAGGAATATGTGACACAAATTTGTTTTATAGTGATGAAAATAGACTGAGAATAAGGATTGACATTAACATTATGTCAATCCTTATTCTATTTATGTAAGTAATTCATCATAATAAAAAGGAGAAAGAATATGAAAAGAACAATCATGATTATTTGTCTGATTCTAAGTGTGACAGGGGTTTCAGCGTGTACTCCTGGAGTAGGAGAAGGTGAGAATGGTAGCTTCGTTCTACCTAATCAGTTGCCTAAAAATGTAGTGTTTAAAAATGGTACAATCTATACTTCAAATGGAAAGCAAGACATTGTAGAGGCTGTAGCCGTTAAAGAAGGGAAAATTACTTTTGTTGGTTCAAACAAGGATGTAGAAGGATTTATAAATGAAGATACGAAAGTGGTGGATTTACAAGGGCGTTTTATTCTTCCTGGTTTTGTGGATAACCATAATCATATTTTTGAAGCAAAATCACCAGCAGCAGGGAATTGTAGTGTTTCACCGGATGCTGCGCTGCAAGAAAAACGATCGTATTTAAAAGCTTGTAAAAAAGATGTGAAAGATAGTGAATGGATAAGTGGAACAGGATTTAGTTTGGAAGAGTTGTTAAAAGATTTGGACGAAAAATCAGAACAACAAACGCCATTACAAGTTCTTGATGAGTTATTTCCTAATAACCCTGTATTAATTATGGAAAGAACTTCTCATTCTGTATGGGTTAACTCAAAAGCATTGGAAGTAGCGGGAATAAATAAAGAGACGAAAGATCCGCAAGGCGGAAGAATCATCCGGGATCCAGAAACAGGAGAACCTTTCGGGCTTCTGTATGATACAGCAGGGGATATCGTAATGGAAAAAGCATGGAATGCCCAGTCCAATCTCTTTAAAAAAAATTATGACGGTTTGCTAGACGGTTTAGATGAGTTGGCGAAGAATGGTATTACTACAGTCGGTGATGGACGTCTTTATTGGAAACGAGGCTGGTTAGACGTTTGGAATAAAGTTAATGATGAGAAAAAGTTAACGTCGCGAGTAGTACTTCGTCCGTGGGTATATCCAAATATAAATGAAGCAGAACAAATGGAGTATTTCAAAAAAATTAAGCGTGATGATGTATCATCTAGAATGCTTATTAATCAAGTGAAAATGTATAGTGATGGAATTAGCATTAACAGCACAGCTAAAATACTAGAAAAATATAAATTTGAATGGTTTAAAGGAACCCCGTACGGTTTGAACTATATTCCAGAAGAAAAGATGAAGTGGTGGTTGACGGAACTTAATAAAATTGGTTACGGTGCACTCATTCACGCGATTGGAGATGGCGGGGTAAGAGAGAGTTTAAATGCAATTGAAGCAGCGAAAAAAGAAGGGGCGAATCAGCCTTATACGCTTACGCATGTTGAAATGGTAGAAGATAGTGATATAAATCGTTTTGCTAAGTTAGGTATTAGTGCTGATTTCCAAGTAGGCCATGATTTTGCAGAAGATCCTAAACAAAGCTGGGCAAGTGCGTATTTTTCAGATCAACAGATGAAACGAATTATGCCGTTAGGACGCATTTGGAAAACAGGAGCGAACGTATCGCTTAGTAGTGATTGGGATGTAAATGAACTAAATCCACTTGTGACGATTTCGAATGCACTAAGTATTGAAGAGAAAGGCTTATCTGATGTATACGCAGCTATTGATGCATATACAATTAAGCCCGCCAAAGCATTAGGTCTTGATACTATTACTGGTTCAATTGAAGTAGGTAAATCAGCCGATATGGTATTACTAAATGAAGATATTACTAAAATGAGTGCCGATAAGATTCCGAATGCGAAAGTTTTAGTGACGGTTTTACAAGGAGAAGTAGTGTATCACAAAGAGAAATAGAGAGACACCTTATAAAGTAGTTACAAGTAAATGAATATATATCTGTTGACCTTAACACGATGTCAAAGTTTAGACTGAACTTACATTCAAAGAAGGGGTGAACACGTATGATAAAAAATTTATTTTATATGCCTGCTGAGTGGGAGAAACATGAGGGGACATGGCTCCAATGGCCTCATGATAAAGCTCATAGAGGTGAAGGTTACAGAGCTAAGCTAGATGATATTTGGGTAACGATGGCAAAGGAGCTTCATTACGGAGAAATTGTGCATATTGTTGTATATGATGAGGAAGAAAAAGTACATGTCCAATCGAAGTTAATGGAAGCGAAAGTGGATATGGATAAAATTGATTTCTTAGTTCAAGAGACGGATGATGTGTGGATAAGAGATAATGGACCGATCTTTGTAAAAGATAAGGAAGGCAATCTCTGCTTAACACACTGGGTTTTTAATGGTTGGGGAGATAAATATCCGTATGAAAATGATGCTGTTATTCCGGCAAAAATAAGTAAGATGTATAGTATTCCAAAAGTTAAATCTAGTGTCTGTCTAGAAGGTGGAGGAATAGAGATAAACGGAAATGGAACCTTAATGGCGGCAAAAACTTCTATTATAAATGAAAATCGAAACCCTACACTAAGTCAGGAAGAGATTGAAATGGAGTTAACGAAGTATTTGGGGGTAACGAATTTTATATGGATAAATGGTATTCGCGGTGAGGATAATTATGATGAAGATACGGATTACCATATTGATGGCGCAGCACGTTTTGTAAATGAAAATACAATTCTTTATGAATATGATCCTTTCGGGGAGAGTGAATCCTACCTTTTGGAGGCGTACGAAAAGCATTATCAAGAATTGCGAAAAGCAAGAAATATAGATGGAAAACCATTTCAGCTTATACCAGTAACGGTGACAAGAAAAGCTGTAAAAGAAGCAGATTGTAAGGGCTCATATTTAAACTTTTATATTGGAAATGAGGTTGTATTGGTTCCTATATATGGCGATGAGCATGACAAGTTAGCGCTTCAAATTATTGAAGGGCAGTTTCCGGGAAGAAGAATTATCGGCATTTATGTAAATGAGCTGTTTGCGTATGGTGGCATGATTCACTGTGTGACGCAGCAACATTTAGCATAAAGTAACCGAAATGAAAAAAGCATGCAGAGTATATACTCTGCATGCTTTTTATAATGCTGAAAACTCTTCAACAAGTGAGCTAAAACGATTTAGTGCACTTTCAATCGGTTCTGGCGTAGTTAAATCAACTCCAGCTTTTTTCAGTAAGTTTAATGGATAGTCAGAACTTCCGCCTTTAAGGAATTCAATATAATGTTTTTGAGCATTTGGATCGCCGCTCAATAACTTATCAGCAATTTGGATTGCAGAAGCGAATCCAGTTGCATATTTGTACACGTAAAATGGACGATAGAAATGCGGTATTCTAGCCCAGCCGTATTTTACTTCTTCGTCAAATACGAGGGAGTCGCCATTATACTCTCTAAACAAGTTTTCATAAACTTCGCTAAAGACTTGGGCATTTAATGGTTTACCTTGCTGTGCCATTTCATGTGTGATTTTTTCAAACTCAGCGAACATGATTTGTGTAAAGAAAGTGCCTTTAAATTTATCGATGAAATGGTTTACTAAATGATTACGTACATCAGCATCTTTTGCTTCTTTTAATAAATGATGAATTAATAGCACTTCATTTACTGTAGAAGCGACTTCTGCGACAAAAATAGTATAGTGTGCAGAAATTCTTGGTTGGTATCCGTGTGAGTAATGTGTATGCATGCCGTGACCACATTCATGAGTAAGAGTGAAAAGGCTATTTAAATCATCGTGATGATTTAAAAGGATGAAAGGATGAACACCGTATACACCAAAGTTATAAGCACCGGAACGTTTTCCTGGCGTTTCTCTCACGTCGATATAACGTTTATCTTTAAAGCTTTTTAATGTTTCAATATATTCTTCACCTAATGGAGCTAGTGATTCGATCATGATGTCAAACGCTTTGTCATATGGAATGTCTTGTTTTACACCCGCTACTAAGTCAACGCCCAAGTCGTATTGACGTAGTTCATCTACATTTAATTTTGTTTTTCGAAGTTCATTATAAGTATGTAGTGATTGAATGTTTTTTTTCGTCGTCTCAATTAAATTTTCATATACTTCTTTCGGAACCATGTCGCCAAATAATGACTTTTCTAAAGCTGATGGATAGTTTCTTAGCTTTGAAACAGTAACATTATTTTTAATAGCAGCAGATAAAGTAGAAGCGATAGAATTTTTTAATTGAACGTATGGTTTGTAATAAGCTTTATAGGCTTCTTTACGTTTCTCACGATTTTCATCTTCTATTAACTTTGCATACATTCCGCGCGTTAAAGTAACTTTTTCTCCATCATTAGTAGTCACTTCACCAAATAGTATATCTGCATTATTTAACATGCCATATGTATGCTGCGGGGAGGAGAGTGCTTCACCCATTTGTGATAAAATCTCTTCTTGGTCCTTATTCAATACGTGTTTTTTATAACGGTATAATTCAAATAAATCTTCTTTATAGTATTGTAAGCCTTCTGCTTCTTCTATGTAAGAATGTAATGTGTTTTCATCTATGCTAAGTAAGAATGGGGAAAAGAAAGATTTAGCCGCACTTACTTTCACGTGTAATTGTGATACTTTATCGACAAGAGATTGGGCGTCAGTATCGCGTGTATCAAGGTCAGATTGTAATCGTGCATAAGCGAACATTAAAGATATTATGCTAGAAATTTCTTCACTCTTTGTTAAATAAGCTAATAAACTATTGCCATCGTGAATATTTCCATTAAACTCATGTAATTCTTTCGTTAATACTTCAATTTTATGAAAATCGCTTTCCCAATCTTCAATTGTATGGTAAATATCCGTTAAATCCCATTTTTCTTTATCATCTACTTGTAGTCGATCTTTAAGTTCAGTCATAATCATTTCCTTTCTAAATATGTAGTTATATTCCTATATAACTATGAAATACAACAAATTGCAAAAAATCCCTGCTGGAAAATGAAAAGCCTTGCTAAAATGGCAAGGCTTAAAAAATTATAATGTAATTCCGAATTTTGAATGTAAAAGATTTTTATATTGTACATCTGTAACGTTTTCTTTCGTTTTTTTACCGTTTTTCGCTATTGTCAGACTATCCTTTGTTAAAGATGCATGCCCATCTTCAGTTAGTTTTACAATAAGAGGTACTTTGTTAAATGGTGAGCCCTCATGTTCAACGATAATTTCTTGTGCTGCATTTGCTTTTTCTTCATCCACTTCTTCTATATAAAATGCGTAGCCTAACGTCCAATCATCAGCAGAAGATTGATCCAAAAACTCATTATTTTTACGCATCTCTAACATGTAGTTTCCTTTTTCGGTCATTTCTTTACGAATACGATAATCTCCTGTAACGGAGTGAATGACTTCACCTGAGAAAGGGACAGGTGCAAGAGATAAGTATGATCCGAATCCTACTTCAATTAAATAAAGTTCATTATGATGTGTTAAAACGGTTGCGATATGGCCAGAATCAACAGCCCATATAGAATTTGCAGCATTGTACACTGTTCCTGAAACGAGATGAACATCAAATCCAGCGTCTTTAAGGAAGTAATACATAGTAGGATTGAGTTCATAACAAAGACCGCCACGGTTGTTTACTAAAATTTTTTCTTTTAGATTTTCTTTTGATATTTCTGTAAAGTTGTTTTCGAGAATATTTAAGTTTTCAAAAGGGACAGTTTGTGCCATCGCGTACATAATGTTAGGTAAATCTTCGAATGAAATTTTGTGTATTTCTTCTATATGTAATCTTGCAAAAAAATGTTTTTGAAAGTCCGTCATAGAAATCCCTCCGTTATGCTTTTATAGATAAATTGTAAACAATCTTGAATAAGATGTGAAATAAAAACTACGTTGAAGTATTTGTTGAATATTTGAAGTTAGATTAAAAAATAATGTGGGAGAGTGAGAGATTACTACTTTACTAATCGTAGAACGAATATTATAATAATTTCGATAAACTATGCAAACGTTTTCTTTGAAGGGGATGGTGTAAATATGTTGAAAAAAATAACAGTAGTCGGCTTGTCGGTTGTTTTGTTTTTACCTAGTATACATGGGGGAAGTAAAGTGTATGCAGATACGGTTAACAATGGAACGTTAATGCAGTATTTTGAGTGGTATGCTCCGAATGATGGTAATCATTGGAATCGCTTGCATTCAAATGCTGAAAATTTAGCTCAAAGAGGAATTACATCTGTTTGGATACCACCTGCATATAAAGGAACTACGCAAAATGATGTAGGATATGGAGCGTATGATCTATATGATTTAGGGGAATTCAATCAAAAAGGAACGGTGCGGACGAAATATGGGACAAAAGCACAGTTGAAATCTGCAATTGAAGCTTTACATAAGCAAAACATCGATGTATACGGCGATGTAGTTATGAATCATAAAGGTGGAGCAGATTATACTGAAAATGTAACGGCTGTTGAGGTAGACCGTAACAATCGAAATGTTGAGGTATCAGGTGATTATGAAATTAATGCATGGACGGGGTTTAACTTTCCTGGGCGCGGAGAAGCTTATTCTAATTTCAAATGGAAATGGTATCATTTTGACGGAACGGATTGGGATGAAGGGAGGAAATTAAATCGAATTTATAAATTTAGGGGTATAGGTAAAGCGTGGGACTGGGAGGTGTCTAGCGAGAATGGAAATTATGATTATTTAATGTATGCAGATCTTGATTTTGATCATCCAGATGTTGCGAATGAGATGAAAAATTGGGGGACGTGGTATGCGAATGAATTAAATTTAGATGGCTTTCGTTTAGATGCTGTTAAACATATTGATCATGAATATTTACGCGATTGGGTAAATCATGTCAGACAGCAAACAGGAAAAGAAATGTTTACAGTGGCTGAATATTGGCAAAATGATATCCAAACTTTAAATAATTATTTAGCGAAAGTCAATTATAATCAATCTGTATTTGATGCACCACTGCATTACAATTTTCATTATGCTTCAAAAGGAAATGGGAATTATGATATGAGAAATATTTTAAATGGAACAGTAATGCAAAATCACCCTGCACTTGCAGTTACTCTCGTTGAGAATCATGATTCTCAGCCTGGACAGTCATTGGAATCTGTAGTAAGTCCGTGGTTTAAACCGTTGGCATATGCATTTATTTTAACTCGTGCAGAGGGGTATCCTTCAGTTTTCTATGGTGATTACTATGGGACAGACGGAAATAGTAGTTATGAAATTCCAGCATTAAAAAATAAAATTGATCCGATTTTGACGGCACGAAAAAACTTTGCATATGGTACGCAGCGTGATTATTTAGACCATCCAGATGTAATTGGCTGGACAAGAGAAGGGGATGATGTACATGCGGATTCCGGTTTAGCGACATTAATCTCAGATGGACCAGGAGGATCAAAGTGGATGGAAGTTGGAAAGAATAACGCGGGGGAAGTATGGTACGATATGACGGGTAATCAAACAAATACTGTAACAATTAATAAGGACGGATGGGGACAATTCCATGTAAGTGGAGGATCAGTTTCCATATATGTTCAGCAGTGAATTGGTGATAGAAAAGAAGAGGTAGACTGAAATATAAGTCTTCCTCTTCTTTTTATATTGTTATCATACCTAGATTTTTATTTTAATAAATGAATTAATCGACTTTTAAAACAACAAGAGATGCATTGGAATAAATAATATCACCAGTAGCTTCTCTTATTCGTACCCGAAGAACATCTCCTTGGTTTAAAGGTAATAAATCAGTTCTGGCGGATGTAGCTCTTACCCCAGAACCACCACCAACTCGTGTTTCAATTGCGAATTGAATAGAATCGTTTATTGTAAGATTTAATATACTAGACGAAATAGCTTGTATCGCAAATACGATTGAAAAGGATACAGAGTATACACCAGTGGTATTAATGGTAATGGAGTTGTCTACTGGATTTAGAGTAGTTTCGCTAACAGGTCCTGGAACGGTAAAATTAACATTTGTATTAACTACGGCTGAAAAACCGATACCTATTTCAGAAGTTATTGTTCCAAATACGGGGAGTATCCCGAAACCGGTTGCTCCAGTGGGACCAGTTATTCCAATTCCGGTAGATCCTGTAACCCCAGTAGGACCAGTTATTCCAATTCCGGTAGATCCTGTAACCCCAGTAGGACCAGTTATTCCAATTCCGGTAGATCCTGTAACCCCAGTAGGACCAGTTATTCCAATTCCAGTAAAACCTGTCGCACCGGTAGGTCCTGTCATTCCAGTAGGTCCGGTTGGGAATGTAAATGGTGGAATTGGTGGTAGTGTGGGGCCAATTAAATTGGGTTCAAGAGTAGGTCCGTGTAAAATGATGTATTGTTCGCTCATATAGTAACCTCCTATGATTGCTTGTCATAATTATTAAATGTATTAGAGAAAGTAAATGACATTCGCAATAGCGGAGGTGCTTATTTAATTTTTTCGCAGCGAAATTAAAGTTAGTACTTTAAAGTTCGATACAATAAAAAACTGTATTGTGATTGCTATAGAACTAAATATTAGTATGTTTTTAACGTGATTTTAATAGATATTATATTTGCTTTACGATAAAACACTTATAGTGTAAAATTACACTATAAGTGTAAATAGATAACGAATGAGTGTTTTTACACTTGTGGTTATGAGAAGAAGTTCTTTATATAAATCGTAATTTAAAATCTATAAGGACATTTTTGTATAGGCAGTAATAGCAAAAGGAGAGGCAATATGAAAAGAACAATAATGAAATATAGCATAATGTTTAGTTTGTTACTATTAACATCATGTGATATATCGGATGAAGAAATTGAACAAAAAGCACAAAGTTATACAAAATCGGAGCATGGTATTTCTGTGAAACTAGATCGAATTGAAATACCCGAACAAGGTAAGGGTTTTTTAGGTCCGGACACACGAACCGCTTATGTACAGCAAGTAGATGAACCGCATTTGCAATTTCAAATATCCTTCGATGGACGAAGCTCTCCAAAGGTAACTAATGATAACTATAAAATAAAAAAAGAAGCGATTGATTTACGAGAAAGATTCAATACATATTATGAAGAAAAAGGAAATAATACTATACTTACTTTCGAACAAATGCAGACGGGAGATATTGTTTTCGATAAGGATGCAGAGAAAAGAATAGCGAAGAAACATCCGAAGCATTATGTTACGGCAGTTTTTAGAAGTAATACTATTTTAGATGTAAACAATCCTGTACATATGGAAACATTAGCGGAGGTTGCAAGAAGTATAAAAGAATTCAATAAAACAATTGAAAATAGTAAGAGTAGTGTGGAGGATATAACAATTCAGTTGCCAAATGATAATAAGGATGTATTACTACATATTGCGATAGATTATATAGTAACGGCTGAAGATGCGAAAAAGACCCTTGAGAAAAAGGTTGATTATATGAAAGCTTTACAATCTGCAAGGGAATAGTTTGACACCTTTACTTCTCACGAAACATATAGTATGATGATTTCAGTAAATTAGATTTCAATGACTATAATATAAATTAATGAGAGGTGCTTTTTGTGAGTGCGGTAGGTACTAAATAGGAAAAATTTAATGAAATAAATCGGATAAGACCAGGGGATTTTTATGTACATCATACCCCTAATTTTGTCATGGATTTATTTCGAAACCTATGAAGATACCTACAATACTTTATAAAGCGTGTAATAAGGGGATTGCCATCTGTTTTTTATGGCTTATTTCCTCATATATTATTACACTTGCCTTGTAAATGTAAAAGCTGCGGTATCCCCGCAGCTTTTTTGTATACGTTTTTAATGTATAAAAATGGTAATTGAATAATGTAGGGCTCATTGGAATCTAATGAGTAGGTATCTTCATTTATGATATAAATCAATCATAGTGAGGAGAAACAAAATGAATACGATGACTTTTGAAAAGTTACAATATAACGAATTAAAGGATATAGTGAAATCTTATTGTGTAAGTGGATTAGGTAAAGAATTATTAAATAAATTAGAACCGAGTACGAGTATAAAAGTAGTGAGGAATCGCTTGAATGAAACGACAGAAGCACGAGCTATAGTAGATGCAGAAGGGCATGTTCCTTTCTTTGGCATTTCAAATATTGCTAGTACAATTCAAAAATTAGAAAAAGGGATGATTTTAGACCCTGAAGAGTTAGTAAGTGTTTCAGACTTTTTACGCGGCTGTAGAAAGATTAAAAAATTTATGTTAGATAAAGAATTTTTTGCGCCAGTATTAGCTTCTTATGCAAATTCAATGACTGAATTTAAAAGTATTGAAGAGGAAATTAACTTTTCCATTAAAGGCAATAGTATTGATGCAGCTGCGAGTAAAGAGTTAAAACGAATTCGAAATAACATAGATTCAGTAGATGGGAAAATAAAAGAACGTTTAACGAAGTTTTTAAATAGTAGTGCAAATAAGAAGTATATTCAAGAGTTCTTTATTAGTAAGAAGGATGATCGGTATACGATTCCAATTAAATCTTCTTATAAAAATCAAGTTGCGGGAAGTATAGTTGAAGCGTCCGCTAAAGGCTCTACTGTATTTATAGAACCACACACGGTTACAAAGTTAAATGCGGAACTCGCTAGTTTGAAAGCAGAAGAAGCGATGGAAGAGTATCAAATTTTAGCGACTTTATCAGGAATGGTAGTAGAAAGTATTTATCATATAAAAATTAATATGGAATTAATTAGCCAATATGATATGGTATTTGCGAAAGCGAAGTTTAGTAAATCAATCGATGGAATAGAGCCGAAATTAAATGATCATGGCTACATTCATTTAGTAAATTGTAAGCATCCGCTTTTAAGTGGGAAAGCAGTACCGTTACACTTTGAAATCGGTCAAAACTATCGTAGTTTAATTATTACAGGACCAAATGCGGGCGGGAAAACAATTGTGCTAAAAACAATCGGATTGTTAACTTTAGCGACAATGTCAGGCTTGCATATTGCTGGAGATAAAGAAACAGAAATTGCTATTTTCGAAAATGTATTTGTAGATATTGGTGATAATCAAAGTATTGAAAATGCATTAAGTACATTTTCATCTCATATGAAAAATCTATCTGAGATTATGAGGGAATCAAATAATAATACATTATTGTTATTTGATGAAATAGGAAGCGGGACTGAACCGAATGAAGGGGCAGCACTTGCAATTTCTATTTTAGAGGAGTTTTATCTTGCAGGATGTATTATAGTTGCGAGTACGCATTACGGTGAAATCAAACGATTCTCCGAAATGCATGATGATTTTATGAATGCAGCGATGCAATTTAATAGTGAGACGCTAGAACCACTTTATAAATTAGTAATCGGAAAATCAGGTGAAAGTAATGCACTTTGGATTGCAAATAAAATGAACGTAAGAGAGCGTGTACTGCAAAGAGCGAAAGAGTATATGGGGAATAAAGAGTACGCTCTAGAACAAGTGAATGAAAGTAAAATTAGAAAACCGAAATTTGTGCAAGAAAAAAGAGAAAATCATTACGAGTATAAAATCGGCGATCGTGTAAAAGTATTAGATTATGATGATTTTGGTATTATCTATAAGGAAATAGATAATTTCTATAACGTCGTTGTATATTATAACGGTGAATTTGTTGAAGTGAATGTAAAACGTATTACGTTAGAGGTAGCGGCGAAGGAATTATACCCAGAGGGATATGATTTAAATACACTATTTGTCGATTATAAAGAAAGAAAAATGCAGCATGATATAGAGCGCGGATCGAAAAAAGCGCTTCGTAAAATTCAAAAAGAAATAAGAAAGAATAGAGGATAATATAGAATGGTAACGATTAGACAAGAACAAAAAAACGATTATAGAAAAACAGAAGAAGGTGTACAACAAGCATTTTTACATGAAGAATTTAGTGATAAAAAAGAGCATGAACTTGTAAAACGTATTAGAGAATGTGACGCATTTATTCCAGAGTTATCAATCGTTGCAGTAGATGAGGAAATAGTCGGTCACATTCTGTTATCCAAAATTACGATAGAACAGGATGGAACTTCTGTAGAATCATTAGCGCTTGCACCTGTATCAGTTGCTAGGGACCATCAGAAAAAAGGAATCGGCGGGAAGCTTATTGTAGCTGCGTTAGAAAAAGCGAAAGAACTTGGATATGGATCAGTTGTAGTGTTAGGGCATCCAGAATACTATCCGAAATTTGGTTTTAAGAAAGCAAGAGAGTGGAATATAAAAGCACCATTTGAAGTGCCAGATGAAGTGTTTATGGTGATTGAGCTAAGTGAGAACGCTCTGCAAGGTGTAGAAGGAGTTGTTCAGTATTCGAGTGCTTTTGCTGAGTAGGAATATCAGTTGAAAAATGTAATCATAAAAGATGCTATCTTTTTGTAGAGATATACAGAAAGATAGCTTTTTTTATTTAGCAAATTCACTTACGTATATTTTGCTCAATGAATAATTAAGGTGGTAAAATTGATATAGAAATGTAAAGGGAGAGAATAGAATGAAGAATCGAGAAACAGATAGCAATGAGAATGTAGTTACGTTATATGTTACAAGACACGGAAAAACAATATTAAATACGAATCATCGCGCGCAAGGTTGGGCAGACTCCCCGTTAGTAGAAAAAGGTGTTGAAGTTGCCTCTAATTTAGGAACAGGATTAAAAGATGTTCATTTTACGAATGCGTATAGTAGTGATAGCGGCCGAGCGATTGAAACTGCTAATTTAGTATTAAAATATAGTGAGCAATCAAAGTTAAAACTTGAGAAAAGAAAAAAATTACGAGAATTAAATTTTGGTATTTTTGAAGGTGAAAAACTTGAAAATATGTGGGATGTGGTTGGAAAAGCTGCAGGCGTTGCATCACCAGAAGAACTTATGAAGTTTTCTATTCAAGAAGTGATTAATCTTATTAGAGCAGCAGACCCTACGAAACAGGCGGAAGATTGGGAATTATTTTCTACTCGTATAAAAGAAGAGATTGATAAAATTAGTGAAGAAGCTGCTGCAAATGGTGGCGGTAATGTTTTAGTTGTCGTTCATGGGCTCTTGATTACTACCTTAATCGAAATGTTAGACAGTAGCAAAACAAAACTTGGAGTAGAAAATGCTAGTGTGACCCAGGTTGTATATAAAGACGGAACATACACAGTCGAGTCTGTTGGAGATATGAGTTACGTTGCAAAAGGGAAAGAAAGTGTGGAAATATAAAAATAAGAAAAGGAAGGTAGAGAAATCTAGCTTCCTTTTTATTTTTAAATATATCATTTATTAACTATAATCGGAATATTCTGTTAAAAAAGAACTGTGAAAATTATTGTAATGGTATAATTAGGGAGTAGGAACAACAAATTAGTTTGTAGTGTATTGGAGGGACATTAGTCTAGCTTTACATTTCATCTCATCTCGGAATCTAAAATAAGTATACGAGAAATAAAACAAAGTAAGGAATGTGTGAATATGGATCGAATATATTTTGTGGACAACCCGTGGCCTAATGGTCATCGAATTGTTAATTTTAAGTGGAGTGCACATTTTAAATATGCTGAGGAAGAAGAGTTAAATGGTATGGCTGGTTTGTATTTTGATTTGCATTTAGAGACCGCGGATTATGATGAGGAAGATTTGGATGAAGAAGATGAAGAGAATGAGGAAGAAGATGATTGGCAGGCTAAGATTGTATGGAACAACTTCCATAGATGCACTTTGTCATCAGAAGAATGGGATTTTAAAGGGTTTCGTGTAGGCAGTGATGAGGCGCCTTTTAATTTGGATACGCTAAATGGGAAGAGATTTGCAATTGATTGTTTATCGGAAGATGAGCAGCAGGACTTAGATTTAGAGTTAACTGCATTTGACGTTTATTTACTTGGACATGATGCGTCAGTCTTTCATAATATTAAGTTTACTAGATTAGAAGGGCAGACATATCAAATTGAATGGAAAGGGAAATTGGCACTAGCGTATATTGGTGATTATGAATTTAAATATGATTTTCATACACTAATTACCTCAACATCATTTAGTGGAATTAATATTCCTAATGAAATATCTGATTATGAGGCGTATGTTTTGCTAAAAAGATTTGTTAGTAATCCAGTATTGTTTGAATTGCAACATGATAAAGGGGATAGACGATTTGTATTGAAATAAAAATATATTATTGCATTTATGAAATGTATGAGTAAAAGGCTACCGTATTCGACATAGTTAATAACTTTGGTGTCGGAAAATTAAAAGAAAATGATACATAGTATGTGATTTATGTTCAGTTCTAAGAAGAAAAGAATATTAACAATTATATGGAGAAGTGATTATGTTGATTAAATTCGTTCATTTGTTATTTGGAAAACCGTGTGAAAAAGGTGATTCGTTCCAAACTAAGTTTCCACGTTTTATTTATTGGAGTGCAGTTGTATTTTATTTTTTTGGAATGCTATTATTTTTGGTTTTTTCTTTTATTGATACTGTATTTATTGGATCGTTGATATTTGGAGGTTTGTTTTTTCCTTTAATATTTAGATTTGTTTATTATATAAACTTAAAAATGAGGGGCCTAGAAAGAGAAGCATAGACAGAAAAAATATAAATAACTGGGTAATTGAAAAGAAGCGAAATCGAACATAAATAACGTTAAAAAAGGAAGTGAAGAAATATATTCTAGCTTCCTTTTTTTATTAGTACGATTATGGAATTAATAAAATCTTCCCTGTACTTTTTCGGCTCTCTAATAATTCATGAGCACGGGCACCGTCTCGTAAAGAGAATGTAGTAGGACTTGTGATTTTTACTTTTTCGGTCGCAATCCATTCGAATAATTGAGAGGAGCGTTCTTTTCTCTCTTCATAAGATGTAAGCACGTTCCAAAGGTCTCCGCCAGTTAAAGTTTTCGAAGTATCCATAAGCATACGCGGATCAACGGGCGCAGGATTACCACCAGCCATTCCGTAAAATACGACAGTACCACCAGTTTTAGTTGCGCTAAAACTTTCCTCTAATGTAGAACCTACTGATTCATATACAACATTTACTCCATCACCGTTTGTTGTTTCAAGTACTTTCGCAGGCCATGCTTCAGTATATAAAAATACGTGATCAGCACCAGCTAACGTAGCTATCTGTGCTTTTTCTTTTGATGAAGTTAGGCCGATTACTTTTCCGCCTAGTAGTTTAATTATTTGAATAAGAAGTTGCCCAACACCACCAGCTGCGGCATGTACTAAAGCTATATCACCTTGTTTTATTTCATAGCTATCTTTCGTTAAGTAATGTGCTGTTAGACCTTGCAATAAGACAGAAGCGGCTGTTTCAAAAGAGATAGAATCTGGAAGCTTAATTGCTTTCTCCGATGGAACAGCAACTAGGTCTGCATTTGCAAATGGGACATCAGCAAATGCAATACGGTCTCCAGGATTAATATTCGTAACGTCAGCTCCTACTTTTTCAACAACGCCAGCTCCTTCATAACCTAATACATATGGTGGGTTGCCAGCGAGATGATAATCACCGCGGCGTCTATAAATATCAGCGAAATTTAAACCGATTGCTTTCGTGCGGACAAGAATTTCATTTGGATTTATGATTGGATCATGTATTTCTTTATATTGTAGTACATCCGGATTTCCGAACTGTTCGAAACAAAGTGCTTTCATATGGAATCCCTCCATTTTTATTGTTTGTCGATGCTCTTTATCATACAATACAAATATCAATAGACAAAGAGGATTATTTCGATGAAATCAATCGGGAATATCGATTGAAAAGAGGGACGATAAATGGAGATAAAACAATTAATTACATTTAAAGTAGCAGCGGACACTTTGAATTTTACGCAAACTGCGAAGAAATTAAACTTTGCTCAATCGAGTGTAACGGCGCAAATTAAAACGTTAGAAGCAGAGTTAGGTACGCCGTTATTTGAAAGATTAGGAAAACGTCTTTTTTTAACTGAAGCAGGCAGAAAGTTTCAACTATATGCCGACAAGATGATTGCACTCAGTAACGAAGCTAAAATGGCTGTGAAAGATGATGAGGAAATAGCAGGTACGTTAATAATCGGTGCGCAAGAAAGCCAATGTACATATAGACTTCCTTCTATATTAAAGAGGTTTAAAGCACAATTTCCTCAAATAAAGCTTATATTTAAACCAGCACATTCCAATAAAGATGCGAGGGAACAATTGATGGAGGGAAAAGTCGATCTTGCCTTTATTTTGGACGAATGTAAAACAGAAGATGCTTTACATGTGGAGCCGCTTATGAAAGAAGAATTAAAAGTAGTAGCTGCTTCAGGGCATTATTTACTCGAGCAAACTTCCGTTTCTACAAAAGATTTAGAGAAGGAAACACTTTTGTTAACAGAACTCGGTTGCTCGTATAGAACTTTATTTGAAGAGCTATTTCGTACAGAAGATGTGTATCCAGCAAATAAAATTGAGTTCGTTAGTGTCGAGGCAATTAAACAATGTGTTATTGCAGATTTAGGTATAGCAGTTTTACCCGCGATAGTAGTAGAAAAAGATATACGAGAGGGAACGATAAAAGAGTTACATTTAGAAAATGCAATTTCACCGATTTATACACAAATTGCTTGGCATAAAGATAAATGGATGACAGCGCCACTGCAGCAATTTATTGATGTGACGAGGGAGTTTTTTACAACAGATTAAGTGGAGAAATATTTATTTTATATAAAAGAAAAAATGGCAATTTTGTATAAAGAACCGATGCTTGCATGTAACAAGTATCGGTTCTTTTATGTTTTAAATAAAGAATGCTATAAAATGTGTATTTCTCAACTTTTTTTCTTAGACAGATAAGTAAAATTCTTCGTATATTCCAATAATCATAAGGAAATTTACAACGTTTATCCGTTTCTGTAAGATGCCTCTAGGAAGCATGAAAGGAGGGCTTACATAGCGGTATAGCTTGTTTTTATGATACGTACTTATTTTTGGGGAGGAGATTTGCAATGTTTAAAAAGTTAATGAAAGTATGTGTGTTAAGTGTAGCGAGTGTAGGTGTATTATTTAGTTTTCAAGGAAGTACATTTGCAGCTACTGATTTAAGTAGTTACTATGACGGGAAAAATCCGGCTACAACGAAAGTATACGGAGGCAGTACAACGTGTGATGCAGATGGATTTAATGCAAAGTCTACAGCGGTGTATGAGGGTAGTAAAAAAGTAGGGACAGTGTATTTACGTTACAGTAATAAATGTCACGCAGCATGGTCTAAGCTTGTTTTAGATCAACCAGCACCTTCCGTTTCTGGAGGGATATATGCTTACGCTGTTATTAATAAATATAAAAACGGTGTATTTCAAAAATCAGTAGACTCTAATAGTGGTAATGGAGCAATAAAAACAGGTCAAACGAGCACGTATACAGGAATGGTATTTGATTTAACTGCTGATTTTGGTTATACGGCTGATGCCGAAGCGGTGACGATTAATAATGGTTACGGGAAAACTGGACGTTATTAATAAAGGAGTGGAATTCTATGAAGCTTTTTAAAAAGGTAAGCGCATGTCTTTGTCTGGCATTGCTCGTCATAACTAGTGTTTTTAGTACGACGAATAATGATAAAGCATTTGCAGAAGACCATTCATATGATGGGAAAAGCCCTTACTACAATAGCTGTGATCAATCAGCAGTAACGAAAGAAAAGAAGTGGATTGATTCTAATTCATATGTGGAATTAAAATTTAGCACGACGTGTAAAACAGCGTGGGCAAAGGTTACTGTAACTCGTGCAGCGGTTTATAATAACGAAGCTGATGCAAGGATAGTCAGAAAAACCGATGGAAAGGCATATACTTGCGGAAGTGCTGGAGGAAATGGTGTTGTGAATAAAGGGCAAACATCATGTTATACGCCAATGGTATATGATTTAGATCCAAGAAAGGCACAAGCACAAGGGAAACATGCCATTCCGAATAGTGATGCATATAATTATGCGGAGACAATTTGGTATTAATATAATACATGAGTTAAGAGTTGTTATTTGATATAAAAATGAAAGAGCCTTATTGCATTTTAGTGTGGTAAGGTTCTTTCAAGTTGTTAATAGTTTAAGAACAGTTATTTACAATGACATCTCTTTATAATCACTTTTAAGTATCGCCATAATAATTTCATCTGAGAATGTATCGTTATAAAATAAAGATTGACGTAAGGTTCCTTCTTTTACAAACCCAATCTTTTCATAAGCTCTAATTCCGCGTAAATTATGGCTAAATACTTCTAACTGTAACCGATTTAAATATAGTTGTTCAAAAACAAATTTTAAAACAATTGTAATAGCTTCAGTTCCATATCCTTGTCCTGTTAGTGCTATTGAAAGCATTGATATTCTGAATCCTGCTCTTTTGTTCTCCTCATCGATATCTAAAATCGACAACTCTCCAATCATTTCGTCATTGCTTTGTAAACAAATAGCGAAATCATAGCGACTCGAATCATTATTTATATGAGCTATATGTGTCTTTATTTGTTCCAATGAAAAAGTAGGTTTGGTTCCAGTCATATAACGTATCTCTGTATCCATCGTACTTTCTAATATAATTGGGGCATCTAGTTCGCAAAGAGGTCTTAAATAAATTCTTTCACTCTCTAATCTCATTATAAATTTCTCCTTAAGTTTGGTGATAGAGTATATAAATATTTTTGCTCTACATGGAAGAAGAGTTTTATTTTGTGTATTGTTTGAAAAGTATGTGTCTTACTTTGATGTTACATGAATTTTATAATGATATGGTATACCTAAAACAAATGATAAAAGTTTTATACACAACAAAATGTATCAACAAGTTTTTTTATAATCGAATTAACTAAGGTCTGTATCAGGAGGAGTGTACCCAAGGTGACGAGCCATAGATACAATTTGTCCTTTATGATGAAACTCATGTGTCTCTGTATGAGTTAAAAGCCATATCGGTGTTGTACTCCAAGGTTCTTTTTGCCATTTCACTTCATTTGCTATATTTTCGAGCCAACGGTCATTGTATTCATCTAAAAAGTTTTGTACAGTCTCATCTACTAACTTAAATCTAGCACGGACTTTCTCCACATCTGCATGCTCAATTTCATAATCACTAGCGAATGAAAAATCTGCTCGTTTTTGCTTGAATGCAAATGATCCAAGCCAGTATTGATAGCAATCGGCTACATGAATATGCGTCTTTATAATACTACCGCTCCCGAAATTAGGAACAGTGCTATGTAATTTTTCTAGTGGAATTTCTTCCAAAAATGTAAATAGAGTTTCTCTTGTAGAGCTAATAAGATTATATTGTTGTTTTAAAATATGTAACATGAAATTAACACTCCTCTTTTATTTACTAAACTATTTGTGTAGTAAATAATTCTATATGTACGAGAGGTGAACCTTTTTATTATTTTTACTAGGCATATTAGATGTATTTCTTAATCGTTTCTGATAGATTAAACAAGGTGAAACTTTAATAAGTTGAACATTCTTAGTTCATAATAAATGGTACATGAAGAAGGGGAACGATAAAATGAATAGACTAGTTGGCTTAAAACAATTTGAAATAACGCGCGGGGAACTGCTTAAATTTATGGAAACGTTAGATGATAAAACTGTAGATACACAGCCAGAGGGTTTTAACAATACAATTCGTTGGCATATTGGTCACGTGTTAACGGCAGCAGAAGTTTTCATGTTTGGAAAAGAATTTAAACAATTACCAACTGAATATCCAGGTATGTTTGGGTATGGATCAAGACCGTCTAAATGGAAAACAGAAGGACCATCGTTAGAAGTGTTAACGGCTCAATTAAAAGAACAAGCTAAACGTATTAACGAAATTCCAGCAGAAGCATTTGAAAATAAACTGCCAGAGCCATTCCTAGGATTGGAAACAGTAGGAGAGCTATACGGTATGATGCTTTATCATGAAGCTGATCATATTGGGCAAATGAAGGCGATGGAACGTATTATTAAGGCTCTTTAGTTTTAATTGCATATGAAAAACGAAATCACAGATGTTTTGTGAAAATTGAGGTGTAAGTAGTTACAATCTTATTTTTCACAATACAGGTGTAATGTTAAATAATATAAAGACAAAAAAAGATAGATAATTTATTATCTATCTTTTTTTGTTGTTGAACTTTTTGAAGGATTATGAACGATTATCATCGTGATACTGATGAAGTAGGAATAGTTATTATTTTTTGTTTTACATAATAGAAAAATATTGAAGATAATACAAAAATAAGGTTGCAAAATCTGTATGAAATATAAGTATAATAATAGAGAAGAACTAGAAATAGGGGTGAATACTATGATTACATTAGAACAAAAGTTGGAGCAATACACACATACATATGCACAGATAAAGGGAGAACTAAAATGGAAAACGAGTGATTCTCGAACAGGAATGATGATTGCTGCTATGTATGCAGGTAGTGATAAATTGTTTGATCTCGGACGTTTTTTAGAAATTAGTAGTTATATTAAGAATCAGGTAGGGATGTTTTCATACTTAAAGTCTTATCATCGCTTTGTTGTGGCCGCAACATTAGATATTCACTTTACAGATTACAAGAAAGCTTTTCGGAAGTTTTTAGATTTATATGAACAATTGGTTGCTGGTGGTTTTAGCCGAAGTATATTTACTTATCTCGCAGCTGCTGTGCTTTTAACAGAAGAAAATGAACAGCATGGCACGCACATTCAGCGTTCGATGCAAGTATATAAACGCATGAAAGAGGATCATCTTTTTCTTACAGGTACAAATGATTATCCGCTCGCAGTTTTACTAGCAGGACAATCAGAGAATGTAGAAACACTTATGGACCGAGTAGAACGTCTGTATCAGAAACTAGCGAAAGCTGGTTTGCGTAAAGGGAATGATCTTCAGTTTTTAAGTCATATCCTCTCACTAAAGAAGGATGTCCGTGAAGAAATGTTAGTTGCAACATGTACAAACATATGGAAGTTGTTAAAACAAGAAAAAGTTAAAGTGAAACAGATGCATTACCCAGCTATCGGGCTACTAGCGTTACTTGAGGATGGAGAAAAAGAGGTTCATGCTATTAAAGCGTTGATTGAAAAATTGCAGGGAGAGAAATTATTCCGTTGGCATACAGATGCGAATATTCTTATTGCTATTCAACTGTTCGTAAGTCAGAAAGGTGAGGAAAGTAAAGCTACCAACACAGGTTTACAAACTATGATAGAAGTCCTCATACAAGCACAACAGGCAGCTATGATGGCAACGATTGCTGCTTCATCTGCTGCAACATCTTCTGCTAGTACTAGTTCATAATGTGCAATTGCGTATGCTCTTGTAATTTATAACTCCTTTGATAAGGACGGTTTAAAAAATATTATTAAAAAAGCCCATCACTCTCTAATGAGTGATGGGCTACCTGTTTTTACATAATCAGCGTTATTTTTTGGACTCCTTCAAACGTTTGAGTTGTGTAACAATCATAATGCTAATAACAACGAGTAAAAACCATGAGCTAATTTTGCTTAAGTGAACGAGATTCCACGCTTCCCGTTGATTTGGATATTGCCATGCTCCGAAAAAAGTTGCGATGTTCTCTGCAATCCAAATAAAGAAACCAATAAGGAAAAAGGAGAGAACGAGTGGCATTTTATATGTAACACCTCGTAATGAAAATTCTACAAATGTTCGAAAGAAAACGATGAATAAAAGAACAGTTAACACCCATCTAAAGTCATATGAAAAATGATGTGTAAAAAAATTAAAGTAAATCATTGCTCCTAACGGCACGGCAAAAATAGCTTTCGGCCAATGATGCATTTGTAAATGCAATCTTCTCCACGCTTGGCATATGTAACTTGCAACACTTGCGTACATAAAACCGCTGTAAAGTGGAACTCCAAAAACTTTTGAATATGCCTCTTCCGGATAACTCCATGAACCGAAATGTACTTTATATATTTCTAGTAGAAGGCCGATGAGGTGGAAGACAGTAATTACTTTTAATTCGTCTTTCGTCTCAAGCCCAGTCTTGTACATAATCCACTGCATAAGAAGACATACGATGAGTATGAAATCGTAGCGGTATAACCCTGGGATAGAAACTATTTTTGAAAGGGCTAGTGTTAAGAAAATAACGACTGGGAATAAGCAAGATAATGCTTGCTCGTAAGTGAAGTGTAATAGTTGTTTTATATAGAACATTGTGTCACCTTCGATATTTTTGTTAGAAAACTCGAAATAATGACTAAGTATACTACAATTTTAAAAATAAGCCAGTAGTCTATTTTGCATGTATTTGTAAGTTTTAGAAAGGAATTGTAATAAGTATTTTAATATTTAACAAAGTGAAAAAATAGTTTGCTATTTAAAAAAAGTGAGGATATAATATCTAAATGAAAATGATAATTATTATCAATGATAATTATAAATAAAAAATAATTATAAAAAACAACTGAATATAAAGGATGAAATGAAACATGTTACATAAGCCTGCTGTATATGCTAGCAATAATCGCTGGATACATATTAAGTTCATATGTTTCATGAGCTTAACAATTTTATGTTTAATTGGGTCTATATTTTTGGCCGTTGCATTTGGTGCAAAGGATATTCATTTGCAAACAGTATGGGCAGCGGTTTTTGATTATAATCCGAAATTAACGCAGCACCAAATTATTTATGAATTAAGGCTCCCAAGGGTAATTGGCGCAGCGGTTGTAGGAGCTGCTTTTGCAGTCGCTGGGGCTGTAATGCAAGGGGGAACACGAAATCCTTTAGCGGATGCGGGTGTACTCGGAATAAATGCAGGTGCGATGTTTGTAGTAGCACTTAGTTTTGCCTTTTTCCCGCATATGCCGTATTCCTATTTGATGATTATTTCCTTTATTGGAGCAGTCTTAAGTACAGTACTCATTTTTATTATCGGATCGGCTACTTCAGGTGGGTTAACACCGATGAGGTTAACGATTGCTGGAGCAGTTATGGCCGCACTTTTACATTCGTTAAGTTCAGGTGTTGCAATTTATTATGATTTAAGCCAAGATTTAGCGTTTTGGTACGCTGGTGGTGTTGCAGGAGTTAAGTGGGAACACTTGAAATTTTTAGTTCCTATTATTCTCATAACGATTGTTTTTGCGACAGTGTTAGGGCGATCTATTTCACTCATATCAATGGGGGATGATGTTGCTACGAATTTAGGAGTAAAAACGAACCGAACGAGAATACTAGGGATGATTATAGTAGTCATTCTTGCTGGTGTATCTGTTTCAGCTGTTGGCTCTATTGGGTTTGTAGGACTAGTTATCCCGCATATTGCTAGAAAATTAGTTGGTGTGAATTATCGACTCATTATTCCTATGTCAGCATTATTAGGAGCTATGTTATTAGTTTTAGCTGACTTAGGAGCAAGAACAGTAAATCCTCCTAAAGAACTTGCGATAGGAATTATGGTAGCTCTTGTTGGAGTTCCGTTCTTCCTCTATATAGCACGTAAAGTTGGGAGGGAGTTGTAAGTGAAGAAGATTTTAAACACGGATAAAAAGAGAGCTATTACTGTAACTACAATTTTCGGTTGTATTAGTATCGCTGTAATTTTAATTAGTTTAAATACAGGGACATTGAGCATAGCGCCGCTCAAAGTAATTCAAACGCTTTTCGGTTATGGTGATTTTGAGAGCGCAACAGTGCTATACGATTATCGTATGCCAAGAATTATAATCACAATGTTAGCAGGTATTGGTCTTGGGATTTCTGGTGCGATTTTGCAAGGGTTATCTCGCAATGCGCTGGCCGATCCTGGTATCCTCGGATTACATTCAGGTGCATCTTTCGGGCTAATTATATTTGTTACTTTCTTTCATTCTATTAATGAGAATGCATCGATTTTAATACCGTTATTTACATTTGGCGGGGGAATGCTAGCTGCATTTTTAATTATTATACTTGCGAGTGATCGGTCAAAAGGTTTACTTCCTATTCGACTTATTCTTGTTGGTATTGCAGTTTCAGCTGGATTTAGTGCGATTTCGTTATTTTTCTCTCTTAAGTTAAATGATGAAACGTATACATTCGCTTCTAGATGGTTAGTTGGTAACGTGTGGGGAAGGGATTGGATTCATGTCCTTGCATTATTACCTTGGATTTTCATACTAACTCCATATGCATGGCTAAAATCTAAAACGTTAAATGCATTGTCACTAGGTGATAGTGTGGCAGCAGGACTTGGAGTTTCTGTTCAAAAAGAACGGTTACTACTTTTAGCTACAGCGGTTGGATTGTCTTGTGCGAGTGTATCGATGGCTGGAGGGATTGGTTTTATCGGTTTAGTTGCTCCGCATATCGCCAGAAAGTCAGTAGGTACTACATATCAACACTTTCTTCTTTTAGCTGGTATTATCGGAATGATTATTTTAGTGCTAGCAGATACGATAGGTCGTTCTATATTTGAGCCAAACTCTATTCCAGCTGGTGTAGTAGTGGCCGCTTTAGGAGCACCGTATTTTCTTTATTTACTTACAAAAACAAAATAAATACTTCAAAGAGGAGAACATATGAAAAAGAAACTTACTATTTTATTTAGCATGATGTGTATTTTAGTATTAGCAGCATGTGGTCAAACGAAAGCTAATGAAGAGGCAACGAAAAAAACGGAAAAAAGTAATGACCCAAAAATTGCTTCAATGTCTATTCACTTAACAAATGATTTACTTGCATTAGGAATTACACCAGTAGGTTCTGTAATTGGTGGAGATTTAAAAGATTTCTTACCGCATGCAAAAGAACAACTGAAAGATACGAAGAAACTTGGTGTTGTAACTGATCCAAATATGGAAGCATTACTTCAATTAAAGCCATCTGAAATTTATGTTGATGAAAAATACGCTGGCAAAGATGTAGCGAAATACGAAAAAATTGCAAAAACGCATACTTTCAATTTAGATGAAGGTACGTGGAGAGATCATTTAAAACAAGTTGGTAAACTTGTAAACCGTGAGAAAGAAGCGGATACATATATTCAAGATTACGAAGAGCAATCAAAACGAGTAAAAAATTTAATAGATAAAGAGCTAGGTAATAATGAAAAAGTAATGGCAATTCGCGTTACCGCAAAAGAATTACGTGTATTTAGTACGAAAAGACCGATGGGACCAATTTTATTCCAAGACTTAGGATTACAGCCTGCAAATGGTGTAGAGAAAATTGATGGAAACCGTCCTTTTGAAGTCATTTCACAAGAAGTATTACCTGACTTTGATGCAGATGCTATTTTCGTTGTTGTAAACAGAGATGATAAGGCAAAAGCTGCATTTAAGCAACTTCAAGAAACACCAATTTGGAAAGACTTAAAAGCTGTTAAAGGCAAGCATGTATACATTATCAATGACCAACCATGGCTTGACTATTCTGCTTTAGGTAACAAAATGGCAATGGATGAAGCGGAGAAAATGTTTACGAAATAATATCGATTCGTTGTTAGGAAGATCCTCTAAATTTGGGGGTCTTTTTTATTGTTAGAATAAATGAAAAATTATACAATAAATGTAATTTAATGTAGAGGAGATGTGCCAATGTCAGCGCTTATTGTAAGTATCTCGTGTATAAAGCAGTTTATAGAACGAGGGGATAAATAGGCTGAAATAAGTATCCCCGTTATTTAATAAAGGGGGAGTTTGAAATGACAATGAATCTTTTTCAAAATAAAACGATTAAATTATCAGCTATTAGAGAAGCGGATGCTGAAGTAATGGCTATGTGGCAAGAAGATAGTGAGTATTTAAGAAATGTAGATACAGATGTAGCATTCCCGCAATCGATACAAGAAATAGCAAGTAATGGGCTATTAAAAGGACGAAGATCGAATAGTGTTTCTTTCATGGTAAGGACAGTTCAAGATGATCGCTTAATTGGTTTTGTGGCGATTCATGGCATAGAGTGGAATAACAGAATGGGTTTATTAGCCATTGGTATAGGAGAGGGAAATGATAGAGGGAAGGGATATGGAAGAGAAGCAATCAATCTTATATTAAATTATGCATTTTATGAATTGAATTTACACCGCGTCGGTCTTGATGTTATTTCTTATAACAAAGCTGCTATTAAGTTATATAAAAAGATGGGTTTTCAGATGGAAGGCTGTATGAGAGAAGCGGTGCAAAGAGATGGGAAATGTTTTGATCGTATCATTATGGGGATATTGCGGGAGGAATGGATAGAGCTGCAAGATTAAAAATACATTCCATATTATATATGTAGTATGCAGGAGATATACCAGTAATTGGCGAAATTTTACAGTGCACTGATTGATTTTATAAGGAGTTATGCAAAATGAATTTAGAAAAAGCAAAACCAGTAAATGAAGAGGTCGCTGAATTGAAGGAACTAATTAAAGAATTACACGGAAGTGTACATCAACTTCAAAGTGAAGTGCAGCAACTAAGGCACGAAAGACCGGTTGTTGAAGTGAGAAAAGGTGTTCAATTATCGCCAGCAATCGTTGGACAAATTGGCGGTATGATTTTAGGTGGATTAGCAATTATCGGTATATTTTGGTGAACGAAAAAAAGGTATGCAATTTAGCTGCATACCTTTTTCATTTTCGTTATTTGTCGGTAAGTCGATATTCTCTGTAGAATCATCGATATAATTTCACCCACTACAACTATTACATTAAATAACGTAAATATATATAAACATGTGATAGTAATAATGCAATAATAGTTAACGGTAAACCAATTTTTAAGAAGTCCATATACGAGAAAGCATGTCCTTCACGTTTTGCAATACCAGCAACGACTACGTTTGCGGATGCTCCGATTAATGTTCCGTTTCCTCCTAAGCAAGCCCCAAGTGATAACGCCCACCATAGTACTTCAATTTGCGGAGAGTCGACAGATAATCCGAGTCCTGTAGCTAAATCTTGAATAAGTGGTATCATCGTTGCGACAAATGGGATATTGTCAATTGTTGCAGATGCAATGCCTGATACCCATAAGATAAGTATCGCAGCGAAACCGATATCACCGTTCGTTACGTCGAGCACTTCTTTTGCGAGTGAAGAAATGAGCCCGATATCAATTAACCCGCCAACGAGAACGAATAATCCAGCGAAGAAGAAAATGGTTACCCATTCAACGTGGGCAAATACATCTTCAATATCATGTTCTTTTACGCCAATTAGCATAAGAATTGTAGCGCCTGTCATCGCGATAACCGCAGCGTCTACATGAATAATCGAATGAAGTACAAAGCCTAAAATAGTTAGTCCTAAAATTGAAATGGATTTTAAAAGGAGGCTTTGATCTTTAATATAATCTTTTTCGTTCAATGCCATTAATATTTTAATTTGCTCAGGTGTTGTTTTTAGTTTGTTACGATACATAAAGTAAATAATGCCAAGTGTAACAATAGAAATAATAATTACGATTGGAGCTAAGTTTAGTAAAAAGGCATTAAAGTCTAAATGCTTATTTGCTGATCCAATCATAATGTTCGGTGGGTCACCGATTAATGTTGCTGTTCCGCCTATATTTGAAAATAGCACTTCTGAAATCAAATAAGGAACAGGGTTTACTTTTAAAATACGTGTAATGGATAGTGTAACAGGTACGATTAATAAGACGGTTGTTACGTTGTCCAAAAATGCAGAACCAACTGCGGTTAATAAAGATAGTAATAATAAAATGCGGATTGGTTTTCCACCAGCTGCCTTAGCTGCTTTAATAGCCACAAATTCAAATACGCCTGATTGACTCGTAATATGTACGAGAATCATCATCCCAATTAAAAGGGTGATTGTTTCCCATTGAATATGTGATGTGAAAGCGGTATGTAAATCTACAACTCCAAAAATAATCATAATAGCAGCGCCGAATAGTGCGATTACAGCACGATTCAATTTCTCAGAAATAATAAATCCGTACGTGATTAAAAATACGGCAATTGCAAAATAATATTGCCAATTTGCTACTTCATGTGCTGATTGTTCCAATCATGTCACCTTCTTTAAAGTATGTATTCAATTGTCGAAATGTATCTCGCTATATTAATACGGGATAAAATATATTGTAGCAAATTCAAAAAAGAAAGAAAACTATTTAACAAAGTGAAGGAAAAAATATGATTTTTACATATCATATAAAAAATATAAAAAACACAGTGCAAATTATTAGGAAAAGTGAGCATTGTCCTCTAATATAGAGATAGCAATTTACATTATTTTTGCGTAAAATGGTTTAAAGAGGTGAATTCCGATGGAAATAGTAAAAGATAGTTCTCTTATTCAAAATGAAATTGAACGTTTTGTAAATAAAGATGTATATATTCATTTAGAAACAACGAACGGAGCGTATGCGTCACACTTTAACGAAAAGATGATGACAGTTGGAGCATTCATTCGAAATGCAATTATTCGCTTTGAGCGCGGGAAGATTACTGGAACGAATCCATACCGAGTTGGTTTGAAAATGGATCATGGCTGGGTATATGCAGAAGGTATTACGCACTGGGAAGTAGACGATAAAGAGCGTTTATTACTAGCAGGGCATGATAACCAAGGCCGCTTAGCAGTTGCACTTGAGTTAAGCTTAACACCATTTAAGTAAGAAGGAGGGAAACTTATGGAGAGACATGTACTTGTTGTATTTCCGCATCCAGATGATGAAGCATTTGCGGCGGGAGGAACAATTCGCTTATTAACAGATCAAGGAGTACCTGTAACGTATGCATGTGGTACTTTAGGACAAATGGGACGTAACATGGGGAAAAATGTATTCGCTAACCGTGAAACGATTCCAAATATCCGTGAAAAAGAATTAAAAGATGCATGTGAAGCGATGGGAATTCAAGATTTAAGAATGCTTGGTTTTCATGATAAAACGTTAGAATTTGAAGATGTTGATTTCGTTGCAGATAAAATTGAAGCAATCATTCAAGAAGTAAATCCATCTCGAATTATTACATTTTATCCAGAGCACGGCGTACATCCAGATCATGATGCATTTGGCCGCGCAGTCGTTCGTGCTGTATCACGTATGCAAAAAGAAGAACGTCCAGTCATTCATGCAGTTGCGATTACGAGAAATCGCGAAGCTGTATTAGGTGAGCCGGATGTTGTAAATAATATTAGTGAAGTATTCGAGCATAAATTAGCTGCACTAGGTGCGCATCGTTCACAAACAGAAGCGATGTTAGAAGAAACACATGCAAAAATCAAAAATAAAGATGCAGCAACGTTAAAATGGCTGCAACTTGAACAATTTTGGACTTATAAATGGGAGTAGGCTAGAAGGAAACTTCTAGTAGCTCTTACATAGAAAAAGCACCGTCATTTGTGACGGTGCTTTTTTAGTGAATAATCTTTATTCTCCGCTATTTGAGAGTAACCTTCACTTTATCGTGTACTCCATTCTTTTGTAAATTCATCATGATATGCTTCGCTCCAATGGTATGGCTGCAACTCTTTTAACGGTTTGAAAATAATATCTTGTTTAGAATTTGTAATGGCGCATAGTACTTCTGGTCCCCAATAAAATAAACGTTCTTGGCATACACCACAAGGTGATAATACTTTTAATTCAGAATGCTCATTTTCCCTTGCAAGACAAATAGAATGTGTAACTTTCTTATGAAATTTATGAGCTTCTAAAATTGCACCTGTTTCCATACAAAGTTCTGTTGAAGCGTTTATTACGTCAGGGGCCACACTTGTATAAATGGATCCATCTTCTACACGGATTGCTGCAGCTCCGCCCCAATTATGCGGATACCTTTGTTCAATTAAATTTTTCACTGCTTCATATAATTGTTGTTCAATGCTCAATTGTAGTCCTCATTTCTGCTTAATTTTCGATTCAATGACTGTTATTTTTATAGTAATACCGTTAAAAAAGAATAGACACTCAATTTCAAACTATAAATTCAAGAATTATTTTTCATCTGCATACTTTTCCTCTAAGGCAATTAATAGAGGAATTGATATAGTTACAAGAATGATTAAAGTGTTTATAAAAGATTTAGAAAGAGAAAAAGAACCTTCGATTAAAAGTGATAAAAATTTGAATGAAAGTATACTTGTTATTAAGGAAACTACTAAAAAGCTAAAAAGAGACAAATTTTTATTTTTGATAGATGTTTCTATAAAATCTTTAAGACAGCTTATGACGACAAATATAGTTAATATAATAAGAGAAATAAAATAATGTGTTACATTTGTCATACTAATAGTAGGATCGTCTATTATGTAAGCAAGTAACTTAGATACTAACATACCTCCAAATAATAAAATAATAAAAGCAAGTAATCCTTCCGATGTATAAGTGCTGAAATTATCTTTCTTATTAAAGAGTTTATAATTCAGAGTAGATTGGCTTATTTGAATTAGGAATAGGGTAATAATCCACACATAATATACAATTGGTAATTCTCCTGAGAATAGAGCAATCAGGAAATTTATTACTGTCCTTAAAATTTCAATCATTACGAAAGGCCTCCTGTTTGTAAGCTTTGCGACATTAAAATATGCTAGTTTATCGTTTCATAAACAGATCTGTAAATTCAAACTATTTATAATTATTCCATAAAAAGGTAGTGGTATCAAGTTGTCTTTTTTACAAAACCTCCAAGACTCAACACTAGAAAAAGAACCGCAATATGTAATATAATTGAAAAAGTATATTTAAAAATTAATGTTAATATTACCCTCCTATAAGTATTAACATACGTAATTGAGGTGTTTTTTTTGTTGTTTTATGATCGAATTTCTATAATGGCCCCTCCTGTTCCGTAGCTTAGGAAAGTCTTTTTATTTCTGAGATTTTCAAAGTTATAGGAGGGTATGAAAAATGAAAAAAGTCTCAGTACCATCAATTTTGTTAATGATTATTCTTGTGGCATTTCCGCAAATTAGTGAAACGATTTACACACCGTCTTTACCTGACATTTCAAAGGCGCTACATGTAAGTAATAATGAGGTACAGTTAACTCTTAGTGTGTATTTCGCTGGATTTGCTTTAGGTGTATTTTTTATTGGATGGTTATCGGATATAATTGGCCGTCGCCCGGCAATGTTATTTGGAATTGTAATATATGGTGTAGGTAGTTTCTTATGCTTTATTGCAAATTCCATTGAAGTTTTATTGCTAAGTCGTTTTATTCAAGCGTTTGGAGCAAGTGCTGGCTCTGTTGTTACACAAACGATTCTTCGTGAAAGTGTAGAAGGGCATAAGAGGCATGTTATGTTTGCTCAAATCTCGGCAGTCATTGCTTTTACTCCAGCGATAGGACCATTAATTGGTGGCTTTCTTGATCAAATGTTTGGATTTAAAATCGTATTTTTGAGTTTAGTAGTTATGAGCATTGGAATTTTGCTGTATACGTTTGTTTCTCTTCCCGAAACAAAGACGAACGCAATAACGAATAAAATCAATGTGTTTTCTGTTTTAAAACGATTGATTACAAATCCGAAAGTAGTAACATACGGGTTATTAATTGGAGGAGCGAATGGTGTTTTATTTAGCTATTATGCAGAAGCGCCGTTTATCTTTATTGAATACTTTCAGTTATCGCCTAGTATGTATGGACTTCTAGGAATTGTTGTTGCTTCTGCTTCTATTATTGGAGCGAAAGTTTCAAAACGATTGCTTGCCACATATAAACCAGAGAAGATTATATATATCGGTTGTCTTGTAATGACTGGGGGAGCTATCCTTTTATCTGTTATTACTTCACTGGGATCAAATCCAAACATAATATATATGATTGGATTTTTAGTAGCGATGTTTATATTGCTATTAGGAATTGGGATAGCGTTACCTAACTGTTTAAGTTTAGCATTAGTAGATTTTCAAGATGTCATTGGTACAGCCGGAGCATTGTTTAGCTTAGGATACTATGTAATTGTAACAATGACAATTTGGGGAATGAGCCAGCTGCATACGGGCTCGTTACTGGTGATGCCACTTTATTTTCTGGTTATAGTAGTTATCATGATGTTGTTTACTAAAGTGTTTATTTTAGGTAAACAAACTTCAAAAATGATTTAAATATGAAATGGTAAAAGAGTCTCATTTTTTAATGAGACTCTTTTATATTTTATGAAGATGATTAGTGGATATACGAACAAAAATTAAAGGTATTGTTGAGGGGAAGATAAAAGCTGAAGAGAAAAGTTTTCCGCTTTCCGGTGTATTGTTGATTGTTTTAAGTGTAGTGATGTATTTCTTAAAGTAGGAGATGGGATAGAGAAGCTAGTTACTATGTAGTTCTACTAATATATTAAATTTTTGCGTGATGTGTTAATTGCATGTGTAAGTAATTATAGTGCAAACTATAATTAGTGAAGTATATGCGGTATGAAACCGAGGAGACCCTATCTTCCTCGGTTATTTATACTGTAATAATATTCATACCGGAATCATATTGAATAGATGTATTTTATTGTTAATTTAGTTAAAAATTAATCAGACTATGTATAATGATTTACCGAAAAAATAATTGAACTTTTCAGACAAATGAATTAATATAAGGTAAGTAATTTTAAGATTTATAGAATATTGGAAGATGAAAGGTTTTGAGAATTTTGTAAGAGGCAAAAAACGATTTTAGGATAGCTTTAAAGTTAGTCTGAAATGACGTTTGCTTCATCATTTTCAGGGCCGAAAGGAATTAGGGGAAAGTATCTTGTTTTAAAATGCGGCTATGAATCATCTAAGAGGGGGAAGTGAAGTGGCAAACAAAGAATTGAAAAGAGGTTTAGAAGCACGTCATATTCAAATGATCGCTTTAGGCGGAACGATTGGTGTTGGCTTGTTTATGGGGTCAGCCAGCACGATTAAATGGACAGGTCCGTCAGTAATGCTTGCGTATGCAATTGCAGGTATTTTTATCTTCTTCATTATGCGTGCGATGGGTGAAATGTTGTATATGGAGCCGAGTACAGGTTCATTTGCGACGTTCGGTCATAAGTATATTCATCCGCTAGCTGGCTATATGACAGCGTGGAGTAACTGGTTCCAGTGGGTTATCGTTGGGATGTCAGAAATTATTGCGGTTGGAGCATATATGAAATATTGGTTCCCGGAATTACCAGCTTGGATACCAGGCGTAATCGCAATGGTTATTCTTGGCGCAGCTAACTTAATTTCTGTTAAGTCATTTGGTGAATTTGAATTTTGGTTTGCGATGATTAAAATCGTTACGATTCTATTAATGATTATTGCGGGATTTGGACTTATTTTCTTTGGAATTGGTAACGGCGGAGAAGCGATTGGCATATCTAATCTTTGGTCAAATGGCGGTTTCTTTACAGGTGGTTTTTCAGGATTCTTCTTTGCATTATCACTTGTAGTTGGCGCATACCAAGGTGTAGAATTAATTGGTATTACTGCTGGTGAAGCGAAGGATCCGAAGAAGACACTTACAAGAGCGATTCAAAGTACAATTTGGCGTATTTTAATATTCTATATCGGTGCTATTTTCGTTATTGTAACTGTGTATCCATGGGATCAATTAAGTACAATTGGTAGTCCGTTCGTAGCAACTTTTGCGAAGGTTGGTATTACGGCAGCAGCTGGACTGATTAACTTCGTTGTTATTACAGCGGCAATGTCTGGTTGTAATAGTGGTATTTATAGTGCGGGTCGTATGCTTTATACGTTAGGTGTAAATGGACAAGCGCCGAAATATTTCACGAAACTTTCTGGAAATGGCGTACCTTTATTCGGTACAGTTGGCGTAATTATCGGTTTAGCAGTTGGTGTTGTATTAAGTTATATTGCACCGAAAAATTTATTCGTGTATGTATATAGTGCGAGTGTACTTCCTGGTATGGTACCATGGTTCGTCATTTTAATTAGTCAAATTAACTTTAGAAAAGCAAAAGGGGCAGAGATGAAAGATCATCCGTTCAAAATGCCATTTGCTCCTGTTACAAACTATTTGACAATTGCCTTTTTAATTATGGTATTAATCGGAATGTGGTTTAACGATGATACACGCATTTCACTAGTTGTAGGTATTGTTTTCTTAGCTATCGTAACAATTAGTTTCTATGCTTTCGGAATAGGGAAACGACCTCCGTTAGACGTTCAAAATGATCAAGAGATTTCAAGTAAATAAAGATAGTAAAAAGTCCGATTTCTCATATGAAAATCGGACTTTTTGTTATTAAAATTTCTCTAAAACGATTTTCCCAATCGTACTTCCGCTTTCAAGCAGTGTATGTGCTTTCTTTACGTTTTCAGCGTTAATTGGTGTGAATGTTTCATTTAAAGTAGTCTTTAAAATACCTTCATCTAAAAGTTCGCTTACTTTATTTAATAGTTCGTGCTGCGTAATCATGTCGCCAGTTTCATACATCGCTTTTGTAAACATAAACTCCCAAACGAATGTAGCACTTTTACTTTTTAAAATACCCATTTCAAGAGGGTGTTCATTTTCTACGATAGAGCAAATTTTTCCTTGTGGCTTAATGAGCTCACATATTGCTTGCCAATGTTGATCTGTATTGTTTAAGCAGAAAATATAATCTACATCTTTTAGCCCAAACTCTAATATTTGATCTTGTAAAGGTTGGTGATGGTTAACGATATAATCGGCACCGAATTTTTCAACCCAGTGTATTGTTTCATTACGAGATGCAGTTGTGATTACATTCAGTCCAGCCCATTTCGCAAGTTGAATTGCAATTGAACCTACACCACCAGCTCCACCGATAATTAAAATGTTTTTAAATGTATTTGTATCTTTCTTATTATAATCAATTCCCAAACGTTCGAATAAACCTTCCCAAGCCGTAATAGCTGTTAAAGGAAGTGCTGCAGATTCAGCATCACTTAACGTTTTTGGTTTTTTACCAACGATTCTTTCATCAACTAAATGGTATTCACTATATGTACCTTGTCTCGTAATGCTTCCAGCGTAAAACACTTCGTCGCCTTCTTTAAATAACGTACAACCTTCGCCCGTTTGTACGACAATACCACTTGCATCCCAGCCAAGTATTTTCGCTACATCTTCTTTTTTATCTTTCGGAGAGCGAACTTTTGTATCAACTGGGTTAACGGAAATAGCGTTAATTTTAACGAGTATATCTCTTCCTGTAGCAACAGGTCTTTCAACTTCAATATCAATTAAACTGTTTTCTTCTTCAATAGGTAAGTATTCATGTAAACCAATTGCTTTCATTTATATTCCCTCCATTAAAGTAAGAGTCATTTACTCTTTTATTATAGATGGTGAAATGCCATTATGTAAAAAAGTACACTCTTTTTTATTTATGCTGGTATGAAAGTGTGGAAGGAGTTTATTTCTAAAAAGCAGAATTATTTACTGTGTTACTTTATCTTAAATTAAATGTAAAGGTGGATACATAATGTCAGTAAAAAAGCTTTATTTCATCCCAGCAGGTCGTTGTATGTTAGATCATTCTTCTGTTAATAGTACGCTCACACCGGGAAATTTATTGAACTTACCTGTATGGTGTTATCTTTTGGAGACAGAAGAGGGGCCTATTTTAGTAGATACAGGTATGCCAGAAAGTGCAGTTAATAATGAAGGTCTTTTTAACGGTACATTTGTCGAAGGACAGGTTTTACCGAAAATGACTGAAGAAGATAGAATCGTGAATATTTTAAAACGGGTTGGTTATGAGCCGGATGACCTTCTTTATATTATTAGTTCTCACTTGCATTTTGATCATGCAGGAGGAAATGGCGCTTTTATAAATACACCAATCATTGTACAGCGTGCTGAATATGAGGCGGCGCAGCATAGCGAAGAATATTTGAAAGAATGTATATTGCCGAATTTAAACTACAAAATCATTGAAGGGGATTATGAAGTCGTACCAGGAGTTCAAGTATTGCATACACCAGGCCATACTCCAGGGCATCAATCGCTATTAATTGAGACAGAAAAATCCGGTCCTGTATTATTAACGATTGATGCATCGTATACGAAAGAGAATTTTGAAAATGAAGTGCCATTTGCTGGATTTGATCCAGAATTAGCTTTATCTTCAATTAAACATTTAAAAGAAGTTGTGATAAAAGAGAAGCCAATTGTTTTCTTTGGGCATGATATAGAGCAGGAAAAGGGATGTAAAGTGTTCCCTGAATATATATAGTGCAAAAAGTCATGAGCTCATTTGCTCATGACTTTTTCGTTTAAATAATTTTTTTAAATAAGTTATAAACTTTTTTTGAATTATCTTCATTTAATTGATAGTACGTAAGGTTTACATCATCAAGAGTATCTTGCTGAGCGATCATTACTTCACTACTGTGATGATCAACTACCCATATGAAATATTTTTTATAAGTTCCATCCTCGAAAGTAATCCACATATCACAATCTATTAAATCTGATCCTTCTTCATCTAATGTTAATTTTCCTTTTTTGGCGGTATCCATACTGTTAATGAATGTTTTTAATTCATCTGTTTTTGTGAGAAAGATATCTTTTTTTGTTTTAATTGACTCGACATGTATATCTTTTATTTCCTGTTTTCCTAAAAAGACAGGGGGCTCATTTGGGTCTCTTTGAGTTGAAATGATAGTAGCTTTCTTCTTTGGTTTATTTGCTGTATAGAAATCTTGAATAGATTTCCCTGAGTTTAAAAACCATACGATACCAAAAATAATCAATGCGCTACCGAGCAGTAAAATGATTTTCTTAATAGAATATTCTCCTCTCTATTACTTCGTATAAAGAGCTTTTCTATTAATATATGATAGGTAAGCGTAAAGTATTATAGTTGAACTTGGTTATTCTGCACAGTTTTAACAGGGCGATCTACGAGTAAATTGTAAGTTAGCCCAATTAGTACGAAAATGCCACCGACAACTTTTCCCATTGATAGTTCGTGTGACAAGATGAAATCAATGATAGTCCCCGCAAATAATTGTCCGATAAAGATGAGTAACGTTAAATAAAATGCTGATATTTTAGGCGTAATATAGTTCGATAACGAGATGACGATAACGCCTACTAATCCGCCTAAGTAAACAGCGATAGGAATAGATTGCAACGTATGGCTAGGAATATAAAATGAATCTGAACTGAAAATTAAAAATAACATAGAGAAAAATAATCCAGTAATATAATTAAAAAACGTGCCTTCCCAATTTCCAATCTTCGCTGCTAAATTCGCGTTAATAATTCTAGCAACAACGATAGAAACACCAGCTAAAATAGCGATAGTAATATATAACATTTTCTTGCCTCCATTAATAAATTGTCATGATTATAATTCCGGAAGAGATGAAACATAATCCAATTAGTTTTTTCTTTTCAAACTTTGCAACTTTCATTCCTAATAAGCCGAAATGGTCAATAACGATGGAAGCGATAGATTGACCGAGTAAACTTAATGCGATCGTAATAGAGGCACCAAGGACGGAGAAACTTATATTATTAAAAAGAACAGTGAATACTCCAATCGCACCAGCGCTATATAAAAAAAGTGGAATGCTTTTATCAAAATAAATTTTATTTTTGTTAATGATTAAAATGAAGATAACTGCAATTAAACCGACAAGGTGGATGACAACGCTCGCTGTGTACTTGCCAATTAACTCAGATAAAATCCCATTCAATGGAAGCATAACGGCGATGAGCACACCAATAAAGACAGAAAGAAAGTTATACAATGTAATATCCCCTTTGTATTTCATATTTGTAATGACTGTATCATGCTGAAATTGTGTATTACTATGACATATGTCATAGTGGAAGGAGAAAATTTTGATTACAATGGGGAGTAGTTGTAAAGGCGGGGGAACTATGAAGAAAGTATGTAATTCAATTAAATTAGCACATTATATGAAACAAAATAATATTGATTCATTTTTTAGTAATGATATGAAACCGTATATGGAACTCATATTTTTTAAAAAGAATGAGTTTATTTGTAGAGAAAATGAAGAGATAGATTATTTATTTTTCTTCGTTGAAGGAAAAGCAAAAGCGTTTAATACATTAAGTAACGGGAAATCTGTATTATTATGCTTTTATGATAGTTTGCAGCTGTTAGGAGATGTGGAGTTAATTCATTCTCAAAAGACTGCTTCAAACGTACAAGTAATGGCAGATTCATATTGTGTTGGTTTACCTTTAGGAAAAGTGAGAAATCAACTATTTCATGATGCGAAATTTTTACGATGTATTTGTGGATCGTTAGCACATAAGTTAAATCGACTTTCAAAAAATAGTACAATTAATTTACTATATCCACTTGAAAATAGACTTGCGAGTTACATGTTAGCAGCAGGGGAACGAGCGGTGCAGCACGGAAATCGAATTGTATTTAGTGGGAATTTAACAGAGACAGCTGAATTGTTAGGAACGAGTTATCGACACCTATTACGTACATTAAATGTTTTTTGTGATAAAGAGATTATAAAAAAGAACAATGGTTGCTTTGAAGTAGTGAATGTTGAAGTTTTGAGGGAATTGGCGGCAGATGTTTATAAATAGGAGGAGATAATAAATGATTACACCTATATTTAGAATTTTTGATGTTGAAAAAGCAAAGCTATTTTACATAGATTTTTTAGGGTTTAAAATGGATTGGGAACATCGGTATGAGGAACATATGCCATTATATATACAAATTTCGTTACATGATGCTGTAATACATTTATCAGAACATCATGGGGATGCTTCGCCAGGCGGTGCGATTCGGGTCAAAATAGATAATGTAAAGGATTATCATTCTATATTATTAAGTAAAGAATATGCTTATTCGAAGCCAAATATAGAAAAAACACCTTGGGATACAATCGAATTAACTGTAATTGATCCGTTTTCAAATAGAATCGTATTTTATGAGGAGAGATGATAGAGCAGGAAGGGATTAATATATAAATTTTTTAGAGAGAGTGCAGTGTAATTGCGTATTAAATAAATGTAATGAAGAGTAGTTCATAAAGCAGTGAACTGCTCTTTTTCATTTTGTTAAACAGATTGAATTATTGAAAAATAAATCGTATGATAAAACATATGAACAAATGAGCATATATTCATGTGAAATAGGAAGGAGGAAAAGGATGTTAGATGCAATTATCGTTGGAGCTGGTCAAGCTGGATTAACAATGGGATATTACTTGAAGCAAGAAGGTTATAATTTTTTATTACTTGAGGCAGGAAACCGAATTGGGGATTCATGGAGAAATCGATATGATTCTTTACAGCTCTTCACACCGAGGGAATATAGTAGTTTACCAGGTATGATAGTAAAAGGAGAAGGAAAGGGATTTCCGTGTAAAGATGAAATGGCAACATATTTAGAAGAATATGCAAGGTACTTTACATTACCAATCCAATTGCAAACCAAAGTTTTAAAAATAAAGAAAGAAAAAGAGATATTCGAATTACATACTCCTACAGAAGTTTTACAAGCAAAAAAGGTTGTTATCGCAACAGGTGGTTTTCAGCAACCATACATTCCCTCATTTTCACAACATCTTTCATCGCATGTTTTTCAAATACATTCATCACAATATAAATCACCATCACAAATTCCTAAGGGAAAAGTACTAGTAGTAGGTGGCGGTAATTCCGGAATGCAAATTGCAGTAGAACTTGCAAAAACTCATGAAGTTACAATGTCTATCAGTCATCCTTTAACATTTTTACCGTTACATCTTTTTAGAAAAAGCATTTTTAGTTGGTTAGAAAAATTGGGTTTATTGTACGCCGAAGTAAATACTAAGAGGGGAAAATGGTTTCAGAAGAGAAAGGATCCTATTTTTGGTTTTGAAGGCAAAGAACTTATTCGTAATAGAGCAATTAAACTAGAGGAAAAAGTGGTTAGTGCATCAGAAAATAATATTATGTTTCAAAATGGTGGCACGTATAGTGCAGAAAGCATTATATGGTCAACTGGTTTTATTCAGAACTATAAATGGATTGAACTAGAAAAGGCAGTGAATGAGAATGGATTTCCTAATCATGTAAGAGGAATAAGTCCAGTAAAAGGATTATATTATATCGGTTTGCCGTGGCAATCTCAAAGGGGATCTGCACTTATTTGTGGTGTAGGAAAGGATGCAGCGTATATACTTTCTGAAATCAAAAAAATAGATCAGTAGCAACGACTACTGATCATCCATATGTACATGAATTAGGAGAGGTCAAACATTTATTAACTTTATTATAATAGATTTTCATAAGAATAAAAACTGAAAATTCTAATTTTATGTTGAGAAAGTTTTTTGTATCGAAATATATAAAAGAATAGGGTTTTTAGTAAAAGAGATATGATATTTATATTTTAATAAATTGTGATATAGTTTATGAAGAATAGATTACATAAAATGTTATTTTATTACATAGTGATGAAGGGGGAAATTGTTGTGAAGTTTGATGATCAACGCCTACTAGGAGTACGATTAGGTTCTATACTTGTAACAGAGGAAAATCAATATTTAGTAGTAAAGAAAAAAGATCATTATGCATTATTAAATATACATAATTTAGAATGCACACATGTTGAAGTGCAGCTAGAACATATTGAAGAAATGTTGCAGGAAGATTTCCAAGAAAGTATAACGGAGATTATCGCACCAGAACATATAAAAATTGTTGCGAAAAATGTAATATAAAGAAAGAAGCTGGAAGGAACAGCTTCTTTCTTTTCATTATAAGGATAACGTTTTTAAAACGTCACCAATAATCCCTTTCATTTGATGAACACCTAAGTCAGCATTCGTCATAATAACAGCACCATTACCTCGGTATGGATAGCATACCATCATACATTGAAACCCAACGCCCCATCCAAGTGAATACATTTGTAAGTCTTTATTCGAATCATCTAGAAACACACCTAACCCAGTCCATTTTGAGCAACCTTGAGGAGAAATCATGTCTTGTACTAATTTTTGAGAAAGTTTTAGTTTGCTCATTCCTTGCAAGGAATGAATGATTTCAATAACTAAAGTTGATAAGTCAGTTGGTGTTGTCCAAATACCTGAAGAAGCTGCGAATGGATAAAATGGATACTTCTCATTTGTAATGGTGCCATCTTTATTATGCCCACAAGCAAAGGCCTCCATTTTATTTATATCTTTAGTAGAGAATAGTATGCTATTTTTCAGTTGTAGTGGCTGAAAGATATATTCTTCAAGTAAAAGATTGAATGGTTTTCCAGTTATATCTTCAAGTAGTAGTTCAATAATACAAAAGTTTGCATCTGAGTAGTGAAATTCGCTTTTTGGTTTATAAGTCACTTCAATCGGTACTGGACAATATGATGTTTTGCCGGCAAGGAGTTCAGACAAGTTTGGTCGTCCTTGTGCAAGTGTATAATGTTCAAAACTATTAGGAGGGTCAATAATTCCAGATTGGTGGCTTAATAAATTTCGCAACGTGACTTTGTTCTGTGAGGTAAATAGATTGGTAGGTATGTTCCAAGATGTGAGTCTATCATTTACGTCTTCATCTAAAGGCACGATTTCCTGATCTGATAGCGTTAGTACGAGCATTGCAGTGATGAACTTGCTGATAGAACAAGAATTGAATATGGAATTCGTAGTGACAGTTCTAGTTGTTCCAGATTCAAGTGTTCCGAAAGCAATCGTTTCGTCTAGTTTGCCATCACGTATAACGGCAAGGCTTAAACCTGCAACGGAATATTGGTTCATTTTCTCGTATATAATGTGATTTTTTAAGTTCATAGTGACTCCTTTCTTATAAAAGACAGAATGTTAGTTCTATTATACGGTAGTTAATAGAGAGAATGAGAGAAAAAGAAAAAACTTCATCTTTTATCGATGAAGTTCTTTTAGTTAATTCGAAGTGAATGCTTTAAAAAATTTATCTCGGTACATGTACATTAACCATGAGGCTGTTAGTAAGGAAATAATACTTTGTTTGTTTTGAATTGGCGCATTGAAAACAAGCCAGCCAACGATATCAAATAATAAATGTAGTGCAATTGAAAGAACTACAAATAGTAGTAACGTCTTAAAAAATCGTTTCATGAAGTGCCTCCTAAAATAAAAGGTTTTATCAACAGTGTTGTATATTACTATTATACATTAAATGTGTTTTGTGGTAAAATTTACATAAATTAGTGAAATAAAACAAATGAAAGCTAATGAGGAGGAATAGTCATGGAATTTTGGATGATCATACCGATAGCGGTCTTTGGGTTTATTTATATCGTTGAAAAATTAAATAGAATCGAAAAGAAAACGGATGCACGTTTAAAGAGGATGGAAGATAGATTACAGCTAATTACGAAAGAAATGGGAATTGTAGATAGGGAACCTGAAATTAATAAAGAGTTGCGTCAGCTCTTAGAAGAAGGAAAAACAGTTACAGCAGTTAAGAGAGTAAGAGAAGCTTTTGGATTTTCCTTATTAGAAGCGAAGCAATATGTTGATAAATTATAAAAAAGATCATCCATTTGGGTGATCTTTTTTTACTGCACCATGCGTGTATTTACATAGGCAGCGATTATAAAGTGTCCAATTATAATGATAGGAAATACGATTTTTACATTAGGAGTAAGGAAGATGCTACCAATTGTAGCGATAACACCAGCAATTAAATTATAAAGACCAACTATTTTTGATAACTTTATTTTATCTGACACACGGCGTTCATTGAATCCTGATAAGAGCCAAGTGTATTGTTTAACTCCGATGAAATAGGCTAGTGCGAATGAAATGATTGCTAGTATGAATAATGATGGGGAAGCGAAGAGAGTCATTGAAAACACCTCCGTTAAAGGGTTATAAATAAATTATAGTATGAATGTTATAATTTAACAAAATATAATTAAAGCGCACAAAATTTTGTGCGCTTTTTATTAATGGTATGAAAAATATGTAAGAAAAGATGGAACAAACATTTGAAATGAATTGTCTAATATAGGTAATAACTATTTCGTTTGAAAGAAAGGGTGGAGAAAATGAAAAATACATTATTAAAATTAGGGGTATGTGTTAGTTTACTAGGAATAACTCAATTTGTTAGTACAATTTCTTCTGTGAAAGCGGAACAAAAGCTAGAGCAAAAAGTAATAAAAAATGAGACAGGAACTATTTCAATTTCTCAGTTAAACAAAAATGTATGGGTTCATACGGAGTTAGGTTACTTTAACGGAGAAGCAGTTCCTTCGAACGGTCTAGTTCTTACTACTTCTAAAGGGTTAGTACTAGTCGATTCTTCTTGGGATGATAAGTTAACGAAGGAATTAATAGAGATGGTAGAAAAAAAATTTAAGAAGCGCGTAACGGATGTTATTATTACACATGCGCACGCTGATCGAATAGGCGGAATAAAAACGTTGAAAGAAAGAGGCATTAAAGCGCATAGTACGGCATTGACAGCAGAACTAGCAAAGAGATATGGATATGAAGAACCACTTGGAGACTTACAAACCATTACGAAATTAAAGTTTGGAAATATGAAAGTAGAAATGTTCTATCCAGGGAAAGGACATACAGAAGATAATATTGTCGTATGGTTACCGCAATATAACATTTTAGCTGGAGGTTGTTTAGTGAAATCTGCGGAAGCTAAAAATTTAGGGAATGTCGCTGATGCCTATGTAAATGAATGGTCTACATCGATTGAAAATGTGCTGAAGCGATATGGAAATATAAATGCAGTAGTGCCTGGTCATGGAGAAGTAGGGGACAGAGGATTACTTTTACATACATTGGATTTGTTGAAATAAGAAACTGTGGGAATATAAAAGCGAGGAGAAACAATTTTCTCCTCGCTTTTTTCTAACTATATTTAAATGCGAAGTCTGCATACGTTACTGAGATTTTAATTCCAAGTATACAAATACCAGTACCGTCATAATTGCTATAACAACGTAAGTAGCATCAAGCATTATAAGTGTTTTTAAAGTTTCAGTCATCCTCATTCACCCCTGGTATAAAAATATAAACATAATCTCTTATTAATTAGATAAGAGATTATAAAGATTACAATGTACATGAAATTTCTTAAGTAGATTCTATATAAATATATCATATAAATAATGTAAACATTGTAAAGATAGTGTAAATGTATTGTAAATAAAGTGATTTTTCATAAAATCTTTAATAAAAAAATTGATAGTTCTTCAAAATGAAAAAAAGCTATTCTTTCAGTTGAATAATAAAAAGAAAGAATAGCGTTTTTGTATGTCTATTTCTGTTAACTTTCTAGTTTATATGTGATTCAGCAATAGTTTAGATATTTGAAAACCTGAACAATATGATTATGTAATGTTTTTTTGGTGTCAATAAAAATATTATGTCAACAATATGAACTGTCACAAATTTATACTTAGTATTGTGATTGATATCACATCCTTTTATCTCACCGGATATTATGCTTAGTTTGTAAGGAATGATTGGGAGAGGGTGGGATGATCATGTTTTGTTATCAATGTGAACAAACGCCAACAGGCGGATGTAAAGTAATAGGTGTTTGCGGTAAAAATGAAACAATAGCAAGTTTACAAGATACGATTGTGTTTGGGCTAAAAGGAATTGCAGCTTATCGTACGCATGCTGCTCAGCTAGGGTATACTGATGCATTTGTAGATGCTACGACGCAAGAAGCACTGTATATGACATTAACAAATTCCAACTTTAATGAACAAGAACATATTGATATGGCTATGAAAGTAGGGAAATCGGCTTTACGAGTAATGGAGTTGTTAGATGGGGCGCATACGAATCACTTTGGTGTTCCAGAGCCCGTTCAAATTACACAAAACCATGTAGAAGGTAAAGCAATTGTAGTTACTGGTCATAATTTATTTGCGTTAGAAGAGTTATTAAAGCAAACAGAAGGAAAAGAAATTAATATTTATACGCATTCTGAAATGTTACCAGCACACGGTTATCCGCAGCTAAAAAAATATAAACATTTAAAAGGAAACATCGGTAAGGCATGGTATGATCAACGACGTCTTTTCGAAAAATTTACAGGTGCTATATTAGCGACAACGAACTGTGTTATGCCAATTAAAGGGTCATACTCTGATCGATTCTTTTCATATGATATTGCCGGTTTAGAGGGTGTACAAAAAATTGAAAATGATGATTTTGCACCATTGATTCAAAAAGCGCTTGAACTTCCAGAAGTACATATGGAGTCGGATGAGCAGTTAGTAACAGGGTTTCATCATAATACAGTATTATCATTAGCTCCGGAAATTATTAATGCAGTAAAAGAAGGAAAGATTAAGCGTTTCTTTGTCATCGCAGGTTGTGATGCTCCGGGAAAAGGCGGAGAATATTATCGTGAATTAGCAACGTCGCTTCCGCCAGAAACGGTTATTTTAACAACTTCTTGCGGGAAATTCCGTTTTAATGATGTGAGTTATGGTGTTGTACCTGGTACGGAGATTCCGCGTTACATTGATTTAGGACAATGCAATAATTCAATTTCTACAGTGAAAATAGCGGCCGCTTTAGCAGATGCTTTCCAATGTGAAGTGAATGAATTGCCAGTAAGTATTGTCTTATCATGGTTTGAACAAAAAGCGGTTGCTATTTTACTTGGGCTATTTAGTCTTGGAATTCAAGATATTCGTATCGGTCCAAAGGCACCTGAATTTATTTCACCTGGCGTGCTTGATGTATTACAAGAAACATTCGGTTTAAAACTAATTACAACTGCAGCGGAAGATATGGATATGATGTTATCGTAACAAAAGGATGATCTGTCTTATTAAGAAGAGCTAACCTATAGCGCCCCAAAACAAAAATGTAGAATATTTGTTTCGGGGTATTTTCTTTTCTTGGCCGGATAGGTATATGGTGAAATTTCTTTAAAAAGAAAATCGGCTGTATCTGATAGGCAATAGTTGATTTTAGAAAAATATAAAAATCGTGTTGACATTTACAACTACTCAGTCATACAATGTAGAAGTAATAGGTGATACTGAGTAGTGTTGTTTCTCAAAATGTTTTCAGTAAACAATAGGTAATAGCGGATTTTAGAAAAAATTTGAAAATCAGTTGACATCTATAGCTACTTAGTCATACAATGTAGTTGTAATAAGTAATACTGAATAGTATGGTTTTACTCAGAAGCTATTCAGTAAAAATTCGCCTTAGTACTCTGTGATACTGAATATAAGTCAGACAGAATAGGGGGTAAAGGAGGATCAGGACATGGAAAATTTAACTGAAATGCTAAAAGGTTCACTGGAAGGGTGTGTGCTGGAAATCATTAGTCGCCGTGAAACGTATGGCTATGAGATTACCCGCCACCTGAATGATCTTGGGTTTACAGAGGTTGTGGAAGGGACGGTTTATACTATCCTCGTACGATTAGAAAAGAAAAAGCTTGTGAATATTGAAAAGAAACCATCAGATATGGGACCGCCTCGTAAGTTTTATTCATTAAATGATGATGGCCGTCAGGAGCTTGAATTATTTTGGGAAAAATGGGATTTCGTTTCTTCAAAAATTAACGTCTTGAAGTCAAACTAGCCTCATAAAATAAAATGTTCCGGCTCATATTTGGAGAATTTCTTGTTCTGCTTTATAAAAAAGGAGGAAAATAAGATGTTGGAAATGTTTAAAAAATTAATCGGTGATAAAAAAGAGTACAAAATGATGATGGCACGTGTTGGAGCACTACCGGAAGATTATCAGTTTGTGTTTAAGAAAATTCAAAACTACATGTGGAATTTCTCAGCGGGTAATGGAATGGATATGCTGCACATACAGTATGAATTAATCGATTTGTTTGAAGCTGGTGCAGCGGAAGGTAGACAAGTGCTTGACATTACTGGGGAGGACGTAGCATCCTTTGCTGATGAACTAGTGGCAAACGCTAAAACGTATGTCTCTAAGTATCGTGAAGATTTGAATGAAAGTATTATGAAGAAATTGAGAAAAAAATAAATGCAATTAGTAATACCGACTGATTAGCTGGTTACAAATGTAAATTGCCACCATCGCTATTCAGTTATATTTTTAAACCGCTACTAAGTAATACAGATTATCAGTGATACTAAATAGAGGTTATAGGTAACCTATTTTAATAAGGGGGAAAAAGTATGAGCAATGCAGCAATTTCTGTAAAAGGGTTAAAAAAATCTTTTAAAGATAAAGAAGTCTTAAAGGGAGTGGATTTTGAGGTGCAGCGTGGCGAAATTTTCGCGCTGCTAGGCTCAAATGGAGCGGGAAAGACGACAACGGTCAACATCCTTTCAACGCTAATGAAACAAGATGATGGTGAAGTAAGTATTTGCGGTTTTGACGTCCAACGTCAATCAGATCATGTTCGTCAAAGCATCAGTTTGACAGGACAGTTCGCAGCTTTAGACGGCATGCTTACTGGAAGGGAAAACTTGATAATGATTGCTAAGTTACGTGGTGTTTCCAATCCCGCGCAAGTTGCTGATAATCTACTTGTAAGATTTAGCCTGACTGATGCGGCCAACCAGAGGGCAGACCAGTATTCAGGCGGGATGAAGCGCCGACTTGATATCGCGATGAGTTTGATTGGGGCGCCAGCAGTTATTTTTCTAGACGAACCAACGACTGGACTTGATCCGGAAGCGCGGATCGAAGTGTGGGATACAGTCAAGGAACTTGCCGGCAGTGGCACAACGATCTTACTTACGACTCAGTACTTGGAGGAAGCAGAACAACTGGCGGACCGTATCGCTATTTTGCATGGCGGAAAAATCATAACGACAGGTACTCTTACAGAACTGAAAGAGATGTTCCCGCCAGCAAAAGTAGAGTATATCGAGAAGCAGCCGACGTTGGAAGAAATTTTTCTTGCGATTATCGGTAAAAAGGAGGAGATGTAAATGAAAAGCAAAACAGGGGTATTACTAGGGCGCTTAATGCGTAATATTATGCGTAGTCCGGATACAATTATTACAGTAGCAATTACACCGATTATGATGATGTTATTGTTTGTCTACGTGTTTGGCGGGGCTATAAAGACTGGAACGGATAACTACGTTAATTATTTATTGCCGGGAATTTTGTTAATGGCTATCGCATCCGGCGTGGCTTACACTTCAGTACGATTGTTTACGGATGTAAAGAGTGGGCTGATGGCACGTTTCATTACGATGCCTATTAAGCGCTCATCAATATTGTGGGCTCACGTTTTAACTTCTCTTGTTGCTAATGTACTTACTATCGTGGTGGTTATTCTTGTTGCGCTCTTAATGGGCTTTCGTTCTAGTGCAAATATGCTAGATTGGCTTGCGGTAGCGGGAATACTGGGGATGTTTACGTTAGCGCTAACATGGCTAGCTATCATTCCAGGGCTGAAAGCGAAGTCTATGGAAGGGGCGACAGCGTACTCGTACCCACTCGTTTTTCTTCCATTTATTAGTTCGGCCTTCGTACCTACCGAAACGATGCCTAAAATTGTCCGTGTGTTTGCTGAGAATCAGCCTGTAACTTCAATCGTGAATGCGGTTCGTGCCCTATTATATGAAGGGACTGTTGGCAACGATATTTGGACTGCACTCGCTTGGTGCGTAGGTATCATGATCATCTCTTACTTTTTCGCTAGTAAAGCATTTAAACGTCAGTTAGGGTAAGTGAATTAAGTCATCCGAAATTATATATATTTGAAAAAGCACGGGAAGATTTTCCGTGCTTTTATTATGTATTGTGCTCTCATGGTAAAAAAATATGGGCAACAGGTAACGAATTAAACTCAATATTTTGAGGTTTAACCGATCACTGCTTATGGAGAATATAAACCTAACCGCTCTTGTAAATCGTTTAATATTTCTTCAGGCATTTCCCTGGTTGTAATATCTTTCCCTAGGAAAAGTAGCCAATGTGTTATCTCTGTCACTTCATCGGAATTGTTAACATCGATAAATGTTTTTAAAATGGCTGTGGATTGGTAAGGGTTTGTATAAGAAATTGAAATTTTGAAAGGATGGTATTTTTTGTACTGGGCAATCGCTTTTGGACCAAGTTCAAGTACAAGGTTAATTGCTTCGTCCTTCTTATTGAGTTTTTCTAAAATCTGTTTCTTATTTAACCTCTTTTTCGTCGTGTACGGTTCGATATTGATGAGGTCATCGACAGGAAACATCATCTTCTTTTCCTCTTTTAAGTCGAACCCTTCAATGATCCAATGGCTTTTTTCTTGATAAAGGTGTAATAGATAAATGGGATAAGACCTGATTTCTTTTTCTTCTTTGGTTGTAATCAATAAATGACTATCCAAAAGAAGGATTTGGATGAGTTTTTCTAACATAGGGTGGGGGAGGTCAGAAAGCTCAAGTAGATCGGGATTATGAGGATTAGTCCCTTCAAAAAGTAAGAGTTGATTTAAAAGAACGAGGTCATCTTGCTGGGTTTCTGAAATGAGTCCTAGTAGTTTTTCGGCTAAAGATTGACGACTTTTTAAATAGGGAAGTTGTTGATTTCTTGTAGCCATAAAGGCAATAAAAAGAGCTTTGACTTCATTGTCAGTAAAGCGAACAACGGGCAGGATAGAATTATGCATGACAAAATATCCACCAGTTCTTCCAACTTCAGCGACAAGTGGCATGCCCATAGCTTCAATGTCTCTAATGTCTCTAATAGCTGTCGATCGTGATATGTTAAATTCTCGCATGATTTCAGTAATCGTAAAGTGGGAGCGATTGTTGATATACCGCATAATTGTATTAATCCGTTCAACTTTTTTCATTGGAGTCTCCTAAACAGTATCATTTTTTGACATGATTTAAGGATATTATAAACGTATCAGATGAAAAGATAAATCGTTTGATTCATTTTAAAAAAAGGAAGGTTTTGAATATGAAAAATTATACGATTGAAGAAAAAGATAGCTTTATTGTGTTAGGTATTGGAACTGAAATTAAGAGTGACTATACAAACTTTGCTGGAATAAATAAAGAAAAAGAAGACTTTTGGTCAGCTGTTAAAGAAGATGGAAGGTTGGACACTTTAAAAGCTTTAGCTACAAACGAATATATTTTTTCTGTGAGCGAAGCGGTGAATAACAAGATGATGTATTATGCTGGTGTCATGACAGAAGCACAAATAGAAGAAGAATCTAGAGTGATCCAGTTTCCGAAGGGAGAATACTTAGTAGTGAGAGGGGAAGACAAAACGGCTGAAGAGCTAAGTAATAAGCTGACTGGCATCGCCTTCGGTCAAGCTTTACGAGAAGCAAAAGATTTTGCCTATGTTGGTGGACCGAATACAACGGTTGAGATGGGACAGAGAGACGGCTTAGTATTTGGTGAAATGTGGATTCCAGTTGTTAGGAAGTAAAGTGATAAAAGGTACGAGTATGGAAAGTAGAGGCTAACGATATTAAATTGTTGGCCTTTTTGACATAAATAAATTATTCATATGCTGCTACACATTATGTTCTGATAAAACGGAATAAAAGGAAATTAATGTAAGGTGGTGGCGGGGTGAATAAAAAAAGGATATTTGAGTTATTCATAGTAGTGTTTGTTTTTCTATTCCTATTCCTTCATGTAAGCACATTTACTAATGAAAAATTTAACGATAAATTGGATTCCTTTACTTTCGTTGTTCTATTTCTTATGGTTTATATTTACGCTATATTTATAGAACGGTATTTTGATAATATACAAAAGTGGGTTCGAAATATCACAATTTGTTTTGCTTTGTTAGTAGTTGCTGTAGTATCACTATGGATAGGTTACTTTTAAAGCCTTGTGATTAAGGAAATTTTGTTTTGTTATCTTTCCTTAACAACAAACAAGACGCCAACCAGATCATGGTAGCGCCTACGATAAGTACTATTGGTTTAATCATTAATAAGTATATCTGGACCCTTTTTCAACATATACGAGAAACCCGGAATAAATACGATACTAAATATAATAATGGAAGACCACATATTAAAATGAAATTTTTTACCTACAACTAAATAGTAGATGTTATGGACCAAGAAATTAGCACGCGGCTATAAAGAACGTGGTATGGCAGCGTATTCTGAATTACAACAGGCCGAATTTGCAGCAGAAGAGCATGGTTATTTTGCTATGCGTCATCAACGCGAAGTCGGAACAGGTTACTTTGATGAAGTGGCACAAGTGATTACGGGTGGAACTTCATCTACGACAGCGTTGAAAGGTTCTACGGAAGAATTGCAGTTTAAAGATGTGGAGAAAGTCTTAAAAAACATTGGCGTTTTGAACAAAAATTGCATGTGTTTGTTGCATTTTAAATTATAATATAAGTAACTCTTTTTATTGATATATATCTGTCATTTCTTGTTACAGAATCCTTATTACAAGGATTCTGTTTTTTTGCATTAAATTTCTACAAACAAAAAAGATAAGATCGGAGAATTCAATCTTATCTTTAGTACAAGGAGTAACATAAGGGATAATCATCATATTTTTATCACGCTTTATTTGTAAATGTTTCAAATTAGAAAAGGTTAGCTCCTCACTTCACCCCAGCCAAAAAACTTACACCCAAAAACGAAGGGTAACTCAATTATCAAACTCATATTAAGTTTCAATCTTGCCTAAGCACCCATTAGGATATACAACTGATCATCTATTTTTCTTTACATAATCTCCAGATACAGTCCATATCAACTATAGATTCTTGTCTTATGCTAAATGTAGTTCCAAACAAAACAAGGAGGTAATGAAAAATGATTAAAACATTATTAGCAGGAGCACTTTTAAGTACAGGATTGGTAGCTGGGGGTGCAGTAGGTGCAGATGATGCGAAAATGAACAATTTAAAATCAAATGAAGATAGTTCAAATCAAGTAATTACACGGAGTGCAGATGGAACAACGTCTTTCTCACAAAACTTTGATGTACCTAAAGATGCAGTGCCAGCAACTCCTAATGGAGATGCAAAAACTGTTGAAAGAACAGAAGGTACAGGTTCTCAAGAAGGAAAAATGGTACCAACAAAAGAAGGAAATTAAATACTATATAGTTATAACGAAGAGCATCCAAAAAGTGGTGCTCTTATTATATTATAGGGAGCAACTGGTTTTACTCAATATAGAACTGTAGTGGAAATTTAAGCTAGAATATGGGTTACTGTCTCTTCAAATCAGGGTGTTTGAAGCACTAGTTTTGATGGTAACGTTACAACATAAACATTTTATTAGAGATTTTTTAAATTTACATACACTCTAGATAAACTACATATCAACTTCAGATACTTGTTTTATGATACAAGTAATCAAACAAAAGGAGGGCAATACAAAATGATTACAGCAGTATTAACAGGGCACTCTTTTAAGTACAGGAGATTATTAACAGGTGGAGAAAATGTTGAAGATGTACAGACAGAAAAACATATTCCGTATGAACAAAATGAATTGTAACAAACTCTAGAAAAGTACGATTCGAAGAAATTTGAGTTATAAAAAGAAAATAGATAAATTGACAAGAGAAAAGCACGTGTATATCACAGGTGCTTTTTATTTTCATTTTAATATAGGGCTTGAATTAAATTTTTACACTAAAATATATGGTAAAAAGGGGGGAGTTCATTGCACAAAGTTATTTATGGAATATTAATTTTAATTTATACTTTGTATTCATTTTTTGTAAGTGATGGAAGTGAAGTTGGGTTTATTATGGTGTTAACTATAGTACTTATCTTTTCTGTGGTTTTAGAAAAAGGAAATGCAAACAAAACGACTGATTAAAGGTCTTTTTGTTTGCGTTTTTTTAGTTGGCTATTAAAGTCCAGATGTTTTAGGGATAGCACCAAATCGCCATCAAGCTTAAAGAACGATTTATCCCCAAACAATAAATACGAGCAACATGCATAAAATTTTCGTTCTGGAGGTGGTATGAGATTTTGAGTTGATGGGCATGTGGTGCTCCCTCATACCCATCAACTTAAGAATTCAGAATTACCCCGAAATGAAAAAATGAGCATTTTTGTTACAAGTTAGCACAAAATTTCGTTCTGGGGGTACTATAAAATTGTAGCTTGATGGAGATTTGATGTTCCCCCTATAAAGGTATGGTTTTCGTACTTTTAAATACAATTATGTCACTTAAGTAATGTGAGCGTCGCTGCTATTACATTGTCCACAAATGAACGTTGGGGGCGAGATTTCATCATAACCGTTAGACCGATTAACGCTACAATCAGTGCCTGTGCCAAAGACTTTGCATCTGTGTTGAATTCCAGCTCACCTGATTGGATTCCTCGTTCGATCGTCTCCTGAAAAATGACGGCGAGGTACATTTGATGTTCTCTGGTCAAAATTTCAAATCTCTCATCATGAGGTGCTAGTTCAACCATTGTATTGATACAAAAACAACCTTTACTAAGATCCCCTGCGTATTCTTCATTGACGACATCGGCAAAGAAAATAGAAAATGCCTCTTTTACAGAGGAGTGACTTTGAAGCCTATTTCGTATATCAGAGGCCCGAGACATTGTATACCTGCGAAGTGCGGCTTCAAATAATTCTTTCTTATCTCCAAAAGTCGAATAAATACTAGGACGTTGAATGCCCATTCTGGAAGTAAGATCACTTAATGAGGTAGCCTCATATCCTTTCTCCCAAAATAACTGCATTGCTGCATCTAAAACTTGATCCTCATCAAATTCACGGGTTCTTGCCATTAAGAATTCTCCTCTTCAAACTTTGATTTTATTAATTGTTTTAGGATAGGTGTGTAGGTAATTACAATTATTTTTTTAATTACCAGACAGTATGTTATTATTATATAATTAGCCATTATTCATGTCAAATTAAGCTCCATTAAGTTAATGTAACATTAACTTTAGTGTGAAAATCGTTGACAGAATGAATAAGTCTAAGTTATATTTACCAGTAATCATATTGTACCGAACGGTATGTTATGATTAAAAATCTAATGTGATTGGAGGTCAAGGTATGTTCAAAACAGAGACAAATATAGAAGATGATCCACTCTACACTAAGATAAGTCATAAATCTTCCATAACAAAACCTAATTTGAATCAACAGCCATCCATGTCTCACGCTTTGGCATTATTGTTTGCGGCTGCCTGTGGAATGTCTGTTGCCAATATTTACTTTGCACAGCCGTTGCTTGATCAACTATCTAATGAGTTTGGTATTAACCATTCCATTATTGGTGTTGTTATTACCGTTACACAAATTTTTTATGGAGTGGGCTTACTGCTACTCGTACCACTTGGAGATTTGCTAAACCAGCGACATCTAATTGTCGGTCAGATGCTATTATCTACAACAGCTCTGGTTATAGTTGGTACTGCTTCCTCCAGCATGGTACTTTTCGCAGGTATGGCTTTGGTGGGGCTGCTTGCAGTTGTGACACAGACTCTCGTGGCGTTTGCAGCGACCATCGCTTCCCCTAGAGAAAGAGGACGTGTCGTTGGTATTGTAACAAGTGGAATTGTTATTGGTATACTTCTTGCACGTACTTTTGCTGGTATATTAACAGATGTTGTGGGATGGCGTTCTGTATATCTATTTTCTGCTGCGCTCATGCTTTTGATGGTTTTTATGTTTATAAAGATGTTGCCCAATGTTGAGCGCGAGGTAAAATCGCTATCCTACCCTCAGTTGATTAGATCGGTGCTTACTTTATTTATTCAAGAACGAACGTTACGCGTTCGCTCCGTTCTAGCCATGCTGATTTTTGCTGATTTCAGCATTTTGTGGACTTCACTAGTACTGCCACTTAGTACACCGCCAATTGCTCTATCTCATAGTGCAATTGGTGCATTCGGTCTTGTAGGTGTGGCTGGAGCCTTAGCTGCGGCACGGGCAGGGAAATTGGCCGATCAAGGTTACGGACAACGAACGACAGGCATTGCTTTAGCTCTATTATTGATTTCATGGTTGTTCATCAGCTATATGGAGCAGTCATTAATCGCATTAGTGATAGGGATAATTCTACTTGATTTGGCCGTACAAGCAATACATGTCACGAATCAAACCATGATTCTTCCATTGCATACAGAAGCACGGAGTCGACTTACTGCTGGATATATGGTTTTTTATTCTATCGGCAGTGCTGGTGGTTCAATTGCTTCGACTCAAATATACGCACACTTTGGCTGGGGAGGGGTTTCCTTACTCGGAGCCTCTGTAAGTGCTTTCGCTCTTCTTTTTTGGGCTATGACCAGACGAGTTAAGATTTTATGAAATAAACGTGTGTTAGCCAATATGAGAAACATGTTACTTCCATAAAGGAAATGATTAATTTTTTTGACTTAAAATCTAATTAGACTAGGAGAGATAACAAATGGAAATAGGTATTACGTCTTTTGTAGAAACGAAACCAGATGTTCATAGTGGTGAAGTGATAAGTCACGCACAGCGATTGCGTGAAGTTGTTGAAGAAATCGTTCTTGCTGATCAAGTAGGACTTGATGTGTTTGGTGTTGGTGAGCACCATAGGGAGGATTATGCAGCATCCTCTCCAGCGATGGTTCTATCAGCGGCGGCACCACAAACGAAAAAGATACGGCTTGCGAGTGCAGTAACCGTGCTTTCTTCAGCTGATCCTGTGCGTGTTTTTCAGGATTTCTCTACACTGGATGGCATTTCAAATGGACGTGCAGAGATTATGGCGGGTCGTGGTTCCTTTATCGAATCTTTTCCACTGTTTGGTTATGAATTGAAGGACTATGATGAACTGTTTGAAGAACATTTGGACCTACTGCTCAAAATACGTCAGTCCGAAAAAGTGACTTGGGAAGGCAGACATCGACCGGCAATCAATAATTTAGGTGTGTATCCAAGACCTGTTCAAAATCCTTTACCGATATGGGTTGGTAGCGGTGGGAATCAGGAATCTGCTATCCGTGCCGGTTTTCTGGGATTACCACTTATGCTGGCGATTATTGGTGGTAGCCCAATGCACTTTGCACGAATTGTACAACTATATAAGAAAGCGGCGGCTCACGCTGGTCATGATGTATCAAAACTTCAGGTGGGGTCTCATTCGATTGGATTTGTTGGAGAGAATACGGAATTGGCAGCAGATACATTTTTCCCTTCCACTCAGGCAGGCATGAATAAACTTGGTAAAGAGCGGGGGTGGCCTTATTATGATCGTTCCAGCTTTGATACTGCACGAAGTTTTGAAGGGGCGTTGTATGTTGGTGATCCAGATACGGTCGCCGAAAAAATCATCCATCTTCGTAAGCATGTAGGGATTACACGCTTTATGATGTATGTACCATTAAGTACCATGCCACATGATCAAGTCATGCGTGCCATAGAATTGCTTGGAACAGAAGTTGCCCCTCGTGTGAGAGAGGAAATTGCCAAATGGGAAGCTGAAGGAGAACAGGAGACACATCTATTCCGCTAATTATTCGATAAGGATTGCATCAAGTCTCATTATTTAACTGGAGGAATTTATATGAAAATTGACAGTCGAGTATTACCAGAATTAAAACAGGCTTTCTCACAATTTCCAGGCTTTCAATTAGAGGGGGATTTAGAGGTGAGTCGAAGTCTCTTGTCGAATCCACATTTGGAAAAATCAGAGCTTGTACACATGACCAAGCGAATGATTCCTGGCGCAGCCGGCGAGATGTTAGTTAAAATTTATGAACCCGTTGAGAAAAATCTTGATAAACTTCCAGCTATGCTGTGGATTCACGGTGGTGGATACGTAATGGGCCACCCTGATATGGACGATGTTTTGTGTGAACGCTTTGTTCAGACTGCTGAATGCGTTGTTGTGTCTGTCAATTATCGACTTGCGCCCGAAAACCCTTATCCAGCGGCTATTGAAGATTGTTATGCAGGCTTGGTTTGGATGACAAATGAGGCAGACTCGCTTGGAATTGATGTAAATCGAGTTGCGATCGCCGGCGCAAGTGGAGGCGGTGGGCTAACAGCAGCACTTGCATTAATGGCTCGTGATAAAGGAGGTCCATCTATTATTTTTCAGATGCCGCTGTATCCGATGCTTGATAGCCACAACATAACACCATCAAGCTATGAGATTATAGAAGAAAATGCAACATGGAATAGATCAAACAATTTAACGGCTTGGAATATGTACTTAGGAAAGAAGAACGATACTAACGAACAATCTCCCTATGCCGTACCTTCGAGAGCAGACAACTTAGCAGGACTACCGCCAACTTATACATGTGTAGGTCAACTCGATTTATTCCGAGATGAAATTATTGAATATGTAACACGACTTGCACAAGCAGGAGTAGATGTTGAATTTCATCTCTACCCCGGCTGCTTCCATTGCTTTGAAGTACTTGTGCCTGAAGCCGAAGTGAGTCAGCGTGCCAGTCAGAATTATTTTGATGCGATGGCACGGGCGCTTCATCCATAACTTATCTTAGTTCAGTCATCGGGGTGTTCAACTGAAGGCATGAGTGATAGCTCTAAATTTATTCGATGAGTAGAGATTACAGAAAGAAGTACAAATAGTGCCACCATATACTTTAAATTTTGCCCCTTACTCATTGATTAAAAACAGGAAATACTGCAAAGGTGGAATAGTTAACCAAGGTGTCAAAATAGTGTGCTAGCAATTCAACTTTTTTACTGCAGTTACGATGATAAGCACAATCAACACTTTGGAGCGTTTTTTTTCGTAAGTCGAGTTACTTTTTTAATCGCATTCATACTAAACAGCAGCAGGAAAGGGCGCCAATTGAACATTGGCACCGTTTATAAGAAGCGATAGACTGCATCCTTAGCTGGATCTTCATTTCAAGCTCGGAAAAAATAGAATTAAGTTCTTTTGGTAGTTGATGATATTGGTTATTTTGAGCTATTGTAGTTAAGGCACCTCTTCTGTGGTAGTGATTTCTAGGTAATCTCACTATAACAAGAATCGAGGTGCTTTTCATTTTACTCAAGTTGTACAGTACACAATTGATAGACTCTAAATTCAATATTGCTAAATCTCCCAGCTTATTTTATAGGTGCGAAAGTTGAGTTATTTAATTCCCATCTTAATGAAGAATTATTGAAATATATTTCTCCATTAGAATGGGAACACATTAATATTCTAGGAAAATACCGATTTAGTATAAAAGAAATTGCATCATTAGACTCCCTACAATCACTACAAACGACTTAACAGTAAAAAGCCAATTATTCTCTTAGAGTACCGGAAATCGGCTTTTTCTTATGAAATTTTGCTTAGCGTACGAAATTCGCGTTTTGATGGTGCTACCCGATTATGCTGAAACGGAAAAGAACATCTGTGGAACTAGTGGTGACAATAGAGTTGTTCCACAAATGAGACAGAAGAATAGTGTGCCCTATCTAAAGGAATTGTGATATTACGATTGTATAAACTGTATCTATTGAAAATAGAACAAATAAAAGCTAAATAACAATAATATAATCTCTTTTCTAGATATGCATTTATCAAGAATCAAAGAACTTAATACCACTTAGTACAAAAGCATCAGAACTAGGGCTATAACCAACTAACTTTCTTGTTCCTTCAATATCAATTCGTTTAAACCTGTTGTTAGATACACCATGTAAAATTGAAAATGGAGGTAAGTTCTTTGCCGTCATCGACTTTAAGAGAAGGTCCATAAAATCTTCTGGGTTTAAGTATGTACTCATATCTCTAGCTGTTAGTGGTTTACCGTATGGATTATTATACGAATAGCAAGACTTTGTAACCCTTCTTCATAAGCAAAGTAAGAAGCAACAGCCTATGCGAAACACTTACTTACCCCGTACATATTTTTGGGTCTCGTGGGTGAATAAGCATGTGGTTGATAATCCAAAGGATAGCCTTCAATTGTTTGAGCACTGGGAGCAACTATCACTTTGGATACATTATTATCACTAGCAGCTCTAAAAATATTATAGGTTCCCTTTATATGATTTTCTAATAAGGAGCCATAAAAATCAGCATTTGGCGAAGGATTACCTGCCAAGTGTATAACTATATCTATCCCTTTCGTAAATTCTTGACAAGCAGCTAAATCAGAAATATCTAAATATATGATTTCATGATTTATATCTTTAAAAGTTTCTAAAGCAGATAAGTTAATATCTGCTAGCCGTAACTAGTAATTCCCTTGCTTATCTAGGAATCTTGTAACATCTTGGCCAATCTTACCTGCAGCACCTGTAACTAAAATTTTTTGCATTTCACTTTATCCTTCCATAAAAAATATATCCCTTGTCAAGGGTCATATAATAGAGCATGCACTTATTGTATGTTGGTAATGGCATTAAATAAAACGAAGAAATATAATGGAGGCATGAATAAAATTCATGAGGAGGACCATAGTTCACTTAAATTAACAAATAATGATTTGGAACGAATGTGCAATCAAAGTTGACACGGCATTTACGCATTTGATGAAAAATAATTAGTGGGTATGGGACGTGTTATTTCAGATGGTGTAATTACTGGAGTAGTTTGGGGAATATGTGTTCTACCAATCTATCTGTCCGAAGGAATCGCCGCCATGTACAAATAGCGCTGGGAAATTGAATCATTTTTCCGCTGGATTTAGCTGAATTTGAACGTTTCCGTATTGTTTGGTACAACATCCAATGCGTTGTTCAATCAGTTATTCACAGCTATAATTGCCTATGCTTTGCTGAAATTTCTTCGTGCACAAGGCCAAAAGACAAAATAAACGCTTGTCATTTGCAGGTTTCACACGCCTGTTTTTTTGTGAAGCCTTGTCAATTGAGTGGAAAATTAGTTTGAAAGAAACACTTGAATTCTACAGGTCGATAAATCAAGAAACTGTATTACTTTGGTTAATCAACATACGTGTTAATTTATAGTATAATGATTGCTTGAAATAATGCGGTGGAAAACAGGGAAAAGAGGGAAACGATGCCTACTATACTAGTTGCTGACGACGATGCGAACATTCGCGAACTCGTCTGTTTATTTCTACGCAACGACGGATTCGCAACAGCTGAAGCAGCGGATGGCAAGGAAGCACTGGCTGTCTACATCTCAACGAATGTCGATCTTGTCGTACTTGACATTATGATGCCGATTATGGATGGTTGGACGTTAAGCAAGGAGCTCCGAAGAGCCAATCCTGATCTACCTTTACTTATGCTGACTGCGAGAGGAGAAACATGGGAGAAAGTGAAAGGTTTCGAACTTGGGACGGACGATTATTTAACCAAACCATTCGATCCGTTAGAGTTGACGGTTCGTGTTAGGGCACTACTCAAACGATACAAGATTGGCTCCACGCAGACGATCCATTTAGGGAACGTCATCCTTGATCGACAGACCTATAAGGTGATGAAAGGGACGGAGTCGCTTACGTTGCCGCTAAAGGAGTTCGAATTGCTGTATAAGCTCGCTGGAACACCCGGACAAGTCTATACGCGCGTGCAGTTGATCGATCAGATTTGGGGTATCGATTACGCCGGAGATGATCGAACGGTAGACGTACATATTAAACGGCTGCGTGAACGGTTCGCGACAACACCCGATTTTCGGATCGAAACGGTGCGCGGGCTTGGGTATCGGCTTGAGGTTTATGAATGATCAGATCCTTATATATACGTGTTGTCCTGACATTTTTAGTCTCCATCATCGGGGGCACGATCATTTCTTTTTTGGTGTCAACTTGGATATTCGAGGATAAATTGAACGAAAACGCTCAAATCAACTTACGTAACTTTGGCCAAGACATCGTCCGGATTTACAAGACCTTTCCGTTACGTGAAGCGGACTTGTTCGTAAGTGAAATGAAGCAGCTCGATTCTTATTATATTCGAATTTACGAAGCAACGGGTCAGTTCAAGTCTTACGGTAAACTTCACGGACACAAACCTGCGCCTGTGACGATGGAGCAACTAAAGAAAGTATTAGATGGAGGTGTTGTTCAGGACACTCCTAATGGTATTGCCACGGTCCTCTTAGGGCTACCGTTGAAAACGGAAATGGGAACGAAAGCGATATTTTTGGAAGCGCTCGCCCCTCCTTCAGCCTCTTTTGTCACAAAGTGGGCAGTGGTCTTTGCAACATGTTCGTTGATTGCAGGAAGCTTATTGATTCTAGTTGCCTCTGTATTCCTGGTAAGACCGATAAAAAAGCTGACAAAAGCGACCAGGCGGATAGCATCTGGAGATTTCAACGTCAAGTTGAATATTAAGCAAACGAGTGAGCTGGGTACTTTGGCTCGCAGCTTCGAAGAAATGATGCACGATCTGCAGCAACTTGAGCAGATGCGCAGGGAATTCGTAACGAACGTGTCGCACGAGGTTCAGTCTCCGCTCACTTCGATATCCGGTTATGCTCTAGTGCTTAAGCAAGTTGACCTCTCAGAATACGAACGAAGCCGTTATCTTGATATTATCATCGCTGAAGCGAAAAGGATGTCCAAAATGAGCGATAACCTGCTAAAGCTGAGTTTTCTTGAATCGCAGTCAAAGCAACTGCGGCTCGTCACGCTCAGCCTCGATGAACAAATCCGACGGATAATTGTGGCGCTCCAGCCACAATGGTCTGCTCGCGATATACATTTCGAGCTTGATTTACAGACAGTTAAAGTAACGGCTGATCATGACCTGTTAAATCAGGTTTGGACGAATATCCTCAGAAATAGCATCAAATTTTCCGAGGATGCCGGCGTGATTAACGTAAGCATCAAACAAGATACCAAAAACGTGACAATCCTAATATCCGACACTGGTATTGGTATTCACCTTGACGACCAGAAGCGTATATTCGAGCGTTTTTTTAAGGCTGATCGTTCCCACAGTCGCAAGTATGACGGAAGTGGTATGGGACTCGCTATCGTTAAACAGATCGTGTCGCTTCATCAAGGTGACATCCGAGTGAAAAGTGAACTTGGTCAAGGAACGACCTTCATTGTCACTTTGCCAATCACTACACCAACAGATTAGTTAGATTCATTCTCTATGCTACGACTCATATGCAAGCTTACTTGCATATGAGTCGTAGCATTTTTTTTTGCAGTTCATATTCAGTTCATATTGTCGTCATGGTGAGTACATCTTCATTGATTAAGTTTTCATTACAGGCACATAAAGGAAGGCAAACAGATCAGGACAGGAGAAGATGACAGTGACACAACAAGAGGAAAAGAAAACGCTGAGTGGAATGAAAATAAAGAAAGTGCGAAGCATCTTACTTAAAACCATAGGAGCAATCGTTCTAGCCATTGTACTTTTTTTAGGTATTGTTTATATCGTAAATGTGATGAGTAGTCATTCGGAGCAAAAACGAATAGTGCCCTACGGGCAGCACGTATCTGTAGACGGGAAAAACATGAATGTATTAATTCAAGGCGAGGGCGAGGAAACAATCGTGCTCCTGCCTGGTTATGGAACAGCTACTCCAGGGCTTGATTTTAAGCTTCTTATCGATGAATTATCTCCATTTTACAAAGTTGTTGCGGTAGAGCCTTTCGGTTATGGATTAAGTGATGAAACTGTAAAAGAGCGAACCACGGAGAATATGGTAAGTGAAGTTCATGAAGCTCTACAGCAGCTTAATATTAACAGATACATGCTCATGGGCCACTCCATTACAGGTATTTATGGAATTGATTATGTGAACAAATATCCAAACGAGGTGACTGCATTTGTCGGAATCGATAGCAGTGTTGCAACACAACCGGGTATGGATATCAATTTCCTATTAAAAACGTTTGCATATCTCAAAAAATCAGGTCTCTTAAGATTGGCTATGAAAATTAGTGCTGACCCCTATGCTGGACTGGCATTTGATGAAAAAACCGTAGAGCAAATGAAAATGATTTCGAATAAAAACATGTATAATGACACAACCTTGAATGAGATGGACCATATTTCGTCTAATTTTAAAGGGGCTCAAGGTTTAATCTTCCCTAAAAATCTTCCACTTCTTCTCTTTGTACAAGCGAATAATGAAGATGTAGCAGGATGGATACCTCTGCATGAAGGGCAGATCAAAGACTCGGTACATGGAAAAGTAGTAACCATGGATGGATCACATTATTTACACCATACCAAATTCAAAGAAATCGCTGAAAACGTTAGACTATTTATAAAAGAAGTAAAGTAAGTGTTCAGAGAAAGGTTCATTCGTTATTTTATGCATTTGTCTACAGTCTGCAAGACCATCATTTCGATGGTCTTTTTTATGTCCAAACAGTTGTATATTTCCAAACCAAGATTATACTTTCGCCTGAAAGATATTGGGTTGCATTTTCATATTAACTAACGAGGCAGGTGTGCGGCCGAGCCTAGGTCGTATCATATAACGGGTGGGATTCCCGTCGAGTAAGAACTAGCCATTCGCTCGTAGCGAGTCTTGGAGGGCTAAAGGTAACTTTAGTCTTTAAGCGTAAACAGTTAGGTGGCGGATTTGCTTTACTGATCGTTCTATTCATCCTGTTAATCATTATAGGATGTAGTTGTTGGGGCGGCGGTAGCGGCGGATTCGGTTACTAAAAAAAGGGGCACTCATAAGAGTGTCTTTTTTCTCAATATAAGAACCCTAAGAATATGATATTATTTTAATGCAAATTCCCTTTTGTGCAATGAGATAGTAATGCCCAATAAAAAAACCACCTATTTCCGTAGGTGGGCCTTATCTTTATTACACAATATCAAAGTATACTCTCTTTTTCTCGTGAATTTTATGTAATTATACATATTTGTAAAAACTACATAAAATAAATATTACATGTAGTAAAATATAAATTGTGGACACGTTCTATAAAGCTGATTCTCCGATTAGAAGGCGTAACACATCTCAACCATATAGGTGTGGCGTTGCTTTAATCTAGCCAAACAAACGATCTTGATTCTCTTGTATTTGTACACTAACAATCTGTTGAAAATAAATGATTCTGTTTTATAGGACGTGTTTACTTAATGTCCAATACATAGTATTAAATTAAAGTGGTTCAAGTCGGAGGAAGGCACCTTAGGGTGTCTTTTCTTTATGGGGTCTCATCACATCGCCATCAACTAAAAAAATATATATAACCCCTAAAAAGGAATTTTATATATTTTCAATTTGAAGAGATCAATTTTCTCGTTTGAGGTATTTGTTTACCTTATCATGAGGACAATAAAGTGTTTTATACTATATTTTTTGAAATATCAGTAAGTTATTCGATGAATTAATAAGTTACTATTAATCTATAAATAGTAACAGTGCAGTAATCCAAAAGAAAAATGCTCAAATCGATAAATAGGAGAGAATTCTAGATGAAGGTAAATCAGAATATTGTTTTAAAAATTATTGGGTTAGAATTTTTATTAATGATTTTTTACACGCTTAACGGGGCCTATCAAACTATTACTAAGCCATCCAGTCCGGTATTACAATTTATTGGACTTGTTCTGTCCTTACTTATCGTAAATAAGCAATCAATTATTATGAACATTACTTTCCACACTTTTAATAATTTCTTTAATTTTATGGGGAATGTTCAAGCCTCGTCGCTTTTTGCATATGTTATTATTGCAATTTTATTCTTCTACACCATATATTTATGGAAACGTGCTAATAAAAAAGAGTGTATTTGGCAGGAAATAAATATAGCAGTTTGAGTTGTGATATTACCTTTTCAGTATAGAGGGCAGCCTGGTACCGCAATATTACCTTTAAAGGGGCTTGCTGCATGCTCATCAACTTAAGAGGTTAATTGTTCCACTAAAATGAAAAAATACGTTATTCTTTCTGTAGAATCATAGGAAAGGATGGCGTTTTTTTCATTCTAGGGGGCATTTCTTTTTATTAGCTTGATAGCGATGTGGCGGTACCCCATTAATAGAAAACTACTGCAAGAGTTATAGTTTTATGTTTTTATTTCCCTTTTGGCATTTATCTTTTAATCAGATGAATGTTTTTTTAGTACATAATAAAAAAATAACCAGAAAAACTGTCACAAAATCCGTTTTTCTGGTTTCTCTATAATACAGGCATCAAATTGAAAGTGAGGTTTAAACTAACATGTTAACCATAAAAAATGAAGAAAGTCATGCTTCTGATATGCCTTTTGAAGGTTTATTTAAGCAGTACTATGCTTATGCTGTGAAACAGATTATATGGATTGTTAAAGATCAATCTATCGCTGAAGAGTTAGCACAAGAAGTATTTTTACAATTATATCGTAATGACTGGAAAGTAATTGAAAACATACCTGGATGGTTGATTAAATCTTCTACTTATGTAGCTTATAACCATTTGCGATCTGAAAAAAGGCAACAAGCGAAGATTGATAAAGAAATACAATACCATGAAGTACAAAATGTTTCATCATTAGACGATGATTGGATAAGAAAAGAGGAAATTACAAAGGTACAAACGATACTAAATAAAATGAATGATCGAGAACGAACCCTTTTACTAATGAAATTCTCTGGTTTTCAATATAAAGAAATTGCAGAAATACTTCAAATTGAAATATCTTCTATTGGAACATTATTGGTCCGAGCCAAAATGAAATTTCGCAAGATTTATAAACAAATGGAGGAGGCATAACAAATGAAATGTTATGATATCGGATTTATTCAAACATATATTGATGGAGAACTTCCTCATGATATAAGAAAGGAATTCACAAAGCATCTAGATACATGTGAAGCATGCCAAGATTTATTAGTAGAAATCAGCAAATTAAATCAATGGGAAAGCGTAATGCTAGATGAAGAATCTGCAAATTCACCACAAGAAATCAAAATTGATATAGAACAAGCATGGAAAACATTTGAAAGTCGTTCCAAGCTAGACAATGTTTCTAATATAAATCACAAAAAACAACAGAAGAAGGGACTCTTTACAAACATGAGTAAAAAATCAAAACGTTTCATGTATACAGCAGTAGCTGCAGCAGCACTTTTCACAACTGCAATGATTCCACAAGTACAAGTAGCGGCTACAAATGTTGCCTCATATTTTTCTGATGCAATTACAAATGATAAAGTTGTAAATGAAGGAATACAAGATGAAAATGGTGTCACACAAGATATGATGAAGAATGGTAAATATATTCCTATTGATGAAAAAATTACAGATCAAGGTATTACTGTACATTTCAAAGAATTATATATCGCAGATTCACGTATATCAGTTCATTATAGAATGGAAAAAGCTGACGGAAGTTTAGTACCATTTGAATTTGATACAGCAGGATTAGAGCTCGAAAGTGATGGTAAAATTAATGGGCAACAAGAGGAAAACCCTGAGATTAAACATGAAGGGAGACTATCATTTATCCATGATTCAGATGACCGTCTTCCTTTTGAACTTATGGCAGCAGGTAAAAAATTAAATGATGTAGGCATTCGTGATAATGATAAACCCGAAGGTGTTGCTACATTTGTTATAGTTACTGGAGGAAAAGACGATTTTAAACAGCCCCTTACTTTAGATGTAAATATAAATAGAATTGGAAAAGTAATTGGATCTTGGAAAGGTGAAATTCAAATTGATACTTCACATCTGAAAAATAATACTAATTAAAATGAAAAAAAGAATAGAACAATATGTATCTAATGCTCAGTTTATATGTTTTCTTGTTTTCGTTACATTTATTTCTTATATAGTTTTTACTGTATCTTTTATTTATGATTTAAGTTTATAACCTTAAATCAATCATTTAAGACCATTACAAGAAAAACCTTCCTAAAAAGTAGGAAAAAAAATAACCGGTCCCTTAACGTATAAGGAATCGGTTATTTTGTATCTGAAATGTGTCTAAACTTACAATTTTCTTTTTTGATATGGTTCCCCTATAGAGAAAGAATTTTTTCGTTTAGGGGGTACTTCAAAACCTTAACTTGATGGCAATGGGGTCCCGCCACATCACCATCAAGCTAAGAAAAGCAAATACCCGAAAATGAGAAAATTGACGTCTCCAGATTAAAACGTACAATTTTCTCGTTTTGGGGGTATTTTAAAATTTCAACTTGATGATGGGGTATGCCCTACTAAACATAAAGTTCGATTCTCTTTTTATCACTTTTTTTAAAAGTACTCGCTGCAATTGTTTTTCCTATTTTTAATTTTTACTAAACAAAGATAACATTATAGCTTTAACTCTTTAAACACTTTGTTACCTGTATACTAATTTTAGTAAGATATTCCTCCTTATTATTAGTTCTTAATGGATTGTAGAAGTAATCTTCATAGGCATTTCCTTCAATAACATAGCCCTCTGATTTGATAAATTCCGTGATATTGTGGTATGCGGATTCAATATCTTTATAAGATCCTTGGTGATAATATATGACATAAATTCCTCCTGGTTTTGATTGACCTGTTTCTAAATCACTATAACAAAATAAGTGATCTACCTCCTCATATCTTTCTTGAATCAGGCTCTCTCTTGTTATCACAGATCCAATAGGAGCAGGAACAAACAAGCCTATTTGCTTGCTAAAATGTTTTACCCAATCGAAATCGGTCATGCTATTTTTCGAATTTACATCGCTTAAGAAAATAGATTTTTTCTGTGTCTTTTGGATATAAACCTTCCCAACTTCAACGTTTTTTCTTTCTTCTTCCATTGAAATAATACCCTTAAAGAAACGACGAATTTGAATTAATTTCTCAATTTCTTCTTCCACCAGAACTGTCTGCTGTTTTGCCATTTCAACAAGTTTGTAAGTGTTGGGAGAATTAAGATATTCTTTTAGTTCCTCAATCGAAACTCCCACTTTCCGAAGAGATTGGAGTGTTGAGAATGTATTAATTTGATCGTAGGTATAATATCGATAACCATTGGGAAGTTTACCGGCAGGTTTAAAAAGATTGATTCTATCATAATAAAACAAGGTGTCTTTTTTCACCCCAAAATAACTAGCAAATTCTCCTGTACTTAAGGTTTTAAGGTTTTTTCTCTCCAAGTTAAAAACTCCTCTTGACTATAGACTAACTCCACACTTCATACTAGCATAAGCAAACGCATGTTAATACAGGAGGTTTTTATTATGGATTATTTTCACCCCCTCGTCTGGCAGCTGCTCGGTGGTACGACCTTCGCCCGCACAGCTAGCTTTATGACGATACCATTTTTAGCACTTTATTTACAAAATGATTTACATGCCTCACCAATTATGATTGGTTTAGCAGTCGGTATTTCACAATTGACTGCGACATTTGGTGGCTTCTTCGGTGGTTTCTTTACTGACCGGTTTGGCCGAAAAAAAATTATCATCATATCGATGTTCTGTTGGAGTATAGTCTTTTATGGCTTTGCATTCGCAAACTCTGTTTGGATATTCGTTCTATGCAATGCTCTCAACGGTATCTGTCGTGCATTTTTTGAACCAGCTTCACAAGCTTTGATGATTGACTATACTGACGAAGATAGGCGTCGTCGCCTATTTTCAATTCGATATACTGCCATCAATTTATCAGCTGTGATCGGCCTTTTGCTCGGTATTGTCATTTCAAAAGCATCATCAATAAGTTTTCCATTCCTTATTACTGCAACGATGTACTTATTGTATGCGATTTTCTTAGTCATCACTTTACGACGTATAGAGGAGCAGAATACGGTCAATGTTACGCAAGATATTGGCGACTTGATGCGTGTTCTTTTACAAGATAGCACACTTATGTTGCTCATTATTGCGAGTGTTATTTGCAATTTCGTATATATGCAAACAGAGGCAACAATGCCACAATTGCTTAATTTAACTATGGCAGACGGAGTAGCATTATATTCAGTTCTAATTGTGATTAATGCTGCAACAATCGTAATTCTTCAATTGCCACTCGGCATTTTAAGCGAAAAAGTAGCAATCAAAACAAGTCTTATTTTCGGGGGCGGACTATTAGCACTTGGTATGTTAATCTTCCACTTCGCTGATAATTGGACACTTTTTATTGTCGGTATGGTTGTGTTCTCACTTGGTGAAATTTTTGTTTTCCCAATGACGAGTGCTATAGTCGAAATGATTGCACCCGCGCATCAAAAAGCAACATATCTTGGTTTTATGCAATTTCAAAACTTAGGTGGCTTCTTAGGCCCAGTGCTTGGTGGCTGGTTGATTATCCATTTTGCACCACAATTGTATTTGGTGATGGTTAGCCTATGCTTAGTAGTTATTATTTGCTACATAGCAGCTTTACGTGGCAAATCATTTCGAATGTCTTAATACAAATAAAAACTGTGACTACATGAGGTACGGTCACATTACCATAAAGCTAAGGTTTCACACTATTCATTAAGCAAAAAAGACGTTATTCTTACTGTAGAATTATAGGAAAGGATGGCGTTTTTTGTATGTCTAATTCTGTATCTGACGACTTACAATTATTTGCACAGGAGATAAAGAGTCTTTTATCCCCAAATACCTTACAGAATCTAGCTAGAGATGTTGGATTTGTACAGCGAACAAGTAAGTATCAAGCACAAGAGTTAGTAGCTTTATGCGTATGGCTAAGCCAAAGTGTAGCAAAAACTTCCTTAACCCAGTTATGTAGTTGTTTAGAAGTATCAACAGAAGTACTCATCAGTCCTGAAGGACTAAATCAAAGATTTAACGCCGCAGCCGTCCAGTTTCTACAACAAGTTTTAGCCAAACTTCTAAACCAAAAGTTATCTTCAGCTAAGCTAATTTCTTCTCCATATACTTCTATTTTCAAGCGTATTCGTATCTTAGATTCAACTGCATTTCAACTCCCGGATGTATTTTCATCGGTTTATCCAGGTGCAGGAGGATGCAGCCATACAGCTGGGATAAAAATTCAGCTTGAGTATGATTTGTTAAGCGGACAGTTCCTACATATTCATACAGGTCCAGGTAAACAACATGATCGCGCTTACGGCTCTCTGTGTGCCCCAACTGTGGCAGCGAATGATTTATGTATCCGAGATTTAGGTTATTTTCATTTAAAAGACCTTCAATATATACAAGATCAAGAGGCCTACTATATTTCTCGTATCAAGTCGAATACACGTATTTATCAAAAAAATCCTAACCCTGATTATTTTCAAGATGGAAGAATTAAGAAAGGTACAGAGTATATACAGTTAGATATGGAGACGGTAATGAACTCCCTTCAGCCAGGACAAACATGGGAAATAGCTAATGCTTATGTAGGAATGATTGATAAAGTGTCAGCTCGTGTAATTGTCCATCGATTAACAAAACAACAGCAACAAAAACGATTACAAGATCAAGCTGTAAGAGAAAAAAAGAAAGGAATGAAGTATTCTCCTCGTAGTAAACGACTCAGTGGTATCAATGTATATATGACAAACACTTCTACAGATATTGTCCCGATGGGACAGGTACATGACTGGTATTCTTTGCGTTGGCAAATCGAAATTTTATTTAAAACGTGGAAGTCATTCTTTCAAATCCATCATTGTAAAAAGATAAAATCAGAACGATTGGAGTGCCATTTATATGGCCAATTGATTGCCATTCTACTCTGTTCTTCTATCATGTTTCAAATGCGCCAATTGCTCCTCATGAAGAAAAAACGAGAGCTTAGTGAGTATAAAGCCATATATATGATTAAAGACTATTTTCTTCTTCTATTCCAAACTATACAAAAAAACACCCAAGAGCTATCAAAGGTGTTACTCCGCCTGTTCAATCTCCTACAGCAAAACGGGCGGAAATCTCATCGATATGAGAAAAAAACGGTCTTTGATATATTAGGTGTCGTTTACAATTGTACCATGTCTGATAATCAAGCCGCTTAATTCAAAAAAGTGAAACCCGTTAGGGTTTATTTCGTATGCAAATCTTTCAATCACCTACACTTGCCCTTTAGAAAAAGAAACAATCTCGCCTAAAATTGACTTTGCATAAGCTTAGCTTGATAGCGATGGGGTCCCGCCAACATAACGCGAATTTCGTATGCTAAGGAACTTTTTATTTGAAAAACTTGGTTTTCCGTACATTAAGATTGTTCCATAAACGATATTTGATGTTTGATATAAAACTTTGTTTTTGTTCATGAGTTTTTGAACTGAATTTTAAACATATTTCAGTCAGTTTTGATAGATATAAATAAAGTTCCTTAAATGACCGTTTTAGGGACTATTTGGACTGGTTAGTCAACATGTGATACCGCCAGCATTTCGAAAAAAACATGCTAAGCAAATTAAATAAGAAATAAGCAGGTTTTTATCACGTTAAGAGTAAACCGATTTATGAAAAATAAAATTCTTAAAAAATGGAGAGCCGATACCATAAACCTGCATTATTAATGTAGAATTTCGATGTTGGCTCTTTATTTACTAAAATAGCAAGTTAGTGAATAAATTGTTCATATTTTTTCGAGAGGAGGTTAAACAATGAGAGCGCCGTATCAAGTATTGATATTTCCTTATATAAAAACTGATGATTCCATTCAATATGGCATTTTTAATCGAAGTGATTATGGTTATTGGCAAGGAATAGCTGGTGGTGGAGAAGATGGTGAGACTCCTATTGAATCAGCAAAACGGGAAACGTTTGAAGAGGCTGGTATTATAAGAGAATGTCCCTATATAAAACTAGATTCTGTGTCTTCACTACCAGTAGAGTATGTAGTCGGTGAATTTCTTTGGGGAGAAGATGTTTATGTAATAAAAGAATTTTCTTTTGGAGTTAAAGTTCCTACAAAAAATATTAAATTATCTAAAGAACACTTCAAGTATAAATGGTTGTGCTTTGAGGAAGCTGTAACGCTTTTAAAATAGGATAGTAACAAAACAGCTTTGTGGGAATTAAACAAAAGGCTGTTAAAATAATTTAAGTGTTAGTTAACAAAGCCGATAATAGAAATCACACATTAAACATATATTTATACGCTTTGTTACTACACGCTAAGGAATAGTAATAAAAAGATGATGCCGATAAAACTATATAAAAACCAAAAGAATCCTAAGATGGGGAATGTTTTATGAAAATTAAGCATAGTAAACCTCCTTGGGTATATAAAGGATTATAATACATCGTTGGTCTATTTAAAATACTAACCATGAATTGGATGGCATTAGGCATGGTTAAACTAATAGAAATGATACATTAAACGTATTTAATGAGTCTGCTAGGTATAAAGATAATTGATAATCATACAATGATATGGAAGGGCCTTTTCTAACGTGTTAGTTACCTCAACGTATATGTATCTCTTGGCGCCTGGGCGAGGGTGCTTTTTTTATTGCACATTTATAATATGGACAAGCATAATATTATGTAACAGGACGAGTTCTTCGTGTCCTATTCAATGCTCAGGATCAATCCCAATTCACATTGAGAGCACCAATAGCGAGGGTGCTCTCTTTTTATTGAATCTACATTTATTTTTATGCCTAATGAATTCGCTAAGTGGATACTATTTCATGTAAAATGGTGATTTTATTTATATTTTGGATAGATTTTTTGCGAAATATGTAACTAGAGCCGTATTTAAATTGAAATATGATACGATAGTTGTATATATACATTTAGATGGTAAAAGGGGATAAAAGTTGATGAAAAACCATATAAAAGTAAATGGAAAACTCCTTCAAACAAATATATACAATTTTAATTTTTTTGGAGGCGTTTTTCAATAAGTTTTGCTTTTTCATTCACTTTTGTTGTATATGTGAAATCACCGTAACAATATGGATATCTAAAATTTTGTTTATTTCCACCACAAGTGTATGTAGCTGGATTCTGATCAACTTTCAACTTAGAAAACTGTTTAGCTGTATCTTCCGAGTGTTGTTTAGCTTCTTGATTGGCAATAAAATCAATATAGCCTGGCCCCATATTATAGCTTTGAATAATTGTCTCCATACTAACACCTTTTTCTTCTCCATATCTATACATTTGAACAAAGTGCTTTACCCCTTGTTTAATGCTCAAGTTTATCTCTTGGATTTCATTTGGCTTTAATCCAAGTGATTCGGAAGATTGCATAGGGTCGTTGCCCTCACCCCTACTCTCGTGGTACATAATTCCTAGTAAAATTGCTGTTTTTTCTCCCAAATTATATTTTTCTAATTCTTTTTTCATGATGGGCTCATATTGCAATAAACGTTCCTCGGTAGCAAACGCTTTATTTTTTTGAGTATTGGTTTTGTCATTAAAATATAGTATCCCGATTATTGTTCCTAACCCTAAAATACTAATAAAGAATAATATAATAGTTTGTACTTTTCTCTTATTCTTCAAATATTACTCCTCCTTTTACAAGAAACCCTATTTTCAATGGTGGCTGGTTATTAAAAAAATTCAATAATTCTCTATTTCCCAGCTTTTTTAGACTCGAAAATTTTTTTCTAAATGCTAAGTTTAATAGAAAAATTTAAAGATAAGGTAAAGATAAGATAAAGATAAAATAAAGTCTATTTTTTAGGGTATCCATTATGTGTTCTAAAGGCTTCAGATTCAAGTGATATATTATCTACATAACCCATAAGAGAGAAGGAGGTAAGCAAAATGTCACTTGAAACAGACATAATTCTTTCTTTATTAGATATAAAACTGTGGATGGCCCATCATTCGGAAATTAGTCGCTTAAAAATAAAAAAAAAATTAAAATCAGAACCGTACCTCAATAAGTCTTCAAGTGTTAATAAAAGAAAACTATATAAGGTGAGAGAATAAAGGTTCAACACCAATGATTATCAATAATTGAAGTGCTAATGATTATAATAAAAAAGAACCTTCAATAGGTTCTTTTTTATAGTTGGTAAATACGTTATCAACAATAGATGGTAATAAAGATAGAAATTTAGACACTTTTTATTAATGGGCTAAGTTTTCTTAGGAAGAAATCTATTTCTCATGACTGATCGCTAGATATAACAGGATATATCATTTGTTAATTTGGGTGGGTGATTTAGCTTTTTGAGTTTACCACACTAAAATTTAAATTTTGTTTAGGGACAAAATGTTACATTCTGAATTAACAGAAAATTAATGTGGTAAAAATCCTATTAAATCTTTTATCAGGTAACTCATATTTCTTTGGCCTTATTTTCATGGTATTACCGAACGTTTATATGTCTCTAAGGGAAAGAAATACTTTAAGTTTTATTACCATCTAATGTTTGATTAAGATGGTAACATGAAAATAAAACGTTTACAACTAGAAAATAAAGAAAAAATATAAAAATTCGACTTTTTTCGACATTACGACTATGAGAGAAAGAATCTAAATTAAGTAAATCTTATATTTAGAGGGGATATTTACCTTATACATAACGGTTAAAACATTTGCAAATGTTTCACGAGTAATTAAAAACGTCGAATATAAAATTATATTGTGACAATTTTAAACGAACATACTTTATAATTCATACTTAGACTAATAAATTAATTACTAATAAATTAAATAAGCTATATTTAATAGAGTATAATACGAAATATTTAACTTAAATATTCCATATTATATATAATTATGAATCATTTAACATATTAGTTGCGGAAAATTTTGTCATAAGATAATTTAAATATTAAGCACAGAAACATTTCAAAGAAAAAGAGCTATTTTAAAATGTACCCTAAAAACGTTTTTCCTAAAAAGTAGTAAGATTTTGCAAAACGTTTCTGTGCCTAATTAGATGAAAATAATATAATAAATTATTTAAAAGAGATAAAAATAAGTTGCTTTATGGAGAAATATACATCCCATACTATTAGAATTATGTCAAATTGCAGCATACAAATTACATTTTTCTATCTTACAAACTGCACAAATACTATTATAGGTAACTTGCCTAAGTTTTAACATCACATTCATCACTTTTGGTCCAATAAGATTAATAGGGTGAGAAAAATGTGTCGCTATCTACTATGAAAATATAAGAAATATGAAGAATTATTTATAAAAAAGTAATAAAATTATTCGGTTGTTTATAAGTTGATTTTCAATATTTTTGACGTTTTTCAAATGATTTTCATTTATTTTTATATAAAGAGGACATTTGTTGTGTTGTTTGAAGAGAAGGGCATAGGTGTTAACAGTTCATTTGTATATAAAAGATAAACAGTTGAGTGTATAATAAATGACCTTTTAAAATATTTCATGTATACAAACAAGTGTTGTTGAGTTATTTAATCAAAGTATAATCATAAAAAAATCTATAAATTATTATATAAAAAAATAAGGATAGAGGTATTCATTATGAAATTAATAAAAGGAATATTCGTTTCTACGATTGCACTTACATCTTTTACAGGATTAGAGTTAATTAAAATGAATGAAGATCCCAATGTAGTGTATGCAGATTCGAAAAATTCTTTACAAAATATAAGTCAATTCCAGGGAGATATTAAAGAAGGAGATAAAATTATTTTAAAGTTTAAAAGTGAAGTGAATTTCCCGTATAAGGATGGACTCGAAAATCAAATAAAAGATGAAGGTAGCGATTCGGAATTAGTAAAAATCTTCTCTGAATTTCCGCAACTAACATTAAAGCGTTTATTTACATCTGTAAATCCGAAAGAGATTGAAAACATCGATAAACATACGAGGAAAACTGAAAATAATTCATCTTCTAATTTACTAGATTATTATATTGTAGAAGTGCCTAATAAAGTAACAGCTGAAACATTGATGGACAAGTTTAAGAAATCTCATCTTGTTGAAGAAGTATATATGCAAGAAAAACCAACCCTTTTACCAGAAGTACAATTACCTACTGTATCGCTGAACCCTTACGACGATCCAAGATTTTTAAACCAGGGATATCTTAAGGAAGCACCATATGGGATTAATGCATCTTATGCATGGAGTATTAAAGGTGGAGATGGAAAAGGAACTACTTTTGTAGATATGGAGTATGGGTGGTTATTAGACCATGAAGATTTAGTAAATCAAAAAGTTGAGCTTATATCTGGTAGAAATATAGATCAACATGTTGGCCATGGAACCTCTGTTCTTGGAATTGTTTCTGCTGAAGATAATAAGGTTGGTAATATAGGAATTGCACCAAAGGCTAAGGTAAAGGTAGTATCCCAAATAAGAGGTGATGGGTCGTATAATACAGCTGATGCGATAATAAATGCTGTACATAATTTACAAGCTGGGGATATTTTATTATTAGAGGCACAAGCTTCTTATGATGGATATGGAGATAAATATTTACCTGTTGAAGTACAGCCAGATATCTTTGATGCAATACGAGCTGGAACGGATAAAGGAATTATTGTAATAGAAGCTGGGGCAAATGGTTCTAATGACCTTGATCAATTTAGAGATCGGAATGGAAAACAGGTATTAAATCGCAATAGTCCGGACTTTAAAGATTCAGGAGCTATAATGATTGGAGCCGCATCTTCAACTGTTCCTCATAAACGTTTATGGTTTTCAAATTATGGTAGTAGAATTGATGTTTATGGTTGGGGAGAAAACGTAGATACAACTCGTGCTGAACCTAATAGGATTACTAAAAATCTCTATACAACTGGCTTTAGTGGTACATCTAGTGCTTCTCCAATTATTGCTGGAGCAGCGATTTCAATACAAGGTGTGGCTAAAGAACATTTAGGTCGTCCATATAAACCAGCTGAATTAAGAAATATACTAAGTAATCCAAATACAGGTACCAAATCTCAAAATCCGTTAACAGATAAAATTGGTGTTTTGCCAGATTTAAAGTCAATCTTGTCAAATTTGGGATATAGCCCAGATATATCAAATAATGTTTTAGAGGGAAACCAATTTGTATGGTCAATGAAAGGAATAGGAGATTTTGAGTTTGCAAAATTAGATTTTAATAAGACAAAAGAAGAAATGCAAATTCAATTAAAAGCAGGTGTACCACATCATTACTTTGATAGTACATATGCGAGTGTGAAAGTCCAAAATTCATCTGGAAAAGTGGTATATAATAAAGATATTTATGGAAACAGGCAACAAAATGCTGAAACACAAAAAATTTCGGTGAAAGTCGGAGACTATATTGAGTTTACACATTTAGAGGGTGGAAACCGGGCGACTCTTATAAATGTGGATAAAAATATACAGGAGAGTTTTGGTAAGAAGATAGTGTATCAAGTTACAGTTAATGGTCTTAAGAAAGTTGATCAAATTATTAACCCTAACCCAGATACGGAAGCTCCTACACGGCCTGAAGGATTACAAGCAACCAACATTACTGCAAATAGCGTAGAGTTAAAATGGAATTCATCAACAGATAACGTAGGTGTGAAAGAATATCAAGTATTACGTGATGGGAAATTCATTCAAACGGTACAGGGAACTACATTTACTGATAGTAAACTGACTGCTAACATAGAATACAAATATACTGTGAAGGCTATAGATGCAGCTGGAAATGAGTCTATTCAAAGCAGTGTTCTTAGTGTAAAAACAAAAGAGCAAAATACCTCTTATGAAAAATGGGATCCAAGGAAAGCATATACAAAAGGGGATAGAGTAGAGTATCAAGGGAAAATCTATGAAGCTGTTCAAAGTTACCAAGGAAATGGAGATTCGAATTGGATATTCTCGTTATCCTTATGGAAACCAATTTCAATAAGTTGATGATATCGTCTATTTGAGAGAGTAATTATTTCATAACTAGCTAAATAATTTTTATCTCATAAGAAGAAGGCGCCTTTTAGGTGCCTTTTTCTGGTTCTGGTGCGAAAACTTCAAGATAATTGCAAGTAATCTCTAAATCTTGGACATACTGATACGATTACTCTAAAAAAGGTGCGTGATCAGTATGGAAAAAGCGAGTTTGTTCCATGTTAGGATTGAAATCCTTTCGTACAGCTACAGCCATTATTTCTGGAATAGAAGATATGCATATGGTAAAAAAGGGGCAACTTATCTTACTGGACAAGTCTGTCCAAAATCAAGTGGAGTTTATCCATAAACTATTTGGAATTGTTGCTTAAGACTAGATTCCACTAGGAAACTTTTCACCTCTTTATATCTTTCCTAAATATTTGCACCAGAATCAGAAAAAGGAAGGTTTAATCCTTCCTTTTATTATCCAGTATGTCCATGTGAATATTTGATAATATTTACCGTACTTTGAGTACCTGTTGAAGAACTCGATCCAAAAGTTACTGTGACAACAATTAAGATACCAAGTAAGCTAACCGCTAATTTTCTCATTTTAATGCTCCTTTTTTATAATTTTTTTCACTGGCTTTGCTAGCTTCATAAAAGTAATAGCTTGCTTTTACATGATTATTTTCTTTGTAAAATTGGGTTGCTAATTTTTCAGTATATTCATTTATATATTCATATAGTTCTTCGTGTTCAAAAAAGGTAGAGTTAATTATTTTTAACATACCTTGTATAAGGAGTAGTGTTAGGATAAACAGATTTTACTAACATTACCCCTCATATCACATTTCGGGGAAGGTTTCTTCTTTCTCAAGCGTGTTATGGAAGATAATTTATATAATTTAGAAGAGGTAGGTATATATGAAATTAGAGAAAAATTTAATAATAATAATTATTTCTGTGTTTATTTTAGGAATTGTGTCGACTTTGATATTTCAAGCTTCCACTGGTAATAACAAAGGTAACTCAATAAAGAGCGAGAATGTTGCTTCAGTATCAAAAGAAGCGAAAGAAAATGAAAAGAATAAAAAGATGGTAGTTGATTTCTATAATGAAGTTTTTAACAAACATAATATTGATATTATCCCTAAATATGTAAGTGAAGATTATAAGCAACATAATCCTTTTGTTGCTGATGGACGAAAAGCCTTCATGGATTTCTTTAAGGAGGATTTTGTTAAAAATCCTAATTCCTCTGCAGAGATCAAACGTGTAGTAGTAGAAGGAGATACAGTTGCTCTTCAGGTACATTCTCGTACGAATTCCGAAGATAAGGGAGTTGCATTAGTGGATATATTTCGTATAAAAGATGGTAAGATTGTCGAACACTGGGATGTAATTCAAGAGATTCCAAATGAGGCAGCTAATGATAATACGATGTTTTAGGTAGAATAAATATTTAATTGTTAGAGATGTATAGAATCTAGATATTATAAAATGAAGGGGATGTCCTAGGTATACTACTAAGACATCTCTTTTTGTTTTAATAAGATTTAATTTATTATAATTTGTAGAGTGCTTACTTCATATGTCTTCTGATAACTTACCCCTGAAATTGCACCATGTTAATATTAGATTAACATGGTGCAATTTGTAAAAAAGGTATTTTATATTGAGCAAGAAAAAGTATTCAAGTATAGATTTTGAAGAAGTACCAAGTATGATTGAACGTTTAAGAGGCGAAAGCGGACAGTATATGTCTCTATAATAAGAGGTTCAAACCCTTGACGCAAAACGTGTTGAGGGTAAAACACTTTTATTTGAAAGAAGAATAATTCACCCACAAAACACCCCAAAAAAATCAAAAATTCCTGAAACTAGCCAAGATAAATTCCTGCTATAAAAAGAAGGGGAGAAAGCCCCCTTACTTTAAAAATTTATTAAAAAAATAACTTAATTCATTGATGAAATATTATTGAATTGGTGCACAACTCCAAATGTATTTTCCAACTACTTTTATTTCTGGACAATTTTCTATATCTGTACAATCAAACATTAATGGATGTATACTAGGATTAAAAGAATCTGGTTCAAGTATAATTCTATTATTGGTTTTGTAAATTCTTTTTAAAGTGGCGTCATATCCGTTGATGAGTACAGCGGCTATGTCGCCATTATTTATATTTGTTGTCCTCTCAAGTACAGCTATATGTCCATCATGTACAATTCTATTCATACTGTCTCCGTTTATACGAAGTGCTAATAGTTTTTCAAATCCATATTTATCTAAAATGATATCAGGTACCTGTATATCACCAATTACATTTTCTATAGCTTCAATTGGTTTACCAGCTGCGATTGTACCATAGATGGGAATATTCCGTTTGGTAATTGCGTGATCTTCAGGACAATAGGATTCATTTTCATCAATAAAGTAGGTTGCAGGGACATTTAACATCTTAGCGATTTGTGATATTTTTGACATTTTAGGGCTTCTTTCACCATTTCTCCACCGTAAAACAGTAGTTCTACTAACAGATAATAATTCAGCTAATTGTTCGTCTGTCATATTATTTTTCTTCATTAATTGAGATAATTTTAAACCGAATGATTTCATGACTTTTTGTCACCTCCGTCTTGATTGATTATATAATTGGTGTGACAAAAATGCAACTTTCTTCGTTATTTGGTAAAAAAATACTTGACTGTTTTGTCACGTAGTACTATATTTGAATTTGAAAAGAGGTGACAAAAATGCACAAGATGATATTTTTAGAAAGAAAATTAAAGAGAAAAACTATTGAAGAAGTTGCTGATTTTCTTAATGTTTCTCCACGTACATATTGGGCAAAAGAACATAATAAAAGTGAATTCACTCTGAAAGAGGCACATATGTTATCGTGCTATTTAGAGAAATCTATAGAAGAGTTGTTCCCAGATCTTTTTTTAAATAATTTGTGACAAAAATGCACGTATTTATATCTGGATTATAGGATGTTTTTGGGGTTATTTTAAACAAAATATCTAACAATCCTACTATTAAAGTTACTTTATATATAGGTTTTAAATTAGAAAAGAAGGAAAGAGATTCAAAAAATGAAACGCTAAAGTGTATTTGGTATATAAAAATTGATGTGAAATATAGAATGCTAAATATTCAAGTAGATGAAAGAGCGATCAGAAGATTATATTTAGAAAAATTAGAAGAATAGCTTAAAGAAGTAGATGCAGAATTTGTATTTTGGGATACAAGTGAATTAAAAAAAAGAACGTGCATGTCGTGAAAGACTATTCAAAAAGAATTCTTTTTTTGATCAGCGTTTTCAAAAATTTAAAGTGGGCGGAAAATGGTATTTTACGGCTAAAGAAACGAAGGCATTTTTATTAAATTGGCTAACAGAGAATGAGGTGTAAGAAAAGAAAGACTATCGTCTTAAAAAACAAATCTTATAGGAAAGTCTATTGTAGGGAGGAGGATTAAACATGGTTTTTAAAGTGACAAAAAAACCAGGATATGTCAGCAAGAGTACTAATGAAAATGAAGAATTTAGTAATACTAGTTGTTTTGAATCGGAAAAACTTTCGAATAAACAGTTAAAAATGATTTATGCCAAAATGCATATAATAGCATTGAAAGATGATGGAGTAATATCAAAAGAAAAAATCAAAAATAAATTAAAAGAAAAACTTAAAATTCAATCACTGAGTGATCTTACAAGGAAGCAAGCTAATCAGGCTATACAAATATTAATAGGTTGGGAAATTTAAAAGTTTTGGAGAATCAAACCTTTAATATATAAGAAGTTTAATATATTGATTTTAAGAAAAAGTTATGGAGGAAGATAAAATGAGTAGTTTGCTAATACAGGATGAGCCACTATTAGTATTACCTCGATTAGCAAGTAAGATTGGGTTGAACGAGGCAATTTTTCTTCAACAAATACATTATTGGCTCAAGCGCTCGAAACATTATTATGATGATCGTTATTGGGTCTATAATAGCATTACAAATTGGCATAAACAATTCCCGTTTTGGAATGAAAGAACGTTGAAACGTATTGTTAAAAATCTTGAAGAGTTTAACTTATTGATAAGTGGTAACTATAACAAATTAAAGTTTGATAAAACAAAATGGTATTCAATAAATTATAACAGACTAGTTGAATTAGAAATAGATAATGATTGTGACAAATTGTCTCAACGAAAAGAACATATTGTCATGATGGAAAATGATAATATGTCTCAACCAATACCAGAGACTACACAAAAGATTAACACAGAGAATACCACTCAAAAAGATATAGTAGAGATAATTAATTATCTCAACAGTGTATGTAATACAAGTTATCGTATTTCAACTAAAAAGACGCAAATGTTAATTAAATCTAGACTACAAGAGGGATTTAATATAAATGAATTTAAAGAAGTTATTGAGACGAAGGCGAAAGAATGGCTTTATACAGAACAAGCAAAATATTTAAGACCAGAAACCTTATTTGGAACTAAATTTGAGGGATATTTGCAACAGAGAAAGATGGTGAAATCAAATGGCTTTAACAAAGGTAACAGATATAGTACAAAGTCTTTCGAAGAGAATGAACTTCCTTTCTGATACATGTCTGATATGTAAGCAGGAGAGAAAGCGAATGGTAAGATTGATGGAGATTCAGGGTGAAACGATTTGTCCAGTATGTCGTTTAGAAGAAGAAAATAGAAGGTTAGAAAAAGAAATGAATGTTTTTCGTTATGAAAAAGAGGAAAGAAAACGTAAAAATATATTTTACGATCATAGTCTTATTAAAGATGAAACTATTAAATTAGCTAGATTTTCGACATTTATATCAGAGTGTGAAGAGGATGAAAACAATTTAATTTTAGCTAAAAAGGCTCTTACAGACTATTTAAATGATATTCGATTTAATTTGATTCTCGTGGGTAAAGTTGGAGCTGGAAAAAGTCATATTGCATACTCTATAGCGCATGAAATGAATGAACAAAGTTCGAATAAAGTTATGTATGTTACAAGTTCAGAACTCTTTGATTACATACGTGCGACATTTAATACGCAATCATGTGAAACAGAGCATAGCATAACAAATATGCTAATTTCTATGGATTTATTAGTCATTGATGATCTAGGAGCAGAGCTAGGGGATATGGATATTAATGATTTAAAAGCAACAGCATTTGTAAATCGTGTGTTATTTAAACTATTTGATGGACGCCAAGGGAAAAAAACAATTATCACAACGAATTTAACAGGTGAGGCAATTATAAAAGCGTACGATGAAAGAGTTACATCTCGTATGTTTAATACATATCGACACATGGAATTTAAAAAAACAAGAGATAAGCGTAAGAGAAAATTACCTTTTTAAGAAAAGAATATATATGGTGTAGGAAATGTATATTCAGATAAAAACATATTGTTCAAGAAATTTGTACTGTATGAATTGGTTCTTTTAATTAGCGAGTAAGTGAAGTGATTCGGAAGTTAAGAAAGAATATGAGGAATGGAAAGAGCATTTGATCAGAAATTACACGTATGTACATTGAAAGTAATTTTTAAGTTTATTTAATATGTTTTAAATAATTAAATGGAGGCATCTTGAAAATGAGAACATATAAAGGATTTGAAGCAATTAAACGAATGAAAACAAATTGGATTACAACAGTACAAGAGACACCGATGTGTTGGAAAATAGAAGGTGAAAGAGTAATTGCTGATTATTTAGGTAAAAAAGAAAGCTATCAACAAATTAATTTCTTTTTTGAGAACGAATTTATAGATTGTAGAGAAACTATTCGAAAAGGAGAACTATTGTATATTGAAAATGAAAATAGTGAAAAATTTATCGCTGAATATTGTAAAGAAAATGAAAAAGAAATAAAGCATGGTAGTTGGTTCTGGATTAATGGAGAGGAGTTCTCTAATAATTATGGTCATTTTGAAAAGCGTACGAAATTAAAAATTAGGAAAGCTGAAAAAAGTGAAAAATTATTATTTGAACGGGCAAAATTATTCGCTATCAAAGGGCGTAAAATAGATGAGTTTAGACTCGGTGATGTAGTTGAAAGAGATAATAAATTGTATAAAGTGGCTATTGTAAAAAGTGGAAGTGAATCTCAAATTGTAGTAGGATGTGTTCCAATTAATGGGGGCGCAATTTGTTATTATAATTCAAAAGATATTGAGATTCAATTTTTCGTTGAAGATATGGTGGTGTAGCAAGATGAAGTTATTTTTAATTAATCAACTTATTGAAAATGGAATTTACAAATATAAGGATAAACAATTGTACGAATTAAATAGTGATGAGTTAATAAAATTAATCAAAAATCATAAGGATAAGAAAATAAATGTTAGCAATACAATATATGAAATAATACATAAAGAATGTAAGCCTTAGTAGCAAATTAATATATGAAATTTAAATTATGGTTAAGGATAAATGATAAGAAAGGGGCTTAACATGTTAAATATAGAATTACCAGTATTAAATAAAGAAGCTACAAAAGAAAATGTACTGAAAGCTATAAAGAAATACAGATTATTTATGAAGTGTAATTATCTTAACGAAACGATACTCTCAAAAGAAAATATATTAAAAGAAAATGCGAAAGAAGAGCGGATTAATTATATTATTGCGATGAACAAAGGGTTAGAAAAGCTAGATATTGAAAGTGATAGAATAATTATTCAAAAATATTTGTTAAAGAATCGAGTTAATAGATATGAGGTTATGAAAGAGTTGAATTTATCCGAGGGAGATTATTATAGAAAAAGAAATACTGCTTTTTACAACTATGCATATGCATTAGGGATTGAGGTTGAGGAGTGTAAAGATTACTAATAATGAATAAGTTTTTAATATGGATTATAACCACCTGTGTAAACAAACAGGTGGTTATTTTTATGTAAAAAAATGATGAAAAAGAGATAAAAACGAATCGTTATATACATATATCATATAAGTACAAAGTAGCAATGATAAATAGTATTAAGGAAGATTTTTTAAAAATAATTTTAGTTTTTGGTGAGAAAAAATAAATGGAAATTAAATGTAGATTTAGATGGTCTCTATTTTTAACAATTTTGCTTTGTTATAAGGGTGGGAATAGTATATGCGAGATTTAATTATCCAATATAAGGAAACGTTATGTAAGTTAGAGCGTGCCAAAATAAGTGCAAAAGAAGAAGAAATTAAAATATTAACGAGTATGATTAGTGATGTCACATATGCTTTGGAGTGGATGAAGAATGCAAAGATGCCGGGTAATCGCCGGGGAATAGAACGTAGAGCTGCTTACCAACGAGAAAAATCATATGATTCCTTGTTAATGCAAAGATATTTTCGTAGTACTGATACAACATATGAATGGGATGATGAAAACAAAGAAAGTGTCATTTCAGAATGGGAAAGAATAAAACTAGAAGATGCGCTCTCTACTTTGACAAAATATGAAAGAGAAATATATATCATGTCAAGAGGAAGAGGCATTACACAAGAGAAAATTGCTAAATATTTGAATGTTTCAAGAAGCACAATTAAAACGATTCTATATAGATCTGAAATAAAAATTGCTAAACAAGTAAGAAAAAGTCTTTTCTGCGAAAGTAGTTAAGGCTTTTTCTTATTTACAAACACATTCTTGTCACCATAGTGCCACCTATAAATAGAGAGTAATAAAATAAGTTTAAATGAAATATAAAAAATGAAGAATGGATACTAGCAAAAAGAATGAGTGACCCAAAGGATATCTATAAATTAAATGAGAGATTTTAAAAATGACGGCATCTTTTTATTTACTACAAAATAGGTAGTAGTACATGAAAAACTACAGAAGGATGCGATTAGATGTTAGAACAAGATATAGATACAATGCCAATATGTTCAATTTGCCTTGAAAAATGTTTGTGGGTTTTGAAATTTCCAATCACAATTCAGTATTGTGAACAAATGTTTATTCGTGAGGTAGTTGACGACAATATAACAACAATATGTATTGAGTGTTTAGAAAAAGAAGTACAAATGATGAGCTAAAACGGGAGGGACTGCTAGTGGCACGACCAATGAAATTGAATGATGAGCTGATAAATAGGTTGACCCAATATATTAAAGTAGGGAATTATATTGAAACCGCATGTGCGTTAGTTGGAATTAGTAGAAGTATAGTTTATGTTTGGTTAAAACAAGGGCGTAGAGCAATTGAAACGAGTGAAAAGACAGGTGAAGTAGTACCGAGAAAAGATAAGATTTATGTGAAGTTAGTCATGGAAATTGATCAGGCATTAGCATTTAGTGAGGCGAGAGACGTTGAGACAATCGGGGAGCATGCAAAATCTAATTGGAAAGCGGCAGCATGGAGATTAGAAAGAAAATTCCCAACTAAATGGGGAAGGAAAGATCAATTGCAAGCAAACGTAAATCATTCAGGAGAAATGAAAGTAGAGCATAATAAAATGGCCATGAAAATTGGGTGTGATGAGGAAATGCTTGATTTAGCTATGAAATTATTCGAAAAAGTTCAAGGAGGAGAATTACAATCATGACACGGATGAATGTGCATAAGTTAATAGATGAAAATACATTTAAAGAATTGGCAAAAGTGAACTACCCCTTTCTATGTTCAGTATACACATAAGGGATTCTATAAACATGCAAAACACACAAAATTAATAACAAAGATTTGCCAGGATTTAATTGAAGAGAAATTATCGACTAATAGATTAATGGTGTTTATGCCACCTAGGCATTCAAAATCACAGTCTATAACAGAAACATTGCCAAGTTGGTATTTGGGAAATTATCCAAATAAGAGAGTTATAGAGGTATCTTATGCATCAAGTTTAGCTGAAAAGTTTGGTAGAAGAAATCGTGCTAAGATTGAAGAGTTTGGTAAAGAGATATTTAACATTAGAATTGATGAGCGACAAGGTTCCGTAACAGATTGGGCATTACATAACCACTCTGGTGGAATGTTGTCTGTAGGAGTTGGTGGTTCGATTACAGGGGAAGGAGCAGATTTATTAATTATTGATGACCCTATTAAAAATCGCCAAGAGGCCGAATCAATTACATACCGAAATAGACTATGGGATGAATGGGAGGATACTTTATCTACACGTTTACAAAAAGGTGCAAAGGTAATTCTAATTTTGACGCGATGGCATGAGGACGATTTAGCTGGTAGATTGTTAGAGAAAGAACAGGAGAAATGGACTGTGTTATCAATTCCCGCTATAGCAGAGTCAAAGGATGATCCATTAAACAGAGTAATAGGAAGAGGCTTATGGGTTGAACACTATGGCCAAAATTATTATGAAGATAAAAAGAAGTTTTCCTCTGCACGCTCATGGTTATCTTTATGGCAACAAAAACCATCAAGTGATATAGGGAATATTTTTAAAAGGAACTGGTTTCAATATTATGATGTATTACCAAATTGGGAACAATTTGATCAAATTATTACTTCCTGGGATATGGCTTTTGATAACACTACAAATAAAAGTTCATTTGTGGTTGGACAGATTTGGGGAAAAGTAGGTGGAGACAAATATTTAATTGATCAAGTGAGGGCGCAAATGAATTTCCTAGAAACAAAGAAAGCATTTGTTGTTTTTCATCATAAATATGAGTCGATTCTTCGGAATTCTGGGTTTAAAAAGTCCATTCCGAAATTAGTTGAAAAAAAAGCAAATGGCCCTGCCATTATTAGTTCATTAAAGAATGAAATAAGTGGAATCATTCCTATAAATCCACAGGGTTCAAAAGAAACACGTGCTGAGGCAATATCCCCTGAATTTCAATCTGGAAATGTATATATACCTAATCCTAAAATACAATCTTGGGTATATGATTATGTAGATGAATTAGCTTCTTTCCCATCTGGTAAACATAATGATCAAGTAGATACAACGTCACAAGCCTTAGAATACTTTTTTACTAAGCAAAAAAAAGTAATGGGTGGAAAAATAAAAAGAGTTTAGCTGAACATTACATGTTCAGCTTTTTTATATTGGTAAAGTTTTTATGAAAAACATTGAATAAATGATTTGTATATGAAAGGAGGCATAGGTTTTATGGTTGAGAAAAAAGCAATTAAGAATGTGAAAGTACTTAAATTACAGAGTCGTGAGATGACTTTACGTAAGGAGGAACTTCAAAGTAAACAAATGGCAATTGATCCATTTGCACAAGTGTACGGTGATAAAGAACTAGTAAAGCCTCCATATGATATGCAAGTATTATTAAATTTGAGAGAAAGTAACCCTATTCACTCGGCATGTATTAGTGCAAAAGTAAATGATATTGCTGGTATGGGATTTGATTTTGCACCGCTAGATGAAGTGACAGAGGCAAATCAAGAACAATATAAAGAATTAAAACGTTTTATGAGATATTGCAACAATGAAATGACAAGTAGTGAAATACTTAGGGCAGTTTGGGAGGATTATGAAACTGTAGGTTGGGGAATTATAGAGGTTGTTCGTAACTTGAAAGGAGAACCAGCGCAGCTTCACCATATTCCAGCACATACGGTACGTGCGCATAAAGATAAGATTCGATTTGCGCAAATTGTAAATAATGAGGAGAGATGGTTTAAACGATTTAGTTATCCATATGATTTTAGGTTAGTAGATGGAGAAACAATTAGTGATAGCTTAGATGAAAACTCGTTATTAGACACTGAAGAAAAAGCTGGTGAAGTTATTGTAATTCGTAAATTTGGTTCTAGATCATCATATTATGGTATTCCCGATTATGTGAGTTCTATTGGTTCCATTGTAGGATCACAAGCTGTAAGAGATTACAATATTAATTATTTCACTGGTAAAACAATTCCAGATGCTGTTTTGTTTGTTGAGGGTGTTGATGAAATAGATGATTCAGTTGAAAGAGAATTAAAAACATTTTTCTCTGTTGAAACAAAAGGAGAACATCATAAGTTAGCAGTTGTTCCTGTCCCTGAAGGAGCAAAAGCTCGTTTAGAGAAATTAGGGCCTGATGTTAAAGAAGCGAGCTTTCGTTTATATCGTCAAGATAATGCTATGGAAATTTGTGTAGCTCATCGGGTGCCACCATATAGAATTGGTTGGGCTATGACAGGATCACTTGGGCAGACGACAGCAAAAGAAATGAATGAAATGTATAAAAGATCAATTATTGAACCGGGTCAACAAATTTTAGAACATCGATTAAATACACAATTATTTAAAGAGTTTACAGGAACATTAGGAGAATTGGACTGGCAGTTTCAATTAAATGAAATTGATACAGATGATCGAGCGAGTGATATGCAATATGCAATAGATGGATACGAAAAGAGTATATTAACAAGAAATGAATGCCGAAAGGTCATTGGATACGAACCAGTTCTAGAAGGAGATAAGTTTTTAAATGAAGATTCAAATTCGATTTAGTAGTCTTGCTAGAAAGTAGGAATATATTATGCCAAATGAATTGAAAAATGTAGAAATTAGTTATGTTTCATTAGTAACAAAGGGGGCTAATGGTAGGCCTTTTGCAATTATGAAGGGTATGAACATGAATGGCTCTAATGTTTTGAAAAATGTTCCTATTTTAAAGAGGGAAGATGAAAAACAACTTGTAACAGGGGTTGTTTATGAACCCAATATAGAAGATGCACATGGTGATATCATGACGGCTGAGGAAATTGAAAGAGCGGCTTATAATTTTTTAGAGAAATATAGATACATAGATAAAAACCATGACGAGTTGGCAGGAAAAGGAACAGTAGTAGAAAGCTGGATTTCTAAAAATAATACGGTTGTTGGAAAACAAAATATTAAAAAAGGAACATGGCTTATGACTGTTCGAGTAGACGATAGTGAAACATGGAAAGAAATCAAAAAAGGGAAAATCACAGGCTTTTCGATGGGAGGGGTTGGAGAAAGAATGGAGATGCCACAAATGGATGAGTTTACACAAGATGAGAAAGGTGTAATTCGTAAGATGTTTAGTTTTTTTAAGTCACAGTATGACGAGGAACAAACTCAGGAGATGGATAATCAGTCATTAAATAATAAACAAAACTCTAAGATGCAAAAGGTATTTAATTTATTTGAAGATGTATTTTATGTTGGGATTTGGGAGGGAAATGTAGATATTAAGCGGATGGTTTCCACCTTAGATGAAATGAAGGACATTTTAAATACAATGAAGGGTGGTGATACAGATTTCTCACCGGAAGATATTACCATTAATTCCGTAAATGAAGTAGGCAAAATCTTATATAAGAAAAATGATGAAAAATTTGATGAAATGATTTCTTTGATGAACCAAATTAAAGAAAATAAGTTACAAAAAAACGCAGATCAAAATTCAGATGAAATTGCAGACATTGTAAAGAGAGAAATGGGTCCTTTTCTCGAGAGGTTACAGGAGTTGGAAGAACAGTTAAATAAAGAACTTGAATCAACTCATGATACTAATGAATTAGAAAATGACAGAGAATCTAAAAAGACAAGTGAATTTATTCAGAAGGTAATAGACCCCATTTCAAAGAGACTTGAAGTAATTGAGCGATCAGCACAAGTTCGTAAAAGTCTTGGTGCTGATGCCAAACCAACAAACGAGATGAGAAAACCAGTAAATAAATGGGTAGGATTAGATCTATAAAGATAAGGAGAAATGAATCTATGAATAATAAAGAATTATTAGCACGTATTGAACGAATTGAAAAGAGTACAATGACAACAGGAGGAATGAAAGCGGGGCTATTATATCCGGAACAAAGTAAAGAATTTTTCCGAATGGTATTTGATGCAACTCCATTTTCTCAATTGCATCGTAAAGAGATTCGCAAAGCGAAAAAAGGTGAATTAGATAAAATTGCAATCGGTGGTCGAATTTTACGTAGGAAAATGGAAAATAGTGATGATGGCTACCGAGCAGGTGTAGAAACGTCGAAAGTTGAATATGATACAGTTTCTATTCGTTTACCATGGGAGATAACGGAGGAGCTACTTCGAGAAAATATCGAAGGTGAAGGATATGAAGATACTGTTATGACATTAATGTCAACTCAGTTAGGTATTGACCTTGAAGACCTTCATTGGAATGGGGATGTAACTTCAGAGGACCCATTTCTTCAAATTAATGATGGCTGGTTAAAACAAATTAAACAATCAAGTAAATCTCATATTGTCGATCATTTTAAATTAGTGACGGGAACGGGAGAGGCTGAAGCTAGCGCTGGGTTTAGTAAAGACTCAATCTTTAATTTATCTAAGGCGATGCCTAATAAATATAAAAATGAAGGTTTAAAGTGGATTATGTCACCTGCTCGTAGAGAGAAGTGGATTGAATATTTAACAACTCGTTCAACTGGCTTAGGCGATGCTGCGTTATTAGGTACAGGGGATCAAGTGAATAAGCCGTTGGGGTATGAGATTGTCACAGTCCCTTCTATTCAAGATGATGTAATTATTTTTGCAGATCCTAAAAACTTTATTGCGGTAAATACGTATGACACGCGAGTTCGTAAGACTGTAGAAGGTAAATCTGCTGTTATGGAAGATAAGCGATTCTATGTTATTCATTTGGATGATGATGCAGTTATTCAAGAAATGGACGCAGTAGCAATTCTTACTAATATACCTGATAAATTTGGGAATTAAGTAAGGTAATTTGTATATGAAGATTATAGAATTAAAGTTAGGCGGTACATATACTGCATATGGCTATACTTTTTTTTACGGAGTAAAGGAAAAGGTTGCAAATGAGAAAGCAAACTATTTACTAAGTACAGGACATTTTAAGTTAATAGATAGTATAGAGGTTAAAAAGAAAGAGAAGTAAAAGAGGTGGAAGGATGGAAATTACTGTACAGGACATAAAGAACAGGGTGAATGTTCAACGAATGCCCGATACGGTAATCCAGGAGCTCATTAGTCAATATGAATTGATTACTAAAAACTATTTGAGGAGTAAGCCAAGTAACCCAATGAAAGAGAAAGTTAGAACAAGTAAATTGGCTTGGCTTTCTTTTCGAGCAGAAAATTTGATCAAGGTAATCCATATTGGTTCTGGAGAAGAAGTTACCAATTCAGTTTTTTCTGATGGTTGTACTGTATATGGTTTAAGTGAGAATCAATTATATGAATTTGAGTATACAATACAAGATTATGATGGGCTTTTGACTTTAATGAAAAAATGCATCATCGATATGACGTGTTATGCGGTAATTCGAACAAATCTACAGTATGAAAATATGAAAAAATCAGCAAATATCGGAGATTATTCATATGAAATAAATATTGAATCGCTAGATGAGGAAACTGTTAATAAAAAGGTTTTAAAAGTATTAAAAAAATACCGAAGTAGAAACCCTTTAATAGCATTATGAATGAAAGAATAGGCTGTGAACATTAGATATGGAAGAATTATATATACATGAAGTAACTGTGAAAAGGAATCAAAAGGTAAAACAGTCGGCAGGAAATTTTAAGGAAGAGCCTGTCATTATTTATGAAAGAATGAAGTGTCGTGTAACAACACACACAGCGGTAGATAATGAAAGGTTAAAAAGAAATAAACAAAATTTTGAGCCGAATTTTAAAATTTATACTTCTGCAGAACATAACATCCATACAAATGATGTAATCTATTTTCATGATTATGTATTTGAGGTAAGAGGAGAACCAAGAAATCCATCATTTTTAAATCACCATATTGAATTGTATTGTGAGTTGTTGGAATAAAATGACGAATACATCGGAATTCATGGTTACACGTAATGTAGAACAGGTTAAAGAACAACTTAATAAAATAATGGTAGAAAGAATTATAAGTGCTTGCAATCAACTGCAACGAGAAATGAAACAAACAGTATCAGGTAGTCACAATGGTGTGAAGTATAAAATTCCACGATCAAGTCGCACATATATTGCTTCAAAACCAGGAGAGACATTTGCTTCTAGAACGGGAGAATTACAAGATTCTATTAAATATGGCTTACATATTACAGATAACGAAGTAGTAGGAACGATTGGAAGTCAATTAAAAAGAGCGGTGTATGTCGAAAATGGTACAAGTACTGTAGAAGCCCGACCTTTTTTCTTAAAAACGTTTGAAAAAGAGCGTGGGGAATTAAAAAGGACATTGGGAGGAGAACAATGACGACAAAAGCGATTGCAACAATCAGAAATATTATTGAGAAAGATACAATTGTGCAAAGTAATCTATCGAAATATGAAGGAGAGCCCGCTCTTACATTTCAAACTGCACAAAAAGATATGAAAATGCCTTATGCGGTAATGAGAATTGAATCTAATAATCCGGATGATATAGAGGTAATTGATCGGATGATCCTCACTTTTGATATATATTGTGGCCAAGGTGATTATGAAAAAGCGGATGTAATTTCAAGGCGAATAGAACTTTTGTTAGACAGAGAAGCGGGATTGTTAAGAGATTCTGGTATTATTACAATTCATCGAGCAGGCAGTGTTGCAGTTCCGGATGAAGATCCATCAATTATTCATATTAGTATTAAATTTCTTGTACGGGTAGGAAGAATGGAATTATATTAAGGAGGGAAAAAAATGAGTTGGAAGCTTATTAATGGTGTACGTGAGGGTACAACTGATAATTTTGTTATTGGACCGGGTGTAATGTATAAAGGTTTTAAAAGTGTAAAAGACCTAGGTGAGATGTTAGGAGCTACTACAGGTGGCTGTAAAGTGGGGTTTACTAGAGAATACTATGATGCTGATATTGATGGTGTTTTAGGAAAACTAGTTCGCGGAAAATGGCTATTAAAAGATGAACCACATATGGAGGTTACACTTGTAGAATTTACGAAAGAAAATTTAGAGTTAGCTCTACCAGGCGTAGATGTAGATAGTACGACTGATAACGATTATAACATTGTAAAACCAACCAATGAAATTAAAGACACAAGTTATAGTGATATTGCAATAGTAGGTGTAGTTTCAGGAAGTGATATTCCGGTTATTTTTGTTATCCGAAATGCAATGGTTGTTTCTTCTGTAGAAATTGATTTAAAAGATGGTAAAGGAACTGTAGGACTTAAATGCAAATTTATTGGTCATTATAGCGAAAGTTCGCCTAATACACCCCCTTATGAAATTTATTTACCAAAGAAAAAAGCACCTAAATTACCTACAACAAGTAAATAAGTTGTAGGTTTTATTTTTAGGTTATAAAAGGAGATATTGAATATGACAACAATGCTAGAAAAAATGATGCAAAATAGTACAGAAATTACAATTTCAGGCCAGAAGATGAAGATGAGACGTTTAAATGTAAAAGATGTTTGGCGTTTTACTAAGATTATTTCTAAAGTTGGTCGTCATGCAATGACTGATTTTATGGAGTTTGGGAAAGAAAAGAATGAAATCGATGAAAAAATCAAATTGGCCCAAATGAATGAAGGGCAACAAGAACAGTTAAATGAAATTGAAAAACAACAAAAAGAAAAGGGTTTAGAGTTTGTCTTTCAATTATTGTCTATGATTCCGGAATGTGAAGATGAGTTTTCAGAATTTTTCTCTAGTCTATTACAGATTAAGCGTGAAGAATTCGATCAGTTACCACCAGAAGCTATGGTAGCAGTTATTGAAGGATTATTAGAAAGTGAAGATTTAATGTCTTTTTTCAATCAGGTCAAGGGTCTAATCAAATCTCAAAGTCTCAAGTGGAACAAACAAGAAATGTAGAAAATGATTCTAATAAATACATAGAAGAAACAGAGCAAAATATGCTAAGGGCTTTTGATAAAGTCCAAAAACGGTATGGATGGACAGATGATTATGTCTTATCCATACCGTATTCTCGTTTAATGGACTTATTTTCTTTTATTAGTCAGGAAGAGCAGCAAGAAGAATTAAATGAATGGAAAAAGATGGCCTTTATCGGATTTCAAACAAGGCAATTAGAAGAAGGAACAACTTTTCAGGACTATTTGCAAGCTTTTGGACTTACGGAATCTAGGTCGGATGGGGAAGAAAATGAGACTATGGAAGTTTGGTCCAAAGAGGAATGTATCGACCATGCAAATAAGCTGATTGCAGAGTTTCAGTTTGAAGACGATAAGGAATAAAAAATTTCCTAGTTAGAAAGGGGGGAGTGAATGTTTACAGAAGTATTCCAGTTGTTCGGTACAATTGGAATTAAAGCAGATGAAGCTTATAAGGATTTAGCAAAGTTTGAGGAAAGTTTACAAAAGGCTTCTAAGAGCATACAAGAAAAATTTCAAAAACCAGCAGAAGTACTTAATCAAATAAATGGCCAAATTCAAAAATTTGGTAGCGGGGCGACCAATGTTTTTGGGAAGATTGGTAACAAAGCGGATCAGGCATATAAAGGTGTAGAAAAGTTTGAAGAGAGAGTGCAAAAAGCCTCTAATACAATGCAAGAAAAAATCCAAAAATCAGCAGATTCTCTGGGGAATATTAGCAAGCAAATGCAAACGTTTGGTGACACTATTTCAAATAAAGTCACAAAACCGATAGAACAAGTCAATAGCAAAGCTTTACAATTTGCTAACGATGTGGAAGGTTCTCAAAAAAAACTACAGGATATGCTCGGGTTAACTGAAAAAGATGCAAAGAGTTTGGCTGGAACTATTCAACCTATCGCTCAACAAGTCGTGAAGATTTCTAATATAGTAATACCATCGTTGAAACAAACGGTTGAGTTAATCAAATCTGTTTCTAGTCTTATATCTAAGGCGAGTGAAATCATTGGTGGCCTTGTAAATATAGTTAAAACATTAATGCAAATACCGGGTGCAATTACGGCAATTATTAAAGATGCCTTAAAACTAATTAAAGTTTTTAGTGAGTTCGCACAGATATTGACTGGTCTTGGAAAATCAATGTTTTCATTAGTATTAAGCCCATGGGGTTTTGCGATAATTGCAATGGTTGCTTTAGTATATGTGCTGTATAAAAATTGGGATTCAATTGTGAAATATACAAAGCAAGCAGTGCAGTGGATCAGTGATATTTGTTCTAAAGCCTGGGATGCTATCGTTAAAGTTGCGAAGTCAGTATGGGATAGCTTGTCAAAGTTTTTCTCAAGTTTTTGGGAAGGAACAAAAAAAGTATTCCAATCTGCGGTATCGTTTATAGATAAAATACTTAGCGGGGCATGGAAAATAATTACTACTGTCATTACAATGTATATCAACATATGGAAAAAGACATTTGAAATTGGTTGGAATTTAATAAAAACGATATTCAATACAGTGCTAAACGTAATAAAAAGTGTTGTTAAGTTTGCTTTAGAATTTATTAAAAGCTATATTTCTACTGCTATTAAAACATGGCAAAATATTTTTAAAACTGGCTGGGATATTATAAAAACAGTTTTTACGACGGTGCTAAACTTTTTGAAAACATTTATAAGTGGTGCATTTCAAGCAATTCGCAGCATAATTACGACTGTGATGAATGGGATAAAAACCGTCATTTCTACAGTGTGGAATGGAATAAAGGCAATTTTTACGACTGTATTAAACTTCTTAAAATCAGTTGTAAGTAGTGTGTTTCAAGCAATTCATAGCATAATTACAACTGTAATGAATGGAATAAAGACGGTTATTTCTACGATTTGGAATGTAATTAAAACAGTTTTTATAACTGTATTAGAGACTATAAAGAATTTTGTGGTTACAGCATTTCATTTTATAAAAAACACAATTACGACTGTAATGGATATCGTAAAGTCTATTATTGTAACCGCATGGAATTTTATTAAAGAAACAATAATAGTTGCTGTTCGGACATTTGTTAACTTTGTGGTGGATAACTTTAATAAGATAAAAAACACAATATTTAGTGTTGTTGGTGCTATTAGAGATTTCATAGTAAGTAACTTTGCAGCAATTAAAAAAGCTATCGTCGGAGCGTTTGACGGCATTGTTGATACAGTAAAGGATGTATTCGGTAAAGTTGGTTCTATAGTGAAAGGGATAGCAAACGACGCTGTAAGCTGGGGGAAAGATATTATTGCTGGTATTGGTAAAGGTATGACATCTATGGCTGGCTGGGTTGTTGATAAAGCTAAAGGCGTTGTAGACGGAATACCAAAAGCAGTTAAAAGTTTCTTTGGTATAAAATCTCCTTCTCGTCTAATGATGGAATACGGCGGATATATTACAGAAGGTCTTGGAGTAGGGATGGAAAAAATGATTCCGGCTGTAGACAAGGCTTCTGGATTGTTAAATAAAGCGGTTGTTCCACCGAAACCGATGCAACTAGTAACGGATGTATCTACCCGAATTGGACAAATGGGGGCACATTCTGCTGATATGATTGGAAAAGCTGCACATCCATTTGCTGGGCACTCTTCTGTTGAAAAGAAAACAGATAAAGGTGTTACAATTCAAAATGCTACATTCAAAGTTGCTGTTGAAAAATTGCAAACCGCAGAGGACTTTGTGAAAATGAGAAAATTACTACAAAACGTAGTTGCTGACGATCTAATGGGAATGGCGGTGCGTAATGTATGAGTATATTAAAAACATTGCATAGAAGAGCTGGTTCATATCATCTCTTATGGGATGCTACAGAATTAAAAAGTACAATTAAATATACTATTAATTTTTCATGGCCTGGGACATATAATTTTTCTTTTATGTCCCAAGTTCCTATTGGTTCTGATGGTATGTTACCAGATAAATACTTTATTGTTCGCGTAAATGGTATTGAAAAATTTAGAGCAAGAGGTGCTTATGCCTGGGAAGCAAGAGAAATTTTTGTTGGCGCGGGGCCACAAACAATTGAATTTACAACAAGCGGTTACGGTTCTTCTGACGTAGCCTATTTGCGTGATGTTTATTATCATGCATATGGACCTATACCTACAATTGCAATGATTGAACAAACGAAAATGCCTAAATCTTTAAACGGATTAAAAAATTACAATGTTATGCATGGATATCCTCGTTACCAAAGTACTGGTAATAAAGGATGTGAAGTAGAATTTACTGCTTTATTCAATGATATCAGCCATTGGCGTGAGTTCATGGGGGAAATATATCGCCCTCATATTATTACAGGTGATTACGGTACCTATGGTGGTATTATTCCACCTAATGAAGTTGATGCAATACGTAAAGGAACACTAGTAATAGCGAAGTGTAAATTAATATCTATGTCACAAGCAGGTATTGGAGTTGATGGAATGTGAGAGAAGGATCTATTTCTTTAATCAGAATGTTGGGGAGCTATTTCCAAGTGGGGAATAATGCTCCTAATTTAATTGTTTATATGAAAAAAAGAGAATCTTCTTCTTATGTACAAATACAACATCGTGTAGTGAGCCTGGAAGTGCAGGAGAACGCAGATCAGTTCGCAAGTACATTTTCTATTACCTTTGCTAATGAATATGGGCAAATGGCACCTGATAACTGGTATGGTAAGTTTTCTTCCATTCAAGAATGGTTTTACAACAGTGAAGTAACAAACACAAACCAACTATATCCGCAGACTGAATTTAAGGTTTCTATCGGTTATGGCGAAGAAGCTTTACCATATATACATGGTTTTGTATCTGACGTAAAGGTGAATGCCGAAAGCGGCACAATATCAGTTACCTGCACAACATCTTATAAAAAGGTTCTACAAAAGTCAGTAATTCCAACGCCGGGATCAGATGAAATTGTTGCACCGACTGGAAATGTATATGATGTAGTGAAATTCTTCCTTGAAAAAGCAGGAGTTACATTACACGGAAGTAGGGTAAATATTCCCGGTACAAATCAAAGCTGGATTGTTGAAGGGGCAACTGGAAAGAGGTTTCAAAAGTGGGATGAAATTGTACGGGATATTATAGATACAACATTCCACTACATTAAACATGAACCAGATGGAAGTTGTACATTTATGAAAATGCCAGACTACGAAATTAACGAACTTGCCAAATTTAGTTTTAGAGAAGGGGAAAACCTGATCTCTTTAGATATGCAATTAACAGATCAGGATATTAGTAATAGTATTGTTATTAAATGTGGAGATTATGCTAATGGTTTTGTTAATTCATTCTTACTTAAAAACGTTTCTTTAGGGGATTTGCGAGAGGAAATGATAGAGGTACCTTGGGCAACAACATTCTTTGCAAGAAGGGCAGTTGCTGCAGCTTATCATTTAAAAGCGATTCAAAAATTCAGAACACTAACAGTTGCTGTGATAGGGAATCCGCGAATTCAATTGTTCGATGTGGTTTCCATTTATAATAGGGATTCTGGGCAACAATGGAACTACTTTGTTAAAGGAATTAACACAATGATTTCTGCTGATGATGGATTCTATCAAACTTTAGATTTATCCGTTAACTATGGATATGAACCTACTCCGTATACCGATATAACAGGAATCACAGTAAATGTAGATACATTACGATTAAAGCTGTGGGATTGGAATGTAGAGGATGGAGATTTATTAAATATTTATTGTAATAATAAATTAATAGTGGAAAACTACTTTATCCGAAACAATCCTACGTATGTTGATATACCACTAGAATATGGCGTGAATATTATTATTTTTGAAGCGGTGCGCACTCCTTTAGGAATACTTACCGGGCGATTACAAGTATTAGATACACAAAATAATATCTTATTTGATTATGGTTCTTTACCAGATTTAACGTTTGATGAAACAGATTTAAATGCAGATAGATATTATATTAAACGCCCAGCTAAAACGTGGCCTGTAACAAGGGTAAATTAGGGGTGATTCTATGATAATGCAAAAGAATTTATATGATCCTATTATGTATTTAATGAAAGGATTAATTGATAGAGAATTTTACAGCGGTGGAAAACCGATGCCTGGTAACGATCCAAATGATGTTTTTAAAGAGGGTATGACCGAGGGATATACACTGGTTCGTGATGGCGCTCGTTTATCAGCAGTTGATGGAGATAAATATCTGCACTACGATTTGGTTTTTAATGGACAAGCACTACTTGAAAAGGTCCTTATATCCCATAAAATAACAGGTAAAAAGATGGAGATGCAACTAATTTATAACGCAAACAAACAATTAGATCGAGTACAACCAAGGCTTATTAATAAAGGTAGCGGTATGTTATCTGATTTACCAATTCCCGATGTGTCGTAATGATGCATGGGGATTTTTTAATACAATAAAAAGGGTGATTACCTTTGTTTGAAACAACTTATTTAGCTGGTGGTCGATTAGATGCGCCATTTTATCCAACGAAAACTTTTCCGTATATGAAAGGTTTTATAATGGATTCTAAAGCATGGACAGAAGATAAGATGGAATACGTATTACCAATTGACATGGAGTTTTATGCCATTAGCGTGAGTAGTTCTATGTATGAAATCGATGATAAATGGTCGCTTATTGTAAATGACGGTATTGTCTGTGAGGATATTTATACAAAAAAAATACCAGAAGGTATAAGTCTTATGTCCTATATGCAATTAAAGGCTGGAGATAAAATTATTTTTAAATTTCATAACCAAGGAATTAATAATAAGCAAGTATGGATTGCTTTACAGTTTTTGAAGTAATGGGAGGGAGATTATGAGTTTTGCTGTAAATTATATGGCTGGTGGCCGATTAGATGCTCCATACTTTCCAACCAAAACGATTCCTTTTATAAAAGGAAGAAGAATAGGTGTTTATGAAAATATTCATCATAATGAATTTATAGCACCAATTGATATGGAGATGATTGCATTTTCTATTGGTGCATCAAAATATAACGATAACGACTATTGGAATTTATATATTAATAATGAAAAAATAGCAGATGAAATTTATATGAAAGATGTTCCCGAAGGATTTAATTTTTCTGTTGTTAAACAAATTCCTGCGAAAGCGATTATCCGTTTTGAATATATAAATAAATCTTTAGAGAAAAAAGCTATTTGGCTTAATTATCAATTTTTAAAAGATTAGGAGTGAAGTAAAGTGGCGTTTATTGAAAAGGTATTTCAAGAGGGAAGTTTCTTAGACGATCTTGTAAATGTAGCAACTAGTAACGGATGGACAAAGGTTAAAAAGTTTCAAAAGGCTGGGTATTCCTTACAACTAAAAAATAATTATTATGATAGAGACAGTTTAATTAAATTTGGTTTAGCAGAACACACAATTATTAAAAATGTAGAAGGAACTATGTATGGATTAGTTCAAATTGCTTCTTGGGATATACCTAAAAAAGATGTTACTTATAAATATGATACAGAAGAGGATAAGGCGGATTTTATTAAGGATGCAAAATTAAGATATAGTAGAAATCTTGATCGTTCTTGTTTTTATATTTATATGATTGAAAAAGAACCGGTATTTAAAGAAGGAACAGCATCAGTAGTGACTTTTGATACTTTTCCAAAAGGCCTAATAGATGTAGAAGTGAGTAAAACAGACATTAATATGAAGGATGGTTCCCCGGTTATCGCCTATACTGATGCTAATACAGACGTTATGATGTCACCATTTGTAAAAATAACATTACGAAACCCAAACTTACAAGGTGTTGATGTGAAAACAAATTGGTGGCCTGATTCATTAGTTAGAGTAACTGGCCAAGTTGATAAGGATCGTGTGGTTTTATTAATTCAAGCAGATAATACACCTGCATTTGAAAATAATGTAGTTCCGGTTACACCTTTATATATGGGCAAAATTGAAAGCTATGCGAAAGATGATCAAATTGGTGACGCACTTTGGGCAGGGACAGCATTTGATACAGGTGCAGAAAATAGCTCACATGCATTTGATTTTAATGATAAGAAACCATATAGAAATGTGAATGATAGCTTGCCAATTTTAAAAACATATCCTAAATCACCAGGTAATGGTATTGATAACGTTATTATTAAGCGCTCGCGATTAGGGGCTAGATATCAAGCTCATTATATTGCTTGGAATGTTGCTCCGAATGAGATGCCGCCTGATAGAAAAGGAGTAAATGGTGGTCAATATCCACTAGCTTGGCAGTCTCATGATAATGATGAATATAAGTATCAATTTAATCCTTCGGTATATAGTGGTCGCGTTCATACATCTCGTGCTTATATTGTTCATCCAGATGAAGGTGTGCGAGGTTTCTTACCTCATATGGTTTTACTATCACCTTTAGGATTATTGAATGGGGATAAGTTAAAAGTACGAAAGAATACTTGTCCAGATACATTTGATATTTATCGTTTTTATAATGTTGATGCGATTTCGCCAATTACAAAAAGACCAGCGACACCATATCGTCCAGCTGGATTAGGAATTTATGAGAAGTCAATGTAAAGGGGAGAGAAAAACATGTGGTTTGATAAAGTAGCTTATTTACAAACATTACCAGTTGAATTAGAGAAAATGATTACAGAGCGAGGATGGAGTCGAAAGTTATACTTTAAAATTAGAAGTGGTATCAATAAATTTATTGATGTTCGATTATTTGAATCGTTAGGTAGCGATGGAGAATGGCGCAGATTTGGAGTGGCAAATGCTTATGATACGAGCGATTCTGATTTTACAGATGGTAGATTTATTCCTGTGGATTCTCCATTAGGCAAGCTAGGAATGGGAGATGGAGTGAAAAAGGAATTTCAAATTCCGACATTTCCTGTAGTTGAAAGTTCTTTATTAGTGTATGTAAATAGCATTTTACTAGAAAAGGATAAATATAAAGTTGATGCTAAAGCGGGGAAAGTTATTTTTAATCAAGCGATTGCAAAAGGAGATAAAATCACCTGTGAGTATCGATTAACAAATGATGCATACGAACCGAATAATGATATGATTTTCTTTACGTTTAACCAATATTTTATTGAGAAGGAAGTAAAGTTATCAGATGCTGAAAGTGATTTAGGAAATGGTACCGGTTCAAAAAAAACATTTAATTTGCCATTTTCAAATTTTGATGAAAATCGTTTTATGGTTTATAGAAATAATCAGATGGTTGATCCGGGGGAATATACAATTTCAGATACAGCAATTGAATTTCAAACTGCCCCAAAAAGTTCCGAGAACATTAAATTTTCTGGAGTGTATTTTCTAGCACCAAAGGCAGACGGAACGTTAGATACTTTAGTAGCGAAGACATCATTTGACGTGCAAAAAATGGAAAGTATTATGGCTGAAGTATATTCTACAGTTAATTTTGTAAATCCTTCGCCTTATACACCGATTAGTTTTACACCAGAAGCCCGTTTTACAAAAGATTGGAAACGTGATTCTGTCGTTTATATGTATGGAAATGGAAATAAAGACCGTATTGTTATGTTTATGCGTGTAGATCCAACACCAAGTCCTGTTCGGGCATTATTTGTACCATTATATATTGGAAGAATGTACACATTTGATAATGCACCGCGTAAAAACACTGTAATTATTGGTGGTTGTCGTAACGGAGATCAATATAATTATGCGCCTAATAAAAAAATAGGAAATGCAAATTTAGACTATGGAGAAAATACAGGTAATGGAAATGATTCTGTATTATTAGCTCAATCATACACAGGTGCAATGTATCAAAAACATTATTTATCATTTATTACTCACGATATGGATATTGATAGTGGACAAGGTCGATTTAATCCATCTGTCTATAGTGGGAAATATCATTTGTCACAGATTTATATCGTTCATCCTAATGATGGATATGTTGGGAAATTAGATGATGTCTATGCTGTTCACCCAAAAAATATTCAACAGGCCGATGAATTGGAAATTGAAAAGGAAGTTACAAGTGAATCTTTAGGAAAAGGAAATGGAATGAGAAAAGTTTTCCATTTAGAGCATAAACCGAAAGCAGGAACACTTAAGTTGTTCAATGCATGTGCTCTAGTTCCTAATACTGACTTTATTTTAAATGAAGATGATAAAACAGTGACGTTTAAAGAAATCCCAATTAACGGGGTAGAGATTACAGCAAGTTATGAATTTGCACAATTATATCGTTATACGTTGCCGACTACCGCGGTCTCTCCGATGACACAAGCGAAAGCAACGCCATTTAATCCAATTGGTCTAGCTATTTATAAAGAAGATATTTAATTATTAATCATATAAGGGGGAATGCAGAGAGTGAGTGAGAAAATTTATTCTATTGCTTCCCCTTCTTTATGTACGAAAAAGAAGAGTCATGTTGTTTCGATTCTTTTGGGATCAACAATGAAGAAAACGTATAGTCTCTCGCTTTCTGTTTTAAATCCTTTTGTAAAAAATGCGAATAATTTTCCAGTCAGTTTGCCGCCATATTCAAGATTCAAAGCTGTTAAGGAAGAAGATGCTGGGGTATTTGCAACCAAAATAGTAAAGGGAAAAGGTATATTAACAGACCTTATTGTAGAGGCAATAAGGCAAGTTGAGGTGACTGCTAATATTGCTAAAGTGGATATTGCAAACCTAATGCGGAGTATCAACATGGAACTGTTAAGCATACAGGATTCTAAACCGCTTAAAGAAATTCTTGCAGATGTTCATTACTATCAGAAAGCAATGCAACATGACCGAACTTTTGATATGGAACATATGGAAGGGAACAATGGAAGCAGATTAGATACAAAGTATGCAGATGTAACAGAAATGTCTAGTACAGATCGTAAGATATATAAAGCAGGTAATATGCTCCCAATTGAGCAAGAGAGAGTAAAACAGAAATTACGAGAATTTGCAACCAATGTAGATGAAATACCGCGATGGGTACAGGTTGCACGTATTTTATATGGCGAAGGATTTTATGAAACAATATTGACTGAAAGAAGAGAAAAAGAAATATGTAGTACTGTAGTTAGAAATGTGGATCATGTAGAGATTAGCCAAAAAGAATTACCTGTACAAGATATAAGTGATTTTGAGCTTTATAATAACTTGCCAAGAGAAGTAACTACTTCTTATGAGGAATTTGATTTATTTACTGATACAGGAATTCCGGTTTATATGCCAGATTATGATTTGTTTGCTCGTAAACAAAGAGAAATACAGACTCGTAATATAAATTACAATACAGCGAATAGAAATGCCATTCAGCGGAATGGTGAAATGAATTATTTTGAATTTGTAAATAGAAAAGCACTGAAGATAGATGGCAGATTTATTAATATAGAAGATTTAGAGCGTAAAAAGTTAGAACTTCAAACTAATGAATATGATGTGTCATATGCGGACCGCATAATACAAGACATATATACATATGGTGGCCATGTATATAATAACGCTCAAAAACTAGTAATAGAATATGATTCATCTCACATAGAAATGAATGAAGTGAATCATATAACGCATGAATATGAAAGTAAATTCATAAGTGAATATGAGTTATTGGAAAGACAGTACCATTCTAATGAGGTAAATTTAGTAGAAACATTGATGGTATCAAGTCAGAATCATTTGTACACGGATTATAATCTTCCAGAAATGATACAGAGTGATGTGCTCACAAAAGAAGTAGAAGTAAAATTAGCTAAAGACGAACAAGTTAATAAGAAAACGAAACATGTATGGACTGAATATATATACCATGAGGAAATGGACCTAATACATAAACAACTATTTGGGACTATTCAAGATAACTATGAATTTGCTAGTAGACAAATCAAAAAATTGACCGGATTTTATGAGGAATTTGATCTATTTAATAGTTTAGGAATCCCAGTTTATATGCCAGACTATGATTTATTTGCTCGTGTACAGAGAGAACTACAAGCGAAACAAATAACAGTTAATTCAGCTAAAAGAGACATACGTTCAGTATATGGTAATGTTCGTGATACGGATCTAGCAGATAGAAGAATGCAAGAGAAAGAGGGAGTCTTTTTTGATGTAGCTGCTATAGATAGAAAAGTATTAAAAATGGAAATGAATGTACCTTCTTATGAACTTTCTAATCGAGTTATAGATGAGCAAGAAGCGATGGGGATATATGGATATGAACGTTTTAATCGAGTAAATGGACAGTATCATACTGCTCAAGCTGATATATCTTCCATGAATCGGATTGTAGGTGAAATAGAAACTCCATTTACAAATGTCTATGAATTAGCAAAGCGCAACCTTCACGAGTTGTTAGTGGAGGATGATAGAGTAGCGGATTCTGTATTGTATGATCGATTGTTTATAAGTGAAGAAAGTAATAAACCAATAACAAGTGAAAGAGTTAAAGTCGATATTGAAACTGAATGGACAAGCCCTGTAGAGTTTACAAAGCAAGAACAATTGATAGCACATAATGAAGAAGGATATGACCTTGTTAATAGACACGTAAAAGAACAGGATTCTCGTTACGAAGAATTTGATCTTTTTGATTTAATAGGAACTCCAGTTTACTTACCGGAGTATGATTTGTTCGCAAGGATTCAAAGGGAATTACTAACGAATATAGAGACTGCTGAAATAGCAAATAGAGAAAATAATATAGAATCAGAAATTAATACGGTTGATTCAATTGGTAATCTAGTGAAAGAAGTAGCAACTAATATAATTGATAGTAATGATATAGGACATATTGAGAAAGAGTTACAAACTAGTATTGAACAATATGAAAATGCAACGAATGATAGGAATTGGTATGCAGAAAGTACTATATCTGATCCGATGAAAAAACGAGTGCCAGAAATAGATACGCATATAATCGCTACTGATCAACTCGAGAGAGTAATAAAAGAACGTAATACAAATGTAATCAAGGATGAAGAGTTAGAACGACTTACGAAACAACTCATAATGAAAATTAATCATTTTGATGATATGCGACAAATTAATAATGAGTACGAGTCAAATGTTTTTGAAGCAGACGAATGGCAAAGAAAAGCAGATAATAAAGCATCAATACATGAATATGATGTAAGTGAGTCTGAAAGAGAACTAGCTAGTGAAGAAATCCGTACAACTTTAACGAATAAGTACAATACTTTTAATACTACTATTGGTGACATAGAACAATCCAGCCGAACAGTAGACAGCGAAAGTATACTTGTTGAAAGTGATACTTTTGTATTAGAAAAGGAACTAGAAGCATCGTATGAAGAGTTTGATCTATTTGAAGGATTAGGGATTACAGTTTACTTACCAGATTATGATTTATTTGCAAGAATCCAAAGAGAATTACAAACAAATATAGATACGTATGAAATAATGAATAAAGAAAATGAAACAAGAGCAGAAATTAGTTCATTCTATCAGTTTGGTAATGTCTTGCAAGAAGTTGATGCGACTGTTGCAACGATAGACAATGTAAAAGTCGTAAAAGAATTAGCTGCAAAAATGATCGATAAAGAGAATTTTAAGATTATTGACAGAGAGTTACAGATTAGTATTGAAAAATATGAAACCGCAATGAATGATCGAAACTGGTATGTAAAGAATATTACATCTGCCCCAATGGAAAAGCTTATGAAAGAGTCAGAGGCAAATATAGTAGTCACGGATCAATTTCATAAAGGTGTAAGAGAATTTAATACAGATGTAGTGAAGAATGAAGAAGTAGAACGTACAGTACGAAATGTAATGATGAATATTTTGGAATTGAAGGATATGCATCGGAAGTCAATTGAAGAGGCTTCAAATATTCATGAGCTATATGAATGGGAAAGGAAATCAAATCATAAAGCATCCATAAATACATACGGTGTGTTTGAAAATGTACGAGAATTATCTAGTATAGAGATCCAAACAACTCCAGTGAGTAAAAGAAATCTCGTTCATACTAATATAGATGAAATAGAACAATTTAATCGCATTTTAGACAACGAAAGTATACTTGTTGAAGACGATACGTTTAAATTAGAAAATATTTTTCAGGCAGAAGAACCAGTTGGATTTGAGGAAAGCGATATATTAATCGAAGAAGAACCAAAAATATGGTTAAAACATAGCCGGGAATCTTGGTGGAATAATTGGAATTGGAAGAAAACGAGGTAATAAAGTAGAGTGCTAGATTAACTTTTATTTAATTATATTATATCGAATATTCGTATTTCGTGACATTATGTAATTTTTAAAATTGAACTGCTAGAGCTGTTGTAAAAGTAAAAGCTTAAGCAGTTCAATTGTATTTTAAATGTCTTTTAGTAAGTAAATTAGTTCCTTTCTGTTATGCATGAAATATTTAAATTTATTGATCCATCAAGCTGTTAGTACAAATAGTTAGAGCATAGTGATTGCTACTGATGGAACAATTGAAATTATTTTAAGATAAAAATGGAGAGGTGATATGATGGTGAGAGTATTAACTCAGCCCGAACTAGGGTGGCAGCGTATCGATGATAGCGATAGGAATATTATCTTTGAAGGAGAAAATTGGCTTAGTGGATACTCTAAATATTCTGATAATTATTTGAAAACATTCCACTATAAAGAGTCTAGTCACCCATCAAACCCAGTACAGATTAAATTTTCTTTCGTAGGTACTAAACTTCGCATTATTGGACTTGCCAATAATGGTGGTTATGATAGCTATGCAACAATCACTATTGATGGTAATCCTGAGAGATTAGATTACTATGCATGGGAGGGAAAAAGGCAAGCTGTTATATATGAGAAAACAAATCTTAATAAAGGGCCGCATACAGTAACGATTCGAGGTATATACTTAAATCTTGATGCAATTGATATCGATTCTGATGGTTATGTATTTACACCAAAAAAAGTAGGGGAGATATTAGATAAACCTGATCCTGGTTGGAATCGTTTCGACGATGCTGATTCATTAATTAAGTATGGTGATGGTGCTTGGAATAGAGTAACTGATGATAGGTACTATAATAGTACAGCAGTACATTCCCTTACCAAATCAGTTGTAGAATTTTCGTTTAAGGGTACAGGTGTCAGACTTGTTTCTAAAAGTGTTAATTTAGGTTATGGACCTGTAGATATAACAATCGACGGTGCCAAAGAATCGTACAATCCAGTACTAGGTTCAGATAACTGGAAAGTTCTACTTTACAATAAAGAAGGTCTAAAAAATGAATTTCATTCAGTTAAACTTGAGGGTCCTGAAGGAATTATAATGGATGCTATTGACGTTCTTGATGGAGAATTAGTGAAAACTGCTAAAGTAGGTGACGTTCTGCTTCAACCTGAAACTGGTTGGAAACGAATTGATGATACTGATGTTAATATTAAGTATTTAGGTAATTGGACGTTAATAGACAATCTTCCTGACTACCACAATTCTACCGCTCGATTTAAGCATGCAAAGCAAAGTTCGGTTGACAATAGTGCTATGTCTGTAACATTCAAGTTTAAAGGAACTAAACTTCGAGTTATCGGTGTTTCTAATAACACTTACGATAGAGAAGCTCAAATAATTATTGATGGTAAACCTGAAACAATTAGCTTTTATGCTGATAGAGATGTTTCACCGACTAGAGTACTATTATTTGATAAGCAAGATTTAACTGATGAAATTCATACTGTTGAGTTAAAGGGTGTATTCATGCACCTAGATGCAATTGATATTGATGAAAATGGATCAATGGTACCACCTGCTAAAGTAGGGGATGTTTTACTCCAACCGGAAAGTAGATGGACTCGATTCGATGATAGACATTCATTGATTAAATATGGTTCAGGTACATGGGAGCTAGCAACGGATTCTAGGTACTACGATTCAACAAATACATTTTCTAGAGTTAGTTGTGACATAGAATTTAGCTTTAAAGGAACTGGTTTGCGAATTGTTTCTAAAATGATTACTACTACTTCCGGTTATGGTCCTGTAGATGTATTAATTGATGGGGTTACTGAGAAATACAGTATTACAGGTTCTTCAGACCAATGGCAAACACTTCTATATGAGAAACAAGGATTACCAGACGCAGTGCACTCAGTTAAGCTAGTAGCACCTAACGGTATCATAATGGATGCTATTGACGTGCTAGGTGGAGAATTAGTAAAACCACCTACTAAAGTAGGGGACCAGTTATCTCAACCTGAAAGTGGTTGGAAACGTATTGACGATACGGACAATTCTTTTAAATATGTTGGTGACTGGTGGAAGTCAGGTATTTCTACTCCTGAATGGTTTAACAATACATTCCACTATGTTGATGGAGGTTCAGGGGAAGTACGATACCAATTTTCGGGAACCAAACTTAGAGTTATCGGTTGTGTACACGAGGCTCAGCATCGAAGTAACGATATTAAGATTATAATCGATGGTAAAGAGGAAACTTACAGTGAGCAAGCTAGTAAAGTTGGCTATCAAACATTGGTTTATGAGAAACTTGGTTTAGCAGAAGGTGTTCACAATGTGGTTATTAAATCTGGAACTAATTCGCCTTTTCCGTTAACTTTTGATGCTATCGATATTGATCAAGCAGGATCAGTTGGAAAATTACCTGCTAAAGTAGGAGACATTCTATTACAACCTGAACCAGGATGGACTCGTGTAGATGATACAAATCCGCTAATTCATTACAGAGGTGATTACTGGTCTTTAGCTAAGGACGGAGGGGCTGACCCAGGATACAATAAAACTGAAACTTATAGAATTCCTGACTACTCGAACAGGACATTAGGGACAGTAGAGTTCTCTTTCAAAGGTACTGGTCTCCGTGTGATTTCAGCAACTCGCTCTTCAAGTTCTTGGGAAGATGTATCTATTGAAATAGACGGTGTAACTCAGAAGTATAAGGTTAACACTACAACTGACCCGGCCAAGACTCAATATCAGGTTATACTGTACGAGAGAGACTTACCTGACGGTGTGCATACAGTGAAGCTCACAGGTACGTTAATAGCAGTAGACGCTTTTGATATAAAAAGCGGTGATTTAGTAGAAACTCCTACTAACCTACGTGATGTATTATTCGAGCCTCAACCTGGTTGGCAACGAATTGACGATACAGATAGTAATATTGAATACAATGGTGTATGGGCAACAAGCGATGCTGATGGTAGATGCTACAACAAAACCATTCATTATAAACATGCAAGTTCAAACATCCCACCTGATTCTAACCCAGTTTCTATAAAATTTAACTTTACAGGGACAAAGCTTAGAATTATTGGAATTGGGTTATCTGAGTATGAATCTGGCGCTAAAATTCTAATTGACGGAGTAGAAGAAACTATCAATTTCTTTAGACCCTCAGGTTTAACTGCTATCTACCAGTCTTTAATATACGAGAAGTTAGGTTTATCAAATAAATTGCATACTGTTGAAATAAAAGGTAAATTTATAAACCTTGATGCTATCGACATTGATGAATCTGGTTCAATTGGAGGTAAATCACCAGTTAAGGTCGGGGACCAACTGTTACAACCTGAAGATGGTTGGCAACGAATTGATGATACTGACTCGTTACTTAAATACCAGGGTACTTGGGAAAAGGGGACAAATAATTCTTGGTATAACGGTTCTTGGCATTATGTACCATCTAAAGACTCTACTGGTACAGTTGAATTCAATTTCTACGGAACTCAACTTAGAATTATTTCTCTCTTAGATGCAGCAGCAGACCATCCAGATGATGTAACAATTACAATTGACGGTGTAACTGAGCAGTATAGTCAAGTATCACCTGTTAGGGTATATCAAGGACTTGCTTATGAAAAGTTAGGTTTAACTAAAGAGTTGCATAAAGTTAGAATTCAGTGTGGAACAAAGAATATTCTTTATCGACTTTGCTTAGATGCAATTGATATCGATAATGATGGTTATATTGAAAAACCGCCTATAACAGTTGGAGATTTCTTAGCTACACCAGAATCAGGTTGGCAACGTTTCACGAAGGAGAATATGTATTTCGATTATACTGGTGGCATGGATTACCAAAATCAAACACCACCTATCAAGTACTCGTTCGATAAAATTCAGTTTAGATTCTTCGGTACAAAATTTAGATTGATTTATTCGTCTAACTTAGGATCAAATGAAGAACAACTTGGTTACGTATTAATTGACGGAGTGAAGTATCCTGTTAATATGTTCCCTGTATCTGGACCAGCTAAAATTGCTTGTGAAGTACTTAACCTAGATGAAGGATATCACGTGGTAACAGTCAACGGTGGAACTCATGAGGGTTGGGACCCTCAATTTATCGGTATTGATATCGACGCTACTGGACACATTGATAGACTACCTGTAAGTATCGGTGATATTTCAACTTATCCAAACTACGGATGGAAACGTTATGATGACAGCGCCACATACATTCAATATGATGCTAACTGGAGTAAAAACGTAGCCTATAATGGTGCTTATGGCGGAAAAAGTACTTGTGCTAAAAAGGGTGAAAATGCAAGTATGGTATTCAGGTTTAAAGGTACTAAGTTACGACTCATTGTTGGTTGTGCTACTAATCAATATTATTCAGATAGAATCAGAGTAAAAATAGATGACTTACCTGAAGAGTATTTTGACGCTATTGCACCACAAGATACAAACCAAGTCTTGAAATATGAGAAACTCGGTTTAGAAGATATTGAGCACGATGTAACGGTAACAGTTATTACAACTCAACCTGGTGCTTTAGAATATGACTTCCGAATGGATGCTATTGATATTGATGACACTGGTAGTCTTATTTCACGACCTGGTGTAGGTACTGTTCTTACAGAGCCTGAAAAAGGTTGGAAACGAATTGATGATAATGACCCTTTAATTCGATATATCGGAAACTGGAAACTAACCACGGGTAATGATAAGCATTACAACAAGACAACTCATTACAATCTCGACAAGAAACTTGACACGAGTTTCGAATTTGAGTTCGTAGGTACTAAACTTAGACTCCTAGCTTATGGCGACAGTGGTTACGATGCAACTTCTAAAGTACTTATTGATGGTAAAGAAGAAACTATGGTTTACAATAGTCCTTCAGGTAACCAAGTCATACGTTACGAGAAAATAGGTTTAGACCGTGGCAAGCATACTGTAAAAGTGATTGGTAAAGCTATGTCGTTAGATTCCATTGACATTGACGCTGACGGATACTTACTTGCTAGATTAGGTGATAAGTTAATTGAGCCAGAACCTGGTTGGGTACGTTTTGATGATACTCACAAGAATATTGAATACAACGGTTTCTGGAAAACAACTGAAGCTGATGTTAGTTGCTACAATAATACTCATCATTGGAAGAGTAAGGAAGACAATAACGATAGCATCATATCAGCTAGATTTCTATTCAAGGGTACTAAGTTCCGATTAATTAGTATGACAAGTCCATCTTATCCGGAAGACATTGAATTGAAAATCGATGGCCAAAAGGAAATCCTTAAACTTTCAGGAGAAGGTATGCAATATCAAACGTTTGCATATGAAAAGAAAAACCTTGAAGATATGATTCACGTTATTGAGTTGTCAGGGAAATACATTAGTATCGATGCTATTGACTTAGAAGAAGGTGCAACACTATTAAAGCTACCTGATGAGAAATTAAAGCCATATCAAATAAAAAATGGTTTAATCTTTAAGGATGATTTTGATACGTTCGATTCCAGATGGATTGCATCTCCTGTCGGTAGCTATTCTTTAATTGATCGAAAAGGATATTTTAGAATGCTACACAATGTTTCGCGTGACACATTATTACTTGCAGATCTTCCAAATGAGAAAGAATTCGCATTTGAAGTATCTGCTGATTATACGCCAACCCATGAAGACGACAAAGGCGGTATTATCGTTTGGAAAAACGGTGAGGAGAATATCGAGTTCTTAGAAACAGAAGATGGTACTCGAGAAACAACTGAATTGAAGTGGATGGCGTGCAAAGATAATGAAGATTGGACGTTTTTTTCTGATTATGGCGAAGGTTTTAATTTTTGTGACTCAGATAGAATGAACTGTAGTAAGTTTGGTGTTGTATTAAAAAAAGGATCGAATTCAAAGTTTATAAATCTTGATATTGATTCCATTATTGCTACAAGAGGAAGAAAGTTAACAATTGCTAATATAGCGCCGAATATAAGTGTGGAGATGGAAGATAAATTTGGGAGAATTATATTCAATGGAAATACAGGGTATAACACTGGTATTCAAATTACTCTCCCGTCACTAGAATTTATGGGTAAAGTTATTTTGACAAATGTAGAAGGTAAAGAATTGGGTGTTATTAAGACTACATTTTATGGTGGAGATGTATATGGATTCGGATCTAATTTAGAAATTAAATTTTCAGGTGAGGAGCTTTCAACATTAGCACAAACTCGATTGCCAGATATGATATCAGGGAAATCAGAAATTATGCTAGAACTTGTGAATCCTTCAGTTGCACGAGCGAATAATGTGAATTTAAGTATTGCTCAATATGAAGATAAATTTGGATGGTCATGGGCGGATCTTGCGTTAGACAGTAATGGTAAACCAGGTCAATATCAAGATAGTATCAATATTCCTTATGTAAATCCAGAAAAAACAATAAAGTTTTGGTTAAAAGTAACAAAGGGAACAGATTATGTTGGGCTTGCTCCATTACAATTTCAAATACATCTTGAACATGAGTAGTTGGGGGTGAAAAGATGGGAACATCAATGGTCGTAAATCGATATTATAAGCAAGAAGAACAAACAGAAAATATTCTTCCAAAGCTTATCGAAAAAAAAGTAAAAGTTGAGATTAATAGTAATGAAAAGAAGTATATACCTATTGAACTAGGTATAAACAAGTATGAACTTAGGACAATCTTTATTGAAAATACAGCAAATAATGATTATGAGTGTACCATTTTTGATAAACAAAAAGACGGGCAAATTCAGTACAGCAGTATTAAAGAAAAAAGAACATACGATATAATCAATATTCCTTGTGACGATAAAGATCAAACAAAGTCTTGTCACCTATTTATTGAAAATTTTAGTAATGTTCCTTCTTTGTATACTGTGGTATTAAAAGTAACGACATTAATTTAGAGGTGAAATTAAATGACTAAGGCTATTTTTACTAAAGGTATGTGTAAACGGTTTGAATTATTTGATACGTTTATACAAGTAGCTTTAAATGCAGGTTGGAGACTACGTGAAGGAGCGGATTTAACAAATAGGTTAGTTGAAATATATACTGATGGCTATAATGGTGATAAACACTTGGCCGTACAGCTAAATGCTTTTGATGGTGATTGGGGTGAAGTTTCTGATTGTAGAAAAACAGATTACGCAGACGCAACTATGAGAATGGGAGTATTGAATTCTCCAACAACCTTTTATTCCGTAGATGGATTTGATACTTTTTGTTTTTTTCCTGGAAGACAATATGATAGCAATAATTATACTGGGGCTAGAAAATATAATAGATTATGGGAAATGGAATATTTTTACTATGCTGATAAAGAGGTTATTATTTTTTTAGTTAAACCTTTTAGATACACGGGTCTAGGTAATACCCTTATATATTTAGGTTTTCCAGAACAATCGTTTATTGAAGAAAGCAAGAGAAATGAACGTAAACCATATTCAGGTGCTATTTATGCTAATAGTGGCCATTCTGGAAGATTTACAGGGCAGAATAAGTGTAAGGTGTCAGATAATCCCAAGAATTTACTAGAGGTGGAAAATGCGATAACTATTGCACAACCAACGATGAGTATAATTTCACCATTATCACCTAATGTTGATAATAAATTTGTACTAAGTGAAGTGTTTTATGGTGACAGCAATACTGGAACTAGGGGGAGATTAGGTAGAGTGTATTTTTTACAGCCAGGTGGTATGCTGGATGGTGATATAATTCACATTGAAGTAAATAATGAGATTCAAAAGTACAGATATACAACATTGGGAGGTTCTAGTAATAATTACACGTCTTTTCCTACTCAAGCAGTAGCATTAAGAATAGAATGAGGTGATATAAAGTGAGTATCATTTATAAAAGAGAAACATGTTTAAGGAAGGATTTATTTGATTCATTTATAAGAATGTTTGTAGAAGCTGGATGGGAAGTTCTTGAGGATAATGGTACAGAGAAAGACTATCGAATTGTAATACATTCTAAAGGAAGCAATGGAAGATCACCAATGTACTTAGCTTTTTACCCTTATTCAGGACAAGATGCACTTGGAAAACCGAGTTATGATATTAGAAAAAATAATTCAACGGATGGACTTTTTAAGTGGATTAGGGAATGGGATTATGAAAATAAAAAAGAAATAAGTATTTATGGGAATTGGAATAGGTTGAATTTCTTTTATCGAAGCCCCAAGCTAACTTATGGTGGTGAACTAACATTGAGCCAAGATCTGGAAATGGAATACTATTGTTATGCTGATTTAGATAGAGTTGTTTTTATAGCTATACCAAATGAGACGATTTTAAAGCAGCAAAAACCAGGTCAAGCTGTGCAACCAATAGTACACTTTTTTGGTATACCTGAAGAAACATATGTCGAAGAAAAAAATGAACCATCCTATTCCTGCGCGATACATGCAAGTAGTAGCACGTCGTATATTGGTATGGATTATGCTTTCCTTACATGTAATACACCTAAAAGGCTTTTAGATAATTTTGCATATCAAAATAGTTTTACGTATTTAACGTGTTATCCTGCACCGGCAGAAGGTGGGTCAAATAATGGGACAATTATGTTATGGGACTTATATATAGCAGAGGAGAATGTTGGTTTAAGGGCTAAATTGGGATTTTTACAATGCTTTAAACCTAATGGCAAGATTATAACTGATGGAAGAAGTGGAGATACAATTGAAATTGAAACTGAGAATGGTATTGAAGTTTATTTACCATTTTGGGCAAATTATTTTTCATACAGTAGTGAATCCAATTACAAAACTACTTCTTCATTTGGTAGGGATATAACATATCTGGCTATAAGAATAAGATGAGGGATATGAATGATGGCTACTTATAGAGGAATAAAATTAACTGTCAGTCACCAAGGTAATAAAACAGGAATTCGAATTAATGATAAAACAATGGGAAAGATAGTACCTGAAGTTAATATGAAGGAACAGGGCAAACGGATAATTACAAAAACAAGTGGTAAAGTGTTACCTCAGATTATAGTGAAAAATTATGGGGAACGTGAAGTTAGAAAGACTGCTGGACAAGAAGTTTCGAATCCGATATACGTAATTAAAGGAAGTCGTGTAAAAACAAAAGTAATGAGTACTTTTCTTCCTATCCCATTTTTAACAGGGGGGGTTCGAGTTCCGAATGGGACATTTGAAGGTTTTTTTCAGCAAAATCAGTATATATCTGAGGAACAAATTCGTAATCAAGCACTACCAAGAAAAGAACCATTAGAATCACCATGGAAAAAGCGAACGTATAGCAAAAATAATTTGAATTAAAACAATAGCGTGCCAAAGCAGGCTTTTTTATTTTGCTTTGAAATGTAAAAAGGGGGGTGAAAGTTTTGAACGGATTCATGAGCTTGTAAAAACATTAAATGTACTGGACGTTATTAATACCACCCAATTTAAAGTTGCTTCTGTAATTAGTGGGGGATTGGGGACTATATTTAATTTTTTATATGGTAAATCTAATTTAATTTGAATTATCATTTTGGTATGGGTAGTTGTATTAGATTGGATAACTGGTAGCAAGGCTTCAAAATTAGATGGTACGTATTCATCACAATATGGAATTGAGGGCATTGCACGAACTGTGGTGCTTTTTTATTACCTTCTTTAGCGCATTTATTTGATATTGCATTTAAACTACTAGAGTTTTTCTTTTTTATGGTAACGGGTGGTTTAATTTATCATATTTTTAATAGCTTTACAGCAAATTGTGTACGGATTGGGTGGGATAAATGGGTTCCTACTTGGTTGTTAGAAAGTGTATCTTCTGAAATTGAGGCAAAAATTAGAAGATCAAAATCTAGAAAAGAAAAAAATTAAATAAATACAGATTGATTCAGTAGCTGCACAAAGTATGCGAGATTTTTGGGTAAAGGTTGTGAAGGATACAAATGTCCTAGCATTTGAACCAATTTATTTTAATGTTCATCTAAAACATAATTGTGGTGAATACAGTATGGGAACTGTAATGAATTTTATAGATATACATCCGAAAGAGAGATTACACCATCAATCCTTATTGAGAGGAATGTACAAATTACAATTGAACCAGGGAAAGTTCTATATACGCCACTGGATGTAGGGTGTTACAAATACGATATTCGTACGATTCAAGTTACAAATGATTCAAACGTTGAACCAATGTTATTTATGTACGATCAAAAAGAGAATGGGAATCAAGTCTATAAAAGCTTATCAGAAAAAAGAACATATGATATTTTGGCTATTCCTTGTGAGGATAAAGATCATACAAACAAGGTACATCTTTATATAGAAAATAGGGCGTAGCAACCTCTACTTTTAATGTTTCTATGAAAGCAATACGTTTAAATTAAGGAGGAACATATAAAATGACAAATAAAATTTGTAAGTTACACAGACTAGAGCGCAGAGAAGTCTTTATGAAGATTATCGATGAAATGAAAAAGGCTGGATGGCAGCAATTAAATGCTGACAAACCGGATAAGAATAATATTTTTGTTATGTATTCTACAGGTAATGCTGGAACCAAAAACAATTATATTGAGCTGCGTCCTTATGATACGCTTGCAAAAAATTCTTCATTATCAAGTTCGTATGACATAAGAGAACCGAATGTGAAATATACAGATGGTAGTTACAGACTAATCAGAGGTTACGATAAAGAGGGTGGGAGTGGAACTGGAGAAGAAGCTTGGTTCTCTTTAGTATTCCATCAAGGGAAAGCAAATTATTCTAGTGGGGCAATTGCTTTAAATTATGAAAAATATATGGTTGACCTATATCTATACGTCGATAAAGATACTGTCATTTATTGTGTATATGCAAATGATGATGAAATCCCATCTCACAAAGGAAAGACAGTGATTGGTTTTATAGGCCTTCCAGACGAATACTATCAACCGGAATTATTTTCACCGTATTCTTGCCCGTTCAGTGTTATGTTTAGCTGCGGTTCTCGCGGTCAAACAGCTACACATATAACTGATAGAAGTAAATTTTCAGGTTCCGTTCCATATTCTGATACAAACTCTACATTTTATTGGGATAAAGTCCTTCTAAAGGCACCCTCTAATGAAGGAAAGATAGTTTTCACTCCTTTATACATGGGAGATAGTCGTGAAGGATTTAGAGGGAAGTACGATGGCTTTTACATCTATAGAGGTAGCGGTTTTATTTATGGTGATATTACAGAGGTTGTTGAAAATGGGGAAATTCATAAGTACAAATTATTTTACACGTCGGCCCCTATATCTAATCAATTTAATTCATTTAGTGATTACTATGTAGCTTTACGGATTGAATAAGTAGGAGGTAAGTATATGGCAGTACTTCAAGGTATGATCATATCTCCAACAAATCTATACCGTACGGGAACACGCGAAATTAATACACATCAGGGTATAATCATATCTCCAACAATGCTATATCATGATGGAATACGTGAAATCAATACACATCGTCAAGGGGTTATTGTTAATCCAATCGATTTTTCACATACAGGCGTTAGGCAACTCCTAACACATCGAGGGGGTATTTTAAATCCCGATGATTGGATACGAACAGGTATTAGGCAGATTTCCACCCGTCAAGGTGTTATGCACAATTTATCACAAGGTAAGAAAGGAACTACTGAAAAAGAAGTAATGAAGCCACCACGAACTGAACCACTAGAGTATGCGTGGAAGAAAATGAACATATAACTTTATCAAAATCGAGCGTGCCAAAGCAGGCTTTTTTATTTTGCTTTGAAATGTAAAAAAGGGGGGTGAAAGTTTGGAACGGATTCATGAGCTTGTCAAAACATTAAATGTACTGGATGTTATTAATACCACCCAATTTAAAGTTGCTTCTGTAATTAGTGGGGGATTGGGAACTATATTTAATTTTTTATATGGTAAATCTAATTTAATTTGGATTATCATTTTGGTATGGGTAGTTGTATTAGATTGGATAACTGGTAGTAAGGCTTCAAAATTAGATGGTACGTATTCATCACAATATGGAATTGAGGGCATTGCACGAACTGTGGTGCTTTTTTTATTGCCTTCTTTAGCGCATTTATTTGATATTGCATTTAAACTACCAGAGTTTTTCTATTTTATGGTAACGGGTGGTTTAATTTATCATATTTTTAATAGCTTTACAGCCAATTGTGTACGGATTGGGTGGGATAGATGGATTCCTACTTGGTTGTTAGAAAGTGTATCTTCTGAAATTGAGGCGAAAATTAGAAGATCAAAATCTAGAAAAGAAAAAAATTAAATAAAGACAAATGTAAAAAATGATAGCAAAAGGAGCATTCTCAATTGAGGTGCTCTTTTTGTTTATGCAAATATTAAAGGGGAAAATACGAAATGAAAAAATTTATGAACCAATGTAGCGCGTTATTTATCATGTGTATTATTTTATTTTCTTCTTCTGCAAGTGCTTTTGCAGATAGAGAAATGATTATTCCAGATTTACCTAAGCAAGGATATAGATATGGTGTGGGTGCATATGAGGGAGTAGTAGCACATTCCACAGCGACACCAGAAGCACCTGCTATCAATATTAGAAATTATGAAGCTAGAACATGGAGAAATGCATTCGTTCATTATGCAACGGATTGGGATGAAACAATTCAAATCGCTTCTACTAAATATCGTGCATGGGGTGCAGGTCCAGCGGCAAATGCTAGATTTGTACATGTAGAACTTTCTGAGACTAGTGACCCAATTAAATTCAAAAAATCGTATGAAAGATATGTAAAGTTACTTGCGAAAATTTTAAAAGATAGAAATATCCATCCGAGTATTGGATTATGGACTCATAAAGATATCACATACAAATTAGGCGGTACAGATCATGAGGATCCACAGGGGTATCTTGCTTCACATGGTGTATCAGAAGCTCAATTCCGTTCTGATGTTTTAAAAGCGTATAATGGTCATTCTGTCACTGTGGAAGTAAAACCACAACAACCATCTGAAAGTGTAACGGATGTAACAGGAGTAGCTTATATCGATGGTTTAAATGTAAACCTTCGATCTGGACCATCCACAAGCAATGATGTCATTCGTAAGCTGCAAAAGGGTGAATCATATAAAGTCTGGGGTAAAGTAGGAAACTGGTTGAATCTTGGAGGGAATCAGTGGATTTATAACGATTCAACATACATTCGCTATAAAGAAGAATCTTCATCTGTGGAAGGTAAACGTGTAGTTTCTAAAGTGAATGACTTACGATTCTATTCAAAAGCTTCCTGGGATGATAGAGATGTTCTAGGAACTGTCGGTGAAGGTTTAGGGTTCACTATTGTTGATAAAGTATCTGTAAATGGTTCACCACAATATAAAGTGAAGAATAGTAGAGGGAATGTGTTCTATATTACAGCTAGTTCTTATTATGTATATGTGAAGTAGTGAGTAATGGAAAAAAAGGATTTAATAGGAGTATTGAATCCTTCTTTTTAAGATCTAGTTAAAAAGTTCCTGCAGTCCGTTCTGTTAAATACTTAGTATCTAAATAACCTAGGTCTTGAACATGTTGATGTAACTTCTGAAGTAAGTGCTTATCTTTGCATAAAATACTAATATCAAAACCATCAACTATACTCAATAAAAATTTACAATCACTAGTATTAAAATCTGATGCTGTTCTTATCCATGTTGGGCTGTTCTTTTTCATATCAGGAAAAGCACACATTGTTAAGAAGACTAAAAAGTATTTTTTGTTTATTAAAGTTTGTTTTAACTTATTTTCAGTTATGAAACGTTCGTCGCCTAGTAATTGTTCAAATGTAAAGTTACCATGAGAGTCTTTTAGGTATATTTCGGCAGTATCTATTTGCCAAATGAAATTGTTAGAATTAAAAAGTTCTAGTAATTTTAATATGGACAAATTAAAGTTTTTATCTTCTGGAGCATGAAAATGTATTCCTATATTCATTGTATGCCAGTCTCCCTTTATTTATATTATTTAAAGAAATTGCCGGCTCTTAATTGAGTCGGCTTTTTTTGTTTTAACCAATATGTTCTTGAAAACCTCTTCTAAAAGAACGTTATTATCATATAAGAGTGATTACCTTTTAGAGCGTACCATATATATGGGAACTAGAGATTCGAATATGAAATTAGCTGTAGTTGAAAATTATCAGGGAACTAGTTTGAAGCCGCCGCCTGAATATCGAATAATTCTAGCATTAAGTAAACGGTTAAACATTTCCAATTCATCCAAAAGATCTAAAAAGTATTGGGCAGGATCCTGGAATTTACCACCATATAATTGATCATCTAACCATTGCCTTAAATAATGTAAGTCTTATTCACTTCGGTTAACAAGGTATCTAATAATATAATCAAATTTAAATTTTATTTAAAATAGAAAAATGTTCAAAAAATAAAAAGAAAAAAGACCTACTTACAAAGTAAATAAGTCTCTCTTCAATATTTCACTGTTCTTATGAAAGGAGTGTAACAGTTAGGGAAGCAGATCTATAAAAATTTTGTGCAGCTCCACCTTGTATTATAACGGTTACCTGTGTACCCGCACTCAAATTTACTTGGACAGTCTTTCCAAGAGTTTGACGACTATTCGAAGGTAAGGACGTAAAAAATATGATCCATCACGATCGGTGCCACCAGCTTGAATAACAAAGTTAATATTTACACCGCTGGCTTGAGTTTCAACTATAACACCTGCCGTAACCTCATAAACTCCGGAATTTAAGACAGTAATGGTATCTGTTACTGTATCTGGCACTGTGTTTAGAGCTGGGCCGGTAATTGTAAAGTCTAATGGACCAACAGGTGCTGTAATAAGAGTGAGATCGCTATATAAAGAGCCAAATCCACTGGGACCGGTGGATCCAGTGATGCCAGTGGGTCCGGTGTCGCCAGTAGGTCCAGTGATGCCGGTAGGTCCAGTGTCGCCAGTAGGCCCAGTGTCACCGGTAGGTCCAGTAGGTATTGTAAATGTTGGAATAGGTGGTAGTGTAGGTCCAATCGAACTTGGATCCAATGCAGCACCATGTAAGATTTCATGCGAATTAAAATGATTTTCCTTTGGCATAATTCACCTCCAAAAATTAAATCACTATTAGTAAATGAAACTAGAGGAGAATAATATTTAAAGTTGAAAAATCAACAAAATAATCCTTTTAAAGAAATGGAGGTTTATAAATGGGAAAAGTCAAAGAGATAAAGGAATGAGACGCGAAAGCGAATTTGCTGGTTTGATAGGTGGTACTCGTGTACCGCTCTCTGGTGCGATGGACGGTACTCAAATGATGTGAAAGGATGTTGGATATTGCGGTTCTGGTGCAAAAACTTTGAAGTATATGAAAATGGTCTATCAAACTTGGAAATACTGATAGTACTACTCTATAAAAGGTGTGTGATCAGTATGGAAAAGGAAAATTTATTTAAGTGGAAACATTATCAACCAGACATCATCTTGTTAAATGTACGTACAACTTAAGCTTTCGTGATTTGGTGGAAATGATGGAGGAGCGAGGGTTATTCCTGGCTCATACAACTATTATGCGATGGGTACATCAATATGGGCCGGAGTTTGATAAACGAATTCGACGTCACCTCAAACAAGCGAATAACTCATGGAGAGTGGACGAAACATATATAAAAGTAAAAGGACAATGGATGTATTTATATCGTGCCGTTGATTCGGAAGGAAACATGATTGACTTTTATTTAAGTAAATCTAGAAATCATAAGGCTGCAAAGCGATTATTCAAGAAAGCCTTGAGGTCTTTTCATGTCTCAAAACCTCGTATCATCACGGTTGATAAGAACCCTGCTTATCCAATTGCAATCGAACAGTTGAAGAAAGAAAAAAGGATACCAATAGGCACTAAAATCCGAAGGATAAAATATTTAAATAACATAGTAGAACAAGGTCATCGTTTTATTAAAAAACGTATACGCTCTATGTTGGGATTTAAATCATACAAAACATCAGCATCTATATTGAGTGGTGTTGAGCCCATGCATATGGTCAAAAAAGAACAAATTGATTTGCAGGACCAGTCTGTCCAAAATCAGAATGTTTTTATCAACCAGCTGTTTGGATTAACTGCTTAACAGGTGATTCCGTTAGGAATCCTTGATTCTTTTTTTATTTATCATCTTTTTGCAACAGAACCATAAATAATAAAGGTATTATATTTCTAAGAAGCAAATTTAATTACTAGGTTAGAATAAATCGCTTCAATAATTATCCATAAATAGAAAAACGAGTAGTCCTATTTATAGTGATAGGGTACTCGTTTTTCTATTTATGCGCAGAAAGGAAAATCCTTCTTACTACTGCTACCGTCGAGCTATCGTCCTGCGCACATTTAAGGAAGGAGAATTCTTTCACGAATTATGTAAAACAAACCCCTTATTTTGGATTTTGCTCCTGACCTGTTATTTATTATTTTAGCCAATCGCCCACCTACTCACTTCGCATTCCTTGAGGAAGGAGTCTTAATGGCTAAAATGATAAAGTTCCTTCAAAAGTAATAAAATCATTTAAATGAGGTTTACTGAAAAATATGATAAAGTATCGTGTGAAGAATTAAGGATATATTTATATTAATATTAAAGTGATTATCAAGTCGGAGGAAGGAACTTTAGGGTGTCTTTATTTTTTATTAAAATTGTCTTTATACCAACGAATTGTAGATTTTAAGCCCTCATCAAACGAGACGAGTGGCCTATATGATAATAAACTTTCAGCCTTTTGAATGTTGGCAATAGAATGCCTTACATCACCCTTTTTACTTTCCGTATAGGTAGAAATGGTTTGTTTGCCTAACAGTAGATTGATGTTATCTACTAAACTGTTTAATGAAATACCATTCCCGCACCCAATATTAATAACTTCACCGTGAAGTTTTTCTGCATCACTTGCTAAAAGATTAGCCGAAACTACATTATCGACGTAAGTAAAATCACGTGTTTGAGTCCCGTCACCATAGATGATGGGGTAATGATTCTGGTGTATTGTAGAAATAAATTTTGGAATTACCGCTGCAAATTCGGATTGACTATCTTGTTTTGGACCAAATACATTAAAATAACGAAGGGATACGGTCTCCAGGCCGTATAATTCATAAAATGTTTTGCAGTAAAGTTCACCAGCATATTTACTAATAGCATATGGAGATAAGGGAGCGGGAGCCATATTTTCTTTTTTAATTATAAAATTCGAATTTCCATAAATAGAAGATGAAGAGGAGTATATGAACCTCCTTACATTCAATTCTAATGCAACATGTAAAAGCTGTAATGTGCCCGTAATATTAACTTTATTACTTAACATTGGATTCACAATAGACCTAGGTACTGATGGAACTGCAGCTAAATGGTAAACTACATCAACTCCTTTCAATGCATTCTTTACTGTATGGTAGTCTGTAATGTCACCTATTATTAGTTTAATGTCATGTAATACTCCTTTTAAATTTTCTTCTTTTCCTGAGTATAGATTGTCTAGAACTTTTACTTCTTTCCCTTGTTTTAATAATGCATGAACGAGATGAGATCCAATAAAACCGGCACCACCCGTTACTAAATAAGTATTCAATGTACTTCCTCCTTTACTTTGTATAAATATTGTTTTTAGTACAAGAGGTTGAATGTCCTAATACAAAAGGATAAAGTTACTGAAAAGTTAGATTGTACAGAGGAGACATACTTACAAAGGATAAAGATTTAGTAGGGCAAAACCAGCAGATTTTATGTGGAAATAGTATCAACCAAAAATTATTTTATTTACGATGAGGTGTACCTTCGGTATGGCTTAAGTTTTCGTGGAGAAAGAGAGGTGTCTGTTGCGCACACAGTTATTAGATTGTTATTTCATTAATAAAATTTACTATTAAACAAATGGACTAACCGGCATGGGGGATGCATATATAAACAAAAAGGTAAAAATCTACTAAGAGATGGAGTCTGTCAATGATTAGATAAGTAATTAGCACTTCTATTCAACAGCAAAAGAGATTCAATATAATTTGGGAACAATCGCTTATTCTTCACTTCTCACAATATTCTCAATAAATTCCCAACAACCTTTATAAATGGTTATACCATTTAAGATAAGGATTATTATATATATCTTTCCCCATTTTTATCGAATTTGCAGTGATTCCCAATTTCCACAAGCAATACATTAAAGAAAATTGATCTCTTTCGCTTCCTGATATATATTCTATAAACCACATTTTATTTAGTTTATTTATATTTTCTGTATTTTTCCTTAAAATAAATCCATTTTCAAATAATCCCCAGTTATTAGGGAAACACTCCTTCAAATATTTTTTTCTAACTCGATCTGCAATGGTTGGGCTTTCAAATCCAATTTGCTTGCAAATTTCTATTTCTTCATAAGTACAGTTCCTACAATGATGTTTATATAAAGCTATTTCATGTCCCTCTAAGCAATCTGTAATCATTCGATGTATATGTTGTGTTTGTAATTGGAAGCTTGCATCTAAATAAATACTAATATCATGGGATGGTAGAAATTTATGAGGTAATATTTTAGGTATACGAGACATTTTTCTAGAACTTAAATTTTGTATTTCTAATATTTTAGTTTTCCAATTGTCCGATTGTATACCTCCATTATCTGTAAATAATATATAATCTATATTCTCATCTATGAATAAGGGTTCTTTCACTGAGTCATAATTACCAAATAAGGCAGTATACACAATAACCTTTGGCTTTCCATTCTCCACTATAAATCCTCCTTCAATATACATTCATAATTATTCGATTTTTACAAAAAAACATAGTAGGATGAAATAGCTTATATAATTTCTCTTTATATTTTCGGCCTAATTATACTGGATACAATTAATAAAAAAACAACTCTCGACAGTCAAGATCCTCTTAACACTTTCTTCATACATCCCAATAAAAAACTTTACATTTTTAAGGGAATATTAGTATTTTTTAGATACTTATTTTTAGATACCTCTCCATTTGCGAATATAAATTCCTATTTTGTTTAATTTTATGAAGCACTTTAGTATATATACAATGTTACGTTCATCTTTTAAAAATAAAATTGAGATGACATCTAAGAACTTGTGAGAATTTTAAGGGGAGAGTGGTAAAGGAATAACTGAACCCACAAAAAGGTATCGAGACCATTCATGTCCTATATAAAAAAAGGCGAAGTCTTCAAAGAGACTCCGCCTTTTCAACGTACAATAGACCTCAACAATTATTAGCTAATGATTAAACCTTGATCCACCAACCAGTTTATGCTTATTTCAAACTTCACATTTATGTAGCATTTTTTATATATTCTTCCGTTATTCTTAAAAATATATGACCACTGTATGCTAAGTAAATTTAGACAAGAGAAAATCCTTGTCCACCAAATTAGTAAATTTACGCATTGATTTTTCTTTTAAACAGTTATTTGGAACGAAAGGAAATGGGAAAATATGAGCCATGATTCTACTTTCCGAACAGCATATGAAGCTCGAGAGAAATTGCTTCTAGATGAACAAGCTAAGCTAGCACATGCAGAACAAGAGGGTATGGAAAAAGGCATTGAGCAAGGTAAGATATTCGAGGGATGCATGAAATTGGTGTACCGCTTGCAACTATTGCAAAAGCAAGTAAGTTGAATGTAGAGGAAATAGAACGTATCTTGAAATTAAAGTAAAAATATATGAACCTATAGTACTCATGAATAAAAGAAAGTAGACGCTCATTTTCATGGTACGTTTAATAGAAAAGCATTGCTGAAGATTTTAGCAGTGCTTTTTCTCAATCAACTTTTTAATATTTTTCATTCTGCTCACAATTATATAGAAAAGTTGAAAGAAGAACGTGAATAGTCCGAAACAAATATGTTTCGGACTAGGGGTTCAATATTTTATCCATTTTATTCAACATTTTTTAAAGATTAAGAGGCTGAATTTTCCGGTTTTTAAAGTGAGAAAAATGTATTACGTTAATCAATAGATACGCCACTAGAGACAATCGGTTTTGTTGGTGCTGGCGTATCTCCACCATTAAACGAAGAGTGTTGTGATACATTTAAACTGATCATGCTACATGCTAATGCACTTACTACTACCATACTTAATAACACTTTTTTTATTTTTTTCATTACTTTAACGCTCCTTTTCTCAAATGTTTCTTATCAGCATTATTGCTAATATAGAAATATTTGCTCGCTTTAACATGATTATTTGCTTCGTAAAATTGGAGTGCTAAAATCTCTGCATATTCTTTTACACAATCCCACATGTCCTCTTTTTCAAAATAAAAAATTGCATCAGTAACTACTTTTTCTAATTTAATTCTAGGTAGTTCTGTGATTAGTTCATTTAAAACTGCGAAACGATGCTTATATTCCTCATTTCCTGATTCATTTGTATACTTTATTCCTTGCTCGATATATGCTTTTGCTGTTTCAACGCCTTCTAATTTATAATATGCTCTTGCTAAGACAAATAATGCTTTAAAATGGTTCGGTATGGTATTTATAATTTCAGAACTCTGTCTAATCGCCAATGGATATAAACCTTGAATATTATATAACCAGCCTAAATTGGATCGTACTCGTAATAATAATTGTTCTTCATCATACTTCTTAAAAACATCAATAACCGTATTGAGACATTCTTCCGCTCTTTCAAATTCTCTTAGATCTATACAAGCCAGTCCATATACATTGTCGCATAAAGCAATATTAATTTCATAGCCTACATGATTCCGGTATATTTCTTTGGCTTTTACTACATGTTGAATCGCTTCAAATGGTTGATAAGATTGATAACAGTAAGTTGAAAATCTATACTCAAACTCGGCTTTTTCTACTTCATCAGGTATATCAATTAAAAGTTCTTCTGCCTTTTCATAGTGTGTTTTCGCTTCAGTATAATTTGCTAAAATTGTAGAGTGGATTGCCTTAAAGCAATAATAATAGTAAGCTAAAAATGAAAATTCCTCTTTGATATTAGGGAGTTTTTCTATTTGATTAAAAGAATCTTTTGTAATACTCATTCCATCTACCAAGACTTTATATCTAAAATTCAGTAGGGAATAATAGAATGATACATATTGGTCTATTTCTATTTCCTTTAAACGTTCTTTTATTTGTAGATATGTCTGTTGTGCTTCTTTTACATGATATAAACGAATTTCTTCATACCATTCATGTAATAATTCCATCAATTGCTTATTACTTTTTTCTTGAACAGTCATAATATCCCCCATTTCTCTGTAAAGGCTTATTCTGATAATAACAGGAAATAGATACATTAAATTTAACTACGATTTTTTTCATTAATATACAGAATATTCTGAATTATCCGATCGTCCATGCTTGTAAATTTGAAAAAGTATAGTTAAGACAGTACAAGTTTCATTAATGGATTTTTTTTGATTTATTAACTGTTACCTATTGAATACTTCTTATAAGAGGTGGCGTAGCACTATAGTAGAAAAAAAGAGAGCTTATATTGTTATGGTATTGAGAAATATATAGGGCTTATTAAGCTTCAAGGGATTCCTCGAAAATAAATAGAAGTATATCCATATCTATTTAAATTGAAGAGGGAGCGTTAATTTATGATAAGTTTCGGGATTAATTTACGCAATATTATTAGTTATACACAAGAGAGTAGGAATCTTAATAATATACGGATTCTAAGTAAATTGGGTATAAGATTATTTGATATATATGGAGAACCATTACTTGTATCAGATGTTAATCGAGAATTAGTAACGGCATTAAAACGCCAAGACATAAATACGCAAAGATATATATTAAGTCATTTACAAGGTTAGAAAAACCGATATTATGTTGCATTTTTCCATACATATGTTCTATCCGATAAACCAAGAAGTTATCATCGAAGGTTTGTGAAATTTTATTTTCTTAAATCGAGTGAATTATGTAGTAATATTTAAAAATTATTTTATTCGGTACTTCAGTTTGTATCACCATGAAATGTATAAACCTCGTCTATGTCAATAAAAACAGAATAAAGAATGTGTACTTCATTACACATTCCAAAATAGGGACAAAGCTAAATGCAACGGATAGTTATCAAAAAGCGAGTGTACAAATGTAACAAATGAAATTTCTAATCATAAGTGTGGTTCTTCTATTTAATCAAGTATGATTTAATACTTTCTTAGTTTTGGTTAAGGAAATTTATATACTTAAAGTAAAGGGGGTAATTTTTAATGAAGGGGGAGGAGAATTTGAAAATTTTCAACTGAGTTGCTCCTACACAAATAAAAAATGAAGATTTACCATTCGATATTTCTTGGATGACCGATTGGATTGTAGACTGGTTTGGTTCTTTGTTTAATGGGGCAGTGATGTAATAAAAGATGGGGGGATAAAATAGATGGTGCAATCTATGCGAGTGTACCTACATTTTTTGATGTTATTTTCCTTATCCTTTCTGTAGTAACTTCATTTGTATTTTATTTTTGAACCAGAACCATACAAAAAGAGGACGAATAGTTACGTCCTCTTTTTATATGGGTATATTAGCCACAAAATAATATCATTTAAATAAATCTTCTATTATATTAGCAGGGGATAGTGATAGAAAAGTGTGTTCCTTTTCCTAGTTCACTTTCTATCTCTATATCTCCGTTTAATTCTTTAATAATACTGTACGCAATCATAGTACCAAGCCCAGTACCTTTTTCTGTTGTTGAATAAAATGGCAAGGCAATACGTTTTATTTGTTGGGAAGACATTCCTATTCCTGTATCAATGATATCAATTACAATATTATCTTTTATTTTTTGTATATTTATTTGTAATACGCCACCATTTTTCATAGCCTCAATTCCATTTTGTATGATGTTGGTTAGACATATTTTTAATTTTTCAGGATTAGCATTTATGTAAAGGGAATCTGTTGTAATATGCTGTTTTATTTCAACATTATATGAAAGCGCGAGTGGTGAAATATTATCTTTCACTTGATTTAATATGTAATTAATATCTAGTTCCTCTTTTATAATATTTTGTGGTTTGGTTAAAGATAAATAGTTATTAATAGTAGATTGTATTTGCTGCATTTCAAGTAACATAATTTCTAAGTACTTATCTTGAGACATCTTAGCACTCTCATCTTCATTTAGTAATTGAGTGAATCCACGTACCGTGGTCAGTGGATTATGAATTTCATGCGCGATCGATGCAGCTAGTTCGCTAGCTATATAAAATTTTTCTGCTCTTTGCATTCTTTCTTTTATTTTATATTTCTTGATCATTCCTTCTATTAAATAAACTGATAATAATACTGTGAAAATATTTATGATTATATAATTGAATAAAAATTCAATGAGAGTAGAGTCAATTTTACCACCTGTATCTATTTGCGTTACAATACCGCAGATAGAAAGGGAAGTTGTACATATCAAAATAAGTAGAATACTTAATAATATCTTCTTTTCCTTGAAATAAGTAGGTGACAAGTAACGAAACATGATTGTAATAACAGAAATAATAGTAAAGATAATAAATGATGGGAAGACCCCGCTTCCACCTAAGTAAAATCTATAAGAAAGATATAAAACTCCAATACAAATAATGCTCTTTGTATTTCCATATAGAAAAACTAATATAATGGGAATAAAACGTAAATCATAAATGAACCCAGCGTGTAAATGAAAAGGAAAAGTCATACAAAAAATAATTGCAATGGAGGAAAGTACAGAAATTAATATATTATTACATGCCATTTTTTCTTTATGTTCTAGCCAAAATACTTGGTAACTAAGGATACAAATAATAATAATAATAAATGTATTTAATAATAGTGTAGGAATTCCCATAGTTTATACCTCTCTGAGAGTTTGTAAGTAGGATTATGTCTGTGTTTAATCTAGGTGTTTGATTTTATTAGATTTTCTATCTTTAAAAAAAGAAAAGGAAGGGCACTTGAAAAAGTGCTTTTTTACCATTTATATTAAAATTGATGAGGAATATAGAATAAAAAGTTACTTTTACTTATGAACAAAAAAATTGAGAGTAGCCCGTGTATAGGTAAAAGATGAAGCAAATTACTAAAATAGCTACATTTCTCTGGAGTGAATATTCCGAAAAAACATTGTATATGGCGAAATCCATTTTATAACCTTCGCCATATTAACATGCAACTTATTAAATTACAAAGAAAAAATTAAAAATTATTATTTTTTTGTTATTTTAATTTATTTAAAGACGTAAAAGTATTCAAGAGGTTACCATTGAGATGCTAGGGTACTTAGACCAATATTCGAACTTTGTAATAACGTTGTTACTTTTTTTGCTAATATTCTTAATACTAATTTTAGTATAATTAATTAATCGAAAGTTCTGATAATTATTTGCATACCCTTTTTTTTATATCATTTTATATTAAATACAATGATATTTATTGTCACATAATAATGCAAATTTCCAGTAAACTAATAGAAAAAATCCTATAAAAACATAATTTACAATCTTTTATATAAACATTGCAGGTGTAAATGCAATAAAATTTCATTATTAATACATATATTCAATCTGAAAATATCTGTTTACATATTAAAATATCTTTGTAGTGGTCCTTCATGCCAAGAATCGTTTCCGTACTCCAACTACCGTTATTCTAGTATTTTACCAAGTTTCTTATTTTGTTAAGGTATCCTAATATCGTTACTTTTATGAAATTAAATATTTAAATATTATAATTTATAGTGGATGTTGAGAAAATAAATAATTTGTAAAAATAATATAATATTTGTAACTTTATGTCTTATAATATGAAATATCTTCGTTGTGATTATTTTAAATATTTGAATAATACATCAGATTCATTTTATCTAGGGAGGTTTTAAAATTGGGGAGAAGAGTTGTTAAAAGAGTTTTTGCATTATTATCAGTACTAGCATTATTCTTGAATGTGTTTCTACCGAAGGCAAATGCGGAGGTTATGACGCATGAAAAGTATTCAATGAACTGGAGTTATAGCAACAGTTTAGGAAAGGATATCCGAACTGAAATTATTAAAAATTCAAGCGGTCAAATTGCTTATTGTTTAACTCTTGGCTTAAAATCACCAAATGGTGAAGATCTTCCTGAAATGGGGAAAACAGATAATGTAGTATATAGGGTTCTATTAAATGGTTTCCCACAAAAAAGTATAGAACAACTGGGAGTAGCTAATAAGAATGAAGCACATTATGCAACCCAGCTTGCGGTTTGGAATGCATTAGGTCAACTTGATGTAAATGAATTAAAGCATGAAAATAAAAATGTTGAAAAAGCGGCTAAGACAATTATTAATGCTGCAAATACAAGTGAAGATACTCAGGATATTTTTATGAATGTGATTCCTGCTGAAAAGCAAAAGGCAGAATTAAAGGGTGAGTTTTTTGAAACAAACCTATACACAGTACAAACAAATGCTAAGAGTGGTTCTTATAAAGTAGTAGCGAAAAATGCACCTAATGGAGTTAAAATTGTTAGTGAAAATGGAGAAGTGAAAGATCAGCTTTCACTTGGGGAAAAATTCCGTATCCAAATTCCTAAAGATACAAAAACAGGTGAATTTAATCTAAGTGTTGCTGCAAATTTAACTAAGGTTCAAGCAATTGCTTATCGCGGTACTGATACTGTTCAGAATGCTACAGTGCTACTAGAAAGAAATGAGGAAAAGCTTAGTAGTGACCTTGCAGTAAATTGGGAAGCTGCTGGTTCTTTAAAAATTAAAAAGGTTGGGGAAAATGGAGAAATATTAGCTGGTGCAATATTTGAAGTCTTTAATGCAAATAATGAATCAGTTGGAAAAATCACGACGGGTGCTGATGGTACTGCAGAATTAAATAACCTACCAATTGGTACCTACACAGTAAAAGAAATTAAAGCACCAACAGGTTATGTTTCAGGTGATAAACCACAAACTATTGAAGTTAAGACAGGGGAAATAGGAGCTGTTCAAGTAGTAAACAACAAAGTAAAAGGTAACATCGAAATAAAAAAACTTAGTGATTCAGGTAAGATGTTACCTAATGTTGAATTCACGGTCTTTACTGAAGATGGAACAGAAGTGAAAAAAGTAGTAACAAAAGAAAATGGAATTGCAAATGTTGATGGTCTTACGTATGGTAAATATTATTTCTTAGAGACAAAAACACCTAATGGATATATTGGAAATAAAACAAAGTATCCTTTTGAAATTAAAGAGCACAATAAAACACTTACTTTTACAGTGGAAAATACAGAAGTGAAAGGTAGTGTGAAATTACTAAAAGTAGATAATGAAGATATCAGTAAAAAATTAGAAGGTGCAGTATTCGAGCTAAAAGATGCAAGCGGGAAAGTAATTGGGGAATATAAGACAGATAAAAATGGTGAAGTTAACGTCAAAGATTTAGCGTATGGTAAATATTCATTTGTAGAAAAGGCTTCTCCAAATGGTTACGTTCTTATTACAGAACCAATTGTATTCGAAATAAAGGAACACGGAAAAATTATTGAGCTATTAGCAGTTAATCATCTTATCAAAGGTGATCTAGAAATTACAAAAGTTGATGTAGCTGATGGAAACAATAAGCTTCCGAATGCAGAGTTTACTATTTATAATGAAGCAGGAAAAGAAGTAGTTAAAGGGAAAACAGACGATAAAGGTATCGCGAAGTTTGAAAAGTTACCATTTGGAAAATACACATATAAAGAAACTGTTGCACCAAAAGGTTATGTATTGAATGAAGAAATATTCTCTTTTGAGATCAAAGAGAATGGTCAAATCATTAAACATATTGTCAAAGATGAAAAGATTCCATCAGTAAAAACAACAGCTACTGATAAAACCGATGGTACAAAAGAAATGCACACTTCTAAGTCTGTAACAATCCAAGATAAAGTGGAATACAAAGACCTACAAGTAGGTAAAGAGTACACTTTAAAAGGTAAATTAATGGATAAAGAGACTAATAAACCATTAGTTGTAAATGGTATAGAAGTAACTGCTGAAACTAAGTTTACACCAAAAGAAGCAAACGGTTCTATTACACTAGATTTCACTTTTGATGCAACTGGTTTAGAAGAAAAAGAAGTAGTAGTATTCGAAGAGTTACTGAAAGACGGAAAAGTTGTTACTACACATGCTGATATCAATGATAAAGGTCAAACAGTTAAGTTCGTTAAGCCATCAGTAAAAACAACTGCTACAAACAAAGCTGATAGTGGAAAAGAGATACATTCAAAGGATTCTATCACAATCCAGGATAAAGTGGAGTACACTAACTTAGTTGTTGGTAAAGAGTACACTGTAAAAGGAAAATTAATGAACAAAGCTATGAACGAACCATTATTAATTGATGGTAAAGAAGTAACAGCTGAGACTAAATTTATTGCAAAAGAAAAGAATGGTTTTGTAATATTAGATTTTACTTTCGTTGGTGCTGAACAGCAAGGAAGAGAAGTAGTTGTGTTCGAAGATTTATTGCATGAAGGGCAAGTAATTGCAACTCACGCTGACATTAACGATGTAGGTCAAACAGTTCGATTTGTAGAGCCTTCAATTAAAACGACAGCTACAAATAAAGCTGATGGTTCTAAAGAGTTAGACGCTTCTAAAACAGTAACTATCCAAGATAAAGTTGAATACAAAGACTTAATCGTGGGTAAAGAGTACGTAGTAAAAGGTAAACTAATGGATAAAGCAACAAAAAAACCATTATTAGTAAGTGGTAAAGAAGTAACAGTAGAATCTAAGTTTACTGCTAAAGAGAAGAATAGTTCTATCACACTCGATTTCACATTCAATGCTTCTGCATTACAAGGTAAAGAAGTGGTAGTGTTTGAAGAATTGTATCAAGATAATGTCTTGGTAGCTATTCACGTTGACATCGAAGATAAGGGTCAGACAGTGAAATTTAAAGAAGTAAAACCGGAGCAACCAAAACCAGAACAGCCGCATCAAGATAAAAATACTCCAACTACAGAACAACCAAAAGAACAACCACAACCTAAGAAAGAAGTTCAATCTAAAATTGGATGGTTACCGCAAACAGGTGCAGACCTTACAAGTTGGATCTCTATGGCTGTAGGCGCATTACTGTTAATTGTTGGTGGAGTTATTTTCTTAAAACGTAAAAACGCATAAAAATTTTAAAAAAGCACATCTGTTTTTTACAAGATGTGCTTTTTTATGTTAGTAATTTAGTCTTATTTACAGTATTTGTGGGTTTGAAATAAAGTCACGATGTTTTTAAGAAAGACGCGAGGTTTTGAAAAAAGTGGCGATATTGCATTACTTCAAAAAAACAATTGAGTTTTGATTAATCTTTTGTCAAAATAGATTCCTTTTTCATGCTGTAAAATATGATCTTGTTCAATATTTTTGATAAGACTTTATTTCAAAGCTACAGAAATACATGGCAATGACAGGGATTTCAAAATTACTTGGAAAACTTCCATAACATTCTATTCTATAAAGGACTAGTTGAATTCTCGATATGATTGAACTTAAGGATACATAAAGCTTATATGTTATATTGAGCAACCACATTTTAAAAAGATGTTTTAGTAACTATTTTTATCATTTTAGCCAAGAAAACTCCTTTCTCAATGAGCGTGAAGGGTTACAGCCCAGTGAGTAGGTGGGAGATGAATTGGCTTCGAACAAGGGATGGCAGGAAGCCATCTTAATTGTTCGACATACATAAAGATTATCGTTTTTGCACCAGAACCGATATCCCTATATTTATCTGTCCATTTGGTAAGGCATCGAATAAACCGTATGTATACCACTGCGATTCCTGATAACTTACATATAGAGGTATCACTCAATATAACAAAAATGTAATGTTAATGAAATGTAATTCCACCGATACTATTAATGAAATTATATAAAATGAAGGAGAGTTAAAGAATTTTTATAATGAAAAAGGAGAAGTATTAATGCGAAATATATTAAATGTAGAAAAAATCGAAAAATATTATGGTAATAAAGATAATGTTACAAAGGCTATAGATAATATTAGTTTTAAGGTAGATGAGGGAGAATTTGTTGGGATAATGGGCCCCTCAGGAAGCGGAAAAACTACATTACTTAACTGTATATCAACTATTGATAATGTTACTACGGGAAAAATAATAATCAATAATAGTGACATTACTCGGTTAAAATCAAAGTCACTAGATAAGTTTAGACAAAATGAATTAGGGTTTGTATTTCAGGACTTTAATTTATTAGATACCCTTACTGCTTATGAAAATATTGCCCTAGCGTTAACTATAAAAGGTGAGGAAAGTTCAAAAATTGATGGCAAAATACAAGCTGTTGCAAAATATTTAGACATTGAACAAGTATTAAGCAAATACCCTTATCAAATATCAGGCGGACAAAAACAAAGGGTTGCTTCGGCAAGAGCTATCGTAACAGATCCATCTTTAGTACTTGCAGATGAACCAACAGGATCGCTAGATTCTAAATCAGCTAGATTATTACTCGAAAGATTTGAAAGTCTTAATAGGGATTTAAAAGCTACAATACTTATGGTTACTCATGATGCATTTACAGCAAGCTATGCTCGTAGAATTCTTTTTATTAAAGATGGAAAAATATTTATTGAGTTGGTAAGAGGGAATGATTCTAGAAAAGAATTCTTTACTAAAATTATCGAAGTTATAACCCTTCTTGGAGGTGACGATAATAATGTACTCTAAGATTGCTATTGGGAATGTAAAGAAAAGTTTTAAAGATTATGCAATATATTTCTTAACACTAACACTGGCTGTTTGTATATTTTATAGCTTTAACTCAATAGAATCACAAAAGGCACTTATGGAAATTAACGCTTCAGATAGAAAGTATGTGCCTACAGTAATGAACGCTATCTCAAATGTGTCAGTATTTGTATCCGTAATATTAGGTGGTTTAATATTGTATGCAAATAATTTCTTAATTAAAAAACGTAAAAAAGAATTAGGAATATACATGACTTTAGGTATGGGAAGAAGAAACATATCCAGAATATTAGTAACAGAGACATTTCTAGTTGGCGTTATATCTTTAGTGAGTGGACTTATAATAGGTATTGGAGTATCGCAGGGGTTATCTACATTTGCATTAAAGCTATTTGACTTGCCCATCAATAAATATAAATTTGCAATTTCAACAGGTGCTATAGGTAAAAGCGTATTATACTTTGGAATCATGTTTTTACTTGTTATGTTATTTAATGTATATGTTGTTTCTAAATACAAAATAATTGATTTGTTAACAGCAGGTAGAAAAAACGAAGATGTAAAATTTAGAAATCCTCTTATCTATGTAATCACATTTATTATGTGTGTAGCATCACTTGGATATGCATATGTGACTGTACTAAAAATCGGATTGAATTTTACTAATCCTATGCTCGTGGTATCAATCATTCTTGGCATATTAGGTACATTGCTGTTTTTCTTTAGTTTATCTGGATTTATATTATATGTTGTAAAGAAGAATAAAAAAGTCTATTTTAAAGGTTTAAATATATTTATCATCAAACAAATAAATAGTAAGGTTAATACAAATTTTATATCCATGTCTGTAATTTGTTTAATGTTATTCCTTACAATGGTGGCTTTATCTACAGGAATCAGCTTTAACAGAATGATGGACGCCACAACGAAAGAAATAACACCATTTGATGCCAGTATTACGTTGGAGAATAAGGATGAAAGTTACACTATAGAAGAAGTATTAAATAAAGCTAATTTTAAAATAAGTAATAACGAAAAATATGTATCTTATAATGTATATCGAACAGGGATGGAAGTGGTGGACTTTGTACCAGAAGGTAAAGATTATAATAACGATATAGATTTCATTAAAGTATCTGATTATAATAAAATTTTAAATCTTAAAGGTGAAAAGGAAATCACTTTAAATAACAATGAAATTTTACTTTTATCAAATGAAAGCCGGTTGGCTAATTCGACAAATGAAAGATTAAAAAATAGCAATAAGGTGAATATTAAAGAAAAAGAATATTTGGTAAAAAACGCTAAAGTTATACAAGAGAATCTTTACACTTATGATGTGCGAACTAATTACTTCACAATCGTTATAAATGATGAGTTTTTATCAGGCTACAAAATTACTGAATCCGTACTTAATGTAAATTATTTAGATGGAAATAGAGAAGAATATAATAAAAAATATGATAACGTTGCACGGGGCTTTTATGACGAAAATGGCCCGAAATTAAATATTAATCGTATAGCAGGCAAATCAAAGGATGAAGTTTGTGCAGGAAGTAAGGGATTGAAAACTATCGTACTGTTTATTGGGATATATATAGGTATTGTATTTTTAATAACGAGTATGGCTGTATTAGCTCTTCAACAATTATCAGAAGCCAGTGATAGCATAGATCGATATAAATCTTTGAAGAGAATTGGTTCAAACGGAACAATGATCGACAAAACGATTTTCATTCAAACGTTCGTATACTTTAGTCTTCCAGTTTTTCTTGCCATAATTCATTCTATAGTTGGAATTTATGTAGTCAATTATTATATTAACAGATTTCAACAAACAGACATTATTTTACCAGCATTGATGACAGGCTTAGTATTTCTTGTAGTTTATGTAGTATATTTCTACACGACATATGTCGGTTATAAAAATATTGTAAAAAGTAATACTTGATTTTATAATGCTTATTAGGGCTATTACACTTTGTTTCTCAAGATGTAATAGCCTTATATTCTGTATAGGGAGGGAAAAGTCATGAAAAAAATCATTCTGATTGAAGATGACGAAATCATCAGAGAAGAATTACAACATTTTTTTATAAAGTATGGATATGAAGTAAAGGCTCCCACAGATTTTAATCATATTATCAAACATATAGAAAGTGAGAATGTAGACCTTATATTACTAGACATAAATCTTCCTGTGTTCGATGGCTATTATATATGCAGAGAAATACGTAAAACTTCAGATGTTCCAATCATCATGGTTACAAGCAGAGATAGTGATGTAGATGAACTAATAAGTATGAATTTAGGAGCAGATGATTTTATAACAAAGCCTTATAATACAGAAATACTATTAGCAAGAGTAACAAACATTTTAAGAAGAACATCTGGAGATTTAAAGACGAATCATATCTTAATTTATAGAGATTTTAATTTAAATCTCTCAAATGCAACAGTTACTTATCAAGACAAGTCTGTAGAGTTAACTAAAAATGAAGTTAAAATACTCTCATGCTTAATAAATAATCGCGGATATATTGTAAAAAGAGATTCACTCATAGAAACCTTATGGAAATCTGATTATTTTGTGGATGATAGCACCTTAACTGTTAATATAAATAGATTAAGAAAAAAGCTTGAAGAGATAGGTATAGAAAATCCAATTGCAACAAGAAGAAGCTTAGGGTATATAATGCCATGAATATAGGTGAATTTATTAAAGATAAAATGGTAGTAATACTATTTAATGTACTGTTATTTATTATACTAGCAGGTATATTGCTGACTGTGAATGTTCAGTTCATTATAATATTCTTTGTCTTTTGTATTTGGTTTTTTCCATTGATTATATATATGGCTATAGAATTTATAAAATGTAAAAATTATTATAATGAGATTAATGGCATATTAGAAAAGTTGGAGAAAAAATACCTACTTCCAGAGGTAGTAAAGGAATCAAACTTTATACATGGGGAAAAGCTTAACGCTATACTGAAAGAAGTAAGTAGAGATATGCATGAAAATGTAAAATATTATAGAGATATGCAATCGGATTATAGGGAATATATAGAAACATGGGTACATGAAATTAAGACGCCGATAGCTTCTACAAAGCTAATAATTGAAAATAATCAAAATGAAGTAACTAATAAAATAGACTCCCAATTGGATCGAATCGAAGGGTTTGTAGAACAGGTGCTGTATTATTCTCGAAGCAATAATGTCGGTAAGGACTATATTATAAAACCAATCAACCTTGATGATGTAGTAAGAACTGTAATTAAAAGAAATTATAGAGATTTTATTCATAAGAGAATAAAATTAGATATACAGGATATTGATGAGATTGTATATAGTGATGGGAAATGGATTGAATTTATTATTAATCAAATAATAGGAAATTCCATAAAGTACTCAAATAACAAAAAATCAATGATACGTATATATTCAATTAAGAAAGCTAACTCAGTAATAGTAACCATAGAGGACAATGGAGTAGGGATAATACCTAAAGATATAAATAGAGTTTTCGAAAAAGGATTTACTGGAGAGAATGGAAGGAGATTTAGCAAAAGTACAGGAATGGGCTTGTATCTATGCGAAAAACTGTGTTCAAAATTAGGATTGAAAATTGGCATTGAATCTGAAATGAATAAAGGAACTAGAGTTACATTAATATTTCCTTTATCAGGTATGGTAACTTTTGAGTCTTATTTATAAAGAAATGCTGCCATCTTCCCACGAATCTCATATGATACTTATGAACAAATGTAAAACGGTATGAAAAGAGTAGAAATTCTATTCTTTTCATACCGTTTGTATTATTTAGCCAATTAATGTATTGGTATATTTAATTAAAGGCTATGCTCTTTATCCATTTCATACAATATAAAAAAACACCCGCGATTGTTCGAGGGTGTTACTTCGCCTGTTTAAACTTCTACAGTAAAACAGGGTCCGATTATGTTCATATGCAGGTGAGACATGTCTATCGTCTCTTTATTGTAAACCTACCAACGAAAAAACAAGAAACAACATACTGAATAAAGTGATACCATTATCCTTAAGATAATGTTCATAATATACTGCTAAACTGTACACAATTCATTAGAATCCATCTGTTTTTAATTAACTTTCCTTTGAATACACCAGTACTACGCCCTTTTTAGACAATGTAATATCTTTATGCTTTAGATACACAACATGGTAGATTTGAAGTACTTAATAAAAAGGGGAAACATCAGGGAGAAGTAGGCTTTAATTTAAACTCAACAAAACCTGAGGACAAATCTGGGGGGCATATTTTTGTTTGCATTATTGTGTTCTAACGAGGATTATATTGTAAATAGAAGGTCTTTTAATTACCTTATCAAGTTATTTTTTGTTAGTTAGAAGCAGGCATAAGAAAATTACATAGATATATTGCGAAAATGTAGTATGTAAGATTGCATCAATAAAATGGTTGCAATTCTGGCCAACCTGTAACTATAATAGTTACAGGTTGGCCGATACCAATCAAACAAATACAATTATCATGAATGGAGATGTTATAGAATGGGTATGAAAAAATTAATTTTAGCAGGTGCTTTAGGATTCGCAGCATTATCAGGAACAAATCTACCAGGATTAGAAGCAACAAAAGCGAGTGCAGCTTCTATTGAAACGAATTTCTCGACGTTAGAAGGACGCGTAGTAGAAGTGGACCATGGTGTGATTGTTGTGAAATCTAAACAATACGAAGAACCAGTTAGTGTGTATATAGAAAATCTTTCAAATGTGAAAGTAGGAGACGAAGTAAAAGCAACTGGATCTATGATGCGTAACTTCACGGAATATATGGTTGCAACAGAAGTTGAGAATACGACAAACAAATTAGGTATGCATTTAAAAGAAAATGGCTCACCTGATTATGTGATTGGTGAAGTATCAGAAGTAGGTACGATGGAAGACAGTGCGACTACATATGTCGTAGTTGAGTATCCATCACAAAATGGGGAGAAAGATGTTATTGACGTGTTCTTAACAAAGGGGCAAGTATTTAAAACAGGTGAGAAAGTGAAAATTGATATGAAGTATGTAGGTTGGGGCGGCATTTCTATTAATTACAACACAGTTGATCATATCGAAAAAGTGCATGAGATAAACAATAGCACTCAAAATAATGATGATGTGTGGATTTGGTCTTAATAAGATTAGTAATATTAGAATCGAAACAGTAAGACGTACTTATGTTGTAAAATCTATACTGAAGTGAGTATGGATTATAAAATTTATTTCGAATAAAGCAAAAGAGAGGAGTCTATTCTATGACTTCTCTCTTTTGCTTTATTCGAACTTTGTTTGAGTCTATTTATATGACCATATTTAAGCAAGAATAGCTTTTAAAATTGACACTTTGTTTGTAGTAAATAATACATAATTTTGTTTTACAGTTCTAATTAATATACGATCAGTTGTCCCATATGCTGTTCCGATACGGATTGCACTTGGTTCTTCAACACCCGCATAGGTATCATCTTCGGCAACCTCGATTACATCACGTAATGGAATCGTGACCTCCGCAAATTGCCATGAAATAATTAACTCTTCTTTTGTTTTTTTGACATCAATACCTAGCATTATACCAAGACCTTTCTATAATAGAATGCTACACTTCTTATCTTATTATAAAAATTTTTAGATTATATTTCTACATGTATGAATAGAGCGGATATTTTAAGGGTGCCAAAAGAACGGGAAGATATACTATCAATCTATTAAGGAATACGTTATGAAGAAAAGTTCACAGGGAATTAATATGGATTTGATATGGTTGAAGTATGATGAATGAGTAACAGTAACAGTAACAGTAACAGTAACAGTAACAGTAACAGTAACAGTAACAGTAGGAGTTGCAGGAAGGAAATGAATGATGAGACTTAAATTAGTAGGAACCTTAACTTGTATAGTAGTAATGTTAGGTATCTTTATCATTTATACCAATATATCTATTGGTAAAGAACCATATAAGACAAACTATGAAACTAGTGAAAACTCCATAAATAAAGAAAAAAATAGTAAGCAAAATAGGACTTCAAATAAGATAGCAAGTTCTTTTGCTAGTGTACAGGCTGTAGTAAATAAGGAATATGGTTTACCCGAAGACTATATGCCAGAGGATTTAGTTGTACCAAATGTACCGTTCTCATTTAGTGGAACGGTAGAAAAGAGTCATCTTCGTAAAGAAGCAGCAGAAGCGTTAGAAAAACTATTCCTTTTAGCTAAGCAAGATGAGATCCAGTTGAATGCTGTTTCAGGATTTCGTTCCTATGAGTATCAAAAAGGCCTGTATGCCAACAATGTTAAAAAGAAAGGGCAAGAGCATACGGATCGCTTCTCTGCAAAGCCAGGGCATAGTGAACATCAAACAGGATTAACGATGGATGTTTCTTCTAAAAGTGCAAACAATGAGCTAGAGCTAGCCTTTGCAAATACGAAGGAAGGAAAATGGCTAAAAGATAACGCACATCGTGCAGGATTTATCATCCGTTATCCAAAAGGTAAAGAGAATATTACTGGATATGCTTATGAGCCTTGGCATATACGCTACGTAGGAGATATTGCTAAAAATATATATAAAGAAAAACTAACTTTAGAAGAATATATGAATCTGTGAAAATAGAATTGAAGAGTTAAACTGTATTCATTGTTTATGAATGCTACTTTTTCTATTAAAAAGCCTAATTTCTCAATGTTTTGTAGAGAAATTAGTTTTTTTTCATTACTTTATTAGAGTTTTTTAGGCTTCGTTCGTTGGTATACTTCACACAATATTATAAAGGAAATAGAACTTACTGAAGATAACATATGAATGTTTTATAAATGTATCAAAAAAGTGAACAAAATCGTTATTTTGCACAACAAGGTAGCCAGCTTAATGAAATAACTGCTTGTAAAAAAAGAAGCCCTACAGGAAATATTACAGGGCTTCACCAAGTTGAGTTATGTCGTATTCAAAAGGGATTTTAACATGATATTTGTGTTGAATAAACTGGTAAATGTGTCCAAGTAATTTGGAGCTATTTTATAAAAAAAGAGAAGCGCTTAATCAGGACGCTCCTCTTAATGCCAATACACAATAACTATCCCATTATACTGTATAAGCGTAAAATATTTAACAATTACCTTCGTGGTAAATATTTCATTTTGCCTTAGTACCTTAAAATCACGAAAAAAGGTTCCGCTGTTTCCAACAGAACCTTTCCTAAAGTGGCAAAGAGTAACTCTTACCTTACTCTTTGTTCATATACTACAGGAGTGTTAATGAAAATCCAAGGCTCCTTATATTGAAAAATAAAGAAGAATCATTATAAAAAATTTTATCTTTTTTCATAAATAAAAGAGCAGCTAGCAAAAACTAACTGCTCAATACAAGGAGATACAGAGAAAACTAAATGGATTTTGGCATACAGCCTATCAACATTATGGACATAATATTGATTTTTATTCGAAGGAATTCATGTTTTACAAATCAGATTATGATAGTCGATATTCTCCATATTGACCAGAAAAGAACCAAGAATTCTAGTGAAATTCCAAGTGTTCTTTTCCTAGTTTTTTGAAATTCTTTTACTAAATAGCCAATAGCGCTAATTGCTAGAAGAATGAAAAGAATAAGTTCTAGTGTAACTGGCATTTGATCTACTCCTAATCAATTATTTTAATTTATTATATAACGATTATAAGATATTTTTTGTGGTTAGTGGTGAAAAATTTAACAAAACCATCTCTTTACAAAAAAAAGGTCCTGTTGTTTCCAACAGAACCTTTCCTAAAATGGCAAAGAGTAACTCTTACCTTACTCTTTGTTCATATACTACAGGAGTTTTAATGAAAATCCAAGGCTCCTTATATTGAGAAATAAAGAAGAATCATTCTAAAGAATCTTATCTTTGTTATAAATAAAAGAGCAGTTAGCAAAAACTAACTGCTCATCTCCAAGGGGGAACAAAGAGAAAAATCTAATGTCATCTATATTATTGACGGAATATTGAGTTTTACTCATAAAAAACTACGTTTAACTTAATGCATAACCCACAATCAAAGTTAGTGTTAAAAACACTGATAATAACAATGTTAGTAAGACTGTTGCTACACTCCTAAGCATCGCGATCCAATTATTCATCTTAGAAAATCCTATAATGCCAGCAAAAAAAGTTCCTATTGTTAAAACTAGTAATATAAATAAAGGGTGAATGTGTAATGAATCCGTGAAAAATTTGAATAATTCAAGTGGAATTTCAAAATATAAACGGAATAGTCCAACGCAAATCAAAGAGCATATAAAGGACCATAGATTGAGGTTATGCTTCATAGCTTTCTCCTATGTTTTCAAAATAGTTTTATTCAATTTTAATGGGAAATAAAAGCAAAATATAGAGGTTATAAATTAGAATCAATTTTTAACAAAATAATCCTTTTAATAGAAAGCGAGGAATAACAATGGGACATGAATGCTTTTTTCTTTGTTATATAGAAATTATACATTAAACATATATTAATAAGCGCTGTTACGACAGGCTAAGGAATAGTAATAAAAAGATGAGGCCAATGAAACCGTATAAAAACCAAAAGAATCCTAAGATGGGGAATGTTTTATGAAAATTAAGCATGGTAAACCTCCTTGGGTATATAGAGGATTATAATATATCGTTGGTCTATTTAGAAGAAAAAACATAAATTAGTACACATTAAACGTGAATTTGAACAAAATGGACATTTTAAAGTAGCGAATGCGCTGCTTTTTTATTTTATCAAATAAATTGTTTTTGAGTAGAAATGAAAATAGGGGGTTGCCTTAAACATTTATTATTAATCAAGAATATGAGTATAGAAACAGGTCTAAATTCTGTAATGGTGGAGGGGATTGTTATGGACATAACTCAAAGTGTGGTAAGAATAGTGGTTAATGGGAAAGACCTTCCGTTCACTTCAGTTCAAACCTCTGCATGGAATCATGGACCTGTAAATGATTTAATCGTTTCGACGAATCAGAGAATGAATGAGCTTTATCAATTCATGTGGTCACAAGTACCAGTTACGATCTCGGTGTATTTTCTTCAAGGGGCGGACTTAATGAGATTCGCTAGAATCGCTGGAATTAATGAACGTGTAACGGGAGAATATATATATCATTTCATTTGGGGATAAGAAGAATTCAAAGTAGCTTAACAGCTGCTTTTTTATTTTGCATAGAAAAAGGAACCATAATAGGCTCCTTAATTTGATTCAGAAGTTGTGTAGTTTTTCTTGATGATATCTTTTATGTTGATAATTAAGGATATAAGGAATCCAGCAGCTAGGATACCGTTTACCCAGTAATATGTATTCCCGGATGTAAATGTATTATAAAAGGAATCGATATTATAATACACTAAGCCTGCTGAAATGACGGTAGAGATTACTAACGTACCAAAACTTTTCATGACGCCGTCCTCTGATTCTGAAAATTTAGACTTTTGATACAATTATACATTTAAATAAAAAGGTTTACAAAGGAATTACCATAAGGAGGAGTTATAACGATTTTCTTCCAATTGATGGTTTTTATTTTTGAAAAAATAACTATTTTATAAAAAAAATTTTTTTGACCCCCATAAAATTATTTGTTCCTTCGAATATATGTAAAGTAGAAGAAAATAAATGAAAGAAAAAGCTAAAATTACCAAAAATATAGCGAAGAGTTATTCAAAGAGTGCGGCTAAAATAGAAAAGAGCAAGTGGTATTGCAAAAGAAAACAAGAAAGCAGTACAAAATACAGACTTCACTTTAGTACAAGTGGAAAAAATAGTCATATAAAAAATCGGCCTCGAAAAATATGAGTAATAGCAAGTAGACAAGCCCAAAGAAAAGTACTAAGAAAATGTGGTTAAATGGTCACTTGTTTAGTGGTCATTTTGCTATTTGAAGCAGAAGGAGGCTGGAAGATTACTAGTGTTGAGTTTAGTAATGAAGATCCTAAGAAAACCGAAAATAGAAGATATCGTATATAACATACAAAACAACGGAGGAGATAAGGAAGCATTTATCGTACAGTATCAGCCTTTTATTAGAAAATCCATATCGTCTGTCTGTCGCCGATATATTACAGAACAGGATGATGAATATAGTATTGGACTGTTTGCGTTTAACGAAGCAATTGAACAGTATTCATATAAAAGAGGGAAATCTTTTCTAGCGTTTGCTGATCTTCTTATAAAAAGAGATGTAATTGACTATATACGCAAGGAGTCTAAGCATAACTTTGTCTTTTTAAAAGAAGATGAGCAAGAGGAAATGTTAGAAAGGCAAGTATCGCTTACGGAGTATATGAAAGAAATCGAAAATAGTAACCGTAAGGAGGAAATTCTTCATTTTCAAAGTGTGTTAGCTGAGTTTAAAATTACATTTTCAGAGCTTGCTAAAGAATCTCCTAAGCATCGTGATACGCGTGAGCACCTAATAGAAATTGTGAAGATTATTATAAAAGAAGAGGAAATGATGGAAGAGCTGTTCCGTAAGAAAAGATTACCCCTAAAACATATTGAACCACTTGTTAGGGTAAGTCGTAAAACGTTGGAACGACATAGAAAATACATTATTGCGATGAGTATTATTTTTGCAAACAACTATACATACATTCTTGATTATATAAGAGGGGAAAAGCATGATGAATAAAGGAATTGTGATGGATATAAAAAAGCATAACGTAGTTGTTTTGACTCCAAATGGAGAGTTTATTACATTTAAAAGAAAAGCGCACCCATACATGATAGGAGAGGAAATCTCGTTTAACAAACAAGAACAAAGAGCGTCGCGTTTTTCCATACCACCTTTCTTAAAGCCTACAACAGTAATTGTTGCTGGTTTTCTATGCGTATTGCTGTTTTTTTACAATCAACCAGAAGAAAAAGTGTTTGCTTATGTCTCAGTTGATATAAATCCAAGTTTAGAGGCGAGCGTAACGAAGGATCTTCGTGTTATAGATTTGCGGGCTCGTAATGATGATGGAAGGCGTATTTTACAAGAAATGAAAAGATGGGAAAATAAACATCTGCAAGACGTAATACGTACGATTATAAAGCAAAGTCAAGAGGATAAGTATTTAACGAATGATAAGCAAGTTATGCTAACGGCTGTTGCAAAGGACAAGTTGCTAGAACCACAGTTGCAAAAGGCTATGCAGGAATTAAAGAAAGAGTATGAGATAAAACATGTTACAGTCGAATATCAAAGCAGTACGATGCAAATGCGGGAGGATGCCGAGAAAGCAGGAGTTGGAACGGGCGTTTATATAAAACAAGAGAATGAGAAGAAAAAATCGCTTGCTCCATCTGAAACGCCGTCTAATCAAGAACAACAAAAGTCGTCTTCTGATGCATCATCGGACGCATCTCCTGTAAAAGAAGAAAGTAACGAGAAGAAAGAGTATATAGAACAAAAGCAATCTAAGGAACAACAACCGAAGCAGATAAAAGGAAATAATAGGCACCAGCAAGAGAATAACGGAAGAGGCTCGCAAGGGAATAATGGGCACCAGCAAGAGAATAACGGAAGAGGTTCGCAAGGAAATAATGGGCACCAGCAAGAGAATAACGGAAGAGGTTCGCAAGGAAATAATGGGCATCAGCAAGAGAATAACGGAAGAGGTTCGCAAGGAAATAATGTGAATCAGCAAGGGAATAACGGAAGAGGATCACAAGGAAATAATGCGAAGCAGCAAGAGAATAACGGGAGAGGCTCGCAAGGGAATAATGGAAATAAGCAAGAGAATAACGGAAGAGGGTCCCAAGGAAATAATGTGAATCAGCGAGAGAACAACGGAAGAGGTTCGCAAGGAAATAATGGACACCAGCAAGAGAACAACGGAAGAGGTTCGCAAGGAAATAATGGACACCAGCAAGAGAACAACGGAAGAGGTTCGCAAGGGAATAATGGAAATCAGCAAGAGAAGAATGGCAGAGGGTCTCAGTAAGGAAGGCTCCTACCACATAATATTTAGTGAAAGAAAATCTATAGAATATTGAACGGAGGAGAGATTCCTTCCATCTGAAGATATTTTTTAACATTTTTTTAAAATGACGGACATAAAATCGTATATCCTTTCGAATTATATATATGGATATCATTAATGTTTATATAAAAGGGGAGAAAAAATATGAAAGAAATGTATGAAGAAATCACTGAAATATTGAAGGTATTAGCACATCCTGTCCGTTTATCATTAGTAAAAATAATGCTTGCAAAAGGTCCTATTAACGTAACGACAATGTATGAAATGTTACAAATGCCTCAAAGTACAATTAGTCAACATTTATCTAAACTAAAAGCTACGAAAGTCGTTACAGGTACTCGGAAAGGGTTAGAAATTTATTATGAGGTAACTGACAATCGCACAAAATCAATACTAGCATGTTTAGTTTAAATACTGATTGTCTAGACATTAAGAAGAGGATGCTAAAGTAAGTTTATGACTACAATTTTTAAGATTTTATACAAAAGTAATATGTATAAGTGTGTGTGATTTTCTTACTAACATAAGTTGTATGTAGACTGGTTATTAATTTGTTATACTTCTTAATTAGCTTATTTTATTTATTTAATAATATTGTATGATCTTCACCTTGTTAAATTTAATATTATTTTATTAAAAATTAGTAAGGTGAAGGATTATTTATGTACACATGAAATATTTTATAAAGAGTACGACTTTACTCCAAAGTTACATTTTTAGTTTTTTCATCTATAGATCTAATACTAAAGGGAAAATAACTGAAATATAAATGTAATTGAAAGGAGTGGAATAACAATGGAGGTAAGCCTTTTTTTAGGTTTTTTTTGGGGATGGGTAACGGTTATCATCACAGGAATACTTTTTGTGCGACCATCTGTACTACGTGAACTGAAAAAATTAGTGGTAGAAGACAGAGGATTTGGAATTATGTATGGCTTTCTATCAATTTTCCTAGGATTAGGTACTGTTATCCTGCATAATGTTTGGACACTTAATTGGCAGGGACTCATTACACTGATTGCATGGCTCGCACTATTAAAAGGGATTTATGTAATTGCATATCCTGAACCATCCAAGAAAACCGATTTCGAAGTAAGGGTACTATCTACTCGTATAGTGCTTGCTATCCTTGGTGCTTTATCTTTATGGATGCTTATAATACTTTATATGAAATAGAGACAAATATTTATGATCATGAGAGTATATAGGTGGGGAGTTTTGGGTAGTCCTTTGGAACGGGATTTTATAGTTAACTGTAAATGTAGTGTTTCTTCCCCTGTAGATATGTTTTTATAAATAGTGAGATGGGCAAAACGAAGAGAGTCCTAAATAAATAGGATTCTCTTCGTTTTATAAAAGTGAATTTATCTTATATCACTAATACAATTGATAATCATTTTTCTGGACTATTCGCAATTATCTACCTTGTTATACTCAATGTCGGCTATGTGACCATCCGGTCGAATCAAAACGGTATCTATATTTTTTAACTTGGGATCTTGTATTTCTCCTACTATCACCTTTATGTGTGAATCAATATTTATTTTATTTATCTTATCTATATAAGAAGGGTGTATTAATAAGATAAATTTACCATCCTGCATTAATTCAAAGAGTCTATAACTTTTCTTATTTAGAGAAGAAATAGTGAGATTTGTACATCTTTTTCCTATCAATGGATGCCTTTCTGTATCGTGCATCGACGAATACATTATCCCTAAGCCACTTACTCTTTCAGATAAATCGTGATTTATCTCGGGGTATGTAAGTAGGTGCGAAAATAAATCCCTTAATTCCATTCCTGCGTTTGAAAAGTTTATCATTAATTGTTCTTGCGCTTGTACTTCCTTGAAAAATTGTTTTCCCACAGCATGTCTTTCAATATGATAACTTTCTAATAGGCTTTCATATTTTTTTTGTTTTATTGCGAGTCCTAATTTCCAGCCTATATTAAAAGCATCTTGTAGACCTACATTTAAACCTTGTCCTCCAGCAGGGAAATGAATATGTGCTGCATCCCCTGCTAAGAATACACGCTTATGTTGATAAGTATTTGCTAGTTTGGTTGCATTACCAAAACGAGAAAGCCATATTGTGCTCTTAATTTGAAGATGTTCACCTGTAATACTATAAATACTATCTATAAACTCTTTTTTTGTAACAGCAACATGAACAGGTATTGTCTGATTTTTAGGATCAACAATTGCAAAACGAAATACATCAGGTTTAATAGGTACCATCATTAATATCCCATTTATATTAGAAGTAGATAAAAATGGAGTATCTGGTATATCTTCTAAAATAACATCACCTAATATAGCAGTAGTTGTTGTGTTTGTTCCATTAAACGGTATATTTGATAATTCACGAACTATACTTCTTGCTCCATCAGCTCCTATTACATATGGAACTTCTATTTTATATATTGTTTCTCTTTGTTCTATTTTTAGTTGTACGAATGTTTCATATTGTTTTAAGTCTTTCAGAGTATGCCCGCGTTTAATGACTACACCTAATTCTAATGCATGTTCTTCTAATATTTCTTCTGTAATAGATTGGGGAATAAAAAGTGTATATGGAAAATCAGTATTTAAATTTTTAAAGTTTAATCTTGTATCTAAGGCAGCAAAATGACTTGTATTTAATTTCTTTCCTCTAGCTAAAAATCTATCTGCAATACCTCTCATAGCCATCAATTCTAAGGAGCGGGGGTGTAGTGTGAGTGCTCTAGAATTTCGTACCCTGTCTAATCTTCTCTCTAAAACAACAACTTTTACGCCTTGGATAGCTAATTCACATGCTGCCATAAGTCCAACTGGACCACCACCAACTACCGCTACATCATAATAATTGTCCATATCATGCCCTCCATTTATTTAATAGTTTAAGAGCTAATGTGAAAAATTGTAAATAGATTTATAAATGCTATCTATTGTACATATATAAGTATACTTCATTTTAGTTTCCTTAGAAACTAAAATGAAGTTCCTAGGAGAAGTCTACATAGTAAGTGTGTAGTTAAAGCTATATAGCGTGTCTACAGCAGTAGCCATTGGGTAGCATTGATATGTAATGGCGTTTGCATTAAAAGCTGCAGCTTCTTCTGCTTGTGCTATTTTTGCTAAAAATGCTACTGTTGTAGTTCCATGTGGGAGTTGTAAAGGTCTTTCCGCTATTCGTAGTTTTAATGAAGTAGTAGTGGTTTTAACTCGACTTCAAATAATTCGCTTTCAATTTCATTAAGTGCATACATTGATACAGGATGTGGAGAGGTATTAGATAAGACTTGTGATGAAAGAAGTTCTCCTGATGATGAGTAAAATGTAACAAACACTTGTGAAAATGGAGGGACCATAATGATTACACGGCCAGTTTTTTGTAACGTATTAACCAACTCCAAAATAATATAGTTTTATAAAAATCAAAAAACAATAGATAAATATAAAGATATTATTATGGGTACTTTTCCGATAGTGAATTAAGAAAATTAATAAACTCTTTATTTTATTGTAAATAATGTAAGAGCACACAAATATGCGTGCTCTTAGAATAGAAAGGTAGTTTTCTATGAGTAGGGAGTCCCCATACAATAAAATATGCTTGTCCAATTTAAATGTGAGAAGTTTTTTAATAAAAACGCTATTTGGTAAGTCTATGTAAAAAAACGTCTTGTACAGGCACTCTTTGCAAAGTATTTTGTCTGCAGTCATAATTTTTAAAGTTGATGAGAGCTGTTATCCGACTAATAAAACTAGCCATTAAGCTCCCAAAAAAGAAACCCCATCGACCAGTTACTAGAGCGACAGTTAAGAAAAGAGTGGTATTAAAATAATCATTATCAAGATGTTCCTTTATATGAAGTGAATTCCGAAAACAGGACACAATTGTAGTCCATCTATCACTTATGATTGCTGTTAATTATATGGAGCATGTAGAACTAGGATTGTAGAAAGTCCTGATATTTGTGCATATTCCACTTCAGATTATTATACCGGTAATTTATATTTGTTATTGCTATAATTCGCAAAAGGATACATTCATAAGGGGATATTTTAAAGGATTAGCGGTGATCAATATATATATAGTGTTAAATGCAGTGATGATGTTTTACTATGACTATGAGATAACCCGTATTTTTCTAGTCATAATAAAACCACATCTCAAATTGTCGACTGTATGTCTAACAACTAGGATGCGGTTCAATTAATAAAAAGTGTCCGAGTTAAATATAAGGTAAAAAGTATAGGATACTTTTGTTATAAAGAGTATTTATAGATGAATGTTATTGTTTTTTACTTTTGAAAGATTTGAGGTTCTAAATTACGAGTTGTTGGAGTACCTCTAATATAAAATTTCAATAGAAATATTGAACTACTAATATGAATGTATCAGATTTAATAAAGATGGTAATGTTCTGTTAGTCATGTAATCTTTTCATTTGATGATCTTTTCCCCATTCACATAGTTCATCCATAATTTGCATTAAAGATTTCCCGTATTCGCTTATTGTGTACTCAACCTTTGGTGGTACTTCTTGATATACAGTACGATGGATAATCCCATCAGCTTCAAGTTGCCGAAGTTGTTGAGTCAGAACTTTTTGCGTAATGTTTGAGATTTCTCTTCGGATTTCATTTGTTCGCATTTTTCCATCCATCAAAACACATAAAATATGAACTTTCCATTTTCCGCCGATTACATCGAGTGTCGTTGCAATTGGGCAGTCTTCATTTTGATTCATATAACACCTCCACAGGTACTTTAAGGTTCCTATAGCACTTTAAAGTACGTACTTTTCAATTATATGTGACTCATTCATACTAATACGTAAAGGGTTGATTAATTTATAAAGGGGATGGAAGATGATGAAAACACTTGTAATTGTAGCACATCCTGATATTGAAAAATCAAAAATTAATAAAAGATGGATTGAAGAAATTGAGAAATATTCGGATGAAATTACGGTGCATGAATTGTATAAAGTGGCACCGAATTGGGAGTTTAATGTGGAAGAGGAACAAAAGTTGTTAGTAGAACACGACCGATATATATTTCAATTTCCACTCTACTGGTACAGCTCACCACCATTATTGAAAAAATGGTTTGACGATGTATTAACATATGGATTTGCGTACGGATCAAAAGGGGATAAAGTGAAGGGAAAAGAGTTTGGTGTAGCTATTTCTATAGGTGGATTAGAAAAAGACTATGAAAATAGCGGAATTACAATGGATGAGTTAACGAAACCATTTCAAGCTACTTGCTTATATACAGATATGAAATTTATACCTTCATTTTATTTATATGGTGCCGAATATAAATTAAGTGATGAAGAGATTGATAAAAGTGCACCGGAGTATGTGCGCTATGTGATGAATAAGGAGTATTCTAATATATAAGAGGCAATAGCCATTTACTTGTTAAGTAGATGGCTATTTTTAGTGAATTTATATTCACTAAGTGTAATCTTTAGTAAATTAATAGTTAATCTGGTAAAATAAAAAACCTAACATATATAAAGGGGAGTTTTACTTGAGAACGATGCAAAAATTATTACAAAAAAGAGCAATGCAATCACCAAATTTGGAAGCGCTTGTAGGCGGAGAGAAACGGTATTCGTTTCAGCAGTATAATGAACGAGTAAATCAGCTTGCACATTATTTGTTACATAATGGTGTGCAAAGAGGCGATCGTATAGGAATACTATGCAAAAATAATCACCTGTTTCCAAGCGTTATGATGGCAAGTTTAAAAATTGGAGCGGTATGTATTCCGCTAAATCATCAGCTTACTGTTTATGAACTAGAAACGATTGTAAAAGAAGCGAAATTAAAAGTGTTAGTTATTGATGAAGAATTTAGTGAAGTTTTATTAAAGATTGATGCTGTTAAAGAAATTCCTTATGTAATGAAAACGACAGAAGAAGGTTTTGGTTCGTTTGAATTAACATTACAAGAACAGCCAAGTACAGAGCCGAACGTAGAAGTTCATGAAGATGATGATGCGATTTACTTATTTACTTCAGGAACGACTGGACAGGCAAAAGCATGTGTAATTGGACATAAAAACTTACATCATTATTTTACTGAAATTGCGGGGCAAAGAGAATTTCCTGCAGGTGAACGCTTTTTATCCGTGCATCCATTATTTCATATGAGTGGCGTGCTTTCTATTTTAAATTGTATTTATCATGGTGTTACGATGATTTTCTTAGCTGATTCGAATCCTACTCTAATTTGGGATAAGATTGAAGAAGAGAAAATTACGACGATGCTTGCGTTCCCAGCTGTTTATAGCTACATGCTGGATGAGCTAAATAAAAAGGAACGAAACATTTCAACTTTTAAAGTAGCGCAAAGTGGTGGTACAAAAGTGCCAGAAACCCTCATTCAAAAATATATGGAAAAAGGAATATATATGGTGCAAGGATATGGGAGTACAGAAGGTTGGGTTGTAACTTCATGGCATCCAATGATGGGAAAAGAAAAGATGTCTTCTGTAGGGAAAACACTGAAACATGTAGAGCTGAAAATTGTTCATCCAGAAACAGGTGATGAACTAACAACAAATGAAATTGGAGAGATTCATGTAAGAAGTCCATACATGTTTAAAGGGTATTGGAATAATGAAAAGGCGACAAAGAAGGTAGTAAAAGATAGTTGGTTTAACATGGGCGATGCTGGCATGATAGATGATGACGGATTCCTGCATATTATGGGAAGATATAAAGACGTTATCATACGCGGTGGTGACAACGTATATCCAGATCAAGTAGAAGATGTTATTCATGAAATACATGGTGTTTTAGAAGTTGCAGTAGTTGGGGTTTCAGATGACTTTTGGGGAGAGATTCCGACAGCGTACATTGTAAAAGACATGCAAACGTCTTTAACGGAAGAAGAAATTATACAGCATTGTAAAGGGAAATTAGCAAGTTATAAAATACCCGAAGTTGTATTTATGGAAAAATTACCGAAAAATGCTTTAGGGAAAGTGTTGAAGAGGGAATTAAGGGAAGATGTACTTGTAAAATAAAAAGTTATTAGATGATGAGAAATCCAGTTATGCAGTGAGCATGACTGGATTTCTACTTGTAAAGAACATAATAATTTACTAGATTTTGTATTTCTTGTAAGATAATAAAGAATATTCAATCATTAATTAAAGGAAGAGATATAAATGAAGCTGCCGCTATTACAAGTAGAGACAGAGAGACTTATGATTCGTCAGTTCCAAAAAAATGATTATGAAAGTTGGTTAGATGGATTTCGAATGCGGTTACCAGCTCAGTATAAATACGATGATGGCTATCATGATATGTCGTCTTCAACAAAAGAATGGTTCACGGAATGGATAAGAGGTTTTGATGAAGCAGCGCATCGAGATGAGATGTATGTATTAGGTATTTTTCGTAAAGAAGATGGGGCTAATATTGGAAAGCTAGAGCTAATAAAAATTTTACGTATGGACTATCAATGGGCGATGATGGGCTATTCCATACATAATCAATACTGGAAAAATGGATATGGCATGGAAAGTGTGAAAGCTGCGTTATCGTTATTTTTTAATAGTCTTCATTTTCATAGAATTGAATTACATATACATGTTGATAATGAGCCATCCATTCGTCTTGCGGAACGAGCAGGTTTTTCTTTTGAATGCAAGAGAGAGGCGTTTTCTTTAGAGAATGGTAAGTGGATGGATTTTCTTATTTATTTTAAAAATAAGGAGATGGAAAAATGAGAGTTCTAATTACAGGTGGAAATCGTGGATTAGGGTTACAGTTAGTAAAAGTATTTCATGAACATGGGCATATCGTTTATCCGTTAGTTAGAACTGAGGTTGCGGTTACGCAATTGAAGCAAATGTTTAGTTGTAGATGTTTTCCTATAATGGCAGACTTATCGATTGATGAGAGTACGGAGCGAATTAAGAACCAGCTTAAGGAATATACGGAGCATATTGATCTAGTTATAAATAACGCTGGAATTACTGGAAAGGAGACTGAGATTTTACATACGAATTCAGAAGAGTTAACAGACTTATTTAATATTCATTGCTTAGGTGTAATTCGAGCTGTAAAAGGTACCTATGTGGCTTTAGCTAAATCGGATCATCCGAGAATAATAAATGTGTCCTCTCGATTAGGATCATTACATAAAATGGCGAACAAAGAATTTCCGCAAGGTCAGTTCTCATATTCCTATCGAATTGCTAAAGCTGCACAAAATATGTTAACACTCTGCTTACAACAAGAGTTTGAGAATAAAGGAATTCGTGTAACGGCAATTCATCCTGGGAAATTAAAGACTGACATTGGTGCCTTTGATGCGAATATGACTCCGGCTGAAGGAGCGCAAAATATATTTGATTGGGTAATCGATTCAAATGAGGATGTTTCAGGGAAGTTTATTGAGCCGGGTGTAGGGGAATTGAAGTGGTGAAGTACGATCTTACAGTTGTTCAAAGTTTATTTGGTCCTTCAAAAAAAGTATTAAATGGTTTACCAAATGCAGTAACGATTGAAGAGATAGAAGAAGATATTTTTTATAACGTACAAACTTATAAAGAGAAGATAAGTAGATTTGAAGAAATTTGTTTTAACTGGGAGTTAAAAAGAGCGAGTATTGTATTAAACAAAAGGTTTAGTAGTTATTACTCAAGTGCGAGGGTGTTACTTGATGCGGATTTTTCTTTACATGCAGCAAAGATAGAAGTGTGTAGAGGGTTAGACAATGTAGAGGCGCTTAACAAACGATTTACATACGGTTCAATAGAAGAGACGTTATCGGAAAAAGAATTTAAATGCATTTGGGAGCAATGTATGGCGGATTCAGGAAATCAAACTTCAATTTTAAATATTGATGAGCATTTTTATTCAGTGCAAACGGAGATAGGTAAAGGTTGGGAAAAGTCATGCATTGTTTTTTATAATGAAAATGATCCAATTGGTTTGTCCATACCGCATATAGAGTCTGGAACGGAAAATGAAGGACGATTATTTTACTTTGGGGTAATGCCTCATTATCGTGGGAAAGGAATCTCTTCCCAACTGCATCTTCAATCGTTACATATGTTAAAGGAAATGGGTGCTACTTATTACATCGGAAGCACACATACTTCAAATGAAAAGATGCAGAAGATATTTTGGAGAAATAATTGTTCGGTGAAAACGGAGATAGAGCTTTATTATAAAATTTTTAAAGAAGGTTAGGAGAAAAGAAAATGAAGAACATAAACGTATTTCATTACGACGCATTTACGAATAGACCAAATATGGGTAATCCAGCAGGTGTTGTATTAGAGGCAGATGGATTAACGGAAGAGGAGATGCAGCATATTGCTGAAAAAGTTGGATTTAACGAAACGTCTTTCGTTCTTTCTTCAGAAGTAGCAGATATAAGAATGCGCTATTTTACACCTCGTTTTGAAATGGATGTATGTGGTCATGGGACAGTTGGGACAATATTTGCCTTGCGTGAAAGAGGTTTATTAGAAGAGAAAACAAATTTTACGATTGAAACGAAGGCAGGAATTTTACCAATACAAATAGATGTAAATGATAAGGGAGAAGCCTTTATTAAAATGAGGCAGGCAGCACCTCAGTTTAAAGATTTTGCAGGTTCAAAAGGTGAATTAGCTCATAGCATTGGTTTGGACGTAAAGGATTTAGATGTAAGTTTACCGATTGTATATGGAAGTACGGGGAACTGGACTGTAATTGTACCGGTGAAAAATCTAGATGTATGTGAGAAGATGAAGCCTAACAATGAAGTGTTTCCATCGGTATTAAAAGAAATACCTAACGCTTCTATTCATCCAGTTTGTTTAGAAACTTATGATGAGCAGGCACAAATGCATGGGCGCCATTTCTCATTGGCTTATGCGGGAACGATTGAAGATCCAGTGACAGGAACGGCTTCAGGTGTGATGGGAGCGTACTATGCGATGTATGTGGAGAAAGATTTTGACCATGAAATGGAGTTAATCGTTGAACAAGGACAGGAAATGAATAAAGATGGTCGTGTAACCGTATATGTAACGAAAGATGGAGAAAATAAGAGATTACAAATAGATATTGCTGGAACAGCGGTGTATGTGAATGAGTTTGAAGTTTCAATATAAAAGAAGAAAGCCCGGCATATAGCCAGGGCTTTACGTTATCTGTTCAACACTTCAATATACGAAGCATCTCCAGTCGTTCTTAAAGCAGAGCGGAAATTGTTGTTTTCTAATGTTTTAGCGACTTGTTGTAACTGCTGTGCATCATCATGATGGATAAGTAAGCTGTCAGCACCGCTTTCTTCTATATGAATGTGTTCGACATTTCCAATGGCATCATGTACTGCTTTTAAAAATTCAGGTTTCATATTGTCCTCCTAATATGTATGTAACATTGTTGTTAGTATTTCCTTATTTTTGAAATATAAAAGTAAATGATTTTTTGTTATATTAAGATTTTGGAAGGGGTTTCCTATCCGTTTGTCAAATAATAGTAAAGTTGTCTTTTGAATTGAGGGAATCTTCGGAATTAAAGGGTGAGGGAATGGACATTTCAATAATTGCTGCACAACTAGTTAAGGAGAAAGTTATTTCACATGATCCAAATAGCGTAAAAGTGTTGAACGGAGGAACGACAAGTACTGTATATTTGTTGGACGAAAAATATGTAGTAAAGCTGAATGAAGCGGAAGTGATACGTGAAGAAGCTAATTTTCTTTCTTTTTATGAGGGGAATACTTTATTTTCAAAGCTTTTGTATAAGGAACCTTTACATACATATTTCGTGTATTCTTTCCTTGAAGGTAATACTTCGTGCGAACAAGGATTTAAACGAAGTACGCTTCGTACACTTGTAAAAGAAGTTATCAATAAGTATAAAATGGTTCCAGAGGCAGAAGGCTGGGGATGGAAAGAGAGTCCGGTTCAAACTTGGAATGAATTTTTAACGACAAATGTGATGGAAGCTTATGAAAATGTAAGACGTTACATAAGTGAGGAAGATTATAGAATTGTTCTAAAACTAGCAAATAGGGATGCCGGAGTAAATCAGCCCTTTTTATTACATGGTGATTTCGGATTTCATAATTTTATATTTCGAGAGAATAGGTTACATGGGGTAATTGATCCGTTACCTGTTTTAGGAGATCCTTTATATGATTTAATTTACGCGTTCTGTTCAACTCCAGAAGATATAACAAAAGAAACGATTGATTATGTGATGAAACAATGTGTATTTCATAAAACAGAACGAGATTTATACGAAGAAATAGTCATAGGATTATATTTGCGTATAGATACATGTGTAAGACACCACCCGAAAGATTTAGAAGATTATTTAGTAGCTTGGCGTTATTGGATGGGCGAAATTGAGCCGGCTTTATAGTACAAATAGTTTGGGGGAGATAGTGAAATGAACATAGCAGAAGCAAAACGAGATTTAGCACAAAGAACGAAAAAAGGATTTCCAGTTATAATAGCTGGTATTTTATTTTGGGTTATAGCGAGTATAACGGGTGTTTTTCTTTCAGAAAAGCAAGTTGTGTGGGTGTATTTAATTGGTATGGGTTGTGTGTTTCCTTGTGGCTTAATGATAGCTGCCATATTAAAAATTGACATGTTTGCGAAGGGGAATCCGCTAGGGACTTTAGCTGGATTAATTGGCGGGATAAATGTATTAAATATTCCGTTTGTGTTACTTGCCTATTTTCAATTTCCAGAGTGGTTACCTTTTGTAGTAGCGATGTTAATAGGTGTTCATTTTGTACCGTACGTATGGATTTATGAAAGTAAAAGTTATGGTTTACTGTCAGTAGGGACCATATTCGTAACGTCAGTTTGCGGGATTCTTTTTGCTGACAATGGATTTACTGTAATTCCATTGTCAGTTACAGTTGTCTACTTACTAACTCTAATAGGTTTAGTAATTGAAAATAAAAAAATAGATCATTATCAACAAAAATCAGCTTAATAAAAATATAGGGATAGGGGGAATTATTATGAAAAATTTCGTTTGTACAACGTGCGGCGTACAGTATGCAGCGGGTGTGGAAGAACCGGTAAGTTGTGTTATTTGTGATGAGGAGCGACAATATGTGAATCTGAAAGGGCAGTGTTGGACGACTTTAGAAAACTTGCGAACGATTGATACATATAAAAATGAAATGATAGAAGAAGAGCATAGACTTTATAGCATTACGACAAAACCGAAATTTGCGATCGGTCAAACAGCATTTGTCGTAAAAACGGATTCCTATCGTTTATTATGGGATTGCATTACTTATTTAGATGAAACGACAATTGAGAAGATAAAAGAGTGGGGTGGGTTAGATGCGATCGCACTATCTCATCCTCATTATTATTCAACGCAAGTAGAATGGGCAGAAACGTTTAATGTACCAATTTATATACATGAAGACGATAAAGAGTGGGTAGTACGCCCGAGTAGTCGTATTATTTACTGGTCTGGTGAGTCTTTACAATTAGCGGACGGAATTACTATTCATCGTCTCGGAGGACATTTTAGCGGCGGTTCTGTATTACATTGGGAAGAAGGAAATGATGGGAAAGGTATTTTATTAACAGGTGATATTATTCAAGTTGTAGCGGATCAGCAGTGGGTGAGTTTCATGTACAGCTATCCGAACTTAATTCCATTACCGGCGAGAAAAGTGGAAGAAATGGCGAATCGAGTGAAGCCATTACAATTTAATCGTTTATATAATGCTTTTCACGGAGTAGTGAAAGAAAATGCAAATGAGGCAGTGGAACGTTCTGCTGAAAGATATATTAAGGCGGTAGAAGGAAAGTTATTTCGTACGTAAAAGGAGAATTAGCTCTATGAAAACGTTAGTATGCTTCGGTGATAGTATTACAGCTGATGAAACGTTTTTTGATGGAACGCCGAGATTAACACCGCGTTTGCAAGAGATGTTTCCAAATTGGAAGGTGGTAAATGCGGGGGTTCCGGGTGATAATACGTTCGATGCGTTACATAGGGTTGAAGATGATGTACTATCACATAAACCAGATTTTGTCACAGTTTTTCTTGGTACGAATGATTCGGTATTATTTGATCCAGTACCATTACAAGTATACAAAGACAATCTAGAGAAGATTATAAGTATGATTTCACCAGAAAAAGTATTACTTATTAGTCCTGCGCCAGTTGATGAAGAACGCCAGCATAATAGAACCAATAAAGTACTTGGTCAGTATGCAGACGTAGTAGAGGAAGTGGCAAAGGAAACAGGAAGTTATTTTCTAAATTTATATGCTGAAATGATTCAAGAGCCTCATTATAAAAGATTTGTAGAAGATGATGAAAAAGACGGTTTACATTTTGGACGACAAGGTTATGAATATTTAGCGGAGTTAATTGGTAAAAAGTTAAAAGGGATTTTGTAAGAAGCAAAGTGTGCGCGCTTTGCTTTTTTGCTCGCGTATTTCCTCCTACAATGCTGCTGTGTTCAATGCAGTAGCGTTTAATATGCTAAATATATTTCATAGTAGCACATGTAAAAATGAAATGAATAAAGTGAAATATAAGTAGATCGCACCAATCGAGTTATTAGGGGGAGCCTGACTTCGACCTAACTTTTTTGTTCTTGCCAAATTTTGAGGCGGTGCACTCAAATAGCGGGATAAAATGTACTTTAAAGAGGTGGTTAGCCGTAAAACTATGAGACATTCGTACAAAAGAAAATGATTTGGTCCGCTAATGGAATGCATCCAAGACTTAACAGTTGATTAATCAAACTGTAAAGTTTAAAATTACAGTATAGTTTTTAGAAGTGAGTTACCATCGTTTGTAAAAAACAGATAAATTAAATATTGTCGAATAAATAATATAACGTGTATTTCATTCTAAACTGTAATTTTTTTTAATACATTTCAATAATCTATATAATAATTTTAAAAAGTAAAGGAGTGTGTAAAATATGGTGATTTTATATACGACAGCAAGCTGTAGTTCATGCCGAAAAGCAAAAGCATGGCTTGAAGAACATCAAATTGATTATACCGAAAAAAATATCGTATCAAATTCGCTTACAGTTGATGAACTTAAATCCATTCTTCGTTTAACTGAAGATGGTGCTACTGAAATTATTTCAACTAGATCTAAAACTTTTCAGGAATTAAATATAAATATTGAGGCGCTTTCGCTTAATGAGTTTTATAAATTAATAATTGAGTATCCTCAAATGTTACGTCGTCCAATTATGCTGGACGAAAAAAGATTACAGGTTGGTTTTAACGAGGAAGAAATTCGCAAATTTTTACCGCGTAGCGTTCGAACATTTTTGAATATTGAATTGCAAAAAATGGCTAATTAATAAGTAATATTTTGAAAGGAGGAAACAGAAGTGATTGAAGTATGTGTTACAGTTAATTATAAAGATAGAAACTATCATACAAATGTTATTGTGAGTAAAGATACGATTTGGACAAAAATTAAACAATTGGCAGAAGAACAAGTTAAGAAACAGTGGACTGTTTAAATTTAGTTGCAACTTAAAAAGCTAAATGAAGTTAGGAGATATAGGGGAGTTCTGATAGAATATAAAGGGATTTAATTTTTCATGCTAAGCATGCTTCTTATATATTTTAACGTTTGACTAACCTATCTGTAATATTTATGGCTACAGTATGTTACTAAACGAGACATCATATTTTTTATCGTAGGAGGACAACAATGAACAGCGACTTTACTTTGGCCATTCACAGTTTAACTTATTTAGCTTTACAGCCAGATCGGATGTCAACAAGTAATTCTATTTCAGAAAGTGCAGGTGTTCATCCAGTACGCATTCGCAAAGTGCTAAGTTTGTTAAAAAAACATAAGTTTATACAATCAAAAGAGGGAACGGGTGGAGGATTTATTTTTGCCCGTGATTTAAGTGAAATTAATCTTTGGAATATGTATCAAATAACCTCTGAAGGTGCATTGCAACCGAAGTGTCCAGAATCAAATGATCAGTGTATTGTAGGTTCGAACATGCGGAAAGTTCTTTTTGCTATTTTCTTAGGTGCGGAAGAACATCTAGGTGAATATTTAAAGAATTATACAATGAAAGAAGTTGTTGACCTTATTAATCAAGAACGTTAAGCGGCTTAATTATTATGTAGCCGTGAGTTCTTAAAAAATAACTGTAATGAAAAATTTTACAGTTTAAGTTAGTTTTTATATATTGTTTATCGTTACAAAAAATATTTATAAGAAGGTGAAAAAGTATGATGTCAAATAATAATCATGTTTTAAAAGTGGGAGATTGGGTTCGTGGAATATCAAATGAGGGTGAATTCATAGTTGGTTACATTGTATCACTTGATGAAGTGGAAGATGTAGTTACAGTTAGCATTGTGAAACGTGACGATAAGTACACAATGAACGAAGCGATTTTACTCTTTAGTAAACACGTTAACAAACTCCCTGAATCAAAGATAATAAATAAGGAGCAAATCCTTTATCTTATAGACCTTGCATTATTAACAGGGGATGAAGAATGGTTTATTGAGCTTTCTGCAAAATTAAACTCGATAAAAGAGCTAGTTAATGAGGGATTTTAACGTATTATATTATTCGGTTGAATCGTGCAATAATCAATAATATTATCTAAAAGGAAATGAAATAAAACCAATTCATTACAAACATAGGAATATCCCTGAAGAAGAGTTGAAAAAACTACAATTAAGATGACATTGAAGTGATTTGTTTACCCGATCCTAATAATGATGTAAATAAGCTGTCCATATGGGCAGCTTATTTTTTCGTTTAGCTTAGGTTTTGCGAAATATTAGCGGTTCTCTCATTGCCATCAAGTTAAAATATGTATTTTCCTAAAAATGTATATGAATGCAATGCCTATAATATATATCCTGAAAATTGGTTTATACATTTAAAAAGATATTTCTTTTTCACCACGTTAATTATTTATTAGAATATCTTTTTTAGTTTGAAATAAAATTTTTCGATAAAGAAGAATATAAATATTTTTAAAATGAGTAGCTTAAATAAACAATATTTTACTGTATTTTATGCTGATTAATTCCGTTATAAGTGATAGGAACAAGGGTTGCATGCTAACTGTAAAGTATTATCCATGTAAAATTATATCCATTTAATATTTCAGAAAATATAAAAATATTAATTTTATAAATATACACGTTATAATGAGGGCGTCGAGAGAAATTTTATTATCTCTGGAGAAAATATAAAAAATGCGATTACTAGTAAGAAAGGTGTGTGGTTAGAGGCGAAATGTATGTAAAGTGCTTCAGTGGCTTGTGTAATCAATACCATAAATGCTGCCGAAGCTATTAAAGTGATGTATAGAATTGAGAAAGAAATGCCTCATAAATGAAGAGAGGCCGGTTTAACTAAAATTACTGTTACAAGTAATTCAGAGAAACCATTAAAGTAATACATTGTTATTAGAAATGTTGCAACGTATTTATGAAGTCTATTCAATATTGTTCTCTTAAGCGGTCTTTATATAAAGAGCGGATATTACGAGTAAACTTTTTTGTGAACGCTAACATTTATGTTAGGACGCTAACTAACGAATGTTTCAATTTGGATTCATTATGATGAAGGACATACAATGTGGGGCAACTTGTAAGGAATTCATTATCCAAAAAGGTAAATATTTGTTAGCTATAAAGAGAGACGCAGGAATAGATACAAGGGGGAGTTATTATATGAACGGGAATACTGCAAAGAAAATAGAAGTTCAAGCTGAAAATACCGCACTAAAAAATGAGCAATATGCAGATCCGAAAAAGTGGCATAAGCAGGATACTACATGGGCATTGAGTCTATTTGGAACTGCAATTGGAGCAGGGGTGCTCTTTTTACCGATTAATGCAGGTTCAGGTGGTTTATTATCATTACTACTAATTACATTGCTTGCATATCCAGTTATGTATTACTCACATAGGGCACTTGCTAAAATGATATACGCTTCTAATTCTGCTGATGAGGGGATCACAGGTACAATTAGAGAGTATTTCGGAAATAAAGCAAGTATCATTTTTAACATCGTATATTTCGGTTCAATTTATACAATCGTACTAATGTATTCGGTTGCGCTTACAAATACTGCAAGTAGTTTTATCGTGCATCAATTGCACATGCCAGAACCTCCAAGAGCTATTTTATCACTTGTATTAGTTCTTGGTCTTATCGCTATACTGAATTTTGGTCAAGATATTACTGTAAAAATCATGAGTATGCTAGTGTATCCTTTCATAGCTTCTCTACTGTTTATCGCAATATCTTTAATTCCACAGTGGAATACGTCAATGCTTAGCTTTTCAGCTGTTTCTACTGCTTCAACAGGAACAGGATATTTTGGAACGATATTGTTGATTCTACCAATTATCGTATTCTCATTTAATCATTCACCTATGATTTCATCATTTGTTGTGAAGCAGAGAGCTACGTATGGAATAGAAGCTACTGATGCTAAATGTGCGCAAATACAAAAAGTTTGTTATATTATGACATTCGCTGTAGTTATGTTCTTCGTTTGGAGTAGTACATTAAGCTTGACTCCAGAAGATTTAAAAATGGCAAAAGAGCAAAACTTATCAATCCTTTCATATCTTGCGAATGAGCTTAATTCACCTGTAATCACGATTGCAGCTCCAATTATTGCTTTTGTGGCTATTACAAAATCTTTCCTTGGCCATTATATTGGAGCATTTGAAGTAATGCGTGACATGATTATTAAGTTCGGTAAATCACGTGGAAAAGTAATTGAAGAAAAAACGATTAAGACAATCGTCCTTACTTTTGTTGTATTATCATGCTGGTTTGTTGCTTATACAAATCCAAGTATTCTTGGACTTATTGATTCTCTAAGTGGTCCATTAGTTGCTGCTATCTTATGTCTATTACCGATGTATGCAATCAATAAAGTACCAGTACTAGCTAAATACAAAGGGAAAATGAGTAACGTATTTGTTATTATTGTAGGTGTACTTACTGTTTTAGCAAGTATTAAATCATTATTCTAATTCACGATTGTTAGTTCTAATATAAAATAGAACAATTTTGGGACAGGCTTCTCCGTTTGGAGGGTCTGTCCTTTTTTAATGCGAAACAATTTTATCTGATTGATTTTATGTGATATTTCCGCATAATTGTAGCTAAGGGAGATGATTCTAGGTTGAGTAAGCTGAATATTAGCACAACAGTTTCGGGAGATATAATTGTTACCCGTCTTATCGGCAAGATTAAAACAGATGATGTTTATGAATGGTTTAATGGCTTCGAGCAGGTTTGTCAGCAATTCATTTTCGAGGGAAGAAAATACAAATTGCTGGTAGATAGAAAAGGATATACGCCAGATCATTTTTCTGTTCAAAAAGCATGGAAAGAGAAGTTTTTCAATGAAACGATTTTGAATCACAGTAAGGCAATTGCTTTTCTCCTTGAAGAAGGGGAGATACTGAATTATTTACAACAGTCCAATACAAAAGAATCTGTAAAATTTTCCGATGACTATGAACAAGCATTCCTTTGGTTGAATGAATATCCTATATGAAATTGTTAGTGAACCAGTTGCTTAAGCAACTGGTTTTTTTAGCTTGTAAGTAGTATCCAAAAGAAAACTTCTATACGAAATGTTTAGCGCTAGAGGACATACATTTTTAATACGTTAAATATAATTCATAATAGCACTAAGAAGAAAAGAGTGCGCTTTACGGTATTAGTTATATGGAAAGGCCGTACGATAGAGTCACAGAAATTGAAAAATATCAATGTGGCATAAAGTGAGTAAGGGGGATAAAGATATGAGTACTTCAAATTTGAATGAAATAAGTAAGCAAATATTAATAGAAGAGGAAACACTTCAATTTTCCTCTTTTACAAATGAAGATGCACTGCAAATAGGTTTATTTATCGTTGAAACAGCAAAGAAAGAGGGGAAATTGATTGCTGTTGATATAGCGAAAAATGGTGTGCAACTATTTCATTTCAAGATGACAGGGACGACTGCGGAAAATACGCAATGGATTGAGCGTAAAAAACGGGTTGTTTCTTTGCATAATCATAGCTCGTATTATATGCAAATACAAAGTGAACTAACGGGCGTTCCATATAATGAAAAATATCTTTTAGATAGGTCGGATTATGCTGCGTTCGGTGGCTGCGTTCCTGTCCAAATAAAAGACGTAGGAGTTATTGGAATGATAACAGTTTCAGGATTACCACCAGAAGAAGATCATGAATTAGTTATAAGGGCAGTTAAAAACCATTTGAAGCAATAGTAAAAAGGAAAAAACCGAACAAGAATATGTTCGGTTTTTTCCTTTTTATTATTCATTTTATGTAATGAACATGTTTCTAATAAGATGTTGCGGAATAAAAAATCTTTAATTCGAGACACTTTTCTTGACTGTAATAATCTATGTAGTTAATATGATAGACATAAAATAACTTAATTACTTTTGATAATTAAGTTATTTTATGTAAGTTACAATGAGTAAGTAGGATGTGGGGAAAATGCTGTGAATTGCCACTATTAATATTGGGGACAATTAGAAAGCGACAAATATAAAAAATTAGAAGTTAAGAAGTAAGGTTGGATCAACAATAATAGTAGCTTCTGTACAATGCATTTTTACTAAGGTGACAATGACTATACATCACGAGGGGGACTGAAATTGGAATCAATGACCTTTGTTTTATTTGGAGCAACAGGGGATTTAGCGAAAAGGAAAATTTACCCTGCGCTATATAACTTATATAGAGATCAAAAGCTTCCGAAGCAAATATCCGTTATTGGGCTTGGAAGACGTGAAGTATCTCATGTAGATTTTCAAAAAAGAGTAAAAGAATCAATAGAAACTTTTTCTCGTCGCAAAGATGAAGGTACTCCGAAAATAGAAGATTTTTTAGAGTATTTTCGTTATTGTCCGTTAGATGTGAATAAGCCAGAAGATTATAAAAGGTTATTGCAAGTAGTTCGTGAAAGGGAAGAAGAACAAAATATACAAGGGAATAGAATGTTCTACCTTTCAGTTACTCCTGACTTCTTTGAGACCATTGCTTTAAATATTAAAGAAAGTGGACTTGATAAAACGGATGGATGGAAGCGCCTAATGATTGAGAAACCATTTGGTCATGATCTTACATCTGCCCGAGAGCTGAATGATAGGCTTAGTCGAACGTTTGAAGAAGACGAAATATACCGTATTGATCATTATTTAGGTAAGCCGATGGTTCAAAATATTGAAGCACTTGAATTTGCAAATCCTGTTCTTCAATCGATTTGGAATAAAGAACATATTGCGAATGTACAAATAACAGCTAGTGAAACGGTTGGGGTGGAAGAAAGGGCAGCATATTATGATCATGCAGGAGCCATTCGCGATATGGTTCAAAATCATATGTTGCAAATATTAATGATGACTGCTATGAATCTGCCGGAAAAGATAAATGCATGTGAAATTCGTGAGGAAAAACGAAAGGTAATGGAAACTCTTCGTAAAGTGAAAAAAGAAGACGTTCAGAACCATATCATTCGCGGACAATATGCTTCAGGGGAGATAAAAGGCCAAGAAGTTGTAGCGTATAGAGATGAGCCAGGAGTAAATCCTTCTTCTCAAACAGATACATATGTTGCGGCTCGCTTATGGATTGATAACCCATTTTGGACTGATGTTCCTTTTTATATACGAACAGGAAAAAGAATGAAAGAAAAGTCTACTCGTATTGTAATTGAATTTAAAAATACGTTAAAACAGCAATATCAAGAAAGTAATCCAAATTCGGAGCCTAATTTGTTAATCATTGAAATTAGCCCAAATGAAAATGTTTCGCTCCAATTAAATAGTAAAAATCCATTGAACAATGGAGAGCTTGAACCGATTCGTATTCATTTTACTTGTGAGCAAACAGGAGTGGGAATACCGGAAGCTTATGAAAGACTCATTTATGATGCTATATGTGGAGATTCTACATTCTTTGCACACTGGAGAGAAGTTGAATTGTCATGGGAATGGGTGCAGCCAATACTTGAAGCGTTCGAAGAAAACTTGTTACCTCTTCATGAATATAAATCAGGTTCGTACGGTCCAGATGCTGCCCATGCTCTATTACAAGAAAGTGAATTTAAATGGTGGTTAGATGAGGGATTGAAAAAATAAGTACATTCTTATAAGTAAAGCAATATGAAAAAAGATATTCATCATTTTATTAACATGTATTTATGATGAAAGGTAATTCAAGGAGGAATTATATTATGAGAGTAGGATTAATTGGTTTAGGTAAAATGGGATTAAATTTAGGGAAGAATTTAATGGATCATAAACATGAAGTAGCTGCATTTGATTTAAATACGAGTGCAGTGGAAGAAATGAAAGAGTATGGTGCTACAGGTGTATCTAGTTTAAACGAACTAGTTCAATCGTTGGAATCACCAAGAATTCTTTGGGTAATGGTTCCGCACGCTGTTGTTGATTCTGTTATTAATGAGGTTACACCGCTGTTATCAAAAGGAGATATTTTAATTGAAGCAGGGAATTCACATTATAAAGAATCTATTCGCCGATATGAGCAATTAAAGAAAGATGGTATTCACTTTATGGATGCAGGAACTTCTGGCGGAATGGAAGGTGCTCGTAATGGTGCGTGTTACATGATCGGAGGAGATCAAGAAGCTTGGGACATCGTTGAACCTATTTTCCGAGATACAGCTGTAGAAAATGGATTCTTATATGCAGGGAAAGCTGGTAGCGGTCACTTCTTAAAAATGATTCATAACGGAATTGAATACGGAATGATGGCTGCTATTGGTGAAGGATTTGAGGTTTTAGAGAAGAGTGAATTTGATTACGATTATGAAAAAGTATCAAGAGTATGGAACAACGGTTCAGTTATTCGTTCATGGTTAATGGAATTGACTGAAAATGCATTTTCTAAAGATGCAAAACTGGATGAAATTAAGGGCGTTATGCATTCTTCTGGTGAAGGGAAATGGACAGTAGAAACAGCATTAGACCTTCAAACAGCAACTCCTGTTATCGCAATGTCTCTATTAATGCGCTACCGCTCATTAGATAATGATACATTTACAGGGAAAGTTGTAGCAGCACTGCGCAATGAATTTGGCGGACATGCAGTAGAAAAGAAATAAACATTTTAAAAGTATAACTCGTTAACGTTTAAAAAATGGAGGGAATAAATTATGAAGTTTTTTATTGATACTGCAAATCTTGAGGACATAAAAAAGGCATATAAACTAGGTGTTTTAGCTGGCGTTACAACGAATCCTTCTTTAGTAGCGAAAGAGGGCATTAAGTTTGAAGACCGTATTGCAGAAATTTGTCAGGCAGTGCCTAACGTTGAATCTGTTTCGGCAGAAGTAACGCCAGATGCTGTTACAGCCGAAGAGATGATTGCTCAAGCAGAAGAACTGATTAAAATTAACGGTGGCGATGAAAAAGTTACAATAAAACTGCCGATGACACTAGCAGGATTAGAAGCTTGTCGTTACCTTACTGAAAAAGGTGTGAAAACGAACGTTACACTTATTTTCACTGTGAACCAAGCTCTTTTAGCTGCTCGAGCAGGTGCAACGTACGTTTCTCCATTTTTAGGTCGCTTAGATGATATTTCTGAAGATGGCGTACTATTAGTTGCTAAAATCGCTGAATTATTCGATATTCATCTATTAGATACCCAAATTATTGCGGCTTCTGTTAGACACCCAGACCATGTAACTCGTGTAGCGATGGCAGGTGCTCACATTGCAACAATTCCTTATAAAGTCATTGAACAACTTGCTATGCATCCGCTAACAGATCAAGGTATTGAAAAGTTTGCTGCGGATTGGGCGAAAGCGCCTAAGTTATAAGGGAGTAAAGTTTTCACAAATTGCTTTTTCACGAGAGGACCAATCTTTATGTAACTTCATCCTGTAAAATAAATCCTGAGTTTGGTACCTTATTACGTGAAAGCAGCGATATAAAAAGACACCATGCATTTTCAAAACAGCACAATGGTTATAAAAAGGATCCCCTTATGGAGAGTGAAGTTTATGAAAACGTAGCTCTCATAAGGGAGCGTCTTTTTGTATACATCATGGTGCTCTTTTGTTATAGGAAAAATTTGAAAGGGGTTACATAGTGAGCTCGAAATATATGATTGGTGTAGATATTGGGACAACTAGTACAAAATCAGTTTTGTTTTCGGTGGAGGGATCAGTTATTACAAGTCATGGAATTGAATACCCTTTATATTCTCCCGCACCAGAAACAGCAGAACAAGATCCAGAAGAGATTTTTCAAGCGGTCATACATACGATTAAAGAAACTATACAATCGAGTAATGTGCAGCCAGTTGATATTCTTTGTGTTTCTTTTAGTTCGGCAATGCATAGTGTCATTGCTGTAGACGAAGCAGGGAAGCCGTTAACGAGATGTATTACTTGGGCAGATAATAGAAGTGCAAGCTGGGCAGAAAAAATAAAAAATGATATGAATGGTCATGAAATTTACCTTCGTACTGGAACACCAATCCATCCTATGTCACCACTTTCAAAATTAGTTTGGTTTAAAAATGAACATGCTGAGTTATTTGCAAAAAGCTATAAATTCATCTCAATTAAAGAGTATGTTTTCTATAAGTTATTTAATGAATATGTAATTGATTATTCTATAGCATCAGCAACAGGGATGTTCAATTTGAAATCTTTAAAATGGGATAAAGAAGCTCTTCGTGTTGCAGGAATTTCGGAGGGAAAGCTTTCTAAACTCGTTCCAACGACGCACAGCTTAATAGGATTAGATGAAGAATTTGCAAGAGAGATGAATATACTTGTTACTACTCCTTTTATAGTCGGTGCGAGTGATGGGGTACTATCGAATTTAGGTGTAAATGCAATAGAACCTGGAGTAGTTGCTATTACAATTGGTACGAGCGGTGCGGTGCGAGTTGTAACAAATCAGCCTGTAACGGATCCGAAAGGTAGGACTTTTTGTTATGCGTTAACTGAGGACCTTTGGGTAATTGGTGGACCGGTTAATAACGGTGGTATGATTTTTAGGTGGGTTCGTGACCAATTATGTGCGTTAGAAGTTGAACATGGGAAGCGCTTAGGAAAAGATCCTTATGAATTGCTTACTGAAATAGCAGCGAAAGTGAATCCTGGATCGGATGGTTTATTATTTCATCCGTATTTAGCAGGAGAAAGAGCTCCTTTATGGAATGCGAATGCGCGTGGATCTTTCTTTGGGCTTGGGCTACATCATAAGAAAGAGCATCTTATCCGTGCTGTTTTAGAGGGAATCATTTATAACTTGTATACAGTTCTTCTTGCTTTAAAAGAGCTAATTGGTGAACCGAAAAAAATTCAAGCGACAGGTGGCTTTGCCAGATCGGAACTTTGGAGACAGATGATGGCGGATATTTTTCATCAAGACGTATATGTTCCTGAAAGTTTCGAAAGCTCTTGCTTAGGAGCGGCAATCCTCGGGTTATATAGCTTAGGTGAAATAGATACATTACATGTAGTTTCTCATATGGTAGGTGCCAATTTTTATCATGAGCCAAACATGGAAAGTGTGGAGAAATATAAAGAATTAATACCGATCTATATTCGTCTGGCCCGTCATCTGGAAGAAGAATATGAGAGTATAGCGGCTTTTCAGAAAAAGTGGGTTTAGAGGCTATTTGGCAGGGAAATATGGTAACTTATAAAGAGGTACTCAAGTTTTTTTAGATGTTCTTTCAAAAAATAGTTTAAGGTTGTTCTGTAAAAAATATGAGGGACAAAAACTATAGGGAGAGGGTTATGAAAATGAAGGATAACAAAGAGTTTATTGGATATGTTGGAACGTACACGAAAGAAAATAGTGAAGGAATATATAAGTTTACTTTAGACACGGAAGCAAAAAAAATTAGTAATGTAACACTTGCGGCCAAGCTGGATAACCCTACATATGTAACGATTAGCAAAAATAATCAATATCTCTATTCTGTTGTTAAGGAAGGCGAATCTGGTGGTGTAGCTGCCTATTCGATTCATAGTCATACTGGAGAGCTAACAGAACAAAACAGACAAGTAGTAGAAGGGGCTTCTCCTTGTCATATTAGTGTGGATAGTGAAAATGGTACGGTAGTTACAGCGAATTACCATAAAGGAACGATAGAGTCTTTCGTAGTAAATGAAGAAGCTGGAACTGTAAATGCGGCCACATCTATTATTACACATGAAGGTTCAGGTCCGAATAAAGAAAGACAAGAAAAACCACATGCACATTACGCCGGATATACTCCTGATGAAAAATATGTGATAGGTGTTGATTTAGGAATTGATAAAATACTTACGTATGAAATAAAAGATAGTAAGTTAAAAGAAGCGAATAGCTTGTCTGTGAACCCAGGAAGTGGTCCTAGACATATTGCTTTTCACCCGAACGGAAAATACGCTTATGTGATGACTGAACTGAGTTCGGAAGTTATTGCATTATCATATAATCCGGAAGATGGGTCCTTTACAGAGTTGCAGTATATTTCTACCGTTCCAAAAGAATTTGATGACAATAGTCAAGGAAGTGCGATTCATATTTCTTCTGACGGCCACTTTGTATATGCAGGTAATCGCGGTCATAATAGTATCGCTGTTTTCAGTGTGGATCAAAATTCAGGTCAGCTTACATTTGTTGCACATACATCTACAGAAGGAAATTGGCCGAGGGACTTTGTATTAGATCCGACTGAAAAGTTTCTTATTGCGACAAATGAAAAGTCACATAACCTTGTGCTATTTTCAAGAAATGAAACGACAGGGAAGTTAACACTGCTACAATCTGATGTTGTTGTACCAGAGCCTGTTTGTGTGAAGTTTTTAAACGTTTAATTTGTGATTGGTAGAATTTCTATATATCCCAAAAACAATAAAAAAGCAAAGCGATATCGCTTTGCTTTTTTCTATTTCTTCTTCGGTCTACGTACTAATTCGCCGCCACAGTTTGGGCAAACATTTTGTCTTTCTTCTGTACATGGTGCACAAAATGTACATTCATACACGCAAATGTATGCTTCGGAATTTGATTCGAGAGATTGGTCGCAAATTTGACAGTTTGTTTTCATTTCGAGTGCCATAGTAAGTCTCCTTTTAGTTCGAATATTTATAATTTAATTATAATTCATTAGATAGAAACTGTCTTTTTCAATTGAAAGGAAATCAAATGATAAAGTTATGATTTGAAATGAAAGAGTCTATTTTATTTTAAAATTGATTATTTAGTGCAGTTGGAATATTATGAAATAGTCAAAAGACAACAGGGGGTATATATTTTGACTAATCATAACGATCATTTAAAAGCAAACTGTGAAAAATGCTTCGGTCTATGTTGTGTAGCGTTACCGTTCGCAGCATCGGTAGATTTTGCGGTGAATAAAGATGGCGGGAAGCCATGTTCTAACTTACAATCAGATTTTAAATGTAGCATACATAAAAATCTTAGAGGAAAAGGTTATAAAGGTTGTACAGTATTTGAGTGTTTCGGTGCTGGGCAGAAGATTTCGCAAGTTACATTTAACGGGATTGATTGGCGGAAAGATGCAAAGCATGCGAGAAAAATGTATGATGCTTTTCCGATTATGCATCAGCTTCATGAAATACTGTGGTATTTGAATGAGGCTATTCTTTTGACGGCGACACAACCGATTCATAAAGAACTAAGTAAAGCAATTGAAGAGACGGACCGCCTTTCAAATTTAAATGCGGACGAGTTAATGAAAGTAAATATTCTATTACATCGTGCAGAAGTAAATGTATTACTTTTAGAAACGAGTGAGCTAGTTTGGAAGGAAATGAATGCCGCGCGTAAGAAACGAATGAGTCACCGCGGAGCAGATCTTATGGGAGCAAATTTGAAGAAGAAAGATTTGCAAGGAGCGAATTTAAGAGGAGCGTATTTAATTGCGGCTAACTTAAATGGAGCAAACTTAAGAGGAGCAGATCTTATCGGAGCAGATTTACGAGATGCAGATATTCGTGGGGCTGATTTTACAAATAGTATTTTTCTGACGCAAGTTCAAATTAATGCAGCGAAAGGGGACAAACATACGAAATTGCCGAAAATATTGTCCCGTCCATCGCATTGGAGTGCGTAAAGAGTATGGAACAGGCAGAGATTAAGAATCTCTGCCTGTTTTTTCATTTCTTTTCAAAAGTAGTAATGAAAACACTACATATAATAAGAATACCACCAATAAAAAAGTTACTACTCAATGTTTCATTTAATAGTAACCAACCAAGCAACGATCCAACGATAGGTTGGAAGAAGAAAAATAATGATCCGATGCTCGCGTCCATTAATTCTAATCCTTTATTCCAAAGAAAAAAGGCACCTGCTGTTGAGACGATTCCTAAATAAAGTACGCCTAATAATACATACATGTTCGTATGTTCAATAGAACTTGATTGTAGTTCCCATATCATAAAAGGTGTAATAAAAAAGAGTGAAAAGAATATGGCATATGTTGTAATCACTAAAGATGAAAATCGAGCTGAAGCGATTTTTACGTAAATGGATAGTAAAGCCCACGTAATAGCGGCCCCGACTAATATGATTGTACCGATAAAATAGGAACCAATTTCAATATCCCATCCAATGACGATAATGACACCGATTGTCGCTATGATAGTAGACAGCAGTCTACGAGCGGTTAGCTTTTCTTTTAAAATGATTGCTGCAAATATAACCATAAATGCAGGGGTGGCTGATGTTACTAACGAGCCTGTATGAGCGTCAGATAATTTTGTTCCGATAAATTGACATGTGATCGAAATGAAGTATCCGATAAATCCAATCCAAGCGAATAATAGCCAATCTTTTTTGCGTATGGTTATTTTTTTCTTTTTCTTTTTCTCAGCTATTTTCAAAATTGCATATAAAACAACAAAAGCAATGATAAAGCGTAGCCAAACGAGTGTCAGTGGTGGGATAAAGTCGAGTACGTATTTGCTAACAACATACATACCGCCCCATATACTAGCTGCTAGTGATAAACATATAGCTCCTAAAATTGTTTGTTTCATGTAAAGTACCTCCGTCTATTTTTAGGGTATTATGAGTTCCCTAAGACGAGGCATAGTGTTTTATGTTATATGAATGCCCGCCTTAGTTTATAGACGGCCTACAGGTTGATCGTTTTCGAATGAAGTGTTGTAGTACATGAATGCATTCCTCCTTCATAATTTTATAATGATATTATAACTTAATTTTCAGTTTATTGGGATGTTTCTTTAGAAAATGGAAATGGTGGTTGTCTAAGAAAGCATAGTATATGGTAGAAAAACATATTTTTGAAATAAAAGAAACCAATTACATTACTGATAAGTATAGTAAGAGTAGGATGAAAAAGTAGATTAATAGAGTAAGAGGAGGAGATTGTTATAACTACAACCGTTATTTCTCATTTTTATAATGAAGAATATTTATTGCCGTGGTGGCTTATGCATCATACGAAACTTTTTGATCATGGCATTTTAATTAATAAAGGTTCTACAGATCGTTCAGTGAAAATTTGTAAAAAATTCGCGCCGCATTGGGAAGTGCGAGATTCTTTAAATCCAGAATTTGATGCACTAGCGACAGATGATGAAGTGATGATGGTAGAACGAGAAGTAAAGGGATGGAAAATGATTTTAAATACGACTGAGTTCCTTTGTGTGCAAGATAAAAATCAATTTTGGAAATCACTAAATGAATTGGGAGGGAGGATGTATTGGTTGGAAGGGCTTATTATGGTCGATGATCTTAACTATAATTATCCAGACCTTAACTTTGGAATACCTTTAATGAAACAGCGATTTCACGGTTATTTACCAGAAGATTGGCCGTTATGGAGAAGAGGTAGATTTATTCATAATCATGAACACGGAAGTTATACGGTTGGAAGACATTTATCTGCACATGAATCTATGGTTTATCCGCCACTTGCGTGTATTGCATGGTTTGGTTTCAGCCCTTGGAACGATGCGATGAGAAAGAGGAAATTACAAATTGGTCCTACTCTTTCTGAAGCTAGTAAGCAAGGTGGAATGGGCACGCATCATATTATTACACCTGAAAAATTAGAAGAATGGTATAAGGATTTAGCAAGTGGGGCGAAGGATTTACGTTTTAGTAATGCGTATCGTTATGCTTTTTTATAAATGATTCCCACCATAAAATTGTTTCTTCGATTCCAGTATTTAGATCGTATGTTGGTTTCCAATTTACTTCAGTTTTTAAACGTTCCACATTAACGCCGACGAATAAAGGCTCATCTGTAGAGAATGGGATCGCACCTAGTTTCATTAAATGTTCTTTTCCAATCTTTTTAGCAATGATAGAAGCTAATTCTTTAATTTGTACAGATTGACCAGAAGCGATATTGATTGTGCCTGTAACGTCGTGTTCTAATACTGTTACGAGAGCATGAGCGACGTCGCTCACATGGAGGAAATCTCTTGATTGTTTTCCATGTGTACATAGTGCTTCCTCATTTTGTAATAAGGAAGTGATAATGTTAGAAACGAGCCGATTCCCTTGTTCGTGAGGGCCATACATATGAAAAATGCGGCCCCAACACATGCTGAGGTCGTTTTGTTCAGCGTACGTTTGTAGCCAGGAGTGTAGCGTATTTTTACATACTGCATACGGGGTTTTATAGGAAAGAAGTGGTGAGTCTTCAAATAGTACACCGTTAAACCATTCATATTCTGCGCCAGTACCTGCAACAACGACGCGCTTTCCGCCGCATGTTGTGAAGTGTTGAATCAATGAGATGCTGGATGTAAGCCAATAGTAATTATTAATAGATACATAACACGCTGGCGGTACGGCTTCCCAAGCTAAATGAATGAGATGACTAGGCTTCATGTCGTAAATGAGTTTTTTTACTTCTTCATCGCAAAGTAAGTTTACTTTATGCCAGTGGCAAGAGATGTGAGAAGGTTTATTTGTATGATAAGTGGCGTGCACTTCATAGCTCTTTTGTATAAGAGAATTTACAACATATTTACCAATCCATCCACTACCGCCTGTTACAAGAATTTTTTTCATGGCTCAATTACCTCAATTTCTGGTATCGTTACTAAAAATTTGCCGCCCCATTCACGAATGAAAGAGCATTCTTTCATAATTTCGTCTTTTAAATTCCAAGGAAGTATGAGAATGTAATCAGGTTTTGTACGGTGTATTTCTTCTGGAGATTTTATTGGAATACGGGTTCCTGGTAGAAGGAAATTTTGTTTGTGAGGGTTTTTATCTACGGTATAAGCTAGAAATTCTTTTCCTATCCCGCAATAGTTTAAAAGGGTGTTTCCTTTAGCTGGAGCACCGTAACCGATAATTTGTTTGTTTGAAGCTTTTGCTTCGATAAAAAACTTTAAAATATTTATTTTCAATTGTTCAATGCGTTTAGAAAAAAGGAGATAGCAATCTAATGTATCTAGCCCGTGATCTACTTCTTTTTGGATTATATTTGTAACACTGGAGTGGATAGTGGATGAATCACTGTGATGGTTTATAAAAACACGCAAGGAACCACCGTGCGTTGAAAGTTCTTCTACATCGACAATTTGTAAATGATGATGAGCTAAAACTTTTTGAAGACTTATAAGTGAGAAGTAGGAGAAGTGCTCATGGTATATAGTATCAAACTGTTTAAAGGATATAAGGTTTAATAAGTGCGGAAATTCAATTGTTATTGTACCGTCTTGTTTTAATAATGTTTTTAAACCGGCAACAAAATCATGCAAGTTCGGTACGTGTGCTAATACGTTATTTGCGACGATTAAATCTGCTTGCGGTAATTTTTTTGCTAAGTCATTGCTGAAAAAATTCACTTCAGTAGGAATTCCTTTTTGAATAGCGATTTCTGCTACATTTTTTGCTGGTTCAATTCCTAACGTTTCGATATGTTCTTTTTGAAAGTATTGTAATAAGTACCCGTCGTTACTCGCGATTTCAATTACTTTCGAATGATTTGTTAAGTTGAAACGCTTAACCGCCATTTCTACATATTGTTTAGCGTGTAGTAGCCAACTGGAGGAGTAAGAGCTGAAGTATAAATAGTCATGAAAAATGTTGTGCGGAGATTCAAATTCATCTAATTGTACAAGTAAACAAGAGTGACAAACAAATGTGTGGAGCGGATAAAATGGTTCCATTTTATATGAGTGTTCAGGAGCTACAAATGAGTTAGCGAGAGGGGAAACACCTAAATCTAAAAAAGTATTTGTGAGTAATGAGTGGCAAAAACGGCATTTTTTCTGTTCCATTTTATAGCCCCCTTATAAATTTTTGAATGCATCGATTTGTTGGCGCGTGAAAGATTCCATATTTTCACCAGATGCATATTTTTTGTACCAATCAACAGTCCAAGTGATAGAATGATCTGTTGATAACTTAGGAGTCCAACCGAGTTTATTTACTGCTTTTGTACTATCAAGTGTTAAAATTGGCGATTCATAAGGGTTATTTGTATGAGGAGAAAGGACTGTTAATGGTTGATTCCATAATTTCATTATAGATTGAATGACATCATAAACTGTTCTGTTAGGTTCATTTATCGGGCCGAAATTCCACGCTGTTGCATATTCTGCGTCTTGCCAAAGATTTTCAGCTAAAAGAATATAGCCGTGTAAAGGATCTAATACGTGTTGCCACGGGCGAATAGCGTGTTTGTTTCTAATATTTAACGTAGTATCTTGTAAATATGCACGAATGACATCTGGGAATAGTCGGTCATTTGCCCAATCACCACCACCGATGACGTTACCTGCTCTGACTGAGGCGAGTCTCAGAGTGTTAGTGTGGAAGAATGATTTTTGATATGACGTTGCAACTAGTTCAGCGCAAGCTTTACTAGCGCTATAAGGATCGAAACCTCCTAATCGGTCACTTTCCAAGAATGCTCGGTTACCGCTCCCGTCATTTTCATAACATTTATCACTTGTAACATTAATGATACTACGTATACTTTCTATATGTTTTGCTGCTTCTAATACGTGAACAGTACCTAAAACATTCGTTTTAAATGTTTCGATAGGATTTTTGTATGAAATGGTGACAATTGGCTGGGCTGCTAAATGAAATAGTATGTCAGGGTTATGTTGTTTTAGGGCATGGAATAAAGAATCGTAATCTGTAATGTCGCCATTCATTGATGTGCACTCATTTGCTACGTTACCTTGTTCAAAAAGGTTAGGGATGGATGGGGGATGAGAAGAATAGCCAACTACTGCTGCGCCTAAAGAACTTAAAAAAAGGGTGAGCCATGAGCCTTTAAAGCCAGTATGTCCTGTAATAAATACTTTTTTCTTATTCCAAAAAGATGATGAAGCCATATTACCAAACCTTCCACGGAGCATTATTACTTTCCCATAGCTCGACTAATTTATTTTTATCGCGCAATGTATCCATTGGATGCCAAAAACCAGTATGTTGATATGCAGCCAATTCGTTTTTGTTTACTAACTGAACTAAAGTGTCTGTTTCAAAAACAGATTTATCTCCACTAATGTAGTTGAAAACATCAGGATTTAAAACGAAAAATCCACCGTTAACCCATCCGCCATCACCTAGTGGCTTCTCTTGAAAGGATGTTACAGATTGTTTATCTAAGACGAGAGAACCGAATCTACCAGGAGGTTGTACGGCTGTAACAGTAGCCGTTTTGCCGTGTTTTTTATGAAATGCAATGAGTTCTTTTATATTTACATTACTTAATCCATCGCCATAAGTGAGGCAGAAAGGTTCGTCCCCGATGTAATTTTGTATTTTTTTAACTCGTCCACCTGTTTCGGTATTTAGACCGGTATCGATCAGTGTAACTGTCCATGGTTCTATACGATGAGAATGGTTAGTAATCGTATTGTCGTTTAAATGTATCGTGAAATCGGACATGTGTAAGTTGTAATTTAGAAAGAATTCTTTAATTGCATATCCTTTATAGCCTAAGCAAATAATAAATTCAGTAATCCCGTAATGGCTATATAAACTCATAATGTGCCATAAAATAGGCTTTGTTCCAATTTCAATCATAGGTTTTGGTTTTAAATGAGTTTCTTCCCCAATCCTTGTTCCGTATCCACCTGCAAGAATAACAGCTTTCATTTTTTCCTCCTACTTATAAAAAGAATTTGATATCGATGTTATTATGATATGTACTTAAATGAGAATGGAACCGGCAATTTCATGGTTATATTTCGTTCGTTTTGGTTTTTATATTTAAGTATTTTGTTATACAATTAAATTAATAGATTGGATTATATAAGATGAAACGATAAAAATTGTATAAATTATGAATAATAAACCATCACGTTTGACTGTACAGTTTATGTATTGTATGATGTTAGTAATATAAACAAGGGGGGAAGATCGTTGGGAAGGTGTATCGAATCGGACAGTTGGCTCTCATGGCTCACGTGTCGAAACGCACGATTGATTATTATACGAATCTAGGTATCTTAAAAGCGGAGCGATCTCAATCTAATTATCGCTATTACGATGAAACAGCATTTGAGACATTACAATTTATTGAGAAGTGCAAAGAAATGCATATGCCGCTTTGTGAGATTAAAGAGAAAATCGAGGAGAAGAAGAAGCTGCTCGGTATCAATGAACACGTTTCGAAACAAGTGAATGAAGTGACAGACCATATTCATCGGTTAGAAGCAGAGTTAACGGAGTTAAAGCCGCTTTTAGATGGATTGACTGATTCACAACGTGAAAAAATATCGAAATCTTTATCTGGTCAAACGACAGCTTTAATACAGACACTTGCTCTATTATTATAGAAAAAAGTGAAATCCGACCTCTTTAATTTTTGTATCGGGCTATGTTTTCTAATGAACAAATAAGAAAACATTATAGTATACAGGAGGTGGACACCTTAGTTTTTTAAACTAGGGGGATTCATTGGAAATATTTAATTTAGTCATGGTTGCGATTTTAATCGCATTTACTGGATTTTTCGTAGCAGCAGAGTTTGCGATTGTAAAGGTACGTTCAAGTCGTATTGATCAGCTTGTTGCGGAAGGGAAACGCGGTGCTTTAGCAGCGAAAAAGGTAACAACAAATTTAGATGAATATTTATCTGCTTGTCAATTAGGTATTACAGTTACAGCTATGGGATTAGGTTGGTTAGGTGAACCGACAATTGAAAAGTTATTACACCCGTTATTTGAGAAATGGAACATAAATCCTTCTATCTCATCAGTATTAACATTTGGTCTTGCCTTTATGCTAATGACGTATTTACACGTTGTAGTAGGGGAATTAGCTCCGAAAACGATGGCAATTCAAAAGGCTGAACAAGTAACATTGTTATTGGCAGGTCCGTTAATGATGTTCTATAAAGTCATGTATCCATTTATTTGGGTATTAAACGGTTCAGCTCGTGTTGTAACTGGCTTATTCGGTTTAAAACCAGCTTCAGAACATGAAGTAGCTCATACAGAGGAAGAATTACGCCTTATCCTTTCAGATAGCTATGAAAGTGGCGAAATTAATCAGGCTGAATACAAGTATGTAAATAACATTTTTGAATTTGATAATCGTATTGCAAAAGAGATTATGGTACCGCGAACAGAAATCATTGGTTTCTACCTGGAAGATTCAGTAGAAGAACACATGAAAGTAATCCAAAATGAGCGATACACACGTTATCCGATTTTTGGAGAAGATAAAGATGATATTATCGGTATGGTCAACGTAAAAGATTTCTTTATTCGATATATGACCGAAGATCAAAAAGATTTATCATCCATTCGCACGTATATGCGTCCGATTATTGAAGTGATGGAAACAACTCCAATTCACGATTTATTACTTCAAATGCAGAAGAAGCGAATTCCGATGGCTGTTTTATATGATGAGTACGGAGGAACAGCAGGAATTGTAACGCTTGAAGATATCTTGGAGGAAATCGTCGGCGAAATTCGTGACGAATATGATGAAGATGAAGCACCACCAATTCAGCATGTGAATGAGCACCATAAAATCGTTGATGGAAAAGTGCTTATTTCAGAAGTAAAAGATTTGTTTGGATTACACATTGAAGAAGACGATGTGGATACAATCGGTGGCTGGATTATGATGCAAAATCATGAAATTGAAGAAGGACAACATGTTGAGGCGGAAGGTTATGAATTTAAAGTGTTAGAAAAAGACGCTTACCAAATTAAACGTGTTGAAATTCGTAAAATGGAACAAGAGCAAGAAGAAGAGAAAGCAGCAACTGTGTAAGTTGCTGCTTTTCTTCTAACGTATAAAAAATGCGAAATTAGGAGCGGATATTTTGATTCAAGCAGCCTTACGTGTATATCGATTACAATTGTATGCGATCTTTAGTGGTTTACTACTTATGTGGACGATTACTCCGTTTGGAAAACAAGTAACAGGGTTTGGTATCGGATTAGCTGTAAGTGCCTATTGTCTTTGGTTATTAGCTCGCAGAGTGGAGAAACTTGGGAAAAGTATCGTAATGAAGGAAAAGGCTCCTGGATTAGGAGTTCTAAACCGATTTGCAGCTGCCATTTTAGGAGCAATCATCATGTATGAAATTGAGCATGAAATGGAAATGTGGGCATTTGGTACAGGCATTTTAGGTGGTCACTTTTTAATGATTGCAAATTTAGCTTATGCAAATATGCAGTTAGTGAAAGAGGAAGAGAAGCAAAGGGAACATGCTTCGAAAAACATAGAGCTATGATGAAAGGGGCCTAATGGGGTTCCTTTTTTGTGTTTAAGCGAGCTAATGAAAGGAATCAAATTTACGACAAATATAATACGCTTCTTTTTTACGTTTTTCAATAGTATGAAAAATAATGTAAAAAAATTTAAAAACCCATCGATTTCTAAAGGTTATGTATGTTATTATGACAAAAGACTTTTTGAAAGAGGTGGATACCAATGTTACAAGCGTTACTTATTTTTGTGCTTCAAATTATTTACGTTCCAATTTTAACAATCCGTACGATTTTGCTTGTAAAGAATCAAACAAGATCCGCTGCTGGTGTTGGATTGTTAGAAGGAGCTATTTACATTGTCAGTTTAGGTATTGTGTTTCAAGATTTATCAAATTGGATGAACATTATTGCCTATGTCATTGGCTTTAGTACGGGACTATTATTAGGCGGTTATATAGAGAACAAATTAGCAATTGGTTATATTACGTATCAAGTTAGTTTACTAGACCGTTGTAATGAATTAGTAGATGAATTACGTCACTCAGGATTTGGCGTTACAGTATTTGAAGGCGAAGGTATTAATTCTATACGTTATCGTTTAGATATCGTTGCAAAGCGTTCTAGAGAAAAAGAACTGTTAGAAATTATTAATGAAATTGCACCGAAAGCGTTTATGTCTTCTTATGAAATCCGTTCATTTAAAGGCGGATATTTAACGAAGGCGATGAAGAAAAGAGCGTTAATGAAGAAGAAAGATGAACATGTATCGTAAAGAAAAGGGAGTAGTGCAGCTTTAAAAGCACGGCATAATCCCAAAATAAAAAGAGAGGAATCTAGTTTGAAAAAGATTCATCTCTTTTTTCTGCGTTATTTTTTTCTACTCTTTCTCAGATTAACAAGTAACCATACAACTTGAATAATGATTGGTAATATAAACGCAATTAATAAAACGATAAAGGCTATTAATTTCAGCTCCGGTGTTTGAGTAACACCGGTCCCATCAACCTCTCTTAGCCAAATGATAGCTGCCAATATCCCGAAAGTTATAATCCAAAATATGTTACCAATCCACCAATAAATCCATCTTCTTTTCATGCTAGCCCCCCTTACATTTACCCTCTGTTAAAAGTAAATTTTCGTTCGTTACATTTATAATGAAATACCTATAAAATTAATTTTTTTTAACTGTATATCTAACTTGTTTAAAGGTTACCATGTCTCCATCTTGAGTATCATCTTTCGTTTGCAAAAGTTGAACTTTTGGTTTGTAATCTGTCTTATGAGCGTGCTCGATATCTTTAATGTTAACTTTGTAGGATTCGCCATTATTAATTTTTTGTTCCAATACTTTTTTATTGGCAACATAAATAAACGTCACTTTATTTTCATCAATACCTTCAGTCTTAATTTCTAATTCGTTATCTTTTGTTGTAATCGTTGGTGTTAATAATTCAATACTGCCTTTTCCAGTTTCTAAAGAATTTTCTACTATAGTTGAACATCCGGATAATATGATTCCGATGAATAGAAGAACAGCTAATTTCTGTTTCATAACATCCCCCAATTTCAAGTGATTTTTGATTTTGGTATTGCTAGACTGCTAGTGTGGAACGTAAATGTTTAGCTAGCACACTTTTTAATTGTACCATAATATGTAAATTAAAACAGGCTGTATATCCAATTTAAGGGGTTTGAAAAGTTTACTTATTGTTTTAAATTAGTATCTTTCCAGTAGGTATATATTTTCTGTAGAAAGCAGTGTTGTTAAAATCATTATGAATTGGATATCCAACTATATGATGTCATGTAGACAGGCGAAAGAACTTATTTTTATGGAAATTACAATTTTTACATATTAAAATAAAGATATGGAATAGATGAATTCATTCACTTCGGAGGTAGTTACTTGAATATTAATGAGAAGGCAATTGAAATGTTTGAACAAAATAAATATGAGGAAGCAATGGAACTGTTTCAACGAGCGGTACATGAATCTAGAGGTGTACAATCTCTCAATAATCTTGCTTGGATGTACTTTTATGAGGAAGAGGATGATGATAAAGCTCTTGAATTAATAAGAGAAGTTATTAAGTTGAATCCTTCCTCATACTTTCCTTATAACATCTTAGGGGAAATTTACACGAAACAAGAAAGATGGGAAGAAGCGAAAGAAGTATTACAAAATTCTATTTCGATTCAGCCATCCAATGAAGCATTTCACAATGTAGCTGTAGCGCATTATAACCTTGGAGAGCTGGAAAAAGCTGCGGAATTTTTCTTGCGAGTTGCAGGGGATTCGGACTATATAAAGTATAGCTATGTAAAATGTTTAATTGATTTAGGGAGAACGACAGAAGCGAAAGAGAAGTTAGATGCTTTTAACAGGAAATCTGATGATTTTTTAGGAGAAGTTAATGTAGCAGATTTATATGTTGAGTTGAATTGCTATAACGAAGCAATTGAATGGTTTGAAAAGGGATACAAAGAATACTGGAAAAGTCCCAATTGGATTGGTAGATTTGTTTATGCTCTATATAAAGCTAATAATTTCACGCGTATAAATGAAGTGATACGGGAATCTATCGAAGCGAAAACAGCAGAAATAGAAGATGTTCAGAATGAAGAAGTAGAAGAAAACTGGACAGAAAAAGATAAGAAAGAGTTAATTGAGGAATATACGGAAGAGAATATTTGTTATAAAAAAATGATAGAACGTATCAAATCTGGATATGTTCCAGAGTTAGAATTTGAAACTTATCATTTAGGGGGTTGCTATTTATTTGGTTGTAAAAGACATAATCATCTGGAATATGAAGAATAAAAAAATTCGACTGTCACATGTGATGGTCGAATTTTTTTATTATAGGTTGCTTGTCTAAAGGTACCATCTCAATTGTAATGTGTTAAAGAGGTTTCGTCTCATTACATAGGTATATATCCTCTTTAGAGCTCTCTTTTTTAATATTTAAAATATGGAGTGAAATAAAACCAATAACTCCTATTCCGCCGAAAATAAGCCATGGTGTATACATTCCGCTTAAATTGGATGTAAAAGATGTACCGGTATAATTACCGATGATAAAACCAAATGCGAGTGATAGTTGATAAAATCCGAAGTAAGTAGCTGTATATGATTCGTTACTGTAATTTGCAATAGCGATATCAGCGTTAGGTAATACGAGTGTTTCACCGATTGTAAATAAAATTACACAAATAAATAGCCAATATGGGTGTTGAAATAAAGGGATAAGTAAAAAGGAAATACTCATTAATAAAACACCGTATTTAATAATCGAAAGTGTGTTGTATTTATGAAATAGTTTTCGGAATAACACCATAAATATGACGCCTGTTATTGCATTTATCGTAATAACTAGTGTAGCAAGCTGATTGCTATTACTAATATTTTTCATATGAAGTGGAAGTGCGACAGTAAGTTGAGTAAACATAATATAGAAGGAAATCATAATAAATGAAAACAAAAGGAAAGATTTGTTTTGTGAGATAGCTTGTATCCCTAATGTAATAGACGTGTTTTCAGTAGTGACTTGGAAGTGATTTTTAAGTAAGTAAAAGATAAAAGCGAATAACAGCATAAGAGATCCTGTTAGAGAAAAAGCATAGATTGGATCGAGTAAGGGTAAGAGTAAGAGCCCTCCTGCAATTGGTCCGATTATTGCACCGCAATTAAAACTAAGGTTTAAATATGTAAATAAATTTTTTCTCATATGAGCTGGTTGTGAGCCGAATATGGCGCGCGCAGCAGGTTCGTAAAATGCAGTTCCGAAGCCAATAAGTGCAGAAGAAATAGAAATTGTATAAAAATCAGAGCATATTCCTAAAGCGATAAATCCGATTCCTCTTAAAAATAATCCGGCTATTATCATAATGATATAGCCTATTTTGTCAGCAATTAATCCAGAGAATAATGGGATAACTCGTGATGTGATTGTCATAACCGTCAACACTGTTCCTACTTGAACAGCAGTAAAATGAAGAAAGCTTAATAGATAAATAGCTAAAAATGCGTATACTGCGAAATACCCAAAAGACATAAAAAATGAAGAAATAAGCATGAAACGTATCGGTATTGAGAAACTTTTCATAGAACTCCTCCTGATATTGTAACCAGTAAAAATATTTAATGGTTAACTAATTTATATTATAATTATACATAAAGTCAGAAAAAAGTAAATTTTAAGAAGAAGGTGGATGGAATTGAATCAAAATGCACCAAATGAATTAGAATATATTCGGGAATTTTTAAATACATGGAAAATACCAAACGATACGAGAGAGCCAATTGATATGCTACAAACAGAAGAGGATATAAACCTCTTTATGAAAAAATATTTTCATAAAGAGGTTCCATTTCATACGATAGAGGAATTAAAAAGTTTTCGAGAAGATATTCGGTTAACGGTTGAAGGCGAAGGATCATTGCAAAAGTGGTTAGAGAAATACCCATTTCATGTACATGTAAAGGAAGATATGAAAGGTATTACATATGAGCCTGTGCACGAAGAGAATGTATATACAAAAGTATTAAGCATTGTGTTAATGTCAATTCAAGAAAATTTGTGGGGGAGGTTAAAAGCATGCCCAGATTGTCGCTGGGTATTTTATGATCATTCGCGAAATGGAAGTAAAAGATGGTGCGGTATGTATGCTGGAGAAGAAGGAGGAAGAGCGTGCGGTACGATTGCGAAAGTGAAAAATTATCGGGAGAAGAGAAAAGGGAGATCAGGTTATAATGTGTAATTTATATTAGGGAAAGAAAATAGGATGGGGGAATGTAGAATATGAAAGGTACACAAATGTTAGCTTTAAACAAAAAGTGTTGGGATACAGTTGCACCATATTTCTTTCAAGTGGATTGTTTACCGAAATATGGTCCGTATACGGCGTCTGAAGATGAGATTCATTTGTTCGATTCAATTAGAAATAAAAAGGTTCTTGATATTGGATGTGGAAGTGGGCATTCGCTGCAATATATGGCAGAACATGGGGCAGAGGAAGTATGGGGTCTTGATCTTTCAAGTGAACAAATTAAAACAGCGAATGAAACGTTGAAGAGTTGGAATTCAAAGTTAGTATGCGGAGCAATGGAAGAGGAAGGTGATATTCCGAAAGGGTATTTCGATATTGTATATTCCATTTATGCATTAGGTTGGACTTCAAATTTACGAAAAACGTTGGAACTAATTTATTCGTATGTAAAGCCAGGAGGAAGTTTTATTTTTAGTTGGGAGCACCCAGTATATTCAAATTTACAGTATGGTACAGAAGAAATTGCTTTTAAGTCTTCTTATCATGAGGAAACTCCTATTACGTTTGAAACATTTAAAGGAGAAAATGTACAAGCGACATTATATAAGAGAAAAATAAGTACATACATAAATGAGTTAAATAGAGCGGGATTTACAATTGAGAGAATAGAAGAACCTGAACCATCTAGCGCGTTTGATGAAGAATTAGCTGAGCCGTCTACGAAATATTATTCATTATATAAAGCTAGAGTGGTGCCAACTACTTTTATTATTAAGGCGAGGAAGTAAAGTGTTTTATAAAAAGAAGCCCGTCATTTCAAATACATGAAATGATGGGCTTCTTTATTTTTAAAAAAATGAAGTTAGAGGTGTACTTTTCATATGAAAATGCATTTCATATAAAAAGTGTAATTATTTTGGGGAAGGGGGATTGTTGTGCGTCATCATAAAAAGTGCAAAAAATTTGGAGTGGCACTGCCTCTTCCACTTATAGGAGCAACGGGTCCTACTGGTAATAGTGGTTCAACTGGTCCAACTGGAGGGCATGAAGGTCCGGTCGGCCCTCCGGGAATTACTGGACCTAGAGGAGCAACGGGTCCACAAGGCCCCCAAGGTATCGAGGGAATACAAGGTCCGCGAGGGACAACAGGAGCTCAAGGAATACAAGGTGCCATTGGTGATACTGGAGAGCAAGGAATTACAGGTCCGGTTGGTTTACAAGGTCCTCAAGGATTAATTGGAGAGCAAGGTCCTGTTGGTGATATTGGATTACAAGGACTGGAAGGGATACAAGGGATTACAGGCCCTGCTGGTAGTCGAGGTCTACAAGGTTCCCCGGGGATACAAGGGGAAATTGGAGGAAGAGGAAAAACGGGAGCCCAAGGAATGCAAGGAGTTATAGGTGAAGCTGGTATTACAGGTGTAACAGGTCCACAAGGCCCCCAAGGAGCGCAAGGAATACAAGGGGAGGATGGAACTACAGGTATACAAGGAGAAGAAGGTCCCCAAGGAATACAAGGAATTACTGGAGAGCAAGGACACCAAGGTGATCAAGGGATACAAGGTGTAATAGGTCCAACTGGTTCTACTGGAATACAAGGACCTCAAGGTATAAGCGGAATAAGGGGAGTAACAGGTGTAATAGGCCCCCAAGGTCCACAAGGTGTTCAAGGAATACAAGGAATAAACGGATCCACAGGTTTTCAAGGAGCAAAAGGAGTACGAGGGATAACAGGAGCAACTGGAAGTATTGGTATACAAGGACCAGAAGGACCTCCGGGTGCCCCGACGGGAACAACCGGTCCAATTGGTCCCTCTAGTGGAGTGACTGGTCCATCTGGTCCACCCGGTCCACCTGGGGGGCCAACAGGTCCAACTGGTGTAACTGGTACGCGGGGTGTAACAGGGGGAACTGGTCTAATAGGAGTGCAAGGATTACAAGGTATAACTGGTCCCACTGGCCCTCAAGGTGTAAGGGGAGCACAAGGTTCTCAAGGGGTAATTGGTGTAGCTGGCGTACAAGGTGCACAAGGTTCTCAAGGTAATCAAGGAATAATAGGAGCAACTGGCGCAGAAGGTCCCCAAGGAACTCAAGGTCCACAGGGAGAAATCGGTCCAACTGGTGCAGAAGGCCCTAAAGGTGTGCAAGGAATACAAGGGATAACAGGTCCAACAGGAGCGCAAGGTATACAAGGATTACAAGGAATAATCGGTCCCACAGGCACAACAGGAGCGGCTGGAGCCCAAGGTCCCCAAGGAATACGAGGGGAAACAGGAGCAGCTGGAGCACAAGGTATACAAGGACCTCAAGGAATACGAGGAGAAACAGGAGCAGCTGGCGTTCAAGGGATACAAGGACCTCAAGGAATACAAGGGGAAAATGGATTGACTGGTCCACAAGGTGCTCAAGGTATGCAAGGAGTTCAAGGAATAACAGGTCAGGCAGGAGCAATTGGTTTGCAAGGGTCTCCAGGAATACAAGGTATAGTAGGCCCAACAGGAGCGCAAGGCTCTCAAGGTATGCAAGGAATACAAGGAATAACAGGTCCGACAGGAGCGCAAGGAATTAGAGGTCCCCAAGGGGTTTTAGGAGAAAACGGGATAACAGGTCCCCAAGGAGTGCAAGGTGCACAAGGTAGTCAAGGAGCTGAGGGACCACAAGGAAATGTTGGAATAACAGGTGTAACTGGAGAAACAGGAGCGACAGGAGAAGCAGGGGCGACAGGTGCACAAGGAATACAAGGCGTTCAAGGGATTATAGGGATACAAGGAAGTACAGGAATGACCGGACCAACAGGAGCAACGGGAGTAACCGGGATACAAGGTTCTCAAGGTATTCAAGGTCTGCAAGGCCCAACTGGAGTAAGTGGAATGACAGGGGTTAGCGGTAGTGTCGGGCCAGCCGGAGCGCAAGGTAGTCAAGGATCGATTGGAGCTGTGGGACCAACAGGCGCAACTGGAAGTATAGGGGTTATAGGTTCCATAGGAATAATAGGTGCAACAGGGGCGACTGGCTTACCTAGCGGAGGCGGTTATTTCTTTTCTACTTCAACGAGTGTAATTGCAGCGAATGCGTTAATACCAATCAATTCAGGATCTACAACTTTTGGTTCTGGTGTTAGTTTAACAAATGCAACAACTGTAACGTTAAGTACACCGGGAATATATTTAGTCAGCTATTATTTTCAAGGTGATCCAAATGGGGGGAATGAAACGATTTCCGTGAGGCTTACTTTAAATGGAACGCAAGTCGCAGGGAGTTTTATTTTTTATGTTACAGGAGGTACCTTTGTATTAGAACCAGCGATTTCTAATACGATGGTCATTAATGTTGCTTCTTCAAATGCTACTTTATCTTTGCAAAATGGTCCATTATCTATTGGGCATGTAACGACATTATCTGGTGTGATAACTGCTAGTTTAAATGTATTAAAAATAGTTTGACACGTTAGTTATAACGGGGGGAGATGCTTGTGAGGGAGCAAGATAAGTGTAGTAAGTTTCAATCACCTATTCCTTTTCCGGCGTCAGGTATTACGGGCCCAACTGGTCCAACTGGTCCGACAGGGTCTTTAGGTGGACCGACTGGCCCGCAAGGAATACAAGGCGTACAAGGACCAATTGGCCCAACTGGTCCAACAGGAATTCAAGGAGTACAAGGAGTACAGGGAGAGATTGGCCCAACAGGTCCAACTGGTTTAACAGGACCACGGGGTGCTTAAGGTAGTCAAGGGCCGATGGGGGAACAAGGTCCACAAGGAATTCAAGGTGTTCAAGGAATTCAAGGCGAAAGGGGTCCGATTGGCCCAACTGGAATTCAAGGGATACAAGGTATACCTGGGCCAATGGGAGAAACAGGTCCAACAGGAATACAAGGTATACAAGGAATACAAGGTGAAATCGGCCCGACGGGTCCAACAGGAATACAGGGTATACAAGGAGTGCAAGGTGAAATTGGTCCGACGGGCCCAACAGGAAATACGGGAATACAAGGTGTTCAAGGTAATTTAGGGAGTAGTGGTTTACAAGGTGTAACAGGTATACAAGGAATTCAAGGTCCGGTGGGCCCGACGGGTCCAACTGGTTCTCAAGGAATACAAGGAGAACAAGGGCCAATAGGATCAACAGGGGCAACTGGTGTTCAAGGTTTACAAGGTCCACAAGGTGAGATGGGGCTAACCGGTCCAACCGGCTCTCAGGGGATACAAGGGGTGCAAGGTGTAATAGGCCCAACAGGGGCAACTGGCTTGCAAGGGGATCCCGGTCCAACGGGCTCGACAGGTCAGGCGGGAGTAACTGGTCCAACTGGATCTGCAACAGGTCCAACAGGAGCAACGGGTCCAACAGGTCCGCCAGGAGGCCCAACGGGTCCAACGGGTCCGGCAGGATCACCGGGAGGTCCAACAGGTCCGACTGGAGCAACTGGGGCAACTGGATCGACCGGAGCAACAGGAGCGACTGGAATCCAAGGAGTGCAAGGAATACAGGGACCGACAGGGGTAACTGGTTTAACAGGTTTGCAAGGCGTACAGGGTCCAATGGGGGTAACAGGTCCAACAGGTGACCAAGGAATTCAAGGTCCACAAGGAGTAATGGGAGTAACAGGTCCAACGGGTTTACAAGGTTTACAAGGCGTACAGGGACCGGTAGGAGCAACAGGTCCAACCGGTCTTCAAGGAGTGCAAGGAGCACAAGGTCCAATCGGCCCAACAGGCCCGCAAGGAATACAAGGAATGCAAGGTGAGCAAGGAGTAATGGGAGCAACCGGCCCAACCGGTTTACAAGGTCTTCAAGGAATTCAAGGTCCAATCGGTCCAACCGGTCCACAAGGATTGCAAGGAGTGCAAGGCCCAAGTGGTATAACGGGTCCAACTGGTCCTCAAGGAATACAAGGCATACAGGGGCCGCAAGGGGCTATAGGTCCAACAGGTCCAACTGGAATACAAGGAATCCAAGGTCCACAGGGCCCGACTGGTCCAACAGGGGCAACAGGCCCACAAGGAATTCAGGGGATACAAGGTTTACAAGGTCCAACCGGTCCACAGGGCATTCAAGGAATCCAAGGAATCCAAGGTCCGATTGGTCCAACGGGCCCAACTGGACCTCAAGGGATACAAGGGATAACTGGCTCGACGGGTCCAACGGGTCAGGCGGGTGCAACCGGACCGACGGGAGTAACGGGCCCTCAAGGTCCTCAAGGAATCCAAGGTCCACAAGGGGTAACCGGAGTAACCGGAGCAACTGGCCCGACAGGAGCAACCGGTCCACAAGGCGTGCAAGGAATCCAAGGTCCACAAGGGATAGTAGGTCCGGCGGGAGCAACTGGAGTGACGGGAATAACAGGTCCTCAAGGAATACAAGGAATTCAAGGTCCACAAGGTGTGACGGGAGCAACCGGAGCAACCGGAGCGACTGGAGCGACTGGTGCAACAGGACCGACAGGAATCCAAGGCATACAAGGAATAACAGGAGCAACAGGGGGAACGGGAGTAACAGGCCCAACAGGTGTCACGGGCCCAACCGGTTTAACAGGAGCAACTGGATCATCTGCAATATCAACAGGTGGCGGCTATTTCTTTTCTACTTCAACAAGTACAATTGCAGCCAATGCCAACATTCCAATTAATTCAGGATCTACAGTATATGGAACAGGAGTATCTTTAACTAGTGCTACAACTGTCACAGTATCCACCCCAGGAATATATTTAGTAAGCTATTATTTCCAAGGGGACGCGACTGGTGGGAATGAGACGGTATCTGTCAGACTACTATTAAATGGGACGCAACTAGCAGGGAGTTTTATACAAAACGTAACGACAGTAACTGTAGTAATCGAACCTGCCATTTCAAATACGCTTCTTGTGAATGTAACGAGTGCCAATTCAACATTAATATTACAAAACGGTCCATTAGGTGTAGGGCATGTGACCACTATAGCAGGTGCGATTACGGCAAGTTTAAATGTAGTGAGAATATTATAAGGAATATAAAAAACACAAGGAATGTCTGTATAGACATTCCTTGTGTTTTTCTCTTTATCTTTTCGGTTGAAAAATATGCTGAAAGAAGTATTTGTGATGTAAGTTATCTACAACTTTATTTGCTTGATATGTGCGATGTTGTTCGAGTCGAAGTCTTTGCTCCATCATTTTTATTGCGTGATCAGATAAACGTAACATTATACATGTCTCCTTTTCTATAAATATAGGTGTCTATTGGTATCGATCCCATATTTATAATTAAGGAGGTACACTGTGTAACATAGGCAAAAAGCACCTTCCTCTCCCATTACGCTTACGAGGTTAGCTGTCGGACTCGGGAAGTGAGAGTTTCCCTACTTAAAAAAGATTCGCCCCAAGTAGCATGGCTACAAAAATGGTTCCCCCGCTCCAAATTTTGGACTCAGCAAAAGGTTTTATAAAGTAAAAGATAACATAAATAAATTGATGAGTCAAACTATTTGTTGTTTTCTGATTTTTTTAGTGAGGTTAAAACCACTCCATCGGATAATATAATATCATTTATTTTAATAAATCCATATTTTTTATATAAAGACAGAGCAGGTGTATTTTCTTTCCCTGTTTGTACAATATATGTTTGTGAAGGGGAGAACATGTCAAATACATAAAGTAGTAGTTTTGTAGCGATTCCTTTATGAAAATGATCGGGGGATACTACTAAACGATGAATATCAACTTCCTCTTCATCCATTTTAAAAGAAATAAACCCGGCAAGTGTATCTTCATAAAAATAGCCGTAGAAAATTTCATCACATGATTGAATATCGGCTACAGTATCATAAAGGCGAGGGATAGCTGTACTATTTATATATTGTGCCTCGATTTCATAAGCTGGTATTTGAATGCTTAAAATAGAAGTAGCGGTTTTGTGAGAAGTTGTTATTAATTTTTGAATCACTCGGTAAAACCTCCTTGTAAGCTTTATTTTCATAGATTTGACAAGATTTTTCTTTATTGGATATAATAATTATAATAGTTACATAATAATTTAGTATCAAAAAGAAATACACTATAATAGAAATGGAGGACTAAAAATGGGATGGATTATCACATTAATAGTTGGTGCTATTATAGGTGCAATTGCAGGTTCTATAACGGGTAAAAATTTTCCGGGTGGTATGTTTGGAAATATTATCGCAGGTTTATTAGGTGCTTCGTTAGGTGGTAGATTATTTGGATCTTTTGGGCCATCTTTTGGTGGGATTCATGTCGTGCCAGCATTATTAGGTGCAATCGTATTAATTCTTATTGTATCATTTGTAGTGAAAGCTGCAAAAAAATAAAAATATAGATCATGACGAAAAGCCCTGAATAAGGGCTTTTCATCATTCGAAGAGGTGGTTTCGTTGGAGAAAGTAAATATAAGAAAAAGAGATAAGCTGAAAAAGTTTTTTAGAGAACAAAATTATTTAGCGGTGCTACTTGGATTTGCATTATTGTTTATCAACATATTATTGCTAACGAAAATTTCTTTTGTGTTTACTCCGTTTATCGTCTTTTTAAAAACAATTTTCTTCCCCGTACTATTAGCGGGTGTGCTATTTTATATATTGCATCCATTCGTTTCGCTTTTAGAAAAGAAAGGTGTTTCAAGAATCGTATCAATAGCTTCTATATATATAATAGTACTAGGATTATTTGTATTTTTAGTTGTAACAGTAATCCCGATTATTAAAGATCAAATTGATGCATTAATAGATAACTTACCGTATTTCGGTCATGAAATTGAGCGAGCGGCACGTAGATTCGGGGAAAGTAATTTACTAGGCAAAATTCAAGAGAATTTAAATATTGATGTAGCGAGTATGGTAAAAGACTACACAGTTGATTTTACGAAGTCGTTATCATCAGTAACTGGAAATGTAACTGGATTTTTAAGTACTGTTACAGAGGTCGTTTTAACGTTTGTAATGGTTCCATTTATATTGTTCTATCTTTTAAAAGATGGTGAACAATTACCGAATCACTTTTTAAAGTTTATTTCAGAACAAAGACACCCAGCAGCGATGAGAATACTAGATGATATGCATTATGCCATTAGCTCGTATATTAGAGGGCAAATTATCGTTAGCTTGTTTATCGGTATTATGCTATTAATCGGTTACCTTATTATTGGTATTAAATATGCGGTATTACTTGCAATTTTAGCGATGATTGTAAATATCGTTCCGTACGTAGGACCAATCATTGCAATTACACCAGCATTAATTATCGCATTTATTGACTCGCCATCAATGGTGTTAAAAGTAATTATTGTAATGATGGTCGTACAATTAGCAGAAGGTAAATTTATTTCTCCGCAAGTTATGGGGAAAAAGCTAGACATTCACCCGATTACTATCATTTTTATTATTTTAACTGCCGGAAATTTATTTGGAATTATGGGGATTATTTTAGCAATTCCAGGATATGCGATATTAAAAGTGTTAGTAACGCATAGTTATAGATTTGTTAAGTTGAATACGTAAAAAAAAGCTAAAACAGATAAAACTGTTTTAGCTCTTTTTTATTAATAATTGATTTGCGTATTGGCGTGCCCATTGATCAGCTTCTAATATAGCATCGAGTGAAGGATCTTTTACATTATGATGAGCTTCAATTGTATTGTAAATTGTTTTTTCGATATCGAAAAATGCAATTTCATTTTTAAGAAATAGTGCATTTGCAATTTCGTTCGCTGCATTTAATACAGCTGGAGTTGTACCGCCAATTTTGCCACATTCAAATGCGTATTGTAGACAGGGGAACTTCTCTAAATTTGGTTTTTCAAAATGCAAACTACCAATTTCTAATAAATTTAATTTTTCATAGGATGAAGGTAGTCGAGTAGGGTAGTGAAATGCATATTGAATCGGCATTCTCATATCAGGGGCACCGAGCTGTGCCATGACTGATCCATCAATAAACTCTACTAAAGAGTGAATGATACTTTCTTTATGAATCATAACATTAATTTTTTCATAAGGAATATCGAATAGCCACTTAGCTTCCATCACTTCAAACCCTTTATTCATTAACGTGGCAGAATCTATCGTTAGTTTTGCCCCCATTAACCAGTTTGGGTGTTTTAAAGCATCCTTCGCTTGTAATGTTTTCATTTCTTCACGTGTTTTATCACGAAAAGCGCCGCCAGAAGCTGTAACAATTAATTTTTCGATTTCCTTATTATTTTCCCCATTTAAACACTGGAAAATAGCTGAATGTTCACTATCGACTGGAATTAGGCGGCATCCGTTTTGTTTCGCTAGTTCGGTTACGATATGTCCAGCTGCAACTAAAGTTTCTTTGTTAGCGATGGCGATATCTTTCTTCGCCTTTAATGCTTCAATTGTTGGGAGTAAACCTGAAACACCGACAACTGAACTTAATACAAGATTTGTATCAGGATGGGTAGATACTTCAATTAAACCATCAGTTCCATATGTAATTTTTGTATTTGTTGAAATACGAGAACGCAATGTGTCCGCTAATTCTCTTGTCGCTACGCTTACAATACGAGGCTGAAACGATTCGATTTGCTTTTCGAGAAGATCGATATTATAATTTGCGGTTAAACCGACGATTTTAAAATGTTCAGGATGAGCGGAAACGACATCTAATGCAGATGTGCCAATGGATCCCGTTGAACCTAAAATGGATATATATTTTACCATGAAAAAACCTCCAAAGTTGTTTCGAGTATTTCTGCAAACCTATATATTATTAGACAATCAAGGTGAAAATTCCTGCTATATAAAACAGAAAATTAGGGTTTAATTGGAAAGGGAATGTGATAAACTGTAAAAAATAACGAAAAAGCAATGAAAGAGAAGAGTACATATTCAAAAATTTTCAGAGAGCTGATATGTGGTGGAAATCAGTAAGGGATGAATATGGAATGGGCTCTGGAGCTTCTAACTGAAATGAGTAGGTAAAGACGGTTACTTCACGTTAAGAAGTTGAAGTGAGCTATTAATGATAGCTAATGAAGGTGGTACCGCGGGAGTCTCTCGTCCTTTTTTAGGATGAGGGGCTTTTTTATTTTGAGAAAGGAGGGGTTAGTGTGAGTGAAAAAATAATGTTAACAGGAATTAAGCCAACTGGTTATCCGCATTTAGGAAATTATATTGGTGCGATTAAACCTGCGCTGCAAATGTCAAAGAATAATGAAGGAAACGCATTGTATTTTATAGCGGATTATCATGCGTTAAATGCTGTGCATGATTCAGAAAAGTTCAGTAGTTATACGAAAGAGGTAGCAGCTACTTGGTTATCACTCGGACTTGGAGAAGATGTTATTTTTTACCGACAAACAGAAGTGCCAGAGATTTTAGAACTAGCTTGGATATTAGCTTGTCTAACTCCGAAAGGTCTTATGAACCGTGCTCATGCGTATAAAGCGAAAGTAGAGCAAAATAAAGAAGCAGGGTTAGAGGTAGATGCTGGAGTGAATATGGGATTATATACGTACCCGATTTTAATGGCAGCTGACATATTATTATTTCAAGCTACTCATGTACCAGTCGGGAAAGACCAAATTCAACATATTGAAATTGCCCGTGATATTGCGTCGTATTTTAATCATACATTCGGCATAACATTTACGCTTCCGGATTATGTCATACAAGAAGAAGGTGCCATTTTACCTGGTCTTGATGGAAGGAAGATGAGTAAAAGTTACGGAAATGTGATCCCATTATTTGCAGAACAAGAAAAACTACGAAAGTTAATATTTAAAATCAAAACAGACTCCTCACTTCCGAATGAACCGAAAGAACTAGAAACGTTATTTATGATATATAAAGAATTTGCGACGGAAGATGAAATACAGTCGATGCGCGAAAAGTATGAAACTGGAATCGGATGGGGCGATGTAAAAAAAGAGTTGTTTCGCGTTGTAGACCGCGAATTAGCTGGACCTCGGGAGAAATACGCTATGTATATGAATGAGCCAAATTTATTATATGAAGCGTTAGAAAAAGGTGCTGAGCGGGCAAGAAAAATCGCGAGGGTAAATTTAGCAGAAATAAAAAAACGGATTGGATTTGAGAGGGGACGCTGAGCGTTCCCTATTTCGTTAGGTGAAGTAAGAATTCACATTTCCTTTCAAAACTTATTAGTTGCACATATTAAAAAGTATGCTAATATAGGGTTACTTATTAAACGAGTTTAATAAGTGTGATTCATTCTATAACGAGGGAGAGGATTGTATGAAAACAGAGAAAGAAAAGATGTTAGCGGGAGAAATGTATGTTGCGGAGGATGAAGAATTAGTGGCTGATAGGGTGGAGGCAAAACGTTTAACACGCCTTTATAACGAGGCGATGGAGACAGGAGATGAAAAACGTTTTACATTATTAAATCAGCTTTTAGGTTCTTCAGCTGATGGGAAAGCCCAAATTAATCCTGATTTTCGTTGTGATTACGGCTACAATATCCATGTTGGAAAGAGCTTTTTCGCAAATTTTAATTGTGTGATTTTGGACGTTTGTGAAGTACGAATCGGTGATAATTGTATGTTTGCACCAGGTGTCCATATTTATACGGCCACTCATCCTTTACATCCGGTGGAACGGAATTCTGGTAAAGAATATGGAAAGCCTGTAAAGATTGGTAACAACGTTTGGGTTGGCGGGGGAGCTATAATTAACCCTGGTATTTCAATTGGAGACAACGCTGTAATTGCCTCAGGGGCAGTTGTGACAAAAGATGTACCTCATAATGTAGTTGTTGGTGGCAATCCAGCTAAAGTTATTAAAACGATAGACTTATAGAAATCGTTTTTTACGGGTATATGAATAAACTGGTGTCTTATCGTATAGACAATGTGAAAGGTGTTTCATATGGAGAAATATAGTGCGGATAATCATACAAAGACATTACTTGCCTCTCGAAACGCTCTTTTTCTCTTATTTGCTTTGCCAGGTGTCGCGTTTGCTACATGGATTTCAAGAACAGCAGCTACTCGAGATATGTTAGCAGTGTCAAATGCAGAAATGGGCTGGATTTTGTTCGGACTATCTGTCGGTTCAATAATTGGTTTACTGAGTGCAAGCCGCTTCATTGACTGTAAGGGAGCTAGAGACGTTATTATAGGCAGTATGTTTTTTATGATTGTTGGATTGATTTGTTTAGGTATAAATATTTATTTTGTTTCTAGTATGGGGGCTTTTAGTAGCTTACTAGTATTTGGAGTAGGCTACGGATTGGCGGAAGTCGCATTGAATGTAGAAGGTTCTTCCATTGAGCAGAAATTAGGAACAACTCTTCTTCCGAAATTCCATGGCTTTTTTAGTGTAGGAACTTTAGTAGGCGCGCTCAGTGGTTCTGTCGCAGCGTCGCTTCACATCCCGATTCTGTATCAGTTTCTTGTGATTTCGGTCGTGTTTCTATTACTTGTATGTATGGTGTATCGTTTTCTTCCGCACGGAACAGGAAAGAAGGAGAAATCGCGGAACAAAAGGAGAGAGAAGCGTACTTCCTTACGTATGGAAAAAAAGGTGCTTTTAATTGGTCTTTTTGTGCTTGGAATGGCATTTGCAGAAGGTAGTGCAAATGATTGGCTACCTATCGTGATGGTAGATGGACATGAGCAAAGTATAGTGGCAGGTTCTATTATGTACGCAATTTTTGTATTAGCAATGACGTTAACTCGTATGTGTAGCAGCTATTTCCTTGATCGATTCGGTCGTGTCGCTGTCGTACGTGCCACTATTATGATGGCGATTCTAGGAATTTCAATCGTAATATTTGGGAGTAATTCGTATTTTCTAGCATTTGGCGTAGTACTGTGGGGGATTGGTGCAGCGCTAGGGTTCCCAATTGGTCTGTCAGCTGCTGGAGATGACCGTGAAAATGCGACTTCTAATGTTGCTGCAGTTTCTATCATTGGTTATACAGCCTTTTTAGTCGGACCACCATTTTTAGGGATACTTGGGGAAGCATTCGGAATACGTAATGCCTTGCTAGCTGTTTTATTATTTGTTCTTTTGTCTGGAATTGTATCGTCTATTACAAGAGAGAATACACCGAGCTAAATAAGGATTGCATGCAGCGGAAATATATCATCTCTATTGCTTTAGAAAATGATGTATGATATATTGTCAACGCAACTTATTAAAAGTGTTTAATAAGTATGTTGATTAAGGTGGTGAGCGATTTGAGTGAACAATTTGTTACTCAAAAATCGATTAAAGAGACGATCCTTCGAGGCATTCGTACGGCTCTTCTAGAGCAAGGAAGTGCGACGAAAGTTGAACTTAGTAATACATTAGAAATTAGTTTTCCAACGATAAGTAAATTTATAGAAAATATGAAACAAGATGGTGAAGTCACTTTAGTCGGTTTAGATGATTCAAGTGGCGGAAGAAGAGCGAAACGATATGCGTATAATCCGGAATATATGTTAGGATTAGCGATATTTTTAGAGAAAAATGAAACAAACTATACCATTTTTAACTGTTTAGGGGAAGTAAAAGAACAAGGAAGTACTTCAAGTGTATTAATTGATACTGGCATAAATCTATTATCTAAACATATTGAAAGTCTTATAGCTACATTCCCGAAAATAAGCTCTATATCAATTGGTGTGCCTGGTTCGGTTGATAATGGTCGTATTTTTTATATACCTGGTTATGAAAAGTTCCAAAATTTTAATTTGAAAAGTCATTTGGAGAATCTGTTTTCTATACCTGTAGTAATAGAAAATGATATGAATGCCGCAGTCCTTGGCTATTATAAAAATACTGGAAATAATGATAAATCATCTCTTGTATATTTGTATTCAGGTCAAAACGGCCCAGGGGCGGGGATTATGATAAATGGAGATGTGGTACGAGGGAGTACCTTTTTCTCAGGGGAGATATCTTTCGTTCCACAGTATGATAATAAAAACTTCTTACAATCTTTGAGAAGTGAAGATGCAGTAAGAGATTCAAATAATCCAGAGCAATATAATATAGATGCTATTACTCGTTTAATAGCTACATGTATAGCTATTATTAACCCGCATGCCTTTATCTTTTGTGATGATGAAGTGAACCAATTTGTAATAGATCAAATTGTAAAAACTTGTCCGAAGTACATTCCAGCGGAACATATTCCGAAAATAACAGTGAGCGATTGGAAAGAAGATTATTTATATGGATTAAAAAGCCTTGGACTTGATCTGATGATTATAAGAGCAAGCAAAGAAAATTAAATATCAAATTGTTGGTTGAATCCTGTGAAAGAAAAGGTGTCGATTATGAAAATTGAACATGTAGCAATTTGGGTAAATGATTTAGAAGGTATGCGTGATTTCTATAAACAGTACTTCGGTGGTGAAGAAAATAGCTTATATCACAATCCGAAAAAGCAGTTTGAATCTTATTTTATAACTTTTGAAGGTGGAGCGCGTCTAGAACTTATGAGGCAAGTAGGGATAGACGATACTACACAAACACAAACAATAGGATATGCGCATATTGCTTTTTCTGTAGGTAGTAAAGAAAAAGTGAATGAATTAACCAATACATTAAGTGAAGCAGGGTACGCTGTGTTAAATGGCCCGCGTACTACAGGGGATGGTTACTATGAAAGTGTAGTAAGTGACCTTGAAGGAAACCAGATTGAGATAACAATCTAACATTATATTTATTAATAACTGATAAAAAATAAAACTTTGTTGTTCCCCCAAATGTTTACGAGAAACCTATTATTTCTTCAGAAAGGGGGACATAACAGTGAGTGAATTCATTTTTATTTTCTGTATATATCCATTGCTTATTTGTATTTTTTCAATAGCTGGGACATATAAATTAGGTGCATTTTATGTGATGCCAATGGTAATATTTCTTATTTTTCTTATGTTAAATGTTACATTGTATGATCCATCATTTTTCTTTTGGGTGGGCATGTATACTATTTTTTCATTCATTATTTCTTATATAACACTCTTATTTGTAAGGGGATATACAGCTGTAGAAAGTGAACGTTAATATCATTTGGTTATTTTTGGGGGAATAGGGATTTACGGTGAACGATAACAACCTCATTTCGCGTTATTATGACGGGAAATGAGGTTGTTTTATTTCTATATACACTATGTAATGTTTTTTAATTGGAGTGCTGAAACTCCTTAATAATTTTATCAATAACAGGAGGAAGATTACTAGGTAACGCATCTAGCGGAAAGAAGCGTAGTTCTTTCGATTCTGTTTGGTCGCATACAAGTTCACCATTGAATTCGCGGCAAATATAAACAACGAGTACACCGTGTACTTGATCGCCGTTTGGATAGATTTGAAAGAAATCTGGTCCTGAGTATGTACGGAATAGTTCTGGATTTTTGATGAAAAGTCCAGTTTCCTCATATACTTCTCGCTTTAAAGCGTCTTCTAACGTTTCGTTATATTCTAAGGCTCCGCCAATAATACCCCAGCGGTTAAAATCTGTACGGAGCTGCAGTAATATTTCATTGTTCTCATTTAATATAATGGCGTGTGAACCTATTAAAATAAGTGGATGATTTCCTACTAAATTTCTCATGTCTTCAATATAACCCATGTTATTTCTCCTTGCTTTTAATAATAGTTAGGAAGTTCTTTTAACATTCTTTCTGTTTTACGTGCTGTATAGGCTAAGTTATGATCATCTTTCGTTCTGAAAAATAATGTGCGTAAAAAGGTTTTAATGTTGGCACATAATATACAATACTCATTAAGTGAAAGGCGTTTTCTAATTTGAGGAAGCCTTTTTATTTTTTTATAAATAATTGAAATTAACTCATCTTGCGGAAAATCATGATATAGCATCGATAGTAACGGTGTAACAATTCGTTCATCTTCATTATTATGAAATAGATCCGATGGGATAAAAATTTTATTTAATAAACAATGAATTAATTCTTCATACCACTCAAAGGTCGTATAGGAATTGTGAACAATTTCAGTAAAGGCATCTGATACGTGGGCAATACAATGAGCCCATCCTTTATTTTCAATATAGCCTCGAAAATCCGTTTCTAAGTTTGTATATGAAATGAGTTTGTTTTTTATTTCTTCAATGTCCTCCTCTGTGAAAAAGTAGTGCGAGTTAGCGAATTGGAGTATTAGCGCAATTAATGAAACAGTGTAAGAACGTGTGAAAACCCCATCTGTATGTGGGGAGTAAATGTCATAATATAAATACTCATCACTTAAACAAGTTTGTAGAAGTAATTTCAGTTGATCATCCATAAGGAATTCATGATGAATGAAATGTGCAAAACATTTATATATAAGTTGGTAACGAACGTAACTATCAGTTGTTCCGATATACTGAAGCATATTGAGCGTTAACTCATTCAAATCTATATGTTGCAGTTGCGTATAGTCATTTTGTTGTATAAGCTCTAACTGTTGTTGCAATGTTGTAATATCCAATGGAGAACCTCCTCCGCACTTTAAAGATGCAATGTTTTCTAGTATTCTATATATTCAAGGACAATCCTGCTCATGCAAGGAGAACAAGTAGAAATTCTAGTATGATATAGATGAGGGAAGTATATGATGACTATAGAACAGTTAGAAAAACATTTTAAAATAAGAAGAAATGCTTCTTCTATAATAATAAAAGAAAATAATGCAGAGCCTTTTACAGAAGAGAAATTAAAGGAAATCATGCAATATTGCGTTGCTGAGGCTGAAAAAGAGGGAATAGAAAACTTGCATTTTGAAATTTCTTCAAAAAGCCCAAATTATGATGTGTATAAGAAATGTTTCGAAACGTATTCATTTGAATATGCTACTGAAAACATGATTGTGTTTAAGGATATATATGAAGTAGAAGATGTAGAAAGTGATATTAATTTTAAGCTTATTGAAGAAGTAGGAGAAGAAGCTTTTTATTCTCTTTGGAACGAGATGACAGAAGAACAAGTCACTTATGATCAATTTGTAAATATGATGCTACAAGAAATTGGTGAGCAATGGAAAGAACATTGTTTAACAGCGAGTATCGATGAAGAGCCGATAGGGATTGTAATCCCGCATATTGAAAAGGGGACGTTAGAAGAAGGAAAACTAATGTATTTCGCAGTGGCTCCAAATATGCGAAATAAAGGGTATGAAGCAGCATTCTTTACAGGGGCAATGTTTGTCTTAAAAGAAATAGGTGCATCTTATTATATTGGCGAGACAAATGTACAAAATGAGTGGATGAAGGATGTTTTTGGGAAGAATGGATGTCAGCTGCTTAGTTCCACTGAGCGATATGTGAGGAAGTTTTAGGAGTACTATCTTGAACTTATTTAGCGGGAATCCGTGTACAACTTATGAACAAGTAAAAGAACTTCTTGCCTATTTGTAAGATAAAAAGAAAAATGAGAACGACAAAATAGATATTCCTATAATACAATAGAGAAAGATTCGATTATATGAGAAAGCGTTGGTGAAAGAATGGAGCAGCAAAGAAATTGGTTACAAGCAACTGTAGAAAGAAATGAAGACAATACGTTACATATAAAATGGGAAAATAATATAGAAGAAGTTCGCATTTATTGGAGTACTTCACCAGATCATATTGAAGAAACGGGAGAATTACTTGCAACGGTAAATGGAGAATCATCATGTACACTTGTAAACCCGAGTGAAAATGAGCGTCCATATTTTAGACTAGTTGGAAGTAATGGACAAGCAGTGACAGTAGCTGAGCGTAGATTACCATTAAAAGGCGCGTTTAACTTCCGTGATATGGGAGGATATGAAACGATTGAAGGTCGTAAAGTAAAATGGGGCAATTTGTACCGTTCTGAAGAATTAGCAGGACTAACAGAGTGGGATATAGACTATTTACAAAAGTCTGGCTTAAAGTTAATTTGTGACTACCGTACAGACTTTGAAGTGAAGCATAAGCCGAATCCAGAAATTACAGGTGCTCGTCAAGTATGCTTACCAGTTATGCAAGAATTGGCGAAAGACTTGAACATAAATGAATTTTTCCAAGTTGGTGACCTTTCTATGTTAGGGAAACCAGGCGAGTACCTTGTGAAAATGAATCAAGATTTCGTAAGTGGTAATGAAGCATTCGTGAGCTTCTTAAACTTAGCGCAAAACCCAGAAAACTTACCGTTAGTAAACCACTGTACAGCTGGAAAAGACCGTACTGGATTCGGATCAGCACTATTATTACTTTTACTAGGTGTACCGGAAAAAACAGTAATGGAAGACTATTTACTAAGTAACGGTTTCCGTGAAAAGTTAAATGAAAAAATGATGGCCTTTTTAGGTGCAAAACTTCAAAACGATGAAAGTAGAGCGATATTAGGTGCGATGTTTGAAGCGCGCGCTGAATATTTACAAGCTGCGATTGATGAAGTGAAAAAGCAATACGGTTCAGTTGAAGCGTATGCTGAAAAAGCACTTGGCTTTACGAAAGAGTCGTTAGAGGAAATGAAAGCATTATTGCTAGAAGATAAATAATGAGGAGGGAGGCTAATTGGATTAGCCTCCTGTTTCTATTATGAAATTTTTCGTTGCCTTATTATTCCTATTACAATTGGAATAACTGTACCAATTAACAATATCGGTAAAAATAATTTTCCAAAACCGCCGCTCCAATTTAAAGCGATTGAAATTGTTTCAAATTGGATGAAAGCAAAGATAAGTAAACAGACATTTTTTAATTGATTTAGCATTTTTCTACTATTCAAATAAAACTGCTTAGCATTTGATTCATTCAATCTTTGTGGGTAGTTATGAACTTCTGGAAACTTTTCTAAAGTTTGCATTAATAGGAGTATGAAAGCTCCTATTAATGGCAGAAGCAAAAGTTGCCACTTTGATCCCCAGCGATCTACATCCCCATATGCGTTATAATGTGCGGGTACTTCCTCGGGTAATCTTCCCCAAATAATAATCAAAAAAATGATTGATCCAAAGAACAATGAATATCCAATGATATCTCCAACCCATTCACTTTTTGTTTTTGGGATTTGTATTTTAGGTCTTCCCCATGAATTTACTATGTTGTTCCGCCCCCTTTCTATTCCTGTATTACCCTTTTGAAAATTGGATTCATTATCCAAATTATCTCAAATTTATAGTGTTTTCACAATTAATTATTTTTGAATAACATAACTCGTGTGCCTAAAAGCAACTTTAAGTTCTCTGTACAGATACTATTTGTAAAGGGAAAAAGTTCGACTTAAGAGTCAATTAATGAGAAAATACAAGTTGTAAATAACGTACTAGTTGAGGAGAGCATAATGAAATATAAAGTTATATTATTCGACGTAGATGATACATTATTAGATTTTCCTGAAACGGAAAGAAATGCTTTGTATAACGCGTTTGTACAGTTCGGGATGCCTACAGGGTATAATGATTATCTTGCAAGTTATAAAGAGATTAGTAATGGATTATGGAGAGATTTAGAAAATAAAATGATTACGCTAAGTGAATTAGCAGTAGATCGATTTAGACAATTATTTGCCGTTCATAATATAGAAGTAGATGCGCAGCAATTTAGTGATGTATACCTTGAAAACTTAGGGAAAGAAGTACACCTTATAGAAGGTGCAGTGCAATTATGTGAGAATCTACAAGATTGCAAGTTAGGTATTATTACAAATGGATATACGAAGGTGCAACAATCTAGAATTGGAAATTCGCCTTTATGTAATTTCTTTGATCATATTATTATTTCAGAAGAGGTTGGTCATCAAAAACCAGCACGTGAGATTTTTGATTATGCATTTGAGAAGTTTGGAATTACTGATAAATCAAGTGTATTAATGGTTGGAGATTCGCTAACTTCTGATATGAAAGGCGGAGAAGATTACGGCATTGATACGTGTTGGTATAATCCGAGTTTGAAAGAAAATATGACAGGTGTTAAGCCGACTTATGAGGTGGAGAGTCTGCTACAAATTTTAGGAATTGTGGAAGTGGCGGAAGAAAAGGTAGTTTCATTTTAATCGTGTTGATATATTTTGAGTTACGGTAGATATGTTGGAAAAATCGTCGATATAATTTGAGTTGCGTTCAATTTATAGGTAAGATCGGTGTAATAACTAGAGGTGAGTGAAAGATGTTAACGTTTTTATTTGAGTTAGACAAGAGTATTCCGCAGAAGGATGAGCCACGGTATGCCGCTTATGCAAATGGCTTTATTGAAGGGGATTTAACAATTCGCGCGAGTGACAGCGTATTTTTTCAGAAGCCATGCATGAAGGTTGCAGAGCTTGGCATTTATTTAGGACAGTGGATGGAACAAGTGCAACATGGGCAGAAAGAACAATTGAATTATGAAACGAGTGACCGTGAGGAAGTAATTCTCGGATTCGTATATGAAGAGGAAGATCAGTGGAGAGTTTTTTCAAGTTGGCAACAATTTGAACTTCAAGAGCGTATATCAACTACAACATTAGTAGAGAGCGTTCAACGTTATTTGAATGAGCTCAATAAGGAACTGCGCGCGATAGAATATCCTGTGACGTTTGATCAGTACTTAAGAGGAGAGCGAATGATGCAGCTTTCTTATAAACGACTGTGTGATAGTAAAGCGGATACGACTTCGATAGAGGTTTACAATGGAAGCAAAGGAGTAGGCGCAGTACGGGGTTATTATAAAAATACGTTGATGAGAGTGCTAGACTTTATTCCGAAAGTCGGTAGTAATATCATTTATGAAATAAAGGATAGTAAGGACAATATTCGCGTTATTGCAAAGGATGTAAGTAGGCAGCGTCAAAGAAGGATTTTAGTAACGTACATCGATCATAATGATACAGAGCATGAAATACTTGTATGTGATGGAAAGTTATTAGATGCCAATTTCTTATTTACCTTTACATATAAGAGAGAAGAATATGTTGTTCACAAAACTTCAATTGGGCTTGGAAAGTTATTACGAAACGGTTATGTAATCGCAGATTGGAATATTCGTCTTGAGGAAGATATGTATTCTATCGAGATGGATGTATATGATGAAGATTATATAGAGGATCAATACTTACTGTTAGGCGTATTTCATGCTGTTTTGTATGGGTGATAAAAGAGAAGTACCGGTATTCTTTGTGAAAAGAATGCCGGTATTTTTATATGATTTTGTGTCCTCAATTAATCCTCAAAAATAAAAATTTCATCAATGGTACTATGAAGAGCCTTCGCAATATCGTGAGCAAGCTGTAAGGAAGGGTTATATTTTCCTTTTTCGAGATGACTAATTGTTTCACGGCGTACACCAACAGTTTTCGCTAAATCTTCTTGTGTCATGTTCGATTTGGCGCGGTATTCTTTTATTTTCGTTACGAACGCCATGGTGCATCTTCCAATTCATCAACTGGTTTATCGTAAAAGAACATAGAGAAGCCGAACGTAAGAATGAGTGTGCTGAAAATAAGAGCGATATCAATCTCTTGTAGCACCGGGTTTGGAAATAACATTTCAATAAACATAATGACAGCGGTAGTTAGTAATGTAACGATAAAGGCATTGCGGCATGATTTATTGACGATTTGTTCAAATAGTTCATCGTGTTGAACCGTTCTATACGTTGTGAAAAAGGAGAAGAAACAGAACATAGTAAACAACCCTTTTTCATAAAAAAAGCCGAGGAAACCGAAGAAACCGAGAAATCCTAAATATTTTATCCAAGTTGTTTTCATAATAGGTCCTCCTTACAATGTTATAAATATATCACATATGGAAATGTATAGTAATAATAGTTTTCCAATTCTTTTCATAATAATAGTAAAAAGAGGAAATATAATGCGAAATAAAGAGGATAATATTGTAAAATGGTTGTAAGGAGGGGGAGGAAGGAATGCTAACTTGGATCATGATCGTTGTATTACTTGTAGTGATTACTGTAGTGGCAACGGTGTTAATTGGGCGGAATGGTGATGCGAATTATAGTAAAGCGACAAAAGGGAATATTAAACGGCTGACAATGATTTATATTATACTAGCTGTCTTTTTAATCGTTGGATTAGGTGTGTATATATATTTTAAAGGCTAAAAAAACTGAAAAAATATAAAAATCTAAAAATAGAAGTATGCTATAATATTGATATAGTTATTTGGTAATTAAGGAAAGGATTGGATGGAATGATTGAAATTACGAATGTGTCAAAAAGTTATAATGGGTCTACCTATGCAGTAAAAGATTTAAGTTTATCTGTGCCTAGCGGAGAAATTTTTGGATTTTTAGGGCCAAATGGTGCGGGAAAATCAACGACAATTAAGATGATTACTGGTATTCATGGAGTGGACAAAGGGACGATTACGATTAACGGTAAAGATATTATGAAAAATCCGATGGAAGCGAAAAAGACGTTTGGTTATGTTCCAGATAGCCCAGATATGTTTTTGCGATTAAAGGGAATTGAATATTTAAACTTTATGGCAGATATGTATGAAGTGCCGAAAGAAGTACGACAAGAGCGAATCGAGTCTTTAGCGAAGAAATTTGATCTTTACAATGCGTTATCGGATCAAATTCAAAGTTACTCGCACGGTATGAGACAAAAAATCGTTATTATTGGTGTGCTCGTGCATGAGCCAGATGTATGGATTTTAGATGAACCGTTAACGGGGCTTGATCCGAAATCCGCATATATTTTAAAAGAAATGATGAGAGAACATGCGGATAAAGGAAAGATTGTATTTTTCTCTACACACGTATTAGAGGTGGCAGAAAAAATATGTGACCGCGTCGCGATTATTAATAAGGGAAATCTTCAGTTTAAAGGGAATTTAGGTGAAATGAGAGATCATTTTAAATCCAATGAATCACTTGAAAAAATGTTCTTGGAGATGACGGGCAATGAGTAAAATTTGGACGTTAACGAAAGTATTATTAAAATTAAATTATGCAGATTTTATAACAGATAAGAAGAAGCGATGGGCGTATGTATTTTCATTTGCAGCCATTTTATTTGTTGGCTTTTTAATATTTGGTTCGATGACGCACGGATTGTATGAAGGGATGAAACATTTAGGGCAAGACCCAGGAATGATTATCGCAATGGGACTTGCGATTGCGAGTATATGGGTATTTTTAATGAGTATAACGAACATTTTAACTGTATTTTACTATAGTAATGACATTGAAATGTTATTGCCGTTACCATTGAAGCCAGCGCAGATTATTTCGGCAAAGTTTTTAACGGTATTAATTACACAATACGTAATGAGTTCATTTATTTTATTACCAATCTTTATTACGTACGGGTTAAAAAGTAGTGCATTTATTACATATTACATATACATGATTTTCATTTACTTACTCTTCCCGATTGTGCCGTTAGTATTAGCTTCATTACTAATGACAGTTATTATGAGGTATACAAATATAGCGAAAAATAAAGATCGAGGCAATATATTTATTGGAATCGTAAGTATACTATTTATTGTAGGAATTAATGTGTTTTTACAGTGGAAAAATAAAAGTTCGTTTTCTGAAGATGCACTTACGAATTATCTTGCGAACAACGAATCTTCTCTTCTAGTACAAATGACAAATTATTTTCCAACTACATATTTTGGGGCAGTGGCATTAGTAGAAAATGCAAATTGGAAGGGTCCTTTATACGTAATCATCTTTGCACTTATTTCATTTGTATTTTTTGTGTTGTTTTATTACATTGCAGAGCGTACATATTTAAAAGGGGTTATTGGACTTTCAACGAGTACAGCAAAAAAAGAGGTCATTTCAGCAGAAGGTTTACAGAAATCAACGGTACAAAGTTCACATTTGAAAGCGTATGTGAAAAAAGAATTTAAAACGTTATTCCGTACACCACAATTTTTCTTAAATTGTATCGTACAAACTTTTGTTATGCCGATTATGTTATTCTTTGTTTTATTCGTGCAAGATGGGAATTTAAAGTGGATCACAGGGTATATTGATAATCCAAAATCAGCAGGACTTGCAATTGGCGTTGGTCTTTGTGCATCGTTATTTTTAATGGGAAGTAACGTCATCGCAACAACGTCATTTTCACGAGATGGAAGTTCATGGTTTGTGAATCGATATTTACCAGTAAAAGCTTCGGATATCTTTTTTGCGAAAGCAATCACTGCTTGGTTAATTAATGTAATTATTTTAGCAGTATTCGGTATTACGATGGCAGTTGTAGCAGGGATTTCTCCTGTGTTCATGTTACTGTGGTTTTTACTAAGTGCGAACGGGTTATTGTTAATTAATTTAATCGGTACACGTTGGGATGCACAAACTGCAGATATACATTGGGATACAGAGCAGAAATTATTTAAGAGCCGATATACAACTTTGTGGAATTTTTTAGCTAATATTTTTATAGCTTTAGTTATTGTAGCGGGAGTAAGTTTATTATACTTCTTCCTTCAAGTAGGACTATGGGTTATGTTTATCGTTTTATTTGTAATGTTTACGATTGTAAATTATATCTTCATTAAAATTTTAAAATTAGGTGCAGAACGCATATTGTCAAATATTGAATAAAAAGATAGATCCTCTGTATTCGTGCAGGGGATTTATCCATAGATGGAGGAGAAAAGGTGAAGAAAATAGCAATTGTAACAGGGGCAACTCGTCTGAATGGAATCGGTGCAGCTGTATGCAAGGTGCTTGCTCAAGAAGGGATAGACATTTTTTTCACGTACTGGTCTCAGTATGATAAAGCGATGCCGTGGGGAATGCATGACAAAGAGCCCTTTTTGTTGAAAGAGGAGATTGAAAGTTTAGGTGTTCGCTGTGAAATGGCAGAAATCAATTTATCGCATTCGTATTCACCAAATCGTTTGTTTTATATGGCCTCAGAACGTTTAGGTGATCCATCTATTTTAATTAATAATGCAGCGTATGCTACTCATACGAGAATTGAAGAATTAAATGTAGAACAGTTAGATAAACATTATACAGTGAATGTTCGCGCTACTATGTTATTAAGTTCATTATTTATAAAACATTATGCACTGAAAACGAGTGGCAGTATTATTAATCTTACTTCAGGACAGTCATTAGGTCCGATGCCAGATGAATTAGTATACGTAGCAACGAAAGGAGCAATTGAAGCATTTACAAAATCAGTAGCACCAGTTGCGATGGAGAAGGGGATTACAGTGAATGCAGTTGATCCAGGGCCGACGAATACAGGATGGATTACAGAGGACCTGAAGCATCATTTAGCATGGAAGTTCCCGCAAGGTAAAGTAGGAGAACCGTCAGATGCAGCGCGCTTAATTTCTTTTTTAGTAAGTGAAGAAGCAAAATGGATTACGGGGCAAGTCATTCATTCGAACGGTGGTTACTCATAAATATATTATGTTAACAATTATTGAGAAACAAAAAATGAAAGAAAATTTTATTTTTTTGTATAAATAAAATGTCAAGAAAGATAAAAATTTGATAGGAGAGTACATTGTCATATGAAGATAGTAATTCTTCATGTGACAATATACTCTTTTTCTTTTACTACAGAGAAGAAAAATGAAGTAGAAGAAACTCGAATATTCAAATTGGTTTATCAGTTTTTGTACGTATTATTATGAAGATTACTGTCGGAAAGATGGTGATTCGTATGAAAAGGGATTTTTTAAGGGGAAATCGAATCGTAAAGGGGAGGATAAATAAAGTAAACATAGGGGGATTTATATGAAAATGAAAAAGGTCGCTATCGCATCGATAACAATTGGTACAATGCTTACTATGGCAGCTTGTAGTCCTTCAGCAGAGAAAGAGACAGAAAAGAAAGAACAAGTAACAGCGCAAAATGAAGGAGAAGCAAAAACGACAAGTGTAGATGAGACGTCAAAAACAACGAAAGATACTGAAAAAGATACAAATACTTCTTCAAATGAAAAAAACGATAAAGATGCAAAAAATACGAAAGAATCATCAGGAACAGAAAGTAACGGTAAAACGTCATCTCAAAATGAGAATGTAAAAACAAAAGAAAAAGAGACGACAGGAAAAACGAATGACGAAACGACTAGCGGAAAAACGACAGATCAAGGTACAAGTACAAACTCAAACGGAAAAACAACGAAAGATCCGAAGAAAAGCGTAGCCGTGAAAACAAATGTAAAAGAAGTTGCTGCATTAATTGAAAGCTTAGACAAGCAATTAGCAGCGAATCCGAAATTAGAAACAGTAAATAAACTTGGAAAACAAATTAATGAAAAGTGGGATGTGATTGAGAAAGAGTTAGAAGCATCACATCCAGCTGAATATAAAACAATTGGGCAAAGTATGTATCCGTTAATTGTAGGAGCGGAGAAAGAAAAGATAGATATTACTAAAATGAAGTCTTTAACGACGAAAACGAAAAAAGATTTAAATCAGCTAATAACGAAACTTTCGTAGTTTCAAAAGCCTACTGTGGAAGTAGGCTTTTTTATTTTTTTGTAAAAGCCTAATTATTTTCAATTACCATACGAAATGAACCGAATGCTTGTTGACTGACATAATCTTCTTCACTAGTTTTATAAGGAAATGGAAAAGCGACGAACTGAAAACTACTTTCCTGATCCACTGAAGGCAATGTGAAATTGAAAATTTGTCTCGTTTCAGGTGCGACCGCAGTATAAACGATTTTTTTATCATTAAATATTTCAACTTGTTCCCAATCTTTAAAGGCCACGATTGCGTAAGTCATTTCATCTTTTGTTTCATTACCGTTTGATAAGGTTAATTGTCTGCCTTCTTTTTCAGAGAAGACAGTTTGTAATTTTCCTTCAGTTTTCGTAACAAATAATGGTTCATAAAGACCATCTTTTAAAATAGCATTTGGTTGTATAAAGGTGAGTTTTATTTTTTTGCTTCTCTCCTGAGAGGAATTTATGGAGTATCGCATACTTAAAATCTCTTCTAATATAACCGCTTTATTTAAGTCATTATCTTTTAATTTATATTCAGGTTTTTTAATTATAAAAAGGTTAATTCACTTGCATTAGGAGAAGTGTGTAAAGTGATTCTCGTAGTAATTGAACTATTTGGTTTCATATCAAAAGAATAGTGTAATACTTCATTAGCAGCTTCTTCTATTTTAAAAGGCTTTTGTTCGTAATCTTCTAGGACAATTAATCCATATTTTCGGTCTTCATCAACATTATGTATGAATGATAACGATACATTTATTTTATTATTCTCCATAGTAATTTCACTACCATTATTAATATGTTGACCTTTAGTATTCTTCAATCCGTAAGAAATAGTATTGGTTTGTTGCTCTCGCTTATTTTCTGTAGGAGATGTATGTGGTTGTATGATTGAAGTAGGGAACAAAACATAAATGATAATTAACGAAATAAGTATAACACTGATAATAATATACATTTGTTTCATAAATAGCACCTCAATATATTTAAAATATAAGAGAAAAAAGATATGCAAGATGCATATCTTTTTTCTCTTTCTTACCAGGAAGCTTTTGTTTCGTGATTTACATCATTATAACCATTTAATTTATAGGTATGATTACCAATAGCGTAATCATCTCCATAATAAACACTTGTGTGGGTCGCTGTAGCACTTACATAAGTTGATTTTTTGGTACTATTACTTTTCGTATTCACTAATGAGCCATCGCCATTGAAAGTTCTTGCTTTTGCATAAATATAGTCTTCGGTCGTAGTTGGTTTCGATTTAGCAACTGCATATGGGGTACCGAAAAAGGGAGTATACACGCTAATGTTAGGGTCATTTTTAGGTGCAGCTGCAACAACCAAACTAGGAACATTAGATGTTTTTGCTGATTGAACTGTATCGTAGTTAACCAAAACGGGCTGCTTGTCTGCAGCACCCACCTCTGAAGCACTTGCGTAATTAGTAAAACCAAAACCTAAAACCGCTAACCCTAAAGTTGCCACCGCTAAAGATTTTTTCATATTCACTAATTTTCCCACCTTTTTTAAATTTTTGAGTTCGAACTCATTTCATACAATATATGAAAATTTTGAAACTCTCAATAACTTGTCCCATACTTAACTTACCTTTTACTTTTGATTCAACATTTCTTCATTTGTAAAAAATCGAATATCCCTTCTAATGCTTAGCCAGCAAGGGAAACAGGTTTAACTTTATGAAATTCGTGTAAATTTAAATCTAATCATTTCATGATCTCTGTTATTTTTAAGGTTATGTGGGAAACTTATCTAAAAAAGATGGTGATAAAAATGACAATCGATAGAGTTTGTACAATTGGCCCAGCAAGTAATAATAAAGCAACGTTAGCGCAGTTAATAAATAATGGTATGAAAATAGTGCGGTTGAATTTATCACATGGCACGCATGAAAGTCATAAAGACATCATTCGTTTAGTCAAATCGTTAGACGATTCTATTAAAATTTTAGGGGATGTACAAGGTCCTAAAATAAGGTTAGGTGAAATAAAAGGAGAGCAAATTACACTTCAGGCGGGAGATTCTTTTATTTTACATACGCAACCAGTTACAGGGAGCAATAGAGAAGCAAGTGTTGATTATGCAGGAATCGCGAATGCCGTGAAAGTTGGCAGTAGAATTTTAATTAATGATGGCGAAGTTGAATTAATCGTTGAAAAGATAAGTACGGATAAAATAGAAACAAAGGTGAAAACAGGTGGTAATATCTCATCTCATAAAGGGGTGAACTTACCAGGGGCAATCGTTAGTTTACCAGCTATTACAGAAAAAGATAAAAAAGACATTCAGTTTCTTCTAGAAGAGGATGTTGATTTTATCGCATGTTCTTTCGTAAGAAAACCTAGTCATATAAAAGAAATACGAGATTTTATACAACAGTACAAAGAAACTTCACCGAATGTAATTGCCAAAATAGAAACGATGGAAGCGATCGAGAATTTTCAAGATATATGTAAAGAAGCAGACGGAATTATGATTGCAAGGGGCGATTTAGGAGTAGAGTTGCCGTATCAATTTATTCCGCTCTTGCAGAAAATGATGATTCAGGAATGTAATCGAACGAATACATATGTTATTACAGCGACACAAATGCTTCAATCAATGGTAGATCATTCTATTCCAACAAGGGCTGAGGTAACTGATGTGTTTCAAGCTGTACTGGACGGAACGAATGCAGTTATGCTTTCCGCTGAAAGTGCATCAGGCGAGCATCCGATTGAAAGTGTAAAAACATTACGTCTCGTTTCTGAATTCGCTGAGCATGTGAAAAAAGACGGTCCTTTTGTGATGAAAGATGTATTGGAATTGCTGCATAAGTCTTTGGATGAGTGATAAAGTGAAACTTTAATCAGTGGGGGTTTTGTCCACCCCCACTGATTATCAGCCCTCATCAATCGGGCTCTTACTGCCCGGCGAATAGCGGGATAAATAAAAAGAGGGCGGATATGCATCCACCCTCGTGTTTTTCATTCATATTATTCTTGCTCTTGCTCATCCAAAATTTTATCAAAAGCAGCAGATACTTTATCAAACTCTTCATCATTTTCAATGTATGAAAACTCATTATCTTCTTCTACTTTTAAAAAGAAAATATCAATGTCTTCCTCAGATTCTGTTTGAATGTCTTCTACGAAGGCAACCGCAATATATTCTGCGCCTTCGACATCCATCGCTCCGAGTACTTCTACTTCCTGATCCTCATTATTCTCATCACTGAGAGTAAACACTTCGCCAACTTCAATATCAGACATATCCATTCTCCTCCTGTTCGACTCTAAAAAATAGAGCGCTCAAACTGTATACATACTAACATATCTTTCCATGAAAAATCAATTTCATACATTGGAAAAACAACTGATTCTTCAATAGAATAAGTATTTAGCTAGAAGGAGTTTTATTTGTGAGTGCTATATTACTAAATCCATTCAACAATTGTATCCATAGTCTGTCTTGTTTTATCACGCTTTGGCTCTTCTTTACGGTAACCAAAGGCAACCATAACAGATACTTCAAGATTATCATCTTTTATAATACCTTCTTGACGAAGTAAAGAATCTACTTTCTCTTTATCAAATCCTTCTATTGGACAAGAATCAATGCCGATTTGAGCTGCACTCGTCATCATATTACCTAAAGCAATATAAGATTGCTTAGACGCCCAATCAAATACAGCACGATCCGATTGTAACAAGTTAAAATCGGATTCCTGGAACTTTTTGAAGAATTCATATCTAATTTTTTGAGTGTCTTCAGGTAATCCAATAATATCGTTCATCATATATTTAATATACTCTGCATCATAATGCATATCTTTAATGTTTCTTGAAAGAACAATGACAAAGTGACTTGCTGTTGCAAGTTGCCCACCAGCGCCCCATGAATACGGTTGTAGTTTTTCTCTTACTTCTTTATTTTGTACGACAATAAATTTCCATGGTTCATAACCAAAAGAAGAAGGAGATAATCTGCCTGTTTCTAAAATGAATTTAAAATCCTCTTCTGAAATTTTGTGCATAGGATCAAACTCTTTACATGCATGTCTGAAATGGAAAGCCTCCATAATTTTTTCTTTTGTAATTTGTTTTGTATTTGTCATAAAAGTACCTCTTTTCATTAATTTGTTTTTGTAAGTAAATTATATTTTTAAAGTAACGTAGAAACAAGTACGCACATTTTTGTGTTATAGTATCAAAAAAGATACTATTGGTAAGGGAAGGGAGTTATGATGGATTGTTCGAATGAAAATAATATAAATTACCCATTTCTAAATAAATATTCTTGTCCAGTTGAAGCTATGGTTGAGGTTATTGGTGGAAAATGGAAAGGGGTTATTTTGTATCATTTATTAGATGGTACAAAGAGGTTTAATGAATTAAAAAGATTAAAACCTAATATTACACAAAGAATGTTAACACTGCAGCTGAGAGAACTTGAAGCAGATGGCATCATCCATCGTGAAGTATACCGTGAAGTTCCTCCGAAAGTAGAATATTCGTTAACTGAGCTTGGTGAATCACTACGTCCAATGATTCTATTAATGATGGAATGGGCAACTCATAATATGGAGAAAGTTTTGGAGAGTAGGAATACGAAAAATAATAGTTAAGAGTTGTAGAAATAAAAGGTGTTTTCCATAGGTGAAGACACCTTTTATTTCTATATTTTTTACTTTTTAACTTCAACTGCTGAAATTGCAAAGTCATTCAAGTTTACAGTTTTACCATACCAATCAGAGTGTTTGAAGACGATACCTTTACCATATTCTTCAGTTGAAGTACGATCCCATAGCGTTGTCGAATAGCTAGCAGTAGGGGATGCTGTACTTACAGAAGAAATTCTATTTTGCCAATTAGGAGGCAAATTTTTAAAACCGCTACTAAGAGAAAAATACTCGCCACCTTTATTTGCATGTTCATAGAAATCTGTACTATTAGGTCCGCTCCCTCCAACACCAAGGGGATTGATTGTATTATTCAACCTTTGTTTGTCTTTTTCAATAAAAGAATCTAAACTTTCTTTGTTCGAAAATCCATAAGATAACCAGTCTCCATTTTGATTTTGTTTCGGTAGAACTACAGTTATTTTTACGTCTTCCTTAGATGGAGCATCCAATTTGTTAAACGAATCTACAGTCTTTTCATCTACAGTTACATATTCAAAAGAGCTAATCGAATAATCCTTTTCGGTACTAGCTGATACTGAACCCATTCCGCCAGTTAATGCTGTAATGGCTACTGCTGCACCTACTATTAATTTTTTAAACATGAATTCATCTCCTTTAAACTTAGATTTTTTGCATAACTAAAATGTATGTTAATTGGAGTTTATTGTAAATATTTAGAATTTTATAAAAATGAAACAGAATATTCTTTTATTTGTCTGGAGTAAGAAATGCAAGTTTAAATAAAAAAGGATTTACTTAAAAAGTAAATCCTTTTTGGGTGTTAGTAATAAGCTTAGTTTGTGAGATGATTTTGTGATTTGCTAACCTAATTCAAAACTTTACTGATTAAAGTTTTATATTATCCAGCTATGAATCATACACTTCTTTTTTATTTGTGGAAGCAGCATCTAATAAAAGGAAAATGGCTGCTATAATATGTAGAACGATGTTTATATAAGAAAAGAAGGCAACTAGAGTAACGATAATACCTATATAATGAGCGTACGTATTCATGCCTGCTTTTTTAGCTAATAAAATAGTAGTGATATGTAAAGCAATCAATAGTAGTAAAGGTATCCCATCTAGGTTAACAAGACTTGGAAATATATAATAGCAAGGAAGTAATAAAAGATGATAGATTCCTGTAGTCCACTTTATTGCTTGTATGTAAGTTTTCAAAGTAAATCCTCCTAAAACAATCAATATCTATATATTACCAAAAATAATAGGTGATTGGATATTAAATACTTGTGGTTTTTAGTGGAATATAATTATTTTATGTTAACTAATTGTTTCGTTATCTATAAAATAGAAAAACCACCCAAACGAGGGTGATTCGTATTATAAATAACTACTTAAAGAAGAAAGGGGAACCTTCACCTCACTACCTTCCTTCATATTCCGCAGCATAACGGTTTCTGTACTAAGTTCTTCTTCACCAATAATAAGCACATAAGGGATATTCTCTTTATTTGCGTAATTAAGGGCACGTTTTAATTTGCGGCCTGCTAGTTCGAGTTCGACTTTTAAGGAAGTTGTAGAACGTAATTGCTGGGCAATTTGTAAGCATTGTAATTCTGTCACGAGTGGGATGATAAATACATCCGCTGTAGATGATATCGTTTCTTTCTGTGAGAGTGCTGTATAAATAACGTCTAAACCGAATGAAATACCGACTGTTGGATAGTTCATGTTATCACCACGGAATGCTCCGATAATATTATCGTATCGACCACCGCTACCGATGCTGGATGTAATCGAGCTATCTTTTAAAAAGATTTCATACACGGTACCTGTATACATTGTAAGTCCTCGCGCTAAAAACGGATTGAATATAGCATTTTCATTTATTCCAAGAGCGATTAAATATTGTTGTAATTGTTGTAATTCGTTTACTCCATCGGCAACGAGTGGATTATTAAAAGTGTCTTTAAAGTCAGCAATTGAAAGCTTTAGACAAGATAAAACGGTATTACATATCGTATCAGCCATTTCTTCAGAAATTCCGCGCTCTAATACATCTTTTCGTACACCATCAATCCCAATCTTTTCGATTTTGTCTAATGATAAAATGACGTCACTCGTTCGTTCAGTAGGGATGTTAATGGACTCGAGAATGCCGTTTAACAATTTTCGGTTATTATATTGGATCGTTACTTCTAAGTTTAACGTTCGGAACAGCTCAAACGCCATACTCATAAGTTCAGCTTCTGCCATGACTGATTCTACACCGACTATATCAACATCACATTGAATGAACTCACGAAATCGCCCTTGTTTAATTGGACCATCTCGAAATACTTTCCCAATTTCATACCGTTTAAAAGGGAGGCGGATGTTCGGATTCATCGCTACGACTTTTGCGAATGGAATGGTTAAATCGTAGCGTAAGGCAAGGTCACGTTTTCCTTGATCTTGAAGCGTATAAATTTCTTTTAAAATTTCATCGCCACCGCCGTACTTGTAAGACATAAGCTCATACATATTTAACGTAGGTGTTTCTAACGGTTTACATCCGTATCGTTCAAACGTATCTTCACAAGCTCTTTTAATTTTATTTCGCAACACTTGTTCCTCTGGTAAATAGTCTTTCGTTCCTTTTACATTTTTCATTTCCATTGTAATCTCTCCTTTTTAAATTTAAAAAAGCTATGCAGGTATAAAAATACCCACATAGCTTTATGAACGCTTCGTGGGTCAACAGGAAAAGCCCTGTACCCACGAAGAAAAATTTTTCTTCGGATACACGGCATTACGTATGATGATGAAGTTGGAAAGAAGTATTAATATTTCGCATGACAAATCTCTCCTTAACATAAGTTTTTCCAAATTATATCAGATGATTTTTGAATTATCAATATTTTTAGTTTTGAAATATACGTGAAGTTATGTAGGATAAATGGAAAAAGGTGTATAATAAAACTTAATAATATGAAATAACCTTTTAAGGAGAAACCCATGAAAAAAGATAAAACAAATGCGATGCGAATATTAGATAAAGAAAAGATCGAATATTCGATGATGTCATATGATCCGGACGATGGAAAAATTGATGGCGTATCAGTAGCTGAGAAAATTGGACGAGAAGTGAGAGAAGTATATAAAACGTTAATCGCTCAAGGGAATAGTAAAAATTATCATGTGTTTATCATCCCGGTAGATGAGGAACTAAATTTAAAAGCTGCCGCAAAAGCGGTCAGCGAAAAGAAGATTGAAATGATTCCTGTAAAAGATATTACGAAAGTATCAGGATACATTCGCGGTGGTTGTTCACCAGTAGGAATGAAGAAGTTATTTTCTACATGCATTGATGCGACTGCTCAATCGCTTGAAACAATCATTGTAAGCGGCGGGAAGATTGGTATACAAATCGAGCTGAAAGTGGATGACTTAGCGAAAGTAACGAGAGCGCAGTTTGGTGAAATAACGAAATAATGATACATAGGAAAAGAAGTTCTAGTTTTATTAAATTTAGATAAAGATTTATAGGATAATTAGTCCGTTTTGTCTTTGAAAGGTGTAGATTTTTTGAATACGAAATTAATCATAGTAGAAGGGCTTCCTGGCTTTGGGAAATCCACCACTGCAAGCTTGCTTTACGATATTCTAATTGAAAAAAATATTGACGCTGAGTTATTTCTTGAAGGGAATCCAGACCACCCTGCTGATTATGATGGGGTATCTTGTTTTGATAAAAGTGAATTCGAAAGTTTGTTAGTGAATAGTGGTAATTTTAAGGAAGTAATTAGTGATAGAGTCACGAAGCGAGAAAACAATTATTTATTGCCATATAAAAAAATTAAAAATGAATACAGCTCTAATTTTCCTGAAAATTTATTAAATACCATTTTCAAAAATGATATATATGAATTACCGCTAGAGAGGAATATTGAATTAATAACTGAAAAATGGAGGGATTTTGTTGAAATAGCCAACAACGAAAATAAAATTTATATTTTTGAATGTTGCTTCATACAAAATCCATTAACAATCGGGATGGTTAAATATGGTGCAAAAAAAGAGAAAGTTATAAGTTATATTAATGCATTAGAGAAAATTATAGAGAAATTAAATCCAGTATTGTTTTATATAGAACAAGATGATTTGGAATTCTCATTCAGAAAGGTATTTAATGAAAGAGATAAAGAATGGTCTGCTGGATTTATTGAGTATTATACAAATCAAGGGTATGGGAAGATGAAAGGCTATCACGGTTTAGACGGAACAATTAAAGTTTTAGAAGCAAGAAGAGATATTGAAAGAGAAATATTTGATATGTTAAATATAAAAAAGACAAAAATTGATAATTCACAGTATGAAGCTATCAAATATAAGTCAATGATAATTGGGAAATTGGAATCACTTAAATTTCTAGATTAATGTAGTGCTTTAATTGCGCAAGAAACTAAAAACTTTTAACTTCCACTTTCGAAAATGATGTAAATAAGCTAATCACTGGATTCTCATAGAAAACTGTGGTGAGATGAAATTTTTGATTTTACAGCACTTCAAAATCTTAGCTAGATGGCTATGTATCGGTATCCCACAATAAAAAGGCAGGAACATTTCAAATATGTTCCTGCCTTTAATTTTATTAAGTTTAATATCTATGACTTAAATATAATATAATTTGGAGCTTTTTTTTATTTTAGATGAATGCTTCCTAACGGTTGATTTTGTTAACGAAAGTCGACTTTAAATCCATATTTTATTTCACTATATGAGGGGAATAAGACTTATAGCTCAAAGTGAGGAAGATTAATTGTTGGTAAAAGATCGGTTGTTGTAGGTGAATGTAGTTTAGAGTTTGGATTGTAAGTTTTTTCTGGTTGTTATTCATTGATGAATGAAAAATACTATTATTTTAACCTTTAAAAACGAACGTTAGGAATGATTCTGATAAAAATGTTCATATATATATTGCGTGCACACTAAAAGTTTGATATATTACCAATATAATAATTTTACACATCATCACTCGTATATACTCGGTAATATGGTCCGAGCGTTTCTACCTAGTTCCCAATGAAAGAACTGGACTACGGGTTAAAGTATTCGGCCGTGCTATTTTATGAGCGCTACCGTCTATAATTTGGCATTTGTTTTATCTTTTGCTCAATTAACTTTGACTACCGTAGTTCTAGAAAGTAGAGATTCTTCTACAATTTCTAGAACTTTTTTGTTTGGACCAAAAGCATCGAGTATAGAAAACAACAAGAGAAAGAGGAGATTATTTATGAAGAAGAATACGTTGAAAAAATGTGCTGCCCTAGTAACTACTGTTGCATTGTCATTCTCAATACTTGCGGGATGTAATGCGGGTCCAAAACAAGTTGAGGCAAAAAGTAATCAACAACCTCTTTTAATTCAAGGGCCAATGCCGATAGAGGCTGAGAAGTTTGCAAAAAGATTAAAAAATGTGAAAGAAGAAAAGTCTGGAACTTTCGTATTTTATAAAGGCACTGTCGACAATTATCCTGTAATCGTAGCGAAAACAGGTAAAGGAATGGAAAATACAGCAGCCGCTACAGCAGTGGCTATTGAAAAATATAAGCCTAAGGCGATTATTAACCAAGGAACATCAGGTGGACACGATCCAAATTTAAACGTATTTGATATTGTTTTAGGAAAACAAGTAGCAAACATAGGTTCATTAAAAACAACAAATATGGATGAGAATCAAGGAATTGAGCCGACAAAATGGATTTCTATGGACTTAATGGCTTCGGAAGGAAGTGCAGGAGAAGATCCAAATGCTGAGAAAATCCGATACTACGAGGGAGATAAGGATTTACTTGCAGCAGCTAATGCGGTAAAAGATAAATATACAAAAGGTAAAGTAGTGGAAGGTACGATTGGTTCAGCAGATGTTTGGAATAATGAAGTTGATAGAATTAAATGGTTCCATACAAAATACGGTACATCTGTTGAGGAAATGGAAGGCGCTGCAGCAGCGCAAATCGCAAAAGCGTATGACGTACCATTTTTAGGAATTCGAGTGTTATCTAACAATAAAACAAACGGCGGAAAATATAATCCAAACACAGCAGCGGCAAATCAAGAATATGTTTATGAAGTAGTGAAAAAATATATAGATTCAATGCAAAGTAAATAGTAGTAGTTCTGTCCCAGTATAAACGTCAAGTAACTGTAAATGTTTTCGAGATGGATAAACTTGTCTTAGGAATGGTAGTTGAAAAAGAAAAGCTTGTTTCTTATAAAAAATATAAGAAACAAGCTTTTTTATTTAAAATAAATTGGGTAATTAAACTATAACGTCAATGTTTATCGTTGAATATCATAATATTATAATGGAGGTGATGTTATATGGCTCTTACTACAGGACCAATTGAAAATGTAGGAAATCAACCTGCTAATGCAAATAGAGTTAGGGTGAAGATCCTTAACCGTACTGCGGGCCCACTTACTGGAGTAGCTAGAGTTTTTAGACTTGACGGTTCATTAGCATTAATTGAACAGATAAACTTCAATGTGAATTCTAATGCTTCTACTTTTGCAACTCTAAGTTTAGTTCATCCTGCTTTTGGACAAGCATTTGAATATGAAGTTCAAATTGTTCCTAATCAACCTGGTGGACTATATAGTGTTTATGGACTAACAGCTGAAAGTGTTATCATTACTGCACAACGTGTTGTGAACTCAGAATTGACACAGTTTCTTTAATTAAAATAGATTGGTGCCTTACATGGTATCCAATCTATTTTTGTACTTATTCTTCAGAGGAAGAAGGGTTTTACACAAAAAATAAAGACAGTTATAGAAAAAGGAAAAGTCGATTTATCAAATATGCATAATTGCATAAAAAAATTGAAATTTATGAGTTAACATTAAACTACTTTTTAATTGTAAGGAATATTTTAATAATCTTTACTAGAGAAGGATATTCCTTGAAAAGTAGATAAACCAAAAGTGTGGAAATGATACAGACTCAATAGAGTTTTTGTATTAAATAAAAAGAAAAGGGTGGGTATGGCTTTCTAAAAGTTTTTGGGGGTTAGAAAGCACTTTTTAGTTAATAGCTTCAAATTATATGTTAAAGGGGAAATGGGTATATGAAGTTTCGAAATACAAAGCTTGCTATGGTTACACTATCTTCATTTTTTATTTTAGGTACTGCATCTCTATCATTCACAGATATCATACACGGTGAAGTAGCTTCTGCATCACCACAAGAGATTACTGTAAAAAGCTATGATGATACATATTATAATAATGCAATAGGAAAAACGGGTTTAGAATTAAAGAAGGAACTTCATAATATTATTGATGATCATACAAAGTTATCATACAGTGCGGTTTGGGAAGCACTAAGAGATACTGATGAAGATCCAAATAATAAAAACAATGTGATACTCTTATATACTGGGCGTTCGCAAGGGAAACTTACGAATGGTTCAGGAGTTGATAATTGGAACCGAGAGCATGTTTGGGCAAAATCTCACGGTGATTTTGGAACGACTGCAGGAGCTGGAACTGATTTGCATCATTTAAGAGCGACGGATGTATCTGTAAATAGCTCACGTGGAAATCTGGATTTTGATAATGGTGGTGTAAATCATTCGGAAGCGACAGAATGTAAATACGATAGTGATTCTTGGGAACCTCGTGATAGTGTAAAAGGAGATATCGCTAGAATGCTATTTTACATGGCTGTTCGTTATGAAGGAGACAATGGGGAAATAGACTTAGAATTAAATGAAAAGGTGAATAACAATAAAGATCCATACATGGGCAAACTATCCGTTTTACTAAAATGGAATGAACAAGACCCGGTAGATGATTTAGAGCGAAAGCGTAATGAAGTGATTTTTACGAAATATCAACATAATCGTAATCCTTTTATTGATCATCCGGAATGGGTAAATAAAATTTGGAATTAAAATATTTAAAGGTATTTTTACTTTGAGAGAAGGGATTGATCATAGTGATCAATCCCTATTTATATCTATACTAGAATAAGTGATTTTTATAGGATTGGAGAATAGAATAGATATTTTATTAAGTTAAGTATAATATGAGTCTTTTAATACGGTCCCCATTCAATATTCACGCCAATAATAAGAAAAATAAGTCCAATGATAAACCAAATGAATGCAAGTGGAGCCATAAATCGAATCCATTTTCCGTAAGAAATGCCGCTCGCTGCGAGAACGCCCATTAAAACACCGGAAGTTGGGTTGAGACAGTTCACTACACCTTCTCCAAGCATAACAGCTTGTACTGTAACTTGGCGTGTAATGTGCATGAAATCGGCTAATGGAGCTAATATCGGAATGAAAATAACAGATTCTCCTGTCCCGGATGAAATGAGGAAATGTAATGCTGCACTACTTACATACATACCGATAACGCCAAATACAGGGCTATGCCCTTCGAGAGACTGTGCGAGTTGGTTAACGATTGTATCAAGTAATTTCCCTTGTTCTAAAATGACTGAAATACAACGAGCCATTCCGACGATCAAAGCACCGTATATGAGATTTTGGCAGCCTGCTAGAAAAGTAGAAGCGATATCGTTTGCTTTCATACCACCTATTATTCCCGCTGTAATTGCTATGAAAATAAAAGTAGCGGTCATTTCTGCGTCCGTCCAATGTAGACGAAAAGCGCCTATTAAAAATGCAATTAACGATAAAGCTGAAACGAGTAAAATTAATTTGTGGCGTATTGTCCAAGGAACTTCTGTTTTCTTTATTTCTTTTTCGTTTGAAAGAGCGTTACTTGGAAACCAGTTGTCACCGAGAATGCTTCCTTTATTCGATTTCTTCAAACGTTTTACGTACCAATTAATATATAAAATGGTAGCAATTAAAAAAGAGATATAGATTGCTGTACGTAAACCAATCCCTGAAAACATCGGAAGTTCTGCGATCTTTTGTGAAATGCCTAAAGGTGAGGGAGATAATATAGTAGCATTAAAACCAGCATAAGTGCCTAAATAAATAATTGCTACGCCGACGATAGCGTCCCATTTTAATGTGCGTGCAACGATGATGCCGATGGGGATAAAGCCAATAACTGAGTTAACGATAATACCAGTCGTTCCGAGAATAGAAAAGAGTGCAGCGACAATACAAATGAAAAGTAATTGCTGATTGCGAAATTTATTAATAACATGATAGATTAAACCGTCAAGGGCACCTGTCTTTTCAAGAATGGCGATGGCTCCACCTGTAAATAAAATTAAAAAGATGATCGGAGCAGCAAGTGTCATTCCTTTTTCAATAGCGGTAAAAAAAGAAACAAACCCTACTGGCGATTGTGGAACAGAATGATAACTTCCTGGTATTGTCGTTGTAACAGTACCGTTTGTAACTCTTTTAAATTCTCCAGCAGGAACGAAATATGTAGCTATTGCACAAAGTAAAGCAATAAAAAATAGTAGTACGTACGCGTCAGGCATTTTAAACTTTCGTTTACTCGGCTGTTTTTTTGCCTCGGTATGTAATTGCATAAAACCCCTCCTTTTTCACTTGGTTAATTTTAATATTCTGAAATTTATCTGTGAAATAGATTATAATAAAGGTGGCTTCTTAAGGCAATAGTTTTTCTATGCTTTTCCTGCACATACAAATTATTGAAACGTTAGACAGGGAAACGAAAATAACCCAAGAATATGTTATATAGAAGGAATAAGGAAAAGAGGGGAAAAAGATGTGGAAAACTACGGATCTATGTGATGAGTTTGAAAAAGAATTACAAATATGTCGCCAGTCATTTCGGTCTTTTGGGAAGAAAGAACAATTTCACGGGAAAATTGCAACGGTAAAGGTGAAGGATGATAATGTACTAGTGAAGGAAGGATTGCAAACACTACCAGAAGGAACGATATTAGTTGTGGATGGCGGAGCATCTACGAATTGTGCGTTACTTGGTGATAATTTGGCAGCTATTGCAGAGGAAAGGAAGCTGGCAGGAATTATTGTAAATGGATATGTTCGTGATTCTAGTGAACTAAAGAATATTAATATTGGTATTTTAGCGTTAGGGACGATGCCAAATAGAAGTGTAAAAGAAGGAAAAGGAGAGCGGAATATTTCATTGCGATTTGGACAAGTAGAATGGAAGCCGAATGAATATGTGTATGCGGATGAAGATGGCGTCATTATTAGTGAAAAGAGTTTGCATCGTTAAAGGTTAGTAAGTTACTATTCTTAGAAAATAAATCCGATAAAGCATGGACAAAATTCTTTGTCAATAGTAAAATAATACAGAAATTTAAAATTAACAGAATGTATAGGTTTATCGTTTTACGATAACTTGAATGGAAGTCAGTTGTGCCTAGAAAAGTGAATGTTATCACAATGATACGTTCATAAACAAAATTATTTTTCCTATACAAATATAGCCGCGAATGATGCGGGTCGGAGGTGTTGTACAGTTTGTTCGACACTTACAAAAAAAGAGTGTCAATTGCACGCCCTTGAAGGGCCTTTTTTTGTGTAAATAGTAGTAAGGGAGGAAATTTTGGGATGGCAATGTTAAAAAAATGGCTGCTTACGTCGTTAATGGCAGTTACACTTGTATTTGTTTCTTTTGCGAATACAGTACATATTACGTTTGCTGAAGGAAATACAGCAAAACTTGCAATTATTGGTGAATCACAAAAGGGTATTATGTTATGTCCGAAAGAAGAGCAAATTAAAGATGGGGAAACAGCTTTAAGTTTGCTGCAAAAAGTCATGGGGGACAAAGTAACAGCAGAGACAATGTCTTTTGGAACGTATGTTAAAGGCATTGACGGTTTAATGGCTGGGGACACAAGTGGCTGGTTATATGATGTAAATGATAAATCTGCAGAAGTTGGAGCAGATAGTTATAAATTAAATGCTGGAGATGTTGTTGTCTTTCGTTTTGTTGCAGACTGGAGTAATATGAGCCAGGAAACATTACAGCAAACATTAGATAAATTTGGTACTTGTAAAACTGTAGAAGAACCAAAGACAGATGATCCAAAACAAGAAAAACCAGAAGAACCAAAGACAGATGATCCAAAACAAGAAAAACCAGAAGAACCAAAAACGGATGATCCAAAACAAGAAAAACCAGAAGAACCAAAAACAGATGATCCAAAACAAGAAAAACCAGAAGAACCAAAAACGGATGATCCAAAACAAGAAAAACCAGAAGAACCAAAAACAGATAATCCAAAACAAGAAAAACCAGAGCAACCAAAGCAAGAGAACATTCAAGTTCCAGCAGCGCAAGTAAATGACGCGATCTCTAAGACATCTGAAAAGATGTTACAAGATGGAATTGAAAGTGATTGGGTAGCTTTAGGCCTTTCTCGTTCTGGAAAGAATGTTCCAATTGAGGCGAAATTAAATTATGTTAAGTCAGTAACTGAAAAAGTAGAAAAGCGCATTAACCGTTTTTCAGCGACAGATTTAGCTAGAACGATTATTATGATGAATGCAATGCAAGCAGACCCTACAAAGGTTGGCGAACATAATTTAGTTCAAAAATTGTACGAATCAGATAAAGTGAATTCTGTTACAGGTTATACATTTGCTTTACTTGCATTTGATACGAAGAAATATGAAGTTCCAGTGAATTCAAAATGGAATCGAGTTGCTTTAGTAGATGCGCTTTTAAACGCGCAACATACAGATGGCGGCTGGACTTACGATAGTGTAAGCAGTAAAGACAGTGCTAGTAGCGTTGATGTAACAGGTATGGTTTTATCAGCATTAGCTCCTTATCAAGATCGACCAGATGTGAAGCCAGCTGTAGAAAAAGCTGTTGCTTACTTATATAATGAACAGTTAGAAAATGGTGGTTTTTCTGCTGATGGACAAGAAAATTCTAATAGTGCTGCGCAAGCAATTATTGGACTATCACTTGTGAAAGATGTAGATCAAAATCGTCTACATAAGGCAATGCAAAATCTACTATCATACCAACTTCCAAATGGTGAATTCAAATGGTTACCAAGTGATCAAAACGGTAGCGGAATGGCTACAGAGCAAGCATTTTTAGCTTTACTTCAGTTTGAGGATCTTGGAAAATCGATTTATGATTGGTCAAATGTATCTGTTCCTGAAATCGATAAGAAACCGAATGTGGATTCAGAAAATGTTGTAGTAGAAAAAGAAGTTACTGAACAACCAGAAGAACAAAAGCAAGTACAAGAAGAAACGAAAGATGACACGCTAAAAGTTGTTGTCGATAATGAGCCGGTTAAAAATAAAAAATCCGGAAATGGTAGCACGTTACCAAAAACAGGAGCATCTTCTCATAGTGCAGCTACAGAAGTAGGTATGGGTGTAATATGTATTGCTGCTGCATATGTATTATGGAGACGTAAAGCAGCTTAACAAAAATTAGGAGCAATCATTTGCTCCTAATTTTATTATGAAAGGTGAGAGACAACATGAGTAAGATGAAGTGGTTTATTTCTTTAATGCTTTCACTTGGGCTACTTGCCGGATGTGAAGAGGCAGCTGTTAAGCCTGAGAAGAAAGTAGAACCAAAACAAGAAGAGGTAGCAAAACAAGAAGAGAAAAAAGATGAAGCGAAACCGGAAGAAAAACCGGAGGAAAAACAAGCTGAACAAGAACAAAATAAGCAAGAAGAACAGAAAGAGAAGCAAGAACAAAAAGTAGAAGAGAAGCCGAAAGAAGAAAAGACGCAGGCACAACCAGAAGTAAAAAAGGAAGAAAAACCTCAGGAACAGCCTGCTACTAAGCAGCCAGAGCAACAAAAAGCACAAGAAGAGAAACAACAGCAACAACCGAAAGCACCAGAAGTAAGAGAAGAAGCGAAGGTTGTGAATCAACCGAAAGAAACACCGAAACAGGAGCAAAAGAAAAATCCAGAAGAGAACAATAGTGTACCAACTCCGCCAACACCGGTACCACCACCAAACCCAGTACCACCAGAACCTAAAGCAAAACAAGTTACTATTTCCGTAAAAGGACATGAAGGATACATATTAGGCGCGAAAAAGGTTGATGTACAAGAAGGTGACACGGTCTATAATGTGCTAAAGAACACAGGATTAGAGCTTGATGTGATGGGTTCTAAAGGTGATATTTATGTAAAAGGTATTAATGATTTATATGAAAAAGATATTACTACTACTAGTGGGTGGAAATATCGTGTGAATGGTGCTTTTCCAAACTATAGTGCTGGTGTAGTAACAGTTAAACCAGGAGATACAATTGAGTGGGTGTTTGTATTAAAATAAGAAAGGCATTCGGTAAAGGGCTATGAAAATAAGTTTTTCTTCTTTACATCCTTTTGTGAATTTTTTCTATTATATCGGGGTGATGATACTATGTATGATGTGTCTTCATCCTCTTTTTTTAATTGGAGCAATTCTATTAATCGTTATAATTAATGTGATGCAAGGGAATAGCGAAAAGATAAGAAAGATGTTACCGAGCACAATTGTTTTCTTTTTTATGGTCATTTTATTTAATTCATTATTAACGCATAGAGGCCGAACTACGTTATTTTGGTTAGGGGATAGCCGTATTAAGCTTGAGTCAATTATGTATGGAGTAGTAATGGGGTTATTATTAGTTGCGATTATGTTTACGTTTGCTTCGTATAATGATATTATTTCGAGTCATAAATTTTTATATTTATTTTCTAGAATTTCACCGAAAGTAGTATTGTTAACGATGATTACAGTGAGGTTTGTTCCTTTGTTTATGAGGCGATTACAGAAAATAACACTCGTCCAAAAGACAAAAGGTGTACAAGTAGATGCAGGCTCAATTGTTGAACGGGTGAAAAACGGTATGCAATTGCTGCAAGTATTATTAATTTGTTCATTAGAAGATGCGCTGCAAACAGCAGATTCTATGCAAGCTCGTGGGTTTGGTGTAACGAAGCGTACGACATATATTCGGTATAGAATGGAAAGACGCGATTGGTATATGCTCAGTTATTTAAGTATTCTACTTATCATTGCTATTATATGTAGTACGTATGGCGGAGGAAAGTTAATCATTTATCCAAAAGTCGAGTCTATTCTATTTCAGCAATACGATGGAATGATGTTTGTCGTACTTACGATGTTTATTAGTTTACCAATTATAATGGAAGGAAGGGAATGGATATGGTGGCGCATGCAGAAATAAACAATTTATCATTTGTATATGCTGATGAAAACGAATATGCGTTACAGCATATTTCTCTTTCTATTCAAAAAGGAGAGTTTATTGCACTTGCTGGAGGGTCAGGTTCTGGAAAGACGACATTATTAAAACATTTTAAAAAGGAATTACTTCCAATTGGTACACGTTCAGGAGAAATTTTTTATGATGACGTTTTATTAGAGGAAGTACCGGATTTATTATCTGCGCAAGAAATTGGTATGGTATTTCAAAATCCAGAGAATCAGCTCGTAATGGATACGGTCATTCAAGAATTAGCATTTTCTTTAGAAAATATCGGGTTACCATCACAGATTATTCAAAAACGAATAGCAGAGCTCATTAGCTTTTTAGGGTTTCAAGATTTATTGCATCAATCTGTTCATACGTTATCTGGCGGGCAAAAGCAGCTTGTCAATTTAGCTGCGGTATTAGTTATGCAGCCGAAATTATTATTATTAGATGAACCAACGGCGCAGTTAGATCCAATCGCTGCGAAAGAGTTTTTAGGATTGTTAAAACGTATTAACGAAGAACTTGGAATTACGATCGTTTTAAGTGAACATCGTTTAGATGAAGTGATACCACTTGCAACACGCGTTATTTGTATGGATAACGGCCGCATCGTTTATGATGGCAGTCCTAAAACGGTTATAGCGAACATGTGGGAAGTTGAAAAGTTCCGTCCATTTATTCCGCAAATTCCAAGATTGTTTTTAGAATGGGACGTGGAAGATATTCCGTTTACAGTGCGAGAAGCACAAATGAAACTGAATAACTTTTCAGATATATCATATGTGAATGAGCCAATAGCACAAAGTGAAAAGCGAGAAGTCATTTTAAGCGCAGAGCATATTTCGTTCCAATATGAAAAAAATAGTCCGCTTATTTTACGAGATTTAACCGTATCGATTGAAAAAGGAAAATGGGTAGCTCTCGTTGGGAAAAATGGTACAGGTAAATCTACACTGTTAACGATTTTAGCGGGATTGCAAAAAGCGAGAAGAGGGAAAGTAAAGTGGAATGGGAAAGTGATACATAAAATTGATTCGAAAGAACGATTTAAAAGGATCGGGTATGTATCACAACATCCGTATTATCATTTTACATTTGATACAGTGTGGGAAGAAGTGTATGAACGTGCACGTGAGTTATATGGAGAACAAGGAAAAGAAATAGCAGAAGATATGCTAAAACAGTTTTGGTTACATTCGCTTAAAGAACGCCATCCGCATGATTGTAGCGGGGGAGAGCAACAACTACTTGCGTTATGTACAACGTTATTATCAAAGCCGACTTTATTGTTACTTGATGAACCGACAAAGGGATTAGATCCGTGGAAAAAAGAAAGAGTAGGAGAGCTATTTAGAAAGCTACAAAAAGAAGGTACAACAATTGTAATGGCAACGCATGATATTGAGTTTGCAGCGAAATACGTTGATCAATGCATGATGTTATTTGACGGAGCAGTTATTATGAATGATGCACCGAAGGAATTTTTTAGTGGAAACTTCTTTTATACAACATCTATCAATCGATTCATTCGAAAAGAATTGCCATATGCATTAACGTGGGAGGATGTGTACGAAGCGTGTCCAAACGATATGTTGCATTCATAATATGTATTTTTGCAGTAATAATAGGCACATTACTCTTTACTACACTTATCATGGACGGTTATTACATGTTAAGTAGTTTGTTTTTATTAGTTATTATTATGTTACCTTTCTATATCCGCTTTGAAAGAAAGGCTTTTGTTTCACGTGAAATTGTGCTCGTTGCTGTGTTAGCGGCAATTGCAGCAGTTAGCCGCGTGCCATTTTCGATATTGCCAAGTGTACAACCGACTTCATTTGTCATTATCGTTTCTGCAATTGTGTTTGGGAGTGAAACTGGTTTTATGATCGGTGCAACAGCGGCTATCGTATCTAACATCTTTTTAGGACAAGGTCCGTGGACGCCATGGCAAATGTTTTCCTGGGGTATGATTGGTTTTATAGCTGGATTCTTACGTAATACATTTTTAATGAGAAAGCTATGGGGAAGACTTCTATACGGATTGTTTGTTGGATTTTTATTTGGCTGGATTATGAACTTCTGGGGGCTTCTCGGTTTTATACAGGAAGCAACGTGGGAAACAGTTGTCGCGTACTATGTTGCAAGTTTTTATTTCGATTTGAGCCATGCGATTTCGAATGTTGTTTTCTTACTATTATTTAGTACGTCTTGGATTACGATTCTTACGAGATTCAAAAAGAAATTTGGCATATTAGATAAGCATAACATGGCATAGAAAAGCATACTCATATAAGGTAGGGTCGCGACTTACATATTCGTTTGCCTCTTTCATGCTTCTTACATATTGTAAGGAGCATTTTTTATTGTCAAAAAATAGTCCAATATATATCCGTTACTATATAAAATTATTTGTATAATAGTAGGTGAGAACTATTTTCAAAAGGGAGGTGTATAGTTAATGAAGTTAGTTATTCCGAAGCAACATGGTGCATGGGCCATGCTCGTTATACCATTTCTATTAAGTGTCATACTTGGGAAACCTACTATTTATCATATTCCATTGTTTTTAGCTTGGTTCTTTATCTATTTAGCTACGTATCCATTTCTTACGTACATAAAGCAAAAACGAAAAAAAGAGTTTTTACATGCAGCAATTGTATATTTTATCATCGCTTTCGTATTTGGGATGATTTCTCTATTATATGAATGGCGCATTCTTTTATTCGTAGCAGTAATGATTCCATTATTTATAGTAAATATGTATTACGCCCGTCAAAAGAATGAAAGAGCGTTACTAAATGACATTAGTGCGATTATTGTTTTTTGTATTGGTGGTTTAGTTAGTTATTATTTTTCAATGAAACTTATAGATAAAACAGCATTATTTATTGCGCTTATTTCATTTTTATATTTTTTAGGAAGTACATTTTATGTAAAAACGATGATTCGCGAGAAAAATAACCCGAAGTATCGCCGTATATCATGGGGGTATCATATTGTATTAACAATCATTGTATTTTCAATGAATCCGTGGTGTTCTCTTATTTTTATACCGAGTGTCATTCGAGCAATTATGTTGTATGGCAAAAAAATTTCTATTATAAAAGTAGGGGTTTTAGAAATTGCTAATTCTGTATATTTTTTAATTATAACGGCAATAATTATGAAGTATGCCATTTGAAAAAGCTTCCCACCTTATGATGGGAAGCTTTTTCAATCTTGTTCTAAAATATGAACCGTGTAATCACAGCGTTGAATAGCTTGTTCGATCGCATAAAGTGATTGTTCAATACGAGCGCGATTAAAATCTTTTTCAACAGTTTGTAGCGCTTCTTCTAAACAATGTTTTGCTTCTTGTAATGATTGAAAAGAATTTTGGACATATCCGCGAGCATTCTCGTGCATTTCATAATCCTCCTTGCATATTCATATATGTATAGTATGAACAGTAAGGAACAAAATATAATTTGTTATATTTATTTGACAATTAAAACGAAATTACGTATAGTAGGAATTAAGTGAATATTTTCTTATCCAGAGAGGTGGAGGGACTGGCCCGATGAAACCCAGCAACCGCGATGCAGGTGCTAATTCCAGCAGAACATATTTGTTCTGGGAGATAAGACGAAGATATATACGTAACTTCTTCTTATCGGAGAGGTTTTTTTGTTGCAAAAAAACCGATTACGAAAATTTATATTAAGAAGAAAGGGGTTGCGAAGTACTGTGACACTCGAAAAATACGTAAAACTGCGTAGTACAGTTTATGAATATATGATAGAGCAAGATAAGCCAATATCATTGTTAGATATTCAAGAACATATCGTTTCGCATCATGAAGGAAAATTCACGAAAAAGATGTTACATCAATTTTATTTATCAAGACTATTAGATGAACTGAAACTGGATGGGAAAATTACATTAGCTGATGAATATCTCTATACTGAAAAAGGGGTATTTTATAAGGCGGGAAAAGGGAGCTAAGCTCTCTTTTTTTTGAAGTATGTAGAGTAAAAGACTGCTTAAGCAGCCTGATACAAGGGAATGGTGTTGAGTGTGTAGTGTCAAAGATTGAATGTGCCTGAAAGAGGCACTTCATATCGGCTGCAAATGAAAAGAGACACCTCCGCCGAATAGGTGTCAGTCGTTTTGTCATATAGACTTGCTATTTGACAGTTATTAGAATAACATGCAGGGTTTTGGAAGTCAAAAGGGAATTAAAGGAAGAGGTGTTGTTATGTACGCTTACTTACTAAATGATATAACGAAATGGATTCCTAAGTACATTATGGATAAAGGTTATGAATATTATGAAGAAGGACATGTAGAAGATGTTGAAATACAAGAAAAGAAAATATTTGCTTTCGTTACTGGAAATGCAGGAAACTATGAAGTAATGATTGATCTTGAAAGTTTTACAGAAAGTAGTTGCGAGTGTCCATATGAAAATTATTGTAAGCATATGGCGGCGGTCGTTTATGATATTCAAGGTGCTGGTGAAAGTACGGTTAAAGAGAAGCTGAAAGGTTTAGAAAAGGAAGAGTTACTTACATTATTAAATTGTTTATTACAAAGTTCGAAAAACGTGCAAATTGTAGAGAAGATGTTAAAGAAGGGGAAACTTTAACTTATAGAGGGAGTTGTTATGAAGTGAATGTACTAATTGTATACGCTCATCCTAGTCCTTCCAGTTTTAACGCAGCGATATTAAAGTATGTGCAAAAAGGATTACAAGAAACAAATCATTCGGTTACGGTACTTGATTTATATAAGGAACAATTTGATCCAGTCCTTGTATTTAATGAAGAGAAGAAAAGACGTGATTTAGTAAATGAAGAAGAAACAGCTCGGTACAGAACGTTAGTAGAAGAAGCGGATACGCTTCTCTTTATATATCCGATATGGTGGTGGGGGATGCCTGCTATTTTAAAAGGGTTTATTGATCGCATTTTCGTAGCTGGTTTTGCTTATAAATATGAAGGAGCCCTGCCGAAAGGCTTATTGAAAGGGAAGAAGGCATGGGTAATTAATACGTTAGATTCACCGTTATGGTACGTTGCACTATTATATCGATCAGTAGATTGGATTATGATGAAGAGAGGCGTTTTACGTTTTTGCGGCATTCGCGATATAAAACGATCTGTTTTTCAATCTGTGAAAACGAGTAAAGTAGAGAAGCGGGAAAAGTGGCTATTACAAATAGAAGAAAAAGCTCGTTCATTATGAATGAAATGGAACGTATTATAAAGTGTTGCAATTATGATAATGAATTTTTTCGTACATATATTAATTGCTTAGTCCAATTGAAGAAATGTAGTGAAACGTTTCAACAAATTCAAATACAATTAAGAAATGATTACTTAATAAGAGGAATTTGTGAAAGAGAAGTGGATGAGGTAGTAAGAGGAAGTAAAGAGTATGAAGCGTATTTTCTTCCTAAAGCGTTACAATGGAATTTCCTTAAGAAAAATCCACATTTAATTGAAAAAGTATGTGAAGACTTTTTTGCATTTGAGGCGTTACATCTTACGGAGATAGAGTGGAAGAGGGTTATAAATTGCATGGGAAATAAATGATTTATTGTGTAAAAAAGCTAGTATAAAACTAGCTTTTTGTTTGAATAAATAAGAAACATAGACTAATGGATAAATTCTGCATATAGTAAGTTAACAACGCAAAATCCCATAATATCACGAGCACCTAAACCAGCTATCGCTAATGCCGGTAAAGCCCAGAATGGTTGAATCAAATTCGTCCAAGCATCGCCCCACGCAATTGCCATTGCTGTTTTTGCGGCAGGTACACCAAGTTCAGCGCCAGCTGGAATCATAATGGGTGCTTGCACAGCCCATTGACCGCCACCAGATGGAACGAAAATATTAACGATGCCAGCACTTTGAGTTTTTATAAAGAAAAGGCGCTATCCTCAAAGTACCTCCTCCTACTTAATCTATTCCTTCTATTAAAATTATAAATTGAAATACATTTTTTTATTAAGATAAGAAGCTGAATTAATACAATATCGTGATGAAATTTCTATATGTTGGTGAACTGGTTCCGTTAGCACTTGAATTTGAATTTCCTAGAAGGATTAGCGGTAGATTTGTATTGGCTGGTTCTGTTGGTAATTCGTTCCCTTGAGCAACTTGAACAGGGGGAGAAAACGGCTCTAAATGCGTATTGATTATCTGAAAGTTACGTCCGTTTGCGCTAACTTCGATAGACAACCATCCCTGAAGAATTGTAAATGGTTGTCCGCCAATTAGTATTGTTAATTTTGTTTTGAAATTGGTTATTCCTGTGGATTTAAAATAATAATGCCTGTAGTTAAAGAGTTAAAAAATGAAGCGAATTTAGGAAACTATTTCATTGTTGGATTAGATACAAATGGAGCCTTTACTACTGGGCAACTTGTTTCATTTATAAAGTTAATTGGAAATGAACATAAAATGATATTTATTAATACGAGGGTAACACGTCCGTGGGAATGAATCATCAATGAGAGGGTGAAAGTAACGGCATCTAAGTGTAACTCTAGTTGATTAGTATGCAGCAAGTGCAAAAGGATTTTATTTTCTTTTGTGGAATGTTATTTATATTTACCTTATTAAAGTTTAGAAAGGAGAATATTTATGAAACATTCCTTGTTGGAGACAAATCCAGAACCAGGAAAGAAAGAATCATTGCTTACACGATGTGCAAATGTATTTTCGAGATGGTCTCAGAAATATGTCCCAGATGCCTTTGTTATTGCTGTATTGCTAACTTTATTTACTTTCATTATAGCTTTATTGATGAATCCCTCAAATCCGTACAAAATCGTAAAATCTTGGGGGGATGGGTTTTGGACTTATTTAACATTTACAATGCAAATGGTATTATTAATGGTTACAGGGATGACGCTAGCTTCTGTCCCTTTTATTAATAGAGGCTTGCAGTCCGTTGCAAAGTTAGCCGATACACCCCAAAAGGCTTATACGATGACATTTTTGATCAGTGCAATTGCATACTATATTAATTGGGGACTAGCCGTAGTTGTGGGAGCGATCATTGCGAAGGAAGTAGCGAAAAAGAATCCGAATGCACATTTTCCATTACTTGTAGCTGCTGCTTACGCTCCGACAGCCTTATATAGCGCAGGTCTCTCCAGTTCTATTGGCCTGACAATTGCCACAAAGGATCATTTTCTTGTAGATATGATTGGAATTATTCCTACCTCACAAACAATTTTTAGTTACTCTACTTTAATTATTTTTTTCATTTTATTCATCACGATGCCAATTATTATTGTCCTTATGGCTCCAAAAAGTGGGATTATCAGCTATAAAGCAATCGAAACAGATACAAATTCTTTTGTAAAACCTCCTCAAAAGAATTTAACTGCTGCGGAAAAACTGGAATGGACACCGGTTCTAGGAATAGTATTAGGCGGAATTGGCACGTTGTATTGTGTTTATGAATTCATGAACAGCCATAGTTTAGATTTAAATATCATTAATTTGTTTTTCTTATCACTTGGTTTACTCTTGCATGGTTCTCTTGGCAACTTTGCGCAAGGATTCAAAGAATCTGCGCAATCCATTTCTCCAATTATCTTACAGTTTCCATTTTATGCGGGGATTATCGCTGTTTTAGGTAGTTCAGGATTGGGGAGCTCAATCATTCAATGGATGGCATCTATTGCGTCAAAGGATACATTTGATATATTTACATATTGGTCAGCGGGATTGGTGAACTTATTGGCACCATCTGGCGGGGGGCAATGGGCTTTGCAAGGGCCACTGCAGGTCCCTGTAGATCCGGCTACTATCGCTATGGCGGTAGGATGGGGGGACGCATGGACAAATTTAATTCAGCCGTTCTGGGCACTACCTCTTTTAGGAGTACTGGGATTGAAAATTAAAGATATTATGGGTTATTGTTTCATTCTCTGCATTTGGGTCGGGATTGTTACAAGTTTATTGATGTTATTTCTATATTAGTTTTCATAGGGATATACATTACTATCAAGTAATACCATTAAAATGAAAAAAAACGCTATTCTTTCTGTAAAAACATGAGGAGGGATAGTGTTTTTTTTGTTTTTTAGAAAGGATGATACATGCTAATTCATGGCCAATATCAAATTCATTCGTAAGCTGTTCTTTATCAAGCTGAATATGATAATTACCATCAACGCTATGGTTAAAACTATCCAAAATGGTATGGCAGAACCGGGAGTGTTGGAAGTACTACGAGAACAGTTGGGTATGATTAATAAGAGACAATAAAAAAATCCTCCTGGATGCAAGAGGATTTTTTTATAGGGAATAGTAAGGATGAGAGGAGGTGCATTACATATGGGAAAAGGTAGAAGTAATAATGCTGGTAAAAAGCAACCGAATTTCGATGATTCATCTAATTTCGCTAAACAAAGCCAACCGACAGAAAAGAAGAAGAAGTAAAAAAAGGATCTCTCTTTATCAAGAGAGATCCTTTTTTATATATTGACGTTTCAGCACAACATATCGATTGCTCAACCAAATAGTCATACATGCAAAGCTTAAACTCCTTCGAATGGAAGTCAATTTAATATTATTGTCCTGTTTTTTATAATGCTTCTTCACGTTTACCTTATTTAAAAAGCCAATATAAAAAAGACGCGTTTCCTAAATAAAAAGAGCTCTTAATGGAGTATTATCTTTATTTTTAATAAAATTCTCCAATTTATATTTTACTCTATTAGGCTATGAAATTTAAGTAATTAAATGTAAAATTTATATAGATGGTTATATAAAAAAGTTAAAAACATCGGTTACGTTATTCTACAATCGGGTCAAATTATAGAGTAAAGGTTGTACTATGGCTAAAAATATTGATAAGCATGAGGAGAGGATTACATTGACTATTTATGAGCAATTTATAGAGGCTCTTAAAGAAAAAATAGGCGATACTGTAACATTTGCAGAGATAAAGGACAGATTAATAACAAAATTTAATACGAAACCGGGGAGTATTAATCCTGCTGATTATTGTTATAACCGTTATAACAAAGGGAGAGTGTTTAATAAAAATCTGTTTATATATATAAATAAAAAAACTTATAGATATGTAGGTGAAAATTATCCTTATACAGGATTAGTTTTTCACAAACCTAAAGGGGCAGATTGTGAATCTGTTGTAGGTGAGTGGGATAATGGTAAACTTCTTTTTTATAAGGATAAGGATAAAATAGGAATCTCACAAATCAAAAAGTTATATGAGGCATACTTTGAAATGTTACGATTTGAGATGAATGTTCTTGGTTGTAAGGCGACTGAATTAAGGCATCTTATAGGTCGTCTAGGTGAATTTTTTTGTGTTCTTTACACAAATGGTGAGCTATCCAACGTGACTAATCAGCATGGATATGATGTCATTAAAGATGGGAGAAGAATAAGTGTTAAAACAACTGCCCAAGAAAAAGGGTTTATCACGATCAATCAAAATACATTTGACCAATTTGATGACTTCTTTGTAGTTCAGTATAAAGATGATGATTTGAAAGTATTATTTTATGGGCCAAAGGAAGAACTTTCGGCGCTTAGACCATATGGGAATAATTATGAGGTCGATATACATTCTTTAAAGAGAATAGAAAAGACACTATGATAAGAGTGTCTTTTCTTATAGTTTTTTAGCAGAAGCAAGCAGCTCCGACGATGATTAATAAAATAAACAATACAACTAATAAAGTAAAACCTTCAGTAAAATCGCAACTACCACCAAATCCCATAATAGTTCCTCCTTTAATAAGAGGGAACAACAGGGGTATGCTCATGTATTTACATTCTAAACAAAAACATATTTGGAGCCACTTTGCATTCTTATCATTAATTTTAACTTTTTGTTCAGGATTACAAGCTCTAGCATTTTGGACAATCCGTTTAGATTCCGATATTTCTTGGTGGATTCCTAATTTATATTTATTAGTTTACCCATGCTTCTTTTTTAAAAGTGTTTGGAGAGAGTGTGGATGGTATGAGAGTAACATGAAAAAAGAAAGAAAAGAGTTCATTTAATAAAAGAAAGACAAGGGCTTTAAGCACATTCGAATTCTAAATCAGTTTTTTCGCTAGCCTTACAGCAGAAGTTAAAACAGAAGCTAAACAATTTTTGAAATGAAGATAGCCGATGTTTCCTTAACATAGGAAACATCGGCTTGTATTATTTATATTGAGTTAGTTTACGTTTCTGGAATAATTGTAATAGCGACAGTCCGAACCGGAGCCTCTATTTCGTTGTCTTTACTTTGGTTATTATAGTACTTAATCATTAATTCGTTAAGTTCGTTTTGAAATTTTCCAAAGTGTTCTTCATCGAGCTTTAATTCCACAACAGAAAAAGTAGCCTTATCTTCTTGACTGTTTTGTTCCTCTAATTTCTTAAGGTAACTTTGATATTGTGTCATAAGTGATAACTGGTAATAAGAAATGTAGTTTAACTTGTCATCATCAGATAATCCTTTCCACTCACTTCCTTCAATTTTTGCATCTTCTTCATTGATTGCGTAATATTTTTCAGAAACAGATTTTACCTTTTTTTCGTTAATTACATGGACAATACCAGAATCAACCATAGTTTGTAGCTGTCTATATAGTGTTGCTTGTGGTACATTTTTAATGATTTTTACCATTTCTAATGGTGTTAGTCCATCTTTTTTATTTCTCATTAATACTTGGCAAATCTTCATTCTTACTGGATGCATTAAGATTTCAACTTTATTACTCACTATATATCACCTTATTCATTATTTATTCTCATTATAAATAATGAGAATAATGTTTGCAATGCATCTGCTCTTGATTTATCATTATTATTATCAATAATGATAATGAGTTTAGGAAGGAATGATAAAAATGCAACTACATTATGGATGGAATGATCTTAAAGACATGGATATTATGGCGTTTCTCCCGATAATATTGCCGGTTATTGCAGTGGGGGCACTTTTAGTTTTCATTGCATTAATTGATTTATATCGAAATAGAAAAACAAGAAAAAATGTATTTGCATGGACGCTAATTATTATCTTTGTTAACGTATTGGGACCTATTCTGTACTTTGTTATAGGGAGAAAGGACGGTGAGAAATTATGAAATTAGAGATTAGAAATGTAACAAAATCATTTAAAGGAAAAATTGCTGTCAATACTTTCTCGATGGAACTGCAATCAGGGGAATGTGTAGGGTTAATCGGACCAAATGGGGCAGGGAAATCTACATTAATAAAAGTGATTTCAGATATTATTAATCCAGATGTTGGTGAAGTGTTATTGAATGGGGTAAAAATATCAAAAATGAAAAGGGAAATTGGCTACTTACCGCAGTACCCTAATTTCTTTCATTGGATGACGGCGCGAGAAACCCTAATGTTTATGGGGCAACTTTCAGGGATGAAAAAAGAAGCATTGTCAAAGTCGATACCAAAAATTTTGGAGAAAGTTGGATTAAGTGGGGCAGATGGTTCAAAGGTGAGTACCTTTTCTGGGGGAATGAAACAGAGACTTGGTATTGCACAAGCATTATTACATAAGCCTTCGCTTATTGTCATGGATGAACCAGTATCTGCATTAGATCCAATTGGCAGAAGGGAAGTATTAAATCTCATTGAAGAAATAAAAAAAGATACAACCATTTTATTATCAACCCATATATTAAGTGATGCAGAAGAAATCTGTGAACGATTTGTCATGATTAAAGATGGTACAAAAATAGAAGATACAACAATTACTCAGCTTTTACACCGTAATAGCGAAAATAAGTTAATCATTGAAATCACAGCTAAAGATCGAAAGTGGATTGACGTTGTAAAAAAGTTGCCCTATGTGAAGGACGTAGAAGTGATTGGGCTTAAAGTCAAAGTGAAGGTTGAAAGTATCGAAATGAATAAAAATATGTTACTGCAAAATGCACTCGAGCATAAAGTGGACATCGTTAAATTTGAAATAAACAACGATACTTTAGAAGAAATTTTCTTGAAATTGGTGGTGCAAAAATGAATAATCTAATGGTGTTGATAAAAAAAGAATGTGTTCAAATGATACGTGATTTTAAGATGATTTGGCTACCAATTGTTTTTATATTTTTAGGGGCAACACAGCCAATAGTAACGCATTACTTGCCATCCATTTTAGGATCATTAGGTGGAGGGCAGGGGATTACCATCGATCCGAGTATGACAGCACAACAAGGAGGCGAAGTACTAGCAAGTACTTTGGGGTCTCAGTTTGATCAGCTCGGACTTATGATTCTAGTAATTTCTATGATGGGTGCCATTCAAACAGATAAAGCCAACGGTATGTTGGCCTTTATTTTAACAAGACCTGTTACGGTTACTTCATATATAGCGGGGAAAATAGTATCAAATTATGTAATAGTAGCGTTCAGTGTAATGATTGGGTACTTTACTTCTTATCTATATATAAACTACCTTTTTACTGCTGTTCCGTTTTTGCACATGATTACTGGATTACTATTTTATTTAATTTGGGTTCTTTTTATCGTATCTTTCACAATAATGATAAGTGCTATTTTTCAAACTCAAGGTATTATTGCGCTAATTTCAATTATTTTTCTTTTAGCTTGTAGAATAATTGTCGGTTTGAATCCAATAATAGATCAGGTTAATCCAGCCAGTATGAGTAAACATGCAATGGAAATGTTAGTCACGGGGGGAGTGAATGCAACCGCAGTGGTCAATGTACTACTAACGATTATTTGGATCTTATTGACACTCTTCTTAACAAATTATTGGATTGTTAATAAAAAATTCACGTATGAATAAGAAAAGAATAATCGTGATGAGGAGATTTATTAAAATAAACACCCCAATAAGAAAAAGCTTCCACTACTGTGGAAGCTTCTCTAAATGATGTGCAATATCAATATACATATTTGAGTAAACTGAATGTATTTCATTACTTGGCGTAGCGTTAGAAGAGAAGTGGACAATGACCATATTTGCTTTCGGATCGATGTAAAGTGTTTGTCCGTAACTGCCTAACACTTCGAAAGCACCTTGTTCATTGTGCGGAATCCACCATTGATTATGATAAGAAATGGAAGCTCCAGGGCCAACTGCAAGTTCACCTTCTTGGACATTTTTTATATCTTCAGTAATAGAAGAAGGGAGAATTTGTTTTCCGTTATATTCCCCGTTGTTTAATAGTAATTGCCCGAATCTAGCCATATCTCTAGCAGTTGCATTTAAACCAGCGCTAGCTTGTTCAACTTTTGTTTCATCGGTGACGTAATAAGCATTTTCTTTCATACCAATTTGAGACCATATGCGCTCGCTAACATTATCCGCTAATGATTTACCAGTGATCGTTCGAATAACCCAAGCGAGTGTTTCCGCTGATCCGTTATCGTAAGAAAAATCGGAACCAGGCGATGCAGTTTCTTCTGCTTCTCGTAACATATCATAAATTTTCATCGGACCGTCGTAGTTTTTACCTCTAGGTAAAATATTGCTCGCTAAATATAGTTGTGCATCTTGATTTTCTAACGCTGGATGTTCGTATCCGTGAGTAGGATATTCTACAGAAACTTGCATGTCCATTAATTGCTGAAGTGTGGCATTACCGAACGGTGTATTTTTTAATTCTTTTATATATGCGTCAGCTGTTTTTTCTAAGTCAATACGATTTTCTTCAGCGAGAGATTGTATAATTGCACCAGTAAAGACCTTCGCTAATGATGCCATGCCATGAGGTTCACTCTCGTTATATCCATTGAAATATCGTTCATAAACAAGTTGTCCATTGTGTACCACGACAAAAGCATCCGTTTTGTTATCGTCTAAAAGTTTTTTTAGAGGAGTTGTATTTCCAAATCTACGCTCCACAGCAAAATCGTCTAAGTTTTGCGATGTGGTAGAGAAATTAGAAACGTGATCCGGGTTATGTTTTACCTCGTTAATTAAAGTGAATTCTTTCATATGTGTGTACGACCAACGTAAGTACGGATCATCTAACCAATTTTTCTTCGTCACGTTATTTTTCGATGGGATTGTTTTATTATGTTTGAAGTATGTAAAACCGAGCCCTGTAATTACAAATATAAATGTAATTATGAGTAAGTGTAGGGGAGATTTTTTAAGTTTCATATCGGTCCCTCCTTTTTATTTCTATTATTATAAGTATACGCTTCTAGTGAAAGAAATACAAAATAAGGAAAGTAAACTTCCCCGTTTACTTTCCTTATTCGTGTTAAGCGGAAACTTTTCCGTCTGTATGTTGTTTCTTGAATTTTTGTTTTCGTCCGTGTAATCCATAATAGAGAAGTAAAGTGAAAGCAACGATAATAGCTGCGATAAAATACATATTATGGTAACTTGATTTCGCTGCGACGATACCTAAAATGAAAGAACCAAAACCGAGACCACTATCAAAGAATGAGAAGTACGTAGCTGTCGCAGAACCACGTCGATGGTTTGCAGCGGCAGAGATCGCAATCGTTTGGAAACTTGGAATTAATGTTCCGTAACCTAAACCGATTAACATACCTGCGCCAAGGAACCAAAACGGAGTTTGTGCTTGACTTAAAATGAACATCCCAATTGTGAAAATAATAATAGCTGGGTAAACAAGTACATTTTCACCGAAGCGATCAAAAATCTTTCCTGTAAATGGACGAGAAATTACAACAACGAGTGCGTATACAATAAAGAAGTAACTAGCAACTTCTCCTAAACCGATTTCTTTCGCATAAATAGGAATAAAGGATAAAATACCACTATAAGAAAAGGCTAAAACAAATCCTGTCAGAGCAATCGGAATAGAGGATGGTTCAATTAAGTCTTTCCATTTCATTTTTTCTCGTTTTTGTTTGCTCACTGGTACTTCATGCGGAATATTTACAAGTAGTCCTAATAAAAATGCAAGTAATGAAAATACGGAACAAACGATAAATAGTACAGTAAATGAAAAATGAGAAATAATTGTTAAACCTAAAAAAGGACCAATTACCATAGGCAGACTCATGAATACGCCGAAATATGCAAGTGCTTCGCCTCGTCTATGAGCTGGCGCAACATCAGTTACAATTGTTCCTGTGGCTGTTGTTGCCATACCGAACCCAATACCATGTAAGAAGCGAAGGGCAAGTAATAAAAATAAACTTTGTGCACCGAAATACATAACGGTAGCAGCTAAAAATAATGAAAGTGAAATAAATAAAATTTTCTTTCTCCCTAATTCATCGAGCCATTTTCCTGTAAATGGTCTACATAAAACAGATGAAATAAGAAAAACAGTTGCAACTAAACCAATTTCCTCAGGTTTTCCTTTTAGGCCGTCTATTACATAGACAGGCAGAGTAGTCATAAGCATATAGAATGTTAAGAAGAGAAATAGACTACTAAAACAAGTTCCGAGGAAATCCTTTGTCCAAAGTTTCTCACTTTGCATCGTCATCCCTCCAATTTAATCTAAATTTTTAATGATTTTTTGTAACACTTCAAATGCTTGATGTAAATCATCTTCGTTAATATCTTCTAGTGTTTTTTCTTCGAAAGTATCAACTTCTTCTTGCCATACCGGAATCATTTTTATCGCTGTTTCTGATAAAGAAATGAGCTTCTCACGACGATCTTTTCCTTCTGTACGAATAATCCAACCCATCGTTTCCATACGTGTTAACGTACGAGTCATCGTTGGTGATTCAACATTTAAGTATTGGCACAATTCTGTTTGCGTACAAGAACCGGTTTGATTAATGCGGAAAATAACAGCCCATTGCGCACTGAATAGCCCAGTTGGAGATACGCGTTCATTAAATTTCTTTGTGAATTTTCGAGAAGTCTGGCTGACAATGTGAAAAAAATGTTGTTTTTCGTCCATGTATTTTGATCCTTTCAAATTAGTTACCTAGCTAACTATATACTTTTTTATTATAATTGTCTAGTAATAGACATGTTGAGTTATGTAAAAATTTCGTATAGGCTTTATGTTGAGAACGTACATTCTGTATGTTATTCTTTAAGTAAGTAAAGAATTTTCTTTCTATTAATTAGAATGGGGGAACTTGTGATGATTAAGCCTGCAACAATGGAGTTTGTTTCACTATCGAACGGAGAAACGATTGCGTATCAGGAAGTTGGAAGGCAAAATACAGAAATTCTTGTACTCATTCACGGAAACATGACATCGTCACAACATTGGGATTTAGTAATTGAAAAGCTGCAAGATCGATACCATATTTACGCTCTTGATTTAAGAGGATTTGGTCAATCAACATATAATCAATCGATAGATTCATTACAAGACTTTGCAAGAGATGTAAAACTATTTATCGATCAATTAAAACTAGAGAAATTTTCATTAATGGGCTGGTCAATGGGCGGTGGTGTTGCGATGCAATTTACAGCGAATCATCCAACATTTGTTGAAAAGTTAATTTTAGTAGAATCAGTAGGCATGAAGGGATATCCAATTTTTAAAAAAGATATAAACGGGCAGCCAATCGTATCAAGTTTAGTAAAGACGAAAGAAGAGGTTGCACAAGATCCCGTACAAATTGCTCCAGTGCTAGATGCGATAAAAAATATGAATAAATTATATTACCGTACAGTATGGAATCTATTAATATATACACATAATCAACCTGAACCGGACCGTTATGACAAGTATTTAGACGATATGTTAACGCAGCGTAATTTCGTAGATGTGAATTATGCGCTCATTACATTTAATATTTCGGATGAACATAACGGAGTTGTAGAGGGAAATAAAGAAATTCATCATATTAAAGCTCCGACACTCGTCATACAAGGTGACAGAGATTACGTCGTACCGCAAGTAGTCGGTGAGGAATTAGCAAAACATTTGCCAAATGCAGAGTTAAAAGTGTTAGAGGATTGCGGTCATTCGCCTTTTATTGATTGTTTAGATGTATTTATAAAACATGTAGAAGATTGGTTAGAATAGAAATAATCCCCGAAATGAGAAGTGTTGCATATACTATAACATTTGTATGTATAAGGGGAGAGAGTCAATGCATAATCCGCTTTTAATATATCATTCTCCATATAACCATCACCAACATATAAAATTTATTATTGATCCGATGTATATGCAAGTTTCACCATCTGTAGTTCCATTACAAATGCAATACCCGCAGCCACCAATTGCTAGTGCACAGCAATACTTATATGGCTCATCATTTTATGGAAATCCATATTTCAAGCACTTTCACCACAATGTGAAAGCGCAAGTATGGGAAGGATAAGAAGCTAAAAGATTCATTCTTTTAGCTTCTTTTTTATTGCGAATATTCGTACACGCATTTGAAGAAACAGTTTATAATAAAAGGTGGACAGCGTGAGAAGGAGAGGGAAAGGGATGTCAATGCGTTTTACATTTTGGATTATGGTTGGAATTGTAGCAATCTCGGGTTTGTCACAAGGGATGCTCTTACCTGCCATTGCAATGATTTTTGAACAAGAAGGGGTTAGTTCAAGTATTAACGGTATTCATGCGACGGCATTATACATTGGGATATTAGTTATTTCACCGTTTCTTGAAAAACCGATGCAAAAGTTTGGAATGAAGCCAATTATCGTTATTGGTGGGTTTCTCGTTATTATTTCATTATTCTTTTTTACACAAACTTTTTCATTTTGGGTATGGTTTATTCTTAGATTTCTAGTTGGAGTCGGAGATCATATGCTTCATGTCGGAACACAAACATGGATTACGACAACATCAGACCCGAGTAAAATTGGTAGACAAGTATCGATATACGGTGTATTCTTCGGAATTGGTTTTGCGGTTGGTCCGTATTTAGCAAGCACTGTGCAGTACGGTCTTGCAACGCCATTTATTATATCTACGATACTTTGCTTAATAGGTTGGCTTTTATTACTCCCAACGAAAAATGCATTCCCGGCGCAAGATGAAAGAGAAGTGAAGGGTGAATCATCATTTTCTCGTTATAAACAAGTTGTTGGATTAGGATGGATTGCATTACTAGGACCGCTTGCATATGGTGTACTGGAAGCGATGTTAAATAGTAACTTACCAGTATACGCGCTTCGTAAAGGATGGTCTGTTTCAGATGTATCCTTCTTATTACCAGCGTTCGCAGTTGGGGGCATTATTACACAAATTCCACTCGGTATATTAAGTGATAAATACGGAAGAGATCGTATTTTAACGTGGACGTTCAGCGTAAGTACGGGAATTTTCCTACTTACAGCAGTATTTGATCAATATTACTGGATCGTTTTTGTCTGTATGCTGTTAGCTGGTATGGTCATTGGATCGTGTTTCTCATTAGGTCTTGGATTTATGACAGATTTATTACCGAGGCACTTACTACCAGCAGGTAATATATTATCTGGAATCGCCTTTAGTTTAGGTAGTATTATGGGACCTGTATTAGGAGGCGTATTTATAGAAAAAATACAGTATACAAGCTTTTTTATTGCGGTTATGATTATAATGGGAATTCTCGCAATGGTATATATGGTCTACATGAAGAATCAATTCGCATCAAGAAAAATAGAAAGTAGGTTAGGGCATGACAAAACAACCTAATAAAAAGAAATTTGAAGTACTCGAAAACGAAACAATTACAGACTGCTTAGCACGTATGGAACGAGAAGGCTATGCGCCATCACGTCGCATGGAAGAGCCAATCTTTCATGAAGTGAAGAAAAACGGCAAAACAGAAGTTGAACCGTGCGGTAGGAAAATTGTTTTTGAGGGAAAATTGAAGTAATAAGTTATATAAAAAGAATGTGCTTTTGGGTACAAGCAAGATAAAACATATAGTCACATAAAAAACGCTGTTGATTCCAATATCAATAGCGTTTTTTATTGTTACAAAATATACAGGTCAAAATGAATTTCTGCTTGAATGGAACTAGCAAAATCAATTATATCTTTTTGTAAATACATCGCGGGTGATTCGTTATTCTCCACTTGAATTACTATCATAAGAAGAAACTCTAAACTATATTTCTTCTTAAGATGTTTTAATTGTTCTGTTTTTCTTTCAAGGGATTTTAGAATAACATGCAACTGATTATTTATATCGTATGATTCTTCGTATCCAGTGCTTAAAGTCCAATCCGTCTCTTTTCTATATATGATTTTGGTGGATACAAGATTCGGAGTATCACGTCTTGCAACAACATCACCTTTTTTATAAGTTCTTGTAGGCTCGATACTTAGGGCGTCAGTAATTGCTTCAACAGGGAATATATCACCCGTTGCACTAAAATAAGCCATAACTTTGGTTTTATCCAGAATGGTTCCTCCTCTATTATTAAGATGTTAATCTTATTACATTATAAAAATTTATGAATGTAAATAGAATTTTTATCCTGCTATTTGTGGGCAGCAAAGCTTCTAATGAGAGGAAAGTAGGTGAGAGCCAATTGTCCATAAAAGCATGATTAGTGTGTGGGAATAAAACCTCACTAGTTTCATTGTATTGAATTCCGGTGTTGGGATATTAGCGAAAGCTGGATATCTATACCTTTGTAGGAAAGAACAATTATACAAAAGTAGGATGCTTAAAAATATATTAATTTGTATGATAAAAACAAAACATATTTTTAAAAATCAGAATGTAGGGGAGGGGGAAATATATAATGATACAAAGCATATATGAAACACATTTACATGCAAGGAATTTAGAAAAGGCGATAGATTTCTATCAAAATAAGTTAGGCTTAACAGTAGCAAAAAGACTATCGAAAAGACGAGTTGCATTCTTTTGGATAGGAGAAAGTAAAGAGCAAATGCTCGGGTTATGGGAAATGCATACGAATGAAGAGTTTGAGACGAAACACTTCGCCTTTCGTGTAGATTTAGAGTTTTTAAATGCTTCAAAATTATGGTTAGAGAAACGTGGAATAAAGGTAGTAGGGAGTCAGGGAAAAGGAAATCGAGAACCGATTGTCCAAAGATGGATGCCAGCTGCAAGCGTATATTTTCTAGATTGTGATGGAAATAAATTAGAGTTTATTTCCATGTTATATGATGATCCAGATGAATTAGAATATGCAACGTATTTAAGTGAATGGGATGCTGAGCATCAAGAAAAATAAAGTTTAATCAGTGGGAGCTTTATAGATTTGTACTATGTAAAATAGATAGGAATACAAAAAGATCCCTCAAGAAAAAGCGTGTTCTTGAAGGATCTTTTTATACTTTATATATTTATATTGTTTGTAACTTAATAACGATCTTCAGCTTTAGATATTTCAGCGCGTTGAATATAACCATCAGAGAAGCTGAAATAAAGAGAATAGCTTCCTCGATTATATATAAAGCCTTCACTAGTCATATCCTCACCGATTCCATCTGGTTCACCAAACCACTCTTTTAATTCGTTGATAGAGATATCCATTTTCACCCATATATATCTAGCGTCTGAAGGGTACATATCAATATTATAATCTCCGTATACCGCTGTATTAGGGGCATCACATTCTGTACATGGTGCTTGCTTCCAAACATCAGGCGCTCCAAATTCTTTTTTTACCTCAGATATATCTTTACCTAGTGCATCTAATTTAAATGGACCAAACGTCCCATTCTGTAAAGCTGTTGTTAACATTTGTTTCAGTTCTTCTTTTGAGTTGATGTTGAAATTATAAGATCTGTTCTTGGCTATTGCATTATAGAAAAATTGTGCGTATTGCTCACGCTTCACAATCATGTTGCCATTAAAATTACCTGATTCGTCACCTTGTGCTATACGGTTACTACGCACTGCATTTACAGATTCATAGGCCCAATGACCTTTTGGTACATCTTTAAAGCTCCCTTGTCCTTTTGATTCTAGATGAAATGCTTTTTGTAACACTACTGCCATCTCATACCGAGTTAATACATCATCTGGACGAAATGTACCTGATCCATCACCTGTCATAATTCCAGCTTGCGCAATGGCTTTAATATCCTTTTCAAACATATGATTTGTAATGTCACTAAACATATTCGCCTGTTTATCGTCTGCTATTAAACCTAAATGTCGATTGACTAAAGAAGCTACCTGTCCTCTAGTAACATTGTCCCCAAAACCAAATTTCTCATTTCCGTATCCCTTATAAATCCCTGCTGATGCTAAGTAATCAATAGCAATTTTTGACCAGTGGTCCTTTGGTACATCTGTAAATACAGTGTCATTATTGCTAACTACCTTATAGCTATTTGCATTACCATTTGTTTTCGTAGTTGTTTCTGCATTTACTGTGCCTACCATCGTTGTAGTTGCTAGTGCTGCGGTTAGTACGAATCCAAAAAACTTTTTAACTTTACTTGTTTTTCTGCTCATTTGTGTGCCCCCTTGTTAAAGTAAACGTATTGAATAACCTTAGTAAACATTTAATATACTTAAATGTTTACATCGAGATTATAACATATAAATGATAAATGTTTACCATAAATTTCTATGGAATAAATATCTATTTTGCTAATCTGCATGAAACTTAATCATAGTATCTATAAATATTCATCTCTATTTAAAAATGGTATATAGAGTGAAATGTAAAGTAACTCAAAAATATACAATAAAAGTTGATTTTGAAGTTATTTCTATAAATCCATTCAACGAAATTATTTAAATCCCTTTTCGCTATTTGTGAACAGTAAAACGTTCCTTTTTTCAATCTACGATAGAAGATAGAACATATATTTGGTATAATCAAAACATACTATATGAAACGATGTACATGAGTTTGATATTTATGTAATAAAGTAAGGAATACATAACAATAACTACGCTATAGGATTCAGTTCATGTTATACAAATCGATCGTTAGAAAGGAAAAGAAGTAATGAATCAAATTTCATTTGAAGATTTATTTGAAGAAGAAAACGAGAAAGGAAAGGTGGAGGTGACTGAAATACCAGTACCTTTATCACCACTGCAAAAAGATATATTGGAATTAATGGATTCTGAAGAAATAAGTGCACTTGAGCTATGTGAACAATTAATACGAGCTGGAAAAATATCAGATGAAAGATTCACAACGAATAAGCCTAAAGCATATGGAGAAGTATGCTTACTATTAGAAGGTTTTGTTAAAGAAGGAAAGCTTATTTTTGTCAAAAGTGATGAGAAAAGAGATAGGGTTTATAAATTGAATGAAGAAATGTTTAACGCATAAGGTGTACAAGAGGGGATGAATAATTTCCAGGGGAAGTTCATTCGTTTTTCTCATCAAAAAGGTGTCAATCTTGCTTAGATTGACACCTTTTTGATCATTTAACATCTAACATACTTACGTTTGAAACCAAGTCTTCCTCTATCAAGTTCTTTCTGAATACTTTCTGTAGCATTTAGCAAACTGCTCTTTTTATTTTCACGTTTTACTTCGACTATACCAACTTCTTTTGCGATTTCGACTGCCTTTTCGTGTAGTGGCACATATGAAATCGCTACTGTGTTTAGAAAAGTATTCATAGCGGATTTTGTTCGTTCTGGCGAATCATGAATCGTATTTTTCACCATTTCAAGCATATTGGAAATTTTGCTTTCGGAAAATTCATTGTCTTTACGATTGCCTAAAAGCCAGCAGTAGCAACTCCAGCCTGCAGACATTCGTAGCTCGTCTCCACTTGCAATCCATGTATCAGCAACGTCTTGTGCTATATTTGACTCTGATAAAGTTACTGCTACAACATAATCAGATAGCATATAAAAATACGCCCCATCCATCCACCGATTAAAATCCGATTCACTCATAGCTTTTGGATCGGCAATAATGCCTGCAAAGTACATAGCATCGTAGTTGCCTGTGGCATAAAGTTCTTCAGCTAATTCTTGATTTAATTTTATTTTTTTAGCGATTGGTTTCATAGCACCTATGGCTACGCCGAAAACTGGCTCGTGTGCGCCGTTAGATATGTATATTTTTTTTGTTCTTTCTTTACCAAGGGCCTCAAGCTCTTGCATAACTGTATTAAAATCCATTGCTGTGCACTTCCTTCCTTAATATAAAGACCATTTTAACTGCGAACAACTAGCCTATATTTTTTATCATGTCTTCCATACATCTCAATTTTAAGTCTTATGTGAGTAGGATGTCCACTTTGTGTAATTTATCGATAATTTAGTTAGTTGTTTATTGTTGTGAAGATACAACATGAAGATAAAAGGGGGGAGAAACAATATGGATGTATGGCTCTCCGCATAGTGAGGGGATGTAAATAATGCTTTCTCTTTGACGCGTTTGCTGTAGTATCATGTTATCCTTTAATAAGGTAATAAATGGGGTTTTATATTAAATATGTGAGGTCGATTCTAAATGATAAAGAAATTTACTAGAGTGGTACTAACTACGGTGATGCCAATCAGTTTCATTATGGGTTGTGAGAACGATGAAAAAACTAAAGCAAAAGAGCCGAAAGTGGTACAATCTGAGAAAAAGGACTATATGGATTATTCATATGGTAGCAAAGGTATATTAGTAAGTGGCAAAGCGAAAGAGCGTCAACAATACGAGGTTGGGTTTATAGATGATAACAAGTTAATAGGGATTGATGAAAATATCGAGGACTGTATTATTTTAGATAATAAAGATGAAGCAAGTTACATTTGGAAACAAGTAGAGCGGGGAGCTATTATTGAAGTGCAATTTGGTAAGGACCGCAACGATATCGTAGGCGTACAACTAGTAGGAGATCGTGATCCATATGAAATTAGTGATAAGTTTGATCGAAATACGATAAATGAGATTGTCGAAAACGTTAAAGGGAATTTGTAATAAAAGTTAAAATGAAAAAATGTAAGTTTACTTTATTAATTATCCCTTTTGTGAGTGTTTTTGACGGTACTTATAATTAGTTGTAAAATAATGTTCGTTAAGGGATTTTATAGAAATTTGACTTAGAAACTATGATTTGCCTGCTGAGGATAGAAAGTATTTATAAAAGGATATAATAAACATATTTTTATACATACATAAGTGATGAAAAAGTTATATTAGAAGTACATAGTAGATTCATAGTCTTTCACTAATGAGAAGATAAAGGGAGGTTAAGATATTTACACGAGCTGTGTAAATATTACATATAGCAATGAATACAATTATAAAAAAAAGAGTAATTGCACTATCAACAAGTTTAGTAATGTTAGGGAGCGCACCTTTAGTGATATCAGCAGAAGAGAGTAAAAACCTTCAAACTGATCAACTTCGTATTGCACAAGGGGAGAGTGGAACGAGCGGATTAAGTTATTCTGATTTCAATCTAGAAACCCCAGATCACATGCAAATTAACGAAACAGAAGTATCAGAAAACGAGAAAATACTTCTAGAAGAATATAAGCATAAACATTCTGAAACAGAAGAACTAAATAAAATGAAAGAAGCTAAAACAGGTCAAGTAGCAGAAGATGAAGCTATTTCAAACATTGAAAAGGCATTTGAACATGTAGATGGTCGAAATGATGGTTCTCCTCGCGAAATGAAGCCGGTTGAAAAGCCAAGAGCTATTCAGTATAGTGCATCGATGACTACAAAGAAATATGGAACACTTGCAGGTGCCCCGTTTGTAGAGTGGATTGTTCCAGCAGGAAATCCTGATATTCGCCCGGCCAATCCGATGAAAGCACGTTACATTACAATTCATGAGACTGCAAACACAGCTCGCGGTGCGAATGCTGAAAATCATGCGAAATATTTGTATAAACAAGCAACGGAAGGTACGTTCCGAACAGCTTCATGGCATTTTACAGTAGACGATAAACAAATCTATCAGCACCTACCAACAAATGAAAATGGTTGGCATGCAGGAGATGGTGATGGCTCAGGAAACAGAGAATCTATCGGTATTGAAATTTCAGTTAACCAAGACGGAGATTACAATAAAGCGTTAGAGAATGCGAAGCGACTTGCAGGTTACTTAATGAATAAAGAAGGAATTAGCGCGGATCACATTTACAGGCATCAACAATGGAGCGGAAAAAAATGTCCTGATATTTTAATTTCTCGTGGGAATTGGACTGGCTTCGTACAAGGTATTCAATGGTATGCAAATGTTAATGCGCAAATTGACTCGCCTTTACAAGAAAGAAACGAGTTATTTGATTCAAATGAATTTAATCCAGCGGAACCTAGCATGGAGCTAGTCGTTAATGGTGACGGTATAAACGTACGTAGCGGTGCAGGAATTGAACATCAAACTGTTCGTAAAGCTTCAAACGGAGACCGTTACAAAGTGTTAGCAGTTAAAGACGGTTGGTACAAAGTAGGAAATGGAGAATGGATTTTTTATAATCCAAGTTGGATTAAAATTAACTACAATGTACCAAAAGAAGAAGTACAAAAGCCAAAAGATGATATTACAGGTGGATGGTTTGAGGGACATATTCGTAAACTTCACAGTCTAGGTATTATGCATGGGGAAGGAAATGGTGTATTTGCGCCTTACCGTAATGTAACGAGAGCTGAGTTTGCGACATTAATCGCAAATGCTCTTAAACTACCAGAAGGAAATAAGTCATTTATAGATATTAACAAAGCGCATTCATCACTTCATAGCGGTATTAAACGTAGTGCAAGTGCAGGGATTATTAGCGGTCGTGGCGGAGGGGTTTTTGACCCGAATGCACCAATCACTCGTGAAGAAGCATCGATTATGATTGATAACGCATTACAGTATAAAGGTGTTACAGGTGAATTAGTCGCATTACCATTTAGGGATACACATTTGATCACATACAAACAGCCTGTTCAACGATTATACAGCTTGCAGGTAGTTACTGGCGTTGGAAATAATGAGTTTAATCCTAAAGGTACAACAACTCGTGGTGAGGCAGCTGCCTTTTTAGTGAAGATGTTAGATGCAAGTCAAAAATAGAAAGAATGGTAAAGGAGCTATCCAAAATGAAAATTTGGAACAGCTCCTTTTTATTTTAGCCCCTATGAAGCCCCTTCCAAGCCCCTCATAAGCACCTACCAAGTAATAAATCACTAAAAAAACAAAACAAAAACAAAAACAAAAACAAAAACAACTACAAGAACAACAAAGCGCGAAAAAATAAAACCGGCGTTGTAGTAGTTAAAAAAGTTTGGAATTCAAATGCAAAAACAAAGCCCTTATTCCTATATGTATATTGAAAGATTGAATTCTGCCTTTTTATGAATAAAAGGAGGAGGTAAATATATGGCGGTGTACCGTAATGTGCAGGTGAGCTTTTGGCAAGATGAATTCATATTAGATTTAACGCCAGAGGAGCGTTATTTTTACATATATTTGTTAACTGGTACGAAAACGAAGCAATGTGGAATTTACGTATTACCGAAGCGTGTGGCAGAACTGGAAACAGGCTACAGTATGGAAACTGTTGAGAAGCTGTTAAATAGATTTGTTGAATACGGAAAGATTTTATACGATGCGGAAACGAAAGAGTTATACATACTAAATTGGCTACACTATAACCCTATTTTAAATACAAATGTAGAGAAGTGTGTGTTACGTGAGTTAAAGACTGTAAAAAATAAAGAGTTCATACATATGTTTTTATGTAAATGTCTTGAAGAATGGAAGATTCCATTGTTATTGCAGCATTTTGGTATGCCAAAAGAAGAGGATAATAGTAGTTTACAAGAAGTTGTTGAGGAGAAGGAAGAAGAGATAGAAGAGGATACGTTGCATAGTGAAGTTTATAAGTTTTACGAACGACATATAAGTAATCTATCTCCATATATCGTGAAAGAATTGAAAGAGTGGATACAAAAGGTTTCAGGAGAGACAGTACGAAAGGCACTTAAAATTGCGTTTGAACATAATAAGCGAGCGCTTGCTTATGTGAAGGGGATTTTGAGGAATTGGTGTAAGAAAGGGCGAGTAGATTTCATTGAAAGAAAGGAAGGTGTACATAAGAGAGAGGTATGTAGTTTGTATGATCCATAGTATGAGAAAGTATGGGTTTTTCAACTTTTCTAAAAGGTTCTTCATTAAATAGAAGCGAATAGTTTGAGAAAGGAGGGGTTATATGGAAGTCGTCATAAAGAAGAAACGAACTAGAGGTAAGAGAATTTTTATTTGGTCTAGTAGTATCGTTCTTTTGTTAGTTATTTGTACAGTGATTTTTTTGAACATATATACGCTTAGTTCTGTGCCAAAGATAGATGGGACGATAAAGCTAGAGGATTTACAACATGCTGTTCAGGTAAAGCGGGATAGTAAAGGGGTACCGCATATTAAAGCGGAAAATGCACACGATTTATATTTTTCGCAAGGGTATGTACAAGCACAAGATCGTTTGTTTCAAATGGATTTAAGTAGAAGGCAAGCTTCTGGGATGTTAAGTGAAGTTGTAGGGGAAGCAGCTGTCGATCGAGATAAGTTGTTTCGAACACTCGGTTTACGACGAGCAGCCGAAGCGTCTGTTAGTCAATATGACGGGGAAGCGAAATATGCCCTGCAGTCATTTGCTGATGGGGTGAACGCTTTTATACGCGAGGCAAAAGAGGAAAAGAAATTGCCAGTTGAGTTTACTATATTAGGATATGAGCCTGCTGAATGGTCCATTGTTGATACGTTAACGATTGGAAAGTATATGGCATTTGACTTAGGTGGACATTGGCACGGACAGGCGTTTCGATATTGGGCGCTAAAAAATTTACCGAAAGAGCAAGCAAATGAGCTATTTCCTACATATCCGAAAGATGCACCTAGATTGTTAGCTGAACTGAAAAATACAAATGTGGACGTAGCACAAAGTTTTGCAAAAGCGGTCATTCCGCCAGAGTTTAATGGTAGTAATAATTGGGTCATAAGCGGTGAGAAGAGTGCGTCTGGTAAGCCAATTTTAGCGGATGATCCTCATTTATCTCTTGCGACGCCTTCTATTTGGTATCAATCGAAACTTGAAATGAAAGGTTTGAATGTGAGTGGCGTTATTTTCGCAGGAGTACCAGGTGTTATTTTAGGTCACAATGACAAAATAGCATGGGGTGTTACGAATACTGGTCCTGATGTGCAAGATTTATATATTGAGAAGCGAAATCCTAATAATGAAAATGAATTTTTGTATAACGATAAGTGGGAAAAAGCTACTGTTGTTGATGAATCTATTAAAGTAAAAGGCGGGAAAACAGTTCCGTATAATGTGACGGTTACGAGGCATGGACCAGTTATTTCAGAGTTTGCGGATAAAGGAAAAGAGAAAACGAAAACGGTATTCGCTTTGAAATGGACTGCTTTGGAGCCTTCTGCTGAATTAAAGGCCGTATTAAATATGAACAAAGCGAAAGATTGGAATGAGTTTGAAACGGCACTTCAAGACTTTCATACACCAACTCAAAACTTTGTATTTGCATCAAATGACGGCACAATTGCTTATAAAGCGAATGGAAATATACCAGTGCGTAAAAAAGGTGACGGGAGTTTGCCAGTGCCAGGGTGGACAGATGAATATGAATGGGAAGGGTATATCCCATATGATCAACTTCCAAAAGTAATAAATCCAAAACAAGGGTTTATTTCAACTGCAAATAATAAAATTGTGGATGATAATTATCCGTACCATATTAGTAATACGTGGGCGCAGCCATATAGACAAATGCGTATTCAAGAATTTTTACAAGAGAAAGAAAAGTATACGGTGAAAGATTTAGAAGAGCTACAGATGGATCAAAAAAATTTATACGGGAAAGAATTTGCTCCTATATTGTTAAAAGAGTTAAATAAAGCATCTTTAAATGAAGTAGAGAAAGAAGGCGTAAAACAATTAACAAAGTGGAATTTTAACGATAGTAAAGATGAAGCAGCACCATTACTATTCCATTTATTAATGAAAGAGATTTCGAATACGTTATTTTCAAAAGAAATACCGAAAGATGTGATGGAGTTATTTGAAGGGAAGTCACAAGTAGTTGATGAATTGATTCGAAAAGAAGTGGCAGGAGAAAATAGCGCTTGGTTTACGAAGTACGGAGGTTTCACGAAAGTTGTGCATACATCGTACGAAAATGTAATGAAGAAATTACAGAAGGAATATGGCCCTGATGTTGCGGAGTGGAAGTGGGGCGATTACCATCAACTGGCGTTCACACATCCAATTTCAAAATCATCTAGTATGCTAGCACTACTTGCATTTAATCGTGAAAAACCAATTCCAATCGGCGGCAGCCAAGTTACCGTTCAAGCAGCGAGTTACGGAGAAAACGGTATTGTCAATCACGGAGCTTCTTGGCGATTCGTGATTGATACGAAAGATATGTCAAACGGTTATCATATCGTAGGACCAGGACAATCGGGACATTTTAGAAGCGATTGGTACCATGATCAAATAGATGATTGGGTAAACGGAACGTATCATACGACTTCATTGAATACGGAGGGGATAGAGGGGAAGGTGTTAACTTTAGAGCCGAAGTGATAATATTTCCACTGATGAAAACTGTTAAATTAGAACATAACCAAGTTCTTAAATAATTTTAAAAGCCTACTATCAGATAAATTGATAGTAGGCTATTGTATTTTAGAGGATAAGATTCAATGATTTTATTATGACAAAACAGTAAGTGTTTTAACATTTACTTATACGATAACGGGCCTTATTTACTCTGTTACAAAAGAAACCACAGAAAGCGTTCTTTTTTTGTTACTCATTTTTATACACCGCAAAACATTTTGTTATTCAATAATTCCAATTTCTAGAGCCTTTTGAACAGCTTCTTCTTTGTTACGAACTCCTAGCTTTGTATAAGCTGTGGAAGCATAATTTCTGACCGTACCATTCGATAAATATAACCTTGATGCTATGGTAGTGTAACGAAGTCCTTTTGCTACTAGCTGCAATATTTCTATCTCCCTAGCTGTTAGCTCATAAGCGGTTGCTTTTGATTGTGGTGTCTCTTTTTGCTCATCAAACTTCTCAAATATTTTGTGAGACATTTCCTGATCAATTAGTGTCCCACCTTTGTGAATAAGTCGGATCGTATTAGCTAGCTCCAACGTTTCAATAGATTTGAGTAAAAAACCATCCGCACCGTTGCGAAGCGATTCCAACGCCTGTTCGGTATCTTGAAACGTTGTAAAAATCAATACGCGGATATGTGGCCATTGTTGCTTAATCTTTTTGGTTGCTTTGATTCCATCCATGTGCTGCATATCTAAATCCATAAGTATAACATGGGGTTGAAGGCGCCCACACAAATCGATGGCTTGATTGCCATCCTCAGCCAAACCGACTACATTTAAATCTTCATATCTATCGAGTAATGTCCTCAAACTTTCTCGAACAAATGGCTGATCGTCTACAATTAACAAACGAATAAGTCCATCTTTTATTTCAGTTTGTCGTGGTATGGTACATGTAACAAGCATTCCTTCCTCTGGCTTTGTATATACAGACAATTGACCTTGCAAGTTCATTGCCCGCTCTTTCATCGCATTCATCCCGAAGCCTTCCTGCCATTCTACATTTCCTTTTCCATTATCTTGAACTTCTAACCTCGTATATTGTTGTTCAAACTGCAATGAAACTATAATTTCAGTTCCCTGACCATGACGTACTGCATTCGTAAGAGACTCTTGTAAGCAACGAATGAATGCGATCTTCGCTTGCCGAGACAATTGATATTCCTCTCCGAATGTCCGAAAACTTACATTTACCTGGGCGTGCTCCTGAAATTCGGCTCCAAGATTTTGTAGAGATTGAATCAAGGAAGGCGATTGACACGGAGAATCCATTTGATGTAGGTAACCTCTCACGTCCTCGATGCTTTTCCGTCCCATTTCAAGCAGAGAGTCTAGCCTCTGTATACCCATTTCAGTAGAAATTTCGGTACGCAACGTTTCCATTCCCATAATAATAGAAGTATAAGCGTGACCAACTGTATCATGAAGCTCATTCGACAGTCTGTTTCGTTCCTCTGCCAGTGTAATGCGTTCAATCTGAGACATATACTGCTCAAGTACCGCGTTTTGTTTACGAATTGCTTCATTTTGCTTATGATTGACAATTAATAAATGAAAGGCGAATCCCATTACATAAGCGAATCCATAATAGATGACCATAACCCAATAGCTATTACTTGGCGCAACCGCATAGAAAATTCCAGTTGTTATAAAAACTGTTGTTGGAGCTGTCCAATAATAGGACAAATGCTTACTATTTGCTGCGATAAGAAACACTGATATAAGAAAAATATTGTAAGCCTCTGGAAATAAAGAGGTTAAATATATACATAGTCCACCATAAAGCAATATTTCTGTGAATAAATAATATTTATAATTGAATAGTAAGGCTACCCATGGAACAGAGAAGGCAATAATTTCCCAAAGAATAATAATCCAAAGTGGTAATGTTAAACCATCCTGAAAATTTAATGTAGCTAGAATGATAGACACACTAGCAAGTAGACGGATTCCTAACATAATCCAATCATACCAAAACCAATATTTAACCATATCAAACAAGTCATTTACCCCCTAAATAGCCTACCTTTTTACTTCCTATATTATAATTTAATCCTTCCTGCCTTATTATACTTTTTATTTTAAAACGGCGATACTACTCACAGACTGCAAATTTCTATTGATTTAGTTGCCGAATCATACTACGTGTATAGCCTCCAATTTTCTTTGTCAAACCATCTACTATTCTAATACTTATGGCGATACATACTATACCCATAAACATTACAAAGAGTGACTTGGTAAAAGTATCTATCTGTATGAATATAATGTTCATTTCGATGTATCGATACAGTAGTGGTGCCAACAGCAACATAAGTGGCATTACATAAAAAATGGTTGCACTAATGAGACTAATAATGCCAATCGCAAATTTCTGCATTAACCAATAGACAGCAGACCAAGTGCGACGATCTGTAAGCACTAATTTCATCTGAGCCCAGTTCGATGTATCCATTGTTATCCTTCTATCGTAAGAGTCTGTTGAAATGTCTGTATAAATTTTCGTCTGTATGCGCTCGAATTGGATAAAAGGTGTAGTAGTCTGTAGTACGCGTATAACTAGTGGAATCCCAATTACCGTGAATGAAAGGGTGAAGCTGAATAGCAGAGCTATTAGATAAAAACAAAAATAAAACAAGCCTGTAACGAAAGTTAGCAATAAAAAATAACCGTTCTGGATGAATCTTGATTTCATAAAGTTCATCGCTCCTATCTATGTAATAACCGAATTGTACTGCTTTTTTTGTCATTCTCACTAGTGTAAAAGTGTCATATGACAGTTCTAAATGATGCTAAAAAGGGGAGAGTAACCTACTTCTGGTTAAAAAAGATGCTTATATTAATCTCCATAAAACAATCCCTTCTGGCAGATGCAAGAAGGGATTGTTTTGTACTTTTATTTAATATGAGATGGACTTGTTTTTCGAATGTGAAAAATAATATCAAATTGCTCAAGCAATGAAGTATCAAAGTATAACGAACTGTTCGGGAGGATTTGTCCCCCTAAACTTAGTAATGGTCTTTTTGCTTTAACCCATTTCTCTGCTTGTCCTTTAAGGTGACGGTTATCCAATAAAAACATGTTATATGGTACTTTTCCGAGGGTATAGTTAAAACTATTTACATTTTGTGGAATCGTATCCGTTGTAATCTTACCCCCGGTGGAAGGATTATATTCGCTGTATAAGGTGAAATTCCCCTCCGTAGTTGTACTACCAATTGTGACGTAATTATTGTCTAAACGTTCCTTTAAAAACTGCCCCGCAACATCAGGGTATAATTCCTCATCGATAATGCCTTTAGCAATATGAATATTGTGTGCCCAAACCATCGTTTTACCACCAAATGTCTCTTGTGCCCACATTGCATGATCGGCCAAGTATTGCTCATGTAGCTTTATCATACTTGGATAGTCGTTAGGCAGTAGCATTGTGGTAAATTTCTCTATTGCACTTGCCGTTGCTTTCACCCAGATGTACTCAGGTGAAACTATTTCTGTGTTGGCTTGCACATTCTCATCTTTTAGTAATCGGGCTACTCTCTCAGCGTTTGCTTTGAACTGCTCTTTCAATTCAGGAGTAAGTTTCATATATTCCTGTACACTTCCAGTAAAAGACGATAATTCTTTATAATTTTCTTCTACTTCTGCCAGCAAATCTGGTCGATGCACCCTTACATAATCAATTACTTTATTAAAGCTACCTTGGTCCAACGTTTTTAAGTCGAGCCCAATAAATTGGATCTTTTTTTTATTGGATGAATCAGCATTATAATCTTTCATCCACTCAATCATGGCTATAATTTCATCAGTAGGATATAACAATTTTAAAAATTCCCTAGGGTTTCCTTTTCCTGTTTGGATATATTCATTTAGCTTTAAGCCGTTTCCCCAATCTTCTTCCATTGTGAAATTTGTAAAACCCATCTCAGTAACCAAATATTTCACAAGTCGAAACTTCATAGTGAAAATTTCAGAGCTTCCATGAGTATTCTCTCCTAATCCTACATATTGTGCACTCCCAATCATTTTCTTAAGTGGTTTTAAATCCTCAAATGATTTTGACGGCTCTATCGTTTTTAATGGATAAGCCTGTGATTGTATTGATTTAACTATATTTTTTTGGATTGATTGACCTGAATTTTCGACTGCTACCGTTTGAGCGTTTCCTACTTCCCCACATCCTGTGACTAATAAAGCTGTACTAACCATTGCAATTATTCTTTTCTTATTCATTTTTTTCCACCCCAATTGAATTATTTTTAAAAGCAAGATTGATTCATGTACTTGCACGTATCAATTGCCTTCATTCAATTGTTATCTATCCCATATCATATTTTCTAGTTACATATTGTCATAAGGTTAATTGACACAGGTCATAGACTAATCATTACACTTTTGTACTATCGGCTATGACAACTTATAAATAATAATTACATTGATGAGTCGCAAGTAAGACTAGATTATAAATTTGGGAGGGATTTTAAAGATGAATGAATCTGTATGCCAAAATATTTTTATGCTAAGTTGTGTCTGTGGAAATGAGAAGAAGTAAATTCGATAAACAAGTGAATTAAAGGGGAAGGGCGGATTACAATGATATTACACGCAAAATCGTTTCACAATAAAGATAAAATCCAACGTGCTAAAATAGGACTTCAACTCTTTCTGAGTATCTTAATCATTACTTCTATTATCTTAAATGTAGTAGTAATAATTACTAAAAGTATGCCGCTTATTGTGGTATATATGTTTACCCCAGCATTTTCTTCTATTTTGACTCGCATAATACTGAAAGAAGGGTTTAAAGATGTATCTTTTAGTCTCGGTAACTTAAAGATATGGAAGGGGATTGGGTTTGCTCTGCTAATACCTATGATTATTTGTGGAATTACTTATTCTATCGCCTGGTTGAGCGGAATTGCGGAGTTTCAGCATCCCGAAGGTGGTATGTTAGAACCGATCTACAATATACTTGGACTTCAGTATCTACCGGAACCATTCAGTTTCATTTATCTAGTAATATTGAGCGGCATTTTAGGAAGTTTGCTTAACTTAATCCCAGTTTTAGGAGAAGAAATGGGTTGGCGAGGTTATATGCTCACAAGGCTAGTCGATGCAGAGTTTTCACGGCCTATCCTTATTAGTGGATTGATTTGGGCAACGTGGCATGTTCCAATTGTTATTGCTGGTCTATATGTAGAGGGATCATCTATCCTACTTTCAGTACTTGGCATCTATTTTTGTATTGTGCCCTTCAGTTATATTACAGCTTATTTACGACTTATCACAGGTAGCGTTTGGCCTTCGGTTATCATCCATACCACTTGGAATGCCATTATACAAGGACCTTTCGCACGTGCAAGTACAGGATATCAAACTGAGATTTGGATTGGAGAATCTGGCTTGATAACCGCTAGTATTATCTTAATTACTGCAATAATTACGTCTCGAATAGTAAATCTTACTAAATAGCATACGGATGTGTTTTAAATTCAATTAGTGAAATATGACGAGGCGCAATTATGGATGTTCAAAGACATGAAAGTAATACAAATGAGATTCTTATTTCTGCTGAGAGCTATTGAGCAGATGAAGTACGTGATTGCTCGTGAATTAGGAGTCACATTAGGACCGGATACATCAGCACGTGCAAATGGTTCTGTCGGTGGAGAAATTACAAAACGCTTAGTTCGAATGACAGAAGAACAATTAACAGGACAATATAGGTTACAGTAAGTTAAGGTGATAAATAAAAAAACATATATGGATTCTTTTCAGACTGTGGAGAAAATCTTCTCCACAGTCTGTTTTTGTGTAAAAAGAGGAGTAAGGACTTCTGGAAGAAATACAACGGATACTGAAAGCATTGATTCAATTCTTTTGATTTCATCAGTACTCCAGTTGAAAGTTTTTACAATAAGTATAGCGTTTTTTTATTTTGAGGATATAATTTTAACTTCGCTTGATGAGCATGTGGCGTTACCCTATTATGTTTTTCTTATGACTATCAATCGAATATCAAAAATTATGTAATGACCGAAATATATTTTTCGGAAATTTGTTTTTTTTATTAATTATATATCTGAATATATAATTTTGTTGAATAGATAAATTATTGACAAAGAGAGGGGTCTATAAAATGAATTTCATTGCAAAATTAATAAACCGCTTATTTTATAATACTATCAGTATAAAAACGTGATGTCTTTTATAACAACGAGGGTTATTTAAGGGGGCAGTTCATTTTTCTAATGAGGAATTGGAGCTGTTTTTATGATGGAATATACTTTCACTTTTAGGAACGGATATTTTCAAATGCTAACCCTTAATGAAATAATGATATGTTATAATTTTCATAATATATATGCAAAGAAAGGATGGAATGAGCACACAAATAAAGGTAACACCGGAACAATTAGAACAAGCTGCTAAAACCGTAAGCAATACGAGATCATCATTAGAATATATACATAAAGATTTATACTCTCAAATTGAATATATAGCTTCTCAGTGGAGCGGAGCAAGCAGTGATCGTTTCTATCAGATGTTTAATGAAGCAAAACCAATGATGTTTAACATTTTGCAAGAATTAGATAAAATCGCAGTAGAATTAGAACGTGCAGCTGTTAAATTCCGAGAAGCGGATGAATCGTATGACGGAAATTTAGTTGACTCTGATATTCAAGAAGGAGCCATGTGTGGAAAACTCCCTCCAAAATCAGAAGAGTCATTTTTCAATAAAAAGGATTTAAATGCTGCGTGGACGGGTATTTCTACTGGTTTTGTAGATGGTGTTGTAGATGCATGGAAAGGATTCGTAGCTTTAGGAGATAAAGAAACTTAGTTAAATATGCGAGATGCGATTGTAAACTATAGAGAGACTATTCCTGCTGTATGGAACACTGTATCAGATACATTTATGAATAATTTTTGGAATGGAGATCTGGAAAGCAGAGAACATTATGCAGCTTACGCAGTCACTACGCTACTCACAGGCTTTGTTGGTAGCAAAGGCTAGATAAAGTAGGACAAGCAGGTAAGGTGGCTGCTATTACAGGGTTTACTAAAGGGAAAATCACTTGTGACTAATTCTCCGGCATACAGAAATGCATTACACATATTAAATAACTATGAATTTAAAGCTGGTAATCATCTTTCATATGCAGGTGTCGGTAGTACACAACCATATTTACAGAAAGCAGCTACGTATACTTATGAAGGTGCAAATGGACCAAAAACGATTCGTTTGCGTAAAGGAGACTTAGCAGGAGATAAGCACCCTGTTACAGGTATTCCGTATGATGCTGAAGGATTTCCTATTTTTGAATCAAAAGGCGAGGTAATGTTAAAAGAGGCAGATTTCAAAAAGTCTAGAACAACACAGTCTAGAAAGTGTAGTAAGGCATTATATGAACAAATAATGGAAAGTCCTGAATTAGCTTTAAAATTTACGGATGAAGAAATTCAATTATTTAAAATGGGAAAAACTCCAGAGCATTATACATGGCATCATCATCAAGACACTGGAAGGATGCAAATTGTAGATTATCAGACTCATCATGATACTGGTCATACAGGTGGATATAAAATTTGGGGAAAAGATAGCGATAAATAGGGAGGTATTTAGCCATGAGTCACATTACATGGATTAATGTAAATGAAAAAAGAGTAACAGATGACCAAATTAAACAATTAGAACAATACTTAAATATTAAATTTCCTAATGATTTTATTGATTGTGTACAAAAATATGATGGTGGATATCCAACGCCAGATACATTTAACATTCCAAATCAAGATGAAAATTCACTTAATAATCTTTTAACCTTAGATTCTGATAGAAAATATTCAATTCTAGAAACATATAATAGTACGAAAGATAGATTACCTGACAAAATATATCCTTTTGCTAGAGATCCATTCGGCAATCTTCTATGCTTTGATTATCGAAACAACACTGATTCACCAATAATCGTATTCTGGGATCATGAGGAAGAAGACATAGAGGAAGCAATATATCCTGTTTGCTCAACATTTACAGAATTACTTGCTAGTCTACGTGATTTCGAAGAAGAAGATTGAGGGAACTAAAAAAACGTCCTAGAATTCTAGGACGTTTTTTTATGATTTACTAATTTTCTAACCATCATCCGCTTTCTCAAGTTTAATTACGATTACTTTTTTGGATTACCTTTATATTACAGCATCAACAGTTATTGTAGCTGAACGAGCTTTAAACAAGATTACTGGAGATACGGAAACAATATGGATTCAAGAAAGTCAATAACTGTGATGTAGAAAGACATGAAAGTAGGAACTAATTATACAGTGTAGAATGCTGAATTAACTATAGACACCTTTCATTTGGTACCCATTTTCTTGTCCATATATTGAGACAAGAAAATGGGTACTTCTTAAAGAAGTAATTATTACTTTGTACACAGTTAAGCATTTATTTGTATGATGGTGTGATTTTTGAAAGAAGAACAAAGGAATTCTTAACTGCAAAAGTAAATAATGAAGTAAATATAAAAGTAATACAAATAAAAAGCGAATATAGATAAAATTTTTTTGATACATTTATGATTATAAAAATTTATTTATATGAAAAATATAATTTAATTAGGCCGTTAGAAGGAAGGCGACAATTTCAATTGTATAAGGACAAAAAAGGAGCGGAAATAAGCTCCTTTTTATTTACCTTACTATTTTTAGGAGGTTAGTATGAATAAGATATGAATAAAGGATGAATAGCATTTTTATGGATGAAAATTCCACTCTTTTTTTAATGGAATATATGTGAAACGTTGTATAGAATAAGCAAGAATGCCAAAAATTATAGGAGGAAAGTTGTGAAGAAAAATAAGAGTTTAGTAAGTTTTTTAGGAGTGTGTATGATGTTGTTTTCTTTTTGTTTCCAAGGAAATGTACAGGCAGATGTGAATACTGTTCAATCAGGAAAGATAAAGTCAGGAAACGTAACGGTGTGGGAAGTTGGAAATGTATCGAAAGTGTTAGCGGATGTAGAGCGCTTAAATTTAAATACAGTAAATGTACCGATTCAGGTAGATATTCCGAACGTGACTTCTACGAACATGGTAATTAATCAAGCGCAAAAGCAACAGGCTATTATTTTAATTCAAGAATTATCAAAGCGTAATATTCAAGTTATTGTGGAACCGTTCCCATATATTCAGCAAGGAAATGTTGGGGAAACGGAATGGAATCCGAGTAATATTAATGATTTCTTCTGGAATTGGAAAACGGTTATTCTGCAAGACATCTTTCATTCGATTACGAGTAAATACAATGTGTACGGACTTAAGATTGCCTCTAATTTCGTGAACATGGAATATGCAGAAGGATACTGGAACGATACGATTGATTTTGTTCGTAAGCAGTATAAAGGAAATGTTTTGTATCAAATGAATTGGTGGTTAACAGCAAGCTTTGATCTTTCGTATGAAGCAAAGTTTAAGGAGAAAATCAATCGTCCGTATTTAAAAAAGGTTGATATTGTAAGTATCGATAGTTGGTTTGAAGTTTCGGGAAAAAGAAATCCAACATACGAAGAAGTAAAGCAAAGTTTATTTGCGACGACAGTGTATAATCGTGGGCAAAATGTTGTGCAGCAATTGGAACAATTACATAAAGCAACAGGAAAGCCCGTTTATTTTGGTGGATTTAACGTTCCGGCGCGTGAGCTTGGATTACAAAATCCGTGGAATCCAGATGTTTCTAATATGTTTTCAAAGGACGTACAATTAAACGGATGGCGCGCTTACCGAGAAGTATTAGAAACGAAACCGTATTTTAAAGGTTTTTCTATTTGGTTTATTGGCTCTAATGATAGTACACATGCGTATCAAATACATAGTAAAGAAGCCGAAACGGTTATTAATGGCTGGTATCAAAAATAATTTTTATTAAATAGGTAAGTTTTGAATTTTACCACATATATTTCTAGAGAAAGGCCTTTCACCATCTTATCACCTAGGGGGCAATCATAATGAAATTTTTGTCTTACCTTACAGTAATTTTGGTGATTCTTGGCGGTTTGAATTGGTTATTTGTAGCGTTAGATTACAATGTAGTTGAGAAATGGTTTGGTTCTATGCCGGCGCTTGTGGACACTATTTATTGGCTCTTTGGTCTTTCTGCTATTTATCAAATTTTTGATAGGTTCTTCACGGACAATTAGCAATTATACTTTATTACTAGAGTGTTAAGTACGATTATGTACTTAACACTTTTTTGTATGTTTATAAAAAATAGTTTGCAATTGCAAGCGATTCCATTGCGTCTTGCGCCGTAATAGTGGAAAACAAATTGACCACGTATTATATTTCGGGTTATAATTCAGAAAGTTTAAAAATTAATAAAAATGAGAAATAGGGAGGTTATTAAGGTGATGGAGAGAGTATATAATTTTTCAGCTGGACCATCAATACTCCCTTTGCCAGTTTTAGAGAAAGTGCAAAAGGAGCTTGTAAATTATAACGGGACAGGCATGTCTATTATGGAAATGAGTCATCGATCTTCTTATTTTCAAAGTATTATAGATGAAGCGAGTAAACTACTTCGTGAATTAATGAACATTCCTGATGAGTATGAAGTACTGTTTTTACAAGGCGGTGCGTCATTACAATTCTCTATGATACCGTTAAATGTAATGAATACGTACAAAAAAGCAGGGTACGTATTGACTGGTTCATGGTCTAAAAAGGCACTGCAAGAAGCTGAAAAAGTAGGAGAAGTACAAGTGCTTGCTTCTTCTGAAAAAGAGAAGTTTACTACAATTCCTAAACTGGATGGTTTACTAGGCGATGAAAAACTAGATTATGTACATATTACAACAAACAATACAATTGAGGGTACGAAATATGTGGACATTCCACGTTTAGATACAGTACCGCTCGTTACGGATATGTCCTCAAATATTTTATCAGAACAATATGATGTTACGAAGTTTGGTCTTATATATGCGGGAGCGCAAAAGAATTTAGGGCCAGCGGGCTTAACGATTGCTATTATAAAAAGAGATTTAATTGGGGGAGCAGAACGCTCTTGTCCTACAATGTTAAACTATGAAACTTACAGCAAAAATAACTCCTTATATAATACACCGCCGTCCTTTAGTATTTACGTAACGAAACTTGTACTAGAGTGGTTGAAAGAGCAAGGCGGGGTATCTGCGATTGAAGAACAGAATAGAATGAAATCTTCACTTCTTTACAATTTCTTAGATGAATCAAAATTGTTTACTTCACCAGTTGATCCTACGTATCGATCACTTATGAATATTCCGTTTACAACACAGTCAGAAGAGCTGAACAATGAGTTTTTACAAAAAGCGAAAGAACACGGCCTTGTTACGTTAAAAGGACATCGCTCAGTCGGTGGTATGCGTGCAAGTATTTACAATGCGATGCCAGTACACGGTGTACAGCAATTAGTAAATTATATGAAGGAATTTGAGTTTGAGAATAGATAGGGAGATGGGGATATGTTTCGTGTTCAAACGTTAAATCAAATTGCGGAAAAGGGTTTGCAAGTTCTTGACGGAGAGCGTTATGAAGTAGGGGATAGAATGGACCACCCAGACGGTATTTTACTTCGCAGCTATTCTTTACACCAAGAAGAATTTTCAAAAGAATTAAAGGCGATTGCAAGAGCTGGTGCTGGTGTAAATAATATTCCTGTCGAGAGATGTACAGAAAAAGGGATTGTAGTATTTAATACACCAGGAGCGAATGCCAATGCAGTAAAGGAGCTTATTATCGCTAGTCTTATTATGTCTTCACGTAACATTATTAACGGTGTAAGCTGGACGAAAAATTTAGAGGGTGAAGAAGTACCGCAGCTTGTTGAATCAGGGAAAAAACAATTCGTTGGATCAGAAATTGCAGGGAAACGTCTAGGTGTAATCGGCCTTGGTGCAATCGGTGCTTTAGTTGCGAATGATGCGTTAGCTTTAGGAATGGACGTTGTCGGATATGATCCTTACATTTCAGTTGAAACTGCATGGCGCCTTTCAACACATGTGCAAAGAGCATTTAGTTTAGATGAAATTTTTGCAACATGTGATTATATTACACTTCATATTCCTCTTACGAATCAAACGAAGGGAATTATTGGTGAACACGCTGTAGAGAAGATGAAAAAAGGTATGCGTTTATTCAATTTCTCTAGAGGAGAACTTGTAGATGAAAATGTTCTTCAAAAAGCGTTAGAAGAAGATGTTATTACGCATTACGTAACAGACTTCCCGAATGAAAATGTGATAAAGATGAAAAATGTAACAGCGACGCCTCATCTTGGTGCATCTACGTCTGAATCGGAAGAAAATTGTGCGATCATGGCAGCGCGCCAATTACGTGAATATTTAGAGACAGGAAATATTCGTAATTCAGTAAACTATCCAAACGTCGAACTGCCGTATATCGGAAAAAAACGAATTACGATTATGCATCAAAACGTTCCGAACATGGTAGGACAAATTACAGGATGTTTAGCAGAACATCATATTAATATTGCCGATATGATTAATCGTAGTAAACATTCTTGGGCGTACACAATGATTGATATTGATAACGGAATTGATGATATAATAAAAGAGAATATAGTGGAAAATATAAGCAAAATTACAGGTGTTGTAGCCGTTCGAATGATTGTGTAAAGGAGAGAGGAACTTGGCAAAAATCCGACCGTTTCGGGCCATTCGTCCAGTAGAAGAAAAAGCAGGGGAAGTTGCAGCTTTACCGTATGACGTATTAAATAGTGAAGAAGCAAGAGAGGTTGTAAAAGGGAATCCGTATTCTTTCTTACACGTTGATAAAGCAGAAATTGATTTAGACCCGGCACTTTCACCGTACGATGATCGTGTATATGAAAAAGCGGGTGAAAATTTAAATCGATTTATACGAGAAGAAGTGTTCACTCAAGACGAAGAGCCAGCGTTATACATTTATGAACTGACGATGCAAGGAAGAACGCAGTCAGGCCTTGTCGTTTGTACATCGATTGATGAGTATGAAGATGATACAATTAAAAAACATGAAAGAACACGTCATGAAAAAGAACTAGATCGCATTCGCCACGTAGATGTATGTGACGCAAATACGGGTCCTATCTTTTTAACGTATCGTACAAAAGAAGAGATAAAGCGTTTCATTGCCAGCTGGAAAGAAGAACATGCGCCAATCTATACATTTACAGCAGAAGACGGCGTTAGGCACGTTGCTTGGAAAATAGCTGATGAAGAAGTAATTGCAAGTTTAGTAAACTTATTTGAAGATATTCCTAACCTGTACATTGCAGATGGACATCACCGCTCTGCATCAGCTGCAAAAGTAGGGATCATGCGAAGAGAACAATATCCGAATTACACAGGAGAAGAAGAGTTTAATTTCTTCCTATCTGTATTATTCCCTCACGATGAATTATCCATTTGGGACTATAACCGAGTTGTGAAAGATTTAAACGGCTTATCAGAAGAACAGTTTTTAAAGCAAATTGCACAATACTTTTATGTAGAAGAAGCAGCTGTTTCTCCGTATAAACCAAATGAGCCAAAAACATTTGGAATGTATGTAAACGAGAAATGGTATAAGCTCAATGTGAAAGAGGAAACATTTGATGCGAACGACCTTGTAAAAGGTTTAGATGTATCTATTCTGCAAGATCATTTATTAAGCCAAGTACTTGAAATACATGATCCGCGATCTGATTCACGTATCGATTTTGTAGGAGGAATCCGCGGATTAGAAGAACTAGAACGCCTTGTAAATAGCGGTGAATATAAAGCAGCGTTCTCACTATATCCGACATCAATGGAATCTTTATTAGCAATCGCAGACGCTGGAGAAGTTATGCCGCCGAAATCAACGTGGTTTGAACCGAAACTGCGTAGTGGGTTGTTTGTACATTCTTTAAAGTAAATATAGACTTCGTTAGATTGAAAAACCGAAATGATTATAGTTTCGGTTTTTCTTATGTTAAAAGTGTTTTTGAGGAGGGGTATGGATGGAATTGAAAGTAGGAGAAAAAATCACCTTTGAACGAACTTTTACAAAAGAAGATGTTGCGTTATTTACGGAAGTATCGAAAGATGAAGGTCTTCATCATGTTACACCAGATGAGCAGGGGAGATTCGTTGTACAAGGACTGTTAACATCAACATTGCCTACAAAAATTGGCGGTGATTATAACGTATTAGCTCGCAAGATGGATTTTGAATTTTTACGTCCTGTGTTTAGCGGTGATACGATTCGTTGTGACGTAACCATTGAACAATTTGAGCCTGATGAAAAAAATCGTACAAAGATTATTGCGATGTTTGTATGTAGGAATCAACTTGAAAAAGAAGTTATGAAGGGGAGTTTTTCTGGGATTATTCTTTAGTTAGTAGGAAAAGTAATGAATAGGTGGGGGCCACATGCCTCTCGAGCTTAGATTTTTAATTCCACCATAACGAAAATTTTATGCATCGTTGAATACTGATAATAAGACGTTATGTAATATACTCTGTTCTTTTCTTAACTAATAGAAGAATAGTTGAATAAGCTCGTCAACAAAAAAAGGACATTCCTAGTATTACAAGAAATGTCCTTTCCACTAAATTATAGGATATTTTGCTAAAATTCAAACTCTAAAATCAGTTTACTAGTTTGACCTGTAAACTGATAATGGTAGGACCCTCTCAGATTTTCTAAGTTACCAGTAGCTTTAATAATTGTTCCTGGGGAATCTAGATTTCCTTTATCAAATATTCCTTGCTCTATAGCTGTAAATGTCCCTTGTTGCCCCTTATAAATTCCTTCAAAGTGTAAAAATCCAGAAATTTTAGCAGTAGCCAAGTGACCATCATTTATATTTGAGTCTAAATAATATAACAAGTATTCAACAAAAGCTTTTCCTTTTAATTCACCATCAATATCATATTCAACATGGGCAATATTGATAGGGAAATCTTTTCTAGTATCATCGATTAGTTTTTCATCCCATTTACTTACTGTAAATGTTACTTCCATACACGTAATCTCCCTCCAATTATATACTTTTAAAAAGTATTAATTCACAGTTATATCTCATAGGAGTGATTTTATTTATTGGGGTCCTTTCATGGCGCTATCAAGCTAACCAAAATAAAATACTCTCTAAAATGAAAAAACACGCTATTTTTTCTGTAGGATCAGGAAAATGGCTATACTTATTTAAAGTTTTCCTTTATTCCACGCCACTCTCTAAAATAGAGAAAGATCCATTTTCACAATCAATTTCTGCCATTGCGCCGTAAGGTAAAATAAACTTTGGCTCGGTATGGCCGAAATTTAAATTATAAAGAATCGGCAAATCTTCTAAATTATGTTCTTTCATAACTTGCAGTATTTCATGTTTATATTCTTCATAATACATTTCGTCTTTTGGTTTACCAAAAATGATGCCCCTTGCTTTTTGCAGAATGCCTTGTGCTGCATAATTTCGTAACCAATACTTTATATAGCTTGGTTCTGGATGGTCTTCAGAAGTTTCAAAGAAAAGGATACGATTCTCCCAATATTTTTTCTCAGGCCAAAGCTCCGTACCTTTTGCAAATTCCAATACTTCTATACAACCACCAATTAAGCGTCCTTGTACGGTAGTAGAGCCTTGAAGTAGTTCATAGCCATTGTTTTGTTGCATCGTACGCCTTGTATCTTTATTTACCTCTATCCATTCTAAACGCTCACTTGTCCATTCAGGAGCTGGTTGAATCTCGCCAATTGTCTCATTTGAAAAGAGAGTCCGATTTACCATTTCAACTGTATATGGATCCATCTCTACATTTTCGGCAAAATCAGTTAAAATGGCTGGACCGTAAAAAGAGGAAACTCCTGCTTTATGACAAAACAAGTGTGAAACGGTAACGTCAGAGTACCCCATAAAAATTTTCGGATTTTCACGTATTACATTAAAATCTATATAAGGAAGTAAGCGGATGCTATCTTCACCGCCAATATTCGCAATAATTGCTTTCACGCGCGTATCCTTAAAAGCTGTCATTAAATCTTCCGCACGAGCCTGTGGATTGTTATAAATGAATTCGCTACCTTTTAAACTATTTGGCATTGGGATAACCGTAAGACCGAAAACTTCTTCTAATCTTTTTACTCCTTGTTCATAACGCCATCTTATCTCAGAATCGCCTGCGCCTCCCCATGAAGGACTTACTGTTGCCACAATATCTCCTGCCTGTAATCTCTTTGGTTTCTTTAACATATTAACTCCGCTCCTACATAATGTAATGGACTACGATTATACAAACTGTAGCATTGAAAAAATATGATGCATCACATTATTTTCTTCATCATTAATCCGTTTACCTGCCAGTATTTAAGAATTCAGTCTTAGTGTTGAGTATATTTAAAAGTTACAGTATGCAACATTGCATAAGAAAGATAGTTGCTATTTTGTACAACCTGTAACTATAATGGTTACAGGTTGGTCGTATCCAATCAAAAAATATAATCATCATGAATGGAGAGGTTACATATGGGTATGAAAAAAATAATTTTAGCAGGTGCTTTAGGAATCGCAGCATTATCAGGAACGAATTTACCAGGATTAGAACTGTCAAAAGCGAGTGCCGCTTCTATGGAATCCAATTTCTCGACGTTAGAAGGACGAGTAATAGAAGTAGATAACGGTGTAATTGTCGTAAAATCTAAGCAATATGAGGAACCTGTTAGTGTGTATATGGATTCCCTTTCAAATGTGAAAGTAGGAGATGAAGTAAAAGTTACTGGATCTATGATGCGTAATTTCACGGAATATATGATTGCAAATTCAGTTGAAAATACGTCACATAAATTAGGTATGCACATGAAAGAAGATGGTTCTCCTGATTATGTGATTGGGGAAGTATCAAAAGTAGGAACGAGGGAAGAGGAAGGAGAAGGTTCTACTAAATATGTCGTAGTTGAGTATCCATCACTAAACGGGAAGAAAGTTATTATTGATGTTTTCTTAACGAAGGGACAAGTATTTCATACGGGTGAGAAAGTAAAAATTGATATGAAGTTTGTAGGATGGGGCGGAAGTTCTATTAACTGGAACACAACGGACAACATTGAAAAAGTTCATGAGGTAAAGAGCGACGTTGAAAATAATGATGATGTTTGGATTTGGTCTTAATTAGACGCTTGTAAATAACAAATGTATCATGCAGTATCCATCGAATCATCATATGTATGATAATTCGATGGGTACTTTTTTGTTTTATGTTTTTTTGAGAATAACGGATTTCTGATTAGAATATGATGTTAATACTGGAGCGAAGGTGAAAAAAACAATATGAAAAGAGGTGTTTAAGGGTGGAGCGAGATGAGGTTTATTTACGAGCTAAAAAAAGGGTAGAGAATTTACAAGCGTTTTATATTCATTTAACGGTCTATATACTAGTGAACTTAATGCTTTTTATTATAAATATAAGCTCTGATTCAAGTAAATTATGGTTTGTATATCCACTTGCAGGTTGGGGGATCGGTATCGTTATACACGGTTTGACAACTTTTCCAGTTGGGATATTCGGAAAAGAGTGGGAAGAACGAAAGATTAAAGAATATATGGAGAAAGATAAGTAAATTTATTTCTGGAATGTATGAATATAAATCTCTGGGATCAAATGTTTGATGCGAAGTCTATTCTATAGCTTCGCCTATTTGTTTTGTATTCGAAGTTTGTGCGAGTGAGTGTTCATATTCATTTTTTAGCATCAACTGCATGTGAAATCAAAACTTTACTTGTAGTACATAATAAATACAGTTGTTTTACTTTTTAAATTACATGTGGATATAGGATAAAGTTGTTTTATCATCCTATATTAAAATAAAAATAAACCACTGTTCGATTTGAATATTCCACGATATAATGGTGAGAGTTTATGACAGAATAAATATTTACATAAGAAGTGAGGTACTGTATGAAAAAAAGAACGACAGACATTATTTTTATTATTATTGGTGCATTTCTATTTGCGTTAGGTGTCAATTTGTTTGTTATCCCGAACGAGTTTGGTGAGGGTGGAGTAACTGGTATCACGATTATTACGTATTATTTATTTGAATGGTCACCAGGCTTAGTTAACTTAATTTTAAATGCGATTTTGTTAATAGCTGGTTATAAATTTTTGAATAAGATTACAACAATTTATACGATTATCGCTGTAGTTACGAATTCGCTATTCCTTCATTTGACAGAAGGTTGGACGATTGCTTCGGATGAAATGCTTGTAAATGCCATTTTCGGAGGAATATTTATTGGGTGCGGGATTGGTCTTATTATTCGCGTTGGCGGAACAACAGCAGGTACTACCATTTTAGCAAGGATGACGCATAAATATTTAGGATGGAGCATTAGCTACGGTCTACTGTTCTTCGATTTAATTGTTGCGTTTTCATCTTATTTCATCATTGGTGCAGAAAAACTGATGATAACAATTATTATGCTATATGTAGCAACGAAAGTGATGGAGTTTGTAATTGAAGGTTTAAATCCGAAGAAAGCCATTACGATTATTTCTGATAACCCGAATGAAATTGCCGGGAAGGTAACTACCTTAATGGGCAGAGGGGTTACTGTGTACTCAGGTCATGGCTATTACACGAAAACTCCGAAGGAAATTCTTTATGTTGTTATTAATAAGCAAGAAGTAGTCAAGCTAAAACGGATTGTTCAAACTACAGATCCGGCTGCGTTCATTGCTATACACGATGTTCGTGACGTATTTGGAGAAGGATTCGTAGATATTTCTAAAGCATAGAAATTACTTTTCATTAAAATAATCTTAATACTAAAACGTAAGAATCTATTTTGAATAATCTTTTTTCAAAATAGATTCTTTTTATTTATCTTAAAATGTTGGTTTGTTTTTCTTTTTCTTGCAAAAAATCCAATTGTTTCTTAAGGTAAGGATGTAGAAGGATGAACAAGAGAGGGTTTAATGAAGATGATACATATTTTATTAGCTGATGATGATAAGCATATTAGAGAATTGTTACATTACCATTTGCAAAAAGAGGGGTTTAAAGTTTTTGAAGCAGAAGATGGAAAGGTAGCACAAGACGTATTAGAGAAAGAGAATATTCACCTTGCGATAGTAGACATTATGATGCCGTTTGTTGATGGCTATACGTTATGTGAAGAAATCCGGAAGTATCATGATATACCGGTTATTTTATTAACTGCGAAAGATCAGTTAGTTGATAAAGAAAAAGGATTCATTTCTGGTACGGACGATTATATTGTAAAGCCATTTGAACCAGCTGAAGTCATTTTCCGTATGAAGGCATTACTGCGTCGTTATCAAATGGTGAGTGCTGATATTATTACACTTCATGGAACAACAATTGATCGTAAAGGTATCGAAGTAAAGTGTAATGGTCAAACGATTCTGCTTCCATTAAAGGAATTTGAGTTATTATCACAACTTGCTAGTTATCCGGGAAGGACATTTTCAAGAGAAGAATTAATTGAATTAGTATGGGGAATGGATTTTGAAGGGGACGAACGAACAGTTGATGTTCATGTGAAGCGACTGAGAGATCGTTTCTCAAAACGAACGGATGATTTTCAAATTACGACAGTACGCGGACTCGGTTATAAGTTGGAGTTGAAATAAGATGAAATCATTATACTCTAGATTTGTTTTTATGACGGTTGGAATCATGCTACTTAGCAGTATTATCGGTTTTTTATTAACAAATGTATACTATCAAGTGAAGTTAAAACCGTACAATAGTGAAAAGATTTTAATGTATGCGGAAGAAGTAAAATCGTTATATGAAAAGCAAAGTGAAGAAAATCAAGAGGCGTACTTACAGTCTATCGCGAAATTAGGATATGAAATTTATATTGTCGATGATCAAAAGAACGGAAAGCGTATTGGCAATGCGTTTCGTAAGACGACAATTAGTGATGACACCGTTCGTAAAGTATTGCAAGGGGAAACGTTTAACGGCGTTTCTACATATCCAACACGCCTCTTTATTACGGGGTTTTTCGATAATGAATTAATTAATAGTGTCGGTGTGCCGGTAAAACACGGTGATAAACAGTACGCTTTATTCATTCGTCCTGACATTCAGCAACAATTTGGTGAGATGCGAATTTTTCTAGCGGTATTACTAGGGTTTATCGTTTTATTAAGTATTATTTTTATTGCGATTGCAGCAGGGTATATCATTCGCCCAATTCGTAAGTTCACGAGGGCTACGCAAAAAATTGCGAGTGGTAAATATGAAATTGAATTAGATGTAAAACGAAAAGATGAAATTGGTACGTTATCTACAAGCTTCCAAAAGATGACGAAAAGTATAAAAGAGTTAGATGAAATGAGACAAGAATTCGTTTCGAACGTTTCACATGAATTTCAATCGCCACTTTCATCCATACAAGGTTTTTCGAAAACATTGCAAACAGAAAAGATGAGTGAAGAAGAAAGAAACCATTACTTACAAATTATTGAGGGCGAAAGTAAGCGAATGTCTAGTTTATGTAAACAGTTACTTACGCTCGCTTCTTTAGACAAAGAAGAGAAAGTATTGCAAATAAAAGAATTTAATCTGCAGAAGCAAATTAAAGACGTCATTTTTATGCTCGAATGGAAATGGCGTGAAAAAGATATCGCTGTTGAATTTGATGTGCCAGACATTACAATACAAGGCGATGAAAACTTACTTCATCAAGTATGGAGTAACATCTTTACGAATAGTATTAAGTTTTCAAACGACGGCGGAACGATTGAATTTGTTGTAGAAGAATTAGAATCAAGTGTGATGATCTATATATCAGACAACGGAATTGGTATGGAAACAGAAGAAATGGATCGTATATTTGATCGTTTTTACAAAGTAGATACAGCAAGAGCAAGAAACGTAGAAGGTAGCGGTTTAGGATTATCGATTGTACAGAAGATTGTAGAACTGCATAACGGAAACGTTTCAGTGTATAGTACGAAAGGGGAAGGGACTACTGTTCAGGTGGAGCTTCCGAAATAGATGAAAGAGGCTGCTACGGAAGGGCCTCTTCTTTTTTGGTTTCTAGTATACGTGTAAAGTGAAAAAATGTGAGTCATTTTCATTACATAATCGGACGAGTTTGTGGAGTGAGCTCAGGAGGAAGTTTATTTAAACATGTAGAATCTCTACAGAGTTATAAGGATTGTATTAAAATTTGAACCGTATAGGGAGGAAATTACTTTGAAACGAATTGACTTGTTATTAAACGTACTAGATTCAACATTCGATAAAGAGAGTTGGTATGCACCGTTTAAACATGCTATAGAAGGACTTACAGCCGAACAGGCTATGTGGAAACCATATGGTGAGGCAACGAATACCATTTGGGAGAGCGTTAATCATCTCATTTATTACAAAGAGAGGCTTGCTGCAAACTTGGAAGGCCGTGAATGGACACATAATCTTGACGGTAATGACACTTTTTATCTTACTAAGCAATCTAATGATGACACGGAATGGAAGGAAGTCGTTGAACGTTCTGAAAATGCTCAGCGTAATTTAAGACAGGTATTGAGCGCGATTTCCGAAAAAGAGCTTGAACAAAATTCACTTGAGAAGAAATTACTGGACATCATGCTTCATGATGCTTATCATACAGGCCAAATTATTCAATTAAGGAAAATGCAGGGGTCTTGGCCATCAAATCGTTAATTGAACGTTTTAGTTGGTGCTATTGTTATATTTTTAGTGAAGTATTTTACATCCAAAATTAAATAACTACATTTTAACCCCGTCCCAAATCTAGAACGGGGTTATGTTTGTTCCTGCTATAAAGCTGTACCTTTCCCGCGCTCTTCCCTAAAATGAACTCCAAAAGTATCCGCTGTAATTTCATCAGCTTTCGGCAATGCTCGTAATTTCGGATGAAGCAGCCATATGAGAGAAATAAATAAAATACCGATGCTAGCGAGCGCAAAAATGAGTTGGCTACTAAATACATTTGCGGTGTATCCGCCAATTAAAGAACCGAACGGCATAGCAATTGTGCCCATACTTCGCATGACTGAGTTAATGCGTCCAAGATATTGATTTGGAATTGCAATTTGACTAATTGTCGCAAATAATATGTTGGTGGCACCGATTGGTATCCAAGCTAGGCCGAATAAGAAAATAGATAGCCATTGAAACGGTACAATCGTAGAGAGAAACCAAAAGATAGCGCCAGTCGCAAAGCTAATAATGGAGACACGGCCAACATTACGTTTGCCAACCCATGAACTGAATAATGCACCGATGAGACTACCTGCTGATATAGCAGCTAAGAAGAAGCCATATGATTTCACGCCTCCAACAGAATCAGCGTAAGAAGGGAGTATCGCCATTGTCATACCGATTGAAAAATTAGCGACAACTGAACCGATTAAGAAGGCGCCCATTAATGAACGGAAGACGATCGAAAAGCCTTCTTTTAAATCAGAGAAATATTGTTTAGTTGAAAGTGATGTATTGTTTTCCGCTTGCTTTGGCATTTTCAATGAAAAGAACAAAAGGGCAGTAATCGCGAATGTGAAAGAGTCGATTACATATAAAGTGATTGCGCCAAGTAGTGCTACTAATATGCCAGAAAGCGTCGTGCAAATTAAATCAATGCCTTGATATGCAAATGAAAAGAGTGAATTTCCTTTTAATAATTGTGTTTTATTCAATAGAAGTGGTAAAGCTTTTGATTGTGCGGGATAGGTGAATTGTTCGATAAAGGCTACGATGGGCATAATGATGAGTAGTAGTTGAACAGTTAATAGGTCGAAGTAGTGTGTAATAGGAATGATTAATATAAGAATACATTGCAAAACTTGTGTAATGACGAGGGTGTTTTTGATTGACCATCTATCAACGAATGGACCGGTAAGAAATTGAAGTGCAGAAGGTAATAATGTAAGGAAACCAGCCAATCCAGAATAAAAAGGATTACCACTCAGTTTATATACGAGCCACATCGCCGCTACATAATACAAACTATCTCCTATGTTTGTAAAAATTCTCCCTAAAAACAATAAGAGGAAATTCCGGTTTTTCAATATGTCCATTTAATCTACTCCTTTATAATAAATTTATTCGGTAAAATAAATTTGACCGTTTATGTAAAAAAAATCGTATTACGATTTTTCTTCTTTTTTCACAAAGCGCTGCATCGCTCGTTCGTCGATTTGTAGTGCAGTAGTAGAAATGTAATAAGATTTACTATTTGGATCTTTATCTGCATCTTTTGTAATCTCGTTTAATTCAGACATCACTTCATAAAACTTTTTCACCCACACTTGAAATTGTTCTGGCGTAGCATCAAACTCCCAGCAAGATGAAACGTAATTCCACTCAGCTGGATCTTCGCTGATTTTCCGTAATGTAAAAGCTTCTTCAGGTGCAGCGAGAATATGGCTTTTCGTCATTTCCGTCATTTGTAAAAAGATTTGGCGACCGGATTCGCTTAATATTTCTAAATGAGGTAATAGGTTCGCGGCAGGGGTGAAGCCTTTAGCGACAGATTGATAAAACTTTTGAATGATGCCATTCTTTTCTTCTGTATAAACAATTTCTATAAAACCATTCTTTTCTAATTCTTTTAAATGATAATGAATTTTCGCCCTTGGAATGCCGAATTTCTCAGATAGTAGTTGTCCTGTATAAGGACGTTCGCATAGACGCATCATCATTTCGACACGTAGTGGATCGCTTATTGCTTTTAGTTGGCTATAAGTAGTGAGTGTTAACATGGGCTTCAAAATGATCAACTCCTTAAATAAAATTACTCGGTCAAGATTATTTGACTGAATTGTATCAAGGATTCTAGTTATTTTCAATACTTTCTGAAAATTAAATCTTCTCCTCTGTAATCTTCTGTTCATATTCCGTTCATATTTCTTTTTTATGATTAGTGCATAGAAAAAAAGAGGAAGGAGCGAGCGAAATGTTTTTAGCTCTGCGTGAATTGAAACAATCAAAATTAAGATACGGATTAATCGGACTGATTATGGTGTTATTATCATTTTTAGTTCTTGTTATTTCAGGATTAGCAAATGGACTATCATATGATAATGCTTCATCGATTCAAAATATGGAGGCAAACAAGTTTGTTTTAGCAGATGATGCGGAAAATAAATTACTTCGTTCACAAATTAAGAAAGATGATGTAGATAACGTAGTAAATCAAGTAGGCGAGAAAGAGGCCGTTCCGTTTCGTGTGAAAGTTTCAACGTATGAAAAGAAAGATAGTTCGAAAAAAGTGGATGTTGCTATTTTCTCCAGTGAACGTGATTCATTTTTAGAACCGAACATTGTAAAAGGTAAGAAATTAGGTACAGCAAATAACGAAATGGTTGCTGATGAATCAATTAAAGAAAAAGGAATCGATATTGGCGATACAATTATTGATCCTGTTTCAAAGAAAGAATTTACAATTGTTGGATTTACGAAAGACCAAATGTTTAGCCATACACCAGTCGTGTATGTAAATGAAGACGTATGGGGCTCTATTTCACAACCAAACCAAAAAGATTATAGTGCAATTGCGCTGCATACAGATAAAGAAATTAAAAATGCACATGTTATCGACAAAAAAGAAGTATTACAAAGTATTCCAGGATTTAAAGAAGAGCAAGGAACATTAACGATGATCATTGCGTTCTTACTTGTTATCGCTGCGTTACTAATCGGTGTATTCTTCTACGTCATTACACTGCAAAAAACACAACAATTAGGTGTATTAAAAGCAATCGGTACAAAGAATTCTTATTTAGCAAATAGCTTAGTCGTGCAGGCGTTATTCTTATCAGTCGTTGCGATGGTAATTAGTATTGTCCTTGTACAAGGATTAGAACAAATTTTACCAGCAGGTATGCCGTTCTTATTAACAACACCGATGATTGCACAATATGCAGCAATCTTTATCGTAATTAGTATTTTAGGAACACTTATTTCGTTATACCAAGTATTAAAAGTTGATGCATTAGAAGCAATTGGAGGCGGGATGTAATGACTTCATTATTGAAATTAGACAAAGTAAGTAAAGTGTACGGAGAAGGGAATACGGAAGTAACAGCCCTTCATCCGATGTCCCTTGATGTGAAAGCTGGAGAATTTATCGGAATCGTTGGTCCTTCTGGATCAGGGAAAAGTACGTTATTATCAATCGCGGGTGCATTATTATCACCTTCAAAAGGGGATATTTACATTCGTGAGCAAAATATTACACAGTTATCAGAAAAGGAAATGACAGATATTCGTTTGAAAAAAATCGGCTTCATTTTCCAGTTTGCAAATCTTGTTCCATATTTAAATGTTAAAGAACAATTGCTTTATATTGCAAAGCTTAAAAAAGAAAACAAACAAGACTCAGAAAAGCGTTCGGATCATTTATTAGCGGCATTTGGATTAGGAGAAAGAAAAAATCATTATCCAAATCAACTATCTGGCGGGGAAAAACAAAGGGTAGCAATCGCTCGTGCGTTTATGAACAACCCCGACTTAATATTAGCGGATGAACCAACAGCAAGTTTAGACTCAAAACGCGCACGTGAAGTCGTTGAAATGATGAAACGTGAAGTGAAAGAGAGCCAAAAAGCAGCAATTATGATTACGCATGATGAAAGAATGCTTGATGTATGTGATCGTATATTGACGCTTAGAGATGGGAAGTTAATATAAAGAAAAAAGACAATCACACATAAATGTGCGGTTGTCTTTCGTATAATTATTTTAAAATAGGTATAATTGCTTTATTTTGAGAATAACGCTTTAATTTTATTTCGTGTTACTAATAAAACCCCGCCTAAGACAGATAACATACCTAAAGCCATATTATTTGATTGCTCACTACCAGCGTTAGGTAGCTCTCTAGCGTTATTGTTTGCGTTTGTAGTACCAGTCTTTGTTTCAGTTTGTTTCGAATGAGATACTTCATTAATTTTGTTATCGACATTTTGCTTCGTTGTATGTACCTCAGCTAATTTGTCATCAATTTTTTTCTCAGTATGTTTAAAGTCGTTGATTTTAATATCTAAGTCTTGTTTTTTCTTTGTTAAATCGTCTGAAACAGTTTGTTTCGCTTGTTTTATTTCGTTAATTTTATTTAGTAAATCTTCTCTAGCTTTTTGTAATTCAGCTAGTTTGTTTTTTACATCTTGTTTAGCTAGTTCTAAGTTAGCGGAAAGACTATCTAAATTGCCTTTAATTTTCTTAAGTTCCTCTAACGTGTTCCCAGTATTCGGCTTATTTTCTTTTAGCTCAGCAAGTTTGTCCTCAGCAGTTTGTTTTGCTTTCTTTAACTCAGCTAATTTTTCATCTACCTGTTTTTTAACTTCCTTAAGTTCATTAACCTTTTGATCGATATTTTCTTTATGTTGCTTAATTTCATTCACTTTTTCATCGACAGTTTGTTTATGTTCTTTAATCTCATTAACCTTATTATCGATATTTTGCTTATGTTCTTTAACTTCAGCAACTTTGTCTTCTACTTGTTTTTTATGCTCTTTAATTTCAGCGATTTTATCTTCGGCGATTTGCTTGTCTTGCTGAAGTTTTGCATCTAACTCTTGTTTACGTTGTTTCATTTCGTTAATTTTTTCATCAGCAACTTGTTTACGCTCATGTAGTTCATTAACCTTCGTATCAACATTTTCCTTAACTTGGTTAAGTTCATTCAATGTTTGATCCACGTTTTCTTTGTGCTGCTGCAATTTCGCATCTAACTCTTGTCTATGTTGCTTAATTTCAGCTAATCGATCTCCCGTACTTTGCTGAGGAGTAGCATCAGTTACTTCCGCATGAGCAGAGTTTGCGCCAGCAATCATTGCTAAAGCTAGTGTAGACGCAGCAATTGTTTGTTTTGTTTTCATATTATTGTACCTCTTTTCTTTCATATGCATGAGCTGTTTTGTGTAAAATTGAGCATATAGAAGTAGATTATCTTATCATTATATACCATGTACGATGTCTAGAGGAAGTATTTGCATAATAATCTATGATTATGTAATTTTTATAGTCTCTTATTTTTGGGTAGGGGACAAATCTTTAGCAAGATGCACAATTTCTTCTATAGTAGAGTTTATATCCTTGCTATTGCGAATAACAAACAAATAATCAGCCTCGTTTTCTATAGGATCTACCACATCTTCGTGAAGTGATTCAGAATGTTGTCGATCGAGTACTTCTTTGAAACTAGAATAATCACCTCTAAAAATATTTGTACTTCGCGTGCTTCGAGCTACTCTTTCGTAAAGGACATCATCTGGAATATCAAAATGAACGAGTATGCGTACATAGTCATCTTTCTGAAACAATTCATTGAGTAAATACATCCTGCCGTTTCGACTTCTATTTGAGTTGCAAATAATAAGGTGTAAACTCGTATGTTCTTTTGCATAATCAACAATGAATTTCGAAAAACCGTGCTTAAATGTATTAGTGCCTTCATCCGGCTGTAATTTTTCGTAATGTGTGTTGATAAATTCAGCTTGGTTATCTTGATCCATAACGAAAGAGTTGGGTAACTCTTTTTCTAGTTCTTTAGCAAATGTAGTTTTTCCGCTGTGTGTTTTTCCTACGGTAATAATGACTAATCGTTTCATATTGGCCTCCATATGTATTGTTATAATTTGGAACATTCTGTGTGAATCGACAATTTTCCTGCCAGAGAATATACAAATTGTTGGTTTGATAGCAGGCTAGAAACTTGACAAAAAAACTTATTTATTCTATAATTTACCAATATATAAATAAAGTGTATAATAGGGTTCTCCTGGCCAGGGGAACCCTATTTTTGTTGTAAAAATGAAGGAGTGTATGTGCGTGAAAAAAGGTGAAGCGAGTGTAACGTCGCTAGTATCAGCTTTCGGAAGAGCGTATCATAGTGAATTTGATCGTCCTAAAATCTTTGATGATTATGTAGCTAAAGATTTCATTTCACCAAAAGAACGTAACGATATTGAAACGAATATGGTTCAAGGGATACATTTTTTCAATACAGACATTGCACAGCAGTTTCAAGACAATCCACAAGAAATATTAAAATGGATTACACAAGTTCAATTATCACCAACACCTTTGGCACGCGCGGCATATTGTGAAAGAGTATTACTACATGAAATTACATTAGGCGCAAAACAATACGTCATACTCGGTGCTGGCTTAGACACATTTAGTTTTAGACACCGAGAGTTAGAGAATAAAATAGAAATATTTGAAGTGGATCATCCTTCTACGCAAGCGTTTAAAATACAAAGAGTGAAAGAAGCAAAGTATGAAATTCCAAACAATCTTCATTTTGTTTCGATGGATTTCACTAAAGATTTCTCGAAGCAAACATTAGTAAATGAAGGATTTGAAAATAAAAAGACGTTTTTTAGCCTATTAGGTGTTACGTACTATTTAACGAAAGAGGAACTATCTAGTTTAATAGAACGTTTATTTGCGATGGTTCCAGATGGAAGTTCTATCGTTGTTGATTATCCGGATGAAAATTTATTTACGGAAAAAGGACTGTCCAATCGAGTTGAAAATATGGTGAAAATAGCTGCAGTAGGCGGAGAACCGATGAAATCGTGTTTTTCTTATACAGAAATGGAAGCACTATTAGAGAAGGCGGGCTTACTCATTTATGAGCACTTATCACCAGAGGATATTGATAAGTTATACTTTGAAGGACGAAATGATTATTTAGAAGCTTTTGAGACGGTGCATTATGTGCATGCGGTGAAGAGGTAGAGGATTAGTAGGCATGGTGAGAAATCTCTGTGTCTTTTTTTATTAAATTTCCTGCCCTTGAATAAAGAACAGTAAAACCCCTAAGCATGTAAATTTTTGATTTTTATTACAATTATGTAAGGTTAAGTAATAAAAATCGATAGAACGGGATATTAGAATGGGATACTCTGATTGATGGGTAGAATATTCTGAAAAAAGGGGTGGAACAAATGAAGAATAGGCAAAAAGCATCGATAATATGCAAAAGTATTTTATGTTTAATTATTTGCATATTTATTACGAATGAAGCGTGTTTTACAAATGTGGTGAGGGCAGAATCGGGTATGTTGACTGATAGGAGTATAGAGGATTTCAAAAAAAAGTTGGATGAACAGGTACCAAAATGGCAGGGGAATTATGAGGTACCAGGGATTGCAATAGGGATTGTACATGAGGGGCGTATTGCTTATACACTAAACTACGGTTATGTAGATAAAAAGACAAAAAAAGCGGTGAGTGATGATACTTTGTTTCAAGCTGGTTCCATATCTAAAAGCCTTACAGCGTGGGGAATCCTACATCTTGTAGATGAAGGTCGTTTATCACTAGATGATCCCGTTGGAAAATATCTGACCAAATGGAAATTACCTAATTCAGAGTTTAATAATAATGAAGTTACGATAAGAAGATTATTAAGTCATACAGCAGGACTGTCTGCACATAAAGGATACCTTGGGGTTGTACCAGGGAAAAATCTTAATTCTATCGAGGAGTCTCTGTCTGGAAAAGGATGGCTTAATGAACCAGTGGAGGTTACCAATAAACCAGGTTCAGAAACAATTTACTCTGGTGGCGGATATACAATTTTACAACTTGTAATTGAAGAGGTTACCGGAATACCGTTTAATCGTTATATGGAAGAACAAATTATGAAACCTTTAGGAATGAAATCTAGTTCATTCTTACAACGTCCTGAAAACTATAACCTTTCGAAAGCTTATGGATATTTTGGAGAGGAACTTCCTAGTTACCAATTTACTGAACAAGCTGCTGCAGGTCTCAAGACAAATGTTACGGATATGATGACATTAATACTTGCAAGCATGGATGCAAATAATAAAGGGAATGGTGTCATCAAAAGTGAACGTGTTGAGGAAATGCAAAAGCCAGTATTAGGGGAGAATGGTTTAGGTATATTTGAAAAAAAAATATCTAATCAATGGGAATTAATTTATCATTCTGGTGACAATCGAGGCTGGCACTCTTTTTATGGTTTCATTCCTAATACAAAAGATGGATTGGTAATCCTTACAAATGGTGAAGGTGGTATAGATTTACGACAGGATATTTACCACGCATGGATGGAATATGAAACTGGAAAATTACCTGAAAGTTACTTCTCTCTAGCTGAGCAGAGAAAAAGCAATTCCATTACATCAATTGTTATTGGAGCCACACTTAGTGTATATTTGCTGCTATTTGTAATTAGATTGTACAAAGGTAGAAGAACTTTCATTTTTAAGCAAGAGAAGAAACCCTACATCGGATTAGTAGTTAGGACATTTTTACTTATTATTACTGCTATTCTCGTTTTTTCTGCTGCCTATTTGTGGAGAGTTTTCAGCTTGAATTCCGGTAATACAATAAACTTTATTCTAATAATGGTATGGATTATAACATTATTAATTAGTGGATTTTTCCCGAAAATTAGAAGTAATAAAAAACAACGTATGAGACTAAAAGATTTAACATCAAAATTTACATGTATGTAATGTTAAAGGCTAGAAAGCTAGATTGGCGTGAATCGCTAATTGTGGTTTGCAAAAAACGACAAAATCTCTTAAGAAACACTTAACTTTTAACGTCATCTATCTTTACAATCCCTCCTTATAATGTGAATTGGACAAGCACCTTAGAGAAAGCAGAACATGTCAGTTTATACATTTTATGATTAGGGGGAGAATTTGTATGAAAAAGACAGTTGCTTCGTTAGCAGTTATGACGGCATTATTACCGACGTTTTCAGCACATGCGGAAGGGAAAGAACAAGTTCGAAAATCAGCTACCACTTTTAACGTTATTAGTGATATTCAAGGGGATTTGGGGGATTTTGATCACGTATTAAAAGATATGAACAAAGTGACACCACTTTCTAGAGCGCTTATTATGAATGGGGATATAACGCCAACGGGACAACAGTCACAATATGATGATGTGAAGCGTGTGTTAAACAAAAATAAGCATCCAGAGAATGTATGGTCAACTGTTGGGAATCATGAGTTTTATGCTGGTAAATGGACAGCTGATGGGAAGCTCTCTCAAAGTACATGGCCAAATGGTGTAACGGAAGAAACGCTATTCAACCGCTACTTACAATTTAGCGGGCAAGAAAAGGTATATCATAAAAAAGAATTAGACGGTCATCCGCTTTTATTTTTAGGAACTGAAAAATATATGAAATACCACGATTCAAAAATGTGGGATGAAGTATTTATGAGTGATGAGCAATTAGGTTGGTTAAAACAAAATTTAGAAGAATATAGCCAAAAAGATAAAAATAAGCCGATTTTCATTTTCTCTCATCACGTTTTACCTGATACAGTATCTGGATCAAGACAAAATCCGTATTTACAAGATTATTTAAACGTTGATAAGTTGTACGATATATTAAAAGACTATCCGCAAGTTGTTTTCTTCACAAGCCACACGCATTGGGATTTAAACCTACCAGACTGGGCCGGTAAAAAGAAAATTACAGGCGGAGATAATAAAGGATTTACTGTTGTAAATACAGGCGGGATTGAAACGGGCTGGATGTCGGCTGGGCCAAATGGCGGAGAGAAGACTGCTCCTGATGGCTATTCATTTAAACAAGGGTTGCAAGTAAAAGCATATGGTAGCGATGTAATGGTGACAGCTTATGATTACAAACGTGATAAGGAGATAAAAAAATTATTAATTAGTGATTCGAAAATTGCACAAATGGCACCAAATGTAGCCGCTGATGATAGTAAAAATATAATCGTCGGTGCAACGGAGTATATGGAGTACTCTGTAGAAGGAACGAACGAGTGGCTGACGTATAATCCAGCAAATCCTCCAAAATTTGATGGGAACAAGATTGTATACGTACGCCATAAAGGCGAAATGAATGTAGAACCAGGATTAACGCAGCTTCTTCGATTTTCGGCAAATAAGTGATTGGAAGAGGGCCCACTTTTCATCGAGTGTGCCTTTTGGTGTTGTTTGTTCTTTTCGGTAAGTCGATATATTTGAAAAATCGCTGATATAATTCGAGTTGCGCCGATATAAATTTCATGTATCGTATTAAGAGCCGAAGTGTTAATACAATTTCATTCACTAACACCGAATTCCAACACATTTTTCACCCGGAAAGATGACTTCATCATTTTTACATGTAATAATAGTATCGTTACATACATTGTGAAAGAAGTACAAAAGGAGCGTTATTTATGAATTTAGCTAAATTCCCGAGAAAAAAATATACAGAGTCATATACACCAATTGAAAAATTAAACAATTTTTCTGAAGCACTTGGTGGGCCGACTATTTATTTTAAACGAGATGATTTACTTGGTTTAACAGCTGGTGGTAATAAGACGAGAAAGTTAGAGTTTCTAGTTGCGGATGCACAGGCAAAAGGTGCAGATACGTTAATTACAGCTGGTGGTATTCAGTCAAACCATTGCCGTCTAACACTGGCAGCTGCGGTAAAAGAAAAAATGAAATGTATCCTTGTATTAGAAGAAGGGCTTGAGCCAGAAGAGAAGCCAGACTTTAACGGAAACTATTTCTTATATCATTTACTAGGTGCTGAAAATGTAATTGTTGTACCAAACGGGGCAGATCTTATGGAAGAGATGCATAAAGTAGCGAAAGAAGTTAGTGAAAAAGGTAATACACCATATGTCATACCAGTTGGTGGATCAAATCCTACTGGTGCAATGGGATACGTTGCTTGTGCGCAAGAAATTATGGCACAATCATTTGACCAAGGAATTGATTTCAGTACAGTCGTTTGCGTAAGCGGTAGCGCTGGTATGCACGCTGGTTTAATTACTGGTTTTGCTGGAACACAAAGTCACATTCCTGTAATTGGAATCAACGTAAGTAGAGGAAAAGCAGAACAAGAAGAGAAAGTAGCAAAACTTGTAGAGGAAACTTCAGCTCACGTTGGTATTCCGAACTTTATCCCGCGCGAAGCTGTTACATGCTTTGATGAATATGTAGGACCAGGTTACGCGTTACCAACGCCAGAAATGGTGGAAGCAGTTCAATTACTTGCGAAAACAGAAGGTATTTTACTGGATCCAGTGTATACAGGGAAAGCGGTAGCGGGATTAATCGACTTAATTAAAAAAGGTACATTTAATAAAGAAGACAACATTTTATTCGTACATTCAGGTGGTTCACCAGCTTTATATGCGAATACGTCTTTATTTGCGTAAGTATGAAAAAGCATTGGGTATCCAATGCTTTTTGTTATATACTGGAATTGTTAGGAGGCAAGAGGAGGGAGTATATGAGTTCGAACTTACAATGGATTATATACACGGTACTCGGCATTGCTATTTTACTAATTTTATTTGTGACTTATGGAGTGTATTTATATTTCACTTAAGTGAAGTGGTAACCAAACCAAAGGAAAAATAAAATGATCGCTATAACAGCGGAAGCTAATATGAAGTAGGCGAAAGGCACGACATATTCTATTCCAACTCTGTCTAAAATAGGTGCGAAGAGAAAGAGATTAATAGTAACGAATATACTTACAATGAGAAACATATAACTTTTCCAAGTGTATGTTTGTAACTGCATAGAACGACACTCCTTTCTCTTTATTATTTATATTTCTAAGTGTAAAATAATTACCTTTATTTTACAATTTGAGATATTTTGTATTGAAAAGAGGTTGATGAATATGAGAGTTAGAAATTTTTCTCTAGTTTTTATTACCATATGTATATTCATAGTAACCGGCTGTTCAAATATAGTAGGAAATGAAGATCAAAGAATTCAAGTGCAAAAACATATTGGTGATAATGAATATAAAGATTTTAAGGTAGTGACAGATAATAATGAAGTGTTGCAAGTAAAGAAAATATTAAATGATATTAATTTTGAAAATAAAAAAGTGGAAATGTCTCATCCAGCGGCTTATCACTTTATTTTTCAATTTAAAAATCCGAAAATAGAGGCGAAAGCTGTGTTGTATCAAATTTGGGTAAGTACTAATAAGGAGAAATTGGAAATTAAGTCGGGGAATCATCTGTACGCTCAATTAGAAGGAAAACATGCAGCTACTTTATTTCGGATTGTTACAGGGGAGAAGTTAGCTGAATAAATATATATGGTTATAGGAATTCAATTCGTATTTATCATTTTGGGAGACACTTAGTTTTCAACAAAAATAGCTATTTTTTTATATTGGAATAAACATTGAGAATCGGATAAAATGTAAATTGAACATTTACTTGATGAGCATGAGGTTCTACGCTTATAAGCGGATTAATGAACCTTAAGGTGTGCATTAATCCGCCATTACATAATAATACTAGGAAATATATTGTTTTTACAAAGATTCGATGTTATGTTTAATTTTCTTAATATAATATTTTCCTTATATAGGAGTGGCTATTTGAAGAAATTAATATTATTAGTTTTATTGGTTACATACTGTCTCGCTATTGCAGGATGTTCTAATACTAGGATTACACCAAAGAATGAGTCTGAAAATTCAACACCTGAAAAGATTAATCGTATTAATAAAGCGTGGTACAAACATATATAATAGTTTTAAAGAAACTTGAAATTGTTGATGATAAGGTCATAAGGTGAAATTCGTTAGGCCGATAGTAGAGGTTGTGAAACCTGGTGAAATGTGGGAAGCATAGTTTACATTTAAATTTATAAAATATGCGACATTAAATTATTCACAAATAAAAGGCATTCTATGTTGCCTTCCTCTAACTTGAAACTTCTCAAAATTATTTCACTAGGTTAAAATATTTATAGAGAGGATTACCCTTTAACATTAGGGAAATGCGAGGGGGGGCGTAATAACTCGATTGATATGGTCCTTTTTTCACTTTATCTACCATCTTTATATATCTTTCTATTAAAAAATCTAACTTTAATCGATTAAAGTTAGATGAAACTGGTAAAAAACAATGAAATTTCAGGGAAAATAAGGTACACTAATCAATGGTTTTGGTTTAAAATCAATTGACGTTTATGTATACGGGGGAAAGATTGATGAACAACAATACAGTAAATGAATCTGTGGAAGAAGTTGAGAAAAAACGGGTAAGATCGAGAAAACGTTTTACAAATTGGAAGCTAATCGCTGCGGGTGGCGGTGTAATTGCACTTCTTATTGGAGGAATGAGTTATTATCAGGCAACTCACTTCAATTCGAATGTTACGATTAACGATACAAAAGTCGGTGGTTTGAGCGCTGATCAGGCAATACAGAAGTTAAAAACATCGGGACTAGCAAATAAAGTCTATATTGATCAACAACAAATTTTAGATGAACAAGATACAAAAACGGAACTGACAGAAAACGATTTGCCACAGGTTAAGAAACTATTAAAAAGCCAGTGGACATTTTTCCCTTCCGCAAAGGACAAAGATTATTCATTGCTACCGAAAGAAGCGGATCAGTATCGTAGTGAAACGATGAAAAAACTTGTAGAAGAAAAGCTTGTTTCTATGAATGAAAAATTAAAAGCGCCTCAAGATGCTATGGCGAAGCTCGAACAAGGAAAAGTTGTTATTTCGAAGAGCGTTGATGGAAAACAGTATGACGTTAAGAATCTACTAAAAGATTACGACAAGCAGAAGCATAAAAGCGAAATTCATCTAAAGTCTACATACATACAGCCTATTAAAGAAGACGATCCGATTATCAAAAAAGAAGAGAAAGCATTACAAAATCTTCTTCAGCAGTCTGTTGATTATAAAGTGCAGGATGAAGTGTACTCATTAAAAGCGAAAGATTTAATTCAAAATGCCTCTATGTCAAAGGATATGAAAGTGACAATCGATGCGAGCGACATTAAAAATAAGGTTGCTGAAATTAATAAGGCTAAATCTACATTACATAAAGACTTCGCTTTTAAAACACATTCGGGTTCGGTTATATCAGTAAAAGGACAAGGATACGGCTGGGCACTAGATGTGGAAAAAGAAACAAAACAAGTTCAACAAGCCTTTGAGAAAGGCGAAAAATCGCTTTCTGCTTCTAATATTCACGGGAATGGTTGGGAGAAGGAAGGAATCGGCTATAAAACAACATCGAATAATGGCATCGGAGATACATATGCAGAAGTTTCCATTGCAGATCAGCAAATTTGGATTTATAAAGATGGGAAATTAGTCGTCACAACAAATGTAGTAACGGGTAAACATAGCACGAGTGAAGATACATCACCAGGTGTGTGGTACGTTCTATATAAACGAACACCATACACGCTGAAAGGAAGCGCAGTAGGGAAAGCTGATTATGCAGTTAAAGTAGATTACTGGGTTCCATTCACAAATAGTGGTCAAGGATTCCATGATGCAGGCTGGCGAAAAGACTGGGGAAATAATGCTTATTTAACAGGGGGATCAGGTGGGTGTGTAAACCTTCTGCCTAACGTTGCAAAAACTGTATATGATAGTTTGAACACGTATGATCCAGTTATTGTGTACTAGAAAATAGGTACGTATCAAGAAATAAGGCAGGAAATTTTACTTGATGGTATATGAAAAAACACCTCTTGAATTCGCATGCGAAGTATGTAAATTCAATGGAGGTGTTTTTTGTTTGGAAACAAGAGTTCATTGCCTGTAAGAAACAAAGTAGGAAGAGGTTGAAGTGAAGAAACAGATATTCAAACAGTCAATAAAATTGACATTGAATATCATTTTCACTTATTATGTAATCATTGCATTTAATTAGACATGACTTTTTTATTAATATAATAGATTTTTAATAAGGTGTCCCATTTAAGAATTTAAACGTAGGAAAGGGTAATATAAAAATGAACTGGAAAAAAGGCGGATTATGGATTATTATTTTTTTCATTGTAAAAGGTACGATTTCTACACTTTTAATTGTTACAGGTGCTAAATATTTTGATTTATCATTTATGCAACTTTTCGTACTAATACTGATCTTATTACTGATTTCTCTCATAAGCCGAAAATTGCTGCATAAACATAAACAAAACAAAAAGCAAAAAGAGCTAAATATATAATAAAACCCCAGAGACCTTTGGATTTCTGGGGTTTTATTTCGATATCTTTTCCATATGCATATCAACTTAACAGAACGGGTTGTCAAAAATGATAAAATCAATGCTGTTTAAAATGCGTCGTTTACTTTTATATAAGGATTGAAGAATCTTTATTCTGGAGCTATAAACATTCATACATTATGCTCGTTTTTCAATTGGTAGTTTAAAGGTAAAAGTACTGCCTTCTCCTAATTTACTTTCAACTGTAATTTCTCCTCCGTGTAGTTCGACAATCCATTTTACCATCGACAATCCTAAACCTGTATTTCCGATGTTTGAAGATGTTCGTGCCGCGTCAACTCGATAGAAGCGGTCCCATATTTTCGTAATATGTTGCTCGCTGATGCCTATGCCATTATCGGAGACTTTACCTATTATGTTGGTTTCATCACGGAACAGTTGCATATGCACAGTGCCGTTCGCTTTGCTATAAGCAATCGCATTCGTTAGTAAATTCATTAATAAACGCATCATCAATGTTTGATCTGCTTTCATAAACAAGTCTTCCTCTATATGAGTTGTGATATCAATCGAAGCTTCTTGAACCATTAATGAAAGCTCTTCTACAACGATTTCCGTTAATTCACTCATATTGATACATTCAAATTGGAAAGTATTATGGTTTCCTTGGTCAGCTCTTGCTAATAATAAGAGTTGGGATAGAAGCGTGGACATTTTACGTGATTGCTTTAAAATTACTTCTAACGATTCTTCCATTTCTTTCGGATTATTCCTCTGTGATAAAGCGTATTCGCATTGCGAAATAATAACAGATGTTGGTGTTCTTAATTCATGAGATGCGTCAGATGTAAATTGTTTTTCACTTTCAAATGATGTCTCTAATCGCTCAAACATTTTGTCAAAGGTTTGTGCTAAATGATACATTTCGTCTTTCGGTGAACCTTGTAAATGAATTCTCTTCGAAAGGTCTTTACCATCACCAATTTTACTAGCTGAATCACTCATTTGTTGTACAGGTCGAAACGCTCTTTGCGTAATAAAATATCCTCCCACTGCGGCAATGAGAATAAGTAATGGAAATGAGATGAGTGTTACCACAATAAGCGTATTCATCGTTGATGATAATTGGTTCATAGTCATTATTCCACGAACCCAGACTTGCTCATCGCCGCCTGCATTATGGAGAAAATCATAGACTATCCATTCTTTATTACCGTCTTTAATGGTTTGTATTTCATCGGATTTAAGCGATATCTTTTTATTAAAGCTTGTTGGACTATTTCCTGCCAGCAGCTCACCTTGTTTATTATAAATGATGATATTTACTCCATCTTCTATGGGTTCAAAATCATCGTCCATCTTTAATTGTCCATGCTTATATTCGATATCTTCAATACTTTCTTTTACTGTACTCTTCAATTGATCTTTCATATTAAAAAGCAAAACTTTATCTGAAGAAGTTAAAATAAAAGCTAACACGAGTGCCATAATAATTACAATTAGCCCTGTATACCACAGGGTTACTCTCATTTTGATTGATAGTCTTTTCATGATTCTACTCGCAATACGTAACCAGTTCCTCGTACTGTATGAATTAACTTCGTTTCAAACTGGCTATCAATTTTTTTACGAAGATAGCGGACGTAAACATCAATAATATTCGAGCCACCTTCATAGTCGTAATTCCACACATGTTGCTCAATTTTATCTCGTGTGAGCACAACTTCTTTATTACGAATCATATATTCTAAAATAGCAAATTCTTTACTGGAAAGAGTGATAATCTGATCTCCTCTTGTTACTTTATGCATATTGCAATCTACCACTAGGTCAGCGATTTCAAACACATTAGATGTGTTTCCTGTATTTCTTCGCATTAACACTCGAATTCTTGCTAACAGTTCATCAAAAGCAAACGGCTTTACTAAATAATCATCCGCACCTAAGTCGAGTCCTGTTACGCGATCATCAATTGTATCTTTAGCTGTAAGAAGCAAGACAGGAGTTGTATGATTATCCGCGCGTAATCTTTGTAATACTTGTAAACCATCTATTCCAGGAATCATAATGTCAAGCACAATCAAATCGTACGTAGCCATATTTATATAATCCAAGGCATCTTCGCCATTCCCGCATGCATCGACACTATAATGTTCTGCATTTAATCGTTTTACTAATATATTTTGTAAGTCTTGTTCATCTTCGACAATAAGAACTCGCATTAACATTCTCCTTTTCTTCTTATTAATATGTATCAGTATAATTCCAAAACATTAAAGAAAGATTAGAAACTATTTAATTATATCATTTTATTTTTTTGTACATTAATCTTCCTTTAATGTTTGTTCAGTAATATAAAGGCAAGGATAAGGTGCACATGTAAAGGGAGGAAAACAGAATGAGAAAGTGGATGTTGATTGGAGCAATGTCTTGTTTATTCTTAACAGCTTGTTCTACTCAAGCTGATAACAATACAGAAGTACAACAACTGAAAGTGGAAAATGATACATTGCAAAAAGAAAGTGCTCAACTACAACAAGAACCAAACAAAACAGGGCCTGCTACGAATGACACGAAGCAAATACAAGATTTCAAAAACGAAGTCACATCTATCGTTGAAAAGGCAAATAACACGAAACCAGTTGGAGCAAAAGAAGAAAACTTAAATACGTACTTAGCAGCAAAAAAAGAAATTGATCAATTAGATGACAAGATAGATCTATCTGATAATCAGCTAGAAGCAGATTATCACGCTGGAACGATAACTGTTGAACAATATGAAACGCAAGAAAGAGAACACGATATATTGGAAGATCAATTAGAGCAAGCAGAAAATGCACTTGAAACAAGATTTGGAATAGATGATTAATCATGAAGGAGTGGATGAAAATGTTAAAACATAAAAAGAAAATAATGATAAGTGTAATTGCTATTTTAGTAAGTGGTATTGCTATTGTTGGTGGATATTATGGTATGGGTTACAATTATGCGAAAAAGAATGAAAACTACACAGAGAAACAAGTTCGTGAAATTTCTTTAGCTCATACAAAGGGAGAAATTATTAATGTGAAAAAAGAATTCGAATTAGAAGATGACAACTTAGCACAATCTACATTTGAATATGAAATGGAAATTAAGACACCTGATAATTTGTTAAATATTTTAAAGGTTAGTGCTAGAACAGGTACAATAGAAATCGATAAAGAAGATTAAAAAAATATCGACAAATAAAATATCGTATATTTGAAAAAATTCAGGCTAAGCAAAAATAAAATAAGCTGCCCATATGGACAGCTTATTTACACAATACTTGTTATCGGTAGCGAAGAAAAAGACGAATCCCTAATTTCACAAGGGAATCGTCTTTTTTTGTTCTATGGATCTATGCATTTCCTTATACATTTCTATCCTGCCGCGGTTTTAGGTTTCTTGTCTGTTATTGGATTAACCAAAAAACTGTATAAAATCTTGTATACTCTTAGTGTTGTTTTTTCCGAAATTCTGGCGGTACCCCATCACCATCAAGCTAATATTTTCATATCCTCCTAAATTAAAATTTTCTTTCTCTACAGATAGTTATTCTGAGAAGCAGCTCATTTTTTCGTTTTGGGGGAATTTCTTTTTCTTAAGTTGATGGGCATGTATGGTGCCCCCTATTAGACGATAGTGAATTAACAATTTCGGGGTTCAGTTCAACTTTATTCAAAATAAGAATTTTTTGCAGTAAAATCAATGTTAGTGGAACTTTTTTAATCAAACTTTTTTCTAAATTAACATAAATACTTGCAACATTTAAATTAGTACTATATAGTTCTAGTTATGACAAAGGTAAAATTAATGAATCAAAAACGTGTGATTGAAGTAGCTGCAACATTATTTTTAGAAAAAGGGTTTGCTTATACAAGTATGGATGAATTAGTACGTGTAAGCAAAGTTTCAAAGTCTAATGTGTATTATCACTTTTCTAATAAGGAAGTATTATTAGAAGGGGTCGTTGATTATTGGATTGAAATGTATCAATCTGCAATTGATGACGTACTTTCTCAGAACCAATTTTTAGTTGAAGATCGTATCCAACTGTTTTTAAAGCAATTATCACAAGGAGTTCAGTCGAGAGAGTATAAGGGGAGCTGTCCATTTATTACTCTTTATATTCAAAGTCCTACACAGGCCACGCAAATAAAAGAAAAAATAGGTCTTTTTTTTACAGAATTACAAAAGAAAGTTTCTCTATTACTTAAACAAGGGGTAGAGAATGGGGAATTCAGAAATACGATTAATATTGATGAGGTTGCATCACTTTTTATTACAAATCTTGAAGGAGCGTTATTTATTTCAGAAACATTGAAGGATGCAACTGTAATCACGAAAACAGCAGATAATTTTTTAAACTTGCTTCGATAAAAGAAGCTTTTTTTTTACATCGAATTAGTACTAAATAGTACTAAAAAGGAGATTTTATATGAGAACAGTATTTTTAATTGGTGGAACAGGCTTTATTGGAAAGCAATTAGTGAAAGAATTAGCCAAAGAGGATGTTAAAATTCTTCTTTTAGTGAGGTCGAAAAGTAAAGCAACACGCATTTTTCAAGAAAGAGGCATCTTAAAAAAGGCAGTTATGCACTTTATTGAAGGTGATTTGACGAAAATAGATTTAGGCCTAAGTGCTGAAGATAAGGAGAGGATATTGAAAACGGATGTGATTATTCACGCAGGAGGCCCCATGGATATTCAAGTGACAAGTAAAGATGCAGCGTCCGTATTTTTAAATGGTGCCAAACATATTAGTGAATTAGCTAAAAGTATTCATCAATTGAAGGGCTTGCAACAATTTATTCATGTTGTAGGTTATATGAGTCCCTTTGATGATAAAAATAGCAAGATTGCAATTGATGTGTTTAAAGAAGGAAACAATTATTTGAAAATAAAAAATCCATATGAGAGAACAAAATTTTTAGCAGATCTTTATATCCGTCACCAGGCATCAGCAGTAGGTTATCCGCTTTCTGTAATTAATCCGCCAACTGTAGTAGGTAGTAGTAAAACAGGGAGTACAGAGCAGATAGCAGGATTAGGTTTGCTTGTGATGAGTATGCGAAGAGGGCTCATGCCAGTGATTCCTGGAGGTAAGGGATATAGGTTACCACTTATTTCAAACGATGAGCTTGCGAAGTTTATTGTGCAGGTTTTCAGATTGGAGCAACCGACTATTCAAACATTTACACTTGTTGAAGACAAACAGCACGATCAGAACATTGCTGAATTATTAAGTATTATGTCGGAAAGTATGAATATGAGGGCACCAAAAATCTCTGTCCCAATGCCACTTATGAAAGCAATTATGAATAGTGGAGTAAGTAAAATAACAAAAATTCCTTCTGATGGACTAAATTTTATTACAAAACGAAAATTTTCAAATGTTTCAGCGAAAAAAATTATGGGAGGAGATTGGTTTAAGAAGACGAGTGTAATGAAATTTTTCCCTGCCGTAGTAGCTGATCTGGATTATCGAATGATGTATCAAAATGGCCAGCATAATCATTTATTTAAACGAACATTATGCGATAACACTACCCTTTACCAATTACAAGGAGAGGGTAAACCGTTTATTTTATTACATGGTTTATTGAGTGATGGAGAGGATTTATTTCCTTTAGCACAAGAGCTTCATGAAAAAACTGGTCAACCTGTATGGATCTTGGATCTTCCAGGTTTGGGACGTTCTCCTTTTAAACGAGAGAAAAATCTTCTAGATATCTATTTGAATGTAGTGAAAAAGTTATTGGAGAAAGCTACTAATGGTGCACATCTAATTGGCCATTCATTCGGTGCGTTTATTCTTCTGGAAGCATTGGTACAAGAGTACATAGATAAGAAGTATTCAATCACTTTACTTCAGCCACCTGTTGCTAAAAAAAATGCTAAATCGCTAAATGTTCCTCGATTTATGAACAAATGGACATTAAAATTGGCAACTGCTAATTTGATAGAGCGTTATTTATTAAGTAATGGTTTGTTTGAAAGTACGGAGAGCATCCCTGGACATTATATTGAAAAAATAATTAACAGTTTTACTTCTCCTAGAATTTTAAATACTACGGTTCAGCTTAACAGTTTACTACTTAAAAACGATCAAGGTGATTTCAATGAAGTAACAAAGTATAATCTTCACATTATTTGGGGGGATTATGACAGAGGCTATTCTGCTCCATCGCATCTTGGTAAGGTTGATTTTGTTCCATATGGCCATCATTTTCCTCTTAGCCATCCGAGTGAAACGGCAACATTAGTAATAAAAAATAGTAATACTAGCAGATGAGAGTGTGGGATAAATAAAAAGTGTGTAGTAAGATCGTTGTGTCTTTGAAATAAAATTGCACTGTTTGGGGTCCCACCCATACCCATTAACTTAAGAAAAGTAAACACCCCTAAAACAAAAAATGAACTGACTTCTCAGAATAACTAACTGTAGAGAAAGAAAAATTTCATTTAGTAGGTACTTCAAAACCTTAGCTTGATTGCGATGGGGTCACCATATCAAAAAAAGAAAATTGTGCGTATAGACATATTTTTCAACCGCTTCCTGTACGTTAAGGGACTCGTTATTTTTTTTACAGTTTTTTATTATGAAATTCTAAATAACTAATTATAATAGGCGAAAAAAACGATCAATAGTTGGGTTACGGAAAGGATTCGAAATTACATTCTTTCTCAATACATATTATGGATAAATAAAGTAAAATATGGGTTGGGGTTATGTCTCATGTTGTGTTAATCCTAACAATAACTAAGGGTACATAATATGCTTTCATACCTTTGAATAATTTTGTTATAGGAGGGGATGGAGATTTAAATGGCTCGAATTGTTGGTATTGATAGATACCTTTGTACTGGGGCTTTAATCTATATGCGTGAGGGCCTTTCCCTAAGTCTTGTCAGGAAGTAAGGAACAGTAGGCAAACACTTATACAATATGAATAGAGGAGAGGAATGCCTTATGAAAATACGTAGTCAAATTACATGTGCAAGTTTGGCCCTTTTAATAGCTGGAAGTTCCCTGTTATATACAACACCAACCTCAATTGTAAAAGCAGAGCCCACTCAAAATGTATCTAGTTCGTTACAAACAAATACTCAACGAGATCGTACTTCCGTCAAGCAAGCAATGCGGGATACATTACAACTTGGATACCCGGGGATACTTGCTAAAACTTCTGAGGGTGGAAAAACGTGGGGGTATGCCGCTGGAATAGCGGATCTGAGAACCAAGAAACTAATGAAAACAGATTTTCGCTTTCGCATTGGGAGTGTGACGAAGACGTTCACTGCAACAGTTGTACTTCAATTAGCTGGAGAGAATCGCCTGAATCTAGACGACTACATCGAAGACTGGTTGCCTGGTGTCATTCAAGGAAATGGATATGATGGTAACAAGATTACTATACGGCATATATTGAACCATACAAGTGGTATCGCTGAATACTCAAGGTCAAAAGACGCTGATTTTACGGATACAAAAAAATCGTATACGGCTGAAGAGTTAGTGAAGATGGGGGTTTCTCTGCCTCCAGACTTTGCCCCAGGAAAGGGCTGGTCTTATTCAAACACAGGATACGTATTACTGGGCATTCTTATTGAAAAAGTAACCAGAAACAGCTATGCGGAAGAGATTGAAAATCGGATTATTGAACCACTTGAATTGTCGAATACATTCCTACCAGGAAATTCAAGTGTTATTCCAGGCACTAACCATGCCCGTGGATATGTCCAACCAGACGGAGCAAGTGAGCTAAAAGACGTTACTTATTATAACCCAAGTGCAGGTAGCTCTGCTGGAGATATGATTTCTACTGCTGACGACTTAAACAAATTCTTCTCTTACTTGCTCGGTGGCAAATTACTGAAGGAACAGCAACTAAAACAAATGCTTACTACAGTTCCTACAGGAAAAGAAGGAATCGATGGATATGGTCTTGGAATCTATGAAACTAAGCTTCCAAGCGGTGTCTCGATATGGGGACACACAGGTGGCATTCTAGGATTTACTACTCTTGTTGGAGGTAAACTTGGAGGCAAGCATACGTTGGTCGTCAATTGGAATAGTTTGGGTAGAACTGATAGTCCTAATCCTTTTAAAAATATTTTACTTGCTGAATTTAGCAAGTAGGAAAAAAGGAAGAAATTTATCGTAGTTTTCATAGTTAAAAATATACTTTTCTGGTTCAAAAGCCCCAACTTATTTTCAAGACAAATTTGGGGCTTTTTTGTTTTCGTGGCGTTTATTCTCCTTAAGTTGATGGATGGGGGGGAGCACCACATTACTATCAAGCTAAGGTATTAATATATCTCCTAAATGAACATTTTCTTTTTCTACAGGTAGTTACTTTGAGAAGGTAGTTTATTTTTCTTAAGCTGATGGATATGGAGTATCCATCAGCTTAAGAAAAATAAATTTTGACTTAAAAACAAGTGATTTTAACAACGTTAGGAGTGTTTCATGCAGCACAATGTCATTTGTTTTGTATTGCAAGAAGAAAAATTACATTAGAAAAGAGCCAGAATACATCCTGTTAAGGGTAAATCGAATCTTAATATTTAAAAGGATGGAAAAAAGAAACACAGAAGTAAAAACTTCTGTGTTTCTTTTTGATTAATATATTTACTGAACTTTCCGGCACAGATGCTCCTTCTATCCTATTATAAAAGCGATTTTGAACGTAAGTAATTTGTAAGAAATGGGTAAGAAAAAAGAAATTTTCATTGTGTATGATAAAAATATAAAGAGGCGTGAAAGGCGGAACAGATATGACTTATATATGAAAAACAGACCAGTAACAAGACTGTTTCAAGGAAAAGAAGTAATTTATGTGGTTAACATATATGTAGAAAAAGAGGGATTTATCCAGGACAGAATGGCGTTTGTAAAAATAATAATTATGAAGATGATTACGAATTCAATGTTGACTTTTTTTCTTTGGTGGAGATGATAGCTGTGTGGTTAATACGAAATAGCAAGAAACCACCTATACAATATGAATAGAGGAGAGGAATGCCCAATGAAAACACGTAGTCAAATTACATGTGCAAGTCTTGCCCTTTTAGTAGCTGGAGGTTCCCTGTTTTATACAACTCCAACCTCAAGTGTAAAAGCAGAGTCCATTCAAAATGTATCTAGTTCGTTACAAACAAGCAACCAAAGAGATCAAAATTCCGTCAAAGAGGCAATGTGGGATACATTGAAACTTGGATATCCAGGGATACTTGCTAAAGTTTCTAAGGGTGGAAAAACATGGAGTTATGCAGCTGGGGTAGCGGATCTAAGTACCAAGAAACCAATGAAAACAGATTTTCGATTCCGAATTGGCAGCTTGACAAAGACGTTCACTGCAACAGTTATACTTCAATTAGCAGGAGAAAACAGCTTGAATCTAGACGATTCTATTGAAAAATGGTTGCCTAGTGTCATTCAAGGAAATGGATATGATGATAAACAGATTACTATCCGGCAATTATTGAACCACACAAGTGGTATCGCTAATTACACAGGGTCAAAGGATTTTAATATCATGGATACAAAAAAATCTTATACTGCTGAAGAATTAGTAAAGATGGGAATATCCATGCCTCCAGATTTTGCTCCAGGAAAGAGCTGGTCGTATTCAAATACAGGATACGTATTACTAGGGATTCTTATTGAAAAAGTAACTGGTAACAGCTATGCGGAAGAAATTGAAAATCGAATTATTGAACCACTTGAATTATCGAATACATTCTTACCCGGAAATTCAAGCGTTATTCCAGGAACCAAACATGCCCGTGGATATATCCAATTAGACAGAGCAAGTGAGCCAAAAGATGTTACTGATTATAACCCAAGTATGGGGAGCTCGGCCGGAGATATGATTTCTACAGCTGATGATTTAAACAAATTCTTCTCTTATTTACTTGGGGGTAAATTACTGAAAGAACAGGAACTAAAGCAAATGCTTACAACAGTCCCTACAGGAATAGATGAACTTGGCGATTCCGGGCTTGGAATTTTCAAAATGAAGCTTTCAAATGGTGTATCGATATGGGGGCATGGAGGAACCATTCCTGGATTTTTAACTTTTGCTGGGGGCACACTTGGAGGCAAGCATACATTGGCCGTGAATTTGAACAGCCTTAAAGCTGATAGTCCTGATCCTTTTAAAAATATTTTACTTGCTGAATTTAGCAAGTAGGCCAAAAGAAAGAACGGATAATTTTTATCATATTTTCATAGTTAAACAAATAAATGATGAAATTGATTACTTATCTAAGGAGGCAATTCCCTCATGAAAAATAAACTAACTGGTGTATTAGCCGCTACATTAGCGCTAACTATGATTCTACCAACAGGGGCGAAAGCATTTTCTGACAGTAAGACTACAGTTGTATCTAACGCAGAAGTAGCTAGCCAAGAGCTGAAGAAATTTGCAGCAGAGAAGGCTGCGCTACTCACGAAGTCCCATGGGACGACTAGCGTGCAGTATGCGCTAATTGATAATGGCAAGCTTACTTTGTCGGGGCAGGCTGGAAAGAACGATATGGAAGGGGAACAGCCACTAACCAAAGATACTCTATACGGGATTGGTTCAGTCAGTAAAATGTATGCAACAGCGGCTGTAATGAAATTGGTCGACGAAGGAAAAGTCGATTTGGATGCTCCTGTGGTCAACTATGTTCCTGATTTTAAGATGAAAGATGGGCGGTACAAACGCATTACTCCGCGTATGTTGTTGAATCACTCCTCCGGCTTGCAAGGTTCCACGTTAAGTAATGCATTTTTATTTAACGATAATGATACCTATTCCCATGATTTCTTGTTGCAGCAATTGTCCAACCAGAGCCTGAAAGCAGACCCTGGTGCGTTCTCGGTATACTGCAACGATGGCTTTACGCTGGCCGAAATTTTGGTGGAAAGAGTCAGCGGTATGAGCTTTACCGAATTTCTACATCAACGGTTTACAGAACCCTTAAAGATGAATCATACAAAAACGCCACAGGACAAATGGAGAGACGAAAAGCGGGCTGGACTTTATTTTCCGGCGTACCAAGGGCAGCTTCCAATTGAATCGGTGAATGTGATTGGTACGGGAGGGGTCTCTTCCACAGCAGAAGATATGGTACGATTCTCACAATTATTTATGGGACAGGGAAAAGGGATCCTCTCTGATAAGGTAGTCAAGGCGATGGAGCAAGAGGAATATAAAAAAGGAATGTGGCCGGGGGATGGAGATAATATTTTTAACTATGGTCTTGGCTGGGATAGTGTGAAACTATACCCATTCAGTGAATATGGGATAAGAGGCTTGGCTAAAGGCGGCGACACGGCACTGCAACATGCTATACTGGTTGTGCTTCCAGAACAGAAAATGGCAGCGGCTGTGTTGTCATCCGGTGGACGAAGCTCTACAAATCAACTGCTGGCAACAGAATTGCTGCTCGCCGTGCTTAAAGAGAAGGGTACAATTAAGAACATCAAGCCGAACAAATCTTTTGGCAAGCCGGTCAAGGTCAAGATGCCTCAAGACGTGGCAAAGAAAGCGGGCTTTTATGGCAATAGCGAAACTCATTTCAAAATTGAAATTACGAAGAATGGAGAACTGTTCTTACCATCTAATCGAGAAGAAAAATATGTATATACTGCGGATGGAAGCTTTATTAATGAGAAGGGTACTTCTAAGCTCAACTTTGTCACCGAGAAGAATGGAAGAACTTATTTGAGGGAGAGCACATATAAATCGACACCAGACTTAGGGCAAGGTGCGATGACTCACTATTTAGCCGAGAAACTAGAAGACAATGTGCTATCGAAGAAAACCGCTGCCGCATGGGCGAAGCGGGAAGGTGTCAAGTTCTATCTGGTGAATGAGAAATTTAGTTCTATTGAATATCTCGTACAACCGAAACTTATTACCACACAAATTACTCGTAAGGAAGGCCTGGCGGGCTATTGGGAGGGCAGAAAAATTACAGGTCCGAACACCGCGACGCATCAGCTCCAGATCCCCGTGATGAATGGCCGTGATACGATGGAAACGCATTTCTATACAGAAGGCGGTAATGAATATATGGAAATGGCCGGGTTGTTATACGTAAGTGGAGCCAACGTAAAACCACTCGATGCTGGCCAATCATCCAAAGTTACGCTGCAAGCAAATGGGCATGCTAAATGGTTTACGATCCCGCAAGCGGCAGTAGGAAAAATGATGACCGTGACATTGCCATCGAAGGGTGCGTTCGCGGTGTATGATGAGAATGGAGTATGCGTCAACTTTACCATCGTGAGCGGCAATAACAAAGTAAAACTGCCGAAGAATGGAACGGTTGTAATTGCTGGGGCACCGAACTCAGAATTTGCAATTACGTTGAACTAGCTACAATTCAAGATGGACTTCAACAAAACCAGTACGACATAGGAACGGTGTTTTGCTGGTTTTGTTTGTATTTACGTATTATCTTTAAGAAGAGAATTTCAACGAATAATATCACGCTCAAACTCTGCAAAAACAGCTATCATACTAATTCAGGGCAATCATCATTTGCTCCATTAATCTTCTTGATGTAAATACGTTCGCAGCCGGTATTATGATGTACAAGCCCTATACGATACAGGAATTATCGGAGGTGTTTCAGCTACTAAGTTTACGCCATATGGCACACTCACACGTCAACAGGCTGCACTTATGTTAGAACGAACTCTAGAATATCTAGGTGTAGAAAAAGAGTCAAATATAGGGCCCTACCATATCGCTATCAAGCTAAGAAAAGTAAATACCCCCAGAACGATAATTTTGTGTTTTGTACAGCGCCGAGGTTCATTTTTAACGTTTTGAGGAAACCTTTTTTGTTAGGTTTATAGACATGTGGTGTTAACAACATAAACAATGTTTTAGATTATAAAATAGAGTACTAAGCATCCGATTTGAAAGCAGACATCCCTGAATCATAATTTTTATGGAAGTGAAAATTCTTTTTGTCACCCAGGCGCAGGAGGATCATTTTGTTTTGCCGATCCAGATGAAAAGTTAGGTTATGCTTATGGGGAAACATGGATTTGCATGACCAATGAACGAAGAGAACTTGCACTAAGAAAAGCTCTTATACGGCTGCCTCTGAAAAAATGAAAATACGTAAAAATAGTTGGGGATATTTTTATGTTGTACGGTTTTTGGCTATGAATAGTGGAATAAATATTAAGTATTCAACAGTTCAAATAAAACGAGTCATCTTTTTATTTTAAGAAAAAAGATGACTCATTTTATGCTAAAATTCACTTAGTGTATATTTTCGTTAAAATGTGGGTGGGCCCCCTTTTAGCAAAACCGGAGTGGAAATGATGAGTATAAACAGTTTTGTGAGATTGATAAAGGATGAATTATTAAAAGAGGTAAGCATAAGAAGTGAGGATGAATTTGAGCCTGTAGTAGTTAAAGATATTCCTAGACTTTGGAAGTGTTTAGGGATAGGTAATTATGCCGCAGTATTTATGCACAAAGAATACAAAGATTGGGTAGTGAAAGTTTACGCACGAGAAGGAGAAGGAATTGAAAAAGAATCAGAAGTATACCGAAGAATTGGAAACCATCCTTCTTATTCGAAGCTTATATATAAAGGAGAAAATTTCATAGTATTGAAACGTTTAAAAGAAATTACTTTATACGATGCCCTTCATAAGGGGATTAAAATTCCTAAGCAGGTGATCTTTGATATCAATGAAGCTTTAGAGTATGCAAGGGAACAAGGATTAACTCCTTGTGACGTTCACGGGAAAAATGTGATGATGGAAAACGGAAGGGGATATGTAGTCGATGTATCTGATTTCTTAAAAACAAAAGAAGATAGTAAGTGGAGAGACCTAGAAAAGGCATATTTTATATTTTATTTGCCTTTCATTTATAATTTTCCTTTCCCTATTAAAATACCGTATTTTATGTTAAACATTGTTAGACGTTCGTATAGAAAATATAAGAAGCTTAAAAAGAAATTCAATTTGTAAAAGGACCACATACTTATCTTTAGGTTAGATAAGTGAACGACTAGTAAACAAAAGGACCGTACATTTTAGATATGTCTAATATGTACGGTCCTAATTTTATAACTTCATGAAGTAATCAGTAAGTTTTACATTTTCTTTTTCACGCAATTACTTATTTTTTTCTTCAAGCCCTTTATTCTTTTTTCTCTCTCTTTTCAATTCTTCTTTTAAGAGAAGCAATGAAGGCATTTTGATTGTTCTCGTTTTATTTAAATCTAGAGTCCACAAATAATTTTTCTTGTTGATTTCGCAAGAATTGATGCGTTCTTTGAGTTCTGTATGGTTATACAGTGTGGTTTTACTCACTCCGGCTTCTTTCTGTCACACTCTTGAAGTTAATTATATTTTTCTACGTACTAAATAAAAAGATAAGGCCCCCATAATAACAGGTGCAACGAAATCAAAGAAATGGGAAAAATTAAAAGGAAAAAGAAAAAGAAATGGTATAAGTGTATAGATAACTGCTTGTCCTATAAATACAGGAATTCCAAATTGAAATTCTCTACATCGTTTGATTTTCCTGTATAACACTTCCCCAATTAGACAGGCTACAAGAGCCGGTATACTACCATAAGTGACGATCGTTTTAATGAATCCTAATACAACGTTCGGGTGAATAAAGCTAGGATGAGAAATATATGAAATCAAGAACCATCCAAAAATAAAAGCAAACAGACTTGCAGCATAACTAATTACAAATTTCATCAACGTTAATCATCCTCACAGTTTTCTAATATTAACTCCATTGTATGACATGAAATCCTATTATTGGTAGCGAGAAAAAAGCGGATCCCTACTCTAAAAAGCATCCACTCATCCTTCTATACTTGTTTTATTTTCTTTGCTCTAGCAAACTTCCAAAAAGCTGCAAGTAGTATGAGCAGTGGAATTCCCTGAATAAAGAGAAATCCTCCCAAAAAATAAAGTGCACGACTAACTAGAGGAGGGGCTGTTGCCGACTCACCCGCAAAATAAGCCCCATAATTAGCCGCTACACCTGCATAATCAGCTATCCCACCTATAAGAAAAGCCGCTGGACTTATGATTAGATTTATCCCTAAACAGATCATTATTGAAGATAGGTTTTTAGCCTTAATTTTTGGTGAAACAGACAAGAAAAATAAGAATATTGCAGTGCCGTTTATAAGAAGTAGTGTTATTACAAAAAAAATCCCATAATATCCCTCCATAATTTTAATTGTACCATCAGCAAGGACAACTTTTTGTAAATTTGGATGAATAGGATCTTCATGTGAGGTTAACATAACGTCTCATTAACAGTAGTCAATGATGCATATAATTTTCGTTTTTGCTTTCTTTTCTGAGCTGGATAGCGGTGGGGTGAGTCATAAATTGTGGAACACATTCTTAAGTTATTTAATATGAAAAAATGAAATTCTCCTTCTGTAATTCATTCAAAGGGTTCAATCTTCGCATCTTATGAATTCCCTGAAAGTACTAAACTTAAGCAAAAAATTAACCATCCTATGCAAGAAAGTTTAGATAGCTAAAAGCATATGTTTTATTGAAAGGATGTGATTGAATTATGGAAAGGCCGAATTGGGGAATTGGAGGATTAGTATTTGTTGGCTGCATGTTTCTTGGCGGAGGAGTGGGATCTATATTAGGTGATACTCATGCTGGATGGCTAATAGGGATGGGTGCTGGATTTATTGGGATGGCTTTAACGAGACTGATCAGAAAGTAATATAACGGGATTCTTCTTCGAGTAAATAAGGAAATATGTATGTAAGTAATTCATGGTATAAGAGCTCTATAAATTATAGTTAGAACCTTCTCTTTTCTAAATTTCTCCATACATAGATATGATTCTCAAGTCGGAGGATGGCACCTTAGGGTGTTTTTTTGTGCTCTCTAAAAATGCCTTACCATATAATAGACTTCGTTAGATTTCGATAATATTTTTTGTAATAGAATAGATTCATTACCGTTTCAGACCTAAGTATTCATTCATAACCTAACAGTAAAAGGGGGGATGATTCAAGGTATGGCGTTTTATGATGAATTAATCTGTCAACAGTTTGCGAGAATTATAGGTGGCCAAGAAGGGTTCGCCGGTGGAAAATGCGTGGCTACAATAAATCGGGATGAAATACAAGCAACTATCTTAGGAAAACGTTTTAGAGTAACAACTTCCTTCTCATTCGAATCACGAGATAATAAAACTGGACGAGCATTATGTTTAGGCAGGGTAGCGCTCTTGCAAAGAGAAGTCAATGGGTTTGTTGCTACAATTATTAAACAAGGAATAATCGTTTCGTCTATACACAATGAGTGGTTATGTGATGAGCCGAATTTAATTTACGTTAATATCGAAGACGTTGATGATCCGCTAAGCTTCGCAAGGAAAGTTAGAAAAGCGTTATGCAATTAACCAATTTATTTAGTTGAATGAGCGATATAAAAGGATCTTTAATTGAAAGATCCTTTTATACATAAGATGAAGGTTTTTCTTTGTATTTCATTAATTAAGTTTAATTGACTAGCAAACGAACGTAATTCCTGTGCACGAATCGATATAATAATTTCCGCTTTTATTGTAGTGTCAGTCTTTTAGTAGAAATTAAATATTTACGACAAATTTTGACAAATAAATACATATATTTTTGTTATGCTATGAAAGTTATTAATTTGTAATGTATATATAGGAGGATTTTTTTAATGTTAAAGAAATTGTTATTATGTGTACTTATGAGCTTGTGTGTAATGGCTTTAAGTGCTTGTAAAGGTGATGAAGAAAAATTAAAAGTAGCAGAGGATGAGCAAAAAATAGATGAAGATAAAAAAGTAGCGGAAGAAGAGCAACAAAGAGCAGAGGAAGAAAAGCGTAAACAAGAGGAACAACAAAGAGTAGAGGAAGAAAAGCGTAAACAAGAAGAACAACAAAGAGTAGAAGAAGAGAAGCGTAAGCAAGAAGAGCAACAAAGAGCAGAGGAAGAAAAACGTAAGCAAGAAGAGCAACAAAGAGTAGAAGAAAAACGTAAACAAGAAAAGCAGAAGACTCAGCAAGAACAGTCTATACAACAAGAGAGAACACAAAAACAAGAAAAAACAACACAAGCAACAGGTGGGAAACCAACAAGATCACAAATTTCAGTTGGTTCACATGTAGTTATTCAATTGGATAATGACTATAGTAAAACTGTAAGTGGTGTTGTGAAAGACATTTTGACGCATAGTGAAACACATCCGTACGGAATTAAAGTTCGATTACAAGATGGACAAATTGGCCGTGTTCAAAGTGTTAACTAGTGAAAAAAGATTTGAATACTTTTCAAATAAATAAACGCTACAAAAAACCGGTTCTTTCGTAAAGGAACCGGTTTTTTTTGTAGCGTTTTGCTTATCGGATGAAATTTGCGTTTTGTTGATGTCACCACACCTCTATCAAGTTATCACATACAAGGTAATAGATGTTTTTATAATTTGAAAGGAGAGGGAACGAACTTGGAGGGAGTATGGGAAGCGTACAATAAATACATTGAGGGGGCATGTTTGAGCTATGGACCTATCCTCCCGTTCTAATTAACTAAAAGAAGAACTTTCCCATACCGATTAGACTACTAAGCATCCCGATTCCATTCATGGTTCCTTTTCCTACTGTCAATAAGTTTCCAAGCATTCCTGGCTGACCGTTACCTCCGTTATTCCCCCATCCCATGGGACTTATCTGTCCTCCCCATCCTGGAGAATTCCCCAAAATACCCCAGTTATTATTGGTATTAAAATGAAAAGGCTTGGCTGGCGGCGATAGTAAAGCGGCAAGATGACCTTGTAATGGAGCCCAATTAGCAGGATATCCATGGGGCATCATCCCTGCATAATGGATTGGCTGACCTAAAGAGAAGGGAGGGGGCTCGGGATTGAAACCCGTATAATTGGCTGGTGAATCCCAACCAAATGGATAGACTCGACAACTCCAATTCTCAGGAACCTTCAGACCATCCATTCCCTGAGCTTTAATTATTTGAGGTTGTGAATATAATGATGACATTGAAATTTGGTTATTATATTGCTCCCCGTTTCCATTTGAATTCAAATACCAATATTGGTGCATAAGCTTATTCCCCTCACTTTAAAAATGTAATGTTAGACTTAGCCTATGTAATATTCCTTTTTATGGATGGTTACATATCTAGATTTACAAGCCTGTATTGAAAGGAATGGGTGTGTGGTCATATTTATCCCGCTATTTGTGGGCATAAGACACCACCTCAAAATTAAGTGAAAGCGGCTGCCTGTAAAAGAACCACTGATTCAAGTGTCACTTTATTTTAGAAGGGTATTTTCAGTCGCTCCTTTTGTTTAATTCAGCCTAATTTAATTTTGGTTAACAAACGCGTTTATAAAGGTTTAATCAACAAAAAAAATTTAACATGTTATGTCGAGCAAGTAGAATTACTAAAAAGAGAATATCCATTCAAAGAGTTTGGCAAAATACTGAAAGGATAATGTATTCTTATGCAGATATACAAACGATTTAAACGAATCAATGGAATTTATAATGAAGGGGCAAATGAATATATGAGTGAAACATTACATAAAAGAAAGCCACCATATTTAATGCTTGTAATCCTTTTTATTGGAGCATTTGTTTCATTTCTAAATAACTCGCTTTTAAATGTTGCTTTGCCATCAATAATGAAGGATTTAGACATTAAAGATTATTCGACGATCCAGTGGCTTTCTACAGGGTATATGCTTGTAAGTGGTATATTAATTCCGGCCTCAGCATTTTTAATAACCCGCTTCTCCAATAGGAGCTTATTTATTACATCTATGTTAATTTTTATTCTTGGTACGGCCTTAGCGGCTTTAGCGCCGAACTTTAGTTTATTACTTACTGGTCGGATGGTTCAAGCAGCAGGTTCTTCAGTCATGGGGCCTTTGTTAATGAATATTATGCTAGTAAGCTTTCCAAGAGAAAAAAGGGGAACAGCGATGGGGATTTTTGGATTAGTTATGATTACGGCACCAGCAATTGGACCGACACTATCGGGTTATATTGTAGAGTATTATGACTGGCGTTTGCTTTTTGAAATGATTTTACCGTTAGCAATCATTAGCTTACTGTTAGGGATTTGGAAATCAGAGAATGTCATGAGACAAAACAAAAATGCAAAACTTGATTATCTCTCATTACTATTATCTTCTATCGGTTTTGGCGGTTTGTTATATGGATTCAGTTCTGCAAGTTCCGATGGTTGGACGAATAAAGTTGTTTTAACAACCTTAATCATAGGCGCTATTTCCCTAATCGCTTTCATTATCCGTCAATTAAAAATGAATGAACCGTTATTGGATTTACGTGTTTACAAGTACCCAATGTTTGCACTTGCGTCTGTAATTGCGATTGTTAACGCAGTGGCCATGTTTTCGGGTATGATTTTAACACCAGCTTATGTACAAAACGTCCGCGGTATTTCGCCGCTGAGCTCTGGGCTGATGATGCTTCCAGGTGCGGTAATAATGGGGGTTATGTCACCAATTACAGGTAAACTATTTGATAAATACGGCCCTCGGATTCTTGGTATAGTAGGACTTTCCATTACAGCTGTTTCAACTTATATGCTAGCAAACCTGCAACTCGACTCTAGTCACACACATATTATTCTTATTTACACACTGCGGATGTTTGGGATGGCGATGGTGATGATGCCACTTATGACAAACGGCCTTAATCAATTGCCAACTCGCTTAAATCCGCACGGTACAGCTGTTAATAATACAGCTCAACAAGTGTCCGGTTCGATTGGTACTGCTATCCTTGTTACGATTATGAATTCGGTAACAAAAACAAAAGCTGAAAGTCTAATGGCTGATGTAGATCCAACAACCTTCACAGAAGCTACGAAGGCAATGTTAACTCAGAAGGCTTTATTATCTGGAATTCAATATTCATTTTATGTAGCGCTTGGCATGAATATTGTTGCACTACTATTAGTTTTTTTCGTTAAACGTGTAGATACAAGCGCGGAAGCTGTCGAGAGGTTAAATCGGTAGAGTAAAATAAAACTTTAGATCATGATTCCTCTAAGTTTTTACTGTTTAGTTAGACTATGAAGAAATGCAAATTTCTGCCGCTAAGGCGCTGGTATTTAAATCTGGAAAAGAATCAGTGAAATAATTATATATAGTAAAAGGGATCTGATATTCATATCAGATCCTTTTTCATTAGCAACACAGTATACTTACTTATCGTATTTGTTTGAATTGACATTAGAAACTACTGGTTTTCCCAATACTACAATCTTTAGCTCTCAATTTCTGATAAACATTATAATAATACGCTTCATTTTAATTTAGTATTTTCTCTGCAAGTTATAAATGTAATAGCAACAAACAATTTAGATTACCAACTTTATAAGCAATATCATAATCGTGAATAGTTAGGGAAAAGATAAAATAAGGTAATCAATTACATATCTTTATCCCAGGCGATTCATTGCTATCTTCTTTTTATTGAATGGGATATTTTATTTCATGTTTTTTTGAAAGGGTGTTTTTAATGGAAAAAAAAGTATCTGCCATTCCTCAACCGAAAACATATGGATTGCTGGGGAATCTCCCACTAATCGATAAAGATAAACCGACCCTATCCTTTATCAAGATAGCGGAAGAGTATGGTCCCATTTTTCAAATTCAAACTTTAAGTGATACCATCATTGTCGTTTCTGGACATGAACTGGTAGCAGAAGTCTGTGACGAAACACGGTTCGATAAAAGTATAGAGGGTGCTTTAGCAAAAGTTCGTGCCTTTGCTGGAGATGGATTATTTACAAGCGAGACTCAAGAGCCTAACTGGAAAAAAGCTCATAATATTTTGATGCCTACATTCAGCCAACGAGCAATGAAAGATTATCATGCTATGATGGTCGATATTGCCGTACAACTCGTTCAAAAATGGGCACGGCTTAATCCGAATGAAAACGTAGATGTTCCGGAGGATATGACTCGCCTTACATTGGATACAATTGGTCTATGTGGTTTTAATTATCGATTTAATAGCTATTATCGTGAGACCCCTCATCCTTTTATTACTAGCATGAGCCGTGCTCTAGATGAGGCAATGCACCAATTACAGCGGCTGGATATAGAAGATAAACTCATGTGGAGAACGAAACGTCAATTTCAGCATGATATTCAATCTATGTTTTCTTTAGTAGATAATATTATTGCTGAACGTAAAAGTAGTGGAAATCAGGAAGAAAATGATTTACTTTCCCGTATGTTAAATGTGCAGGATCCGGAAACTGGTGAAAAATTAGATGATGAAAATATTCGTTTCCAAATTATCACTTTTTTAATAGCTGGGCATGAAACAACAAGTGGATTATTATCTTTTGCAATCTATTTTTTATTAAAGAATCCAGATAAATTGAAAAAAGCTTATGAAGAAGTAGATCGGGTTTTAACAGATCCCACTCCAACATACCAACAAGTTATGAAATTAAAGTATATCCGGATGATTTTAAATGAATCGCTACGTCTATGGCCTACTGCTCCAGCATTCAGTCTCTATGCAAAAGAGGATACAGTGATTGGTGGGAAATATCCTATTAAGAAAGGAGAAGATCGTATTTCTGTTCTTATTCCACAGCTACATAGGGATAAAGACGCGTGGGGAGACAATGTGGAAGAATTCCAACCTGAACGATTTGAAGAGCTGGATAAGATTCCCCATCATGCTTATAAGCCATTTGGAAATGGTCAACGAGCATGTATCGGTATGCAGTTTGCACTTCATGAAGCCACACTCGTAATGGGAATGCTTCTTCAACATTTTGAATTCATCGATTATCAAGACTATCAGCTGGACGTAAAACAAACATTAACGCTAAAGCCTGGTGATTTTAAAATTAGGATTCTACCCCGAAAACAAACTATTAGCCATACTACTGTTCTTGCGCCTATCGAGGAGAAACTGAAAAACCATGAAATCGAACAGCAAGTTCAGAAAACTCCTTCTATTATTGGAGCCGATAATCTTTCGCTTCTTGTTCTGTATGGATCGGATACAGGGGTAGCGGAAGGTATTGCAAGAGAACTAGCAGATACAGCTAGTTTAGAAGGTGTTCAAACGGAAGTGGTAGCTCTTAACGATCGAATTGGAAGTCTGCCAAAAGAAGGGGCGGTTCTTATTGTAACTTCTTCTTATAATGGAAAACCACCAAGTAATGCAGGGCAGTTTGTGCAATGGTTGGAGGAATTAAAACCGGATGAGCTAAAAGGTGTTCAATACGCAGTTTTTGGTTGTGGAGATCATAATTGGGCTAGTACTTATCAGCGGATTCCAAGATACATTGATGAGCAAATGGCTCAAAAAGGAGCAACAAGATTTTCTACACGTGGAGAAGCGGATGCAAGTGGTGATTTCGAGGAACAACTTGAGCAATGGAAACAAAGTATGTGGTCTGATGCGATGAAGGCATTTGGATTGGAACTTAACAAAAACATTGAGAAAGAACGTAGTACATTAAGTTTACAATTTGTTAGTCGTCTTGGAGGATCTCCTCTTGCACGAACATATGAAGCAGTTTATGCATCTATACTAGAAAATCGTGAACTTCAATCATCTAGCAGTGAAAGAAGCACGCGACATATTGAGATATCCTTGCCAGTAGGTGCTACGTATCAAGAAGGTGACCACCTTGGGGTGCTGCCAATTAATAGTGAGAAAAATGTCAACCGAATTTTAAAACGCTTTGGATTAAATGGGAAGGATCAAGTCATATTGAGTGCAAGTGGACGAAGTGTAAATCACATACCTTTAGACAGTCCTGTTAGTTTATTTGACCTTCTTAGTTATAGTGTAGAAATTCAAGAAGCAGCTACTCGAGCACAAATACGAGAAATGGTGACATTTACAGCATGCCCTCCTCATAAAAAGGAATTGGAATCATTATTGGAAGAGGGAGTTTATCATGAACAAATATTAAAGAAACGTATGTCAATGTTGGATCTTCTTGAAAAGTATGAGGCTTGTGAAATCCGATTTGAACGCTTTTTAGAACTTCTTCCTGCGCTCAAACCGCGTTACTATTCTATTTCAAGCTCTCCACTCGTTGCACAGGATCGTCTGAGCATTACGGTTGGTGTTGTTAATGCACCTGCATGGAGTGGGGTAGGGACATATGAAGGAGTCGCTTCTAATTATTTAGCTCAGCGTCATAATAAAGACGAGATTATCTGTTTCATTCGAACGCCACAATCAAACTTTCAATTACCTGAAAATCCAGAAACACCAATTATCATGGTTGGACCAGGTACTGGAATTGCACCATTCCGTGGATTCTTGCAAGCGCGTCGTGTTCAAAAGCAAAAAGGTATTAACTTAGGACAAGCACATCTATATTTTGGTTGTCGTCATCCTGAAAAGGATTATCTCTATCGTACAGAACTAGAAAATGATGAAAGAGATGGATTAATCTCTTTACACACAGCTTTTTCTCGCTTAGAAGGATATCCTAAAACATATGTACAGCATTTAATAAAACAAGATAGAATCAATTTAATTTCGTTATTAGATAATGGGGCTCATCTTTATATATGTGGTGATGGAAGTAAAATGGCTCCTGACGTAGAAGACACCCTTTGTCAAGCATATCAAGAAATTCATGAAGTCAGTGAACAAGAAGCAAGGAATTGGTTGGATCGTGTGCAAGAAGAAGGGCGATATGGAAAAGATGTTTGGGCTGGTATATGAATTTTTCTTAATTAGATAAGTAATATGTAACGAATGAACTTCTTTCGAATAAGTGTTAATTAAAAATAAAAAAATCCCGTATTTTTATTGAATACGGGATTTTCTTATTTTTAATAAGCGGGACTGATACCGTAGAAAAAGAAAAAATCTCATATGAAATCAAAGCTATATAATCTTAGCTTGATGGGCAAGGTGTTAACCAATTTCTTGACGAAATTTGAAATTTAAAATAAACTTTTGCACACTGGCTGAACAGTTTTTAGCATAGTGTCAAATCGCTGGAGGAATGTATCAAATTAGGTATACCTTCTATGAAATTAAATAGGGTGATAATTATTACAAGTGGATTAGGTTTCTTGTGAATTTTAAATTAAAGGTCTTATCCAAAGTTGAGAAAAATCCACATACCCAAAATATTTCATCTTAATATTCGTTAAATCTGATGAAAAAGGAATTTGACGTGTATCATAGTATAAGGGAATCGTAATAGAGGATTCTATCAGTTCTTTTTCAAGATTCTTATTTATGGAACAAAATTGTTACTTAGGTTGTCTATTAAGTATACGTATAAAACAGGTGTTCATGATAGTTCGCTCATTTTATGAAAAGTGAGACGCAAGAAGAGTGATATCCGATACACGCTTTAATTGTATCGGTATGTAAACACCTAGAAAAACCATATATTCTTGAAAGAGGTTGAAAATGTATGATAGTCTTAAACAAGTTTTTTAACATGTTACATTACAAAAAGATAGTACCTGTAGTATTTCTTTCATGTGCAACGCTTATAGGCTGTTCTGATAGTAATACTCCATCTGAATCACCTAAACAAACGAAACAAACAAATCAAATCAAACAAGAAACTACTGGTAATGATTCTTTTGCTAAACTTGAAAAAGAATTTGATGCTAAACTCGGTATTTATGCATTGGACACTGATACGAATCAAACCGTTACTTATCAATCAGATGAACGGTTTGCATACGCATCTACCCACAAAGCTTTAGCTGTGGGAGTACTTTTACAAAAGAAATCAATAGAAGATCTAAATCAAAGAGTTTTGTATACTCGTGAAGATCTTGTTAATTACAATCCAATTACAGAAAAGTATGTTGATACAGGTATGACTCTGAAAGAGCTTGCAGATGCTTCCCTTCGATATAGTGATAATACTGCACAAAATCTTATTCTTAAACAATTAGGTGGACCTAGTGAATTCAAAAAATCACTGAGAGAAATAGGGGATACCGTTACAAATCCTGAACGTTTTGAACCAGAGTTAAACGAAGTGTATCCAGGAGACGCCCATGATACTAGTACCCCAAAGGCATTAGCTACTAGTCTTCAGGCTTTTACGCTAGGAGATGTACTTTCAACTGAGAAACGGGATTTATTAATAGATTGGATGAAAAGGAATACTACGGGAGACAACTTAATTCGTGCTGGAGTTCCAGGAGGATGGGAAGTAGCTGATAAGACTGGCTCGGGATCTTATGGAACCAGAAATGATATCGCAATTATTTGGCCACCAAATAAAAAGCCAATTGTTCTTGCGATACTTTCTAATCATGATAAAGAGGATGCTAAATACGATGATAAGCTTATTGCAGAAGCAACCAAAATAGCGTTAGATGCCTTAAAAGCTAAAAATAAATAATAATAGTAATTAGTTATTGAAATTTTCCTGTTTTTCCGTCACAATACTGTGACGGTCTTTTTGTGTATTTTACAAAGAATCGTCTTAAGTAAAGAAAAAAGATAGAAACAATCTCTATTAAGTTTATTAATTAATTAACAACAAATATATGCTTTATTGGATACTTATTGCATTTAATGTGGAGGAATAAAATGGAGTCAAAAATTCTTATTGTTGATGATGATAAAGAAATTAGAAATCTTATCTCTGTATACCTGGAAAATGAAGGCCTAAAAACTCAAAAGGCAGAAGATGCTATACAAGCTTTACAACTGTTAGAAGAAAAGGAATTTGATTTGATTATTTTAGATATTATGATGCCGAATATGGATGGCATTGAAGCATGTATGAAAATTAGGGAAGATCGTAATATGCCTATCATTATGCTATCTGCAAAATCTGAGGATATAGACAAAATTCAAGGTCTAGCCTCTGGCGCAGACGATTATTTATCAAAGCCGTTTAACCCATTAGAATTAATCGCTAGAGTGAAATCCCAATTAAGAAGATTTAAAAAATACAATACGCCAATAGAGCATAATAAAAGCATTCTAGAAATTGGTGACTTAACCGTAAATACAGATACATGTCAAGTATGGGTAAGAGGAAAAGAAACAAGGTTAACTCCAAAAGAGTTTGCTATTCTCGAATTACTTGCCCGCAACAAAGGGATTGTCCTGAGTGTTGCAAAAATATATGAAGCAGTTTGGAAAGAGGTTTTTTATAAATCAGATAATACCGTCATGGTGCATATTACAAAAATAAGAGACAAAATTGAAGAGGACTCTAAACATCCTATTTATATTAAAACTGTTTGGGGAATTGGATATAAAATATGAAGAATGTTAGTTTTAGAAATAAGATCATTATAAAACTTCTTGGTGCTGTTGCAGTTAGTTTTTTTATTTCATTTGGTTTAACAATCCTCATTTTGGCATACGTTATAGATCCATTATTTATAAAACACGAAGAATTTGGTATGTTTGAATTCAATTTGGTATTGTTGTTCTTATTCGCGTTCGCAATCTTTAACTTTATAATAATTTTTTTGATATTGGTTCGAAAGAAAATAGCATATTTGAAGCTCATTTCGGATAATGTAAATGATATTGCAAATGGAAAACTGGGTCTGACAATTGGGATTAAGGGGAAGGACGAATTGACCCAACTTGCTCAAAATATCAACTATATGTCCAAGGAATTGGAAAATACATTTGAACAAGAAAGACGATTGGAACGTACAAAAAATGAACTTATCACCAATGTATCTCATGACTTACGCACACCGTTAACATCTATTATTGGCTATATAGATTTATTAAAAAGAGGGCAATACAACAGTAAAACACAATTACAGGAATACCTTGAAACCACTTATTCAAAGTCACAGAGACTGAAATATTTAATTGATGAGCTGTTTGAATATACTCGTTTATCAGGCGTAGATGCTAAGTTAAATCTTAATGAAGTTGATTTATCAGGTTTGTTGGAGCAAATAGTTGGAGAATACATTCCTATATTTGAAAAGGAAAGCTTAATCGTTCAAAAATCAATTACACAAGAAACAATACCTATCTTCATAGATGTAGAAAAAATGGTACGTGTATATGAAAATCTGTTTATGAATGCGATAAAGTACAGCATGAAACCATCCGAATTATCCGTATGTCTTGAATTAATGGATAACAAAGCAATTTTGAAAGTGTCAAATAAAGTCGAGAAACCGCCAGTTAGTGATCCAAATAAATTGTTTGAAAGGTTTTTCAGGGGGGACAAGGCAAGAAAAGATGACCAGGGAAATGGTCTGGGGCTTGCTATCTCAAAAAGAATTGTTGAACTTCATCATGGTAATATACATGCAGAATTTAAAGACGGCTGGATGTCCTTTATTGTTGAACATCCAATAAAATAGAATGGCTTATGGAATTATAGATTCCATAAGCTTTTTTTATAAAAACTTAAGAAATCTTAAGGATTTTATGGGGTGTTTCCTAATTTTCATAGTTTATCATGGGTGTATTCAAAGTGATGGGGTGAGTGAAGAAGATAAGATGAAAGTTTTCATAGTAGCATAAGGGTGGATGCAACATGACTATTTTGTTAGTAGCAAATAAAAATAGTAGCTTATTGTAATGAAATAGAAAAAACAAACGTAGGAGGATATATATGATAAAACCAGTTGTAGATGTAAAAAACATTCAAAAATTGTACGGTAAAAAAGGTGAGAATCAATCACACGCGTTAAAAGGTGTATCATTCTCGATTCAAGAGGGAGAGTTTGTTGGTATTATGGGGCCTTCTGGTTCTGGTAAAACAACATTATTAAATGTAATTTCAACGTTAGATACAGCAACGGGCGGTATTGTTGAAATTGCAGGTACGGATATTACGAAAATGAAGCAAGGTGAGCTTTCTGATTTCCGTTCGCAAAAATTAGGATTCATTTTCCAGGACTTTAACTTATTAGAGAATTTATCTATATATGAAAATATTGCACTACCACTTTCCCTTCAAGGTGTTTCATCTCGTAATATTGGAAAGAAAGTAGAAAAAGTAGCTGATATGTTAGGCATTACAGCAATACTTCAAAAGTATCCTTCTGAAGTATCTGGTGGACAAAAGCAGCGTTCTGCAGCAGCACGTGCGTTAGTGCATGAACCTGCTATTATTTTAGGGGACGAGCCAACTGGAGCTCTAGATTCCAAAAATGCAACGAGTTTACTTGATGCCATGACAAGCCTAAATAAAGAACAAGGTGTATCCATAATGATGGTTACGCATGATCCTTACAGCGCAAGTTACTGCCAGCGTATTTTATTCATTCAAGATGGTGAGTTATATAAAGAACTTCATCGCGGTGGTACCCGTGAAGAATTCTATAAAGAAATTTTAGACGTGCTTGCAAACTTGGGCACACAAAAAGCGTAAGGAAGGAAGTTCAATCATGTTATTTAAGCTTTCTATGTCAGGCCTAAAAAGTAAGTTGCAAGATTACATTGTTTTACTTGTTGGTCTTATTGTCTCTATTTCAACTTTTTATATGTTTCAAACGCTAGCATCCAATAAAACGTTCCTTGAATCTAACTCTTCTATTAGGGATATTGTGTCTGTATTTAAAATTGGTTCCTTTTTGTTAGCGGTTATCACATTTTTCTATATTTTATATGCAAACTCTTTCTTATCAGCTCTTCGTCAAAAAGAATTTGGTATGTATATGATGTTAGGAGCAAAAAAGCATAAAGTTACCTTACTTATGTTTATCGAAACAATTATATTAGGTGCCACATCTCTTTTGATTGGAATTACAATTGGTGTTGGACTTGCAGAAGGTATCGGTCAGCTATTAATGAAACAACTCGAGTTTGCTGGCGAAGGTTATAAAGCACTTTATCTGCCATCTATAGCTATTACTTGCGTCTTCTTCTTTGCACTATTTGTATTATCGGCAATTATGAATAGTATTAAATTATCTCGTATTTCTGTACTGCAACTTGTACATGCAGATGAACAAACAGAACGTGTTGCCATAAAAGGAAAAATGACCGTTGTAATTGCATTCCTTGGTATTCTTTTATTAGGTATTGGTTATGCATCACTGATTTATATGTCATATGCAAATTCGCTAATTGTTTTGGGATTAATGGCCGTTGGATTAATCTCAGCAACCGTTGGTACTTACCTAATATTTGGATCACTTCTCCCAGTTATGATTAACAAGCTAAAGAGTAATAAAAAACGTAGTGAAAAAGGCCTCAATGCTTTTACTTTTGCACAATTAAATTTCCGCATTAATGGTCTAACAAATGTGCTTGCAACAGTAGCAATCTTAGTGGCTCTTGGTGCTGGTGGAATTGCTTGTGGTATGGCATTTAAAAACAACATCCTAAAAATGACAGATCAAATAAGAATTTACGATTCAGTCATTCATAATCCAACAGCGGAAGAAAAGACAATTTTGGGTGGTATCTTATTTCAAGAAAAACTTGAATATCATTACAAAGTGGATGATAAGTATGTTTATTATCTAAAAGAAGATTTAGAGAAAAATCGCCCTTTTATACAAGGTTTGAAAAAAGAGAAAGTTTCAGAGGGATTACCAATTGGTGCCTTTTCAATAAAATGGGTTAAAGGAGAGACGGACACAAAACAATGGATCCAGGCTTTCAGAACGATTCAGCCAGAATATGTGAATCCTGATTATGAAATAACAATTGTAGACCAAAAAATATACGATGGTATGAAGGGTAAAGAAAGTACTGTGTTCATTGGGAAAACAGATGATTTTGGAGCATACATAAAAGAATGGAAAAAACTTGATGAATTACAGATAGCGAAATATAAAAATGTGAACGCAGAAGAATTGCATAGTAAGTATCAAACATATAATATGAGTCATGGTTTTGCCAGCGGAATAATGTTTATGGGTTTCTTCGTTGGAATTGCATTCTTAGCAATGATGGCAAGTTGTTTAATGTTTAAAGTTCTGTCGGGAGCATCAAAAGATGTAACACGTTATCAAATGCTTCAAAAAATTGGTGTCCGCCGAGAATTATTAACAAAATCAATTTATAAAGAGTTATTCTTCATATTCTTATTCCCAGCAATTGTGGGGATTACTCATATATTAGTTGGTATGAACATGTTTAGCCCTCTTTTAATCGATCCGTACTCTCGCATTTGGTTACCACTTGTTATTTTTGTAGTGATTTACTCGATTTACTACTTGATTACAGTTCAATTATATAAAAGAATTGTACTTCCGAAAGAGAAGTAATAAGTATATAATTTTTAACTATAGATCGTTCAATATTTTCGACTTAATAATTTAAGAATTGGATCAGAAATACTTAAAAAGACCTAAAACTAATTGTTATTGTTTTGGGTCTTTTATATTTAAAAACGCTGATTTTATTAATTATTTAATATACAATTAAATAATTAATAAAAATCTTATTTTAGAATTTCTAGTCTAAATAGTTTGGAGTTTCATGTCCTTGTACAACAAAAAAGGGGAGTAAAAAGACATGAAAGTAGGAACTTATTTTATAGTGTAAAATGCTGAATTATCTACAGATACATTGCATTTAGTACCCATTTTCTTGTCTCGATATATGGACAAGAAAATGGGTACTTTTTTTAAAACGGAATATACTAATTAAGTGTGAAATTAAAATTCAATTTTATATTAGTAACAAAAAATATTTATGAAGCATCTACTTTTTTGTCTCATTAGGAGGACATGAAGTTCTATACTTATGTTAATTTTTTTCGTCCTTATGTTGATGGGCATAGGAAAGGATTTCAAAATATAAAATAAGATTGACAATGCAAGATTACAAGTGTAATATTCAGTTACGGATTACAAATGTAATCCAATGGAGGTGTAATTTAAACTAATGAAAGAATTACCTAAAATTTCAGAAGCTGAGTTAGAAGTAATGAAAGTACTGTGGTCAAAATCTCCACAAACCGCAAATGAAGTGATTGAAGAGTTAGAGAAGAAAATGGATTGGAAACCCAAAACGATTCGAACACTAATTAATCGATTAGTTCACAAAGAAGCAGTTGCTTACCATCAAGATAAAGGGCGTATGTACGCTTATTATCCTTTGGTATCGCAAGATAGTTATTTACAAGTAGAAACAAAATCTTTGCTTAAACGTTTCTATGGTGCAGCATTTAAACCTTTACTTGTAAATTTCTTAAAAGAAGAAAAGCTGTCTTCAGAAGATATTAACGAACTTAAACGTATTCTGGATGAGAAAACTGAGGAAAATCAGAGGAAGGATAGATTATAGTGATAGAAAAATTTGTAAATATCTATCTACCTGCTTTTTTTGATTGGATGATTGAGACTTCCATTATGGCTAGTATATTAGTGGGCCTAATCTTGTGTATCAAGGTCTTGTTTAGAAATAAGTTAACGCCACGTTGGCAATATATGCTATGGATCATATTAATTATAAGACTTGTATTACCTTGGTCGCCAGATAGTTCCTATAGTATCTATTCTGTTCTTACTTACAAGAATGATGATGCATTCATTTCTAGGGGAAATCCTGTAGCTAAGTTTCTTACAAAAGAGAGTACGCAAGAATTAAAAGGTATAGACGATACAAAGGTTCTCACAAAAGAAGATACTTATACCTCAAGTTCAACAAAAACTGTTCAGACAAATAAGACACAAACAGGCATGAATGAAAAGCAGGATGGTGAGCCAATTCCGTTCTATACAATTTGTATATACATTTGGCTTACTGGTGTTATCCTTTTAAGTGTTGCTACTTTTATAATGAACAGGCGTTTATTACTTTACATAAAAAAACAACCTGTTATTACAGACGAGAAGATTGTCCAGCTTTTTGAAAAGTGTAAGCAATCTATGTCTATTCAACGGAATATCCCTCTATTTGTATCTGGAAAGGTTTCCAGTCCAACAGTGTTTGGATTTATTCGTCCCAAGTTGCTATTGTCAACTGTACATATGAAAATATTAGATGAGCAACAGTTACGATATATTTTTCATCATGAATTAGCTCACATCAAGCGAAGAGATGTTGGTGTGAACTGGCTTATGCATGGCTTACTAATTTTAAATTGGTTTAATCCCATTCTATGGTATGCCTACTCATGTATGCGGGAAGATCAAGAACTAGCATGCGATGCATTAGCTCTTACATGTATAGATGCAGAGGAGCGAATTGCGTATGGACATACTATTATTAGTCTATTGGAACACTACTCAAGTTATTATCAAGTACCAAGTATAGCAAATTTTAGTAAAAACAAGAGAGCGTTAAAAAGGAGAATTCTAATGATTAAAAAATTCCAAAAAAAATCATATCGTTGGTCTGCGATAGGGGCTGTGGCAGTTATTGCAGTTTCATCTGTATCCTTATTAAACGCCCGTGCTGATAAGCCGACTAACCCTGAGAAACAACAAATAGAAGTGAAAAATAATATGAAAGAATTAAAAACACAAACCGATATTCCTATACAGAAAATTGTAGAAAAAATGATTGGTACAAAAGAACGGGCAGATGCAGAATTTTTTGTTTCAGAGGGAGAGTATAATACTTTACTTAAAGAAGTTGGTTTGGCACGAAATCTGTTTACAAAAGAAGAATTTGAACGATTTATTGATTTAGAAACAGAAGCATATACTTTGGGTAAAAAAGTAAAGTTAGTAGGAAGTCCTGAAAAGTTAGATTCAGAAGAACAAAAAAAATATCAGAAAAACAGTGAAGAAATTGGACCATTTAGACAGAAAATTACTTCGGAATTTAGATTAACTAAAAAGGAAGCACAGAAATATGTTGATTTTCCAATTAATGCCCCAAGTTATGTGGTAAAAGGGTTTAAATTAACTGGAGAAGGTGTTACAACACCGAAGACTACTGGAAAAATGAATCCCGATTTTATTTATGAATATCAAAATCAAAGTAAAGATAATGTATATATTGTGCACCAATCTGCAGTTACTGATGAGGGAAAAGAATTCTCGAATAAAAGAGCGGAGTATAATGAAAAGGTAACAAATTATGAATTAGAAGGTACAAAAATAACCTTAGTTGAAAGTCTTGATACAGAGGAAACCTATAAAGTAATGCAAATGATTGTTCCTGCAAAAGGAAAGAATAGCGCTTATCAAGTCTTAATTCTTGCAGGTGATTTAAGTAAAGAAGAAACAGAGAAAATCATGCTGTCCTTTTTAAAATAAAAATAGAGTCTCAGGATTTCGTCCCTGAGGCTCTATTTTTTTAACATAAACGAAACCATTAAGTGAGAAGAGAAATTGGTATAGTCTATATAATGAGAAAGTAAGATGAAATGTACTTTTGTTAGCTTGATCGAGGTGGAGAAAGATTATATGAAAAATAACAATTTAAAACATAAATTGAATCAAGGTAGATATATTATATGGAGAACAGGAGGGAATTAAGCTGGAAAAGCAGGGGAAATTCTACGGCAGTCTCTTTTCTGCTTTGAGGTTGAAAATGATTTTGGGAAATATGACCTCAAAATAATTCATCTCCTTTTTTGAAACTTAATATAATTATTCGTATTCGAATTTAATAGTGTGGCTTATTTATCTGCCCATGTTTATCCAATAAAATTGATAAAGTTCTATTATATCTGTCTATACATGTTGCAAAATATGAAAGAAAATATAATTTTGTAACATGTATAGCGAATTTTGTTTGACTTATGTTGTTTTTAAAGGAGTGTAACAGAAAAAGCAAGAAAAGACCTGATAACAGGTCCGTTTTTGTCTTTGTTTTGGCATATAATCAATTATGTTGTTTCCCACGCATTAATATGAGCCAAGATGAAAGAAATAGGGAAACACCCTAATTTTTTTATTTCTATAATAAAATAAGATTATTAAGTCGAATGTGACAATAATAATTAGAAGTAATAAGTGTATAAGTGCATCAGTTTTACCGTGTAATAAAGAATTTATAAAGACATCCCATTCTGTTCCATAGGGAGGCTCTGCCCAATTTCGTTGCAGTCCTAACACAATTCCATTTATGAAAAAGATAATACTTAATAGAATTCTTCCAACAAATAAGGCAGCTACTTTTAAATTCCAATGCTTTATCTTGATTACGTAAAGGATTGGAAAGAGCATAAGTATCCAAAAAACGATAATAAAAACTGTATTCATCAGTTTCTACTCCTTATGTTGATAATAAATTTATTATCCCGCTAATTGTAGGCTGACTAAAGTCTCACTTTATCTCTCCGTTTCAAAAAACTCAATCCATTCTCCATCAGGACCAGCGAAGAATATGTAACGTGTTCCATCTGGTAATGTTTCAATTTCTTCTCCTAATAGAAAGGTTACGCCGTGTTTCTGTATTCTTTCAATTTCATCTTCTAATGAATCTACTTTAAAACAAATATGATGTACTTTTCCTTCTGCCGGAAGAGAAGAGTTATAACCTTCAATAAGTTCGAGTATCGTTTCCTTCGATTCTTCCACACCTAAAAAAGCGAGTTTTAAGTCTGGATTCGGGTGACCCATACGTTTAATGAGTTGTAAGCCAACTACTTCTTCATAAAATGAAATAGATGTTTCTAAGTTTGCGACCATAAGACCGACGTGTTCAATTCTTCTAACTGGCATGTAGATCCCTTCTTTCTGAAAATTATATACAATATGTTATTGAAAATTAAGAAAATAAGCAAGATAAAAACCTTACAAATTTTAGCTTGTTATATGGTATAGTGAGAAAGTATGTTTGGGGAGAAGGAAGGAGATTATACGATGAATACACCTACTCAAACTCCTTCATTATCGGCAACGATGAAAGAGTGGCATTATGCATTAGCGTATGAAATTAAACATTGGAAAACGATAGGTGGTAGTAAAATTTCTATTATGAACGGTCGTTTTTTATATACAGATTATGAAAGTACAGTATACGTATTTCAGCTTATTTCGGAAGTAAGCTTACCTGAAGGTTCACCAATTCGAATTGAGTTTGATGGTGAGGAAGCGACAGGAGAAGTATTATCTGTACATGGATTAGAAATAGAACTGAAATTAAATGATTATATACAAGGTGAAATACGAGAAGCTGTTTTATACAGTGAACCGTGGCAATTGTTAGAGCAACTACAAGAGCGATTGAAAGAGGCACATAAAGATAAGTTAAAACGTAATCGTATAAAGCGTCTTGTTGATGGGACGAGCAGTCCGAAACATATTGAGAAGATGAAAAATCCGAAAAATGAATTGGCGTATCGTTCGTTTTACAATCCGACAACGTACGTGTGGGGACCGCCTGGAACAGGGAAGTCTTACAATTTATCACGTATTATTTCGGCTCATTATCAAAAAGGAAAATCGGTACTTGTATTAGCTCATAGTAATGCGGCAGTAGACGTATTAATGAGCGAAGTAACGAAGCAAATTGAGAAAAAAAAGAAATGGACACCTGGCGAAATTGTTCGTTACGGTTATAGTCAACATGAACATATACGAAATCATGAAACATTACTTACGTCGAAGCTAGTTGAAACGACGAACGGATCTTGGGGAGAAGAAAGACTCTATTTAGAAGAGACACGACAAGATCTTCGTGAAAAGATTTTATCATATAAAGCGACTTCTGCTGATAAGAAGCGTATACAAGAGATTGAAAATGATCTTCGAAAGCAAAAAGCGAAAATTAAAGAAGTAGAAAAAGAATACATTGAAAACGCGAAAGTAATCGGCGCAACTTTATCGAAATGTGCCATTGATTCACTTATTTATGAGCGTACATTTGATTTAGTTGTCGTAGATGAAGTGAGTATGGCATATGTTCCGCAAATTGCATTAGCTGCTTCACTTGGAAAACGTATTGTCGTTTGTGGTGACTTTTTACAGTTACCTCCAATCGCGATGGCGAACCATGAACTCGTTCGAAAATGGCTCGGGGAAGATATGTTTTACCATGCCGGGATTGTTGAGTCTGTCAATAAATCAGAAGCACATCCGAACCTCTTTATGCTGCAGGAACAAAGACGTATGCATGCGGATATATCGAAGTTTACAAATTCATTTATTTATAAAAATAGAGTATATGATCATCCGTCTGTTTCAGAGCGTAAAGAACTTGCACAGCTACAACCGTTCGCAAATGAGGCAAGTGTTTTATTTGATACGAGCTTAATGGGAGCCTTTTCGTTAAAAGACGCTGCTTCAGGTTCTCGTTTTAACATTATGTCTGGTTTAGTAGCGATGCAAATGATGTTAATTGGACTGTTAGATGGTGTTCAATCGATCGGTGTTGTTACACCTTACAGGGCACAATCCCGCTTTTTATCAACGTGTATTAGAGAAATGTTGCAGAGAACGAAATATCAAAACATACCAGTTTTAGCAGCAACGGTTCATAAGTTTCAAGGTTCTGAAAGAGATATGATGATATTTGATACGGTGGATAGTTATCCGCAAGAACGACCTGGTGTGTTATTCTTTGACCATAAAAACCATCGCCTCGTCAATGTAGCCGTAACGAGAGCGAGAGGGAAGTTCATTCAATTATCAGATTGCCATTATATGCGTAAAAACCTTTCGAGAAAACAAGCGTTATCACAATTAACGGCTCATATAGAACGTCACGGAGATGTGTATGATCGTACGACATCAAGACAATTGTGGGAACGAAAAATTTCGAAACGTTTACGCTGGTTTATGGAAATGAATCTTGAAGAACCGAAAGGGCTATTGAAAGATATTTTAGCTGCAAAACGAAAAATTATTATTTCACTTCCAAGCACAAAACAAGTGGATAAGCGAGTATGGCAAGCGTTAATGCGTACAAATGCGCAAATAACGGTGTATAGTGATGGACCAGTTCCATTGAAAGATGTAAAGTTACAAAGGCAAAACAAAGCATTCCCGTTTATCGTAATCGATGATGAAATCTTTTGGGCAGGGGCACCGCTCACATCTCAAATGATGTTTGAAGGTAGTACGGAATTTCCGTACGTATGTGCAAGACTGCAAGCACCAGAAACAATTGGTGTGTTAAAAGGGTTTTTAGATATTCGGTAAATTCGGATAGGAATTCCTTGACTTTTGCCTGGAATGAACTTAGAATGAAAATAATTTAATACAATTTTATGAAAATTCTTATCACGAGAGGTTGAGGGACTGGCCCTATGACACCTCGGCAGCGGATTCTTTATGAATACTGTGCCAATTCCAGCAAGGTAACTTGAAAGATAAGAAAGAAGCTCATTTTGACTGTATATACAGAAGCCTCTTTCTATCTTTTAGAAAGAGGCTTTTTTACGTGAAAATAAAAGGAGGAAGAAAAATGGGAGCGACAGGAGTAACGTCACAAAGAAAAACAATTGAAGAGAGTATAGAAAGAAATAAGGAAAAGTACATAGAAACAAGTCACGATATTCATGCGAATCCGGAGATTGGTAACCAAGAATTTTACGCATCAAGAACGTTAAGTTTGTTGTTAGGAAGCGCAGGATTTCAGTTGCAGCACAATATAGCTGGGCATGAAACAGGATTTATCGCGCGAAAAAGTTCAGGGAAACAAGGACCAGTCATCGCATTTTTAGCTGAGTATGACGCTTTACCAGGACTCGGTCATGCATGTGGTCACAATTTAATTGGCACAATTAGCGTTGCAGCAGCGATCGCGTTATCAGAAACGCTTGAGGAAATCGGCGGAGAAGTTGTCGTGTTTGGTACTCCGGCTGAAGAAGGAGGGCCAAACGGTAGTGCGAAAGCGAGTTATGTAAAAGCGGGGTTATTTAAAGATATTGATGCAGCACTTATGATTCATCCGAGCGGAAAGACAGCGCCAACGAGCCCTTCACTAGCAGTCGATCCACATGATTTTCATTTTTACGGAAAAACAGCTCATGCCGCAGCTTCACCGGAAGAAGGAATTAACGCATTAGATGCGATTATTCAGCTGTATAACAGCATTAATGCACTTCGCCAGCAACTTCCGTCAGATGTGAAAATTCATGGCGTTATTACAGAAGGCGGAAAAGCACCTAACATTATTCCTGACTACGCCGCAGCAAGGTTCTTCATCCGCGCAGCAACGCGAAAAAGATGTGCAGAAGTAACAGAAAAAGTAAAAAATATCGCACAAGGAGCAGCATTAGCAACAGGTACGAAAGTGAAAATTCATCAATTCCAAAATGAAATCGATGAACTACTCGTAACAAAAACATTTAATGACGTCGTAGCCGAAGAATTAGAATTACAAGGTGAAGACGTAAATCGGAAAGAAAGATTTGGCATCGGCTCAACAGACGCAGGAAACGTAAGCCAAGTCGTACCGACCATTCATCCGTACATTAAAATCGGTCCAGACGATTTAATTGCGCATACGAATGAATTTAGAGAAGCAGCACGTTCAGAATTAGGAGATAAAGCATTAATTACATCCGCAAAAGCACTAGCAAATACAGCGTATCGATTAATTACAGAAGAAGGGTTGTTAGAGAAGGTGAAGGAGGAGTTTAGAGAGGCGCAGAGAAATCAGGGATAGGTGAGAAGGAGACGTATCTCTGGATTTTCTAGTAGGAAATTGAATGAAAAAAGAACCAGCCTATGGGTGGTTCTTTTTATATTATATAAGAATTTTTCCACATACACTCGGTATCTTTATCTTAGTACCCTCTTATCAGAACGACAATTTCTCCTCAAACTCACTCTTTAAAACAATTAAAGGAGACGATAATCCAAATTGCATTAAGGAGTCTAAAAATGTAGCGAGAGAATCCATCGAATTGCTCATGACCTTCATCATATAATTAAACTCCCCGCTAATTCGATATAAATCAGTTACTTCGGGAGCGGCATTACAAAATTGGATGAAATCAGAGCATTGACTCGTTTTAAACATGATGAATGCTTGAATGTTCTTATTAATTTTAGAAGGCTCAAATTTCGTTCGGTATGCAGCTATAACGCCTTGATCTTCAAGTTTGTTAATGCGTTCTTTTACAGCGGGCTGCGTCATGGATATAATACGTCCTATTTCTGAAACAGAAATTCTCGCATTTTCATGCAACAAGTTCATAATTTTATGGTCAATTTCATCTAGTTTTACTGCGTTTTTCATTGAATAGCCCCCTTTTTTATTTTCTAAAGTAAATCGTAAATTATAACTATAATATCATAAGTGAAGGAACTAAATTACCTATAAATCTATATTTAAAATTATTAGTATTTGCTTAAAAATATAAGTATAGGATTTAGTAAACGAAAATGTAGGAAGGGTGGAAAAAATGAAGAATCTTGATGGGAAAGTAGCGTTAGTAACAGGGGCGAGTCGCGGTATTGGTCGTGCGATTGCGATGAGATTGGCAAACGACGGTGCATTAGTTGCAGTTCACTACGGCCGAAATAAAACAGCTGCAGATGAAACAATTAGTGAGATTGAATCTAATGGAGGAAAGGCATTCTTAATTGAAGCAGATTTCAATTCAATTGATGGTGTCAAAAAGATAGTAGAACAATTGAAGAATGAATTACAAATAAGAGTTGGTACATCAGAGATTGATATTTTAGTAAACAATGCAGGGATAGGTACACAAGGAACAATTGAAAATACGACAGAAGAAGTTTTTGATGAAATTATGTCTGTAAATATTAAAGCACCGTTCTTCTTAATTCAGCAAACATTACCGTTATTACGAGCGGAGGGGCGAGTTATTAACATTTCATCAGCTGAAGTAAGACTTGGTTTTGCAGGGTCCATTGCATACGGTTTAAGTAAAGGTGCACTAAATACGATGACACTTCCTCTAGCTAAACATCTTGGAGAAAGAGGGATAACAGTGAATACAATTATGCCTGGATATACGAAGACAGATATAAATGCGAAATTGCTAGATAATCCGGAAATACGAAATTTTGCTACGAATTCATCTGTGTTCGGACGAATAGGGCAAGTTGAAGATATCGCAGGTGCAGTCGCATTCCTTGCTTCTTCTGATAGTCGCTGGGTAACAGGGCAAATTTTAGATGTTTCTGGAGGATTTTGTTTATAGGGACACTACTTCATACACATCAAGCTAATATTTTCATATCCCCCTAAATTAAAATTTTCTTTCTCTACAGATAGCTATTCTGAGAAGCCGCTCATTTTTTCGTTTTGGGGGCATTTCTTTTTCTTAAGTTGATGGGTATGGGGTACCGCCACATGCGCATCAACTTAAGAATTTAGAATTCCCCCCCTCCAAAATTATGAGTTTTTTGTTACAAGTTATCACAAAATTTCGTTTTTGGGGTAGTTTTATTTTCTTAGATTGATTGCGATGAGCGGTACCCCATAAAGGCCCCTGATATATAATTGATGTTTTGCCATTTGTAGAAAACAATCCACTTATACCATTTTAACAAGAAGAAATATCTCGTCCATGTTGTAATATTGGCTTACGTTAAGCTTGTGAAAAAATCATATTCATGTATAATACAATTGATGTATGATACATTAGTTGTAGGAGGGTGACCTTTTTGAAAAGAGAAGATGCCTTAAAACTAAGAACAGATATTAAGAAAATGATTATAATAACTGGGGTTTTTGAATCTCAAAATTTGCCCAATGGACCATTTGAAAAACCTTTACCAACTTCTCAAATGATGGCGTTAGAGGAACTAGAGGTGGAAAAACTAACTGTTTGGCAACTATCCAATAAACTTAGATTAGAGACTTCAACTGTAAGTAGATTGGTAGATAAGTTAGTAAAAAAGGGGCTTATTTATCGTGAAGTAAATGAAAAAAATAGAAGAGAACTTTTTCTGCACCTCACAGAAAAAGGTCACATAACTGTTAATTGCTTAAGAGAGCAATCCATTACATTTTATCAAAGTATTCTCAATAATTTATCAGAATCAGAACAAAAAATAGTTGTGGATGGTTTTGAATTATTTATTGATTCTATTTCTAAGCCTTTTGATTAGAGTGAGGTAAGTCATAATATTTGGAGGATAAAATGAGTTTGCATTTTGAACGTCCTATTATTGAATTAAAAGAGAAATTTGATGAATTAAAGAAAATTATGAAAGAAAATAATGTAGATTTATCGTCAGAAATTCATGAATTAGAAAAACGTTTAAATAAAATGCAAGATAAAATTTATTCTAATATTACACCTTTTCAACGAGTTCAAATTGCAAGGCTACGTAACCGACCCACGACATTGGACTATATACCTTTATTGTTTACAAACTTTCTCGAACTTCATGGTGATCGATTATATGGTGATGATAAAGCAATGATAGGTGGTATTGCAAAATTTAAAGGAATGCCCGTTACGGTTATTGGTCATCAAAGAGGTAGAAATACAAAGGAAAGTATAGAAAGAAATTTTGGAATGGCACATCCAGAAGGTTATAGAAAAGCGCTAAGACTTATGAAACAAGCTGATAAATTTAATCGCCCTATTATTACATTTATTGATACAATAGGCGCCTATCCAGGGATAGGGTCTGAAGAACGTGGAATTTCTGAAGCGATAGCTCGAAATCTATTTGAAATGACTACACTTAAAGTGCCAATTGTTTGTATTGTAATTGGAGAGGCATCAAGTGGTGGAGCTCTTGGCATTAGTGTCGGTAACCATATCCATATGTTAGAGTATTCATGGTACTCGGTAATTTCGCCAGAAGGAGCAGCATCTATCCTATGGAAGGACGCTAAGTATGCTCCAGAAGCTGCTGAACATATGAAAATTTCAGCAAAAGATTTAAAACATTTAGGAATTATTGATGAAATCATTCCTGAAATTAAAGGTGGAGCACAAAATGATATAAAATCACAGGCAAAAATGATATAAAATCACAGGCAAAAATGATTGAATCTGTAATCGAATCATCTCTAAAAAAATTGATACTATTATCCTCGGAAGAGCTTATACAACAGCGGTATGAAAAGTATAGACAAATAGAGAATTATAAATGAAAATATTTAAAGTCCGTATTACATTTCGGAGGATTCTCGCGAAAAAATTCTAAATATTTTGTAAGTAACCTCTTAAACTGGGATATGCTGATACTATTACTTTACAAAAGGTGTGTGATCGGTATGGAAAAGGAAAATTTGTTCAAATGGAAGCATTATCACATACCCATCAACTTAAGAAATTGATTGTTCCCCAAAACGATAAAATGAGCTGAATTCTCATAAATAACTGTAAAAAAGTGAAAATTTCGGTATGGGGGTATCTCAAAAGCTTAGGTTGATGGCAATGGGGTACCGCCAACAAGACGCGAATTTTGTACGCTAAGCAAAAAAACAATAAGCTGTCCACATGGACAGCTTATTTACATAATTCTCGTTATCGGTAGCAAGTTTTTCATAGAATCCTTGTTTTTACTAAATTTTTTGTCTCTATGTCTATCTATCACTTATACAAGATTTTATACATCATTGATATAGCGGAGATTCTAGGGATCTTCGCTATTCTTTTTTGCATAAAATCTTGTATAAAAAAGTAGTTAGACTAGTGTGTTTTACTCCGTTTCATTTCAAAATATAATTGGAAATTCATCTTTAAATTAAAAAAAGAAGGGGTTACCTATATATATTAATAACTTCGAAATATTGTATGACAGATAATTTTTATCCCGCTTTAATGGGCAGTAAGACCCCCACCTCAAAATTCAGCGAAAGCAAAGAAGTTAGGTGGGGGATCAACTGCCCATAAAAGTCCGATTGGTTCAACTAATAATCAGTGGGGGATGAAGAAAACCCCCACTGATTAAAGTTTCACTTTATGCATTATTGATTAGCATTGCTTATTGTGCTAACGAATCAGGATAGTGTGGCGACCGACAAACTAAATAGTTGCTTATCCTCAATTATTAGAAGGAAAGTTCTATCATTTCGAGAATTTATTAGACATAGACGAGTGCTATAATTTTCTATATGTACATAAAGAGGTGACTATGCATGAATCAAAGACCGTCAGAAGAAGAATACGCCGGGAACTCCGGCGAATATATCCGTTTGGTGCCGGACGGTAACATCATCGATATTCTGTTCGCCCAGGAAAAGCAAATGACTGAGCTCTTGGCATCGTTGACCGAAAGCCAGGCCGCATATCGGTATGCGGAAGGAAAATGGACGCTGAAAGAAGTCGTGGGCCACATTGCAGACGCGGAACGCGTCATGACCTACCGCCTGCTCCGGTTCGCAAGAGGGGACCAGACGCCTCTGACCGGTTTCGATCAGGAATTGTTCATACCTCCTTTCGGAAGCTGGACAACCGCGCAATTGGCCGAAGACTACCGGGCCGTACGGCAATCAACGATCACATTGCTGCGCGGGCTACCGGCGGAGGCGTGGACCCGTAAGGGTACAGCCAACAACCTAAGCATTACGGCGCGCGCCCTCGCGTACGGCATAGCAGGACACGAACTTCATCACATGGGGGTCATCCGAAATCGATACTTGAGTTAATCGTCGGCTGAGGCCTTTGGAATGGAACTAACACCTCTCATACAACCTTAGATACCGTTCTTATTGGGGTCCCGCCCCACAACCATCAACTTAAGGATTTAGACTATTTTTGAAATTAAAAGCACATTACTATTCTCTTATGTTAATGAGAAAGGGTGACGTGCTTTTTATGAATATGCACCAAAAACAAGAGTTATCTTTATTTGCCGAAGAGTTATATCGATTTTTTTCATTTGGGGGTATTTGTTTTTCTTAGCTTGATGGTGATGGGGCACTACTCTATAATGATCAAATTAAAATTTAAAACAGTTATAGAGACTCCATTCCTCGGAAACATTGTAACTATTAAGTTGTAAAAAGAACCATAGTTTTTCATTTTTGAAAAAGCTATGGTCTTTTTTAATTGTAACAAAGATAGGATGCGAGGAAGTTTTTGTAAATCAAAAATAATGATTAATTAGTTGCATAATAAATTAATCAGCGTATATACTATAAATATCAAAAAAAGTTGATGAAGGGAAGTGAACTACGGTGGCACAAGATTTTCAGCTCTATGAAAAAAAGTTTAAAGCGTTGGCGGATCAAAAGCGGTTAGAGATTATGTATGAGCTTTGTCAGCGAGGCCAGACGTGTGTATGTGATTTAACAGAGATTTTTGAAATGACGCAATCTAAGTTGTCATATCATTTAAAGATTTTATTAGATGCGGGTTTAATTGTAAAAGAAACAAAAGGCACTTGGAGTTATTATGATTTAAATGATGCGGAAGTAAATAATTTATTATCAGAAGAATTGTGCTGTATTTTTAGAAAAACAGGAAAAGGTAGCTGTTGTTAAAATTATATATTATTAATCAAAAAAAATTGATTAATAACATATAAAGAGGAGGAGTAAGCTATGAGATATGTTCACGTTGGTATAAATGTTACGGATTTAGAGAAGTCTATCGAATTTTACGAAAAGGTATTTGGCGTATCACCAGTAAAGGTGAAAGTAGATTATGTAAAATTTTTATTAGAGACACCAGGACTTAATTTCACGCTGAACGTACGAGATGAAGTGAAAGGAAATCAGGTAAATCATTTCGGTTTCCAAGTGGATACAGCTGAAGAAATTACATTACATAAAGAAAGATTAGAAAAAGAAGGTTTCTTCGCGCGTGATGAGATGGATACGACTTGTTGCTATGCAGTTCAAGATAAGTTTTGGGTAACGGATCCTGATGGGAACGAGTGGGAGTTCTTTTATACAAAAGCACATAGTGATGTTCATAAAATAGAAGAACCATCTTGTTGTACGACTTCTAACGTAGTAGATAAAAATTCTTGTTGTTAATAGGAGATGGAAAATAAAATGAAACGTTTATCTTTTCTAGATCGATATTTAACACTATGGATTTTTCTAGCTATGGCTGTTGGGATTGGTTTAGGGTTTGTGTTTCCTAGTGTAGTAGAAGGACTGAATACATTACAAGTTGGAACAACGTCTATCCCACTAGCTGTCGGTTTAATTGTCATGATGTATCCACCATTAGCGAAAGTTCGTTACGAGGAAATGGGCCGAGTATTTAAAGATGTAAAAGTATTGATTTTATCTTTAGTACAAAACTGGATTATCGGACCTGTACTTATGTTTGTTTTAGCAATTATTTTTCTTCCTGATAAGCCAGAATACATGGTCGGACTCATTATGATTGGTTTAGCACGTTGTATTGCAATGGTGATTGTTTGGAACGACCTTGCTGATGGGGATAAAGAGTATGCGGCAGGTTTAGTGGCTTTTAACTCAGTATTCCAAATGTTATGCTTCTCCGTTTATGCATACGTGTTTGTAACAGTCATTCCAGAATGGTTAGGAATTGAAGGGGCTATTGTCAATATTACAATGGTAGAAGTAGCGAAATCAGTATTTATCTATTTAGGAATTCCTTTTATAGCAGGTATGTTGACACGTTTTGTACTCGTTAAGTTAAAAGGAAGACAGTGGTATGAAAAGGTGTTTATACCGAAGATTAGTCCACTTACATTACTTGCATTACTATTTACAATCATCGTTATGTTCTCTTTAAAAGGGGAGATGATTGTTAGCGTACCACTAGATGTAGTAAGAATAGCGATTCCATTATTAATCTATTTTATTGTGATGTTTTTTGTTTCTTTCTTTATGGGAAGAAAAATTGGTGCAAACTATTCGGTAACTACAACGTTAGCATTTACAGCAGGTAGTAATAACTTTGAGTTAGCGATTGCTGTAGCAGTTGGTGTGTTTGGTATTCATTCGGGCGCAGCATTTGCAGCTGTTATCGGACCATTAGTGGAAGTACCTGTCATGATTGCACTTGTAAATGTCGCTTTTTGGTTTAAGCGTAAATATTTTAATGATCAACCAGTATAATTTAAAAACAAAGGCGGAAAACAACATGGAGAACAAAAAGACAATTTATTTCTTATGCACAGGAAATTCATGCCGAAGCCAAATAGCAGAAGCATGGGGCAAACAATATGTAGGAGATAAGTGGAATGTATATTCTGCAGGAATCGAAGCACACGGAGTAAATCCAAATGCTATTAAAGCGATGAAAGAAGTAAATATTGATATAACGAATCAAACATCGGATATAATTGATACAAACATTTTAAATAGTGCTGATTTAGTCGTTACGCTTTGTAGTCATGCGGATTCTGTTTGTCCTTCGACACCTTCGCACGTAAATCGTGTCCACTGGGGATTTGATGACCCAGCAGGAAAAGAGTGGTCTGAATTTCAACGTGTTCGCGATGAAATTGGAGAACGTATAAAGCGATTTTCTGAAACAGGGGAGTAAATAAAGGAAAAAGCCAATCTTCTATCGTATAGGAGATTGGCTCTTTTTTATTAGTCATGACTGCATTGGTTCGCATAAATCACTGGAAAATAGAGGATGTTCTATTGGATTGATAAAGTTAGAAGTGTATTTAATCATATAGGTGTTCACAAATAATAAAGTCATTTAAAAGATAATAAAGTTGTTTAGAATTAGAGATGGTATGATGAATAATCACACTATCTTTTTCTTTTTATTTATAATTAAATAAAAGGATTTTTGGATATTAAAATAAAGGGTAGTATATTAGCGCAAGGGGGAGAATGATGGATAAGTTGTTACAAGAAATTATAAATTGGTTAAAGATGAGAGATGAACAAATTGTTATCGGTATTTCAGGACATGGTGCAGCTGGAAAAACAACGTTTACTAATAGACTCGTAAAGCTACTAAATCAAAATGAAGTAAATTATATTAATACAGATCCTTACATTGTTAGTTCAGATATCCGCAAGCATGCAGTGATTCACTATACATATCAAAATGAAAATCATCGTTATAAAATGACAGCTTGTCATCCAGCGGCGCATCATTTGGCAGCTTTAGAAAGAGATATTCATATGGTTAGAGCGGGGCTAGATTTTTATACAATAGATACGCATTATATGAAAAGTAAGTTGATTTCTTCGGAAAATAAAGTAACGATTGTGGAAGGAATGAGCGCCGCTTTTATTAATCCTGATTTATTTGATTTGAAAATTTATTTTTATACAGATGGCGAAACGGAACTAATGAGAAGATCAAGTCGGGATATAACTGAAAGGGGAGCCGATATAAATTATTTAAGGCAGTCTCATGAAGAACGCCGGATTCAATATGAAGTATTTATGCATTCGTATAGTCAGCGTTTTGATATAATTATCAAAACTTCTGATGAAACAATATGTTTAGAAAAAAATACATTTGAGTTTTATAAAGTTTAAATGAAAATCCTCAATTTGTTAATTGCATTATGACGGTTGATTTTTCTTATTTAGTACTTGTATTAAACAAATGTATTATTTAATCAATAATACATTCACTATGAAATAACTAGATTTTTAAAAAGATTTAGTAGCCTTCTTTCATCTACATAGATAGAAGGCTACTGTAATTTTGGCGGCAAAATTACATAACCGTATTATTACTCACAGTAGGATAGGATTCTTTATTTGAATACATTAGGTGTATCTTAAAAATCCTCACTTTAAAAGATTTTATTCGGAAATACAAAAATGAATTTTTGTATGTAAGGAGAATAGGATGAAACAAATAATAAAAGACATATTAATAAACTAATTTAAAGAAATTCATTCACTACTAGTTGAAGAAGAACTAAATAAGAACAGTTGGCATACAGATCTACACTATAAAATCATTGTAAATGGGAATCGGTATTCCGCACGGTTTATAAATAGCAAGCGAACAATTAATCCAGCCTTTGGGACGTTATCAAATGAACAATTGAAAGAGCAAGTACGGTTTACGTATTATTTACGAGATCATGGAATCCCATTTATGCAGATTAAGGAAAATAGGGCGGGAGAGTCCTTTACATGTGTCACTTGGAATGATGAACAGTATCGGTTTGTATTGTCTACTTGGATGGAAGGAGAACATGTTACTCATTGTACAGAAACGATGGCAGAAGTCTTTGGAAAGGAAGCAAGAAAGATACATGATATTTCTAGTACATTTCAAAGCCCAACTTTTCAAAAGAAATCTCATTTAGTTGGATATGGTGAGTTTATACAGTTGTTAGAAAATAAGAGTGGTACATGTAAGGAATTAAGAGGGTATATAGATCTCGCTAAGTATCATATAGAAAGCGCACATACGTATGATCTAGAGTATATAGTACAAACAGATTTAAATCCTTTAAATGTCCTATGGGATACAAATCAATGTGTAAAAGGAATTATAGATTTTGAATCGATTGGATATGTAGATCGCGTTGAAGGATTAGCCTTTTTAATAAAATGGTATTCCCGGATAGAAGGAATACAGTCGCATAAAGTATGTTCGGAAGTTGCTAGAGCATTTTTAGAAGGGTATGGAGCTAATAACATTTTAACTTCAAATGATTATAAAAGACTTTCTTCATTGCTATGGTTATCCGGCAGTTTAAATTGGAACTTTGTTAAAAAGAAGATGAGTCTAGTAGATGACGAGAGTGAATTAGTAGAACATTTGAGAGTTTATAAAATAAGGGGAGAAAATCTATCTGTATTAGTAAGTAGAGGAAGAGTCAATTCTGAACAGCCCCCTGTCAAGTAGACAAGGGAACTAATAAAACCCCCTAAGCGGCTTTAGTTCTATATTCCATGGGGATGAGGCCGTTTAGTTGTTTTTGGAATGTCGTAATTATAAAACTGAATGTACTCGTCTATTGCTTGATTTAGTTCCTCAAACGTATCGTATTTATGTAAGTAATATTTCTCGCACTTAATAGTTCCTTAAAAGACTCCATTGGCCCATTATCATATGCCTGTTTTTATCTATCCGGGTTTGATAACCAAGAGTTTTACGCATTAAGAACGTTGAGTTTATTGGTAGGAGTGCTAGTTTCCAACTGCAGCACAATATAGCGGGACATGAAACAGGTTTTCTCGCGCGCAAAGTTTAGATTCCTATATTAATTTGTAAAATAAATTCCCTTTATGTTATTATATTTTCCTTGGATTAAAAGTTTATAAAATGTATAGTAAATATTTTACAAGTTAAAATAGGGGATGTATTACGTTGAAATGGTTATCATGGGATAGAAATTTAAAAACTAGGTTAATTGGCGAGACTCTTTTCAATACATTATTTTGGATGTATTTTCCTTTTATGGCCATATATTATAGTGATGCTTTTGGTAAAACAATTGGCGGAATTTTAATGGCAATTATACCTCTTGTGGGCATAATAGGTAATTTATTAGGTGGATATTTAGCGGATCGCTTAGGACGCCGCCCTGTCATGCTATTAGGCACAATCATACAGGTAGCAATGTTTGGAGTTTTTGCTTTATCTCATTCACATTGGATTAATTATTTAGCCTATATTGGTATTGGGATTAGCGGGGCAATCTACAGTCCAGCAAGTTCTGCAATGATAGCTGATATAGTACCAGAAAAGGATAGAAGGGTCGTCTTTGCCACTTTTGTTACAGCCAATAATATCGGTGCTGTATTTGGACCGGTGTTAGGTTCATTTTTCTTCTTTCATTATCGAAGTGAATTGTTATGGACTTGTACAATTGTTATATTTATTTATTTTATAGCAATCTATTTCATAATTAGAGAAACGTTTCCAGAAGCTTCTAAAAATGATGGGGACAACAATCCAATATCAAAAATCTTTAAAGAACAATGGAATAATTATACGAAAATCTTTAGTGATAAAATTTTCGCTCTTTATATAGTTGCTGGAATATTCATTATGATAGCTTTCATGCAACTCGATCTTTACCTTGCGTTATATGTAAAAGAATTTGTACCAACACAATCTCTTTTCTCATGGAGTACTGGTTCATTCTCTCTAAGTAATACTGAAATTTTCGGATGGATGATGGGGTTGAATGGGATTCTATTTGTTTTATGTTCTCTACCTGTTGCAAAATACTTTGAGAGTTGGAGCGACCGAAACGTTTTAATTATCTCTAATGTTTTATTTGGAACGGGTATGTTTTTAATAGGACTCACAACGAATATATGGCTATTGTTCGGGTTTATGGCAATATTAACAATTGGTGAATTGATCCGTTCACCAGTTGTACATAGTTTTGTCAGTAAATATGCACCTGAAAATGCTAGAGGACAATATATGGCAGCATCCAATTTACAATTTACCATTGGGCGCTTTATTGCACCCATTATGATTGTATTTTCTACATGGTTATCTCCAATTGTTGTGTTTGGCATTATATTACTTTGTGCCCTTGTTAGTGCGGTTTTCTATGTAAAAGTATTTCGAATGATTTCAAATACAAACATGCATAATTCTAAAAAATTGTGATGTTATTGTCAATTAGGTGATAAGAGGAGAAAATCTATCTGTATTAGTAAGTAGAGAAAGAGCCAACTCACACGAGTAGGCTCTTTCTTTTTATGTACTACGAATCTTCGTAATAGTACGATGCTGCGGCATTCCTCCCATAAAATATAAGCCTAAAAAACGCCCATGTAATCATAAAAAAATGACCCCATTCACACTTTACGGGTTATCTGATGTATAGTTGTATTTTTTTATAAAAAATGTTTTTAAAAAGTGTTGAAATATTTTGAAAATTAAATTATTATTATCCATGTAAACTACTAAGTAATCGTTTACATGGATGGAATAAAGCTTTAAACGAAACTGAAGTAAACGATTTCTTGAAAACTTAGAAAGAGTGATGAAATGGCTAAGTCTACAATTAAAGATGTTGCAATGGAAGCGAATGTGTCTACAGCTACAGTATCTCGGGTGTTAAATGCAAGTGGATTTGTAAGTGACGACATTAAAGATCGTGTTTATTTAGCTGTGAAAAAACTTAATTATCAACCGAATGCGATTGCTAGAAGTTTAAAGCAAGATAAAACATACACGATTGGTGTTGTGATTCCTGATATCACAAACCAATATTACATGACGATTTCAAAGGCGATTGAAGATATTGTACAGCAAAAGGGGTATAACCTTATTTTTTGTAGTAGTCATGAAAATCCTAAAAAAGAGGATAAATTGTTGCAACTACTAGTGGAGCAACAGGTAGATGCGATTGTGTTGGCGACTGCTGGAGGTTGTGAAGAAAGAGTAAGAAGTATTCATCAAGCCGGTGTACCAATTGTTTTAGTTGATCGGACTGTTGAGATTGGAGATTCAAAATTAGATTCGGTTATAGAAAGTAATTTTGAAAGTGCTTATACATTAACGAGCTATCTTTTAAAACAGGGGCATAAATCAATTGGTCTTGTGAATGGATTGTTGAACGTAAGTACAGGTAAAGAGCGTTATGAAGGATTTCAAAAAGCTTTGGAGGAGTTTGGTATTCAGGAAGATGAAAACTATACGTTTAATAGCACTTTCACTAGAGAGGGTGGAATGAAAGCAGTTGATTATTTTCTTAATTTTACTGAGAAACCGTCAGCTATTCTAACCTTGAACAATGAAATGGCATTCGGTGTTCTTCTTGAATTAACGAGGAGAGGATACTCAGTACCAGAGGACATAGTGATCGCTTCATTTGGTGATGTGGAAGCAGCACAATTATTACGAGCACCTGGGATTATATCAGTAGCTCACAAACCATATGAAATGGGAGAAAGAGTAGGTGATATTTTACTAAAGCGTTTAAACAATGAAGAAGGTCCTTTTAATGAAATATTTACACCGAAATTACTAATAGATGCACAAAGTGTAAGTATTTAAAACGATTAGAAATAATGATTTTCGTTCAGATAAAAATCGGAAGGGGGATAGAAATGCTAAAAGGAATACCGAAAATAGTTACTCTAAACCATCGTGGTGATGAGGGAACAGGCTGGAGTAAAGCGAATAAAATTAACTTATGGGCACGTTTGTTAGATGGTGACCATGCTTATAAAATTTTGCAAGGGCAGCTTACAGGAAGTACGCTCAGCAACTTATTTGATACGCATCCACCGTTTCAAATTGATGGAAACTTTGGTGCGACATCGGGAATTGCTGAAATGTTAATTCAAAGCCATACCGACTCCATTCAACTATTGCCTGCACTTCCGAAAGCTTGGAAGGACGGTTCTTATAAAGGACTAAGAGCACGCGGTGCATTTACAATTAATGCGGACTGGAAAAATGGTGTTCCTACAGTTATTCAGGTGACTTCTGATCATGGAAACGATGTAAATTTAAAAAGTCCAATGTTCAATACACCATTTACTTTAACAAGAGTTGGCACGAATACATCAGTGCCATTTACGAAGGATGGCGATACGATTTCCTTTAAAACGGAACAAGGTAAATCTTATAAAATTGAGTCTATGCTTAGTTTCGATTTAGAATCTACGAACAGTGTAACTGCAGGAAATACAGTGAAGGTAAAAGCTCATTTATCAAACTTTGGTACATTGAAATCTTCTTCTGGAGAAGTGGTTGTAAAGGCTCCTGAGAGCTGGAATGTGAAACCGATTCAAGTAGCTTTTGAAGGTATTGAACCAGGAGGATCTAAAACAATTGAGGCGGATTTACCTGTTCCTATCGATATAGTCGCTAACAATTACGCCATTGAAGCGGAAGTAAACACAGATAGTGGGACGGTTAGTAAATCGAATCAAATAGAAGTAACTCCAGCAGTAAAGCTCATTTCGGCAAAAGTAGAACCAAATCCAATTAGCGCTGAAGGTGGTTCTACTACATTAAAAGTAAAGGTTCAAAATGAAATAAAGGAAAAAGTGACGCCTGGAAAAATTGAGTTGCAATTACCAGACGGCTGGAATGCACAGCCATCAACAACGGACTTTCAATTACCGGCAGGAGGAGAGGAAACATATTCGTTTGTTATCACTCCACCAACTCAGTTTAAAGGAGTGAAAGAAATTGGTGTCTCCGTAAAATTGGGGAATTCGGTCGTGACTTCAACGAAAGTGCAAGTTGCTTCTGGTGGTATTTATCTTAGTGATATTCCATGGGTAAAAGCAACTGCTGGATGGGCAACAGTTCAAAAAGATAAAAGTACTGACGGAAACCCAATTTCATTACTCGGAACGACAGGCCCGGTTACGTATAAAAAAGGGGTCGGAACGCATGCAAAATCAGAAGTTACCTATGATATATCAAATGCAACGTACAAACAATTTAATTCCTATGTAGGAATTGATCAAGAACCTGGCGGTAAAGGCGGTTCGGTCGTATTTAAAGTACTACTTGATGGAGTGGAAGTATTTAATAGCGGCACAATGTATTATAATACCCCGGCCAAATTTGTTGATGTTGATCTTACAGGTAAGAAAGAATTAAAACTAGTAGTTGACGATGCAGGTAACGGTAATGGAAATGATCATGCGGACTGGGGAGATGCTTGGTTGAGTTATAAATAAAGATAGGCTAACAAATCTAAAAAAAAACGCTATTCTTTCTGTAGAATAGCGTTTTTGTATGTCTACTTTTATATTTGATGCATTTTACTTATTTGTTATAGGAATTTAAAACTTCTTATCTAAAATATTATATAAAGTTATATTTTCTGCCTATAGCTCGTAAATAACCGATAAAGTGATTTTTAACGATGAGGTGTTCGAAAAATGAAAATACAAATTGTATTGTTTGACGGTTTCGGAGAACTTGTCTCCTTTGCACCTTTTGAAGTACTGAAAAGAGCGATAGAAGAAGGGGCTCCATTTACGGTTGAACTCGTATCAAGTGAACGAAAACAAGAAATTACTACTTCGTTTGGAGTTACGATTAAACTACATGATTTTTTACGAATGGATAATCGTCCAGATTTGTTAATTGTACCTGGTGGTGGCTGGAATCATAAAGCTAAACACGGGGCGCGAAAGCAAGCTGAGCTTGGTACTTTGACTAAAATAATTAGAGAGATGCACAATGAAGGAACGATTGTTGCTGGAGTTTGTACTGGAGGTATGTTACTAGCTGCATCCGGTATATTGAATGATAAAAAGGCAACAATGCATCATTTGGCGCAGAGTGAAATTCCTACATATGGGGCAGAATTTCTTCCTTACAGAATTTGTGGATCAAGGCGATAGTATTACCGCAAGAGGAGTTACTTCAGGGCTTGATTTAGGACTTTGGATCACGGAGAGATTTGCAAGTCCTAAAATTGCGGCTGCTGTTGAATATAGAATGGAATACGAGAGGCGAGGGGTTGTTAGTAGGGAGTCATAATAAAAATAATACGTCATGTAAATCTAAAATATTTATGGAAATGGCAAGTCCTAATCCAGTTATCGTGTATGAGTAAATGGTAGCCATATGTGGATTCACTTATCAAGGACCTAAAATATAAAAAAAGCAGGAGATCACGAGTGATTTCCTGCTTTTTTCGTCTATAAAACTATTGTTCTTACAGTCGGGGTTTTCATTATACTCACAGTAACAAGGAATGCGATTTAAAAGCTCGATTTCTTTTTCTACCATTACCATATTAATTCGATCTCGTTAACAACATAAACAAAGTAATGAAAGAAAAAGCAATTAACGCTAAGAAGGGGATCGTTATAAAACCTAACCAATTAATATAATCGACATTACAAGGGACACCTTGCACGCACGGGTTAATCTCTGAAACGCCAGGGATTTTTTGTATTGCATAGTGATAAAGTGAAATACTCCCGCCGATAATAGAAATTGTTAATACATATTTTTTTATGTTTTTTTCATTACAGAACGTTGCAATGCCTAAAATAATACAGAGCGGATACATCATAATTCGTTGGTACCAACACAATTCACACGGTATGAACCCAAGAATCTCACTGAAAAATAGACTACCTAGTGTCGCTATCATTGATACAATCCATGCAAAATATAAAGTGTAATTACGCCATTCAAAATGCGTATTTGTTGTACTCATCATTTCTTGTCCTTTAATGCTTTTTCAATTAAATTTTTGATTTGTTCATAATCATAAGGGTCAGACAACATCGTTCCATTTATGACAATGCTCGGTGTTTGTTCTACACCGTAATCTTGCGTTAGTTTTTCATCTTTATTTACTTCTTCTTGCGCTGTTTGTTTTTTCAAATCTTCTTCAAGTTGAACAGTATTAATACTTGGTGTATATGTTTTCGCAATTTCTAATAGTTTTTCAGGAGTAATCCATGGATCATCGTGATTTGCTGGCTGTGCGTTAAATAATTCTTTATGGAAGCTCCAATATGCTTGTGGGTCTTGTTTATAAACAGATTCAGCAGCTAAAGCAGACAATTTAGATTCTGTTCCGTGGAATAAAACATTTACATATGAAAATTTAACTTTTCCTGTATCGATATAGTCTTTTTGAAGCTGAGGGAAGATACGCTCACCCCATGCTTTACAAGCAGGAAACTTAAAGTCGCCAAACTCAATAATAGAGACTGGTGCATCTTCTTTTCCTAAAGTAGGTTGTTTGCCGATAGGGGGTAAATCTTTTATTACTTTATTTGTCGCAACTTTATCTTCTTTATTTAAAACGACGAAAGCTGTAACAGCAACGAAAATGATTAATGTGGCAATGAATAATAATTTGATGTGAGAGTTTTGCTTTTTTTTCATATAAACACCTCGGATTTTTTAGTTAATAGAAACATAATAAGTAGTTTTTAGTTAACGTATTTTTTTAATATCACGGATCATATCTTCATATGGCGTGTTTTGAATACCTGAATACTTCTTCACAACTTTCCCGTCTTTATCTACAAGATAAAAGCTTGTACCATGTATAACTTGTGTATTGTTTTCTGGTTTCGTTACAAGTGTTTGGAAGTTATTTTTTGCAAACTTTTCAATTTCTGGTCGTGTATACCCTGTTAAAAAATGAGTTCGCTTCGCATCCATTTCATATACTTTCATAAACTCTGTTATTTTTTCAGGTGTGTCCACTTCAGGATCTACACTAAACGATACAAACTCTACATCTTTAATACCTTCTTTTTGCAACATGTTTTGAAGTTTTTCCATATTAGCTGTCATAGGAGGGCAAACGGTTTCACAACTTGTAAAAATAAAATCGGCTACCCAAACTTTATCCTTCAATTCAGATGAACCAAACTTTTTTCCATTTTGATCTGTAAAAGTAAACTTTTCTACATCCCAATTGAGTGAATCTCTTAATTTACTATCACTACATGCTCCTAAAATCGTAATGATAGAAATAAGTATGAGTAATGTAATGACACGCATTTTTTTCATATGTACATCCTTTCAAAATTTATTTAAGGTACGGAGCTACTAGGTAGCCCCGCATCTTATTATTTGTTTCGTAATAAACGCATACTGTTTAGGATTACAATAAGCGCAGCACCTGTATCACTTAGGACAGCCGTCCAAAGAGTAAGCCAGCCTGGGAAGATAAAGGCAAGGGCAATAAATTTAATAATCAATGAGAACCATATATTTTGTTTAATAATGTACAATGCTTTCCGGCTAAGTTTCATCGTAAACGGAAGTTTTTCAAGATTATCTGCCATTAATACAATATCTGCGGTTTCCATTGCTGTATCAGTTCCAGCACCGCCCATAGCAATTCCTAGATTTGCAGTAGCGAGGGCGGGGGCATCATTAATACCATCTCCAATCATAGCTACTGTTTTTCCTTCAGATTGAAGTTGTTTTACAGCATGCACTTTATCTTCTGGAAGTAAGTTAGCAAAATAACGATCTACTTTTGCTTTCTGTGCAATATGTTCAGCTGTTCCTTCATTGTCTCCTGTTAACATAACAGTTTCCTGAATACCTGCTCGTTTTAATTCTTGAATCGTTTCATAAGTCGTAGAGCGAATGGAATCTGCTACTGAAATCATTCCTAAAATCACTTTGTTCGTTCCAACAAGTATTACGGTTTGACCAATTCTTTGCATTTCTTCGATTGGTTCGTTCCACATTTGAAGTGAAACACCAAAATCTTCATATAATGCTTTATTTCCAGCGTAATAGGTCTTGCCATCTATCGTGACCTGTGCACCTTTTCCTACAATGGCGCGGAAATCTGTTCCGCTTTGAAGAGAAGTTTGATGTTCTTTCACATATGTTGTAATGGCTTTTGCAATGGGATGATTAGAATATTCTTCAATTGTTGCGGCAATGGATAGTAATTCATCTTCCGTACAATCTAAGCTTCGCACATGCATTACTTTTGGTTTTCCTTCAGTCAATGTACCTGTTTTATCAAATGCAATAGCATTTAATGCACCTGCAATTTCTAGTGCAGTACCACCTTTAATGAGTACACCGTTTCTTGCGGCATTTCCTATTGCAGATACGATTGCAACAGGAGTTGAGATAACTAAAGCACAAGGACACGCAACAACAAGAAGTTCTAACCCTTTATAAATCCATTCACCCATACCAAGAAGGGGAGGGATGATCATGACACCGATTGCTAATACAAAAACGATAGGTGTATAGATTTTTGCGAAACGATCCACAAATGCTTCTGTCGGTGCTTTCTTTTCCTGGGCTTCCTCTACAAGGTGGATAATTCGAGATAACGTAGTATCCTCAACGAGTTTAGTTACTGTAATCTCAAGTGAACCTTCCTCATTAATCGTCCCCGCATATACGGAATCACCAATTTGTTTATCAATTGGGATAGATTCACCAGTTATCGGAGCTTGGTTTACAGTAGAAGTGCCGCCTGTAACTGTGCCGTCTAATGGGATCTTTTCACCAGGTTTTACAACAATTGTTGTATGCACTGCAATATCATCTACAGATTTTTTTATAAGTTCAGTTCCAACTTTTATCCAAGCTTCTGACGGTGCTAAATCAATTAATCCGCGAATAGATTCTCGTGTACGTTCAATTGATTTATTTTGCAAAGTTGCACCTAATGCAAATAGCCAAACAACGGTTGCACCTTCTAGCCATTGACCAATTAATGCAGCACCAATTGCAGCTGATATCATAAGAACATTCATATCAAGTGATTTACTTCTAATTGCATAAAAGGCGCTTTTAGCAGGTTTATAACCACCGATACCGATACTCGCCGCATAGAGAAGTGTAATAAGAAGAGGTGATATGTTTGTAAAACTTCCTCCAAACCCTAAAGCTAAAAATAATCCTGAAAGAATTAAAGTTGTATTTTTAGCTTTTTGAACAGGAGCGGACCCTCTGCGGGCTCCTGCTAAGGAAGCCCCAAACCCTGCATTAGACACTTCTTTTATAATGTCATCCACATCGCGGTCATGACGAATATGCATTTTTCCAGTAGCAAAGTTTACTCGAACTTCTTCTACGCCTGAAACATTTTGTAGATGTTTTTCGATTGTTAAGGCACACGCCCCGCAATCCATTCCGTCCACTACGTATGTTTGTACACTGTCTCCTACTATTTTCTGAGTAGCACGAGTAGGAGATGCATCTTCGCATGAGTTGTCACTACAGCAAGAAGACTTTGATGTCGTTTGTTCTTTTTCTAGAGCTAATTCAGATGAACAGCAGGAAGAACTATTTTCTGTTTTTATAGAATCATTGTTACTACTGCAACAAGAGGTTTCCTTCGTGATAGGAACAACTGGAATCTCTTTATTAGAGGAGCAACATGATGAAGGTTCTTTTGGAATCTCTTCTTTTATAGTTTTGTTTTCAGTACTACAACAAGAAGTTTTCTTAGCAATAGAAACAACTGGAATCTCTTTTTTTGAAGAACAACATGACGAAGTTTGTTTTTCCTTCTCGTTCTTATTTGTCATGACAGTTTTCTCCTTTTTGAGATAAACAAGCATCGTTTTTATCACATGATGCTACTTCATTTTGTACTTCATGAAAAACGACATCAAACATAGTGAGTAACTGTTCAATTTGCTTATTGCGTAAGGAATAGTGGACGTATTTTCCTTCCTGTCTACCTAGGATGATTCCGCATCCTTTTAAACAGTTTAAGTGCTGAGATATATTTGACTGATTTCCTTGCGTGATTTCCACAATTTCAGATACTGTTTTTTCACCATCCATCATACATTGAAGAATTTGTAATCTTGTTTTATCAGCAAAGCCACGGATGAACTTGGCTTTTACATCTGAATCATTTGAGTTGCACAATTGTATCCTCTCCATTCGTATTAGTAATTACTAATATGTTATTCTTTATTCATATTAGCATTGGCTAATATGTGTGTCAAAATGAATTGAGAAAAGTTTGATATTTTTGTTTTTTAGAGGCAAGTTTTCACAATATATTCATAAAGTAATAAAAAGAAGTTTACAAATTTGCATCTAGATTATATAATTTGACTCATATAAAAAAGTTTCCTTAAGGAAACTTTGGTGTGAATTTACATTCGCATTATATTTTTTTGTTTGAAAGTTGCCTTAGTGCAAAATAATTATATAGATGAAAAAAAGAAAGGGGAATGCACAAAAAATGGATGAGGCTATAATTGTCAAAGATTTGTTTGTATCTTATCAAGGGAATCAAGTAGTTCAAAATGTTTCCTTCGATATTGAAAAAGGGAAGCTCGTTGGAATTATTGGTCCAAACGGTGCGGGGAAATCTACTTTAATGAAAGCTGTTTTAGATCTAATTCCAAGTGATAAGGGATATGTTCAAGTCCTTGGAGAGGATATTCGAAGTGCTAGAAAGCATGTTGCTTATGTACCACAAAGAAGTGATATAGATTGGGATTTCCCGATTACAGTTTTAGATGTGGTACTAATCGGAACGTATCCATCTTTAGGGATGATGAAAAGACCGAAGCAAGAGCATCGAGATTGGGCTTTTGAATGTCTAAAAAAAGTCGGTATGGAGGAATTTAAAAATCGTCAAATTGGTGAGCTTTCAGGTGGACAACAACAACGGGTCTTTTTAGCGAGAGCATTAGCACAAAAGGCAGAAATATTTTTCCTAGATGAACCATTTGTAGGAATTGATGTAACAAGTGAAGAGACAATTATTAAAATCCTTAGAGAATTACGCAAAGAAGGGAAAACAATTGTCGTAGTACATCACGATTTAAGTAAAGCAGAATCGTATTTTGATAAATTGCTATTATTGAATAAGAGCTTAATTCATTACGGAGAAGTAAGGCAAGTACTAGAACCAACTGTTATGTCAAAAGCGTATGTAAATCACGGCATATTGTTTAATAATGCAGCGGAGGTACATTCATCATGAAGATTATAGAATTTATAGATGCATTAATGCAGTACGGTTTTCTGCAGAAAGCGTTATTAACTTCCGTTATGGTAGGAGTGATTTGCGGCGTAATTGGATGTTTTATTATTTTACGAGGTATGGCTTTAATGGGGGATGCCATTTCGCATGCTGTTCTTCCAGGGGTAGCACTTTCTTATATGATTGGTATGAACTATTTTATAGGAGCGGTTTTAACAGGTGTTATTACAGCAGTCGGAATTGGGTTTGTAAGTCAAAATAGTCGAATTAAACATGATATGGCGATAGGGATTATGTTTACATCTGTTTTCGCTGTAGGGATTATTTTAATTACCTTTATGAAAAGTAGTTCGGATTTGTATCATATTTTATTCGGGAATGTGCTATCAGTTCGCTCTTCCGATATGTGGATGACACTTATTATTGGAGTTGTCATTATTGGTCTTGTGATTTTGTTTTATAAAGAACTACTCGTATCCACTTTTGATCCAACGATGGCGCAAAGTTATGGGTTGCCAAATAAGTGGATTCATTACGGCTTAATGATTCTTCTTACAATGGTTACAGTTGCTTCACTTCAAACTGTAGGAATTATTCTAGTTGTCGCTATGCTTATTACACCGGCGGCTACAGCGTATTTATTAACAAACCGTTTATGGGTCATGATTTATTTAGCGGCAGGTATTGGTGCACTTTCATCTGTAGTAGGGCTATATTTTAGTTTCTCTTATAATCTTGCTTCAGGTGCAACGATTGTTCTTGTTGCAACATTCTTATTCGCATTGGCATTCTTTTTCTCACCGTCACAAGGTTTGTTTTGGAGAGTTATCAAAATTAGAAAAAATAGAGCAGAGTTGTCATAATTGATTGGAGGATAAAGATGAAATTCAAAAATGTTTTATTATCAATACTTTGTATTTTCGTATTTGCATTAACAGCGTGTTCTAGTAACACAAATGGGAAAGAAGAGAAAAGTGGGAAATTAAAAGTTGTAACTACATACTCCATTATATATGATATGGTGAAGCAAATTGGTGGAGATAAAGTTGAGATTCATAGTCTTGTTCCAATTGGAGCTAACCCACATGAATATGATCCACTACCAAAAGATGTTATGAAAATGACAGATGCAGATATGGTGTTTTACAATGGGTTAAACCTAGAAGAGGGCGGAGCATGGTTTAAAAAACTATTAAAAACGGCAAATAAATCAGAGAAAGATGCACCTGTTTATAAAGTAAGTGAAGGTGTAGAAGCTATTTATTTAGAAACAAAAGGATTAGAAAAAGAACCAGATCCACATGCTTGGATGAATATTAAAAATGGTATTGTATACGCTGAAAATGTGAAGAAGGCATTAATTAAAGAAGATCCTAAAAATAAAGAGTTCTATACTAAAAATGCCGACAAGTATGTAGCGGAACTTCAAAAATTACATGATGAGACAGTCAACAGAATTCATCAAATCCCTGAAGAAAAACGTTTCTTAATTTCTAGTGAAGGTGCATTTAAATATTTTGGAAAAGCATATGGCATTAAGACGGGATACATTTGGGAAATCAACTCAGAAAATCAAGGTACACCAGATCAAATTAGAGATGTTGTAAGTGTAATTCAAACAAACAAAGTGCCAGCTTTATTTGTTGAAACAAGTGTAGATCGACGTAGCATGGAAACTGTTTCAAAAGAAACAAACGTACCAATTGCAGGTACAATTTTTACAGATTCACTAGGTAAATCAGGTGAGGATGGAGATACTTACTTGAAAATGATGAAATGGAATACAGATACCATTATTAAAGGGTTACAAAAGTAAAACTTAGCTAGTGTAACTATTGAAGTTTTATACGATAAGAAAGAGCCAACTCATGTGAATTGGCTCTTTTTTTATGTACCATGTTTTATTAATAATTGGACTGAATATGACCTAGTTTTATTCCCTTTGTGCCAGCTTCCAAAATGAGAGGAGTTCAACATAATGGACATAAACGTTGCTTATACATGTAAAGTAAGATGTCATAAAATGAATAAAGACTGCTAATTTTTGCGCACTTTGATTATGTAGAAATAGGGGGGATGACATGAAAGATAATACGCCTAAAAAAATTTTATTTATCCAATCAGGAATTCCTTTTTATTACCCAATGATCGAAGAAGCAATTTTGAATAGTTTACAAAAGGTAAACAGTAATACAATTATGGTGAACCCAGAACGAGCGGTAGAAACTGCATTAAAAATGAAACCGGATTTTATTTTGGTACTAAGTGGTTTAAACGAGGGATGTATTAGTGTCATGCCAGTCCTAAAGAGTGCAGGTTTTACTACTGGAATTTGGTTGACAGATGATCCGTATTATACGGATGTAACACAAAATCTTGTTCCGTATTATGATTACATATTTACGCAAGATTTAAATTGTATCAAGTTTTATAGGGGGTTAGGATGTAATAATGTGTTTCATCTCCCGTTAGCAGCAAATCAAGATGTGTTTAAGCCTTCTCAAAAAGAAGATACATATAAGTATGATCTTAGTTTTATAGGTACAGCATTTGAAAATAGAATTAACTTTGTTGATTCTATTTCAGAGTATTTAGTAGAAAAAAACATAAAAATTGTGGGATTCGGTTGGGAGAAGTTAAAGAATTATGAAAGGTTAAAGAATAAAATACAAATCTTGCCACTTGCAAAGTATGAAGATGCATTACAATTTTACGTATCAACTAAAATCAATATAAATTTACACCGTTCACCAAATGATCAGGAATTGAATTGTAATGCTGCAAACATCCAAGCATATTCAGTAAACAATAGGACGTTTGAAATTAATGCTGTAGGTTCTTTTCAATTAACTGATATACGCCCAGATGTAGCAAAGCATTACATACCAGGTGTTGAAATAGAAACCTTTTACAGTGCACCAGATTTTATACAAAAAGCAGAGTATTATTTGGAACATGTACAAGAAAGAAAACAAATTGCAAAAAATGGACTGGATAGAACTTTAAAAAATCACACATATGATAAACGCATATTACAACTATTAAACTATATTAATTTCATAGGCGTGAAGATGTAGTCTAACCATTAACTGAAATGATAACCGTTGGGTGCTTTCAACGAGAGTTAACTCTCGGATTCTATAAAATCATTTACGAAAAAGGGATTTGGATAATTTTGCTGAGTTTATTCATTTAGAAAAAACGATTTTGCATACAAACTAATTTACATCTAACAATTAGAGGAGATTAAAAATGAATCACTTTTTTGTAGAATTTGGTGAATATGAAGCAAGTGTTTGTGAATGGGGAGATGAAAGTAATCCTCAAATCATTTGTTTTCATGGTTTAGGAAGTACAAAATTAAGTTTTATAGAAATAGCGGAACTTTTACAGGATAAATATCATATTGTATCGTTTGATCTACCTGGACATGGGAAAACACGAAGTTTTGGGAAGGATGAAGATTACGGTGCATCTCATTTAACAAATTGGGTAGTAGCATTACTTGAGCAAATAAGAAAAGAAACATTTCATATAATAGCGCATTCATGGGGAGCAAGCGTTGCGCTTCACTATGCAACAGAATGTACAGACAAAGTGAATAAAATGGTTTTGTTAGATGGTGGTTATCATCATGGTAAAATGAATGCAAATTATTTTGCGGAGCTATATAAAGGTGCGAAAGAAGGAGAGTGCCCACCTCGGTCATTAGAAGAAGAAATCACCCATTATGAGAAAGATTTTGATGAATATATTTTTGACAGTAAAGAAGCGTTCATCCAATCAGAAAAAATGGTTTACACTAGATGGTCGCCATTAATAGAGCGTGCGGTTTATGATTTAATGAGAGAAGAAGATAATAAAGTGAAATGGCATGCTACTGGCGATACCGCTAGAAGTGTAATTAAGTTTCAATATACAGTGTATAAGACATTGAAATCTCATAAAATTAAAAGCGATATTTTACTATTGTATTGTGATCTTCCACATAATTATTTAGAAATAAGAGAATTGCAGATTGCGGAATTTAGGAAGCATATTGATATTACGACTAAGCTTTATACAGATACAGGGCACCTAATGCATTGGGATAGACCGGAAGAGATTGCCGAGGATGTTTTACATTGGTTCATATAAAGGAGGTCCGTTGTTCGAATTTGAGCAACGGATTTTCTTTTGAAAAATTTAATGTAGTTGTCATAATCAGTTCCTTGTAAATAGACATAATAAAAACTAGTTATAAGTTCAAAAGGAAAAAAGTGATGAAAATAAAGAATTAACAAAGCAAGCCAATGCATTGCAAGGTGAGATTCAACAAGAATTTTTAGCTACATTTAATAAGTTGAACATGAATGATATTACTGGCGATGTAAAAGAAGCCCGTAAATCTTTAGATGATCTTATGGCTTGGATACAACAATCTGACCTATTAAAATCTCAAAAGGATTTTGTTGATACGTTACCTGAAAAAGAAACAAGTATCTCTAAACTAGAGGAAAGTAAAAAATAAAGAAAAGAGGTTGCCTAAAAGTAACTACTCAGCGACTTTTGGGACAACCTCTTCTTTTTGTTGTAGATTTTCAAGAAAAATTTAGAATAAAATAAAAAATATAATCACCTACCTATTATTCACTAATGAAAAGAGGCTAGCGAAATGCAACTGAAGTATGGGAAGCACATTAATATATTATCTATTGTTCTAACTTTGTTCTCTTTTTCTGTAATTGTAAGTTTCTCTACCTGGTTGAGTGGATATTCAATTCCCAACCTTTCTACAATGCTTAAGGTAACAATGTTGAGTGCATTTATTCTTGGCATTATAGGGTTTAGACAAGAGAAAAGCGCACTAGCGATTATAATTATGGGAATATGTGCCTTTGCTCTAGTCGTTCTATATACTTATGCGGTTATAAGTTTTCTTGAGCATTAAACACCATAAAAAAGAAACGAACATTTTTGTTCGTTTCTTTTTTTGGGATGATTATTATAAAATAGCCTCTTCTAATGATTGAGTGCTGAATCCAAGAATTAATTTTTGAATGTTATTTTCATGATCTTTTACAATGATATATGGAACGCCCTGTACGTTAAAGGGTTCAACCTCTTCTTTTTCTTATGGGGTATTAGGGGTACCACCCCATATTAGAAAAAATGATATTTTGATGCAAAGTTATGGTGCAGGCAAGAGCATTAAAGTTCTATCGCCAATTCTTTTTTTGATATAATAGATGTGAAGCAGAAAATAGATAGAAAGATACTGCTAGTCATTTATACTTAAAAGGTAGGGAGATTGAACAGCGTTATGGGGAATGAAAAAGAAATTAGTTCCGCTAAATTAATATGGAAGATGACGCGCCCGCATACATTAACGGCGACGTTTTCTCCTGTAATTTTAGGAACAGTAGCATCACTGTATGTTACAGACATTCATTGGCTTTTATTTATTGCGATGATGGTTGCATGTTTAGCATTGCAAATAGCAACGAACTTATTTAATGAGTACTATGATTTCAAACGTGGATTAGATACCGCTGATTCTGTTGGCATCGGTGGTGGAATTGTCCGTCATGGATTGAAACCAAAAAATGTGTTAACAGTTGCGCTTTTATTGTATGTAGTAGCAGCACTTATTGGAGTTTATATTTGTATGAATAGCAGCTGGTGGTTAGTCGTTATTGGTTTAATTGGGATGGCGGTTGGCTACTTATATACAGGTGGTCCATTACCAATTGCGTACACTCCGTTTGGAGAATTAGTTTCTGGATTGTTAATGGGGACATGTTTTGTACTCATTGCTTTCTTTATTCAAACGAATACGATAACGATTGAAAGTGTATTGATTTCCATTCCAATTGGAATTTTAGTCGGTGCAATTAACATGTCTAATAACATCCGAGATATCGAAGAAGATATTAAAGGTGGAAGAAAGACATTAGTAATCCTCCTCGGGAGAGAAAAAGCAATAGTAACACTAGCTGTAGCCTTTTTCATTGCTTATTTATGGATCGCGGTGATTGTATTGATGGGTTATATAAGCCCTTGGGCATTAGTTATGTTCCTAGGTTTGAGAAAGCCAATCTCTGCTATTCAAAGCTTCCAAAAAGGAGCAAAAGATCCCGGGTATATGCGCATCGCAATGAAATCAACAGCGATGACAAATACGATTTTCGGCTTCTTATTATCAGCAGGATTATTAATTAGCTACTTGTTTTAAATGAAAACTATTGTTAAATAACTTAACCCCAATTTCTCAATTTTAATATGGAGAGATTGGGGTTTTATTTTGAGTTTTTTAACGTTATAAACTATTCTCATTTGAAATGCATATACCAATAAATTGCAATTTCATCACTTGTCATATCCAAACCTTTATAAACAAGAAAATCAAATCCGCCTATTACAAATCCACATTTTTCATAGAACTTACATGCTGCGACATTATTATTTTGCGTTTCAAGCATGATACCGGGCATGTTGCCTTCTTTTGCCCATTGCTTTGCTTGATCAACTAATCTTTTACCAACCCCGAGTGTACGATGTTTTTTATCCACCGTTATATCTTCTATGTAAGCATAGTGATTCCAATTCTTTTTCAATACTATTAATCCGAGGATTTGGTTATGTAACAGTGCTATGTAAATTACTTGATTGGGCTTATTTATATATTCATTGTACGCCAGTTCTTCATTATCATTTTGTAAATAACTTTTTTCATAACTCGGAACGTCTTCTACTGTATATTCTATGCGTCTACTTACTTTTGAAAGAGAAAGAATTAACCGAGCATTCACTATAAAACTGTCATCAATCTCTGGGTGATTGTCTAAATCATTTGTTTCTAACTTTCTAATTAAAAGGCTCATCGTGATACCTCCAAATCATATTATTTTTTCTGGCTCTTTATGTGATTCAAATTTATTCCAATTACAAAATTATAATGGAATTTCAATAGTAAGGCTATCTCTGCATTTTATCTTTATACCGTCATGCTATTATCTAGATATAACTATGTTGTATGTAGTAGTGACGGAAATAGTGAAAGATTTCTAATTGGTTAACATATAAAATGAACTATTTCTTCCTAACCATAAAATGAATCGTGGAGAAGATAAAGGATGCAAAAAACAATATTAATTGTAGAAGATGAAGATATTTTACGTGAGATTATGAAGAATTACTTATTAAACGAAGGGTATAACGTCTTAGAGGCGATTGATGGGAAAGAAGCATTATCTATATTTGAAGAGCATGAGGTACATTTAATTATTCTAGACATTATGTTACCAGAATTAGATGGTTGGGCGGTCTGTCGGCGAATTCGGAAGAAATCTAATGTACCTATTATTATGTTAAAGGCTCGGATAGATGAGGATGATACTCAACTCGGATTTTAACTAGGAGCAGATGATCGCACTATTAATAGTCATATTCGTAATTTTTGTCATAAATTAGGACAAAAAGCAGCTTGTATTGTAACTGTTGTGCGTGCTGGTAATAAATTTGAGGGACAAGTATGAAAAAAGGAATTGTATTAAAGTTATTTATTTTAACAACAGCATTATACACACTTATTTTAGTAACTATTTTTATTGGACAAACTATATTTTTTAAGCAATACTACGCAAATCGAAAAGTTAATGATATTAAAACAAATATTCAATCCTTTGAAAAAGCATATGTAAAAGCTGGAGATGATGCGAAAGCAATTCAAGAATTGGAACAAAATTTCTATCAAGAGAATGCGACATGGATTACAACGTTAGATCGTGTAGGTAATATAAAATATGCAAATGATTTTTCTATAGAAATTCAATTAGACCCTAACGAAAATAAGAGATTTTCTGAACGTTCCATTCACATACCGTTGTATAGTTTTATCAATTTAGAAGATATACAAAGGATGAAATATAGTTTAGAACAAGGGAGTCATATTATTATCGATGGAGTACAGAAGGGGGATATAGTAGTCCCTGCGATGTTAACAATAAAAGAGAAGAATGTCGGGCTAGAGAACAAGCAACTGTCAGAAAGATTGTATGGGCCAAAAGCTGTATCTTCAAAAGAAAGTTCACAATTATATTTAGCAGGAATCATTCAAAACGTGCAATTACCGGAGGGGACTGTAGGAACGAATTTTATATATGGAAATCGTGTGCTTATAGATAGAATAAAACAATTTCAGGTTGATTTATTATTGGATTAAAAATTTAATGATGTTACTTCTATAGAAATAATGGATTACGAAGAAAATGATATTAAATATAAACTATTAATCAAGCCGACAAAAGACGCAGAGGGTAAGATAAACTATATATTTGCTATGACATCATTGCAACCAGTTGATGAAGCAGTGCAAATGATAAAGGATTATTACGTATATTTAATTATCTTTGTACTGATTTTAATTGTTTTAATATCGTTCTATTACTCAAAAAAAATCGCCAAGCCATTATTACAAATAAATGATACTACAAAAAAAATTGCGGGTTTAGATTTCTCAGAGACGATATCTATTACTACAAGGGATGAGATAGGTGATTTATCACAAAATATTAACACACTTTCTAAAGCTTTGCATTCGTATATTCATCAATTACAGCAAGATATAGAGAAAGAAAAGCAATTAGAAAATACACGTAAAGAATTTATCGCGGGTGTTTCACATGAGTTAAAAACACCTTTAAGTATTATGAAGAGCTGTATTTCAATTTTGGAGGATGGTGTTGCTAGTAATAAAAAGGAGTATTACTTTAAAGCAATGTCAAAAGAAGTAGATAAAATGGATATGCTCATCATTGATATGCTGGAGTTAGCAAAATTCGAATCTGGTACGTATAAAATGGAAATGGATGTTTTCTATATTGATGAGATGATTGATTATATATGTGAACAATTAAGCCCGGATATAACAGCTAAGCAATTACATGTTTATAAAGAACTTTCTAAAATTGAAGTTGTTGCAAACCAACATCGCATAGAACAAGTTATAACTAACTTTATTACGAATGCAATTCGTTACACACCAGAACAGGAGACTATCATTATTTCTACAATAGAAGAGAATGAACGTGTAAAAGTATGTGTAGAAAATAAAGGAGCACATATTGAACTAGAACATTTAGAAAAAATATGGGATCGTTTTTATCGAGGAGATACGTCACGTCAACGTTCAAAAGGTGGAACAGGATTAGGCCTTGCTATTTCAAAGAATATTTTAGAGCTACATGGTGCGGGATATGGTGTTTTGAATACAGAAGATGGCGTATTATTTTTCTTCTATTTGAATAAAAACGTGTAGAATTTCCGTTCTACACGTTTTTATCATTTTTAAACAAAATCGACATTATCTGCATTTTATCTTTATTAGCATTCATTACTATTTTCATTAGAAACGGAATGAAAAGCTGATAAGGAGATTATTAAAATGAAAAAAAGAGTGATATTGCTTTTGCTTATTATAATAATAATGGGTACAGGCGTTAGTTTCATACATGCTAAAGGGTACAAAAATATATCAAAAGAGAATCTACGATTAAAAGGAAAAACAATTGTAATTGATCCGGGACACGGTGGAGGAGATAGAGGGACGAAAGGAAAGAAATTTGGAACGATTGAAAAAGAACTTAATTTAAAAGTAGCACAAAATATAAAGAAAGAATTAGAAGAAAGAACGGATGCAAAAGTTATATTAACACGTGAAAAAGATACGAGTTTACTTCCAGAAACAAAACAAAGGGAAGAATTGCAAGCTCGTGTCAAAGTAGCGAAAGAATATGCGGCGGATCTTTATATTAGCATTCATCATGATGCTTTTGAGGATACAAATGTAAAAGGAATAACAACTCATTATGGATCTAATAAAAGGAAAGATAAAAAATTAGCTAAGATCGTACAAGAAGCCATTTTTGATCAAAATATAGACAGCCGAGATAGAGGCGTTCATGGCAGTGATTTTCTTGTCTTACGAGAAAATCCTTCTCCATCTATCTTAATTGAATTAGGATTTACATCTAATGCGAGTGATGAAAAAAGAATGAATTCAGAAGAATTCCAAGCGAAATCGCAAAAAGGTATTGTGGACGGCATTATTAATTATTTTATTATGTAATAAAATAGGCAAATAGAAAATTACTATTCTTTCTAAATCTTAATTAGGAAGAGTAGTATTTTTTATTTTGGGTGTATATCCATTTTTCAAATTAGAAACAAATATTTTTCTAAAGAGTGAATGCAATACGCTATTCTTTAACTGATTTCGACATTATCTGCATTTTATCTTTATCCGTCTCTATTAATCTATTTATTGTAAATACCGGTTGAAACGAATGATTCAGTCGAGTAAAGGCTCAACCTTTTAAATAATGAATATGAAAATTAATAGGGAAAGGATCGAAAAATAATGAAAGAATCACAAAGTAAGAAAAAAACAAGTCGATTAACTAAGGTAATAATATCTCTAGGAGTTGTTTTAGCAACGACCTTTTTCACATTCTTTTTAATAGGGGAATGGAACTCTATCTCAGCGAAGGGAGTAGCTAAGGAAAATATGAAACAAGTTAATACGCAACAACAAGAAAAGAAAAAGGAAACACCACCGACAAAACAAAAAAGACCTGATGGAAAACCGGTAGGAAAAGTTGTTTATTTAACATTTGATGATGGTCCTAGCGAATTAACTGGGAAATTTTTAGATGTACTAAAAGAACAAAATGTTGCCTCTACATTTTTTATGCAAGGTAGCAATTTACAAAATACAGGTTTTCAGGAAAATGTAAAAAGAGCGGTAAAAGAAGGACATTATATTGGTGCTCATAGTATGACACATAACAGTGATAAGCTATACAAAAAAGGACAATTTGTACCGGAGATGAAAGAAACGTTAGCTCTTATCCATAATATTACGGGTACAACTCCTAAACTAGTTCGTCCGCCATATGGATCTGCACCAGGATTAAAGGGTGAGGAAATTCGTAATCAAATTGTAGAAGCAGCAATAAAAGTTTGGGATTGGACAATAGACTCAAATGATTGGAAATTAAAAGATAATCCAACTCAGATTATCGAAAATGTAAAGAAACAAACAACAGAAGAAGTAGAAGTTGTTTTAATGCATGAAAAGGCGCAAACATTACAAGCTCTTCCTGAAATTATTAAATTTTATAAAGAGCAAGGGTATGAATTTGGGGTATATAATGATGAAGATCATTTTCGTTTAAACTTCCAGAAAGATCAACGTCTATAGTATAAACATAGTTATCTTAAAAGGTGTTTTCTATTACTAAATCAATAACTAAAAATAGAGCCGATTTCCTATAAGATAAAGAAATCGGCTCTATTTTTAGTAGTTGCTATTATTTTTTATGTATGCCCAGATGTTTAATGGATAAATTTACTTAATAGCATCATGGACAAAAACGGAAAAAGATTTTAGAGATAAAATATCTTATCGCTGATGCTGAAACAAAGACCACCCTTTGGACTGGAGAAGATAAAGGAATGAAAAAAATAAGCTGATTGAATCAACTTATTTTTAATTTACTATCTTCAATTGTCCTATTATTTCTTCCGGAATATCCCCTTCAGAAATAATATCGTAAGAATATTGGGAAATATAAGTGTGTAAATTAATTATGAATATATTTTATTCACTGAAAATAATCCCTTGATAAATAAACAGAATTATTGTAAAGTAGTGATAATTAAAATGTATATTGTTTGAAAGCGATGAAAGGAAATAGTAACAAGTATTTTTTCTTTTAGAGAGTCGGTGGGTGGTGTAAACCGATAGAAGGAACTTGTGAATCCGTCCTTGAGCGAAATGTGGAACACTTCGATGTGAAGTTAATAATCGTTTCCGGATAAAAGCCGTTAATAATTTAAGTGGAGAGCATATATTTTTGTGCTTTTAACTAGGGTGGCAACGCGGGTTAACTCTCGTCCCTTTTATAGGGACGGGAGTTTTTTGTGTTTTTGTAGTACACAACCTAATTTTAAAAAGATTAGTTACTTAATTAGAGGAGAGATAAGCCATGTTAGATGTAAAAGTATTACGTACAAATGTAGAAGGGGTAAAGAAAAAATTAATTACTCGTGGTGGAGAGTTTCTTGAATTAAATAAATTTGAAGAATTAGATCTAAAGCGTCGTGAATTGTTAATAGGAGCAGAAGAGTTAAAAAGTAAACGTAATGAAATATCTGAACGTATTGCGAATTTAAAGCGTGAAAAACAAGATGCCGATGAACTTATTAGTGAAATGCGTGAAGTGGGAGACAATATTAAATCGTTAGATGATGAATTGCGTTATGTAGAAGAAGAGGTAAATACAATATTGTTAGCATTACCAAATCTACCTCATGAAACAGTGCCTGTTGGGGAATCAGAAGATGATAATGTTGAAATACGTAAGTGGGGAGAAATAAGTGAATTTTCATTTGAAGCAAAACCACATTGGGAAGTTGCTGAAAAATTAGGATTACTAGATTTTGAGCGTGCAGCAAAAGTAACGGGAAGCCGCTTCGTCTATTACAATGGATTGGGAGCACGTTTAGAGCGAGCGGTAGCCAACTTTATGTTAGATTTACATGTTGAAGAACACGGATATACAGAAGTGATTCCGCCATTTATCGTAAATAGCGATAGTTTATTAGGAACAGGACAGTTCCCAAAATTTAAAGAAGATGTATTCACCTTAAAAGACACAAATTATTCTTTAATTCCAACGGCGGAAGTACCATTAGCAAACTATTATCGTGATGAAATTTTAAAAGGTGAAGAGTTACCTATTAATTTTACGGCGAATACTCCATGTTTCCGTTCTGAAGCCGGTAGTGCAGGACGCGATACGAGAGGGTTAATTCGTCAGCACCAATTTAGTAAAGTTGAAATGGTTAAATATACAAAACCTGAAGATTCATACGATGAGTTAGAAAAATTAACAACAAATGCCGAAAAGGTTCTGCAATTGTTACAGTTACCTTATCGTGTAATCGTATTATGTACTGCTGATATGGCATTTCCAGCTGCAAAAACTTATGACATTGAAGTTTGGTTACCAAGCTATGGCGTATATCGTGAAATTTCTTCTTGCTCAAATTGTGAAGATTTCCAAGCGCGTCGTGCAAGTATACGTTTCCGTCGTACAAATGGAGCTAAACCAGAATTGGTGCACACACTAAATGGCTCTGGATTGGCTATTGGACGTACAGTAGCAGCTATTTTAGAAAACTACCAACAAGAAGATGGCTCTGTTATAGTTCCAGAAGTATTGCGTCCATACATGAGAGGAATAGAAATTATTAAATGAGAAAGACATTGATTTGAGATGAAGTTTAATAGCTTATAAAAGTTTTGGGGAATAAAGAATTATTTAAGATGATGAAGCCGGGAAGAGATTTTTTTAGAAGGTCACATATCAAGATTAAATAATTTTACTGTGTAAATACTTTTTCATAATAAATATAAAAGGTTAAGGAGATATTGTTAATGTGCAATCGATATAGATTAATAGAGGAATTTAATAATTTAGAATTTGATAAAAGTTTAAAATGGTTTTCTCCACCTAAAGATTGGGAGATTAATAGGAATAAATCGAAGTTAATAATCAAACCTGATAAAGAGACAGATTTCTGGCAAAAAACACACTATGAATTTCAATTTGATAATGGTCATTTTTTATACTATGAACTAAATAGAGATTTTAGATTGATCACGAAAGTAAACTCTAAACCAGCAAACAGATATGATCAAGCAGGTTTAATGGTTCGATTTTCAAAAGATACGTGGTTGAAGACATCTGTTGAGTATATACCGGATGACAATAGTAAATTAGGTGTTGTTGTAACAAAAAATGGATACTCTGATTGGTCTAGTCAGGAATTTTTGGAAGATTTGAATTCCCTTTACTATCGAATAACAAGAAAGGGTAATAATTACTATGTTGATTATTCAATAGACGGCGTTTCATGGAAGCAAATAAGAATGACTCACCTTTTTGAGGAAAAAGATTATATGAAAGTTGGTATTTATACTTGCAGTCCACAAGGAGAGGGATATGAAGCTGAGTTTGAATTTATTAGGATTGAGAATGTAGATGATAATACAAAGGTATATTAAAGGTATAAAGCCATCATAATTTTTATAGATGTATTGAATAAAAAGTTAATTCAATCGGGAATTGAAAAGTAATTAAATTTCTGTATAAAATACAATGAGTATACAAAAACGAAGAAGGTATTTTGAACAAAACAATTACAAATATTTGGTTTAACTGTTATGATTACGGGTGTTATTTTAATCCGGATAGTTTAAAATATTCATCAATATGTTTTTTAGGAAACAATGAATTCTTCCATAAAAGAAACCCATCCATTTTGTTTAATCTTTTTTCAAAATGGATGGGTTTTTTATCGTTTTTATTGCATTTGCAACAAAAATACGTAATAAGGAGCTACTTATGAAGGGAATTCTTCGCGAAATTGGAATGATAGCAAGGGCTTTAAATTCTATAAGTAATATAGAATTTAAAGAATATGAGCTGACAAAAGGGCAGTATTTGTACCTTGTACGAATATGTGAAAACCCAGGTGTCATTCAAGAAAAGCTATCTGAGATGATAAAAGTGGATCGAACAACAGCATCTCGTGCTATAAAAAAACTTGAAATGAATGGTTTTATTGAAAAGAAAGAAGATGAACATAACAAAAAAATAAAAAAACTCTTTCCAACTGAGAAAGGGGAAAATGTGTATCCCTTTATAAAAAGAGAAAATGATTATTCCAATGCCGTTGCATTGGAGGGATTTTCCGAAAAAGAAGTAGAAACTATTTTCAAGCTTCTTCAAAGAGTAAGAGGAAATGTAGAAAAAGACTGGGATTTTGTAAAAAAGGGGAACAAGAGAATTTATTGATTATATAAAGGAGTGACATATGTAGATGACTATAAAAAAGTGTACTCTTGAAGATTTACATAAGCTTCAAGAAATTAGTTATGAAACATTCGATGAGACATTTAAGCATCAAAATTCACCCGAAAATATGAATGCCTATTTAGAAAAGGCATTAAACTTAAAACAATTAGAAAAAGAATTAGCCAATCTTTCTTCGCAATTCTATTTTATGTATTTTAATAATGAAGTCGCTGGATATGTAAAGGTAAATACGAATGACGCTCAGTCTGAAGAAATGGGTGATGAATCACTTGAAATCGAGAGGATCTATATAAAAAGCACGTTTCAAAAACATGGGCTTGGTAAACATCTATTAAATAGAGCGATTGAAATTGCAATTGAACATAATAAAAAGAAAATCTGGCTAGGCGTTTGGGAAAAGAATGAAAATGCTATTGCTTTTTATAAGAAAATGGGGTTTGTCCAAGTTGGAGCCCACTCTTTTTATATGGGTGATGAAGAACAAATAGACTTTATAATGACTAAAACACTTAAATAACTTTGTTAAAAGGGGGTATATTCCAAAAAAATTTAAGATTAGAGATTTTGATGAGATTTTTTAAAAAAACTCTTTTGGTACGATTGTCATAACAGAACAAGGGAAACCAATTGCCATTCATTTGCCTTTGGGGTTAAATAAAAAAGGTGATGATTACTATATTATTGGGCATATGGCCTATGGAAATAATCGGTTGGAAATATTCGGGGATCATGGAGATGTGCTTGGTGTGTTTCAAGGACCACACGCTTATATTTCCTCTTTTCGGTATAGAAAGGAAGAAGTTCCAACATGGAATTATCAGGCCATTCATGTATAGGGTACAGCAAGCATTTTAGAGATAGATGAATTAATAGAAGAACTAGCAATGATGCTAAAAAAGTATGAAGAAAATCGTGAAAATATAGTTTTATGGGATGAACTTTCTCCTTAGTTATTAGAACGAGAAGTAAAAGGAATTGTTGGATTTAAAATTAAAGTGCAAGAAGTTCAAGCTGCATATAATTTAAGCCAGAATCGTAAGGAGAAAGATTATTCTAATATCGTTGATAAATTGCAAGCGAAAAAAATCCTGATTCTCAGTAAATGGCAAAGGTGATGAAAAAGAGGGTTAAAATTATAAATCAGTGCTATAGGACACTTTATGATTTTTTAAGATATAGTTACTTTAATTGAATGAGAAATATAAAAAGTAGATTTCCTGTACGTTAAGTGAAGTGGCATTTCATTCACATAATCCGTATTATCTGAAGTTAATAAAGTCTATTACACTCTCTTCTTTAAGAACGTTTCCATAATATCTTTCTTGAATCTTTCATAATCAAACTGAAAAGCTACATTATGCGTTTTATAGCCTGGATTAGTAACAAAACGAAAGTCTGCAATACTTTGACCAAATCCTTCTCCTTGATCAGGAATTACTTTAATGGGTACTCTTGAAAGACCAACAGCCTCTTGATTCAGCAAATACCACACTGTTACAAAATCATGCATAGGGCTTCCACTTATACCAGGATTAGACTTGGAATAGAAATTATAATAATAGTCTAACATAGGTTTGAGGATGAGCCCTGCAAGATCCTGTGTATTTCGATGAAATGCATCGATTTGTTGGACCATTTCGGGTGTAACAATCGCATGTTGAGTCACATTTAACGGGATAATTGTCAAATTCTGTGCATGCTGCAGAATTAAGTTTGCTGCATAAGGGTCGGCGTAAAAGTTAGCTTCAGCTACAGCAGTTACGTTACCTGGATAGAAAAAAGCTCCCCCCATGCAAATGCATTCTCTTACGTTTCGCATTATTTCTAAATTCAATACAAAAGTCGTAGCTAGCGAAGAAAGTCTTCCTAAATTGATAATTGTAAGATCTTCCAAATTTGATTCTATAACTTGATAAATATCATTTAAAGGATAAACTGGATATGAAATTTCAGGTGGAATAATAGGCCCTAATCCAACTTTTCCATGTACCTCAGGGAAATACTGAATCAAGATACCTGTCAATGGTACAGAAGCACCAAGGAATACAGGTATCTCTTCTCTTCCCGCAATGTATTTCAAATAGTTAATATTTCTTATTACATTTTCTCTTGATACATTTCCATAATCGGCTACAATTCCTACAAGTTGAATATCTTTACGAAAAAAGGTGTACAGTATAGCAAACGCATCGTCAATCCCCAAATCTGTAAACAGGAGAACCTTTTTTTGCATAACTTTTCCTCCAAAATTTATATAATCCTACTTTCACTAATGATGAAGTAATCAGGCTAAGCTTGTGTATATATATTTTATGTATTCTGAAAGAGTACATTCTATTCACTTGAAATAGTCTTGCTCATCTAAATTTGATATTATGTTCAAACGTAAGCTTCCGTTCTTAAGTTGATAGTCATCTGGTACTATCCCAATATACGTAGCGAAATAGGAATTAAATGCTAGATAGTTATTTATTTAGCTCCATTTGTATTAATCGTCATTATTCTTGCACTGAAATATTTAATGAACGTTGCAGATACGACAAAAGCAAGATTGGATATTTGTAAGTGTCATTTTATCAACGATTGATTTTGGTTGTATTTTATTTGAATTTAGTAGTGCAGGAAGTAAGGGATGGGATCATCCGATTGTTATTACAACAATTATTACCGGGGTACTTGTTACACTTTATTTTGCTTACGCCAAATAAAGTGTAACGATCCACTATTAAATTTATCCGTATTTAAGTATAAAATTTTTACTCTTACATCAATGATAAACGTACTCATCACGATGATTATGTATGCTGATTTAATTCTTTTACCGATATACTTACAAAACGGAAGAGGCTTTACCGCATTTGAATCAGGTTTACTTCTATTATCTGGAGCTGTTATTAATGCATTCTTATCACCTATTACAGGTAAAATGTATGATAAATACGGAGCAAAACCACTCTTTATTACAGGGTTAATATATTATTTCGATGTGGGGTGTAATTGATTTAACTGAATCCACAATGTATATGTATGTAATGGTGCGCACTATTATTTTACGAATTGGGTTAAGCTTTATTTCGATGCCATTAAATACAGCAGGACTAAATGCTTTACCTAGAGAATTAGGTTCACATGGTTCAGCGGTAAATAATACGATTCGTCAATTAGCCGGTGCTATTGGAACAGCAGTTGTTATTACTATATATACGACTCAAGCAACTTCACATGCTGCAGAGTTATCTTTGGAAAAAGGAAACATTACAGCTATTCAACTAGCGAAATTATCTTCTATTTTCGGCTCAAGTGATGCGTATCTATTTATGTTATTCTTATCTTTCGTAGCATTAATCTTTGCATGTTTTATGCCTAAAAAAGTGGCAACTCAAAAATTTGAAAGTGAAGCACATAATTAGAATAGTTTATAGAGTTGTTTAGAAAGTATATGATGAGAGAAAAAGCAAGTGATCTAATATGGAGGTCATTTGCTTTTTCTTTTTATTTGTTTAGGAATTTAACTTTATCTTGTAGAGATATCAAAGGAGAAATGAAAAATTACACCTACAACAATTAAAAGATTGATTATGCATGTAGAGCTCTTATTATTTGTCCTAATCTCATTTTAGAATAAATAACTTATAGAAAAAATTGAATAATTTTCATGTGGAGGGAGATTTTAAGAAGGATGTCGAGGGTATATTTTCCTGTTGTTTTTTAGATAAATGATTACTTAGCCAGAAACTACTTAGTGGAACGGTTTGTAAAGATTTTCTGTCAAGAAATCACTAACACTTAGCTCCAAGTATAAAACATAAACCATTCGATAAATGGGGTAGTGTGATGAAAAAACTTAGTAGAAAACATTTGAGAAAAGATATTCAGGAACTTGAGAATGCAAGTATGCAGATACACTCTAATCAAGATCGTGAGCTTGATCAGAGTGTATCTGCGAATGAAGAAGTTTTGAAACAAGTTTTTGACAATTGTTCCGATATTGTTTTTCGTCCAATATTTATAAATAGCCAAATTAAAATTCTTTTTATTTATATAGATGGATTGGTAGACACCGGTATTGTGGAACAAGTTGTTTTGAAACCAATGATGTTCGAGGGGATGCCTAGTGGACTAAAGGTTATGGATTCAGTAGGAGAAATTATACAAAATCAGCTTATTGCAGTTTCTCAAGTAAAGACGATTTCTAAAGTTCGTGAGGTTATAGAAGCAGTATTGAAAGCGAATATCGTCATTTTGACAGAAGGAGAGAGTCAAGCTCTGGTCGCTGACTTAAAAGGGTTTGAAAAACGGAGTATTGAAGAGCCAGCTGCCGAGATTTCTGTTCGTGGCCCTCGGGACGGGTTTACGGAAACTTTAAGGGTCAATACGAGCCTTATTCGCCGAAGAATTCGGAGCCAAAAACTAAAAATGGAACCTTATTCGATTGGGGAATTGTCACAGACAGATGTGGTGATTACCTATATTGAAGGAATTGCTCCCGATTCGGTTTTAGATGAAGTTCGCCAAAGGGTACAGCGAATTCAAATTGATGGGGTGTTAGAGTCAGCTTTTATTGAAGAGTTTATTGAGGACCAACCTTTTTCTCCTTTTCCACAAATTCAAAATACTGAGCGACCAGATGCGGTGTGTGCAAGTTTATTAGAAGGGAAAGTGGCAATTTTAGTGGATAACACACCTTTCGTTTTAATCGTTCCTATGACATTTTGGACTGGTCTCCAGGCAGCAGAGGATTATTATGAACGATCCATCTACACAACTTTTGTTAGATGGATACGTTTAATATTAATCAATATTTCATTATTTCTCCCTTCTCTCTATGTCGCTATTACAACCTTTCATCCGAAACTAATCCCAACAAATTTGCTTATTAGTATTGCAGCTGCAAGAGAAGGTATTCCTTTCCCAGCTGTTATAGAAGCGCTGATGATGGAATTTTTATTTGAAGGTTTGAGGGAAGCGGGCGTTCGGTTACCAAAACCCGTTGGATCAGCAGTTAGCATTGTAGGGGCACTTGTTATCGGACAAGCTGCGGTGCAAGCAGGTATTATTTCAGCACCATTGGTTATTGTTGTGGCGACAACCGGAATTGCTTCGTTTGCGTTCCCGCGCTATAACTTAGGAACAGCTTACCGGATGCTGCGCTTTCCGATGCTACTATTGGCAGGGATGCTTGGGCTGTATGGTATTGCTATAAGTACCCTTGCGATTTTAATTCATTTAACAAACATACGTTCATTCGGCGTTCCGTATTTAAGTCCGGTTGCGCCTCAGACTCCGCGTGATTTAAAGGATGTTTTGCTTCGAACACCTCGTTGGAACATGACACATCGTCCTATAATGGTATCTGGTAAGGAGAAAATCCGTTTTCCAGATGGACAACAACCAGGTGCAAAACGGGGAGGGGAAACAGAATGAGCCTACACAAGGCACTTTGTATGATACTAGTAGTTTCTTTATGTTTCTTGACGGGATGCTGGGATCGTACAGAGTTAAATGATCTGGCAATAGAATTAGGATGGGGACTTGATCAAGCGAAGAATAATAAGGTTGAAATTAGCGCCCAGTTTATTATCCCTTCAAAAATGGGAATGGGACAGAGCGGAAGAAGTAATGCAGGAAAATCAGTTTTTCTTGAATCAGGAACTGGAAAGGATACACATGAAGCTGTACAAATGATGCAAACAAAAATGTCGAGGGAAATCTTTCGAGGGCATCAGCGTGTAATATTAATTGGAGAAAAATTAGCTAAAAATGGTCTCGCTCCAGTTTTGGATGCATATAGTCGCGATCCTGATATTCGGTTACGAGCAGATGCGTTAGTAGTAAAGGGAAATACTGCAAAAGAGTTCCTGAAAGCATCTATCCCTTTAGAGGCTATCCCGGCACTTGGGGCACTTAAAGAGCATATGCAAATAGAGGCATTGGGAGATACATCGTTATTAAATTTTCTTATTGCTGGTACGAGTGATGGAATCACCCCAATCTTGCCAGTTATTAAACTAAATATGTCTCATAAAAAAGGTGAAAACGAGGTCAAAGGGTTTCAAATTGTAGGAGGTGCTATATTTAACAACGATCTTAAGTTGGTAGGATACTTAAATATGCAGGAATGGTTAGCTACTCTTTGGATAGTGAATCGTTTAAGTAAACAGACGATTACAGCAACTGCCTCTAAAGGGAATGGTAGTACGAGTTTATATATGACAAAAATCAAAAGAAAAATTATACCGACTATAAAAGGGGCCACAATTAAGTGTGACGTTGTTTTTTTAGGTGAAGGAACGATTCAGGAGAACAATACGAATTTAGATCTTTCGCAGCCAAAAAATCTTACTTTTTTAGAACGTGTAATGGAAAAACAATCTGAAAAACAAGCTCTCCAAACTATTAAAAAGGTTCAAAAACAATACGGAACCGATATCTTTGGATTTGGAGAAGCTATTCATCAAAAATATCCATCCGAATGGAAAGAGCTAAAAAAGAATTGGAGTAAGCAGTTTCGAAAAGTGCAGGTTTCTGTTCATGCAAAGCTTACTATTCGGCGAGTAGGACTGACTGGACAGCCGTTGCAGTTAAAGAAAAATGAAATAAAAAAATAAGGAGGAATATAGCGTGTGAGAAATTCGATGAAAATCTCTGGCAGACAAATCTTTTGGATGATGTTCACATTTGAAGTGGGCCAATCACTCCTTCTAGTTATTCCAGCGACGATTCGCACTGCCAAACAAGATGCTTGGATCTCGCTCTTTATTGCAGGGTGTGTAGGGATTGCTCTTACTTTTTTGGCAACTACACTTGGCTCGCTTTATCCGAAGCAAACCCTAATTGAATTTAGTCAAACCATTCTTGGCAAATGGCTAGGAAAACTACTGATGATTCCTTACTTCTTTGGATGGTACATGATAATTTGGATAACGGTCCGTGAATTTGGTGAGTTCATTAGTATCGCTTTGTTTCATAATACACCTTTGTGGATTATTGTCTTTACTGCTATGTTATTGCTCATTTTTATCATTTATCAAGGTGGGGTGGAAGGTATTGGGCGCTTAAGTGAAATCATTGGGCCAATGGTACTTTTAATGATAACGTTTGTAATCATTTTGAATGTTGGCAATATGAATTTGGATTATATGCTTCCTATTTATCATGATTCTGGATGGTTTCCCATCCTTAAAGGTTCCTATACTCCTGTAGCCGCGTTTTTTGGAGAGGCTGTCATGATGACAATGTTTGTTTTCTTTATGGACAAACCCGAACAAGCGCCATCACGGGCGATGTGGGGAGTAGGACTGGCTGTTTTTATGGTAACGATTGGAACATTAGCGGTCATTTTAACATTCGGTCCGAATTTGCCTTCAAGTTTTTTGTATCCGGTTTACGATTTGAGTCGGTACATATCCGTCATGGAATTCATTCAAAATGTAGATATTCTGATTGTTATTATTTGGTTTTTTAGTATTTTTGTTAAACTGGCGTTATACATGTTTCTCGCTTGTTATGGAACAGCACAAATGTTTCATTTGAAGGATTGGCGAAAAGTAGCTTTGGTTCTTGCTCCTATTTCGTTCATCATAGCTGTGTCGGTTAAAAATATCCAGACATTTACTCATTATTACTACATATTTTTCGTAATTCCTATTGCATTTCCTATCTATGAACTAGGAATTCCCTTACTGTTATTGGTGGTTGGCAAAATTCGAAGGAAATATGCATAAATCCAATCGGTAATATGTTCGAATGAAGATATGCTTCGTTTTTTGACTAAAATAAAAGGAGAAATAGTCTGCTCACAAGCGTAGGCTATTTCGTTATTTATGCATTGAAAGAACATGCGAACCATATAGAATTTCTAAGACTTTCTATTGAAAAAAGGGAGTGTTTATGAAAAATCCAGTTTCATAGTATGTTTTATGTTTGGAGTAATTTAATCACTATTGATCGTATTTAGTATGATGCGTTAGAAAAACGGTCTTGGAAACCTTCTAGTATGACAATCAGAATTATATGGGCTGTATTTGCTACGTACTTATCCTAGAAAATATAGTATAAATTAAAGGCGTAAATGAAAACTTGAGCATAATAAAAATGCTCGAGTTTTTATGTTGATTAATGATAATCTAAAATATAGAATATACACATCTCAGGGAGGTCATACATATGAAGAAATGGATGAAAATTATTTTGTACTCTTTATTAGGTATTTTACTTATGGGGAGCATTACTTTTTTTACTTGGTCCCAATTTACTTACAAACCAACGAAAGAGGCTTTGTCGTTAGTAGATGATAAAAAAGATGAAGATAATATAGTATTTGGACAGAAGGATGCTAAGGTAGGGATTATTTTTTATCAAGGAGCTAAAGTAGAAGTAGAGGCTTATAGTTACTTAGGGGAAGCTCTTGCAAAAGATGGTCATTTTGTAGTAATGCCTAAGTTACCACTAAACTTAGCGATACTCGGAATCAATGAGGTAGACATTGTAATTGAACAGTATCCGGAAGTTCAAAAATGGTACGTTGCTGGACATTCAATGGGGGGAGCTATGATTTCTAAATATGCCTTTCACAATGAAGACAAGGTAGACGGGATCATTTTCTTAGGTTCGTATCCTGCAGATGACTTCTCTACGAAATCGATTCCGATGTTATCAATTTATGGAGAAGTAGATGCTTTAGCAACAGTAGAAAAAATAGAGAACAATAAAAAGTTAATGTCAAAGAATACAACTATGCACATGATAAAAGGGGGAAACCATGCTCATTTTGGCATGTATGGTGAGCAAAAAGGTGATAATGCGAGCTTAATTACATCAAAAGCACAACGAGATGAAACAGTGAAAGTAATTGAACAATGGTTAGTGAAACAATGATAAGGAATTTAATAAATTTACTGAAAGAATTCTTCTTCCTTAAGATAGCCCAATGGTAGGTGGGAGAGGTGATCAAGAGCCAGCTCATACGAGTAGGCTCTTTTTATTTATCTGCTATCTCCAATTGTCCCTTTACTTTCCCTGGTATATCTTTTTCTGAAATAACGTCGTAAGAATACACATACTTTCCTTTTACATGAATTTTTAAGTAAGTTTTTTTTATAAAATCATTAGGGGTGCTAGTGCCTACTGTATATTCTTTCTCATTCCTTGCTTCATCTACACCTTTTAGGGCGTACATAGCTCGTCCTTTATGATGATAATCTGGAACACCATATCCTTTCGCAATGGCATATACATTTTTTTCTTCAGCAATCGGATTAAATCTATCCAAATCCCCGCGTAATATGAAAGGTAATAAATATATCGGTAGGCCTAATCCTATTATGCAAAGTACAAATTTCTTCATGATTGTTTCTCCTCTTATTGTATTTACATTTTTGAGTATAGAAAAAAATTCTTATAAATATAGAGGGGAATTTCTTAAGGTTTTCTTAATAAAGTTTAACCGTGTGAAAAAAGATTAACTTGAGTATTAAGCTTACGGAATGAATAGCCAAATAACCTGTTTTCTTTATTTTTTGATGGTAGGTTATTTGGTTTTATATTGGTATGAGTGAATTGAGAAATAAGTGAGATTTAGGAACTAGAATAAATGTATCTTACAGTAATAAGAGAATTATCTAAATAAATTATAGTGAGAACAATTAAAGAAAGCATCTAGTGGGGTGCTTTTTCTTTTGGAATAGAGAATCCAATGGGGCAGTTACATGTAATGCAGCGCTGTGCTTCTATGTCATTGGAAAACCCAATGATAAAAAAGAGGCTTGCCTTCCAAACAAATTGTTATTTGTAACACTGTTATCAAAGCAAAGTTCTCATGACATCTCTTTGATATTCAAAAATATTAATAACCTATTGCATGAAGTTTTTTGAAAATTTAGGTTTAACATCTTTAAAATAGGTGTATTACATATTACATAACAACTAAATAAAAAATCTAAAGGAGGAAAAATACAATGCATAAGAATGAAAGAAAACCGGTGGTTCATGAATATCAAAATGAACAGGAAGTAGTTATGAAAGTAAAAGAGCTAGAATTGCAAGGGATTCGCCAAGATGACATTTATGTCTTGGCACATGAAAAACATCTAACAAAAAAGATTGCAGATGATACAAACATAAATACGATTGGAGTAAAAGAACAAGGAATGGGCACAAGTATTATCAACTTTTTCTCCAAAAAAGGGGACGAACTTCGAAATCAAATGGAGGAAATGGGGTTGTCGAAGGAGGAAGCTAACTTATATGAAGAAAAATTAGATCAAGGGAGAATTTTACTCCTAGTAACAGCTGAAACACCAACGGCGAGTGATAGGCAGCCACAAAATTATCATTCTCTCTAATAGATTGCAACATCTGATAAATAGATAAGTTAATTATTTTAGGTTGTAGCATGGAAGAAAATAAAAGTAGAGAAGGGTGAGAAAAATGAAACATACAATATTTAAATATGCTGTGATTGGGATTACGACCGGAGTTATGGTCTCTCTATTAAAAAAAGAAAATCGGAAAGCTATACAAACAAAAGGAAAAAGCGTAAAAGACAAACTACAAGAAGGAAGCATAAAGGAAACATTGGGGAAGGTAACTGAGACAAGTAAACAATTCTCTGTAACTGCAGCTAATGTTGCAAAACAAACATTACCACAACTGCTTACAGCCACACCAGTTGTCATTTCTACTATTAAAGATTTAACAGAAAACGAAAATGACAAAAAGAAAAAAGATGAAAAGAATTACGAAATCAATCAAAATAGTAAGGACATAGACGGTGAAAAAAAGAAAAATGAAAAGAAATATATGAAAGAAGGGAAAGAAGAGAGTGCCTAGATTTAATTCTAAAAAGAGAAAGTGAGGAAAAAAGTATGAAATCTCTGTATGCAATTGATGTAGGAATTGGCTTTACCAAACGGGCATATCGACAGGATGTAGATTCTGAGGTGACGATTAAGAGTGAAGCTTCCACACTAGCCCGTGTACCTAATCATGCTGAAAGTGAAGATTTAACAAAGGTACGTTTTATAGACTTAGACTTTGCATACTACATGGGAAATGAAGCACATCAATCTGACGCTTCATTTCTTCCTCCATTTGACGAAGAAATAGAAAATTATTATGAAAGCGAACAGTTTAAACAACAAATATTTGGTTGCATTGCAAAGGATTATAAAGAAAATGTCGTGTTACCTTTAGTTGTTACCGGGCTTCCCGTTACTTGTTTTGGTAGTCAGCATGAGCAATTACAAAATGTATTAAAAAAAGAAACTTCCGTGCAAATTGATGGGAAATTTATTAATATTACGGTGGAAAATGCTTTGATTCTTCAGCAACCGGTCGCTTTACATGCCTATTTCTTAAAAGAGGGAATCATTCAGGAACAAGATCGTATCTTAATTATTGATGGTGGATTTCGTACATTAGAAATGACAGATATGAAACAGAATGTCATTTTAAATCATTATGAGACGGAACTAGGATGTAGCAAGCCTTTGAAAAATATTAAGAATATCCTGCAGAATCATGCGGGGGAAAGTAATCACTTGCATATTAACGACATGCCAAAAATATTAGAAAAAGGATATGGAGGTCGAGAAGAAAATCCTCAGACAAGTCAGGTTGATACTTTGATTCAAAAAGAGTTGGATACACACTTCCAAGACGTTATGCGTGTATTACAAGAACAATTTAAGTTAGACCAGTATGAAACTATTATTTGGACAGGAGGAATAGTAGATATCCACAAAAAACGAATTGAAAAAATGCAAGGTGAAATTTCTTCTTTCCGTATGGTAGACGCTTCGAAAGAGGCTGCACTTCATGGATACTATATGATTGGAAGTCAAGTATTTGACGACATCACCAATCAATCTGCATATGAATCCAAATTGTAATAACGACCAAAATGGAGTTCGTTGAATAGACGTGCCAAATTATGTGGCTTCTTTTCCACATATAAATAAGAAAAGATAAAAAGTGCTTGTATAGAGGAAATGTTTAAAATTTAGAATACAAATAACTAATATATAGGGGGTCTTCCTTGTAACAGAATAAGACCTCCTATATATTAGTTTGTAATTTAGATGATCTAAAAAATTTTCCTCGAAGACATGAATACCTACATACAAATTTCATATTACGGATATTATTCGATCAAACATAAAACTATTCAGAAAGGAAGAATAATATGGAATGCATAAAAATGCCGAAATGGAATTGGTATCATGTGAAAACTAGTGAGCTTGAAAAACTTTCTTCTATAATCCCTCGTGATGTAACATCTTATTTCTCTCAATTTGTAAAGAAAATAAGTTCTCCTTGTGAAAATGGATTATATGTTTATACGTTATCACCAAGTCAAACTTGTGTATATGGTTCGTTTTTATATGATCAAGATAAAAAGGACGCCAAAATTCAAAAATTTCTTCATTATTTCGTAGCTCATGGAATATTGATAACAGTCCAGGAAAAAGAGGAAGAGGATTTCCAAAAGTTAATACATAATTTCCCTATGGGTACAAAAAATTGTAATAGTTCCGCTGAAGGATTATGTGCCATCTTATCAATGTTTATATCTCACTATTTGCGAGAGGTTGACTATTTTGAAAACCATTTTAGAAATGTATTATGGGATTTTTATCATCATAATAACATAGCAGTTTTAGAAAAAATTTATCATATTCGTCATGAATTATTTATGAACACACATGTGTTTCGTTTAATACAAGAGGTATTACAAGGCTTGGAGGAAGCTTGGTTAGAAAATATAACAAAAACTCTTTGTTATAAACAAACACACTTGAAATTAGAGCGTGGATTACAACTTGTTAAAGAGTATCAAGAAGAATTAGACACGATGATTCATTTACAAGAAGTGGTTTCTTCTCATCGTGGGAATGAAATTATGAAAGCTCTTACTGTATTAACTGCTGTGAGTACGCCTTTGACAGCCTTAGGAGCATTGTGGGGTATGAATTTTAAATACATGCCTGAACTAGAATGGAAATATAGCTATTTAATCGCTCTCTTATTTATTATTTTTACAACAGGGGGTATGTATTTATATATGCAAGTCAAAGGATGGACAGGTGATTTATTACGAGTAAAGAAAAAGAAATCTTTTTTTAAATCTAATTAGTCCTGTTTTTAAAAAATATGATAGATATTAACCTAGATATATGGTTAGTAATATTTATTAATTGGGGTAGTGCCATATATCCACCAAGCTAATATTTTGATGTCCACCAAAACAAAAATTTTATCTCTTCACAGATAGTTGTCTATGAGAATTGAGGTCATTATTTTGTTTTTGGATATTTGCTTTTCTTAGCTTGATGGCAATGTGGTTCTACCTCTTATAAATGTTACAAAAATCCTTCAAATAGCTCTAACTTGCACAATGCTTCCCGTTAATATAATACGCTGATTCTGTGAAAACCGTAAATACAACCTCTACTTCTGGAAGTCCAAAATCCATTACATATGTAGTAATGGCCTTGGCAAATCGATCACGAATTTCCTGTCCACGCTCGAACCATTTCACTTCAATAAGAGGAAACGCTTCTATTTCTTCTCCATTGAATACAAACGTAGAACTTGGTAGTTCCAACGTAAAATTATCCGTACCACACTCACAGATCTCTGCGAGCTCTTCTACTAATGGCTTGCTTATGCGTTTTAATTGTTCAGTAGTAATTCCACGAAACACAACATGCGGCATGTAAATCCCTCCGTTAGATAGCTTTATATTTGCTCACATCATAACACAATTTATTTTGCTGTACTAACATCTATTGGTACATTTCAATGACATTCTTAAGAATAATCATATGTTATTGAAACAATACATGTATTGTAACTATTTAAAATATTTGAGAGCTCGGTAATTGGGTAAATAAAAAAAGCCTTATCATTCTCCCTGTAAGGAGGCATGAGGGGAGGCCTCTATTAGGAAAGGGATGGTACGCTTATATATTTTAAAAAGAAAAGACACCCTAAGATGCCTTCCTCCGACTTGATAACCACTTTAATTTTAATAACATTGGATTCCCATCCGAATACTATTTTACCACGTTAAGTAATGTTGGTCATTGAGAAAGTCAAATACGTAGCGTTCATATATAGTGACCTCTAGGAGTATGCAAGATTTAATACAGTTTTTTTATTGATCCAACAACAAAAAAGAACCATAAAACCGTGCCAGGATAGGAATGTATAAAAAATGCATAGATCGATAGAAAAAGAAAGGAGGTTCCCTTGTAAGGGGAAGATTCCTCCTTGTCCTTACTACTGATAATAGGACATTATGTCGACTCGATATGAATAGAATATACACTCACAGATCATAACAAATTATTCTTACGAATGGTATAATTAGGAGAAGAAGGTTGAATTTCTAACTTTCAATAAAGCTGCTTAACTGTAGACTAAATAAATGAAAAACAATATATTTATAGGTTAGTAACCAGATCTTGTTAAGTCGTATGTCCTATTTTTAGTTTAGCGTTGCCCAGAATGTACACCAATTAATCTCGCGAATTACAAGAAAACTATTATTGAAATGAGGCGTGCATTGTGAAGTTGGACGTGAATGAGTTAGCAGAGTATCTTACCAATACTCCTTTCCGAGTAGAAGGAGTATATCGTTATGCTAAAAATCCAGGTGTGCCTTATGCTGAGTCTACAGATTATTTCCCCGGATTTGTATTTCCGCTTACAGGGAAGACGCAATTTCAATTTAATGGTACGCCGTATACCCTTTCCCCAGGAAAAGTTATACATGGGGGTGCAAAAATGACATTAGCCCATAAAATGCTTGGTGAAATAAACTGGGAATATATTCTTGTTTTATATCGGATAAGCAATTCAGAACGAGAAGACTCTGGCTTTACTCATCAGCATTTTGAATTATTAACAGGACAATCTCCTCGTCTTGTCGAATTACTTATGCGTCTTTGGGATGTGTCTAATCAGCGTGGAGGCATTTCGATGTTTCAGACAGAAATGCTGTTTCGCGAAGCGTTGAATGAAGCTTTATTAAGTGTTGTCAATAGAGAAAACAACCATGAGTCGCATACTTTATTCGAACGAATATCTAGTTACGTTCATAAATGCTATTATAAAGATATTACAATACTCGAGCTTACAGAACAAAATAATATTAATCGAAATCGTCTTTCTTACGTGTTTAGAAAGCATGCAGGTATGGGGCCAGCAGAATATTTATTGAACTATCGTATAAAGATGGCTCAAAAAATGTTATGTACAAGTGGTGTGCCTGTACAACAAATTGCGCAGGCTGTTGGAATCGCAGACCCTTTTTATTTTAGTAGAGTTTTCAAGAAGCGAGTTGGCATTTCGCCTACTAAATATCGCGAGAAGTTCATCAATAATCCATACTAATGTCAACAGGGGTCCATTCTTATTTGAAAATCACTGTTCTATACTTATGGAGAGTTAAAGGAAACATTGGATTGAAAGAACTTTCATTGAAATCACTCTTTTGAACTATCTGAATGAAAAGTTCTGGCCTGAGCATTTTCTTTTTAAGCGTAATGACGACTTTTTTACTTAGATTACTGTAATATAGTGGAAGTTAAAAGTGAGGAGGGATTATTATCTATTACCAACCTATTAAACTAAATGACGAGTTATCTAAAATTAACGATTATTGGTATCCACGAGTGATTGGTGAAATGAATGATGATCAAATTCAGCTTTTTAAGGCCAATGGAGATTTTATATGGCATGAGCATCCTAATACGGATAAGCTATTTATCGTGCTTGAAGGGGAGATGTTCATCGATTTTCGTGATGGACAGGTGAAAATTTCTAAGGGCGAGATGTTTATTGTCCCGAGAGGCGTTGAGCATAAACCTTTCACTGAAAAGGAATCCTACATCATGTTGGTAGAGCCTAAAAGGGAAATGGATTGATAATTGTATCTAATGTTTCGTTGGCAGATAAGAAAGTGTAGATAAAATTGAGAAGTTAGGATTTAAATGCTCTATTATGGAATAAAGCATGCATCTTTAATTGATACCCTATTATAGAAATATTATGCAGTAACCTTTTCCTTATTAATTCGCCCGTATTCCTATTCTAATATCTAACATAAAAATACATCACTATTAAATAGTGATGTATTTTTATGTTAGAAAGAATCGTTATACGCAACCGTAACCTTTTGAATCTTCGCATCATTAATTGCAGCTTCTGCTTTTGTTAAACTTAATTCTGGAAAAGACAAAGTTGTTATACCTAAAGTTCCCAAAAGAATAGTACTAGATAAAATTATTTTTTTGAACATTACAAATCCTCCTAATATTGGTATTTTACATACGTTTAAACATTAATATATTATGTTAAATAATTACATATTCAGAATTTGATAAATAAACATCTGATTATTCTTATGATTCAAAAATACCTTTATATAATAAATGAAAAAACAGCTGACTTCTTACATAAAGTAACTAACTGTAGAGAAAGAAAATTTTAGCTTGATGGGCATGGGGTACCGCTCACATTTTAACCAAAATATATGCTAAGCAAATTTTGAAACAAAAAAGCCGATTTTTACTCAGTTAAGAGTACATCGGCTCGTGAATATTTAGCAGTAATTTCGTACTGTGTGCATAAAGATCTTTCCGTTATCGCCCACTTAGATAGAATTCAGTTTCACTTAGTTTTCTACCAATAATTTTTAAAAAAAGTTTAACGGCTTGATAATTAAAGTTAAATGATTTATATTTGTATTAAATGATAGTATTATCTATCAAAAATGACTTTATACAGAGAAAGGTGTGATTGAAATTGTTAAACGCCTCATTGGTGGAAAGCCTTTAGGTGCAGCAGCATTGAAAAGATTGGGAAGAAATGAGTGAGCTTATACAATAAAGAACGCTATAAATTTAAGTAGTGCTTGATACCCTTGAATTGGATTATTTGGTAAAAACATCGAAACTCATTGAAATATTTTCTCGTCTAGTAACTAAATTAATTTTAAGAGATAACTAATGAATTGAAAAAATCCATTAGTTGTTATCGAGTCTTGATGAAAAACGTAAAAATAGACAAGAGAAAATCCTGAAAAACCTATTCACAAAGTATGGTATGAAGGCAAGCTAGTAAGGGGAATTCAAAAATTATTGGATAAAAGCGAGGTAAATAATATGACTTTTGAAGAAAAATTACAAGCATATGCAGAACTTACGGTGAAAATTGGTGTCAATATTCAACCAGGACAATACTTATTAGTCAATACATCAGTGGATGCATTGGATTTCGTTCGTTTAGTTGTGAAAGAGGCCTATAAGGCTGGGGCAGGGCGTGTTCATGTTAATTTTTCTGATGAGGAAATGGATCGTGCTTACTTTGATTATGCCTCAGATGAGGAATTTAATCGTTTCCCAGAATGGATAGTCAAAATGAATGATGAGCTGATTGAACGTAAAGGCGCACTATTAATAATAGATGCTACAGACCCTGATAAATTTACAGGTATTTCAGCTGGTCGTCTAGCTACCTATCAAAAGGTATCAGGAGCTGCTCTAGGAAACAATCGCAACGCCGTAATGAAGGATTTAATAGCTTGGTCGATGGTAGCAGTTCCTTCATCAAAGTGGGCATCGAAGGTGTTCCCAAATTTAGCAGCTGAGGATCAAGTACCAGCATTATGGGATGCTATTTTTAAAGCTGTTCGTATCGGTGAAGGAAATGCAGTTGAAAAATGGCGTGAACATGTAACAAATTTAGAGTCTCGTGCGGTCATATTAAACAATAAAAAATATGCGATGCTTCACTATACAGCGTCAGGTACTGATTTAACAATTGCATTAGCACCACAGCATAAATGGATTACTGGAGGTGGTAAAACGCCAGATGATACTATCTTTATAGCTAATATGCCGACGGAAGAGGTTTATACGTTACCGATGAAACAAGGTGTAAATGGCTATGTAAGCAATACAAAACCATTAGTTTATCAAGGGAATATTATCGACGGCTTTAAACTGACATTTGAAGAAGGAAAAATTATTAAAGCTGAAGCACAGATAGGACATGATTTATTACAGGAGCTTATTAATGTGGATGAAGGCTCTTGCTATTTAGGTGAGATAGCACTTGTACCACATGAATCGCCAATTTCAGCATCGGGGATTTTATATTTTAATACATTGTTTGATGAAAATGCATCGAACCATTTAGCGATTGGTAAAGCTTATCCAACTTGCTTAGAGGATGGAAGGGATTTAGAAAACGATCAACTCGAAACGTTAGGTGCAAATATTTCAGTAACACATGAGGACTTTATGATTGGCAGCAGTGAGATGGACATCGATGGTATTTTACCAGATGGAACTGTAGAGCCAATTTTCCGTAAAGGTAGCTGGGCATTTTAAGTTTTTAATTTGAAGAAAGGAGTATATGAAACAATTATTAAGGATAATTGGTGCAACTATATAGGCGTTTCATCTGTTTTTGCTCAGATTGAAAATTACCTCTTTAATTAGATGTAAAATGCATTCAAAGGAGATAGGCCAATGAATTTCTGGGAAATCGTTTTGATAGTTGTGAATTTTAGTCTTTTAAGTTGGATACTGTTAGTAGGTAGAGAAACGAAAAAGTGGTCTAAATTAGCTACTTTGCTTGCTGTTGTAATGGTTACAGTTCAGCTATTGGTAGAAGGTTTTAGATGGCAGATGATTCCGGCATATGCATCCCCAGTTATCTTGATTTTATGCTATTTATTAGCTGGGCGGAAAAAGGGCTTTAGAAGCCGGGGTATATTCATAGTTAAAACTTTGTTGTTGTGCATCTATTTGTCTGTAGCAGTTGCACTACCTTTACTTATGCCAGTATTTTCATTTCAAGAACCTACTGGCCCACATAGGGTCGGTACGAAGCTATATCATTGGGTTGATCATCAAAGACATGAACCATATTCGAAAAATCCAACAGATCGACGCGAATTGATGGTGCAAATTTGGTATCCTGCAGCTGAAAAAAGCAAGGGGGATCAAGAACCTTATATTCGTAACATAAATGAACTCTCTAAGGGATTGGAAAAAACATTGTCCATTCCTGCATTTGCATTCAGCCACTTAGAATTGGTAAAATCTCATTCGTTTATGGATTTACAACTCTCAGACTCAGAGAATCAATATCCTATATTACTTTTCTCTCATGGTTTTAATGGTTTTCGTAATCAAAACACGTTTGAAGTTGAGGAGTTGGCTAGTCAAGGCTATATTGTTCTAAGTATCGATCATACCTTTGATACTGCAGCTACCGTCTTTCCAGATGGTCGAGTTGCTTACGTACAGCCCTTCAATTTAACTGATGACGCAGGGGATAGCCACATAAAATTATGGGAGGAAGATGTCACCTTTGTGCTTAATCAGATAGAGAAACTTAACCAAAACGATGAGACCGGCTTTTTTACAGGAAGGCTTGATACCTCGCGAATTGGAATGTTTGGGCACTCTTACGGTGGAGCTACCGCAGCACAAATACTTGCAAAAGATTCTCGTGTCAAAGCAGCTATCAATATGGATGGCGCTTTGTATGGGGAAATTTTACCTGAAAGTGGGATTGGAAAACCATTTCTGCTCATGAGTGCCGTAGAGCCTGATGAGGCAGATCCCGATAAAGTGACGGAGCGATATGGGCGTGGGTTAGCTGGCGGTGGTATGTCAATGGTCATTCCTCATACAGATCATACAAGCTTCACTGATTTACATTTGTTCTCCCCACTGTTGCAGAGCCCAGGTGAAAATCCAAAGGAAGTTCATCGTATTATCAACGAATTCAGCCTGGCATTTTTTGACCAGTATGTAAAACAGAAGGATGATGGCTCAACCCTTAAAAGGCTGATGACCAAATACCCGGAAGTGAATTTTAAAGTAAACCGATAACTTTATGCAGAAAGTACCTTCATTATAAAATATTCAGTAATTAAATGAAGTGCAAATAGATTTAATATAAGTAGAAAAATTAATGTAATTATTAATTCTTCATGAAAAAATGCTGGAAAAATTAGCGAGAAGGATAACTGTATTAGTGAAAAAATAAAATATCACAAGGGAACATCGTGATAAATAGCTTAAGAAACCCAGCTAATGTGATCATTTTCTCTACTAAGAAAGCGACTCGTACCATTTCCTTTGGCTTTTGTATTTATTACATCAAAAAATTAATTTCTTCATCGGCATCTAAATAATGAAATGCTAAAAATGAAACATTCAAAGTACTATCAGTTTCAGTAATATAATTCTTTTGGAAAGCTACATTCAGCAGCTGGACACTTTGTTTGAGATTGTTTATCATAATATCAAATGATATATTTATCTATCAAAAAATGACGACTTTATATATAAAAAGGGAGAGATTGACGATGAAGAAAGACTTATCAACGTTAAAGGAAGCGAGATTTAACGCAATTCTTGATTCGGCTACTATATTGCTTGTTGAAAATCCTACTGCTTCGATGAATGAAATTGCGGAATATGCGGGAATTGGCATTGCTACACTCCATCGCTACGTCGAAAGCAGAGAGAGATTGATGCTATTCTTGGGCCATCGAGCTATACAATTGGTAAGTGATACCGTAAACCAGATTCCACTGGATGAGGATAGAAGCGAGAACTATATTCCAGAACTCATTGAATCGTTAATCCCTTTAGGTGACAAAATCTATTTTCTAGGTCATGATGCATCTGTATTTAACAATAAAGAATTAGGTGAAGCCGAAGAGAAGCTGAGGGAACCCTTACGACGCGTTATTGAGCTGTTACAACAAAAAGGTTACTTTCAGCAAACAGTTAGCAGCGAATGGATTTTGAATACGCTTTATGCTCTGCTTTTCCATACTTGGGAACAGGTACATGAAGGAAATGTGGCTAAAAAATCTGCTGCAGAGCTTGTTTTAAATACATTTTATTATGGTTTCAAAGCTAAGGATGAGTCGAGAGGGAAGTGAAATGATACAAATCCATGATAATTAACATCAATAATATAGAAAGCGAAAAGGAGTACTGGGAAATGAATAAAATCTCTATTGTAAAGGCTGTTTATCAATCTATGGTCGGTGCCCAGCTAAATGTAATGGCATTGGAATACATGGCATTTGCACTTGCAGGATCTGAGGAGAAGAACACAGTCGAAGGGACTTTTTGTAAGCTATGGCGGCAGGGGAACAACCGTTTTAGTCATCAATACGCTTATGAAGCTCAAATGGACGGGAAAACTTTAGGGATGATTACTTGCTATCCCGTACCCGTTTTAAATCGTCTTGCCTGGCCCACTTTTAAACAGCTGCTTTCATTCCGAAAGTTGGATTTTGTTGTTTATAACATTCGGAATATCAAAATGCTTTATTCCATGATTACCTTGAAGGAGGGAGAAGATGACGAGTTTCACATCGGAACAATCGCTTTATTGCCCGAAAGTCGTGGACTGGGGATAGGTACCAGACTACTTGAGTTTGCCGAGGAACAGGCTTCCCTGCAAGGCTTTGCCAAATGCTCTCTGACGGTAAAGAAAGAGAACCAACTTGCTATTAAATTGTATCAGAGGTTAGGCTACCAGATTACAAGTGAAATTAATAAACCAAAGTTATCGTTGTACAGAATGGTCAAAAACGTAGGACGTTAAAACCTTTTTTAAAAAAAGTTTTAACGTCCTAGGATAGTACCAGGGGTACCGCCACATCACTATTAAGCTAAGCTCATTCAATGTTAATTATAGTAGAGGCTGTTTCTTTCGAAATAGAGTAGATAAGTGGTTAAAAGAAGCAGGCATTTATCCAAAGCGAGTGATAGAATTCGGAACAATTGAAGCGATTAATGGTTGTGTGAAGGCTAGAATGGGCATTGCTGTCATGGTCAAATCAATTTTGAAAGACCATGAGCAATCTTTAACCATGACTGATTTACCTGAGAAATATTCTAAAGTACCAACTTATTATATTATGAGAAAAGATGTACTTTTTTCTGCTGCTTTACAGAGATTTGTTGAGATGATAAAAGAAAAAACTATGTAACCTAATTTTGATTATTGAAGATCGTTTTAGTGCGGCATAAAATGTAGAACCCCACATCCATCAACTTAAAAAGTTTTTTACGACCCCAAATAAGATTTTTGTACATTTTTACCCAGAAATATCAATTTTATTGTTTTTGAGGTGTTTTTTTCACTAGCTTGATAGCGATGTGGCAGGACCCCATCACTATCAAGCTAAGATTAAATAAAAATCAATTAAACTAGACCTTCTTTCTGTTTTCTAAAAATTTAATATGAATTATTTGAAAATTCTTACTATAAATTTAAAAATAGAAACAATCTCACCTGAAATTAAACGTATATAACCTTATGTTGATGGGCATAGGGTCCCACCAACATAACGCGAATTTCGTACGCTAAGGATTTTCTAAGTTGAAAAACTTAAGTTTACCGCGAGTTAGGAGGGTTCCTTAAACGACCATTTTTGGTGTGAAAAGAATTTCTTTTTATTTATTGACTATGAAGTAACCACATAGTTTATAGTATAAATATTATTCCTTAATAGGAGGCAATATAATTAGATGGATAGCTATAAGTTAACTAAAAGTGATGTAATTAAGATTTTTAATACAACGAAAGAAACACTTCGATTCTATGAAGAAAAAGGATTAGTTCAGCCAAAGGTAGGTAAAAATAAGTATAGGCTTTATGGAAATGAAGAACTACAGAGAATTAGCCAAATCTTCTTTTGTAAAGATATAGGTTTTTCAATTGAAGAAATTGATTTAGTAATAAATAAGAGAAAAATAATAAACAATATAAATATCTTACAGAACAAAAAAGATGAAATTGAAACTGAAATTTATCGATATATGGAAATGCAAAAGAAAATTACTAGGATCCTCGATCTCCTACAAAATAGAAGTAAAAACTTCAATGAAATTCAGAGTGTCTATTTTGAGGAAAGAAAATATTATCACATCAAAGGAGAAGATTTTAATAGTGTAAAATCCTTTTTTGATAAATTCCGTTCTATTTTTAAGCAAGGTGAATTTTTTCAAGAACAATTTATAACAATGTGTCCTATTAAGAATTTATTCAATGATGATCTGGGACTATCAGTTTATTATCCTGTTTTGAATGATACAGAGATAGAGCATGTTGATATTCTTAGTATACCTGCAGGTAATTATCTTTGTGTTGATTACGTATGTACAGAAGAGCATATCGATGAAGTACGACATCAAATATATACAAATATTACAGACTATATAGAGAGAAATGGTTTACAGTTTAGATCATGTAATGTAATTGAATCAGATTTACATGAATTGAATCTGTTTTATTCAGAAGGACAGGTAATTATGAATATGCAGATTCCTGTTGAAGAAAAATCAAAACACCAAAAGAAGTAAGCATTTATATATTCAACACTATTTACAAGGAAGGCGTAAAAATCGGCTCAGTAAAAAATGTCCGCATTTTACAAACTATAATCGACGATTAAATACAAAAATACATTGCTAGTAGAATATAAAGCATGAAAAGCACACATTTCGATAGGACGGGGCACTGAAAAGTGGAATTAATTTTACATTATGCGGGGGTTAATTTAAACGATAAATATTTTGGAATGTTACATATAGAAAAATCTAAATAGTCATTCAAAAAAACTGTGCATAAAAACCCGCATTATAACAAGTTTTTAGCACAGTTTTTTTTATTTTATGCCTTTCATTAAAACTTGAATCTTTGGGGCCATAAAATATAAAATTACACTTAAAATGATTGAAAGGCCACCAATTGCACCGAAATAAATAATTTCTGTTTCAGGATTATATAATCGAACTATTTGAGCATTTATAGCTTGTGCAGCTGCACTAGTTAAGAACCACAGACTCATTGTTTGAGCAGAGAAGGCAGCTGGTGCTAATTTGGTTGTAATTGATAGACCTACAGGTGATAAACAAAGTTCCCCGATTACTACTAATAGGAAGCTAATCGCTAACCACATAGGGCTTACAAGGGATTCTGTACCATGGATATATGCAGGGATAATCATAACTAAGAAGGATAAACCAGCAAATAGTAAACCAATAGCAAATTTATTAGCCGTACTTGGTTGACGTGAATTAAGCTTTATCCATAACCAAGCAAATACTGGTGCTAACAAAACAATATAAATTGGGTTTAATGATTGAAACCATGAAGATTGAAGTTCAATCCCGGCCAATTTTAATTGAGTACGCTGATCAGCATAAGAAGCTAAAATGATAGCTCCTTGTTCTTGAATGGCCCAAAACATTGTAGCAGCTATAAATAATGGTATGTAAGCAATTAAACGAGACTTTTCAATTTTTGTAGTTTTCGGGCTACGATACATAAAAATAAAGTAACCAGTTGGAATGAGAATACCTAAGATACTTACTAATAAAGTGAATCTATTAATAGTTAAAATACCTGTTGGTATCGTTAAAATACAAAATAGTACTATAGCTATTGTACCAATACTAAACTGTATAATAACTTTTTTTCTTTCGATGTCTGTTAAAGGATTTGGTACTTGTGTTCCTGCTAAACCAAGATTTTTCTTTTTTGTAAGAACGAAAATAATTAAGCCTAATAGCATACCAATTGCAGCAACACCAAAACCTAGGTGGAAGTTATACTTTTGACCAAGTGTCCCTATAATAAAAGGAGATAAAAGAGCTCCTAAATTAATACCCATATAGAAAATACTGAAACCTGAGTCACGTCGAGTATCTGTTTCACTATATAAATCACCAACAATGCTAGATACATTAGGTTTTAATAAACCTGTACCAAGTACTAAAAACACCATAGATATGAATAAAGTACTTATAGTCCCTGGTAGTGCTAAAATCAGGTGACCTATCATAATTAAAACTCCACCCCAAAAAATCGTTCTACTTGAACCTAATAGACGATCTGCAATCCAGCCACCAATAATGCCAGACATGTAAACGAGAGATCCATAGATGGCCATAATTGACGCTGCGGTCGCATGATCCATCCCTAAACCACCTTGTGAGATTGAATAATACATATAGTAAAGTAATATTGCTCTCATCCCATAGTAAGAGAATCGCTCCCAAAACTCTGTAAAGAATAGGGTAAACAGCCCCTTAGGGTGTCCGAAAAAACCGCTTTGCGGAACAGTACGAATAATATCACTTTTACTAAGCTTCTCCATACGAATGCACTCCTTATATTTAAATGTAACAATACTAAATTAGTATAAACTAATAATCAGAAAATTAAAATAAAAATTTACTTATTTAATTATTAGAATTTTTACAAAAAACAAATTTTGTGTTGATTTTAATTTGGGTTTTAATTATATTATTTAATATAGATATATCGATTGAAAATGATGATAGTGTATAAATATTAATACAAAATGTAGGAGGATTTATATATTGTTAATGAAAGAAGTTGCTATAGAAGATATTTATCAGGAAATATTAGATGGAAAAAGAAATAAATTCCCTCCAAATACATGGAAAGAAGATAAAGATAATAAAATGGCGCGGAGGGTAATAACATATTTGCTTTACAGTATTTTAAAATGGAATAAGGAAGACATAAGAATAAAATGGAACACTAAATTACTTGTAAAGTATAGGCTACGAGGATTACTCAAACATAGGTATGAAAATAGCCCGTTTAAAGCAATTAATGATTTGTATCCAAATCAGTTCAAAGAATGGGAATTTGGTATGACTCCTTTAAATTTTTGGACTAAAGAAAAAGCATTAACAATTTTGAAATGGATTATTGAGGAAAAAGAGGGCCTTTCACAAGAAAAGATTTTAGGAGTATACGGGAAAAAATGGTTGAAACAAAATAAGCTTAGTGCACCTCTGGCTATGTATTGGAATAGTAGCCCGTATGCAATGATTAATGATCTTTATCCAAGGCGTTTTAAAGAATGGGAATTTGGTATGACTCCTAATAACTTCTGGACTAAAGAAAAAGCATTAGAAGCATTAAAATGGACCATTGAAGAAAAAGAGAGATTAACTCCTAAACAATTGCTTGATATATACAATATAAAGTGGTTAAAAACCCATGGATTAGCATCAGTATGTCAAATGTTTTGGGGGAATAGTCCGTTCAGAATGATTAATGATTTGTATAGAGACCGTTTTAAAGAATGGGAATTTAAAGTTACTCCTGTTGGATATTGGTCTAAACGTAAAGCATTAGAGGCGTTAAGGTGGACTATTGAAGAAAAAGAAAAATTGGATGAAAAACAGCTATTAAAAGTATTTAATCAAAAATGGCTAATAAAACAAAAATTATGGACACCGTTAAAACGCTATTGGAAAGGAAGTCCATATGAAATGCTTATTGCTCTATATCCTAATCGTTTCTCAAAAAATATGTTAAAAGGATATATTTAAAAGTAATGTTTAAATTCATAATAATTGAGAAAGTTTATGATATAACATTCGGTTATTAATTTGGAGGAAGACACCTTAAAGGTGTCTTTTATATATATATAAAAGTAAAATATCACTTTGTGTAAAAATTTCAAAATACTAGAGGGATTTCTATTCGTAATTAAATAAAATCATTCATTAATTGTTCTATCTCTTTTCCTATTAGAACCAAATTTTTGCTAATTGAGATACTCCTTTTATTATCTCTTCCTCAGATAAATTACCAAATCCAAGTTGAATATACGGATATTCTGGTGAATATTCTGAGAAATATTTTGAACAAGGATATACTATAATGCCGTGATTATGTGCTCTTTCAATTAGCATTTTTTCACTCATTTTTGTTTTCACTTCAATAATAACGAAAATGCCGGAGCTACCACCTTTAATCTTGACATATTCCTTAAAGTGCTTTGATAATTTCTTATTTAATAGATTCATTTTACGTTTATACAAAGCTTTCATCTTTCTTAAGTGCGAGTACCAATATCCTTCATCCATAAAAGTTGCCAATGTTTGCTGATGAATAGATGAGGATGTTTGTTCAAGTAAAGGGAGTATCTTTTTATATTCATTAATTAGCCGCTTAGGCAAAACCATATAACTGACACGGACAGAGGGGAGGAGTGCCTTTGAAAAAGTTCCTAAATAAACCACCCTATCATTAGAATCCAAACTTTGAAGAGACGGTATAGGTTGATGGATATATCGAAATTCACTATCATAATCATCCTCGATAATATAGCCTTCCATCTTTTTGGCCCATTCAATTAACTTTAGTCTTTCATTGACAGGGATAGTCACCCCATACGGAAAGTGATGAGTAGGAGTCACATATAAAAGTCTAGAAGGCGATTTTAAAAGTAGATCGACTTGGATACCTCGTTCTTTTACAGGAATTGGATCAATAATAAATGATTGAAGAAAAAAAAGTTCCCTTGCCATGTTATATCCAGGGTCTTCTACGGCCAGATAATTATAGTCTTGCTTTAACATCAGTGACAAAAGTAATAACAAATGTTGTGTGCTACTACCAATAATAATTTGTTCTGTAGAAGTATTAACTCCTCTTGATTGAAATAAGTAATCTGCTAGTGCTTTCCTTAATTTAATGTCGCCTTGCTTTTCTCCGTATGAAAACATGCTAGAGTCTTTAATAATTTTGTTAGTAATCATTCTCCATTTTTTCAAAGGGAAGTTTTCTTGATCCACTGTCCCAATCTTAAAATCAATAGTTTTCATGGCAGTATGCTTTGTTTCATGATGCGGTTCTCTGATAGGTTGAAAATTTAGTGTTTCATCCGATATAATAGCCTCTACAAAAAATCCTTTTTTGTTCTCACTTCGAATATATCCTTCTGATTGTAATTGTTCATAGGCAACCTGAGTTGTGTTTCTGCTGACCTCTAATTGGATAGCAAGTTGTCTAATTGATGGCAACTTTTTACCTTTTTCTAATTTTCCAGATAAAATCTGAGTTCGTATATATTGATAAACTTGTTGATACATAGGATTTTCACTTTTTCGATTTATATTAAATATTAGTTCCTTCATTATTGGAACACCTCATCTGTCATTTGTATTTATTGTAAACTGTCCCTTTTAGAAATGACAGTATAAATAAATAATGAATTCATACAAAATTTAATCTAGGAGAAAGTTTATGACAATATTTATGTACATATTTTGTTTGATTGTATGGGGAATCAACTTTATTGCGGTAAAAATTCAAGGAACTCCTGTCAGCTTAGAACTATCCTTAACTTATCGTTTGGTTATGACAGCTTTTTTATTTTTGATTCTTATTTGGTTCCTTCGCCCAAGAGGGATGCCAACAAAAAAAGATATTCCATTTATAATGATTTTTGGTGTATGTAACTTTGCATTAAGCTATTTATGCCTTTATTACGCTACAATTTTAAGTTCTGCGGCAATTGTAACGTTAATTTTTTCATTAAAGGTGATTTTGACCCCAATCGCTCTTCGAATTTTTTTAAAAGAAAAGTTACATTCACGCGTTTTGGTTGGAGGAATTTTAGGTGTATTAGGAGTATGCATTCTCATCTATCCGAATTTAAATAATTTTCAAGGTTTTAATGATATAAAAGGAATTATGGTCGCAATCTTAGGTACGCTTCTTACAGCAATAGGTGATGCGAGCTCGGCACGAAATGCAAAACACAAGGTGAATCCTATCTATGCAAATACAATTGGATTTACAGTAGGTAGTATATTGATGGGGGGAATTGTATTATTTCAAGGGGAAAAATTTACGTTTCCCACATCGTTTTCATATGTATGTATGTTGCTATATTTAACTCTGTTTGCTTCTTTTGTAGCATGGTTATTCTATTTGAAGCTTGTAGAAAAAATCGGAGGAGCTCGAAGTGGGTATATGGTGGCGCTATTCCCTGTAATTGGAGGAATAGCTTCCGTTTTAATCGGTGAGTCAGATCCATCCCCGTATTTGTTTGTTGGTTGTTTTTCTAGCTGTATTGGAGCTGCTATTGCATTAGGGTTTAGAACTCAAAAGCAAGATCCGAAATTAACACTAAAAAGGGTTAATTAAGAAAGGAATAAGTATAATGGATTTGAAAATAGAGCCCATATACTTTTTGTTTTTTATGTATGAATTGTGTACGTTCTTTTGAAAAAAAGACATTATAAGACGATCCAAAAATGGGCAGATAGGGATTTGTTTTTTCAAATCTAAAGAAATTATGTATCAGCTTTTTGCAAATATAGCATATTATCCGTTTGATTTAATATATATTATTTCATACCCTTTTTTTAAACTTTTATTTTTAAAAAAATTTTAGATTGAGTGGATACATAATAGTGGAGATAAAATTCAGGGAGCGTACAAGAAGTAAATACGTTTGTTAATCGAAAAAGCCCTACAGAGGACGTAGGGCAAGTCTAAGGGTATTCAAGAATTGTCGATTCTAAAAGTAAAGGACTTCTTGGAATATAATAAGTCTAACATACAATTCGTTAAAACCTTATATAATAATGTTGCAGAAATGTGAATTGTTGATTCTAAAGTACCGGCATTTAAAGCTGAAAAAAATTAAGAGAAGCGGTGAAATAATTATACATAGTAAAAAAGGATTTGATATTCATATCAGATCCTTTTTTCATTATTGGTTTTGTATAATTGCTCATCGAGGCTACTTAACAAAGGTTTAGAAACTAGATATTTTTCAGGTACTACAATCTAAAAATAATACTTTTCTTTGTTGGTGGTATTCACTTTTCCTAGCTTAACGGATATGGGTGCACTATAGCATAAAAAGAAAATTAGCTGTTTAGTATTAAATAAAATTAGTATCAATACAATCTTGGTCCTTTAAGGAAACCAAATTAGAGAGCAACATTTCAAAGAGTATCCTGTGATATAACTAAGTAGAATTTTAAACAAGGGGATGATGAGATGAATAAATTGAAGGGGAAAGTTGCATTAGTAACAGGGGCTAGTAGGGGAATAGGACGAAGTATTGCCTTACATTTGGCACAGGCTGGTGCGTTAGTTGTAGTTCACTATAGTAAAAGAAAAGAAGAAGCAGAAAGTATAGTGGATAAAATTAAACAAGATGGCGGTGCCGCATTTGCAATCAGTGCAGATTTAAGTACTTTTAACGGCATTAATAACTTGTATTTAATGATGGATCAATCTCTTCAAAAACATATAGGTAATACTACATTTGATATTCTTGTAAACAATGCTGGAATTGGGCAGATTTTAACGTTAGAGGAATCTACAGAGGAGTCTTTTGATGAGGTTATGAATATTAATGTGAAGGCTCCATTTTTCATTATTCAAAAGGCTTTGCCACGTTTAAAAGATGGAGGAAGGATTATCAATATTTCATCATTTGTTACACGAGTAGCCACCCCAAGTGTTTTTGCCTACAGTATATCTAAGGGGGCAATTAATACACTCACTCATACTTTAGCACAACAACTTGGTGCTCGTGGTATTACAGTAAATGCAATTCTCCCGGGTATAATTAATACAGAAATGAACGCTGAGACATTGAGGAATAAAGATGGCCAAAAATATGCTGCAGGTTTATCGACTTTTAATAGGTGGGGAGAACCTAATGATATAGCTGATATTGTAGGTTTTCTTTCTTCATCAGACAGCCGTTGGATAACTGGTGAGTTAATCGATGCAAGTGGTGGATCTTGCTTATAATGCTAGAAGAAAAGCCGGCTTAAATAGAGTTGGATTTGCAACTTTATTTTTTATTTGCTAAATAACCGAACTACGCACCATTTATTAGCTCTTACAAAAGCCACCTTGAAACGAGTCCAAGTGTTGAAAGTCCATAAAGGTAGAGAACCAATTATGCTGTAGTAGGATTAATGATAAGTGCAAATAGTAAAAATGCAATGAATATGCACAATTTCATATATAAATAGGTACTTTTTGTTAACTCTTTCACAGGGAAGAAAGTATATGAAATTAGTATGATAGAATCAATTTGTATTAAATATAAAGGGGATGATTGTATGCTAAAAAGGATGATCCTAGGGGTTTCGTCATTAGTAGTGGGGGCAACAGTTGGCATAGCGACAGATGTATCTGCGGCACCTGCACCACCATTAACATCATTAAATGTAGTAAAAGTTGAATCTCAATTAGGCGGAGTTGAATTTATCGGTCCAAACAATTTTAGTACAGTTAAAGATCATGGAGGAAGCTATTTATACATTTATACAAATGAAATGGGATATGGTAGAAATCCGATTGCTCAAATGAGTGGTCAAAAACTAAAAAAAGTAGATTCTAAGATGATTGATATTAATGGTGATAGAACAGTTGATGGATGGGAATATAAATGGGATGCTTCGGGACAACGAAATGGACAATTCAAATATCAAAACACATCTACAAATACACCTTGGAATACATTATCTACTTCATTAAATATTAAATAAGCTAACAGAAGAATTTAATGTTAATTTTTGGTCGGTTGCAATATTTAATGTTTAGGTAATTAAAGGAGTCTACGTTTTTTGTGGGCTCTTTTAATCTATTGAAAAGACACGTGCAAATTGATAAGCTATTTTATCTAATTATCACGATGTATGTTTACATAATGTTATTTCCGTAAACAAATTTATAGTTAATAGCGCGAGTAATTAAGGAAATAAATCTATTGAAAAATCATGAAATATCAAAGGAGTCTTTCAGCATAAAAATCTAAAACTATATATTTATGAATTTTTATAATATTTTTAGCCAACATTTAGTCACAAATCATACGATTTTCTTACTAAATACTATAATTTAATTAGTAATAGTAGTGAAAAAAACATTAAACATAACTAGGTAATATAGCTAATGTTATTTTTTTACATAATTTGTTTAATAGTATGTACATCGTTATTATTCAATGTAACTAAAATAATTTAAAAGGAGATAGGAAGTTATGTTTAAAGAAAAAACAAATAGAAGACTAAAAAAGATTGTTATAATTACTGCGGCTTGCACCATGATGTCAATGTATGGAGCACCAATTTCTAGTACAGAGGCAGCAATCCGATCTCATGCTCCATCGGTTTATGTAACACCACAAAATACTGCTGCTTCAGATATCATTAGCATAGACTGGTCACCAGTCCAAACAGCACCTTATACGTATTGGGCTGTGCATAACTGGAATCAGGGGGGAGAGGGTGGTGGTTATGCTGGCTTCCAACAACAAAGTGGCTTTGATCAAACCGGTAAACGTACTCTTCATTTTGCGCTTTGGGATCCAATAGCATCAAACCAAGCAATAAAAGCTGAATATTTATCGCCGACTTCAGAAGCCGGTAGATTTGGTGGAGAAGGAACAGGTCTGAAGGTACAAACAACTTATAATTGGAAAGATAGTGAATGGTATCGAATGACTCTACGTTCTTGGCAAGAAGATGGCCATACAAAGTTTGGCCAATGGATAAAAGATAATAAATTAAATCAATGGAAGTTAGTTGCTATTATGGATCATCCAGTTGCAAATGTTGCATTTAACTATGGTCTATCGATGTTTCAAGAGGACTGGGCTGGTAATGGACAAGATGTAAGAGAAGCACGCCTTAAAAATGGATACAGCAGAAAAGTTTCAGATCAACAATGGAATTCTTGGAATAATCAGCGTATCTCTGGGCAACATGATACGTCCTATCAATACGATGGAGGTGCAACTTCAGAATATCTCTGGGTTAAGGCAGGAGGAAATACTCAATCAACTATTGGTACTGGAAAAAGTTTCAATCTAAATCAGCCTAGTCAACCAGAAATGGGAATTTTAGATTTTGATATTCAAAATATTCGCTTTGAAGATGAGAAATTAAATGTTTCTTGGAAATTGAAAGAACAAAGTACTCCACAATTTAAAGGGAAAATTGAAATCTATGACAATGAAAAGTTAATGGGACAACCTTTGAAAGCAATTGATAATATTAAGTCCTACGAAACTGAGATAAGTCAAACTATGCAATTACCTCAAACGGCTTTTGCCAAAATTACATTAACAGACATATTTGATCGAACTGTAGAGAAAAAAGTAGGAATTACAAATGGAAATTCTGATATTTTAGTAGGGAACCAATTTGCATGGTCCCTAAAAGGATATAGTGATCGAGAAATTGCAAAAGTAGATTATAATAAGGCGGCAGAAGAGTTGAAAATCAAATTAGAAGCTGGTGTACCGCATTCTTACTTCAATAGCATATATGCAAGTATTAAGGTCCAAAACTCATCTGGTAGCGTATTATACAATAAGGAAATCGTGGGGAATAGACAACAAAATACTGAAAGCCAAACTGTGTCTGTAAAAGTGGGGGATTACATTGAATTAACTCATATAGAAGGAGACGCAGTAAAGGAAAAGACACGCGCAACATTAACGAATCTTGAAAATAACAAAAATGAGACTATTGGAAAGACAGCAAGGTATCTGGTTACTAAAGAGGGATTAAAGAAAGTTGAAAAAATGCCAGAGACAACAATTCTAGATGGAAAACAATTTGCATGGTCATTAAAAGGATATAGTGATCGAGAAATTGCAAAAGTAGATTATAATAAAACAGCAGAAGAGCTGAAAATCAAATTAGAAGCTGGCGTACCGCATTCTTACTTTAATAGTACATATGCAAGTATTAAAGTCCAAGGCTCATCCGGTAGCGTTATGTACAATAAGGAAATCATGGGAAATAGACAACAAAATGCTGAAACCCAAACAGTACCTATAAAAGTGGGAGATTATATAGAATTTACTCATATAGAAGGGGAAGCAGCAAAGGAAAAAACGCGAGCGACTTTAACTAACCTTGAGAATGGAAAACAGGAATATATAGGTAAGAAAAGAACATATCAGGTCACATCCACAGGATTAATAAGAAAATAGATGTATAAAAAAGTTGGGGGAATCCCCAACTTTTTCTATAGAAATGGAAGAATAACAGTTTCTGTAACATCAAATGGCCAATACTTCTCAAAATACATAAAAAGCATCACAATACTGTGATGGAAAAATAGAAAATAATAACCGGAATTGTCAAAAAATATGTGTAAGTTTTTGAAATGAACAAATAGAATAGCAAATATTAAGATTAGTTTTATCTTATTTATCTTCTTTTGACTTTTGACTTTCGGCTTGTGTAATAATTAAATCGAAAGGTCGTGAAAGAATGAAGATAGCTGTGATACAAGCAAGTACCCAAACTAGCAAAAATGAACTGATATTTGAAGAAACAAAAAGGGCTGTGGCGAAGCATGGATATGAAGTGTTGAATTTCGGCGTTACTATTGAGGAATCGGAGTTAAGCTATATCCAAGTGTCCTTAGCTGTTGGTCTACTTTTAAACTCAGGTGCAGTTGATTTTGTCGTCACTGGATGTAGTAGCGGTGTTGGTATGTCGATTGCCTGTAATACACTTCCGAATGTCATTAGTGGTTATCTGCCAACTCCAACAGATGCGTTTCTGTTTGGTAGGATAAATAACGGAAACTGCGCATCACTGCCACTTGGATTAAATTTCGGTTGGGCGGGCGAACTAAATCTTCGCTTCACGCTTGAGAAACTTTTTGAAGAACCGTTCAATACTGGGTATCCTCAAGAATCCGCCGAACGAAAGAAACGTGATGCAGAACTTTTTAAAACAATCAAGAGTGTTTCACATCATGGCATCGTTCAGATTCTGAGTCAGTTAGATGTAGCAGTTATTAATCCTGTTCTTCAAAAACAAGATTTAGTGGAATTCCTCTTGCGGAATGGCACCAACACAGATATATCAAAGTTTCTTATCGAACAAAGGACGGATTTAAATCACGGTAGATAAATACTGTATTTTTTAATAAGTTTGGCAATTTTAATGTTAACCATAAGTTGATTCAATACCATTGGCCAATTGGGGAATATGACTGCCATTCCATTTGTTTTGGGGTTCTTTTACAGTCCTTCTCCAACGAAAAAGCCCATCGCCTTTAGGCATGGGATGAAAGTGAGGTTGGATACGGAGTGCTACTAAATAACCGCAAGGTTTGTGGTACTTTAGGTATCCAAAGTGTGGATATCCATTACGACGATTTTCCTGTTCTTTTCACTTTTTGAGTTTAAATCTAAACCAAGAAGGTGATTCATTTCGCCTTGAACCATTGCCTCAAACATAGGTCCAACAACGTCTTTCAAAGCCTCTTACATATCTTCAACAGTTTCCGATTGGTAAGCTTTAAAAATTGATTGAGCTAAATTTACGGATTTTGGATCTCTTTTCTATCTAACAATAAGTGTAACCATTTCCTCATAGAAATTTTAGAAAAAGAAAAACCGTGAAGCGCCCCTCTATCTAGGATAGTAGGTTATTTACACGGTTTATATTACACTCTCCAATAATCGATGATTATTTATTCGTAGCTTTTAAAGTATCTAACACGACTTTGGTTGTGTCTGCAATAAGTTTATCATCGTATTCTGCATCTTCTTTATCATGATTAGAAAGGATGGCAAGAACAATTGGCTTTTTATTTGGTGGCCAAATAATTGCAATATCATTCCTTGTCCCATAAGACCCTGCACCAGTTTTATCAGCTACATCCCATCCTTTTGGTACGCCTGCACGAATTAATTTATCCCCAGTTGTGTTTCTCTTCATCCAATCTACTAATAGTTCACGTTTCTCAGATGGTAGTACAGTTCCTAATGTAAAAGATTGAAGCGTCTTAGCGATTGCTTCTGGTGTACTCGTATCATGTGTTTCTCCTGGATTTACTTCATTTAATTCAGGTTCAAATCTCTCGGAATTAGTAACAGTATCACCAATTTCCCTCAATATTTTTTCAAATGCGGATGGACCACCTAACTTTTTAAGAATTAAATTATGTGCCGTACTATCACTATATCGAACAGAAGCATCTGCAAGTTCTTTTAACGTCATTCCTGTATCCAAATGCTTTTCAGTAATTGGATTATAATTAGAAAGGTCTTCTCGCTTATACGTAATCCTTTCATCAAGAGCTTCTATTGAGTTCTGACGTAAAAGAGCTCCCGCTGCTAATGATTTAGATGTAGAGGCAAATGCAAAGCGATCATTTGCATGGTAAGCAACGGTTTGATTCGTACCTGTGTCCAGTGCATAAATACCAAGCTTAGCGTTATATTCTTTTTCAAGTTTAGTAAAAGAATCATTACCAGTATTTTCTTGTTTAATTTGATTTGTTTGTTTAGGTGATTCAGATGGAGTATTACTATTAGAACAGCCTATTAATGTAACGCATGAAAGTAATACCACAGGTGCAATCTTTTTGTAATGTGAAATGGTAAAGAACTTGTTTAAAACGAACATAAATTTTCAACCTCTTTCAAGAATATATGGTTTTTGTTTTGGTATTTTAAATACCGATGTTATTTAAAGTGTGTATAGGATAACAATACTTTTGAAGTTGAATTTTAATAGGTTAAGAAGAATTCAAATATTCAGACGAATGAACAGACGTTGTTTGGATTGTTTCTTTTTTTAATTACACTTGTAATCGTTCACCTGTGAAAGTATTAAACTCGTAACATTTAAATACAGTATTTCAATATACACTTTTTTACATCACTTTACTTTTGGTAATAATATGTCCTTTCATATTTTTAGGAATACACGTAATAGACACTCTAAATAATAAATTTGTTCCATTTTAAGAATAGGAAGAACTTGTTGAATGGTAAAGAAAATACGATGAATTGCAAATGAAATCTATACGGAAATCTAGTAGCAAATAGTCCAGTGCATATGAAAAATTCCTCAATGCTATCTCTCAAAAAAATTATGTTTCTCGGCCTAATAGACTGTATTTTCAGAAACATTTCAAGTGTGTAAGAAAAATGAAAGATAATTCAATATGAGAAAACCAACCATACTACTACAATGAAAAACAGAAACATGTTTAAAAATCCTGAAGTACGATAGCAAGTTATTTTAGCGCTTAATACATTCGACCAAGTATGACAGCCTTAAATAATAAAAGCTGAAACAAATTATTAATGAGTAGTACATTAATCGTATTTTAAATAAATCAAAATGTAGGAAGGCAATAGTTATCAAATCTCATTCTTAGTAAATAAAAATGGAGGGAATTTCTCATATGAAAATAGTAGAAGTAAAAGAACTTAGTAAAGAATACACAGGAAATGTTTCACACACGGCACTTTCAAATATTAATTTAACAATAACAGAGGGAGAATTTGTTGGGGTCATGGGTCCTTCGGGTAGTGGAAAAACAACGTTATTGAATATGATATCTACTATTGACTCGCCAACATCAGGTAATGTATTTATTAATAGTAAAAATCCATATCAGCTTTCGGTCAATGATTTGGCCTTATTTCGCAGACAGGAATTAGGGTTCGTCTTTCAATCCTTTAACCTGCTGCATACATTAACAGTAAAAGAGAATATGGTTCTTCCGCTTGTATTAGATGGCATGAATGTGAAAAGAATAAATAAACGAGTAGAATCTATTTCGGAAAAATTAGGTATTAACGAAATTTTAAATAAACGAACATATGAAATATCAGGAGGACAAGCGCAGCGAACAGCGATAGCCCGTGCACTCATTCACTCTCCTAAATTAGTTCTTGCCGATGAACCGACAGGGAACTTAGACTCTAAATCCTCTCAAGATGTAATGGAGATATTAACACTATTAAATAAAGAAGAAAAGGCAACAATGATGTTAGTAACGCACGATCCAGTTGCTGCTAGTTACTGTGAGCGCATTATATTTATTAAAGATGGACAGTTATACAATGAAGTTTGCTGCAACGGTGATCGCCCACTATTTTATAAAAATATTGTGGACAGTCTTTCTAGGTTAGGAGGTAATAAAAATGACATTTCGACAGCTCGCATTTAATAATGTTATACGGAATAAACGAATATATCTTGGGCATTTTTTTAGTAGCACATTTGCGGTAATGATTTTCTTCACTTATGGCTTACTTGTCTTTCATCCAAACCTACAAGGCGAGCTGACTCATGTAAGCACCATATTGAGTACGTTTGGGAAGATAGGATTTCAACTATCGTATTACTTAATCTTTGTCTTTTCATTCTTATTTATTTTCTATTCAGTTAGTGCCTTTTTAAAAAATAGAAAAAAAGAGTTTGGATTATTAATGTTACATGGAATGTCTCATCGGCAGCTTCATCAATTAATTTTTTTCGAAAATATGTTGATTGGAATTCCTTCTATACTAGTAGGAATTGGGCTTGGGGTAGTTTTTTCTAAATTGTTCTTACTAGTTACTGGGTCCTTATTGGGAGTAGGGCATAGGTTAGCATTTTACTTTCCATTAAAGGCTATGGGAATAACAGCTATCTCCTTTTTTGTTCTATTTCTACTTATTTCATTATTTACATCGAAAATGATGAAAATAAATGAGCTTGTAGAACTCATAAAATCAGAGGAAAAACCAAAAGCTGAGCCGAAAGTTTCCGTCTGGATATCCATGTTGGTCCTAATTTTATTTGGGGCAGGTTACTCCTGTGTTCACCACAGTATCGTTGCAGTGAATTACATGGATTTAGATCAATTATTACTACTTGTAGGGGTAGGTGTCTTATTAATTGTTTTTGGAACCTATTTTTTCTTTAATCAATTGTGTGTATATGTGTTATATACTTTAAAAAATAGAGAAACTACATTCTTTAAAAGAACCAATCTTCTTGTTATTTCAGAATTGATGTATCGAATGAAAGATAATGCGAGAACATTCTTTATCGTTACAATTATATCTGCTGTTTCTTTTACAGCAATTGGAGTTTGTACAGCTATTGGAAATCCAGAACTAGCAAAACATGAGACCCCATATGCATTTACGTATCGATCGGATAAGGGGAATATACAAGAAAAAGCCCATATTGAAGAGATAAAGAAGCAATTAAAAGAATATGGATTTTCTTATAAACTTGTTGCAACAGAATTTAAAAGGACACTAAACGGATTGGCGTTAATTAATGTATCTACGTATAATGAATATGCAAAACAATTAGGGTATGAAATAGAGAAATTAACAAATGAAAATGATAGTATTGCTATACGACAAAATAAGAACGAGAAAAGCGCGGAGGATATAAAAACTTTTGAAATAATACATGGTGAAATAGAGGTCCCACTCTCTGTGCAAAAAACAATTTATATCCCAGAATTATCGTTAATCGAAAAGCCTATTATTGTCTCTGATGATGTTTATAATAAGGTCAAAAATGCTCAACAAGAAAACGTACTCCGAGATTACACCATATACGGTTTTATCGTTAAAAATTGGTCTGAAACGAATGAAGTTTCTACTAAACTTATGAAGATTATTGGTAAGAATCAAGAGGATTATTATATGTTTTCATCTTTGTATTTAAGATGGCTTGAATTGAAACAACAAAACGGATTACTTTCTATCTCAAGTATAATGGTGGGGATTGTATTTTTCGTATTTACGCTAAGCTTTTTATATTTCCGTCTATTTACTGATTTAGAACGTGATCAAGAGCAATATCAAATGATTTCAAAATTAGGATTAAGTCAAAGTGAGTTAAAGCAAATCGTGACAAGACAAATGATGCTACTATTTTTCTTACCGATTATAGTGGCTATGGTTCATAGTAGTTTTGCATTTCTAACGTTTCATCAATTAGGACAAACAGTAAGTAAGCAAATGTCCGTTATTCAAAGTTCAATTGTTGTATTAATAAGCTTTATTTGTATACAAATTATTTACTTCTTTATTATTAGAAATCACTATTTAAAACGCATATATACAAAAATGTATTCATAGAAAAAGAATGTATAAAATATAAGTAAAAGCATCCTTATATTGTAAGGATGCTTTTGTATTTACTTCAGTACAGAAGGCGTCGTCTTTTCTAACCAAAGAATGCCATCATATTGTTCTGTGAGAATCAGGATTTCTTCTTTATCTTTTATTCCCCAATAACTTGCTGCAGTAGGAGTAAACATCCATGAAGTTTCTGGTAGGTTACTTTCTCCCTTTAGGTTAATAAAAACATGGGGACTTCCCACCGTGCTGATAATTTTTTCAACGCTTTGTTCTTCATGTTCATTATGTACAGGAATAATATCTTCATTACCATCATCCCAACTGCTTCCACTATACGCAAATACACCAATCGTGTACATTTGGTCTTTGATGCGTTGCGGAAGATAATCCATCATATTTGGGCCAACATAATTGTATTGCTGCACCTTCGTAAAGTCTAATATCATTTTTGAATTTTGTTTTCGAATATGATAATTATGCCCTCACACAATAATTTTTTTGTTTTTATACTGCATTTCGGTGAGCCATGCAAAATTTTGTGCCATTTTTTGATCTCGGATATAGGTGGCGTAGTCTGCAATTTTAGGTGAGTAGATACCTCCTTTAACTTTCATTAAAGCATCTAAATGCGTTTTAATCGCATCAATCCGTATACTTTGTCTACATTTAAATATATCTAGTTAATAAACAGCTTTATTAACGTTATGCAGGGACAACTAACAATGCAACCAGGAGCAGTGGTAGATCATAAAAAACATGAGCAATTACGCTTGCCCATATAGAATTGGCTTTAAATGCAATCCAGTTGAAGGGCAATCTTCCTAGACCAAGTTACAAAAAGAATTTGAATTAAATTCCCCTCATAGGTAGAGTAATGCGCCATACCAAACAAAAATACACCAACAAGTGTTATAAGAATCATCGACCATTTTTCGCATACCCCTTGTTTTTTCAAAAAGTATATCCCCAGGATAGATGGAACTAAAATTAAACATTCTTCTCCTAACAAACTGCATATAATTTGCAACAGGTGATACATAAATTGGAGTGGGCTATTATCTAATCAAGGTTTATTTGGTATGCGTATTTTAAAAACAAATAAACAAAATATCAAGCATGTAGGCGACAAGAACGGAAGTTCATAGAAAACCCAACCTTAGCTTGATGGGCATGGGGTCTCGCCAACATAACGCGAATTTCGTACGCTAAAGAATTACTAAGTTAAAAACTGTTTTTTCGGTACGTTAACAAAGTTCCATTTAAAATTGTCGTTTTACACCTTCACGTTTTGAGGAAGAAGTACTTTGTCGGAAAACAATAAAATCTTATTAATTTTTATAATTGGTAGAATTTTTATAGAAATAATCCTCTTAATATATTAAAATAACATTGTATTATGTCAGATTTTAATTAGGGGAGAGAAATTTTATGTTGAAAAAAATTATTCCAGTTGCTTTAGCACTAAGTACAGTTACTTTTACTAGTGTATTTGCTGCGCCTTCAGCCCAAGCAAGTACAGGACCAAACCGCTACATAGATGTGCAAATGCTCGGTATTAACGATTTTCATGGGCAACTAGACACTGTAAAAAAAATTAACAATAAAGATGCAGGGGGAATTGAGTACTTAGGAGCTTATTTACGTGATCGTGAAAAACAAAATCCGAATACATTAAAGGTACATGCTGGCGATGTTGTTGGAGCAAGTACTCCTGTTTCAGCATTATTACAAGACGAACCTACGATTGAATTTCTAAATGATTTGAAATTCGATGTTGGAACTATAGGAAATCATGAATTTGATGAAGGTGTTGCAGAAATGAACCGCCTTATTTATGGTGGGTACCATGAGAAAACAGGGAATTTTAAAGGAGCAAAATTCCCATATGTTGCTGCAAATTTCTATAATAAATCCACCGGTCGCTTATTTTTACCACCATTCACTATAAAAAAGGTACAAGGAGTTCCTGTTGGATTTATAGGAGTCGTAACAACGGATGTTCCTAACCTTGTTATGCCTACTATGCTAAAGAATGTAGAAATTACAGATGAAGTTGAAGCTATTAACAAATCCGTAAAGCAATTAAAAAAACTAGGCGTTAAATCTATCGTTGTTCTTGCGCATAACGGAGGTACAACAGATGGGAACGGCGTAACAAATGGTGATATCGTCCGATTAGCAAATGAGACTGATCCAGAAGTGGATGTTATTTTTGGTGGGCATAGCCACACTTATGTAAATGGAACTGTTAATAATAAACTTGTCGTACAAGCAAATTCTTATGGTATGGCTTTTGCTGATGTTGATGTAAAGATTGATCGTAAAACACAAGATATTGTTGAGAAAAAAGCAGAAATTGTTACAACTTACCATGAAGGCATGGAGCCTGATAAAAAAATAAAGAAGAAGATGGAGAAATATCAAGCGAAAATCGCACCTCTTGTCAATGAAGTTGTAGGTAAGTCTATTGCTCCACTAGATCGCAAACTCAATACGGCTGGTGAATCTACTCTCGGAAATTTAGTTGCTGATGCCCAGCGTACAACAATGCAATCTCAAATTGCACTTATGAATCCTGGTGGTATTCGTAATGACTTAGATGCTGGTGATATTACATGGGGAGAGATATATGGTATTCAACCATTCGGAAATCAATTAATAAAAGTAAATTTAACAGGCCAAGACATTCGTGATATTTTAAATCAACAATGGCAAAAAGACATAACAAGAATGCTTCAAATTTCAGGGATCCAATACACTTGGGATGCGAACAAGCCTAATGGAGAAAAAGTAACAAGTATTCGCTTAACAAATGGAGAAGAAATCATTCCTTCTAAAACTTACAGCGTCGTTGCTAACGCATTTTTAGCTTCAGGTGGAGATGGATTTGTATCCTTTAAAAACGGTAAAGATGCTGAAACAGGACCGACTGATTTTGAAGCATTAGTAGATTATATAAAGAAATCAAAAGAACCAATTCAGTCTATTATTGATGGAAGAATTCAAAAGATAAATTAGTTTTTTATTAATCTCAAAAACAAATAGATTACCTGTACGCTATAATTTTTCGTGTGCAGGTAATCTATTTGTTTGCGCTTTCGGGCACAGATACTACTTCAATCCTATCATTATAGAAACGATTTCGAATGTAAGGAATTCGTAAGGGATAGGTAAGGAAAAAGAGATTTTCATTGTGTAGGATAAAAATATAAGGAGGCGTGAAGGGGGGATAAGTACGGCCTACATATAAAATAATTAGTAACAAGAGTGTTTTGTGAAAATAATGAGTACAATGATTGCAAATGTATTGTTGCTTTTTATCATTGGGAGAATGGATAGCTGTGTGGTTCGTATATGACACTGCTATCAACTATCTATACAATTTTAATAGAAGAGAGGAATACTTTATGAAAACACGCAGTAAAATTACATGTGCAAGTCTAGCACTTTTAATAGCTGGAAGTTCCCTGTTATACATACCACCAGCCTCAATTGTAAAAGCAGAACCCGTGCAAAATGTATCTAGTTCGTTACATACAAATACTCAAAGCGATCGTACTTCCGTTAAGAAAGCAATGCGGGATACACTGCAACTTGGATACCCGGGAATACTCGCTCAAATTTCTAAGGGGGGGAAAACTTGGAGTTATACTGCTGGGGTAGCGGATCTGAGAACTAAGAAACCAATGAAAGAAGATTTTCGCTTTCGCATTGGCAGTGTGACGAAAACGTTCATTGCAACAGTTCTACTTCAATTATCTGGAGAGAACCGTTTGAATCTAGACGACTCTATTGAAAAATGGTTGCCTGGTGTCATTCAAGGAAACGGATATGATGGTAACCAGATTACGATCCGGCAACTATTGAATCATACAAGTGGTATTGCTGACTATATAAATTCAAAAGACTTTGATATTACGGATATAAAAAAATCGTATACGGCTGAAGAATTTGTAAAGATGGGGATTTCCCTTCCTCCAAACTTTGCTCCAGGGAAGGGGTGGTCTTATTCAAACACAGGATACGTAATACTGGGGATCCTTATTGAAAAAGTAACAGGAAACAGCTATGCGGAAGAGGTTGAAAATCGGATTATTGAACCGCTTGATTTGTCAAATACATTCCTACCTGGCAATTCAAACGTGATTCCAGGCACCAAGCATGCACGTGGCTATTTGCAACTAGACGGAGCAAGTGAGCTAAAAGACGTTACTTATATTAACCCAGGTAGCTCGGATGGAGATATGATTTCTAATGCTGACGACTTAAACAAATTCTTCTCTTATTTACTCAGTGGCAAACTACTGAAGGAACAGCAACTAAAACAAATGCTTACTACAGTTCCTACAGAAAGAGAGGGAACTAGATATGGCCTTGGAATCCTTGAAATTAAGCTTCCGAACGGTGTTTCGGTATGGGGACACAGGGGTGCTGTTCCAGGGTTTTCCACTTTTGTTGGTGGAACACTTGGAGGGAAACATACATTTGCTATCAATGCGAACAGTTTAAACATTCATAATCCGGAATTTTTTAAAGATATTTTACTTGCTGAATTTAGCAAGTAGGCAAAAAGGAAAAACGGATAAATTTTGTCATTTATAATTCCAATCGGAATGGATTACCGCTTGAAATGAGTATAGAGGGAATTAAGTATATAGAAACAATCAAACCAACTACAAGAGATGGCTAAGTAAAAGGATTGGTTTATACATTGGTCGATTAAAAGAGCAACACATATAATGAGTGATTATTTTATATACTATTGTATTTGTATAGGTATTGTAACTAATTGTAAATTTATATAAGGTGCGAAGTCTAATTTAAGACTTCGCACTTTTTCCGTTTAACAGTTTTTATTGTGAAGCTATTAACAATAGAAAAAAGGAGGATGTAACTAGCTATGCGGATGAATCTTGGTACATGCGCTATATAGGAGATTTTGCTGAAAAAATATACAAGAAAAAATTAAAATTAGAAGAATATATGCATGAGAGGCAAGAAAGCTGAAGTAAAATAAAAATCTTTGCTTTTTATTTTATCATCTTCACACATATAAGAAACAAAGGAATTTATATAAAGTATGTTTTGAGAATAAAGGTTTAATTGGTTTGTTTTAGTAGTTTTATACTTATGAGTTAATTGGAAATTATAGCGGTTTTGTATACATAGTTTTTCTTGCCTTAATTGATAGCGCATAGATATGACGGTTATTTTAACCAAAATTTTCATGAAAATACCTTTAAAAAGAACGTTAGTTCGTATATAATAAGAACAAACGTTCTTTTGTTAGGAGTGATAACCTTGTATGATTATTCTCTTTTACCGAATCGTATTATTCTTTGTGTAGATCTTCGTAGCTTTTATGCAAGCGTATCATGTATTAAAAAAGGACTGGATCCACGATATACAAAATTGGCTGTTGTAGGAGACGTACACCGGAGTGGATCGATCGTATTGGCAGCAACACCACCATTAAAAGCGTTAGGAATAAAGAAGATGGCAAGATTGTATGAAATACCGAAGCGACCAGATATTATTATTGTGAATCCAATTATGCATACGTATATGAAGTGTTCAACTTATATAACAGGTTTAGCTTTACAGTATGTTGCACCGGAAGATTTTCATCAATATAGTATCGATGAGTTTTTTATGGACATGACCGCAAGTATTCATTTGTTTGCGAGTAATCCGTGTGAGTTTGCATTAAAGTTCAAGCGAGAAATATATGAACGTACACGGATCGAAAGTACGATTGGTATTGGGCCAAATTTATTATTGAGTAAAGTAGCGATGGATGTGGAAGCAAAAAAGAATAAAGATGGAATAGCGCAGTGGACGTATGACGATATACCCGAGAAGTTATGGAGTATTAGACCGCTCAGTAAATTTTGGGGTATATCGTATAAAACGGAAATGAAATTAAATCAAAAAGGTATACATATGATTGGGGATTTAGCGCAGTACCCATTGAAGTATTTAAAACAATCATTTGGTGTAATAGGAGAAGAATTACACTTGCATAGTAACGGGATTGATTTGAGCAGAATAGCAGAGAAATATGTTCCAGCGACAACATCTATAGCGAAAAGCCAAATATTATTTCGTGATTATTCAATAGAAGAGTTCATCGTTATTTTATTAGAGCATGTAGAAGAAGTTTGTTACAGATTGAGACGAGAAAAGAAATACGCGCAAACGATTCATTTTTCAGTTGGGTATAGTAGGGAATACGGAGGAGGAATAAAAAAAGCACATACGTTAAACAGAGCAACAAATTTAACGATGGACATTTACAACGTTTGTACATATTTTTTATACGAACGGCATACAGGAGAGCCGATTCGCTCGATAAGTCTTTCCTTAACAAATTTAATACATGAAGGAGAAGAGCAAATTTCGCTTTTCGATAACATTATACAAAGAGAAAAAGAAATGAGATTAACGAAGGTTATGGACGAAATTCGAACACGATTTGGTAAGAACAGTATTTTACGTGGAATTTCCTACACAAGCGTCGCAACAGCAAGATATAGAAACACATTATTAGGAGGGCACAAATCGTGAAGAATGCTAATATGCCAAAAGGAAGAGGAATGGTAAAGTGGCAACCGTTTGCTAGTATGCCAGAGCAGTTCGCCTGTATTAAAGAAATGATACAGGGGCAAACAAAAGTCACGCGTCCCATCTTAACGCAAGATGCAAAAGAAATGATTGAAAACAAGCTGTTAATCTCATATTTAGGTGAGGAAGAGATTTTACTTACATATTATAGAGGTGGATACTTATATAAAAATTACATAACTGTAGTTGATATAAATCCCTTGAATGGGTTGATTACTTGCACGGATGCTTTTTGTAATAAGAAGATTTTTAAGTTTGGTGATGTAATTGAAATTGATTAGAACTTTTTAGCTGATGTATTTTTGTACTATTTACAAAGAAATGCTCATTTACTTCAAGTGTTATTTCTATTTTTATGCAAAACCCAAAGTTACAAAAGAAGTTCATAATATAAAGTGTAAGTACCATGGGTTTTCAAGTTATAAAACACGTACTTCCGACTAATATATTAAAACTTAAAGAACCTAAAAAATAAGAATGATCACTACTAAATAGGCATTCAAAATACGAATTCATATTTTGAATGCCTATTTGAAAATTTTCGAAGTCAATATAGTTTGTGTCAAACATTGAAGAGTCCTTTTATAGGTGTAAAAATATATATATTTCTCATGTACCTGTCCCTGAAATGAATGGGTATTTTATCTATATTCTAAGTAATATTTTCTGTTAAGTAAAAAAGAACCCTAAGGTTCTTTTTGTTTTTATGTTATTGTTTGTTACTTATAAGTACAATGTAATTTTTTATTTAAAAAGCATTGGTAAAAATCCAATAATGTCGAAAGCAAGGTGGCAAATCCAACTTACCCAAACACTCTTTGAATTTTTCCATATATAATTCAGTAATAACCTAACAGGGACTATAGTTATCAATAATTGCATTGGCACGAAACCATAAGCAGGAATATGCCACAAGGCAAACAGAACGCTACATATTATTGATGCTGTACCAAATTTTAATCCTAATTTCTGTAATGCGATGATTATGTTAGTACATAGCAATTCTTCACCCATTAACATGAATGGTACACGGGTCAAAATCATCGAAACGCTTATTACTTGAGCAACAGAATTTGTAGTTGGAGGTTCAAAAATATAGCTATATAGTGTGCCTGAACCCATGCCCACTATGATTGTTAAAGGTACACCCCAGAGTAATGTTTTAAATTTAAAATGTTTGAATTGCTCTAAAGATATTTTTCCTAAAAAATAGTATCCTATAATTCCACATAATACAAGATTCCATGAAGCTTCAAGAATCATTTCTAATAATTCAGGTATATTACCTACTATAAGTGCAATACATTGATATACAATTCCTGAAATAATTAATAATCCTAAAGCCAAAAGAGATTTTGAATCAATTTTCTTTTTTGTTTCTATAATCTTTGTTTCCACAACAACCCCTTCTTTCTTATTATTTCATTAATTACAAATATATAATAACATATATTATCCCTAATTAATGGTAATTCAGAAGGGTGCCATAACTTTTGTATAATATCGTTGTATAAATGCAGTAAAGCGATTTTTTAAACAAACTTAATAGGCTTATTTAGCATGCCTACTTTTTTATCGTTGCTAGTATGCCAGAGCAGTTCGCCTGTATTAAAGAAATGATACATGAGCAAATGAAAGTCCCGCGTCCAATCTTAACGCAAGATGCAAAAGAAATGATTGAAAATAAGCTGTTAATTTTGTATTTAGGTGAGGAGGAGGTTTTACAATACATAGTATAGTGGTGGCTACTTATATAAAAATTACATAACTGTAGTTGATATAAATCCATTAAATGAGTCGATTACTTGTACCGATGCTTTTCGTAATCAAAGGATATTAAAGTTTGGTGATATAATTGAGATTGATTAAAGTATGTTTTTAGGTAACAGGCTCATCTTTAAGCTTATGCCTAGAACGATTCGTTCATCTACCAATCGTTCTGGTGGGGAAATATGGAATGTTATGCATTTGTATGTTCTTAGAGAAAGGTTAATAATCTTATTTTTAATGAATGTACCGAAATAAATTTTTTCCTTAAGCGTGTGAAAAGCGATAGCCCCACTGTTCATTATTTAAGCTATATTATTAGCTACTTATTATTTTGAGTTTAGGTGTATATCTTTTAAGAGGATATACCAAGTTCTTTTATTTAGATAATTACTTGAAACTTGAATGGGAAAAACATGATCAAGCCCCCATTCTAATTCGTTTATTTCATTTTCAAGTCCTGTTGGATAGAGGAAAAGGATCTTAAAATTATTTTTAACAATATTTGATAAAACTGTTTGTAATTCTAGCGCTTCAGTCAAGTTTCCGCCCCATCTAACAAATAAAATGGATTGTGAATTATGCATTTTTTTGTAAAGATTATCAATTCTTCGATCTAATTTTTGTTTAAAATCATGGTATGTGATGAACCAATCTTCATTTGGAATAACAGGGAAATCATGATAAGATGTCACGTTATATTTTGTATCTTTTATAATATGAGAAAAAACAGGTTGTATCACGCCATCATTAAACACAACATTTTGATCCGGCATTGCGTGCATGTTTTTTAACTCCATAAAGTCTATAAAATTATTTTTCAATAATCCGTTGATAGAAGAAAGATTCGGTGATACAAACCAATCTAGAGGACCTGAATATTTCCGCAACCTATATTTTTTTAGATGAATAGCAGTATAACAATTTTCTCCTAAACTAATAACATCATCATAAATTCCTTGAAGCTTTTTCATTTCCAATACAATCATCCTTTTTCAGAAAAATTAGTAGGTATATATAAATTCTAAAAAGCATTATTATGACACCGAACATGCTTTTGAAAAATAGGAGAACTGATTCATTATAAATAATATATGTATGTATAAAAACTCCTGTGAAAAGGCTCACAGGAGGATAAAATAAAGCATATTTCGGGTTAGATACCATTTGTTGAGGTAAGAATTGTGTGTGATAATGAATGGCGTTTCTATATATAAAGGGGAAAAAGCAGAAATACATTGAAGTTAGTTGTGAATAAATTATAATTTAAAATTGAGCGGAAATAAGAAGCCCCAGTTGCTGTTGTTCAACTGGGGCTTCTTATTAATCTCTTCCTAACTTAATTATATCATGTAAATCAAGTTCGAAATAGACTGTTTATTCGTATTTACTACTGCTACAATCAAGAACACATGCATAGTAAGGAGAGATGGTAAATGAGTTCTTTCGTTCTCGATTTTCAGGAAATAAAAAACGCGCAGCTTTCACTCGTTGGTGGAAAAGGATTAAATTTAGGGGAGTTATCCAAAATTCAAGGGATACAAGTGCCAAAAGGATTTTGTGTTACAACGGTAGGATATGAAAAGGCCATCGAGCAAAATGAAGAGCTTCAAACTTTGTTGCAGCAGCTAACAAAGTTGAAACGTGAAGAGCGAGCTCAAATTGGTGAAATCAGTAAGGAAATTAGAGAAAGCATTATGGCAGTGGAAATTCCAGTTGATGTAGTGGAATCAGTAGCTCATTATCTCTCACGTTTTGGAAATGAACATGCGTATGCGGTGCGTTCTAGTGCTACGGCTGAAGATTTACCGTATGCCTCGTTTGCTGGTCAACAAGATACGTATTTAAATATTATCGGAGAAGAAGCGATTTTGCAGCATGTAAGAAAGTGCTGGGCTTCTTTATTTACAGAGCGAGCAGTTATGTACCGCATGCAAAATGGTTTTGAACATAATCAAGTTTCTATATGTGTTGTCGTTCAAAAAATGGTTTTCCCTAAGGCTTCGGGTATTTTATTTACGGCTGATCCGGTTACCTCTAACCGAAAGGTGTTATCCATTGATGCCAGTTTTGGACTTGGTGAGGCGTTAGTATCAGGACTGGTTTCTGCCGATAATTATAAAGTAAAAGAAGGCGAAATTACCGGAAAGATGATAGCGACTAAAAAATTAGCTATTTATGCTTTAAAAGAGGGCGGAACGGAGACGAAACAGATTGATCCGGCTCAGCAAAAAATTCAAACATTGTCTGAACAACAAATTTTACAACTAGCACAGATCGGAAGACAGATTGAAGCCTATTTTGGTTGTCCACAAGATATTGAATGGTGTTTAGTGGATGATACATTTTATATTGTCCAAAGTCGCCCAATCACGACTTTATATCCAATACCAGAAGTAAATGATGGGGAAAATCATGTGTATGTATCGGTTGGTCACCAGCAAATGATGACCGATCCTTTGAAGCCATTAGGAATGTCTTTATTCCAGTTAACATCTTTTGGACAGAGGTTTCAAGCTGGAGGAAGGTTGTTTGTAGATGTTGCACAAAGATTGGCTTCGCCTACTAGTAGAGAACTTTTATTAAATATGATAGGGAATTCGGAACCACTTATTAAAGATGCATTAACGACTGTAGTCGAGCGAGATGATTTTATTACATTGTTACGAGATGATGAAAAAGAAAAGAGTGTTGGTAAAAGTGGACCACCTGCAAGTTCGCAACCACAAGTCGAAAACAATCCAGCAATCGTTACGGATTTAATAAAGAGGAATCAAGCATCAATCGAAGAGTTAAAACGAAACATGCAAACGAAATCAGGAGTGGATGTACTTGATTTTATTTTGGAAGATATTCAGCAATTAAAGAAAATATTATTTCATCCACAAAGTATGGCTGTCATTATGGCAGGTATGGATGCTTCAACATGGATCAATGAAAAAATGGAGCAATGGCTAGGCGAAAAGAATGCAGCAGACACACTTTCTCAATCCGTACAAAATAATATTACGTCTGAAATGGGGCTAGCATTACTCGATGTTGCTGATGTGATTCGGCCATATCCAGAAGTTATTGCGTATTTACAACATGTAGAAAATGATAACTTTTTAGATGAATTAGTTCAATTTAAAGGCGGAGAAAAAGCTCGAGATGCCATTCTAACTTTTCTAAATAAATACGGAATGAGATGTAGCGGAGAAATCGATATTACGAAAACGCGCTGGAGTGAAAAGCCAACAACCATGATCCCAATAATTTTAAATAATATAAGAGACTTTGAAGTTGGTGCGAGTAAGTGGAAGTTTGAAGAGGGACTGCAGGAAGCTTTGGAAAAAGAAGAAGAGTTATTAGATCGATTACAGCACTTGCCGGATGGAAAACAAAAAGTAGAAGAGACAAAGCGTATGATTCGTAACATCCGTAATTGTATCGGTTATCGTGAATATCCAAAATACGGCATGATTAATCGTTATTTTATATATAAGCAGGCATTACTGAAAGAAGCGGAGCAACTTGTGCAAAATAACGTTATTAATGAAATAGAAGATATATATTATCTAACTTTTGAAGAACTTCACGAAGTCGTTCGCACGAATAAACTAGATTATGAGCTTATTCATAAGCAAAAAAATGATTACAAATTATATGAAAAACTAACGCCTCCGCGTGTGATGACGTCTGATGGAGAAATCATTACAGGTAAATATAAACGAGAAAACCTCCCAGCTGACGCGATTGTAGGTTTGCCTGTTTCTTCAGGAGTTATAGAGGGAAGAGCTCGCGTTATTTTAAACATGGAAGATGCGAATTTAGAAGATGGAGATATATTAGTTACTGCTTTTACTGACCCGGGCTGGACACCGTTATTTGTGTCTATAAAAGGATTAGTTACCGAAGTTGGCGGGCTCATGACGCACGGGGCAGTGATTGCACGTGAATACGGATTACCAGCAGTCGTTGGAGTAGAGAATGCTACGAAATTAATAAAAGACGGTCAACGAATTCGTGTACATGGAACAGAAGGGTATATTGAAGTGTTGTAATGAAACAAAAGATCATCCGCTATTATAGTGGATGATCTTTTATTATATAGCTGACTTATTTCTTTAAACCAGCTGCATAAAAAGGTCCATGAACTGCGATTGTTGATAAAATACGAGCAATTTCCTCAGGTGTTTCTTTTTGCCCGGTATTTAACCATTGCTGAATGACACCTATATGAGCAGATGCCATATAAGAAGCTAAATATTGGCTTGGGACAAGTAAATTCTCCTTATTAATGAGAGCACCATTTGTATCTTCAAATAGTGTTTTCCACATAAAGTCTTTCAGTTTTGTTTGGAAAGATAAATCACCTTTTGGACTTAATACAGCTTTCATAAAATCACTATTTTCATTTAGAAATTCAAGAATAGAAGTGATAAGTATAAACGGCATTGTTGGGGAAGGATTTGACCCAAGATCAGCAATAACTTCAGGTAATCTCTGTTTGGCAATGCTAGAAAACTCATACATAATTTCTTCTTGGCATTTCGTCATTAAATCAAATTTATCTTGATAATGCGCATAGAAAGTACCGCGATTCATGTTTGCTTTCGTTGTAATATCTTTCACTGTAATGGCGTCAAAACCTTTTTCTTCAATTAATTCGACCAATGCATTTCGTATCGCAGTTTTCGTACGAATAACGCGTAAATCTAAATTACTATCACGCAAAGTATGTCCCTCCTTCTTTTTAGCCAACACATTTCAAAGATGTGTCTTATAACCGACACATTCACGATTTTTGATTATTGTATAAGGTTCAACTCGAACATATAATTCAAATATAAATAAACAACACGTTGTTGGTTATTATAAATCAAATTATAGGAGGAGAAAAGAAAATGTTTAAAAATAAACTTTTATTATTATCACCGGTTATTGCACTACTTGTAGTTTTTATTTTTTCATTAACGTTATTTCCAACCGTTCAACCTCAGCCGAAAAATTTGCCAATCGCAATTGTAAATGAGGATCAAGGAGTAGAAATTCCGAATCAATCGAAGATGAATATGGGGCAAACGATTGTTGATAATATGAAAAAGACATCAAAATCAGAGGAAGAACCTGCGGTGAAGTGGGTAGAAGTGAAAAATAAAGAAGCAGTTCAAAAAGGCTTAAATAATCAAGAGTATTACGCAGCATTAGTTATTCCGAAAGACTTTAGCACAAAACAAGCATCATTACGAACACCACAGCCATCTTCGCCAGAGATAGAAATATTCATAAACCAAGGAATGAATACAGCGGCATCAACTATGGCAGGGCAAATATTAAATGGGGTAGTTGATAATATGAACAATACTGTTCGTACACAACTATTAGAAGGATTGAAAGCAAAAGGAACTACGTTAACAGCAGATCAAGTTTCAAATGTAGTCACACCGATTGCAAAGAAAGTGACAAATGTGAATGAAGTCGGCAAAAATAGTGCGAACGGTAACTCGCCAATGTCTTTATTCCAGCCGTTATGGATTGCAAGTTTAGCGAGCTCAGCAATTATCTTTATTGCGATAAGTAAAATGCCAGTAGGTACAAGAAAAGAAAACTTCGTATTAAAACTAAAACAAATAATAACAGGAGCTGTCGCGGCACTTGTAATTGGATTTGGCCTTACATGGATTGCGGATGGAATGGTAGGATTAAATATTTCTAATTTCACTGATACGGCACTGTTTTTAACTATTACGTCCTTTAGTTTCTTCTTAATGATATCGGCCGTACTTTCAATAGTTGGGTTAAAAGGAATTGGTGTATTCGCACTCTTACTTTTCTTTGGGGCACCGTTATTATCGTTAGCACCGGAAATGTTGTCACCATTTTATCAAGACTGGGTGTACGCATGGTTGCCAATGCGATTTATGATTGAAGGACTTAGAGAAATATTCTTCTTTGGAAAAGGGTTAAGCTGGAGTACACCCCTTACTGTGCTCGTTTGGATTGGTGTGGTAAGTATGATGATTATTTTAGCGACTGCTTTCAAACGTAGTGTAGTGAAGGAACATAAAACGGAAGTAAATGCGTAAAATCAAACAACGTTTCACTAGGAGTGAAGCGTTGTTTGATTTTTATAAACTTATAGGGAAATCAAGTAGGACAGGTTTTTCTATATTTTATAGGGAATAGAAGATGCGGTATCATTTTATATACATGCTCCTGCTATTTCAAATTGCATAAAATGTTATGCGAAATAATGGAGGGGATACGATGTATAATTCGAATTATTATGATTCGTATAGGCAAAATGATAAGCTGATTCGTGATATTGAGAAAGCGATTAATGGAGAGTTTAGTGCTATAAATTGCTATGCGAAATTAGCTAAGATGGCTCCAAATGTGGCGGAACGAAATCAAATTCTTGAAATTCGAAACGATGAAATAAAGCATTTTCATCAGTTTGTACAAATCTATACAAATGTAACTGGCCAGCAGCCGAAACCACAAATTACGGAAGAATGTCCGAATACGTACTTACAAGGATTAGAATTCGCAATAGAAGATGAACAGAAGACAGTTGATTTCTATTTGGAAATTTCAGATGAGACATCGGATGCACATCTGAAAGAGTTGTTGCGCAGAATAGCTGCCGATGAACAAAATCATGCGGTGTGGTTTTTATATTATTTTGTGAAGTCGAAGTGAATGTTTAAGGAATTAAAACCGTTTCACTAGTAGTGGGCGGTTTTTTTGATGGAATACAAGTTGTAAAATAGATATCTTTGAAGGTGTAGTGGTTAATCTTGGTATATAATGTATAAAACGAAAATTAATAAAGAGAGAAGTAAGCATATGAAAGGAGAACAGAAATATGGAGAGAAATACAGTTAAAGAATATACAATTCGAACTGCTACTGAAGAGGAAAGCAATAGTATCATCACTCTATTAAAAGAAGTAGCACAGTGGCTACAACATAAAGAAGTGAATCAATGGCAGTATCTTTTAGGAGGAGAAGCTACAGTTGAAATATTAGAAGGCATAAGAGAGAAGTATACGTATGTTGTTATGAAAGAAGAGGAAATTGTCGGTACGATTACAGTATCTCCTAAACAAAATGATTGGGATGAACATATCTTTGGTAAAGAGGAAGTTTCTAATTCGTTATATATTCATAGATTTGCGGTGAAAAGAGAGTATAAGGGGAATGGAATAGGAGAACACATTTTACAGTGGATAGATGAGAATATGCAAAGTGATAAACAGTATTTGAAGTTAGATTGTGTTGGACATAACCGTACATTGAATGACTTTTATAAGAAAAATGGTTTTGAATATATCGGTAGTAAGGATGGACATAGTAAGTTTCAAAAGAGAAGAGGGTAGTGAATGAATCAAATTCATACTGATTTAGTTAAAAGGTTGATAGGGGAACAGTTTCCTGAATGGGCATATTTAGACGTGAAGCCTGTAAAGTTTAGTGGGCATGATAATAGAACGTTTCACCTAGGGGATGAGATGAGTGTCAGATTACCAAGTGATGCAGCGTATGCACCGCAAGTAGAGAAAGAAAATAAGTGGCTACCTATATTAAGTAAGGAGCTTTCTTTACCGATTTCTACACCAGTTGCGAAAGGTAATCCATCTGAATCGTATCCATGGCCTTGGTCTGTTAATAAATGGATAGAGGGAGAAACCGTTACGAAACAAAATGTTCGTGATTTAAATGAATTTGCAACGGACTTAGGATCATTTTTAGGAGAATTGCAATCCATTGATGCGAGTAACGGACCGATCGCTGGAGCGCATAATTTTTACCGAGGTGGGCTTATATCTGTATATGACGAAGAGGCGAGAGGTGCTATCGAAAATAATAAGGATGTTTTTGATGAAACAGTATTAAAGCATCTTTGGGATTTAGCACTTAAATCAACGTGGGAGCGCAAGCCAGTTTGGGTTCATGGGGATGTTGTACCAGGAAATTTACTCGTTAAGGACGGAAAGCTTTGCGCCGTAATTGATTTTGGTATTTTAGGAGTAGGAGATCCAGCTTGTGATGCAGCGATGGCATGGACGTTTTTTGATAAAAGTAGTAGAAAAATATTTAAAGAAGTATTACAAATAGATGAAGAAACGTGGAATAGAGCAAGAGGATGGGCACTTTGGAAAGCGTTAATTACATATGATGCGAATAAGACTAGTAATAAAATAGTAGCAGAGGAATCGTATCGTGTTATTCAAGTGATTGTGGATGATTATGAGAGATAGTAGAAAAAGCCTATTTTAAAATAGGCTTTTTCATATGATGAAATATTAGAAATGGAAAGAAGGAATCCAACATTATTATACAGAATATTTAGATAATAGGAGGTGTCGAATTTTGAGTGAAATTGAATTAAAAAGGAATGTAATTAAGACTGGGAGTGAGAAGGGGGGGATTCTCCGGTTTATACTCGCTAGTCTAGTTGGGGTGTTTATGTTTTTCGTACCAGTTACGATAAACGGTGCTTCGTCCATTATGATTGATCATATCGTATCATGGATCAGGACTTCGGTTCCGAGCGTCGTACCTTATTATGCACTACTCGTTATGATAATAGGTGCGATTTATCCGTTTTATACGAAAAAGTGGAATGCATCTATCGTAGACATTTGTTTTTCGATTTTAAAAGTAGTTGGTGTTGTCTTTGGCGTATTGTATTGCTTGAAAGTAGGGCCAGCTTGGTTCTTTGCGCCAGATGTAGGGCCGTTTTTGTATGAAAAACTAGTCATATCGGTAAGTTTACTCGTGCCAATTGGCTCGGCTTTTTTAGCGTTATTAGTCGGGTACGGATTACTTGAATTTATCGGTACGTTTTGCCGTCCCATTATGAGACCGTTATGGAATACACCAGGACGATCAGCAATCGATGCGGTTGCATCCTTTGTAGGGAGTTATTCACTCGCTTTATTAATTACAAATCGCGTGTATAAAGAAGGAAAGTATACGACAAAAGAAGCAGCGATCATCGCTACAGGTTTTTCTACAGTATCCGCAACATTTATGATCATCATCGCAAAAACATTAGACATTATGCATTTATGGAATGTTTATTTTTGGACTACTCTCGTTGTAACATTCATCGTAACTGCTATCACCGTAAGAATCCCGCCTCTTAGTAGAAAACCAGATACATATGTAACGGAAGAAGGGTTTCCAGAACCTGTTTATAAAGAGAAAATGCTAGAACGTGCTTGGGAAGATGCGTTAGAAGTATCAAAGTCTGCACCGAGTATTATGAAAAATATCGCAGTGAATTTAAAAGATGGATTTATTATGACGATGGGAATTTTACCATCCATTATGTCAGTAGGATTAATTGGTATCGTCTTAGCGAAATTCACGCCAATATTTGATTGGATCAGTTATATTTTCTATCCATTTACATGGCTATTACAATTACCAGAAGCAGAACTAGCTGCTAAAGCGGCATCCGTTGGTATCGCAGAAATGTTTTTACCTTCTCTTTTAGTTGTAAGTGCACCACTTGTGACAAAGTTTGTCATTGCGGTTGTTTCGGTATCATCTATATTGTTCTTCTCAGCTTCCATTCCTTGTATTTTATCGACAGACATTCCGTTAAAAGTATCAGAACTTATTATTCTCTACGTACAAAGAACGATTTTAACGTTACTTATTATTACACCGATTGCTTATTTGTTGCTTTAAAGTTTTTAACAGATAAAGCTATAAATAAAGAAGCCTTTTTACAGAAGGCTTCTTTTGTTTAAAAGCGGGCTACTCCCACATTACTATCAAGCTAAGAAAATCAAATATCCTAAAACGTGAAAATATACTATTTTCTGTTTTTGTGATGTTTTTATTTATTTTTTGAATATGACGTCATGCTTCTTAAGAAGATTCCTAGTCCTGCAAAAAAGAAACCTAAGCATAATAAGCTGCCTGGCGTTCCCCAAGTAATTTGATCTAGCATTTTTATCCCCTCCCGTTTATCATTATATAGAATTTATTGGGAATTATCAAAATTTTCCTTTTTAAAGGTTATTGATGAGCCTTCCTACCTTATACGAGAAGATTATATCTGAAAAGGAATTCTTTTAAAAAAATTCTATTATTCTTATAAAGCGTTTTTGTTTCGTATGATATAGTAACAACAAAGGGGGCTTACAAATGGAAATCATTCACGAAAGAGCAAAGTTACGGATAATAGATAGTGATGATGTCGAAACTTTGTTTTCGATTGTAGAAGGAAATCGGGATATTTGGGCGTATTTAATTTCTAAAATGGATAATGTGCAAGATATGCAACAATACGTTCAAAAAGCGATACAGGGTTATGGGAAGGGTACTCAAATACCTTTCGTTGTAGTGGATCAACAGACGAATACGATTGTAGGAAGTACACGTCTATATAATATTTCAGTAGAAGATAAAACAGTCGAGTTAGGACAAACGTGGTATCATCCAAGTGTGCAACGTACGAGTATCAATACAGAGTGTAAGTATATGCTTCTCCAGTATGCTTTTGAAAAACTGCGTATGCTGAGGGTACAAATTAAGACAGATGCAAGAAACGAAAATGCACAACGAGCAATTGAAAGGTTAGGTGCAGTTAAAGAAGGTGTGCTTAGAAATGAAAGGAAATTGCCAAGTGGACATGTGAGAGATGCGGTTGTGTATAGTATTATCGTAAGCGAATGGCCAGTTGTGAAAGCACGTTTATTAGAAAATTTAGAGTTGTATAAAGAAAAGTTATAATTCGTGTTTTGAAAGGTATATTGTTCGTGATGTATGAAAAATATACCTTTTTTCTTACAAAATGCTACTTTATTTTAATTCCTTTTGTTTCATCGTTCCCTTCTGAGAAAAAATTCGTTACAATGTAGTTGTATGGTAATAAACTTATGAATTTAAAACATGTAATGAAAACCGCAAATAAAAATGAATTGATAATCCTCAATTTTAAATGAAAACCCTTTTATACATAAATAACAAGTAAAGTTCCTTCTTTTAAATAAACTCAAACGAAACGATTTGATATAAATGTTTTTTTATAGAAGTATGGATGATGTACGGAGGCAATTACAAATGAAAGAAAATAAGAAGAGTAAGAAAAGACGAATCTTTCAAGTATTTTTACTAATGATTTGTTCTGCTATTTTATATGTAAGTTATGCAGCTTACGATATTTGGAGTTATCGTTTTAAAACAAATGATGGCGTGAAAACGGATGCTGGTATCGTACTAGGAGCAGCTTCTTGGAACGGAAAACCATCTCCTGTATTTAAAGAAAGAATTAATCATGCGATTTCTTTATATAAGAACGGAGATATTAAAAAGATTATTTTTACAGGTGGTACAAAGTTCGAGGCAGAACTTGAGGAAGCGCGTACTGCAAGAGTATATGCAATGAAACAAGGTGTAAAAGAGGAAGATATTTTAATTGAAACAAAATCCCTTTTCACAGAAGAAAACTTAAAGAATGCGAAGGAAGTTGGAATAGAGAACGGAATACGCACATACACGATTGTAAGTGATCCACTTCATATGAAACGCGCAATGAGAATCGCAAAACATATTAATATTGAAGCGTATGCTTCACCAACGCCGACATCAGCATATAAAACGTTAGATACAGAAATTCCATTCTTCTTTAAAGAATTATTCTCGTACATTGGATATGTAACCTCTTTGCCATTAAAGGCATTGAAGGGAGACTAATATAAGAAAAGAACCTATCTTTAAATAGGAACTTTTCTTATTAGTCAAAAACATTGTATTTTTATCGGAATAGTGAAACAATAGAGAGGTAGCTTCATATAATCATAATGAAAAAGTGAGCGGTTGATGAATCGAGCATAAAGGAGATTATAGTATGGCACTCTCATTTGTTGAAACAGAAGAACAATCTTTCATTATTGCACAAATAAATAAATTGCTTCCAAAGTTCATGGAAAGGGAGCATCAACTAAGTGAATTAGGGTCATTTCCGTATGAAAATATGAGTGATTTGAAAGATATCGGATATACGAAATTAACGTTACCAAAGGAATTTGGTGGTAGTGCGATTTCTTTATATGACTTCGTTTTATTTCAAGAGAAAATCGCGGAAGGCTGCGGAGCTACTGCATTATCAATTGGCTGGCATATTGGCATTGTGAAAGAGCTAGCGGAAAATCACTCTTGGAATGATGAGATGTTCAAATGGTTTTGCGAAGAAGTGCGTAACGGTGCACTCTTTAACCGGGCAGCAACAGAACCAAAAACAGGGAGTCCGACGCGTGGCGGTAAACCAGAAACAATAGCGGTTCAACAAGGCGAGAAGTGGATTATAAATGGAAGAAAAACTTTTACAACGATGGCGCCAATACTTGATTATTTTATTATTTCAGCGAGTATTGAAGGCCGAGAAGAAGTTGGTGAGTTTGTCATTCTGAGAAATACGCTCGGTGTATCCATTGAAGAAACGTGGGATAGCGTTGCGATGCGAGGGACTGCTAGTCATGACCTTGTCTTACAAAATGTAGAGATAGAAAGTCGCTTTTTTACAGATGTAAAGGGCGGGAAAGTGAAACAAAAGGGTATTGGCTGGTTGCTACATATACCAGCATGTTATTTAGGAATTGCACAATCAGCAAGAAATTATGCAGTTCAGTTTGCGGGATCATACAAGCCAAATAGTTTAAATCATTCTATTAGTTTATTGCCGAATGTTAGAAGATTAGTTGGAGAATTAGAACTTGAGCTTATGCAAGCTCGCGTCTTTTTATATCAAATTGCGAAAAAGTACGATGAAGCAGAGGATAAACTATCATTGCAAGCCGAATTAGCAGCAGTGAAATATGCCGTAACGAATGCGGCAATATCAATTGTAGATAAAGCAATGCGCATAGTAGGAGCAAAAAGTTTATCAGAAAAAAATCCACTTCATCGTTACTATTTAAACGTCAGAGCAGGATTACACAATCCGCCGATGGATGATGCAACACTATCTATATTAGCGGATGCGGCGTTTCAATCGTAGTTTTTTTAACTTATATTTTATTGTTTATGGACAATATAGTTGTTTTGAAAGCACGTGTTTGATTAATAATCGAACACGTGCTTTTTATGTGTGCGACGTATCAGATTGAGATGTAGATTTTTAGTATAAATGGTTATCATGATTTTGGATTGTTATTGGCTGAATGAATATGTATTGCAATGTTAGTTTGACAACTTTTAATCCCAAATTAAAGGTCTTTCCAAGTTTACCATTCGTAAATATTGTAAAAATTGACCTGTATGGACCGCATCATGATAGGCAATTCGTAATAGCATGTCCCCTAAATATCGTTGATAGCCAACATCGCTTCGATCAATAAGAGTTGAATCTAGCTCAGCTTTGTTTATGGATTGTACATATTCTATAAAGTCAGTAAAGTATACTTGTGCCAATTCAATTTCTTTTTTTACACAAGTAATTGGCTCGTCATCATACGGGATACGTATGTCATTTATTGAGCCGTTGTTTTTTAAAATCATATGATAATAAAAAGTTGAGCTCCATACATGACGAATCATCTCACCAAAGGACATAGCTTCATGATCAGGCTTCCAATTAAGAAAATTATCGGGAAGAGAATTCCATAATTTTTCTGAGCGCCTTCTCGTTTCTTTCAAATTTAATATACTAAGATCAATTGCATTCATAATACATTCTCCTTTACTATTAAACTTAAAATAATTGTATCAGTTTAATAGTTAGGGTATCATCGAAATATGAATGTATATCCGAATATCTCATATATAGCTAAACTAATTGCTGAACCTACAAGAGCAATTATCTTAGATTGTCTAATGAATAATCAGGCACTACCTGCTAGCGAATTGGCTTATATGGCAAAGGTGTCACATCCAACGATTAGTTCTCATCTTTCTAAATTAGTAGAGGGAAATCTACTTACAGTTGAACAACATGGTAGACATCGTTACTATCGACTTGCTAATCAAGAGGTAGCAGAAGTTCTTGAAAAGTTAGGAACAATTGCACCAACAGTCCAAGTTCGGTCTTTAAAACAATCGGATCAGCTAAAACAAATTCGTTATGCGCGAACTTGCTATGATCATCTTGCAGGCAGACTCGGTGTAGAGATAACTGAAAAATTACTACATAGGGAATTTATAATTTTAAAGGAAGGAGAATACATTGTAACGGAACAAGGTAAGGGGTGGTTTCTGAATTTTGGAATAAATATTGAAACGGCAGAGATAAAAAGGAGAGTATTTGCAAAACCTTGTCTTGATTGGAGTGAACGACGCTACCATATTTCTGGTTGGTTAGGATCTGCAATAGCAAAACTATTTTTTGAACAGGAATGGATTACAAAAACGGATAAGAGTCGGGCTGTCCATCTTACAAAAAAAGGTGTGAAGCTATTGAAAGATCAATTAGACATTGACATGGAAAATAAAAAAGTCAATCAAAATGCAATGCCTCCGGTCAAATAGATAGTATTAAATAACCTGAGTTCTATATTTATATAGACTCAGGTTATTTAATTTCTTTTAAAACCTTTGATGATATTTGCGTACAGCAACTTTAAGCTCATTCACTTTACAGAAAGAGGTTAAATGAAAACATAGTAGTTGAGGCAGTTCTATTAAATTATTAATCATATTACTTAAAAATTATGCGTAAGAATATAGTAAATGAAGGGAGATATAAAATGAATAAAGTGAAACTGAAAGTATTAAATGTAAGGTATATAGTGATATGTATTTTATTCACTATTATATGTATCCTCACTTCATTCTTCATTTCTAGTAATTCAAGCGTATTTAAATCATTTTATATAAATCAGTTATTAGGAACGAATTCTACTAAAGGACTTATGTATATGATAGGAAGTGAAAATCGTTATTTTGCAGAAGAATTTCATAAAGAAAAAGGACGAGCGTCTTTAGAATCTTTTTTACTATCACTTTCTACAAACATTAATGTAAATGATCTCCGAAGTTTATTAACCCGGGAACTTCCTAATATGAATCAATTTTATTCGGAAATATTAATTGCTGGGGAAGGAACAGATTATACGAACATTCCTGAAGAATCCAGTATTCCTTTAGATAACATTAAAGATAAAGGTACTGCTATTGAACACCCAAAGAGTGGGAAAGAAAACAATTCTACTGGTGAAAATTCAAATACACAAAATAAAGTTTTTATTTATCATACACATAGTTGGGAAGCGTTTATTCCTCTTATTCCAGGTGCTACGATACCTGATGATGCTTCCAGTACAAATAATGAAGTGAATATTACGTTTGTTGGAAACTATTTAAAACAAAAGTTAGAAGAAAAAGGAATAGGTGTTTCACATGATACGACAAATATGAGGGATTTTCTGCGAAATAAAAAATTAAATTGGGCCCAATCTTACAAAGGATCCCGTCAAATATTACAAGATAAATTAGCACAAGATAAAAATATTATGTTCCCAATGGACCTTCATAGAGATGATGCCCGAAAAAATATTACAACAAAAAATATTAACGGAAAGAATTATGCTAGGCTCTATTTTATTTTAGGACGAGAAAATCCTAACTATGAAAAAAATAAAAAAATAGTAACGACAATAAATTCATATTTAGATGAGAAGTATTACGGTTTAAGCCGAGGGATTTTTATTAAAGATCGTAAAAGCGGGAACGGAGTATATAATCAAGACCTTTCTCCGAATGCATTACTTATTGAAATGGGAGGGGTAGATAATACACCAGAAGAATTGTATGCGTCAGTTGACGCATTAGTAGAAGCATTTAGCCACTATTATAATGAAGTAACTAAGAAAAATAACTAAAAAAAGGAGCGATACCTAGTCCGAAGTGCTAGGTATCGCTCCTTTTTTTTGTAGAATATAAAATTACCAATAAACGCAATCAATAAAAAAATCTTTCTTTTCATTCTTCTTTTTACAGTTTTATAGGAGAAAGCTAGGTTTCTTATTTTTACTAATGTTATAATAAGAAAAAAGCACGAAAAGAGGTCATCTCATGCTAGAGGTTATTGCAACATGTTTAGAAGATGTGAAACGAATTGAACGAGCTGGCGGGAAGCGAATTGAATTAATTACATCTTATACAGAAGGCGGTTTAACGCCGAGTTATGCATTTATTAAAAAAGCGGTAGAAGCGGTACATATACCGATTCACGTTATGATTCGTCCGCATGCGAAGTCTTTTACATATACGGAAGAAGAAATTGAAATGATGAAGGAAGATATAATCATCGCACAGAAGTTAGGTGCAGCTGGTGTTGTATTAGGCGTATTAAACGAACGAAATGAAGTGGATGACGAGAAATTAGCGGATTTACTATCTGTTGTAGATGGAATAAATGTAACGTACCACCGTGCAATAGATGATATAGAAAATCCAGTAGAAGCGATGGAAACTTTAAAGAAATTTCATAAAGTGACTCACGTTTTAACTTCAGGTGGACAAGGAAATATAGTAGAGAATATACCGGTGCTTACAGAAATGAAAAAGGTAAGCGATGGTCAAATTCAGCTTGTAGTTGGAGCTGGCGTGACGAAAGAAAATATAAAGCAATTGCTAGATGAAACTGGAATCACGCAAGCTCATGTCGGTACAGCGGTAAGAGAAGGGAAATCATGTTTTTCTGAAATTGATCCGAATTTAGTACAAGAATTAGTTCAAATAATAAAATAAGCACATAAGAAAGAGGAGAAACGATGAAGGAAAATACGAAGAAAGAATTATTCTCATGGGCTAAAACGATAGGATTTACCCTTGTCCTAATTGCTATTATTCGCGGTGTTTTATTTACACCCTCATTAGTACAAGGTGAATCGATGATGCCCACTTTAGAAAATAACGAACGAGTTCTTGTGAATAAGATCGGTTATAGTATAAGTGGATTAGATCGCTTTGATATTATCGTCTTCCACGGAAAAGAAGGGTACGATTTAGTAAAACGAGTAATTGGTTTACCAGGCGATACAGTTGAGTATAAAAACGATGTTTTATATGTAAACGGAAAAGCGATGGAAGAACCATATTTAAACGAGTTTAAAGAAAAAGCAGCAGGCCGTGTATTAACTCCAGACTTTACGTTAGAACAAATCACAGGAAAAACGAAAGTGCCAGAAGGCCAAGTGTTTGTTTTAGGAGATAATCGTGAAGTTTCGAAAGATGGTCGTATGTTCGGATTCATTTCAGAAGATGAGATTGTCGGAAAAGGACAAGCTGTTTTCTGGCCGTTGAAACAAGTAAGAGCGTTATAAAACAAAAAGTATGGAAGAAATATTCTTCCATACTTTTTTTGTGCCTTATTTATATGTTAGGTTTTGCTATAACTTGAACTTTTGAAAGAGAACCATCATTATTTCTAAATTTTATCTTGTATTCACCTTCAGGAAGCCAATCACTCCAATTTATACTAAATTCATTGATCGCTTGTTCCCCAGGTTTTAAAGTTCCGTCAATCATCCAAGAATCTTTAGCATTATATAAAGTGTAACTAAAAGGAGAATCACCTATATTTTTTACAAGAACACTTAATTCATCTCCATGAGAATAGTTAAAGCCAGAAATACTTGATCCGAAAAAATGAATTTCTTCGTTCGCTATTTTATGATGTTGGGCAATTTTAGCGGTTGAATGAGTATCTTCATTTGTCGCAAATGTTACCTTATAACCTATACAAAAAGACAACATAATAGCAGGAATCACTAGCAGCTTTTTCAAAAGAAACACTCCTTACATTTTGTTTTGCATATATTATAATAATCGAAATATAGTGGAGATGTAATAGTTTGATGTAAAAATTTACAAATGCATTTAATTGTTTACGTTTTTAAAATTACTGACAAAATATATCAGGTCACATACTTAAAAAAATATTGATAGAATTGAAAGAATATTTTATAATTTTAAATTATATGTTTGTTTCGAAAAACGGAATTTAAGTTCCGAAATTCGGAATGAGAGGGAGATAGAATGAGTATAAATAAAACGGCAGTTAAGACAATGGATATTTTAGAGTTGTTTTATGAGCATGAAGAGCTAAGTTTAACAGAGATGGTTCAGCTTACGAGTATGCCGAAAACATCTGTTTATCGTTTAATTGGCTCGTTAGAAGAAATGGAGTTTTTACAAAAAAACGAAAAGGGGAAATATCGTCTCGGAGTCGTTTTTTTACGGTTCGGTCAACTTGTGTCACAAAGATTATCCGTAAGAAATATTGCGATTCCATATATGAAAGAGCTTAGAAATAGTTTAGGGCAGGCAGTTAATTTAATTATTCAAGATGGTAATGACGCGATTTATGTGGAAAAGATGGAAGGCGTTCAGCCTGTACGCGTGTATACCGCGGTTGGAAGAAGAGCACCGCTTTATGCTGGTGCATGTCCGAGAATTTTACTATCGTATTTCTCTGAGAAAGAGACATGGAAGTACATAGAGGAAACGGATTTAAAACAGTTTGCAGATGGAACAATCGTGGATAAGGAGCAATTGTTAGAAGTGTTAAAAATGGCGAAAAAGGAAGGTCACACAATTAGCTACTCGGAGTTAGAAAATCATACAGCGGCTATAGCAGCGCCCATTTTTGCAAGCGATGGAACAGTTATAGCGGGTATTAGTATTTCAGGTTTAGCAATTGAGTATAGCGAAAGTAACATTTCATATTTTATTGCGAAGGTGAAAGAAACAGCACATCGCATTTCGAAAGAACTCGGCTTTTTGGCATAGAAAGAGGGAGTGGGATGAAATTTTCTGCATTAGGAGATCAAGCAATGATTGTTACATTTGGTGAAGAAATTGGGATGGAGACATACGAAAAAGTGCAGCGATTATTTCAAGCGTTGAGACGGCACCCGTTTACAGGAATGGTTGAGTGTGTACCATCTTTCACTTCATTAGCGGTCTACTACAATGTATACGAAGTATGGAAGCGAAATGGGAGAAGTGAAGGATCATATCATTACGTTTGCCAATATATAAAAGAGCTGTGTAATTCGTATAAAGAAGAAGTGAACCAAGATGTGAAACATATTTCTATACCTGTTTGCTACGGGGGAGAATATGGACCTGATTTAGAAGAGGTCGCGCATTGTAGAGGATTACGAGCGGAGGATGTGATTCGCATACATAGCGAGACAACATATTTTGTGTATATGTTAGGTTTTACACCAGGGTTCCCGTATTTAGGAGGACTATCAAAAGAACTAGAAACACCTAGAAAAGAAACACCACGGTTACAAATACCTGCTGGTTCGGTAGGTATTGGTGGAAATCAAACAGGTATATATCCACTTGAAACACCGGGAGGATGGAATATTATTGGCCGAACTCCTATTTCATTATTTAATCCAGAAGAAGAAACACCGACATATATTCAAAGTGGTATGTATTTACGATTTATCCCAATAACGAAGGAAGAGTATGTATCACTTGAGGGGGCTAAAGAATGGATGTAGAGGTTTTGCATGCGGGAATGTTTACAACAGTCCAAGATTTAGGGCGATCTCATTATCAACAATACGGTGTACCAGTTGGCGGGGCCATGGATCAAAGTGCACTTCGGATGATTAATATGTTAGTCGGTAATGAAGAGAATGAAGCGGGACTTGAAATGACAATTATGGGACCTAAATTGTTAATAAAGAAAACGACTTTACTTGCGATTGGCGGAGCAAATATGGAGCCGTTATTGAATGGAGAGCGTATTCCATTATGGCGTCCCATTTTAGCGGAAGAAGGTAGCATGCTTTGTTTTGGGAAAGTGAAAAGTGGTTGCAGAGCGTATGTGACTTTTGCAGGTGGTATACAGATTGATCGTACAATGGGAAGCAAAAGTACTTACATACGTGCTGCGATTGGTGGTATTGAAGGAAGAATGCTGAAAAAAGGAGATTATTTTCAAATTGGTACACACACAGAAATGGCAAGGCGTTTCATTCAAGACTTACAAAAGGATGAGCGAGTCAAAACGAAATGGGCAATTAGCAGCGGCGTACTGCCAAAGTATAAGAAATATCCTAAGCTTCGCGTTATAACTGATTTTGAATATGATCAATTTACAGAAGAAAGTATAAGGGCATTTTTCACGAAAGAGTATAAAGTATCTAATTACGCTGATCGTATGGGCTATAGAGTTGAAGGAGAAGTTTTAAATAGGATTGAAGAAAAAGAGATTTTATCGAGTCCGGTTACATTTGGGACCATTCAAGTTCCTAATGGAGGACAGCCGATTATATTAATGGCAGATAGGCAAACGACAGGTGGCTATCCGAGAATGGGAAATATTATTTCAGTAGATTTACCACTTCTTGCTCAGTTAAAACCGGGGGATTATGTTTCTTTTGAGAAAATTACGCTGGAAGAAGCGGAACAATTGTACATAGAACAAGAAGTAAATATGAATCTATTAAAGAAATTCATCACTTTACGAAGCTGACATTAGGAGGGGAATATCGTGACGACAATCGATTTAAATTGTGATTTAGGAGAAAGTTTTGGAGCTTATAAAATGGGGAATGATGATGAAATTCTTCCGTTCGTTTCCTCTATAAACGTTGCTTGCGGTTTTCATGCGGGTGATCCGACTGTAATGAGGAAAACGGTCGAAAAGGCACTGCAGCATAACGTAGCAATTGGCGCGCATCCTGGTTTTCCTGATTTAATTGGATTTGGAAGAAGAAACATGAATGTTTCAGCGAGTGAAGTATACGATTACGTTTTATATCAAATCGGTGCATTAGATGCTTTTGTGAAAGCGGCAGGCGGGAACATGCATCATGTAAAACCGCACGGTGCCCTATATAATATGGCGGCGACAAATCCGGAAATTGCAGATGCAATCGCAAAAGCAATTTATCATAGTAATCCCAAGCTATTACTTTACGGATTAGCAAATAGCGAGGCGTTTATACAGGCTGCGGAAAAATACAATATAACTCTCGTACAAGAAGCTTTTGCTGATCGTACGTATAAGCAAGATGGAACGTTAACGAGCCGGACAGAAGAAAATGCACTTATAAAAAATGAAGAAGAAGCGATAAAGCAAGTGCTTCAAATGGTGAAAGAAGGCTACGTAAACGCGGTGAACGGAGAGAAAGTAGCAGTTCAAGCACAAACAATTTGTTTACATGGTGATGGAGAGAAAGCAGTCCAATTTGCGAGAAAAATATACAGAACATTCGAATTTAATGGTATTTCTATTTGTGCACCGAAATAAAAAATAGGGGGAAGTGCTGGAATGATTAAATTAATGGGGATACTACTTGTTGCAGTGGGCTTTTTATTTAGATTAAATACATTATTAGTAGTTATGGTTGCAGGTATTGTTACTGGTATGGTTTCAGGATTAAGCTTTTATGATGTGATTAGCATGTTCGGTAAATTTTTCATAGAAAATAGATATATGTCTATGCCGATTATACTAACTTTACCGGTAATCGGAATTTTAGAGCGTTACGGTTTAAAAGAAAGAGCAGAAGCACTTATAACGAAATCAAAAGGCGCAACAACTGGAAGAGTGTTAATGTCATATTTTACGATAAGAGAATCATCAGCAGCACTTGGACTGAATATTGGTGGTCATGCACAAACAGTAAGGCCACTCGTTGCACCGATGGCAGAAGGGGCTGCGCAAGGTAAATATGGTAAGTTACCTGAAAAGTTAAGAGAAAAGATTAAAGCAAACGCAGCAGCTGCGGAAAATACAGCTTGGTTTTTCGGAGAGGATATATTTATCGCGACTGGTGCGATTTTATTAATGAAAGGATTCTTCGATTCAGTAGGTATGCATGTCGGTGTGTGGGATATGGCGCTTTGGGGTATTCCAACTGCAATATCTGCGCTTATTGTCAGCTGGATCAGATTTAGAAGATTTGATAAATATATAGCGAAAACGATGACATCAAAAGAAAAAGAAGAGAAGGAGGCAATATAAAATGAACATCATCACAATGGATACAATTTATTACGTATTAGGTATAATCGTTGCCTTTATCGCTGTTCGTATTGCATTTGATCGTGAACATCCAAATCGATGGGGTTCTAGCTTATTTTGGGCATTATTTGCAGTTACGTTTTTATTCGGAAATATAATCCCTTCGTTTTACGTTGGTTGTATTGTGCTCGCTATGGTCGTGTTAGCTTCACTAAATAAAGTAACAAAATCAGAAGAGAAAGAAGTACCTGTACAAGAACGTGTGAAACATGCTGAGAAATTAAAAAATAAAATTTTTATGCCTGCACTATTAATTCCTATTTTTACAATTATCGGTACGTTAACGTTAGGGAAAATCAAATGGGGAAATGTTTCCCTTGTTGATCCAGATAAAGTAACGCTAGTAGCATTAGCACTAGGGGCATTACTTGCATTCGTTGCAGCGATGCGTATTACAAAATCGAAAATAACAACGCCTGTACAAGAAGGAAGCAGACTATTACAAGCTGTCGGCTGGGCTGTTATTTTACCACAGATGTTAGCGGCACTTGGCGGTATTTTCGCAAAGTCTGGCGTTGGACAAGTCGTTTCTGATTTAGTCGGTCAAGTATTACCGACAGAGTATCCGTTCGTAGCTGTTATGGCGTATTGTTTAGGAATGATGCTCTTTACAGTCGTAATGGGAAATGCATTCGCAGCGTTTGCCGTTATTACTGGCGGAATTGGTTTACCTTTAATTGTTCAAATGCATGGTGGGAATCCAGCAATTATGGCAGCACTCGGTATGTTTGCTGGATATTGCGGAACGCTACTTACGCCAATGGCAGCAAACTTTAATATCGTTCCGGCGATGCTTTTAGAGCTAAAAGATAAAAATGCAGTTATTAAAGCACAAGTACCAATTGCTCTTTCAATCTTTATCATAAATATGTTTATTATGTACGGCCTTGTATATCGTTTCTAATTAGGAGGGAAAACTATGAAAACAGTATTACTAACAGGATTTGATCCGTTCGGCGGAGAAAGCATCAACCCAGCTTGGGAAGTCGCAAAAAGTTTACATGAAAAAACAATTGGAGAGTACAAGATTATTAGCAAACAAGTCCCAACGGTATTTCATAAATCAATCAGCGTATTAAAAGAGTATATAGAAGAACTAAACCCTGAAATGATTATATGTATTGGACAAGCTGGAGGCAGACCAGATATTACGATAGAGCGTGTCGCAATTAATATTGATGATGCAAGAATTGCCGACAATGAAGGGAACCAGCCGGTAGATGTACCGGTTGTGGAAGAAGGACCGGCTGCCTATTGGTCTACGCTTCCGATGAAAGCAATTGTAAAAAGACTTCAAGAAGAAGGCATACCGGCTTCCGTTTCACAAACAGCAGGTACATTCGTTTGTAATCATTTATTCTACGGTCTCATGCATGAATTAGAGAAACATGGTAAGAAAATAAAAGGTGGATTTGTTCATATTCCATTCTTACCAGAACAAGCGAGCAATTATCCAGGCCAACCGAGTATGTCACTTTCTACTATTCGTAAAGGGATAGAATCAGCAGTAGAGGTAACGACGACAGTTGAGGTCGATATTGTAGAAATTGGGGGTACGACGCATTAAATAAAACGAATCATACAACACCTCCTGTAAACAACTGGTATAATAAGTATAGCAATATACATAGAGGTGATTTTTGTGCAACAATTTGAAGAAGTACGTTCAATTTTAGAGCAAGCGAAGAAAATTACAGTGTTAACAGGTGCAGGAGCAAGTACGGAAAGTGGTATCCCAGATTTTCGTTCAGCAAATGGATTGTATGCTGATGCGAATGTGGAGATGTATTTATCAAGGGGATATTATAATAGAAGTCCGAAAGAATTTTGGAAGCATTATAAAGAAATCTTTCAAATTAATACGTTTCATCAATATAAACCAAATCGCGGGCATCGCTTTTTAGCTGAATTAGAAGAACAAGGGAAAGATATTACGATTTTAACGCAAAATATTGATGGTTTACATCAACTAGGTGGTAGTAAACATGTCATTGATTTACATGGAACACTTCAAACAGCACACTGTCCGAAGTGTAAAGCGGGATATGATTTGCGGTATATGATTGATCATGAAGTGCCTCGCTGCGAGAAGTGTAATTTCATTTTAAATCCAGACGTTGTTTTATACGGAGATACATTGCCGCAATATCAAAATGCGATACAACGTTTATATGAAACAGATGTGCTTATCGTTATGGGAACGTCATTAAAAGTACAACCTGTCGCTTCATTCCCGGAAATCGCAAAGAGGGAGATAGGGGCAACGACAATTTTAGTAAATGAAGAGTTAACAGGACAAGAATATAACTTTGATTTTGTTTTTCAAAATAAGATTGGTGAGTTTGTTGAAGGGTTAGCCTCAATGAAATAAGTTATCGAAAAAACTGAGGTATCCACCTCAGTTTTTTATTTGGATAATCACAGTTTAAAGCACTTCGATAATGTAGTAACCACATCTCTATAATTAATAAAAAAGCGTTTCGTAGGTAAAATAGCAGAGTAAGAAGTAGTATTACCTTTAACGAATACACAGTCGTCATAAAGTAAGCTAATATGTAGATGTTGTAAAGGCTCTATTTGGTGTTGCTTTACGTATAAAACCAAATCATTATAAAGTTGCTAACTATACTCACTTACAGAATGTTCTAATGAAAGCTGACCTGCTATGCTAGTCCACCATACTTTAAAACTACATACTAACTCTTGAAAGGAGTCCTCATTACATAATTGAGTGTCAAAGAGCTTCTCATAAAAGATATGGTTTTCCTCATAAAAAATCTGTAAATCATATCTCTCATTAGCAATTTGTTTACGGAGTGTATGCCATAATTCTTTGAAATTATCTTCAAAGTCAGTAGAAAAATTTACTTGTTTTGCTATGTAAGGAAACCGCAAATTTTCTTTATTCTCTTTTTGGTTGAGATAAATATTTTGAATATAAATCATAAAGTTTAAACAATATGACGTATTAGTATGTATTGTAAATGAATCTGTCATTTCATTTTCTCCTTAGTGGTGTCTTTTATTGTTAGTATACAAAGAAATGTAAATGAATGGTATGAAAAAACAATTGTATACACTCTTTCTTTTAGAATAACATTCATGTTATTTCTTAATAAGGGAATGGTAATAAATAGGGTATAAAATTAAAATACTGAAAATTAAATCTTTTATTTCTTTAGTAATTAATATAAAATTCTATATATATCATATAAATAAATTTGATACATAATGGTTCTGTGTAGAAATGTTAATAGAATGAAGCGAGGGAGCGAAATGAGACAGAAAAAGGAGCAGAAGAAACAATCGAAAAAGAAAAAGACCCACATTCCATTTCGATTAAATGTACTATTTTTTATCGTCTTTCTTTTATTTTCAGCTATTATAATTCAATTAGGTAAAGTACAAATCATTGATGGAGAAACGTATAGAAATGAAGTGAACAAAAAGGAAGATGTAACGGTAAGCACTCCTGTTCCTAGAGGGAAAATGTTTGATCGGCAAGGTCAAGTGATTGTAAATAATAAACCACTACGAACCGTTACATATACGAAAATGAAAGGAGTAGATTCGAAAGAAGTTTTACAAGTAGCGAGACAGTTAGCTCAGCTAATAGAAATGTCGCCAGAAGATATAGCTAAGTTAACAGAAACAGATAAAAAAGATTTTTGGATGCAGTTAAATGAAAAACGAGCAGCAGAAAAAGTAACGAAAGAAGATGAGAGTACATTTAGGAAGCAAGAGATAGAGGGGAAAGAATTAGATAAAAAAGTTGAAGAGTTGCGCCGTGAAAGAATTACGCAAGAAGAATTAAGCGAACTATCAAAAGAGGATCTAGAAGTACTAGCAATTAAAAGTAGGATGAATGCGGGATATAAAATGACGCCGCAAATCGTTAAAAAAGATGTAAGCCAAAATGAATATGCAATCGTAAGTGAAAGATTGGCAATTTTGCCAGGAGTGGATACGACAGTGGATTGGGAACGTGAATACCCAAATGATAAAATACTTCGTTCCATACTTGGTAGCGTTTCTACTGAAAATGAGGGCTTACCGAGAGAACAGTTAGATTATTATTTAGTGCGTGATTATAACCGAAATGACCGTATTGGTAAGAGCTACATCGAGAAACAGTACGAAGATGCATTACATGGAACGAAAGAACAGTCTAAAAACATTACGGATAAAGCAGGAAATATTATTCGGACGGAAAAAGTGACTGAAGGAAAAAGCGGAAATAATTTAATGTTAACTGTTGATATGGAGTTACAGAAAAAAGTAGAGGAAAGTCTTGAAAAGAATTTACGAGCATTTCATTCTGCAGAGCCGATGATGGATCGTGCGTTTGTAGTAATGATGAACCCGAAAAATGGCCAAATTTTATCAATGGCAGGAAAGAAAATTGTAAATAAAGATGGCGGCATGCAAATAGAAGACTTCGCTTTAGGGACGATGACAAGTTCTTATGAATTAGGGTCAACTGTGAAAGGGGCTACATTATTAGCCGGATATCAAACTGAAACAATAAAGCCGTATACGCATTTCTTCGATGCACCAATGTATTTTAAAGGAAGTGTCAAGCCAAAGAAATCGTGGAAAGATTTTGGTGATATTGATGATTTAAGAGCTTTACAAGTTTCATCAAACGTTTATATGTTTAATACAGCATTAAAAATGGCAGGTGTAAATTATGTACCAAACAATCCGCTAGATATTAAAAAAGAAACATTTAATAAAATACGCTACTACTTTAGACAGTTTGGCTTAGGCGTACCGACTGGAATTGACTTACCGAATGAATCGATTGGTCAAATGGGTAGAACAGATAACATACCTGGCTTTTTACTTGATTACGCGATTGGACAGTATGATACATATACGCCGCTTCAACTTGCTCAATATATGTCAACAATTGCAAACGGTGGTTACCGAATGAAACCACAAATTGTACAAGAAGTGAGAGAGCAACCACATAGACCAGAGGATGTTGGAAAAGTTGTTCGGTCTATTGAACCAGTTATTTTAAATCGAGTGGATATGGACACTTCATACATTAATCATGTAAAAGAAGGATTTAGAAGAGTTTTTCAAGAAACTGACGGAACAGGTACGGCAACGTTTAAAGGATTACCGTATAAACCAGCTGGAAAAACAGGAACAGCTGAAACTGTATATGGTGGAGAAAGTGATATTGGAAGAGATGAAAACAATAACCGAAAAAAATGTTATAATTTAACTCTTGCCGGTTATGCACCATATGATGCTGATCCGGAAGTAGCTTTTTCAGTTGTTGTACCTTGGGTGAATGATGACAAATCAGGAATTAATTCCGCGATTGGTAAAGAGATTTTGGATGCGTATTTTGAATTGAAAACGAAAAGAGCGGGTGGAAATCCAGTCCCAGTAGAACAGCCGAACAAGGCCCAGTAAAAATAGTATCACTGCATGGAGACATATTGTGCAGTGATATATTTTTTGAGTTAAAAAGCGTTTAAATAAGGTGGGAATGGATATGAAACAGGAGATTAAAAGAGGCTGGGGGAAATACATACTCTTCGTGTTTGTTTTGGTAGTAGCCTATCATTCTTTTACTTTATGTAAAGTGGAAGGGAAATCGATGCAACCGACTTTATATGAAGAAGACTACGTATTTGTAAATAAAGCAGCAGTACATTTTTCTAATTTAGAGCACGGAGAAATTGTCATTATAAAGGAAGAGGATGAGTCGAAATATTATGTAAAACGAGTAATAGGACTTCCTGGTGACGTAATTAACATAACGAATGGATCAGTATATGTGAATGATAAAAAGCAAGAAGAACCGTATACAAATAAAGATTTATTCAATAATACGCAAGTGTTTTATAACTTTCAAAAGACAAAAATCCCGCCAAATAAGTTATTTGTAATGGGAGATAATCGTGAACTTAGTAGAGATAGTCGAAACGGCTTAGGATATATTGAAGAAGATAATATAATAGGCAAAGTGGAATTTGTATATTATCCTTTTTCAAAAATGAAGATTATAGAATAAGTGGGGTTATATACAACCCCACTTATTAAAGTTTCACTTTATCTTCTTTAAAAAACCTTTTGGATTAAATGAGATGAAAAACTTATGCTTAGATTCATCGATTATGAAATTGTTATTTTTAGTTAAAAACTCTTCTACAGCTTCCATTGGACCTGCCCCCCAATCGGGCGAAACAGGATTTCCATTAATAGATGTATCCTCTACAATAATATAACTGCCAGTAGTAACGATAGACTTATAAAGTAAAAGTTCTTTTGAGACATGCTCTTTACTATGATCAGAATCTAAAATAACTAAAATTACATCATCAGGTTTGCGCATACTTAAAATGGTTTGGACGGCCTGTACAGAAACAGAAGAAGATGTTACATACGTAATGCGGTCATGAGATGGACGATTTGGTTGTGGGAATATATCAATAGTAAGAACGTGACCTTTTCCAATTAGATCTAATATAGAAGCTAAATACAACGCACTACCACCATAACAAGTACCACATTCAATAATTAAATCGGGTTTTAATTCGTAAATAATTTCTTGATACAAAAAAAGATCAGTGGGAAGTTTGAGAATGGGGACCCCAAGCCAATGTGTATCATATAACCAGACTCGACTATCGTAATATTGTTTTAAAAATTCGCTACTTATGTTATCGATTTTGAACACTCCTTTCTGAAACGAAAGTTGTACAATATATTATGTGAAATATAATTATAAGGAGAATGTTTTTTAATAAAAATGAGCAAAATACCTCATTAAAAACCAATTTTTTGTATAATAAAAAACTTAATTCAGCAAGGTCTAATCAAAATGCAATTTAAATATGTAGATGAGGGGAAAAGGAACGTATGTATAAGTACACAATTTGCTTCATTAGAAAAGGAAATGAAAATGATGTGAAGGAGATAACTTAAATTACGGCATTCAAAAGTGAAGAAGAACTGAATAAAGCTTTCGAGGCAGCTAAAGCGACTCTAGCAATAGAAGGTATGATTATTACAAAAGAAATGGAAAAAGTTATAAAAGAAAAGTTAGCTGGAAAGATAACGCGCAAGCAACTTATTACATTAGCTGATGCGATTGCGAGACGTGAACGTACTTAACAATCTAGAAGCCACCACAAAATTTTTAAAAATAAACGGGAAAAAAGAGATGATAGATCCAACTCTCAGGCTCTAGACAAACTATTTTTTGGAGAGTTCAGATACTAAAAAATAGTTTGTCTCTTGCTTTATGGCTAATTTATCCAACAATATATATATGTAGTACGTTCTATACTACAATTTATTATAGGGGAGGAAGGTATCTTATGAAAATATCTGTTTATGTTGCAAGTGCATTTAGCAAGGATCATAAAGGCGGAAATAAAGCAGGAGTGGTATTTATAGAGAATACATTGACCACTACTCAAAAAATGGCAATAGCCAAACAACTGGGCTATGCGGAAACCGCATTTATATCAGAATCTGAAATTGCTGATTATAAAATTGAGTATTTTACACCAAAAGAGGAAGTTGATTTATGTGGTCATGCGACAATTGCCTCTTTCACGATACTGATGCATGTAAATAAACTTTTCAAGAATCGCTATACGATTGAAACGAACAGCGGTGTTCTTACTATTACCATAAAAGATGACATCATATTCATGGAACAAAACGAACCGATATTCTATGATGTTATATCTCCAAATGAGTTTATCGACTGCTTTGACATTAAAGATATAGACAATACATACCCAATTCAAATTGTCTCCACGGGCTTAAAAGATATTTTAGTTCCTATAAAAAGCGAAACACAATTACATACAATGCAACCTAATTTTGAAAAAATTAAAGAAATCAGCAAGTATTATAATGTTGTCGGGATGCATCTATATACTTTTAATGACAATCGAATTATATGCAGAAATTTTGCTCCACTATACGACATTAATGAAGAAGCAGCGACTGGAACTTCAAACGGTGCATTAGCTTGCTATCTTTATGAACAGCGCTACTTACAAAAAGAAGTCTATGTATTTGAACAAGGTTATTCTTTACACTCGCCTTCCGAAATATTAGTTAAATTAGCAACCAATAGCGAGAATAAAATAGAAAAAGTTTATGTTGGTGGCAAAGGCTATTACTGTGAAACGAAGTGTTTAAATATAGAAAATATTGAGTGAAAATAAAAAAAGAGATGGTAGATCCATCTCTTTTTCAAATGCTCCATGATTAACTGCGAATCGCCTTAATCATAAAACGATGTTGCTTCACATCAAAATAACCTTTTTGTAAGATGATTTCATGTATACGATATAATTCCTCATAATAACCTTCGACAGTAAAATCAGGAATTTGCCACGGAATCGCTTTTAAATAATAGACGATAGCGCCAATGTCGTAAAAGCGTTGAAAAGGGAACTCTTCTTTTGCTTCTAAAATAGTAAATCCATTTTCCTTTAACTCACTACATGCCGTTTCAAGCGACCAACTTGCAAATTCGCTATTTAGCGGTGTGCTAAACTGTTCATTTAGTTCCGCACAATCGAGACCACCAACTTGTTGTGTAAGAAATATTCCATTAGGAGAAAGGATTCTGTTTACCTCAGAGGCAGCATATGATTCATGTTGATTTATGATTAAATCAAACTGACCATCTTGAAATGGTAAAGCAGTATCATCTGTTACCTCTATAACTGTAACCCCTAAAGGTTCTAATTTCTTCCGAGCAATTGGCGCGTTTGGAGCATAGCCCTCAGTCGCAAAAATAGTTGATGGGAACGGTTGTAACATAGATAAAAACTCTCCGCCGCCAGTACCCATATCGAGCGTTGATTCTGCACGCTGCATAAGTTGAAAAGCAGTGCTGCCGTACGACCATGATAAAGGCTCGCTCTTCATTCGACCAGTTTCTGAAATAAAAGAAAAATCCCAACCGCTAAAATTTGTATTAGCACTTTCTAATAAAGTTAAAAATAATAAATCACGTTTCATAATTATATCCTCCTATTTTGTAAGTAAATGATATGATGAGAAAAGAAAAAAGGAGGACCTCTTATTAAAGTGGAACGGTTTTACGTTTCATGTTCGAATAGATTCATATAAATTCGCTCCTTGTTAGAGTGGTTATTTGTATATTCGGGATAATCGAGTGGAAATCCTTTGAAGTTATAAGGGAAGGCAGTTGTTTAATGGAAAACTGGATGGAGTTTACAGACAAAGAGGACGATCAAATTTGGAAAAGAGCTTATAGAAAGCTTTGAACGAAATAAGCCGGAAATTTTTCGAAATATTTTTAAGACAAGGATAATATTTGAAAGCGAAAACCGCTTATACTTCATTCTTGAAGCATAAGCGGTTTTGTTTAAAATACTCAAAAACAAAAATCTTTTGGCAAAGTACCATTTTTAATAATCGTTCGTAACCCATGTTTTATAATCCAAGGGTTAACAGGATGTTGTTTATCACGTAATTGCTGTAACCATTGAAAAACGAGTTCTTTATCTTCTTTCGTAATATCGTTAATATGATTGGCTACAGATTTTTGGACATATTTAGAAGGATCATTCATTAATGGTTCAAGAAGTTGTAAATTGTTCTTAAAGTCACCCTTCAGAGCTCCCATTTTTTTAGCCCAAGGAAGTCTTGGTCTTGTACCTTCGGAAACTAATCTTCTAATATGGCTGTTTTCGTCATGAATCCACTGTTGTAATATGTGTAGTGTGTCTTCATGGTATGTTTCGAGAAAAGGCCGAATGGCATATTCAGCAGTATTTCTTTTTGTTATTTCATACATGGCGTTACATGAGGCTTCAAAATGGTTAAGTCCATATTTTTCAACGTATTTTGCAATAGGCATGTACATATATCCGTTTGTAAAAGTACCTACTTCTGTTGTATTTTCTGGTCCCAATGTTTTCAGTAAAATATGTATTGCTTCATTAAAATCTTTTTGTAATACATTGTGTAATTCATCTGCTATTACTTCAATACGTTGCTTTAATTCTAATTTTTCAACTTTACATGTTACGGAAGATACGAAGTTTCTTTTCGGAAAATTAGGATCGTGTTTACAAATAGAATCAGCCATACTTTCTGCTAATTCTTCATTAAATAAAAATTTTAACGGAACATATTTACCCATGTTTTCACCTCATTGATCAGTTAAAAACAATTTTTATTTTTTAATCGACAGCCCATAAACTAAAGTCTCACTCGGAGTCGTAATACTAAAACCAGTCGTCTTATAATCAAGTTTCACCGTATCACCAGTATAGTCTTTCGTAAATGAATCCATTTGTACGGTAAAATCAGCATCTTCATATACAACGTCATCTGCATTATATGTATCCCAAATTAAATCCACATCAACGAAAATACTACAAGAGTTTGTCATTGTCCCTCTAATGCGAATAATCTTTTTGTCTTCACGTTCTAATCTATGTATAGCTGCTTTTGCTTCATCAGTAATGCGAATGTTCATCGTATCCCAACCTTTATTTATATTTCCTTTATTATTGCAAAAACAGGAGCAATAGGGAAGGGAGAAGCATTGGAATAAAAAACGAGCAAACATATTTGTTTGCTCGTTTCACTTTATTTCAATTCACATTTATCGAGCGGAATCACTTTCGTTTTCTTCGTAAATTTATATCCTAACCATAGTACTAAGAAGAGTGGTAAACCGATGTAAGAAACGAGTACACCGTTCCAATCGATTGATTCGCCCATAAATGCGCCGTAGTTTTGACCTAAAATTACGATGACACAAAGTGCAAATGCGAAAATTGGACCGAACGGGAACCATTTTGCTCTATATGGTAAGTCTTTCAAATCTTTTCCTTGTGCGATATATGCTTTACGGAAACGGTAATGACTAATTGCAATTCCGACCCATGCGATAAAGCCAGACATTCCAGATGCGTTTAATAACCAAATGTATACAACACCGTCACCGAATAAAGAGGCAATGAAAGCGATACTACCGACAATTGACGTTACGATTAATGCGTTAACAGGTACACCGCGGCTATCTAATTTACCAAGAAACTTTGGTGCTTTTCCTTGGCGAGCTAAGTCCCAAAGCATACGAGTTGATGCATACATACCAGAGTTACCAGCAGACAATACTGCCGTTAAAATAACAGCGTTCATAACAGAAGCAGCAAAGGCAACGCCCGCTTTTTCAAAAATAAGTGTAAATGGACTTACTGTTACATCGCTTGCAGCAAGGCTTTCAGTCGTATAAGGAATTAATAAACCGATAACGAGAATCGCAAGGATATAGAATAAAAGAATACGCCAAAAGATAGAACGAATTGCTTTTGGAATGTTACGCTCTGGATCAGCAGTTTCACCAGCAGCTACACCTAATAATTCAGTTCCTTGGAATGAGAACCCAGCAGCCATAAATACACCGATAATTGCCATAATGCCGCCATTAAATGGTGCATCTGCAACAGTGAAGTTTTTAAAGCCAACAGATTCGCCGCCCATAATTCCGAAAATCATCATAAAGCCGACAATTAAAAAGATAATAATAGTAACTACTTTAATAAGTGCGAACCAATATTCAGATTCACCAAACCCTTTAACAGATAAATAGTTTAAAAGGAAAATAATAGCTAAACATAATCCACTCCAAATAAGAGAAGGGGTATCTGGGAACCAAAATTTCATAATTAATGTTACAGCAGCGAGTTCAGCGGCAATTGTAATGGCCCAGTTATACCAATAGTTCCATCCAAGTGCAAAGCCAAGTGATGGATCAACAAATTTTGTTGCATACGTGCTAAAAGATCCGGTAACAGGCATGTAAGCCGCGAGTTCAGCTAAGCTTGTCATTAAAAAGTAAACCATAATTCCAATTGCGGCGTATGCGACTAGTGCACCGCCAGGACCAGCTGTATGGATGACACCACCGCTGGCAAGAAATAGTCCGGTACCGATTGTACCACCGAGAGAAATCATCGTAAGGTGACGAGATTTTAATCCGCGTTTTAATTCACCTTGTCCTTGTGTAGTTTGCGTTTTAGAGGTAGATTGATTTGTTGCGCTATTCATGTTCAACACTCCTTTTCTTGTAGGTTAGGAAGGAGCGGGGGAGAAAAATACAAAAAACCGCCAAAGGAATTAGGCGGAACGTTTCACAAATAACCACCCCATCATACCCTTCCGTTAAGATAGCACCCCACGTTTACACGGTAATTTTGTAAACGTGACAGTTCTGTTCCTTTCGGAGACAGCCCCAGCTCATATTTCCAGAGAAGAAATATAAACTTCGGCAACTTTTCCTTTCAAACGGAGTTGGTGACATTCTCTGTGTCTCGTCCGTTTTACTCATAAAAGTCGCAACCTCTACCTCATCGGATTGATGAGGATTTGATATATTGCTAAGATTTTTAATATATGGCAATTGTAATGACTTTCTGAATATATTGCAAGATATTTTGTTAGAAAAAGTCAAAAAATATCGGTTATTGTATAGGAAACGCTTGCAAAACTCCACCTGAACCTACTGTTATGTAACAAAAAACAAATAAAGAAATTGTTATACAAATGTTTCGCAAAAAATATTGAAAAACCCTTTAAAAATAAAAGAAAATTCTGAAAATATAATTCGACATTCATAATAAGGTCATATTTTTTGTTATAATTAAAATAACGTTTAAGCAAAAAAGGGGAAATTAACATGAAATTAGAAACAGAAAGACTCTATATAGTACCGTGTACAGAAGAGATTATGCAAGTTGCTAACGAGCAAGGATATAACAGTGGTCCGCATATTGTAGGGCATGTAGAAAATGTAAAACAAAATAAGGTTTTATTACCTTGGGGCGCGTGGTATGTCATTCGCAAAGAAGATGACATCGTTCTAGGTGATATAGGATTTAAAGGGAAACCAAATGAGGAACATACAGTAGAAATTGGTTACGGATTTATTGAGAAATATTGGAATAAAGGGTATGCGAAAGAAGCTGTAAGAGAATTAATAAATTGGGCTTTTCAAACAGGAGAAGTAGAAACGATTATTGCGGAGACACTTCTTGAAAATGAAAGCTCGATTCGTGTATTAGAGAAATTACATATGAAGAGAATTAGCACTACAGAAACGATGATTAATTGGAAAATAGAAAAATAAAAAATACCGCTCGAAGTATATCGGGCGGTATTTTTATCGTTATGGTAGCATTTGTTTTTGATCATTCGGATATCCGGTTGTCGATGCGTTAGAACGCTTGGAATGATTGCGAACAGCAATGAAAATAGAAATAATAACGACAAGACCAACTGCCACGTAAGAAAGTGAAATAATAGTAGGGTCCACTTTAAATGTAGTAAGCAGTGTACGAATGTTTGTAAAGATAATAAGGCCACCAACTAATACGCCAAGTAAATGAGAAGGAACGATGCGTACTAACCATGCAGCGATTGGTGCCGCAACGATACCACCGAGCATGAGAGAAAATACCCAAACCCAACTTACTTGTTCCCAGCCAAGTGAAATGAAGAATCCGATTGTTGCAGCGAGTGAAACCGGAAACTCGCTCGTATCTACAGATCCGATAACTTTTCTAGCTTCATTTCCTCTTGCTAGAAGCACAGGTGTCGTAATCGGGCCCCAGCCACCACCACCAGTTGAATCAACGAATCCAGCAAATAAACCAAGCGGAACAAGTTGTTTTGCAGACATACGTTTTTTTGAAGTGACAATTTGTTTTTGAATGAGGAATCGTAATAAAATATAAACCCCTAAAGTAAATAAAAATACGGAAATGTACGGCTTAATTACATCCCCAGGTAAATTGCTTAAAAAACATGCTCCAATAAATGCGCCAATTGCTCCTGGTAATGTAAGCCTGGAAACGGTATATTTATCAACGTTTCCAAATTTGATGTGAGATGCACCAGAAGCGGCGGTTGTAACGACTTCAGCTAAGTGAACAGATGCGGAAGCTACAGCCGGTGCGATACCAAACATTAATAATAGTGAGGTAGATGTTACCCCGTACGCCATTCCAAGTGCCCCATCAATCAATTGAGCGAAAAATCCAATAATAGCAAAGACAATTAATTTCTGCATAAATAATCCCCCTGTAATAATAAATGAAAAAGGCACTTTTCCCGTATGAGAAAAGTGCCTTTGGTTTTTCCAATCAGCAATAATTAAATTTGTTTCATTATAATACATATTAATCGTATAAATCAACTAGGTTTTAAAGTTTTTTGAATTGAATGAAAGAAAAATAAAATATACAATAAAAGGATGGAGAGAAAGGGGAGAAAGACATGTTACGATTCGATCATCTCGTACACGCGGTACATGGTACACCGGAGGAAGCGGCAAAACAAATGCAGGAGCATGGATTTCATACTGCAGTAGGCGGAGAGCATATTACTTGGGGTACTTGGAATAGTTTATGTTATTTTGATTTATCATATATAGAATTTTTAGCAGTGCAGCATGAAGAAAAAGCGAAGAAAGCAGACAATCCATTAGTACAAGAAACAGTAGTAAAATTAGAAGACGGAGAAGGAATGCTACAAATCGCAATTCGAACAGATGCCATTGAAGACCTAGCAAATAATTTTAGTAAGCACGGTTTACATACGATAGGACCATTTGAAGGAAAACGTATAAGAAAAGATGGCCGTCTTTTAGAGTGGAAAATGTTATTTGTAAAGCAAGAGGAAAACGGACCGAAATTACCTTTCTTTATAGAATGGAATGAAACGGACGAAGAAAGAAGAAACGATTTACGTAACATAGGGACGATCACTGAACATAAAAATAAAGTACAACAAATTGAAACGATTCATTACGCAGTGAAAAATGTTCGAGAAACAGTACGGAAATGGAAAGAAGTAATGGGGCTAACTGCAAGCTCAATCACAAAGAATGAAGAATGGAATGCGGAGTGTCAAAGCGTATCATTTGGTGATGTTCATGTGCAGTTTTGTGAACCAATAGGAGAAGGGTTAGTACTAGAACGTTTGAAGCGTCATGGCGAATATCCATTTGCAGTGGAGTTTAAAGGTGAAAATAAACGAGAGCATGAAGTGTTAGGTAGTTTGTACATATATTGATAGAGGTGAACGTTGTGAAGGAAATGCTTAGAGAGATAGAGAGACAACTAGAATGGCCTCGTATTGTAAAGTGTACAGCTATTTCAAAAGGTTTTTCACATGAAGAAAAATATAAAGTTGAATTAAAGAACGAAGAAACTTATTTTGTGAAAGTATGTGATGCTGTTCATTTTGAACGTAAACAAGAAGAATATACGTATATGAAACAATTAGAGTTATTACATATTCCAACGCCCAAGTTAATTCATTTCATAAAACTTGAGGAATTAAATAAATGTGTACAAGTATTTGAATGGGCCCAAGGTGTAAATGGTGAAGAAGGTTTAGGGAAGCTATCGGTGGAAGAACAGTATAATGCAGGAAGAAAAGCAGGAGAAGTACTAAAGAGGATCCACTCAATTGGAAGAGAAAGTGCAAGTAATAAATGGGAAACGGTTCGATGGAATAAATACGAAAGATACGTAGAAGCGTTAGCAAACTATGAAATAGACTTCCTTAATTTGAAGCCAGTATTAAGTTTTGTAGGGGAGCATAAACAATTATTGAAAAATCGCCCTATTACCTTTTTACACGATGACTTCCATCCAGCAAATAGTATGATTCATAATAAGAAATTTATCGTTATCGATTTTGGAGGATATGATTTTGGTGACCCAATACACGATTTTTATAACGTAGCGATTTTTACTACAAGAATAAGTAAACCATTTGCGGTTGGACAAGTTCACGGTTATTGCGGAGGCGAACCATCGCTTCATTTTTGGCAACTGTACTCATTATATGCAGCAATGACATTCCCAGCGGATATCGTATGGACAAACCGAAGCACACCGCATTTAGTAAATGATATGAAGGAAAGATTGAACGGGATTTTAGAAGATCATAATCATTTTTCATCCTATATTCCAAAATGGTATCAATCATAACATGAGGATATAATAAACTATAAGTAATGGAGGGATTCATTTGGATAAAATAGCGGTAATTTCAGATATACATGGTAATATTCCAGCATTAGAATCTGTACTGCAAGATATTAAATTAAGAGAAATCGAGCGCATCATTTGCCTTGGAGATTTAGTCGGAAAAGGTCCTCATTCTAGCGAAGTGATTGAAATCATTCGTAAAGAATGTGAAGGAGTTGTAATGGGGAACTGGGATGATTTCATTACAAAACCGACTGAATTTGAAGCGTTAAAATGGCATCAAAAACAATTATCGGAAGAACAAAATGACTATTTAAGAAGCTTACCATTTTCAATCGAATTTTTTATGAGCGGCAAACTGATTCGTATGTTCCACGCTTCACCGAGAAGTTTATATGAAAGAATTCAACCACATGCCTCAAGAGAAGAGCGTATTAGTATGTTCGAAAATAGTGAGCTCACAGAGAATATAGAAGGGGAAAGAAAACCAGATGTCGTTTGCTACGGTGACGTTCACCAAGCATTCGTTCAAAATTTCAGAGGGAAAACGTTATGTAATGCTGGTAGTGTAGGAAACCCACTTGAAATTACACAAGCTTCCTATTTAATATTTGAAGGAATATACAATGAAAAAGAAGCCGCAAGCTTTTCCATTCAACTTGTACGTGTACCGTATGATATTGAATTAGCAATCAGGCTAGCAGAAGAACTCGATATGCCAGAAATTGAAGAATACAAACAAGAATTACGGACTGCTTTATATCGGGGGTTTAAGGGAAAGTAAGCCAATCATAATATATCAACGATTCGAAATAGGATATCGACTTACCGACAAATAATGAAACGAATTGTTACCTATAATTATATTATGTAAACTGATTGTAGGAGGAAATATCTTGAACCGAATACAACGCATGAAAGAAATTGTAGATCATATTTTAAATTTAAACTTAACCCATCCAACAAGAGTTGGAGTAAGTGGTATTACAGCTTCAGGAAAAACAACACTTGCAAACGAACTAGCTGAAGAAATAAAAAAACGAGGATTACCAGTAACACGCGCCAGCATTGACGATTTTCATAACCCTAGAGTGATTCGCTATACACAAGGCAAAGAATCAGCAAGAGGGTATTATGAAGATGCACACGATTATACAGCTTTCAAAGAAAGGCTATTAAAACCTTTAGGACCTAACGGGAATTTACAGTATGAAACGATTTCTCATAACTTAATAACGGACATCCCTGTACATAATACGCCGCTAGTGGCCTCGCCAAATATGGTGCTAATAGTAGATGGAACATTTTTATTGAAAAAAGAAATTGAGTATCTATTTGACTATAAAATTTTCTTAAATACAGATTTTGAGATTGCGAGAAAACGTGGTGCAGAGCGCGAGACTGAGGCTTTTGGAAGTTATGAAGAAGCAGAGAAAATGTTTATAAACAGATATCATGCGGCTTGTAAGATGTATATAGATGAGCATAATGCGAAAGAATGTGCAAATGTTATATTTCAGAATAGTAATTTTGATGATCCGGTAGTTGTATTTAAAGGAATTTAAAATCTTTTATATAACAAAAAGTTCGTGAAAGGGGATGCGTCGGGTGGATAAAAAAGATAATCCGAACGATTGGCCTGTATGGGCGAATGAGTCAGTAGAGATAGTGAATGCAAATCCTGATTGGCAAGATAAAGGCCGATATGAAGAACGGCAACTTTATGAACTGCTTACTCCTCTCGGTATTAGCAAAGTAATACATATAGGAAGTACATCCATACCTGGTTTACCTGCAAAACCTATCATTGATCTAATGGCTGAAACAGACTCATTTGATAGAGTGCTCGATATTTCAGCAAAATTGGCTATATATGATTGGCATTATGTAGGCCCGGAATTAGATGAAAGACCTTGGAGAAGGTTCTTTGTGAAAGTGAAGAATAATAGGCGTGTAGCTCATCTGCATTTGATGGTTAAAGGAACTGAACGATGGGAGCAACAACTTTTATTTCGTAACCGCTTACGAGAAAATCCACAATTAGTTTATGATTATTCAAATCTAAAGCAAGAGTTAGCAAAAAAGTTTAACCAAGATAGAGAAGCATACACAAAAGCTAAAACAGAATTTATTAAACAAGTTCTAAAATGATTTAATTTTTGATTGTAACTACGTTTGAATATAAATGAAAAAAATACTTTATTTTATAGCCTAAACTTACATGAAATGCATGTAAACAAAGTGAGAGACCGCGAAGTTCTAATGTATTTCCTTTTATTTATCAGGATAAATTATATATAATTGAATCAAGTTCATATAAGGATAGGCAATTACAGGGGATAAGGCGGAAATAAGTTAATAAAGTAAAAAGGGGACAGGAAATATAATGAATGAAGTACTAGAATTAAAAGAAGAACTACTACAAATTAAAAATAATAATTATGCTGTACCAGAAGACGTAGATGCATATCCATATGCGCAGTGGATGCTAGATTATATCGGTTCACCTGATGCTGAATTACGTGATGATTTAATTTATAGTACGCTTCACACATGGATTACAAATGATGTGTTTAGACAAAAAGAATTAAGAGGGTTAATGCTACAAGCGATTAGTCCTGATTATTTATTTTATAAAATTGGTGAAAAGGGCACAGACTCTGTATTTAAACGTGCATTCTCCGTATTAATTCCGCCACTTATTTTATCTGTTCATGAAAGAGAACCACTGTTATCTGAAGAACAACTATACAGTGTGGCAGAACAAGTGCTGGAATATGTATATTTAGAAGAAGATGTAAGAGGATACGTAGAAGGAAAAGGCTGGGCACACTCTACGGCGCATGCGGCTGATGCACTAGATGCGTTAGCACGTACAATACAAAATCGTGAGTTTTCATATGCAATACTAGCTGCTGTTCGTCAGAAGGTTCGATTGAGTGATTACGTATATGTACACTTTGAGGATGAAAGATTAGTAGCGCCAATTATGTCGTTACGTAACCAAAATATTTTAATTGGAGAAGAGTGGAGCAATTGGCTACATAGTATAGCAACTGTTGAAGACATCCGACATCCGCAGCATGCTATTTTAGTACAAAATATTAGAACTTTCTTAAGAAGTTTTTATTTTAGAGTTTTAGAGGCAGAAGGTAGTACAGCCTTTACAGATGATATATTGGAGACTTTGAAGGGTTTGCGTAGGTATTAAAAATAGTCCATCCTTAGAAACAATGAATAGATATTAATTTTGAAAATTTATAAGAAATTTATTTTTATATTGTACCCTTTCAATATAGTTTGAAAGGGGTGTCAAATGAAAAAATTATTAAAGTCAGTGAAAATAATATTTTTAATGTGTGTTAGTATGATTTTCTTTGGAACAGGCGCTGTATTTATATATCATAACTATCAATTAAAAATGGAATCGAAATTAATGAACAATGAAGGCGAACTTGTTAATTTCGACAATAAAAAAGTGAATGTTTATAATGAGGGGAGCGGGGAGGATACGTTTGTATTTATGGCCGGATCTGGAATTGCCGCTCCTGTTTATGAATTGAAAGGCTTATATAGTAAATTTTCGAAAGAAAACAAGATTTCTGTAATTGAGAGAGCGGGTTATGGATACAGTGATGTTTTTCAAGATGATAGAGATATTGATACGATATTAGAACAAACGAGAGAAGCGCTTATTCGAAGTGGAAATAAACCACCTTACATTTTAGTACCACACTCTCTATCGGGTATAGAGGCTATTTATTGGGCACAAAAATATCCAAGTGAAGTAAAAGGGATTATTGCGTTAGATATTGGTTTACCTAAACAGTACGTGACTAATAAAATAGGTATGGTTGATTCATTAAAAATAAAAGGGATGAATATTTTAACGAAAATTGGTTTTCAGAGATTAGCTCCCTCTATTACTTATAATCCCGAAGTCATTCGTCAGTCCTTTTTAAACGAACAGGAAAAAGATATTTATAAAGCGCTTACGTATAAGAGGGCTTTTAATGATGATATGAAGCAAGAACTTTTACAAAGCTACAATAACGGTAAAAAATCAAATTCTTTATCGATCCCAAAAGAAACACCTATGTTATTTATAGATGCGATTGCTAGGCAATATAAAGATTCGAAGTATACAAAGCAAAAAAACGAAGATTATAAGGAGTTTGCTAGCAAGTTATTATTAGCTGATGTAAAAATAATTGAAGGTACACATAGTATTTATTTATATGCTCCTGATGAAATATACAAAATTGCTCTGGATTTTATTAAGAATAAAGTAGTGAAGAACAAAGCAATTGTTATTTTAGCGATGAAAGGTCTACATAATGAAAGTATATAACATATTAATTGTTGAAGACGATTTGATTATAGGAGATTTATTACAAAAAATTTTACAGCGTGAGAAGTATAATGTGTGTTGGGAGAAAGAGGGAAGGAAAGTTCTTGATATAATTCATGTAATAGATTTAGTCATAATGGATGTTATGTTACCAGGCGAAGATGGTTATCAAATTACAAAGAAAATAAAAAATCTAGGATTAAATATTCCAATTATATTTCTATCAGCTAGGAATGATATGGATAGTAAACTAAAAGGTTTGACCATTGGAGAAGAATACATGATAAAACCTTTTGATCCTAGAGAGTTGTTGTTAAGGATTCAGAAAATGTTAGATAATCAATATGGTACGTTCACGCAAATTAACCATTTATTTATAGATGCAGAATATAAAAGAGTTTTTATGAATGATTTGCGTAATGAAGTTGCTTTTACAGCAATTGAACGAAAAATATTCTTCTATTTATATGAAAATAGAGATAGAATTTTATCTAAAGAACACTTCTATGATTACCTATGGCAACTCGAAGATAGAAATCAAAATATCATGAACGTACATATAAAGAAAATTAGAACCAAAATTGATGATAAAACAGGTGATATTATTCAGAACATATATGGAGAAGGGTATAGATTAAATACCTATATGAAGAAATGAACTTAAAGAAAAAATATCAGTTACTATTATTCTCCGCTATTATTAGCGTACCACTATTATTGTTGTCAATTAGTATCTTTGCATCAGTTATTTATAATGTTGTCTTTAAAATTAAAAATCAGAACATTCCTTTTCACGAATCCTATGCATATCCTACGATGTTAATAATATTTTTATTATCACTATTAATATTAGCTTTTGTATTTTCAAAATCGATTAACACAGTATTAAATAAAATTAATGTATTAAATCAAACGATTCGAGATTTAGCTAGTGATAAGAAAATCCCTAATATAATAAATGTTAAAAGCGATGATGAAATGGGAGAGCTGATTAAATCAGTGAACTTGCTTATAGAAAGAACAACTTATAGAGAATTAGAACTACAACAGCAGGAACAAATAAAAAAGGAACTATTAAATAAATTACGGCATGATATTAATACACCCTTAACAGCGGTCAGATTACAATTATATTATTTAGAAGGTGAGTACAAGGAACAAGCACCAGTACTTGAATCAATGTATGAGCAGATACAATATATAAGTGATTTAACTAACGAATTTAATATTCAATCTACAGAGACCTTAGAGAATACTTATATTGTGAATGATGAAGTTAATATACATAATTTAATAGAAAATATGATTAAAAAATGGAGCTATTTGTATAGCATTCATAAAATTGAATTAGTATATAATCCACAAGATAAAGAGTTGATATGGAATAGTAATGAGTTATGGATTCAAAGGTTATTTGATAATATTTTTCAAAATGTCCTTAAACATTCAAAAGCTAAAAAAATCAAAATTATTATAGATGAAGATATGGTTTCCTTTAGAGATAATGGGATTGGGTTTGATATAAATAGTAAAGGTACGGGACTTGGTTTGAAAAATATTGAAGATATATCAAAGATGTTCGATATAAAATACACTTTACAATCAAATAGTGAGGGTACTATGTTTTCATTTGAAAATACAAAAGTTTAGAGCAAATTACATAAAATCACCCCCTCCCAACCATACTAATAAAATGTGTTGGAGGTGAATGTTATGGATAAAAAAGACTTTGAAAAAGTTTATAATGATTACTTACATCAAGGAGAAGAACAAGCTCAATTTGAAGTAGACCATGAAGTCAATTCAGGAGCAGAACAAATTGTTGCCGTTCGTAAAAATGATGATGGTGATTTAATAGCGTTTAAAACAAGTAGCGGGAGAGAGTTAGATTATGTAGCTGCTCTTAGTGAAGTAAAATCAGGGAAGTTAGCTCATGTGGACGTATTTCATAAGTATGGTAGAGATATTATACGTAGTGAACCGGATGGAATAAAAGAAAATAACTTAGATAATTTACCTTCATTTTAAAAGGGTAAACTTCAAGAAGAGAATGTTCATTTGGATATTCTCTTCTTTGTTTTGCGAAGTTTTCCTAGCAAATAGACGATTCATTTTTAAAGTGCGATCATACTTTTAAAGAGCTCTCTAAATTTCTCTTTATCTTCTGCTGTAAATGGTTTCGGTCCCTTTGTACGTTTACCACTTTTTCGAACCATTGCACTTAAATATCGTGTTTGTAACAATTGTTCAATGTTATCATTCGTATACTTATAGCCTTTATGATGTAGCACGATACAGCCTTTTGCTAAAGCAAGCGAAGCAAGACCGTAATCTTGCGTTACGATTAAATCTTCTTTTTTTGCTAACTGCATTATGCGGTAATCCGCAGCATCTGCTCCGGAATCAACATAAATTGTTTCCACACCTTTTGGTTGTTCTGCATTAGAATAATGAGAAAAACTAGTAACGAGGGTTACAGGGATTTCTGCATTCGTAGCCTCTAAAATAATTACATCTTTTACAGGACAAGCATCTGCATCAACGTAAATTTTCATTTTTATCACTCCTATAACTAGGTTCGTGTTGATAATAATGGTAGATTTTTCTTTTGTCAAACGATAAAGCTTTATGTAAAGTCATTTTCCACAAACTAAAATAGCTTCTCGCAAACGAGAAATACCTTCCTCAATTTGATTAATATTCACTTTTCCATAAGATAAACGAATATAACCATCTTTCGCACCGAAAATACTACCGGGCATAAAGGCGATTTCTTGTTTTAAACTTTGCATAATGAGTTGTTTTTCGTTTATCGGTTCTTTTAATTTTCCCCATATGTATATACCGCCAGTCGGGTTTGAAAAAGAGATTTTATCGTGAAGTTGCTCATTTAGGGCGCGAACGATAACGTCTCTTTTTTCTGCTAATTGTTTTCGTAACGGTACGATATGAGACTGAAATGGTACAGTTTCGAAAAATTGTTGCATAAGCCACTGCGGGAAAATGCTCATACCTAATTCCATTTGGTGCCTTGCGTCAGATAACCTTTCTACTACAGACTGCGGAGCGACAAGCCAGCCAACTCGTAAACCTGGTGCAATCATTTTAGATAAGGAATGTACATAAATGACAGTTCCGTTTTCATCAATCGATTTTAAAGTAGGGCAAGGTTGTTTCTTTTCTAACGTAAGTAAGCTGGACGGATCATCTTCCACAATCGCAATTCGTAAGTCTGCGCAAAGTGATAACAGTTTTTTTCTACGGTTTGGATGAAGCATTGTGCCCGTAGGATTTTGGAAGTTTGGATTTAAAAATATCATTTTAATACGGTGCTTTCTATATAACTCTTGCACATCGTCTGGGTTAATACCGTGTTCATCGACAGGTAATGGGAAAATACGAATACCTGCTGATTGGAATAACGGTAAGGAATAACAGTGTGAAGGACTTTCGAAAGCAACTGCATCACCTGGATTTAATAAACATTGTACGATAAGGTGAAGTGCTTGCTGTGCGCCAGATGTAATCATTATGGATTGTTCAGTCGCTTCAACTTTTAAATATTCTTTCATATATTTTACGACCGCTTGTCTTAGCGGGAGATAGCCTTGCGGATGATCATAACTTAATGAATGCGTTAACGGTTGTTCTCGTAAAATTGTCTGTAGTTGATCGTGAGGATAAAGGTTACAACCGAGCTCGCCGTTTGCGAAATCAATGATATTTTCATTTTGTTGTACTTCTGCCCGAATATGGCGAAGTAACGGTAAGTTTGGTAAAAAAGTACCACCTTCTACGAAATTTCTCCAATTCGGAGTTAATGTTGGAGAAACGCCCCACATATGTGTACTTACACGTGTCCCTTTACCAGTCGTACTTTCCACAATCCCCATAGCACGTAGTTCATTATAAGCAGTCGTTACCGTACTTCGGTTTACATTTAACTGCGTAGCTAATTTCCGTTCGGAAGGGAGGAAGCTTCCAGGAGGAAGTTCTCCGTATGTAATACGTTTCTCAATAAAGTCAACTACTTGCTGATAAATTGGGATTTTACTGTCGTTATCTAGCTTCCATTCCATACAAACGCCTCCGCATCTCTTATATACATTAAGTATAACAAATTGGCTGGGGAAAAAAACAGCCAATTGGACGGTGCTATATCCAGCCAATTTTACTATGCTAAATATGGAAGGGGAGATTCGGATGAAACGATGGCAAATGGAGTGGCTCCTAGTATCAGTAGCATTAGTATGGGGAGCAAATTATACAATTGGAAAGTATGGCGTGGCATATATGTCATCCATTCAATTTAATAGTTTACGATTTTTAGTAGCATCTCCGGTGTTATTACTTATTACATTTTTAATGGAACGCTCATTACGTATTGAAAGAAAAGATTGGTTACGACTAGTAGCAGTCGGTATCGTTGGTACGGCAATGTATCAAACGATGTTTATGCTATCTGTGAAATATACTTCAGCAACGAACGCCTCATTATTAATTGCGATGTCACCTATTTTTACAGGGATATTAGCAGTATTGCACAAACAAGAACGTTTTTCGATGAAAGTACAAATAGGTTCAATAATAGCGTTTATTGGTGCAGCATTCGTTTTATTAACAGGACATATAGGAGGAGCTACTTACGAATATGCGTGGCTCGGAAATGTAATTGGATTAGTCGCAGCAATTGCGTGGGGATGGTATCCAATATTAGCGCAACCTCTTATTACAAAGTACTCCGCAATGAGAGTTACATCATGGTCTACTTTAATTGGAATTGTACCACTAGTTATATACTGTTTATTCAATGTAAACTCTTTAACATGGCCAGTAGATACGCCAAGCTGGGGTTCACTAGCATATTCAATCATCTTTGCGACCATCTTCGGACTAGCAATGTGGTATGTCGGTATTAGTCAAATAGGCTCAACGAAAGTAATGGTTTATATGTATCTCGTACCATTGTTCGCAGTTATCTTTGCGGCAGTTACAATTGGAGAGCAAATTAATATGATGCAGCTCGTTGGCGGTCTTATTATCTTTATCGGTTTATATGTTGTAAAAAAAGGCGGAATCAAAAAGCCTGCACTTAATTTGAAAAAAGTAAGTTAGTAGTAAAAAGGATCTCTTTCATATAGAAGGAGATCCCTTTTGTTTTCGTAATAAAAGAGCTTGCTCAACGGCTCATTTTTGATGATCATGAATGAGAAGCTCTACAGCAAGTAAAGGAGACATCCACCTTAGAACATGATCATCCTCACAGTTTTCAGTTTGTTTCTGCACCATGTTCGCAATATAAAAGAACCCGTCATTTAAATAATATATATCTTCCTTTTCTGCATAAAAATATCGAGCCGCATTACCGATATATTGATCAATTTCAATTGCCCATCCTAATTCCTCTAGTAGTTCACGGTGCAAACACTCTTCTTTTGTTTCATTACCTTCCATACCACCACCAGGTAAAAAGTAACGGTCTGCTTTTTGGATAACAGCAATCATTGAAGAAGATGAATGGAAAATAACTGCATAACAACTAGGTCTTAATACATAATGAACGGTACGCTTTTTCGAGCTAAACGTAAGTTTTGAAATCATAAAACACGACCTTTCTCTATAAAATACATAAAAGGGATATTAAGGTAAATGCAGAATGATATAAGTATAATCTTAATAGATTGGAGTGGTAACAACATGATAAATCGAAAATGTTCAAGGTGTAAAGAGATAACGGGTACAATACATGGGGGTAAAAAAATTAAGGAAGAATTTTTATGTGAGGACTGTTTGCAAAAAGGAATTGCGAGCGGGGAAATCGAATTATCACAAGTGGAGAAAGAACAAACTTCGTATCTTTCTATAAAAATATTAAAAATAATGAGTGTTATTTATTTAATAGTATCAATTATAACCGCTTTTTCTGCTGGAGCATTTATACAGGATCCAGGGCTTGGTGGAATATCTTTTTCAATAACAGGTGCAGTTGGTGTTATGATAATTGGATCGATATTTCAGTCTGTTCTTGTATTTTGTGGAATATGGGTATTCATCCTTTTAGTAGAAACGGTTATTAAAATTTATGAAAAAATGAAGTGAGTGAAAGGGAGAAACATATGCAAGTAAGAAACATCCAAGGGGAAGATTATGTAAAGATTCATTCTGTTTTAAATGATTGGTGGGGCGGTAGAGATATGGCTGCTATGTTGCCAAAACTGTTCTTCGTTCATTTTCAAGAAACGAGTTTTATCATTGAAGAAGATGGCGAAACGTTAGGTTTCTTATGTGGATTCTTTTCACAAACATATAAAGATGAAGCATATGTTCATTTTATCGGTGTCAATCCGAAGTATAGAAGAAGAGGAATTGCATCGACATTGTATTCTTATTTCTTTGATATCGCTCGTGCAAATAATCGTAAAGTTGTAAAAGCAATTACGTCACCAATTAACAAAAAGTCGATACAGTTTCATCAAGAAATCGGTTTTCGAATTGATGCCGGGGATGATGAGATAGAGGGTGTATCGGTACATACAAATTATGATGGGAATGGCGGTAGTAGAGTTTTGTTTTTGAAAAATGTATAAAAGTAGGCTAGCTTAACGTTAGCCTTTTTGTTGTGAGGAGATAAAAGTATGGAGAGTAAACAAAGTAGAAATGAGTACTTAAGACGCATTTATAAGGTACAAGATTATATAGAATCAAACATAAATGATTCAATTTCAATTGAAGAGCTAGCGGATGTAGCAGGATTTTCAAAGTTTCATTTTCATCGGATTTTTAAGGGGATCGTAGACGAGCCATTATCACGGTATGTAAACCGATTGAAGTTAGAAAGGGCAACGAATCTACTTACATATCGCACAGATATGACGATTACGGATATCGCTTACCATTTTGGTTTTACAGATTCAGCAGTTTTCTCCCGCACATTTAAAAATTATTACGGAGTAAGTCCGTCTCAATATCGAAACCACAATAGCAAGAATTGCAAAGACGTAAGCGGAACTTCTCAATACAATGAGTGTAAGAAGGTTCGAGGAAATGTTGAAATTGTATCAGCAGACGATATAAACGTCGCATACATAAGGCATATCGGTACATATGAAGAGTTAACGATTGCTTTTCCAAAAATGATAGAGAAACTATTTTATTACGCATCGAAGCAAAACTACCATGTATTCGAGGATACGAAAGTATTAACCATTTATCATGATCATCATGAATTTACAGAAGACAATCATTTAAGAACGAGTCTTTGTATAACAATTCCGAATGAATCCGCAGTAGAAACGAGTGACATTGGAATAATGGTAATACCTTCAGGCAAGTATGCGATAGGCCATTTTGAAATATTCCAAAACGAATATAAAGGAGCATGGGATTTCTTATACGGCGAGTGGCTACCAAATAGCGGATATAAACCGAGAAATTCGTATCCTTTTGAAATGTATAAAAATGACCCAAAGCAGCACCCGGAAAATAAACATATAGTTGATATATATGTACCTATCGAACCTTTTTAATCATTGATTAAGGGGGAAGAACAATGCAAACTGCTGAAAAGTTAGATCAGATTATAAAAGAAGAATATGAAAATATGAATGGTATGTTAGTAGTACAAAAAGGTGATGTTATTTTTGAAAAATATTATAACGGTCACGGTCCAGATGATGCATTTCATATAGCGTCAGTCACAAAAACGATTATTTCTGCGTTAATTGGACTATGTGTAGATAAAGGCTATATAAAAAGCGTTGATCAAAGAGTAATAGAATTTTTCCCGGAATATAACGTTAATTCATCTGAAATAACAGTACGACATCTTCTTATGATGAAAGCTCCACATCCTTTCGTAGACTGGCAGGAACCGTTAGAAGAACTATGTACACAAGAGGATTGGATACAGTATACACTTAATAGAATGGGGAATGGCGGAGAAATCGGATCTTTTAAATACTCATCTGCAGGAGCTCATATACTATCAGCGATTATAACGAACGTAACAGGAAAAAGTGCGCGTGAATTTGCGAATGAGTACTTATTTCAACCACTCGGCATGAGAAAAATCCCAAACTACAATATGAAAGCATTTGGATTCGATGACTTATTCGGAAAAGATGTAAAAGGATGGGTTCATGATCCAAATGGTATTTCGACAGGCGGCTGGGGACTAACGTTAACAGTTAAAGATATGGCTAAGTTTGGACAGATGTTTTTGAATGAAGGTATTCATAATGGAAAACAAATACTATCAAAATCATGGATAAAAGAATCGACAGAAATGAACCAAAATCAATATGGTTACTTATGGTGGTTACGAGAAGAGGCTGGAATCTTTTCATACTGTGCAATGGGCGATGGTGGGAATTTGATTTGTTGTATTCCGAAGAAGGATTTGGTTGTAGTAATTGCTTCTGAAGTTATGCCGAATGTACGGGATAGATGGGAATTGATTGTGAAATATATTCTTCCTTATACAGGATCAAATAAATAACGGAAGCAAAAAGATGGTGTGAATGGGAGTTTCATACCATCTTTTTCTTTTATGACGGAAAGTTCAGAGCAATGTAAGGGTTGTGTGGAAAATGTAAAAATTAGGATTTTTTAATATGAGATTATTTTTTTATGTATAATGAGGACAAGGCCTGAAAATACTTAAATATTTAAGTGAATATTTTAAACAAGGGAGATTGAGTTTATATGAAAAACTTACTTCAAAAAACTCTAGCTACTACAGGGCTAACTGCTTGTTTATTAGGTATGGTTTCTTCCGTTTCATTTGCTTCGATTAGTTGGGATTCTTATGGGAAATGGGAAGGGAGCGGAGGAAAGGCTACCGGACACGCCTACACTGCGCAAACAAATGAACCTCATTTTTACAAGATGACTGTAAGGGCTAGCTTTGATGATGGGTCTTCTAAAGAGGTAGAAAAGAATAATGCTAAAATTACAGATCGTGTGAACGTTAAAGTTTCATCCAGAGGGCCAATTACCACTGGTTATTCGGGTCATGAATGGGTAATGAAAGGGGATAGTGCCTACACCTCTAAGGAAATGGTAATTAGATAACAATCAACAAAAACCGTGAAAAAGGATAAATACCTTTTTCGCGGTTTTTAAAATGAGGAGGATATATGAATTTAGTATTAAAAGAAATAGTGGTAAACAAAGCAATATTCATTATGTTATTTATTGCGTTTGTATTGACAATATGGCCGATACTTATAGCAATGTCGACGAAAGATTATTATGATGAGAAATTTTATGATAGAAAAAATGGTTATTTTAATTATTACTATTCCGTTCAACTTACTAATATAGGGGAATTAAATTTCAAACAATTCCAGACGTTAGTAGAGACTGATTTTAAAAATGCTAGTGTTATTACAAATGATATTCGTATTACTATTCCGGGTATCGGCCGAGCAACAATGAATGGTCTCCTTAATAAAAATTGGTCTCCACCTTTGCTAAAAGGTTCTCAGATGGAACAAAATGAAGAAAATAGTGTAATAGTCGGGAAGAAGATTTATAAGGATACGGAAACAATAAAACTATTTAATAAGGAATATACAGTTAAAGGTGTAGCTGGAGCAAATACTGGATATGAGTATAATATTAAAATTTACGTCGCTTTATATGATATGCCAGATGAAGTGAAAAAAATGATCCAAAATGAAAATACATTCCAAATGATCGTTCGTTCTAACGAAAACCCTATAAAGGAAATAAACACTTTCATACAGCATATAAACCAGAACAATAAAGATATAAATGCCAAAGTGATAAGTGAAAAAGAGAATTTTGAGAAAGAAAAAAACTCAAGTAAAGCTGTGAAAGAGTTATTAAGTTTTCCATTTAGGCTTTTTTGTATAGCTTTAATTACCAGTATAATAGTAAGTTATTATTGGATTTATACGAAGAAAAAAAGTCTTTCGCTAAGGAAATCTTTGGGAGCAAGTAATGTAAATCTTTTTATTTTTATATTTAGTCAATTATTTTTATGTGCAATCATCGCATCAGCCTGTGCGATATGCATACAATGGATTTTTAGCACTTTGAGTGAAAGTATTATAGAGTCTACAAGCTATAGCATTAGTTTACAGCCTACTCATATTGTAATGTGTGTATTTCTTTCACTTAATATAGCTTTTATCCTCTCTGTTATACCATTTGTATATGTGCTTAAAAGTGAACCTGCTAAAGCATTAAAGGAGTAAAAATGATGAGAATAAAAAGTGCGTTCATAGCATTAAAAAAGAGATTTCTATTTTCGGTACTTCTTCTAATACAGATTACATTTGGATTAGCAACTATAACGAGTTCAATTAATGTATTTTATAATTTACACCATCTAAACGATAAATCCAGCTCAGCATTAAATGTGGATAAAACATATTTAGTTACTTTTGAAAGGACGACAGATAGGTTACAAAGCAATCAATTTAATAAAGAGCAAATTCAAGCGGTTTATAATACAATTCATCAAAATAAAGACGTGATTTCGTATGGTACATACGAGGAGAGTTTAATTGAAATAGAATCAAGTAATAGACCACTTCAAAACAATATGATTGCTGATTTGAAACATAAAACGTTTCACGATGAAAGACCTACTGTTCAAACAATTGTTGTAGATGAAAATTACTATAAATTATTAGGTTTACATTTAAAACCTAAAGAGGGTTTCTTGCATGAAGATTTTCCAAAAAATAGTGAAGAAAAAACAAAAGTATTAATGGGTTCTTACTTTAAGAAATATTTTCAAGTTGGGGATACAATTAATAATCAATATACAATTATAGGCTTTTTACCAGAGAATAAATTTATCGTAGATAATAATACAACGAACGTTTATTTGAAGTTGGATTACGCAATGATAATGCCTATGTCATCTAATAGATATGAAAATTATGAAGGAATGTTTTTAAGACTGCATCAAAGTACAGTTTTACATTTACGAAAAGATGCAGATGTAAAGAAACTAGAAGAATCAATTCAACTTAAAGGAAACGGTGGAACGTTTCATTTGAAAAATTTAGGTGATGAAATAAATATAGATGTTACTCTTAACAGCTATTCTGAATTACCTCAACTTATAGTAGGAATCTTATTCATTCTATTCTCGATCGTCGGAATGGCGGTAACAACCATCGTTTCTATCTTAATGAGAAAGAGGGAATTTGGTATAAAAATAGTTTTTGGCGAAAGTAAATTTGGAATGTTTATTCAAATTGTTTTAGAAAACATTATTGTAGCAATAGCGGGCTTAGGAATGTCAATAGCTTACTTTTCATGGAGGTATGGGAAGCTGCTGCAAATGTCAAAGGATTTTAAAGCAGTATCGGCATTAGACTTTAAATTGGACATGCCTATATTATTTTTAGTATTTCTTTTCTTATTATTGATCATCATTGTCTCGAATGTAATTGTTTTCTTATTTATTAGAAAACTCGAACCGAAAACATTAATAGGTGGGATGGAATAATGGGTTTAATTGAACTAATAGATATTAAAAAGGTGTATAGTAACAAGAATCACAATACGTTCGCCTTAAACGGTATAAACTTAACAATAAATAAGGGTGAAATTATAGCAATAATGGGGCGATCAGGCTCAGGGAAAAGTACACTATTAAATGTTATAGGGTTAATTGATATGCCAAATGAGGGTGAATATACGTTAAATGGAAAACCATTAAATGAAATTAGAGCGAATAAAGTTCATAAAACAAGAAATGAAATGATTGGATTTATTTTTCAATATTTTGCATTGTTAAAAGAACATACTGTACTGGATAATGTAGCACTACCACTCACGTATAGAAAGCTAAGGAAACGAGAAAGAGAAAATAAGGCGAAGTTCTATTTAGAAAAAGTAGGTTTAAAAGAACATATGCATAAAACACCGGACGAGTTATCAGGTGGACAACAGCAGCGCGTCGCAATTGCTAGAGCGTTAGTAGGCGAACCAGAATTAATATTGGCTGATGAACCGACTGGAAATTTAGATAGAAAAACAGGAGAAGAAATTATGAGCTTGCTATTACAACTGAATGAAGAAGGACGAACAATTATTATTGTAACGCATGATATGGAAGTAGCGAATAAGTGTAATAGAATTATTGAGTTAGTTGATGGGGAAATTGTGCAGAGTTAGTAATTCAACAAATATACAGTAAAATAATTATATCTAATTTAAGAATCCGTATTGATTAATTTTTCAAAATGGATTCTTGTTTATTTGTAGAATTAAAGTAAAATAACAAATTCCCCGTAACTTTCCAGCACAAAAAATCGTTTAACAAAAGAAAGGATTTTTAATCACGAATGGGGGAGAACCATGAAGATTTTAATACTAGGTGGTACACGATTTTTGGGAAGAGCTGTTGTAAAAGAGGCTTTGAACAGAAGGCATGAAGTTACATTATTTAACCGCGGAACAAACAAAGAAGTTTTTCCTGAAGTGGAGCAGCTTATCGGTGACAGAAGTGATGATGTATCAAGTTTAGAAAATCGAAAATGGGATGTTGTCGTGGATACGTGTGGGTTTTCTCCGCATCACATTAGAAATGTTGGAGAAGTACTGAAAGATAATATTGAACACTATATATTCATCTCTAGCCTTTCCGTATATAAAGATTGGATTCCGCATGACATAAAAGAAGACTATATATTACAACCTGAACCAATGGAAGAGCAAATAAAGGCTGTAGAGAATGGTGAAATATCTCCTTATGAGCATTATGGTGCACTGAAAGTATTATGCGAAAAAGAAGCAGATAAATATTGGCCAGGGCGTGTTTTACACGTAAGAGCAGGACTTCTTTCAGGAATGTTTGATTATACAGATCGACTAACATACTGGATTCAGCGTGTAGCAAAAGGAGGTAAAGTGTTAGTACCAGGCAGAAAAAATCGTCCAGTGCAATTCGTTGATATAAAAGATGTCGCGAGCTTTGGACTCAACATGGCAGAAAATAATAAAGCAGGTACATTCAATGTTACAGGTCCAAATTATGAATTGACGATGGAAGAGCTATTAAATACGTGCAAAAAGGTTACGAATAGTGATGCCGCATTCGTTTGGATAGATGAATCGTTTATGAATGAACATAAAGTGCAGCCTTGGACAGAGATGCCACTATGGCTTCCTGAAACTTTTTTATTAGAAGGTGAGACAAAGCCTTGGAAAGGTGGTTTTTATATTAGTATTGAGAGAGCTGTTAAAGAAGGACTTACTTTTAGGAAATTAGAACATACAGTTACAGATGTGTATGAGTGGATGAAGAGTGTGGACGAATGGGAATTAAAAGCAGGTATTTCAATTGAAAGAGAAAAGGAGCTGTTAGATAAGTGGAATGAAACAAAGAGAGTGTAAATAAGGATTCTATGAAAACAGGACTCTGTCTATTGGTTAAACAGAGTCCTAATATTTATCTCGGTTCTTCCCCATACATTTCCCATAACCTAGGAAACATCTTTTTCAAACCTTTTTCGTCATCTTCATTCCAGTCAAACTCGATATCTATATCGTCGAATTTTTCATTAGATAAGACAGGATAAAGTGTAAAGTAACTATATCCCTGTAATGATAAAAAATCAGAAGATTCAAAAACTATCGAATGAAATAGAAAAATTTAGTAATCTTATTTGTACAGCACATACATAATAGTTTTATAGCGATTTTCAAATAAAGTATAGGGGGCAATCGGTATGGATCTAACATTTAAAGTTGAAGAAACATGTTTTAATTATCGGGTCGGAGCAATTTGTAAACATGATAATAAAATACTCATTCTGCAAGGTGACGGTGAAGATTTTTGGTACGTACCAGGCGGAAGAGTGAAAATGCTAGAAAATAGTGAAGATGCGTTACAACGAGAGTTTGCAGAAGAACTAGCTGTTCCTATTAAAGGGAAGAGATTAATATGGTCAGTAGAAAATTTCTTTACACTTTCTGAGAGGAAGTTTCATGAGATTAGTTTTTATTATGAAGTAGAGCTACAGGAGTTACCTGCAAATGGAGCGGATCAATATATTTTGGAAGAAGAGGGTGGAACATATCTATTTAAGTGGGTGCCGGTAGAAGAGTTACATGCATATAACTTACAGCCAGCATTTATAAAAGAGAAAATAAAGGATATCGCAGTTCATACAGAACATATCGTTTTACAAAAGTAAACGTATTCGGAGGAGAAAACGGTGAAGGGGACTAAAAAAGAGGTACATATAAATGACAAGGTAATTCGTTACACACATATCGAAAAAGGTTCTAGTACGGTTTGCTTTATGTTCTCAGGTTCAGGATACAATTACGATAAACCGTTATTTTATTATGCGACGATGCTTATGCTCGAAAATAAAATAGATGTAGTACATATTCATTATTCTTATGACGAACAAGTAATGAATAAACCAATCGAAGAAGTAACGAAAATAATGATGGATGATATTAATCCTGTAATGAAAAAAGTATTAAAAGGTGAGCAATACAATCATACAATGTTTTTAGGGAAGTCACTCGGAACGATTCCGATTGCAAATGATTTAATGAAGAGGGAAGAGTTTTTACAGTCAAAAATGATACTACTTACACCTTTACTAACTTTTGATTCCATTTTTGATTCGATCCTACATAGTCATCATGAAGGGCTATTAGTAATTGGAGATAAAGATCACCAATATAATGCAGATCAAATCGATCAGTTACATAAAACGAATTTACAAATTGAAGTTGTCAAAAACGCAAATCATTCTGTAAATGTTGGGGGATTGGAAACAGAGAATTCAATTGAAGCGATAGCAAAAATAATGGGAAAACTTAAAGAAGTTGTTAGGACAAACTAACCTATCAATACATGCAAAAAGAAGTGCAAATTGCACCTCTTTTTTTACTTAATAAGCCCTCAACACATGAAGCAAATAATCCTTACGATTCAGAGGATTATAATCAACACGTTTTCGAGTAGGAAAGGGAGCCTTTAGTTTTGTATAACCAGATGGCTTCGTTGTAAATATACCTTCTCCTTCTGTAAATGAATGAAGCATTCGCTTAAAATTCTCTGTCTTCGTGACAGGTAATGACCCAGTTAACTGGTAAGAATCATTAATGAATATAGGCTCTGCAAAAGTGGCTGGAATAGCAGCAAGCTTATACATCGCGGTACTAATTGCATGTTCTGGTACAGTCAATTCAAATTCGTTAACTGGTTCATATACAAATGTGTCAGCTTGCTTTAAAGCATCCATTAAAACGAGTGGTGTTAAATTTCTAAAGTCACTTGCTGTTGTAACAGGACTAGCATAACCAGTATGGGTTAACGTGACGATAACGTCCGTAACCTCCCATCCGTATAAACCTTGTTTTAACGTTTGAAATACAGTATCTTCAATTGCTTTATGAAATGCTAAAGGCAATGATCCAAGTTCAACACCTAACTTATATGTTATGCCAGAGTTAAGCTCACCACGTTCGATTTTAAAACCAATTGTTGCGTAAAATGGATTCGCTTTTTCACCCATTACTTCAACGCTATTCCCTACGCCAAGTGGTTTCTCAATACATACAACTCGCGTATTTGAGAAAGTAACCTGCAAATTATATTTCTCATAAAGTGTTGTTTCAATTACTTCTTTTTGTACTTCACCGAAAAGGCGAATATATAGTTCATTATGAATATCGTCTTTCCACACTTTAATGAGCGGATCTTCTTCACATAGATCCATAAGTGCAGCGTATAGATCATGAATTCGTTCTTTTGGTACTGCTTCAATAGCAGCTTCCATTTGTGGTTCGGCAAAGTGAATGTCTTTTATATAATCCGTTCGTTCACCGATAATATCACCAATTTTAATATCACTCAGTCCCCACACTTTGCAAAATTCTCCGCTAGAAACGGTAGAAACTTGAACAGCATTTCCGTTATGAAACATGCATATTTTCTTAATCTTTTCTTTATGTGCCAGAGCTTCCCCGCGCTGTATATCAACATATTTTCTAACGTGTAAACGACCAGAAAAAACTCTTACATATGCAATCTTTTCCCCAGAAGGTTCACGTTCAATTTTAAACACAACACCGGATAATGTTTCATTTTCTGCCGACTTTTTAGCTGGAAATAAGGCTGAAATATTTTCGAGCAGTTCAGTTACACCCATACCTGTCATGGCTGAACCGAAAAAGATCGGGTACACATTTGCTTGCGCTATTTGTTTAATGAGTTCCTCTCTTAATAGTGTGCCCGGTACGATTTCATTATTTACATATGACTCAAGTAATGATTCATTATATGGTGCTAACAGTTCCATACAGTCGTCATATGATTTGTATTTAATAATTCGTGCTTCCTTTGTTCCTTCGTTTTCTACAGAGTAGAAAGGGAATGCTTCATTTGAAAGAACCTCTTTTATTTGTTTCATAACTTTTTCAGTATTTGCGCCATTACGATCAATTTTATTTACGAATAATATTGTTGGTATGTTTAGTTTCTGCAATGTCCGCATTAAAATTTTTGTTTGTGCTTGCACACCTTCAACAGCAGAAATAACTAAAATTGCACCGTCTAAAACGCGGAATGATCGCTCTACTTCAGCGATAAAATCAGCGTGTCCAGGTGTATCAATGACATTTACTTTTACATCATCAATAAAGAAAGATACAACAGATGCTTTAATCGTAATTCCGCGTTGTCTCTCTAATTCCATTGAGTCAGTTTGCGTACTTCCACTATCAACTCTGCCAATTTCTTTAATTACATTCGTTTCATAAAGAATACGCTCAGTCAAACTCGTCTTGCCAGCGTCTACGTGCGCGACAATCCCTATATTTATTGTTGTCATATGTGAATATCCTCATTTCATTTTCCATTTTTATCTCCTCATTTCTATTTGTGTATTGCCGCATTACAATCACTCTCCAGTCATTTAAATTAGTACTATTATAGTGCAATTAACATTTTTTGTAACGCGACAAAGCGTCTTAATTTGGAAAAATATAAATGAAAACAAAATGCTTGCATTCTAAATCGATATAGATTATATTAATTGACATATCAACTATTGATACATCAAACATTTTTATTTTGCATGTAAAGGAGGGGTATTTTGACAAGTTCATGCTCGAAAGAAGCGATTATTTTATATAAATTACACTTTCTAAATAAAGAAGTAAGTTCAAAATTCGAAGGGTGTACGGGTATGAGCCAGTCTCGATTAGAGCTTATACTTCAGTTATATGAAGTAGGTGAAATTAGTCAAAAAGCACTTCAGCAAGAAGTGAATATTGATAATGCCGCAATTACAAGGCATTTAAAACAGCTAGAAGCAAATGGAATGATTACAAGACGTAAAAATCCAGATGATAACAGAATTACGTTAGTTTCTCTAACTGAAGAGGGACGAAATAAAATTCAAGTGTATCAGGAGGAAAAAGAACGTTTTGCAGCATCTGCATTTAAAGGATTAAGTGAAGAACAGCGCGATAATCTTTTAGCAATGTTAGACCGCATTCAAGAAAATATAAAAGAACTTTAAAAAAGGGAGAATTCAACTATGACTAACTCAGTACAAACAAATGATTTTAACGAAATTTTAACAGGACGCCGTTCAATTCGTAAGTACGATCCTTCAGTGAAAATTAGTAAAGAAGAAATGACAGAAATTCTTACAACAGCAACACTTGCACCATCATCTGTGAACATGCAACCATGGAGATTTTTAGTGATTGAAAGTGACGAAGCGAAAGCAACACTTGCGCCACTTGCGAAATTCAATCAATCTCAAGTAGAAACATCTTCAGCAATGATCGCTGTGTTTGGTGACTTAAACAACTTTGATAACGCAGAAGAAATTTACGGTACAGCAGTAGAGCGCGGTTTAATGCCAGCAGAAGTAAAAGAAGATCAAATGAAAAAACTTTCAGGTTACTTCTCAATGGTTACACCAGAAGTAATGAAAGATACTGTACTAATTGACGGTGGTCTTGTAGCGATGCAATTTATGTTAGCAGCTCGTGCTCATGGTTATGACACTTGTCCAATTGGCGGATTTGAAAAAGACCAAATCGCAGAAGCTTTCGGATTAGATAAAGAACGTCACGTACCAGTAATGTTAATTTCTATCGGAAAAGCTGCTGACAGTGGTTACCAATCAGTACGCCTTCCAATTGAAAAAGTTGCTGAGTGGAAGTAATTTTATAAATACAGAAATAAGTGAGATATGAGAGGGGAAACACCATGATTATTATTCACGCAATATTTCAAGTAGATCCAGCAAAACAACAATCATTTTTAGAAGAAATTCAGCCACTACTTCATGGCTCAAGAGAAGAAAGTGGAAATGTATCTTATGACTTATATAAAGATACAGAAAAAGAAAATGTATATACGATGGTAGAAGTATGGAAAGATGAAGAGGCAGTTGCGAGTCATAATACGAGTGAACACTTCACATCTTTCGTTAGCAAAGCACGACAATTTTTAACTGCGCCACTTGATATAAAAGTTTATAGTGGTGAACTAGTAAAATAATTAGTAGAAAAAAATGACTTTAGCGTATGGCTGAGGTCATCTTTTTTATTTTGATAGGAATATATTTACTTCTAACGTAATGTGTTATAATTCGGGAATGATATTTCTTAATTTTCTGAATTATTATAGGTGGGAGATAAATATATGAGTACATTAAAGAAAATTATTAACAATATTTCGAAGGTTATTATAGGAAAAGATGAATCGATTGAACTTGCAGCCATAGCTCTCATAGCAAGGAGGCATATGTTATTAGAAGATGTACCTGGGACGGGAAAAGGTGACATTAATATAAGTGAATGAAATTAACTGTAAATTAATTTTATTTACTTATATTTAATTACGTGGTAATGTATACTTACTTTTTTTATATCTTAACCAATGGAAAAAAGGTTGCCTTAGTAGAGTATTTCTCGTTAAATTCTTCATGAGATTATATTTGTTTCATTAATATAGAATGAATAAGAGATGTAATAGGGTTTAACCAATAACGAGTAGCATGTAAATAAAAAATTATAATTTATTTTTAAATTTTTGTAAGGGTGTGAAAATAGAATGAAACCGGTATTGAAAAACATACTTCTTTCCTTTGTTTTTTCTGCAGTAGGGATGTGTTGGTTTCTGTTTCTGTTAGTTAGAGGAGGCGGAGATTGGTTATTGTCTTGGTTAGGTGTATTAATGGCATTTTTATCTTTATACACGATAATAGATTTATATTGTAAGTATACATACGATAAAAAATTAAGTAAATTGTTTATTAAAGCAACAGTTACTACCTTTAGTTTTGCGGTATTGGGAATCATCTTTGGTATTGTACACGAGCTATTACAGCCATGGAGTCTCAGTTTAATGGTTTGGTATTGGTTGTTAGTGTTACTTTTATTTTCAACGACTATAATATTATTAGTTTTTGTAGTATTTGTTAATCGTAAAAATTATAATATTCCTGGTAGATATAGAATACTTATATTGATTAATCTATTTCTTACGCTAGGACCAGTACTGTGGCCACTACTTCTTACTATTATAGGAAATGGTATGAACGCTAGTGCAGGATGGTAAAAGTGAATGAAGATTAGTAGTTTAAAGAAGTGAATGGAATAATAAGTTAATATAGGGTTTAAAGTATGTAAGAGAACGTGTTTTCATAAAATGAAGACACGTTCTTTTTTATTTTCTTACAGAACTTTTTCTCATCTGGTCGCCAAATTTTGAAAGTAAGTATTTCGTAAGGAATGGATAAGAAAAAAGAGAGTTTTATCATTTAGGATGAAAGTATAGCTTAAATCAATACGATATAAATAGAGGAGAGAAAGCCTTATGAAAAAATGTTATTCAATTAAGTTAGCGAGTTTAGCAGTTTTATTAGCGGGTACTACTTTATTCACACCAGGTTTTACTGTAAAAGCAGAGTCTACTCAAAATATTTCTAATTCGTCAGAAGCACATGACCAAAAGAATCGGAATGGTTGGAAACGAGTCATGCAGGAAACAATCCAAGTTGGAGCGCCAGGGGTATTAGCTAAGACATCTAATAACGGAAAAATTAGTAGTTATACTGCTGGTGTCGCGGATTTAAATAGTAAGAAACCAATGAAATCGGAATATCGCTTTCGGATTGGGAGTGTGACGAAGACTTTTACCGCTACGACTGTTCTTCAATTAGTAGGAGAAAATCGCGTGCAACTTGACGATCCAATTGAAAAGTGGCTACCGGGTCTCATTCAAGGAAATGGGTATGATGGCAATCAAATTACGATACGTCAACTTTTGAATCATACGAGTGGTATAGCTGAATACTTAAAGTCAAAAGACGCTGATATTATGAATTCGAAAAAAACGTATACAGCAGAAGAAATAGTGAAAATAGGACTTTCTCTACCTCCAGATTTTTCACCAGGTAAGGGATGGCTGTATTCAAACACAGGATACGTAATATTGGGAATGCTTATTGAAAAAATAACTGGAAATAGTTATGCGGAAGAAATTGAAAAGCGAATTATTGAACCTTTGGATCTGTCAAATACGTTTTTACCAGGGAATTCACCCGTAATTCCAGGTAAGAATCATGCTCGTGGATATATGAAAATTGATGAAAAAAGTGAGCTGAAAGATATGACGTATTATAATCCGAGTTTAGCTAATTCAGCTGGAGATATGATTTCTAATGCGGACGATCTAAATAAATTCTTTTCATTTTTACTTGGTGGTAAGTTACTGAAAGAACGTGAGCTAAAAGAAATGCTTACTACAGTTCCTATAGAAGGAAAAGGTGTTGGTGATGGATATGGCCTTGGGATCTATGAGACTAAACTTCCAAATGGTATTTCCGTTTGGGGTCACGGAGGATCAATTCCTGGGTTTATGACTTTTGCTGGTGGAGTAATTGGAGGCAAGCATACATTTGCTGTCAATGTTAACTCTTTAGGTCCGGTTGATATTCTTACACAGTTTAATAAAATGATGCAAATTGAATTTAAGAAATAAATGAAAAGAATGTGAATGGGATCCTGCTTTAAAGGACAGTATTAGCATTCATAGTATGACATCAAGTGTAATTCAATCGTATAGTTTAGTATAAAAAAGGATGTCAGTTACACGACATCCTTTTTTATTGAGGACCAAAGAGGTATACTTTAAATTTTGAAAATTGTTATTTTTGCAATTATTACATATAATAAAGGGTATAGGGGTTGTACAAGAGAGTTATGAATGGAGAATACTTTAGTTTGTTAATTGTTTTTATTTTAATAAATAAAAGTAAATTGATTTGGAGTGAAATTCATTGGGAGAAAATCAGTTTAGATGGAGTAACAAGCAATTAAGAGAACATGTTGAAGTAATAGATGGCAAAAGAAATCCGCACATTTTATGTAAGAACGCAACTTATTTAAATTCCTATATGCGCGAGTGGGTGCAAGCAAATATTTGGATCTATGATGACCGGATTGTTTATGTAGGAGAAAAGCTGCCAGCGCAACTGCATGAATGTGAAGTCATTGATTGTAATGGAAAGTACGTAGTTCCAAGTTACATAGAACCGCATGCACATCCATATCAATTATATAATCCTGAAACGTTAGCGAATTATGCGATGCAGTTTGGGACAACGACTTTTATTAATGATAATTTAACTTTATTTTTCACATTACAACGTGAAGAAGCATTTCGTTTATTAGATGAATTTGAAAAGATTCCAGCAAGTATGTATTGGTGGTGTCGTTTTGATGGGCAAACTGAATTGCAAAAAGGGGAATCTTTATTTAATCGTGAAGAAATAATAGAGTGGCTTAAGCATAAAGCAGTTCTTCAAGGTGGCGAGCTAACAGCGTGGCCAAAGTTATTACATGGCGATGATGAAATGTTATATTGGGTGCAGGAAACGAAACGATTACATAAAAAAGTGGAAGGACATTTTCCAGGAGCATCTGAAACGACTTTAGCGAAATTAAAATTGTTAGGTACAGATTGTGATCATGAAGCGATGACAGGGCAGGAAGCTTTCATTCGTCTTATGCAAGGTTACACGGTTTCACTAAGAAATTCTTCAATCCGTCCAGATTTAGAAGTGTTACTAAAAGAATTGCTAGAACTAGGAGTAAAGCAGTTTGATAGATTCATTCTTACTACAGACGGCTCACATCCTTCGTTTTATGAAAATGGAATGACGAACGTAATGATAGCTACCGCGATAAAACAAGGAGTGCCAATAATAGATGCTTATCATATGGCAAGCTATAATATCGCTCGTTATTATAATATGGAACATCTACATGGTTCAATTGCGACAGGTAGAATAGCTAATATTAATATTTTGGAAAGTAAAGAAAACCCGGTTCCAATAAGTGTAATTGCAAAAGGAAAATGGGTGAAGCGTGACGGAATAAACAAAAGTGAATCAGTACAAATAGACTGGAGTAAATTTAAAGTAACTTCATTATTATTAAACTGGTCCATAGAAAAAGAGGATATGATTTTTTCTCATAAAATGGGTATACATTTATTGAATAACGTTATAACTAAACCATACACGAGTGAAATGGATTTAAACCGTGATGAACTTTCTCTAAATCATGATGAGTGTTTCCTTATGATGATTGCTCGTGATGGTACGTGGCGAGTGAATACAGTTGTAAAAGGCTTTGCAAATAAATTAGGAGGCCTTGCTAGCTCTTATTCTGGTACCGGTGACATCATTCTTATTGGGAAGAATAAAGAAGATATGCTTACAGCTTTTCATAGAGTGAAAGAGATTGGTGGGGGAATGGTAATAGCTGAAAAGAATGAAGTATTACACGAAATCGCATTACCATTGCTCGGGATTATGTCTAAGTTAAAAATGAATGAATTAATACAGGAAGAGAAACGGTTGGTGAAATTATTGCAAGAGCGTGGCTACGCGTATGATGATCCGGCATTTACCATTTTATTCTTTTCCGCGACGCACTTGCCTTTTATAAGAGTAACGCCTATAGGAATATATGATGTGAAAAATAGTAAGGTAGTGGCTTCACCGGTGAATTTAATAAAGCAATGTTAATATGAAAGGCCCTATAAAAGTCCCATTTATAGGGCCTTTCACATTGTTAGCATAAGAATATTGTGAGCCTCAAATAATATAGTATCTAAATTACTTGAGGTGAAACGTAAGTATGAAAAAAATATTGTATATTTTAAGTGTATTTATATTATGTGTATCTATTCAACAAGTTGTACATTCTCAAACAGATGCACCAGAGCTATCTTCTGATTGTCTTGAAAAAAGGAAAATTCGAGATGAGAAGTATGTGAAAAATATTATGAGGGACATTCAATCTACGTTTGATTTAAATATTGATGAACACAGTTTTTGGGAAGTGAGCCAAAGAGACCTGGATGCTGCACATTTAATGTATGGCGGAAGAGAAAATGATTCTTATTATAATTCGCTAACTAAAATTTATAATAGTGGTGGATTTAGAGAGCAGCCTAGTTTATTTGTGGCAGTGCAAGAAGCATTTTTACTTTATAAAGAAAAAGATAATATCAATGTAATGAAACACTTAAATCTAGATATTGAAAAAGGGGAATGGATCGTTATAGAAACGAAAAAGAAGAAAGGGAAAAAAGTGAAATTCAAGCCGTTACAATGTGAAAAAGATTATTTGAAAAAGAGAAATGAGTAACATAATCTAAAATGAAATAACGGAAATTTTGAAGGGGTAAAATTCCGTTAAGAATTGTAAATGAGGCGGTAGAAATTACTAGTAATTTCGCCATAAAAAAACGTCATTTTAATGTTTAAAATGACGTTTTTTTATATCATTAAATCTTTTGCATCGCACTCTCAATTCTCTTCACTAAATCAGCAGACACTTTATGGAAATACCCTAAAACGACCTTACTAATATCATCGGATATAACTTTCAAATCACTAGCTAAGTTTTTAGCAAGATGTTCTTTTTCAATCGGTTTTAACTTCGCATAAAATTCACTAGGCTGCGTAAAGTCATCCTGTTTCGTAATAGAAGTTCTTTCAAGTTTACCTTCAACGTATCTTCCGTCACCGCTCGTTATTTGATTAGCAGGTGTCCAATTTTGTTGTTGGTTAATGGTCAATTTGCGAAATTCGGAACCAATTCTTCTTCTTTGAGAATCACTATAAATGTTAGCGCGTCCTTGCAGCATTTTATCATCTGATAGTTCTGCACCGTCTAGTAAATTAGAAGGAGAGAAGGCGACTTTTTCTACTTCTTCCATATAATTTCCAGGGTTTTTGTTTAATACCATTTTGCCTACTGGTATAAGAGGGTATGACTTTTCATCCCATACTTTTGTATCATCTAAAGGGTCATAAGAAAGATGTGATTCATCTTTCGGATCCATGAGCTGGACATATAACCCGTATTCCACTGGTTTACCATTTGCAATTGCATCATATAAATCTTTCCCGCTATAATCAGGGTTTTCAGCAGCCAGTTTATTCGCTTCCTCATTAGTAATGAATTGTACACCTTCAAATGGGTACCAATGATACTTTACATACTTGCGGTAACCTTCTTCATTTCTCCAAACATATGTATTAACACTATGTCCTGGGATGTGGCGCAGACTTTTGGCTGTACCAGCATCAGAGTATAAATGGACAACGAAATGAATGGATTCAGGTGCGCTAGCGACAAAGCTCCAGAATTTATTAGGGTCTATTAAGTTATTTATAGGTGAAGGTAACAACGCTTGAATCGTTTCAGGGAAACGCATCGGATCACGAACAGAAAAGACAGGAATGTGATTACATAAAAGATCGAAAATGCCTTCCTTTGTATAAAACTTTGTAGAAAAACCGCGCACATTTCTAGAAGTGTCAGGTGTTCCTTTCGTACTAACAGCTAATGAAAATCGAACCATAACAGGAACTTTCTCATTAGAATGTTGTAGAAAACTTAACTTTGTATGTTCAGACATTGGATAGATTGTTTGAAAATAACCGAACGCACCAAATCCTTTTACATGAACAGGTCTTTCTAAAATTTTTTCGTGAATAAATTCTTGTAACGTCTCGTGAAGTACACTATCTTGCTCTAGAACTGGTCCACGTGAACCAACTGTTTGTGAGTGAAGTGTAGCTTGTTCATTACGTTCTCCATTTTCATTAAAGCCTTTCCCTAGTATAGATTGCCCCTGTTTATCATAGTTTTCATCCATCGATATAGCCTCCAAATCTTTTTTGTCCATTGTTACTAAATATGATTTCATAGCCTTGATTATGTATGACACGCAAAGTCCAAAATGGTAACAGACCGCTAGATGAAAAAAATGCACATGTAGTGGACCTGTTGAAATAGAAGAAATTATGGAAAAATGAATATCGGGAAGAAAATTACTATTAAAATATTAATCTTAAAAATGAATTTATACATGAATTTATAGAGAATGAACATAAATAAACAAGGAAAATAACTAGGAGGAATTTAAAATGTCGGATTGGTTTCAATTAGATAAAGAATATATGATGCCTACATACTGTCGTACGAAGGTTGCGATAGAAAGAGGAGAAGGGTGCAAGCTTTATGATGTGGATGGTAAAGAGTATGTAGACTTATTTTCTGGTGTCGGAGTGAACGTATTAGGATATAATCACCCGAAAATTGTGCAAACGACAATGGAACAAGTTACAAAATCATTGCATCTTCCATTTCATTTTTTAAACCCAGTTGCGATTGAGTATGCAAAGAAATTAGTAGATTGCTCTTTAAAAAATGGAAAAGTCTTTTTTACAAACTCTGGTACGGAAGCGACAGAAACGACGTTGAAATTAATTGATAAATATAGAGCTAATACGGGTGTAGAACGTGAAGGAATCGTAGTGTTGAAAAATAGTTTCCACGGACGTACGTTAGGAGCACTTCATTTTACGAGACAAGAAAGTGTATATCAAAATTTCCCTAAAACATCTATACCAGCATATGAAGTAGAGCGTGAGAATATAGAGCAATTAGAAGAAACAATCGTTAAAGAAAATCCAATTGCGATTATGCTAGAGCCTGTATTAGGAAGCGGGGGGATATACCCTTTATCAAGTGAATATTTACATGGTGTTCAAAACTTATGTGATAAATATAATGTCATTCTTATCGTTGATGAAGTTCAAAGTGGTATGGGGAGAACTGGTAAACTATTCGCTTATCAAAATTTCAATATTACTCCGGATATTATTCAAATTGGTAAGGGGGCAGGAGGCGGGATACCGCTTGGCGGAATTATTGTAGGTGAAAAGTTATGTGATGTATTTGCACCAGGAGATCACGGCACAACGTTTGCTCATTCTTCAATGGGAACGGCTTTAGGATTAACGGTTTTAAATACATTGATTGACGATGGTTTAATGCAAGAAGCGTATGAAATGTCACACTATCTAAATGATAAATTGCAAGAAATTCAGAAAGAAAATTCTTATTATATTGGTGAAGTACGTCATGCTGGTATGATGTTTGGAATTAGTTTGAATGATACGAATGAAAATGTGAAGAAATTACAGGTAAAGCTAATGGAGAAAGGGATGTTAGTTGACGTTACACAAGGGAACATCATCCGTTTACTTCCGCCATATATAATTACAAAAGAAGAAATCGATACATTTGTTAATGAGTTTATCTCTTGTATGCATAGTTTAGCAGCTACAAGTGTTTAAAAACTTTAATGAAAAATCACCTTATTTTTAATGCAAATAGGAAGAAAATAGTGGTAAAAAAATAAATTTACGTAAAAAAATAAAAAGCTGAAAAAGGTACTCATATAGCGCCTTCTTCAGCTTTTTATAATACTAAAATTACTTAACTTAAAGAGCATCTCATTGGACAAATAATTAATTATGTGAAACAATAATAACAGATAAGGAGACATTAATTTTCCTTAAGTGCTTCGAATTAATTTATTCAATAAGAGAAGGTGTGCTTAAAGAAGTTAAATTAAACAAGGAGCTGTTTTATTATATGCAACAAAATAATGATTTAAATTTTGAACCTCAAGACGTTAATATTGTCAACTCTAAACAAGCCAGGAAAGCAGTAATTGCTACTGGTATAGGGAATGCAATGGAGTGGTTTGACTTCGGATTATACGCGTATTTAGCGGTTATTTTAAGTCAATTATTCTTCTCAGGTGTTGATAATAGTGGATTGCAACTTGTACTTACATTCGGTACATTTGCAGCAGCCTTTCTCGTTCGACCAATCGGAGGTGTATTCTTTGGTAGAATAGGAGATAAGTACGGCCGAAAAATCGTGTTAAGTACTACTATTATTTTAATGGCACTTTCTACATTATTCATCGCATTACTACCAACCTATGAACAAATTGGTGTATGGGCACCAATACTACTTTTAGTTGCCCGAATGATTCAAGGCTTCTCTACAGGCGGCGAATATTCAGGAGCAATGGTTTATATCGCAGAATCTTCTCCAGATAAAAAGCGTGGTATACTCGGTAGTGGTCTTGAAATTGGCACACTCTCAGGTTACATTGCTGCATCGGTAATTGTTACCATTTTGACGTTATTGTTAACAGATGAACAAATGCTCAGCTGGGGCTGGCGTATTCCTTTCTTAATAGCTGCACCAATTGGTTTGGTCGGTTTATATTTACGCCGTCATTTAGATGAATCTCCCATCTTTGAAGAGATGGAAAAAGCACAAGAGGAATCTGAAGACAACGAACAATTTTCGTTTATGGATATATTAAAATATCACAAAAAAGACTTCTTATTAAGCACAGTTATTGTCGCCTTCTTTAACATTACAAATTATATGATTCTTTCGTATATTCCTTCTTATCTAACTCAAGTACTTAAAGTCAAAGAAACAACTGGCTTATTAATTATTTCTATTACGATGGCACTTATGATTCCACTGGCACTTTATTTCGGTAAATTAAGTGATAAAATTGGTAATAAACGTGTCGTGCAAATTGGTTTACTTGGTTTAGCAGTATTTGCAATTCCAGCATTTTTACTAATAGGTAATGGACATATTGCAGCTATATTTGCAGGTATTTTCATTTTAGGATTCTTCCTAAGTGTATATGAAGGAACGCTACCTTCATTATTACCATCACTCTTTTTCACCGATGTACGTTATCGAGCACTTTCGATCTCATTTAATATTTCTGTATCGATATTCGGTGGAACAACACCGCTCGTATGTTCATACTTAGTTCATGCAACCGGTAACCCGCTTGCACCGGCATTTTATTTAGCAGGTGTAAGTATTATTGGATTAGTCGTATTTAGTGTATTATTCGTTACAACTTCAGGACGTGCACTTAAAGGTTCATATCCTACAGTTGAAACGAAAAAGGAAGCACATCTAATCGCTAAAGAAGACCCTGAAGAAACACTTTGGTGGCATGAAGAGTCGTTAGAAATTGAAGCAGGGAAAAACGCTTCAATTTAAAAAGTAATGTAGAAGTATAAAAAGACTCCTATGAAAATAGGAGTCTTTTTTGTTATGTTATTTCTTCCTTTTCTTCAAACTCTTCTGATACAAGTAAAGTTTATGAATCTCTTCCTTAAATTCCTGAAGTAGCATCATATCCTCACTATTTGAATAACGTACTGTATTATAAGCATTTACAATAATATGACTCTCAATATTTACATCTTCTTCACTATTTATTCTTTCTAACCATGCTTCAACAGTTTCTCCTCGTTTTCTATTTAAAGGAGGAGTTAATTTACTCTCCAGCTTAAAAATTTCTTTTCGAATTTCGTTATGTGGTGGTTTGTTTCGTTTAAATTGTTTTAAACTCATTCCTTCTTTGTCAGTGATGATAGTAGATTCGAAGGCAGGCATATTTGGCAAACTTAAATATTTTCGTTTTTTTATTATTTTCCAAACGACGTAAATAGCAATGGTTGTACATACTATTATTGTAATGCTATTTATGAGAGTTGGATCAAAAGAACGCTGTCCAAAGTCATCCTTAATTTGAGGATCCTTTAAATTCCCTTTATTCGACCAAAAATCGTCAGTTTCTTTTGATTCAGCTGCCGAAAATAACGGATTAATGGTGTATCCAAATCCTAAAGCAACTACTTGTACGGCATAAGAAAAAAGAAGCCGAATGTATGGGAAAATAGGAATGAGGAAAGCACTAATTATTCCAATCGTAATAAGAGAAGCGAAACGTAATAACTGCTGATTACGATTAGCCCCAGTTAACCAAAATGTAATCATTATGTGTAAGACTAACAGTAACAGTTTCCACAAAGGTGGAAAGGGCGCATAAAATATAGCTGAAACACCAAACCAAACAATACCGCTTAATGATTTTTGAACTGGATATCCTGGTCCGACTACATATACGATAAAGAAGAAAAGTGGTAACATTATTGTGCCAAATAGAGAGAAAGAGAGAAAGAGAGAACAACCGATTATTTGAGTAATTAACAGTATGACAAAACCTGTTGTTTTTTTCTTCATTAGTTTATGGATAAGAAATACTCCCATATAGCCTGTTGCTAAAAATATAGCAATACCGATGAGTTCATCTCTTTCCGTTAATAACGAAAGGAGGAGCAGCAGAATAAAGTCATTAATGTGATAAAGCCAAGTTTTCAAGCTTTTCCACCATCCCTTCGTTATTAATGAGAAACGTAGGCTGAGAGAGAAGAGGGAGTTCATTTCTCTGTAAACCAATGTATATCATTGTAGACGATCGTTCTCTTTTTCTCGTTACATAATGAAGAAATCCTTGTTTCGGAAGTAACGTACTATCATCTGAAATACGCGCTAATTCCTCTAAAGATATCCCGTAATGGGTTAGCCCTTCGTTTAATGGTAAGTGCAGAGGTCCACCTTCAACTAATACACTAATAAATAGTTCAAACGGTATTTGATGCTTCGTTGCGTATTGACAAATGTATGTTGCAAATGAAATAAGGTCTTCTATATTATCTTTCCAACCAAATCCGCGATCAGCAGCTAATGAAAGACAAATCGTCCAACTATAATTTTTTACAGGCTCATATTGCTTCGCCTGTAATGATTGCATTTTAGCAGATGCTTTCCAATGAATAGAACGGAAAGACTCACGTTCATATCGTTTAACTCCAATAATAGATGTTTCATCATTGTAAAAAGAAAAATTCGTTCGATAAGATCCGTTTAAAAGTTGCTGTAGTTCTTGTAGGCCTGCTACTTCTTTAGGAGAAGGGTACACAATAATTTCAGTCCTTAATTTATCAAAAATGGGCAAATGCACAGTTAAAAGATGAAAAGGATCTTTCAAGACACATTCGAACTGTTCAATTTGAAACACACCACGTTTCGTTGCAGTTAATGTTAAATCCCACTTTTGCGCCGAATGAGCAGGTTGTGAAAACGGGAAAGAGAATAGTGTTTTTGATATTTGTTCAATTCCTTGATCATTTTGTGGTAGTAGTGACGGATTTAAATGAAAATAACAAACACCGTTAACGAGTGGTATATTTGCTCCATTTTTTAAATGAATAAAAAACTGCCCAGATTCATTAGGAAAAAGCCGAGTAGTTTGTTTCCCATTTACGACTTCAAATGTTTTCTCTATGTAAGCGACATATTTATAAATGAAAATCGCAAATAAATAATAGAAAAAAAAGAGAAACATAATGATTCGTTGTGGCATAAAAAATGTAAATAGTATAGCGCCTGGGACAGTTAGTTGAATAATATGAAGTTGGAAAAATAAAGGTACAGTTACAACACGCTGTCCATTCATGTTTGTTCAATCTCCACCGGTACGTCAACTTCTTTTAAAATCCTTTGCATAATTTCATTTTTTGTCGTACGTAATGCACCTTCCATTGATAAGACGATACGGTGATTCCAAACAGAAGGAACTAAAAATTGTATATCTTCAGGCGTGCAATATTCTCTGTCGCGTAAAAAGGCTAGTGCTTGAACTGCGCGTACTAAAGCTAATGTGGCACGCGGGCTTACACCATTGGCGATGTAATCATGATTTCTTGTAGCGTGAGCAAGTTTAATAATGTAATGTTCTAACGGTTCTGATACGAAAATTTCTTTTACTCGTTTCTGTGCTTCTAAAATATCATCTAAAGAAATAACAGATGTGATACTTTCTAGTGGTACATCGCTACGAAAACGTCGCATCATTTGTAGTTCATCCTCTGGAGACGGATAACCAATTGAAATCGTCATTAAAAAACGATCAAGCTGTGCATCTGGTAGAGGGAACGTTCCTTGTGATTCAATTGGATTTTGCGTTGCAATAACAAAGAACGGTTTCGGAAGAGGAGTAGATTGCTTTTCAAGCGTTACTTGTCGTTCTTCCATCGATTCTAATAAACTAGACTGTGTTCTAGGCATAGCGCGGTTAATTTCATCCGCAAGCAAAATGTTGGTCATGACTGGTCCAAGTCTTAACTCGAATTCGCTCGTTTTCGGATTGAAATATTCAATACCTGTTACATCACTCGGAAGTACATCCGGTGTAAATTGGACGCGAGAAAAATTACCACCTATACTTTTAGAAAGTGTTTTCGCAAGTAACGTTTTCCCCGTACCAGGCACATCCTCAAGCAGTACATGTCCATCAGCAAGCAATGAAACGAGTAATAGATCAATAACATTTTCTTTACCGACAAAAACGGATCCTATGTTTTCTTTCAATTTATTTATCATATGTATCATTCCTTTCAAAATATAAGCGGATATTTCTATATTTTAACAAATTATTCAGAAAATTGATATGATTTTTTAATTTAAAGAAATAGATATTAAGTTATTAAATTACCTTGCATATTTTGGAATATGATTATATAATATCGATATACGATGTATCGTTAGTCGATATATCAGGTAACGATGTATCGGAGGTGGTTATAATGAATGCGAAAGCGAAAAAATATATTCCGTTAACAGAGGCGACATATTACATATTGTTATCACTAGTGAAACCAATGCATGGTTACGGAATTATGCAAATGGTAGAAGAGATGACAAATGGAGAAGTAAAGCTCGGTCCAGGTACTTTATATGGGAATACGACAAAGTTACTAAAAGAGAAGTTAATAGTTGAAGTGGCCTCTACAGATAGAAAGAAGTGCTATGAGTTAACGCTACTTGGTAAAGAAGTATTAGAGCTAGAGTATAACAGGTTGCAGAGATCTGTAAGGAATGGGAATAGTATTTTAGGGGAGTGAATGGAAGATGGAGACTAAAAGGGTATTTAAGTTTTTTACGGCATGGAATTTAGAAAAAGAAGAAGCTTTTTTACGAAAGATGCATCAGCAAGGTTGGGCATTACAAAAATATAATTTAATGTATACGTTTAAGAAAACTGAGCCAAAAGATGTAATATACAAAGCTGATTTTAGATTAGTTTATAGAGATTCGAAAGAACAACAACAAGAGTATTTTGAAATATATGAAATGTCAGGTTGGGAACGTGTAACAAGTTTCACAAGATGGAATTATTTTTGTAAAGAAGTAGAAGAAGTAAATGAATTGCCTGATATTTACTCAGAAAAGGAGACGAGGATACAAAAACTAAATGAGTTATTAGTATTCTTTGTTATTATGTTAGCAGCTATATTACCATCAATGTACAATCTATTTATAAGCCCGATGGAATCAAGAGTGCCAATGTGGGCGAAAGCTATGACGAGTCTTACAGGTTGTATGTGGATATACTTCTTTATAAGACTCACTTGGAAAATTAAGAAATTAAAAAGTGAAATATTATAATAAAAAGTAGAGTTAAAAAGAAGTTGATGTTGTAGGGAAATACCGGGATTAACTTCTTTTGTTTCTATATAATTGTATTTTTGTTCACTCTTTTTTATATAATAAAAATCTATATAAAGGCACAGAATTAACAGTTACGAAGAACCACAAATAACCCAAAAATAATAAATGAAGAAAAAATGATTCATATCGAAGATCAAAAAAATAAAAGATGACTAAAGAGGTGTGGGGTGTAACTTATAATAAGGAAGAAAAACATTTTTTGATTAACATATTAAATCGAAAAACCCCCTACAGAAAATTGGTAGGGGGTAATAAAAATGTTTAAGAAAAAGACTGATTTTGAGCAGGTTTAATAAATTGTTCTGGATTTTCAACGAGTCCGCATACAGCGCATTGGACTCTGTATGTTGGTCCTTGATAAGCCATATGAAAAGCATTCATATTTTCATTTGTGTATTCCTCTTCTACTTGACCAGTTTGTGGATTTAACTTGACTGGTTTTACTTGTTGCTCAAGAATATTAAAGCGAGTACGGTTCGTTTTACAGCTTGGACATAGCATTGGTTCCATATGTATACACCTCCATTTGTAGCATTTCTTAAACTCATTAATTTTATGCAAGCAAAAAAACTTTCTCAATATAAATGGGTATTTAAAGTATTCAAAATTCAGAAAAAATAAAATATAATAAAAGTACGAACTGGTTATGTCCAAACCAAATCTCCTGTTTTATGCCAATAAGCTGGGGGGCCGAGAAATCGGCCTCATTTTTTTTTGCTCGTTGCTATAAGGAACAAGGTTTTTATGAGACATTTGTCGAAATTTTAGGGATGGATATAAAGGAGGATGTAAAATGAATTTAAAAATGAAGTACATCATTTTATATGTAGAAAAGTTTGAAGAATGTTTAAGATTTTATAAAGATATTTTACAGTTACCTATAAAAGCAGAGCATGGTACATATATTGAGTTTAATACTGGTTCTACAATTTTAGCGATGAACACGAGGCAAGATGTGAAAGAATTAACAGGACTACCACTTACAGAAGGCGAGTTACAATCTTCTCATTTTGAATTGGGATTCGTTGTTGATCATGTACAAGAAACAATCGAACAATTTAGAGAGCAAGGAATTAAGATCTTAGTTGAACCAATTGTGAAATCGTGGGGACAAACAATTGCATACATTGCCGATCCAGATGGGAATTATATTGAAATTTGCAGTTCATTAGAATAGAAGGAGAAAAAGAGATGGGGTTTCCGAAACTAGAAACAGAACGTTTACAATTAAGAGAACTTACACTACTCGATGCAGAAACTATGTTCCGTTATTTTTCAAAAGAATCTGTTATACGTTATTTCGGGATGGATTCTTTCGAAAATATTGAGCAAGCAAAAACGACTATTCAAACGTTTAAAAATCGTTATGAAGAGGGAACAGTATTTCGCTGGGGAATTGAGAAGAAGGGTACGGGCCAATTAATCGGAACGTGCGGATTTCATTTAATAAACAAGCATCATAAGCGAGCTGAAATTGGTTATGAATTAGACGATACATATTGGGGACAAGGGTATGCAACGGAAGCGTTACAGGCGATTTTAGGTTACGGATTTGAAACGTTACAACTTATAAGAATTGCAGCTGTTGTATATGTAGAAAATAAAGCTTCTCAAAAATTATTAAGTAAAGCAGGGTTTCAAGAAGAAGGATTACTTCGAAAACATATGATTCAAAATGGAGTTGCTCATGATACAATTTTATACTCGTTATTAAAAGAAGAGTGGAAGAAGTAATGAATACAAACGAGCTTATAAATATTATGAAGAAGCATAAAGAAAATAGATTCATTTTAGGTATAGATGGTTTAAGTCGATCGGGAAAGACAACATTTGTAACAAACTTAAAGGAAAATATGAAACAAGAAAGCATCCCGTTTCATATTTTTCATATTGATGATCATATAGTAGAGCGTAATAAACGATATCATACTGGCTATGAAGAATGGTATGAGTATTATTATTTGCAATGGGATATTGAGTCGCTTCGGCAGAAGTTTTTTCAGAAGTTACAAAATGAAACAAAACTGAAATTACCGTTCTATAATAATGAGACAGATTCAAGTGAGATGAAAAAAGTACAGATACCCATAGTAGGTGTAATTGTAATTGAAGGTGTTTTTCTACAGCGAAAAGAGTGGAGAGATTTCTTTCATTATATGGTGTATTTAGATTGTCCAAGAGAGACACGTTTTCTTCGGGAGAGTCCGGAAACGCAGAAGAACCTTTCAAAGTTTGAGAATAGGTATTGGAAAGCAGAGGGTTTTTACTTAGAAACGGAATTGCCGAAGGATCGGGCGGATTTAGTCATACAATGATTGGAAAATAGAAGGAGAACAGAATGAATATTTTATGGGATTTTGATGGGACGTTATTTGATACGTATCCAGTTTATACAAAAATTCTTTCTCAAGTTTTAGGGAAGGAAATAAGTGAAGAGGAAATCTATACAAAGTTAAAGGTTTCATTTTCTCACGTAATTGATTATTATAAAATATCTAAAAAACAATTAAATGAAATTGATGTATTAGAGAGTCGTATTATGATAGAAGATATAAAACCATTTGAAAAAGTGGAAGAGGTATTAAAGTTTGCCGATAAAAATGTCATTATGACTCATAAAGATAGAGCGGGGGTATTATCTATATTAAATCATTACGGCTGGAACAAATACTTCGTAGACATGGTTACAATTGACGATGGTTTCCCCCGAAAACCGAACGCTTTATCTTATGATCATTTGCATAAAAAGCACAATATTGATTTAGCTATTGGTGATAGAGAATTAGATTTATTACCTGCAAAAGAATTAGGTATTTCAACATGTATGTTTCAAGGGAACTGTGATGTAGCGAATTATTCTTTATCGCATTACTCGGAATTTTTTAACGTAGTGATTGATAGAGAGGTTATTTTATAAATAATTCAAATAAAACCTTTACTTTTTGCTTGAAAGTAGAGGTTATTTTCTATGCTTTATAAAAACTATAGAAAATTAATACTTTCTAGTAATTAGGAGGAGATTGGTATAACGATTTGAATTATATAGTTATAGATAAATCTATAGATGAAAAGATTTCAATAAAGCGAGTGATCACATGAGTATTTTCATTTTAGAAGATGATGTCATACAAGCACAGCAAATGAAGCGGCTAGTTGAAGAGATTTGTGAGGAGTATATGTTGCCTTTTGATTTTATAGAGGTAACTAGTAAAAGTGAAAACATTATTACGAACATTCCTAAGGCGAAGTATATCCCAATCTATTTTTTAGATATAGAGATAAAAAGAGAAGAGCGTAAAGGGTTACAAGTGGCACAAGAGATACGAAAGTATGATACGCAAGGAATTATTGTGTTTGTAACGACGCATTCTGAATTTGCACCTATTTCATATCAATATATGGTATCAGCTTTAACATTTATTGATAAAGGGTTGCCATACGAGGAGAGGCGTAACGTTTTTGAACAATGTTTACTACAGTATGAAGCGCGTAATAAGCGAATTATTCCGTCCGATGACTTTATCGTTGAAAATAGTAATGCGACTGTGCGAGTTCCGTTCCTTGTAGTTGAATATGTTATGACCGATGAACCACACCGTTTAGCATTAGTGACGTTAGATCGGATCGTTTATTTTTACGGAACTTTAAAGGAGATTGAAATAATAGATGAACGTTTATTTCGTTGTCATCAATCATATATCGTGAATACGAAGCAAATGTCTTCTTATGATGCGAAGCAAAAAATGATAGTTTTAAAAAGCGGGAAACGTATTCCAGTATCACGGCGTTTAGTGAGTAAAGTACGTAACATGTTAAAGGGTGAGATGTAATGTATATTTATGATATATTTGCAATACTGCTTACTAGTATAAGCCATACGTTTTTATACATTCAATTAATCCGGTACAATAGATTGTCATATAGAATGTTAATAGCTTTAAGTGCAGTATTCATTATTTTACTGGCTATTGTCGTAACAGTAACGAGATATCCAGAATTGAATAGTACGATTGTGTTGTTTTTAATAAGTTTAGGATTAATGCAAAATGAATTGAAATTTAAGCATAATGTATATTTTGCACTAGTGAGTATGGTAATTATTACGTTAGTGAAAATGTTGCTACTTGATTTAGGAATGAAAATCTTTATGTTAACAGCTTTTAATTTATATTTATGGACAGGTAGCGTTATTCATCTTATCGTATCGACACTTACTTTTATCGGTATTTTAGTAGCTCGTAAAAGAATCCAAAACATTGCTCAATATATAGTAGGTAGTCCGCTATACTATGTAACTTATATATTATTAATTGCCGGATTTATTATTGAACTAATTTTAACTCAGCCTTCTACTGCGTTTTTAGCACAATTAAATCAACAATACAGTGAAGTAAGTTATATTTCAGCTATTATTGTATTTTTATTATTACTAATCATTGTACTAATAAGCTCACACTTATCGAAAGAAAAGTTACGAGAAGAGCATGAAAAACGTTTAGATAAAGAGTTATTAGATTATGTGGAGAAATTAGAGGATATGCATGATGAGCTTGCTAGTTTCCGTCATGATTATATGAATGTATTACTATCGTTAGAAGAGGGAATACGTACAAAAAATGTGAAAGAAATTGAGCAAGTGTATTATGACGTTGTAGCTCCTACGTTAAAAACAATAAATGATCATGAACTTGATATTGCGAAATTATCTCGTATACATATTCCTGAAGTGAGAAGTGTATTAAGGGCGAAAGTTGGCACTGCCCAGCAACAACAAATAAAAGTACTGCTCGATATACCAGAGAACATTGAAAGTGTTTCAATGACGATCATTTCATTTATTCGCATCATTTCAGTTTTAGTAGACAATGCAATTGAAGAAGCAGTACATAGTGAGGAAAAGATTTTGCAAATCGCATTTTTTGAAATGGATTCACGACAATATTTTATCGTGCGTAATAGTTCAAAGAGTGAAGCGATTAATTTGCAAAAAATTTATGAGAAAAACCATTCAAGTAAAGAAGGAGCTCGAGGATACGGGCTATTCTCGTTAAAACGGATTATAAATAAAACAAATAACGCGACGTTAGAAACAACTTATGTAAGTCCTTATTTCACGCAAACATTCATACTAAAAGAGATGAAATGACCATCTATGATGAAAATGAAACCGAATAGGAAATAACTACATACTTCCTTCACTTATTTTTATACACTTCAAGTAAGAGGTGAAGCGAGATGAATGGTCTTATTTTTACAACAATGATTAGTTTTGGTTTACCGCTTGTAGCACTATTATATGCTGTTTGGAAGAAACGCTCTATTCCTTATATGTTAGGTGTATTGGCTTTTGTTGTATCACAAATATTGATCCGCATACCAATACTGAATTATGTAAATGGAACTAGCACAGATTTTCAAATGTTTTCAGTAATGCAGCCTGCATTATTTGTAATTTTGCTTAGTTTATCAGCTGGAATTTTTGAAGAGATAGCTCGTTTTATTGCAATGCGTTATTTTATGAAGCAACGAGATTGGCAGTCTGGTTTTTTATTTGGAGCAGGGCATGGTGGTATTGAGGCAGTGTTGATAGTTGGTATCCCGGTAATATCTCTATTATTGTCACAAACAGTCATTCAAAATGGTGACAGTTACTATTTCGGCGGTATTGAGCGCATCTTCGCGATGATATTGCATATTGGACTTTCCTTCATTGTATTACAAGCTGTCGTCCAAAAGAAATTCCGTTATGTTGTATATGCAATTCTCATCCATGGGACCGCAAATGCATTAGCTGGCATTATATCGCTATATGTACCAGGGAAAAACGGGATCATTATGTCAGAAGTTTCAATAGCAATTTGTACTTTAGTCGTTTTTAGCTATAGTTTTATTTTAAAAAGAAAGGGTGTATGAAAATGAGAAGAATGTTACTTATTATTATAAGTGCTATCGCGGCGTTCGCACTTGCAGCATGTACCGGTAATAAAGTAGATCAAAGTACATCAAAAAAATTTATTCCGAAGGCGGAAGAAATTGTATCATTATTAAATGAAGCAAAGTATAAAGAAGTACATGAAAAATTTGATAGTAAAATGAAATCAGCTTTATCAGAAGAGCAAATGAAAGAACTTACTCCTATAATTGAAAAAGCTGGTACATTCGAAAAAATTGAGAAAAAATCGATTGAAGAAAAAGATGGTTTATATACTGTTATTCTTGTAGCAAAGTATAGTAAAGAACAACGTACCTTTATCGTAACTTATAACGATAAAGAAGAAATAGCTGGGTTAGTAATTAGGTAGAAATGTAATGGCAGATAAGGTGGTTGTATCCACTTTATCTGTTTTTGTTTTAACCAAATTATGGTTATTCATGCTAATATAAACACATAGCTATAGAGAAGGGGTGGGTTAGTATGAAAACTGAAATAGTTCCTAAAGAAGTACAGCATAATAAGCTATATATCTTTACTCATCGGTATTTTATGTTTTCTGTTCGTTTTTGTAACTCCGACAAGGATAGCGAATGCAGGTAATATAGTGGGAGATTATATTACAGTTGCCCTCACTGTTGCAGGTATCATACTTTCTGTCATTACGATGACGAAAAAAACAGAGAAGAAGGGAATTGCTATTCTTTCATTAATACTGTCCTTATCCTTCTTTATATTTTGGATTATCGCGATTATTTTAGTTTTGACTGGTCGAGTTAGTTTTGCGCCATAATACCGAATAAAAAGAGTCCTTCATACGAGAAGGACTCTTTTTATTCACTTTCTTCTGGTTGATATTCTAAAATATCCCCTGGTTGGCATTCTAACGCTTTACAAATAGCATCTAAAGTTGTAATTCTAATTGCTTTTGCTTTTCCATTTTTTAATATAGAAAGGTTAGCCATTGTAATTCCAACCTTCTCCGAAAGTTCAGTTACACTCATTTTTCGTTTCGCTAACATTACATCAACATTAATTATTATTGCCATGTTATTCACCTCAGACCGTTAAATCATTTTCTGATTTTATATCTATCGCATCTTTTAAAAGTCTTTGGAGAACGGCAGCAAAGACTGCGATTACCATTGAAGCAAAGATTAGGAGCATGCCTATTATAATAATACCTGGTGCGTCATCTTTCTCCGCTATGAGATAGAAGAGTGGCATACCTATTACATATAATACACTAATTGTAACAGCGCATTGTTTAATCTTCTTTAAAGCTCTAACAGATAATTTCGAGAAGGCGTTACCTTTGTCAATGTAGCTTACAAGTTTAAAGGCTTGATATAGAGCAAAATAAAAAGGTATCACCGTTGCATATAGATTAATTAAAATAAGATATTTTATATATGCAATATCCGGGTACAATTCCGCTGCATAATTCCCAATATTAGGAATTAAAAATATACACAAAGCAAAAACAGGAATACCGATAAGGATAATTGCTGTCTTTAAAAAGAGTGTTGATCCTTGTTTCATATAAAGCACCTCATTTTTAAATTATCATTTTAATTTAACATAAATTTTATCGTTTAACAATAAATTCTTATTTATTTCAATCGGATTTTTATTGAGAAACAAATTTTAGTGAAGAGAATGATAAGACGTTTTTATAAAAAAGGTGTGGTCTCTAGTTATTTGAACATAAAAAGCTATGATATGTACCGTTCGTTGCTTTACTAATAAAAGAAAGTGAAGGTAATGATTGTTAGCTTCATGAAAATTGGGGACTAATAAAACATATATAGGTTGTGGAAATCTTTTTGTATATAAATGAATGTGAAACATACGGAGGAACAACAATGGTGAATTTGGGTTTATTGATGAAGAGGTTACTGTTAGTAGGAACCACACTAAGTATGTTATGTACGAAAAGCATGATGAATTATTATTCGGTGGAAGCTAAGGTGAAACAAGTAGAACGGCAACCGAAAAATGTAATCATAATGGTTATGGACGGAACGAGTTCTTCAGCAACGACATTAGCTCGCTTGTATAAAGGGAAACCACTTGCATTAGATGAAATGGTAACAGGAGGAGTTCGTACCTATTCGGCGGAATCGGCTATAACAGACTCAGCCCCAGCAGCTACAGCTTTAGCGACGGGGAATAAATCGAATTCAGGATATGTAGGTATATTACCTTCTATTGTAAGTTCACCTGGCTTAAAATCAATAAAAGAAGAGGACAAGTTACGTCCAGTTGCCAATGTTCTAGAAGGTGCTAAACGCACTGGTCGCGCAACTGGAATAGTTGCTACAGCTGAAATTCAGCATGCTACTCCCGCTGGATTTTCTGCTCACCATATTAACCGTAAGCGTTTTGACGTAATTGCGGAGCAGCAAGTGTATCAAAATATAGATGTCGTATTAGGTGGGGGAAAAGTGGCACTGCTACCTATAAAAAGAAAAGATGGTGAAGATTTAGTAAAGGTGATTCAAGACAAAGGATACGACTTTGTTGAAACGAAAGATGCATTATTGAACTCTAAATCTAAGAAAATTTGGGGCTCTTTCTCACATAATGCTTTAGCATTTGATATGGATCGTGAAGCAACAAATCCGGAGCAACCAACACTTTCTCAAATGACGGAAAAAGCAATTCAAACACTATCAAAAGATAAAGATGGTTTCTTTTTATTTGTAGAGGGAAGTAAGCCAGACTGGGCAGCTCATGTGAACGATCCAATAGGGATGATTAGTGATGTATTAGCATTTGATAACGCAGTTGCAGAAGCATTGGAATTTGCAAAAAAAGATGGTAATACGATGTTAATAGCTGTAACTGATCATGGTAACAGCGGTATTTCTATTGGGAATGCGAATACGACAAAAGGCTATAATATTACGCCGGTCTCTGCATACATTGGTCCATTAAAAAAATCGAAAATGACACTTGAAGGTGCTACAAATAAACTAAAATCTGATTTATCAAATGTAGAAGATGTAGCTAAATTATACGGTTTGGACAATTTAACTTATGATGAAAAAGAAAGAGTAAAAGCAGCAAAAAAGAAATCGGATGTAGGTCCAATACTTACTACATTATTGGCCAATCGTGCGAACATAGGCTTCACAACAGGAGGCCATACAGGTGAAGATGTGTTTTTGTATTCTTACGGTCCTCAAAAGCCAAACGGTTTGATCCAAAACACAGACATTGCGAAGACGATGGCGAAAGCAATGGGCTTTAACTTAGAAGAAGTAACAAACAAATTATTTGTAGAGAGTGAATTAGCCTTTAAACGAAAAGGTGCAACAGTAACAATAGATAATACTGATACAGAAAACCCGGTGCTCATAGTAAAACGTAATAATGTAAAAGCTCAATTCTTTGTAAATAAAAATATAATTCGTATTAAGAATAAAGAATATGAATTAAGTAGTGTCGTTGTAGAAAGCAATGGCAAGTTCTATATACCAGAAGAAGCAATCCATTTATTCATAAAATCTCATTAAAAAAAGCCAATTCCTTAGCTAGTACTTAGGAATTGGCTTTTTTTAATGAGATTTTACTCGAAAAAAAGAGGAAAGCGAATCATAACTTCTAGAGTAGACTTCCTGTAAATATACCTATTGTATGTTTTTCACCCTCCAAAAAATATTTCTCAACATTTTAGCCTTCTAAAAAGATTGAATATTCGTATTATAACGAATATTATGTTCCTATCGGCAAAAAAAACGATAATTCGCAGACACTGGGGAGGAAATGCATTGAAAAAGAATAAGAAGTTAAAACCATTATCAGTTTTAGCAACAGCAGCAGTACTAAGTAGTAGTTTTGCTTTTGGAAGTCATGCAGCGTATGCTGATACGCCACCATCTCTACCAATTGATGAGCATTTAATACCTGAAGAGCGTTTGGCAGAAGCGCTGAAACAACGAGGAGTAATTGATCAATCTGCATCACAAGCTGAGACATCAAAGGCTGTCGAAAATTATGTTGAGAAAAAGAAAGGGGAAAACCCTGGGAAAGAAATCTTGACAGGAGATAGTCTTACGCAAGAAGCTTCTGATTTTATGAAAAAAGTAAAAGATACAAAAATGAAGGAAAATGAACAGGCGCAGCAACCTGAAGTAGGACCAGCGGCTGGACAAGATGCAGGTTTGAATTCTAGAAAACTAAATGGAAAAGTACCTACTACACCAGCGAAGCAAGAAGAGTACAATGGAGCTGTTCGAAAAGATAAAGTGCTTGTTTTACTCGTAGAATTTAGCGATTTTAAGCATAATAATATTGATCAAGAACCGGGTTACATGTATTCTAAGGACTTTAATCGTGAACATTATCAAAAAATGTTATTTGGTGATGAGCAATTTACGTTATTTGATGGATCGAAGATTAACACTTTTAAACAATATTATGAGGAGCAATCTGGCGGAAGCTACACAGTTGATGGCACTGTAACCGAATGGCTTACTGTTCCAGGAAAAGCTTCAGATTATGGTGCGGATGCGGGAACTGGTCATGATAATAAAGGTCCTTTAGGGCCACGCGATTTTGTGAAAGAAGCATTAAAAGCAGCTGTAGCAAAAGGCATTAATTTAGCTGATTATGATCAATTTGATCAATACGATCAAGATGGTGATGGAAATAAAAACGAGCCAGATGGAATTATTGACCACCTAATGGTTGTACATGCGGGCGTAGGTCAAGAAGCTGGCGGTGGTAAATTGAAAGATGATGCGATTTGGTCTCATCGTTCAAAACTAGGATCAAAACCATATGCGATAGATGGTACGAAATCTTCTGTTTCAAATTGGGGCGGAAAGATGGCGGCATATGATTATACAATCGAGCCTGAAGACGGAGCAGTTGGTGTGTTTGCACATGAGTATGGTCATGATTTAGGCTTACCAGATGAATATGATACAAAGTATTCAGGGCAAGGTGAACCTGTTGAATCATGGTCCCTTATGAGCGGCGGTAGCTGGGCTGGAAAAATTGCGGGAACAGAGCCAACAAGTTTCTCGCCACAAAATAAAGAGTTTTTCCAAAAGAATATGAAGGGTAACTGGGTGAATATCGTTGAGGTAGATTATGATAAACTGCGCACAGGAATCGGTACTGCAACATTTTTAGATCAAAGTGTTACAAAATCAAAACGACCAGGAATCGTTCGTGTTAACTTGCCAGACAAAGATATAAAAAACATCGAATCAGCATTTGGTAAGAAGTTTTATTACAGCACAAAAGGAAATGACATTCATACAACACTAGAGACACCAGTATTTGACTTAACGACTGCAACGGATGCTAAGTTTGATTATAAGGCATTTTATGAATTGGAAGCGAAGTATGATTTCCTTGACGTAAATGCGATTGCAGAAGATGGAACGAAGACACGTATTGATAGAATGGGCGAAAAAGATGTAAAAGGCGGCGTAGATACAACAGATGGTAAGTGGGTTGATAAATCATATGATTTAAGCCAATTTAAAGGGAAGAAAGTAAAACTGCAATTTGAGTATGTAACAGATATTGCAGTAGCTTATAAAGGATTTGCGTTAGACAATGCAGCATTAACTGTAGATGGAAAAGTTGTTTTCTCTGATGACGCAGAAGGCCAGCCAGCAATGACGCTAAAAGGATTTACTGTGTCTAACGGATTTGAACAGAAAAAACATAACTACTATATCGAGTGGCGAAATTACGCTGGGTCTGACACGGCGCTACAACATGCACGTGGTCCAGTGTTTAATACAGGAATGGTTGTATGGTATGCGGATCAAAGCTTTACAGATAACTGGGTAGGCGTTCATCCAGGCGAAGGATTCCTTGGGGTAGTTGATTCTCATCCAGAGGCAATCGTAGGAACATTAAATGGACAACCAACTGTGAAGAGCAGTACGCGTTATCAAATTGCCGATGCGGCATTCTCATTTGATCAAACGCCAGCATGGAAAGTAAATTCGCCAACCCGCGGTATCTTTGATTATAAAGGATTGCCAGGCGTTGCGAAATTTGATGATTCTAAGCAATACATCAACAGTGTTATTCCAGATGCCGGGCGTAAGTTGCCGAAGCTTGGATTGAAGTTTGAAGTAGTAGGTCAAGCTGAAGACAAGTCTGCAGGTGCAGTTTGGATCCATCGCTAAAATAAAATGAAAAGGAGCTGCCATAAGTCGGTGAAACCTGACTTATGGCAGCTCTTTTCTTCTTGTGAGAAAAAACTGTTACATAAATACAAATCGAAAAAATTACCATTTAAAAAAATGAAAAGATGTGCAGAAGTGAAAAAGTCCTCTGCTTTTTTATATATTTATTGGAAAAAATAGATGTTTCTTTTATAATTGAAATGCTCCATCAGTCCGATTATATAAGCTTTTTTGACCGTAAGTAATTTGTAAGTAATGAGTAAGAAAAAAGAGATTTTTATATTATATAATATTTATTACAGCTACTTTTAACACCTGATACTAATAGTATGCTATAATGTGAATTAGCAACATAAAGGAAAGGAATTAGACCAATGACATTAGAAAATACTAAAAATTTAAAAAAACAAGTTGCTCCTTATGAAAAATCAACGATTAAAAAAAGTGTGTGGCAACTTATTAACACAATCGTGCCATTCATTATTTTATGGTACCTTGCTTATAAAAGTTTGTCCGTTTCTTATTGGTTATCGTTAGTTCCATCTCTGTTAGCCGCCGGTTTTATGACACGGATTTTCATTATTTTTCATGATTGTACCCATTATTCATTCTTTAAAAGTCGTCGTGCGAATAGAATAGTAGGGACATGTATGGGTGTGTTAACTTTATTCCCGTTTGATCAATGGGGGCATGAGCATTCTATTCATCACGCTACAAGTGGTAATTTGGATAAGAGAGGTACAGGAGATATTTGGACGCTTACAGTGGATGAATATTTAGCTGCGCCATTTAGACTTCGTTTAGCATATCGCTTATATCGCAATCCATTCGTTATGTTTGGATTAGGTCCGATTTATGTTTTCTTACTTAAAAATAGATTTAACCGAAAAGGTGCTAGACAGAAAGAACGTATGAATACTTATTTGACGAATATTATAATCGTTGCTTTAATAGCTATACTTTGCTGGGCAATTGGGTGGCAATCGTTTCTGTTAGTGCATGGCACTATATTCTTAATAGCAGGTTCAGTAGGAATTTGGCTGTTTTACGTACAGCACACATTCGAGGATTCTTATTTTGAAGAGGATAAAGATTGGGAATATGTGAAAGCGGCAGTGGAAGGAAGTTCATTTTATAAACTTCCAAAAATCTTGCAATTTCTAACTGGTAATATTGGATTCCATCATGTTCACCATTTAAGTCCAAGAGTACCTAACTATAAACTAGAAGAGGCACACAATAATACGCTTCCGTTAAAAAATGTACCAACGATTACACTTGCTACAAGCTTACGATCACTTCGTTTTCGTCTTTGGGATGAGAAAAGTAACAATTTTGTTACCTTTAAAGAATTCAAAAAAATAATTAAAAACAATGTTTCTGTTCGAGTGAAATCTGAACTATAATTTCATCGTATATAAAAAACTCTCCTTAATCATTTTCGATTTAAGGGGAGTTTTTGTTTAAATAAAAGATGTCTGATAAGAAGAAAACTTAAATAATTTAAAATGTAATCGAAGAGGGTTAGGAAATGCTCGTACTTAGGCAAAAATATAAGGTAACCGTAAATATATTATGTTAACAATTTGGGGAGTTATGAATTATTTTATATTATTATGACTGTTCATACATCCGCCGATAATTAATAGCAAAGGGGGATAGTAGAAAATACTTATAGAATAATATTTGAAAAAAAGGCAAAAAGCTATTCTTTCGTAAGAATAGCTTTTTTGTAAATGTCCTTAGTTTGATGAGCATGGGATAGAATCTGAAACATAAGAATTCACAAAGATAAGAATTCACAAAGATAAGAAGCTTTTATTTACTACCTGGAATTAAAGTAGCTGTTAATTTAATAGTAAAAGATTAAAAGCTATTATTTCTCCCAAAGCTCAATTAGACGACCTTCAGGATCTTTAATCCAAATAAACTTTCCGAATTCACTAATTTCTTCTTTCTTTTCAAGCGGTACGCCAATATGTTCAAGATGCTGAATAGTCTCATTCATATTATGTACTTGGAAATTTAACATCACTTGCTGTTCTGTTGGAAAATAATTATCATCTTCGGTAAAGAAAGAAAGAATAGTTTCATTTCCTAATTGCGGTTTAATCACAGTCCCATTCCAATTGTCTATTTCAATTTTCAACACTTCGCTGTACCATTTTTTTATAACATCAATATTTTTAGTTCTCCAAAATATTCCCCCGAAACCTTTTATCATCGTAGATAACCCCTGTCTATTTTTGAATTTTTTGGCTTTATATATTCAATATATCAAAACAGTGATAGTAAGGAAAATTATTAACTTATAAACAGTAAGAAATCAAAATTGCTAGTAGTATGGACTGTTGAAATGATACAGACATCATTCTTCGCATAACTTGAAATCAAAGAAAAAGAGTATAGAAATACTGACTTGTCTTCCAAAAGTAAAGGGAAATGAAGGAACGAAAGAAAAAGTGAAAAAGATAAAAGATAAAAGACCGCATATGAATTGAAAGCCATGTGCGGTCTTTTATATATAAGTATAGTATTACATAGTCTCACTAATTTTAGTTTCACTATGAGTATTAGCAGAAATTCTTTTCTTAACTTTAAAGTGATAGTAGGTGTAGCAAAAGATGATAAATGGTACAGTGCAATAGATTCCAAGTCGTTGTTCAGGGATAAAGATAAGACTGATTAATATAATGCCATACAATCCAAATCCAAGAATTGGTACGAGAGGATAAAGTGGAGTTTTGAATTTTAAGTCTTGTAATTTTCCACCTTCGGCTAAATAATGTTTACGGAAAAAGAATTGAGAAACACAAATTGACATCCAAACAATTATAGTTATGACGCCAGAAATGGAAATTAACCATAAGTAAACTATTTCGGCAGCTACAACGCTCGTCAAAAGAGAAAAAGCAGAAATAGCGATCGTCATAATTAAAGCGTTTAAAGGGATTCCTCGTGATGAGAATTTCTTTAGAAAGGCAGGAGCCACTTCATTTTACAAGCTTACGTTCACTTCGCTTCCGTCTTTGGGATGAGAAAAGTAACAATTTTGTTAGCTTTAAAGAAGTCAAAAATATAATTAAAAATAATGTTTCTGTTCGGGTGAAATCTGAACTATAATTTTATCGTTTATAAAAGACTCTCCTTAATTCTTTTTATTTAAGGAGAGTTTTTATTTAAATAATAGTTTTTATGAGGGGAGTTCAAATCCTAATTGGAGTTTAATCACAGCCATAGTTTAATTTTCAGGTAATTAAAAAAGAAAAGTCAATATTTTTTTGATTAAGCTTTCAAATTATTGTCGTTAGTATATTTTTATTTTTAGAAAATTGAATAAACGGATTGATTTCATTTTAAATTTTTGTTAAATTGATAGGTAATTGAGCGTACTAATATATTACAAGTCAAGTTGAGGTGAGTTATGGTACAGTCCATTGATAGAGCGATAAGTATTATAAAGTTGTTAAATTCTACAAATGAAAAAGAGTATTGGGCTATTTCTGATATTGCGGACAGAACACATCTCCCCGTTAGTACAGTACATAGATTACTTAACTCTTTAATCGAGCATGGGTTAGTTACGCAAATTTCAGAAACGAAACAGTACAAAATTGGGCCAATGTGGATGGAAATAGGATTACGTCAACTGGAGAAGGTAGACTACAGATCGGTTGCAAGAGAAGTGATGAAGCGGTTAGCCTCTGAAGTGGAAGAAAGTGTTTATTTGAACATTCCAAATGGCACACATTCTATTATCATTGAAAGAATGGATAGCCCTTTAAAAATTCGAGTTATTGATAACTTAGGGGAACAAATTCCACTTTCAATTGGTGCCGCAAATAAAACGATGCTTGCCAATATGAAAACGAATGAAATGGAACATATTGTAGAACATTTACTTTCTTCATTACCAGAACAAAAGCACATTCTTTTAGATCAAATAAAGCAAATAAAAACTGAAGGATATGCGGTAAGTTATGGTGAAAAAACAGAAGGGACAGCTTCAGTAGCTGCACCTATTATCGGATTTAATCATAAAGTAGTAGGAGCATTAAGTGTTGGGTTAATTAGTCATCGCATAAATGATGATCGACTATCTTTTCTTATTAGTAAGGTAAAACAAGCAGCTCATGAAATATCAATAAAAATCGGCAGTACATCAGAACTATAATTTTGATAACTGTCGTCATTTTTTATTCATATACTGGAATTCATTTTCATAATGCGGAAAAATAGGAGGGGGTTACATGTCAAAGTGGCAATCAAAAGAACAATTGATTCAATTATTAAGCAGTCTTGTTGAAATTCCTAGTATTACAGGTACAGAAGCCGAAGTGATATTGCCAGACTTTGTTGTGGAGCAATTATCTGATTTACAGTACTTCAAAGAAAACCCACATCATTTGCAAAAAAATCCGACGGGGGACGGACGATTTTTTGTTACAGCCCTAGTAAAGAAAAGCGATAGTACGAAAAATACAGTAATTCTAGTTAGTCACTTTGATGTTGTAGATGTACAAGATTACGGAGTGTGGAAAGAAAATGCATTCAATCCTAAAAAGTTAACGTCTATGTTTTATTCTCATAAAGATGAACTACCAGATCAAGTACGTGAAGATATAGAACAAGGGGATTGGCTATTTGGTAGAGGAACAATGGACATGAAATGCGGCCTCGCATTACAAATGGCAATGATTGAGCAAGCTTGTGTAGGAAGATTTGACGGAAATGTTCTTTTATTAGCTGTTCCAGATGAAGAAGTGAACTCGGTGGGGATGAGGGCTGCTGTTCCAAGATTATTAGAGTTAGCAAGAGAACACGATTTAGATTATAAAACGGTATTAAATTCAGAGCCTATGTTTTCACGACATCCTGGTGACCGAAATAAGTATATTTATACTGGTTCTATTGGTAAAGTGTTACCTGGATTTCTTTGCTATGGCAAAGAAACTCATGTAGGTGAACCATTTGCAGGTTTAAATGGGAGTTATATGGCTGCTTTATTAACGGCTGAATTAGAATTGAATACGGACCTTTGTGATGTTGTAGAAGGAGAAGCGAGTCCTCCGCCAACTAACTTACTTCAACGGGACTTAAAGGAGGATTATTCTGTACAAATTCCGCATCGTGCCGTCACATTGTTCAATTTGTTTTTACTAGAAAAAACGATGACAGATGTCGTTTCATTGTTACGTCAAAAAGTAACGAAAGTAGCAGAGAAAATAGAAGAATCATATGAAAAGCAAGCATATCGTTTTTCTAAATATAATCCGTTTATACCGCCTAATATGAAAGTAAATGTTTTAACGTATGAAGAGCTTATCGCTTATGCAATTGAACAACATGGGCAAGAGAAAATAGATGATATTCAATCTAGTATAATAAAAAATAGAGAAGATCAAGATGATCGTGCGGTAACAATTGATTTAGTAGATAAACTAGCTATTTTATGTAAAGAAAAGGCTCCGATGATTGTACTTTTCTTTGCTCCGCCATATTATCCAGCTGTAAGTTCACGCAACAACTTGTTAATTAAAGAAGTAGTTGCAGAAATGGAAAAGTATGCTCACTACAATCATAACATTACATTTAAAAACCAAAACTATTTTGGAGGAATTTCAGATTTGAGCTATGTGGGCTTACAGAATCCACTAGATTTAATGAGTTCACTTGTAGACAATATGCCATTATGGGATAAAGGTTACTCGATTCCGCTTCAGGAATTGGAAGAGTTTGACGTTCCAGTATTAAATATGGGACCGGTAGGAAAAGATGCACATCAATGGACAGAACGTTTAGATGTAAATTACGCATTTGAAACGCTATTAGATATGTTACCGAAATGCATTGAAAAATTATTAGTTTCTAATAAAATTACACAATCATAGTAGGGAATAAGGAAGGGGTAAAACTAAAATTTCAAAAGAAGATATAAATAAAATTATTGTAGTATAATCAAAAGAACGGACAAACTCAAGCATCTATGAGTTTGTCCATTTATTATTTAGTGAAAACCGGAGAGTATGTAATCCACTATTTTCTAGTTGAACTCATGTGAATTTATAGCTAACGTAATCTCTTTTATCGTTTTACTTTTTCGTTTGACCAGATAGTTCAACAGACTTTTGTGTACAGCGCTGCATTGCTGAAATAATTGCAGTTCGTAATCCTTTTTCCTCTAATGTTGCTACAGCTTCTATCGTTGTTCCGCCAGGAGAACACACCATATCTTTCAATTCACCTGGATGTATGCCTGTTTCTAGTACCATTTTTGCAGAGCCCAATACAGCTTGAGCTGCGAATTTATATGCTTGATTTCTAGGCATACCATCTAGTACAGCAGCATCTGCCATCGCCTCTATAATCATATATACGTATGCTGGCGACGAACCACTTACAGATGTTACAACGTCCATTAATTTTTCGCTTACGATCTCTGTTTGACCAAAGCTATTGAAAATGTTTAGCACATCTTCTAAATCTTTTTCTGTCACCACTTCATTAGGGCATAGCGCAGACATACCTTCTCCAACAAGAGCAGGGGTGTTAGGCATTACTCTTACAACCTTTAATTTTTTAGCAAAAGCTTCTTCAGTACTTTTAATGTTTTTCCCGGCAGCGATCGTTACGACGATAACATCATTTTTGATTACTTCTTTTATTTCGTTAATGATTGATGCGTATAGGTCTGGTTTAATTGATAAAATTAAAATATCAGCATTTTTAGCTACTTCATTGTTGTCAGTAGTTGTAGTTAGCCCATATTTTTCACTAGCATTTTTTAAATTCGTATTGTTTAAATCCGAACAAATAATATTATTTGCAGAAACTATCTTTTTGTTTAGCATCCCACCAATCATAGCCATTCCCATATTTCCGCAACCGATGAATCCAATTTGTTTATCCATAATAACTCAATCTTGCTCCTTTTATAATAAATTATATTCTTTTGAAATTGTTATCTTAAAATAACAATGACATCTCCATGCAATATAAAGAAACATTCTAAGAGAATATATTCCTTTTTGCAACACTAAAAGATAAAAAACAATTATATTCGACATTCTGTAAATATATACACTATAATTTAAGGTATTATGTTTATGAATATGAGTTAAACTTATATCGATTTATATTTTCATTCAGTAGATCAATAATTTCATGCAAGTAACTTGCCGCTCTATTTATTTTTAAAAATACTTCTTGACACCAAATCAAACTATATCGCATAATATAAAAAATTAAACCGAAAATCGTTGAAGGGAAATAGTACATATGTCTTCTTGCGAAAGAGAGTGGAATTCACCGGCTGAAAGATTCCTCGTATAGAATATATCGAACCTATCCCTGAGTCTTAAATGAAAGTTTAGGCGTTCGCCTGCGTTATAGGCGCCAAGTGGATATCTATGTATATCAATTAAGGTGGTACCGCGGAACAATGACCGTTTCGTCCTTTTTATTTTATTAAGGGCGAAGCGGTCATTTTTATTTTGCTCTTAAATAGGCTAGGCGCAGCATTGAAAAGAATAGAATCGCTGCAAGCTGTATAAATAGAAGTGTAATTTATAAAAAACTTTGATTTTAGACTTGGGGGATAAAAAAGTGAAAAAACAACGAATTGTTGTAAAGATTGGGAGTAGTTCCTTGGCAGATAGTCACGGAGGCATTTCTAAAGAACAACTTTCAGATCACGTTGCCGCATTGGCTCGATTGAAAGATGAAGGGCATGAAGTTTTGTTAATTACATCTGGGGCTGTCGCTGCAGGTTTTTCGGCTCTAGGATATCCTAGCAGACCTGTGACAATTAAAGGAAAACAGGCTGCTGCAGCTGTCGGACAAAGTTTGTTAATGCAGGCGTACACGGAGGAATTTCGTAAATATGGTATCGTTACTGCGCAATTATTGCTGACGAGAAGTGATTTTTCTAGAAAAGAACAATATAGTAATGCTTACGCTACTTTAGGAGAGTTACTAAACCGTTCCGCTCTTCCAATCATAAATGAAAATGATTCCATCTCTTTAGAAGAGCTAACGTTCGGTGATAATGATATGCTGTCAGCTTTAGTTAGCGGACTTGTTTCGGCGGATTCGCTTATGATTTTTACGGATGTGAACGGTCTATATGACAAAAATCCTCAGAAAAATGAGGATGCGAAAAAATATTATTTCCTTCCTGAAGTTACGGAAGAAATCGCTTCTCTTGCAGGAGATGCTGGTTCAAAACTTGGGACTGGCGGTATGAAATCAAAAATTGATGCTGCGAAGACAGCACTTTCTCTCGGCGTAAGTGTATTTATCGGAACTGGACGTGGACAAGAGAAATTTGTAGATGTTTTGAAGGGAAAAGGTGATGGAACGTATATCGGTAATGCTCCTCAAAAAGAAATGAAGATGAACAAGCAATGGATCGCCTTGCATTCACTTGTTAGCGGACAAATTGAAATAGACGCCGGAGCAGCTACTGCTATCATTCAACATGGTAAGAGTCTTCTTCCTGCTGGCGTTACGAATGTGTCAGGATTTTTCAAAGTTGGCGATGTCGTAGAAGTAATGACGCAACAAGGGCGCGTCATCGGAAAAGGGCAATGCACATATAGTGCTGAGGAACTAAGAGATGTAAAAGGTATGCAAAGCCAAGATATTCAAGCAAGAGGCGATAGGCATAATTATGAAGTCATTCATAGAGATTATTGGGTTTCACTTTAAGAATAGTGATGTTAAAAAGGGGGAAAAAAGATGAATGAAGTGTTGGAAAAGGGAAAAAAAGCGAAAGAAATTGCTAGAGAACTTGTACTAAAATCTACAAGTCAAAAAAATGAAGCACTTGCTGCTATTGCGGATCAGTTAATAGTAGAAACAGCTTATATTTTAGAGGAAAACAAACGGGATATTGAAGAAGGTAAGGCGAAAGGATTTTCCGATTCTCTCCTTGATCGTCTTATGCTGAATGAGCAGCGTATTATTGATATGGCAGAGGGAATTAAGCAGTTAATTGAATTACGTGATCCTGTTGGAGAATGTGTAAGTAAATGGGAGCGACCAAATGGATTATCTATTCAGGAGATGCGTGTACCACTTGGTGTTGTTGGGATGATTTACGAGGCAAGGCCAAATGTAACGGTAGATGCTGCTACAATTTGTTTAAAAACAGGAAACGCAGTTATATTACGTGGTAGTTCTTCTGCTATCAATTCTAACAAAGCCATCGTTGCCGTTATTCACCGAGCGCTCAAACAAACAAGTTTGTCTCCAGAAAGTGTACAACTTATAGAAGATACAACGCGGGATAGCGCAAAGCAGTTGTTTACAATGAATGATTACCTAGACGTTCTTATTCCAAGAGGCGGCAAACAATTAATTGATACGGTAGTGAGAGAAGCATCTGTTCCAGTACTTGAAACGGGTGCAGGAAATTGTCATATTTTGATTGATGAAACAGCGGATAAACAAATGGCAATTGATATTATTATAAATGCAAAAACGCAGCGTCCATCTGTATGTAATGCCATTGAAACGATTGTACTTCATGAGAAGTGGGCGCAGCAATTTGGTAGCGAGTTGTTTTCATCTTTGAAGGAAAAAGGCGTGGAGTTACGTGGAGATCAGAATGCACTGGCAATTGATTCTTCAACTGTACTTGCTTCAGAAGAAGACTGGGGTACAGAATTTTTATCACTCACGCTGGCAGTGAAAGTAGTTTCTTCTATAGAAGAAGCGATTCATCACATAAATACGTATGGATCTATGCATTCCGAAGCGATTATTACAGAGGACGAGGAAAACGTCAATAAGTTCTTCACATCTGTTGATGCGGCGGCACTGTATCATAATGCATCCACTCGTTTTACTGATGGATCTGAATTCGGATTTGGAGCAGAGATTGGTATAAGTACACAAAAGCTACATGTAAGGGGACCAATGGGACTTCCTGCATTAACTTCTACAAAATATGTGATTCGTGGAAATGGTCAGATTCGAAAATAAAAATAAAAGACACTCAATTAGCTTGGGTGTCTTTTATTTTAAAGATTATTTACCATACAAAAAGCCCAACGAGCATAGCGCTTAATAAGGAAACTGCCATCCCGCTAACAAGAAGCTTCCAAACATTTTTACCGATTATGGATGATTTTTCTCCGCCAAATAATGAATTGTAAGTTCCGTAGATCATACCTACTGTACTAAAGTTAGCAAAAGAAGCTAGAAATGTAGTTGCAACCGCAATCGTATGTGGCTGTAACGACTTTAGGTTCGATTTTAAATCCATCATTGCAACAAATTCATTCGTCGTTATTTTGATCCCCATTAATTCAGCTACATACATAGCATCCTTGCCAGATAAACCGAGTAAAAAAGCAAAAGGACTAAAGATAATGGAGAAGATTTTTTCAATTGTTAAACCTGTTACAAAAAAGCCCAAAATCCCATTTAAACATGCAGTTAATGCTACATAACCAATTACCATAGCTAAAATAACGATAACCATATTCATTCCAACTAACATACTGTTTGAAATAGTAGAAAAGAAATCCTTTTTTTCATCTTTTGCAGGTGTATATACGACATCTTCTTCTTTTGAAACTTCCACAGGATTTAATACATTGGCTAAAATTAATGCGTTAATACAGTTTAAAGGGATTGCGCTGAAAATATATGTTGCCGGAACCATTGATAAATAAGCGCCAAGAATGGATCCGCTAACGCTACTCATACTCATAATTCCAAAAGTTAATAAACGATTTTCTTTTAAAACGGATAATTGATCACGAACAACCGCAAGTGCTTCAGTGTTTCCTAAAAACATCATTTGAATCGAAAAGAAACTTTCTAACTTTGGTAAACGAGAAATCTTTGAAATAACTGCACCTACTATATCAATAATCCAAGTTAAGATTCCGAAGTACGAAAGAATATCAAAGAACGTGATAACAAAAATGATAGGAAGTAATGCACTAAAGAAGAAATCAACGGTTTGATTTTCCATAGCTGAAGGAAAGGCAAACCGAATACCTTCATTCGCGCATGCTAGTAGCCAACTGAAAAATGACGCGATTTTATTAATGATAATACTGCCGAGCTTCGTGCCTAACATAAACCACGTAATAAAGAGCTCCAATATGATTAGAATAACGATTGGTCTCCATTTTATTTGTTTTTTATTAGGCGAACAGAGGAAAACGAATAAGATTACAATGAAAATCCCTAACATATTCAATATGAAATGCATGTCAACAACTCCTTGAAAGTTATTATTTGTATATAAAAAAGCTCCTATTCTTCTTAATTTAGAATGAATGTATTTTAACTTAAATTTTGTTAATTCTAAAAATATAGAAGGTGAAATTCGATAAAAGTAGAATTTGATATATAGCAAACAAGGAGGGGATAAAAATGGAGGTCTATCACATAACGAGTAGAAACAGGGAAACTTATAACGTTCAAGTAAAATATTCGATACTTTTCGAATGCGGGCTTGGCATTGCGGCAATTACTCATAAAAGGTTAATCGATACTCTTGAAAAGAGTCAAAATGAATGGGAAGAAATTAAGGAATCATTAACAGAAGAAATGAGAGAGCACTTACAGTTTGTAGAAGAACATAATACGTGGAAAGCGTTGCTTCAGTTGTTGTATAAGGGAGAGTTTCAGGACTTATCACAGTTTCATGCTAAAATCGATTTGCTTTCAGAAGTAGATTTGAAGTATATATGTTTACCGTTTTTAGGTGAGAAGTATGAAGGGCAAAGACATTTAGCAGCAAGTGGGGACGTAACTGCAATACATGAACTAGAGGAACTGACACAAGATCATCCGTTTTTCTCTACGTATATTCGTTTTATATGTGATGTTCATGTACAAGTGCTGAAATCTCATTTAATCGCTGTTATGACAGGTTGGTATGAGAGTGTTATTCAGAAAGAGGAAGAGCAAATACTATCTATATTAAAACGAGATTATGAAGCGAAAAATGAAATGAATAAAAAGATGAAATCAGAAGAGTTTGTCGAGTGGGCGACTGGCGGTGTGAACTATATGCCAGAACCAAGTGTTCATAATGTACTTCTTATCCCGCAAATGACGTACAGACCGTGGAATATTGAGGCGGATATTGAAGATACGAAAGTATTTCATTACCCAGTCGCAAACGAAAGCATCCATCCTGAAGATCTATATGAACCGAATTATTTTTTAGTTCAAAAGCATAAAGCTCTTGGAGATGAGGCGAGATTACGCATTGTAAAAATGTTGTTTGAAAAAGAACGAACATTGCAGGAAATTACAGAAAGACTGCAACTCGGTAAATCGACTGTACATCACCATTTGAAATTGTTACGTGCAGCGAAGTTAGTTGATATACATGAGGGGAAATATGTATTGAGAAAGAAAGCAGTACAGTCGTTAGCGAAAGAATTAGAAGCGTTTTTAAATAGATAATATGCAACTAGAATGCACATAGAGGGAGGAATCTAGTAGAAAAGTTGGTGTATGAAATTGAAAAATGTATTGAAAAACCGTTCGTTCTTTTATATGTGGATTGGCAGTGCAATTTCAGAGTTAGGCGGGGCTTTCGGAACGTTATGTAATTCGATTCTTGTTTATGAATTAACAGGGTCAAAAACAGCATTAAGTAGTATGTGGTTACTATACTTTATCCCGTCACTCATACTACAACTAATAAGTGGCCCATTTATTGATAAATGGAGCCGGAAGTGGATTATGATATTTTCGCAATGGGTGCGAGCTTCGATCTTCTTACTGCCGTTAGTCATGTTACTTACTAGTAGTATAGAAGTTTGGCACGTATATGCCGTCCAAATAATAATTGGACTTATTACGCCGCTGTATACACCTGCAAGTCAAGCAATTACATCGAGCATTGTATGTAAAGAACAGCTTCAAGACGCAAATGCGTCTATTGATGGAATGGCTCGTCTGATGATGTTTCTTGGGCCGGTATTAGGCGGAGTAATCATTCATTTGATTGGAGCAGAACTTACATTATCTTGCGTATGTATTTGTCTATTTGTTAGTGGTGCATTATTACTTAATATAAAAGAGAGGAGAACAACACAACCCATTCGGAAAACGTGGTTAGAACAGTTTCTGCACGGTTTTACATATTTTTTCACAAAACCAGTTATCGTTTGGCTAGGTATTTTTCTTACTTTCGTGCAATTTGGGGTTGGGGTAACGTTGGTTACAAATCTTCCTTATATAAAAGATGAGCTGTCAGCGGGATATGCGGAGTTTGGTTATTTTATGGCTGGTTTCCCGTTTGGCTATGTAGTTGGATCTATACTAGTCGGAAAAGTAACGTATAAAAGCCGGCGTATACTTATGCTTGGTGGATTGTTTATAGGAGGACTTACATACATTTCTCTAGGGTTCAATCATAGTATAGTAATTGCGGTGTTCATTGAAGTAGTTGCAGGTATTTGTATTTCATTTTTCAATGTTCATAACACAACAATTTGCCAACAAACAGTACCAAACAATATGATAGGACAAATATTTTCAGTGCGTTTATTTTTCATACGATCTTCTATGCCGTTAGGTGTGTTATTAGGAGGCATATTAAGTGAAATGTGGGGAATAAGAGCACTATACTTTATTATCGGTGCGATTATATGTGTTACTTCTTTAATAGGATTATTCCTTCCTTATTTCAAATTTTTAGATGAAGCTGTTGAAGAGAAAACAGCTTAATTCAAACAATTAAAACTTTTTAATTGAAAATAATTATCATAATCAACTATAATAGAAGAATACTAGTATTCGTAATAAGAAGAGGGAGTGGATTATATGTTTATTGAAACGAAAACATTTACAGTAAAAGAAGGTACATCAAATATAGTTGTAGAACGTTTCACTGGAGAAGGTATTATTGAAAAATTTCAAGGGTTCATCGACTTAAGTGTTCTTGTGAAAAAAGTAAGACGCGGCGATGAAGAAGTTGTCGTTATGATTCGCTGGGAATCTGAAGAAGCATGGAAAAACTGGGAAACAAGTGAAGAACATTTAGCAGGACATAGAGCGAGCCGTGGCAAACCAAAACCAGATCATATCATTAACGTTGATCACGCAGTTTATTATGTAAAATCATCGAAAGCGGCTTATCAACAGTCGTAATATATATAAAAGTAGAGGATATTTGTTTAGTAATAAACAAATATCCTCTTTTTTTGATGTATAGTAAAATATGGATGTGATATATGATTTATTGTTTCGTTATAAATGGAGGTAAATGAAGTGAAGAATATGTTACTAATGACAGCTTTAGCGACAACGTTATTATCAGCGTGTAGTAATAATGATGTGAAAGAAGAAGTATCTAACAATGAGGAAGAAAAACGTGAAAGTAGTGCAAAAATAGTAGAGCAGAAAGAGTATATTATTATTGGTAAGAATTATAATGAAATATCTTTAAAAGATGCTAGCTCAAATAAAGAAGACAGTGTGAAGGTAAGTTTAAATGATTTAAATCCAACAAAATGGGAAGCACCTGTAAGAAACGGTATCCTAGATATAGGTGATTATATTTCTTTAGAAAAAGAAGAGGATAAATATACACCTACATTAGTAAAAGATCTTGTTGGTGAAATAAAATATGATGGTACGATTAAATATAAAATTTTAGAAGCAACTAACAAATCAGTAAAGTGGTTTCCGCTAAATAAAGAGAACAATGGAGGGTATGTTCCGCCGGAGATGGTAAAAGTAGTGAATGCTTCGAAAATAAAAGCTGGAGATATTGTTACGATTCAAGATCAAACAAAAAGTAGTAAAGACGCAATTGTATATGAACTGACAATCGTTGAATAAGTATGTAGGAGATTATAAGAAAAGTACAATATATTTAGGGGAGGAATAACTCCATAATAATATGTTTGGAGGTTACAAATGTTAGAAACACAAACATCTATTAAACATGAACAACATAAAAAATTAGTGCAAACAATAGTAGCTGAAATCTTATCAATAGATAAGGTAACTGGATGTATGCTTATCGGATCTGTCGCAAGAGGCGATGCATATCCTGATTCGGATTTAGATTTCTATATTCTTTTAGAAGAAGGACAAAAGAAAAAATTTCATTCTGAAACGAGAGAAGGTATTTTAGTTGAATATAAGTATGCAGATGTTAATCAAATACTAGTAAACTTAAAAAACAACCCGATGGAACTATACACATTTTTAGAAGGGGAAATTTTGTTTGATAGAAGCAATGAGTTGAAAAAGTTAAAGGAAATAGCTGCATATGAATTTGAAAACTATCGTGTTTCTAGTGACAAAGTGAAAGGTATTTCTCATTGGTTGCGTAGTTCGCTCATTAAAATTCAGTCTGCTATGAAAGCACATGATGAGTTAAAAGCTTCATACATTGTTCATACGTCAACTTGGACATTGTTAGAAGGGATATGGGCTATTAATAACAAACCTACACCGCCAGCGGGATCTGTTTTAAGGTATATTCAAGTGTTGCCTAATAAACCAATTCAATTGGAGACATTACTTCATAAATTATTTTTAGGGGATACGACAGAGCGTATCTCTTCAGCAATTTTCTTGATTGATTGGGTTTTACACAATTTGAAAAATAAATAATGTGGCTATTTTATATAGGTAAAATAGTATTTCACGTCGAACGGTTTATGGAATTGCAGTCTTAAAAAACGTTCTAGACTATAGAAAAAAGTATTAGACTATAAAGCATAGTCTTAGACGGAACGCTTGAATATCTTTCCTTACATATTTAAATGTTATGAAAATGAGTCTATATACCCTCTGCTTAAAAGGAGATGAGCGAATGAAGTTGAATCACTTGAATCTATGTGTTGATGATTTATTAGAAGCGAGACATTTCTTTGAAACATTTTTTGATTTTCAATTTTTAGAGCAAAAGGGAAAGGCGCTAGTAGTAATGAGTGATGAGAGTGGATTTATACTTGTGTTAAGCGATCCAAAAGCATTTAAGGGGAATAAGGAAGTGATGTATCCCGAAGCTTTTCATATTGGTTTTTTAGTCGATACTTCAAGTGAAGTTGATCAAGCATATAATCGATTAGTAGCTGGAGGCATTGAAATAGAAAAGGCACCGTATTCTATGAGAGGTAGTAGTTATGGTTTTTATTTTTCAATGTTTAATGGATTGTTAATTGAAGTGTCCTGCCTTGACTATAAAGACGGTAAGAAAGTTCAATAGCGATTAACAAGAGTAATTGTTTGAAGATGTCAATCAAGCCCCTTATCCAGTTTGGAAAGGGGCTTGATTATTTTAAGGGACATAAAAGTAAAAATAAACGGATTTTAGTCAGCGAAATGATGATACATTTTTAAATGTAAATATTAAGTGTAAATCTAAAATCATTCATAAATCAAATATTGTAGACTTAAAATGAAGTTTCATTACAAGGTCTATTTAGCAGCGGAATTGCTTATGTATAAAATAACAATTTTGTATGCTGATGCAAGAAAATTTAGAGAATGAAGCAGGTTTTCCATATGGTAAAGTACGAAACTATTATAAGTAGTGCAGTGATATGAATAGGAGGTTACGGCTATGACAGCTGTTTTTAAAGATATGGCGTTCCAGCTGAAAACAGAACGACTCGATCTGAATATGTGGGAGGAATCCGATGCAGTCTGGCTTAGAAAATTAATTGGTGAACGTGGTGTGGATATGCCAACTGTTGAATCTGTTCGTAGCGCCCTTATTGAAATGCGCAAGAAAGCAACTGAAAATGGTATTTCTCTTCTTACTATACGTAGGCGAGAAGAAGGGGATTTTATCGGATACTGTGGCTTAATCATCGGTCGTTCCACGCTTGAAGAGCCGGAAATTGCATACGAATTGTTCCAAAGTGCTCATCGTAATGGTTATGCGACAGAGGCAGCATCAGCAGTGCTAGAGGCTGCGATTGCTACGGGGCGCCAAAGACTTTGGTCAACTGTAGGCGCTTGGAATACGGCGTCTTTCCGGGTATTAGAAAAGATAGGGTTTCATCGGCATCACAGTACGTGGGGGGAGCGCGGTGAGATTGTTTGGAACGTACGCGATTTGTAGAAATCTGACCAAATCAGGAACAAAAAAATGTAAAAGAAAGCCTCTATGTTAGGTTACTTAGTAATCTAACATAGAGGCTTTTTCTTATAGTAAGTATTGATTTTGTATATATTTAAGTGTAATAGTCTGTCGTTTATTTTAATTTTTTACATCTTCGTATAATTGGAGTGCCTCTTTCACATTCAATCCATTCTTCACGATACCATGAATTGCTTGAATCATCGCAGCAGGATGTTCAGATTGCCAAATATTTCGGCCCATGTCTACTCCGATTGCACCTTCTTGCAGTGCATTGTACGTAATGTTTAATGCGTCTTCAATTGAGTCTAATTTTGGTCCGCCAGCGATGACGACTGGGGCAGGGCAAGTGCTTGTAATTTTTTCGAATCCTTCGCAGTAATACGTTTTAATAATGTCAGCTCCCATTTCAACGCATACGCGGGAAGCAAGTGCTAGAAAGCGAGCTTCACGTTTTTGTAGTTCTTTTGCAACAGCGGTAATGCCGAGTACTGGCAGACCGTAATCGTGAGCTTCTGAAACTACATTTGCGAGATTTGAAACTGTTTGTGTTTCATAGTCGGATCCGACGAAAACTGAAACGCCGACGCCAATTGCATTTTGTTTTACTGCTTCTTTTACAGGTGTAACAATTGTTTCATTCGCTAAATCTTTACCGACGACAGTAGCTCCACCTGAAACACGCATAACCATCGGTGTGCTGCAGTTTTCAGGAATACAAGAGCTAAGTACACCACGCGTCAAAAAGAGGGAATCTGTATAAGGAAGTAAGTTTTTAACCGTTTCCAGCGGTTGTTCTAGGCCGTGAATTGGTCCTAAAAAGTAGCCGTGATCTATCGCTAACATAACCGCTCTGCCATCAGGTAAGATTGTGTTTAATCGATTTTTAAATCCCCAAGTCATTTGAAATCACTCCTTCGTTAATGTTGGATTTTCCGTTTGTACCGTATCTTTATTTGGTAAATGTGGTGACTTTATAAAAACTGCTTTAAAAGGTTTATCAGAATGGTTAATAAGATAGTGAGATTCATGAGGGCGAACTTGCAATACATCGCCTTGTTTAATCGGAACTCTTTCGTTATTCACATAGAAATCAATTTCACCTTCTAATGCATAAAAGACTTCCTCGCACGTCGTATGAAAGTGATTTTGAAACTCCTGCCCAGGCTGAATGACAACAAGGCCAAGATCAATATTCGGACCTTGTATTAAATATTTCGGCCCGTTATCACCGAAGCGATAGGAGAAATCATTTTCATTCACTTTTAACATACATTTCACTCCTTTATGTAATGTAATCTGTTACAGTGCACCAGGCGCAATCCACATATGTGAGGTGAGCCCTATATCAGCTAAAGCGAGCTGACTGTCATATACAGTTTTCCATGTTTCATAGAACTCTTTATATAGTTCGTGATTTTCAGTAATTGGTTCGAATGTGTGCTCCCACTGTACAAACTGTTCGGCAGTTTCTGCCATAGATGAATATATGCCAGCACCAACTCCGGCAGCAATCGCAGTTCCTAAAGCAGCTGCTTCTTTTACAACTGGTACTTTTACTGGGATACCGAGTACGTCTGATAGAATTTGTGGCCATAGTTTTCCTTTAGCGGCACCGCCAGCAAACACGACTTCAGAAGGGAATGTCCCTGTGAGATTTTCTATTAATTTTAAGTTACCAAGTGTAACGAAGGCAGCATTTTCCTCAATAGCACGGAACAGTTCTTTTTTGCCGCATTTGTCAGCGTCTAAACTTAAATTTAAAAAAGAAGGTGCGGCATGACGCCAAGAAATATAGTTCATAACGTTTGAAAAAGTAGGGATAATGCCATGTGAACCGACAGGTACGTCTTTCGCTTGTTCTTCTAATAATTCATAAGCATCTACACCAAGTTTGTCAGCAAGTTTCTTTTCCTCTTGGCAAAAAGCGTCTCGAAACCATCGCATAACAAGGCCTGGGAAAAAGGCAATCGTTTCATATTGCCATAGGTTAGGTGCGACGTGACAATTTACCCGAATCGCAGCATATGGATCCGTTATTGGTTCTGTAACATTCACTTCTTGCTGCCAAAAACTGCCTCCGCATACTAACGTTTGATAAGGTTTCACGACTCCTGTTCCAAGTGATGCCATTTGTGCATCTCCGCCCCCGGCGACGACAGGAATTCCTTCACGTAATCCAGTTAATGCTGCACACTCTTTTGTGACGGTGCCAATTACTGTACCAGCTTCATTTACTGTTGGTGAAAATGGTAAAGCTAGACCGCATTCTTTAGCGACATCGTTATCCCACACTCTATTTTGTAAGTTAAAAATACCGGACGTACAACCGTTTGAGGGGTCGATTTGCAGTACGCCGCTTAATTTATATAAAATCCAATCGTTTAACATCGTAAAAGAATGAATATTGCTATAGACGTCTGGTTCATGTTTTTTAATCCAAAGTAGGCGAGGTAAAGCACCTAATGAAAAAGTTTGCCCAGATCTTGTATATAAATCTTCTTCCAGATGTGACCGAATTTCTTTTAGTTCACTAACTTCAGCAGATGCGCGCCCATCAACATTTGCACAAGCCCATATTTCTTGCCCACCTTTATCATATAAAACAAAACCTTCTCGCATACTAGTAGCGCTAATAGCTTGAATAGAAGAGGGAGAGACATTACTTCTTTGTAAAACTTCTTTCGTACATTGTTGTACAAGGTGCCAGTTTTCTTTTACATCAAAATTCATAGAGCCTGGATAACGAGGATCCGTTTTATGAACCCATTCTTTTTGACTGACCGCAATTTGATTACCTAGTAAATCAAAAAGAACAGCTCGAATGCTTCCTGTACCAGCATCGAAAGCTAATAAATGAGACATTAACACTCACCATCCTTTCGTAATAAGGAGAGGGCAGTTTCCTCATCGGTAATTAATGTATGAATAAATCTCCCCTTTAAAGCTCCGTAAATGGCGTCTATTTTTTCTGTACCACCAGCAACACCAACGACATGCTTCATTTTGCGAAGGATAGAGAGTGGCGTACCAATTAGGCGGTTGTGATGCGGAAGATGTAATAAATCACCATTCGTATTATAAAACTGTCCTAAAATATCACCAGCGCCGTGTTGGCTACGAATATATGTCATTTCACGTAGCGTTAATTTTTCTTCTTTTACAATCGTAGCGTCTTGAGATAATCCTCCAATACCAACAATAGCTGTATGAGCAAGTGAAGCGACATGAAGCATATCTTTGACACTCGGTTCTGATAGAATACTTTGTGCCATTTCGGTTGTAGATGCTAGAAACGGTGTAGGGATAATATGAAGATCGCCTTGCATGTAGTGTAAATAGTTTTGTTTTCTCGGGAGATAGTGATTTACTCCGCCTGTTAGCGTTACGATTGAAAGATTAATGGAAGTTTCAAAATGAATGTTTTCTAGCATTTTGCTAATTGTTTCACCCCATCCAATGCCGAGTAAATCGCCTTGTTGGAGCTGATTTTCTAAATACTGTGCAGCAGCTTTTCCGAGAGAAGCGTGATAATTGTCTATTGGAGTAGGGATAATGAAAGCATCTTTTAAATGGAATTTTTTCATTAAGTCACGTTCAATACTTAAACAGTGAAAACCAGTCCCTTTTACGTGAAATGTAACGATACCTTCACTGCGCGCCTTATCTAATAACCGGACGACTTTATTTCTTGAAATATGAAGAAGTGAAGCGATCTCCTGTTGTGTTAATTGATCTTTATAATAGTACCAAGCTACTTTCGTTAATAAATTCTCTTCAAAGTTCAGCTGTGTCATACTCTTCATCCCTTTCAACAATTGACCACTGCTTAAACATATGTGCCGTATATTTTGTTTATTCCAGTTGAAACGATGAATAGTCTGGTGAAAAAAGTGTTCTAGATATGAAAAAAGGAATATACAATGCTACAAAACAAGTAGAACAAATAATCATTTTCTCAAAAAATGTTCTGCATAAAGGCAGGTGACATCATGTGGAGAAAGTGCCCTTATTACAAGTAAAAAAAATGAGTAAGTCGTTTTCAAATCAACTTGTACTAAAAGAAGTGAATTTACAAGTAGAGTGTGGAGATATATACGCTTTAGTTGGGGGAAATGGTGCTGGAAAATCAACATTAATGAAAATATTAACGGGTTTATATTCGTATGATAGTGGAGAAATGTATGTAAAAGGAATGAGGAAACAGTTTTCAAATCCATCAGAAGCACACCGAAATAGTATGTATTTAATACCACAAGAACCGCTCATTTTCCCGCATATGACCATTGAAGAAAATATATGTATCGGACTAAAAGGAAAGAAAAAGGAATTAAAAGTAAAAATCAAGCAATTGATTAACAGTTTAGGATGGGGGATTGATCTTAAAGAACTAGGGGGATCACTATCCGTTGCGCAGCAACAATTAGTAGAAATCGTTAGGGGATTAATAAGAGAAGCCGAGATTCTGATTTTAGATGAGCCAACATCGACATTAACAACTCACGAAATGAAGAATCTTTTTGTGCTGATGAAAAGTTTGCAAGAAAAAGGAATTGGGATGATATATATTACGCATCGCTTTCCAGAAATCTTTGAAATTGCTAATAAAGTGGCGATATTACGAGATGGAATGATTGTAAGCCAAGGGGATGTATGTGACTATACATATGACATGTTGATGGAGGGATTATTGCCAAAAGGGTATAAACAAGAAGAGAAAAGAGAAATAGTGCGAAAGTCAAAAGAAACGAAAAAAATATTAGAAGTAACTGATGTAACGAGTCATGCATTCGAAAACATTTCATTCACTGTACATACTGGTGAGATTGTAGGTATTGCTGGCATTGTTGGATCAGGTAGAACTGAATTAGCAGAAGCGATTTTTGGATTGAAATCTATAAAATCAGGTTCTATTTTATTAGAAGGAAAATCAATTGATTCATACTCTTTGCATAAAAGACTAAGCGAAGGACTAGTTTATGTGCCAGAGGATAGAGCAAGAAATGGTATTTTTTCAATTGCATCGGTTAAAGAAAATATGACTGCAGCAAGTTTACATCAAAATAGTCGTTTTTTCATTAACCAAGAAAAAGAAAGCGCTTTAGTGAAGTCGTATATAGAACAGTTTCGAATTGTTGCACGAAGTATGGATGAAGTACTAGCATCTTTATCAGGAGGTAATCAGCAAAAAGTCGTGCTTGCAAAATATCTTGCGTGTAATCCGAAAATTATTATTCTTGATGAACCGACTCGCGGAATTGATGCGAAAGCAAGGCTTGAAGTATATGAAACGATAGAAAAAATGAAAAGGGAAGGACTCGCAATATTATTAATCTCTTCAGATATTGAAGAAATTGTTCAATTAGTAAACCGTGTATATGTAATGCGAAATGGACAATTTGTTTCTCATCTGGAGAAAGAACAAATAAATGTAGAAGAAGTTACACGTCTAGCATATGGAGGTGTAACGGAATGAAACGTATGTATAAAATGCACGAAACCTCTATCATACTGTTATTACTAATTTACATTGCCATTGTCGGAATGATAAATCCAAGTTTCGTTCAGCTTAACTCGTTATCTTTAATGATGAAATCAAGCGTTATTTTAGTCGTGCTAGCAATTGGCCAATCGTTCGTCTTATTTACGAAAAATATAGACGTATCAGTTGGTTCAATTATGGGATTAAGCGCAGCGGTTTGCGGGATGTTGTTATCGGATGGATATAATGCATTCTTGTCTATTACAGCTGCTATTTTACTTGGAGCTATTATCGGGTTCGCAAACGGGATTGGCGTTGCAAAGTTTCGGGTACCAGCTATTATCATGACATTAGGTATGTTAGGGGTCATTAGAGGTGCGATGTTAATTTTCACAGGCGGAAAGTGGATTGAAGATATACCAAACGATTTTAAGCAACTGTCATCTATCGTCATACTTGGTTTGCCGATAATTGTATGGGTTGTTCTTATTATTTTACTACTACTATACTTTTTTTTAAGGAAAGTGCCATTCGGAAGATACTTTTATGCGGTAGGTGATAATGAAGATGGCGCGAGACTCATTGGTATACCTGTTAATAAAGTAAAGATATATGCGTTTATTATATCGGGTATAAGCGCTGCACTCGCTGGTTGTATATTTGTTATGAATATCGGGTTCGTTCCAAATCAAACAGGAACAGGGATAGAATTACAGGTTATCGCAGCTGCGGTACTTGGAGGAATTCATTTAAAAGGAGGAACGGGTTCTATAGTTGGAGCTGCATTAGGAGCTTTATTTTTAGAGGTGATAAGTAGTTCACTCGTCTTTTTAAAAATACCAGCATTTTGGAATAATGCTATTTCAGGTTTTTTATTATTACTAATCGTCATATTAGATAGTGTTATGAAAAAGTGGAAGGCAGAAAGGAGGATGAATCTATGAAGTATTTATACAGATGGGAAGGTGTTCTAATTGTATTACTTCTTATAGAATTCATTCTCTTTAGTTTTGTAAGTAGTGATTTCTTAAATATTAGTAATCTCCTTTTTAGTACAAATGATTTCCTATTTATAGCAATCGCGGCGATACCAATGACTTTCGTTATTGTAACAGGAGGAATTGACGTATCGGTTGGCTCAATAATGGGGCTTACTTCAATCTTGATCGGTGTGCTTTGGATGAACGGAATACCTATTTTGTTTGCTGTCATAATAGCCCTAATAATTAGTTGCTTAGCAGGAGCTTTAAACGGAATTATTATAAAAAGGACAGATGTAGAGCCACTTGTCGTTACACTCGGAACGATGTTTTTATACGGCGGAATTGCACTCGTTATTTCAGGAGGGGCAGGTACTTCAGGATATGAAGGGATAAGTGGTATACCTGAAGCATTTGTACAACTGGCAAATGGTAGTTTTATAGGGATACCGAATTTATTATGGATACTAATCGTATTAACAGTTTTATGTACTTTATTATTTCACCGAACTGTATATGGGCGCCACGTAAAATTAACAGGAGCGAACGAAAACGCAGCAAAATACACCGGGATCAAAACGAAAAAAGTAGTTATCATCGCTTACATACTTTCCGGATTAGGAGGTGGATTAGGTGGCACCTTCTTAACTGCATATTTCGGTTCCGCACGTGCAGATATGGGGAGTGAAACGATTTTACCAATTATTACAGCAGTCTTATTAGGCGGGACACTTATTACAGGGGGAAAAGGAAGCATTATCGGTACCGTACTGGCGAGTATTTTTATAGGGGTAATGCAGTATGGCTTGCAAATGACGGGTTTAACAAATGAACAATCCAACGTAGTAATTGGTATTATTCTTATTCTTTCAGTAATTATGAGACATTTCAAATTACATCAATTCACACCGTGGAAAAGAAAGAACTTGCATAAGGGGGAAATGTCATGAAGAGAAAACTAGGGATTGTATTCATTGTATGCATTTGTTTAATCGGTTTAATAGCTTGTTCTAGCCAAACGGCAGATAAGAAAAAAGCAGATGATGTGAAATTTGCATTCATTCCGAAACTAACTGGAGTTGGCTTCTTTACATCGGGCGGTGAAGGAGCAAAAGAGATGGGAGATAAGCTAGGCGTACAAGTGAAATATGATGGGCCGTCTGAAGCAAGCGTATCAGGCCAAGTGAAATATATAAACAATTTTATTAACCAAAACTATGATGCACTTATGGTCTCTTCTACTTCAGTAGATGGACTATCACAATCACTGCAACGTGCTAAGGAAAAAGGGATGACGGTGTTAACATGGGACTCAGATGTGAATCCGAAAGACCGTTCATTTTATATAAGCCAAGGTACACCAGACCAACTTGCTAATTTATTAATTGAAATGACTTCCAAACAAATTGGTGATAAAGGAAAAGTAGCATTCTTTTATTCTAGCCCGACTGTAACGGATCAAAACCAATGGGTAACGAAAGCGAAAGAAATTATTAAAAAGAAATATCCAAACTGGGAAATTGTAACGACGCAGTACGGTGAAAATAATGCGCAAAAATCTTTATCAGTAGGGGAAAACATATTAAAAACGTATCCTGATATTAATGCGGTTATTTGCCCAGATGCAACAGCACTTCCGGCAATGGCACAAGCAGCTGAAAACTTAAAAATGGATAAAAAAGTAGCCGTAACTGGCTTCTCTACACCAAACGTTATGCGTGATTACGTAAAACGAGGAACGGTACAACAATTTGGATTATGGGATGTAAAACAGCAAGGCGCACTCGCTACGTATGTTGCAAATGAAATCGTTGTAAAAGGGAAGAAGTTAAAAGTAGGGGATAGCTTTGAAGTAAAAGGAATCGGAACAGTGAAAGTAGAGCCAAATTCCATCCAAGGTTATGATTATGAAGCAGAAGGAAATGGAATTATTGTATTGCCAGAACGAGTTGTATTTACGAAAGAGAATATTGATAAATATAATTTTTAGTAACAAAAAAACGTCCGAATATATCGGACGTTTTTTAATTTCTTCTTTAATTATGAACCGTTTCTTTTTCATTTAATCCAAGCGTACGACCAGTAGAAGTGTGAAGGTCTTGGAACAATCTTGGATTTTCAGTTAGTGAAATGCCGTAAGAAGGGATCATTTCTTTTATTTTTCCTTCCCATTCTACCATACGACTTGGGAAACATTTTTCTAATACTTCAAGCATGACGTGAACAGCAGTAGAAGCACCTGGTGAAGCGCCTAGTAATGCAGCGATTGAACCGTCAGCTGCACTTACAACTTCTGTACCGAATTGAAGTGTGCCTTTACCGCCAGCATCAGTGTCTTTAATTACTTGCACACGTTGCCCAGCAACTACAATATCCCAGTCATCACTTTTCGCGTTCGGAATGAATTCGCGTAATTCTTCCATACGTTTTTCGTGCGATAACATAACTTGCTGAATTAAGTATTTTGTTAGTCCCATTTCTTTTACACCAGCTGCTAACATCGTTAAGACGTTATTTGGTTTTACAGAGCCAATTAAGTCAAGGTTTGAGCCAGTTTTTAAGAACTTAGGAGAGAACCCTGCGAACGGTCCAAATAGTAAAGCTTTTTTATTGTCTATATATCTCGTATCAAGGTGAGGAACAGACATTGGCGGAGCGCCAACCTTAGCTTTACCGTATACTTTTGCATGATGTTGCTCTACAACTTTTTGGTTTTTACATACCATAAATAGTCCGCTTACTGGGAATCCACCGATATGTTTTGATTCAGGAATGCCAGTCTTTTGAAGTAGAGGTAGACTACCACCACCGCCGCCGATAAAGACGAATTTTGCAGTATGATGCTCAATTTTACCACTATTCATATCGTGTACTTTCACTTCCCACAAACCATTCTTCGTACGTTTAATATTTTCGACACTATGTTTGTAGTTTAGCTCGACATTTTTCGTTTGTAAGTAATCAAACAACATACGAGTTAATGCACCGAAGTTAACGTCTGTTCCAGAGTCAATCTTCGTTGCAGCCATTGGTTCGTTAGGTGTACGTCCTTCCATAATGAGTGGAAGCCATTTTTTTAATGTTTCAGGAGCATCGGAAAATTCCATTCCTTGAAACAGTGGATTTTTTGAAAGCGCTTCAAAACGGTTTTTTAGAAACTCAACATTTTTTTCGCCTTGTACTAAACTCATATGAGGTAGAGGCATAATAAAATCTTGTGGATTACGAATTAATTTGCTTTTTACAAGATATGCCCAAAATTGTCTTGAAAGCTGGAATTGCTCATTCACTTTTACAGCCTTACTAATATCTATAGATCCGTCAGATTTTTCGGAAGTATAGTTCAGTTCGCATAGCGCAGAATGCCCTGTACCTGCATTATTCCATTCATTAGAGCTTTCTTCCCCGGCACTTGCGAGTTTTTCAAAAACTTTAATTTCCCATTCAGGTGCTAATTCTTTTAGTAATGAGCCTAACGTTGCACTCATAATTCCTGCACCAATTAAGATAACGTCTGTTTTTTGCTGCATGTTGCTCATGATAATCTCTCCATCCCCTATATTGGCAAAAAAGAGTAGGTGTTTTTTTATCTAAGCCGTAAATTGAAAACACCGCCTAGGCCCCACCTAGGTGTATACCTTTTTTGTCTCAATTATATAACCATCTCATACTCTATTATAATAATTAATAGACTAAAATATCTAGTGTTATCTGATAATTTTAAACTATTTAACGTTTTATTCGCCAAAAATCTTATTTAACAAGCTCTTTTAAGGTGATAAATAGAAAAAATCACAGTTCGAAATTATCTCGAAAAAGCTTACGTATCGTATAATGGGTAAAAAGGATACCTTATTATGGAATTTTATCCCCTAATAATAGTATGATTATTCTGTGAAATAAAAAGGAGTGATACCAATGCGTACACAAGAACAAATCGCAAACTTATTTTGAAATTTTTCAATAAAGGAATGTAAAGGGTCAAGTGACTTATATGAATACTTATCAATAAAAATTGCTGAAGATGAGGAAGTACTAACACTATCTTCCTATGCTCAAGCAGGTCAACCAGTCCCAAACTTACTATTAGGAGCCGTACATTATTTATTACTAACAGGGAAAGAACATCATGTAAAAACGTATTATAGTAGCTTAGTTGAAAATGCTAATACGGATTTAGATCAAGCTTTTGATCATTTTAAAGATTTCTGTAAAACGTACCGAGAAGAAATCATTACTTTGTTACAAACAAAACTTGTTCAAACGAATGAAGTAAGGCGATGTGCGTACTTATACCCAAGTTTCTGTTACATATTTAATAAAGTGAAAAAGCCATTAGCGTTAATTGAAATTGGGACAAGTTCTGGATTACAACTGTTCTGGGACCAATATAGCTATTCGTACGGAACAGATGAAACATACGGAAATATAAATTCAAATGTACATGTAACTTCTGAAATAAGAGGGGAAAATGCGCCTCATTTTCTAAAAGACAGTCCAACTGTCGTTGAAAGAATCGGACTAGACTTACATGTAAATGATTTACATAGTGATGAAGATTATTTATGGCTACGTGCACTCATTTGGCCAGAACATAAAGAAAGACTTGAAATGTTTGACCAAGCAGCATCTTTAGTGAAAAATGAATCTGTCCAATTGATAGAAGGAGACGGTGTGGAGCTATTGCCATCTATTATTGAACAAATAAGTGATGATGCTGTAATCTGTATTTTCCATACACACGTCGCAAATCAAATACCTGAACAAGTAAAACATAAATTAGAAAAACAAGTGCAAGAAATCGGCGCAAAACGTGATGTATTCCACCTTTATAACAACATGTGGGATCGTGACCTTCATATTGATTATTATATTAACGGTAACGAATATCGTGAAACGGTTGGGGAAACAGAAGGGCATGGGAGATGGTTTAGTTGGAAGCTTGGGAAGGAAACGTTTTGTTAAAGTGATTTTTTTTGTCTTCTTATCTCAAATATTCTCTTATATTCTTCTTCCTCAGAATAATCCTCAAATTCATCTTCATTTAATGGGTATCTTTTTTGAGGTTTATTAAATAAACACCATTTTGATTCGATATTAATATATAATTGTCCGTCATACTCAACAGGGTCGTGAAAGTTTGTGAAATGAATCTTTATAGCGCCTGGAGAAATTCCAAATTGTAATCCATCAACTTGTGATCCGATGAAGAGATTTTTTAACGCTTTTTCAGCGTGACATTTATCCTCTTTATTCATTTTTGAAATTCACCTCTTTTTTTAATATATATTATATTCTTATTGTAATAAATAAATTTTTATGTAAAATGAACTTTTTGCAGAAAACGGGCGAATATAGTGTGAAAGGTTATGAGAGGAGAATGTAATTTTGGATGAAGTACAATTAAGAGAATGGCTGTATAAATGGTAGTATGTTCTCTAAAAAAGAGCTTGAGAAAGTTTTACTTTCGATGATTGAATAGGACGTAATATGTAAAGAGATGCTACTTTTAGTTTAAGAGTAGCATTTCTTATTTTGTTAAATATATGTACTAAAAATCTCCCCAGGCAATCCATCAATCTCACAAACTTTCTCAGATGTAAAACCGACATTTAGTAAAATTTTTCGAGAGGGGATGTTATTTGGATCGATAATTGCTTTTAGAACGATTACATCTGTCTGTTCCGCAATATGCATTAATTCTTTTGCGATTGGACTACCATATCTTTTTCCCCAGTGCTCTGGCAAAATCATATATCCAATTTCAGCTTCTTTAACATTATCCTCGTTTACCGTAACATGTCCAAGACCAATATATTCATTTGTAATAGAATCATATACTTTATAAGAGCCGAATAGTTGATGGTTTTCATTGCACTTTAACAGCTTTGTAAAGTCATTTTTTGCTTCATCTAACGGAATAGCGCGTTCGGTAATTTGCGCCATTACTTCTTCATTTGAAACGAGCTGGAAATATAAATTGAAATCTGTTGGTTCAAATTTATTAAAATATAGTTTCTTCATAATAACTCCTCCAAACTAATTTTTAATGTTCTTCAGAAAAGTTTAATGACACGTAAATCATAATTTCAATTATAAAAGATTATTAAAGGTAATTATTAATTTTTGGTTAGTAACGTACATACAATGTGTAATTAAGTGCGTGCACTATGGAGTGAATGCAGAAAAGGGTGAATGTAGCATATGAATCCATTTGAGCAAATGATGTACGTTGGTGTCATTATGTCTATTGTACTATCCGTAATGATTTTAGGATCTTTATATTATAATCCCCGTCTTTCTTTAACTGAATATCCGAAAGATATTCAAAAGGTAGTTTTTCCAAAATCGATTTATGAAAAGAAGCAAACAATCTACTTTAATATTGCATATAATGCTATTCTTTTCGGTACGCCTGTCGTTTCTACATATATACTACATAAACATGAAAAATTATTATATGTTGATGCCTATTTACATACTTTTGGTATTTTAATGATTTTCAATTTAGTAGATTTGTTTATAATTGATTGGCTAATCTTTTGCTGGATTACCCCGAGATTTGTTGTTATTCCTAGTACAGAAGGGATGAAGGGTTATAAAGATTATAAGTTTCATTTAAGAGGGGCTATAGTCGGAACAAAATTTTTAGCAATTGTAAGTTTATTTTTGGCGGGAATTGCGACAACTATTTAGTATGAAGAAGGGTATGAAGAGTTTATAAAAGATGAGGAGATTGATAATGTATAGAATTAGAATTGAGAATTTGATACTATTGAAGTAGGAAGTTTTAAAAACAGTATATTAAGCGGTATTAATATACTATTGCAAATGTTTTGATACACTGTGGAATTTCCTGATTTTATGGAAATATTTCATAGAATACAAAAAACGTAATGGAGGCTAATATGAAAAAAGTAATTGGCGCAGCAACAGCAACTGTTTTGGGATTGGGGGCTTTTACCACAACGGCTATCGCAGAAACGATCGTAACAGCAGATGTACTCAACGTACGTGAAAAACCGACTACGGAATCAAAAGTTGTCGAAAAAGTAAAGGAGGGACAAGAGTTAAAAGTAATAAATACCGAAGATGGCTGGTCAAAAATTGATTTAAACGGTAAAGAGGTGTTTGTAAGTTCAGAGTTTACAAAAGATGTGTATCATGTAACAGCGAATTTGTTAAATGTCCGTTCTGATTCAAATACAGAATCAGAAATCCTTGGCAGATTGAAAAAAGATGATGTCATTGAATCAACGCATCAAGTGAAAGACGGATGGCTGCAATTTGAGTATAAAGGAAAAACAGCCTATATAAATGTTTCTTTCCTATCAAGTACAGCACCAGTTGAAAAAAAAGCTGAAGAGAAAATGAAGCAAGTAGCGAAAGTACAAAAAACGATTAAAGCTAAAGAAGAAGTTAAAACACAAAAGATAGTAAAGCCTAAGGAAGAAGAGAAAGTACAAGAAGTAGTAAAGCCTAAGGAAGAAGAGAAAGTACAAGAAGTAGTAAAGCCTAAGGAAGAAGAGAAAGTACAAGAAGTAGTAAAGCCTAAGGAAGAAGTGAAAGTACAAGAAGTAGTAAAGCCTAAGGAAGAAGAGAAAGTACAAGAAGTAGTAAAGCCTAAGGAAGAAGTGAAAGTACAAGAAATAGCGAAGGCTAAAGAAGAAGAGAAAGCCCAAGAAATAGCGAAGGCTAAGGAAGAAGAGAAAGCCCAAGAAATAGCGAAGGCTAAGGAAGAAGAGAAAGCCCAAGAAATAGCGAAGGCTAAGGAAGAAGAGAAAGCCCAAGAAATAGCGAAGGCTAAAGAAGAAGAGAAAGCCCAAGAAATAGCGAAGGCTAAGGAAGAAGCAAAAGCCCAAGAAATAGCGAAGGCTAAAGAAGAAGAGAAAGCCCAAGAAATAGCGAAGGCTAAGGAAGAAGCAAAAGCCCAAGAAATAGCGAAGGCTAAAGAAGAAGAGAAAGCCCAAGAAATAGCGAAGGCTAAGGAAGAAGCAAAAGCCCAAGAGATAGCAAGGGCTAAGGAAGAGGCAAAAGCAAGAGAAATAGCCAAGGCTAAGGAAGAAGCGAAAGCAAGAGAAGTAGCAAAAGCAAAAGAAGAGTCTAAAAATAACACGCAGGCTGCTAAGCGTGAATTAACGGTAGTAGCGACTGCATATACTGCGGATCCAAGTGAAAATGGTACATATGGTGGACGCGTTTTAACTGCGATGGGGCATGATTTAACGGCTAATCCGAATATGAGAATTATCGCAGTAGATCCGAAAGTAATCCCATTAGGATCTAAAGTATGGGTAGAAGGTTATGGCGAAGCAATTGCTGGTGATACTGGAAGTGCTATTAAAGGAAATCGTATTGATGTTTTAATGGGTTCAAAAAGTAAAGCTATGAATTGGGGAAGACAAACTGTTAAAGTTAAAATTCTTTAATCGATATAGTTATCTAGATAGAAGTCAGTTCTCTTTATTGAGACTGGCTTTTATTTTTGTGAAAGTAAAATACAAAGTGCATAAAGAAAATAAGACTAACAGATTATGTTAGTCTTGTTTTTTGATTGCAACATCAGTAAGAATCGCATCAAATATATCTTTTTGCGTGAAGTTATCTGTAAAAATAGTTTCTCTAGTAACTTCAATTGTATCGTGCGGATTATACCATTTTTGTAGGGAATCCTCACCAAATTCATGCCGTTTGTCCCTTGTAGTATGTCGTCGAATCGTTTCTTTTAACGATAAATCAAAGTAATATGTATAGACGTTTCCTTCAAAAAAATGTATTAATTCTTTCAACATTTCACCGTATCTACGACTGTTTAAAATGCCTTCTAAAATAACAAATTCACATTTTCCTTTTCCGTATTTTGTAATTTCAAATAGTAAATCATGTGATAAATTACCCATCGTATCATGTACCCTAAGCATATCTCTACGTACAACATCTTGTGATACGAAAAGTGTACCTTTTCCGAAATGTTCTTGTAGTTGCTTTGCGATTGTTGTTTTACCACTTGCGGAGTTTCCTCTAAGAATGATTAATGTTGATTTAAGGATAGGATTAGACATAATGTATTCCCCCAGCACGAATGATTATATAGAAAATTTTAACAAATAAACCGTGAAAAGTGTATAATTAATAGGATGGAAGTAAAAAGGTGGGAGCTAGATGGAACATAAATTAAATAAGGCGCAGCCGATTTTGAAACGGACATGGTTTCGCTATCTAGGGGCATTTATTATTGTTCAATTGTTGTTTATTATTTGTGAGGTTACTGGATGGGCACCAAATTTTAAACCAAGTGGGGAATTTTTAAGTAGAATTTTACATTCCAAATTTTTTACGGAATGGTTCACTCCATATGAAATCCCTCATTTTAATTTGTTTACTGCTCTTTTTATGATTACATTGTTACCATACATACTAATAGGTGCAATGAAAGATTTTAAAAAAAGAAAAAATATAAATAATTAAAAAGAGGTACTATATGCTATTTCAAAAAGATAATATATCGATTAGATACGTAATAGAAGAGGATGCACCAATCATTTCAAAATGGTTAACAGACCCAAAAGTTCTACAGTATTACGAAGGGCGAGATAATCCGCAATCTGTAGAAATGGTACTGGATCATTTTATACATAATCCAAATAGTCATGAAAAAAGATGCTTAATAGAGTTTGATGATATGCCAATCGGTTATATTCAAATGTATCCAGTTGATTCTGAGTGGAAAACATTATATGGCTATGAAGAATCACAAAATGTATGGGGAATGGATCAATTTATCGGAGAACCGAATTATTGGGGAAAAGGAATTGGAACGAAACTCGTTCAGGCAGCAATTACTTATATTATGGAGAGCACGGGAGCAGAAGCAATCGCGATGGATCCGAAAGTAAATAATGGACGTGCGATAAAATGTTATGAAAAATGCGGCTTTAAAAAAGTGAAGATATTAAAGGAACATGAGCTGCATGAGGGGGAATTAGAAGATTGTTGGATGATAGAATACAAACAAAGGGAGCTGCGCGAAATGAAAAAAGCTTTAATAGTAATTGATGTGCAAGCAGGTATGTATACAGCAGGAATGCCAGTACATAATGGGGAAAAGTTTTTAGAAATATTGCAAGAGCTTATTGGGGAATGTCGTTCAAATGATATTCCAGTTATTTTTGTACAGCATAACGGGCCAAAAGATCATCCGTTAGAAAAAGGTACAGCTGGTTGGAAAGTGCATGAGGTAATTGCCCCGCAAGAAGGGGACAGTATCATTGAAAAGACGACGCCAGATTCATTCTATAAGACGAACTTAAATGAAGTATTACAAGAAAAAGGCATTGAACACGTTATTATTTCAGGAATGCAAACAGAGTACTGTGTGGATACGACAACGCGAAGAGCGTTTAGTGAAGGGTATAAAGTAACGTTAGTGAGTGATGCACATAGTACGTTTCATACAGACGTGTTACGTGCGGAAGACATTGTAAAGCATCATAATGTAGTGTTTGGAGCGTTTGCTAATGTTGTTGCGTTAAAAGATTTGAAAGTGACTGCCTCTAAATAAGAGGCAGTTTTTTATTATAAGAACGATATCTTGAAAACATCGTTCTTATAATTTCACGTACCATAATGAATACATAAAAAAGGAGCACCACATAATTAAAAAGGGCGCTCCTGCATCAAAATGTCATTTCTTCTTCTTATTCTTATCTTTATCCAATATATTCTGCTCTTCAGCAAATTCCGTACCATATGCAAAGCGGCGATTAATATGAATGTTATCATTTTGGTGCCTTGTGTGTGAGTTAGAAAAGCGATGAACGATTACTTCAGATAATGTAAAGACAGTAGCGGAAAGGAAACTACCCCATGCAATTTGCATGTAATTGTCTAATAAAATATTACCGAAAATCCATACGCTTAAATACGTTAGTAAGAAATCCGACATAATGGCACCGGTATTGCCTATTCGGTTTAATATGATTTTATCGACGAACATATAGGATACGATTGTAACAAAGAGACTAAATGAAATAATTTGGACGAACGTTGCAGGGAAAAATAAAGCGAGTCCAATACTAAATGCGATAATGCACGATATAAACTTAATAAGAACTACAGTAAAACCATTCAATATTTACACCTCCGATTTATACATAGTTTTACAATAAATTTAGGAGTTCATACATTGTAACAAATATATTTACATAAAACTTTTTCACGTTCGAATTTTGTCTAAATATTAAAAAAACAAAGAAAAAATGTTATAGTAAAATGAGAGTATATGACATTTTTAGGTAAGGGGGAATCCATGATGTGGATTACTTCAGAAGTAGAAATTCCAGAGGAGTTAATTGATCATCTTGAACAAGGAAAGTTAGTACTATTTGTTGGAGCGGGAGTTTCTATGAAAGGGAAATCAAACTTACCGAATTTTGATGATCTAGTTGATGAGATTGCGAAAACGTTATATGTAGAAACGCGTGAAATAACAGAACCTCATGATTATTATCTTGGTAAAATTGCGAAAACAAAAGATATACATCAAGTTGCAAGAGATTTAGTTCATATTGAAAAATCAAAGCCGAATCCGCTTCATTATGCGATTCCGAGATTGTTTCCTTTAGATACGGAAGTCCGCATTGTAACGACAAATTTTGATCGGCATTTTACAACTGCGATGAAAGAAATGAATAGAGAATTTAACGTATATTACGCACCTGCGTTACCTACAGGTAGAGCGTTTAAAGGACTCGCTTACATACATGGCAATATAGAACAAGAGAAAGAAGCATTAATATTAACAGATGGTGATTTTGGAAGGGCTTACTTGACGGAAGGATGGGCAAGAAGATTTTTAGTTGATTTATTCTCGAATTATACCGTTTTATTCGTTGGATATAGCCATAATGACCCAGTAATGAAATATTTAGCAACTGGTTTACCACCAAGTACAAGGCGTTATGCATTTGTTGCGCAAGGGGAAAATACGTACCATTGGGAGCATTTAGGAATACGGCCGATTGTATACCCGAATAAAGGTAATAATCATCAATCTCTTGTTAAAGCAGTGAAGCGATGGGCGGAATTAATGGGAGATAATTATATTACAAAACGAATGCGGATTCGTGACATAGTAACAGTTCCACCGTCAGTAGAGCAGGAACAATTATCATACATAAAACAATCCATAAAAAAAATTGAAACAGTCCGCTACTTTGTTGAATTTGCTCATGATTATGAATGGGTGGAATGGCTTGAAGCAGAAGGGAAATTACAAAATTTATTTTTAGTTACATCAAACGATAATGAGGTAGATGAATTACTTGCAGAATGGTTGGTGGAACAATTTCTTTTTAGTCATCAAAAAGAATTATTTCAATTAATTTTTAAAAATCATTCTAAACTATCACCGTTATTATGGAGAACAATTTGTAGCTACTTAAACGAAACGAAAATTAAAATGGACCCGTTGTTGTTTGCAAGATGGACACTTCTTTTACTAGAAACAGCTGAAAAAGATAGTAAATCAATTGAAAAAATTTCTTACTTACTTCAAAAATGTTCTTTTCCTGAGCATAAAGAGATTGCTTTATTATTACTAACGTTTATTTTGGATGGAAAGCTTAAGTTAAAGCGGGAGAGAAAATGGGGAAATGATACACAAGAATCAATAGAACTTGAGGAATCGAGTCGTTTACCAGTGTCTACATTTTCTTATGTGGAGCAAATTTGGAATGAGAAGATGAAACCTCATATTTCCTATTACGCCGTACCAATTATGACGATGGGAATAGAGAAGATGCGAATGTTATCACTACGACAAACGGCACTGAAAAAAAAGGATAAGGAAAATGTTGAAAAAGAGTTTCAGCAAAATGATCTTGCATTTTTAATTCAAATTGTAAAAGAGTGTTTAGCCTATTTGTGTGAAAATAATGAAAAAAAAGCAAATTATTATATTACAGAAATGATAGAAGCAAACAGCATGCTTCAGAACCGAATTGCAATTGATGCGATGAATAAAAATATATTCGTTAGTGCCGATGCCAAAATGAAATGGTTGTTACAGGAAGGACTTCTTTTAGATGTCACGTATAAACACGAAGTTTTTCAACTTATAAAAAATTATTTCGCACTCTCTTTAGAAAAAACAAAGGAAGAGGTTATTCAAATTGTATTGAAGGACCTTGCAGAGGAGAGAGCATTTGATGCTTGTTTAGTTTTAGATTTATTATTCACTTGTGATTCGAATAGTCCATCTACAGCAAAAGGTTATGAGTTAATGCAGCAAAAACATCCTCACTTTCATTCTGATCGATATAGTGTACAAAAGAAAGAGACGGTAGATCAAAGTATTACTTGTAATGTAACTGCTGATGGATTATTGCAGTTGAAAGACGATGAAATTATGAAGCAAGTTCGTCAATTTTCTCAAGATGGTGTTTTTGAACAACGCCATTTTTTAGAGATGTTATCGAAAGCATGTAAGTTGAATACAGAATGGAGTATTTCATTTGCCTATCAATTAGTTGGTATGCACGAAATAAGTAATGAAGTATGGTTTGTTTGTATTAGAGAGTGGCGAAATAACCGAGGATTGACAAATGAACAAATCCAAAAAGTAATTCCGCTATTACAGAAATTTGTTAGAAATACTGCTTTTCATTGGTTAATTAGTAGCTTTCTATATGAAATTAGTAATCGATTAGAAGAGTTAGAGGAAACTAGTATACGCAGTGTGAAACGTTTTGCTTTTTCGGTATTCCCTCAAGTAATGAAAAGTGATACAGATTTTAAGCTTGGAAAACAAGACTTTTACAATGAATCCATCCAGCATCCTGTTGGGAAAATGACAGCTGTATTATTAAAATTGTTATCATATGATCATTTATACGATCGTAATGTATATGAATATTTATTTTTATTTGAAGAACAAGTAAGAGTTAGTAAAGAACGGACAAATTTTATGTTAGCTCGTTTAGTAGCAGATATTACATTTCTTTATCATATTGAGAAGCAATGGTGCCGAAAATATTTGTTACCGTGCTTAGATTTAAAGAAAGAAAATGAGATTACGAAATATGCATGGGCAGGCTTATGTTACACGCAAATCAATTTACCTTTATTTACAGAAATGAAACGATTTATTAAGTATGCAGTAGAACATTTGGAAGTATTACATCCGCATACGAGGGAATCTTTCTTGAAATGGCTCAGTTTTGTATTTATTAAATGTGTACTGTATTGGGAGCAAAAAACAGATTGGTTATACCCGTTACTTATACAAGAAAATGAAGAAAATAAAATTAAATTTATGCAGTTTTTATGCTATTACGTAAAAACGCTAAGTGCAAAAGAACAACAAAAATTTTGGGCATCTTGGCTCAGTGTATTTTTGCGGGAGCGACCGAAAATGGGTGAAATCACAGCTAGAGAATATGTAATGCTTTTGCGTATTATTTTATTTATGGATGAAATAGTAGAAAGAGGATTATCTATAATAAAAACATTTTCAGATGTGCTTGGAAAAGGGAATCAAACGGAGTTAAAACAGTTGTTTAATGAAATACTTGAAAAGACAGAGAGTATAAAAATGTATAAAGAATTGTATGCAAATGTATTTTTCACTTTACTACAAACGCTTCAGGAAGCTGATTTACTTGAAACTGAAATTATTCAAATAAAAGAAATATTAATCCAGTATGGAGTAGAAAAATATGTATTAAATGCAATAGATAATGAGATAATTCGCATCGGAATTGTTATGGAGAATTTACAAGAAGAAATGTAGGACGGAAGTGGAATTTTAAAAAAAATATAAAAAGTTGTTGACAGTGTTTTGAAAAGCGTTCTATAATACGAATCATACTTATTCAATTTCAAAAACATTTGAATAAACAAAGTGCAATGAAGAGATCACAGTAGTGGTTAGTCTTACTGTAACAGAGAGCTGGTGGTTGGTGTGAACCAGTACAGGGATAATCATGAATTACAGTCTTGGAGCATCTTTTTCGTAGTAAAGATAGTATTGTCTTTATGAAGAAAAAGCGGTCAATTGATCGTTAACAGTGAAGAGAGGTAGACGGAAAGTTAGTCTACAACTAGGGTGGTACCGCGATAAATATCGTCCCTACTGATTTATTCAGTAGGGACTTTTTGTATTTTAGTGGTCCAACTTGAAAATTAAATATATATGCGTTGAAAGGAAAAGCAGTAGTTGTTGTTTCCCTGTAACAGAGAGCTGGTGGTTGGTGTGAACCAGTACAAAAACAAGAGCGAATTACAGTCCTAGAGCATCTTTTTCGTAATAAAGATAGTATTGTCTTTATGAAGGGAAAGACGGTCAGATGATCGTTAACAATGAAGAGAGGTAGACGAAAGAAGTCTACAACTAGGGTGGTACCGCGATAAATATCGTCCCTACTGATTGGATCAGTAGGGATTTTTTGTACAAAAAAGTGGGTTTTTATCTAGTCGATAGTGTCCTTATAGTAAATATTCGTTTAAAATAAGAAGAGGTATCGATTCCACTTAAAATTTGTATAATTTATCAGTTCAGAAAATAGAGAATTTTTCATTCTCTTACTATACTTTTAAAACATTAGAGGAGGATTTCCAAATGGCAAATCATGAATTAGATCAATTACGTAAACAGGTAGATGAAATTAACTTACAACTATTACACCTTTTAAACAAACGTGGTGAAATCGTTCAAAAAATTGGGGAACAGAAGCAAGTACAAGGTACGAAACGTTTTGATCCAGTACGTGAGCGTGAAGTACTTGACATGATCGCAGAGCATAACGAAGGACCATTCGAAACGTCAACAGTTCAACACATTTTCAAAACAATCTTCAAAGCTAGCTTAGAATTACAAGAAGATGATAACCGTAAAGCATTACTAGTATCACGTAAAAAGAAACAAGAAAACACAATCGTTAATGTAAAAGGTGAATTGATTGGAAATGGAACACAAACGTTCATCATGGGACCTTGTGCGGTAGAAAGCTTAGAGCAAGTTCGCCAAGTAGGGCAAGCGATGAAAGACCAAGGTCTAAAATTAATGCGCGGTGGTGCTTTCAAACCGAGAACATCTCCATACGATTTCCAAGGTTTAGGAGTAGAAGGATTACAAATTTTACGCCAAGTAGCAGATGAGTTCGACTTAGCGATCATTAGTGAAATCTTAAATCCGAACGATGTTGAAATGGCGCTAGACTACGTTGATGTCATTCAAGTTGGCGCACGTAACATGCAAAACTTCGATTTATTACGAGCTGTAGGTAAAGTTAACAAGCCAGTATTACTAAAACGTGGATTAGCAGCAACAATTGATGAGTTCATTAACGCAGCTGAGTACATCATTGCACAAGGTAACGACCAAATTATTCTATGTGAGCGTGGTATCCGCACATACGAAAGAGCGACACGTAACACATTAGACATTTCAGCAGTACCGATTTTAAAGAAAGAAACACATTTACCAGTAATCGTTGACGTAACGCATTCAACTGGACGCAGAGATTTATTATTACCAACAGCGAAAGCAGCACTTGCAATTGGCGCAGATGCAGTAATGGCTGAAGTACACCCAGACCCAGCGGTTGCATTATCAGATTCTGCACAACAAATGGATATTCCAGAATTCCATAGATTCATGGATGAGTTAAAAGGTTTCAAAAATAAATTATCTTAATTCCATATCATATATGCGCTGAAGAGGAAACAGTAGTGCTTATCTCACTGTTAAAGAGAGCTGATGGTCGGTGTGAATCAGTACAAAGATAAGCATGAATTACAGCCTTGGAGCATCTTTTCCGCCAACTTTTGGAGGGAAAGACGGTCAAACGATCGTTACAGAAGAAGAGAGGTAGACGATAGTTGTCTACAACTAGGGTGGTACCGCGATAAACATCGTCCCTACTGAGCGCTCAGTAGGGACTTTTTTGTACAAAAAAATAGTAAAGGGGCAAGAGAAATGAGATACATTACAGCTGGAGAATCACATGGACCGCAGTTAACAGTTATTTTAGAAGGTGTACCAGCAGGTTTAACATTAACAGCGGAACATATTAATAAAGAATTATTAAGAAGACAAAAAGGGCACGGACGCGGAAGACGCATGCAAATAGAAACTGATACAGTTGAAATTGTAAGTGGTGTTCGTCATGGGATGACACTTGGCTCACCAATAACGTTAATCGTTAAAAATGATGATTTCAAACATTGGACGAAAGTAATGGGTGCAGAGCCAATTTCGGAAAAAGAAAGTAAAGATATGAAACGTACAATTACAAAACCACGTCCAGGACATGCGGATTTAAACGGCGCAATTAAATATGGACATCGTGATATAAGAAACGTACTAGAGCGCTCATCTGCAAGAGAAACAACAGTTCGTGTAGCTGCTGGTGCAGTTGCGAAACAAATTTTGAAAGAATTAGGCGTAGAAATTGCAGGGCATGTTCTTGAAATTGGTGGGGTACAAGCGAAACGAATTTCAAACTTACCAATAGAAGAAATTCAAACGATTACTGAAAATTCACCAGTTCGATGTTTAGATAAAGAAGTAGAACAAGAGATGATGGATGCGATAGATAACGCTAAAAGTAGTGGGGATTCAATCGGCGGTATTGTTGAAGTCATTGCAGAAGGTATGCCAATTGGCGTTGGTAGTTACGTTCATTACGATCGTAAATTAGATGCAAAACTTGCTGGTGCAATTATGAGTATTAATGCATTTAAAGGTGCTGAAATTGGCGTTGGTTTTGAAGCAGCAAGACAGCCAGGAAGTAAAGTGCACGATGAAATATTATGGGATGAAGAAAATGGATACACGAGAAAAACGAATAATGCCGGTGGTTTAGAAGGCGGTATGACAACAGGAATGCCAATTGTCGTAAGAGGTGTTATGAAGCCAATACCTACATTATATAAACCGTTAGCAAGTGTTGACATTGATACGAAAGAAGCATTCCAAGCGAGTATTGAAAGATCTGATAGTTGTGCAGTACCAGCAGCAGGTGTAGTAGCTGAATCTGTTGTAGCATGGGAACTTGCACATGCACTAGTCGAACAATTCGGAAAAGATCGTATGGATTTAATTCAGCAAAACATTACGCAACATAACAAATACGCAAAAGAATTTTAATAAAAAGGTGGTTTTAACATGCAAGTAAAAGATCAGCTATCATCATTACAACCATATAAACCAGGTAAATCACCTGAACAAATGAAAGAAGTATACGGAGATCATTCATTTGTGAAATTAGCATCAAATGAAAATCCGTTCGGCTGTTCACCACGTGTTTTAGATGAGTTGCAAAAATCGTGGTTGGAACATGCTTTATATCCTGACGGAGGTGCTACAACGCTCCGTCAAACAATTGCAGATAAGTTACATGTCCAAATGGAACAAATACTTTGCGGTAGTGGTTTAGACGAAGTCATTCAAATAATAAGCCGTGCAGTACTTAAAGCAGGAGATAACATCGTAACGGCTGGTGCAACATTCCCGCAGTACCGTCATCATGCAATTATTGAAGGTTGTGAAGTGAAAGAAATCCCTTTAAATAACGGTGTATACGATTTAGACGAAATTTCGTCAGCAATAAATAATAATACGAAAATCGTATGGATTTGTAATCCGAACAACCCGACAGGCACATATGTGAATGATCGAAATTTGACTCGATTTATTGAAGGTATTAGTGAAAATACGTTAATTGTCATTGATGAAGCGTACTATGAATACGTAACAGCAAAAGATTTCCCGGAGACATTACCGCTTTTAGAAAAACATAAAAATATTCTTGTACTTAGAACATTTTCTAAAGCGTACGGATTAGCTTCTTTCCGCGTTGGATATGCGATTGGACAAGAAGAGTTAATCGAGAAATTAAATGTCGTACGTTTGCCATTTAACGTATCTTCATTAGCGCAAAAAGCAGCGACGATTGCTTTTGGTGATAATGAGTTTATTGAAGAAATAGTTCGTGTGAATACAGAGGGATTACAAAAATACGAGAGCTTTTGTAAGGAAAATGAAATTCCATTTTATCCATCGCAAACCAATTTCATCTTCTTGCCAGTTGAGAATGCTGGAGAGATTTATGAAGCTTGTGCACACGCAGGGTTTATTATACGTCCGTTCCCGAATGGTGTCCGTATTACAGTCGGAACAAGGGAGCAAAATGAAGGAGTGATTTCAGTGTTAAAACAACACTTTGAAAATAAAAAAAGAAAGTCTCGAGATGAGGCAAATGCGTAAAAAGGTAGTATTAATTGGAACAGGTTTAATAGGAGGCTCTCTCGCATTAGCAATTAAGAAAGAGCACGATGTAACGATAACAGGTTATGATATATTTCAAGAACAAGTAGAGCGTGCAAAAGAATTACACGTAGTAGATGAAGTAGCAGTAGATTTACAGCATGCATGTGAAGAGGCACATTTAATTGTGTTTGCTTCTCCAGTTGAAGAAACGAAGAAGTTATTACACAAATTAGCGTCATTTCATTTACGGGAAGATGTTATTGTAACAGATGTTGGTAGTACAAAAGGGACGATCATGAATGAAGCGGAAGCTTTATTTTCAAAGGAAGTTTCTTTCATTGGTGGACATCCGATGGCAGGTTCTCATAAAACGGGAGTTGAAAGTGCAAAAGCACATTTATTTGAAAATGCATTTTATATTTTAACGCCGATGAATCATGTGCCAAATGAACATGTGGAAGAACTAAAGCGTTGGTTACAAGGAACAGGATCTCATTTTCTCGTTCTAAATACAGAGGAACATGATTATGTAACAGGGATCGTTAGTCATTTTCCGCATCTTATCGCAGCTGGATTAGTAAAGCAAGTGGAGAAACATGCAGGAGATAATCCGCTCATTCATCAACTAGCTGCGGGAGGGTTTAAAGATATTACACGTATCGCATCTAGTAGCCCAAAAATGTGGAGTGATATTGTTAAGCAAAATCGCGAGCATTTAATGGTATTATTAAAAGAGTGGATCTCTGAAATGGAAGATTTATATGACACAGTTTCTACTGGAGATGCAGGCGAGATTCAAACCTATTTTGCAGACGCGAAAGAATACCGTGACTCTTTACCAGTACGAAAGAGAGGGGCAATTCCTGCCTATCACGACTTATACGTCGATGTTTTAGATAAAGTAGGGGCATTGGCTCATATTACGAGTATTTTGGCACGCGAAGAAATTAGTATTACGAACTTGCAAATATTAGAAGCGCGTGAAGGGTTGCTTGGGGTATTACGTATTAGCTTCCAAAGAGAAGAAGATCGTATGAAAGCAAAGCTAGCGCTTGGAGAAGAAAAATACCAAACTTATGAAACAATTTAAATGAGAAGGTGAAAACATGAAGGAAAGAACAATAGAACCTGTTAATAACGGATTAAATGGTATTATTACAATTCCAGGAGATAAATCCATTTCACACCGCGCTGTCATGTTCGGCGCGATTGCAGAAGGAAAAACAACGATTAAAGGTTTCTTGCCCGGTGCAGACTGTTTAAGTACAATTTCTTGCTTTAAAGAAATGGGAGTAGAAATCGTGCAAAACGGTGATGAAGTCACTGTAGTTGGTAAAGGATTAGAAGGCTTACAAGAACCGAAAGCTGTATTAGATGTTGGTAATTCTGGTACAACAATCCGTTTAATGTCAGGAATTTTGGCAAATACACCATTTTTCTCTTGCGTACAAGGTGATGCATCTATCGCAAAAAGACCGATGAAACGTGTTACAAATCCATTAAAACAAATGGGTGCAAACATTGATGGCCGTGAAGAAGGGACGTTTACACCGTTAACAATACGTGGTGGAGATTTAAAAGCAATTGAATACACTTCACCTGTAGCAAGTGCGCAAGTAAAGTCAGCTATTTTACTTGCAGGACTTCGAGCAGAAGGTGTAACAGCTGTTACAGAACCACATATTTCACGCGATCATACGGAAAGAATGCTTGAAGCCTTTGGAGTTAAAGTAATTCGTGAGGGAAAAACAGTGAAACTTGCAGGTGGACAAAAGTTAACAGCAACAGACGTTCAAGTGCCAGGTGACGTATCGTCAGCAGCATTCTTCTTAGTAGCGGGCGCAACCATTCCAAATAGTAAACTAGTATTACAAAATGTAGGGATGAATCCAACTCGTACAGGGATCATTGATGTTTTAGAGAAAATGGGTGCTACGTTCACTGTAGAGCCAATTAACGAAGGAGCATCAGAACCAGCTGCAAATATTACAATTGAAACATCTTCATTAAAAGGAATCGAAATTGGCGGAGATATTATCCCAAGATTAATCGATGAAATTCCTGTTATCGCCTTAGCAGCAACGCAAGCAGAAGGAATTACAGTAATTAAAGATGCGCACGAATTAAAAGTAAAAGAAACAAACCGTATCGATACAGTCGTTGCGGAGTTAACGAAACTAGGAGCTCGCATAGAAGCAACTGATGACGGCATGATTATTTACGGGAAATCAGCACTAAAAGGCAATACAGTAAATAGTTACGGTGATCACCGCATTGGAATGATGCTTGCAATTGCGGGCTGTCTAGCAGAAGGAAAAACAACAATTGAAGACGCAGAAGCAGTAGGCGTATCATATCCTACATTCTTCGAAGAACTTCAAAAGTTAGCAAAATAAAGTAATAAAAAGCAGATACCGGATGTATCTGCTTTTTATATTGGATTCGTGTCGTTAAGTCCATATAATTTCATTCACCGCACCAGAATATTGAGAATTATGGTACAATTCAAACAAGGAATGGAGGAGAAATAGATGAACGTTATACAATTAAAAGAAGATAGATTTAGAGAAGCATTACGCTTATCGGAATACGCTTTTCAATATAAAGTTGATGGGGAACGATTGCAGCAACAACTTACAAAGATGAAAGAAAGTCATGAAATATACGGTATTATGGAAGGTGAAGATGTAGCAGCAAAACTGCATCTTATTCCGTTTCATATATACATAGGCAAAGAGAAATTTAAAATGGGAGGCGTTGCAGGGGTAGCGACGTATCCAGAGTATAGAAGAAGCGGATATGTAAAAGAATTACTTCAACACTCACTTCAAACGATGAAAAATGACGGATATACAGTATCAATGCTACATCCATTTGCTGTTTCATTTTACCGTAAATACGGCTGGGAACTTTGTGCGAATCTCTTTGTATGTCATATGACAAAGAGTGATTTAGTTATGAAAAAACAAGTAAATGGTACTGTGAAACGTTTCAATAAAGAAAATCACCCAGAAGAGGTCGAAAAGATTTATGAAACATTTGCAGAACATTTTTCCGGTATGCTAGTTCGCGATGAAAAATGGTGGTTACAAGCTGTTTATGATGATTTAACATTAGCGATTTATTACGATAAAAATAAAACGGCAGCTGGCTACATGCTATATAAAATAGAAAACTATAAAATGACAGTAGAAGAATTTGTTCCACTGCATAATGAAGCGCGAAATGGTCTGTGGAACTTTATTTGTCAGCATGATTCTATGATTAAAGAACTTGAAATGACAGTAATTGAAAACGAACCGTTATTATATACACTGCAAGAGCCACGCGTGAAAGCAGAAATAAAGCCATATTTTATGGGCAGAATTGTAGATGTGGAGCAGTTCTTAAAACAATATGAGTTGAATTGGAACAATGCACAGCAAGAAGTGATTTTACATATTACAGATTCATTTGCACCGTGGAATAACGTTACAGTGAGGCTTGCAAATCATGAAATAACAATTATAGAAGAAGAAATAAAGGATAAAGGAATTAGTCTAGATATAAATGCATTATCTACAATAATGTTTGGATACAAACGTCCGTTACAACTTAATGAACTAGAATTAATTAGCGGAAGTGAAGAGGAAATACGAGCGTTTGAGAATATAGTTCCAGTACGTAAAGCATTTATTTATGATTTCTTTTAAGTTATAAATAGGAAATTGAGCTGTCCCAAATAAAATTTTGGGACGGCTTCAAATTACACTGTCAGTTTTTGTCGGTAAATCGATATATCTTGAAAATCGCTGATATAATTTTTTCACAAACAAGGGATTAAAAACCGAACCGATACTGGTCACGCACTTGACTTTTAATCCATGTAATTTATAATTAAAAACGGAATGAATTTTCATTCCTGAAAATAGAGGTGGAAAAAATGGCTAAAAACAAACAAGAGGATATTTTTGATGCTGCGATGAAACTTTTCGCAGAGCGTGGTTACGATGGTACGACAATTCCAATGATTGCTGAAAAGGCAAAAGTCGGTGCGGGTACTATTTATCGCTATTTTGAAAATAAAGAGGCACTTGTTAACTCATTATTTTCAAAAAGTATGTTAGAGCTTTCTGAAATGATAAAAACGGATTTTCCTGTTGAAGCAAATATTCGTGAACAGTTTAGTCATACGTACAACCGTTTATTTGAATTTGCGAGAAACAATGTGGATGCTTTTTTATTTACAAATTCTCACTGTGATAGTTATTTTCTTGATGAACAAAGTAAGAAAATATTTGAAGATTTTATAGGCTTCTTTATGAATATTATTGAAGATGGAATCGCAAAAGGTTTTCTTCGTCCATTGCCTCCAGTTGCTTTAATTATTATTGTATATCAACCGCTAGAAAAACTAACGAAGGTAATTGCAACAGGGCAATTAGAATACTCAAAAGAATTAGTAAAAGAATTGGAAGAAAGTTCTTGGAACGCTATTAGAATCATTTGATTCTATAGCTAATAAGTATAGGAATGAATATTCATTCCTGAATAGATTTAAAACATGAGAGTAGGAGAGGATATTTGTGTAACAACAGGAATGAACATTCATTCCGGAAAAGGTAGTTTAATAAAGTTTAAAAAATAATGTAATATAATGATAGGAATGAACGTTCATTCCGAAAAAAGTATTTTTAAAAGGATAGGAATGAATATTCATTCCCTTTTAATTTTCAAAATGGGAGATGATTAAAATGAGTAAGCTGAAAAATTGGAGAAGTTTATCTTTTCTATTATGGATAGTTATTACTATTGCAATGATCGTAACGATGCCTAATATGGATAAATTAGTGAAAGAAAAAGGGCACATTACGATTCCTAATACAGAACAAAGTAGTATTGCTGACAAGATGATAAAAGAGATGGATAAAGACGGGACTGAAAAGTATGAAATTATAGCTGTTTTTAATAGTGGAAGTAAAACAGCTTTAACAACTGAGCAAAAAGAGGAAATCGTAAAAACAATCCATGCTTTACAAAATGAAAAAGAGCAATTAGGAATTAAGGAAGTTGTTTCACATTTAGATAATAAAGATTTGGAAAAACAGTTGATATCTAAAGACAATACGACCATTTTAACGCAAATCTCAGTAGATAAAAAAAATGGTGAAATATCAAAAGTTGCAAATGGGCTTCATAAAAAAGTGCAAACGAAAGGGGTAAAAACGTACTTAACAGGAAGTGATTTAATAGCTGGTGATTTTCTTACTTCCTCTCAAGAGGGAGTGAAGAAGACAGAAGTTATTTCTATCATTTTCATTCTAGTTGTATTAATCATTGTATTTCGTTCGCCAATTGTTCCGATTGTTTCTCTTCTTACTGTTGGTGTATCATATTTAGTTTCAATGGGGATTATTGCCCATTTAGTAGATCAATTTAATTTTCCGTTTTCTAACTTTACACAAGTGTTTGTAGTCGTTGTCCTGTTTGGGGTTGGAACAGACTATAACATTTTATTATATACAAGATTTAAAGAAGAATTAAGTAAACAAGAGAATTCATTTTTGGCTACGAAAGAAACGTTTAAATCAGCAGGGAAAACCGTTTTATATAGTGGGATAGCAGTACTAATTGGTTTTGCATCTCTTGCTTTAGCGAGTTTTAAATTATATCAATCTACTTCAGCGGTAGCAATTGGTGTCGCAGTATTATTACTCGTATTAACTACGTTAAATCCATTTTTTATGGTGCTTTTAGGAAAAGGAATGTTTTATCCAGTTAAAACATTTAAAGGTCATGAGGATAGTCGTTTATGGGGATTTCTTGCGAAAAACTCAGTAGTAAGACCATTCGCAGCTTTAATCATCGTATTTGTGATATCGATTCCTTTCGTAATGAAATACTCTAACACATTAAATTACAATGATTTATTTGAAGTAGATAATAAATATGAGTCGAAAATGGGGATTAACGTAATAGAAGAGCATTTTCCACCTGGTTTCTCTTCACCAAGTACGTTAGTCATTCAATCAGATAACAAGTTAGATGAGGCGAGTTCGCTGCAAACTTTAGACGAACTAACTGATAAGATTTTGAAAGTGAAAGGTGTTTCAGAAGTATATTCACCGACGCGTCCAACCGGTGAAAGGATAAAAGAACTATATATAAATAAACAAGCGGGAGAACTGAATACAGGTTTAGGAGATGCGAATGGTGGTATAAATGAAATTAATGATGGATTAACTACTGCAAAAGATAAAATGGGTAGTAAAGATTCAAATAGTCTTGCAAACGTTCAAAAATTAATTGATGGAACAACGGAAGCGAAAAATGGTGTAACAGCATTAGGAACAGCTTTAAATCAACTTTCAAGTGGTATAAACAACGGAGCACAAGGTGCGCAGCGAATTGAGAGTGGATTAACCTCAGTAAATGAAAATATAAATGTTCTATCTAATGCAACGTCACAACTTCATGCTGGTTATTCGCAGTTAGAAAAAGGTTTAAGTTCCTACGATCAATACTTCGGAAGTATTTCTCAAGCGATTGATGGGGCGAAAAAAGGCTATGAACAAATTGACATATTAATGACCAATTTCATTCAAACGAAACCAGAATTAGCAAATGATCCGAACATACTGCAAACGATAGGGATCGCTAAAGAGGCTCAAAAGCAATTAGGTGGGCTTTCAAATGAATTAAACCAATTAGCAACGCAACATAAAGCGGCGATGGGTTCATTTAAAGAAGCAAATCAATCGTTATCGAAAGTGGATAACGGCTTAAAAGAAATGAGCGATGGAGTTACTAAGTTACAAAAAGGAGCAGCTGATCTTAAAAATGGATTAAATGAAGGTGCTTCAGGCTCAAAACAAATTGCGAACAAGTCATCTGAGTTACAAACCGGATTAACAAAAATAAATGATGGGCAAGGCCAGTTATTAACCGGGCTGAAAGACTTGCAAGAACAGATGGGGCAATTACAATCAGGATTATCTAAAAGTACAGAAGGGCTTGAAAAGGTAAGTAACGGACTAGGAGATGCTCAAAAATATTTAGGAGAACTAAATGAATCAAAAAGCTCTGCGAAATTTTATATACCAAAAGAAGTTTTAGAGGGGGAAGATTTCCAAAAAGCATTGAATACGTACATGTCACAAGATAGAAAGACTGCTAAAATGACAATCATTTTAGACGTAAATCCGTATTCAAAAGAAGCAATGCCAATCATTGAAGAAATTAATAAAACGATAGACGGTACGTTAAATGGTACAGAATTAAAATCGGTGAAAAAAGCAATCGGCGGCACAACAGCTAGAAATGTTGATTTAAAAGAAGTAACAGGCCAAGATTTCTTACGTACAGCTACAATTATGTTAATTGGAATTGCGATTGTATTACTCATTATTACACGGTCATTTTTAAATACAATCTTCATTATTGGATCTTTAATATTAGCTTATTTTGCATCACTTGGCATAAGTGAACAAATTAGTGCACACTTACTAAATGTAGAGTCATTAAGCTGGAATGTACCATTCTTTAGTTTTATTATGATTGTCGCTTTAGGTGTGGATTATAGCATTTTTGTAATGATGCGATACAATGAGCTAGAAGGGGACCCCGCAACGAAAATTGTAAATGTATCTCGTCACATAGGAGGAGTCGTATTATCAGCGGCACTTATTTTAGGTGGTACATTTGCTGCATTAATCCCTTCAGGTGTATTGACACTTATACAAGTAGCATCTGTTGTTGGTGTTGCACTGTTACTATTAGCTATCATTGTGATGCCAATATTGTTACCTGCATTAATAGGGTTAACGAGTAAAATGAAGCATTATACGAAGAAATTAAGTAAAAGAAAATAAAAGAATCCCCTTTTAAAAGGGGATTTTTCTTATTTAATAAACTTGTCCATCACGTCTATATATTTTGCAAATTCTTCATCTTTCATATCTCCATTCATTTGTAAAAGAAAATTGCCTTTTGCGTGTGTATGAGAGAATAACATAGGAGCAGAATTTCCTAATTCATCATAATATTTCTTAACTTTTTCTAGGTCTTCTTTCTTTTTATTCAAGGTAGAAAAGGGATGAATAGCAATCAACCGTTGCTATTCATCCATCTTCTACTATATAATAGCTATAGTCTACAATAATTGAGTCGTAATATGCGATTTTTTAAGACAATCGGTGAGAAAACGCTGAAATAAGCGGTATTAGTAGGAGGACACAAATGATTACAGTAAGTAACGTTAGTTTGCGTTTTGCGGATCGCAAATTATTTGAAGATGTTAACATAAAATTCACGCCAGGTAACTGCTACGGTTTAATCGGAGCAAACGGTGCGGGTAAATCAACATTTCTAAAGATTTTATCTGGTGAAATCGAACAATCAACAGGTGATATACATATTACGCCAGGTGAGCGTCTAGCAGTATTAAAACAGAATCACTTCGAATATGAAGAGTTCCCAGTATTAGAAACAGTAATTATGGGTCACACGCAACTTTACAAAGTAATGCAAGAGAAAAATGCCATTTACATGAAAGAAGACTTTAGTGATGAAGATGGTATGCGTGCTGCTGAACTTGAAGGTGAGTTCGCTGAGCTTAACGGTTGGGAAGCAGAATCAGAAGCTGCAATCCTTCTTAAAGGTTTAGGTATTGGTGAAGATGTTCATGATAAGAAATTGTCAGAATTAACTGGTGCAGAGAAAGTAAAAGTATTACTTGCTCAAGCATTATTTGGTAAACCTGACATTCTATTACTAGATGAGCCTACCAACCACTTGGACTTAAAAGCGATTCAATGGTTAGAAAACTTCTTAATGAACTTTGAAAATACAGTAATCGTTGTATCCCATGACCGTCACTTCTTAAATAAAGTTTGTACGCACATGGCTGATCTTGATTTCGGTAAAATTCAACTTTATGTTGGTAACTATGACTTCTGGTATGAGTCAAGCCAATTAGCTTTAAAATTAACACAAGATGCTAATAAGAAAAAAGAAGAGAAAGTAAAAGAGTTACAAAACTTCATTGCACGCTTTAGCTCAAACGCATCTAAAGCGAAACAAGCAACTTCTCGTAAAAAATTATTAGATAAAATTACATTAGATGATATTAGACCATCGTCACGTCGTTACCCATTTGTTGGCTTTACACCTGAGCGTGAAATAGGAAATGACTTATTAACTGTTGAAGGTCTTTCTAAAACAATTGATGGTGAAAAAGTGTTAGATAATGTGTACTTCACTTTAAATAAAGGTGATAAAGTTGCATTTATCGGTCGTAACGATATTGCGATGACAACATTATTTAAAATCCTTATGGGTGAAATGGAGCCAGATAGCGGTTCATTCAAATGGGGCGTTACAACATCTCAATCTTACTTCCCAAGAGATAACTCTAAATACTTTGAGAACAGTGACTCCAACTTAGTTGATTGGTTACGCCAATTCTCTCCACAAGATGAGTCAGAAAGCTTCTTACGTGGTTTCTTAGGCCGTATGTTATTCTCAGGTGAAGAAGTTAAGAAGAACGTTTCTGTATTATCTGGAGGCGAAAAAGTTCGTTGTATGCTATCTAAAATGATGTTAAGTGGTGCGAACGTAATCACACTTGATGATCCAACGAACCACTTAGACCTTGAGTCTATCACTGCATTAAACAACGGTTTAATCGCATTCAAAGGTACAATGTTATTCACATCTCATGACCATCAGTTCGTACAAACAATTGCAAACCGCATTATCGAAGTAACGCCAAACGGTGTAATTGATAAAGAGGCTACTTACGATGAGTTCTTAGAAAATGAAGAACTTCAAAAACAAGTAGATGCAATGTACAAAGGTCAATAATAAATGATGAAAAACCTCGCTCTCTTTATGAGAGCGAGGTTTTTTTATAATCATTGTTTTTATGAATTGTGAATAATTATACAGAAATAACTTTAGCGGTGGAAAGTTATTTTGATGTTGCATATAGAGAAATGGCTACAGCATGAATAAACTATGAAATTCATGAAGGGATGTAATATACACCAAAAAAACTAATGCTATCTATTGTTAAATTCATTATATTACATTAATGTTCCAGAACTGGAGACATATTTATTTGCGAAGCAGTGAATAAAAGTTTATAGTATGTGGTGTCATAATTAGTGGATGGGACATGGGAGAAAACAGAAAATGTTACAAATTTATTTTATTAAATAGAAACCAAGGTCAAAATGTCTAGAAAGAAATAGTTGAATAAATACTAGCTTCAAATTATAATTACTAATATTCTTCATTTAGTTAAACAAACAAAATCTATTTGAAGATAAAAATTGAATAGAGACAGACTTATAAAAAAATAAGCCTTGGATGATCAAAAGAGGTGGAGAGATGAAACAATTACTATTAAAGAGTAAGCGAGTGTTAAGCAATCACTTTGGATTTTTCGTGTTTGCCATTATTTTATTCTGGTTAAAAACATACGCAGCATATGTGACAGAATTTAATTTAGGGATATCCAACACAATCCAAAAGTTTTTACTGTTTTTCAACCCGTTAAGCTCAGCAGTTTTATTTTTAGGGCTCGCATTATTCGCAAAGGGGAAACGTGCTTACATTTGGTTAATTGTTATTAATTTGTTAATGTCTATACTGTTATACGCAAACGTAGTATATTATCGCTTTTTCAGTGACTTTATTACGTTCCCGACATTAACACAAACGAATAACTTTGGAGATTTAGGTGGTAGTATTTTTGCATTGCTACACGTCTATGATCCACTATATTTCTTAGATACAATCATTTTAATTGCTTTAGTCGCAACAAAATTTGCAAGTCCAAAACCAATTCGTGTTGCGAAACATAAATTATCACTAGTATTTGTAGCAGGTATTTTATTATTCAGCATTAATTTAGGTCTTGCAGAATCCGATCGTCCTGAATTATTAACAAGAACATTTGACCGTAATTATATTGTGAAATATTTAGGGGCATACAACTATACGATTTATGATGGCATTCAAAGTGCGAAAGCATCAACAGAACGAGCGTTAGCTGATGGAGATAATATGACAGAGGTTAGAAATTATCTTGCATCAACATATGCAAGTCCAAATCCTGAGTACTTTGGTAAAGGAAAAGGAATGAACGTAATTTATATTCATTTAGAATCATTCCAAAACTTTTTAATTGATTATAAATTAAATGGGCAAGAAGTTACACCGTTCTTAAACTCATTTACAAAAGATGCGAATACGTTATACTTTGATAACTTCTTCCATCAAACAGGACAAGGTAAAACATCTGATGCGGAGTTCATGTTAGAAAACTCAATGTTTGGATTACCACAAGGATCTGTTTTTACAAATAAAGCTCATAACACGTATCAATCAGCACCAGCTATTTTAGGTCAACAAGGATACACATCAGCTGTATTCCACGGTAATTACAAAACGTTCTGGAACCGTGACGATATTTATAAATCATTTGGTTTCAATAAATTCTTTGATGCGTCATACTATGATATGAATGAAAAAGATGTAGTAAACTATGGATTAAAAGATAAACCGTTCTTTAATGAATCAATTCCGTTATTACAAACATTGAAACAACCGTTCTATACGAAGTTCATTACGTTATCGAACCATTTCCCTTATCCAATTGATAAAGAGGAAGCGACGATTGAACCAGCTAAAACAGGTGACTCTTCAGTAGATACGTATTTCCAAACAGCGCGTTATTTAGATGAATCTGTAAAAGGATTCATGGATTACTTGAAACAATCTGGTTTATACGATAACTCAATTATCGTTATGTACGGTGACCATTACGGTATTTCAGATAATCATGGCGCAGCAATGTCTCAAATAATGGGTAAAGAAATGAACTCATTTGAAAATGCACAACTGCAACGTGTACCATTAATCATTCGTGTTCCAGGAATGAAGGGTGGCGTACAACATCAATACGGCGGAGAAATTGATGTTCTTCCGACACTATTACACTTACTAGGTACAGATACGAAAAATTATGTCCAGTTCGGATCAGATTTATTATCACCAGAGCATAAACAAGTCGTTCCATTCCGTAACGGTAACTTCGTAAGTCCAACAGTTACTGCACTGAATGGAAAATACTATGATACAGCTACTGGTGAATCTGTAGAATTAACAGACGAAATAAAACAAAATGAACAAATGGTTCAAAAATCACTGAAATACTCTGACCAAGTTGTTAACGGTGACTTATTACGATTCTATACACCGGAAGGATTTACACCGGTCGATCGTTCAAAGTATAACTATAACCATCGTGATAAAAATAAAACGAAGGTAAAGACGACTGAAGACGGGGAAACGAAATAAATATTAAAGAGCGCTACTCCTATGAGTAGCGCTTTTGTTTGTACATATAACGTTGTCATTATATAGAATTATCTTTCGTTTTTTGTTTCATCTTTCCAAAGAATACTACACCGGCAATGATAATAATGATAAATGCCCATTTTATGAAAGGATTACTTTCGAAAAATCCAGCGAACCATTTTTCATCTACAATCATTTTCGCGGCAGTATAAGCTAAAACAGCTGCTCCAATTGTAATGATGACAGGGAATCGGTCCACCCATTTTAAAATTAATGTACTACCCCATACTACTACTGGAATGGACACTAATAGCCCGATGATGACTAAAGAAAAATTGCCATGCGCAGCTCCGGCAACAGCGAGAACATTATCAATTCCCATTAACGCATCAGCTATAATAATGGTTTTAATAGCAGACCAAAATCCTTCTTCTGCCTTAATGTCATGATCTTTGCCTTCAGCAATTAATTTGTAAGCGATCCATATAAGGAGTACACCACCAATTAGAAGTAGCCCTGGTATTTTTAACAACCAAACGACAACTAAAGTAGCGAGGGCTCTAATCGCGATTGCCCCGATAGTTCCCCATATAATAACTTTCTTTTGTTGATCTTTCGGTAATCGTCTTGCTGCTAATCCAATTACAATAGCATTATCACCGGCTAACACTAAATCAATTACAATGATGGCAAGTAAGGCTGACAAATATTCAGCTGAAAGAAAATCCATATACACATCACTCCTTAAGAGTAATATGTGCTAAAGTGTTGATAATATAAAAAATAGGATTGAATTTGTATATTCAATCTATAATTTCTTACTGTATTTTGATATATGTTTTAATTTCGTACTAGTCGTTTTTAGAATAACATGTGATGTTACTAAATTAATGTGATTTATATTTTCTATTGATATAAAGGAAGAGGGGGAAATCGAATATACGAGAAGAAATTTCAAAAACGATAAAAAAAGACTCAATAACCTACTAGAGGAAATAGAGTCTTTTTCATTACATACGATTATCGTGCCAGAAGTTTAATGGGAAGTGTTCGTTCTCACTATAACTTTCTAATTCATATCCTTTTTCTTTCAGCCCTTTAATAATTCCTGGTACTGCTTTAACGGATTGTGGATGAATATCGTGCATTAGAATTACTTCTGTTGGCTTGTTAGCTCCATTTACAACGTTTTGTACAATTTTAGCTGATGCAGCATCAACAGGCATTTTGCTGTATGTCCAGTCTAAAGAATCAATTGTCCAATCCCAAACTTTCAACCCATTTTCAACAACTTTGTTACGAAGAGCTTCATTTAATCCTGGCATTGAGCCGTAAGATGGACGAGTTAATACTGGTGATTTACCTAGAACACCAGCGATTAAGCCTTGATCTTCCTTCATTTCATCTACATAACGACCTTCTGTGTAAAGTTTCTTGTAGTTATGAGTCATACTATGCATCCCAACATAGTGGCCTTCAGCATCTTCACGTTTTACAAGGTCAGGGAAAGCTTTTACGTTTGAACCAATTAGGAAAAATGTTGCTTTTGCATTTTCTTTCTTTAACATATCTAAAAGCTCAGCTGTGTATTTTCCAGGACCATCATCAAATGTTAAGTAAGCTACTTTTCTAACTTGCCCATTATATTGTTTTGGAGCTTCTTTCGGTGCAAGAGATGATTGAATTTCACTTACAAGTTGAACAGATTTTGCTTCATCCTCTGTGCTTGCTAGAGCAATATGTGCTGATCCTAAAGCCGCTTCGTATGTAAATAATACCCCCGCGCAAATCAACATAGCCCTTTTTACTAAAGTTGTCATTCGAATTCCATTGTGCATAATTTTCCTTCTCTCTATAAAAGTTCTACTCTACTATATTAGCAATTATAGGGAGGTAATTGCAAAAAAACTTTTTTACAAGTGCAAAAAAGTTTGTTCGAAAATATGCAAGATTTTAAAGGGATGTCATTTTGAAAGAAACGTCACAAATAATTGGATAATTTTAATTATGAGTTGGAAACAATACAAGGGATATTAATTTTAGGAGGTGCTTTAATTGAATTATAAAAAAATGCTTTCAATATTTATGACAAGCATATTTACAGTAGGATTATTAATTGGCTGTAATCCAGCTCCAAAAGACGAAAAGGAGCCAGATCCAACGGAGGAACCTTCTGAACAAAGACAGGAGGAAAAAAATGAAAAACAAGATCCTGCTAAAGAAAAAAATAATGAGTTAAACAAAAAGGATGAACAAGAACCAGATCCAACAGAAGAGCCATCTGAGGAACAAAAGAAGAAAAAAGAAAATGAGTAGGTCTAGATTAATGAAATATGTAACGTGATTTTGTAACAAAGAATACTTTCTAAAACATACAACCACTTTCCTTACTTTATAAAAAAAGTGGTTGTATAAAATTGTATATGCATTTAAATATTTCATGGATTTAAATTTTGTCTTAAGGCTACTTTTTAATACATGTAGTTTGTGATGTTTATTTCCCCTAAAATGAAGCTTGAAATCAATATTCATTTATCTTTACAAACTCTTCAATCATCAAATTAAATTCACCCGATAGTTTTATCAACAAACTTTATGTTGCTACTGCTTTCTGTATTACATCCTTCGTACAGTATAATTACAATTTTTATTATACTCTCTCCTTAATTTAAATCTACTATCCCCCTGATGTGTATTAGTAAGTATTATAGTGATAAAGTTGTAACAAAATCTTTCAATTGCTTCATTTATTTTATGAAGATGTGCTCTTTCTTTTAACGATTAAAGGGTTAAGTATATTAGGAAGTTTTAATATATTAAAAATTCTATTTTCTTCGAAGCAGCAAATAAAAAATTTAAGAAATTAGACTAAAGTGTTAAAAGGAAGGGGGCTAATCATACTTTCGTATTACTTCATTTTCATTCCAATTATTGATTCGAATATTTTTGTTTTCTATTAAAATATTGGTATAAGAACAATTAAATTTAAAAAGGGAGTGGGAATATGGTTAATTATATTTGCACTACATGTGGAGTACAGTATCCCGAAAATAAAGAAGCACCTTCCCGTTGTAATATTTGCAATGAGGAAAGGCAATATGTGAATCCAATTGGGCAGTCATGGACAACATTAGAAACTATGCAAAATAGCAATTTATACAAAAATGAAATAATAAAAGAAGAAAATGGTTTGTATAGCATTACTACAAAACCTAAATTTGCAATTGGACAAACAGCATTTTTAATACAAAGTAAAACTCTACATGTTATGTGGGATTGCATTAGCTATTTAGATCATAAAACGATCAAGAGTATATATGATTTAGGTGGTATTCAAGCAATAGCACTTTCTCATCCACATTATTACTCTACACAAGTAAAATGGGCGGAAACATTCAATGTACCTATCTATATTCATGAAGATGATAAAGAGTGGGTAGTTCGCCCGAGTAAACAAATTAAATTTTGGTCTGGGGAACATTTGATATTATCGGAAGAACTTACATTGCATCGTTTAGGAGGCCATTTTAAGGGCGGGACTGTTATGCATTGGAAAGAAGGTAACGAAGGGAAAGGAATTTTGTTATCAGGTGATATTATACAAGTAGTTTCCGATCAAAAATGGGTAAGTTTTATGTATAGTTATCCAAATCTCATCCCATTACCAGCGAATAAAGTTAGAGATATGGCAGAGAAAGTAAAAGATATCCAGTTTAGTCGACTATATAATGCATTTCATGGTGTGGTGGAAGATGCGAATAAGGCTGTACAAAGATCTGCTGATCGGTATATAAAGGCCCTGCAAGGAGAACTTTTTCATACGTAATAAAATATAAGGAAGAACTATTTATTTCATCTCAATATTTATATAACTACTTTTATATGAATTTAATACTAAAGTCCTACTATTTATAAACTAATAGGTCTTTCAACTTAGGTAGTTCTCACACTAATGAGGGATATGAAAGGAAATATATGTAACTTATAATAATTACTATAAAGCTTTGGAAAATGAAAAGGAGGAGATTTGCATGAAGAATTGGGTTCAATTTAGAATTGCAAGACCAACAGATAAATTTGAAGAAGTTATAGGTTTTTATGAGACAGGATTAGGGTTAAAGCGTATAGGAGAATTTCACAATCATGAAGGATATGATGGGGTTATGTTTGGAGTACCGGATGCCGAGTATCATTTAGAGTTTACAACGCACGTTAATGGAAGTCCATGTCCGGCACCGACAAAAGATAATTTATTAGTATTTTATATGCCAAATAAAGATGAAATTGAAAAAATAGTGAATCGATTAAGTAATATGGGCTATCATGAGGTGGAACCAGAAAATCCGTATTGGATAGAGAAAGGGACCACAATAGAGGATCCAGATGGTTGGAGAATTGTGCTTATGAACGCATTTGAATAAAGAAGCTCTTTTCGTATGTAATGGAGTGTAACAAAATGATTTAGTCATAAATCCCTACAGCATTTGTAGGGATTTTTATATAAAAAGATTTAGCCAAGAGAGTTATGAAAATGTAGAAAGTATTTTAGCTAAAAATAAATATGATTTATGTAGGAGGAATAGAAGTATGACATTAAAGCATTTTAATGAGTTCGCTAAAAATGTTGGGAATACACCTCTCATTAAATTAGAATGCGAAGAAACGAAGGATCTTTCTGTTTATGCTAAATGTGAATGGCACAACCCTACAGGATCGATTAAGGATAGAGCCGCACTTGGAATGATTAATAAATATTTACAAGAAGCGGACAAAAAACAACCTATTTTAGAGTATAGCGGTGGAAGCTTAGCGAGATCAATTGGCTATATTTGTTATTGTTTAGGAGTTCAATGCACGTTAGTTTTAAGTTCTGGAACTGGTAAATCACTACTAAATGAACTTAAACATTATGGAGCTAATGTGATTTTAGTTGATAAATGTATGGGTTTTTATGCAGTAATTGAAAAGACAATTGAGATTAGCAAACAAAAACCAGAGTTATACTTTTTATTCCAACATTATAATAATGCAAATCTATTAAGTCATATAGAAGGAACAGGACGAGAAATTATTACACAAATGAATGGAAAGCCAATACACGCATGGGTAGCATCTGCTGGTACTGGTGGAACTCTAATGGGGGTCTATAAAGTAGTAAAGAATTATACAAAAAAAGCTGAGCTACATTTAGTAATGCCTGCTGAATTGCCTTATGGTTCCGAACAACCACCAAATGATTTAAAGAAATATGCAGGATCAGGTGGATTCGGCCTAGGAAGGAAACAACATTTCATAGAACAGGAAGACAATTTGATAGAAAAACAATGGACATATTCATATGAAGAAACCTTGTATGAAATGGCACGTTTTTATAATGAAACTGGTATGAAAATAGGAACGTCTGCGGCAGCGAATTTATTAGCTGCTAAACAAATTGGAAAAGAAAAAGGTGCGAATTTTAATGTAGTTACAGTTTTTCCGGACGCCGGGTCTATAGAAGAGTGGTCAGATGTAAAGAGCTTACAACAAATATAGAGAAAATCAGACCAATAAAAGTTCTATCATATTCTATTTCTTACAATATGAGAAATTGAAGAAATGAAAACCTGTATATGTAAAATGTACAGGTTTTTCGTGGTTGTTTTAGTTATATATAGCAACTATAAAATTTCACATACCGTATTTAAAAAATACATATAGGAAAACCAAAAAGTAATGTAGAATATATCGTACATATATATATGAAGTCAACATAAAAGATAAAGAGGTGGGCATATGTTACTTGAAGAAGTAATGCAACTACTAGAGGAATATGGAACAGAACAAAATCGTAAAACGTATAAAAACCACGGAGCGAAAGAACCACTATTCGGAGTTAGTTTTGCTAATTTAAAATTGTTAAAAAAGAAGATAAAAAAAGATCATGATTTAGCAATTTCATTATGGAAAACAAAAAATATGGATGCAATGACTTTAGCAACAATGATTTTAGATCCAAAGAAAGTTACGACAGAACAGCTTAATAAATGGGTACAGGAAGTTGATTATTATTGTTTAATGGACGTTTTGATGACGGCTATTTGTACGTCGCCAATCGCGATAGAAAGAATGGAAGAATGGACAAAGTCTGATGATGAATGGATTGGAAGAGCTGGCTGGTCTTTATTAGCAAATATAGCGATTAAAAATAAAACGTTACATGATGATTTCTTCTCTCCGTATTTAGAAGAGGTTAAAACAAATATACATAATGAAAAAAATAGAAAAAAAGAAGCGATGAATAGTGCTTTAATCGCGATAGGAATTCGTAATGAAGACTTAGAGGGAAAGGCGATTGTAATTGCACGTGAAATTGGAAAAGTACAAGTTGATCACGGGGCAACATCATGCAAAACACCAGACGCAGAGCCGTATATAAAAAAAGCGAGAGAAAGAGCTGAAAAAAAGAAAGTGAAATAAGAAAAGGGGAACGGTTATGAAACCAATGGAAGCGGCACAAAGCATAATTACATCACAATTTCCGAATTGTGATGTAGCTTTACTGGGAGGAAGCGTTGTACGAGGAGAAGCGACAAAAACATCTGATCTGGACATTGTTATAGTTGATCAAAATTTAACGTCTTGTTATAGAGAATCTTTCTATAGTAATGGATGGCCTGTTGAAGTCTTTGTACATAATTTTGAAACGTGTAAAACCTTTTTTAAAATGGATTGTGACCGAGGGAGACCTTCGTTACCACAATTAGTTTCAGAGGGTATTGTATTGAAAGGGGAAAATGAAATTGTTGAGAAATTAAAAAGTGAAGCAAATGATTTACTAAATAAAGGGCCAGCTAAATGGACGGAAGAAATGATGAAGCAGAAACGGTATTTTATTACGGATACTTTGGACGATTTTATTGGTGCATCAAAAAGAGAAGAAGAATTGTTTATCGCGAATTTATTAGCTGATTTATTACATGAATATGTATTAAGAGTAAATGGTAAATGGCTTGGAAATTCAAAATGGTTTATAAGGGTACTTAGAAAATATGATGAACAATATGCAGACCAATTTGTAGCGGCGTTCGATCATTTTTATACAACGGGAGAGAAAAGAAAATTAATTACTTTTGTAGAAAAAACGCTAGAACAGTACGGAGGAAGAATGTTTGAAGGGTTTTCTATAGGAAAATAAAAAGGGGATAACGCAATGAATGTACCATACGTTCAATTAAGAGAACTGACACTAGATGATGTAGAAGAGCGATATCAATGGTCATTAGATAAAGAAGTGACAAATCATTTAGTTGTACCAGATCAATATCCACCGTTCACTCGTGATGATACGAAAAAGTGGATTGAAGCATGTATAAATCGAAAAAATGGTTATGAACAAAGAGCTATAGTAACAGAGAACGGCATACATATTGGATGGGTAGACCTTAAAAACTTTGATAAAACAAATAAAAATGCAGAACTGGGAATCGCGATTGGTGATAAAGAGTATTGGGGTAAAGGATATGGATTAGCAGGTTTATATAGTATGTTACATCTAGCATTCATTGAATTTGAATTAGAGAAAGTTTGGCTACGTGTAGATGAAGATAATTTTCAAGCTAGAAAGAGTTATGAAAAGGCTGGTTTTATTTGTGAAGGATTAATGAGAAATGATCGATTACGTCAAGGGAAGTTCATTCATCGTTATCGTTATAGTATGTTAAGAGAAGAATACGAATCTTTAAATGGTAGCTTATAAAAATATTATGTTAACTAAAAGGGGATGGAGAAATATGATTCGATTACTTACGAAAGAAGATGCGAAAAAATATTGGGATTTACGTTTACAAGCATTACAAATAAATCCAGAGGCATTTGTAACAACTTATGAAGAGGCGATTCGTCAGGAAAATCCTATTAAACGAGTGGAAAGTAATTTAACAGCTACTACTAGCTGTACATTTGGTGCTTTTAATGAGGATTATCAATTAGTTGGAGTTGTCACTTTACTAACAGAAGAGAAAGAGGCGTATAAACATAAAGGTCATATCGTTGCGATGTATGTAGATGCTGACAATCGAAGAAGTGGTTTTGCACGTGAGTTAATACGTAAGGCAATTGAAAGAGCAAGAGAACTGAACTTGGAACAATTAACATTAGGTGTTGTGTCCACAAACGAACCAGCAAAAAAATTGTATGAATTAATGGGCTTTAAAACGTATGGGATTGAAAAGAGAGCTATAAAAATGAATGGTGTGTATAGTGATGATGAACATATGGTGTTGTTCTTTTAATGGGGGGAGTTTAGTATGAAAGATCTCCATTTAGAAAAAAATATGAACCCGCAAGTAGCGATTTTGTATGCGACGGTTACTGATACATTTAAACGATTGCAAAAGTTAGTAGAAGGTACTGATGTGAAAGAACTGTCCTTCAAAGGGTCAGAAAATAATGAAAATAGTATTGGGCAACTACTTCAGCATTTAGCAATAGTCGATTTACACTGGGTGTACCGTTTAAAAGGAGAGGAAGTTCCACCGACACTTGAAAATAAATATGGACCAATGTTGAATGAAATGGGAGGATTGCCTAGTTTAAGAAAGTATAAATTACAAGAATTAATGCAAGACTATGAAGCGGTGCAACATATGTTTTATGAGGAGTGTATGGAACTAACAGAAAATGATTTAACAAGGGAAGTTTTTTATGAGAAGGGAGAAACTGCGACTATAAGGTGGGGAATATGGCATATAGCCGATCATAATCGGTACCATCAAGCTCATATTAGTCAGTTAAGAAAACTATATAGAGCTAGAATAGATGCGAGATGAAGATTTCGAATTTTAATTATATTTAATTTGTTGTATAGTATAAGAAGAAACTAAACAAGGGGTTTTATAATGAAAGCTATTGCAGTAGGGATATTGGCATCATTTTTCTTTGCCTTTACCTTTGTTTTAAACCGGGCGATGGACTTAGAAGGTGGAAGCTGGATTTGGAGTGCTTCATTACGGTACTACTTTATGGTTCCAATGCTTTTACTTATTGTCATGTATAGAGGGAACTTAAAGCAACTCTTTCAATATATGAAAAATAATCCGAAAGAATGGTTAGTGTGGAGTATCGTTGGGTTTGGTCTCTTCTATGCACCACTTAGTTTTGCCGGAGCTTTTGGACCTGGTTGGCTTGTTGCATCAACATGGCAAATTACGATTGTCGCAGGAATTTTGTTAACACCATTTTTTGCAGCAGATCCATTACATAAAAAACTTCCAATGAAGGAATTAGTTATGTCTGGGGTTATTTTATGCGGTGTTGTACTCATGCAAGTAGAACATGCTTCTTCATTAGGAATTCGAGAAACTGTTTTATGTGTAGTTTCTGTACTTATTGCAGCGTTTGCGTATCCTCTTGGAAATCGAAAAATGATGCAAGTTTGTAAAGGCGAATTAGATGTATTCCAGCGAGTTCTTGGTATGACATTAGCAAGTTTACCATTTTGGTTTTTACTATCAGGTTATGAAATATCAACAGGCGGATTACCGTCAAGTGGCCAAGTTTTCCAATGTTTTATTGTAGCAGTTAGTTCTGGTTTAATCGCGACAGTACTATTCTTCTTTGCGACAGATCTTGTAAAAGATGATCCACAAAAACTAGCAACAGTCGAAGCAACACAGTCCGGTGAAGTTTTATTTGCGCTAGTAGGAGAGCTCATCTTGCTATCTGCGCCAATTCCGTCATCTTTATCTTGGATCGGAATGAGTCTTGTTATTGTCGGAATGATACTACATAGTTATGTAGCGGTCGTTGTGAAAAAAGAAGAAAAAATAACGGCGTAATGAGACTAGCTCTTTATAGAAAGAGCTAGTCTTTTTTCATGGAAAGGGATGTAGAAATGAATTTGCAACGCGTGGAACAAATTGAGAAAAATCCAATTTTAAATGTGTTACAGTATGCAGTCGGGCCAAGTGAAACTAGCTTAAAGAAAGCAGTTTTATATTATGAAAGTAGTAAAGGGACTTTGTACAGATATGAAGAAAAGGCTTGTATAGGTATTGAAATAATCGGAGCAAATAAAGCGAGAATATGTCACATAGCAGTCGCTCCACAATATCGTAATAAAGGAATTGCGTTGCAAATGATAAAAGAAGTAGTAAAAATGCTTCAATTAACTTATATAGAAGCAGAGACAGACAATGAGGCAGTAGAATTTTATGAAAAAATTGGTTTTCAGGTTAAAAGTTTAGGAGAAAGATATCCGGGGATTGAAAGATTTCATTTGTATTTTAAAAATAAAACATATTAAAATCATCTTAGAATATAATATCCGGAATAGGATTTGAAGAAATAGTTCGTTTTATATGTATCCTGCTATTTGTGGACAGTAAAACTCCCACCTCAAAATTCGGCTGGAGTAAGGAAGCTAGGTGGAAGCCCTGAAGCCAGTAAACGCCAATTGGTACGGGGATAATAATCAGTGCGTGGATGAACAAAAGCTCCACTGATTAAAGTTTCACTTTATTTTTTCTAATTTTAATAGCAACTAGTTATTAGTTTTTGACAAAAATGTAAAAAAGGTTAGTTGGTGCTAAGGAAGGAAGTAAAATATGAGTAAATCAATAAATAATGGCGCAATTGAGAAGAAGCGTGCAGTCTCATTAGATTTAGCAAGAGGTACTATGTTACTATTAATCGTACTTGCCCATGCACCGCTTTACTTGTATGCTGCAGATCCTGGAATTATGCATAGGGTGGAAAGCGGAAGTTTCTTTGATCAAATTGTAAACTTTTTTGGTATATTCATAATTGATAACCGTGCTAGAGCGATGTTTGCCGTATTATTAGGCTACGGTTTGGTTCTAGCACTTGAAGGGCAAATATCAAAAGGGAAAAATGAAAATCATGCTGTGAAAATTGTAAGAAGACGCTCTTTGTATTTAATACTGTTTGGGGTTGTGTTAGCAGTCTTAATTGGAGGGCAAGATATTCTTATGGCCTATGGCGTAGCGGGGCTTCTTGTTAGCCCGCTATTAAAGTGTAAAATGAAAACATTAATTCGAACATTTACGATTATCACTATATTGTATATCATTTTTATTCCAATAATATGGGGATTTAATATGCAAGCAATAGGTGATTACGGTTTTTCACCAGATGTTTCAGCAAAAGACACGTATCTAAGTACTATAATGTTACGATTACTTTTCTTTCCTGTTATACCTGTTCTCATCCATTTTATGTTCCCAATTCTTCCTTCGGTAATTCTTGGTTTGTGGATTGCTAGATATCAGTTATTAATAAAACCAGAGCAACATTTGAAAAAATTATATTATATAACAATTATAGGATTAGCAATTTCCTTAATAGGTGCTTTGCCTCTATCTTTTATAGGGACTATATGGTATCCAAGTGTATTTACAGCTGGAATGATAAATGGAATCCATATTTTAACTGGAATTGTTGGAGGATTAGCATATGCAACGGGTTTCGGTATAATAGGGAGTAGATTAAAAAATCTAGGGTACTTTAGCTGTTCATTAATTGCTCTAGGAAAGCGTTCATTAACATTTTTTGTTTTGAATGAGGCACTGCTTGTTATACTTTTATCACCTGTAGCATTTGATTTAGGAGGGCATGTAAGTAACGCTTTTGCTGCATTGATAGCTATAAGTATTTGGATATTGTCTGTCCTATTAGCTACAATAATGGAAAAAAACAATCTGAATGGACCATTAGAGATTTTATTGAGACGTTTAATATATAAAAATAAAATAATTGAAAGACGACCTGGGTATTAGGTCGTCTTTCAATTTATTTTAATCTATAAACAAAATTATAATCTAATGTTAGTTTGTTTTTATTTATGGAATAAAAAGCATAAAATATGCAAATGTGCATATAGGCTTTAGTTTGAAAAAATTAACAGATACATTATATAATAAAGGTATCTGGAAAAATATAGATAAAAGAAATTAGGTGTATAACACATGAGAATGGATAAGAGTAAATTTATAAAAATTGCTACTTCAATTGGGGTGTCATCATTTTTATTAACTGGGTGTGGTGATTATGAAGAAGAAACTGCACAGAAAGAAAGTACCGCTGTTAAAACAGATGGTGCAAAGCAAGGCAATGAACAAGAAGCTTTACATTGTGATGATAAAACTCCTACCAATGAAAATGTAGAAAATGATGAGTTATGCAAGGAAATTAATCCATCGTTTTCATCGTATAATGAAAACTCACATTTACCGATACTGCCATTCGTAGCAGGATATTTATTAGCAAGCAGAACTTCAAATATGAATTATACAGCAAAACCCAATGTAATGAAGAAACCGTATGCAAATAATATTATTCCATATCGTGAAAAAGACCAAAGTAGAACTGGTGGCAGCGGTGGTGGAGGATACTACGGTGGAACTAACAGTAACAACAATAATTCTTCCAATAAAGTAGATTTAAACAAACAACAGCCGAGTACATCAAATAAAGTGACGCCAGATACAAATACGCCGAAATCATCTACTACTCAAACGCCGAAAGTGAATTCTGGTTCAAGTGGAATTGGAAACGCAAAAGCGCCAGCCGGATCATAATACGAAAGGATAATAGGATCATGTATACAGAACAAGAGCAGAAAGAGTATATGAAAGTATGGTTTTCACTTGCGGAAGAGGTTGGTCGAAATGGATTTACGTGGCCGAGTCTTTTAGAGAAGGAAGAATGGAATCAATATATGGCAACAAGTATGTATCGTATGCCAGTAAAAACTTATACTGCTATTTCAAAAGCGACAGAGGAAATTATGTACGTGTTATATAGAACGTATCAATATATTGTAAATACGACAGAAGATTTTCAAAAACTAGGATTTCCAGTTGAAACGTGGGAAATTGCGAGAATGAAACATACTGGATTGTTTTCATATTTTACAAGGTTTGATTTTATCGTAAATGGTGAAGATATTAAATTAATAGAAGTAAATTGTGATACACCAACAGGTTATTTAGAGCCGTCTGTCGCGAATGAAGTGTTGTGCCGTTATCACGATGTGAACCATCCGAATCATATAGAAGAGCATATTGTACAGGCGTGGGAACAAATTAAACATGACTATAATATAAGTCCTATAGAGACGATATATTTTACTAGTTATGATTGGCACGATGAAGATCATCAAACAGTTCAATTTTTAAGAAGCTATTGCTTAGATCAATCAACGGACTATTTAGGTATACAAGATATCGTCGTTGCAGATGATGGTATATATACGCCGAATGGTGAACGAATTCATTATTTATATAGATTATATCCAATTGAATATTTAGTTTCAGATACTGATAAAAATGGGAAAAGAATTGGACTTCAATTTTTAGATCATATAGCGCAGGGAAGAGTGAAAATCATTAATCCACCTGCTGCTTTCCTTATGCAAAATAAAAGTGTACTCGCATTAATTTGGCAACTGTTCGAAGAGGGAGTTTTCTTTGAGAAAGAAGAGCGAGAAATCATTCAGAACTACTTCTTACCAACATATTTTACAAATAAACCGTTTATAGAAAGAAATGAATCATATGTTTCTAAACCTTTATACGGCCGTGAAGGCGGAGGGGTATCTATATACGAAAATGACGAACTATTAGCTGAAGATAAAACGGAGTATTACTTTGAACAACGAAAAATATATCAGCAATACATAGAAATGCCTGACTATACAATTGACACATGGGATGGTCCGTATACTGGTAAACTATTAATTGGCTCACACTGTATTAGTGGGAGAGCCGCTGGGTTATTTTTACGTGTAGGCGAGAAAATTACGGGAAACTTATCGATGTTTACTGGGGTTACAATTGAAGGATAAGAAATATATGAAAAAAAGCATTAATGGTAGAGCACTTTGAAATTAAAAGTGCTCTTTTTATTTTGAAAAAATATTATTAAAGATCGTTGATATATATAAATTAAAGTGGGACAAATTATATAAATATTAGTATAATTCGATAGTGGTATATTTAATGCGAGATGCTATGATATTTAATTTTTTTGAAATGGGGAAAAGCATATGAAGAGTGATCATATTTCAAAAACTACTTCACTTAGTACACAAGTATTAAATCAAGGGGAGGTACTTGCTGCATTAGAACGTTCACTAGCTATGATTGAGTTTGATCCCTATGGAAAAGTAATATGGGCAAATCATAATTTTGCATATGCAATGGGCTATGAAGTGGATGAACTATTAAACAGTCATCATCGTCAGTTTTGTACTTCACAGTTTGCTCAAAGTCCAGAATATGATATCTTTTGGAGAAATTTTCGGAATGGAGTCTCATTTCAAAGGAAAATACAGAGAATTACTAAACAAGGGAAAATTATATGGCTAGAAGCGACATATACCCCTGTTGTAGATAAGAATGGAAAAATTCAAGCGGTTATTAAAGTCGCTACAGATATTACTGCGCGTGAGAATGGGACGGCTAAGGTAACATTTGAATTGCAAGAGATGGCGGAAAATCTAAAGGAACGTGCGCAAGAAGGGATTAAGCGTAGTCATATTGTTTCCGCGGCTATTAAACAAATAGTCGAACAAACTAATGACAATATGAAGTTATTACAAGAGCTTAACGTACAAACTAATATGATACGCGACATGGTGAAAACGATTAATGAAATTGCCACACAAACTAATTTATTGGCCTTAAATGCTGGAATTCAGGCCGCCCATGCAGGTACCTATGGTAGTGGTTTTAATGTTGTTGCAAATGAAGTTCGTAATTTAGCAAATAAAGTTAAAGCCGTAACGAAAGATGTACACTTTAATGTAGAGAATATAACCAAACAGGTACAAAAGATTAGTGCAGGGACCCTTCAATCAGAAAAGAGAGTTACTGAAAGTTACTCATGTATAGAACAAGCAGTTCATGAATTCAATGGTATTGGTGAAGCGGCCCAGAGACTTGATACACAGGCAAAAACTATAGTAGAGCAACTACAAGGGCAAAAATAAGTTCAAATGTTCCTGAAGTTCGAGATTTAAATACATAAATTGAAAACTTTTTATAAGAAACACATTTTAAAATTAAATATGCCATTTTTCGGTTGGAATGGGGCGTCGTTCTCTTATAAAAAAAGAATCACTAACATAATATGTGATTCTTTTTTTCGGTGTTATATTTGTAATTGATTTGAAAAATATTTTTGTTTATTGATAAAAACTACATGTTTGTAAGAAATGTTAAACGTCCTTGCTATATATATTAAAAAACAATTTGTTTTTATAGTTCGCTATTTTATAAATATGAAAAATGATTAAGTTAAAAATTAAGAAAAATATGATAATATATGTATGTATTAGTTTTAAAAAATGGGGGAACAATCGTGAAAATGAATGACATAGTGGCAAGTACACAATTGCCAAATACAATCAAAACAATTACAAATGATTTAAGAGAATTAGGGTTAGAAAAAGGAATGACGGTTATTGTGCATTCTTCGCTAAGTTCTATTGGCTGGGTATCTGGCGGAGCAGTTGCGGTAGTAGAGGCGTTAATGAAAGTTATTACGGAAGAGGGAACAATTATTATGCCAACACAATCTTCGGATTTATCTGATCCGAAACATTGGTCAAGACCACCTGTACCTGAAGAATGGTGGCAAATCATTCGAGATAACGTCCCGGCGTTTGAACCACATATAACACCAACAAGGGCAATGGGAAAAGTAGTTGAATGTTTTCGTACATATCCGGATGTAGTACGCAGCAACCATCCATTAGGAAGTTTTGCTGCATGGGGAAAACATGCAGAAGAAATAACGATGAATCAGTCGCTATCAATGAGTTTAGGAGAGGAATCTCCATTAAGAAAAATATATGATTTAGACGGATACATATTATTAATTGGTGTTGGATATGATTCCAATACGTCTGTACATTTATCTGAAGTACGTACTGGTGCATGTGAGTTAATAAAAGTAGGCGCACCTATTTTAGAAAATGGTGAAAGAGTATGGAAAGAGTTTGTTGATATGGATTACGATTCTGATAAGTTTGTAGAAATCGGTGTAGAGTTTGAGCGAAAAGGAACAGTAACAAATGGAAAAATAGGAAATGCAACGTGCCGTCTTATGAAGCAACGAGATATCGTTGACTTTGGAACAGAATGGTTTCGTAAGAAAAATCAGTAAGGGATGGTTACAGTGAAGGGGAAAAAGGTATTAATTACGAGTGGTGGTTGTTTAGAGAAATGGGACCAAGTACGTGGGCATACGAATATGGCAAAAGGTACAATTGGAAGAATAATCGCGGAAGAGCTTATAAGTAAAGGAGCACATGTTATATATTTACACGGTTATTTCGCTGAGAAACCGAACGATGTAAATAATCAATTAGAATTACACCCGTTTGAAGGAATTGTTGATTTGCAAGATAAAATGAAAAGTATCATTACGCATGAAAAGGTCGATGCGGTCATTATGGCAGCGGCTGGATCAGATTGGGTTGTAGACAAAATTTGTGATCAAGATGGTAATGTTCTTGATATGAATGGGAAAATCTCAAGTGATATAGCGCCAATTATTCATTTTCAAAAGGCTCCAAAAATATTAAAGCAAATAAAAGAGTGGGATCCAGAAACCGTACTAGTTGGCTTTAAACTTGAAAGTGATGTAAATGAAGAAGAATTGTTTGAAAGAACGAAAAATAGAATGAAAGAATCTAAGGCAAATGTAATGATTGCAAATTCACCGCATTCTTTATATTCACGCGGAGCGGTGCACTACGTAATTGGACAGGACGGTAAAGGAAAGTTATGTAATGGGAAAGATGAAACGGCGAAAGAAATTGTCAAAAGGTTAGAAGTACTATGTAATCACATTATTGCTTTATAATTTTAAGTATTTGGATAAGAGTGAATCCGCATAGTATATATAGGTAAGCGAAACTTTAATTTATGGGAATTTTACTTTTACACAAATGTTAACCATTCAAGATGGATACATAAAATAATTGGTGAGGAGTGGATTCTATGGAACATTTATTAAAGCAAGCGATTAAACTAAGAAATGAAAAGAAATATGCGCAATCTAGAGAGATACTTATGGGGTTAACCAATTTTACGCGAGACGCAGAAGTGCTTTTTCAATGTGCCTGGATACATGATGTAATGGGGCTTGAAACAGAGGCTGTGCCGTATTATGAACAGGCAATTGCAAATGGTCTTGATGGGGAGTCGCTTTGCGGTGCATTTATCGGTCTTGGCAGTATATATCGTTGTATAGGTGAGTATGACAAAGCAATTACTGTTTTAGAAACAGGTTTGCAGCAGTTTCCAGATAATGATGTGATGAAAGTATTTTTGTCATTAGCGAAATATAACGTAAACGATCATGAATCCGCTATGAAATTATTACTTGAAACAGTCGTAAAAGTAGAAGAAGTTAAAGAATTTGAACGTGCTATTTCATTTTATAAAGACCATTTAAATGAGGTTTTTAAATAGAGGAGTGAAAGTATGAGTGTCGCACTTTCGCGAAGGCGAAAAGGTATCTGGATTGGACTCGTATCTTTAATCTTGTTATCAAACTATTTATTGTATGCTCTTCCGATTGTACCAGCTACTCCGAAAGAAGTTGTTCTTGGATCATTATTAGATTGCATGTTTGTAATTCCAGTCATTACGTATTTCTTTATTATTCGAAAAAGATACTCGTTAACTTATATATTTCCTGTTGTAATAGCTGGTTATATATTTGCAAGATTTATTATTCCAAGCGACTATTTACAAGCTTTTTCATACGTTTCTTATAGTATAGTTGCAGGAGAAATTGCTTTTGTATGTTTAGAGTTATTCCTTCTATATAAAATTGTTAGAAAGCTTCCTAACATAATAAAAAAATATAAAGAATATAAAAGTCAGTATTCTTCATTTTCTTATGCAATTGATGCTGCGTTTGACGCCACTATGAAAAGAAATAAATTAATAGATATCATTGTAACAGAGTGTAAGCTAATTTATTATGCATTTTTATCGTGGCGTGAAAAAGTACCAGAAGGTGAATACGTATACTCATATCACAAAAAGACTGGTGCAATAGGTGTATATATTATGATCATCCATGCGACCTTAATAGAAAGTATCGGTTTTCATTATTTGTTTCATCAATGGAATCCAGTTGTAGCATGGGTGTTACTTATTTTAAATGTATATGCAATGTTTTATTTTTTAGCTGAAATTCAAGCAATGCGTAAAAATCCAATTATTGTTACGGAAGAACAGGTAATTATTCAAATTGGATTAGGGAAGAAAATCATTATACCGTTTACACAAATTGATAAGATTACGTTTTATAAAGGGGAACTTTTAAAAAAAGAGAAAGAGGTTCTTGACGCAACGGTGATGGAATTTATAAAGGAACCTCCAATATTTGAAATAATACTCAAAGAGCCAATGAAAGCACAATTATTATATGGATTTTCTAAAACAGTAAGTCGTGTTTACTTAAATGTTGATGAGGAACGAAAATTTTATGATGTGATGGTGGAGAAATTGAACCATGAATAATGCTACTAATTTTTATCGTGCGCTTGGTGTGTATGGTATTTGTATCGAAAATAATAATATATTAGTAATTGATAAATCAAAAGGTCCATATAAGAACAGATATGATCTACCTGGTGGGAGCTTTAATGAAGAGGAGTCGTTGTTATCGGCACTCCATAGGGAATGTAAAGAAGAAACTGGATTAGAAGTAAAGGTTATAAAGCAAGTAGGTACGGTTGATTTTCAATACCCTTCAAAGTTTAAAGATTATACACATGTACACCATATTGCAGTTTTGTATGATGTTGAAAAGAGTGCAGGGAAAATCATAGTACCAAAACAATTTGAAGGTCAAGATTCTTTAGGAGCGAGATGGGTTTCTATAGAAAGCATTACAGAAGACAATTCATCTCCACTTGTATGTAGTGCAGTGAAGTGGTTGAAAACGAATGAGCTTCCATTAGAAGTGAAAAAATATGAAACATGGACAGTGAAAAACTCCTTCTAAAATAAGAGGGAGTTTTTATTGTGTATTTGGAGACCAAACACTTCTTTATCACTATATAAATGGATATAATTAAGATTAGAAATAGCATAAGGGGAAACAAAGAATGAATAAATTACTAACACCAAAAAGTAAAATTATAGAAAGAAAAATTCGGTATGACTCGACCGTAGTAGATCACACTTGCTTATTACTTGAAAAGCAGTTGCAAAGTATCGTGTTATTTCATGAGGTTCAGTATTCATTTACAATGACTGCACATCGTGCGAGTTTAACAATCCCAAAAGGAAGTTACACCATTGCATACTACTGGGAAAATCGTCCGTACAATTTATACATATGGAGAGATAAAAATGGAATGTATTTAGGCTCTTATTTTAATGTTGTAAAAAATACGCAAATAACAGACGAATTAGTGTCATTTGAAGACTTAATTATTGATATATTGGTACTTCCAAGTGGAGAATATTTTATTTTAGATGAGGATGAGTTACCTGAGCCTTTAGAGGGTTTTGAGGGGGGGGATGTGAATGAAGCTCTTAATGTATTAGAGGAAATAATTCAAAAGACGCTTCCTCAAATGATTGTAGAGACAGAAATGGTGTGGTTAAACTAAAGCGATTTGAAAAGAAAATATGTGTTTAATGAAATTGAGTAGTCTTAAGTTATATGATCTAACTTTTTGATAAGTCTAAGGTTAGATGTATATTTCTTGAGATTACTCTTTTTTTGTGGAAACTAATATTGACTGAATATAGTTCAGTCGTTTATGATTGAATCAGATTCAGTCGAAGGTAAAACATAGTAGGAGATGACCTATGAAAAGAATATCAAAAGAACCAGATGTTAGAAGGCAAGAGTTGATGGATATTGGTTTTGAACTATATATGAAAAATGGTATGAAAGGATTTAGCATAAAAGATGTTGTGAATCATGCAGGTGTAGCAACGGGCTTATTTTATTATTACTTCAAGTCTAAAGAGAATTTTGTTGATGAAGTATTAAATGATTTTATTGTGAAAAATATGGAGTTAATTGAAGAAATACTTATTTCTAATGAACGGTCTGTCATGCAAAAGCTGAAAGATTCTCTAAATATATTTTGGACATTTATCGAAAAATTAGCACCCTATAAAAATGTGAGTTCGTTTCAGACGGAACAACATTTTCAACTGGAACAGAAATTATTTACGCGAATGCAGCCATTAATTCGACAAGTAATCGAAGAAGGGGTGAAAACTGGGATTTTTAATACTAATAACTCATTATTAGCATCAGGATTTATTTTATACGGTCTTAGCAGTATTGCTCATTCAGAGGTGAATTTGAATCTAGACACGAAGCAAGAAATGATTAATTTAGTATTAAATACAATACGATACGATCAAATCGAAGGAGAATGTATATGAAAATTATTATTGATGGAAACAATATTTCGAATGAACAACTTACAAAGTGGAAAAGAGAACGTATTAAAAAAGTTTTAAATACATTAGGACATAAAGAACCGGAATTAAATGATACAGACGTTATGAAAAAAAAACTAACGGAACTAAAGTTAAATCATTCATACAATGAAATGTATGATAAGTTGAAAATTAAACTGAAATTAAGTGAAATGGGTATGCGTATTTGTACTGTTTTATCTGGTGATAGACGAAAATTTTCAAAAACAAGTATCTATTTAGATGGGATTACAGCAGAAGAAGCGATAAATGGAATTGATAGTTTTATGCTTGAACAATCAGATGAAAATGATCAAGTGAATTTATCAGCCTGTCCAGATCACTACGTACTAAGACCCTTTGGGGAAAATGAATTAGAGGTTATCGAAACTACTGGTAATTCTCCATTTCCAGTTCAATTTTTTATTGTTTTTGGTGACGAAACGGGATTGAAGACACCTCGAGATAAGTCTTATCAATACCAATCAACAGGTGTTGCACGTATGAAAGACGGTACTACTATTGGTGGAGTTCGACATCAATTCAAAGATACAGATACTGGTATAGAAGTAAGTCTAGTTGTAGAGTTTCCGGCACTTTGTCCTAATAGCCTTATTAAATCGCATCAAATGCATTTGGCATGTGAGTTTTCTTATTGGTTACAGTGGATTAAGAACCATAAAAAATAATTTTTAAATAAATAACAATAAGGATGTTCAAACGAATCATATGTATTTTTAAACAAAACCCAGTTGACTTATCGGAAATATTTGTATAATATGTACTTAATTCTATTACGTATTGCTGATTGGAGAAACCAAAGGCATTTTATCTATTGATAAAATGCCTTTGGTTTTTTTATTGCATAAATACTGAATCTGTTCATTTAGATGAATCATTTCAAGGAGGCGAAGAAGTGACTGTTTCAATTGATGGAGTATCAAAATATTTTTCGAAACAAAATGCTACGGTTCAAGTATTAGAGAATATTAATTTTCAATTAGAGAAAGGGGATTTTGTTACAGTAATTGGTCCGAGTGGTTGCGGAAAAAGTACACTATTAAAAATTATTGCAGGTTTAGACAGCGATTTTGAAGGAGAAATCATTATTGACGGGGAGCGTATAACAAAACCGAGTAAGAAGCAAGGATTTATATTTCAAGAGCATCGATTGTTTCCATGGCTAACAGTGGAAGAAAATATTGCAGCTGATTTGTCATTAAAAGATAAGTATGTGAAGGATAAGGTAAAGGAATGGGTTGAAATTGTTCGATTAGACGGTTTTGAAAAATCATATCCGAAAGAAATATCAGGCGGGATGTCACAACGTGTTGCGATTGCAAGAGCGTTGTTAAGGGATCCCAATGTATTATTGCTTGATGAACCATTTGGAGCACTGGATGCATTTACCCGAAGTCATTTGCAAGAAGTACTGCTCAACATTTGGGAACAAAAAAAGACGACAATGATATTCGTTACACATGATATAGACGAAGCAATATATCTTTCGAACCGAATTGTCATCATGAGTGCAAAGCCTGGAAAAATACATAAAGTGATTGAAAATAATTTATCTTATCCGCGTAGTAAAACTTCGGATTCATTCCAAGAAATTCGAAAGAAAGTATTACAGCAGTTTGAACACGGGGGATTAATTCAAACAAGTATATAGGGAAAGAGTGAGTATATGTATAAAAAAATTAAAGTTCTTTCTTTTGCAGTAGCTATTTCTTTATTTTTATTTGGATGTGAAAAAAGCACAGCAAGTAGTAAGAAGGAAGATGTAACAGTACAAATTGGTATACAGCAAGGATTAAGCCCGCTATTATTAGCACAGAAAAAAGGATGGTTTGAAGAGGAGTTTAAAAAAGAAGGGGTTAAGGTGAAATGGACAGAGTTTCAAAGCGGACCTCCTTATTTTGAAGCGATTTCATCAAATCGATTAGACTTTGGTGAAGTGGGGAACTCCCCAGTTATTTCAGCGCAAGCAGCAGGTATTGAATTTACCGAAATTGCTAATACAAGTTATGCGAGAAAAGGAACAGGGATTCTTGTACAAAAAGATAGTAAGATTACGAGTGTAAAAGATTTAAAAGGTAAAAAAATTGCGGTAGCAAAAGGGAGTAGCGCGTTTAATTTATTGTATCGAGCCTTAGAAAAAGAAGGTATCAATGCGAAAGATGTAAATGTTATTCAGTTACAACCAGATGAAGCACAGCCGGCATTTGAATCCGGATCAGTAGATGTATGGGCGATATGGGATCCATTCATCTCGCTACATACGTTAAATAAAGGGGCAAAAGTTATTGCAGATGGTGAACTATTAAATGTTTCTTCTCCAAAATTTTTAATTGCGAGAACAAAATTTGCGAAGGAGCACCCAGAATTAGTTGAGAAATTCCTTAAAGTTTATGAAAAAGCACGTGTATGGCAAGAGTCAAACTTAGATGAAGCGATAAAAATATATACTTCTGCAAAGAAAATAGATGCCGAAATTGTAAAAGAAGTGTTTAATCACGACAAACCAATTTTAGTTCCAGTAACGAAAGAAATAATAGCGGAACAGCAAAAGACAGCGGATTTTCAATATAAGCTAGGCTCTATAAAGAAAGAAATTAAGACAGATAAAGTAGTAGACAATTCTTTCGTAGAAAAAGCATTAAAGGCGAAATGAAAAGAGGTTTTGTAAATTGGAGAATACGAAAGCTGTTATGAAACCAACGGGTATAACGATTGGCAAAAATAATGTAAAGAAAGTGCGAAAGACGAATGTAAAAGTGCTAGTAAGAGCGATTACTATACCGATTATCGTATTAATTATTTGGCAGTTAGCCGGCGTATTCGATTTAGTTTCTAAAACAGTTTTACCAACACCATTAGATATATTACTAGCTTTTCAAGAACTTATAAAAACAGGAGAGTTATTCGGTCATTTAAGTTTCAGTGTATTCAGGGCTGCGGCTGGTTTCTTTATCGGCGGGAGTTTAGGAATTATTTTAGGAACGATTGTTGGATTTTCAACGAAAAGTGAGCAATATTTAGATCCATCTGTACAAATGTTAAGAACTGTACCTCATTTAGCTGTTGCACCGCTTTTCGTATTATGGTTCGGTTTTGGAGAAACATCGAAAGTATTATTAATTGCGGACGGTGCATTTTTTCCTTTATACGTAAACGCGTTTTTAGGGATACGAGGTGTAGATTCAAAACTATTCGATGTTGCGAGAGTGTTAGAGTTTAGTAAAAGAAAATTAATTACAAAATTAATTTTACCTGCCGCATTGCCAAATCTATTACTGGGAGCAAGGTTATCTTTAGGAGTTGCATGGGTGAGTTTAGTAGTAGCAGAACTTATGGGGTCTACAGAAGGTATCGGCTATATGATTATGGATGCAAGGCAATTTTCAAATACAGATATCGTATTTGTCGGCATTATTATTTTTGCATTCGTTGGAAAGTTTTCTGATTCACTCGTACGTTTACTAGAAGTGAAGTTTTTAAGATGGCGAGATAATTTTAAAGGAGAGACAGGGAATTAACATATAAAGTGAAACTTTAATCAGTGGGGAGGGTCATCCCCCACCTAACTTCTTTGCTTTCGCTGAATTTTAAGGTGGGGATCTTACTGCCCGCAAATAGCGGGGTAAATTATTAGGGGTAATTTATATAGAGTATGTTAGTATGCGTTTCAAAATAAATAAGGGGTGTGTAAAGGTATGGAATTATTATGGTTTATTCCGGCTTATGGAGATGGTCGATATTTAGGAACGACAAAAAGAGGAAGAGCAGCTGAGTATGGTTATTATAAACAAGTTGCAGCTGCAGCTGATTATTTAGGATATTCGGGTGTATTACTTCCAACTGGTCAAGGGTGTGAAGATCCATGGGTATTAGCATCGGCACTTGCAGCTGAGACAGAGAAATTAAAATTTTTAGTAGCAGTTAGACCAGGACTAATGTCACCGACAGTTGCAGCGAGGATGGCATCTACATTTGATAGAATTTCAGATGGGAGGTTACTTATTAATGTAGTAGCTGGAGGAGATCCTGTTGAATTGCATGGCGATGGATTATATCTTGAACATGATGAAAGATATGAAGCAGCCGATGAATTTTTAAAAGTTTGGAAATCGACCTTGCAAGGTGAAACGATCTCTTTAGAAGGAAAGCATATTAAAGTTACGGATAGTAAAGTTGTATTTCCTCCGGTTCAAACGCCGTATCCAGCAATTTATTTTGGCGGATCGTCTGCTGCAGGTAAAGAAGTTGCAGCGGAACATAGTGATGTATATTTAACTTGGGGGGAGCCGCCAGAGCAAGTGAAAGAGAAAATAGAAGAAGTAAGAAAACTTGCGGAAGAGAAGGGGCGTAACGTACGATTTGGTATTAGACTACACGTAATTGTAAGAGAGACAGAAGAAGAAGCATGGGAAGAGGCTGAAAGGTTAATTCAATATGTAGATAATGAAACAATTGAGCTCGCTCAAAAAACATTTGCAAGATATGATTCAGTCGGACAAAAACGAATGACACACTTAAATAAAGGTACGAGAGAGTCGTTAGAGATAAGTCCTAACTTATGGGCTGGAATTGGGCTTGTAAGAGGTGGTGCGGGTACTGCGCTTGTTGGAGATCCGCATACAGTAGCAGAAAGAATAAAAGAATATGAAGCGTTAGGAATTGATACGTTTGTATTATCAGGATACCCCCATTTAGAAGAGGCATATGAAGTGGCAGAACTGTTATTTCCTTTATTGAAAGACGAGAAGAAACAAGAAAATAAAATTGTTGGTGAAATGATAGCTGATGCATTTGCTTTAAAAAAATAGTGAGAAATAAAGTTGAACCAATCGGGCATTTACAGGCAGTTTCACCTATGTTTTGCTTCATTTTGTTTACTGCCTGTTAATACGGGATAAAAAAACTCGCAAGTATTTCACTTGCGGGTTTTCATCGTAAACTATTAGAAAATATGGTAAAATTAAATAGTAACTTAAGGTACGGTTGGTTGTTCAATTATCACTTCTCCGAATAGGAGGGGGGTGATAATACGTGAGTGAAATAGCGTTGTTACTGCAGGGTGGACTGTTTCTCGTTGCATTGTTAACGTTCGTCGTCGTTTTAATAGACAAGCTCAAAAAATAACAACCCACCTATGCCAATAGAATGTGGGTTGTTTTGTTTGTAAGAAACAAATAGGATAAATGAACAATCCAATCTGCTAAGTTACGTGGACTAGTGTGTAGCCGCACACTGGTCTTTTTTATTTATTTACAATTAATAATTGGTTTATGTGATTGTATTGTTCTTTTCATACTTATTATAACACAGTGTCTTTTCGTCAAGAAAGGAGACCGTATGTTCTGATTTCGATTAAATAGAAGGTTTTTTTTCTTTAAATAGCCCATCCATATACTGTTTTAAAGTTTGGATATAAAATTCCTGTCTATTTACATCATTTACGCCGACAATTGGAGATGAAAGTTCATATCTCTTTTCTGATAAGTGAACGACAACGTCAAATATATCAAATAAACGAATGAAACAGAACAGGCCATCTTTATCACTTAATAAAATAAAGTAATGGTTCTCGCTATTTGTATTTAATGTATTCCATAAAGAACTTTTACTTAAATCGCGAACTATACTTTTTTCTTTTAATTCCATAAAATCGGCATTTGATAGAATGTTAGAAATATCAATCGCATCTGGATCTTCAAAATAGCCATCAACAGCTTGTACAGCGAAAGTATAAGCCATTTTTAATACACTCATTTTGTATTTACGGTTATCTAAAAGTAATTCACGTTGAATAGAGCTAGCTACTTTCGTTACACGTTCTTCTTTCCAAATTTCATTATGTAGTGAAATATCGTGCTTTTTACATAGTTTCATAATTAATGTATTGGAATAAAGTATTTCATCACTTACTTCAACAACATCTGTCTCAGCAGCCGCAAGTTCCTCACCATGTTCATTCGTATAGAGCGGGGAATCAATTTGTTTTTTCATTTGTTCAATCTTAAATTGACTTAATTTATGCCGAATTAAGGGACGATCAATATTTGTTGTCATTTGTTCATGGCAAGTATCACAAATTGAGTTTGTGAAATAATATCCACATAATATTTCGGGGATGACATATTGTTCACTAAGTTCTTTCGTATCTTTTCTGCATATGATGCATTGTGTCATTTTTATCACCTTTACCTGCAAATTTGTATGTAATCTCATTGTAGTGTATTTATTGGTATTTTGGAATATTGTAAAGGAAAATATTATGTGAAATTCTTGCTTATTTTGGTACAATGAAGAGAAGTGCTAGTTTAAAGGAGGACGTTTTTTTGAAATCGAAAGTGCACTTTTGGACATTAGAAGTGCTAATGGTTGTAGCGATCATATTTATTTGCACAAAAATATCGTTTCTATTTCAACCGATTGGTATCTTCATATCTACGTTGTTTTTCCCAATCTTAATCGCGTTATTTTTATACTTCATATTTAACCCATTGTTAGTCTTTTTGGAGAATAAAAAAGTACCTAGAAATTTAGCGATTTTACTGTTATATCTTTTTATTATAACATTAACTGCAGTTGGAGTTGGGGTAGTTGTTCCAACGATCTCACAACAGTTAATGGATTTAGTAAAAAATATGCCAGGTTATATTAAAGAGGGAAAACTATACATACAAGATTTATCCCATCACAGATTATTTGAATGGTTATCTACACAAAACTACGTTTCCATTGAAACAATTGAGAAAAACGCGATTGAATACTTAAAGGATATACCAAACACGATTACGTCGAGTGCAACGGCTTTATTTGGTATTATCACAAACGTTGCATTAGTTATCTTCACAGTACCGTTTATTTTATTTTATATGTTTAAAGATGGACATGCGTTTCCAGGGAAAGCAGTTAGTCTATTACCTGTGTCTTACCGTGAAGAAGGACTTCGTATCATTAAGGAAACGAACGAAACATTATCTGCGTATATTCAAGGGCAAGCGCTCGTTTGTATATTTGTAGGTGCTTTTACTTTTATCGGTTATTTAATTATCGATTTACCGTACGCTTTCGTTTTAGGAATTATAGCAGCATTTACAAATATCATTCCTAACTTAGGTCCATTTATTGGTGCAGCACCAGCTGTTATTGTAGGTCTGTTCGTATCTCCGATGCAAGCGTTGTACGTAATTATTATCGTAACAATTGTACAACAGTTTGAAAGTAACATCATTTCACCGCGTATTATGAGTTCAAAATTAAATATCCACCCTTTAACAATTATTATTTTAATTTTAGGGGTAGGTAACTTTGCGGGAATTATCGGAATGATTTTAGCAGTGCCAGTTTATGCAGTAACGAAAACAGTTGTTTCGAACTTAGTGAGATTGTTTAAGACGAAACGAAATAATCGGAAATAGTATAAATTGAGAAAGATACACCGCTTTTTAAGTGGTGTATCTTTTGTTTATTACTCAACATTAAAAGTGTACGGGTGTAATTTTATTATATATTTATTACACATCAAATATAACGATATACTTGTGTGATAGTATGTCTATAAAACTATGTGGAATCCCTCTGAACTATCCAAATCATTTCTTTAGAACGTGCTATCAACATCATAATCGACTCCTTTCAATTTTTATATTTTAAAGATTTATAGGTGAGAGTAGTATTTGCTTCTACGATCTCGAATTTCGTCTATAACCTGTTTATATTGTTGTTCTTGTTTTAATTCCGCATCAGAATAGTTTTTTTCTGAATTGTAATTGTTAAAAAGAAAAGGTGAAACTTCATGATACATTCCTCCTTTCGAAAGGAATTATAGATGGCTACAGTAGTGACTTTGACGTTCTTTTACATCCTCCATAGCTTTATTAATTTGATGGTCATGCAATATCTCACTGTCTGAGAACTTAGTTTTTTGAATGGTGATCGTTAAAAAGAATACTTTAAATTTCATATGTTTTTTCCCCTTTAAAAGTTATTTAGAAAAGGCGACTGTAATAAGAAGCTTGACGCTCTTTCACTTCGCCCATAATAGTTTGAATGTGTTGCTCACGCAAAATTTCTTGCTGTGAAAGCTTACGCTTTTGAATGGTAATCGTTAAAAAGAATGCTTTAAATTTCATTAGGATATTTCTCCTTTAAAAGTTATTTAGAAAAGACGGCTGTAATAAGAAGCTTGACGCTCTTTCACTTCACCCATAATAGTTTGAATGTGTTGCTCACGCAAAATCTCACTTTGAGAAAGCTTACGTTTTTGAATGGTGATTGTTAAAAAGAATGCTTTGAATTTCATGAAGGTATTGCTCCTTTAAAAGTTATTTAGAAAAGACGGCTGTAATAAGAAGCTTGGTGCTCTTTCACTTCGTCCATAATAGTTTGAATGTGTTGCTCACGCAAAATCTCACTTTGAGAAAGCTTACGTTTTTGAATGGTGATTGTTAAAAAGAATGCTTTAAATTTCATGAAGGTATTGCTCCTTAAAAATATATTTTTAATACATTTGCGTATAGTATGAACTTTTAATGTCAGTCATTTTATCAGTCAGTTGCTTTAATTGTTGTTTACGAATGATTTCATCTTCAGATAAAGTCTTTTTCTGAAGTACAGTTGTAAAAAAGAAAATATGAAAAGCCATAAATGAATTCCTCCTCTCGAAAAGGAATTACAGGTGATCACAATAAAGCGCTTGGCGCTCCTTAACATCATTCATAGCTTTTTCAATTTGCTCGTTATGAAAAATTTCATCTTTGGAAATTGTATTTCTTTGAATCGTAATACTTAAAAACAATACGCTAATAGTCATCGAATGTTGCTCCTTTCTTTAAAAAATAATATAAGAGGCTAAAAAATCGCACAAAAAAGCCACAGGAAGATATAGTTCTCCTACGGCTGGGCGTCAAAAAGCCACAGGAAAGTATACGACCTCCTGTGGCGAATTTATGAATTAATAGAAATAAAGTGCGGTTTTCAATTCTCCATTAGGGTGGTCGAATTCATATTTAATTGTCCGAAAAACAAAGGTGCAGTTAACGCTAAAGTTAAAGCATGTAATTGTAATTTCATCATTTCCTTCGACCTCCTTTTAGAATTTTTTCTTACGTTAGTAAGTATATACAATTAATGGATAATTGTAAACATAAAAATCGAAAATTTTTAATTTTGATTAAAATGCGTATATTTTAAAGGGTTTTGAGAAGAAGTATTGTAATGAACGAAATATCGATAATAATGGGGGATGCTAAATGAAATATATGCATCGTAATGTGGTTGTTATGCTAACAATTTTTTTACTTATTTCTGCTTGTTCTAGCGGAGAAAGAATAAAAGAAATATCTGATATTGAACCTGGTGCTTTTAAGAAATATGCTGGGACATATGTTTGATAATAACTCAGATGTGGTTGCAATTCTTAATCATTTACCCGGTGGTGAAACATTTCAAAGTATAAGTTTAGAGAATGAAAGTATAAAGGTAAACTATGGTGCAAGAGGGAATGGAGCCTTTACAGAAGATATGGTTGAGACATATTGGTTTGATGGTAAGGATACGATGGAGAAGAATTTTCTCTTTAACGTTATTTATCTAGCGATTTTAGTACCAAATGCAAAAGGTTAGGAGAACACTCAGTTAAACAGTTTATTGTACAACTATTATTGTATGTTACAATAGCAACTTTCTTTCAAGTAGCAGTAGTGATTAAGAAACGTTTTAAGTGGATTGGTCTTATGATAGGCGGAACATTTTTTATATCATTGAATAGTGTGCTTTATGCAGACGTAGGAATACAGGATTTAAATTCTACATCTAATCTATCTTTAATAGATATCCCATACTTTATTGTCATTTCAATTATATTAACTATCGTCTATATCGTGACTAGCGGTATATTTATTCAAAAAGTATCATTTGAGCAAACAATTTAAAGTGTAATTAAGTAAATATTTTGGGAGAGTAGGAAAAACAAATGAGAGATACATCTTCACTCGTTACAGTCTTTTTATGCATTGCACTACTAATACTCTGGCGTCGTTATCGTTCTATGTATAAGCCAATAAAGGGCAGTGGGATACGTATTTTGTGGCCATTACTATTTTTAACACCTGGTGTTTTATGGTTTTTTGGTCCCGTACATCCAGCTATTTTACAAGGTATAATAGCAGCATTCATTGGGGTTCTTTTCGCCGTACCACTTATAGTTTTAACAAATTATGAGCGAAGAGATGATGGGAATATTTATACGAAAAAAAGTGCAGCCTTTTTAATTACTTTTATTGCACTTGTCGTTTTAAGATACGGTTCAAGACAATATATTGTTGACTTAGATCAACAAACGATTGGTTTATTATTTTATGTTATTGCAGTATCGTATATTATCCCTTGGAGAATAGCTAGTTATATAAAGTTTAGGAAAGTTTGGCGGGAAAATAGTAATCATGCTTTATAAGAAAAAACTTTTCTTTTGAGAAGTTTTTTCTTTTTATATGTAATTGAAATCATTTGTTGAAGTGCAAGCTACCATACAATATGATGAATATAAAAAAGAGAAAGTAGGGGATATAAAAATGCGTACAATTTTACTTTTTCTAAACGACATGTCTATTAATGAAATAGAGGACATTAGGAAACAACATGATCCTTTATTCGGTTTAATCCCACCGCATATTACAATTGTATTCCCATTTGAAAGCTCGACTTCAAATGATGAGCTGAAATTACATATTTTAAAATTATCAAAAGGGATACAGGAGATAGAAATTGAATTTGCGAATCAAATTACGAGTGAAGGGGAATATTTATTTTTACGAGTTGAAAAGGGGCAAAAACAAATAGAAGAACTTCATGATATGCTGTATACAGGCGCTTTATTACAATTTTTGAAAGAAGATATTTCGTACATACCGCATGTAACAGTCGGGAGAAAAGAAAGTACTGAGTTAGCTGCTGAAGTAGCTAAGGAAATTAAGAGTTTCCCTGAAAAGTTACAATGTGTAATTGATAGAATTAGTGTAGAGCGAATTGGAGAAAACGGGAAATCGATTATTGAATTTGAAGTACCGTTGCAAAAAAGCTGACAAAAGTCAGCTTTTTTTATTCGTAACATGAAGTAAAGCACCAATCGCACCGCTATTACCACCATCTCGTAAAAAGATTGGTGTTTTATTTTGATATTTTGTGTAGTTACTAATAATATTTTGAAGGTGTACGTTATTACATAGAGTGGAACCAATATAAATAATATGGTCAATGTTTTTTGTTTCGGCGAATTGAAGGCTTAATGCAGTAACGACTTCACCTACAAGCCCTTGCACAGTTGCTAGTATATCAGCACTACTAAAATTTGAATCTGTTTTGGTAGCTTTTCCGAAATTGCTTGCAGTTAAGCTATTATCAATAGGAGAGAGAATGCCACCATAAATATCTCCAACCGTAATATCTAGTTCTTTTCTAGAACCTACTTTTGTTAAAGGAATCACATCTTCAAAATAGTCTATATTTGTTAACAATTTTGAAAGCCCCATAATAGTACCACCGCCAACACCGGTTCCACCAGCGCGAATATATTGGTCATTATAAACGTAATGAATGGAAGTACCTGTACCGATATTTGTTAATATAAAGTTATTTATATCATATTTTTCTTTTTTTAATATGTATTGGACACCTATTAGAGTAGCTTCAAATTCGTTTCGTTCTACTATTTTATATGAGTGTGAAAGTAGTTGCTGTAATTGTTTTGCTTTACCACCTGTAATACATATTTGTTTTATACGAGTGTTTTTCTTAAGCCAATTTATTATTTTATCTTGTTCATTTGAATAAAATTTTTCAAAAGCTAATTGCTTTTGTTCGTTCAAATAAGCAATTTTCGTTAATGTTCCTCCGGCATCGATACCGATAGTACTTTCCATTTTCATGCCCCTAACCAAGTAATTTATTTACTCTGTTCATATTAGTGAAACGAATTTGTAGGAGTGAGATATCCCGACGAATTACATCATCTCTATTCTGCTTGATATATTAATAGTTTTTCTATAGTTACAATCGGCTGATCGTTAACAGTTGCAGTACCTTTACCGAGAATAAAACCTCGTCGATTACGAGTTAGCTCATAATGTAAATCAAGCTTATCACCGGGAAATGCGTTTCCATGGAATTCAACCCCATCTAATGAGGAGAGGAAGCCTAGCCCTTCAGAGTCACTTGTATGTACAAATGGACTAAGCTGAGCAAGTGCTTCTACAATTAACATATGAGGCATATGTTTTTGATTATCATTTATAAACCACTCATTATTTGAAATGAGTTTATATCCCGTAACGGATTGACTATGGATTATATTTGTTACTTTATCAATCATTAAAAAAGGATAACGATGAGGAAGAGTGTCTTTAATATGCATATGAAAGTACCTCCAATAAATAATACCCCTGCTACAGTTAAGCAGGGGAGTTATCATTAATTTTTAACTAATTCATTTATTTTTTCAAGAGAAAAAATACCGCTATTTCTAATGTTTTCAACAACTTGTTGTAACACTTCTTTATCTTGAACAAGTGCAATACGTACAAAGCCTTCTCCATGAGGTCCAAATGCATGACCTGGTGTAACAACGACATTCGCACGATCCATTAATGCATAAGCGAAATCTATAGAAGTCCAGCCTTTCGGAATTTCGGCCCAGACGAACATACTACCAGCTGGTTTATCAACATTCCAACCAAATGTTCGGAATCCATCAACTAAAGTATCTCTACGTTCTTGATAAATACTGCGATTTTTCTCACAAAACGCAGCGCCATTTCTTAGTGCCGCTGATGCCGCTTTTTGAATTGGTAAAAACACACCATAATCTGTATTTGATTTAAATTGAGTAAGTGCACGAACAATTTCTTCGTTTCCAATCATATATCCAATACGGCTACCTGCTAAACTATAACTTTTTGATAAAGAGTTGATTTCTACTCCAACTTCTTTAGCACCAGGTACAGAGAGGAAGCTAATTGGTTTATTGCCATCAAAATAAAATTCAGCATAAGCAAAATCATGGACAACAATAATGTTATGCTTTTTCGCAAATGCGATTACCTCTTTAAAGAAATCTGCATGAGCCATTGCTGGAACTGGATTCCCTGGGAAGTTTAAAATCATCATCTTTGCTTGATCAGCAATATCTTCGGGGATAGCTGCTAAATTAGGTAAGAATTCATTTTCTTTCTTTAATGGCATGTAGTAAGATGTTGCACCAGCCATTTGAATTCCAGTTTCATAAGCTGTATATCCTGGATCCGGAACTAATATAATATCTCCCGGATTTGCATAAACCATAGGTAAGTGAACGAGTCCGTCCTGTGAACCCATTAATAATAAAACTTCTTTATTGGCATTTAATTTAACGTTATGAGTGTTGTTGTAATATTCAGTTACAGCTTCGTGAAATTCTTGAATACCACTTAATGTGTATCCGTAGCTTTCTTTTTTACTTGCTGTATGTACCATTTCTTCTCTTACGAAGTCAGCAGGCGGCATATCAGGATTCCCGATACTTAAATCAATCATTTTGTGACCTGCTGCAATTTTTTCTTTTTTATAAGCCCCTAATTCACTAAATATAGAAGATTGGAATGCTTTCATTCTAGTTGCTAACGTGTAAGTCATCAAAACCCCTCCTAAAAACAGTGTTTTCTTTCTGCGTTTTTAATTATTCTGAAAACACATGTTTACATTTTATCATTTTTTTATGAAAATTAAAACGATTGACAAATTTAGAGGGAGGATTAGTCTTTTTTGAAAGGGCGTTGTAAATAAGGATTGGTTAACTGAATTGTTTATTATATATTTCTATACGGTTTAGGATGTTTTATAGTTTTTATTAAGTATATCCCGCATATTTTGGATGAAAAAGAACATGAAAACGAGGCCTAATATACCACTAAGCCAATAGTATGAATTTCCTGTCGAGAATCTTTCATAAAATGAAAGTGCACTCCATAGGATTAGGATAATGGAACAGATTGTTGATACAATTAATGAACTTAAACTTCTCAAAAAAAGCACCTCGCATTAAAATATTGTTATTATATAATACTACATTTAAATTTAAAGATTTAAAAGAGGGAAATGTTTTTGGGGAGGTTTTGTAAATTAAAAATAACGCAGAAAATATTTTCTGCGTCTTATATGAAGTGTAATCATTTCTTTTTATATGTACATAACTTTTCCACTGCATAAAAGTATACATTTAATTTGCCATCGACAACTTTTAAAGTTTGATCCGATGTAAATGAGTTACCATAATCAATGTGATATACATTAGAATTCTTTACAAATGAGCCTTTGTATAAATCTTCTTTTTCCTTTGATGTTTGCATCTCAACTAAATATTGAACAATTTTTTCTTTCTTTTCTTCTTTTACAACTGTTTCAAATTTATAAGATGCAGGGCAAAGACCATTTTTGTTGTCAACGACTTCCCAAGAACCGTATATATCATTATTGCTACATCCGCTAAGTAGAACGATGAATATTGGAATAATTAATAGAATCTTTTTCATTTTGTACTCCTTTCTTTTCATTTTCAATAAACGTGCGAATACGATACAAATATTGTAATAAATAAAGTTTAAATTTTTATAAAGAATTATTTAATTTCACATAAAAATTTTGGGAGAATTGAAAAAGCATGAATCTAGTATAAAGTCAGATTCATGCAGAGTACTATAGCCTATGTTATGTCTCTTTTGAGGAAAAATAATGAGGAAAGTAGGATCATTATTCCATTTAAAATATATATAATTGCAACAATGAAGGCTAGCCCACCTGCGCCAAATCCAGCTTTATCAAATATAGAAGCGAATGCTAAGGTAGCAAAAAAAACAATAGGAGTTATCAGTAAAAATATGAAACCTGCGATAATTCTTCTTTTAAAGTTATGTCCAGATAAGGAAATAGCTAAAAAGTTTATGATGCTAAACAGAGCTAATACAAAAATAAAGATACTAAATAACTGCATAACATCAGACAATTTCGCACCTCCTGTATATATCATGTTAGTATACTGTATTCGAAAGCGAAAGAGGGTACTCCTTTAAATAATTACAATAAACGTAATAAATAAGGCTTTATATAACAAAGACGCATGGATTAATCAAATATGATCCATGCGTCTTTGTTTATGTTATAAATTCGCAGATTGCGAAGGTTGTTTTTCATATTGTTTCTGTTTAGATAATGAAATGAAAATAATTAATAATGAAATCACACCGAAAATGAGAACCATATATTGCAATCCAATCGTATCTAAGAAGAAGCCTGTGCCGAGTAAGACAATTTGGAACATAACTCTCTCAAACATATTACGGAATGAGAAGAGACGACCATGATAGCTTTTTTCCACTTTCGTTTGGAAAATTGTCGACATAATAGGGAAGAAGCAACCAACACTAAAACCAAATAAACCAAATGATGTAAGAGACATCCATTTTATATCGCTAAAGAACAAGGAAAGATGTGCAAAAGCGGTACAAACAGCGAAGAAATATAATAATTTTTCAGGTTTGAAATGGTCAGATAAACGTTTAATAACGAAGGCCCCTAACATAAATGCTACACCTTCAATGGTATATATAAAGCCTTTAATCGTTGGATCATGTTGCATTTCACTAATGTTGATTACCATTAAATTAAATCCGGCTATAAATAATAGAGGGATAATACTTAATATAAGTGCTGTAAAAGCAATAGGAATTCCTTTTAAAATACGAAAGACTTCCATAAAGCTATTATCTTTCGCAGCTTGTTTACTTGGTGTTGTTGATTTCTTATCTTCGAATTGTAGGAAGAAAGTTGAGAGGAATAATAAAGCGTATGCTGCCATTGAGAAGGCATACATATACTGTAAACTCATTACAACTAAAAGAATTCCACCTAGTGAAGTACCTGCAATACGAGCGATTGTACCTACATTCATATGTACACCGTTCATCTGTAATAACTCATGCTCACGTACGATGAGTGGAATTACAGATTGTAATGCAGGGAAGTAAAATGCTGCAGAAATTTGAAGAGCAACCATAAATGCAATCATAAAGGCAATACTTTCAAATTGGATAGCGAAAAACATAAAAATAACACTAATAACGCGACCGAACCCAGCATAAAGAAGAACTTTTTTCTTTTCATATTGATCGATAATACGACCGGCCATAGGACCAACTAGTACACCAGCTAATAGTCCGATGAATAATATAACTGATTTCATGAAATCAGAAGGGACATATTTTTGCATAAATTCAAGGTTGCCAAGAATACCAAGCCATAGCCCTAGACCAGCAATAAACTCCCCAATTAACACAATCCAAACATTTTTATTACGCCACATAATGTAAAACCTCTCCGTCTTTTAAAATGAAAAACTCGTATATAAAACCTCCTTATTTTATGTTTAATTTATAACGAACTTTTTTAGAGTCAGAGTCTATATTACGTGTTTCATGAGTGGATTTCAATCTTTTTGATTTGTCAAAAATTTGATGTGTTAATAGATGAAACAAGTAAGTCAAAATGCATACAACCAATGATTACATATTCATTGAAATTAAGGATAAATAAAATAAAAGCATCAAGAAAATATCACAATTAAATGATATTTTTCTTGATGCTTTTAATACATCAGGCTGAATATTCTTCTTTACGTACTTCGAAAAATTCATTACGACGTAAGTAATTATAAACTTTCTCGGAAACCTTTTCTTCTTCAGACATTAAGAAACGATGATCAAAAGCATAGAATGATTGACCTTTAATTAATTTTACGTAGTATATTTTACACGCCTCCTCTAGCATAATTGGAACTTAATTGATATTATGATGGCCTATATGCTTGTTAATCATACTTGGAGTTTCAAAGGATAGGAACTAAACAAATTACAAAACATTACAAAATTGTAATGTTTTTGTCACGTTTTCCGATAGTTAAAAATAACCAATCTCTTCTATACTACAAATAAGTTACATAAAATAAGGGGGTAAAAAGATGGATGAAGTAATTGGAGAAGTTGTAGCAGGTATTTGTGAATTTGTAGTTGAAGTAACGGCAGATGCTATTGGGAATTTAGTTTCCGGGAATGATGAGGAAAAAGAAACATTATAATAGTTTGTAAAAGTATACAGATGATCCAAATATAAAGGTTGATTTCTAAAAGGGAGTCAGCTTTTTTATTTTTTACATTATATTAATTTTATTTTTTACATTATATTAATTTTATTTGAATATTCATTTGTTATTATGTTTGTGAAACTCATAAAGGAGGTGAATAAATAAAGATGTCGAATTTAGGATCTGATTTATCTAATTCTTGTTTAATTATGGCGAATGTAGACGAAAGGGAATATCATTTTATTATACGTGAACATCCGATTTTAGGGAAAATTATATCGCTACTTGAAAATGGAAAAGAATATGGTTTAATAGATAAACAAATCGCTAATAAAGATAATTTTATTAAATCGGAGCTTATTAAATTAGATTATTTTAACATAGATGTTCTACAGCATACACCTGGATGGATATGGATTGGTATGGATCAATTTGGTTTACATGCTCGTGAGGCTACTTATAACGAAGTAGACGTTATTATGAAGTTGAAAGAGGATTTATATTATATAGATGTATATGAAAAAGTAAAAATGTAATAAATATTTAGTCAGGTTAGGGGACAAGTTCCCGTAGCCTTTTTTGTTTAGTAATAAAACGTAACATTAATATTATATCGATGATAGGACAGCATGATAAGAAGTAAGCTGAAAAGAGGATTTGAAAATACATAAAGAGAACTTTAATTATTACATGAATCTTATATGTAAGTAACAATAGAAAGAAGATGATAAAATGAGTAAAGAAGAGCTTGTAAAACAACAGTTTGGTAATAATGCGGAAAAGTATGTAAAAAGTAAAATTCATGCAAAAGGACCGGATTTACAATATGTAGTTCAACAAGTAGAGTCTCGTCATAATAATCGTCTTCTTGATATTGCTACTGGCGGTGGACATGTTGCGAATGTATTAGCTCCATTGTTTAAAGAAGTAGTTGCCTTAGACTTAACAGAAAAAATGTTAGAGAATGCAAAAAACTTTATTATAAGTAATGGATATGAAAATGTATCTTTTGTCGCTGGAAACGCTGAAAGTTTACCGTTTGCCGATAGTTCTTTTGATACGATTACATGCCGAATTGCAGCACATCATTTTACGAATCCAGCTCAGTTTATTTATGAAGTAAATCGTACGTTAGAACATAATGGATTGTTTATTTTGATAGATAATGTTTCACCGGAAAATAATGAATTTGATACATTTTATAATTTTATAGAAAAAAAGCGAGATCCGAGTCATGAACGAGCGCTGAAAAAAACAGAATGGATTACCATGTTAGAAAAAAACGGTTTGCAAATGCAATCATGCCTTACTTTTGACAAGAAATTTGAATTTGACTGGTGGTGCGATATGATGAATGTACCTTTGCAGAAACGTATGAAATTAACAGAATGTATGATGAAAACACCAGTTGAAATGCAAGAATTCTTTAATATTCAAATTGAAAATAATAAAATAAATTCGTTTTATACTGAAATGGCATTGTTTGTATGCAAAAAAAGCGCGACATTAAAAAGATAAATTTCTTGCAGTCTTTTCAAAGTACGTTATACTTAGTACAGAGAAAATGAGAATTGAGGAAATATAATAATGATTCGCGTACGTATTGAAGGAACTGAAGAAGAAATGCTTGAATTTATGGAGAAAATGCCAGATATTCCTGGATTTGAAAAAACACATATGAGAGAACCGAGAAAAGGAAATAATCCAAAATACGATTCAAGTAAAAATGTACTAGCATATTTATCTTATAAAAAGATTGAAGTCGCCAATAAATAGGTGGCTTTTTTAGTTTGTACCGTTTCACAGCCTTGTCTTTTTCACATAATAATAGTAGTAGACTATGCTGAAGAGGGGTGAGGATAGTTAATAAGAAAATCATCTTTTTTGGAGACTTTGGTATTGACGATGCTGTGGCGTTAATTTATGCAAATAAAACATGTAAATTAGATATTATAGGTATTGTTGCTGAATATGGGAATGTATCGCGAGAGATTGTAACGGAAAATGTGTATTTTTTAGAAAGATACTATGCTACAGAAGTAAAAATCATTGAGGGTGCAGCAAGACCGATGACAGCAGAAGAACCTTTATTCTTTCCTGAAATTCATGGAGATCACGGTTTAGGTCCAATTATTCCACCTGATATGAGGATTTGTAAACGGGAAAATTTTTGTGAATTAATTAAATTAATTGAGCCTTGTCCAGAAGATATCATTATTGTAGCGACAGGACGATTAACAACATTGGCAACGTTATTTTTATTATATCCAAATGTCATGGATAAGGTATGTTCGTATTATATTATGGGTGGTGCTTTTTTATTTCCTGGTAACGTTACTCCTGTATCAGAAGCGAATTTTTATGGAGATCCAATCGCCGCAAATATTGTTATGAAGTACGCAAAGAATGCGACTATTTATCCGTTAAATGTAACACAAGACGCTCTAATTACTCCTGAAATGTTGGATATGATCAATAAAGAAGGAACAGGGCAGGCAAAACTCATTAAACCAATGATCGATTTTTATTATGAGAACTTTTATAAAAAAGAATACCCGGGTATTGCTGGAAGTCCAATTCACGATTTACTTCCGTTCATTTCTTTTATAAATGATGATATTTTTGAATATAAAAAATCTGCAGTTTGGATTAGTACGACAAATGACGTAACAAGAGGACAAAGTGTGGCAGACTTTAGAAAAATAGCTGAGCCGACAACGTTTGATAATAGGCCTATCCAAAAAATTGCAGTTGGTTTTAACTATCTGGCTTTTAAAGAAGAATTTATGCGAACGATATTAAAGCCTGATTGTCCTTAATATGTGGAACTGTATAAATTGTCAGTTCAAAAAAGATCGTTCACTGTTTTGAACTAACTTAGTGGTTAAGCTGTATGAATAACTTATGGAAAATGTAACATAACTAATGGTAAGCAATTGTTTCTAATTATATTTTGATTGGTGAAATATAAAGGAGGTTATCATATGATTTGGTCTTTAATCGTTGGTGGTTTATTAGGATGGTTTGCAAGCTTAATTACTGGAAGAGACGTACCAGGTGGTGTAATTGGTAATATTATTGCTGGTATTATCGGTTCTTGGGTTGGTACGAAATTACTTGGTAGTTTTGGCCCTGTAATAGGCGGGTTTGCAATTATTCCAGCTTTAATCGGTGCGATTATTTTAATTTTCATCGTAAGCTTTTTATTACGAGCAATGCGGAAATGAATGTACGGACTGTTTACATTTGTAAGCAGTCCTTTTTATATGTTATGCTAGTATTATACAATCAGGAGGTGTCAGCATTGAAAACATTTACAGTAAATTTCCATCAAGAAGATAATGCTAAAGCGACAACAGTACATAAATTAAGTGAAGAGGACTTCAATAAAGCAACAGAAAAAGGCACTCGTCATCTATTTGATTTAGATACAAACGTTGGATTCTTCGTATTCTTTGATGCAGAAGATGCAGAAGGTAATGATCAATACTTAATGTTACAATACGAAGGGGATCATGAAGAGCCAACTGCGTGCTACGGATTTGATTTAAAATTATACTATCAATTTTTAGCACTATACTTAAATGATCTTGAATTCCACGGTGAAACAGATGAGGAAGAGGAAGAGTATGGCCCAATTCATCATTTAGCTCACTTACTTTATCATATTGTTGAAGATGGTAAGTCAATCGAAGTGTAAAAATACATATGTAAAGCTGTCCTTTTTGGGCAGCTTTTTTTATTATTATAATAAATGTTATGATTTGCATAATGGTAAATGGATTTCTGATGGTGATAAATGGTTTGATTAAACAGAAAAAGCAACAAAGAAGACTCATCTTTCTTTGTTGCTTTTTCTACGTTTCAGGAAGGATTGCAGTGTAAATGGCGAGAAGGGATATATAAGGAGATGGAAAAAATGATAAATAATACAATTCCAAGTTTTTTAAAATTATGGGAAAGTAACGATGTAGAATTAGCAGTCCTCAACCAATACTTTACTTCGTATCCAGAGATATTTGAAGAATACTTTAAGTATCATTGTCCACATACGAGAGAACGAGTTTCTAATGCCATTAAACAATATCCCGCAAAAATAGAAGAAATTCGTATCATTGCAGAAACATTACCGACTATTATTCAAGAAATAACGAATGAATATCATTATAAATATAACTTTGATGTAAATATGAATTTTCATCTATTTGTTGGAGCTTTTGGCTCTAATGCATTTGTAGAAAGGGAAATTATTGGAGACATATTTTTTGCGGCAGAAAAATTATCTCCAGATGTAAATCACCTTCGTGTTATTGTCGCTCACGAAATAGGACATATATATCATAATGTTATGTTACACAATGATGGAATGGATTGGGGGAAAGCCGATTGGACTGACGGATCAGTTAATTTGTATCGTGAAGGTGTTGCAACATATTTATCAAAGCAAATTATGAGAGGTTTAAATGAATCAGTGTACTACTCATATAACAATGATGGCGAACGTTGGTTACAATGCTATATAGAAAATGAAGAACAAATAAAGAATCGTTTTTTGGAAGATTATATAGAAGGATGGACGTTTGAAAAAGAGAAAGAGTGGTTTCGGTTATCTGGAGGACAGTATTTTGGATACAACCGACTCGGTTATTTTTTAGGAACAGCTTTTGTAGAATATGTTGTACAAGTATTGGGAGAGAGTGAAGCATTTACTTTTTGGAACAAACACAATTTGAAAAGCGGTGTCATGGATTGGTTATCGAAAGGAATAAGATTATAATAGGGGGGCTGAAATGTATGAAAGTGTATGTAAAGATAGCTATGTTATTTCTCGCTTTTACATGCATATTTGCATTAGTAGCATGTAAAGGGACAGACGAAAAAAAGGAAACAAACCCAACCTCGGAAAATAGTAAAAACGAACAAAATAATTCTTCTGAAGAAAAGAAAGAGCCTGAAGTAAAATCAAATAATGAAGGATCAGAAAAAACAAAGACAGATTCAAGCACGAAAGATACAGTTATAAATCAAAAATCAATTAACCACATTAAAGATTTGTTTGAACTAGCGAAAGAAGGAAAAGTACCTAATGTTCCGTTCGCAGCACATACAGGTGATATTGAAGAAATAGAAAGAGATTGGGGTAAAGCAGATAAAACGGAACAAGCAGGCAACGGAATGTATGCTACCTTTACAAATAAAAATGTTTCCTTCGGTTTTAATAAAGGATCACAAGTTTTTGATGTACGCTCCTATCATGCAGAGCTAAAATTAATTACATTACAAGAAATAGAGAAAGCATTAGGAAAACCAGCTTCAGTTAAAGTAAATGGGGAAGATAAAATATACGTATATAAAGTAAACAATCAGTTTGAGTTAAAATTCATTATTCCAAAATCGACTGGTAAGGTAAATCATATTTCGGTATTTTCACCAGAAGATAGTATTAATAAAATGGCAGGGTAATAAAAAAGGGTGTCACAAAAGTCTCGAGACTTTTGTGACATCCTTCTTTTTATAAAGAAAGCATCCTATAAAATATGAGGGGTATGCTCCGAAACGTCTTTATTTATTTTATTACGTTCTACATTATGAATAAACAGTGCTTGAATAATCCCTCCCATTATTAAGAAACAAGCGCAAATATAAAATAGCATGCTACCGTTTAGTTTACTTAATAAAACCGCACCAAGTACAGGACCGCACGTACGAGATATATCCCAATGTAACCCGTAAATTGAAAAATACAATCCACGCTTATCTGTAGGAGCGATTTCTGAAACGAATCGAAGTAAATGGTTTAAGGCAATACTTTCCCCAATGACTAAAAAAAGTAAAGTGAAGAATAGTGACGTGATTGTTGCTGAAATCCCGTAGCCAATTGCAGCTATTGTATAGCAGGTATAAGAAATAAGAATAATTTTCGCCATAGAAAATCGTTCAGACCATTTCACAAGGAAAACTTGCAGGAAGATTTCCATTATAGCCTTGCATGTTGAAATAAAAGCGAGCATGAATACGAAATCTGGAAATATATCTTTAGCGAAAATGCGATAATTTGTCTCAGTTTGAGCATAAAAAAAGCTAATAGGGAGTGTAGTAATCATAAGTCCTAAAACGGCGTAATGCTTGCTTACAAATTGTTTTGAAGATGATACTTCAACTTTTTGCTTTGGCTCTATAAATACTGGAGCGGTTTCTGGAAGCTGCGTCCATACAACTACTGCATATACCATAAGTGTAATGCTTTGCATTATAAATAAATATTCAGGGTGAGTACGATAAAAGATAGCACCAATTATTGGACCGATTACGGAACCAATTGCAGCCATCGTATGCAAAAGAGCAAAAATTTCTGCTTGTTGTTTTTGTGTTGATAAATCAGCAATTTGTGTACGTTGAGCGGGAATATATAGGGAACGGCCAATCCCATTTATGACGTAAAGCAAAGCAAATATAAAAACAGATTGAGCAAAGATGAAGCTACCGATTGCAACGCCTTGTAGCAATAAGCCGAGTAACATAATTTTCTTTCGCCCATATTTATCAGTAATTCCCCCAGCAATAAGTGTAAATACAATGTCTGATAGTGGTTGTAGTCCAAAGATGAGCATAGTTATTATTATATTACCGTTTAACATTTTATTAACGTAAATAATCATAATAAGAGCTAACATGGATTCGGTTGTTCGGGTTAATAATTCGCCGCACAGTCTTATAATAATTGGTTTATTATAACGTAGTAAGAGATTGTTCAATATTAATTCCTCCTTTCTATATTGAAATGATAAGATGAAAGGAGAAGTGGAAAAAGGGTAGAAACAAAAGGGGTTATTTTTCACCTTTTAGGGGGATTATGATGTTTATTTTAGATCAGTATATTGCACTATGGTGTACCTATGGTAAAGGGAGACAAGAAGGAGAACAATTAGAAGTAACCGTACAAATGATAGCAGAAACATTATTTTGTACGGAGCGTAATAGTAAATTAATAATAAAAAAATTAGAAGAGTTAAATTGGATCGCTTGGTTTCCAGGGCGCGGAAGAGGGAATCGTTCTAAATTAATATTTCAAAAGCAACCGATGACATTGATTTTAGACAGAGGAAAAGAACTAACGAAAAAAGGGGATGTGAAAAGTGGAATCTCATTTGTGGAACGCTACAGCTCACAATTTCCATCAGTAAAGAAAGAATATGAAGCTTGGGTAGATTCAATATTTGGTCATAAAATAGAAAGGACACCTGATGGAAGAAAAGATGTACTTCGGTTGCAAGTACAAATGAATCTAGACATCGCTTTAGATCCGGTATACGCTACGATGCGCTCAGAATGTCATATGGTTAAACATATTTTTGATACACTCGTATATGTGAATGAGGAAACAAATTGTATAGAGCCAAGACTTGCTTTTCACTGGCAATATAATGACGCTGAAAAGGTTTGGACATTTTATTTAAGAAAAGGCGTTCATCTTCATAATAGAAAACGACTTACCGCACATGATGTTATACATTCATTAAATCGATTTATGAAAGCGGAAAACAACCCACACGCATGGATGTTGCAACATGTTAAAAATGTCCATGCAGTGGATGAATTTGTTGTTGAAATTCAATTACATACGGAAAATAGGATGTTTTTACATATGCTAAGTGCAGAACAGTGTTCTATCGTACATGAAGATGAAAAAGGAAGCTTTATTGGTACAGGTCCTTTTATATTACGTGAGAAAAATGCACAGTTATTTGTATTAGAAGTGCATGATTTATATTATCGTGAAAGACCTTTTCTTGACCGAATTGAACTAATGAATGTAGAGCAAAATGTAAATACGTATGATGTATTAGTAAAGACGCAGTATAAAGATAAAGAAAAGCCCAATAAAGAGTTGTCTCGGCTTGAATCGAACGTGACATATGTAACGTGCAATCTTGTAAAAGAAGGGCCAATGCAAGATGAGTTGTTTCGAAAGGCGCTTTATAAAATTATTCATGGCGATAAAATTGTTCAAGAGCTCTGCGGCGAACGTGGAGAAGTGGCAAAGAAACTAATATTAGCAAATGAAAGCATAGTAGAGATTGAGGAAGATATAGCTAGTTTAATTAAAAGGAGTACGTACCATTATGAAGTGCTACAACTCTACACATTTACAGGACAAGATCACGTAGAAGATGCACAATGGATTCAGAAAGAGTGTGCGAAGTATGGGATTCGTGTAGAAAATAAATTTCTTGAAGTTGAAGAGTTATTGGAAATCAGTACGATACAAAAGGCTGATATGATGCATGATAGTGCAACTATTAGTGAACGTATTGAAGATAGTCTGCTATATATGTTTCTTACAAAAAATAGCTTTATTCATGGGCAAAGCAGCATGAACTTTCATAAAATGTTGTCCCCGTATTTTAAAGAAGAACATTTAGAGAATAGAGTTACATTGTTACGCAATATTGAGGACACTTTGTTGCGTCACATTCATATTATTCCTTTATATCGTAACAAACAACAAGTAACTTCTCACGAAAAAGTACAAAATATAATGATTAATTCACAAGGGTGGATTGATTTTTATGAAATATGGTTTACATGCTGATATATAAGGGTTTTTACGCATTTTATAGGATGCGTGAGAACCTTATTTTTTTGTGTGAAAGAGGGTTGTTTTACACATTGTTACGCTACCTATGATAAAAGTCTATTTACAGCGTAACAGTGTTATGTTACATTGTTATCAGGAAGGAGTGTTATACAGTTGAGTACAGATTTAATTTCAAAAAAAGATTTATTAGAACTAACTGGTATTTCATACGGACAGTTATATAGGTGGAAAAGAAAAAATTTAATACCGGAAGATTGGTTTGTACGAAAGTCAACATTCACGGGTCAAGAGACATTTTTTCCGAAAGAAAAGATATTAGAGCGTATTGATAAAATCCAAACGATGAAAGAAGATTTATCACTTGATGAACTAGCAAATATGTTTTCACCGAGTGTAAGAGAAATCCTTTTAACAAAGGAAGACGTCTTACGTAAAGGAATTGCATCAGAGCCAGTTTTACAATTCTTCATAGAACAAACGAATAAAACAACAGAGTTTCAATTTGTAGATATTCTTTATGTGTATATGTTAGAAGAATTACTACAATCGGGAGAGATTAGTTTAGAAGAAGGAAAAATGGTCTTGCAAGTTTTACGTGAAAATTATGAGGCGATTAAGCATAAAGCTTGTGACTTAATCATCGTCCGAAAGTTAGGGATTTCTACATGTTTCTTAGTTTCAAACGTGGACGATTTAATTTTTGAAAAAGGTACCAAAATAGTTTTACGCGAAGCGATTATGAAATATACCGAAGCATTAAAAACGAAACTGTTGTAGTGGAGGAGAAAGTATGCGTACAGATAATTTGATTATAAATGGTTACGGTTCATCGAATGGCGGCGAGTTTCTTAAAGTGCAATTAAATGGAAAAGGGACTGTTAATGGAAATGTTGAATGTGATCAATTTGAATGTAACGGTTACGGTGCTGTTACTGGAAATTTGAAAAGTAGCAATGCAAGAATTAGTGGATCGGGTAAAGTCGATGGTACAGTTATTGCGGAAACGATGCGAATTGATGGGAAAGCAACAATTACGCAAGATGTGAAGGCGAACAGTTTAAAAATTGCAGGAAAAGGTACAGTAGGTGGAAATGTAACTGGTGAAAAATTTAAAATCAACGGTCAAGCAACGATTGATGGGAATTGTGAAGTGGATACTTTTTCTTCAGAAGGACAATTTACAATTGGTGGATTATTAAGCGCCGATGAAATAAATATTAATATTCACGGTACATGTCGAGCAAAAGAAATTGGTGGTCAAACGATTAAAGTAAAACATAGACTAAGTACTTTTAGTAGACTGTTTAAATCAGTATTTGGTATGCAATTAGAGGCTGAACTATTAGAAGGTGACAATATCGATATTGATTATGCTCACATAAAAACGGTAAGAGGAAACAATGTTACAGTAGGAGCGAACTGTGAGATTGAACTGATCGAATATACGGGTGTTCTTACTGTTGATAAAAGCGCAAATGTAAAAGAAATGAAGCAGATTTAATGGAAGGGAGAAAGTAATATGGAACATCAACATAGTCTTACTGTTAATGGTTCTGGTAGTTCAGCAGGCGGGGATTATAACAAAGTGAAGATTCGCGGTGAAGGAACGATTTCTAATGATATGAGCTGTAATGAATTTAAAACGTACGGAACGAGTGAAGTGCGCGGTAATATGAAAGTGAAAAATTATGTCGTGTATGGAGATAGTGAAGTACAAGGAAATGTAACTGCTGAATATGTAAAAGTATACGGAAATACACAAATGAATAGTGATGCCCATATTGAAAAAACGAAAGTAAGAGGTATGATAGAAGTTAAAGGGAAGTTTACTGGTGATTTCGTAGATGTGAAAGGCGCTTTAAATGTGAAAGGAGATATTGAAGTTGAAGAACTATCACTAACTGGTGGCCTTGAAAGTGATGGATTACTTAATGCTGAAAATATTGATATTTCACTTCGTTATGAAGGAAGTAAAGTGAGAGAGATTGGCGGTAAGAAGATTACCGTTCATAAAAAAGCGAGATTTATTCCATTTACAAGTCATGCTGGAAGCCTCCAAACGTCTATCATTGAAGGAGATGAAATTTATTTAGAGCATACGATTGCTGAAGTTGTAAGAGGAAACAACGTTACCATTGGTCCAGGATGTGAAATTAGTGTTGTAGAATATCATACTAGTTTTAACCAAAAAGGTAATGCAGTCGTAAAAGAACATAAACAAATATAAGTAGTACGAGGGAGAGCAAGGTTATGGTTGAGAAGAATAATAAGCTCGGCTTTGTTGTGGCGGGCTTATTGCTAGGTATTTTAATGGCATCAATGGATAATACCATTGTCGTAACGGCGATGGGAACGATTGTTGGTGACTTAGGAGGCCTTGAAAACTTTGTATGGGTCGTTTCTGCCTATATGGTCGCAGAAATGGCAGGTATGCCGATATTCGGAAAACTATCAGATATGTATGGTAGAAAGAGATTCTTTATTTTCGGTTTAATCGTCTTTATGATTGGTTCGGCACTTTGTGGTACTGCTGAAAATATTACACAGTTAGGTATTTATCGTGCCATTCAAGGTATTGGCGGCGGGGCATTAGTGCCGATCGCGTTTACTATCGTTTTTGATATTTTCCCTCCTGAAAAGCGCGGGAAAATGGGTGGATTATTCGGAGCAGTATTTGGTTTATCAAGTATTTTTGGTCCGTTGCTTGGTGCGTATATTACAGATTACATAAGCTGGCACTGGGTATTTTACATTAACTTACCGCTTGGCGTTTTAGCACTTATTTTTATTACATTCTTTTATAAAGAATCACGAGTTCATAGAAAGCAAAAAATTGATTGGTTTGGCGCAATTACTTTAGTTGGTGCAGTAGTTTCGCTAATGTTTGCTTTAGAACTAGGTGGACAAAAGTATGATTGGGATTCTAACTTTATTTTAAGTTTATTTGGCGGATTCGCTATTTTAATTATTGCATTTATTTTTATTGAACGTAAAGTAGAAGAACCGATCATTTCATTTGAAATGTTTAAACAACGTTTATTCGGAATGAGTACCATTATTGCATTATGTTACGGTGCTGCGTTCATGTCAGCAACTGTATACATACCGTTATTCATTCAAGGTGTATACGGTGGTAGCGCAACAAACTCAGGATTATTACTTTTACCGATGATGTTAGGATCAGTCGTAACAGCTCAATTAGGTGGATTTTTAACGACGAAGCTTAGCTACCGAAACATTATGATTATTTCTGCTGTTATTATGCTAATTGGACTATTCTTATTAAGCACATTAACGCCAGAAACAAGTCGTATATTATTAACGGTTTATATGATTATTATTGGATTTGGAGTAGGTTTCTCATTCTCTGTACTAAGTATGGCAGCTATTCACAACTTCGGTATAGAACAGCGTGGATCTGCAACTTCAACGAGTAATTTCATTCGTTCACTAGGAATGACACTTGGTATTACAATCTTCGGAATGATTCAAAGAACAGGTTTCCAAGATCAATTAGAAGAAGCTTTTAAAGGTATGAGCGGAGGAATGAATACAAACGCTTTAGGAGATTCAAGAGCTATTCTATCAGAATCGGCAAGATCTCAAATCCCGCCGCAAATATTAGAGAAAATTATTGACGCTCTTTCTAGCTCCATTGTTCAAACATTTATGTGGGCATTGGTACCAGCAGGTCTAGCATTCATATTTATTTTCTTTATGGGAAATGAGCGTATGGTAATTAAGAAAAAACAAACGAATAAAAAGAGTGAAACATCAAAAGCGTAATGAAAAAGCTCCTTTCCAATTGGAAAGGAGCTTTTTCGTATGTACGGATTTAGATTAGCCTTCGATAATTTCGTATTCTTCGTCTGCTAATAATAAAATTTGTGTCTTCTTACCTTTGTTTTGAACTTCGATTACATCGTATGCACCTAAGTCTCTTAGTTTGTTTTGAGAAGCGTTAACCATAACTTCCATAGAATCAATTAAGATATCTTCTTCAATGTATGATTCAGGCAATGCCATATCTTCTGTTTCTAATACACATGCATATAGATTTTGTAAGTTTTCAGCAGTTGGGTTTTGTTCCTCAACATCAATGATGTTCTTTACTGCATCCATATTTTCTTCTTTTGCTTGGTATACTTTAATTTTAGCCATTGTTTTATTCTCCTTTATAACGTAATCGTAGAGGCTACACCTTATTATAACGTTTTTTTCATGAAAGATGAAATTGTTATATGTATTTATAGGGAAATTTATGTGTTATTACTCATTATTGGCGTAATTTCATTATTAATGTGATAAGTAAGTACCTATATTCCTGAGTTAAAGTTATATTGTCCAAGCTTTTTTATGCTCCGTTCATATTATATGTATTAGATAAAACATATAGGGAAGGGATGGAGTATAAGTGGGTTGTGAGCCGAAACGAAATTATCAATGCTGCCAAAATAGTATTTGTGAATTTTTGCGAAGTCTAGAGCCTTTTACAAAAGTTGAGAGTATTGAAATAGCTGGAAACGAAATTTATGTATCTTATTTTCTATCATTTAATAAGAGGAATGGTATCGTATCCTTCGTACAAGAGGACAATGAGGTTATTTTTCTAGATTGCTCTAGGATTGATGCAATCCGAATAGGAAAAGTTTGTAGTTGTAAAACGAAAGTTAAATTTATTGAAGAGGATTTTAGTCTACTTGGAAATGTTTGTCCGCAATGTTTAACAGAGGGAAGTACACTCTTTTTTGATTTTGACAATCCAGAATTGAATATATCACTACAAGCAAAAACAATTGATGCACCTAGTTGTACTGAATTTATAGATGAGCTGGGGAATGTCGTAAAGCAAATTACTATAATAGGTGAAGCGATTGTTTCTAAAGATTTTGTTCAAGTGCCGGAACTATTAAACTTTCGATTAGTTTTATCTTATACGGCTACGAATCCTTTAAAGTTTGGAATACTGTTCATTAATTTCCCTGATCTTACGTTTATTATTCTTTTCGCATCGAGTGGATACCTCAACATTTCGAACTGCTTGAAAATCGAGAGTGGAACTGGTAATGCTGAGATAGAAGAGATGAAAAAGATGATATCGAATGTCGATAATACGTACACATCTGTTGTTAAAGTGACTAAAGTATATAAAAACGGAGGAACAGAATCATTTATTTCTAAGAAGGAGTTATAACATACGTATTTAAATGAACCCTCAAACGAGTATTGAGGGGTATTACATAATAAAAGATGATAATCGGTTACATGTAGATTGCAATTATTATTAAGTATATTTACTGTTAACCTTTATACAGGACAGTCGCTTACTATTCATTAGATGTTATAATAATTTTATATTTACGAATATTTTACGATTATATATAGTTTAATAAACTTTTGTTTATATATGAAAAGTAGAGTTAAACTGATTCCAAAGAAAGCGGGAATGTACATGATATATGAAGCGAGTATACATACGAGAGAAAAATTAGTTACTATGTTCGAGGATTTCAATAACGTTGTTTTACTTTCTTATTTACAAGGACATATGGGTACTGCTTGGGTAAATAATCTTGAAAACCCAACAGTAGCGCAAGTTAAGGTAGGGATCTTTACATTTTACGCTGGTGATTCGAATGCGAAAGAAACTGAAGAATTAGTACGTAACATTCCTGATAGAATGTTAGTAATCGCAAATAGTGAAGAGTGGAAAAAGCGTTTAGAAACATTTTACGAAAGAAAAATAGATAAGTTTTTACGCTATAAGTTCAAACGGAATGCGGAAGTTTTTAATCATTCAAAATTACAATCTTTTATATCAGCGCTTCCAAAAGGATACGAGTTACGAAAAATAGATGAACATATCGTAAATATTCCCACATTACATAAGGTCTCTGAAGATTTTACAAGTCAATTTCAAACGGTGGAAGATTATATAAACCGAGGTATAGGTTATAGCATTTTATATAAAGATGAAGTTGTATGTGGTGCATCATCGTATAGTATTTATGATAATGGCATTGAAATTGAAGTGGCGACTGATCACAATCATAGAAGAAAAGGGTTGGCAACTATAGTTAGTGCGGCGTTAATCTTGGAGTGTCTAGAAAAAGGGATATATCCAAATTGGGATGCAGCGAATACTACGTCTGCTAAACTAGCAGAAAAGCTAGGATATGTTTTTGATAAGGCGTATGATGCTTATTTTGTGGATAATAGGTAAATGAATGAATTTGTACAATTGTACAACAGAAAAAGTCTAGAAAATCCTATAAAATTCGTGTTAATTACTCTTTTTTTAAATTACAAATTGGGTATAAAAATCGACTTGAAAAAGTCGGTTTTTATTTTTTAACAATAAGGTGCATCCAATATTAATTTGCTGTTGCATAGATATTATGGAATGAAGAAATTAACAAAATTAATTTTATTTGTCTTAATAAATTTAAGAATAGATTTTTGAAAGTTTCTTCGAAAATATGGATATCCTTTTTACTATTGAACTTAATCAACATATTATGGTGTTTTTCCGCGATAATAGTTAAGAATTTTTTTAATAGGTAAATATTCATAAAAACTAATTATATTAAACTGTGTGTATTTGACTATTAAAGATAGAATACTATCTTTATTTGCAAATGATAAAAGTGACTATGATACAAACCCACGCATTAATAGAAAAAATACATATACAGTAAAGAGAGTTAAAAAACTCTAATTTTTTTATAAAGGAGATTATAAAATATGAGCGAACAATGCCCAATTAATGTACCATGTCAGGTAGATGGACAAACTCAAACGCCATTAAGTGATGCAGCTGCAACACCAATTCTTACTCCAGGAACACCGATTGTAAAAATACCAGTTGTATTAGCAGAAAGAACAATTCAAATTGTTGTAGAATCTGATATTTCATTAGATCCTCCAGCAACTGAGATTAAACGTGTGTTAAAAAATGTATTTTTAACACAATGTAAGTTAGTTCCTGTAGCATTTACTCCAGTACCAGGTACAAATTACCGCCGAGTTACAAGAGCAAAATTATTTGTACAAGGATATATTCGTAAAAATATTGAATATGCAAATGATGAGTGTAATGGAGTGCTATATGATCGTATTGCAAATGTTCCATTTTCTGGTTTTGCAGATTTAACAGCAGCTGATTTTCTATCACAAGCTGTAGTAGCTTCTTCCTCAGATACTACATCTCACTTTATTAATCCTAAAAATGGTGATTTACCACGTTTAGACAAATACTTCTTCGAAAATACAGTTTTTTATAATGAACAACCATATTGTGAATTAGTAAGCGCACAATTTTTCGAATTAGACTTTTCACCTTGTCCAACAGAATTAAACGAGCCATTTGGAACTCTTCGTGAAAAAATTGTACTAGATCTTACTTTAAAAGTTTTACAAGTACAACAAGTACAAGTATAAGACTAAAAAAGCATTGTCTTTAATAAAAAGACAATGTCTTTTTTATTATTATAAAACATATATAATGATGAAAATGAATACGTGTAAAATAACATATTTTCCTGAATTTTATTAGATGGGGGGATGGTGATGAATAAGCCATGGATTGGTAAGGTGCTATGGGATGAAATTCACAAGTATAAAGATCTAAATAAACAAGATAATTCACGAGAAAGAATAGTAAAGAAAGAAGAGGAAGTATCTGAAGTAAAGAAAGAAGAGGAAGTATGTGAAGTAAAGAAAGAAGAGGAAGTATCTGAAGTAAAGAAAGAAGAGGAAGTAT